>CAVWFT010000004.1:0-11682 GCA_963754445.1 uncultured Acidimicrobiaceae bacterium | reverse complement strand
ACCGGATGATCCACCACGGTGACGGTCACGAGCATTTCTCCCCGACGGGATCGACCGGCGCGGTCTCTGGGAGGAGGCGGCCCACCAGGCCACCCTGCAGCCCGCGGACACCTTGCGTCAAGGCGCAAGGTTTGGGACCTTCTTCCCCTTTCGGCCCGCTGCCTGTTCCCGAAGAATGACCGTGCGATGCAGACATCGGTGGCGCCGGGAGAGCCCGGCAGGATAAACCTCGAGTCGGGAGTCCACCGAAAGGACGCAGTGAACGCTCAGGCGCACGCACAAGGGCAGACGACGTCCCCGCGAGAACGCCGTTCCGGGCCACTGGATCCGCGACTCCTGCGTTACGCGCACACCACGCGGCACTTCGTCGTGCTCTCCGTGGTCATCGGCGGGATGACGGCACTCCTCCTCGTCGCCCAGGCCTGGCTCATCGCCACGGTGGCCAACGACGCCTTCTTCCATCACGGATCCCTCTCCTCTCTTCGTGACCCGCTCGGCCTCCTCCTGGCCGTGATCGTCGGACGCGCCGTGCTGGCCTGGGCGACGGAGCGGGCCGCCCAGCGGGCCTCGGCCTCCGCCAAGTCGGAGCTTCGACGTTCGGCAGCCGACCACATCGCCGCACTCGGTCCGGCCGGTCTGGACCGCCAGGACCGTGGGCGCCTGAGCGTCCTCGTCACGACCGGCATCGATGCCCTCGACGGCTATTTCTCGCGCTACCTGCCTCAGCTCTTCCTGGCCGTCATCGTCCCGGTGACGATCATCGCGGTCGTTGCCGGCGCCGACCCCGTCTCAGCCGTCCTCATCGCCATCACGGTGCCCCTGATCCCGCTCTTCATGGGTCTGGTGGGCCTCACGACGCGGGATCGCACGGCGGCCCGCATGCGTTCGTTGCAACGGCTCGCCGGGCACTTCCTCGACGTGGTCGCCGGCCTCCCGACCCTGAAGGTCTTCGGGCGGGCCAAGGCGCAGGCCCGCGCCATCGCGGACGTCACGGACCGCTACCGGACGACGACCATGGCCACCTTGAAGCTGACCTTCCTCTCTTCGCTCGTCCTCGAGCTCCTGGCCACCGTCTCGGTCGCCCTGGTCGCGGTCGCGGTCGGTCTGCGCCTGCTCGACGGGGACATGGACTTCCACGCCGCGCTCTTCGTCCTCGTCCTGGCACCCGAGGCCTACATGCCCTTGCGCGCGCTCGGCGCCAATTTCCACGCCAGCGCCGACGGGATGAAGGCGGCCGAACAGATCTTCGAGCTGTTGGAAACGCCGGTCGACGGTGGAGCGGGGGGCGGTTCGCTCCGCGCCCAGGACACCAGCATCCGCATCACGGGGCTCGAGGTCACCTACCCGGGACGCCGGATCCCCGCCCTGCACGGGGTCGACCTCGTCGTGGGGTCGGGCGAGATCGTTGCACTCACCGGACCGAGTGGGTGCGGCAAGTCCACGCTGCTCGACGTCGTCCTCGGCTTGCGGCGCCCCGGTGCAGGCGAGGTCCGTCTCGGCGGCGTGGAGCTGTGCGATCTCGACATGGATGTCTGGCGCGCCGGCATCGCCTGGGTTCCCCAGCGGGCCCACCTCTTCGCCCGCACCGTGGCCGAGAACGTACGACTCGCCCGACCCGATGCGTCCGACGCGGAGGTGGTGGCGGCCCTCGAGGCCGCGGGATTGGCGGTCGCCGTGCGCCGCCTCCCCCGGGGCATCGAAACCGTGCTCGGCGACGGCGGAGCCGGGCTGTCGGCCGGGGAGCGCCAGCGCCTCGCCCTGGCCCGGGCCTTCGTCCGTGACGCGCCTCTCCTCGTGCTCGACGAGCCGACGGCCAGCCTCGACTCCGAGACCGAGGCCGATGTGCTCGACGCCGTCCGGCGCCTGACCGAGGGAAGAACGGTGCTGGTGGTGGCCCATCGCCCCGCCCTCGCCGCACTGGCCGACCGCGTCATCACCCTTCCGCCCCCGCTCGGAGCGGCGTGAGCGGCACCGTCTTCGAGCCGACATCTGATCGGCCTGCCTCCCTCGGGCGCACGCTCGGCATCGCGCGCGTGGCCACGGGGCGCCTGGCTCGCGCCACCGCGCTCGGGGCCGGGGCCATCGGGGCGTCGATCGCGCTGATGGGCACGTCGGCCTGGCTCATCTCGCGGGCGGCGCTCCACCCCTCCGAGGCCTCCCTGACGCTGGCCATCGTGGGCGTGCAGGTCTTCGGGCTGTCACGAGGCTTCCTCCGCTACGGCGAACGGCTGGTCGGGCACGACGCGGCGCTACGCGTCCTCGGCGATCTTCGGGTCCGCGTCTACGAGCAGCTCGAACGGGTGGCGCCGGCCGGGCTGCCGCTCTTCCGCCGGGGCGACCTCGTGACGCGGGTCGTCGACGACATCGACTCGCTCCAGGACGTGGTGCTCCGGGTCGTCCAGCCGTTCGCCGTCGCCGCGCTGGTCGGAGCGGGGACCGTGGCCGTGATGTGGATCCTGCTCCCGGCCGCCGGCGCGGTGCTGCTGGTCGCCCTCGTCGTGTCGGCCACCGTGGTGCCCTGGCTCACCGGCCGCCTGGCCCAGCGCGATGAAGCCCGGCTGGCGACGGACCGTGGCGATCTCGGCGCGGCGGTGGTCGACCTGATGGAGGGTGCATCCGAGCTCACGGTCATGGGAGGCGCGGCCGAGCAGGTCGCGCGCATCACGGCAGCGGACCGCGCCATGCGCAATGCGGCGCGTCGAGGGGCGGGCACGACGGGCATCGGACTCGGGGTGACCACTGCACTGGCCGGACTGGCCAGCTGGGGCGCGCTGACCCTCGGGGTGCGGGCCACCCAGGCCGGCCACCTCGACGGCGCGCTCCTGGCCGTCCTGGCCCTGGTCCCGCTGGCCGCCTTCGAGCTGGTCGCACCGCTCCCTGCCGGGACCCAAGCCCTCCAGCGCTGCCGCACGGCCGCCGGCCGCGTCTTCGCCGCCATGGACGCCCCGGCCCAGGTCGACGAGCCCGACACACCGCTCCCGCTGCCCAGTGACGGCTCCGGCTCTCATTCGCTCGTCCTGCGCGGCGTGTGGGCGGGCTACCCCGGCACCGACCAGCCGGTGCTGCGCGGCGTCGACCTCGACCTGACGCCGGGACGGCGGGTGGCCCTCGTCGGCCGGAGCGGTGCCGGCAAGTCCACGCTGGCCGACGTCCTCGTCCGCTTCCTGCCGGTCGACGCGGGCACGGCGACCCTCGACGGTGTGCCTCTGGAACGATTGTCCTCCGACGAACTCCGCCGGGCGGTGGGACTCGTCGAGCAGACGCCGCACCTCTTCGACACCACCCTGGCCGAGAACCTGCGAGTGGGAAGACGCGACGCCAGCGACGACGATCTCGGAGCCGTGCTCAATCGGGTGGGCCTGGGTGACTGGCTGGCCGGGCTGCCCGACGGCTTGGCCACCCGGGTGGGCACCCAGGGTGTGCGTCTCTCGGGTGGGCAGCGTCAACGCGTCGCGGTGGCCCGCGCCCTGCTCGCCGAGTTCTCCATCCTCGTGCTCGACGAGCCGGCGGAGCACCTCGACCCCGCAGCGGCCGACGCCCTCACCGCCGACCTGCTTGCACTGACCGCGGGGCAGTCGACGCTCTTCATCACCCATCGCCTCTGGGGTCTGGACCAGGTCGACGAGATCATCGTCCTCGACCAAGGACACGTCGTCGAACGCGGAAGCCACGACGATCTCGTGTCCGCCGGCGGTCGGTATGCCAGTCTGTGGTGGGACGAATTGATGACTGTGCGACCCCTCGCGCCGCTCGAGAGGCCGGAGACTTCTTCGGCTTCGCAGCGGGCCCGGCCAGACCCCAGTGATGCAGTGCTCAACGAAGGGAACGACATCGCGTGAGCCTCGACCTCGCCCGCTGGCAATTCGGCAGCACAAGCGTCTATCACTTCATCTTCATCCCGGTGACCATCGGGCTGGCCTTCCTGGTGGCTCTGCTCCAGACGGCCTGGTATCGCAACGGCGACGACACGTACCGCCGGCTGGCCCGCTTCTTCGGCGCGTTGCTGCTGATCAACGTGGCCGTGGGTGTGGTGTCGGGACTGATCCAAGAATTCGAATTCGGCATGAACTGGTCGGCCTACTCGCGACTCGTCGGCAACGTCTTCGGCGGTCCCCTGGCCATGGAGGGACTCGCCGCGTTCTTCTTGGAGTCGACGTTCCTCGGCATCTGGATATTCGGCTGGAACCGCCTGTCCAAGAAGGCGCATCTCACCTGCATCTGGCTGGTCGCCGGAGCCACGATGCTCTCGGCCGCCTTCATCATGGCGGCCAATTCGTGGATGCAGCACCCGGTCGGATTCACCACGAACAACAGCGCCCATCAACCGCAGCTCGACAACATCTGGGCACTGTTCACCAATCCGGTGTTCCTGTGGGGCTACACCCATGTCATCCTGGCCTCGCTCGTCACCGGGTCCGTGATCATGCTCGGCGTCTCTGCCTGGCACCTGCGCCTGCAGCACCAAGTGGAGTCCTTTCGACGTACCGCGGTGATCTCGTTGGTCGTCCTCTTGCCCTCGGTGGCATTGGGGCTCTTCGTGGGAAGCGAGCTCGGCGTGGTCGAAGGGACCTATCAGCCGATGAAGATCGCGGCGGCCGAGGCGCTGTGGAACACCTGCCCCAGCCACTGTTCCTTCTCCGCCTTCCAGATCGGTGGAGGCCCCAACGACGAGACTCCGACCCAGATCATCAATATTCCCGACCTGCTCTCCATTCTGGCGACGAACCACCCCGACGGGACGGTCCAGGGCATGAACAACCTGAACGCCCAGTACCAGAAGGAGTACGGACCGGGGGACTACATCCCCAACGTCTTCATCCAGTACTGGTCCATGCGCGTCATGGCCTACCTGGCCTCGCTGGTCTTCGTCTTCGCGCTGTGGGGAGCCTGGCTCTTGTACCGCCGCCGCCTCGAAAAGGCGAAAGGCTTCCTGCGCATCGCACCCTGGGTGGTCATCCTGCCCTTCCTCATCAACACCGCCGGCTGGATGTTGACCGAGAACGGCCGCCAGCCCTGGATCGTGCAAGGCCTCATGCTGACCAAGAACGGGGTATCCCCCTCCGTCTCGGCCACTGACGTCTGGACCTCCCTCGTGGTCTTCTACCTGATCTATGCCGTCCTCGGCGTCACCGTCGCATGGCTCATGATCCGCTACAGCCGCCGGTCCATCGGCGACGATCCCTTGGCGAAGATCACGTCCGAGGGGGAGGCCGGTCCCGGCCCGGGCCCGCACACATCCACCGGCACCGGCACCGGCAACGGCAACGCGGTCGACTCGCCCCACGAGGACGAGGACGACATGGCCCTCGTCTACTAGGAGCTCGGCATGGGAGGCTTCAATCTCGCAGATTTCTGGTTTGTCATCGTGGCCGTCTTCTGGGTCGGCTTCTTCGTCCTCGAAGGGTTCGACTTCGGAGTCGGCATGCTGCACTCGGTCATCGGCCACAACGACATCGAGCGGCGCGTCCTGGTCAACACGATCGGGCCTGTCTGGGATGGCAACGAAGTCTGGTTGATCGTGGCGGGAGCGGCCACGTTCGCCGCCTTTCCCGGCTGGTACGCCACCATGTTCTCGGCCCTCTACCTCGCCCTCGTCGTCCTGCTGGCCGCGCTCATGGGTCGCGGCGTCGCCTTCGAGTTCCAACGCAAGTTCTCCGACCGCGCGCTGGCGGAGCGCTTGGCGCTGGATCCTCACCGTGAGCAGTGCCCTCATCCCGCTCCTCGTCGGAGTGGCGCTCGGCGACCTGCTCCACGGGCTGCCCATCGACAGCGCGCACGAGTTCACCGGAAATTTCTTCGACCTCTTGACGCCCTTCGGGCTGTGGTCGGGCCTCACCCTGATGGTGCTCTCCTTGCTCATGGGCGCCACCTACCTGACGCTGAAGACGACCGGAGAGCTCCACGAGCGGGCGCAGAGGGTGTCGGCGCAAGTCGGCCTGGTAGCCGTGCTGGTGACCTTCGGCTTCATGACGTGGATCCACGTCGGTCTCAGCACGGGGTTCGTTCCCAAACCGATCGAAGCTCTGGGCATGATGGCCGTGATCGGTGCCGCCTGGGCCGCCCAGGCAAAAGCAGAGGGTTGGGCCTTCACCGCGGCCGCCGTCGGCGTCGCAGGAACGGTCGGGTCGCTCTTCTTCGAGCTCTACCCGCGGGTGATGATCTCGAGCACCAACGCCGCCTACGACCTCACCATCAAGAACTCGGCCAGCCCGCCGTATTCCTTGAAGGTGATGACCGTGGTGGCCGTCGTGCTCTTTCCCGTCGTGCTCGTCTACCAGTCCTGGGGCTACCACGTCTTCCGTCGACGCCTGTCCGTGCCTCGCGTGGACGCAGAGGAGAGCACGGCGCTCGGCACAGGGGCCCCCGTCGAGTCCCCCTGATCGCACCGAAGTGCAGGATCGATACGTCGCCCGAGAGTTTCGCCTAGGCCGCGGACCGACGCCCCACCTCGCTGTGAACCGACCCCCCCACTCGGCTTCTCCGGGGTGACACAGTCACCGAGGCCAAAAGCGCTCAGGCGCTTCCAGGGGGAACCGAAGGGTCAGCACCGACCGCAGGAAAGGGCGCTGGTTGGACGATGGGGCGCACGCTTTCGGGCGTGCTCAGATCACCCCCCGTGTGGGCCACGCTGAAGATGCGTTCGGGCCGTGTTCGGCCGACCATGGCCCAGAACCAGTGCCAGAGGTTGGTGAACCGATTACCAAAACCGTTCGTGAAGGCGAGGTGTACGAAGAGCCACACCAGCCAAGCCGGGAACCCGCTCAGGTGGAGGCCCCTGACGCTGCAGATGGCCTTGAACCGGCCAATGGCGGCGATGCTGCCGAGGTCGCGGTACTTGTAGGGCTTGGTGTCCTTGCCCTTGAGGCGCCGTTTGATCGTGTTCGCGGCGTGCAGGCTGCCTTGCAGGGCCACCTCGGCGACACCGGGGAGGTTATTGAGCGTGACCATGTCCCCCACGGCGAACACCTCGGGGTGATCCGGGAGCGTGAGGTCGGGCAGCGTGGCGATCCTCCCGCTGCGATCCGTCTCGGCCCCGCTCGCGTGGGCCAGCATGGCAGCCAGCGGCGACGCTTGGACCCCGGCGGCCCAGACGACAACGCGCGCTTCGATGTGCTCCTGGCCGTCTTCGGTCTCGACAAGGACGCCGTGGGTGTCGATATCGGTCACCCGCGCCCCCATCTTCGACTCGACGCCAAGCTGCTCCAGCATCTTCGTCGCTTTGCTCGAGAGCTGGTTCCCGAAAGTGGCCAGGGGCTCCTTGCCGCCGTCGAGGAGGAGCACCCGTACGTCGGAGGGTTCGAAGGTCCGGAAGTTGTCCTTGAGGCTCCGCACGGCTAGCTCCCGCATCTGCCCCGCCAACTCGACCCCCGTTGGTCCGGCTCCGACCACGACGAAGGTCAGCCAGGCTGTCTTCTCGCCTGGGTCAGACGTCACCTCAGCCATCTCGAAGGCCCCGAAGATGCGTCGACGCAGCTCGAGCGCGTCGTCCAGCGTCTTCATCCCGGGCGCGTAGAGGGCAAGGCCGTCGTGACCGAAGTAGGACTGGTTGACGCCGGCGGCGACGATCAGGCTGTCGTAGGAAACCTCGACCGGGTCGTGGAAGGGGCTCTTGGCGTGCACGATCCGCTTCACGAGGTCGAAGCCGGTCACCTCGGCCAGCTCGACCTTGACGTTGGCGTACCGACGAACCACCTGTCGCAATGGAATGGCGATCTCGCCTTCGGAGAGGATCCCCGTCGCGACGTGGTAGAGCAGCGGCTGGAAGAGGTGATGATTGCGACGGTCCAGCAGGGTGACGTCGATGCCCTTCTCGCCGCCCAGGATCCGGCACGCCGGTAGGCCCCCGAAGCCGCCTCCGACGATCACAACTCGGTGATCGGACGTTTTGGTCACCACCCTCTTTGCCCTCCGATGCGATGGATCTCCACGAATCGCCAGTTATGGCATGAACGTGGCGGCGACCCCGTGGGGTCGCTCGTGCCGCGAAGAGGACGGGTATCTGATTCCCGGGTCGAGCTGGGCACTCGCTTTGATCGCCATGGGCCGACCGACGCGCCACGCCACCAATCGAGTGGCATCCGGAACGAAATCAGCCCTCCGAGCGGCGACCAGCTTGGCGAGCTCAGACGCACTCACTCAATCCCCCTTCGCGTATTCGAACAGGGCTGTCCGCCAAGCGAAAGGCGTGCACGACGGCGGTCGGGCGTATGCCTGGCCGCATTCGACGGCACGGGGAGCAGCGATCGGTGAGGCCGAACCGACGCAGATGAACCGAGGACGACAGCCGGTGACCCGGTGTGCGTGGCACCGTGGTCGATCAGAGGCCGGGGCTGCTCTGCATGATGCCACCATCGGCGAAGATGGTGGTTGCGGTGATGTAGCTGGCCCCGTCGCCGGCCAGGAACGCCACCACCGAGGCGATCTCATCGGGCTCGGCCATACGGCCGATCGGGATGGCGCCGTTGAGCTTGGCCAATGCGACCGGGTCGTTGATCGTCTGCGCGTTGATCGGCGTGTTCACCGCACCGGGCCCAACGCCCACCACGCAGATGTTGTGTGGCGCCAGTTCCACACCTGCGGTCCTCGTCAGCATGCGCATGCCGCCCTTGGAGAGGCAGTACGCAGTGTTGCCGGGCATCGGCCAGTCCTCGTGGACCGAGGTCATGTTGATGATGCGACCACCGCCGCCCTGGGCGATCATCTGCTTGGCGGCCAACTGGGTGCCGAAGAACGCGCTCTTCAGATTCACCGCCATGACTTTCTCGAACTGGGCCTCGGTCGTGTCGAGCACGGAGGTCCTGGTCTCGATCCCTGCATTGTTGACCATGACGTCGAGCCGACCGAACTTCGAGACGGCGGTGTCGATCATGCGCTGCAGGTCCTCGATCTTGGAGACGTCGGCGTTGATACCGACCGCCGTCTCTCCCAGACTGGCGATCTTGGCCTCGAGCTCCTCCTCCGCCGCCTCGTTGGCGACGTAGTCGATGACGACCTTGGCGCCCTGCGCGGCCAATGCCAACACCACTGCGGCGCCGATGCCGGTGTTCCCGCCGGTCACAATGGCGACCTTGTCCTGCAGAGCCTCGGCCATGTGCACCTCCGTGCCGCGCCCATCCCGGGGCGCGCTCGAGCGATCAGGCACGCTAAGTCACCGGCCGCGTCCCCGCCACCGGAGTTCACCGATTGGTCACAGCCCACCCTCACCGGGAAGATCCCCTTGATCGGAGCCCCGAGGATCCCTAGCCTCAGCACGTGACCATGTCAGACGCCGCCCCCCAAGGGGAGGCGGACGTCTTCCCCCCCATTGCCGACTACGGGTTTCTCTCGGACTGTGAGAACAGTTGCCTGATCGCACCCGACGGATCGGTCGAATGGCTGTGCCTGCCACGCCCCGACTCCCCGAGCATCTTCGGCGCCATCCTCGATCGTACGGCCGGCAACTTCCGGTTCGGCCCCTACGGGACCCACGTACCCCACAATCGGCGGTACGTGCCCGGCACCATGGTGCTCGAGACGACATGGCACACGCCGACCGGCTGGCTGCTCGTCCAGGACCTGATGGTCGTGATGCCGCTGGCGGACGGGGCGCGACGGCCTGACTACCGACGCTCCCCCGGTGACGCGGCCCCCACGGGCACCCTCCTGCGACTGGCCACCTGTATCGAGGGCCACGTCGAGGTGGTGGCAAATGTCGTCCCTGTCTTCGAGTACGGGCTCCAGACCGGTATGTGGGACTACGAAGGCGATGGCTACGGGGTCATGACGGTACGCCCACCCGTGGGCGACCCCGTGCTCACCGTGGCGTCGACCATCCGTCTGGGTGCGGTGGGCGCCCGCTGTTACGGCCGCTCGACACTCGAGAAGGGCCAGAGCGCTTTCGTCTCGCTGTCGTGGTCCGACGGCCAGCCCACCGAGATCGAGGAGGCGCAAGTCCAGCTGGTTTCGACGGTGAGCTACTGGCGGGACTGGCTGTCCAACGGCACCTTCCCGGACCATCCGTGGCGCAGCTACATGGAGCGCAGCGCGCTGACGCTCAAGGGCTTGAGTTATGCGCCGACGGGCGCCGTCATGGCGGCGGCGACGACGTCGTTGCCCGAGACGCCCGGCGGGGCGCGCAACTGGGACTACCGCTACACCTGGATCCGTGATTCTTCCTTCATGTTGCGCTCGCTGTACCGGCTCGGGTTCGACTGGGAGGCCCTCGAGTATTTCGCCTTCGTGCTCGAGGCGGTGGCCGGCGGGGCCGGCGATTTCGAGCTGCAGATCATGTACGGCATCGACGGGCGGAAGGACTTGACCGAGCAGACCCTCGACCATCTCTCGGGCTGGCGGAATTCGAGACCGGTGCGGGTGGGCAACGGGGCCTGGGACCAGCACCAGAACGACGTGTGGGGCATGCTCATCGACGCCGTCGACATCCATCTGCGCGAGGGCGCGTCGCAGATCGTCAACCCCGTGTGGGAAGGCGTGGCCAAGATGGTGGGGTCGGCCATCGCACATGCGGGAGATCCCGACCAGGGTATCTGGGAGATCCGGGGCGATCCCGAACATTTCACTGCGTCAAAGGTCCTGTGCTGGGTCGCCATGGACCGCGGCGCGGACATGGCCCGGATCCGCCGGGACAACGACCGGGCCGAACAGTGGCGCAAGGCGGCCGACGAGCTCAAGGCAGAGATCCTGGACAAGGGTGTCGACTCGAAGGGTCGGTTCCGACAGCACTACGGCAACGAAGAGCTCGACGCCTCGTTGTTGTTGATCCCGATCCTCGAGTTCCTGCCCCCGGACGACGAACGGGTACGGGCCACCGTGCTGGCCATTGCCGACGAGCTGACCGAGGACGGTCTGGTCCTGCGCTACAAGGTCGACACGACCGACACGGGTTTCGAGGGCAAGGAAGGCACGTTCACCATCTGCTCGTTCTGGTTGGTGACGGCGCTGGCCATGATCGGTGAGCACGCGCGGGCCCGGGCGCTCTGCAACAAGCTGCTCGCCTTTGCCGGGCCGCTCCAGCTCTACGCCGAGGAGATCGACGCCAGCACCGGCGAGCATCTGGGCAACTTCCCCCAGGCCTTCACCCACCTGGCGCTGATCGACGCCGTCGGGCGCCTGATCGAAGCCGAGCGCGACGGCGCCCCGGTGTAGCACCGGGGCAGTCGGGCTCATCGCGCCGAACCGAGACATGCGCACATGGCATGAGGAGGACCATCGATCGCCGCGCGCTACGACGGGATCATCATCGGAACGGGCGCCGGCGGGGGGACCTTGGCCCAGCCGACCACCTTCGGGGCGACCGCCGTCGCCGCCCTCGCCATGGGTGGTCTCTCCTTCGTGTTGGCGCAGCGGCGACACCGTGTGAGCCGTCTCCACCCCCACCCGGCCCCGAGGACCCCGATCCCCGTCACCTGACGAGGTGTGCCTGAGCCGACGCACTCGACCACCGGCTGACCGTAACCTCGAGAGCGTCAGAACGTGGTACCCACGTCGGCGTCATCGCGTCCTGCTCGTGGGCGGCTCTTTCGACGGGTCCGTGCCACCGGCGGTCAGGCCGAGGCCGGTGGCCTCGATCATCTTCGTTTCTGGGCGATGTCCGGCGGTCCCGCCCGCCGAAAGGGCGTCTCACGGAAACGGCCTGGCCGCGCCGGCCGGGCCATCGCGTACACGGCCAACTATGTTCCTCGCATG
>CAVWFT010000003.1:0-271974 GCA_963754445.1 uncultured Acidimicrobiaceae bacterium | reverse complement strand
CTTGGCACATGCTCGACCACGCCTGGGAGTTGGAGGATCGAGATTTGACCCGCCCAGATCCCTAACGGGTTGGAAAGTGAGAATGATCTGGTCACCCGCGCCCACTCGCACCGTTTCAATCGCTGCGGCGCAGGAGTTCGAGCACTCGCTCCGTCGACACCGGATGCGCTCGAAAATCGTCGCCCCCCGTCAAGGCACCACGATCCGGAGTGAAGCCCACCGACGCGCCCCTCACCTGAGCGGCGTGCACGGTCGTACCTTTGCGAGTGCTCAGCTTCTCGGGGTCCGAGGATCGGGATCGCCGCTGTCTGATCTCAGCTTCCGAGTCTGATCCAGTCCGGTGCCGTCGACACCCTCCTTGATGTCGACGGCACCGCCCGCTGCTGGCTGTCCTGCCATCAATCCCTTGATGGCCTCTGGTTCGAGTGGGGCCGGGCGACCGAGGTGGAACCCCTGAGCGAAGTCAACGCCGGCAGCCCGCACGCACTCAAGGGTGGCTTCGTCTTCGATTCCTTCGGCCACCGTACGTACATTGAACGCTCGAGCGAGACTGACGATCGCCTCCACCACGTGACGATTGGCGCGATTGTTGGGCAAGTCCCGGATGAACTCAATGTCGATCTTGAGGTGGGTGATTGGGAGGGTCTTCAGGTAGACGAGGCTCCCGAATCCGGTTCCGAAGTCATCGATGGCCAGCCCGCAGCCCAGAGCGGAAAGTCGCTGCGCAAATTCCGCCCCTGCTCTGAGATCGGTCATGAGGGTCGTCTCGGTTATCTCGAACACGAGATCGGCAGGGTGAGCTCCGGTCCTGCGAATTTCGTCCTCGATGAATGACAACATGTTCGTCGACTCCAGTGAGGCGGCCGAGAGGTTGCATTCGACCGTTCGCCCTTGAGCTGCCAGCTCGACGCTCCGGCTGACGACCCAACGGTCGATCTCCGCGATCAGCCCGTATTTCTCCGCCGCCGGCAAGAACTCACCCGGCGCGATCAGCTCGCCGTCACGGTCCAGCATGCGCACTAAGAGCTCTTCAGCAGTGTGAGCGTCGCCGAGCGGGACGATGGGCTGTGAGTAGAGGACCAGCCGGCCCTCGTCCAAGGCATCGCGAATTCGACCAACCCAGCTGAGGGCAGCCAGTTCGCGCCGCAGCTCAGCCTCCTTCTTCTTCTCCTCGGTCACGTCACGGAAGACCACCACGACTCCCTCTATGGTCTCCTCGCTGAGCAAGGGGGCGGAGGAGAAAGCCACCGGAAAGGTCGTCCCGTCCTTGCGAGTGAACGTGGCGTCGGAACTACGCAGCGTGCGACCCTGCGTGCGAACCTCGAGCAGTGGGCACGCCTCGGCAGGAATCGGTTGATGGTCCGCGTCCTGGAAGTGGATGGTCTCGTGCATCGGCCTGCCGTGCAGCTCCTGCTCGCTCCATCCCAGCATTCGGGAGGCAGCTGCGTTGACGTACGTGACCAAACCTTGCGCGTCCAAGGTGTAGAGGCCTTCGGCCATGTTGTCCATGACTACCTGGCGGAAGACCTCGGCCTCTTTGCGATCGGTAATGTCCACGACGACGTTGCCGACGCCGATGATCTCGCCGTCGACGTGCACGGGGTAGAAGCTGGCCAGAAAGTGTGAGACCCGCGAGGGTCGATCTCCGACCGTGCGGTTCAGCACGATGTTGGACACGTGCTCGCCGGCCAGTGCGCGGCGGTACACGTCCTCGAGTTCAGGCCACAGATCCGGAACCGCTTCAGCGACGGTACGTCCCAGCTGTTCTGAGACAGTCCGGCCATCGACGTCGGCCAGTCGCTGGTTCATCCGCACGATTCGCAGGTCGCGGTCGACGAGCTTGAACCCCACAGGGGCAGCTTCTCCGATCGCCTCGAGAAGGCTGAGTGCCTGCACCGCCTCCTTCTCGGATCGGCGCAGTGACAGTTCCATGTTTCGTTGGTCGTCGATGTCGCTCGCTGTTCCGACCCAGAAGGCGACCTTGCCGTGCGGACCGCACACCGGCTCGGCCCGGAAGGAATGCCAGCGGTACACACCGTCGAAACGGCGGAAGCGACACTCGAATGCAAAGTTCGTCCCTGCAATGACCGCCTCGGCCCAAGCACTCCGAGCACGCTCCCGATCATCGGGATGAGTCGAGGTCAGCCACCCGCCGTCGCAATTGGGAGCGGGGCGTTGGCCCATGTAGGCCATTCCACGTGGGTTCAGCGACATCGTCGTCCCGTCGGCCGACGTGGTCCACACCACATGCGGCACCGAGTCCAAGATCAGCTGTGCATCCGCGGCTTCGGCCGCCGAATCTGGCGATTCATCGTCTGGTGAGCAGGAGGCTGAGGGCAGTCTTGAGGTCACTACAGCGGAGTCGGTACGCACCTAGGGGGTACCTTTAGCGCCATTTCTCACATTGTTGGGGGAGTTCCATCCAGGTGGTCGCGCTCTGAGCGGTAGAGGCGGGCACCCGCCTGTCGTGAGATGCCCAGCCGGGCTGACGCATCCGTCATCGAAAGTCCTTCCTCGTCGACCATGGCTCGGATGACTTCCACCCGCATCGATTGGATCTCCCTCTCAAACTTGAGAAATGCCTCGGCCGCTCCCAGCCGGACGTCCCGCCCACCGCCAGTGATCAGGACATCCACGATCTCGCTCATCGGCCGGCCCGCGAGCCGCGCTCGTCGCCCTATATCGAGCGCATTCACTGCGGCCTCTACCGACTCGCATACGGCCTGGCCAGAGTCGGACACTCTCTGAATTGCTACCAAGAACCAGTCTTCCGCCATGAGACCCCCCATGATCGTGACCAAAGCCACGATATCCGCACTGACGCCGAGATTGTGGGTGTCCGGCCCCGCCGGGATGGATGAGTGAGACGCAGTTAGCCCTGCTGAGCGTGCGAGTGTTTCGACATCCCTCTCAAGCCGAGTACCAGAAATTAGTTGCGGTTGCCCGTTGCCTTCCATCCATGGGTTATCAGGATGTCGAGGCAGTCGTCGACGGGGTGGTGGGAGGAGCCGATGATCCACAAGCCACAGCTTGAGCGAGACATCTCCGTTCGCGGGTGCGGATCACGCAACAACGACCGAACGATTGGACCGACTTGTATTGCTCACGGTCGAGCCTGATTGCGTGCCGGCCGATGAACCGAACTCTGTTGTCGGCGTGATGCTGTACGTCCAGCCGTAGAAGCTGACCGGCACCACCACCCCCCTTCTCCTGACGGTGATGCAATAGTCGATCAGCTGTTGCTTTTCTAGATCGGAGTATCGACCCGGAGCCAGGAGCGGTCCCCAGAATCCGTCTTTGGTTTGGACCGTCGGTTGGTTCGGTGGAGTCGTGATCTCGGTGGACGTATGGAACGCCCCGCATACGATGGCTCCTGCTGGGTAGGCAAAGAACGGACTTTGATCGGTGGGTGTCATCGTCATGGTGTTCTGCGTGGCACCGGTTGCATCGATGGCGCTCTTGACGCTGAGGTAGTGCTCCACGGTCTGCTTGACCGACCCGTCCAGAGGCCAACCACCCCACGTCGGCGGACCACCGGTATTGACATAAGAAGAGAAGAATCCAGCAAGTTCACCTCCAAGGATGCCGTATGGGTACGGCGCAATGGACGGCGCCGCCCGTTCTGACTTCGGGACGAATTTGCTGGCTCCGCCGTAGGCGTCGAGGAATGCCAGCCGCCATGACGAGGACTCCGTGGCCTTCTTGAACACCGCCAGATAGACGATCGCACTGAAATTTCGTATTGGCGGAACTTTGACCGAGACCTGAGCCAAGAACCAGTAGGGATAGGTGTTTTCTGGGGGAACGCTCAACACGGCGGTGGAGCTCCGCTCGGGAGAAGGTCCGCAACCGCATCCGATTTCGCCAACGACTGCCTCGAGCGCTTCGGGCGTGACATACCGGGCGATCTGTGCGAGATCAACGCGCCGGTATGCCTGATCGAATTTCGGCCAGGTCACCTGGAAAGCCCTTTGGGCTTGCGCCATCGTCAACCCGACTGTTGGAGGTCCTTTGGCGGTGGTCCCGCCTGCCACGGAGGCAGGCAGATTCAGGGACACGGCGCAGATGGTGGCGAGGCAGACGAAAGACGCCAGCCAGGTTGCTATGCGGTGTGTCCCTTGCGGCTCAGGCGAACCCCGCCCCTGCGCTCTCGCCATGCTCAGACCTCACATGGTCTATCGGTGGTGAAAACGCTGAGCTTGAGGACGTGCCGTTGCGCCCTTGGTTTGACACGCCGAGGGTGATTGCTCCAGCCGTCTGAGCGAATGCAGCGGCGAAACAACGCGAGGGTCATCCTTCCCTCGGAATGGTGATCACCACCGTCTCATGGGCGAACAGGCCCACCGGGAGAGGACACCTGATCGATGTTGCAGCAGATTTGGTCGAGTCTCTGCTGAGGCCGGCATCGTGACCACTGACTTCATCCGTTCGAAGCCCGAAGGCGCACAGTGGCTGGGGTTCCTGCCACCAAATGACGTCGCAGGTCAAGGCAGCGAATCAACTGCCCATTCGGACGGCCACGGTGTGGGGCGGTCGCTCTCGATCCCTCGATCCCTCGATGGAGGACCGAGCGCTATCGGTGTTTGGGGGGGATCCGAGCAGATCAGCTCGTCGTTCCGCCAGCACGCCTTTGGACCCCCGCCGGTATCGAACTGAGACGTCAACTACGCAGGTCAGAGCGATTTCGAGTCCCCTGCCCGGTGAGCGCTTCACGCACTGCAACTCATGCCGATGAAGAAGTATCGGAACGGAGGGGGCGGGTGGCACTCAATTTTGAATATCTCGAGCAGTGCGACGACGACCTGCAGCTGTCGACGGCACAACGATTGAAGGCCTACGTCTCCTCCGGCAAGCTGGCCGAGATCGACCAGTTGGAAGCCTTCCTCGCCGACAACTTCCTTGCTGCCGGTCTCGATCGTTCGGATGCCGCAGCCGCCGGTTACATCGTGCTCGCGGTCATCGAGCACCTGTCCGGTGAGATGCAGTGTCGCGCGGGTGATGCTGGGGTTGAGCGGGTCATCGCCCTCTTGGTCCAAGATCTTCGCCTTGCACTCGCCGATCTCATCGAGCTCTGAGATTCAACTATTGAGAAGCGAGAGGACGGGCAAGCGTCATTGACGGCTCGCGGCCATGCACACTCCAAGTCCTCGGTACGCGGACGGAGGAGAACCGCGTCGTCGCTCGCGTCTCCCGGTGCTGGAACTCCATCTCGTACGATCCGTCCTGATCCAAGCAGACGCAGTGGAGGTCCGCCAGCGCAGAGTGCAGCGAGTCCATGAAGAAGGGTAGATCGTCCGACGAAGGGCGTGTTTGGTTACGCCATCGGATCACTCGTTCCGGGCGACCTCGGGCCCTGTGATCCGATCGAGGATCGGGAACGTCGCGGCGATGATCGCCATCGACGCCGCCAGTCCTCCGATCACCGTGGCCCAGTAGGACAACCCCGGAAAGCTGAAGGCGAGCCCCACCTGCGAGCGCAGATAGAGGGCGGCCGCCAGTAGCCCGACGACGATAGAGACCGCTGCGACGAGGAACAGGGGCAACGCACTCTCCAGCGTCACGACCCGGTGCAGGAGCTTTCGCGGGACCCCCGTAAGTCTGAGGAGGCTGAACGGCCTCCTCCGCTCGGCGAGGCCGGCGGCGATGTTCACGGCCAGGCTGCACGCCGCGATGATCAGGCTCGCCACGATGATCACGTCGGTCATGGCCTGGATCATCGTCAGCAGACGCGCCGTCGAGGGATCGAGTGCCTCCACGGTCACCGGTGTGCCCTGGAGCGGAAAGGCGCGATCGAGTTCCGTTCGCACCCGTTCGATCACGTCCGAGGAACCGTTTGTGGCGACGACGACCGCACTCACGGGGAGAGATGCGAGCTGTGCCGCCGACAGGTTCGACGAGGGCCAGGTCGTGGTCGCCGCGTGGGCGGTGTGCCCCAGGACCCTGGAGAGGAAGTACCCGACGGACGCTGCCGTGGCCCGCGCTCCGCACCGGCCGATGGCCGGCGTCGTGGCGAGCTCGTCACACGCGACGATTCCGAACGATCCTCCGGCTTGCGTCTGGTTGGGATCCTCGCGAACCACCGCCACACCGTGCACCCCCGGCGTCGCCCTGAGTTCCTCGAGGACCGAGGGAGGCATGGAGGCCACCACGGACGCCCTAGGACAGTTGGTGGTCGAATAGGTGCAGAAAGGGTCCGCCACGGTGCCCAGGCTGGCGTTTGCGCTGCCCCCTCCGGTCACCGCCGTCACCGAGCTGAGGGCACCGATTGCCGCGCTGGCGACGAAGAGGGCAATGACGAGGCCGCTGACGAAGCGGAACGCCGCCTTGGGGTTGTCGAGGAGGTGACGACCGGCGATGAGCATGGCCGGGCGACTCGCTCTTTTGGCCATGATCCGAGATCCAGCCGTGGTGAACCACGGCCCAGCCAGAACCAGACCGACGATCAGCAACAAGAATCCAACCAGGAGCTCGAGGAGCTGGCTCCCGATAGCACCGGGCTTTCCGGCTGCATCGAAGTAAGCCAGGAAGGCAATACCTGCGGCCAGGGGACCGATCCGCGCCATCCCCGGCGGGCGCACCGCGACCCGTCGTGTCACTCCGAGCGGCGAGATCTGTACCCGGCGCAGCGCGAGGCGTGCGGAGGCGACGGCGGCGATGGGGACCCCCACCACCGCGATGAGGATGTCGACGGCATGGAGGGAGAGATCACCCTGTGCCAGCGGGGCACCGGTGAATGGCACGTGGTACAGCAGCGGTCGGACCGCGAAGAAGAGCCCGAAACCAAGGACGACCCCGACGAGGGCAGCGAAAAGCGCTTCGACGCCCGAAATCGTCGAGATCTGGCGAGGGGTGGCACCGACCAGCCGCATGGAGGCGAAGCGCACTTCGCGCCGGACGGCCGACAGTCGGCTCGCCGTGGCAATCAGGATCAGAATCGGCAGCAGAAGCGCCACAGCCCCGCCGACAAGGATGAATTCAAGCACTGGCCCGCTGCCGACCACGCTCTGACAGCCATAGCAATTCGCGAGGCTGCGGTGGATTGCCCCGATTTCGATGGCAGCAGGCTGCTTCGAGAGCTGGCCGACGCTGTGACCGATGACAATGATCAACGAGTTCGGCGAGGGTAATCCCGCGCTGGCGATGGTCCCCACCAGTCGTCCCGGGTAGCGGTCGCGCAATTCGTCGGCGGGCTGGGAGCGGAGCAGGCTCACCAGCTCGGGCGATGCGACGTACTGGCCCGGACCAGGCAGGCGGGAAATTCCGGGAGGGACCGGCGCGCCCGGGCCGGCCGCCGCGATATCGATCTGGTCGATGAGTCGACTCCCGAACGAGTCGGTGCTCGGTTCCCACCAGAGGCCGCTGGCGGCTGAGCTCGGCGGAGTCGGCTGCACCGATGAGTTCAGCCAGGCACCTCGATCGCTCTGGGCGTGGAGACCGTTGATGCCGGCCAGGGCGGCCAGCAACAGGCCGACGCCGAGAGCGACGGCAACCGCGGTGACGAGGACCCGCAAAAGGGCTTCACGACCACTCCCCAAGGTCAGCCGGAGGCCGAGCCGGATCATGCGCTGACCCCCATCGGGCTGGCGACGCGGCCGTCGCGCACGACCACCTCGCGGTCGGAGTAGGCGGCGACGCGAGGCTCGTGGGTGACGAGGACGATCGTGATGCCCTCCTCGCGAGCCACGCTGGTCATCAAGTTCATGACGAGCTCACCGGTCAAGGAGTCGAGTGATCCTGTGGGCTCGTCGGCGAAGAGCACATCGGGCTGCGCCACCATGCCCCGGGCGAGGGCGACCCGCTGGGCCTGGCCCCCCGACATCTCGCCCGCCCGGTGGCTTTCCAGTCCCTCCAGCTGAAGCCGGGCGAACCAGTTCCGCGCTCGGGCCAGGGCCTGTTGGCGGCGCATCCCGCCCAAAAGGAGTGGGAGCGCGACGTTCTCCTCGGCCGTGAGCTCCGGCACGAGCTGACCGAACTGGAAGACGAAGCCGAATCGATCTCTGCGGAGGCGGCTCCGCTGCTCCTCGCGCAGCGCGTCGATGCGCTGCCCGTCGAAGATGACTCGGCCCGACGCGGGGACCAGGATGCCGGCGAGGCAGAGGAGCAGCGTCGACTTGCCCGAGCCGCTCGGGCCCATGACGGCCACGATCTCGCCGCGTTGCACCGACAGGCTGGCATCGCGCAGCGCCGGGGTCTCGCCGAAGGAGAGCACGAGGTCCTGTGCCTCGATGATGGTGCCCCCCGGGGGGATGATGGCAGAACCATTGGGCATCTTCATGAGGCAACCTCCGTGGCGAGTGCGGTGAGGCGAGCGGTGGTGAGGTCGATCCAGCGGAGGTCGGCCTCGAGGTGGAACAGGCCGTGATCAGCGAGGAGCGCATCGATGAGGGTTCCTTTTTGCTTGAGGTCCGTGAGCTCGCGCATCCGGTGCAGGTGTGCGGCGCGCTGGGCGTCCAGGTACTCCTCGGCCCGGCGACCGAGCATCAGCGACAGGACGACCTTGACGAACAGATCGGTCTGCAGGTGGGGCTCGGCGGGGATGGGCTCCGAGAGCCAGGCCTCGACCTCGTGCCGGCCGGTCTCGGTGATGTTGTACCGCTTGCGGTCGGGGCCGGCTCCTGGCTCGGCCTCACCGACGATCGCCTTCCCGTCCCGCGCCAGCCGGGAGAGCGTGGCGTACACCTGGCCGTAGGGCAGCGGCCGGCCGCGCCCGAAGTAGGTGTCGTAATCGCGCTTCAGGTCGTAGCCATG
This sequence comes from uncultured Acidimicrobiaceae bacterium, assembly GCA_963754445.1. Classification (GTDB taxonomy): domain Bacteria; phylum Actinomycetota; class Acidimicrobiia; order Acidimicrobiales; family RAAP-2; genus Bog-473. The sequence continues at coordinate 263,226 of CAVWFT010000003.1, read as the reverse complement.
GCTCGGTTCGCGATCGAGGAGGCCGAGCAGGGCCATGGGAACACTCATACCCGAGAGAATACTCTGAGTGTATAGATCCAGTCAATAGCGGGCTCTGCTTTCCACCTGGCCGGCTGTGCTCGTCGTCAGTGGCGGGACTTTGCCGTGCCGTCTCGGGCCGGAGGGGACCGCTCGTGCTCGACTCCTCAAGCGGGACCCGTACCAGCGTTGGCTAGCCTGATCCCGATGAGTCCGACGGTGGAGGGGCGCTGATGCAGAGTCCGATCGCGGGTGTCTTCACTTGGCCGGCTGATGATCCGCAGTTGCTCGGTGGCCGGTGCGAGGGCTGCGGGGCGGTCACATTCCCCGTTCAGTCGCGTTGCCCTCGCTGTGGCACGCAGAGCATGGTCGAACTCCCCCTACCCCGCCAAGGCACCCTCGTGTCTTGGACGACCCAGGAGTTCCCACCGAGCGCCGACTACAGGGGTGATCCGACGGGTCAGTCTTTCGAGCCATTTGGGGTGGGCCTGGTGCAACTCGACGATGTGGTGCGTGTCGAGTCGCGACTCACGACGTGTGATCCCCAAGAACTCGAATTCGGGATGGAGGTCGTGCTCCGCATCGTCCCGTTCTATGTCGACGGCGACGGCAACGAGATCATGACCTTCGCCTTCGCGCCCGTCGGCGCGCAGAACAGTGAGGAGCGCTAAATGGACGACGTCGCGATCATCGGTGTCGGGCTGCACCCCTTCGGTCGGCACGGCGACAAGTCTCCGTACGAGATGGCCGCCGACGCCGTGGAGCTTGCGTTGGTCGACGCAGGTGTGACATGGAACGACGTCCAGTGCGCCTTCGGCGGGAGTTGGGGGGTCTGGACGGACCCTCTCACCGGTCTGGTCGGCCTCAGCGGTCTTCCGTTCATCCACGTGTTCAGCGCATGCGCGACCGGGGCGGCCACGATCCAGCAAGCAGCGAACGCCATTCGTTCCGGCAGCGGCGACATCGTGGTCGCCATCGGAACGGACAAGCACGCTCGCGGCTCGTTCAAGGGTGACCCGACGACGACAAACGTGCCCGCCTGGTATCGGGAGAACGGCCAGTACGTCACCACCAAGTTCTTCGGCATGAAGATCAACAAGTACATGCACGACCATGGCGTTTCCCCGACGACGTTGGCCAAGGTGGCAGCGAAGAATTACCGCAACGGCGCCCTCAATCCGAAAGCCTTCCGACAAAAGCCGATCACTGAGGAGGAGATTCTCGGCTCGCCGATGCTCAACTACCCGCTCACCTCGTATATGTTCTGCGCTCCGGACGAGGGCGCGGCGGCGACGGTCCTTTGTCGCGCCGACATGGCTCACCGCTTCACGGATACCCCGGTGTACGTGAAGGCGACTGCTATTCGCACACGTAACTACGGTTCGTACGAGGTCAACACCACCTGGGCTCCTGTTGAGGAAGATGTTGCCCCGACGGTGTATGCCTCGCGAGCCGCCTACGAAGAGGCAGGGATCGGACCCGAGGACGTCGACGTGATTCAGGTCCAGGACACCGACGCCGGCGCTGAGGTGATCCACATGGCTGAGAATGGTTTCTGTGCTGACGGCGATCAGGAGAAGCTTCTGGCCGACGGCGCCACCGAGATCACGGGTCCGATGCCGATCAACACTGACGGCGGCCTCATCGCCAACGGAGAGCCGATCGGAGCCTCGGGCCTCCGCCAGGTCCACGAACTCGTGCTCCAACTCCGCGGCCACGCCGGCGACCGCCAAGTCCAGGGTGACCCGCGGGTCGGCTATGCCCAGGTCTACGGGGCTCCCGGCACCGCCGCCGTCACCATCCTCGCCCGTTGAGGGTACGGAAGGCCCAGGGGTGCGAACTGCTGATCTTCGCGACAGGGCCCTTGGCGATCCCAGAAAGATCGCGGATTCGGCTTTCGATGTCACGAGCCCCCCTTCCCTGGCCCACGTTGCACGACGGATCGGTCGTAAGAGATGACCGGATCAGTTCCGCCGAGAGCGTCGATGACATCTTCAGTGGGTGCAGAGGTGGCGTCAGGGCCGGAGCGTGATGGGTCACGAGCGGCGAAGAAGGTGGCGCTCGTCACCGGGGCCTCGCGAGGAATCGGTGCCGGGATCGCTACAGCTTTCGCTGCGGCGGGTTACGCCGTAGTCGGTACGGCGCTTTCCATCGAGCCGTCGACAACACCGGATGTGCTGATGGTACCGGGCGACATCTCGCAAGCCGAGACTGCCGAACTGGTTATTGGGCAGGGGCTCGATCGGTTCGGCCGGATCGATACCTTGGTCAACAACGCGGGCATCTACATCGGGAAGCCGTTCACCGATTACACGGTCGACGATTATCTGGCGATCACGTCGGTCAACCTCACCGGGTTCTTCCACATGACCCAACGGGCCATTGTGCAGATGGTCGCCCAGGGGGGAGGCCACATCGTCAATGTCAGCACCAGTCTTGTCGAGCACGCGGACGTAAGGGAACCATCGGCCCTCACCTCCCTGACCAAGGGCGGGCTGGAGGCGGTCACACGCTCGCTCGCCACCGAATACGCCGAACGGGGGATCCGCGTCAATGCGGTGGCGCTCGGCATCATCGAGACCCCTCTCCACGACCCTGCTTCGTACCGGGAGCTGGCGAAAAGACATCCACTGGGACGCGTGGGCGAAGTCAGCGACGTGGTCGACGGGATCCTCTACCTCGAACGCGCGACGTTTGTCACCGGTGCGACGCTCCGTATTGACGGGGGCCGGGCTGCCGGCGGCGAATTGAGCCTGCGGTCCGCCAATACCGGCCGGCCGAGAACGGTCTCCTGATGGCCTCTGGACATCTCGTGCGCGGTGGCGCAGTCTTTGAAAGTGCCACGCTGGTGGCAGGCAGCGGCATATCGGTGGTCAGCGAGTAGGAGTCCTATCGATGCAGGAAATCGGGCCGGTTCGCTTCATCGTCTCGGACGACGTCGAGCGCTCACGACGACTCTGCACCGAGAGGTTGGTGGCACCACTGATCTTCTCCGAGGGGGTCGATCATTTCGGTGCTCACCGCATCGAATTCATGAATACGCCGCTCGTCGATGTGTCAACCGTCTGCGCCCTCCGGTCCCCGTCGCAATCGGCCACACGAGCACGGGTGCCGATCGACTCCGCTCCGGGGAAATGGGTGATCTCCGAGCCGGCGAGACGCGCTACCCGGGCGGCGCCCATACCGACCAACGTAGAGATCCCGCATGCATCGTCGAGTGAAAGGTAGTCACCCCATGCGATCCGACATCAGACCAGAAGGCGTGTTCCCCGATTATTCGTTGCCGGATCACACCAACACCGTCCGGACACTCAGTGAGCTCCAAGGTGACGATCCGATGATTCTCACGTTGGCGCGAGGAAATTACTGTCCGAAGGAACATCAGCAGCATCTGGAGCTCGCAGCGAACTATCCGAAGATCGCTGTCTCCTATACCCAGGTCGTCACCATCGCCACCGACGATCACCACACCTTGCAGGAGTTCCGGGGTTCGGTCGGCGCTCAATGGACTTTCCTCTCGGACCCAGCTCGGACGATCCAAAAGGATCTCGACATTCAGGAATACACCGATCCCGAGCATGATCCGATGATCCCCCACACGCTGGTGCTCAAGCCTGGACTCCTCATTCACAGCATCTACAACGGCTACTGGTTCTGGGGACGCCCGTCGTTTTATGATCTGTGGTCCGACTTGTGCGCCGCGTCGAGCGAGGTCCGCCCCGATTGGGATCTGAGCAAACCGGGATTGCGCGAGGCATGGGATGCAGGCGACTACTCGAGCTTCCACGGTTGGAACAAACGGACCGCCAAGTCGATGCCCACATCATATGAGTCCTAAAGAAATGTGGACCTGTTCATGTTTGGTGCAAGACGGCCTGATCGAAGGAGTAGGTGGCATTCGTGCGAACACCGGTCTGCGAACTGCTTGGGATTGAACAACCGATTGTCTTGGCAGCGATGGTGGCGGTGCCCGAACTGGCGGCAGCGGTCTCGAATGCCGGCGGGCTCGGGATGGTCACGCTGACGTGGTCCGACCCCGCGGCGGACGTAGTGCGCGAGACGGCGGCGCTTACCGATCGGCCCTTCTGCGGCAACCTGGTTCTCACCTCGGATCAGCACCGTCGCCTCGACGAAGTCCTCGAGGCCGGTTTGCGGATCGTGTCGCTGTTCCTTGGAGATCCCGAGGACTACATCGAGCGGGTCCATGATGCGGGCGGGCTCGTTCTGCGTACAGTTGGAAGCGCATTAGAGGCGCGGATGGCGGTCGCCAGTGGAGTTGATGTCATCGTGGCACAGGGTTGGGAAGCCGGTGGCCACGTGGGGAGTCGGATTGCGACGCTTCCCTTGGTGCCCGCGGTCGTGGACGCGGTGACGCCGGTGCCAGTGATCGCCGCCGGTGGGATCGGGGATGCCCGCGGCGTGGCCGCCGTTCTCGCCCTGGGCGCTCAGGCGGCGTGGGTGGGTACCCAGTTTTTGCTTGCCCAGGAGATGCCCATACACCACGAGTACCGTTCTCGCCTGATCAAAGCGGTCGAGACCGACGCCGAGTGGTACGCCGACCTCTACGACGTCGACTGGCCGGACTCGCCCCACCGCGCGCTTCGCAACTCGACGACCGAGATGTGGGAGGCGGCGGGCCGGCCACCTCTGGAGAGCCGTCCTGGCGTGGGCGAGGTCATCGCGCACTTCGCCTCGGGCGAAGCAATCGTCCGCTACGAGCCAGCGCCGCCGATGGCTGGGACCACCGGTGACATTGAGGCGCTGTCGATGTGGGCCGGCCAGAGCGTCGCTCTTGCCAGTAAGCCACGACCTGCGGCGGACATCGTCGCTGAGCTCGTGTCGCGCGTGTGAGCCTCTTCTGCGGGCGCCGAGCGGTCGATCGTTAGGTCCTAGGACGATCGTTTCTTTCGGTGACTACATGGTGAATCTGAGATTACGAGCCGCCCGCTCGCCAAGTTCACCATCGCCCTGCCAGTGGATGGTCCCGAGATCGATCGGTCCCTGGGGGTCGATGCGCCCACAGGCCAGTTGGATGAAGGTGAGCGTGTCGGTCCAGACCTCGACGTCTGGCGCCGCCGGCATCTCGTCGGCCACCCTGGCCCTACCTTCGACGACGACGGCGATGTCGCGGGCGAGGGGGCCGCTGAGATGGAACACGATGCTTTGGCCATCGAGCAGCCCAATTTTCTTGCCGACGATGTAGCCGAGCGAACCTTCGACTTCGGCCAGTGCGAGTTCTGCCCGTGCTCCGGTGTCGTCGGTTGTGCGGCCGAGCGGAGTGCTGATGTCTCGTTCGTGTACCCAGAAATCGAAGACCCGTATTTCCATGAAGCGGCCATAGGTTCCCGGGCCGACCGGTGTCCACGACGGTCGGGTGAGATTGGCGGGACCGAGGGTCTCCAAGTCCTCGCGTCGGCGGGCGAGCACGTTGCCGACACGTTCCAGAAAGGCCAGAGAGTCCAATCCGGCCACCTCTTTCGCGAAGGAACTGGCGAGGCCGAAAGGCGGAGGTGTGTTCACGTCGTCGGGAATCCAGGAGACCAGGGCGTTCTCGATTCCCACCAGATGTTGGAAGACGTCGCGCACGGTCCAGTCAGGACAGAGAGAGGGTGATACCCACTCTGCGGGAGTGAGGTCCGCGCCGAGTGTCTCGAGCGCGTCGAAGGACTCGTCCAACGCAGACCGGATCGTTGTCGCGTCCGTCATGGGGTCTCCTTCTGGATGCTCTCCCAGTCCCGCGCCTCGAGGTAGGGCTGAAATGCCGTGGCGATCGACTGCATGTCTTCTCGACTCTTGGGATGCTGAATCTCGTAGAGAGTGGGGAACTCGAGCCAACCAATAACCAGTTCCCAGAGGCGCAGTGCGGCCGGACCGCTGGGCGGATCGATGAGGACCGGTCCGAACAGAGCATTGGTGTTGTCGAAGATCAACGTGGGCACTCCCCATCCCCCCAGGCCAACGACCCGGTCATGGTCCGCCTTCACATCGTCACTGGTCGTGGGGTCCTCGATCGCCTGGGCCACGAGGAGGGGATCGAGGCCCATTTGGGCCACCAGATGCTCCGCCACCTCGCGGCGGTGGGCCTTTCGACCCTCGACGTGCAGCGCCGTCCCAGCCGTTTCGTACCAGAGATCGACCAGCCTCGGATCGATCCGGCGGAGTAGCGCGGCCACGCGCATCATCGACCACCCGTAGGACCATTCGCGTTCCCAGGGGTGTTTCTTGCCCTGGCCCCGGTTGACTTCTTCGAGGCTGAAAAACCTCCACCGCACTTCCAAGCCGAGTTGGTCTCGCACGTCCCGCATCCAGCGCGAAGTCTGGAAGGCGTACGGGCACATGATGTCGAAGTGGAAGTCCACCGAAGTGATCCTCATGGCCTGCTCCTCTCTCGTCTGGAAATATACACTCTGTCAATATTGAAGGGGAGGGTCGGGAGTTCACCATGAAGCGCAGCTACCTGCCTGCCGGCGTCCGCAGGTCCCTGATCGTGCACGCGGCATCACGGCTGATCTCTCGAGAAGGGCTGCCCGGACTCACGATGGTTGCCGTGGCCAAGGAAGCTGGAGTCAGCCGTCAGCTTGTCTACGACCACTTCCCCGATCTTCCGACGCTGTTCCGGGCCGTCTTCGCAGAGCAGGCACGACTGTACGAGCTCGGTCTAGACGAGGTGTTCGCTCTCGATGCGGGCGATATCGCAACGAGAGCCAGACAGCTCTTCGAACACGTGCTCGCTCTGGGGCCTGAAACCCGCCACGTCGTGCAGGCCCTGGTCGGCGGCGCCGTTCCGCTCGAGTTGGCGGGAGTTCGTGAACAGTTTCTATCGGCCGCCCACGAGCGATGGTGCCCATGGTTTCGTTCATTGGGCTTGGACGGTGGGTCGAGTCACGCTCTCGTCTTGGTCATGACATCGGCCTACCTGAGCGTGGCCGAGTCGGTGGACGGCGGTGAAATCGGGGCGCAAGCGGGCGCGACCATCGTTGCCATGCTGGCCGACGGGATCGTGAGCCAGGCACCTCGTTCAGCCGGTGTTCGTACGTGAGGAGAATGAATTGAACGTGACGTGCAACCCACTTGGATCTCCGCAGCGCATCCCTCGGCGAAAGGCTCACTCGAGATGAACCCCGATGTCCAAAGAACAGTGACCGACCAGCGTGGCACTCGATACGGTGAACTCTTTGCCATCTTTTCTGACGGGGAGCAGTTCACCGCCCATGTGTACGGCACCCAGCTTCTCAACGACTGTCCGCAGGAATTGTGGGAGGCCCTTGACGCGGCCGCTATTGCCGAAGAGCTCGGCGCTCTGCTCGTCAAACTCAACGGGCCTCGCTATTGGATGCTGGACGGACTTGGATCAAAGGGCGAGCCGATCGAGCCCGTGCTTCGGGAGTTCAATGGGCTCTTGATGCGTCGGATTGCCCTCCTCGACCTCGGGTCGAATCCCGCGCAGGTCCCCTACGTGGTGCGTCATGTCGACCGTCGAGTCATCATGTATTTCGACGCCGGCCGCGACGTGCACGAACTGGTCGACCCGCAAGGTCTCGCCTACGTCATGCAGGCGTACTGCACTGGAGTCGACGCCACGCTCGACGAGGAATCCCTCGCTCATCTGGCCGGCCGCCTCGCGCTCCCGGCAGGTTGGAGGTTTCGAACCCGCTCTCTCCAGGAGGAGTTGATCGTGGACACCTCGCATTCACTGGCCACGGTGCTCCAAGATGAGTTCGAGAACACCTACACCCTGCCCTTCTGAATGCAATGCGCTCCCGATCTTCTAGAACTGGGGATCACCGGGTTGGTTCTCGTGTGAGTGGGGATGACAACCGGCAATCTGGCCGCTGAAGCCCTCGAGCCCGTCTCGGTATCCGGCCCGCCGGCAGAGGCTGGTGACGATGCTCAGGGCGAGTGGATCGCAGCCGACACTCGCCAGATGCTCACGGAGTAGATCGGCGGCGCGACGGACGTTGCCCGCGGCAGCGGTGCGGACCACTTCGATGTGGTGGCGTTCCCATTTCATCTGGTGGCCGCCGATGGGGCTCGGTGCCGCGTGCGTCAGGGCCTCGAGATCGGCGACGGCGAGCCCAAAGGTCGGATCGGCCCTGACCGCGCCACGTAACGCATCGACCGTCGGGGTCGAGTCCACGGCCCGTTGCGCCTGTCGATAGAAGGCAGCGGCCGGCTGGTTGGCGGTGACGACCCGACCGTGGTCCTCGACGGCCGGCCCGTCCGAGACAGGATGACCGACCCGGCGGGGGAACTCGTGTCGATCGTCGTGCACGAGTGCCATGTTGGCTCTCTGTACTGAGGTCGCTCTGAGGCGATGCTGATGTGAGCACCCCCGGTGCGTGGGGAGGGCCCGGTTCGAACGTGGCCCGAGGGTCGTCGTGCAGGTCGCCCGCAGGGGGCTCAGATGGCGGTCGATGTCAGGCGAGCGGCGAGGGCGAGCAGATCCGGCTCGTCGGTCAGCGAGCGATGGGCCGGGCCCTGGGTCCGCTGTTGCGCAAGCGCGACGAAGATGTCGGCGGCGTCGTGCCGGGTGGGATCTGCGATCGCCATCGCGGCGGCCTGGGCGGAATCGGCCAGAAGTTGGGTTTCTGGGTCCGCGATCGCCCCAGCGGCAGTGACGGCTTCCGCCGCGAAGAGGGCAGCGGCATCGGTTTCACCTGCACCGAGCGCCCACCAGGCCAGTGCTGCAAGCACGCGGGGCCGACCGGCGGGGATGTCTGCGTCCCGGTAGCGCTCTGCTGCGGTGTCGAGCAATCTCTTGGCCCGGGCCAGGTCACCGAGGCGTCGGGCGACCGCGGCTTGGCCGACCATGGCGTCGGTTGACAACCATGGGTCGAGCGAACAGCCGATGGCCTCTTGGTAGAGATCGTCGGCTGCGCCGTCGTCACCTTGCCTGGCCCGCAGGACGGCGAGGGCGACCAGGGCCGCGTTCAGGTAGGGGTGGTCCCCGAAGGTCCGGCAGCGCCGTAGGAGCATTTCGTACGCTGCTGATGCACCTTCGACATCCCCCTTGGCGGCGATGATGCCGGCGAGGGCATTGAGTGCATTGATCACCAACAAGGCTTCCCCCACTGCGTCGAAGCGCTCGATGCTCGAACGGGCGGCCGCCTCGGCCTCGTCGAGGCGGCCAAACGAGGCCATATTCCAGCTGAGCAGCATGTCGTGTGCACCGAGAAGCCAACCATGCGTGTCGGGCTCCAGGAGTTTCTGCGCCTCAGCCAAGACCTCCAGGGACCGGGCGAATTGGTAGGCACGGATCAGGACGGTCGCGCCGAGCAACAGCCCTTCCGCCAGGCGAACCCGGTCGCCTCCACGCCTCAAGGCGGCGATGGCCTGGTCGCACTCGGCGACACCGGTGGCCGGGCTCGACGATATGCCCACGAAGTAGCCGCGCCAGACTTGGGCGGCGGCGTGGGGCTCGGCACCACGCGCCCCCTCAGCACCCAACGCAGTGGCCAGCCAGCGCGCACCTTCCGCGAAGTCGCTGTTGACGAACCACAACCACGCCATTCCAGCGACCATCCACAGCGCGGCGTCGATGTCACTGGTGTTCAAGTGCCAATCGAGCGCGACTTTCATATTGGCCAGCTCAGGGGTCAGACGGGCTTGCCACACCGAGGCCGAGACCCCCCGGAGACGCTCGTTGGCACCCTCGGCGAACTGGCGGTAATAGGCGGCATGCCTGGCCCGTACCAGGTCGGCCTCCCCGGAGTCATGGAGTCGGTCCGTGCCGTACTGCCACAAGGTCTGCAGCTGGAAGTAACGGGTCTCACCGGCGAGGGGGGCCATCACGAGCGACTTGTCCACCAGGCGGCTCAACACGTCGAGGACATCGCTCTTTGGCACGTTCTCGTCCGCGCACACGGCCTCGATCGCGTCCAGCTCGCAGCCGCCCACGAACACGGACAGGCGAGCAAAAAGGCGGCGCTCGTCGTCGAAGAGAAGGTCGTAGCTCCAGTCCACGACCGCACGCAGGGTGCGTTGGCGGGGCAGTGCGGTGCGCGGCCCGCGATTGAGCAGTGCAAAGCGGTCGTCGAGCCGCTCGGCCAGGGTGGCCAGGGGAAGAGCCCGGAGGCGGGCGGCCGCCAGCTCGATAGCCAGGGGCAGTCCGTCGAGCCGACGGCAGATGCTGTCGATGACCGCTTCAGCGGGCCCACCAGTGTCGAAGCCCGGCTGCACCGCCCGAGCGCGGTCACCGAAGAGCTGGACGGCGGCCGCCGGCTCCAGGCCACCCACCGGAACGAGGAACTCGCCGGGTACGCCGAGTGGCTCGCGACTCGTGGCGACCAACCGGAGGCCGGGCAGCGCCCCGACCAGGGCCTGGGCGAGCGCAGCCGCCTCGTCGATGACGTGTTCGCAGTTGTCGAGGACGATGACGAGGGAGCGGCCGGTGAGGTGGCGCACGATGACGTCCGCCGTCGATCCAGAGGGTTGATCCTCTCCCAGGGCGGGACCGGAGGCGCCAAGGGCTGCGGCCGCAGCCGGGGCGACGGCTCCAGGGTCGGTGACGCCCGCGAGCTCCACCAGCCAGGCGCCACCGGGGTGCTGGTCGCGACGCCGCGCCGCTGTGGAGATCGCCAGGCGGGTCTTTCCCACTCCGCCTGGACCGAGCAACGTGACCAGGCGGCTGGAGTCAATGGCTTGGTCCAGCTGTTCCAGTTCGGTGTCGCGCCCGCGGAAACTGCTCAGTGGTTCGGGCAGGTTGTCCGGTCGCGACGCCATCGACGGGGGTCGACCCGACGCCGGTTGCTCTGGCGCCAGCAGGGACGGGTCGTGGTGCAGGATGCGGGCCTCCAGCTCGTGCAGAGGAGGACTGGGGTCGATCCCGAGCTCGTCGATCAGGCGGTCTCGGATCTCGTTGAAGGCACGCAGCGCTTCGGCCTGGCGACCTGCCCTGTAGAGCGCCAGCATGAGCAGTTCCCACAGGCTCTCGCGAAGCGGGTGCTCACAGCACAGCGCTTCCAGCTCGCCAACCAGCTCGTTGTGACGCCCGAGCCCTAGGTCCGCTTCGATTCGGCACTCCGTCGCCACCAGGGTGAGCTCGCCGAGATGGGCCCGTTCGGCGTCGGCAAAGCCGGCGTAGGCGAACTCGGACAGCGGCTCACCACGGCGCAACCGGAGGGCATCCCCGAGCACGACCGACGCCAGGGCGAGGTCGCCTCCGGCGCTCAGGCGACGACCCTCGGCCACCAGATCTTCGAAGCGGCCGGCGTCCAGATCACCGGCACTGACGTCGAGCGCGTAGCCGGATTCGGAGGTGACGATGGCCGAGGCTCCCAGAGTTCGGCGCAACTGGACGATCTGCGCCTGCAGGGCGTTGGCCGGCTTGGCTGTCTGCCCGTCGCCCCACAGCTCGTCGATCAGGCGGTCGGCGCTGACCGGCCTCCCGCGGCTGAGGGCCAACAGAGCCAGGAGGGCCCGTTGCTTGGCGCCGCGTATCGGTATCCCCACACCACCTTGGACCACCTCGAACTCGCCAAAGATCCTCACCTCCACACCCCCACGGTACGACCGATGACCAGGTCCGACGTGCTCGAGCTGACCAGACCGCCTCAGGGCCACATCAGTGGCACCTCAGGTCCCGAGCACAGGGTGGTTCCCAGACCAGATCGACCAGGAAAGGGAGCACCATGATCGAGGCAACGCACCTCACCAAGCGCTACGGCAGGACGGTGGCCGTCAACGAGGTCTCCTTTACAGTCCGGCCCGGGCAGGTGACCGGTTTTCTCGGCCCGAATGGGGCGGGCAAGTCGACCACGATGCGCATGATCCTGGGCCTCGACGCCCCCACTTCGGGCGACGTCCGCGTGGACGGCAAGCCCTATCACCAACTGGCCGACCCGCTCAGGTCCGTCGGGGCGCTCTTGGACGCCAAAGCCGTCGTGGGCGGCCGCAGTGCCGCCAACCACCTCATGTGGCTGGCCGACAGCAACGGCATCCCGCGCCAACGGGTGGCCGAAGTGCTCGACATCGTCGGGCTGAGCGACGTGGCAGGGAAGCGGGTCGGGACGTTCTCGCTCGGGATGAACCAGCGGCTCGGCATCGCGGGGGCACTGCTCGGTGACCCCGGAACGGTGCTGTTCGACGAGCCGATCAACGGGCTCGACCCCGAGGGCATCCTCTGGATCCGCAACCTGATGAGATCCCTGGCCTCAGAAGGCCGCACGGTGTTCCTCTCGAGCCACCTCATGAGCGAGATGGCCCAGACCGCAGATCATCTGATTGTGATCGGTCGGGGCCGCATCATCGCTGACGCCGGCACCGACGAGTTCATCAACCGACACACGGCTCCGAGTGTCCGGGTCCGGGCCGTCGAGCAGGTCGAGCTGGCCCAGACCCTGACCCAGCGAGGAGCGCTTGTCGAGCGTGGATCTGACGGCGCCCTGGTCGTGACCGGAATGGACTCCGCCACGATCGGCGCGGCCGCGTGCTCCCGCGAGATCAACCTCGTCGAGCTCGCCCCATTGGGCTCGTCCCTCGAAGCGGCGTACTTCGACCTGACCAAGGACCAAACCGACTACCACGCCGGCCAGTTGGTCGACGCGACCAAAGGAGCTTGACATGAGCACTGCGACCCACACCATCGATACGACACACTCCACGGCCCGCACCCTGCCGGTGCGGACTCCGAGGATCCGCAGGATTGTCAAAGCAGAATGGACGAAGCTACGTACCCTCCCTTCCACTTGGCGAACGGCGGTCGTGGCGCTGGTCATCTCGGTGGCCCTGGGAGCGATCCTTTGCATCTCCCAAGTCCAACAGTGGTCCAAGATGACCGCGGGGCAGCGCCAGACGTTCGACCCCACCGCGTGTTCCCTCTTCGGTGTCGTTTTCGTCGGTGCAGTGGTGCTTGCGGCGCTCGGGGTGCGGTCCATGACCGCCGAGTACGCGACGGGCATGATCCGGTCCACCTTTGCTGCCACGCCCCTGAGGAGGCGGGTACTGGCAGCCAAGGCTGGAGTCACTGCAGCGTTCGTGTTCCCGGTGGCGCTGCTGACGACAGTGGTCAGTTTCGAAACCGGCCAGCTGATCTTCGACGGCAGGCACCTCGACGTGTCCTTCGCTCACCCCGGCGTGCTCCAAGCGGTGGTCCTCGGTGCGCTCGCCGTAAGCCTGATTGCCGTCATCGGGGTCGGGCTCGGTGGTCTCATCCGACACACCGCGGCGGCGGCGACTGCCCTGGTGCTGGTCATCGTCGGCGGCGTCACGCTCGGCCAACTGCTTCCGGCCGGCCTCCGCCAGTACGTGCCCGGTACTGCACTCGAGGCCGCCGTGACGGTCAACCACTCGGCGGGACTCCTGCGGCCCGGCACTGCCGTTGTGGTCCTCGGCGTCTATGCCGCCATCGCCGTGGCGGCGGCAGCGATCCGGATGTCACACCGCGACGCCTGAGCGACAACCGCAGGTTCGACCAAGCCCAAGCCCAGCGATCCATGATCGACCGGAGACGTCCATGAAGAATGCCTCACGAACTCGTCAGCGCATGTTCGCCCTCGCTCTTCCGCTCACAGCGGCGCTCTACGTCGCCGCGGAGGGTCTCGATCCCAAGGGCACCGACCAGATCATCACCACAACGGCGGTCGCTCTGAAGGTGCTGCCGATCGCGACGACACACTCGAGTCAGCTCTACACCTCGGGCTCACTCTCGGAATTGGCCCTGGCGGGCATTGCCGTCTCGTACGGCGCCATGGCGATGCTGGTCCGAAACCGAGGTGCGGCGGCAGCCACGGTCGCCGTCGTGGTCGGCGGATTCGGTGCTTTCTGTGGCGTTGTCGTCAACGTCTTCGTCGGCCTCAATTTGGCCGCAGCATCGGCCCTGCACACCCCGCGCTCCGCCGCCGCGCAGCTCTTGACGGAGAATTTCGACTCAGGTCCGGGCCAGGCGTTCACGGATCTCTACGCGGTCAGTGAATTCCTGGCGCCCATCATCATGGGACTCGCGCTCTGGCGCAGCCGCGCCGTGCCTCGCTGGCTGGCGATCCTCTTCGTGGCCGGGTTCGAACTGGCCGCACAGACGGGATCTGTCGGCCCTCTCGGAGTCGTCCTGCAAATGGCCCCGTTCGCGTTGGCCATGGGCCTCCTCGCTCTCGCCATTTGGCGGGCGGCCGACAATGTGGAGTGCTCCGGTCATCCTGGTCTGCGGCTGTCCGACGAGGCATGCACGACTCCGAAGGCGCCTGTGGAGACTGACTCGACGGCCCCTCACCTGGCTCGTCAACGTTTCTGGGCGATCACGAACCGATGGTCGCTGCGCAGGCGGTAGATGCCCTGCTGGTCGCGGCCAGACTCGAGGGAATCCATGATCTCGCGCCGCACCAGGTCGGCGTCGGGACCTCGAAGCGCCGGCACTGAAGGCCCGATGCTCGAGATCGCCCGCCAGGCCACGTCCGCGTCGGGCCATTCGACGACCGAAACCCGAGCGCCCTGCTCGGTGACGACGAAGCCTGCCGATTCGAGCATGGCCTGGGCGACACCTGGTGAGGCGATGTCGTTCAGCCGCTTCATCGACCCGTGATGCCTCTTTGGCGAGTGGCGGGCGAGCGGGCGGAAGATGCTCCGAATATCGAGCGGCGGACCCTCGCCCCAGAAGCTGATGCTGAGCGGTGCGCCGGGCTTGAGGACCCGGCACGCCTCGTCGAGCGCTTCCCCGCAGCCGCCCCAGATGCCATTGATGGAGATGGCGGCGTCGAACGACGCATCCGGCCACGGCAGCTCGAACATCGAACCGAGCCGCAGGTCGGCGTCGGGTGTTCGGGCCGCCGCCACGGAGAGGAGCTCGGCCGAGGCGTCGATGCCCGACACCGTCGCCCCCATGCCCTGCGCGAGGCGCACGGCGAGGCCGGACCCGCAGGCGATGTCGAGCATGCTGGTACCCGGCCCGACCGGCATGTGTCCGAAGATGGCGACCAGGACGTCGATCGCATAATGCTCATAGAAGCAGGCCCAGTCGGTCGCTCGGTGGCCCCACGCGACGCCGGCCGCCCGCCAATCGTGCCCGTCACCGGACTCGACGACCTCGCTCGTCTCGGCTGCATCGCCGCGCTGCTGGGAGTCTGCTCGTAGTGCCATGCGTCGCATCGTGCGGCAAGGGGAGCCACGATTCCTGAAGATTGGCTGAAGAAGCCGTGACTGTTCGGTTCACCAGGCGATCTCCATCCCGGCTCCATGACTCCGGCACCACATCGGCGAACACTGGTGGCTGTGGCCGGCAAGGGTCCGCCACCATCACGAAGGAGGAGTGGCAAATGACCACCACCGATACCCCGACCGTCGACAATGGCGTGAACCTCGAGGCGCTACGCGGTGCCCGAGAGGCGCTGACGCACCAACCCGAGGCCGCCAGCTTCCAGTGGCGGGCCAGCTGCGAGTGGGCCCGAGGGACCCACTCCCGCACCACGATCACCGACTTCTCCGGACTCGGAGCGGAACACGTGCACCGTCAGGCCTACACGGTTGATGCTGACCACCCGGAGATCTTCGCCTCCGATGACAACGGCCCCACGCCGCCCGAGATCGCGCTCGCCGCGTTGGCCGCGTGTCTGACGGCCGGCGTGGCGACGGTGGCGTCGAACCGCGGGGTCCAGCTCCATTCCGTGAAGGCGACCGTGACGGCCGGGATGGATCTCCAGGGCATCCTCGGGATCGACGGGGATGTGCGCAACGGTTTCGACCAGGTCAGCGTGACCTATGACATCGATGCGGACGCCAGTCGGGCGGACCTCGAGGCGATTCTGGTCCAGTCCCAGAAACGGTCGGCCGTCTTCGACATCTTCGCCAACCCGACGACGGTCCAGGTCAACCTGGCCTGAGCGGCTGCGGACCAGACCCGAGCACGAAAGGCTACGACGATGCGAGCGGTACGTGTGTCGGTCGTCGTCGTTGGCGCCGGTCAGGCTGGTCTGGCGATGAGCTGCCACCTCACCGCGGCAGGGCTCGACCACGTCGTGCTCGACCGCGGCGAGGTGGCATCCTCGTGGCGAACGGAGCGCTGGGATTCGCTCAGGCTCCTCACGCCGAACTGGATGTGCCGGCTGCCCGGCTACCAGTACGAGGGGTCGGACGAGGACGGCTACCAGACGGCGGCGCAGACGGCCGGCTGGCTCGGAGCCTACGCCTGCCACATCGCCGCCCCGGTGCGCACCGGGGTCGAGGTGTTGCAGGTCCGGAGGACGGCGGGCGGCTTCGACGTGGTGACGGTCGATGGCTGCTACCGCGCCGCGGCCGTCGTCGTCGCCGCCGGTGCGTCGAGCGAGCCGCGGGTCCCCGCGCTGGCGGCTGAGCTGCCCCGCCGGATCGACCAGGTGACCGCATTACGGTACCGGAGTCCGATGCAAATCGACCCAGCGGGCGAGGTGCTCGTGGTCGGTGCTTCGGCCTCGGGCATCCAGATCGCGGACGAGCTGCGACGCTCGGGTCGAGGGGTCACTCTCGCGGTTGGCGAGCACGTCCGGTTGCCACGCACGTACCGAGGTCGCGACATCTACCGGTGGCTGACAGCGGTCGGCCAGCTCGATGAGCGCTATGACGAGGTCGAGGATGTGGAACGTGCACGCCGCCATGCCTCGGTGCAGCTCGTCGGCAGCCCGGATCGGATACCGCTCGACCTCAACGCGCTCTCGGCCGCCGGCGTCGACCTCGTCGGCCGACTGATGCGGGTGTCAGGCTCTGTGGCCCAGTGCTCCGGTGCGCTCGCCAGTTTGACAGCCAACGCGGATCTCAAGCAGGCGCGCCTTCTCGGCCGCATCGACCACTTCGTCGACGAGCACGGGCTGTCGGGCGAGGTCCCCGATTCCGACCGGCCGGCACCGACCTGTCTCGGTGGCGTACCCACGGAGGTCGGCCTCGAGCGATTCAAGACCGTCGTTTGGGCCACCGGGTACCGCCCTTCGTACCCGTGGCTGGACCAGGCCGCCTTCGATCGTCGCGGCCGGATCGCTCACGACGGTGGCGTTTCGCCGGTCCCGGGTCTCTATGTCCTCGGGCTCCCTTTCCTGCGACGGCGACGATCGAACCTGATCGCGGGGGTAGGGGACGACGCGGCCGAGTTGCTGCCGCACCTCGTGGGACACCTTCACGGCGCAGGTGCCCGCCGAGTCGACCGCTGATGCTGCCGGTCAGTCGTCGAGGGGGCGGCCGAGCAGCGCATTCCGGACTCGATGGACTACCGAATCGACGGAACGTGATGACCCGATCGCCACCAGTTCTGCGGTGCGGGCCTCCCCGAGCCCACTCTCGAGCTCGTCTCGCGTGGCGAGTGCGACGTCGCGCAACCTGGTCGACATCGGTGTGATGGCGAACATGAAATGCGCCTCGATCGCTCCGATGAGTTCCACCGCCAGCTCCACCTGCTCGATGCGGTGCAGAGCAATGACACAGCGCGAGAGCGTGTGCCATTGCTGAGCCCACTCGCCGGAGCGATACCAGAGGTCGACGGTTTCCGCCAAGCCGGCGCAGCCGCGGGACAGATCGCCGAAGTGGACCAGGAGCCCACTCGCCTCGGTCAGCGCGAAGGCCCCCATCCACCGGTTTCCGGCCTTCCGGGCGAGTTCGTCCGCCCTGAGAAAGGCTGCCAGTGCCTTCTGGTCGCTGCGGTCGGCGAAACCTTCGGCGACCGCGACCGAGGCGAGGTCGGTCGGGCTGCCGGTCACGGCAGCGAGCTCGCGGGCGCGGGCGATGTAGCGAGAGGCGCCTTCGTGTTCGCCGTTGGCGTTCATGGCGACCGCTCCCATGTAACACGCATGCACGATTCGTGACGCGACGCCGGACGCCTCCGCCAACGCGACCTGGCGTTTGCAGGCGTCGACCGCGCCGACCTCGTCGTTCAGCACGCTCAGAGCGTTCCCGAGCGCCCGTTCGGCGAGCCCGCTGGGCTCGACGGCGAGATCGTCCTCCAACGTTCGGGTCTGGTGGGCCAGGGTCACGGCGAGATCGAACTCCCCGCGGACCCATGCGCCGTAGGCGCGAACTCCCATGAGTAACGGCGCCAGGGGGTGTTGGAGTACCCCCTCCGCCCGACACGCGGCATCCGCCCAGGCGAAGAGTTCATAACGCATGGCCCTCATGGCGAACTCCCGTGACGACACGATGAGCCCGATCGCCGTATCGAGGTCCCCGGTCTCCAGGGCGAAGCGCTGGGCGGCGCGCAGATCAGCGAACGACGCGTCTGCCAATTCGATCGCCTGCGCCTCCTCCGGCGTGCGAAGCGATTCTTCGACGAAGCATGCCAGCGCAGCAAAACGCGCTGCGTGCGACCCGAAAACCTCGGCACGACGGTCAAAACCCATGCGGCTTCGACCGTACTCACGAAGCGTCTCGAGGAGCTCGTATCGAGTGCCGCCGCTGGCGGGGCGTCGAACAGACACCATCGAGCGTTCTACGAGGCGCGTGAGGAGATCGAGCGCGTCGCCCGAACGGCACGTCGACTCGGCCGACGCGAGGTCGAAGGGGCCGGCAAAAACGGCGAGCGCGTTGAACAGATCTTGCTCCTCGGGCGCGAGGAGATCGTAGGACCAGCTGATGGCGTCCTCCATCGTCCGGTGTCGGGGGTCGCCCCCGCGGCGGGAGGCCTTCAGCAGACTGAACCGCTCATCGAGGCGCGCCGCGATCTCTGCCAGGTCGATCGTCCGGGCCCGTGCTGCCGCCAGTTCGATCCCGAGCGGGATGCCATCGAGGCGTCGACAGATCTCCACGACGGAATCCGAGTTCTGATCGGTAAGCGCGAATCCCGGATCGGACGCACTCGCTCGCTCGACGAACAGCGCCACCGCCGGAGCGTTGTCGAGGCCACCGGGGAGGGCAGCGGCCCGAGCATCTCCCGTCGAGAGTGGATCGACCGACCACACTTGTTCACCCGGGAGCCCGAGCGGTTCGCGGGAGGTCGCCACGATGGAGACGGCCGGCGCCTCCCGGACGATCCGGGCGGCGAGGGACGCCACCGGTTCGACGAGGTGCTCGCAGTTGTCGAGGAGGACGAGGGAACATCGCAGACGCAGCGTCTCGATGATCGCGTCGCCTATGGAGCTGCCCCGCCTGAAATTGACGTCGATCGCCGTCGCCACGGTCTCGAGGGTGGCGTCCTCGTCGCCCACGGTCACCAGCTCGACCAGCTTCACCCCATCGGGATATCGGTCGGCGACCCGGCGCGCCAGCTCCAAGCCGACTGACGTCTTGCCGACGCCGCCCGGACCGACGAGGGTGATGAGGCGGTGGTCCTGGAGGGCTTCGGCCAGGCGCTCGAGGAGCGACTCGCGGCCGATAAGGGTTTGCATCGCGAGAGGGAGGATCAGATTGGGTGGTGGCGCCGGTGGCCCGTCTTCGAGGGCAGGTGGTCCGAGCACCTCTACGGTGGCGATGAACTCGTACCCCCGGCCGTGGACGGTTCGGATGATCGCCTGGCGGCTCCCGTCATCACCGAGTGCTTGACGCACTGACTTGATGCGCGTCGTGAGGGCCGACTCGCTCACGAAGCGGTCGCCCCACACGTCATCGAGAATCTGTTCCTTGCGGACGACCTCACCCCGGTGCTCGACGAGGTAGACGAGCACGTCGAACGCTTGCGGTTCCAGCTTCACCTCTCGACCGTCGCGGCGAAGCGTCACCCGGGCAACGTCCAACTCGCAGTCGGCAAAGCGAAGGATCACCGGCACGCTCTCATCGATTCCCTCGTGTCTCGTCGCTGGGCCCAG
This sequence comes from uncultured Acidimicrobiaceae bacterium, assembly GCA_963754445.1. Taxonomy (GTDB): domain Bacteria; phylum Actinomycetota; class Acidimicrobiia; order Acidimicrobiales; family RAAP-2; genus Bog-473. Next base: position 243,523 of record CAVWFT010000003.1, on the reverse strand, counting down.
GTACGCCAAGACTTAAGCCCCGCACAGTCTGGCGCGACATCGGTCCAGCTCGTCGTTGCGACCTGAGGGGAACGACCGGAGTCTGCCGGCACCTCTGTGAATTCCACGGGAATCCCACGGAATCGGCTGAGCGGGTCAGGGAGTCTTTCCTTGCGGGGAGGGGACGTCCATTATGCCTGGTAGAGCATCTGACCAGCGGGATCTTGGCATACACCGCCCATCTCGAGGGCCGGCCGCAGCAAGGTCGACAACTCCACGGTGCCCCCCTTGCCCGGCGACCCCGGGTTCGGTTCGTTCCGCCAGCGGTCGGTTCAGATCCGTGACGGACGTCTTCGCATATCGCCAACGCGGTCAGAGAACCGATCGATTCGCCAGCCGAGACGGAGGGCGGGACCGGTGAACTGTGGTGCGGGAAGGAAACGAGGCTGCCGGCGCCAGAAGACTTCGAGGTCACCTTGGACAGCATCGCCCGCGAGGTGATCCGCCATCAGGGTCCCGAGGTGGGGAGCCTGGGCGAGCCCGTGACCGTTGTAGCCGAGGACGTAGCTGACATTCGATGCTGCATCTCCTGCGATCGGCAGCCACGACGGAGTCATGGCGATCCACCCTCCCCACGTGCGCCGTATCGCCACATCTCGGAGTGTCGGGAACCGATCACGAAAGCCTCGCCCGAGCTCTTCCACGACACGTGGGTCGGGTGTGCGGTCACCGGGCGCGCCCGGGAGACGCTGGACCATGCGGGTACCGATGAGGACCGAACCGCTGGGTGTGGGTCGGTAGTCCTCGAGGATGAGGTGCTGGGTGTAGATGCCTGCGCGACTCGTCCACCCCGTGGCCGCGAGACGCTCAGGATCGATGGGATCGGTTTCGGCCAGAGTCACCCAAACCGGGACAACCGCTCGACGGGGCACCGCGACCAGATCGCCGGCATACGCGTTGGTCGCCAAGAGGACGTGGTCGACTCGAGCCTCACCGGTTGCCGTACCCACCGATGCTCGGCTCCCACGGGGCAGCACCTGGCGAACGGGAGAGCTCTCGAACACCCGCACACCGGCTGGCTGGAGTGCCGCCCGGAGTCCATGGGCAAGCTTTCCCGGGTCGAGATGGCCGCCAGCATGTTCGAGGACGCCCCCGAGGAAACCTTCGGGAAGCCCGCAATCAGCGCGAACGAAGTCGACATCACCGCCGGCCGAGCGAAGAAATCGCGCCACACGTTCGGAGCGCCGCAGCTGCCCGGTCGTCAAGGCGGCAGACACGTTGCCGGTTCGCTCGTAATCGCACTCGATGCCGAGACGCTCCATCAGGCCTTCAGTGAAATGGACGGCACGCTCCGCCACGCCGATGAGCTGGCCGGCCCGCCGCCGGTACGCGGTCGACAAAATCAGAGGATCGCCGGCGATGGTGGGGGTGAGGTGACCGGCATTGCGTGAGCTCGCCCCTCGTCCACAGAATTCGGCTTCGACGAGGACGACGTCGGTCCCCCGTGCGGCGAGCCGCAGCGCTGCTGCCATTCCGGTGTAGCCCCCACCGACGACCGCGACGTCCACGCGGACTTCACCGGTGAGCGCAGGGAACAGGTCCGCAGGCCGATCGAGCCACCCATGCATGGAGTATTCGACGCCGTCCCTGCCCCGGTGGGCCATCATCGTCTCCTGATACGATCGTCTGAGACGAATGTATCAAAGGGGGGACAGTGGGCAATCGTCAGGCGCTCCTGGAGGGAGCGGTGCGATGCCTCGAGACCCGTGGTTACGCACGGACGACCGCACGAGATTTGGTTCGGGAGTCCAAGACCAATCTCGGTGCCATCGGCTACCACTTCGGCTCGAAAGAAGCGCTGCTCTACGAAGCTCTGACGCTGTGCTTTCGTCGTTGGCTCGAGCGGCTGGCGACGGAGGCGATCAGCCTGGCCGGGACCTCGCCTGCTGACCTCGGTACCGCCATCCTGGCCAAGGCATACGAGGCGATCCGCTCTGACCGATCCGTCGTCGTCGCCTTTTTCGAGGCTCTGTGCCAAGCAGAGCGTTCAGAGGAGCTGCGGCATCAACTGGCCGGTTTCTACCGCGAGCTCCGGGTTGCAATAGCCGAGGTCATCGCCACACTTGCGGGAGTCTCGGCCACGGACCCAGCGGCCGAGTCGTCGGCCTCACTCGTTCTCGCCCTGATTGATGGACTCTCGGTTCAGTACTTGCTCGATCCCGGCTCGCAGTTGTCCCCTTCGGGGCTCGTGGACGCTGCCGCACTGGTCGCCAGCTCGTAGTCACTCTCGGTGTGGCGACCCTCGGCTCCTCCCGTACCGTCGCGGCAAGGGTCGGCGTTCCTCGGCGGGCGCGAGGATGGAGCTATGTCCACAGGCCTCATGAAGGCGCTCGGCGAGGCTGTCGGGCCTGATCATGTCGTTGCCGAACCCGAAGTGATGGCCTCGTACGGCATCGACTGGACCGGGCGCTTTCGAGGCCGTCCGAGGGCCGTCGTCCGTCCCGGTGACGCCGCTGCCGTGGCGGCGGTCGTGTCGGTGTGCAAGGAAGCCGGAGCCCCCCTCGTGCCCCAAGGCGGGAATACCGGACTTGTCGGGGGCGGGGTCCCACTCGCCGGGGAGATCGTGCTCAGCCTGCGCCGGTTGGCCGGGGTCACCGACATCGATCTGCTGGGCGGCCAGCTCTCCGTCGGTGCCGGGACGACGGTCGCCGACGTCCAGGTGGCCGCCGCGTCAGCCGGCTGGTCGTACGGGGTCGATCTCGGGAGTCGTGACAGTGCGACCATCGGGGGCACGATCGCCACCAATGCAGGTGGGTTGCAGGTTCTCCGCCATGGTTCCACGAGGGCGCAACTCGTCGGCTTCGAAGCGGTGATCGGGACGGGCGACACCCTCTCGCACATGGGCGGTCTGATAAAGGACAACACGGGATATGACCTCGGCGGCCTCCTCTGTGGCAGCGAGGGAACGCTGGGCGTCGTGACGTCCGCTCGGCTGCGGCTGGTCCCCAACAGCCCTGAGCGTGTGACTTCCATCCTGGCCTTGTCCTCCACTACCGCCGCGGTCGATGCGGCCTCACTCTTGCGCCGTTCCCTTCCTGACCTGCAGTCGCTCGAGATCTTCTTCCAGGCAGGTCTGGATCTGGTCTGTCGAACGAGCGGCCTTGCCGCCCCGTTCGCCGGTGAGCATCGTGCCTACCTCCTGGTCGAGACGGCGGCTCAGCGCGACCCCATGCCCGAGATGGCGGCGGTGTTCGAGTCGCTCTCCGCCATCGAAGACGTCGCAGTGGCCACCGACCCCGCCAGAAGGGCGAACCTGTGGCGTTTTCGCGAGGGGCACACCGAGGCGATCAACACGCTCGGTGCGCCCCACAAGCTCGACGTGACACTTCCGACACCGAAACTGGCCTCCTTCATCGATGAGATACCCGACGTCGTCAGGGCTGCCGACCCGAGGGCGACGACGTGGCTCTTCGGCCACGTCGGCGATGGCAACGTCCACGTCAACGTGACGGGGCTCGATCCTGACGCATCCACCGTCGACGACCGCGTCATGCGCCACGTCGCCGAGCTCGGAGGCAGCATCAGCTCGGAGCACGGCATCGGAACAGCCAAGCGACCCTGGCTCCACCTCAACCGCAGCGATACGGAGCTCCTGGTGTTTCGACGACTCAAGTCGGCGCTCGACCCTGCGGGCATCCTGAACCCCAACGTCCTCTTGCCGGCAGGTTCGTGGGCACCGACTCCACCCCGCTAGTCAGCTGCAAGAGTTGCGAGCCTTCGGCTTCGCTCCCGGCCGGCTCGCTGGCCTCCTCTGTGGCATGCCGAGTCAGAGCCGATGACCGGAACCCGACGTCCTCCGAGCGAGCAGACTGTGGCCGTGGACGAAACATCCGTAGATCCAGATCCGATGACGCAGTTGTCCCTGTGGCTCGAGGTTGCACGAGGGGCCGGCGAACCGATGCCCGAGGCAATGGCCGTGGCCACGGCGACGCCGGAGGGACGCCCATCCTCGAGAATGGTGTTGCTCCGAGGCATCGATCGGCTCGGTCTGGTGTTCTACACCGACCGCGACAGCGACAAGGGCCATCAACTAAGCGCGAATCCATATGCGGCTGCACTTTTCCACTGGTTCAAGCCAGTGCACCGACAGGTCCGTGTGAGTGGAGCGGTCGAGGTGGTCGACGACTCGTTGTCGGATGCCTACTGGGAGTCGCGGCCGGTGGGGTCCCGTCGCAGCGCGGTCGCAAGTCACCAGAGCAAGGTGATCGCCACCCGAGGTGTACTCGAAGAACAGGTGGCCAAGTTGACCGAGGCCTTCCCCGATGGTGCGGGACCTCCGCGTCCCGCGAGATGGGGCGGTTACCGGATCCGGCCCGAGGTGGTCGAACTGTGGGAAGAAGGAGCAGAGCGTCTGCATGATCGGCTTCGCTACCGCGTTGAGCTCGGACACTGGGGGATCGAGCGACTGTCACCCTGACCACCAGCATGGTGGGGTGTGGAGCGGTCGAGTGGTCGTGGAGAAGCTGACCTTGTTCATGTGATCTTCGGATCCAAGGACGACCTTCTTTCGAGTGAATACCGCTTTCAGATGCCCTGGGGGTGCTCTTGCTCCGCGCCCAACGCGCTGGCGCCGTGCGGATCGATATCGATGTCGACGACGTGATGGCCGTTCTGACGGGGGCGGCTTATGCGGTTTGCCACTCACGAGCAGACGATGAGCAAACCCGGCGATTGCTCGCGATCATGTGCGAGGGCTTGATGACCGACCGTCGGGAGCACGAGGGGATTCTCCGAAGCTGACCCACGATGGATCCGGAGACTCACCCGCCTGCGATCTCGTCTGCGCACCGATAGCCGCTACGGAGTCCACCTTCGACGTAGCCCTGAAAGTTGATCGACGTGTGCTCTCCGGCAAAGTGGAGGTTTCCTTCGCGCTGTCCCTGGATGCCATTGAACCCCGTGTACTGCCCGACCTTGAGGTAGGAGTACGCGCCGAGAATATGGGGATCTCCCGGTGACCATACGAAGTGGGATTTCCCGTTGAACGCGGCACTCACGCCGGGAAACAGCGTGTTGAACTGATCGAGGAAGGCCCCGATCATGGCCTGAGGAGCCTGGCCGACATAGTCGGACAGGCCGTACGTGGCGCCCCAGTCCTGAGCCGGGGTGCCGCCAGGTAGGGCGGCAAGAATTCCCGCTGGGCCCGGCTGGTAGTTCGTCGCGTCCCACCCGCCCTGGACAACCCCGCCGCAGTAGCAGTTCCCGGTGGCATCGTCGGGGTCGTTCCACACGCGCTCGTCGAACTGGAGGAAGAACTTGGAATTCGTGCCCAGCGGTTCCTCTTGGATGGCCTGACGGTGGAGTGGAGCGATCGAGAGGCCCTCGAGGTCCACCTGGCGCAAGGTGGTGAATGGGAGGGCCAGCACGACATGATCGGCAACGACGTCCCGGGTGGACGCTCCACAGGCAAACGAGCATTTGAAGCGGCTACCGGACGCGCGTACCGCGAGCAGTCGATGGTCGAGATGCAAGGCGCCTGAGGGGAGGCGGTCGAGGATCCCGTAGATCAGCTGATCGTTGCCACCGTGAACGTGCCACTTCTCGTTTGCCCCGCCCAGTTCGGGATGATCCTTCGGTTGGGCACCGCTTGCGGCCGTGTCGTCCTGACCGAGCAGGTACACGAGATTGAGCGCCGACTGCAGGTCCGGATCACCACCGAATTCGTCGAGTACGGCGGAGACGCAGAGAGCGCCGAAGTCCGACGCCACTCCACCAGGGATATACGTCTCGATCCATTCCGATACGGACATCCGGTCGAACTGTTGTCCGCCGGCTGTGTACTTGTTGTACAGCTGTGGCCACGGCGCTGTTTGGAAGGCGGCCTGATGAAAGAGCTCCCACCCCCAGTCATGCCAGTCCTGATTGAGTGACGCTTGGGACCAAGGGTGCCCGAAGAAGCTCAATTGCTCACGGTGGGGGTGTGTACCCGGCGGATAGGCATCCGTGTTGTCGAGAGTGAGTCCGAAACTCTGGGCCAGTGCAAGCGTGCTCGTGTGCTCGGGATTGATGAACTCCGCATGCTCCTCGACCAGCTGATCGTCGGCAAAGTAGTTGCGAAGTGTTCGGATACGCCCACCCGGCACCGAGTTGAATTCGTAGACGTCGGCATATGTCCCGTACTGCTTCCAGAGGCGGTAGGCACAGCCGAGACCGGCGATGCCCGCGCCGACGACGACTGTCCGAGGACCGGAGCGCGAGTGTGGGGTTGCGCCTTGGGCCGCCTGGGACATCAGAGCAGGTAATGCGACGGTGACTGCGGCGCCGTACCCGAGGAAATCGCGACGAGAGACGCGAGACGTAAGCATCTCGTCGGCTTCGAGAACCGACATTCCCAGTGCTCGGGCCTCGCGACTCGCCGCCTGGGCTCGAAGAATGGCAACGCCAGATCCGTTCGGTCCCCGTGGCCGCATGGCCTGAAGATAGCGGTTTCGACGTCATTTCTCTCGCTCGTGACCCTTCCGTGGGTGAATCTGCCGCGGATCTACCCGTGCTCCCACGTGAATCCGTCCGGGTCGATGAAGGGTCCGGAACTGCTGCCAATGATGATTCGGTGTGAGCCCGTGCCGTCCGGGGAGACGCCGGCATCTTTCGCCAAGGCGCGACGTCCGTAGAGGGCCAGCTTCACGTGATCGGAATCAGCCGCGAACTGGACGTACTTACGGCCGTAGCTCTTCGCCACCGTCAAGCCGTGATCCAGGTAGAACTGCTTGGTCGCTGCGACATCGGTGGCTCCGACGAGGAGCACGATCTCGTCGATCTCTCGGGTCGCCGGTCCGGTGTTCTTCTTGGTCGACGTGGCGACTTTCCAAATAGTGCCGTCGGGGGCTCGCACGACGCCGCCATAGCCCCAGAGGGACTTCGCCACGGGCTTGAGCGTCGTCGCTCCGGCCTCGATCGCGGCACCGCAGAGCGCGTCGACCGAGGACGGCTGGGACACGACGAGCGACAGGGTAAACCCTCGGAAACCACTGGTCCCCGTAGCGGATGCACGGAGGTTGAACAGATCGGGCAAGCCGAAGGCACTGGCATAGAAGCTGTTGGCCGCCACAGGGTCGGGGACTTCCAGCGTGATGGACTTGATGCACATCATTGCAATTCCTCCAGATTTGTCAGTGTGTGTTGTGCTCGATGTCACGTCTCGGCGCAGACGACGCGGCGTCACCGTGCACGTTGGCCGAAATCGCGCCGCCTCGTCGCCGTCGGACGAAGGGCAGACGCTCGATGCTCAGCTGTCCTGAATCAGTCCGAGCACGTTGCCGTCGTGATCGGTGACGGTGGCCACCAACCGGCCCCCACCCACGTCACCGACTGGGTCCTTGATCCTGGCACCGACGGAGGTCATTTCGGTCAGTGTCGCTTCGATGTCCGCCACGCGCCAGTAGGCCACAGGCGAGGTGAGGTGTTGCGGACCTCCACCGGGCACAAGCCCGATGTGCTGGCCGGCGACGTCGAACCCGACGTAATGCGGTCCGTCAGTCTGAGGCGGTTGGCCGAGCAGCGCGCGGTAGACGGCCTTGGCGTTGTCGAGGTCCGAGACCGGGTGCAGCATGGTGGTGATCCCGAGGGTGGAAGTGCTGGTCATTGGTATTCCTTCGCTCGTGGGTCACACTGACCCGGTTGAAGTCGTCATAGATATGACGACCGTCAACCCGAGGATGTGACCGTGAGCGACCCTGACCTGGTAGCCGACCGATTCGAGACGCATCGGGACCGCCTGCGGGCGGTGGCCCTTCGGATGCTGGGATCCAGCCACGACGCCGACGACGCCGTCCAGGAGGCGTGGCTGCGCCTCAACCGATCGGACGCCCAGGGGGTGGACAACCTCGGCGGCTGGCTGACCACAGTGGTGGCTCGGGTCTGCTTGGACATGTTGCGGTCCCGAGCCAGACAGGAAGTGGTCTCGCCGGGCGAAACCCCCGAACCGGTCGCATCGACCTCCCCGGAGGAGGAAGCAGTTCTTGCTGATTCGGTTGGTCTGGCCCTCCTGGTGGTCCTCGACACCTTGGAGCCGGCCGAGCGGCTGGCGTTCGTGCTGCACGACATGTTCGCCGTGTCCTTCGAAGAGATCGCTCCGATCGTCGGGCGCACTCCGGTCGCCTCCCGACAATTGGCCAGTCGGGCCAGGCGGCGGGTGCAGTCGGATCCGGCGGTGTCCAACAGATCAGCCGCCACCCAACGCGAGGTCGTCGCTGCTTTTCTCGCTGCGGCCCGCGAGGGCGACTTCGCAGGGCTCCTGCGGTTGCTCGATCCCGACGTCGTGGTGCGAGCGGACACCGTGGCGGTCGAGATGGCAGCCGCCAGAGCGAGCGCGGGCGCACCGACCTTGCACGAGGAGATGCATGGTGTCGATGCGGTCACTCGGCTCTTCGCTGGCGGGGCGAAGGCAGCAAGGATGACATTGGTCGACGGCCTGGCCGGAGCGGTGGTCTCGGTTGGCGGCAGGCCCATGGCGGTGTTCATCTTCACCGTGTGCGATCGGCGCTTGACCGCAATCGAGCTGGTCTCCGACCCCGAGACCGTTGCCTCACTCGAATTGGAGCCGATTCGCGGGTGAACGGACCGGTCGAAGCAGGACTCGAGAGAGTGGTCGGCGGCCACACAAGGCCGACGATCGGCGTTCCAGCCCGGATCAGAGGCTGGACGATCGACGAAGGTACGCGCGTAGGCGAAGCTCGTCCCCCGCGTCCAACGCACTGAGCAACACCTGCAGCGCAGTGAGCGTCGCATCACCGAGTTCGGCTCGCAGCTCGTCCTCGATCGCCTGTGCCGCTGCGCGCTGGCGCGCCAGGTAGTCGATGCCCAGAGCCGTCAGCACGACCGACTTCTCCCTCTTGCTGCTGGTCGAGTCGGCGACCACGACGAAGCCTCGGTCGCGGAGGTGTGTCACGACCTTGCTGGCGCCTTGTCTCGTGATGCCCAGCTCTCGACCGATGTCCGAGATAGTCGATCCGGCGTTTTCCGAGCACACCCGCAACACGCGGCCGTCAGGAAACCCTCGGGCACCGAATCCCGCATCCTCCATGGCTCGGTCCAACCGAAGCTGATAGCCGAGCCAGGCGCGGCGAAGTGCGGCGCCGAGACCCAGCGACTCCGGTTCGGCGCTCGTTCCGTGGGCCTCGGTGACCACGTGAAGATGTTAGCAAACCGTAAACTTAGTTGACAGTTTGCCGGCACAGTCGGATACTGCGATCATGCGGCGCTCCGGGAACCCGATCCACGGGGTTGCAATGCCCACGCTCGGCTCTCTCCGTCCTCTCCGCTCAACGAAAGGAAGCGACCTCATGAGGCGACAACCCGGACGTCGGCGGATTGGATCGGTCGTCGCGGCGGCGGGCAGCGTCGCAGTCCTCGCGTTGGCACTCAGCGCCTGCAGTCGTTCGCCCACCCGGCCGGCGGCCGCTCCTGAACGGGTGAGCGGTGGCCCGACGGGTCACTACCAGGTCGCAGCGGGAATCCACAAGATCAAGCACATTATCGTGATCGAACAAGAGAACCGCTCGTTCGACAGCTACTTCGGAACCTACCCGGGCGCAGACGGCATTCCGATGAAGGGTGGCGTGCCGACGGTGTGTGTGCCTGTCCCGACAGGGGGTTGCCAGGCGCCCTACCACGACACCGCTGACGTGAACGGCGGGGGCCCGCACGGTGAGCACAACGCGAAGCTCGACGTCAACGGGGGGAAGATGGACGGCTTCATCGCTTCGGCCACGAAAGCCAAAAAGGGGTGCGGCGCCGACATAAACACCGTCGACGATCCCCAGTGCTCCAACTCGGCGACGCCCGACGTCATGGGCTACCACACGGCGGCTGAGATCCCGAATTACTGGACCTATGCACGTAATTTCGCACTCGACGACCACATGTTCGAGCCGGTCGCTTCGTGGTCTCTTCCCGACCATCTCTACCTGGTGTCGGGATGGTCGGCGATCTGCTCCAGCCCGTCGCCATCGAGCTGTAAGAACGAAATCCATGGACCCTACAGTCCGCTCGAAATGCAGAAGTACGTGGACCAGGCCATCGATACCGGAACGGCCGACGTCACGAACGCGTGGACCGACGTCACCTGGCTCCTCTACAACAAGCACGTCTCGTGGGCCTACTACGTGCAGACCGGTGACCAGCCCGACTGTGAGAACGACTCGGCCGTGGCATGCCCGCCGGTGGCGCAGAGCTATCTCACGCCGGGCATCTGGAACCCGCTTCCCATCTTCGAAGACGTGCAGAAGGACCACCAGATCCGGAACGTCCAGCCACTGAACAACTACTTCGCGGAGGCCAAGAAGGGGACTCTGCCCTCGGTCATGTGGGTCACTCCGTCCCAGGCCGACAGCGAACACCCACCGGCCAGCATCCACCAGGGACAGGCCTACGTCACGGCGGTCATCAATGCGGCAATGAAGAGCCCCGACTGGGATTCAACGGCGATCTTCCTGCAGTGGGACGACTGGGGTGGTTTCTACGACAACGTGGTGCCACCGCCGGTGGACCAAAACGGCTATGGGCTGCGGGTTCCCGCCATGGTGATCTCGCCGTACGCCAAGACCGGGTTCATCGATCACCAGACCCTCTCGAGTGACGCCTACTTGAAGTTCATCGAGGACGATTTCTTGGGTGGTTCGCGGCTCAATCCCAAAACGGACAAACGTCCGGATCCCCGACCCGACGTCCGCGAGGACGAGAAGATCCTGGGAAACATGGTCAATGATTTTGACTTCAACCAGACGCCCCGAGCCCCCGTTCTCCTTCCGACCAATCCCCCCACGGATTCGCCCAGCGTTCCGACCTATTTCCAGGGACTCGGACCCTGTGTCGGATGCACGGTGACGCCACCGAGCACCTGAAGAACGGAGACTCGATTCCGAGTGGAATTTCGCCCGATCGTCACCTGCGGGTATGCGAAGGCACGGCGGGCAGTGTCACCCGGACACAGAGCCCTCCGGCCGCCCGAGGGGTCAGGACGAGGGTTCCGTCATGGGCCTTGGTGATGCTTTTGACGATCGCCAGGCCGAGCCCGACCCCCGTGTGGTCGGTACGAATGCGTTCAGAGCCCCGCTGGAACGGCTCGACGAGTGTTGAGACGAGTCGGGCATCCAGCGGTTCACCGGTGTTCTCGACCGTGAGCACGACGGCACCGGGTAACACGCTGGTCGTGAGCCAGACGGTGCCACCTTGCGGCAGGTTGTGGACTATCGCGTTGTGCACGAGATTCGTCGTCATCTGCAGCAAGAGCGCATCCGAGCCGATGGCGGGAGTCACGGCACCGGAGACCTCGAGCGTGACGTCCCGCTCTTCGGCGAAGGAGAGCAGCGTCTCGGTCGCTTCCTCCGCGATGAGGGAAAGATCAACGAGTTCTCTGGAAAAGGACTGCTGGTCGGCGCGGCTGAGCAGGAGCAGTGCCTCGGTGAGGTCGATTGCTCGAGAGTTGACAGCGTGGAGGCGGTCGACAAGGTCGCCATTCTCGATGCGTGGATCGTTACGCGCCACGTCGAGAAGGGTCTGTGTAATGGCCAGTGGGGTGCGCAGTTCGTGCGAAGCGTTGGCGGCAAATCTCTGTTGTTCGGCGATGTGGGCTTCGAGTCGGTCGAGCATGGCGTCGAAGGCGTCCGCGAGTTCGTGGAACTCATCCCTGCGGCCCGGTAGGCGGATGCGATGGGAGAGCGATCCCGTCGCGGCGACACGGGTCGCATCCGTGATGCGTGCCAGAGGGGCCAACATCCGGCCGGCGAGGAGCCACCCGCCAAGGAGGCCGAATGCCAGCAGGAGCGCCCCCGAGGCAGCCGCGGCCGGTGCGAAGTCACGCAAGAGGGCACCACGTCCAGGTGATACGAGGACCTGGGTATGGTGGACGATGACGGTCTCGCCCCTGGGTACATAGCGCAGGAGGAACGCCCATACCGCCCCGAGCAAAAGCGCGCCGGCCACCATGACGAAACCGGCATAGCTCAGGGTGAGTTTGAGGCGAACGCTCAATCCGGGGGCTCTAACCACGGCCTTCTCCCGGATCGTCGGCGCGTGGATGCGTCGTGATGCGATACCCGACGCCGGCCACTGTGGCGATGATCCACGGGTGGCCGAGGCGTTTGCGCAGTGCCGAAACCGTGATGCGTACCGCGTTGGTGAACGGATCTGCGTTCTCATCCCACGCTCGTTCCAGTAGCTCCTCTGTGCCGACGACTCCGCCCTCGGCGGTGACGAGAACCTCGAGCACAGCGAACTGCTTCCGCGTCGAGCGCGACGTATCGGCCATCGCGGTAGACCTCACGACGAAACGGGTCGAGCCGCAAACCTGCGATCTCACGAATGGGGGGTCTGCTGTGTGCTCGCCTGCGGTCGAGCGCTCTCAGCCTGAGCACGAGCTCCTGGAGTTCGAACGGTTTCGTGAGATAGTCGTCGGCGCCGAGCTCGAACCCGGAGGTCTTGTCGTCGATGCGGTCGGCAGCGGTGAGCATGAGTATCGGCATGCCGCTGCCTGAGGCGATGATGCGTCCAGCGACTTCGTCGCCAGACGGGCCAGGGATATCGCGGTCGAGGATGGCAATGTCGTAGGTGTTGATGCTCAGCAGTTCCAGGGCCGTGTCACCGTCAGGGGCGATGTCGGCGGCAATAGCTTCCAGGCGCAGCCCGTCGCGAACGGCTTCAGCCATGTAGGGCTCGTCTTCCACGATCAACACGCGCATGTGCTCGCGATGATACGAGCCGGGAGCATATCGCCGACATATCGAAAAATGCAGACGGGATGGCAACACCGTCTTGTCTTGACTGGGGGCGTGACCTTCGATGAGACGGGACGCTCCCGGGCCCGCGGCGCCAGATCATCGACTGCCGACGCCACACCCGCCGGGAGCAGCGACAATCCAGTCGGCGAAAGGGTTGACGGCGATCCAAGAATGGGCATCACCGTCTATGGATGCACTCAAGACGAGGCCGAGCTGTTTCGAAAGATGGCCCCTCGCTATGGCATCACACCGACGACGAGTAGCGCGGCCTTGTCGGACGCAAACATGGAGCTGGTGACCGGCAACCAGTGCATCAGCGTCGGGCACCGGCACCGGATCACACCGCCGATTCTCTACGCACTCGGCGATGCCGGTGTGAAATACATCTCGACGAGGAGTGTCGGTGACGATCACATCGACGTGCGATTCGCTGAACGTGTGGGTATCTCCGTGGAAACTGTCGCCTACTCGCCCGACAGCGTCGCCGATTACACGTTGATGTTGATGTTGATGTTGCTACGAAATGCGAAATCCACCATCAGCGGGACACTGGTACATGACTACAGGTTGCACGAGGTGCGTGGAAAGGAACTCCGAGACATGACCATCGGCGTCATCGGGACCGGGCGTATCGGTTCTGCAGTGATGGAAAGGCTGCAGGGTTTCGGCTGCCGGATCGCGGCCCACGATCGGTGTCCCGAGGTCCTTGCGGAATATGTGGATCTCGAGGAGCTCTTGCGTCGGTCCGACATGGTGACACTCCATGTCCCGCTGAACCCAGACACGCACCACCTCCTGGATGTTCAGCGGATCGAGCAAATGCGAGACGGGGCCTTCATCGTCAATACGGGCCGCGGTGCACTTCTCGATACCGAGGCGCTGGTCGCGGCGTTGGAGGGCGGGCGGCTCGGAGGAGCGGCGTTGGACGTCATCGAGGGCGAGGAGGGGATTTTCTACTCCGACCATCGTGAGGAGTCTTTCGACAACCGCATGTTGTCGCGCTTGCAGGAGTTGCCAAATGTGGTCATCACCCCGCACACCGCGTACTACACAGAGCACGCCCTGAGCGACACCGTCGAAAACACACTCATCAACTGCCAACGGTTCGAGAGGCGTCCGAAATGTATCGGCTGAAGATGGCCATCATCTTCGGCGGTTGCTCCGAAGAGCATTCCATTTCCGTCAAGTCCGCCCAGGAAGTCTCAAGGCATCTTGACCCCGAGAAGTACGAGCCGATCTTCGTCGGGATCACCAAGGGAGGTTCCTGGAACGTCTGCGCCGCTCCTCGTGCAGATTGGGAGGCTGGCCGTTGCCAGCCCGCGATGCTGTCGCCTGATCGCGGCTTCCACGGGTTACTCGTCTTGGAGCGAGGACGATATGAGGCCATCCATTTGGATGTGATATTTCCAGTTCTGCATGGCAGGCTCGGCGAGGACGGGGCGATGCAAGGTCTGCTGGAGCTCTCGGGCATCCCCTTCGTGGGTTGCGATGTACAGAGCTCCGCGCTGTGCATGGACAAGTCTCTCGCCTATGCCGTTGCGGGAAACGCCGGAATCACGACGCCGAGGTTCTCGACCGTCGGGGCGAACGAGGACATCGGTCCCGGCCTGTTCACCTATCCCGTCTTCGTGAAGCCGGCCCGTTCGGGGTCCTCGTTCGGCGTCAGCCGTGTGAGTCGAGCAGAAGACTTGTCGAGTGCGGTGGAAGCCGCAAGGCGGTTCGACTCGAAGGTGTTGATCGAAGAGGCGGTCGTCGGCGCCGAAGTCGGGTGCGCGATTCTCGGCAGCGGTCTGGATTTGATCGCCGGTGAGCCCGATCGAGTTGCTCTCTCTCATGGGTTCTTCAGAATCCACCAAGAGAAGGATCCAGAGTCTGGCTCCGAGAACGCAACGTTCATCGTTCCAGCCGACATTACGGGGGATCAGCGCGAGCGCGTCGTGGAGACAGCAAAATCGATCTATCGCGCACTGGGATGCAGCGGCCTTGCACGAGTGGACATGTTCTTGAGGGACGACGGAACGCTGGTACTCAACGAGGTCAATACGTTGCCCGGGATGACTTCGTACAGCCGCTATCCGAGAATGATGGCTGCCGCTGGTCTGTCGTTGTCCGACGTGATCGACCGGATCGTGGCTCTCGCCTTGAGCCGTCGATGAACATGCAGGAGAAGTTCGTCTTTGTCGACGAGTTCGTAGCCGGAATACGTTGGGATGCGAAGTACGCCACGTGGGACAACTTCACCGGCAAGCCGGTCGATGGGTACATGGCGAATCGCATCGTGGGCTCGCTGGATCTCTGCGCGGCGTTGGAAAGCGTCCGAGTCTCGGCGGCCTCAACCGGGTTCGGTCTGCTTCTTTGGGATGGGTATCGCCCACAACGCGCCGTGAATTGCTTCCTGCGATGGTCCCAACAGCCGGAGGATGGCCGGACCAAGTGCCGGCACTATCCCAATATCGACAGGCGTGAGATGTTCGAGAAGGGGTATGTCGCTGCTCGATCGGGCCACAGCCGGGGTAGCACGGTCGACCTGACGCTTTACCATCTGCACAGCGGCGAGCTTGCCCAAATGGGAGGCGGCCACGATTTGATGGACCCAGTTTCGCACCATGGTGCAAAAGGGATCGCCGATGTGGCAACAGAAAATCGTCAATGCCTGTCTTCGCTGATGCAGAGCTGCGGATTTCGGCCCTACGAATGCGAATGGTGGCACTACACGCTGGAGGGCGAGCCATATCCGGACACCTATTTCGACTTCCCCATCACGTAGCCTGCTGCCCTGTTCCCACTTCGAAGTCGAAGTTCTCTCGGATCATTCGTGCCGAAGTGCGGCTCGAGCCCTCAGTCGACCCGTGCGGCCGAGCCGTGATCCGCAGCTCGGCCAAATGGAGCGGCGGGCACTCGGACAGGAACGCGTAGAGGCGGTCGCAACACGAGGGGTCTCCAAACCACTGGATTGAGTCATCGACCACGACAGCCAGGCTCGCCAGGTGCCGATCGAAGAGACCGACGACCACACGAGGATCGCCTGGCAGAGCCCGAAAGAGATGGATTGGATCGGGCATCTCGAGTGCCAGCCGGTGGGTCCATCCGATAGCCGGAGCCGGTGCGGTGCGACTGCGTGCTGCTCCGTGCAGCAGCGTGCCGAGTAGCCCGAGAGGCGCATCGCCTACGTCGTCGAAGACGGCGACCCATTGACTTCGTTCGGTGTCGTGTGCGTGCTCCCAGGGCGGCGGCGGAGTGAGGCCGCGTCGAGGGGGCCCCGCATGGGGTCCCCGCAGGGGCATGAAGCCACAGGCGACCGCAGACCGGCTGGCGAGGGTGCGCGTTCGTTTTTGGAAGGCCACGGCCAGCGAGAGACCCGGCCGGAGCCAGAGGGGAAGCACGAGGAAGCCGCCCTCGGCCAGTTGGTCCACCCAATACGGTGATAGGTCCGAGCACTCCGTTGTGATGACCACCCGATCGAAAATCCCTTCGGGTTGTCCGAGCCACCCGTCGCCCGTCACGATCCGGACCCAGGCGCTATTGCAATCGCGCAGGTGCAGCGCTGCTTCTCGCGTGACCTCGGGATCGATGTCGATCGAGGTGACTGACCCTTCGTCCCCGACGAGATGACCCATCAGGGCGGCGTTGTAGCCGGTGCCGGCCCCGACTTCGAGGACCCGCTGGCCCGGTTCGATCTCGAGCATCTCGAGCATTACCCCCATGATGACCGGAGCGCTCGAGGAGGAGATGGGGACGCCCGATCCGTCGAAGTGCGTGGGGATCGCTGCATCGATTCGATACACGCGCTCGAGCGACAGCCCGGGGAGAAATCGGTGGCGAGGGACGGCTCCGAAGGCACGGACTACCGCATCTGAACGGATGACGCCGAGCTGGCGGAGCCGTTCGGCCATGCCTCGAGAATTGAAATCGCTTGTCCGGCCGGTCACAGCCATTCGTTCGAAAAAGCGTAGCCGCCGAATCTCCTCTGATTCGAGGTCTTTGGGACTCGTCACCCGCTCCCTGGCGGCGCTGCCGGATATCCTCCGGCGTGCGTGTCGGAGATGGCTTCGTCGGAGTCGACCTGGGCGTCGCATCGATACCATCTGGCGCCGGCACGACGGGAGCTTCGGGGGCGCTGGCCAAAGCCCTCTCGCTCCTGCGGGCGACCCAGGTCAGAAAGCGAGTTCGTCATGGATCGGGTGGTACTAATCTCCGGAGCCTCGGCTGGGATCGGCCGGGCTTGTGCGGACCGACTGTCTGGCCGCGGTTGGCAGGTGTTCGGGGCGAGTCGACGTGGTACCTCATCCGGTGGATGGGATCCGATCGTCATGGACGTCGACAGTGATGCGTCGGTGCAAAACGGGATTGAAGTCGTCCTTCACGAGAAGGGTCAGCTCGATGCGCTGATCGCCTGCGCAGGGTGGGGTCTGTCGGGAGCGGTGGAACAGACGCCCATCGCAGACGCACGCGACCAGTTCGAGACGAATTTCCGGGGCGCGGTACGAGTCGTTCAGGGCGCCCTCCCCGCCATGCGGCGACAGGGGCGAGGCCGGATCGTTCTGATCAGCTCCATCGGTGGCATCGTCAGTCTTCCGTTCCAGGCGTTCTACAGCGCGAGCAAGTTCGCCATGGAGGGGTTCGGGGAGGCCCTCGGCTACGAGGTGGAGCCGTTCAACATCGAGGTCACGCTGGTCGAACCTGGAAACGTCCGGACAGAGTTCACCGAGAAGCGACGCCGCACCTTGGCCCTTCCCGGGAACGATCCCTACGGGCTCGCCGCAGGCAAGGCCATTGACCTGATGAGCCGAGACGAGGCACATGGGGTGTCGCCCGACCGGGTGGCGGCGGTGGTGCAGCGTGTGCTCGAGGCGAGACACCCGGCCCGGCGGGTTTCGGTGGGCAAGGCCGACGAACGGATCGGAATCATGGCCAAGCGACTTTTGCCCTACCGGCTCTTCGGGAGAGCCGCAAAGGGGAGTCTTGGCGTCTGACGGCTGCCACGGGACTGGTCCAGGCTGTGGAGTCCCAGGCCTTCACCCGGCTGGCGGATCCACCGGGGTCCGTCTTGGCTCCAAATGCTGACGTTTCCTACCGGCGACCGCGAATCAGGCAAGGACGGGTTTCGAGCGCCGGCGACGCAGGTAGCTCCTCTGTTACCCGGCCGTCCCTTCGCCGAGACCATCCGTTCTGTATCTTGGCGGATCCCGAAGTGCTGTTCGAATACGCCATCGTTGCGATGGCGCGTCAGATGGGTCTCAGCCCGACCCGGGTGGTTCGTTCGCAGTGAGCAGGAGTCACGGGCAATGGGGCCGTCAGGAGCTATCACTCGAGAGCGCGTACTGACGGCAATGTTCGAGGTAGGAACGTTCATGCTCGACCAGGAGACCGACGACGGCGGTCCATAGCCAGATGGGAGCATCGAGCTCTTTGCTTCTGTGGAGCGCCAGTTCGCTCTGCCAGGAGGTACGGGTGCTTGAGTCCATCTGGCGTGCGTGGGCGAAGCCCACCACCGTGGCCAGAAATGCCGCCGCCTTCGTGGCCTCCTTGACGTCCAGTTGATTCAGCTCAAGTTTGAGGTCCTGAGGCATCAATTCACGGACGAAGGCCGGCCGATCGAGGAGCGTGACGGCCCTCATGCGTTCTCCCAGGAATGGTGAGATATGCCGGGCGCCCTCTACGACGCGGCGTGCTGGGTCCGTGGGCATGTCCGCGCTCGACGCCGGCGCCGCTGACTCGACAGCCTCCTTCACATCCATGAGACACAGGTCGGAGGAATCATTTTCCTCGTCCTCCACCTCGAGCAATACGGCGTAGCGAAGAAGCCCGAGAGAACTGCAGCCCTTCATCCAATATGCAGAATCGATCATTTCGACGTGTGCATCATCGTCACGGGATTTGGCCATGGTGGCAAGACGTGCAACGGATGGATCCTTGAACGCGGCTTCAAGTGCTTGGCGCTCCTCGTCTGACAGTGGCCAGAACCTCTTTCCCAGAGGAATGTTCGGTCGAGTGTTTTCGATTCGCTCGCGGGCAAGGTGCTTCCAAGTCCGCTTGGACGCCCGCCTCATGACCAGACGCACCGCATCGGGAGGCGCCGGGTTGTCATCGGCTTCGTCAAAGTCGTGTTCAAAGGCGGATTCGTAGCCGTCAATAATCGCCTCGAGCACGTACGCGGTCGCCACGCCGGGCAGATCAGAACCCCGAGCGGCCGACGCGAGCGAGAGAGCCAATCGGACGAGGTCATGGGCCGGATTGCCGATGACCGTTTGGTCAAGATCGCGGATTTGGATCCGTACCTGGCCGGTCGTGTCTGCGACTGGCCCGAGATTGCCCACGTGGCAATCACCACAGATCCATACCGGTGGCCCTTCGGGTATGTCGCTGTTGGAAGACGTCCCGAGCCACTCGTAGAAGGGAGCCGTGTTTCCCCTGACATAGCGGTGGGACGAGCGAGCCATCTTGCGTGTGCGCGTGTCTTCGAGGACGAGAAGCCTCTCGTCCAGGCGCGGTGGCTCGTTGAGGGAATCCGACAACTGCACTTCCTTTCAAAGGCGGGGAGCGTTCGATCCCTGAACAGGGAGTCCGATCGCTCCAGATGCGGAGAAGATCGGGCTCGATCTGCCAGAGCAGATCAAAGGGCTGGCTCCCACCCTATCGATCCGGCTGCGAATCAATTCCGATTCGGAGCGGACGTTCAAGGATTCCCGTCCCTCGTTGCGAGCGGTGCTCGTCAGGATGGCGAGACCGACGGCAACCAGAACGACCAGTCACCTTCCGGGTCGGTGGTCTGCCCCACCTCGATGACGTAGCCGTCGGGATCTCGGATGTAGCAACGAATTTCGTACTGGTGTTGCTTGGGTGGCGTGAGGAAGTGAGCGCCCCGTGCACTCCACTCCGAGTACACGGCGTGGATATCTTTGACCCGAATATTGAGGAAGCTGCTGACCCGGTCGGGATCGCGCGGTGTCTCGAGGGTTATCGTCGGCTTGTCGTCCGTGGGACCTCCGCCCACATTGATGATGATGAAAATGTTGGCGAGCTTGACGTAGGTGACGTCACCCAGGAAGACGACGGTGCCACCGAGCACCTCGGTGTAGAAGTGCCGCGAGCGCTCGACGTCGTCGGAGACGATGAAGTGGGCCAGCACCATTTCCTGGTCGGGCTCGATGAAGTCGGCCAACTGGCACCTCCTCGGTTGGGACCTTATCCAGTCGTGGTGGGGTCAGAAGCCGATGGCGTTGGCGTCCGTCTCCATGCACGGCGGCTTCAGGCCACGGCAACTACCTCGTGGCTCCCAGTCAATCCGTTGGAGCGGACGAATGAAAGCCTCATGGGCAAGGAATTCTCACATTTCCGCTCGACATCAACGATGAGGGGTGTGTCGCCTTCGAGTCCACGGGAGTCGACAGTTCCGCTGCCGGCCCCGGGTGCCGGTCGTGGGCACCAGGATGGGGACGCGCGGTCCTGAGGACAGTGGCGAGTGGGGCCTCAGGCCGACGGGTGTGACGTCCTGAGATCACCATCGGCATCTGGTTCCCGCTTGCGCTCGGTCTCGGAGATCGCCCAGGCTGCGTTGACGAGTCCGATGTGGCTGAATGCCTGGGGAAAGTTGCCCAAAAGCTCCCCGCTCCCGGGGTCCACTTCCTCGGAAAGCAGACCGACGTCGTTGACGAACATCGAGGCGCGTTCGAACACAGTCCGGGCCCGAGCCGCCTGCCCGGACTGGGCAAGCGCCTGGGCCAGCCAGAACGTGCACAAGAGGAACGCTCCCTCTTCGCCCTCGAGCCCGTCGTGGGACCGGTAGCGGTACACGAGTCCTCGTGCATCGGTCAGGCGCTCTTCAGTGGCCGCGATGGTGGACAGGATTCTGGGATCGTCGGCCGGCAGGAATCCGACCAGAGGCAGCATCAGATTGGACGCGTCAAGTTCGTCGGATCCGAATGACTGGGTGAAGGCGTCGGCTCGGTCACTCCAACCTCTGGTCAAGATCGCCTCACGGATCTGCTCCTGGGTCTGTGTCCAGGTCCCGACCCTGTCAGTGGCGTCGAGACGATCGGCTAGAGCAACCGCTCGGTCGAGGGCCACCCAGCACATGAGCTTGGAATACAAGAAGTCACGTGGCTCGCCTCGAATCTCCCAGATGCCTTGGTCCTTTTCCTGCCAACGCCGGGCGGCGGTTTCAGCCAGTTGGGCGAAGAAGCGACGAGTTGCAGGTTCGAGCGGGCGCGGTGCACGCAACTGGCCCGGGTCCGCGTGTGGTCCCGCCCGTTGAGAGGTGCCCCCGAACAGCTGATCGGACATACGTTGCACGGCGCCGAGCAGTTCGCCGTACACGTCGAGCTGGCGCTGCGTCCAGGCGCCGTTGCCAACCCGAACGGGGGCAGAGAGTCGCCAGCCCTCCAAGTGCGCCAGCTCCCGCTCGGTCAGGTCCCGTTCGCCACCGACGCCAAACATGATTTGCAGGTCGTCACCCCGATCGAGGGAGCCGGCCGCCGAGGACGTCACATAGTCAAAGAACTGATTGGCTTCGTCAGGACAGGCCGCGACCCAAAGGGCTTGGATTGTGAAGGAGGCATCGCGAACCCAGGCGTAGCGGTAGTCCCAGTTTCTGGAACCACCCACCACCTCAGGCAGGGAGGTCGTCGCGGCGGCACATATCGCACCGGTGGGCGCAAAGGAGAGCGATTGGAGTACCCGACCGCTGTGGTGGACCAGGTCTCTCCATGGACCCACATACGCCTGGTGGAGCTCGGACCACGATTCCCACGCCAAGACGGTGTCGTGGAGCCGAGCACCGATCTCGACGGGGCTCGAAACCGTGGTCGCGACCGTCTCGTCCCGCTGCCTGTGATGCAGGGCGAAATCAGCGCTTTCACCTTCGCTCAGTCGGAGTTGGCCTGAAGCCGCCGACCCGTCGACGGTAAGGTGCACTGGAGACGTCAGCGCCAGTTCGCCTGCGCTGCCGCCCGACGCAACAACTTCGCCGTCGACAGCAACGAGCAGGGGATGTACCACTCCGTACTCGGGACGTGGGACGTATTCGAGGCTCAGCTCGACCTCACCACCAGTGCACGTTGCGCGACGCAGGAGCAGATGCGGGGCGTCCTTGCCCAACTGGTGTCCCCGGTTGCCCGTGCCCATGGCGAGCGCGTCGGTGATCGTCACCACACCCGTTGGCGTACGGAAGGTGGTCTCCAGCACCATCGTGCGGTCAAGGTACCGGCGCGTGACCTGTGTGGCGCTCGGGGCATGGATCGACCAGTAGCCGGCATCCTCACCGAGGAGGCGGCCGAATATCGATGGGCTGTCGAAGCGTGGAAAACACAACCAGTCGATTGATCCAGCTTTGCTTACGAGCGCTGCGCTGTGCCGGTCCGAAAGGAGTGCATAGTCGGCTATGGGGGTTTTGCTCATATGAGGTCCTTCGCCCGAGCATCCGTTTTCGACATCGGGCAGGGACTGGATTCGCCCGCTGATCCAAGTCCTGCCTGATCAGCGCCAGCGTACCCAGCCCCGAAATCCGAAGCTCGTCGAGCCGACGATGTGAGCCGGCCGGTGCAGCCTGGCCAGTCGGCGACCGGCATGGCCAGGCCGCCTGCCCTTGCCTCGCTCTGAGCACGCGAATAACCCACGCGGATGCTCTGGGCCGTCATTGTGAGTACCGTGACGCCGGGGAGGCTCTGTCATGTCCACCGCAATCATCGGCACCGGAGGCATTGGATCAGCCATCGCCCGCCAGCTGGCCTTGGGCGGTGAGCCCCTGCGGCTCTCTAGTGCTGACCATGCGTCGGCCCGGATGCTGGCGGAGACGATCGGTAGCGGTGCGGTTGCCGCTGTCGACAATCGCGATGCACTACAGGGCGCCGATTGCGTCGTCCTTGCCCTCCGGTTTGGAATCTTGAAGAGTGTCATAGACGAGATTGGCGACCCGCTGACGGACATGCTCGTGGTCGTTCCGAGCAATCCGGTTGGTATCGACGATAAGGGCCATCTGATGCGCATCTTGCCGAAGGAACAATCCTCCGGCGAAGTTCTTGAGGAATGGTTGCCGGCAGGGACCCGCTTGGCCATGGCGTTTGGAACGATGACGGCGGAACTCCTCGAGGCTTCCAGCAGAAGGTCGCCGGAATGGGCCGTCCTCTTCTACGCCAGTGGGAACGACCGCTCTCGCGGGGGAGTCGAGCGATTGATCCGCACGGCAGGTTTCGAACCGATGGAGGTCGGCGGGATCGAACAGGCCAGCCGACTCGAGGTGGGCGGTGATCTCCATGACCTCGTGGTCGGCCGAGCTGAGGCGGAATCACTCGTTGGCTCGGCATGAACACCATGCGGCGTCGAACGGCGATTTCCCTTCCGTTGGGGATTCGGCCGGACCGTCTTGGTCGGAGCAATTGTGGTCTCCGGGAAGAGTAAAAATTCTCGCGACTTGATTTAGGAAAAGGAGAAATGTCGTGCGCGAAGACATCGTCGTTGGAGCTGCCTTTCCTGACTATGAGCTCGAGGATCATGTTGGTGTTCTCCGGAAACTCTCTGAGCTCCAGGGCACGAACCCAATGGTCCTCCACCTGTCCCGCGGATCGTACGACCCGAAGGAGCATCGATTTCTCAGAAATCTGGTCGACAGCTATGCAGAATTTCGGGTTGCCTACACGCGGCTCGTCGTCATCAGCACGGACAACCCACTCAACCTCAACGAGTTCCGCGACTCGCTCGGCGCTCTGTGGCCGTTTCTCGGCGATCCAGAGAGAACTGTGCAACACGATCTCGACATCGAAGAATTCACGGATCCGCACAACCCCATGATCCCGCATACTTTCGTCTTGGAGCCGGGCCTGCGAATATTCAGCATTTACAATGGATACTGGTACTGGGGCCGGCCGACAATGCACGAACTGCACGTGGATCTACGGGGTGTACTTCAGAAGGTTCGTCCTGATTTCGATCTGGGCGCACCTGGGCTTCGAGAGGCCTGGGATCGAGGTGATCGACAGATGTTTCTCGTCGACACGCTCGATCCACCGATCCGCTTCACCGAGGGCGCTACCGTCGGGATCAAACGGGGTGGCCTATAGCGATTGGAGGATCCCACGGGTGAGGTGTCGGGCCGTCTGCGAATGACTCGTTCGGAGTCTTAAGGCCGATCTGACCGGGTTCGGTCACTTTGCCACCGGAGGCCAATGCGCCCAGTCGCCTGCGATGTCACGACCCGGCGACTCCCGTTGGGGAGCGATGCCGTCGAGGATGCGTTCGAGCACCGCGGCGAACACCAGGTCTTTGCGACCCTTGGCGTGCCGGACGTCTGCGTCGATGACGACCCGGGTCAGCACGGGATGCCGTCCACCTTCTACGACTGTCCCCATCATCTACTTCACCCGGCGCACGGCGGACGGAGCGAGTTCCGCCATGACTGCTGAGGACTCTGAGACTCGATGTCAGTCCGCGAGTCGAGCCGGGAAGCCGCCCCTGCTGATCGGTCCCCACTGCCGGATCTCCACCTTGAGAAGGACCTTGCCCTGCATGCTCATGGCCTGACGGTATTCATCCCAATCCGGATGTTCCCCACTGATCGACCGGTAGTAGTCGACCAGACCATCCATTGCGGCCGGCAGGTCGACGACCGTAGCCAGACCTGACACCTGAACCCACTCGCCACCGAAGGAGTCCGAGAGAATGCAGAGCGACGCACGGGGGCGTTTCCGCAGATTTTGGGTTTTGGCCCTTTCGGGATAGCTCGAAATAAGCACCGAGCCGTCCAGGTCGATGCCGATTGTGACCGGCGACATCTGGGCCGTCCCGTCCGAACGTGTGGTGCCCAGGACTGCGTGATGGCGAGGCCGTATGAACTCCTCCAACGCAGGGCGGTCGACGGTCGTCTCTGTCGCGATCGTTCGTGGCATGGCAACGACGTTAACCTGCTGCGGAAGTTCTCGGAGTGGCGCCTGAACAGGTGCATGCAGCCGCGTGTGTACCCGACCGAGCTGGGTCCCTCAGACCTTGCGCCGCTTCCCAGTATGCAAGGTCGCGGCGATCTCGTCGTGCGTTGGTCCACGACCCAAACGGCGCCGGTGCGATCGGTCTACGGCCATACCGTCGAGGACGAGTGAAAGGTAGCGACGCCAGAGACCTGGCGCGATCGTGTTGGTGTACGCCGCTACCGAGCTGATCATGAGTTCGATGATTGGGAAATCGGTAGGGAGAAAGTCGGGACGGAGGTGCCCGTCATGCTGGGCTCTCTGCACCAACTGGGTGATCCGCGGGACGATGTTGTCCCGGGCCAAGGAGACACGGCTTTCGCCCCCACCGCTGTGGAGGACGACGTCGCGCAGCCCCAAGTCCTCGGCCTGCATCTCGGAGGCCCGCTCGAAGAACCAGACCAGGCCCTCCCACGAGTCGTCCATGGTTGCGGCTTCATCCGCCAGGTTCACGATCTCGGTGACTGCCTGGGCGAAGAGTGCCTCGACCAGGTCCTCCTTGGAGGCGAAGCGCCGGTACACGGTGCCCACCCCGAGCCCGGCATGTTCAGCCACTTCGTCGAGTGTGGCGTCGAGACCGCGTTGGGCGAAGACCTCCCTCGCCGCCAGCAGGATCCGCTCTCGATTCCGGGCTGCGTCCGCCCGGAGCGGCCGACATCGTTCCTGATCCCCGTCCGGCATCGTGACAAATCCTTCCCTGCGTTGGCACAACCGCGGAATATTTGAAGATAAGTGGAGTTGATATCTCCAGATACCCGTCTATAGTAACCCAGCAACCGGAGATTTGCTCTCCGTTTAGTGGAAGCGGAGGCACGCCATGACCACGACGACTCTCGAGGCACCTCCTGCAGCTGCAATGAGCGATGGCGAGGCGAACCATTCCAAGCGCTGGTGGATATTGGCCGTGCTGGGCGTCGCCCAGTTGATGGTGATCCTGGACAACACGATCGTCAATATCGCGCTTCCCACGGCGCAGCACGACCTCGGGTTCTCCAATGCCGATCGGCAGTGGGTGGTGACGGCCTATGCACTTGCCTTCGGCAGCCTCCTTCTTCTGGGTGGGCGGATCGGGGACATCTTCGGCCGGAAGCGGACGCTCATGATCGGCCTCATCGGGTTTGCCGGAGCGTCGGCTTTAGGCGGCGCGTCAGTGAACTTCGCCATGCTGGTCACCGCCCGCACCATCCAGGGTGCGTTCGGGGCGCTCCTCGCACCTTCCGTGCTCGCGCTCCTCACCACCACCTTCACGAATCCGGCCGAGCGGGGGAAGGCATTCGGTATCTACGGGGCGATCGCTGGAGCCGGAGGTGCGATTGGACTCCTGCTTGGTGGAATTCTGACTTCCTACGTTTCGTGGCGCTGGACACTCTTCGTAAATCTTTTCTTCGCCGCCGTCGCTGTCACCGGCGCGTTGCTCTGGCTGAAGAACGACAAAGCCGCCGATCATGATCCGCTGGACCTGCCCGGCGTGGCCTTGGTCACCGGCGGTCTCTTCTCACTTGTCTACGGGTTCTCACATGCAGAGACCACGGCCTGGAGCAACCCGTACACGATCGGGTTCCTCGGTCTCGGCGTCGTGCTTCTCGGAATTTTCGCCTTCGTAGAGACGCGCGCCAAGTACCCATTGCTGCCGCCGCGTGTCGTGCTCGACCGCACCCGTGGAGGATCTGTCCTGGCCATGCTCTTCGCCAGCGTGGGCATCTTCGGGGTGTTCCTGTTCATGACCTACTACCTCCAGGAGACGCTTGGTTTCAGCCCGGTGATGACCGGTGTGGCCTTCTTGCCCATGGTCGTGGGTATCGCGGGAATGGCTCAGGTCTCGAACCGGATCCTGCTACCGAGGATCGGACCCAAATTGATGGTGCCCTTCGGGCTGCTGCTCGCTGCCGCCGCCCTGTTCATGCTCCACTTCGTTGGCTTGGACACGTCGTACTGGACCCATGTCCTTCCGTACCTGTTCCTTCTCGGTGCCGGCTTCGGTCTCAGCCTTGCGCCGTCCTTCAGCACGGGCACATTGGGACTGGCGCCTCATGACGCCGGGGTGGGGTCGGCGACGCTCAACACGGCTCAACAGGTCGGTGGTTCAGTTGGCACTGCGCTGTTGAACACGCTGGCTGCGTCGGCGGCGTCGGCCTACCTGGTGGGACGTGCCGTGACCTCCGAATCGATGCAAGCTGCGGCCCTGCACAGCTATACCACCGCATTCATGTGGTCGGCCGGCATCTTCGTCGTCGGTGCCATCGTCTCGGGGCTCGTCCTGCGCCGAGGGAATCTCATCGAACTTGCGGGTTCGCAGCACAACGAGGTCATGCCTCCCGCTCACGCGTAACCGCCTGGGGAGCTCGCTCATCGAGTCGAGCGGTTCGGTGTCCCGTGGGGAGTCTCAGCTCACGTCGGCATCAACGGCGACGCGCTGCCGTGTACGAGCAGCTCCCGGCCACCATCATCCTTGATTGCCGGCTTCTTATCGGTCGTCTGTTGCGAGCGAGGCAGCCAATGAGTCCAGCAGTGATCGAGTTCCTTCTTCACGCTGTGCGGCTGTGTCGTGACTGTCGAGGAACACACCTTGCTCCGTGACAACGAGCTGAGTCGAGCCGGACGATTCGCTAAATTCTACGGTGGCCACGCTCACAGATATCCGCGCGTCGTCTGCGTACATCTCGTAGGTGTAGACGATCCGCTGGTCGACGACGATGTCCCGGAACTCGGCCTGGTAGGTGTACACGGGACCACCGGGAGGTCCACCACGATTGACCTCTGTTCCTCCCACTCTGAAGTCGAGCCCGTAGCCGTTGCCAAGCGCATCCGCAGAACCTGCGAACCACCGAGCTTTACGGTCAGGATCGGCCCACGCTCGGAACACAGCGTTGACGGGAGCTTCATAGCTGCGCTCGACGACGAATGTGTCGTGAACGGCTGTGCAAACAGTCATGGGGACTCCTCACTCGAAAGCGCTTCCTCACTCACCAGATCACCAAGACGATCGAGGCGGGATTCCCAGGCCTGGCGGCGGTCGGCTATCCACTGCTCGGCGGCGCTCATCGCGACCGTATCGATGCGGCACAGGCGTGTTCGCCCGACTTTCTTGGTCTTGACGACTCCGCACGCCTCGAGCACTTGCACGTGCTGAACCACGGCCGCCAGGGTCATCGTGAGGGGTCGCGCCAGTTCACTGACGGAAGCGGGGCCCACGGTGAGGCGTTCCAGCATCGAACGCCTCGTGGGATCGGCCAGGGCCTGGAAGGTCCGATCGAGATCGATCGTTTGGTCAAGCATTTGCTTGAGTGTATGTGTCCCAGCCCCCACAGTCAAGCAAGGTCTTGAGTGTTAATCGACCGCACAGGACCAGGTCGAGGTCCGATGCCGCAACGCAGCCACAGGTGGGGGTGGGCCACGGGCACTGCAGCGGTCGGGGATGACAGCCGCGAGAGGAACCGCGACGAGGGTCGAGAGGGGACCCGAGTGGCCAGACGTCACCATGATGATGCGAAGCTACAGACATCGATCTTGCCGAACTCCTGACTCTGCCTGGTGTCCGTGAGGAATGCGTCCTGCGCTCTGCCGTCGGCTTCATGGCTCTGCACGGTGGGTCGCAGGATCGCGGCACTGATCAGCTGGCCAGTCGGGCTGCCGAGATTTCGGGTGCGTCCTACTACGCCATTGTGCAACCCAGTGAATTCCGCGTGCATCTGACGTCTCGGCTGCACGATCCGAGTCACTCTGCGCCAATGCGAGCGTTCTTGGGTCACGTAGAGGTCGCGATCTCGGTGCACGGATTCGGGCGGGACGGGTTCTCTCTGCGGGTCGACCCGGCCCAGGGTCTCCTGATCGACCCGTACGGTCCAGCCCTGCGGGGAGCCCAGACCGGGCCACTCCGAGGGATCATCCTCGGCGGCCAGAATGCCGCCCTGCTCGATGCTGCTCGCCGGCTGTTTTGCGACCGATTCGACGGGTACCACGTTGCCGATGAAAGGGTACGACTCGGGTTCCATCCAAAGAATCCGGTCAATCTCACCTCCGCCGCAGGAGTCCAGATAGAGCTGCCGCCCGGATTGCGCGGGATCGGCGACTTCGGAGAGATCCTCCAGCCGAGCGAGGAGGGCATTGTCGAGACCACTGCCGCCCTCGTGGAGTTGGCGGAGCTCGCTCTCGGGCTCACTCGTGAGGCCCGAGCATCCTGAGTCCAAATTCGCCTTCGGGACCGGGACACCTTCTCGTCACCGGGTGAGCCGGCGGGACCCGTGAGGTGGGAGCCGGCGTGTGGCGGAGCGAATCAAACGGGGATTGATGAGCTTGCCCGCAGTGCCCTGTCTGCGCGACGCATGGGGATCACCTGATGTCGACCGCTTGGCAACCGACTCGCAACGACTGAGGCTTACCGTGACACAACAACAGGACTCTTCGAGGGGGATTCATGGAAGAGCCGCTATCGGCGGACACCGTCGTGACCGAGGACGACTGGAGCAACGCGCGAGTTCAGACCAGGCGCGCCCTGTACGTCGCAGTGGCGATCGGGGTTGTCGTCGGACCGCTGCTCGGGGTCTTGGCGGTCTATCTCACATCGCTCACTGCGTCGGGCGCAGCCCGATATCCCGTGGACGCGTTGTGGATGGCCGCCTTCGTGGCGCCTATGGCTGTGGCCCTATCGGTGCGCAGCGCCAGAGAACAGGACAAGAGCGACGGGGTGATCGCAACCTTGGCCCACCAATTCGAGGCGCAGGCCCGCGGTCAGAAATTCGAGAGCCGCCTTGCCAACGCCTTGGACATGGCCGAAGGGGAGCCCGAAGTAGTCCAGGTGATCGAGCGATCGTTCTCCGCCATCGTTCCCGATGCCTCCATCGAGCTGCTGCTGGCTGACAACAGTCACGCGCATCTGCTCAGGATGGCCTCAGCGTCGCCGACTGGGTGCCCGCCCAGTTGCGGAGTGGATTCACCAGACCACTGCCCAGCGGCGCGCCGAGCCCAGGTGCAGCGGTTCTCCGACAGCGAGGAGCTTGACGCGTGTCCCAAGCTCCAAGGCCGACCCGAAGGCGCCATGTCGGCCATGTGCGTGCCGGTGTCGATCATGGGTCGTTCCGTTGGCGTGATCCACGTCACGGGTGAGCAACATGCTGCCTTCTCGGAAAATACGGTGCAGGACCTCGAGACCCTGGCCAAACTCTCCGGTGCCCGCATCGGATTGTTGCGCGTCATGGCCGAAACGCAGCTTCAGGCGACCACCGACAGCCTTACGGGTCTCTTGAACCGAAGGTCGTTCGAGCATCGGGTGGCGGCGGTCTGGCGTGACGAGACAGATGTCGCCGTTGCCATGGCCGACCTCGACCACTTCAAAGAGTTGAACGACACCTATGGACACGAGACCGGCGACCGCGCCCTGCGCCTGTTCGCTCAGGTGCTGCGGGAGTCGCTGCGCGTCGAGGATCTCGTGTGTCGCCATGGCGGGGAGGAGTTCGCCATGGCCATACCGGGCTGTCACATTGAGAAGGCCCGCGAGATCCTCGACGCGGTGCGCATCCGGCTCGAGGCGGCGACGACCGTGGCGGGGCTCCCCAGATTCACGGTGAGCTTCGGGGTCGTCGAGGCACATGCCAAGGAGGACCTACCGACCATCCTGAGTCGGGCCGACACTGCTCTCTTTCAGGCGAAACGCGAAGGTCGTGACAGGGTCGTCGTTCTCGATGCCTCGGGGAACGAGGTGCTGGCGCCGGCAGGATCCGCCGACCCATCCATCACCGGCAATGGTCGCTCACTGAATGGTCGGCTCACTGCCGACATCGGGGATGCTCTCGAGGTGGACCTCTCCGCCGACCCGACATAACGCCCCACACACGGGGCGATAGGGGCTCTTGGATCATTGGGGTGCCCAGGCAAATGATCCAGAGCGCCGCTGTCTCTCGCGCCAGGCCCTCCCACCGGCATGGGTGACATAGGTTGGGGTCTGACGACCCATCCCAGCGAGGAGCTCCGCATGCCCGATTCCGTCTTTTTGCCCGACCGCATCGAAGTCACTCGACCGATTCCAGCGTCGCCGGCCGAGATCTTCGACATCGTGCGCAGCCCCGCAGGTCACGTCGCAATCGATGCGTCCGGGATGCTGCAGGATTTTACCGGCGATCCAGCGGACAAAGTCGGGGACACCTTCGTCATCCACATGGATCGCGAGTCGCTCAATGACGTCCCGCTCGGGAAGTACGACGTCACAGTCCACATCATCACATTCGAGCGTGACCGGGAAATCGCGTGGAATCTCGGGCCGGACATCCCGATTCCGCATTTCTACGGTTATCGCCTTGAGTCTGCTGAGGACGGGATCACAAACGTCACGTCCTACTACGACTGGTCGCAGGTGACCGGCGATCTCAAGGATCGCTTTCCGATCGTGTCCGAACCGACCCTGCGCGCCACCCTGGGGATCTTGGATCGAACGGCGCGCAAGGGACTCTGAGCGCAGGGATCCTGGAGCGCCGGCACGGCGCAGCTTGAGAGCGACGCCGGCGGATCCGACTACTCGGTGCGGACGCCTTGCGGCCTTTGGATATCGGGTCGGGCGATGGCCAAGTAGGCGACGAGCACGATGACGGCCAGGGTGAACACGAGTGCGGTCGGTCCGTCACCGAAGCCGATTCCGCTCATCTGAGGCGGCTTACTGATGTAGTCGGCGAAGGAGGCGCCGAGAGGGCGCGTCACGACGTAGGACATCCAAAAGGCGGCGATCTCGTTGAGTCCGAACTTCCACCAGGCCAAAGCCGGGATGAGAATCACCACACCGAAGAGAACGCCCGATGCCAAATAGCCAAGACCTAGAGAGTTTGCCGTGAAGTCACCGAGCGCCGTGCCGAGCGCAAAGGTCGCAAAGACGGTTGACCAGTAGTACGCCTCTCTGCGTTGGGTCGTGATGCTGTGTATGGACAACGTTCCTTCGTTGTGGTGCCAGATCACAAAAATAGCGACGAGTATCACCGCCCAGAGGATTGTCGTGCCGGCGTAGGGAATCTTGACGTCGAGATGGAGAAAATCGGCCACTCCGCAACCAAAGATCGCGATGGCGTAGGCGAGCAGCCAGTACGAAAAGGCTTGGTAACGGCGGGTGCAGAATTGGATGATCAGAGCGACGACGAAGACGCCGACTTCCACCGCACCACCCTTGATATTCCCCAAGGTCTTGAGGTAGTCCGATGTGGCTTCGCCGCCCGCCGTCGTGAGGATCTTCACGCCCCAGAAGAGAAGGATTATCTCCGGGACCTTGGCGGCGATGGGAGCCGGAAAGATGCGGCCGAGAACCGGTATCTGGCCCCCTTGGGACGCGCCACGACCTTGCGGTGACCTCGAAGATTCGCCGAGTTGGCGTTCTGGCTCCATGGCGTCGGGAGGACCTCCTCGTCCTGAGACTGTCATTGAAACTCATTGTCAGTGATGCGCCCGACCGAGGGGACCGTGTTGCGTCCCCTTGCTCACCCCATGGGGGCCAACGGGTATTTGCCGGGTCAGGCGGTGACATCCTTGCGCGAGAACACCGCCACAGCGACCACGACAGCGATCACGAGGTAGACGACGCTCAAGGTCAGCGAGCGAGCAAAGCCGACCGTCAGTGAGCCTCCTTCAGCCAGAAACTGCAGCAGCTGTCCGGGCAGCCAGGATGCCGTATCGGGGGCAATCCGGACCACGATCGTCTCGAAGGGGAGAAGATAGGCGAATCCCACGATGATCGCCGCAACCGACGAGCGGAAGAGCAGGCCGACCACGAGGCCGAACGTGGCATAACCGACCGTGGCCAAGAGCAGATCGCCAAGTGCTCGGGTCAAGTCTGTGATGCCTGTGCTCGACGTCCAGGCGCCCGTTGGGACGCCTCGGACGTGAGCCATCGCGAATGCCGCCACCGTCGCCACCAGCGAGGCGAAGATCACTGCTCCGAGGAGGAAGACGATGACCCCTGCGTATTTCCCGGCCAGGAGGATCGGACGCCGGGGCTGTCGGACCAACAGCTGGCGTATGGTGCCGAGGCTGTACTCTCCCGCGATCTGCGATGCAGCTATGCCGAAGGCCACGATCCCCAGCAGCACGGCGGCCCGGTTGACGCCATGGATCAGTCCGTTCGGTTGAGCGAGTTGCGCCAAACTCGGCAAACCTCCCCCGTTGCTGGCCGGTGCCTGCGCAAAGAGGAGGATGGTGAATAGTGAAGCTGCCGCCGCCAACCCGGCGTACGTTCCGATCAGGAGCGTGGGGCGCCGCAATTTCACTAGCTCGCTCCTGAATGCAGCGACGATCACTGGATGTCCCCGAGAACTCCCGCGTCGTCCGTGTCCCCCGAATGGGTGCCGGTCAAAGCGAAGTACGCCTCTTCGAGACTCTGTTCGCGTTCCGCCAGATGGGTGATGGCCACGTCTGCCTCCATTGCCGCTCGGTTGAGTTCAGCCGCACGCGATCCGCCTCCTGCGACGAGCAGAGAAAACCCTGGTCCGTCCACTTCGACCTGTAGGCCGCGATCCGAGATGAGCTGGGCCAACGTGGCGAGGAGCGCAGGATCTTCGGGGCGGATCACAAGCTCCGATCTGTGGAAATTGCGCAACTCGGCGACCGTTCCCTGGAAGACGCTTCGCCCCTTTCTGATCATGACCAGGTGGTCGCAGATGTGTTCGATCTCGCCGAGTAGGTGGCTGGAGACGAAGACTGTGATCCCGTCATCCGCCAATGATCGGACCAGGCTCCGCATTTCGACGATTCCGGCCGGGTCCAACCCGTTGGTCGGCTCGTCGAGGATGAGGAGCGAGGGCGATGCGAGCAGCGCGGCAGCGATTCCGAGGCGCTGCTTCATTCCGAGTGAATAGCGCTGATAGCGATCTCCACTGCGATCGGCCAATCCGACCCGGGCGAGGACTTCGGGTATGACGTTCCGGGGTATCCCGCCGAGCCGGCTCAGGGCCAACAGGTTGTCGCTGCCGCTGAGCTGTGGATAGAACGCGGGGGACTCTATGAGAGCACCGACTTTCGACAGGTAGGACGCGGGGGACTCCAGACGGCCATCGAGAATCCGTCCGACACCACTCGTCGGGCGGATCAGGCCGAGCAACATGCGGATTGTCGTCGTCTTTCCGGCGCCGTTCGGCCCGACGAAGCCGCAGACCGAGCCAGTAGGTATGTGGAGGTCCAGCTGGTCGACGACGGTACGGTCACCGAATTTCTTGGTCAGCCCGCTGGTCGACACGGCGACGGCTGACCATTCGGTCGTGGTCATCTGGCTCGGCTCCACCCAGGTCGCTTCATCTGGATTTCGACCCTACGGAACCGAGGTGAGCTGGTCGACCACCTCGAGGATGAATCTCGGGCCTTTTCACTCATCCTCCGGGTGGATACGCATCGTGGCGCACGCACGCGACAATGGAGCCATGGCTGCAATGACGCTGGAGCGAACGGTGTCAGGTGACGGGTACCTCGAGAACGGCAGGTTGGCGTGGGATCGATTGCGCCACTGGGACGATGACCATCAGATGTGGACCGATGCCGCAATCGTCGTGGTGATCCTCGTCGCATCGTTCGCCCTGCCCCCACGGTTCGCCGCGCACAGTTCGGAGAACGCCATCCTGCGGCTCGCCCTGGTCGCACCCTTGGCGTGGAGGAGAAGATCGCCCTCGCTTGTGTTCGGCATCATTGCGGGTGTTGCCTTCGTCCAGTGGATGATCTCGGTTCCGCTTGCGGCGGACCTCGCGCTGTTGGTCGCTCTTTTCACCCTCGCGGTACATGACACACCGCGGCGCGCGCTCATCGGGGCGGGAGTCCTCGAGGTCGGGGTGGTCATGGCCGCAGTGAGGTGGGCGCCGGCTGGAGACATCGCCAAATCTCTTCTCTTCCTTACCGGACTGGTTGCTGCTGCGCTCTTCATCGGCATGACCCTCCGCACCTGGCGCATCTACATGGATTCGCTGCTCGAGCGCGCAGAGCGACTCGAGTTCGAAAGAGATCAGCAAGCCCAGATTGCCTTGGCCGCCGAACGGGCTCGGATCGCTCGCGAGCTGCACGACGTGGTGGCTCACAACGTCTCCATCATGGTGACGCTCGCCGACGGTGCGCGTGCCGTCTCGACGAGGGATCCCGACAGGGCCGGAGAGGCGATGGCCGAAGTGTCCGAAGCCGGCCGTCTCGCGCTCGCAGACATGCGGCATTTGCTCGGCGTGCTTCGGACGGGAACGGAGCTGGTGGGTAGGGAACCTCAGCCACAACTGTCTGACATTCCCCGACTCGTCCAAGGAGTTCGTGCTACCGGACTCGACGTCAGGTTGGTCGAAAGGGGAGCACCGTTCGATGTGTCACCCGGTGCGGGACTTACCGTCTACAGGATCCTGCAGGAATCCCTGACGAATGTGGTCAAGCATGCAGTGTCGGCTTCCGCGGTCGACATCGAGCTTGTGTTTGGTTCGCCTCTCATCTCGATCTCGGTATGTGACGACGGCCACCCTGTTGTTCGGTGCTCCGAGGGGCACGGATTGAAGGGCATGCAGGAACGGGTCGCCATGTACCGCGGCGCGCTTGTCGCCGGTCCCAAGCTCGGCGGCGGGTGGGAGGTCAAGGCCAGAGTTCGTGCGGACTCGTGACGATTCGGGTGCTTCTCGTCGACGACCAGGCACTTGTCCGCAAGGGCTTCCGGATGATCCTCGAAGCGGAAGTTGGTATTGACGTCGTCGGCGAGGCGGCCGATGGGGAAGCGGCGATCGAACAGGTCGAATCCCTCCATCCAGATGTCGTCCTCATGGATGTCCGAATGCCGGGCATGGATGGGATCGACGCAACGGCCTCCATCGTGGGACGGGATCCCACCTGCCGGATTCTCATCCTCACCACGTTCGATCTCGACGAATACGCGTTCGCCGGATTGCGAGCTGGGGCCAGCGGTTTTTTGCTCAAGGACGTCTCGCCCGACGAGCTGGTATCTGCGATCCACGTCATCGCAAAGGGAGATGCCGTGGTGGCGCCTCGTGTGACCAGACGCCTTCTCGACACCTTCGCCCACGTACTGCCCTCGGCGGACGCCGACGGCGATCCGGGTGAACAGGCGAGAGAGCTCGGCGAGCTGACGGATCGGGAACGTGAGGTCCTGATTGCCGTGGCGGAGGGTCTTTCCAACTCCGAAATCGCCGACCGGCTCTTCGTTTCCGAAGCCACGGTCAAGTCCCATGTGGGACGGATCCTGGCCAAACTCCATTTGAGGGACCGGGTGCAGGCTGCGGTGTTGGCGTTTCAGGTGGGCTTGGTGAAGCCCTCTCCCCTCGGCGGAGGTGGGCAATCTTCCTGATCCTGGCCCAGGATGGCCAACCGCCGGCTCCCTTGGCCGGAGGGCGCAGCACATCTCGTCCGGCCGGAGCCAGCTCTCACCGCCGGAATCTCGACGAGGCCGGCTGACCGGAGAACTTCGGCAGGAGTTCGTGTTACCGGCCGGGTGTGCAGAGCCCGAGGAGCCCGCAGCACTCGATCGGAGACTGGGCACAGGTTGAAGACACCGTGCGTTCATGTCTCCGAAATCAGCCCGTCACGCAACCTTTCTAACGTCGGTAACCAGCCCAGGATTTTGGCGCTAGTACGGACTTGGTGGCGCCGGGTCGCAAATGCCGAAAAGGAGCCCCGATGAGTGGAAGCTTGGCCCGACTGCAGGCAATCGACGCAGTGAAGGGATACACCGCTCCGGCGGACAATTTCGTGGATTCAGGGGCACCGGGGGACAACTTCGGTGAGAACGTCTTCACCAAGTCTGTCATGCAAAAGAGGCTGCCCAAGCTGGTCTTCAAGTCGTTGATGGCGACCATCGAGCACTCAAAGCCCCTCGACCCGACAGTGGCCGACGTGGTGGCGGCGGCCATGAAGGACTGGGCGATGGAGAAGGGAGCCACCCACTACGCGCACGTCTTCTATCCCCTGACCCACATGACGGCCGAGAAGCACGACAGTTTCCTCGAACCCGGCGCAGACGGGTCCTCGATCGCCGAGTTCGCCGGCAAGACACTGACTCAGGGTGAGCCGGACGCTTCGAGCTTCCCGAACGGTGGTCTGAGGAACACCTTCGAGGCCAGGGGTTATACGGGGTGGGATGCGACGAGTCCTGCCTACATCCTGGACAACCCCAACGGGAAGACCCTGTGCATCCCCACCGTCTTCATCTCGATGACCGGTGAGGCCCTCGACCACAAGACTCCTCTGCTGCGCTCGCAGCAGGCCATGGCGAAGCAGGCGGAGCGGGTGTTGCATCTGTTCGGACACGAGCACCCCGACGCGGTGGTCTCGTTCGCCGGCGCGGAGCAGGAGTACTTCCTCATCGACCGCAGCTTCTTCCTGAGCCGGCCGGACCTCCTCAATGCGGGTCGAACCCTCTTCGGAGCGAAGGCGCCCAAGGGGCAGGAGTTCGACGACCACTACTTCGGCGCCATTCCCGATCGGGTCCTCGGCTACATGCTCGATTGCGAGCGAGAGCTTTTCAAGCTCGGTATCCCGGCCAAGACCCGGCACCAGGAGGTGGCGCCGGGCCAGTTCGAGCTCGCCCCGATGTTCGAGCGATCGAACGTCGCCGCGGATCATCAGCAGCTCCTGATGTCGACCTTGAAGCGGATCGCCCAGAAGCACGGGATGGAGTGCCTGTTCCACGAGAAGCCATTTGAGGGCATCAATGGTTCGGGTAAACACGTGAACTTCTCTCTCGGAAATTCCACCGAGGGCAACCTCTTGCTCCCGGGAGACACCCCGCACGCGAACGCACAATTCCTCGTCTTCTGTGCTGCCGTCATCCGGTCGGTCCACAAATACGGTGGTCTACTCCGGGCGTCGGTCGCGTCGGCCAGCAACGATCACCGTTTGGGGGCCAACGAAGCGCCGCCGGCGATCATCTCAATCTTCCTGGGCGATCAGTTGACCGATGTGTTCGATCAGATCGCCAAGGGCGGCGCCAACAGCTCGAAGGAGAAGGGTACCTTGGAGATAGGCGTTGACACCCTGCCAGTGCTTCCGACCGATCCCGGGGATCGCAACCGCACCAGTCCGTTTGCCTTTACGGGCAATCGCT
Organism: uncultured Acidimicrobiaceae bacterium; assembly: GCA_963754445.1. Lineage (GTDB taxonomy): Bacteria > Actinomycetota > Acidimicrobiia > Acidimicrobiales > RAAP-2 > Bog-473. Next base: position 205,775 of record CAVWFT010000003.1, on the reverse strand, counting down.
TCGAGTTCCGAGCTCCCGGTTCACTGCAGTCGATCGCCGGTCCGATGGTGACGATCAATACGATCCTGGCGGAGGCGTTGGACTACATCGCGACCGAGTTGGAGGCTCTGATCGGCGGCGGTACCGACTTCAATGATGCGGTCCAGAAGGTTCTCGAGGACATCATTACCGTCCATGGGAGCGTCGTTTTCAACGGCGATGGGTACACCGAGGCGTGGCCGATCGAAGCTGAGTCCCGCGGTCTCCCGAATCTCCGCACGACTCTGGACGCCTTGCCCCAACTCATCACGGACGACTCGATGGAGCTGTTCAGTCGCTATGGCGTCTTTAACCACCACGAGATGCACAGTCGCTATGAGATCGCTCTCGAGCAGTACATCCTCAGCGTAGGGGTCGAGGCCCGGTTGACGCTCGAGATGGCGAACACCGTGATCTTGCCCGCAGCGCTGCGCTATCAGACAGAACTCGCGACGAACCTGGCCAGCTTGCAAGCGGTCGGCGCTGAGACTGATTCGATGACGCTCGACGAGGTATCGACGGCGATCAAGGCATTGCGCGAGGGAATCGGTACGCTCCGCGCCACCCTCGTCCACGGGGCGGAGACAACCGAAGAAGAGGCCACACACATGCAGCAGGAAGGTCTGCCGGCAATGAGTGCGGTTCGAGCGGCGGCCGACGAGTTGGAGTCCCTGGTCGCCGACGACCTGTGGCCGCTTGCCACGTATCAGGAGATGCTTTTCATTCTTTAGAATGGGGGTTGACACGGGGGTAACCGCCGACTCGTCATTCAGGAGTTGCTTCAACATGCTCTCGGCCGCCACGCATACGCCCTTGCGCCGGAAGGGCTCCAATCCGAGTTTGAGGCAGGTCTGACCCTCGGGTCTCTCTGTCTGTCCTCTCGACGAGTACGGTGACGGTTGTCGCCGGTGCATCCCGAGGCTGAGCGCACCGCGACGTCGCCTCGAACATGTGCACCCGACAGAGCCCCGCGCCCGATTCTGGACCTCAGTCGCGAGGGGTTGTTCTCGGCCGCCGTGAGGTGCTGGCTGGTTTGCCACTCGTGGGACTGACAGCCGTTCTGGCCGCCTGCAGTGGCACTGCACCGAAAGCCTCGCTCGATCCCGAGGGCAAGAACGTGGCCCTTGTCTATCGGGGCGCAGCCTCGTGTGAGGGCTGTTCGGAGGCCTTGGGCGACATCCTGTCGAGTCGCCCCTTTTCATTTCGCGTTGTCTACTGCGGTCCCGAAGAGCCTGTTTCCATCAGCGCGGAAAACCTGGCCAAGGCCACCGTCTATGTCCAACCCGGAGGGGGAAACGATCTCCGCCTGGCGTGGTCGCAAATGCGTCCCTTCGCGGCCGACATCACGCACTGGGTCAGGAATGGCGGTAACTATCTTGGGATCTGCCTGGGTGGCTACCTGGCCGGATTCGATCCCGGATTTGCGTTGCTGCCTGGCGACAGCGGGGAGTACATCACCTCGCCCGGTGCAACCGTGCACAACATCGACGACACCAGCGTCATGGTGAGCTGGCGCGGCGTCCCCCGACAGCTCTACTTCCAGGACGGCCCCTACTTCACGCTTCGGGCAGGTGCCGATGCCACCGTGCTGGCCACATATTCAAACGGGCTGACCGCTGCGCTGGTCGCTCGATGCGGGAGAGGAAGTGTCGGAGTGGTCGGCCCTCATCCCGAGGCGGATGCGTCGTGGTACGCGGAGGTGGGGCTTCCTGCACCCAAGGAGAGCACCATCGACCTGATGCGTGACCTCATCACGACCACTCTCTCGGAATCAGTGCGGTGATCGCCCGCGTCGCGGGGCGGAGCGCAAGGCTGCCCGAGCAGTGACTTCATTGGGGGTCAGCATCACTCATGCGGGCGCCGTGTCGGCCCCGGATCGACGTCGCCATGTCTCGAATCGGTATCTCACACCACCGTCTTGAGAATCCGGACCTCGAGACGAGAGGGCGAACTGGTCGGCAAAGGCGGGAAAGAACCTGGTGCAGTGGAAATCCGAGCGAACCTGGGTCAAAACGAGCTCGTCCCCTTCGTCGATTGTGCTCGTATAGACGGCGGCACCACCGATGACCCAGATGTCCTCCGTCGGATCCCCCGCCCTGAGCTGCGCAAGAGACGCCACGGGTACAAAGCCCTCTCGGAGGTTGGCTTTGCTGGTCGTCAAGACGTAGTTGGGCGGGTCGTGGAGCGGCTCTGCGAACTCCAGGTATGTCGTCCGTCCCATGAGGATCTGTCCCGTCCTGGTCTGGTCACGAAAATGTGCGACGTCCGCTGGAATATTCCAGGGAATCCCCGAGTCCGTCGCAATCCCACGGTGGTCGTCGAGGGCGGCTATGAGGCGGATCATGCGCGTTTCTGCGGGTCGCTGAACCACGTTGTGTCGAATTCCGAGTCTGTCACCCCCCGATTGTCCCGCATCTCCGGGACGAGGCAAGCCGGGTGGAAATCCGTAGACTGAGGTATGGCCGCGAGCGGCGGCTCGGACTGCCAGGCGACCATCACGATGACTTCGGACCTCCACGGGAATCAGCGAAGGATGGCCCAAAGAGATCGGGAAAGGAACGTATGACGGCTACATTTCGCAAGGATCCGCACAGACTCGCCGAGCTCACCCCGGAACAATTTCAGGTCACCCAGGAACGAGGCACCGAAACGCCATTCCAAAACGAGTTCTGGGACAACGAGGACGCCGGTATCTACGTCGACATCGTCTCCGGTGAGCCCTTGTTCGCCTCGACGACCAAATTCGACAGCGGTTGCGGTTGGCCGAGCTTCACCCAACCGATCGATCCCGACAACATCGCCGAGCTGCCAGACCTGAGTCACGGAATGACGAGAATCGAGGTTCGTTCCACCCACGGTGAGAGCCACCTGGGTCATGTGTTCAACGATGGACCGGTAGAGGATGGTGGATTGCGTTACTGCATCAACTCTGCCGCCCTCCGTTTCGTCCCCGTGAAGGACCTTGAGCGTGAGGGTTACGGCAAGTTCCTTAAGCTGTTCGCGTCGACTGACACTGCAAAGGGAGAATGAGATGACCGAGATCCTCGAGAAGGCCGTTTTGGCCGGTGGTTGCTTTTGGGGAGTGGAGGAGTTGATCCGCCGCCAACCGGGTGTGGCCTCGACCCGGGTCGGATACACAGGAGGTGACGTGCCGAATGCCACCTACCGAAACCACGGCACCCACGCCGAGGCGGTCGAGATCACCTTCGATCCGACCAAGACCTCCTATCGGAACATCCTCGAGTTCTTCTTCCAGATCCATGACCCAACGACTCGCGATCGTCAAGGCAATGACATGGGAACCAGCTATCGCTCAGCCATCTTCTATACGAGCGACGAGCAGAAGAGAGTCGCTCTCGACACCATTGCCGATGTCGATGCGTCCGGTCTGTGGCCGGGCAAGGTCGTCACCGAGGTTGAATCCGCTGGACCGTTCTGGGAGGCAGAGCCCGAGCATCAGGACTATCTCCAGAAATATCCCAACGGCTACACCTGCCATTTCGTGCGTCCAGGTTGGAAGCTGCCCCATCGAGCCGACGCCCCAACCCAATAGCGCCACTGGCGATCAGCAGGCGTTCAGAGATCCCGCAGTGGTGCGACAGCGCATCCGATTCGGGAGTCGGCCAAGCCGTAGTACAGGTGCCATGCGTTGTTGAACAGCACGAGTGCCTGAGCGAAACACACATTGCCGACTTGTCCGCGCCCTGCCGGAACCTGATCGGCGCGCAAGAAGGGTCCGGTATCGCGGGCGATACAGGACGCAGGGTCGAGCATGTCGAGGAGCACTTGTCCGGGCTGGTACGACAAGGGGGGAAGTGAAGGATCACCGCCCTCAACGTGGTTTGCCCCGTTGCAGATCAGCACGATTCCATCGTCGGTTCGGAGCGCGGGTGGTCCGGGCTCGACCAATAACGAGTCGAAACGACCTGGACGTGGAAAGAGCACGGGCCGCAAGACCTTCCGGCCCGGTACGACATGAATATCCCAAGGTTGCTCGGAGGCTGCGTCGTGGGTCAGGTATCGGTCTCGGGTGGCGTCGAATTCAAGGGGCGACCAGTGAACGAGATCATCGGATACCGCAGCAAATCCGATATCCTCACCCCAGTACATCCAGTAGCGACCGTGAAGACGGGCGGCGACGACGCGGCCATCGACAACCTCGGTAACGACGGCACCGCTCTTGGACGAACGCATAGCGTACGGCGAGCCGGCGAATGCGGGTCCACATTTCGTCCACCTTCGCAAATCAACTGACGTGGCAGCGAAGAGGGTGCCGACACGGCCATCGAATGCCGTGTATAGGCAGACGTATCCACCGTCGGGAGATTCCACCAATCGAGGGTCCTCGCAGCCTCCGGGCCATTCCCAGGCTTGCCAGGCATCGTCGGCGGGAAAGATCACCGGTTCCGGCTCGACCTCGAACGTCATGCCATCGGCGCTCGTAGCCAGCCCGATGCGCGAGGTCCCGGAGAACGGCCCGACATCGTCCTCGGCGCGAAGGAGTAAGTGCACTCTGCCGTCCCTGACCACGCCGCCCGGGTTGAACACATCTTTCGCCGCCCAGCGGATGGTGCGTCCGGACATGGGGCAGGTGAACCGAGCTTCTGGAGACGATGCCACGACAGCGTTGTCGTGGGGGAGGAACGGCCCGAGTCTCCAATCGCCCATCACGGCAGAGCTTCGCGTTGCAGCACCTGTGCACTGGGGCGAACATTGCGGTCGCGATCCATGAGTCCGAAAGACACGTCGTAACCATGGAGCCATTCGTAGTTGTCGACGGCGGTCCAATGGAACACTCCTCGTACGTCGACCCCTCGATCGATTGCGTCGTGGATGACCTCCAGGCCCCGTGTGAGGTAGGCGGTCCTGACGGTATCGTCGTCGGTGCCGATCCCATACTCGGCCACAAGGAGGGGTACGCCGGGTAGTTCTCTGTGGAGGCGATCGAGGACCAGTCCGACGCCGTCAGCCCAGATCCCATAGCCAAGTGGTGAGATCGGTGAACCGGGCGGGTGGATAGCGAGTCGACCATCTTCCACACCCATGGCGGCGTAGTAGGAGAACCCGATCATGTCGACCGATCCGGCCAGATCGGGACGGTCGATCGGGTCACGATGGGGAACCTTGAGCACGCCATCACGGAAGAGACCGATCCAGGGCGCCCAGAAATAGTCGTCCAATCCTCGAGCCAACGCGCGAGTTGCGTCGGTGTCGTCGTGGGGGACGATCGGGGAAAGTCCGAAGATCGACGCTAGCGGTGCGCCCGTTTCCCTGAGCCGAACCGATGCCTCGGCGAAAGCCAGGTGAATTGCTTCATTGACGAAGGCAAGTTCCTCCCTTTCGTTGTGCCCAGGCGGCCAGCCGCTGCCGCCATAGGCGGCCCGGGCGTAGTAATTGGTCTCGTTGATGGGTTGCCAACCGCCTGCCAGGTCTCCGAAGGTCTCGGCGACGAAGTCGACATGTCGGCGCCATGCCTCAGTCCTGTTCGTCTCGACCAGAAAGCCACCTGCGTCGAGGAACCATCGAGGAAGGGTGAAATGGTGGAGCGACACCCACGGCGTCACGCCGGCGTCGAGCGCCGCCTTGAGCACGTCTCTGTAGTGCCGGATGGCCCCCTGGTCGTGGGCACCCTCATCAGGTTCGAGGCGCGCCCACTCCAAGGACAACCTGTGATGGACCAAACCGAGCGCGGCAAGCTGGCTGAAATCCTCGGCATATCGTGTCGCGAATCCGTTGCCATCCCCCGAGAGCGGTGCACGACCGGACCGCTCCCAGTCCCACCAATCAGACGCGGGGGCCGCCCCTTCGCACTGCGTCGATGATGCTCCGGTGCCCCAAAGGAATCCGGCGGGCCAGATCATGGTCACGAGTATGGCAAATCCATCTTGCCAGGACCGAGTCGAGCCGCCACGCGGCCTGAACGGCAGTGCGATTTGGCGGCCGAGGCGCCCTCATAGGCTGCTGAACGTCTCCGTTCGAAAGGCTGCCATGACTCCGATCCCTCCCGAAGACGGGACACCACGGTGAAGCGACTCGCGCTCGTGACCGGAGCTTCTTCTGGCATCGGCAGGGCCTTTGCGCAGCGCCTTGCCGTGGATGGCTTCGATCTGATCATCGTGGGCCGACGGCTTGACCGATTGGAGCATTTGGCGGAGTCGTACCCGGAAGTGGAGGTACGACCGATCGTCGCTGATCTCGGTACGGACAGTGGTATCGAAACAACCGCCGCCTTGTGCGCGACGGAACCTCTCACGATGCTCGTGAACAACGCGGGGGTTGCGTATTACATGGATTTCGCACAGCTGCCGGCCGACAAGGCATACGAATTGGTGCACGTCAAGGTCGTTGCGCCCACCATGCTCGCCCGGGCCGTGGTGCCGGGAATGGTGGCGCGGGGAGAAGGCACGATCATCAACGTGTCGGGCATGCTGGCCTTCAGTGGTCCAGCTTCGGAGGCCTACTTGCCGCGGCGCGCCGTCTATACGGGAACCCTCGCTCACGGCGTCGCGTTCTCACAGGTCCTGCACGACGAGCTCAAGGAGACGGGAGTGAGGGTGCAGGTTCTATGTCCCGGCGTGGTGGCAACAGAATTTCACGAACGCCAAGGCCTCGATCTGAGCGCGGTGCCGCGAATGTCTGCCGAGGACGTCGTGACCGCCAGCCTGCAAGGTCTGGCCCTCGGCGAGGTTGTCTGTGCCCCCGGCGTCGAAGACGCCAGTCTCCTCGAGGCTGTCTTCCAGTCGGACCGGGCGGCGTTCGGTGCGCAGAGTCCTGAGCTCGCGACACGATATGGAAGAAACTAATGTGCGATTCGCGTCGTCGTCGGAGGGCATTTCAGGCGTTCGCGTGTTTCAATTCGCCGAATCCTTATCTGTCGCTTTGAGATAAAGAGTGCGATCACTCAGGCCTCTCTTACCTCCAGCAGATTGGTCAGAGGAGTGAGTAGGCCCAATCGACGAGAGTGTTGGTGAACAACTCGGGATCTTGGCCGTGCATCGAATGTCCCATAGCCGGGAATGTCTTGAGCTCGAACCTCTGGCCGGCAGCCTCAATCAGTTGACCCGCTCGAAGGACCTGCACGTCGGAGATGGCTCCCAGCAGGCTGCTCGTCGTCTCCTCAACCATGGAGAAGTGGTGAGTGAGAAGTACGGGAACCTTGACCGACGAGAGCATCCTGCCGTGGTGGCAACTGGCCCCGACTGAGCCCGTCCAGAATGCCCGTCCCCACTCGGGGTCGTATTCCTTCAGATTCTGAGAGGGTTCTGGCCCGACCATCCCGCCGAAGAGGGCGGCCAGCCATTCCGGGAGCTCGTGCGGAGCGGCTGCCACCATGCCGTCCCAGTCGCCGATGCTCCACTGATCACCGAGGTATTTGCTCCACAGCGCGAACATCGGCCCGATTGCCTGGCGGATCGAGTGGCCACAGCCGTTGTCGACCTCGGAGCTGAAGAGCGGAGGGTCTTCGTAGAGGCAGCCGATGACCTGTCCAGGCTTCGAGTAAGCGGACATCCAAGCCGAGAGGACCCCGCCCGAGGACAATCCGCTGACGACGGTCGGCCTCCCGATGACACCGTCGATGAAACGGACGAGATCGTTGCCCATGTTGTCGAGCGTGTAGCGCCCCGGTGTCCGCGTTGAACGGCCCTGGCCCCGCAGGTCGACGGCATACACGCAGAACCGGTCGGAGAGCAACGGCATCGCGTCCTCGTATCCCCACCACGACTCCGTCTGGCCGGGGATGAGCAAAAGGGGCGGCAGATCGGTACTGCCAAGCGTCGCATAGTTGATCTGGACTTCTCCCGTATCGAAGAGATGCTCGGGATAGCGGTGCACAATGTAGGTCTTGTCGGGATTTTGCGGGCCGAAGCGCCCGGCATACTCGGCCATCCGTCCTTCCTTCGGTTCGATCAGCTGTGATCTCCTGCGTTACGCGTTCCTGCGATGCATCTGTTGCGCATTGTTCCGATGCCTTCGATCCAGGTCTCGAGGACTTGGCCGGGAACGAGGGCCCTGGGCGGAGTGCGGACGAACCCGACCCCGGATGGTGTACCGGTGAAGATGATGTCGCCGGGAAGGAGTGGAAGGACCTCGGAGAGCTCGGACACCAGCCGCGGAACGCTGAAAATGAGATCACTCGTTCGGCTGTCCTGCATTACCTCGCCGTCCACCGAGCAACCCAAGGCAAGGTCGTCTGGATCCGACACCTCGTCGAGGGTGACGACCCATGGACCCATCGGCCCGTATGTCCTTCGGGACTTGCCCAGCGAGAACTGAGATGCCGCGGCAAACTGAAGATGGCGGTCGCTGATGTCCTGACCAATGGTCAGACCGGCAACATAGGACCAAGCATCCGCCTCACTGGCCCGATCGGCACGAAGTCCGATCACCACCACCAGCTCCACTTCCCAATCGGAGCTCTTTCCGACGATTTCGATGTCGTCGAAGGGACCGGCCAGGGAGGTGGGAAACTTCGTAAAGGTGGCGGGCACCTCGGGAATCGCCACGCCTGACTCCTCTGCGTGGCTGCGGTAGTTGAGGCCGATGGCGAAGACCTGCTGGGGCATGGGAACCGGACAGCGGAGACTTGTCTCGATCAGGGGTGCCGTGCCGGCGGTGATCGCCGAGGCCGTCTCGACGAAATGGGCCCAGTTCGCAAAGACGCTCATCGGGTCTGGACCAATTCGACCAGCTGTGACCGTCTCGATATCTGCGATCTCGTCGCCCAGGACGAGCACGGCGCGTCCGTCGGAATTCGCGAGTTTCATGACGAGGCCTGCCGCAGCGGCTGGTGCCCCCACGCACTGATCCGTTCGTATTGCCGATTGTCGTCCCAATCGTCAGTGACTACTCGGGCTCCATACCCGACCTCGACCATGAAGCCAGCGGGGCTCGTGACATAGAAGCTGAACATGCGATCGTTGTCGTGTCGACCGAGCCCGTTGGGAATGGCCAGATCGGTCGCCCAGGCGCGATCGAACGCCAACCCGACGTCGTCAGCGCTCGTCGTCTCGAACATCACGTGATGGAGAGTCTGCGGCAGTTCGAATGGCGCCTTCGCCAGTGCGATGGTGTGATGCCGCTGATTGCAGTGGTAGAAGCGGACCTCGAGTTCGATGCCTTCGGCGATTTCGAACACGATCCAGTCGGACTGTTCGAAGCCGAGCCCGTCGACGAGGAAGGTATGGGACTTCTCGAAGGCAGTGGTCGCGAACACGACGTGGCCAAAACCGACGTCGGTGGTGAGAAACCCGCCGGCCACCAGCGGTGAAGAGTAAGGGGTGGTCGCAGTCGCCAGGCCGAACACAATCTCCGTCGGCAGGCCCCAGGGAGCCGTCGTCCGTACCAGGCGGTCGACGCGGCGCGCCTCCAGCTCCTCATCGCTTCCCTTGGATACATCGAATCCTGAACCTCGGATGCGATCAGCAATATCTTCGAAGGCCTCCTGGCTCGTCGCTTCGAAGCCAATGAACGCGGCATCGTTCGCCGGACCGGCCTGCACGATCAGGCGGTGTGCCTTGTCGTCGTTGCGCCAGGTAATGGCACCGTTTTCGCCCGCCTCACCAGGGACGAGACCGATGACGTTCTCGAAGAACTCGGAGAGCGTAGACGGTTCCGGGACCTCGAGGCCGAGGTAGGCCGCTTCGAGTGCGTGTCGCATGGGTCTGCCCCCTTGTAGTCAGTTGCCGAACAGGAGTTGAACAACGGCATCGGCATGCGCCTCGATCACGTCATGGGATGTCGGGTCGAGTCCAGTCAGTCGTCGGCACTCGGGGCCGAGGACGAACATCGTTGGTCCCGCTCCAGTGAGGATGTAGTACAGGTGAGCGGGAGGGATCGGTGGAACGTGTCCTTGCTCGCTCAGCTGGGTGAACTGGGCAACGGTGTCCTCGTAGAGCGGACGGATGTGGCGTTCCACCAGCCAGTCCATGCGCGGTGTATCGGTCTTGCATTCGCCGGTGATGATTCGGTGAAGTTCGGGGTGGCGGGCCGAGAAGTGAATGAACTCGCGAGCGATCAGGCGCATCGTGGTCAACTCGTCGACACCCCTGAGTCCCTCGATCCGTTCTGAGAGCGTCGTGGTGAGCAGCTCGAAGAGTCGGTCGACCGCGGCACGCCACAGATCGAGCTTGGAGGAGAAGTGGTAATTCAAGAGTGGCTGGGTCACGCCGCCCCGCAGCGCGATCTCTCGCGTGCTCGCTCCGTCGAAGGAGCGCTCGGCGAAAACGTCGAGTGCCGCCACGAGTATGCGCTCTCGCGTCGAATCCGCCGAGGGCCTTGTCGTGCGGGCGGTCGCGGTGCGGGCCACGGATCAGAGTTTAATCAATCGATCAGGATATTGACAAGAACCTATTCGAGTGAACAGACTTCTTTTCATGTCCGCGATGCGCCGTGGCGTCGGTATCGATGCTGATCTCGTGGCGCGGGCGACCGCGTTGCGCCCCCTGTTGGCGGAGCATGCCGAACGCACCGAGTCGGAGCGACAGGTGGTTCCCGAGGTGATGCAGGCCCTCGAGGGCTCCGGGCTCTTCGAGGTCATCGTGCCCAAGCGAGTGGGCGGCCTCGGGGCATCCATGGCGACCCAGCTGAGCGTCGCCGCAGAGCTCGGAAAGGCATGCGCCTCGACTGCGTGGGTGCAATCGCTCCTCAACGTCACGACCTGGGCTGCGACGCAGGCGATCGCTGCTCCCGAGATCTTCGGCGCGAGCCACCGTCCTCGAGTGTGCGGCGTGCTCGTCCCGTCCGGCACGGCGACGCCAGTCGAGGGAGGGTATCGGGTCTCCGGAAGGTGGGGCTTTGCCTCGGGCTCTTTCTATGCCAGCTGGTTCACCGGCGGCGTCAATATCGTCGACGATACGGAGCATGTCACGGGGATCGGGATGGTCCTCGCGCCAAGGAAGGACTTCGACATAGAGGACTCATGGTTCGTCGCCGGCATGAAGGGCACCTCGAGCAACACGGTTGTCCTCGACAATGCCTTCGTTCCCGCTGATCACCTCACCCCGTTCGGGATGGAGGCGCCAGGAGGCCGCGACCCCGCCGATCTGTGGCCCCTGGGTTCGGCACTCTCGGTTGTCCTCACCGGACCGCTTCTGGGTGCGGCACAAGCATGTGCTGATCTCGTGACCGAAAAGGCACCGAAGCGTGCGCTGTCGTATACGAGCTACCTCTCGACGACCGAGTCGATGGTGGCTCTGGCCGAAATCGCCCGCGCTCGCCTCGACATCGACACCGCATGGATGCACGCAATTGAAGCCGCCAACTACATCGACGCGGTGGGCACCGGTGCACCTCGTGTAGCTCTCGAGGAAGCGCGATTGCGAGGCCAGTGTGGCTATCTCCTGGGGAAACTCCGACAGGGTGTCGACATCCTGCTCAACGTCGGTGGTGCGGGTTCCTTCGCGTCTGCCAATGTTCTGCAGCGGCACTGGCGGGATCTGAATGTGGGAAGCCGCCATGCATTTCTCGCGACCAATATCTCGTTGGAGACCTATGGACGTGCTCTGTACGGGCTCGACCCCGTGGTCGTCATGGTGTGATGTGCGTACGAGCATCGTGACGTCGAGCCGGGTAGACGTCCACGCCCACTTCCTCCCCGAGGTCTACCGAACTGCCCTTCTGGCGGCTGGCTTGGAGAAGGTCGACGGAATGCCGGTGCCGGATTGGGATGCCAGGACCCATCTCGCACTGATGGACCGGCTCGGCATCTCCACCAGTCTGTCGTCGGTCTCCTCGCCGGGGGTCCACTTCGGAGACCATGCCTCCGCCCGAAAGCTTGCCCGTCAGGTCAACGACGAGGGCACGCGTATCGTCCATGCCCATCCCGGGCGCTTCGGACTCTTCGGGTCGCTCCCCGTGCCAGACGTGCCAGGAGCCATCGACGAGCTCGGTTACTGCTACGAGGAACTCGGGGTCGATGGCATCGTCATGCTGACCCATGTCGGCGATACTTACCTCGGCGACCCGGCGCTCGAGCCCCTCTTCGAGGAACTCGATCGCCGCCATGCCCGCGTGTTCATCCACCCCACGTCACCGCTTTGCTGGGAAGAGACGTCGTTTGGGCGGACGAGGGCCATGATCGAATTCCTCTTCGATACCTCACGAGCCGTCGTCAACATGGTCCTCAACGGGGTCATCGCTCGCTACTCCAACGTCGTCTTCATCGTGCCGCACGCGGGTGCCGCTCTTCCCGTGATTGCCGATCGGGTCGCCGCGTTCGCCTTCATCCTCGAGGACCTCGATCCCAGAGCCGACGTGTTGGGCGACCTGGCCCGGCTCCACTACGACCTGGCGGGCTTTCCGCTCCCTCGCCAGCTCGATGCCATCCTGGCCCTAACCACCGCCGATCATCTGCACTACGGCAGCGACTTCCCCTTCACGCCGGACGCCGTCGTGGCCATGCTGGCCGAGCCGCTCGATGCGATCGAGCGGCCGTCTGGATCGATCCCGGACACACTTGCCGCCAACACCCGACGGCTGTTTCCCCACTTGGGAGATTGAATCGGAGCTGACCCGTCTCTTCATCCGGTGAACGGATCGGGTGGAGGTCGATCGAACACGATCTGGTTCAACCGTCAGAGGTCTCCCTGATCGCCGGCGCGCCGTTCACCGGTGACCTTCAGAACCGGCGTTCGGTCGGTCCGCAGCCGCTCCGCGCTTGGTTGCTTGCGTCCAATCGGCACAGGCGCGCCAAGGCACACCACCGACGAGCTCAAGCCCGGATGCTCGGCCCATAGGTAGCGCGACCGTCGGATCTAAGGAGTGCTCCCGATGTCATCGACCCCTCCTTAGGCGCAGTGTGTTGGCAGGGCCACGGATCGGTGGTCCGACGAGAGAAAGGCACCCCGATGACGACCTCGACCATCCCCCTTGCGGTCGGCACGACACCAACCCGGGCACGACGATTGCTCGTTGCTTTGAGCGTCGTGATCCTCTTTGCGGTCGCGTTCACGATCGGCCACTTCACAGCGAATTCCCAGCAGGCTCCCGTGGCGCCGACGGTACAAACCCATGGGCAGACTTCAGCTACGGACGAAGTCGCGCAACTGTGCCCGAATCTCCGGGGACCGTGCTGAGCGGTGCACATGACCACCAGCGCAATGGGAGATCGATCCCCGCTGCTGACGAGTTTCACGAAATCCGGAACTCGGGTCTGTGGGAAAATCAGCCCGTGGGGCCTCGGATCTCCTCCGCTCGGTTGGTCGGACGCGAAGACGAGCTCGCGTTCCTACACGGCCTGCTGGGTCCCCTCAAAGACGCCGGAGTGCACGTCGTGACCGTTCTCATCAGTGGTGAGGCCGGGATCGGAAAGTCACGCCTCCTCGACGAATTCTGTGCGCAATCTCGCGCAGGAGGTGTCCTCGTTGCTGCCGGTGCCTGCGCTCCGTCCAGTGGCGGTGGCCTTCCCTATGCTCCGATAGTCGGCATTCTGCGTGACCTCGTCCGTCAGCTGGATCCCGACACCGCGCTGCGGACGCTGCGGCCCGCCCTCGAGGGCCTCGGTCTTCCTGTACCCGGGCGTGAACGTGATGGCGAAGACCATCACCGATCCGAGGAGCACTCACTCGCAGCGATCGACAAGACACGTCTGTTCGCGGCGATGCTTACGAGCATCTCCACCCTGGCCGACCGAGGGCCCACCATTCTCGTCTTCGAGGACTTGCACTGGGCGGATTCGGCCAGTGCGGAGTTGTTCGACTTCCTGACCCGCAATCTTCGGCACAGTCCGATCCTGCTCATCGGGACCTATCGGAACGACGAGCTCAATGATCAACACCCGCTTCGTGGACCGCTCATCGAGCTCGGACGCCATCGGCAGGTCGCCGAACTCCAGATTGGTGGCCTCGATCGGACCGACACCGCCTGCCTCCTGAGCGCCCTTCTCGGATGGCAACCCGACGAAGCATTGGTCGAATCGGTGCACCGGCGGTCCGAGGGCAATCCGTTCTTCGTGGAAGAGCTCACCGCTGCGTCGTCATCCCCTCGCCTCTCCGAAGAGCTGCGCAACATCATCTTGCTCCGGGTTCAGCAACTCAGCACGTCGGCGCAACGATTGCTCGCCGTGGCCGCTGTGATCGGTATCAGGACCGAACATGACCTCTTGGCTGCAGTGGTGCAGATCGAAGGGGAGGACATCGACGCCACCCTCGCCGAGGTGCTGGACCATCGCATACTTGTCGTCGTCCCCGGAGCAGGTGAGTACCGATTTCGTCACACCCTGCTCTACGAAGCCGTGGGTGGGGCGCTCGCACCAGCGGAACGGGCCCGCTTGCATGGCGCGGTGGCCTCGGTGCTGGTTGATCACCCCGAGCTTTCTGCCGCAGGTCCGGGGCATGCGGCGGCCGAGCAGGCCGGTCACTGGTGGGAGGCCGGCCGATGGCCCGAGGCGCTCGAGGCGTGTGTGGAAGCAGGAGAGGCGGCGGCGACGGTGTTCGCATTTGCCGAAGCGCACGCGCAGTTCGAGCGCGCGCTCACGGCATGGGACCACGTGCCCGATGCTGCGGTCAGGCTGAGGCGTGATCGAGCATCCCTCTACGAAGTTGCCGCCGAAGCGGCGTACCTCTGCGGAGACGGTCACCGTGCTGTCGACCTGATTCGCTCTGCGCTGGCGGAGATAGATCCTGAGGCGGATCCGGTTCGTGCTGCCGTGTGCCTGACCAGTCTGGGCCGGAACGCGTGGACGATCGGGGATTCGCGGTCGTCGCTGGTCGCTCTGGAGCAGGCATTGGTCGCCCTTCCCGGTGATTCGCCTTCGGTCGAGCGCGCTCGCATCCTGGCTGAGAAGGGTCGCGCGCTCATGCTTCTCTCCCGGAACACCGAGGCCCAGTCGTGTTGTGAATTCGCGATCGAGACCGCCCAGGCCGTGGGCGCCCGAGCCGAGGAGGGGCACGCCCTCAACACGTTGGGCGTCGTCCGCGGCAGTCTCGGCCATCTGGACGAGGGGATTGCGCTCCTGAGGAAAGCGCTGGAAATCGCCGAGGAGCTCGTTGACCCCGACAGTCTCAATCGGGGGTATGCCAATCTGTGCTTCCTCTTCTCGCTGTCCGGACGGCAGGAAGACTCGGCCGCCGTGACGCTCGACGCGATGGCCGCCGGCGAGGCGCTGGGCGGCATCCGGCTCAACGCGGCCGCGCTCAACAGCGCCTGCGCCCTGGTGCGGCTTGGCCGTTGGGACGAGGCCTCTGCGCTCATGCTCGAAGTGGACGGCGTCTCGGGTAACTGCACCATGGAGAGGGAGCTGGTCGAAGGAGAAATCGCGCTTCGGCGAGGGGATTTCGATGCGGCCTCCAGAGCCTTGGTCGTGCTGGAGAAACGGACAAGGTTGTTGGAGGACGTCCAATTCCGCGGCGACTTTCACCTGCTGCGCGCCGCCCTCGCGCTCGAAGAGGCGCGCCCCCGTGATGCCTTCGACGAGGTCGAGCAGGCCCTCGCCCTGAGTGCTCCGACCGAGGATCGACTGTATGTCCCGCAGATGTGCCTGCTCGGTGTCCAGGCCTTGGCTGATCGTGCAGAACAGGACCGGGCGACAGGGCGGCGATCGGCGACGGGCGTCGAGAAGCTCAGAGGGCAGGCCGCCGGCCTGGCTCAGGAGGCTGAGACGGCGTCGCGACCCCCCGATCCCGAGGGTGACGGCTTTCCACTGACCCGGGCGTGCTCCGTGCAATGTCGGGCCGAAGAATCTCGGCTCCACGAATCCGATCCGGTCCTGTGGGACGATGCTGCGACCTGCTGGGACGAGCTGGGCTACCGCTACCACGTTGCGTACTGCCGCTGGCGCGAAGCGGAGGGGCTGCTCAACCGTGGGGGCCAGAGGGCCGGGGCGTCAGACAGTCTCCGGGCGTCCTGGAGAATCGCGACGGAACTCGGGGCACGGCCACTGCTGACCAGGATCGAGCGGCTCGCGCAGAGGGCTCGCATAGAACTTCAAGTCGAGTCCGCAGTCTCGAATCGGAATGCCGGGGCCATCGACCTTGGCCTTACGGCGCGGGAAGGCGAGGTGTTGGAATTGCTCGCAAGCGGAAGAACCGACGGGCAGATCGCCGAGGAACTCTTCATCAGCAAGAAGACAGCCAGCGTCCATGTCTCCAACGTGCTGCGCAAGTTAGGCGTGGCCAACAGAATCGAAGCGGGAGCGATTGGGCAGGATTTACGTCAGAGCGAGCCAGCGAACGCCCTTCTCACCTGATCTCGGTTCAGTCGGTTCGGCTGATGAGAGCCGCGAAGGTGGCTTCTATTCCGTGGACAGGGCGAGCCGGGGGGTATAGGCGACTCGACACGGCTCGGCCGAGCGGGCGACACCACCAATCTGAGAGCGAACCGGCATCGGTGTGTCGATCCATCCGGCCTCGAAGTCGAATGCACCGAACAGCGCGGTGATCGCCGTCGACATTGCGGCCAGCGAATAGGGCTGCGCCGGACACGTGTGCCGCCCGTGCCCGAAGACCGTGACCAACTCCACGGCAGCGAGGCGGGAAGTATCGGCTATCCGCCTCCGCTTCCACCGTCGGGGGTTCCACTCGTTGAGATCGGGGCCCGCGCTCGTGTTGGTGAGCGGAAGCAACGTCGCGATGGTGACCCCGGGTGACACGTGGTGGATTGCGTCGCCAACGTCGAGGTCGACGGGTGTCATGACATACCGAGCCATGATCGAGCGTTGGGCAAGCCGGGTCGACTCGAGGCAACACGACTCCGCCAGCAATCGATCACCTGCCCGGACGGCAGCGAGCTCTTCGGGATGTGCGATCAGGTCCACCAGCACCCAGCCGAGGGCGGCAAAGAGGTTCGACATCGATGCAATGTGGATCAAGGCGATGTCCATCGCCACTCCGGCGGCTCGTTCGGGGGGTGGCTCGTGGCTCCAGGCATCGACGACACGCGAGAAGAGGGGATGGTCGGCTTCGTTCCCAGCGAGCTCGTCGACCGCGAGGCGGATCTCATCGCTGATGACGTGCAGAGCTGCGAGCTCGTTCGCCTTTCCCGAAGCAGCGACGGAACGCATCGACTCGGGGTGGACGAAAGAGTCCGAGCCATCGAGGGTGTCGAAGGCGGCACAGAGACGTTCGAAACGTGTGCCGACCGCAGAGCCAGGTCCGCCCCATGACGCGAGGCCTACGCGGTGCCCGAGCCGTCGCGTCAATCCGAAGATCTCCGTCCTTCGGGCTTCGCCGAGTTCGGTGATCGTCGTGTCCAAGGCGCTCTCGACGTTGGCCAGGTAGTCCGCGACGTCATCCCGCCCAAAAAGGAGATGTGGAAAGATCCGTCGTCCGATGAAGATTTCGTCTGGCAGCTTGCGGCGCAACATCCGCCAATCTGCGACCCCCTTGCTCGCCGCATCCTCCGGGAGCGCATAGAAGGCCTTCACGCCGGTCGGAGAGAAGGTGAAGAGATAGCGGTCCTCGCCGCTCTCGACGACGAATGTCTCGCCCAGAGAGTGTCTGGCTACAGCGATCGCCGCAACAGGATCGATCATCGGGATGTCCCACGGCATGCCGATGTCACGTGCTGTGGGAGGCATGGGGGAGATGGTGCGATCAGTCAAGTCATCTTCCTCCGGCCGATCCGGTGGGATCGGATTGTCGCAGACGCCCCACCGTAGGTCAATGAGCTCAACCCCTCCACGAACTCCCGCGCCCTGATCGACGTCAGAACCCGTGGCGCGGCGAACTGGGTCCCAGCGAGATCGTTGCTCGCAGGTGCTAGAGAAATGCGTCGTCCGGCACCGGGAAGGGGGATGCGGGGAGTCCCGGGAGCGGATTGTTCCACCACGTTGTCTCCTCGACGCGATGCGAGATCCGCCAGCCGGCCGGAGTACGCACGAGCTGATCGTGGTACGCGCCACCGACGACGAACAACCAAGGTTCGCCGTCGACTTCGGCTCCGTTCGGGTTGTAGAAGGATGCGTGTGATGTTGCATGGTCGGCGCCCGGGACGAGGTCGACCACCCGGTTGACGACAAGGTGCTGGGTCCAGCGGAAGAACGGGAGCACGGTGGAGAGCCAGCTGCCGACCTCGACCAGTGGGCCCCGGATTCCGCCCGCTGAGCGGTAATCCAGGATGGCGTCGGCTGTGAAGACGGTCTCGAATTCCTCCCAGCGGCGATTGTCGATGACGGTCGAATACTTCGTGAGGACGTCGTCGATTTCCTGTCGATCCAACAAATGGGCGAGAAAGTCCGTCACATGCAAGACGGTACTGCCGCGCCAGCCGTTGCAGCTTCACAGCGTGTGCACGCAGTCCAGGTGGCGCGGCGGTCTGCCAATCGGAGTTCCCAGATCCGCTGATTGCCCTCGTCACTCTTGACCCATGACGGCTGAGGTCTATACTTAGGCAAATGGTTAAGCATTGACGGTGAATCTCGACCGTGTGCTGCAGGCGATATCGGATCCGACGAGACGAGTCATCGTGGAGCGGCTGGTGCGTGGCCCTGCGTCCGTCACCGAACTCGCGGAGCCATTCACCATGTCCCTCCCTGCGGTGCTGCAGCATGTTGGAGTTCTCGAGGATGCCGGCATCGTCCACACCCAGAAAGTCGGCCGAGTTCGCAGCTGCTGGGTCGAGCCGGCCGCTCTTCGAGCAGCCGAAGCGTGGCTGGTGAATCAGCGCACGGAATGGGAGCGGCGATTCGATCGTCTCGATATCGAGCTCAGGGGCGCCCCTGATTCAACAATCGTGGCAAACGAAGAAAGAAAGGAAATGGACACATGACCAAGCCGAGTGTCGTACACGCCACTTTCGCGCTCGAGCGCCGCTTCGAGCTCTCGCCGGGCCGGGTGTTCGCAGCCTGGGCCGATCCAGAAATCAAAGCTCGGTGGTTCGCGGCCAACGAAACGGGCTATCAGCTCGATTTCCGGGTCGGTGGAGTGGAGCGCAGTTTTTTCACTCATGACGGCACGGATATTGCCTGGGAGTCGCTGTACCGCGCCATCGTGCCCGACCAGCGCATCATCTACACCTCCGTGCTGTCCGGGAACAACGTTTTGGCGACGATCTCTCAAGCGACGATCGAGTTCATCCCGGACGGCAAAGGAACGACGCTCGTGCTGACAGAGCAGGGGGCCTACCTCGACGAGCACCTCGAGCGACCTGCATGGCGAGAGCAGGGAACGAGTTCCTGGCTCGACGATCTTTGCCGCGAGCTTGCTCAGGACGTCACGTCATCTCGGTAGCAATGGCGTACCAATCGAGGATCAGATCTCAGATCAGCAAGCGCCGGCTCGGAGCTCGGTCAATCAACTCGTCGCAATGACCTGGCGGAGCTCGGCCACGGCGTCCCGCATGATGGCGGAAAGGGCTCGGTCGTCCACACCATGGGCCCACCGCTGCATCGCGAAACGCAGCACGGTCATGCCAGCCTCTGCGGCCAGGGTTGCTTGGGGCTCTTTCACGTCTCGCTGGCGCAGGGTTGCGGCAACCGCATCGGCGTAGTCGGCCAATTTCGCCAGTTCGCGCTCGCGCAGTTCGGGATTCGCCGTTATGACCGCCTGACGCTGGCTGGCGAGATCTCGCCGGGACTCACCGAGCATGGCGGCAGCTGCGTCGAGGCCACGGGCGACGGCGTCGAGGGGCCCTTCGCGAGGCGGTGCACTGGCAACGCCTTCCACGATCCGCTCCTTGAGGAGGGCGGATCCTCCGAAGAGCACCTCGCGCTTGTCGGCGAAGTGGCGAAAGAAGGTGCGTTCGGTCAGACCAGCCCGATCCGCGATCTGGGCCGCAGTGGTCTGGTCGAATCCCCGCTCCGAGTACAAGGCCAGGGCGGCCTCGTGGAGACGACCTCGACTGTCCGGCTGCCAGCGACCCATGGACCGCGATCCTAGTGTTGACAGTGACTGACTTCAGGGCTACGTTGATGGCAGGTACTGACATCAGTAGAGGTTCTGGAGGCGTGTCCATGAGAGTTTTCGTTACCGGGGCATCGGGTTGGATCGGCTCGGCCGTCGTGCCCGAACTGCTCGAGGCCGGTCACGAGGTCGTGGGTCTGGCCCGATCCGAGGCATCGGCCCAGCGGTTGGAGCAAGCAGGCGCCTCGGTGCAGCGAGGCGACCTCGACGATCCGGCCGTCCTCGCCAGGGCAGCAGCCGACTCGGACGGTGTGATCCACCTGGCCTTCCAGCACGAGGTGGCGTTCGGCGGCGATTTCTTCGCTGCCGGATCGGCCGACAGGCAAGCCGTCGAAGCGATGGGTGCTGCCCTCTCAGGTTCCGACCGACCCTTCGTCCTTGCGTCGGGGATGCTCGGACTGACGACGGGTCGAGCCGCCACTGAGAACGATGGCCTGGTCCCGAGCAGCGAGATTCGAGCCAACCCAGCTGGCGTACGGGCGGCCACGGCGTTGCTCACGCTTTCGTTGCGCGGCGTCGGGGTCCGTTCGTCGGTGCTGCGTCTGCCTCCGACGGTCCATGGCGACGGCGACCGAGGGTTCATGGCGACCATCGCCGCTATTGCTCGTCAGCGCGGCGTGGCTGGGTATGTGGACGATGGTTCCAACCGTTGGCCTGCCGTGCACCGATCCGACGCGGCCCGCCTTTTTCGTCGGGCTGTCGAAGACGCACCCGCCGGGACCGTGCTGCACGCGGTGGGTGACGAGGGCGTCAAGTTCCGCGACATTGCGGAGGCGATGGGTCGCCAGCTCGAAATTCCGACCGAGTCCGTATCGCCGTCCGACGCCCTCGAGCGATTCGCTCACCTCGGGTTCTTCGTGGGCGTCGACTGTCCGGCCAGTGCGGAGATCACAAGGGAACTGCTGGGTTGGAAGCCCTCGGGTCCCAGCCTGATCGAGGATCTCCAGCAGGACCACTACTACCGTCAGGCGTGAGGAGACTGCCCGGTCTCTTTGTCTGCGGGATGCGACGGGAGTCGCGTCGTGGACGACCTTGCGGCGTTACCCGATGCCGGCTGGGAGCTTGGCCAAGTGTGCCGCGGAGCCCCCGGCGAGGCGGAGGTGAGCGAGCGTTCGACGGTAGGAACCGATCGGACTCTCCTCGCAGTATCCAAGGTCGTTCTCGTTGCAGAAGGCGCGCACGAGACTCTGGGCCCGAGCCAGATTCGGTCGGGGCATTCCGGGGAAGAGGTGGTGTTCGATTTGGTAGTTCAGTCCTCCGAAGACGACGCTGACCCACCTTCCTCCGGTCAGGTTCCGGGCGGTGAGCACCTGTTGCTGTGCGAACCCCAGATCTGTGTCGCCTTCGACGAGAGGCATACCTTTGTGGTTCGGGGCGAAGCTGCAACCGAGATACACAGAGAAAACGGCCTGGTGAACTCCGATGAAGGCAATCGCCTTGAGAGGTGGGAGCACCCAGAACACCACGGTCAGATAGAGCGCAATGTGGCCGGCGAGCAGGATCCTCTCCGAATTGGCTGCAGAATCTCGCCGACGAAGCAGATCCTGAATGCCTGACACATACAGACCTGTGCTCCGGAGGAGCATGAGAGGGAAGAAGAGCGCTGCCTGATGGCGGGTGAACCAGGCCGCAACACCCCTGTGAGCCTCAACGCCGGGCTGCTCGATCGGCGCGTTGACCGCCGGGACGATGCCAATGTCTGGGTCGACACCGACTTGATTCGGGTGGGCATGGTGGGTGTTGTGCTTGGGGACCCACCAGCCGAAACTCAATCCGATCAGTCCGTTGCCGACCCCGAGGCCCAGAATTCGGTTTGCCCGTCGCGACTTGAAGATCTGACGGTGGCCCGCGTCGTGACCGAGAAATCCAAGTTGCGTCGACATCACGCCGAGCAACACCGCGATGACCAGCGTGCACCACGAAGCACCGAGAATGACGAAGGCACCCCAGGCACCGGCGAAAATCACACAGGTGGCGGCGATCCTCGTCCAGTAGTACCCGAGCCGCCGACCAAGGAGCCCCGCCGCTCGAACCTGTGACGTGAGGCTACGGAAGTCGCTGGGTGCACGGGCGTCGGTGAATGAAACGGTGCTCATAATTCTGTCTTTTGCTGCGCAATACCCTCGGCGACCTGTTGGCCTGTACTCGCCCCAACTGGTGCGGTCTTCGCTTTTTTGGCCCGAGCGCGGTCTGCGGCAGCGCGGGAACGAGCGCCGGTGACGAGAGTCTTGTAGGACTGGCCGCACGCCGAGGCGCCACCGATCTCCCCGTAGACCCGACAGAGTGGATCGTCACACCAACCGATGAGCTGATCGCCATCGCGAAAGTGGATCGCATGCTCGGTGCACAACGCAATATCCGGGAGGACCACGGTGATGTCGAAGGACGGATCGCTCGGGTCGGGGCCGCGAGAAAATGTCTGGCGTGGCGGGTCCAAAGACTCGGTCGCCGGAAGTCGGCAAAGCACGCAGATCGACCCAGAGGTAACCGAGGTCACCATTGCCGGCCCACCTGGGACGGGTTCTCACTTCGCCGCTCGCCGCATGCCAGTTGCCTACGGGTGCGGCCGCCCAAGAGACCGATCGGGCGCTGGAAGATGAGCTGCTCCGTTCGACTGGGGCCAACTCAAGAATGTCTCGAACAAGCCACGTCAGGACCAAGCCCCGACGACATGGCCATCCTACCAGTCTCTCGAACGGATACCGAGGCGGGCAACAACGAGGAACGTCGAGTCGCGAACGACGAGTTTCGTTTCGGCCGATCAGTTAGAGGAGAACGTCGATCCGCGCCCATTCTCGGCATGTACACGCCACTTCCGGCCGTTTTCGGCTTACTGCGATGGCGAAAGCGCAACACCTTCGATGCGGACGAAGAGATCGGCCAAGACGCCAACCAGCGTCTCCCGATCTGTCTCCAGTTGTCCTTGGTGCCAGGCCAAACACAGTTCGCTGAGCACTCCGATCTGCGAGTACGCGACGAGTCGTGCACGGAGGTCGGCGCACCGATCCTTGCCGTGGGGCGCCATCCCTTCGATCGCGACATCGATGATCTGATGACGAAACGGGCTGAGTGCACCACCGTGCGTCTCGACGAGGAGCACCCGTGCAATGCACTCGTCGTCCACCAGCGCGGTGACGAATGCCTCCAACCAATCCTGCGGAGGTCCCCCGGGGGGATCCGGTCGGAACGGGTCGACCCGCGTTGACATCAGAGCGATCGCATGGTCGACGACAGCGCTTTGGAGTTCCGTGATGGAGGCGAAGCTCTCGTAGAAGTACCGCTTGGTCAAGCCAGCGGCGAGACACACTCGGCCGACGCCCAGCGAGTCCGCACCTTCGGTCCCGGCGATCCGAAACGCAGCATCGACGAGGCGGCTTCTCCGGTCTATCCGCCTGTCGTCAGCACTGACACCCTTGAAGGGCATCGTCACCTGGTAATCCATACTGGGTCCGTCCTTCATTGACACCGCTTGGTTTCAGAGCCTACCGTCCTTGAAACTGAGTGGTTTCAAACCTGAGGAGGTTTGCCCGTGTCCTCGACACATGTCGATGCTCGCCTCGATCTGAGTGACCCTGATCTCCTGCAGGACCACCTTCCGCTCGAGGAGTTCGCCTGGTTGCGGCGGCACGATCCCGTTCGGTGGAATCCTCAGGGAGCGAAGGAATCGGACTACGGCGACGGCGGTTTCTGGGCGATCACCCGCCACGCGGACGTGACGGCGGTCACGCGAAGTACGGAGTGGTCGGTGGAAACCAATTCGGCATTTGTCCGCCGGCTCGACGATTCGGACCCCACAGGTGAGTCAACGAAGAATCTGTTGTTGTGCATGGATCCTCCACGTCACACCCGAGTCCGCCGAGTGGGAAACCGATGCTTTACCCCGCGTGCGCTCGCCGGACTCGAAGACGATCTGCATGAGCGAGCCCGTCGCATCGTGTGGTCCGCCAAACGGGAAGGGACAGGCGATTTTGTCGTCGACGTTGCCCGTCATTTGCCGCTCGATGCCATCGCCGGCCTCTTGGGCATTCCCGAGACCGACCGCCAGCAGTTCTTTCACTGGAGCGATCAGATGGCCGGGAGCGAGGATCCCGAGTACTCGAGCAACGATCACTCCGCTGTCGCGGAAATGTTCATGTACGCGCATGCGGCGGCGGAAGCACGAGTAGCCCACGATCTGCGCGACGTCACCAGCCGATTGGTCCAGGCCGACTCCAATGGCCAGCGACTGACCAGTGAGGAGTTTGCCTTCTTCTTCATGATCCTGGCGGTAGCCGGAAACGAGACGACCAGACAGGCGATTTCACACGGGATGCTGGCGTTTCTGCAGCACCCGGATCAGTGGGAGCGCTGGCGAAGCGAACGCCCCGTCACGGCGGTCGATGAGGTTTTGCGCTGGGCCTCGCCAGCGGTTGTCCTTCAGCGCACCGCTCTCGATGACATTGAGATTGCCGGACAGATGATCCGAAAGGGTGAGCGCGTTGGCCTCTATTTCCCCTCGGCCAACTTCGACGAGGAAGTGTTCGAAGACCCAGGGCATTTCGACATTGGTCGTTCTCCGAATCCACACGTCACCTTCGGCGCCGGAGGATCCCACTATTGCATCGGAGCCAACCTGTCCCGCCTCGAACTGAAGGTGATGTTCGACGTGATCGCCGATGAATTGCCCGACATCACCTTGACGGGTGCGCCTGTCCGCCTCCGCTCGTCCTGGCTAAACGGAATCAAGCATCTTCCTGTCGACTACGGAGAAACGCGATGACCGTAGCGACCGCCTGGGTCGTCACCCAACTCGATGCCCCCACGGCCGCGCTCGAAATGAAGACCGTTGACGTCGCCGACCCGGTTGCGGGACAGGTCCGGATCGCCGTGGAGGCATTCTGTCTGGATTTCAACGACGTGGACACCATTCGGGGCCGGTACGGGTTGTTGAAGTTCGAACCCCCCTTTGTCATCGGGATGGCGGCCGCAGGAGTCGTCGACGCCGCGGGCCCCGGATGCGAGTATCTGCACGGCCGACGGGTTGTCGGCACGACGGTCGGTGTGCAGGGTGGATACGCCTCCACCGCGTTGATGGATGTCGCGACCTTGCAACGGGTTCCTCGGTGGCTCGGCGCCACCGAGGCCATCGCCATGTACTTTCCGTTTCAGCTGAGCTACCTCGCCTTGATCGTTCGTGGGCGGGTCAAGTCCGGTGACATCGTGCTGATTCATGCCGCCGCGGGCGGGGCCGGGTCGGCAGCAGTGCAACTGGCCAAGGCGTTCGGCGCGTCCGTAATTGCCACTGCGGGCACGGATGACAAAGTTGCTTTCGCCAGATCCCTGGGGGCCGACTATGGCGTGAACTACCGCAGCGAGGACTTCGTTGCCTTCGTCGACGATGTAACCAACGGGCGGGGAGTCGACGTCGCCTTCGACACCGTGGGCGGGGGAGTGACGATCGATACTTTTCGGGCCATGGCGTTCAATGGTCGTCATCTCATCATCGGGTTTGCGTCGGGGATCGAGGAGGAAGAGCACCCGCTCCCGATCCAACCAAGCATCTATGGAAATTTCGACCTGGTTGGAGTGTGTTTCGCTTATGTGGACTCACCCCGTCCGGCCCGCCCGTTCGGATTGAACTTCCTGTCCACCGCTCAGGGCATCGAGATCTGGAACCGCATCTTGCAACTTTCTCGGGCAGCCGCGATCCGGCCGGTGATCGGTCGGCAGATCGACTTTGCCGACGTCCCCGGCGAGCTGGAGGCGTTGGAGCGACGCGAGACGATGGGCCGTACGGTCGTGCGTGTGGAACCCGGCACCGGGTAGGAATTCACGGTTGATCTGCGATCTTCTGGTGGGCCTGGGGCAAGGGGACCGCGTGCATGCGCTAGAGTGATGAGCGATACATCGGGCAAATGCCTGGTGGCCGCTGGCGAATTCTGCCGGCGAGGCCCACGAGACCCGTTTCGAGTCGGCCTACTTCTCTGTTGGACTGACTGGAGTTTCGTGAACGTGACCTCTACCCCTTCGGGCGCGCCTGCCCGTTTCCTTGATCTCGGTGTGCCGCCCGTATTGGCGAGCACCTTGGAGCAGGGGGGCATCTCGACGGCGTTTCCGATTCAGGCTGCGACCTTGCCGGACGCCATCGCCGGGCGAGATGTCTGTGGCAAAGCCCCGACCGGATCCGGGAAGACGCTGGCCTTCGGCCTCGGCATCCTCTCTCGCCTCCAGGCCAGGCCCCGCCCGGCAAAGCGGGGACGTCGACACCCTTCCGCCTTGGTTCTGGTGCCGACCCGTGAGCTTGCTGCTCAGATCGAAGACGAACTGGCTCCGCTGGCTGCGGCGATCGGCGCCCGGGTGACGTCGATCTACGGAGGCGTGGGATACGGCAAGCAACTGACCAGCCTGCGAAATGGCGTTGATATCGTGATCGCCTGCCCCGGACGACTGACCGACCTGGTCGAGCGCCGTTCCATCAACCTCGCATTCGTCGACATGGTGGCGGTCGACGAGGCAGATCGAATGGCTGATATGGGATTTTTGCCCGTCGTGCGTCGGCTGATCGACCTGACCGCAGAGAATCGCCAGATCTTGCTCTTCTCGGCGACCCTGGATGGGCCTGTTGAGAAGTTGGTGCGTGACTACCAACACGACCCGGTACGCCATGATGTCGTGTCCGAAGTGGCCGACCGCGGAGAGGTCCATCACCACTTCTGGCACGTTGACTCTCAAGATCGCGTGGCGGTCACGGCCGAAACGATCGCCGCTCGAGGACCGGCAATGGTGTTCTGCCGGACGAAGCGGGGAGCGGATCGCCTCTCGACCCGCCTCGGGCAGTCGGGCCTGCAATCGGCGGCCATTCACGGTGATCGGAGCCAGGCCCAGCGCGAGCGGGCGTTGGCTGCATTCCGCGCCGGCCGACTCGACGTGTTGGTCGCCACGGATATTGCGGCTCGGGGAATCCACGTGGACTCCGTGCCCCTCGTCGTTCATTTCGACCCACCGACTGACTCGACCGACTATGTGCATCGCGCTGGCCGGACCGCGAGGGCGGGTGCGGACGGCATCGTCGTGTCTCTGGTGGGGCGTGAGCATGTCGGCAAGACCAAAGTTTTGCAGCGCACGCTCGGCCTGGGCCGTGAGATATCGCTGCCCGACGTCCCAGCTCTGGCGCAGGTCGACGGAACGGGACTTCGCCCGCGCAGCGGTCAGAACGACAACGGGCAATCTTCAAAGCCTGGAAATCCGCAACCTGGAAAGAAGGCGGGTGCGGCCCGCCGGACACGAGGGGAACGGCCCGGGGGCACGTCACATCGCAGCGGCACGAACGCCGACAGTCGATCCCGTCGAAGGACTCGCCGACCAGCGGCACGATAACGACGAGGCGCCACGTCGCAGGGCGAGGGTACCTGCGAGGCCGTCCTCAGGGAGAGAATGGCTCGCCCGCGGGTCTGGAGCGGTCGAAAGGGCTGCCCGGGGCGGCGCAAGCAATTCGAGCGACAGTCGTGGCGAGTCCAGCGACGGGCTCGCTGCTGCGGCCTACCATGCAGTCCAGCTGTGGAATTGAATCGGAGCGGATGGACGGACTTCCAACGTCCGGTTCGCGACTGCATGTGGGGTGAGCGGATTCATGAGTGTCGACATGCGCACGCGATCGATCAACGCGGTGGGGCCCGACGATCCTGACACCTTCTTCCAAGGCTCTTGGCGCGAGGCGGTTGGACGAAACGGCGGTCGGGCTGCCGCGGACGCCGATCGGCTGGCATTGCCTCCGATTGCGATCGAGGTCGATGACGATTCCTGGACCTTGCGCCCCGGAGAGCAGGTGATCGACGTGGCCACCGGGCCGAGCAAGGTGGCTCACCACGTCCGCTTGGACGGGAAGGCCTTTGCAGACTGGATCTGTGAACGCCGCACCGCGCTCGGACTGGTGGTGGCGGGCCGGGTCCAAGGCGATGCAGACTCGAACAACGCCTTCTGCGCGTGGGATCCGGTCGTGCGATCGCTTCTCGATGCCCGACCGGTATACGAGCCCGGTGCGATCACGCTTCGTTCGGCCAGCGGATCGGACCTTGATCTTGACCAGAAATTCAGTCTGGTCGATCCAAGCTCGGGCGCAGCACAGTTTCTCGCTGAGGCTGGATTCCTTGTCCTACGCAACATGTTCACCGAAGCCGAGATGGACTCGGTGGATGCCGAACTGTCGCAGGCGGTCGAGGCGGCCCGTCCCGATGACGGTGAGTCCTGGTGGGCCACGACGAGCGCCGGCGAGAGGTATCCCTGCCGCATTCTCGAGTTTGCTCGAAAGTCGGACGCCTTGCGTGCCCTCATCGGCACTGACCGCTACGCCGCCATCGGTAATTTGCTCGGCGACGGCCACCAGCCCGGGGATCCGTTCGGTGAGCATTTTGCTGACGTGACAGCCGAAGGACTGGTGAAGCGTGTGGGTTCCGTCGACGGTCTTGTGTGTCTTCCCTGGCACAAAGACTGTGATCGCGGGGGTCACTCGATGTTCTGTTCCGGCCTGACCGTCGGGATCTGCCTGACGCCTGTCGATGTCGCACACGGTGGGCTCGATGTCGTGGCGGGTTCACACCGGGCGAACATCGCGCGCGCTCAGATCGATAGCGACCTCGAACTTCCCCAGATCAGGTTGCAGGCTGGGCGGGGCGATGTGACCGTACACATGTCCTGCACCCTGCATCGGTCGACGCATCCCACGAGCCGCGAACGACATGTGGCCTATTCGGGCTTCGCGCTTCCGCCTCGCCCAGGGGATGCCCATGAGCGAGAGGCGCAGCCGGTCCTGCGTCGCGAGCGGGCTGAGATCGGAGAATCGAGTCACCGTCGTATGGCCCTCGGAACCGAGGTAGGGAGGTGACCACGGTCGCGGTCGTGACCGGCGGCGCGTCGACGCCGGACTGTCATGTGTGGGCGACGAGAAGATCCTCTCCGGTCGAGGGCCTGAAGCTGTCCGTGCGGTCAGCGAAGTATCGCGTTGCCAGCTCGGAGAGCGACACGTGTGTGGCTGATCGAAATCCGGCCTTACGGGCGAGTTCCAATATCTCCGTCGGCGAGAAGAAACTGAGGAATGGGGTGCCGGATGAGCGAGCACCGATCTCTGCCATCCGGAGCCCTTCCCGATCCTCCTCGTCAAGCAGCTCCATCGGCAACAGGAAGGTCATGGCCACGGTCGAGCCCGGTGCGAGCGTGGCCATTTGATCGAGGGTGGCCCGATTGGCCTCCTTGGTGAGGTACATCGACACTCCCGTCGAGGCCACCACCGTTGCGCGGGCGGGATCGAAGCCGAAGGCCGTCAGTCGTTCCCACCACGATTCACTCTCGAAGTCGACAGGGACGAGTCGGAGCCAGTCGGGTACACCAAAACCGAGCTCGACCAGACGATCGCGCTTCCAGGCCTGTGGAGCGGGCCGATCTACTTCGAAGAGGTGCAAACGAGACGCGACTTCGGGTCGGCGTTGGGCGAAACTGTCGAGGCCGGCCCCGAGAAGGACGTATTGGCTGACCCCGTGGTCTGCTTGGTCGGCCACGAGATCCTCTATGTAGCGGGCCCGGGCCACGATCGCCGCACGGAAGGCCTTCGTGAAGTCCGCGTCCATGTCCGGTCGTTGGCGCCACTCCGCGTCGGGGGCCGCCAGCTGGAGCCCGACTACATCCTCGAGTACGTGGGGTGGCGAATCGACCTGGACGTGCAGCGCCCGCCACAGGGCAACCCGGACCGCCGTCTGGTCTGGGCCCGCCGCAACGCCTGCGCCGTTGGGATCGGGCCCATCGTCGGCCTCGGGCGGATCCATCTACGAATAGGTGATGGTTCCGCTGTACGAGGCACCCTGAACGGTCAGGTTGTACGAGTCGCCGCTGTTGGCGACTCCATAGGTGTTGTACCCGGACCCGAACTGATAGACGATTTGGGAGCTGGAGTAACTGCTGACGACGAGGCCGATACAGTCTCCGCCGGTTCCTGCTCCCCACGATCCCGAGAGGTCGTTGAATGTCAGGCTGGTACCCGTGAAGTTGTCACCGCTCGTGCTGCACCCCGCTGGGCCACCCGGGGGTTCCGTTCCCAGATTGCTGCCCGAGATGGTGACGGTCGGATCGGAGACGGAGCCGGTGAAATTCACCGCATTGATCGTCGGGGGGCCGGTGACGGGAACGACGAAGGCACCGAAACCATCGGGTGTGCCGAGGCCGGTCGGACCGTCGTAGCCGGGCCCGGCCTGGCAGAAGTAAGTCGGGGTGCAGGTACCCTCCTTGCCCTTGGCGATGTCGTTGAGGTCGGCCGGCGGTGCCTGGTAGGCCGCGGCCGCGGCGACCGTATAGGTCGGCGCATTGTCGGCCAAGCCATACACCCCGGCGGAGATCGGGGAGGACACACTCGTACCGAATCCGTACAGCCAACCGGGTTCCTCGTATGAGTCGTAGAACTTGACGTTGGCCGCAACGGCGCTCACGTCGGCGGTCATCCGGTTCGAGCAGCCCGAGTCGGACTGCCAGACTGGCTTCAGTTCATAGGCCGAGCAGCCGCTGCCGGAGCCTTGCATCGGCGGGTTGCTCGCCTTGTTCACCCATGCCGTCTCCTTCCATCCCCGAGCATTGGAAGCCGACTTCAACTGCGTTCCTCCGACCGACGTGACGAACGGCGACGCGGACGGGTACTGCACGCCCCCTTGATACGAGCCATCGCCCGAGGAGAACGTGATGTCCACTCCGGGGTGGTCGAAGTCGGCGTCATAGGAAGTCTCCCCGTTGAATTCACCCGTACCCCAACTGTTGGAGATGACGTGGGCGCCGAGGGCCACTGCTTCGTTCTCCGCCGTCGCGAGATCCCCGAACCCGTTCGAGTTCGCCTCGACGAGAAGGATGTGGCAGAGGGGACAGATGGCCGAGACCATCTGGGTGTCGAGCGCAATCTCGCTGGCCCACCCCGAGTTTCCCCCGTCCGTTGGGTAGTTGCTGGTTTGTCCGGTCTGATTGACTTTCTCGAAACACCCATTCGCCACGCTGCACGCCGGCAACTTGTTGTACGTACGGTACTTGGCCAGGTCGGTTGCGGCGTTCGGGTCGTCGTATGGGTCGACGACCGCCACCAGATTGCTGCTGCCCTTGGTCCCGATGTCACCCTTGATGCCGTAAGCCGTCTCGAGGTTGCATGCGGTCCAACCTGCGGAGGACGTGGCCGTACAGAGGGTGGCGCTGCTGACGCGGGACGAGGCTGCCGATGGAGAGGTCGCTGCCTCGATGCTCAGGTAGCACCGCGCGTCCTGGGGTCCTGTGGCGCGACTGCACGACGCCGGAGTGGCTCCCGTTCCCGCTTCCGCAGCAGCGGATCGTGTCGTCGGCATGCTGCCGCCCGCCCCCGCGACGCCGGTCGCGATCGTGAACAAGGTTGCCGCAACGACTCCAGCCATCCGCAACGTATGACGTCCCGTGGGTGCCATGGTGCTCCTTCCGCCAGGTTCAAACCGTACTCGCTGTGTCGTCGGCTGCAATAGCCGGTGCGTCAGCAACGTAGGGTCCCGCCGCCGTGGTCTTCCCGACAGGACGCGGCGCGGCTGAATTCGAATTTGGATCCGAGCCCGACCCGGCAGCGGACGTGTTGCCACCGGCCCCGTTGGCGCCTGCGCTGCCATGCGTGCCGTTCCCCGAGGACAGGCCCTCCCCTTGGAATCCTCCATCTCCGCCTGGACCACCGGAGCCGCCATCGCTTCCGGTGCTCACCCCGGCGCCCCCCGTGGCGGAGTTGCCGGTTCCGAAGGTGTCACCCGTGCCGGAGAACGGTGCCGATGCGGTCCAGACGCCGCCGCCGGTGGCCGCCCCGCCCGGGGTCGCGGCACCGCCGCCACCCCCCTTACCGCCGTTCGCGCCGTCCCCGCCATCGCCCCCCAGGGGTTGCGTCGATCCCTCCCCGCCGTTGCCGCCGTTCCCGCCTTCCCCGCCTGTGAGGCCGGCGCCACCGACGTCACCCGCGCCGCCGTACGCCCCGTCGCTCGTGAAGGACGAGCCGGTGATCGAGGCGGTCCCGGTGAGGTCCGCCACGGCTCCGCCTTTCGCGATGCCCGCCATACCGGCCGCGGCGCCCTTGCCGGCCACCGAGCCGGCACTGCCGTTCGCACCAGGCTGTCCCGGACTGGTCGCCTGCCCATTGCCACCTTGCCCCCCGATTCCACCATTGCCTCCGATGCCGCCGGCGCCGCCATGGTCAGAGGCTCCGGCGTGAGCAGAATCGTTGAGGAAGGTGTCGTTCGTCGCGTTCAGTTTTCCCGCGCTCGCGATCGCTCCGCCGATGCCGTCGCCACCAGCGCCGCCCTTGCCTCCCGCTGAGCCTTTGGTCGAGGCGGCCGCGATCACACCTGGTTTGGCCGTACCGGGGCCACCCGACGGACCGCAGGTCTCGCTGCCGCACGTTCCGTCGCCGCCATAGCCCGCTCCGCCACCATCCCCTCCGTTGCCTCCTGAGCCACCCGCGCCGCCGGGCCCGCCGAAACCACCCGTGCCGCCGCTTGTGTAGTCGCTGCTGAAGTTGGCGCCCGAGACCGAAGCCTTGGCCCCCGAGTAGAGGGCACCTCCCTCGGCCAACCCGCCGGCCGGGGCGTCGGCCGCTGCACCCGGATTCGCTCCAGGGCTGGGCTCTCCTGCAGGGCCCCCGTTGCCGCCCGTCCCACCGGCATTTCCGCCTGCTGCGCCTTCGCCGGGCGGCACTCCACTAGATCCGGGAGTGCCGCCACCCCCGTCGCCGCCCGCGCCTCCTTCCCCTCCTGCGCCTGCGCCTTGTGCGCCGCCCGCCGTGCCCCCGGCGGCATCGTCGCTTGTGAACGCCCCTCCCGTGGCGGTCAACGTGCCCACGCTGTACACCGCGCCTCCGAGGGCCGCCCCCCCGGCGCCCGGCGCTCCAGCATTGCCACCCACCGCGGCCGCGCCGCCGGGACCACCAGCGCCCCCGTCGCCGCCGGTCGTCCCAGTATCGATCGGTGGCGCGATGCCGAAGCCACCCTGGCCACCAAGGCCACCAGAACCGCCGTCGAGGCCGGCCCCGCCGTAGCCGCCGGCGCCACCTCGGACGGTGTCGTCGGCGAAGGTGGTGTTGTCGAGGTTCAGCGTGCCGGCGTTGTACACGGCGCCGCCTTGCGCTGCTCCACCCGCTCCACCGTTGCCACCGCTCCCGCCGGGTCCACCGGCTCCACCAGCCCCACCCTGGCCTCCGTTCGGTCCGGGCCCCCCTTCACCACCGGATCCCCCCGGGCCGCCGTTCCCACCTGTGCCACCGCTGCCGCCGGTGGCGCCGTCGCCCGAGAGGGTGTCGTTGTCGAGATTCAGCGTGCCGGCGACGATGTCGATGGCTCCGCCTTGGGCGCCCTTGCCGGCTTTGCCCTTCTTGCCTGAACCGGCGGTGCCGCCCTTACCCCCCGCTCCGCCGCCCGCGGTGCCTGTCGCGCCGGCCGATCCACTACTTCCCGCTGACCCGGCTGCACCCGGCGCCCCCGTCACCAATCCACCTTGGAGCACGAGGCCCCCGAGCGTCAGCGTTCCTCCGGACTGGGTGAAGAAGCGAGTGACCGCGCCGCCCGTGAACGAGACATTGAAGGAGTTGGCTTCGATGTCCGTGGTCCCGCCGGTCACCGCGATGGCCGAACTGAAGGCGACACTGCAGCTCAGGTCGAAGGTGATGATGCCGTGCGCAGCGACGGCCGTGGCGAGCTGCGCTTCGGTGGGGCATGACGTGAATGTCTGCGTCGCAGGGTCGGCTGCCGAGGCTGGAGTCGTGCTGCCCACCCAGAGCGCAGGGAGTGCCGTCGATACCACGACTGGCATCACCCGCCCGATGCTGTGCCACCGGCCGTGAATCGAACTGACGCGTCGGACCTTTGCCATAGCCGTCCTTCCCCTCGCAAAACCCAGCGTGAACATAGCCCCGAGACAGGAGCCGTGACGGGAACGCCGGCGAACGGGGGGGATCGACGTCGACGCCGAACCGGCTGCAGAAGTCATCGGACGGTTGCCGTCCGCGACGCTCCGGGCGCACGGTGTCCTGCCGTCCGATCGCCCGTGCATGTCGCCGTGACACCTCCGTTTCGGCGAACGGTTATCGGCGGCTTCGGCCGATGCCGGCGTCCTGTCGGCGAGGGGGTGCGATGTTGCGATCGCCGCTGACGTCTCGGCATCAGCGTCACGCCGTGCCCCAGGGACTTCGATCCCTTCGACCTCTTCCTCGAGTGCGGGTGCTGAGGACCGGCACTTCTCACGGTCACTGCCGGCGGAGCGGAGGCTGCTTTCGCTCCGCCGGTGGCCTCAGCTCTGCAGCGACGCCGTGAGAACGATCTCCGGTACGCCGGCCAAGGCGCGGCTCACTGGGCAGCCCGCCTTGGCCTCGGCCGCCTTGTCGGTGAAGGTCTTCTCGTCGATTCCCGGCACCCGGCCTACGGTTGTGAGCTCGATCTTGGTGATGGTGGGAGCCCCGTCGACCAGCCGCAAGGTCACCGAGGCGTCGGTGCGGATCGACTCCGGGGGCGTCCCTGCTCCGGCGAGAAGGCTGGACAGTGCCATCGAAAAACACGACGCGTGCGCCGCTCCGATCAGTTGCTCAGGGTTGGAACCCGGTCCGTCCTCGAAACGCGATTTGTATGTGAAGCCGCCGCTGATGGAATCGCCAGCCGTGAATTGGCCTTGTCCCGTCGGGATATCGCCTCGCCATTCGGCACTTGCCTTTGCCGCCATCGTTGTCTCCTCTGGTGGTGGTCGTGTCTTGTCGGTCCCACGCTATGGCGTGACGTCCGCAGTCGTGCCGACGTCGTGCGTGGCTCCCCGGGCCTCAGGAGCCTGCGTCAGCCTTATCCTGCTGGTGGTCGGCGTCTCCATGCGCCGGCGGGCTGGCGGTGACACTGGGTTGACGACAGCCGCCTGACTGGGGGAGCGTACCCAGCACGTGAGGGTCACGATGACATCGGAGGTGCGCGTGCCGCGAGCAAGACGACACAGGTTGGCGATTGGTCTTGGGCTGTTCGCTCTCGTTGCCGGCACACTGATCGCGAACGCGGTGGCGGTGAGTGGTTCGGGAGCGCAACTGCGCTCCAGGGTGACGACGACAACATATCCGGCGGGACCGCAGGGAACGAACTTCACCATCCACACCAGTGCGGATACCAACTTCTGCCTCTCGTACGTCAGCGCTGAAGGTCGACCCACATCAATTCAGGCATGTGCAGACAATGACACCCAGCACTGGACGTGGGCCCAGTCGTCGGACAATTCCAGTGTCATCGTCGATGGTGGCGGTCAGTGCCTCGAGGCGGCCAAGAAGTCGGGCAAGGTGGCAGAGGTCAACCCCTGTACGTTCCTGGCGCCGGAACACTTCCTCTTCAAGGGTGCAGGCCAGATCCAAACGGTCGACGGAAAGCTCTGCCTCGAGGATGCACAGCCCACGTCCGATGCGGCCGTGAGCTTCGACACATGCGTCAAGGACCTCCCTTCTCAGATCTGGGACCTCGGACACTGACCTCTGCAGCGTGGGTCGACCGCCGTCCTACCTGAGGCCGCGGGGTGCGAGCCCATCCGATCGAGGGTTCGGCATTTCGGCCCGGCAGTGTGTCGTCGTTCGCTCCCCCTCGATTGAAGCGCCCGGATGCGATCCATGGTTGGCGTGTGGACTGGGTGCGGTTGACTGAACGTCCTTTCATGGGGGAGCGTGATCCGAACGTGAACCATCACGACGAGGAGCGGAGGAACATCGTGGGACGTAGAGGACGACGTGGATTGACGGCGGGATTGGGGATCGTTGCCCTGGGAGCGAGTGCAGTGGCGGTGAACATGCTGGTCGTCAGTGGCTCGGGCGCGCAGGTGCGGGATCAGACGGGGAGCCCGAATCAGGTTCTGCAACCAGCAGGAGAGAACTTCACCGTGCACACCAGCGTGGATCCGAACTACTGCTTCACGGACATCCCCCAAGACGGTCGCCCGTCGTCGCTTGCGCAGTGCATCGTCAACGACGAGATGCGCTTCACGTTCGCACAGGCGACCGACAATTCGAGCGTGGTCGTCGACGGCAGTGGTCAGTGCCTTCAGGCGGGCAAAAAGCCGAACGTGGATGCCGAGTTCACGCCCTGCACCTTCTCGACGGCGGAACGTTTCCTCTACACCGCCAAGGGTCAGGTCAAGACGGAGAGCGGAAACTTGTGTCTGCAGGACGCGCAAGCGGCCCAGAACGCCGCCGTGTTCTTCGCCCCTTGTGCCAAGGGAGTGACCACGCAGATCTGGCAGCTCGGACATTGATCCCCGCCCGAGAGGGTCCGGTTGCTGCCTGAAGCCGGCAACGGACGGGCGCAACTCAGCTGACTATCAGTCTCTGCCAGATCGAGTTGACGATCTCGTGCACGGTGGGCGAGCGTGTTCGCTCCGTGACCGATCACGGCGACGTGCGGAGGTGGACTATGGGAAGAGCGGGGCGATTGGGACGGCGGGCGACCATGGCGGGCCTTGGGATTCTCGCCTTGGTCGCGGGCGGTGTGGGAGCAAGCATGCTCGTGGCAAGCGGGTCAGGGGCGCAGGGGCGCCCGCTGACGGCGACCGCCACCACGTACCCGCCCGGCCCCGCGGGCGTGAACTTCACGCTGCATCCGGACGCCGACCAGAATTTCTGCCTGTCGAACATCACCAACGACCAGCTGGCCCTTTCGATGCAGCAGTGCAACACCGTCGACTCCCAACACTGGACCTTCGCCCAGTCGAAGGACGATTCGAGCGTCATCGTCGATGGCAGTGGTCAGTGTCTCGAAGCCGCCTCGAAGCCGAACAAGCTCGCTCAGGCCAATCCGTGCAGCTTCGAGGCGCCGGAGCATTTCGTCTACAACGAAAACAATGGACAGCTCAGGACGGTCAGCGGGAAGCTGTGCCTTCAGGACGCGGCAAGCTGCCGACAACGCCGCGGTGTATTTCACCACCTGCGTCAAGGGCCTGGTCACACAGATCTGGGTCATCGGCCACTGAGCACCGGCTCGCCGATGAGACTGAGACGTCGGCGACGGCCGAGTGAGGTGATCGTCTGGCTGGCCTCGGAGGTCACGACGTGAGGCCGGCTCGCTCAAGGATCGCCTGGACCTCGGCGGCCACGCCGGGAATGCCCAATCGATGGGTCTCGGTGACCGCCGCTGCCGCCAGCTGGATCGCCGCGTGGGCAGAGCGGGACGAGACGACGGCGGCCAGTTGCGCCCGCGTGCGGGCAGCGAAGGGTGCTGCATGCATCTCACCTTCGATGGCCAAGGCGTCGCGTAGTCGCGCCTCGGCCTCGTCGGGACGGCCGAGCAGGTGGGCCAGGCAGCCGAGATGATGGTCGACCGGACCCCACCATCCGGCCAATGGACCCACGCGGACCACCCGGGCTGCTGTGCGCTGCAACCACCCCCACATGACCTCGGCGTTGGGACGATCCTCGATGAGGACGGCCGTGTGCGCCAGGAATGCGGTGGGGGCGAGGAAATCGGCGCCCCGAGGCCGGCCCACGAAGCCCGTCGATGAAAGCCGCGCCAACCGCTCCTGCGCCTCGTCGGTGTCGCCGGCCAGCGCCGCGCACAGTGCAGTGCCGGCGTCGAAGGAACCGATGACCTGATAGTCGCTCGATGCGAGGAGCAGGGGTAGGACGTCGGATGCCAGCCCTTGGTCGATGCCACGCAGCAGGCCCTGGGCGTAATTGATCAGTTCCGCGTTGTAGTCACCGCTCAGCCGACCCAGCTCCAGCGCCTGCTCGGAGAGTTCCGAGGCCCGGTCGTAGCGACCTTCGACAAAGGCGATGGTCGAGCGGATCATCGCGGCCTGGCTGCGGTCCCGGGGATCACCCAGTTTGTCGGCAACCTCGGCATAACGGTCGGAAGATTCCTGCAATACCGCCATCCGGCCGAGATCCAGAGCGGCCAAGGACTTGGCGAAGGACGCCGCGGCTTCCACGCGAAGATCGTTGCGGGCGTCCGCGACCGCCAGGAGCCGATCGGCAACCACTTCGAGAGTCGCCGGGTCCTCGATGTAGTCGTAGACCCTGGTCTGACCCACGGCGAGCAGGACGTCGGTCTCGGTGTCCGGCGCCGCCAACGCAACGCTCAGCTCCATGGCCAGCGCGTCACGCCGAGATGCCTCCTCGGGCTCGAAGCCGTTGATCAAGTGGGTGACGAGCAGTCCCATGAGCGTCATCTCGAGCGCGGTGTCCTCGGGGGGGAGCGAAGCCAACGCTGCTTCGAGTGCCGCCGTGCGACGGGAGTCCGTCTCCCAGTACGGATAGCGGCGGCCCAGTCCGATGGCGGCCCGTGCTTGGAGGTTCGGGTTCGATGTGGCCAGGGCCAGCGCGATGGCCTCCGTGAACCGTTCGTCCGCTTCGTCCGCACGCCCGCAATGGTGCAGCGCAGTACCCAGGCGGATCAGCGAATCGACATGGCCGGCCGACGCGGTGGACCACAACGTGACCGCCTGTTCGTAGCGAGCGATGGCCTCGTCGGCGGCCGCAGCAGCCATTGCCTGATCGCCGGCCCGGACCGACCACGTGGCCGCGGCAACCGACGCGGAGGGGTCGACCTCGGCCACGGTGGCCCAGTGGCGCGCCAACTCCGCGGCCCGCTGCTCGGACGGGCCGTCGGTAGCCTGCTCCATCGCCGTGGCCACCGCTCGATGCAGGGCCACCAGGCGGACCCGGGACAGCCGTTCGGTGACTGCGTCCCGGAGCAACGCGTGTGAGAAACCCAGTCGGGCCGGGCCGGTTTCCGCCACCATGCCGGAGAGCAACGCGTCGTCGGCGGCATCGACCAGCGGGAGGCCCGACATGCCGAGGGCCAGCGCCGCCACCGGCAGGTCGAACTCTCGTCCGATCACCGCGCCCACCGTCAGCAGTTGGAGACCCTCCGGTGTGAGCGACAGCAGACGTCGAGCCACCATGTCGCGGACGCGCTCGGGTACTCCCGTTGCCCCGGCTGCGTCACGTCGCACCTCACCGGTGACGGGATCCACGACGAACTCGGTGTCGAGGAGATGGACCGTGAGTTCCTCGGCGAACAGTGGGTTCCCGTCCGTGGCCGACTGGACGGACGCCACCAGGGCCGACGGTGCCGCGGAGCCCACCAGATCGGACACCAGGCCGGCCACGTCGGTCTCGCCGAGCCCGTCGAGGCGCACGCGAACCGTGCTGACCTCCCGGCCGAGCTCCGCCAACAGTCCAGTGGTCCCTTCGGGCAGGTCGGTCGGACGGGCCGTGATCACCGTGGTCAGGTCGGAGAGCCCGTAGTCGCGGACGAGGTACCCGAACAGAGCCAGAGTCGCCGGATCGGCCCAGTGCAGGTCGTCCACGACAAGGACCGTCGGACGCCAGCGAGCCAGGAAACCCGCTACCGCTTCGAACAGGATGCGCTGTTCGCTCTCTGCCTCGGCGCGGGTCGGCAGGGCCAGCGGTCCCGACCGGGACACGAGCTCGGGGACCAGACGGGTCAGTTCCCCCCGCCCGCCCAGAGCGGTGGCCAGCTCCTGGTCACCCAGTTGGGAGGTGATGTGGCGGATGATCTCGACGAACGGCAGGTACGAGCCAAGATTGTCCTGGCTGCAACGACCCCACGAGACCGTGATCGACGGGTCGAGGTCCCTCACGAGCTCGGAGACGATCCTGGTCTTGCCGATGCCCGACTCGCCCACCACCTCGACGAGGCGGCAGCCGTTGGCCAGTGAGCTCCGGAGTCGTTCCAACTCGTCGTGGCGGCCTACGAAAGTCGTACGCCAGCGTCGGTTCGTGGCGGCCGGGCGGCCGACGAGAACCCGGGATTCGTCGCGACGGTCTGCGGCGGCGAGGCCGCGCTCGTCCTCCGTCACGGCGGTCAACGGGTCACCTGCTTCGGCCGATGGTGTGGTCGAGAACGTCCGGGCCAGGCCCGCCATCTCGTCGGGGCTCAAGTCGAGGGCCCGGGCCAGCTGCCGCAAGGTGGACATCCGCGGTGTCCGGTTCCGCCCCCGTTCCAGCGCCGCGATGGCCGTGGGACTCAAGAGGGCGCGTTCGGCCAGCGCCTCTTGGGTCAGGCCGTGCGCCATCCGGTAGGCGCGCAGCGTGCTGCCGAAAGTGGCGGTCATGGGTCGCCCTCGAACTCGGAGAGTTCCATCGGTCGGTCGCGGTGCGTGGCCATAGCGCGAGGGGTGCACACCCCCGCTGCCATTCTGGCACCGGGTCGGACGGCTGACACGCCTGATGATCGTTCGTCTGGTTTGTTGGGGTCATGACGATGTCGACGCGGGCGCGCCGGAACCCCG
Source organism: uncultured Acidimicrobiaceae bacterium (assembly GCA_963754445.1). Classification (GTDB taxonomy): domain Bacteria; phylum Actinomycetota; class Acidimicrobiia; order Acidimicrobiales; family RAAP-2; genus Bog-473. The sequence continues at coordinate 165,663 of CAVWFT010000003.1, read as the reverse complement.
CCGCCGTTGACAGCGGGGTTCCGGCAGCGGTTGGGGAGATCAGCCCTCGTTGACGACGATCTCGAAGGGCGCCGTGCTGACCAGCGCCTGGGAGGTGCCGCCCGAGATGGCCTGCTTCGAGACCACGTCGTAGCTGCCCTGCACCTGCTCGCCGGAGCCGGCTCCGTTGCTGACGGTGCCATCGAGCGTGTAGGCGTTCGACGAGCCGCTGATGGCGATCGGAACGATCGACGGGTTGAGGCCCGAGTCCTGCGGCCAGCTGACGGCAATCGTGCCGGACAACGAGGCCGACGTCTTGGACGCGGTGCCGGTCAGGGTGCCGAAGAAGCTCCCACTGTAGGTCTGCTGGGTGCCGTCGAAGTTGCAGTTGTTCAGCGTTCCCTGCACCACGTCGGTGACCGACTGTGCCGTCTTGGTCAGCGCCGGGAAGCTCTTGATGGTCCCGCTCCAGTTGACGCACTGCTGGGTCGGTGCGAAGCCGTGGGGGTGGACGGCCGGCTGGGACTCGGCAGTGGCACCGGCGGTTCCAGCGCCCGAGAGGGCCAGGAAGCCGGCGGCAGCTGCGCCGGCGGCGAGGCGGATGATGTGGGTGCGACGGACAGACATGATGAGTTTCCTTTCCGGGTGGATTCGTTCTTGGATTTGTGCGATGACCGTGCTGGTCAACACGCATATCTTCGAACGGACCCCCTGCACTCACCAGGTACGCCACCCTGATCTTCACCCTCATTTCGCCCTCATTTGCGAAAAGGACTGCGGTCGGCGGGCTGGTCGCGATGGTGGACTGCGCGGCTCGTCCCCAGGGGTGCGGGGTGCGGGACCAATCGTCAAGGCCCCGGCCCGGCGCGGTCGCGAGTCCGTGTCGTAGGGTCGGATGCCGACACGGAGAGGAGTGATCGATGCGCTTCAACCACATGGAGCTCACGGTGGCCCGGGGGACGCTGACCACCGAATTCCGCGAGGAGGTCGACGCGTTCTACGGATCCGTTTTCGGCTGGAGCGCGCTCGACACGAAGGTCGTGGGACAGCTGTGTCACCTGCTCCTGCCCGACCCGGATCAGTTCATCCTCCTGGCCGAGAGCGACAAGCCGATTTCCTCCCCCGGCTACGACCATCTGGGGCTGCTCCAGGACAGCCGCGCCGAGGTCGATCGCATGCTCGAGGCCTGTCAGCGCTACGCGGACAAGGACGACCGGGTGGACATCATCACGTACGAGGATCTCGTCTATCCCGGGCTCACGGTCCACGCCTTCTACGTCAAGTACCTCCTGCCCGTGTACTTCGACGTCCAGAGCATGGAGCGTGACGGGTGAGCCGCGATTCGACGACGACCCCTGGGCTGTTCAGGTTCCCAGGTAGCTGGCGGACACGGCCTCTTCCATCTCCGCCGGTGATCCCCGGTGGACGATGACACCCTGCAGCACCACCGCGGCGGCGTCGGCGATCGGGAGTGCCGTGCGGGCGAATTGCTCCACTAGGAGGATCGACAGGCCGCCGGCCGCCAGCTGGCGCACCTTCTCGTAGAGCGCTCCCACCACAATGGGGGCCAGGCCGAGCGAGAGCTCGTCGAGCAGGAGGAGTTTCGGATCCGTTGCGAACGCACGAGCAAGGGCCACCATCTGCTGCTCACCTCCCGACAACGTGCCGGCCAACTGCTTGCGCCGGCTGCTCAGCTGTGGGAACTGCTCGTAGGTCACCTCTTCGATGCGTTCCATCGGCACACCGACCTGGGTGGCCATCAGGAGGTTCTCCCTCACCGTGAGGTTGGGGAAGATCCCTCGCCCCTCGGGCACGGTGCAGATGCCGCGTCGCGCCCGCTCGTCCGCCGAGACCCGGGTGACCACTTCGCCGTCGAAGGCCACGTCGCCACCACCGGGGGCGAGGGTGCCTGCGCAGACGTTCAGGATGGTGGTCTTGCCTCCACCGTTCGGACCGAGCAGGGCGACCACTGAGCCCTTCGGGATCTCGAAGCTGACTCCGTGTACGACCTCGATCGGCCCGTAGCCGGCTCGGATGTCGTTCAATGCAAGGATGGGCGCGCCGTCGTTCATGGTGCTCCGAGATACGCCGTGACCACCGCGGGGTCGTTCTTGACCTTTTCGGGCGGCCCACTGGCGATGATGGTGCCGTAGTCGAGGACGTGGATCAGCCCACATGTCCCCATGACGAGGTTGACGTCGTGCTCGACCAGGCAGATGGCCAGCTCGCGCTCGGTCACCAGGCGTCGGAGGAGGTCGCCGAACACCGCGGTCTCGTGCTCAGTCTGGCCCGAGGCCGGCTCGTCGAGGAGGAGCACCTTGGGCTGGGTCATGAGGGCCCGTGCCACCTCGACCACCCGAGCCCGGGCGGTGGGCAGCTCGCCCACCTCCCGGTCGGACACGTCGCCCAGACCGACCAGCTCGATGGTCCGATCCGTCTCGGCCGCGACGTCGATCCGTCCCCGCCGGCCCCAGCTGTTGCGGATCTCGCCCGCCACCCGGATGTTGTCACGCACCGTGAGCGACGTGAACAGCTCGAGCCGCTGGTACGTGCGTGACAGTCCGCGTCGGGCCCGGGCGGCAGGCCCGGCCTTTGTCACGTCGTGGCCGTCGATCACGATCCGTCCCGCACGCGGTGTCAGGAGCCCGCTCACGACGTTGAAGAGTGTCGTCTTGCCGGCACCGTTCGGGCCGATGAGCCCCGTCACGCCGTGCGGCGGCACCTCGATCGAGACGTCCTGGAGGACCTGGTTTCCGCCGAAGGCCATCGAGACCTCGGAGATCTCAAGTGCGGGCATCGGCCACCCTCTCGGCCACCGGAGCATCGTTCTCCGTGTCCGGCAGGGCGGGATCGGGCGCGGCGCGTAGGCCCGAGCGCGCCGCGCCGAAGACCTCTGGGCGCACCATCCGGCCCAGTGCCGGGAGGGCCAGGGCGATGAGCGCGGTGATGAGGACGAGCCACCAGTTCCCCATGACGTGCGTCACGACCAGCAGGTAGGCCAGCAGCTCGCCCGCCAGGCCCAGGGCGAGGATGCCCTTGGTCTGCCAGAGCGGGCGGTAGCTGGCCACGATCTGTGGGACAGCGCCGCTCGGGTTGCGTCCCAGGCTGATGCCGATGAGGGCCGGGGCCACCAGTGACACGTTGGCCAGGACGTTCCAGATCCCGCCGCCGCCGTGGTCGGTGCTCAGGTTCGTGAACGTCGAGGTCAGCGCTTCGAAGCCGGTTCCGGCCAGGATCCCGCCCATGAGGGCGCCGGCCACACTGCCGATGCCACCGACGACGGTCAGCATCACCAGGGCCAGGCTTACGAAGATGATGTAGGTGTTGGCATTGACGTTCTGCGACACGGCGGAGAGCAAAATCCCGCCCAGCCCGGCGATGGCGGCCGAGAGCATGAAGACCGACAACTTCAGTCGGATCAGGTTCTGCCCCAGGGTCGCCGCCGCCGCGGGGCTGTCCTTCATGGCGGTCAGGCGGCGGCCATAGCTGCTCCGTCGCAGGGCAATGAGGCCGATGCCCACGAGGACGAAGACACAGGTGGCGGTGGTCAGGAACGTCTTGGACGACGTGAGGTCGAGCGGGCCGATCTTCGGCGCCGGTATCTGGAGTGCGCCGTTGGTGAAGATGGAGAAGTTGATGTGGAAGATGGGCAGGACGTGCGGTGAGATGTCAGCGATGATCATGTCGGAGACGAAGACGCCGAAGGCCAGGGTCGCCAGGGCGAGGTAGAGCCCGCGCAGGCGGAGTGCGGGCAGTGCGATGAGTCCGCCGACAATGGCGGTGATCACGATGCCGAGGAAGATCCCCCAGAGGGTGATGCGCTGGCCGGTCCCGCTGCCCGAGAGTCCGAGATGGAACACGATGATGGTGCCGATGGCACCGAAGGAGACCGGCGCCAGGTTGATCTCGCCGGCGTAGCCGGTGAGCAGCGTCAGCGACAGGGCGATGATGCCGTAGGTGATCCCCACGGTGAGGGCACCCATGTCGGCGCTGCCCATGATCGGTTCGAGCGCCAGGACGACCACCAGCAGGATGACTCCCCAGGTGACGGCCGAGCGCATGGTGGGCACGACGAAGCGCTCGCGCGTCCGCAGCAGGGTGGCGCCGCGCAACCGGTCGTGGGGGAGCACGAGCAGCACCACGAAGAGGACGATCATGGGGAGGGCGACGCGGAAGTCCGAGGCCCACGACCACGAGGTCGGGAAGTAGCCGAGCACGTACGTCCCGGCCAGACCCAGGACGAGCGCACCGCCGAAGGTAAGCCAGATGCTGCGCAATCGCCCGAACATGGCCGCGGCGATGGAGTCGAGGACGAGAAGGGTCAGGACGTGCACGTCGAGCGTGCCTCCGCTGATCGGAGTGATGAGCACGCCGGCCAGGGCGGCCAGAGCCGCCCCGAGCGCCCACGAGAAGGCGGCCAGACGCTCGGGTCGGCCGCCGTTCAATTGCAGCAGCGACGGGTTGTCCACCACGGCCCGCATGGCCACACCGGTCCTGGTGCGGGAGAAGAGCAGGCGTATGCCGACAGCGATGAGCAACCCGCACCCCAGGGCGATCGCCTCGTGGTCCGTGACGTAGACCCCCAAGAAGGAGAACTTCGCGGCATCGCCGAAGAAAAGCCCGTCGGTCCGGGGTACGCCGGGGTCCCAGATCCATGTCGCCAGCGCGATCAGACCGAGCATGATGCCGATCGTCACGACGATCTTCGTCACCTCGGCCGTCTCGCGTAGTCCGCGCATGATGCCGCCGTAGAGCAGGGTGCCCGCCAGGGGGGCGAGCACGACGATCACCATGAAGAGGGCCAGCGGGGCCGGCCAGTTCCAGCCGTAGCGGAACTGCCAGTAGGTGAAGGCCGCGAACATGGCCATCGCGCCCTGGGCGAAGTTGAAGATGCCCGAGGTCGTGTAGGTCAGGACCAGGCCCGAGGCCGCGATCCCGTAGACGGCGCCGGTGACCAGGCCGAGGATGGTGTACTCGAGGAAGAGGTGCATCGCCGGCGCTCCCGCCGCTCAGGTCAGGTGGCGGTCGCGCCGCGACGCGGGTCGGTCATCCCTGTGGCTTGATGACCGACGAGGTCGCGTACTGGGTCGAGTAGCGCTGGGCATTGAGCGGCGTGCCGACGACCGAGCCGGTGTTCTTGACGATGTACTTCGGCGAGCAGTCGAACGTCCCGAGTTTCTTCGGGTAGGCCTGGACCCACTTGGTGCCCTGGAGCTTCATCAGCAGGCCGCACGCCGGGGGCAGGTTCTTGGCCGGATTGCCCGTGGCGTTCAAGCCGCCACCAGTCCAGCTGGTCACCTTCGCCAGGTGATTGATCATGCACTGGCGGGTCAGGGTGGAGCCGCAGGCCTTGGCCTCGGTCGCCCACAGCAGGAACGACGAGGTCGACTGCTCGCCGAGCTGGGACACCAGGCCACCGTACTTCTTCACGATGGCCAGGTACTGACTCACGGCGGGGACGACCTTGGCCGCTTCGAGCGGCTCGTAGGAGAGGCGGACGTAGACGTTGTTCCCCAGGCCGTCGGTGTTCCACTTGGCGAAGGCGGCGGTATAAGCGCCCGAGTCCTCGATCCAGATCGGATCGTAGCCGATCTGGTTCTCCGCCTGGAGGGCGCCATAGAGGGTCGGGCCCGGGGTGGAGTCGTTGTAGACCACCTGGACACCACAACCCTGGAGCTTCTGGACGAAGGGGGTGTAGTTGGCTTCGCCGTTGTAGTTGATCTGGAAGCTGCAGTTGGGGACGAATTTCCACCCGGCCGTGGTGTAGGCCTGCACGGCCTTGGCCATCGAGGCCTGCTGGGTGGAGAGGGTCGAGTTGTACTCCCCGGCCTTCTTGGTCTTGGAGCCGAAGAGCTTCTCTGCTTCGTACGCGCTCGACACCGGGCTGTAGTCGGCCGGGTTCGGAGAGGCCTGGTACATCTCGTAGGCGTTGGCCACCTGCGGCGAGACCGTGAATCCGGGGACGGCCGCCAGGTTGCAGCCGAGGCGGGTCTGCTCTCCGGTGGAGTCGAGCGCGAAGCCTTCGCCCACGAGCATGAAGTCCTTCTTGCAGGCGGCGGAGATCGCAGCGCCCGTGTTCGTGATGGCGGCGTCGTAGTAGTCCCCGACGATCTTGCGTCCGTTGATGCCTCCCTGCGCGTCGCACCAGGCGATCATCGCCTTGACGGCGTCACCCATCTCCTGGTCGAGTCCGGGCAGGCCCGAGAAGCCGCGATCGTCGCCGTAGGCGACGTTGATGGTGGAGTTGGTGACACCGGTCTCGGTAGAGCCGCTGGCATGTCCCTTGCCGCAGGGTGAGGGCAAGGTGCCGAACTTGGTGGTCGAGATGGCCGCAGCTGCACCGCTCACCGAGGGAGCGACCACGACGCCGGTCGCCGTCAACGCCGTGAGGAGGAAGGCCACCGCCGCCCCTCGAATGGTCGTGGTCTTCTTCATGCCCAACCCCCCGGTCAACGGGCCGGCACCGAGATGGTTCCGGCCTGGGACAACTCTGTGGAACCCTAGAACAAGTTCCTGTTTGCCGGGGCACACTAGCAACCCGGGGCGCCGAATTCTCTGCGGGCAGCCGGACGTCGGCCTCGGCCGAGGACGGATCGCCGCCCGCCTACGAAGCGTCGGCCGAGTGCACGCCGTAGCGCTCCGTGTAGTCCTCGAACTCCGAGCGGAGACCGGCATCGGTCCAGCCAAAATCGGTCGGGTCGTAGCGGTGGCGGCCGAATGCATCCTGGGGCCGGTGTTCGAGAAAGGACTGCATGCGCCGCGCGTGCAGGGACCCGACCTCCTCTCCGAAGCTTCGGTACAGGGTGCGGACGGACTCCACTGGGTCTGCCATGAGCGACCGGTAGTGCAGGTGCTGGCACCATCCGCCGGGTGCGTGCTGGTCGAAGGCCATGGCCGACCGCAGCGCGAACCCGCACTTGCGCTTCCACTCCTCGGCGGTCGGGCAGGGGTCGGTCCGGTCCGTCAGCAAGCGCTGGCCCGCGTTGACCAGACTGGCCAGCGAGGTGACGACGGGCGCCGGGTCGCGGTGGGTCCAGATGACCCGGGCATCGGGATAGGCAGCCCGCATGGCATCGAGATGCCACAGGTGCATCGGGGTCTTGAGGACCCAGCGTTCGGTCGGCTGGCGCGACTGCAGGGTCTGGAGGGCCAGTCGGTGCTGTGCGTACGCGGGCGCCATGTCCGCCTGCTCGAGCCAGTGCCCGTAGGTCGGCACGAGAACCTGGGTCTCGAGGGCCAGGGAGCGGACGTCGTACATGAACAGCGACACGCATTCCTCGGCCAGCGTGGCGCCGAAGGGGTGCATGGCCTTGAGCGGCGGATTGAGCTTCATGAGGCCGTCGAGATCTTTCGCCGTGCGGGCGATCCGGGGGTCCTCGGTCGCGTCCTCGAGGCTCACCGGGGGTATGGGGTGGGCCGCCTCCCACTGGAGCAGGGGTCGGGCGACCGGGTCGAGACCCAAGAGCATGGAGAGCAGGCTGGTCCCCGTCCTGGGCAGGCCGACGATGATCCACGGTTGCTCGATGCGCTCGGCGCGCACGCCGGGATGTGCAATCGACCAGCCATGGAGCTGAATGCGGTTGGCCAGCGCCGAGGAGAGCATCTTGGTCACGAGGATCCGTCCGAAGGTGGTGAGCTCGGCCTCCTCGATGCACGAACGAAGGAAGATGTCCAGCGGCTCTCGGTACGAGTCACTCCCGAAGTCGTCGGAACCGGCTGCCTTGATCGCGCCTTTCGTGACGGACGCCGCGGACAGTGGTGGGTAGTCGAGCCCCACCCGTCCTGCTCGTCCGCCGATCCAGTTGAGCGCGACCAGTGGCCGGCTCCGCAACTGAGAGTCGCGCCACGTGAATTCCAGTTGGCTCATCCGACCTCGACCACCGTACGGCCCAGCGATCGGCGTGCTTCGTGCTCGTCGAGCGCACGGCCGGCGTCCTCCATGGTGACCCGCTTGCCGATCACCGGCCGGATGGTTCCGGCTTCAGCCAGGCGGAGCAGATCGTTGTGGATCTCCTCGGCCACAGCCCGCCCGAACGGATTGAATCCGAAGCGACGCATGCCGGGATCGACGGTGTCCACCCAGGCCAGCATGACGGCCACGATGTCGATGTTGCCGATGCAGGCCATGCGCAGCGGACGACCGGTCATGCCGTTTGCGTCGTCGTCGGCGAACCCGACGGCCAGGTAGCGGCCTCCATGGGCCGTGCAGCGCCACGAGGGCTCGACCATGTCGCCCCCGGTGAGGTCGTAGACCACGTCGGCCCCGGCGTCGCCCGTCTCCGTCAGCACCGCGTCGACGAAGTCCACCGCCGAGTGGTCCACCACCACGTCGGCCCCGAGCGACCTGCAGAGCCCGCCCTTCTCCGGGCCGCCGGCGACGGCGATGACCCGAGCCCCGGCCGCCTTGCCCAGCTGTATGCCCGCCGTGCCCAAGCCGCTGGCCGCCGAGTGCACGACCAGGGTCTCACCGGCTCGGAGCCGACCCCGCTTGAAAAGGGCCAGATGGGAGGTCTGGAACGTCAACAGGAACGCCGTGGCCTCGGCATCGTCGAAGGAGGCGGGCGCGTCGAACACCGAGATCGTGTCGGCGATGGCGTACTCGGCAATACCACCGAGAGCGTTCTTGGTGATGGCGACCACCCGTTTGCCGAGCCACGCCTCGCCACCTGGGCCGGCGGCGTCCACCACGCCGCACACGTCCATGCCCAGCGTGAAGGGCGGCGGCGTCGGGACCGAGACGAGGTTGCCCCGGCAGCGGTCGATGTCGTTGAAGTTGAGTGACGCAGCGCCCACCTTCACCCGGACCTCGTTGGGGCCCGGCTCGGGGCGTTCGGTCGATCGCACCTCGAGCACCTCGCCGGGCTGACCGTGACGGGTCACCTGCACGGCATGCATGTCTGCCACGCGCCCTCCTCTCCCTCATGGCCCGGGCACGGCGATGTGGTTCACGGCCGTGCTCCCCCCGGGGCGCTGCGAGGTTAACGCCCTTCGGCGACGACTCGCCCGGCCCTCGAGGTCCAGGCTCTCGGCGTCGACTCAGGCCTGGCCCCGCAAGTCACCGATGCCGAGCGACCCGGCCCCATCGGTGTCCGCGGTGCCGTCGATCTCCGGCGACGACGCCGAACCACCCACGTCGTTACCCGGCTGACCCGCCGCGTCCGGGGCCGGCGGGATGTCGTCGAGAAACTCGGCCGTCGGCACGAAGAACAGGCAGCCGGTGACCGCAGTCGAGAAGTCCAGGATGCGGTCGTAGTTCCCCGGGGGGTCGCCGAGGAACATGTGCTCGAGCATCGTTTCGGTCACGCGCGGAGTGGAGGCGTAGCCGATGAAATAGGTTCCGAATTGCGCCTGCCCCACGGCACCGAAGGCCATGTTGTCGCGCAAGATCTGCCGTTGGACGCCGTCGGGTCCGACGATCGTGTTCAGAGCCACATGCGAATTGCTCGGCTTGGTCTCGTCGGAGAGTTCGAGGTTCGACAGCTTCCGGCGCCCGACCACCAGTTCCTGTCCTTCGACGTCGAGCTTGTTCCAGGCTTTCATGTCGTGCAGGTACTTCTGCACGATGACGTAGCTGCTCCCGGCGAAATCCGGGTCTTCGTCGGCGCCGACCGTCACGGCGGCGGCAGCGTCTCCCCCGACCGGGTTCTCGGTGCCGTCGACGAAGCCGAGCAGGTCCCGATCGTCGAAATACTTGAAGCCGTGGACCTCGTCCACCACGGTGACCGAGTCCGCCAGGCGATCCATGATCAGGGTGGCCAGCTCGAAGCAGACGTCGGCCTGTTCCGAACGGATGTGGAAGAGGATGTCACCGGGGGTGGCCACCGCGTCGTGGCGTGCCCCCTGCAGAGCGACAAAGAGATGGAGCTCGGCGGGTCGGGGTCCCGAGAACAAGCGGTCCCAGGCGGAAGAACCGATGCCGGTGACGAGGGTCAGGCCGGCGGTGGGGACCCGGAACCCGACGGTGCGTTCCAGCCCGGCCAGATCGCCCAGAAGGTCACGGACGGTCTGCTCACCACCAGGGTCGATCGTGGCCACGAGGAAGATGGCCGAAGCCGTGAGCGGCGTGAGTACCGCTTGCGGCTCTTGCAGCCGGACCGGCGCGCCCGGCTCAGTGGGAGCATCCACGGCCCACAGCGTACCGAGCTGGTCGGCCGGAGCCGATCGGGAGGCCGGCGCCTGTTGTTAACCTCCGAACGGCCCCTTGGTGTTGCTTCTCGTTCGGATGGAAGGGTGGGTTCTGGCCATGACGGATGCTCTCGTCCTTGGCGGGGTGCGCACACCGGTCGGCAGGTACGGAGGAGCGCTCTCGGGCATCCGACTCGACGACCTTCTCGGCCAGACCATGGTGGCGGCATGCGAGCGGACGGGTGTTCCCCTGCATCGCGTCGAGGACATCACCGCCGGTTGCGTCAACGGCGCGCACGAAGGGATGGGCGATCTCGGTCGCTGGGCCGCGTTGGCGGCTGGCTTCCCGGACTCGGTTCCCGCCGTCACGATCAACCGCTTCTGTGCCTCCTCGCTCACGGGTGCCACGTTCCTCGCCCACGCCATCCGCGCCGGCGAGCTCGAGGTGGGACTGGCTGCGGGAGCGGAATCGATGTCTCGCTCGGGCTGGGCCTACATGAAGGGCGATGCACCCTTCAGTCCTCGTGGTCCGGTCCTCCTCCTCGACACCATGTGGGCCGGTGCCGGCGGCCCCCCGCATCCGGCCCTGTTGGCTCGAGGCGCCTACGTCGAGATGGTGAAAACTGCACAGAACGTCGCCGACCGTTACGGACTGACACGAGAGGAGATCGACGCGTTCGCGCTGCGGTCGCACCTGCGTGCGGCGGCCGCTCGCGATTCGGGCCGGCTGGGCGAGGAGATCCAACCCGTGGAGTTCCCTGCCACCCGCCGTCGCGCCGCCTGGAGCTTCGAGCACGACGAGAGCATCCGTGGAGACTCGACACCCGAAGGACTGGCCGCGCTCGGTCCCCAACCGAACACCACGCAGATGACGGCAGGGAACTCTTCGCCGCTCAACGACGGCGCCAGCGCGGTTCTGCTCGCCAGCCCGGCGGCGGCCGCCGACCTCGGAGCCCACCCGCTGGCTCGGATCCTGTCATCCGCAACGCACGCCCTCGATCCGCAGTTCATGGGCATCGCCCCTGCCTTCGCCATCCCGAAGGCATTGGCCCGGGCCAAGGTGGCGCCCGAGGACGTCGACGTCTGGGAAGTGCACGAAGCCTTCTCGGCCCAGGCCCTCGGGGTGTTGCGTGAGCTCCCGAACCAGCTCGGGGGCTTCCGCGTTCCCGACGATCGGGTGAACCTCAACGGGGGAGCGGTGGCCATCGGCCATCCGTTCGGTTCGTCGGGCACTCGCTACCTCCTCACCTTGGCGACCGAGCTCCATCTCCGGAACAAGCGGTACGGAGTCGCCGGTGTCTGTGTCGGCTCGGGCCAGGGGGTGGCCGTCGTGCTGGAGAACCCCGACGCCGTCGGGGCGTAGGTCGTCCGGAGGTCTTTCAGCCGAGGAGCCTTGCGAACCTGCGCCGGTACGGGGTGAAGCGTGCCGCCAACGCCTCGTCGGTGATGCCAAACTCCGTCGCGCTGTAGTCGTGGGCGCCGTACTTGTCCTTCGGGTGGTCGGCACGCCACGCCACCATGCGCATCACCGTGTCAGGAGTGAGCTCGTCGCCCAGCCAGTCGTAAAGGGTGCGTATCAGCTCGATCGGCTCGGCTTGGAAATCGCTGAACCCGATGTCGAAGAACTTGGCCTCGCGTGCGGCGTCGGCCCGGAAGTCGAGGATGCGGTCCAGGGCCAGTCCCCAGTGCTCCATGTTGAGCTCGCCCACGTAGGCCGGGTCCGTTGCGGGGTTGCCGTTCCGCAGCATGGTGCAGTACAGGTCCGAGACCGACGGCAGCACCTTCGCCACGTCGCGATGCGTCTGGACGAAGCGCGCCTCGGGGAACACCTTCTCGTAGTCGGACAGGAACATGGAGTGCGTGGGGCTCTTCAGGCGCCAGCGCTTCTGTGGGGTCTTCCACTGCAACAGTTTGAGGACCCGCTTCTCGTAGCGGTACGTCGGTTCCATGTCGCAGTGGGCGAACCAGTCGGCGTAGGTGGGGATGTGGGCGTAGACCAGGAAATATTGGGCCTTGAACTCGAGGGCCATCAGATCGTGGTCTTCCGTCGGCCCGGTGGGGGACTGCGGCAGCATCGAACGCAGTCGATCGGCCGTGGCACCGTGGCTTCGTTCGACCATCGTGCGGGCGTTCGCCATCCTGGCCTCGTCGTCGGCGGAGGACAGGCCGGGTGGCGGGCAAGGAGCGGTCTCCTCCCAGATGCGCAGGTTCCGGAACGCCGGGTCCTCGGCCAACATGCTCGACAGCGCAGTCGAGCCGGTGCGGGGGAATCCGACGCCGAGGATCTCGATCTCGACCGCCTGGTCGTCGATCTCGGGATGCCGTGCGTACCAATGCTCCACCTGCAGCCGGTTCACCAGCGGGCGAACGAGCGATCCGTAGAAGTAGTCCTCCCCGAAATCGTTGAAGGATGCTTCGGAAACGGCCGAACGGACGAGAATCTCGAAACCCTCGCGCCAGGTGTCGTCACCGAAGTCCTCCAACCCGGTCTCGCCGACGGCCCGGGCGACGATGTCGGCCATCCGGGCTGCGCCGACGTCCGCGCCCGCCGTCATAGCGCGGAGAGCTGGTCACCCGGAATGGAGCGCTCCATCATGCCGTTGGCCGATTCGCCGTCCCACGTGTAGCGGCTGATCGCCTGCTGCAGGACGGGCAGGTCTGGTGCTCCGACCCCCGCCATGATCTTGAAGTTGGACAGGAGTGACACGCCTTCGATCCTCGCGGTGCCCCCCTCGGTCTCCAACACCACCGACACGTCTTCACCGTGGGCTTGGAGTCGCCGGAGCCAGGGCGCCTCGATGACCCGTGCCGGCACGAGGGCACCGTCGCCCTTGAAGACGTAGCCCTCGTTGTAGGTGGGCAGTCCGTCCGTGCGAGGCGGGTAGACGATGTAGCCGAAGCCGCGGCCACTCGGGAAGATCGCTGACTGCCAGGCATGGCCCCGGAACGTCCCGAGCCGGCGTATGCCTTGGCGCCGTACTCGCAGCGCGCCGCCGTCGATCGTGTGCTCGGTACCCGCGATGGTGACGGTCCCGGTGGCCCGGGAGAGTTGTTCGAAGCGCGGCCCGCCCATGAGCGCCCCCTCGTCCTGCTCGTCGAGCACTCGCTTGGCCTCCGGCAACAGCGCGCCGTTCTCCCATGGCGGCGCCACCGACTTGATGTCGATACGCACGTCGACCGGTACGGTCGGCTCACCCGGTGCCTCGCGGCCGGCGATCTGCTCGTCGACGGTGGTCTCGGTGGACAGACCCTCGAACCGCATGCGCCAGTGCCGGTAGGGCTCGACCAGTTCGAAGGACAGGGGCCCGGCGCCGAGCACGCGGGCCTGCCCGTCGCCGCCCCGAGCGTCGTGGACCTTGCCGGCGCCGAACAGGTTGTAGTTCCGTCCTTCGGCCGTGGCGAGGTTCAACTGAATGTCGTGGCTCTCCCACTGGTCGGCCACGGCCTCGATCCCGACGCGGGGCAGGCCCACCTGGTTGCCGTTGTCCCAGACCCAGGCATTCACCGATTCCCGCATGTCCGGGTCGTCGGGCTGGTCGGCGAACACGAACTCGCGCTCGTTCCCGAATCCTCCACTCAGATCGACGGTCACCGATTCCTCCTCCGTACGGGCAGCCTTTGGGGGTTCAGGTGATGGTCTACTGCGTCGCGCCCGACGAGGGCGAGTGGTCCCGCTGGCCTCGCGGGCACTTAGCGCGGAAACGTTCAACTCGACCGTTGAGCGTTTTCGCGGAGAGGGCGGAGAGGTTCGCCGATGCCCCGGCCGACACCGGCCAGGCGTCACTGATCACGCACGGAGCCAGGTCGCTGCTTCGGCGCCCTCACCTCGCCGGATGGGTAGCCGGAGACCCGAGTTCCCGGCGGAAGCAGACCGACGTGGGGTCGCCGTCGTGCGGCGGCCAGCAGGGGCAGGGCGCGTAGCCGGCCTGCACGTACAGCTTGCGTGCCGCGACCTGCGCTCCGCCCGTCTCGAGGACCATGTGGCCGTAGCCCAACCGGAGGGCCTCGGCCTCGAGCACGTCGAGCAGCGCCCGTGCCCGGCCCTCTCGGCGCCAGGGCGGCCGGACGTACATGCGCTTGAGCTCCGCCGTGGTCCGGTCGTGCCGGATGAACCCTCCACAGCCGACAGGTTCGTCGCCGACGCGCAGGACGAACAGCGCGCCGTCGGGCGCCGCCCAGTGGGCGGGATCCTGTGCCGGGTAGCTCCCCGGTCCGTACAAAGAGGCCAGGTCGTCCGCCATTTCCTGCATCAGGGCCTGGGCCAATGGGGCGTCGTAGGGGATCGGGACGGCCACGGAGCGATGCACGGTCGTGAGTCTGCCTCGCCGGCGCGGCGCGGGTCGGACGCTCCTGATACAGTCATAATAGTTATGAATATGCAACTAAATGCCACAGCCGGTTCACCGGGAGGTGGGAGTTCCCCGGCCATCGACGAACTGAGCCGGAACCGGCGGGTGGGCATCCTGCTCATCTGCTGCATGAGCCTCCTGATCGTCGGGCTCGACGTGACCATCGTCAACGTCGCATTGCCCTCTATCGGCCACGACCTGCACGCCACCGTGTCCGGGCTGCAGTGGACGATCGACGCCTACACGCTGGTGCTGGCCAGCCTCCTCATGTTGTCCGGCTCGACCGCCGACCGCTTCGGGCGGCGGCGTGTCTTCGTCGTCGGCCTGACCGTGTTCTCGGCCGGCTCGTTGCTCTGCAGCCTGGCCCCCAGCCTCGGGCTGCTGATCGTCTTTCGCATGCTCCAGGCGGTCGGAGGCTCCATGCTCAACCCGGTTGCCATGTCGATCATCACCAACACCTTCACCGACCCCAAGGAGCGCGCCCAGGCGGTGGGCGTCTGGGGCGCGGTGGTGGGCATTTCCATGGCCCTGGGACCGGTGGTCGGCGGCCTGCTGGTCACCTCGGCGGGCTGGCAATCCATCTTCTGGATCAACATCCCCGTCGGCGTCGCCGCCATCGTCCTGGCCCTGCGCTACATCCCCGAGTCGCGTGCGCCTCGGGCGCGTCGCTTCGATCCGATCGGACAGGTGCTCATGGTCGTGTTCTTGGCCACGCTCACCTACGGCATCATCGAGGTCCCGACCAAGGGGTGGCTCTCCCTTCCCATCCTGGCCGCCTTCTCCGCCGCCGTGCTGGCCCTCGTCGCGTTCGTGTACTACGAGCCCCGGCGGGAGGACCCGCTCATCGATCTCCGGTTCTTCCGCTCCATTCCGTTCGCGTCCGCCACCATCACAGCCGTGGCGGCGTTCGCCGCCTTCGGCGGGTTCCTCTTCATGAACACCCTCTACCTTCAGGACGTGCGCGGTCTCTCTCCGCTGCACGCCGGACTCGACACCTTGCCAATGGCGGCTCTCACGGTGGTGGCCTCCCCGCTCTCGGGGCGGATGGTCGGCCAGCGTGGTCCACGCCTCCCCCTGGTCGCCTCAGGGGTGTGTCTCGTGGCCGCCTGCGTGATGCTGACCCGCCTCTCCGGAGTCACGCCGTTCACCTGGCTCTTCGCGGCCTATGTCGTCTTCGGCCTCGGGTTCGGTCTGGTGAATCCGCCGATCACCAACACCGCCGTGTCGGGCATGCCGCGGGCCCAGGCCGGCGTGGCCTCGGCCATCGCCTCCACCTCACGCCAGATCGGCGCCACCTTGGGCGTCGCCGTCTCCGGTGCGCTCGTCACATCGGGGCTCAGCCGTTCCCTCAGGGGTGACCTGGCCTCCGCCAGCCACGCCGCCTGGTGGACGCTCGCCGGATGCGGCGCGGTCGTGTTGGTGCTCGGGATCTTCGCCACCTCCCGCCGGGCCATGGAGTCGGCCCGGCGCACCGCCGAAACCCTCAATCCGGAAGCATTGACCGAGCGGGCGTCCGCATGAGTGCCGCGGCACGTGGCGACACGACACCGGGCCCGTCGTCGGCGAGTGACCGGGCGGTCTGGGCCCTGATGTGCGACCTCGTGCTCGACAACGAGCGCCGGCGCGAGGTGGCCAATGCCGTCGGCCTGAGCTTCGGTCGCCTCAAGGCCGTGCGTCGCATCGCGGCGCGTTCCATGTCGATGCGCGAGCTGGCCGACGAGTTGGGCATGGACCCACCCAACGTGACCGTGCTGGTCGACGAGCTCGAGGGACTCGGCCTGGCCCGGCGCCAGCCTCACCCGACCGATCGGCGGGCCCGGGTGGTCGCGGCCACCCGGAAGGGCAAGGACATGGCGAAGCGGGCCAATCAGATCCTCGGGACGCCACCACCCTCGCTGAGCGCGCTCGGCGAGGAGGACCTGCGGACACTCGGTCTGATCCTCGAGCGCATCAGGACGGCGGAGCCCGCCGGCTGAGTGTCGGGTTCGGTCTCGGTCGAGTCGTCAGCCTCGCTTCAGGGCGACGGCGGCGTCGGGCTCGACGACGCGGAAGCTAAAACTCTCCTCGATGTAGAGCCGCACCACGTCGGCGTCGTGGCTGCGGTACCCGATGGAGAGGTCCTGGCCGCTCTCGAGCACGAAGTCGCCGCCGCGCAGGCTGAGCACGACACCACCGACCACGCCGGGGGACCACACCAGGGGTCCGCCGAGGATCTGGCGCAGGTGGTCGAGCAGGGTGAGCCCACCGTGCTCGGTCGTCTCGACGATGCCCGTGTAGATCTCCGGGTCGATGGCCAGTCCGTAGGGGCCGCCGATCCCCGAACGCCGCAGCAGGTCGGTCGCCTGCGCCACCAGCGTCGGGTAATTGTCCATGTCCTGACCGATGCTGAGGGGCTCGTGCGAGCTGCGCTCGGTGATGCCGAGCATGCCGGCGCCGGCATAGCCGTGAAAGACGGTCGAGTTCTCGGCCAGGGCGATCTGGCGCACCGCCTCGTCCAGCTCGGCCAGGTCGATGTCGTCCGCCCCTCGGTCGGCGTCGTCGATCTCGATCCGCGACACGGAGAAGTCGGCCCGGAGCTCGACCAGCGGCAGCACGCGCCGCTGCGCGGCCGACACGCCCTCGGCCGGGCTGCTGACCTCGTCGATCCGCCCGAGGTCGGTGGCTGAGTGGTTCCAGCCGTGCGGGCCGGACAGGTCGACCAGCTTGCGGGCGGCCAGCTGGGTCACCAACTTGGTCTTGGCCGTCGACTCGATCTGCTCCCACGCCGCCTCGGAAACGGGCGCCAACTCACGGTACAAGTGGTCCATCACTCGCCTCCCTTCAGGCTGCCGATACCGAGCGAGCCGGTCGGCTGGGTCGATCCAGCGGACTCCGCCTCGACCTCGACTTCGGTCACCGGCTCGGTCGTGAACAGATAGGTCTTGAGATTGCGATCGAGGGCCGGATCACGACGGCGCAACCATTCGAGCGTCATGGCCGCGTGCTCCTTCTCCTCGTCGCGATTGTGCGCCAGGATGTCGGCCAGGCTGGCGTCGTTCGTGGCCTGGACCCGCTGGTCGTACCAGTCGACTGCTTCGAGTTCTTCGATCAGCGACGTGAGCGCCCGGTGATGGTCGATCGTCGCCTCGCCGATCAGCTCGGCCGGCTCGTGCAACCCCTCGCTTCCCATCTTCACCTCTTCCCTGCCGTGGACGTCTGACTGGTTTCGACTGCGCCATTTCACTGCATCGTCTGCGCCTGAGGCCCGCGACCGGCGGGTGGCTCTGGGAGACACTACCGGGGGACCCGCAACTGCCTCGCAAGCCGTCCGCTCAGCCGATGACGTGCGCGCCCGCAGGAGTCGCTGTCGGGTGCACGGGGTGGAGGAGTTCGGCCAGGAGCTCCACCCCGTCGACCACCCGGGGTCCGGGCCGTGAGAAGTAGGCGTTCGCGTCGACGGCCACGATCCGCCCGAGCCCAGCGACGGCCGGGTGATCCAGGAAGGACGCCGCCTGCCGCACCGTCCCCTCGAGGTCGAAGCCGCAGGGGCTGAAGACCGTCACGTCGATGTGCTCGGCGGCGATCTCGTCCCAGGCGAGCCGCCGCGAAGGCGCACCGCCTTCGGCCAGGACCGGGACGCCACCGGCGGCTTCGACCATGTCGGGCACCCAGTGGCCGGCGTTGAACGGGGGATCGGGCCACTCGAGGACGAACACGCGCGGTCGGGGCCGTCCGGCCACACGTGAGCGGACGGTCTCCACCCGGCGGCGCAGGTCCGCCATGACGACGGCGGCCTCCGCTTCGGCTCCGGTGGCCCGGCCGACGTCGCCGATACAGGCGATCACCTCGTCGAGGTGCGAGGGGTCGAGCGACACGACCTCGGCCGAGCAGCCGATCACGCCGAGGGCATCCTCGACGGCGCCCGAGGGCACGGCGCAGACCCGGCACAGGTCCTGGGCCAGGATCACGTCGGGATCGATGGACCGGATCCGCGCGTCGTCGAGGGTGTAGATCGACTCACCGGCAGCGACGAGCGAGCTCACTGCGGAGTCCACCTCCTGGGCGCTCAACGATCCGTCGGTGGCCAGGACCGTGCCCGACACGCTGGGGACGGCGCGGGCTTCGGGCGGGTAGTCGCACTCGAAGGTCACGCCTTCGAGCTGTTCCCCGAGGCCGAGGACATAGACGATCTCCGTGGCCGAAGGGAGCAGCGAGACGATCTTCACGCCGCGATCATCCCGCGCCGGACAGCCTCTGCTGACGCCGCCCGGCCGCCCTGGGCCGTGTTACGTTGATTTGGCCGAAAAAGGCACTGCAGCATCTGTCCCCGAGGGGAAGCCGGTGGGAATCCGGCGCTGGTCCGCAACCGTGAACGGTGCGTCTCGCAAGGAGGCACCTGAGCCGGGATACCTCGAGGCAGCGGAGTTCCCATCTGTCGAGACACAAGGACTGGGGCTCGGTGTGACATCGCTGGTCGGTGTTTTCCGGGTCGAGGTCCGGGAAGCGAGAATCAATGCACATCGTCCGTCGCATCCTGCGGGGTGCCTCTTCCGCCGCTGTGGCCGCGCTGGTGGCGTCGGCCACCGTGAGCTCCCTGGCCACTCCGGCGAGCGCGGCTCCGTCCACGGCACCGCAGATACCCCAGTTCGCCGCAGCGCAGTCGGCCGCCCAGTGGGTCGCCGGTCAGCAGACCGCTACGGGGCCGGACAAGGGCAGCATCGGCGGCTCGCTCTCGACCACCGTCAACGCCATCCTGGCCCTCACTGCGGCTCACGTCGACGCTGCAGGCGCCCAGGCGGCCCTCATGTACGTCGAGGCCAATGCGGACTCGTACATCACGGTCGACGGAGCGGACGGTCCCGCACAGCTTGCCAATCTGATCCTCGACGCACACGCCATGGGGGTCGATCCGACGAACTTCGGCGGGACCGACCTCGTGACGCGCCTCCTGGCCACCGAACAGACGTCGGGGGCCGATGCCGGACTCTTCGGCACCGACACCCAGTTGAACGACTACTACGTCGGCACCTACATGCAGGGCCTGGTGTTGACGGCGCTCAAGGCGGTGGGACAAGTTGCCAACGCCGCGGCGATCGATTGGCTCACCGGTCAGCAATGCCCGAGCGGTGGCTGGGCCTTCCCCAACCAGGCCATCGGGTTGTGCACCGAAGATCCTTCGAATTTCAACGGAGCGGACAACCAGACGACCTCACTGGCCCTCCAGGGTCTCGCCGCGCAGGGCGCGCTGGCGGCCGGCGTCGAGACGCAGGCACTGTCCTTCTTCGCCGCCGGCCAGGACCCCGACGGCGGATGGAGCTATTACCCGAACTCCGCGTCGCTGCCCCAACAGACCGACTCCCAGTCCACCGGTCTGGTGATCCAGGCATTTCTCGCGCTCGGCCTGTCGCCGACGAGTTCCCCCCTTCTCCGTTCGGGGATCTCGCCGGTCGCCGCGCTGCTGTCCTACATCGTCGCCAACGGCAGTGATGCCGGGGCGATCGGCTACCAGGACAACTCGTCGGGGAACCTGTTGGCGACCAATCAGGACGTACCGGTCCTGGCTGGTCTCACCTACGGTTTCGGACCGACGAATGCCTACTGGGTCGCCACCGCCACCGGCGCGGTCCATCCCTTCGGCTCGGCGACGTCGTACGGATCGCTCGCCGGCACGAGCCTCAACAAGCCCATCGTGGGGATGGCGTCGACGCTCAACGGTCTCGGCTACTGGCTGGTCGCCTCCGACGGTGGAGTCTTCGGATACGGCAACGCCGCGTACCGGGGCGGCCGCGGGGGACAGCCCCTCAACAAGCCCATCGTCGGCATGGCGGCCACACCCGACGGCGGCGGCTACTGGTTGGTGGCCTCCGACGGCGGCATCTTCAGCTACGGCGACGCCGCCTTCTTCGGCTCGCGCGGTGGCCAGCCCCTCAACGAGCCCATCGTCGGCATGGCGGCCACACCCGACGGCGGCGGCTACTGGTTGGTGGCCTCCGACGGCGGCATCTTCAGCTACGGCGACGCCGCCTTCTTCGGCTCGCGCGGTGGCCAGCCCCTCAACGAGCCCATCGTCGGCATGGCGGCCACACCCGACGGCGGCGGCTACTGGTTGGTGGCCTCCGACGGCGGCATCTTCAGCTACGGCGACGCCGCCTTCTTCGGCTCGACCGGCGGCATCACGCTGAACAAGCCCATCGTCGGCATGATCGGTTCCCGCGACGGTGGTGGTTACTGGCTCATCGCGTCGGACGGCGGGGTCTTCAACTACGGCGATGCCCAGTTCTCCGGTTCGGCGGCTCCGCTCGGCATCAGTGATGCCGTCGGCGGATCGGACAGTGCCTCCTAGCGTGCCGCGGCGGCGTTTCGGGGCCCGAGCGTTGCTGCTAGGGCTCTTCATCGGCGCGGGCGCGGCGGCGCTGGCGCCGGCCGGACCCGGAGCCCTCGTCCCGCTCAAGGTGGCCATCGCATCGGCCGACTCCGTCGGAAACGACGTGTACGTCGCGGTCGTGGTGGACTTTGGCCACGGATCGTCGACGACGACCATGTCCAAGTGTGTTCCTGTCGCCTCGAACGCACACGACTCCGATGCGCTGGCCGCCGCCGTCGGCTCTGCGGACGTTCTCTACAGCGACTCCGGCCTCCTCTGCGCCATCGACGGCTACCCCGCCGACGGCGCCCAGAACTGCGGCCAAGGTGTCGGTTCCGGCGACTACGACTTCTGGTCGTATTGGCATGGTGCGTCGGGATCGTGGGTCTATGCCAGCGACGGGCCGGCCGAACAGTCCGTGGCCAACCCGGCCGACGATGTCGAGGGTTGGCGGTTCCAGGTCGACGAACCGGCCAGTCCCAGCGACCCGCCCCCGTCCGTTGCGCCGTCCTACGCCCAGATCTGCAACGCCGCAACCGAGGTACCGCCGCCCGGGTCACCGCCTCTGTCGACGACGACCACGACGTCGGTGGCGACCGCCCCGGGCCCGGCGCCGGTGACTCCGACCACGGCCAAGGCAAATGCCACGCCTGGACCGGGTGTGGCCTCGCCCAATGCCGTGCATCCCGATCCGAGGACGGGTGCCACCACCACGACAGGCCCAGGGTCGACGACGACGACGTCGGTTCCGGGCACGACGAACTCGGCTCCCGACGCCCGCCACGGCTCGTCGGATCGTCGTCCTGCGGAGGCCGCGGCCGCTGCCGCACATGACGTCTCGGGCGGGGGCTCGTCGGGCGCTGCCCTGCCCGTCGTCCTGATTGCCGTGGTGGTGGCCGCCCTCGGCGGCTTCGCCCTCTTTCGCTGGCGCCGCAGGCCGGCCGAGGAGTGACGCGGGCCGCCACTCCCCGGCGTCGTTCACTGCATCCGGTGGCGTGGTGGTTGTGGGCGGCCGGCTTGGCGGTCTGCGCCATGCGGACGAACAACCCGTTCCTGCTGGCCCTGATCGGGGTGGTGGCCTGCGTCGTCGTCTCGACCCGTCGGAGCAGCGCGCCCTGGTCACGTTCGATCACGTTCTTCCTCCGCATCGGTGTACTGGTCATCGTCGTCCGGGTGGTCATCGAAATGCTCTTCGGCCAGCGCGGTCTGCCGGGGCACGTGGTCTTCACGCTGCCCCAGGTTCCCCTGCCCTCGTGGGCGGCGGCGGTGAGCGTCGGAGGTCCGGTCAGCGTGGAGTCCCTTCTCGTCGCCTTCGTGGAGGGCTTGCAGATCGCCGTGATCCTGCTCTGTTTCGGCGCCGCCAACTCGCTGGCCAGTCCGTATCGCCTGCTCCGCTCGCTGCCCGCCGTGCTCTACGAGACGGGCGTCGCCGTGACCGTGGCGATGTCGTTCACGCCGGAGCTGGTGCAGTCCATCGGCATCGTGCGTCAGGCGCGTCGCCAACGTGGCATCCCGGCGAAGGGTTTGCGCGGCATGCGTGGCGTGGCGGTTCCCGTGCTGGAGAGTGCACTGGACCGGTCTCTCCAACTGGCCACGAGCATGGACGCCCGCGGCTACGGCCGACGCATCTCGGTCGGCACGGGGTCACGGCGCCTGGCCACCGGTTCCACCGTCGGCGGGCTGTTGCTGGTGGCCGTGGGTATCTATGGCGTGATCGACGGAGGATCTCTCTTCGGACTGGGCCTGCCCATCCTGGCGGTCGCCGTCGTGCTGTGCGGGATGGGTCTGGCGTTGGGCGGACGGCGCAGCGCCCGCTCGCGCTACCGCCCCGACCCGTGGCGGGGTCCCGAATGGATCGTCACCGCCTCCGGGGTCGCCGCCCTGGCCACCATGACCGTGGCCCGAGCACTCGACGTACCAGGCCTCACCATCTCGTTCATTCCCCTCACCTTCCCGCACGTCCCGCTGTTGCCGGTGATGGGGATCCTGGTCGCCCTCGTCCCGGCCGTGGCCGCACCGAGTCCGACGGCCCTTCGTCAGGCGACGCCGGATGCGAGAGCTTCGAGGCGGGAGACGGATGCGGCGGCACCGGAACGACGGGGGGCGGAGTTACAACAGGACCTTTCCGGAGTCTCGACGTGATCGCCTTCGATCGCGTCACGTTCACCTACACCGGGGCGGCGCGCCCGACCCTGGACCGGGTCACCCTGGAGATCCCCGAAGGCGAGCTCTGCGTGGTGGTGGGAGAGACCGGGACGGGCAAGTCCACCTTGCTGCGTTCGATCAACGGCCTGGTCCCGCACTTCACCGGCGGGACGTTGGCCGGCACCGTCACGGTCGACGGGCGCACGACCAAGGACAACCGTCCGCGCGACCTGGCCGACGTGGTCGGGTTCGTGGGCCAGAACCCGCTCGCCAGCTTCGTCACCGAGACGGTCGAAGACGAGCTGGCCTACACCATGGAGAACCTCGGCGTACCGGCTGACGCCATGCGCCGTCGGGTCGAGGATGCCGTCGACCTGCTCGGCCTGCAGGACCTCCGTGATCGATCCTTGCGCGCCCTGTCGGGCGGCCAACAGCAGCGGGTGGCGATCGGAGCCGTGCTCACTGCGTCGCCGCGGCTGTTGGTGCTCGACGAGCCCACGTCCGCCCTCGATCCAGCGGCCGCCGAGGAGGTGCTCAGCGCGCTGGCCCGACTGGTCCACGATCTCGGCCTGACCGTGGTGATGGCGGAGCACCGGCTCGAGCGGGTGGTTCCGTTCGCCGACCGGATCATCCTCGTTCCCGGACGGGGTGAACCCCTCGTCGTCGGCCCGCCGGAGCGCGTCATGCTGACGTCATCGGTCGCGCCACCGCTGGTCGAGCTGGGGCGCCTCGTCGGCTGGGATCCGCTGCCCCTGTCGATCCGCGACGCCCGCCGCCGGGCGGCTCCGCTGCGCGAGCGGCTGGCGACCGCGGCACCGTCCGCGACGAGGCCGACCATGCCGTCCCGGGTGTCCGGCCACGAGGCCGGATCCGTCCGCAAACTCACCGTCTCCTACGGGCCGGTCGTGGCCCTCGACGGCGTCGACCTCTCCATCGCGTCGGGCGAGGTGCTCGTGCTCATGGGGAGGAATGGTTCAGGCAAGTCGACCTTGCTGAACACGCTGTCGGGGATGCGACGGCCGACGAAGGGCACGGTCGCGGTGGACGGCCTCGACCCGCGGACGCGGCGCGGGGCGGATCTGGTCCGCCACGTGGGGTTGGTGCCTCAAGATCCGGGGCTCCTGCTCTACGGCGAGAGCGTGCACGCCGAATGCCACACCGCGGACAAGACGTCGGGCCTGGAGGCCGGGACGACCGTGCAGACCCTCGAGCGGATCCTTCCGGGCCTACCGCCCGATCGCCATCCACGCGACCTGTCCGAGGGCCAGCGTCTGGCCCTGGCGCTGGCCCTCGTGGTGGCGCCGGCTCCGGCGCTGCTGCTACTCGACGAGCCGACGAGAGGATTGGACTACCCGAGCAAGGATCGCCTCGTCCGGATCCTGCGCGCCCTGGCCGGCGACGGACATGCCGTCGTGCTGGCCACCCACGACGTCGAGCTCGCTGCTCGGGTGGCCGACCGCGCCGTCGTGCTGGCCGACGGGCAGATCATCACCGACGGCCCGGCCCGACGGGTGGTCTGCCA
This sequence comes from uncultured Acidimicrobiaceae bacterium, assembly GCA_963754445.1. Taxonomy (GTDB): domain Bacteria; phylum Actinomycetota; class Acidimicrobiia; order Acidimicrobiales; family RAAP-2; genus Bog-473. The sequence goes on along the minus strand of CAVWFT010000003.1, from coordinate 141,200 downwards.
TTCACCGGTCTTCGCCCCCCAAGTCGCAAAGGTGCTCGCCCCGGAGGAGTGGCTGACGGTGGACGAGGTCCGCCGGGCGCTCGGAGATGCAGTACCGGTATGACCGTGTCGCTGCCTCGGCCCGTGGCTCAGCCGCGGCACCGGTTCACTCCGGCGATCCGGTTCGGCACTCGGTCGTCGTTCTTGGTCCTCCTCACATCGGTCTTCGGCCTGGCCGCCTTCGCCTGGCCGCTCTTGATCCACCAGGCGTCGGGTCAGAACACCGCCCACAGCGGAGACGCCCCCTGGATCTTCGTCGGCCTCGTGCCGCTCCTGCTCGCCATCGTCATGGCCGAGCTGTCCGAAGGGGCGATCGATGCCAAGGCGGTGGCACTGCTGGGGATCCTCGCCGCATGCTTCGCCGCCCTGCGGGTACCGAGTCCTGGGATCAACGGCTTCGAACCCGAATGGTTCCTTCTCGTTCTCGCCGGGCGGGTGTTCGGACGCGGGTTCGGTTTCGTCCTGGGCGCAGTCGCCTTCTTCGCGTCGGGGCTCGTCACGGGCGGCGTCGGCCCGTGGCTGCCGTTCCAGATGCTGGCCGCAGCATGGGTCGGCTTCGGCGCCGGTTGCCTGCCTCCGCTGCAGGGTTTCCCCGAACGGCTCATGCTCGCCACCTACGGAGTTCTCGGTGCCCTGTTCTACGGGCTCCTCACCAACTTCTGGTTTTGGCCCTTCGTGGGCGGGACGACGACCACCTATTCATTCGTGCCCGGGCTCGGCACCATCGCCAATCTGCACCGCTTCATCTTGTTCGATCTGACGACATCACTCGGTTTCGACCTGACCCGCGCCGTGACCTGCTTCGTCATGGTCCTGGTGCTCGGTCGGCCGGTTCTGGCCGCCCTGCGTCGCGCCGCCAACCGGGCCGTGTTCGAACCGCCAGTGGAGTTCGTGGACGGGGCCGAGCACACCTGAAGCCGCCGCACAGGGTTCAGTCCGCCGGCGCTGCCGGCGATCGTGCGGCCGCTGCACGGCCCACGGCCGACGATGCCTTCACCGACAAGGTGGCCGGCGACACGGGGTGAGCCCGATCAGCGGTAGCGCCCGGCCACTTCTTGCGCCTGGGCTCCGTACGAACCACCGAAGAGCACGGTGTGCACCAGGAGCGGGATCAACTGGAACAGGCCGACGCGCCGGTCGGCACCGGGCAGCGGCGCCAGGACCTCGTCGTAGGCCCGGCGGGTACGTTCGGGCACCGGCCCGAAGAGCGCCAGCATGGCCAGGTCCTCTTCGGGGAGGCCTCCGTGGACGGACGGATCGATGAGCCACGCCCGCCCGTCGGCTGCGAAGAGCACGTTGCCCCACCACAGGTCCCCGTGGAGCACGACCGGAGCGCCGGGAGGAAGAAGTTCGTCGAGCCGTTCGACCACCGGTGCCAGCGTGCTCTCGAGGCCACATCGTCGGCTCAGATCGAGCAACCGGGCTCCGTAGAACGTGCTGGCGTCTGCGGCCGGGGCGGGCTCGACCGGACAGGCTCCGATCCACGAGGACCCGCCACCCCACCGATCGGCTCGATGGGCGTGCAGCCCCGCCAGGCTTCGGCCCAATGCCTCGTCGTGCCCGGGCGTCCGTGGGGCCTGGGCGACCGCCGTGGTGACGAGGAGGTCCGGCTCGGCCAGGACGATCTCGGGGACGGGGGGAGCATCGGGCACGGCGGCGAGCCGCCTGATGCCCTCGGCTTCGTCGGAGGCGCCCGGTCCGGGCTTGACCACGAGCATCCGGCCGCCCGCCTCGAGCAGGTGGGCGCGTCCGCCCAGCGGCCGCGGCGAGCGGGTCGGCCCGGCGACCGCAGCCACCCGTGCCACCCAGTCGGCCGGATCCGTCGCCGGCGCAGCGCCGGTCACTCTCGCACCGGGCCCTCTCGCATCTGGTTCTGGTCGAGCAGAATGGCACCATGGCGGCGCGTCGTCCGGCCGGACTCGTTCTCACCCCAGGGGCCAGCGCCCGACGCGACCAGTCGGGACTCGTGACCATCGACCGGGCCGTGACGGCGCGCGGCCTCGCTGTCGACCGGGTCGAGTTCCCGTCCCAGGCCGCAGGGAAACGCCGGACCGACCCGCCCGCAGTCTGCATCGAGACGGTGACGCAGGCGACGGCGGCGCTGGCGCAGCGGCTCACGGTGCCGCCGGGGCGCATCGCCATCGGTGGCCGTTCCTTCGGCGGACGCATGTGCTCTCTGGCCGCGGCGGGCGGGTTGCGGGTCGCCGCGTTGGTCCTTGTGAGTTACCCGCTCCACCCGCCGGGCAAGCCCGAGCGCCTGCGTACGGAGCACTTCGCCCAGCTGGCGCTCCCGTGCCTCTTCGTCTCGGGGCGACGGGACGCCTTTGCGTCCCCCGAAGAGCTCGAGCGCGAGACCGCAGCGATCCCCGGCCCGGTCACCCTCGAATTCGTCGAAGGCGATCACGGGCTGCGCAAGAGCGAGGCCGCCGTGGCCGAGTTCGTCGCCGCGTGGCTGGCGGGGTCCTCGTCGCGCCCCTCGAAGACCGGTCGGACGTCCCCCTGACCCATCCGGGACGGCCATTCCTTGCGCCCAGAGTGCAGTCACACGGCCCCCCCACACCACCGAAAGAGGGGTCGGAACGGCCATGCAATAGTTACACCCGTGTCCTGTTTCGACCTGGACCGACTTTCCGAGCCGGCGATCTCGGCGTTGAGCAGCCAGTACAAGGCGGCCCGGCCCTTCCCACACCTCGTGCTGGACGACTTCGTCCTGGCGTCGGCGAGTGACGTGGCCGGGGCCTTCCCCGGTCCTGAATGGGAGAACTGGGCGGACCGTTCCTCCGAATTCCAGCCGGCCAAGTCGAGCTGTCGCCGGATCGAGCTCATGCCGCCGCTCCTCCGAGACATGGTCCACGAGCTCAACGAGCCGCGGTTCTTGCGGGCCCTCAGCGCGCTCAGCGGGTACGAGAACCTGCTGCCCGACCCGTTCCTGCACGGCGGCGGACTGCAGTGGTGGGCGCGCGGTGGCAAGCAGATCCCTCATACCGATTTCCCGTTCCACCCGACCTTGCCCATGTGTCGCCGGGTCAACGTCCTCGTCTACCTCAATCCCGATTGGCGTCCGGGCGACGGGGGCGAGCTGAGCCTCTTCGCCGTGGGCGACGACACGCCGTCGGTGTCGATCTCACCCAGGTTCGGCACTTGCGTGGTCTTCAACACCGACCAGTGGTCCGTCCACAGCGTGGAGCCGATTTCGGATTCGGCCGCGCCGCGTCGCACCATCGGGCTGTACTACTACTCCGTCGAGGCGGACGACGTGGTCACCCGGGAGCGCTGGCCTCGCTGGTACGAGGAGGGCAGCCTGGCCTCGGCCACGTCGCTGGACAGGGCGCGCCTGCTGGGCACGAAGACGGCGTTGGGTGCGTCCCGGACCTTTTCCCGGGTCGCCCACAAACTCGACCCTCGTCGACCCAGCCCGAAGTAGGGCAGGCGACGGGCCGGACGGCGGCTCAGGCCACCGGTTCGGAGCTGAGCGCCTGGCGCAGGGCCCGGAGCCCGGCCGAGGTCCGGAGCACGAATTCCTCGTCGTAGGCGGCCAGGCCGCGGTCGAGCCACAACAAGGTCGCCTCGACGAGCCAGGCGAAGAGCGCCTCGGCCCGCCAGGAGTCGAGCACCTCGTCACTCGTGCCCAGACCGGTCAGCTGGCGCACGACGTCGACCGACACGGCCCGCAGGTCACCGGCGTAGGCGGCGAATTGGGGTTCGCGCGCCGCGTGCCGCCAGAGCAGGGTGAAGGCGGCCGGATCGTGCCGGGCCACCGTGAGCAGGGTCCGGGGACCCAGACCCCGATGGCTGGGCTCGGCCAGCTCGGTGCGCAATTCCTGGCCCAGATGCTCGAAGACCTGCTGGAGGACGGCGCGGTAGAGCTCCTCCTTCGACTCGAAGTGCCGGTAGACGATGAGCTTGGTCACGCCGCACTCGGCGGCCACGTCGTCCATGGAGGTGGCGGCGAATCCGGCCGAGGCGAAGGCGCGCGCCGCCCCCTCGAGGATGGCGGCCCGGCGTTCGGCCCGGGGGAGGAGCTTGCTCTCGACTTGTATACGTGCGAGTGTACACTCGGCAGTGCACACCGAAGGGGAGGAGACGGCCCATGGGCACGGCACAGGTGGAGTTCACCGAGGCGGAGCTCCTGAGCGACCTGGTGGTCACCGAGCCGCTCATCGCCGGCGGCGTGCGCTGCCACGGTGGCTTCGACGCCACCGGCACCTACGTGTCGCCCCGCACGCGGCATCGGGCGCCGGCCATCGCGGCCTGGGCCGAGCAGAATTGCGCACGCTTCGGCACATCGATCGTCGAGGTGCCCCTCGAGTGGTGGGAGCGTTCGTACCCGAGTGTGGAGCAGGCCCGCTATCTCATCGGGGCCGGGGTGCCCGAGCCGCTCATGGCCACCCTGACCCGGATCGGAACCGTCGAGGGTTACGGCGCCAACATCCGCCTGCTCAAGCCCAAGGACATGCAGCGCTTCTTCGTCGAGGACGTGCGCGGCACGGCGATCGACCATCTCGGTGGCGGCCTGTTCGAAGCTCACGGACGCGACGAGGCCGGCTGGGAGGAGGAGGCCGGGCATCGCGACATGTGGTTCGCCGCTCGTGACATCGCCTTCGAGCGTCCCGTCGACGAGCTCGACATCGACGCCATGCTGGCCCGCATGGGCTTCGGGCCCAAGGAGCCGGGGGCGACGACCGCCCGCCTCCTGCCCGACGACATCGCGCCCGACCTCGAAACGATGGTCAGCCTCATGGTGCGTGTGCTCTTCATCGAGATCTCCGCCTTCCACACCTTCGCCTGGGCCGAGGCGTGGATGTCCGACACCGACCTCGTGGCCGGTGCCGGTGCGGCGGCCGACCTCGTGCGCTACATCCGGGCCGACGAGACGCCGCACGTCGGCTACCTGCGCACCGCCCTGAGCGAAATGCGCGACCGCACCTGGATCGGCGAGCACGGCAGGCACCACCCGGGCCACGAGATGATCGGTCGCATCTGGGAGCCGCTGTTGGCCCAGAGCCTCGGCCCGGCCCGCTCGGAAGGTCAGCGGGCCACCCGGGCCGAGGTCGAGCACTGGTGCGCCCAGCGCTCCAACGGCGCCGACATCCTGGCCGAGTTCAACGCGCTGGGCCAGGCATGAAGTTCGGCATCTTCTACGAGCACCAGCTGCCCCGCCCGTGGGAGGAGGGGAGCGAGTACCGGTTGCTTCAGGACGCGCTCGAACAGGTGGAGCTGGCCGACCGGCTCGGCTTCGACGTGGTCTGGGAGGTCGAGCATCACTTCCTCGAGGAGTACAGCCACTCCTCCGCGCCCGAGGTGTTCCTCGGTGCCTGCAGCCAGCGGACGAAGGACATCCGGCTCGGACACGGGATCATCCAGACGGCGCCGGGTTACAACCACCCCGCCCGCACGGCTGAACGGGTGGCGACCCTGGACCTGGTCTCGGGGGGCCGGGTCGAGTTCGGCTCGGGAGAGTCGGGGTCCGAGGCCGAGCTGGGCGGCTTCCTGGTCGACCCGGCGACCAAGCGCGAGGCCTGGCTCGAGGGCCTCGAGGTCGTCGTGCGCTGTATGACCGAGACACCGTTCCGCGGGGTCGACGGCACCTTCGTCAAGATGCCGCCGCGCAACGTGGTGCCCAAGCCGATGCAGAAGCCGCACCCGCCCCTGTGGGTGGCGTGCTCGCGGCGCGACACCATCCTGTTGGCGGCGGAGAAAGGCATCGGCGCCCTCACCTTCGCCTTCATCGATCCCGAGGAAGCGATGCAGTGGGTGTCGGACTACGAGCGGACCCTGGCCGAGTCGTGCGTCCCCGTCGGCGAGAGCGTCAACCCGAGCATCGCCTGCGTGACCCAGATGATGGTGCATCCCGACGAGGAGGAGGCGCTGGCCCGCGGTCTCGAAGGCGGCAACTTCTTCGGTTACTCCCTCGGCCACTACTACGTCTTCGGCGAGCACCGGCCGGGGGCGACCGACGTGTGGGCCGAGTTTCTCGACCGCCGGGGCGACCACGGGTACTCGCCCGAGGTGGAGGCGGCGTTGCGCCAGGAGCGTCTCGGCGCCCGGCTGGCCGCCGGTGATCGCACCGGCCTGCGCGGGGCCACGGGCACCCCCGAGCAGGTGCGCGCCTACCTCGAGCGCTTCGAGGAGGCCGGGGTGGACCAGGTGATCTTCGTGCTCCAGGCCGGCAACAACCGTCACGAGGACATCTGCGAGTCGCTCGAGCTCTTCGGCCGCGAGGTCCTGCCCGCCTTCAAGGATCGCGACGAGGCACGGGTCAAGGCCAAGCGCGACCGGCTGGCCCCGGCCCTCGACGACGCCCTGGCCCGCAAGGCGGCCCAGCCACCACCGCCCTCCCTCCCCGCCGGCTACTCGTTCCCGGCCATGCCGCGGCGCTGGGCCGAGGAGACGGGCAGCGTGGAGATGCGCGAGTGGCTCGAGCAGTTCGCCGAGTCGCGGGCCAAGGGCCGATCCGACGATCGGCTGGGCATCCTCGGCAACTGAGGTCGGTGCGGCCTCAGCGCTGGCGCAGCAACCGGTCGAGCTGGGCCACACTCAGCGCGGCCTTGTCGGGTGGCCCACCGCCCGCCGCCCCGGGCCGCAAGCCGTCGAGGACCAGCTCGAGAAAGCGCAGCGACGGTGACGACGTGCGGGTGTCGCACACATCGGCGATGGAGCGCACCGAGAGCAGCGCCACCACCAGGTCTGTCACCGCCAGGTCGCTCCGCACCGTGCCGGCCCGCTGACCACGCTCGAGGATCTGGGTGAGCAGCGGGGCCAGGGCGTCGAGCCCGGTGCCGGCGGAACGCCACGGTGGCGCCTCGATCATGGCCCGCCAGCAGCTGGGCGAGGCCACGCAGCGCCGCACGAATTCGAAGACGGCGTCGGCGTCGGGCACCTCGGCCAGGACGATCTGGGCGATCTCGAGGTTGCGCCGCTTGGCCTCGTCGACCACCGCCTCGAAGAGCTCCGCCTTGTGCGGGAAGCGCCGGTAGAGGGTGCCCACGCCGACCTCGGCCCGCTCGGCGATCGTCTCCATGGAGGCCCCGTAGCCCTGCTCGGCGAAGACCTGGCGCGCCGCGGTCAGGATGCGGGCCAGGTTGATCTCGGCGTCGCGGCGCAACGGGCGCCGTTCGGCGGCCAAGGCCCTGGTCATGCGCCCTCGTCGGGTACGTAGGCGATGGCGCCCACGATGGCCTCGCCCTCGGCGACGAGGCCGGGGTGGGCTTCGCCCCGCACGACCGACTCGGTGCCCCTGGTCGGGATGAGGCAGGCGGCCAATGCCGCCACGACCAGACCGATGCCGCTCGCGGCGAAGGCCAGCACATAGCCGGACTCTTTGGGGTAGCCGCTCGGGAGCAGCTCACTGACGACCAGGCTGGTGGCGATGCCCGCCCCCAGCGCCTGCCCGATGGTGCGGATGTTGGTGTTCATCCCGGTGGCCACACCGGTCTGATCCGGCGGCACCGCCTCGATGATCAGGTTGGCCAGCGAGGCGAAGGCGGGCGCCAGGCCCATGCCCAGCAGACCCGAAGCCAAGTAGATGGACCACGACTGGCTGTGGTCGATCACGAGGACCAGGTAGGAGCTGGCCGAGACGAGCGAGCCGGCGATCAGCACGACCTTCGAGCCGACGCGGAGCGCCAGCCACCCGGTGAAGGGCGCCACCACCACCATGGCCAGCGCGAACGGCAGCAGGTAGAGCCCCGACTGGGTGACCGAGGCGCCGAAGCCGTAGCCCGCGCTGGTGGGCGTCTGGGCGAACTGGGGCACCGTGATGAACATGGCGAACATGCCGAAGCCGTAGAGGAGCGCGGCCAGGTTGGTGGCCCACACGGCACGTATGCGCATCACCTTCATGTCGACCAGGGGGGACTTCGAGCGCATCTCGGACACGACCCACAAGACGAGGAAGACGACGGTGGCGGCGTAGAGCAGCACGACGGTCGCGCTGAGCCAACCCCAGCTGGGGCCGTAGGAGATGGCGATCAGTCCGGTGGTGAGCCAGCCCGACATGAGCACGGCGCCGGTCCAGTTGATGCCGGACTTCGCCCGCACCGGGGATTCGGGCACGACGAGGAACGTGGCCACGGTTGCGGCAGCCGACATCACGAGCGGGATCCAGAAGAGCCAGTGGTAGTTGAGGTGCACCAGGATCGGTCCGGCCAGGACGATGCCCGCGCCCGATCCGACACCGAGGATGGCGGACATGAATCCGATGGCCCCGGCCACGCGCTCGGGTGGGAACTCGTCGCGGATGATGCCGAAGGCGAGCGGGAAGATGGAGCCGGCCACGCCCTGGATCACCCGGCCGATCAGGATCACGCCCAGCGTGGTCCCGAGAGCGCTGATGAAGGTGCCGACGGTCAGCGCGATCAGGACGGCGACGATGACCTTCTCCTTGCCGAGGGTGTCGCCGAGCCGGCCCAGGACGGGCGTGGCGATGGCCGCGCTCAGCAGGTAGGCCGTCAGCAGCCAGCTGGCCCCCGACTCGGTGGTGTGCAGCGTCTGCTCGAGCTGGGGGATGGCCGGGATGATCAGCGACTGCAACAGGCTGAAGGCAAGGGCCGCCGTGGCCAGGACGGCGAAGGTCACGCCGTAGTGGGTGCGTGTCTCGCTCACCGCTGATTCCTAGCAGAAGCGGAATGGGAGATTCCAGTTGTGGGTGCCCCCCGGAGCGGCGGGGGCGGGACGACGGGGTCAGTCGCCGCCAGGCGGCCCCGGGCGGGACAAGGCGGGCAGGTGCTGCAGCACGGCAGGGTCGAACGTCGGGGCGTCGGCCACCAGCGTGCGCACGAACGTCTGGAGGTGGGCGAAGACCAGCCGGCTCTTGTCGGCCCAGGGCATGAGGATCGGGAAGACGTGGAACATGCCGTCGAACTCGTGGGCGTGGGTCTGCACACCGGCGGCGCGCAGGCGGTCGATGTAGCGCCGGATGGGATCGCGGAACATCTCGTCGCCGCCCCAGCAGACGAAGGCGGGCGGGAAGGCGTCGAGGTCCGCCGTCAGGGGGGAGATCGACACGCTCGATGCGTCCTCGCCGTGCAGGTAGCTCGCCGTCGGGATGTTCCAGGGAAGGATGTCGAGGTGGGCGTTCTCGGTCACCGAGGGCTCGTCGAGGCGCAGGTCCACTTCGGGGGAGAAGAGGAGCAGGCCGGCCGGGTCGAGCGGTTCGAGGCCGTCGGGACAGGCCAAAAGCATGGAGTTGGCCAGGCCGCCTCCGCCCGAATCGCCGCCGAGGAAGAGGCGCTGGCGCGGGATGCCGAGGTCGATGAGCGCCCGATAGGCCGCCGTGGCGTCGACCGCCCCGGCCGGGTAGGGGAACTCGGGGGCCAGCCGGTAGTCGGCCACGAACACCGCACAGCCGGTCTCCTTGCACACCCGGGCGGTGAAGAAGGCGTACATCTGGGGCGAGGTGCCGATGTAGCCGCCGCCGTGCAGGTACAGGACGACGCCGAGGGGGTGGCTCCGGCGGGGCCGGTAGAGGATGCCGGGGACGCCGCCGAGGGAGACGGGCTGCCCGAGCACGTCGAGCGAGCGCACGACGGGGGGCATGATGACCTTGCAGATGTCATCGAGGACGAGCTCGATGCTGCGAAATTCGGGAACGGGCAGCGACGACGTGTAGCCCATGAAGCTGCGGATGACCTCGCGCGTCACGGAGATGCCCAGGTTGGCGGCGGGGTTGGAGCCGCCCTGGCGCAGGGGGCGTCGGAAGGGCACCCGCAGGAGGGCGGCGCCAAGCTGCTGGGCCAGCAGGACCACGTCGAGGGCGGCGACGGGAGCCTGGGCGGTCTCGACGTCGGGCCGGTTCCCCATCGCCATGGGGCACAGCGTAGGAGGGGCACCCGTTCGGGCCCTCCACCTGCCCCTCCACCCGTCGTTCCACCCGTCGTTCCACCCGTGGGTGGACGCCGCCGCGGGCCTCGATGCGGACACTGGAGGCATGACCTTTTCCGACTACCTCATCGACATCAGCCTCATCGCCATCGTGCTCTTCCAGGTCCGCGGGCGGAAGCTCACCACCAAGGCCCTGCTGCTCCCGGTGGCGATCGTGGCCTACGTGGCCGTCAAGTACCTCAAGACGGTGCCGACGTCGGGCAACGACCTCTACATCGTGGTCGGTTGCGCCCTGATCGGGGCGACGCTCGGCGGCCTGGCCGGTCACTTCACCAGAGTGCGGCCCGGGGCCGACGGCATCCCGATCGCCAAGGCCGGACTCGTCGCCGCCGGCCTCTGGATCCTCGGCACCGGCTGCCGCCTGGCCTTCCAGCTCTATGCCACGCACGGCGGCGGGGCGGCCATCGAGCGCTTCTCGGCGGCACACGCCATCACCGCCGCCACGGCCTGGACCGCCGCCCTCATCCTGATGGCCCTCAGCGAGGCGCTCGTGCGCACCGGCGTCCTGGCCTGGCGGGGGCACAGGGTGCAGCGGGACCACGCCCTCGCACTGGCGTCGAACGGGTCGTCGACCTTCGACGACCCGTTGACGGCCGAGATGGCGGCCTAGTCCCGAGCCGGCGCCGAAACCCTCGCGATGACGACCGTTCTCCCGACGAGCGGCGCCCCCCACGGGCGGCCCGGACACCTCCACGCCCGGGCCGCCCGGCCGCGCCCGCCCGTCGTGTTGCGCCAGGGACCATCATGGGCGGCGTGAATCAGCAGCCCGACCCGCTCTGGGGCCGGTCACCTGCCTCCCGCACCCTGAGGGGCACCGTGAGTCAGCAGCCCGATCCGCTGCCGATCCCGCGCACGACGCTGGCCGACGGGATCGCCGTGGTCTCGCTCGGCCTCCTGGCCTGGGGTGCGTTCAGCTACGCCCGCCACTACGAGCACGGGGCGGATCGCACCGCGGCGTTCGTGCTGTTGGGGATCGCCGGCGCGGCCTGGCTGGTCTGGGTCCTCGTCCGGGGCTCGATCGGGTGGGCCACCGCCCCGGTTCTGGTCATCGTCTCCCTGGCGGGCGGGGCCTTGGCCGCCTTCGCCCCGGTGGGCATGGTCTTCCCGGCGGTGGCGACCTTGGGGGCGGCGACGGCATGGCGGCTCCGGGCCGCGGCGGCGATCGGGACGGCCGGATGGCTGGCCATGGTGATCGCCGTCCTGGCGTCGGACCATTCGTTCGCCATCGCATGGGGTGGCCTGGCCGCCATCCTGGCCGGGGCGCTCATCGGTTTCACCCGTCGCCAGACGGTCGAGCGCACGGAGCAAGCGGCGCAGATGGAAGTCGAGATGGCCAAGGGAGAGGTGGAGCGGGCCCGGGCCGAGCTCCTCGGCGAGCGCAACCACCTCGCCCGCGAGATCCACGACGTGCTGGCCCACACGCTGGCCGCGCTCTCGCTCCAGCTCGAGGCCTTCGCCACCGTGGTCGATGGCGAGCCCCAGACGAGCACGGCGGTGCGGGCCCAGCTCGAGAAGACCAAGCAACTCGTGCGCGAAGGGTTGAACGAGTCGCGCGGAGCCGTGCAGGCGCTCCGTGACGACGCCGCTCCCCTCGACGACCAGCTCCGCCGCCTCGCCGGGCGCCACGAGGCTGCGTTCACCGTGGCCGGAGACCTGCAACGCTTGCCCGCGCCGGTGGTCATGAGCCTGTATCGAGTGGCGCAGGAGGCATTGACCAACGTGATGAAGCACGCCCCGGGGACGCCGACGTCGGTGGTGTTGGCGTTCGGGACGGGGTCGGTGTCGTTGTGCGTGGACAACGTGGCGTCGGCGGCAGCACCAGCAGGGGGGGCAGGTGCGGAGGCGGGGGCGGAGGCGGGGGCAGGGGCGGAGCCGACGGCCGGTACGGAGGCGGGGGCAGCGGCGGGGGCAGGGGCAGGGGAGCGGGCCGACCGTCCCGGGACGAGCTCCGGCACCGGGACCGGTTCGGGCCGTCCGCAGCGGCCGCTGGAGTTCCTCGCCACGAGTGGCGGCGGTTACGGGCTGCGTGGCATCGCCGAGCGGGTGGCCCTTCTCGGGGGTGAGGTGGAGGTGGGCCCGACACCGGACGGTTGGCGAGTGAGGGCTGTCGTGCCATTGGCCTCCGCCGCGGGTTCGGCGGAGCCGACGGGTTCACGCGGGAGCGGAGGGAACGCCGGCACCCACGACACTGCCGGCACCTACGGCAGTGCCGGCAGTGCGGGCACCGACGGCGGTGTCAGGAGGATCGACAGGGCGGTGTCGGGATGAAGGTGCTGATCGCCGATGATCAGAGGGTCGTGCGGGAGGGTCTGGCCACCATCGTCGAGGGGTTCCCCGCCACGGTGGTGGTGGGGCTGGCCGGGGACGGCGTCGAGGCCGTCGAGCTGGTCGGGAGCCATGCCCCCGATGTCGTCTTGATGGATCTGCGCATGCCGCGCCTCGACGGCGTGGAGGCGACCAGAGCCATTCGCGCCCAATACCCGGGGGTCTCCGTCGTCGTGCTCACGACCTATGCCGACGACGAATCGATCCTGGCCGCGTTGTCGGCCGGCGCCGCCGGATACCTGACGAAGGACGCGGGTCGTGAGGACATCCGGCGCGCGCTCGATGCGGCGGTCGCCGGGCAGACGGTCCTCGATGCGGGCGTGCAGGCCACCCTCCTTCGGGCTGCGGAGCGCGCCGGCGAGCGACGACCCGGCGAGTCACGACCGGGCGGGCACGGTGTCGAACCGCTTGGCGGCCGCCCGCAGCAGCTTCCCGACGGCCTCACCGAGCGAGAGGTCGAGGTGCTCGCGCTCGTCGCCGAAGGCTTGTCGAACACCGAGATCGCCGAACGTCTCTTTGTGGCCGAGACCACGGTGAAGACACACATCAACCGGATCTTCGCCAAGACCCAGAGCCGGGATCGGGCGCAGGCGGCGCTCTATGCGCAGCGCCACGGGCTGGTGGTCGGTCCCGATGGGTCCGGAGCGGGGGCTGGCTCGGGAGCGGCATGGAGGCCGGACTCGACGTAGCACGGCCCCCGCCGCACCGGGCGCGGGATCAGGTCGCGGGCGGCCCGAACAGTTTCAGGGTGTTGTCCCCGTCGTCGACGAACAGGATGCCGTTCGCGTTCGGCGCCACGATCAGACCGAAGAGATCTCCACCCGCGTTGAGTGGGTCCATCTGCACGGTGTCGATCTGGTGACCCGCCGGCGTGGTCTCCACGGCATTCCCGTCGCCACCGTTGGCCGTGATGATGTCGCCATTCGGGGCCAAGGTCATCCCCAGGGGTGCATTGAGCGTTCCACCCGACGTCAGTGTCACGCCCCCGCCGTGGATGGGCTGGGTCCGGGTAGTGGCGTCGGGCACCATGGCGATGCGGTTGTTGACCGTGTCGGCGACGTAGAGCGTGCCGTTCTTGCCGAGGGCGTCACCGGTGGGGCCGAGAACCAGGGCGGCTTGGTTCAGTTCCTCGGTGAAGCCCTTCGCAACGGTGGTTCCGCTGATCAGCACCGGCGCCTTCCCGGTCGGGAGCGTGACGTCGAGGCGCACCACGGTGCCCCCGTTCACCGGCTGACCGTTCGCCGCCACCGTCCCGTTGAGCACGTTGGTCACGAAGATCTCGTCGATGTTGCCGACTTTGCTCGACGACAGATCCCAGGGGCCGTCGATCAACTGGCTGCTGGCCCAGGTCTCGACGCTCTGCCCCGCGCTGTTGAGCACGATGAGACATCCGGCTTCGGGTGGTCCGGCCCCGGCGTTCTTGGCCGGCAGGCTGCCGACCACCACGTAGCCATCGCTCAAGACGGTGAGACCGGTGGTCAGGCCGACGCCGCCGGGGCAGCGTCCCCCGAGCTGGTTGCGCTGGATGTTGGCGAAGAGGGTCTGCGTTCCCGAGGGCGAGATCTGGACGATCGTGGTGCCGGTGCCCTGCACGTTCGAGCGATCGTTGAAGTTCGAGACCAGCGTGTCGCCGGCGACGAGGTTCCCGGTGGTCGTCGGAACGGAGACGATGCCGTAGGGGTTGACGTCTCCGTCGCTCGGCACGGTGGAGGCCACATTCGTGACGGTTGAGAACTGGGCCAGGAACGGGGTCGGGGCGGCGCCGGCCGGATCGGCGGCCACTCCTGCGGCGCCCAGTGTTCCGAGGCCGGCCACCGCGAGCAGTGCGGTTCCGTGACGAGCGAGACAACAGGACAGGGCCCTACCAGTCATAACGACCTCCTTGAGGTGTGGTTCCCGTCCCCGCGCACGACGACGCGGGGACCCGCGTGACATGGGTAGTACGGGGTGGCGAGCCTGAGGGATTGCTGTGGATGATGGCCGGCCCTTCACGACCCGAGGAAGGCCGGGCAGCGGGAGGCGGGAATGAGCACCAGGTACTCACGACAACGGCATCGACTTCGCCGATCCTGGTGTTGGCTCGTCCCCCTGGAATCCCCCGGTCCGCGGGGGCGCTGCCGCGAGTGGAGTGCAAGAGGAGGGGTGATGGGCATTTTCAAGCAAGTGAAGGAATTGAAGGCGTCGGTCACGGCCCCCGAGATGACGGACTTGGCGAGTCAACTCGGAAGCCGGCATCACCCCGCGTCGAGCACCAACCAGTCGGCCCGGCACGCGGCGGATCATGCGTGGCGGGCTCATGGAGAAGGGGATGAAGAACCCGATTTCGAACCGATCGCCGGGGTCAGCCTCGAACGGTACGTCGATGTGTCAAAGAGTCTTGCGGCGTGCAACCACGACCAGTCCAAGGCGGCAGATGTTGCTGCGTCAATGGGCATCACGAGGTCGGACTGGAGCAGGGCCGCGGAGGGATGGAGGTCCCGGCTGCGTTCCAATCCGCATGTGGGTCAGCGCTTCAGCGCGCTGTACACGGCGGCATGACGGTGGGGTTCTTCAGGGATATCAAGGCGGCAAGTAAGCAGTCGAAGGGGATCTCGGAAGAGTGGGATCCGAGCCAGTCGATGCTCGACGGCATGGCCACAACACAGGCCGTGAACGAACAGCTGGCTCAGATGAACGCAGCACTGTCCGCACCCCCCGGTGACGCCATCACCGCGACGGCGCAGGTGGTGTCGCTCGGGTCTGGTACGGGCACGCTGAACAACAACCCCATCATCCCCGTCGAACTGCTGATCTTTCAACCAGGTGGCACACCGCGTCGGGTGTCGACGTCCATCGTCGTGCCCAGGGCGCACACACACCGGCTGGCACCCGGTGTCACAATTCCAGTCAGATTCGAGCGCGTCGAATCCGAACGCGCTCGCACTGGACTGGTCCACTCCGGCCTAACGGCCGGATCCGCTGCCGGCCGGTCTTCAGGCGGGGCCGGCCGGCCGCGGCACGCCGAAGGGCGTGCGTGGGAGGTGCACGCCGACGGCGGAGTCGGCTGCAAGAGGCGTGTACGGCGGCGAGCCCGGAGGGGTGGTCTACCCCTCCGGTTCGCCGTTTCGTTCGCCCGGCGCATCGTGCAGCCGGTCAGCGAGCTCGTGGCGACCGGTCACACCCAGCTTGGTGTAGATGCGCTGGAGGTGATTGTCCACTGTCCGCTTCGAGAGGAAGAGTCGCCCGGCCATTTCTCGACTGGTCAGGCCCGTGGCGGCCAACAGCGCGACCTCACGCTCGCGTGCGGAAAGGCGTTCGGAATCCTGGGACAGCGAGAGCGCGGGAGTGCGAGCCCCCTCACACTGCGCGGCCAGCCGTTCCGCCGTGGCCGTGGCGGATGCGGCCCGCCGGTGCAGGCCGCGTTGTCGGGAGAGCTGGTCGTCCAGGGCCGCTGACTCGGCCGCCATCAGCAGGGCACCCATTGCCTCGAACTCCTCGGCGGCGCGACCGGCCACAGCCGGATCCTGGGTGGCCACCGCCTCGGCATGGGTGACCCGGGCCGCCATGAGAGAACCATCCATCCGACCGGCCAGCGAGCGCAGTTCGTCGACGGCTTCCTTCTCGCCGATCCGCACGAGATCGAAGAGGGCATCGGCAGCGCCGGCCAGCTGTCCCCAGCCCTCCGCCAGTCGCCTGGCGGCCCAGAGTTCCTCCCGCGCCGCGACGAGATCGCCGGAGGCGACCGAGGCCCAAGCCCGGCCCCGCATCACATTGACGTCCATGAGCCGGACCGAGGGCACGGGCATCGTGGTCAGTTCTGCGACGGCCGACTCACTGGTGGCCCGGTCGCCCATCTGGCCTGCGGCCAGCGCGATGCCGGCCAGTCCCCAGCGTTTCCCCGGATGATTGAGCTGGCCGAACAGCCCGGCCACTTCGCGGAACAGATTGACCGCGGCGCGCAAGTCGCCCTGCATGAGCCGGATGCTGGCGAGCACCGAACCCAGCCAGGCCTGGCCGTCCACGATGCCGCGCTCGACCGCCACGTCGTAGCCGGAGGCGGCAAGAGCAGCAGCCTCGTCCAGTCGGCCGGCATAGGCCATTGCCAAGGTGTGCGCAACGACGTAGACGCCGGTGCGCGAGAGCTGGAGCTCGTCGTCGAGATCGAGCCGAACAGCCAGCGCAGCCTCGGTGTGCTCGAGGGCCTCGGTGGTGCGCCCGGCCAACGCGAGCGCCGTCCCGACGTCGAGTGAGGCCTGAGCGAACGCGGCGTCCGTCGGCCCGCGCAGCAGGGGCTGATCCACCTCGATGGCCCGGGCGACGTCACCGGCCAGCAACAAGTGGTCGCCTTCGAGCGCGTGCAGTTCACGCAGGCACGATTCGTCCGTGACGACCGCCGTCGCCTCGTCGACGACTCTCTGCGCGTCCTCGGCGCGGTTGAGGGTGCGAAAGAGCAGCGAGGCGCGGCGCACGGCCAGGCTCGTCCTCTCCTGGTCGTTGGCTGCCCGCGGCAACGCATCGTTGAGGATCACGTCCGCTTCCTTCGCCCGTCCCAGCAGGTCGAGCGCCTCACCCAGCACGAGGGCCGC
The DNA here is from genome assembly GCA_963754445.1 of uncultured Acidimicrobiaceae bacterium. Classification (GTDB taxonomy): domain Bacteria; phylum Actinomycetota; class Acidimicrobiia; order Acidimicrobiales; family RAAP-2; genus Bog-473. The sequence goes on along the minus strand of CAVWFT010000003.1, from coordinate 124,389 downwards.
ATCGGCTCTTTGCCAGCCTTCCCAGCCGGCACGGCCCAGCCGTTCGGCCAACCCGTAGTCCTCCGCCCGGAACGCACGGCGCGCAGCGGCGGCGATGGATTCTGGTCGGCCACCCCCGCCGTCGAGCCGCCAGACCGCGACCCGGAGCACGTCGGAACCGGTGACATCGCCGTCACTCTCGACGGCGTCGGCCAGGGCCCGGCTCAACCGCGCCCGCCGGACTCTGGGCAGCGTGGCCCGGACGATCTCCCCGTAGAGCGGATGGGCCAGGCGAAGCTCGGGGTCGATGCCCTCCGTCCACGCTTCGAGCAGGCTTCGCTCCTCGAGCTGCTCGACCGCGGTGACCGGGACGACCGTCTCGAGCACGGACAAAAGGAGCGGCTCGCCGATGGCCACCAGCTCGAGCGCGGTCCTCTCCTCTTCGGTCAGGCCGGCGAGCCTGGCCTCGATGAGGTCGCGCAGGCGAGCCGACGAGGCCAGGGATCCCTCCAGGCGCCACACCCCGTAGTGGGCCTTCAGGAGTCCGGCTTCGAGGGCTCCTTGAATGAGCTCGCGCAGGAAGAGCACGTTGCCGGCGCTTGCCGAGACCAGTTGCCGCAGCGTGGCTGCGTCGACCGTCCCACCGAGGTTCCTCGAGGCGATCTCTCGCATCGCCGGATCGGGCAACGGGTCAACCTGTACCCGCCCGACCCGGAGGTCCTTCCACATGTCCAGCGTCCCCGAACCGGATTGCGCACCCAGTCGCACCGTGAGAATCACGAAGATCAATTCGGTGTCGACCATCTGGTCCAGCAGCGCGACCGACGCGTCGTCGAGCTCATGGGCGTCGTCGACGACCACGACGAGTCGTTTTCCTTCCCACGCCTTCAGTGCACGCGTGACCGCACCAAAGATCGTTCGCTCCCCCTCGAGTTGCACGTCGAGGAGCGAGAGCAGCGGAGCGAGTGCGGCAAAAGGCACCTGCGAAGCACTCGACGTCGCCCGGATCACCGATGTCCGCAGTCCCTGTTGCGTGGCCAGCTCGGTGGCCTGCCGTGCGAGGGCGCTCTTGCCGACACCTGCCGGTCCAATCAGGGCGACCCCGCCCGAGGCCTCGTCGGCCAACGCGCCGGCGATCAACGCGAGCTCGCTGTCGCGCCCCACCAGAGGCTGAGTCGTCGGCACGGGCGGAGCGTACCGGCCTCACTTCCGCTGTCGGAGCGAGCAACCTGGTCCGTTGCTCTGCGTCCCCGGAAACCCTGGCACTCGTTGTCTAACAATTGTGATTCGTACTGAAGACAGTTGTGATTGGTAACTGAAGACAGTTGTGATTCGTACTGAAGACAGTGCCCGCATGAGGTGCGGCGGCATCGGTGTCGCGTCGCCCCCAGCGGCGTCGAGACGTCGTCTCCACGTCGGTCGGTGGGAGGAAAGGTCGTCGCTCTGCGTACGAGGAACGAGTCGATGGCCGGACCGGGACCTCGGCGCCTCGACCGGTTTCAGGGGCAAAAGACCGGATCGACCTGGGCCGATCCGTATCCCGGGCGCTCGGATTGTGCGATCAGTACAGTCCCGTGCCAATGCCCGACTACGACGCGATCGTCATTGGCGCAGGTCACAACGGCTTGACGGCGGCGGCCGTCATGGCTCGGGGTGGCTTGCGCGTCCTGTGCGTGGAGAAGAACCACTTCATCGGGGGCATGGCCTCCACGGTGGAGCTGATTCGGGGCTATCGCTTCGAGTTGGCCGGTTCGATCCAATTCCCCGTACCCAATGAGATCTTCGAGGACCTCGACTTCGGCTCCTGCCCGATCTACGAACCCGAGGTGCAGTCGGCGTCCATCAGCGGTGGAGACGAGCCACCGCTCTTCTTGTACTCGGATCCGGAACGGCTGCTCGAGCACCTCGGCGAGAGCTTGGGCATCGAAGCCGTGTTGGGGATGGCCGAGGTCGCAGCGTGGGCCGAAGCGCCCGCCCGGGCGATCGGTCGGTTCGACGTTCGACGGCCGCCGCGCTCGCTCGACGAGATGTGGGCGTGCGCCACCAACGAGAACGAACGCGAGGCGTTGCAGGTGGCGTACTTCGGGAGCGTCATGGATGTCATCGACCGCTTCCTACCCGACAAGGTCAAACACGCACCGGTACGCAGCATGCTGAGCTTCCTGTCGGTCAACTCGACGTTCCGCGGGCCATCGACGCCGGGCAGTGCGCTCTGCCTCGCCTTTGCCCTGGCGTCCCCGGGCACGGCCACCATGTCGAAGGTGCGCGGCGGGCTCGGCACCATGGCCGATCACCTGTGTGGATTGTTCGAACGAAGCGGAGGTCAGTTGCGCCGCCACGTCAAGGTGGCGCGCATCGTGGTGGATGCCGGCGCGGTACGCGGTGTGGAGTTCACCGACGGCACGGTGGCGACCGCCCCGGTCGTGGTGTCGAACCTCGATCCGACTGCCACCTTCACCCAGCTCATCGATCCCGAATCCCTGCCGGACGGTTTTGCCCGGCGTGTCGGCTCCATCGATCACCGCGCCGCGTACTTTCAGGCGCACTTCGCGCTGTCGGGACTCCCGGAGTACCGCAGCCCCTACGAGGAGCTCAACGGCACCACGTTCGGCCGGAACGTCACCTTCTTCGGTACCGCAGAGGAGATGCAACGGGACTTCGAGGGATGTGTCCGGGGCCTGGTGCCCCAGTCACCATCGTTCAACCTGCAGATACCCTCACTCGACGAGCCGAGTCTGGCTCCGGAGGGCATGCACGCCGCGAGCAGTTTCGCCTTCTACCTCCCGGTGGCGAACGACCGTGAGACCCAGAACCGGCTGCGCGACGAAATGGCAGACCGCATGGTGGCCAAGATCGCCTCGGTCGCCCCGAATTTCCCCGACCTGATCGACCGCCAACTCAACTACCCGGCGTTCACCTACGAGCTGATGTTCGGATGCACGGGGGGTGATTTCTGTCATGGGCTGTTGCAGCCCGAGTTCATGGGTCCCTTCAGGCCCGGGCCACGCGGCTGGCCGGACAACCCGGTGCCGGTCGAGGGCTTGTACCTGTGCGGAGCAGGCTGCCACGGCGGCCCCGGCGTCACCTTCATTCCGGGCTACAACTGCGGCTACGCCGTGCTCGAAGGAACGGAGACATCCGCTCGGCTGTAGCGGAACTGGCGCTCCATGAAGGCGAGGTAGAGCGCAACGGAGAAGGCCAAGCTCGTGAAGAGGCTGATCACGAAGAAGATCCACGCCCAGCGCAGGCCGCGCCGCGTTCCCTCCACGATCGTCCAGAGAGGCAGCAACACCACGTTGACGATGATGTAGTCCTGGGCCGCGGAGTCGGCAGCCCAGTTGTTGAAGAGCATCTTGGTGTAGTTGATGTAGCTGGCGTTTGGATACAGGTGGGTGTAGCGGACGTTGAAATACCAACCGAGACCGATGGAGCACACCCCGACGACGTAGTACGTCCCCTCGAGCACGCTCACTCTTCCGGCCCGGCCGTTCTCGAAGAGATGGCGGTTGGCCCAAAATGCGACGGCCGTGCTGGCGATGCCGAGTATCCCGAAGATCAACAGCTGCGAGGTCATCCCTCCCCCTTTCGATCAGCCAGGTTCGGCCGATCGAAAACTCACCCTAAGGCACCCCGGGGTTCCCGGCTCGGAATGTGCGCAGCTCGGCGTCAGAGCAGTTCGAGGACCCGCTCCGGAGGGCGGCCGATGACTGCCCTCTCACCACGCACGAGGATGGGGCGCTCCAAAAGGATCGGGTTGGCCACGATGGCATCGAGCAGCGCGACCCCTGACTGGGTGTCGAGCTTCAGCTCCTCGTAGACGCTCTCGCCGGTTCGCATCATCAGGCGGGGATCGTCGAAACCGAGGAGCTCCATCAGGCGTTGGAGATCACCACGCGTCGGCGTCACTTCCAGGTAGCGCACAACGTCCACCTCGATGCCGTGCTCGACGAGCAGGGCCCGGGCCCCCCGGCATTTCGAACACGATGGGTTGAAGTAGAGCTGGGACTGCATCTTCGGCACCTTACGACGACAAGGTGGCCTGCGCGAGGGAGGCCAGGACCTGGGTCCACGAGTAGGCGAGGGAACGGACGGGTGCCGCCGCCACGGCCAGTGTCACCGCCATCGACGTTCCTCCGTTGTCACCATCGTGCATGTCGCCGGTGTTGTCGATTGCGGCACCCATCACAAGGTTGGATCCCGACCCGAAGTCGTCGAGGATGCCTTTGCGGTGACCCCAACACCCGCTTGCATCGCGCCGGACGCAATCGAGGTTCCCGCTGTTGTAGCCGTCGTCGTACATCCACCCATACACCGCGTCGAGTCCGTTGGACGATCCGCCGGCCCATTCTGCGTCGTCGAGCACGTAGTGGTTGCCCGGATCCGGCGGGTCGTTGGCATCGTCCGCGCCCCGTTGGGCATTCGCGTCGAGAGCTGACGTCAGGCCGACGAAAGGGGCGAGGTTGCGGTCGACCCGTTCGAGGTTGACGGCGACGAAGAGCTGATCCGGGACGTCGAGATGGGCGAAGTCCGGCGGAAGCACCATGGGGCGAACACCCTCGATCATGTGGGCGTGATTGACGGCGGCCAGCACGGCATCGATGCACGTCGTCGAGTTGTCGAGGCCGCTCGGCGCGCAGACGCGCGTGTAGTCCGGCACGGGATCGATGTTGGAGGCGGGGTTGCGTATACCGGTGTCGGATTCGGACGCGGGAATGTCGCGAAGGGGCTTCAGTATTCCCCTCGCTGTCGCGGCGAGCGCTTGTCTCCAGGTGTACGCATAACGCTGACCGTCCCCGGTCACATGAGCCAGCGTGGCCGTCAACGACGATCCACCGTGATCGCCGGGAGCATCGTCACCCGATGCGTCGTAGCCGATGCCCACGGCCAGGTGTCCGGACCCGAAGCGGTTGAGCACGATGGAGCGATCGGCCCAGCAGCCGGACGTCTGCGAGTCGGAGCACTGTGGAACTCCGCTATTGGGCCCGTCGTAGTACATCCACTGATAGTCGGCATCGAGCCCGTTGGCGACCGCCCCGATCCACTCTTGGTTCACGTCGGAGTAGCTCCGGCCGGGTCGTGGCGGCAGTCGCGCTGCTCCCGCCGCCTGCTGGGCCTCTCGGTCGAGGGTGGGCGAAAGGCCGGGAAACGGGGCGAGACCGCGGTCCACTCGTTCCCGGTCCACGGCGACGAAGACCTGTTCCGGAACGCTCAAGTGTGCGAAGTCGGAGGGGAGCGCCATGGGCTTGAGACCCTCGTGGGCCCGCGCCGTATCGATGGCATCGAGAGTGACACGAAGGCACCCGCTGCTCGTGTCCACGCCCAACGGTGCGCAGACCGCCGCGTAGTCGGGGCTCGGGGCGACGGAGCTCGGAGGGTTTCCCAGTGCGAGCGGGGTCTGCGGCGTCTCGGCGCAGGCGGCGCATGACACCGCGACGAGTGCGATGGCGGCGATCGCCCAGGAGCGCTTCGCCGCTCCGGGCATGAGTTGGGAGGCCCGCATGAGAAGGTCTAAAGGTACTCATCCCCATCGACCGCCCGGCATCGCCTCGCCGGACTCCTGCGAGGTCAGACCTCCTCTGATGCTCCGTAGCGTGGCGGCCGCTTCTCCAAGAACGCAGCCACTGCTTCGGCCATGTCGCCGGTCATCGACGAGAGGACCTGGGTCCGATTCTCGAGATCGATACCTGCTTGGAGGGAACCCATCTCGAGTTGCGACCACATGACCTCCTTGGTCATGCGGATGCCCCAGGGGCTGTTGGCGGCGATCAGTCCCGCGGTCTCGAGCGCCGTCGGCAGAAGATCGGCGTCGGGAACGACGCGCAGGACCAATCCGATCCGATCGGCTTCTTCGGCGTCGATGAGGCGACCGGTCAGCATCAGCTCCCAGGCGCGCGAGGCACCGATCAGCCGGGGCAGGAGCCAGCTCACACCGATATCGCAGCCCGAGATGCCCAGACGCACGAAGGCCACATTGAACCGGGCCGACGCGCTGGCGATGCGAATATCGCTGGCCAACGCCAGCGCGAGACCACCCCCGGCAGCCGGACCGTTGACCGCAGAGATCACCGGCTGGGGGAGCCCCCGGAGTCGAGGGACCAGTGCGGCAATGTGCGTCTGAATGGCGAAGGTGTCCTCCACGCGCCCTCGACCCGTCGTCCCAGGTGGCGCTCCGTATCCGGCCAGGTCGATTCCGGCGCAAAATCCACGCCCGGCACCGGTGAGGACGACGACGCGACACGAGGTATCAGAACCGAGGTCCGACAGCGCGTCGTGGAGGTCGCCGATCAACTCCGCGTTCATGGCGTTGAGTCGATCGGGCCGATTCAGCGTGATGACGGTCACGCCTTCACGCGCGTGATCGACCACGAGCGTGGACATGAGCAGATCTCCTTGGTCGGACTGGGCTCATCATTTCCCAGTTGCCCGGGGCCGAGCGAACTTCGCCGCCCGTCGGTCCCGTCCAGGGACCTGCACCGGGTTGCGGATCTCGGCGTCGATCGAGTTGGCGCCGAGCCCGACCCGCCCCTCCCGGGGGCTCTCGGTGTGCGGTCGGGACGGCTCTTTTAGCACTAAATTAGGTTCCGTGACGGACACGAAGGGACGCAGGGGTCGAGCGACCGGGGAGGGCACCGTGGTGGTGCTGTTCAACCGTGACCTGCGGATTCACGACCATCCGGCCCTGGCCGCCGCCTCCAGGGAGGCTCGCCGGGTGGTGCCCCTCTTCGTGCTCGATCCCGTCATCGGGCGCTCTCTGGAGTCGGCCAACCGGGAGACCTTCCTCTCCGAGTCGCTGGCCGATCTGCGCCGCTCCCTCAGGGGGCGAGGAGGTGAACTCTTCGTGCGCCGCGGTGATGTCGTCGAGGAGACGACGGCTCTCGCCGATCGGGTGCATGCGTCAGGAGTCTGGGCCAGCGACGACGTCGGCCCGATCGCCCGGGAGCGCCAGGAGCGACTCGCGGCGGCGTGTGCCGAGGTGGGCCGCTCGTTCCGCACGTTTCCCGGAGTCGCCGTGGTGCCCCCGGGCGAGCTGGTGCCCGCCGGCAAGGATCATTATGCGGTCTTCACGCCCTACTGGCTGCGCTGGCACGCGCACGCCTGGCGCGACCCGGTGCGGGCACCGGCTCGCGTCGTGGTGCCTCAGGGAGTGGCTCGCGGTTCGCTCGCGGTCAAGAAAGCGGCCGGCGGTCCTCACATCTCGCCCGCGCGTCAGCGTGGTGGCGAGACGCTCGGGCGAGCTCTTGCAGCCCGCTGGGTCAGGCGCTGGGCCGGACAGTACGAGGAAATCCACGACGACCTGGCCGGGGACCACACGTCGCGACTGAGCGCCTACTTGCACTTCGGTTGCCTGTCCCCTCTCGAGCTGGCACATCGGGCAGAGAGCCATGATCCGTTCGTCCGTCAACTGTGCTGGAGAGATTTTCATCTCCAGGTCAATGCCGCGTTCCCTGCCCTGGCGAGTCAGGACTACCGCCCCCGGCGCCACCGCTGGCGTCACGAGCCGGCGGCGCTCGAAGCCTGGCAGCGGGGCCGGACGGGAATCCCGGTGGTCGATGCAGCGATGCGTCAACTCGTGCGGGAAGGGTTCATGCACAACCGGGCCCGGATGCTGGCTGCGGCGTACCTCGTCAAGGACCTGGGTCTCGACTGGCGTCTCGGCGCCGCCCACTTCATGAATTGGCTGACCGATGCCGACGTGGCCAACAACTCGGGCAACTGGCAGTGGATCGCCGGAACGGGCAACGACACCAGGCCGAACCGCCGCTTCAACCTTCTCCGACAGGCCCTGCGCCATGATCCGGACGGGTCGTACGTGCGCCGCTATGTGCCCGAACTCGCCGGAATCGAGGGCCCGGCGGTGCATCAGCCATGGCGCCTGCCCCCGGAGCGGCGCGAGTCTCTCGGATATCCGGATCCCCTCTGGGGAAGGGAGTAGGTCCAGCATGGGACTGCGTGCATCGCAGACGGTCGACTCGCCGATCGACGAGGTCTTCGCCTGGCACGGGCGACCAGGTGCCATCCATCGGTTGTCTCCTCCCTGGCAGCCCGTGCGGGTGGTCCAGGAAGCCACCTCGTTGCGTGATGGACGGGCCGTTCTCCGACTGCCCGGCGGCGTGCGTTGGGTGGCGCAGCACGTGGCGTGCGAGCCGCCGCATCTGTTCATCGACGAGTTGGTCTCGTTGCCCCTGCACTGGCGGCATCGCCACGAGTTCAAGGCCTTGTCCGAGGCACTGACCACGGTGACCGATGTCGTGGACACGCCGTTGCCGTCGACCTTCCTGGACGACATGTTCCACTACCGCCAGCGTCAGCTCGCCGGCGATCTCGCCGCGCATCGGCACCTGAGCCGGTTTCGCCCGAACCCGATGACGGTGGCCGTGACCGGCTCGTCCGGTTTGATCGGTGCTGCGCTCTGTGCCTTCTTGAGCACGGGCGGGCACGACGTGGTCCGGCTGGTCCGCCAGGCACCCAGCGGTCCCGGCGAGCGACGCTGGGAACCGGACGCCCCCGATGCCCGTTCGCTCGAGGGCGTCGACGCGGTGGTGCATCTGGCGGGTGCCTCCATCGCCGGTCGCTTCAGCGAGGCACACAAGAAGCACGTGCACTCGAGCCGGGTCGAACCGACCCGTCGCTTGGCCCGGCTCATGGCGGGGATGTCGGACGGACCGCGGATTCTGGTCACGGCCTCGGCTGTCGGTTACTACGGACCGGATCGTGGCGACGAGCTCTTGACTGAGGACAGCGTCGGGGGGTCTGGATTTCTTGCGGATCTGGTACGCGACTGGGAGGAGGCAACGGCACCGGCCGCCGCGGCGGGGATCCGGGTCGTGCACGTCCGAAACGGCATCGTGCAGTCCCCGAGAGGCGGGCTCCTGCGCGCCTTCCGGCCGCTGTTCGCTTCGGGCCTCGGCGGTCCCGTCGGTGGCGGCCGACAATGGGTGCCGTGGATCGGCATCGACGACGTGGTCAACGTCATCGCTCGCTGTGCCGCGGATGCCGAACTCGAGGGGCCTGTGAATGCCGTAGCACCGAACCCTGTGCGCAACAGCGAGTACGCGCAGACGCTGGCCCGCGTCCTTCGTCGTCCGGCCCTGCTACCCGTGCCGTCGATCGGACCTCGACTCCTCCTGGGCGGGGAGGCAGCACACGAATTCGCCCTGGCCGGCCAGCGCGTCGTCCCCGCTCGACTCATCGACGCCGGGCAACCGTTCCGGCACCGCACGCTCGAGGCATGCCTGCGTCATCTCCTCGGCCGGACGCCGGCCCTGGCCGACGAGGAGATCGAGAACGCGGCCTAGTGTCTCGACCATGATCACTGGCGTGCATGCCCTGCTCCATGCAGACGACGCGGACGCGGCCCGCGCCTTCTTCCGCGATGTCCTCGACTGGCCCTATGTCGACAGCCACGACGGCTGGCTGATCTTCCGTACGGGACCCTCGGAGCTGGGCGTCCACCCGACCGGCGGCGAAGGCGAGCACCACGAGCTCTCGTTCATGTGCGACGACATCGAGGAGACGGTGGCCGAGCTCGTGACGAAGGGAGCACAGTTCGACGGGGACATCGAGAGCCGTGGCTTCGGGCGTGGCATCGGCCTCAAGGTGCCCGGTGCCGGCACGGTCCTGCTCTACGAGCCGCGACACGCCACGGCGTACGACCTGTGAGCACGGGTGCGGCCATGGATGTGCACGGCAGCGCCCTCGTCACCGGGGCCAGTCGGGGCATCGGTCGGGCGGTGGCACTCGAGCTGGCGGCCCGGGGATTCAGGACCGTGGCCACCATGCGTGATCCGGCGGCGGGCGAGTCCATGCTGGCCGAGGCCAAAGGCGCTCTCGAGGTCCGGCGTCTCGACGTCACGGATCCCTCCACGTTCGAGTTACCCGAGGACCTGACCGTCCTGGTCAACAACGCCGGCATCGACACCGACTATCTCCCCGTGGAGCATGCCAACGTCGACGACTGGCGCCGGATGTTCGAGACGAACGTCTTCGGTGTCGTCGCCCTGACCTCGGCGGCGATTCCCCTGTTGCGGGCGAATGCGCCCGCCGTGGTCTGCACGGTCAGTTCGTCGTCGATCTTCGCGTCCGTCCCCTTCTTCTCCGCGTACCGGGCCTCCAAGGCGGCGGTGTCCGCCTTCGACGACACGCTGCGCACCGAAGTCGCCCCGTTCGGCATCCGAGTCGTCGAGATCCTGCCGGGGCCGATCGATACAGACATGTTCCGCCTCAGCACGGGGGAGGGGGACGCCGCACGCTTCGAGCACTACCGGGCACTCAGCGCCACGGCCGACCGGCTCCGCAAGGAGTACGCCGACCCCCGCGTGGTCGCTGCGGGCGAGGCGGCGAACGACATCGTCGATGCGGTGCTCGATCATGCCGGTCCGATGCGGTACGGATGCGATCCGGTCTCCTACGAACTGCTCGAACTGTGGCGGCACTCGGACGACGAGACCGTCTACGAGCTCACAGGTCGTTCCCTGCTCGACGCCACCACCGCCGGGGAGTAATCCGCTTCACTCGTGCCGCCAGGGTCGATCGTGCACTGAATCAGCGCGGATCGAGGAGCGCCGACGGTCGGACCGACCGGCCGGCGCGGTACGTTCGATCCCGACAGAAAGGCCCCCGTTGCAAATCGGTGTCATCCTCGCCGTCTTTCCGATCATCTTCCTGGGCGAGCTGCCCGACAAGACGATGTTCGCCTCTCTGGTGCTGTCGACCCGCGGGAAACCCTTGATGGTCTGGCTCGGGGCCGCAGCCGGCTTCGCAATCCACGTCGTGATCGCGGTGACGATCGGTGTCGCCCTCTTCCACCTGCTGCCGCATCGTGCTCTCGAGATCATCGTCGCCGTGATGTTCGCCATCGGCGCCGTCCTCGCTCTGCGCGAAGCCGTCAAGGAGCGCCAGGAGGAGGAGCTGGTGGAGAAGGAGGCCGGATCGCACCATCGCGTGGCAATGACGGCCTTCCTCGTCATCTTCCTGGCCGAGTGGGGTGACCTGACCCAGATCCTGACTGCCAACCTGGCCGCCCACTACCACGACCCACTGTCGGTGGCGGTGGGTGCCGTGCTGGCTCTGTGGGCGGTTGCCGGGCTCGCCGTCGTCAGCGGGCAGAGCATTCTGCGGCTGGTGAACATCGCAACCATTCGCATCGCCACGGCGGTCATCCTGTTCGCTCTGGCGGGCTGGGCGGCCTGGGAGGCGACGCGCTAGTCGGGACTCAGGCCTCGGTCTGCGGTTGCGTCATGGTGGACGACGAGGCCGCTTGTTGCTGGGGCGCCGGGGGGCCGTTGCGGCGGGCCCGGCTGGCGGCGAGCAGCTGGGTGCCACTCGACTCCATGAAGGCCCAGGTGTCGCGCATTTCGTGCAGCCGGTCGTTGGCGTCGGGTCCGCTGGCGGCGATGGCCTTGTCGGCCACTTCCCGGATCTCGGTGAAGGCCCGGAAGCGCTGCTGGAGGACGAGCTCCCAGCCTTCGGTGCTCAACTGGTAGAAGATCCGTCGATCGCCGGGCCGATTCACCCGCTCGGTCAGGCCGATCTCGCCGAGGAGGCGCAGCGCGGTCGACACGCTCCCGGCGGAAAGGCCCAGGGTGTCCTGGACGTCCGTCGCCGTCTGCTCGGCCGGCTCACACACGACCATCCAACCGAGGACGCGCATGAGCGCCCTCGGTGCGCCATGGACGAGGACCAGACCGCCCATGTCCTCGACAAAGCGGTGGCGCCAATCCAACTCATTCGGGGATTCGGTCAACGGGGAGTACCCACAGATTTCAGTATCCAGTGAAAGTACAACGGGATCGTAGGGCATGCGAACCGCACGTGTTTTGCAACACGTTCTCGTTTTCGCATGACCGTTCGAGGGCTGCTCTCAGCGGGCTTCACGTGCCGGGCAGATCGCGCAGGGCGTCGGCCAGCTCGCGCCGATGCGAGAGGCCGAGTTTTTGGTAGGCCCGGTGGAGGCGGTTCTCGACCGTCCGGACCGAGAGATGCATCATCTCGGCAATCTGCTTGTCGGTGCTCCCGGTCGCCGCCTGCAAAGCCGTGTCCAGTTCGGCGGGGGTGAGCTGCGCCCGGGCGCCGATGGCCCGAACGAACGGGGTCACGGCCCCCTCGCACCGGGAGAGCAGTCGGGCGGCGCGCTGCTGGGACGCAGCTGCTTCTCGGGTCTTGCCGTCACGGCGGGAATGGACCGCCGACTCGCCGAGGGCTTCGGCGGCGTAGAGGAGGGCGCCGAGATCCTCGAAGCGGCCGGCGGCGTCCTCGAGGGAGCGGCTGTCCTTGGCTGCTGCGGCCAGGGTGTACGCGAAGCGAGCCTGGGTGAAGTCACCCTCGACCTGTTCGGCCAGCTCACCCATCTGGTCGGCGACCTGACGGGCCCGTCCCACCCGGGCCAGTCCGTGCAGCGCCTTGGTGGCGCCGAGGAGGTCGCCCACCTCCCGCCCCAGCTCAACGGCCACTTCGAGGTTCTTTCGGGCCGTGCCCATGTCGCCTGCAGCGGCCCAGGCCCAGGCCCGCGCCTGGAGGACCTCGACCTCGTACTCCATGTCCGTGGGCAGACGGAGGGCGTCGAGTTCGGCCAGGGTCTCGGCGGCCTTGCCGGCGACACCGGCCAGCGCCAGGGCCAACGCCGTGTGGGCGAAGCACCAGCGAGCGGAGACGGGGAGGTCGAGGTCCATGAAGATGGCGGAGGCACTCGTCGCCTGCAGGAAGGAGCTCTGAACCCGACCCTGCTCGAGACGCAACGCTGCGAGGTTCGCCGCGACCACCGCACTTTCGAGCGAACCGGGATTGAAGGCCATTTCGTCCCGGGCAGAGGCCAACAGTTCTTCGACCTCGCGCAGGCGGCCCAGTCCGATCAGGGCGAGACCGTGGGTGCCGAACGATCCCCACATTTCCGAGCGGGCCTGCTGACCGGCCGGATCGGTGCCGTCGCTGAGTCCGCCGCCGGACGCCGACCCCGGAAGTACCGGGGTGGTCGGGGCCAGGAGGCGCAGGGCCCGGGTCAACGTGCCGGCGCGGGTCAGGCTGTCGCCCAGGACGGCATGGAGGCTGGTCCGCGGTTCGCCGGGGGCGCGCTCGAGCGGAAACGGCACGGCCTCGATGACGGCACGCGGACCGCGTTGGAGACCGTCGAGGATCAGCCGGCGGGCCAGCAGCTCGTCGCGCCACGTGGGCTCGATGTCGGTCAACAAGAGGTCCTCGATCGTCGAGACATCAGCCGTGCCCGTGCTGAAGAACTCGTGGTCGAAGCGCATGAGAGCGACGCGGACGGACTCCGAGACCGTCTCCGCCCCCAAGGCCAGGGTCGCCAGCTCCGTCTCGGCCTGGGCGTGTCGGCCCCTGTTGTGCGCCGCTTCGGCGGCCAGCAACCGGGCATCGAACCCCGCGCCGCTCTCGATGGCAGCCCGGGCCATGCGCTCGGTCAGCTCGAAGTCACGCCGGGCGCGTGCCGCCTGGGCTCCGGCCAGGAGCAATTCGGGGCTGCCGCCGCCGCCGACGAGGCGCAGCGATGCCAGGAGGAGAGTGTCCTCTTGGCGGCGTCCGCCCGACGCCTCAGCCAGGGCCCGGGCCAGGGCCCGCTCCCGCCGAGGACTGATGCCCTGTCGGATGACGTCGCCGTAGACCGGGTGGGCCAGACGCACCTGGAGACGGCGCCCGTCCATCCGGCTGGTGAGAATGCCCCGGTCCTCGAGCGACTCCACGGCGGCGGCGTCGGCCAGCTCGTCGAGGGCCGGTTGGGCCAGGGGCTCTCCGAGCGCCGTGAGCTCGAGGACGTGGCGCTCGTCCTCGGTGACCTCGCCCAACCGCATGGCGACCAGCTCACCCAGCCGGGCAGTCGGTTGCAGCGGTCCGCGCTGACGCCACACCCCGTTCTCATCGAGGAGGGTGCCGGCGGCGACGGCCCCTTCGACCAGCTCGCGCAGGATGAGCGGATCGCCCTGCGAGCGCCCGGCGATCTGGCGCATGCTCAACGCGTCGACCGGTCCGCCGAGCACCGTCAGGAGGAGATCCTCCATCGCCTGCTCGTCGAGCGGCACCAGCTCGATGCGTCGGGCCAGGTGGTCCTTCCACAGCACGACCATCGAATCCGCCGCCGGAGGCCGCGCCCGGCCGGCCGTGAGAATGCAGGCCAGGATGGTGGCCGAACCGGTCTGCGAGAGCTGGTGGACGAGCATGGCCGAACCGTCGTCGAGCAGGTGAGCGTCGTCGACGAAGACCAGCAACGGACGGCCATCGGCATCTTCGAGCAGCTGGCGCGTGTAATGACGCAGCAGCTCGGCGAAGGATTCGGGGCCGACGGCCCGAGGAGCCGATTCGTGGGCCAGCAGGGATCCGAAGGCACCGAAGGGATATGGGCGCGAGGACCTCGTCCCGGCAACGGCGGTGACCGCCATGCCCTGGTCCCGTGCGAAGGCCACACCCACCGAGGCCAGGGCGGTCTTGCCGACGCCGGCCGGTCCGCTGATCACCGCGCCGCGCCGGTCCGATATGGCCTCCCTCAGTAGGGAGATCTCACGCGCTCGACCGACGAGCGGCCAATGGCTTCCGTCCGCACGCTGGCGTACCCGCGGGCCGCCGGTATCTATGGACATCCTGGACGTAGTCCCCCGTCGAACGAATTCGAGTTGCCTCATTGTGACTCAGCTGTGTGCCGGGCGGTAGGGACCTACGGCCATTCCGAGGGGGCCATTGGACTCTTTTTGTGCCGAAGGTCACAACCACCAGACAATTTGCCGTCACAGTTCGCGCTGGCGTGGCGGCATCCTCAAGTCGCTTTGGCAGGCCTCCGATACCACGGCAGCGGCAGGGACCATCCGCTCGGTTAGGGAGCGGTCCTTTGCCCGTGGTTGGCACGGATGCATGACCAGGCAGGCACGGACGCGATGATTCCACTTACGAGACTTAACGGCGAGAAGGTCGCGATCAACCCAGATCGCATCGAGCGCGCCGACATCACACCCGACGTGGTGCTCACGATGGCCGACGGCTCCAAGTTCGTCGTGGCCGAGTCCGTGGACGAGTTGATCGACGCCATCCGCCTGTTCCGGGCCTCCGTGCTCGCCCTGTCCCATCGTCTGGTCTTCGAGGAAGACGCCAACGAAGGCGAATCACGCCTGCGCGTGGTGCGTGGATCCACCAAAGGACCTGTCGTGGACCGCCACGAGGTCTACGACCACACCGCCATGAGCTCCACCCGGCCGGTTCCCCTGCGCGCGGTTGCCCGCGGGGACGAGGCCGCGCCGATCGAACCTGCAGCGAACGGAGCCGACGCCGGCGCCTCCGATCCCACCACCAACACGGAGTCGACGTCGCCGGACGCCCGGACCCCGGGAGTCTGAGGCCCAGCCATGAAAGACCGCTTCACGCTTTTCGCCATCCTCGGTGCCCTTGGCTGCGTCTTCGTCTCCATGTTCTTGGAGGGCTCCAACCCGATGGTGCTCTTCAAGCCGGCGCCCCTGTTGCTCTGCTTCGGCGGCACCACGTGCGTCGCCGTGGCCGGCTACATGAAGAGCGACGTCAAGGGCTTCAAGGGAGCGTTCTCGCAGGCCATCGGCGGAACGCCCAAGGATATGAACGAGGACATCGGGCGATTGATCGAGCTGGCCGAGGTGGCCCGGCGCGAGGGCTTGCTCGCCCTCGAGAAGGCCGGAGCGGAGGTCGAGGATCCCTTCTTCAAGCGCGGGATCGAGATGACCGTCGATGGCAACGACCCCGAGGAGATCCGTGAGATCCTCGACGGCGAGATCCACTCGCTCCAGCAGCGACACAAGGCGGGCGTGAAATTCTTCGCCGACATGGGCGGCTTCGCCCCCACCCTCGGCATCTTGGGCACGGTCATCGGTCTGATCCACGTGCTGGCCAACCTGTCGAACCCGCAGGTTCTCGGCCCGGCTATCGCCGAGGCGTTCACCGCCACGCTGTGGGGCGTGCTCTCGGCCAACCTCTTCTGGCTCCCGATCTCGAACAAGCTCAAGCGAGCGAGTGAACAGGAAGCACAGGGGCGCCGCCTCGTCATGGACGGCATCTTGGCCATCCAGGCCGGCAACAGCCCGCGCATGGTGCAGTCCAAGCTGCTGTCCTACCTGCCGCCCAAGGATCGGGACGAAGTCCGCGCGCCGCAGAAAGCAGCCTGATGGCCAGGCGGGAGCATCAAGAGGAGCCCGAGGAGGCGGAGGGCGGTATGGAGCGTTGGCTCCTCACCTACGCCGACATGATCACGCTCCTGTTGGCGCTCTTCGTCGTGCTCTTCGCCCTGAGCACCATCAGCACGAAGAAGTTCACCGCGCTGGCCCAGGCCCTGCGCGACACCTTTTCGGGACACACCACGGTGGTCAAGAACGATACGGGCCTGCTCGAGCACAACAGCCTGGTCGACCACACGGGGCAGGTGCAGGGTCTGCATCAGCAGCCGTCGGGCCAGAACAGCACCTCGGGAGCCAGTGGCTCCTCCTCGTCGACCAGCACCGCCGTGCCCGCCGGGAGCCAGTCGCTCAACCAGATCCAGGCCGAGCTCAAGACGGCCCTGGCCACCGCGGGTCTGGGCTCCGACGCCTCGATCAACCAGACCTCCTCGCCCACAGCGCCGAACACGTCGGAGCTCGTGGTGTCGATCCTCAGCGACCAGGTCTTCTACACGCTCGACTCGGCCTCCCTCGGCACGGTCGGCGACAAGGTGGTCGACACGATCGCCTCGGTCCTCGCGGCGAACACCAACAACGCAGCCGTCCAGGGTTACACCGACGACCAGGCGATCTACGGCGGCCCCTACGCCTCGAACTGGGAGCTCTCGGCCGAACGTGCGGTCCACGTGGTCGAGCGCCTCACCAGCGTGGACAACATCAATCCGGACCGGCTCGCAGTCGTCGGTTTCGGTCAGACTCGCCCCGCCGCCCCCAACACATCCCCCCAGAACATGGCCGAAAACCGACGCGTCGACGTCGTCATCATGGCACCAGGGGAGAGTGAGACCTCATGACGATCACCATGTCACCAAAGGCCGCGGCGCAGCAGGACGCAGCGCAGGCCGCGGGCGAAGGCGAAGAGGACGGTGAGAAGAAGAAGGGCGGGCTGAAGAAGAAGCTCATCATCTTGGTGGGCGCCCTGGTGCTGGGCTACGGCGCCTGGTCGATGGTGCTTCAGCCGATGCTGTTCCCGCCGCACTACAAGGCGGGAGAGAAGGTGCCGGCCGGCAAGATCGTCAGCCTGCCCCAGAACACCATCAACCTCTCCGACGGCCACCTGCTGCAGGTGACCGTGGCCATGCAGCAGACGGCGCCGGCCGAGACGAGCACGCTGGCCGACGAGGATCCCAAATTCCTCAACGCCGAGATCGATGTGTTCGGTGCACTCACCATGCCGGACCTGCTCAACCCGGCCGGGCGTGAAGCGGCCCAAGCCAGCCTGCTGGCCGCTTTCCAGAAAATCGCGGGAACCTCCGAGGGGGCGCAGCAGATCAGCGCCATCTACCTCACCAGCTTCGTGACCCAGTGAGGCACTGAGCCGGAGAACAACATCACCGGTGCAGCCCCAACCCCCGTATCGTCCGGCGGAGCGGGGGTGGGCGGCCCGGCGGGGTGACGGAGGCGACCCCGGGGAGCGGTCCGGTCCCCCGGCGGGGCAGCCGGACCAAAAAAGCTTTACCGGGTCCGCGGGGCTGCCGATACAGCACATATGGGTTTCGACGAGCTGTCGACTCGCCTGTGGCGCGAGCGCTGTGTGTTGGAGCTTCTCCGGTTCAAGTTGGCCGAGGAACATCTGATCCTCGCCTCCGGGCACCACAGTTGGCTCGACCGCGCCACAGCCGAGGTCGAGCAAGTGGTGGAGATGCTGGAGTTGGCCGACACCGAACGGGAAGAAGCGGTCGCCGCGGTGGGGGTGGAACTTGGTCTGGGCTCGGCCCCGACCTTGGCTGCGCTCGTGGCCGCGGCCCCCGAGCCGTGGAGCGAGATCCTGGCTGGTCACCGTCAGGCCATGCTCGACCACTTCGAACAGATCGAGAAGGTGTCGGCGGCGAACCGCGAGATCCTGGCCCGCCGCATGGCAGCGACGACCGACGCCCTGGCATACCTCGGAGTGCAGCCGGCCGTGGCCTACGCGGCGTCCGGCCGACGGGCCGGCCGGGGGCGCTCCGGCGTGCAGCTGTTGAACGCCACCGCATAGGGACTGCAGGGACGTGGACGTCGTGATCGACATGGGGATCGAGCGGGAGGGAAGGGGGACGCGTGACTGACGCCGGCTTCGCCATCGCCGCGTCCGGCCTCGAGGCCGATCGAGCCGCGATGGACACCATCGCCGACAACCTCTCCAACGTGAACACGGCCGGCTATGCCGCCGAGTCCCCGGTGCTGACCACCACGGCATCGGGCGACGTCCTCGGCATCGGCGCCGGCGTGACCGTGCTGAACGTCGCCCAGGCGCAAGACGCCGTGCTGAGCGCGGACAACCTGGCCGCCTCGGGCGCGGCGGCGGGGAGTTCGGCCCTGCAACAGACGCTCTCGTCCATCGAGTCGATCTTCCCCGAGCCGGGATCGAACGGCTTGTCGGCCCAGCTCTCGACCTTCTGGTCGTCCTGGGACACCATCGCCACCAATCCTTCGGAGACGGCGCCCCGGACCGAGGTCATCAACCAAGCCGAGAACATGGTCTCCACCCTGAACCAGGCGTCCACTTCGTTGTCGCAGACGGCCGAGAACACGTCGACGCAGATCAACTCGGACGTGACGCAGGTCAACGGCCTGCTGAGCCAGGTGGCCGCGCTGAACAAGTCCATCGTGGCCACGGTGGCCTCGGGCGGGCAACCGAACTCGCTGATCGACCAGCGCAACAACCTGGTCGGTCAGCTCGGTCAAGACATCGGCATCACGACCAATGCGCAGTCCGACGGCTCCCTCAACGTCTACGTGGGCGGCGTCCAGCTCGTGCAGGGCGGCACGTCCGACTCCCTCACCATGAAGTCGACCGGCTCGCCGCCGTCCGTGTCGATCGTGTCGAACAACACCGGCGTGACACTGCCGGTGTCCAACGGCACACTGGCCGGCCTCTTGACTGCGGTCAACGTGAGCATCCCGGGCTACCAGTCGCAACTGAACACGGTGGCCACCAACCTGGCCAACACGGTCAACAGTGCGCTGGGGCAGGGCTTCGACGCCTCGGGGAACTCCGACGTGGCAGCCGGAGCAGGGGTGGGCCCGAACAACAGCGCGCCGCTCTTCGTGATCGGGAACTCGTCGGGAGCGGCCGCCACGATTTCGGTCAACCAGGCCGTGGTCGGCAACCCGGCCCTGCTGGCGGCGGCGTCGTCGGCCACCAACGGCACGAACGACGGCTCGAACGCATCGGCCCTGGCCGAGCTCGGCACCTCGCCGACGGGACCGGACCAGGCCTACCAGACCTTCATCACGAACGTGGGCTCCGACGTGCAGACGGTGACCGCCCAGAGCAATGCCCAGTCATCGCTCAGCCAGTCCCTCTCGGCCTCGCTGGGGTCGGTGACAGGCGTCAACACCGACCAACAGACGGTGGAGATGCTCGGGTTCCAGCAGGCCTATCAGGCGTCGGCGAAGGTCATCTCGACCATCGACACAATGGTCCAATCGCTGCTGGCGGCGACATGAACCAGTTCTGCCGCACTTCGATGACGCCGACCGATGACACCGGGACAGTACGATTTCGCGTGCACGTTCACCCGGGCTGGAGTGGGGGTTTGATCCGATGACCGTGTCGATGAGTGGGTCGTTCATGCCGTCCATCCAACTCACCCCGTCGGTCATGAACGACGAGATGATCTCCAATCTGAACAGCGACGAGACGTCGATCGCGCAGCTCCAGGAGCAGCTGTCGACGGGCAACGTGGTGAACCAGCCCTCGGACAACCCGGCGCTGGCCGCCAACATCATGCAGATCAATGCGGCGCTGAGCCGCTCGACCTCGTACTCCAACAACGCGAGTGACGGTCTCGGTTGGCTCCAGCAGGGCAACTCCACCATGAACGAGATCATCAGCACGCTGCAGTCGGTGCGCCAGAACGTGCTCTCCATCAGCTCGGCCACGTTGTCGGGTTCCCAGTCCGGGCTGTCGGCCCTGGCCGACCAGGTCAGCCAGGCCCAGCAGACCCTGCTCAACCTGGCCAACACCAACTACAACGGCCAGGCGATCTTCGCCGGCACGGGCAACGTGACCACCGCCTTCGACTCGAGCGGCACGTACGTCGGGGGCGGCAATGCACCCGTGCGGACCGTGGCCCCGGGGACCCAGGTCGCCATCTCGGTGACCGGTGATTCGGTCTTCGGGACCGGGACGACCGGCCTGCTCAGCACGACACCGGGCAGCCTCGGTGTGCTGGCGCAGATCTCGCAGGACATCTCGACGGGAACGCCGACGTCGCTGGCGGCCGCGTCGGGAACCGATCTGCAGAATCTCGACAGCGCCATTGCCACCGTCGAGAACCAGGCGGCCCAGCTGGGGGCCCAGTACCAGCAGATGCAGGCCCTCTCGACGCAAGCCTCGAGCACGCAGGCAGCTCTGAACTCCGAGTTGTCGGGGATCCAGAGCGTCAACCTGCCCCAGGCGATGACCAACCTCACGCAGCAGCAGAACTCGTACCAAACGGCGCTGTGGGCGACGGCCAACTTGGTCCAGCCTTCGCTTGTTTCGTTCTTGGGTGCGGGATGAGCGGAACCGGTGAAGACATGACTCCTCCCGCCGAAACTGGTGCCGGCCCGACGCCGGTACTGCTCGATCGCACGACCGACACCGACGAGGTTCTCGAGGTCACGTTCGCCGTCGGGATACCCGGCTTCGACGAATTGCGTGACTTCGTCATCGAGCCGATGCCCGGAGACTTGGCGCCGTTCTGCCGCCTGCGCGCCACCCAACCGCCGGGCGTCGAGTTCATCGTCGTGCCGCCGGGGCTGCTGTTCCCCGACTACCAGGTCGAGGTGGACGAGGAGACGGTGGAGCGGCTCGGGCTACAGGCCGAGGATGCCGCCGTGCTCTCGATCGTGACCCTGGCCGAGGACGGCAGTTCACCCACGGCGAACCTGCTGGGTCCGATCGTCGTCAACCGACGCAACGGGGCTGCGGCCCAGGTCGTGATGCACGGCTCCGAGTACGACGTGGCGGCGCCCCTGGTGCCGCCGGCCGTGGCGAGCGCGGCCCGCTAGGACCAGAGCGGTCCTCGGGGGAGGCCTGGCGGGCAGGGCCTTTCGGGCTGGGCCACCGGCGACCGTGGCCGCTCAGGCCGTGACACGTGCGGACCGCAGATCGTCAGTCCGACCGCACGCCGTCGGTCGGTCGGTCGTCAGTCGGTGTCGGTTCGAGGAGGGCGGGCACCCTCAGGACCCGCCGCCTCATCCGGCGACGGGGCGGCATCCCCCGCGGCCCCGTTCCCCATGGCCCGACGTAGTGCAGAGGCCGCGGCAGCCACGGCCACCGGCGCGGGCGATGCGGCCGAGACGTTCGCCGTCTGGATGGCGTCGTAGACCTCTTGGCGATGGACTTCGACGTCGTGGGGAGCATCGATGCCGAGCCGCACGTGGTCGCCTCGGACCTCGAGCACGGTGATGACGATGGTGTCACCGATCCGGATGCTTTCATGGGACCGGCGGCTCAAGACCAACACGGGCCGCCTCCTCGGGGATCTCGTACCAGGCGGCGAGTATAGATCCAGCTCACCCCTGTGCCGCGGGACCTCCGGGACTTTCGATGTCCGACGCCGTCACGTGCTGGGCCCGTGCCCGGGCCAACTGCACCTCGTACTCGCGCTGGGCGGCCGCATCGGCGTACCGGTCCACGACCGACTGCACGATCGAGGCCAACACCCAGCAGACGAGGATGGCCCCGAGGAAGCGCACGAGCGCGGCCGTCGTGTCGATGGCGCCGCTCAGGATGTCGGGCACCATGGGCAAGCTGACGAGAACGGCCGCCCCCAGGACCAGCTCCGGTCGCCGGACACCCATGATCAAACCGTCCCGGCCCGGCCCACCGTCGAGCCGAGTCCGGCCTGGTTGGCCGACGCCGTCATGGCCCGGCCCGGTGCAGCGGAAGCAGCGACCCGGGCGATCAGCAGCCGGGCGGCGATGAGCGCCGCCCACAGCGCGGGCGTGGCGTGCTGCCCGTCGAGGATGGCGACGGGGATGCCGGAGGCCAGGGCGTCGGCCGGGCTCGTGGTGGCCGCCAGATCCTCGAGCGCCAGGGCGTCGAGGCCGCCGAGGCCTTCGCCCCATGCCGCCAGGTCCTCGCACTTGTGCGTCGCCGAGGCGACGCCCCACACGGCGGCGGGGGAGAGCGCTGCGAGCAGGCGCATGGCCCAACGGTCGGGTTCGGCCGAGACCGGCGCGTGCATGGCGACGATCACCGGGTGCGGCATGCGCCGGCTGCGAGAGGCCAGCTCCGCCGCCTCTTCGGGGGTCGAGAGGCGGTGTCGGGCCATGACGCCGCGCCGGTGGCGGGCCTGGGACGCGACCACGATGGTGTCGAGGTCGATGCCGGCCCGATCGGCCAGCGTGGCGGCGCATTCGAGCGCCCGGTCGAGGTCCCCCACGATGACCATGACGGAGCCGGGCCGGTCGGGCGGTTGCGGTGGCGCCGGCAGGCGCTGCAGGGCGGAGGTCAGCGCGACCTCCACGTAGGTCTGGGCGTCGTTCGTCGTGCTCAGTTTCTCGAGGCAGGACAGGATCGAGTCCTCCGGCAACAGGTCGGCCGGCAGGCCGAGCGAGGCCAGAGCCGGCTGCACGACCGACGACGCGATCGGAGCCCGGTTGCCGCCCGTCGCAGCGATGCCCGTCGACGTGACGGCCGCGTCGAGGTGGGCGAACAACTCGGCGGCCAGCACGGGAGTCTGGGCGTCGGCGGTGATGCCGTCGCCGGCCGGGTTCGGCAGGTGGGCGGACGCCGACTCGGCAGCGGGCGCGGGCTCCGGTTCGGGGCGGGCCTCGGCGATGGCCTCGATCCAGGCGCCGCTCCTGCTCGTGGTGGTGGTCCCCGTGAAGGTCTGCCGGCGGCGCGTCGTCGCCGGGGGAGCCGTCTCGGCGGGGCCGGTCACCGCCGGGACGACCAACGTGGGGTCGTCGCCCAGAACGGTGGCGCCGGTGGCGTCGATGGCGGCGGGCACGTCCTCGTCCGCCACCGTGTCCCGGGCGATCGCGGTCAACATGGCGGCGAAGGACGCCTTCTGGGTGGAGGGCATCCGGGCCTCCGACCCGAGCGCCGCAGGGGCGGCCGGCGATGCCGGTTCCGCCTCGGGGCTCGGCGAGGTCGTACCGGAGATGTCGAGGAAGTCCTCGGTCCCTTCAGCCAGGTCGGTCCAGTTGCGGGCCCCGGCAGGAGGTGACGAGGCCCGCCCGGTCGAGGACGTGACCAGCTTCGGAGCCGACGACGCCGCCGCCGGCGACGTCTCGCCGGTCTCCTCGTAGTCGTCGATCTCGATCACCACTTCGAAGTGTTCGCGGGCGAAGAATCCGCCGATCCCGCCCCGTCGCACCCGGTCGGCGCTGGCCACGCGCCCACCCGGGCCGGCTTCGTTCATGGCACGGGCCAGGAGCTCCTCGAGGTCCGGTCCGTCAAGCAGCAGCGATTTCGTGGGCAAGTTGCACCGTCCCCAGTCGTTCGAGTTTCACGTTGGAAGAGACTTCGTTGACGCCGATCACGTGCAGGCGCGGCACCGGGCCGTGGAGCAGCCGCTGGACCGCCGGTCGCAGGCGTGACGAGCACAGCAGCACCGGCTGGTGGCCGGCCTGCTCGGCCTGCTCGCACAGGAAGCCGGCCTGTTGGGCCAGGCGCTCGGCCATGCTCGGGTCGATGGCCAGCATCAGGCCGTACTCCCCGGCGGTCACCGAGTCGAGGAGCATGCGCTCGTCCATGGCCTCGATGGTCAGGACGTACAGCGTCCCGTCCTCGGCGTAGAGCGCCGTGATGGCCGGCCCCAATGCGTTGCGCGCCGCCTCGAGCAGCGCGTCGGGGTCCTTGCTGACCCGGGCCCGCTCGCTGACGGCCTCGGTGATGCGGGCCAGGTCGCGGATCGGCACACCCTCGTTGAGAAGCTCGCACAGGACGCGCTGGAGCTCGCTCAGGGCCAGGTTGGCCGCGGCCATCTCCTCCATCACGACCGGCTCGCGCTCTTTGACCAGATCGAGCAGCGTGCGCAGCTGCTGGGTCGAGAGCAGGCGTCCGGCGTTCTCCGAGATCACCTCGCCCAGGTGCGTCGTGATGACCGACGAGCGGTCGACGACGGTGGCCCCCGCCATGAGCGCCTGCTGGCGCAACTCCGTCGGCACCCACTTGGCCCCGAGGCCGAAGACGGGCTCGACGGTCGACTCGCCCGGCAGGGCATCGATGCCGTCACCGATGCAGAGCAGGCGACCGGGAGGCGCCATGCCCCGCCCGGCCTCGACGCCGTGCAACAGAATCGTGTAGGTCCCCTGGGCCAGGTCGAGGTTGTCGCGGGTGCGCACCGGCGGCACGATCAGCCCGAGGTCGCCGGCCACCTTGCGCCGCAGACCCTTGACCCGGTCGAGGAGATCGCCGCCGTCACCGACGAGGTCGATGAGGTCGAGGGCCAGTTCGAGCTCGAGCGGGTCGATGCGGACCTCGCCGGCCAGCGCGGCGGGGGAGTCGACCTCGGGCGCCGCCTCCACGAGCTCCTCGGCCGGAGCCGGGGCGTTGGTAGTCCTCCGGAAGCGGCTGGCGGCCAGCATGAGGAGGCCGCCCACGATGAGGAAGGCGATGTGGGGCAGCCCGGGGATGAGGGCCAGGGCGATCATGACGACGCCGGCCACCCGCACCGCGTTGTGCTGGCGGCGCAGCTGCGTGAGTACGTCGGTCCCGAAGTCGTCCTCGGTGGCGGCCCGGGTCACCATGATGCCGGTCGAGATCGACAGGAGCAGGGCCGGGATCTGCGAGACGAGTCCGTCACCCACGCTGAGGAGCGAGTACGTGTGTACGGCGTCGCTCGGGGAGAGGTGCTGTTGGAGGATCCCGACAGCGAACCCGCCGATCAGATTGATCAGGGTGATGATGACGGCCGCGATGGCGTCACCACGGACGAACTTGGACGCACCGTCCATGGCGCCGTAGAAGTCGGCTTCGTTCGAGATCTCCGCCCGTCGGCGCTTGGCCTCCTGCTCGTTGATGGAGCCCGAGTTGAGATCGGCGTCGATGGCCATCTGCTTGCCGGGCATGCCGTCGAGGGTGAATCGAGCGGCGACCTCGGCCACGCGACCCGCACCGGCGGTCACGACGACGAACTGGATGACGATCAGGATCAGGAAGACGACGAGCCCGACGATGAGGGAGCCGCCCACGACGAAGGAACCGAACGACTCGATGACCGCGCCGGCGTAGCCGTGCTCGAGGACGAGGCGGGTGGCGCTGACGTTGAGGGCCAGCCGGAACATGGTGGCCACGAGGAGGAGGGCGGGGAAGGCCGAGAAGTCGAGCGGCTTCCTGACGTGCATGCTCATGAGCATCACGATCACGGCGGCCGAGATGTTCAGGCTGATGAGGACGTCCAGCAGGTACGGCGGCATCGGCACGATCAGCATGACGACGATCCCGACCACACCGGCCGGGATGCCGATCAAACCGATCCGATTGCGCGTCATCACACCTCACCAAAAGGGGTCGGCCGGTCCCTGGCCGAGGTGTGAGCGCCGTCCGGTGGCTGCTCGTCCTCCGAACGGAATATCGGCGCGGGGCGAGGTGGGCTTTAGCCGGCGACGGGACGCGCGTCGTCCCCGGTCCGGCCGTGGACGCCGGCGCCGGCTGCGGCGACCGGCCCCCCCGACGGTGCCGGCCGCGCCGACGGTGCCGTCTCCGGCGCCGAACGTGGTGCCTCGACGCTCAGTTCGATGTGCGTGGGCGCGTCCACGCCGCCGAGCACGACCGGGCCCGCCTCGAGGCCGTTGCCGCCGGCCCCATCGTCGCCGCCGCCCCCGTCGGTGGGCGATCCGTTCGGGCGCAGGTGGCCCTGCAGGAAGCTGCGCACGGCCATGTTGCGCCCGCTGTCGGCGTAGGCGAAGGCCAGTGCCGGCCCGAACCGGCTGAGCACGGCATGGGCCAGTGCTGCGTCGATGCCCATCCCGATCACCCGGCAGCTGACCACCATGTGCGTGATCCGCTCGGCCGACTCGTCGATCAGCGCGGCCGCCACCAGCCCGTAGTCGTTCGAGCGGTCCTTGGTGTGGGCCACGAAGAGCCGTTGGCCCCCGGCCAGCGCCCGCCGCAGGTCGCCCTCGCCGAGACGTCCGCCGTTGAGGTTCCACTGGTTCGTCTTGTTGATCAGCTGCACGGCGCGTTGCGCCTCGGCCGCGGCGGGATCGTCGACTTCGGTCACCCGGCAGGTCAGCCCGAGCGAGGACAAGAAGTCGTCAGCCGTCCCGGCTGCGCGATGCTCGCCGAGCAAGGCCTGCTGGCGCACGGTCGCCGAACGAGTGGCGTCCTCCGCAGTGAGTCGCGCGTGCTGGGTGAAGGGGCTGAACAGGAGCTCGCGGCGCACGTAGTTGAGCTCGGCGCCGAGGACCCGCATGGCGGGAAAGGCGGCCTGGACCTCCTCGCGCTCGAGAGGGTTGTCGTCGACGAACACGGTGGCGTCGGCGTGGATGTTCAGCTCGGCCAGGATCTCGCCCACCGTGACCGACTTCGGGCGGAAGTCGATGCGGACGCTGTCGAAGTCGTCCAGGCTCAACGCGCAGCCCAGCGGCACCTCCGCGTACTCATGCAGGATGCGGTTCCAGTGGGTCCGGATGTAGGCCTCGTCGTTCTTGCTCGCCACGGCAAGGAGGACACCGCGCTTCTTGAGCACCTTGAGCGCCTCCACGATGCCCTGGGGTCGCCCGTTCCACGATCCCACGGCCTGGTCCGAAGCGAGACCGCGCCAGAGCGTGTTGTCCAGGTCGACGATCACCGCCTTGACCTGGTCACGACCTGTGAGCATGGCCAGGCGGGTGCAGACCTCGCGGATGACGGCGGCGTAGAAGTTGGACGATCGGATCTCGAAGCTGCGCAGGAGCGGCTGCGTGGCCACCGGATCATCCCGCTCCACCCAGTCGTCGTAGGGGTCGAACGGGATGCGGTGCGCGTAGTGGGCGATGGGGCCGTCGTCGATGTAATTCTTGCCGATCATCGCTGCGGTCTCGTTGGCGTCGATGTACCAGGTCTGTGCGTGACCGTCGCACCACTCGATGATCACGTCGTTGAGGCAGCGCACGAAGTATTTGAGGTTGGACAGGTCGGCGCCGTGGAAGGAAACACCCAGCGGATTCACGCACGGCTCGATGAACCCGGTGACGAACTGTGGCGTGTCGTCGTGGCCGACCAGGATCGAATCGAGGTACGCCACCAACCTGGACCTCGACTCCTCGAAGAGTCGCAGGTGGTTGGCGTGCACGACGATGTCGTCCAGGGTGTCGGGATGCATGTAGCGCAGCGGCGGCACGACGAGTCGAGCGGTGGCGGGCCCCCCGGCGGACGCCGAGGCGACGGGATGGTTCTGCAGCGTGTGGTACGAGCTGATCTGCACCCCCAGCTGGGTGGCGACCGCCTGCACCTGCTGTTCCATGAAGTAGGCCTCGCAACTGCCCACGATGTCGATCGTCATCGGCTGGGTCGTCCAGTCCGACGGGTAGAGGTTCTCGGGGCTGTACAGGGCGGTGGTGGCGCAGTGTGGGAGGTAGACGGTGTGCAGCCAACGCTCGTAGGCCACGTTGAGGCCGCCCCAGTCGAAGATGACGTCGGGCGGGACGGTGGTCAGGATCTGGCGGGTCTCGATGCTGTCGGCGCTGAGCACTCCGTGCAGGCCGGTGCGCACGAGCTCGGGTGCGGGGTCCGTGATGATGCGTTGGCGCAGATGCGGGGGCAGCTTCGCTGCGGCGTGCACGGTGACGTCGGCGGGCAGGAGGGAGACCAGGCGCAGGTGCGGGTACAGCCCCGTGACGCACCGGCCTTCCATGCCGTCGAGCACATCGAGCTGGTGGAATGCCACGAAGTACTGCAACGGGGGTCCTCCTTCGGTGGGAGAGAGCCAACTGCTCTCGTGCCCTGCCGCTCGGGCGGCCGCAACACCTCAAACCAGACATCGGCCCACCTTCAGGGATTCTTGAGATGTGGCACTGACCTGAGTCGACACGGAATTCCCGGCCGGCGGACGTCACCGGCGGACGTCACCGGCGGACATGATCGACGGACCGCCCGACCAACCGCACGAACCACCGCACGAACCACCGCACGACCCACCGCACGACCCACAGGTGCCGCCCGACCAACTCTGGTCGCATCGCTCAGCCGTCGGCGCACCTGTCCGCCCGCGTCGTTTGATCAAGAAACGCTCAATTTCGAACGGTTTCGCGACGACCATCAACGTCGTGCCCCAGCGGGGAGGTCGAAAGTCCGGCAGTCGCTCTCGTGGCGGCGGGGGTCGCGTCACCGCGCCGCGCGCCGCGGGCCATCGCCACGCTCCCGGAGCAGGTGGGCGCACGTCGGACCACGCCACCGCGGCGGCACCGATCTCCCTGATGTGGCAGTGCCCGATCTTCAACTTCAGCGGTTACGGGGACGAAGGCCGGGCGATGATCACCGCCATGCAGAAGCGGGGTCATCCCGTCACGGCACGCGCCTGGGGACAAGAAGTGCCCGAGTTCATCGATCAGCTCGCCGCCTCGGCCCCGAGTCGCCTGCTCTCCTTGCACCAGGCGGTCCAGACCCCTCTCGGCCACCCGTTCGTCTCGGTGCAACACATGCCGGGTTACTGCGCCACGCCCGTCCAGGGCGCGCAGGCAAATGTCATGCGCACGATGTTCGAGACGGACTCGATACCGGCCGATTGGGTGGGCCGCCTCAACCAGATGGACGAGGTCTGGGTGCCCGCCTCCTTCAACCGGGAGACCTTCACCAGGGCTGGCGTCAGCGTTCCCGTCGAGGTGGTGCCCGGCGGTGTTGACGGGTCGCTCTTCAGGCCCGGGCTGCGTCCCCTGCGCGTCCACGGCGTGCGCGGCACCGTGTTCCTCTCCATCTTCGAGTGGTCGTACCGCAAGGGATGGGACGTCATCCTCTCGGCCTGGGCGGCAGCCTTCGGGCCCGACGACGATGCTTCGTTGGTGTTGCGCACAGCACCTCACGAGGGCTCCTGCTTCGATCCGAACGAACGCATCGACGCATTCTTGGAGTCGATCGGAAAGAGCCGGCGCGATGTGGCTCCGATCATCGTGCTCGACCGCCCGTTGAGCCTGACCGACCTGCCTCGTCTCTACGCTGCCGCCGACGTGTATGTGAGCGCCTCGCGAGGTGAGGGGTGGGGCCGGCCGATGATCGAGGCGATGGCCTGTCGCCTGCCGACAGTGGCCACCCGCTGGAGCGGGAACCTCGAGTTCATGGACGACGAGAACAGCGTCCTGCTCGATATCGAGGGCCTGCGCGCCATCGACGGCCGGGCCGAGTTCGCCTTCTACAGGGGTCACTCGTGGGCCGAGCCGTCCGTCGAACATCTTGTGGAAGTCATGACGCGGCTGGAGGCCGACGCCGAATACCGCACACGCATCGGCGCCCGGGCGAGGGCCGACGTCGAACGCAAGTGGCAGTGGCAACAGGTCTCGGGCGTCCTGGCGGAACGCATCGACGCCCTGGCCGAGAGGACCGGGATGCGCCGTACGGGCGTGTTCTCGCCCGCATCCCCGGGTGCGATATCGGGATCTGGGTCCGCGGGGGTGGGCAACGGGGAGCGCGGGCGGGCGCTCGATTCGTCCGGTCCGGCGATGACATCTCCGTCCGTACCCAGTATCCGCTGGGAGGGGGACTTCTACGCGCACCACAGCCTGGCCCACGTGAACCGGGCATTGGCCGGCCGTCTGGCCGTCGCCGGCTTGGCCGCCGTCACACCGGTGACGTCGGAGGCGCCGCCGTTCTTCGTCGATTCGGCGATCGAGGTCGAACGGATCGGGCGGTCATTCCCGCCTCACCGCGACCGGAACGACATCGACCTCGTCGTCCGCCATCGGTGGCCACCCGACCTCTCGTCGGCCGGATCCGCCCCGCTCGTGCTCATCCAGCCCTGGGAATTCGGGGGCATCCCGTCGGCCTGGATCCCGCAGATCCGCCGCAACGTCGCCGAGGTCTGGTGCCCGACGTCCTGGGTCAGGGATTGCTACGTCCGCAGCGGCGTGCCCGAGTCATCGGTTGCGGTTGTCCCCCACGGTGTGGATACCGATCGGTTCAGCCCGACCGGACCCGGGTACCAGCTCCGGACCGCGAAAGCCACGAAATTCCTCTTCGTCGGAGGCACGATCGCCCGCAAGGGTGTCGATGTGCTCCTGCGCTCGTACCTCGAGTCGTTCGGGCCCGATGACGACGTCTGTCTCGTGGTCAAGGCCTTCGGATCGGGCCACGTGTACCGCGGCTCGACCATCGACGACCAGCTCCGAGCCGTGGCGCTCGATCCTCTCTCGGCCGAGGTCGAACTCATCGACGACGACCTGACGGAAGCCGACATGGCCGCGCTCTACCGCAGTTGCGATGTCCTGGTGCACCCGTACCGCGGCGAGGGATTCGGTCTTCCCGTCGCCGAGGCGATGGCCTCGGGGCTTCCGGTGATCGTCACCGACTACGGCGCCTGTCTCGATTTCTGCACTGCGGAGAACGCGCTCTTCGTCCCCTCCGCGCAGACACCGGTCGAGATGACCGAGATCGGCCCCTCTTCGATCGGGTACTGGTGGGCCGAGCCGAACGCCGACGCCCTGGCGGGGATCATGCGCCGCGTCGTCGACGACCCCTCGGTCGTCTCCGGGATGGGGGAGGCGGGCCGTCGACGCATCCTGGCTGAATTCACCTGGAATCACGTCTTGGCAGTGGTCGCCGGGCGGCTGCAGGGACTGGTGGGGAGCCCTTCGCCGGTCTGACCTGGGCCAGCGCCCGGTTCGTGACCCCGACGAATGCTGCTTGCGCAGCTCGGTGTGCGCGCCACTCCGTCGCTCGCCGACGACACGAAGAGATCGCTCCGCCTGTCGCGGCTTGGTCGACCCTACGACCTCAGCGCACCTCGGCCGAAAGGGCCAGACCTGACTCCTCGAGCAACGCCGGACACAGCACGGCTGCCTCGGCGCAGATCGTCTGGCGCTGCTCCTCGGTCGCTGCGCCGAGAATGTCGCCGAAGCACATGGGGAGCTTGGGGTCTCCGAACAGTTTGAAGCCGGCGGCGACGGCACGGGCACGCTCGACGGGGGAGCGCTGGGGGTCGGTAGCGATGAACAAGAGAGGGCATGACGCGTCGAGCCCACACGCCCGGAGACGCGCCGACCACTGGAGTGCACGTTCGAGCGGCAAGCGCCGGGCCAACGTGGCTGCGGTCGCCAGCACCGGTAGGACGTCGCCCGGTCGAGACTCGAAGCAGGCCTCGAGCACGCGGTCGGCGATATCGGTTCTCAGCTGTAACACCTGGGCCAGGAACTGCGGGAGTTGCTCCTCGGGAAGGGCGACGGCGACCTGGTCCAGGGGACGACCGGCACGGTCGAGGTACTCGACGAGGATCCCCAGGTGGGAGTCGAGGACCCCGTCTTCCGTGAGGACGTCGAGCAGGGCGTCGGCGGCTTCACCGGAGCGACCAAGAGCCGACAGGGATTCGGCTCGCTGCTGGGCGAACATCGTGGCGTCGTACTCGAACCCATCGTCGTCGAACTGGGTCTGGTCGACCACCTCGAGCAAGGCGAGCGCCTCCTCGTGGCGTCCCTGTTGCCTCAGCACATTGGCCTCGAGAACCTGGACGAGCACCATTTTGTCGCTGGCCCCGCGCAGGTCCTCAAGGGCGACCAGCGCCTCGTCGAAACGGCCCATGGCGGCGAGGGCGTCCACCACCGTGCGATAGGCCAAGCGGCGCGTGATCATGTTCTCGGTCGCCTCCGCCCCGCGGCGGCAGTACTCCAACGCCTGCTCGGGCTTGCCGGCGGTCATGTACGACCGACCGAGGCTCGTCAGCGAGAACCCCTTGTCCCAGCCGTCGTCCGACTCGACCTCAGCCTCGGCCACCCGCAGGTTGCGCTCCGCCTTGCCCCGTGAGTGCATCGCTTCGGTCATGTAGCCGGTGTGGTGGATGCGCGTCACCTCGAGCGCCGCCGTCGAGACAGGTCGGTGTGTTCTCCGACCGGCTACTTGCTCGTGGAGGCGGCCGGCCCACTCGCAGCGGGCGCGCCGGAAGAACCGGCAGGCCGAGTGGACGAACATCGACCCCACGCCGGCTCCGGTGGCGTTCTCGATGACCACGCTGTAACCGTCGACCTCGGAACGGGTCCGGGCGAGCTGGGCTCGCAGGGCGTCAACGTCCTCGCAGCGCAGTGCCTCGTCCGCATCGAGCCAGGCGATCCAATCCCCGGTGCAGGCGGCCAGCGCCGTGTTGCGCGCCCGGGAGAAATCGTCGTCCCAAAACCCTTCGAGCACGGTTGCTCCCGATTCCCGGGCGATGCGAACGGTGTCGTCACCCGATCCGGTGTCGTAGATGACGATTTGGTCGGCCACGCCTTCGAGCGACGCCAGGCAACGGGGCAGGTTCTCCTCTTCGTCCTTGACGATCAGGCAGGCCGAGATCAGCGGATGCACACGGGGTGCACCCGGGCCCCAGCGATCGTCGAAGCGAGTGCGATTCGCCGAACGCCGCGCGTACCAGTCGACACCGTTGGCCTCGAAGGTTCGGTGACCCCCGTGGTGCACGAACGAGCCATGGGCGATCCGCAACCCCCAACCCTTCGAGGTAAGCCGGCGACAGAGGTCGTCCTCTTCGATTCCGGCTGCGGCATCATCGTCGTCGAAGCCGAGGACTTGGTCGAATGCCGAACGACGCACGGCCAGGCAGAACGGACTCAGGAGCTCGATCGGGGAGATCTCCGTGCGGTGCGCTTGTTCCCAGTCGCGGGCGAACTGGCGGAAGCCGGCGGTGTCGTCGTCGAGATAGGACGCACCCTCGGCCGCCTGAGGGCCCGAACAGAAGTTGGAGCGCGGTCCGACGGCGCCCACTGCGGAGTCCTCGAACGGCATCAGCAGGGCGTCGAGCCAATGACCGGTCACGACGGTGTCGTTGTGGAGGAAGACGATGATGTCGTGCCGGGCCTGCCTGACACCCTGGTTGTAGGCCTCGGCCACGCCGAGGTTAGAGGGGTTGGTCACCACCTCGGCCCAGGAAAAGAGCTTCAGACGGGTGGAGGTGGTGTCGACAGAGCCGTTGTCGACGACGATGACCTGGTCCTGGACACCGAGCGTTGGGCGAAGTGACTCGAGGCAGGCCTGAGTCTGTTCCCAGGCGTTCCAGGCCGGCACCACGATCGTGGCGGGGTTACGGCGCATGATCAGGTATCGGCGGCCTGTTCAGGAGGGTTGAGCCGATAGGACAACGCCGAGACAACCCCAAAGTCTCTGCTCAAGCCCGCTGGTGGCCAGCCGACTGTATTCACGGTGCCCAGGTTCGGGTGAGGAGGGGGAAACCTGATACCTCGGCGAAGGGAACCTAGACAGACAAAAAGAGTCCCATGGATGGGGCACAACCCAGGAGGAACGGATGTCTTCCCTTGTAGTCAACACAAACATTGCGGCGATTGACGCCTACAACAACTTGAACGCCACCGACTCGCAGATGTCGACGGCCATTTCACAGTTGTCGTCGGGTCTGCAGATCCAAAGCGCTGCCGACAACCCGTCGGGGTACGTGGTCTCTCAGGACCTCCTTTCCCAGTCGAACGGGTACCAGCAGGCAGTGTCGAACGCCCAAAACGGCGTCTCGATGATTCAGACGGCGAACGGCGCGCTCAACCAGATCTCGTCGCTTCTCCAGACGATGGACTCGCTGGCCATCAACTCCTCGAACGGTGCCACCAACAGCACGCAGTCGCTGTCGGCCAACCAGCAGGAGTTTGCGGCTCTGCAGAACCAGATCGACCAGATTGCCAACACCACGTCGTTCGGTACCACCAACCTGCTTGACGGCTCGTTCTCGGGTCAGGTTCTCCAGGTCGGCGCCTTCGACAACACCAACCAGCAGCTGACGATCACGATCCAGGCCGCCACTTCGGCGTCCCTGGGTGTTTCTTCGGGGTCGATCGCGGTCGGCAACGCCGTGTCCGCTCAGGCTGCGATCTCGGCTGTCCAGGCCGCCATCAACACGGTGGCGTCCATCGAGGCCAACGTCGGTGCTACGCAGGACCAACTGACGGCAATCGTGGCCAACCTCACCGTTGGCCAGCAAAACCTTCAGGCCGCCTACAGCGGTCTGGTCGACGTCAACTTCGCTCAGGCGACGTCGAAGTTCAGCACCGACCAAATCCTGATGCAGTCGGGTGTGTCGATGCTTTCGCAGGCGCAGCAGATGCCTTCACTGGTTCTGAAGCTCCTGAGCTAAAGGTTTGCGTCCGTCGTCCCTGGAAGTGGTCCACGTGGTCCCGACCGCTTCCGGGGACGCGGCGCAATCTTCATTGCAGTACTAAGGCTGTCCTTGGCGGCAGCCGACACGAATTACCCCGGCCCGGCACGAACGAAAGGAGAGCGAGCGCATGACTGTCTCCTCTTCGGGTTCGAGCACGTCCAGCCCGCCGATCGTCGACAACGGCATCATCTCCGGCCTCAACACCGCCTCGATCATCCAGGCGCTGATGACGAGCTACAACGAGCCGATCACCGATCTGCAGAACCAGCAGAGCGGATTCAACTCGGAGGCCGCGGACTACCAGGCGATCAACAAGGATCTCCTGGCCTTTCAGACGGCCGCCCAGGCGCTTTCGTTGCAATCGGGGTGGGGCGCAGTCAAGGCCACGTCGTCGAGCGCCGCCGCGACCGCCACGGCCACCTCTGGTACTCCGTCGGGGTCGGTTTCGTTCAATGTTCTCTCGCTCGCCGCGGCCAACTCGCTGGTCTCGTCGGGCAGCGTGGCCTCGACCGCCGATGTGGTCGACACCAACCCATCGCTGCTGCTCGCTCAAGGCGGGGGTCAATACGGTCTGGCCACCTTGGTCGCCGGCACCGGCCTCACGCAGGGATCGCACTCCATCACCGTCACGCAGGCCTCTGAAGCCGCATCCGCCGTGGGCACCGGGGGAGTCGGGAACCAGACTGCGGTCACCATCGGAGCCGGCAACAACACCCTGAACGTCACGGTCAACGGCACCAGTTACGGACTGACGCTCGCCGCCAGCCCGACCGGGGGTTACACCGGGTCCAGTCTGCTCAGCGCCGTGCAATCGGCCATCAGCACGGCCGGCGCCTCGGGAGTCCTGCAGGCCGGTTACGACGCCAACGGGAATCTCGTGCTCTCGACCGCCGATCAGGGCAGCAGCCAGAGCCTGCAGGTGACCGGCGGGTCGGCGTTGGCCACGTTGGGGCTCACGGCGCAGGCCACGGCCTCGACCGGTGTGGACGGCGTGATCACCGTCGACGGTACGGCCAACACCCTGACCGATGTCACCGCCGGAGCGGCGGTCACGCTCAATTCGGGGAGTGGCGGCACGATCTCGGCCACACTGAACGCGCTGACCGCGTTGCCTACGGTGAACAGCTCGCTTCTCTCGACGGGATCGATCACCGGCACCAACGTGTCGACCGGCAACGGCTCTCTGGCCGACTTGGTGTCGAACATCAACGGCGCCGGGACCGGCATCATCGCCTCGGCCGTGCAGACCGGTACGAACCAGTACATTCTCCAGCTTTCGTCGTCGACGACCGGGACTGCGGCGAACTTGTCCGTGGACCCGGCCGCCTTTTCGTCCTCGACCCTCGGAGCGCTGCGGACCGCAACGGCCGGGACGAACGCCCAGATCCAGGTAGGTGGCACGGGTGGCTACACCTTGAGCTCGCAGTCCGACACTTTCGCCGGTCTGCTGCCCGGACTGTCCGTGACGGTGGCCTCCACGACCTCGAGCCCGGTGACGGTCAGCGTCGCCCCCGATGCGAACGCCATGTCGACCGCAGTGGGCAGCATGGTCACGGCGGCGAATCAGGTGCTGTCGGACATCACGCAGTACGCGGGGTACAACGAATCGACCAAGGTTGCCGGTCCGCTCATGGGCTCGGCCGTGCTGCAGAACCTCCAGAATCAGATCCTCGGCACCTTTGCCGCCACGGCGGGGTCGTCGACTCTCGGCAACGGTGAGAGTGTCGGCGTCACCTTGGCGTCCGGGCAGATCAATTTCGATCAGACGGCATTCGAATCGGCCTTCAGCGCCAATCCGACCCAGGTGGCCAATCTCTTCACCTCGGGCGGCGGCTTCTCGCCTGCCTCGGCCACATACAACGGAGCCGTGAGCTTCTCCTACGCCTCACCAACGTCGCAGGCCGGCAGCTATGACGTGAACATCTCGCACTCGGCCACGCAGGCCACGGACCTTGGTTCCACCCTGACCGGTGGCACTATCGGTACGGCGGAAACGTTGACGATCGCGGCCGGTGGGCAGAGCGTCAATTTCGCCACCTCGGCCGGCGAGAGCCTCACCAACGTGGCCAGCGGGATCAATGCCGCTCTGGCTGGAGCGGGGATCTCTCTGTCAGCCCAGGTGCTCAACGGTCAGCAACTGGAGCTCACGTCTTCGGATTTCGGCAGCGCAGCGCAGTTCTCGGTGACCTCGAGCGCAACGGGTGCGGGGACGACCGGATTGGGCGGGGCCACGGCCGGGACGGCGGCCTCGTTCAGCGGCTCGGACGTTGTCGGCACCATCAACGGCGTCACCGCAACCGGAAGCGGCCAGTTCCTGAGTGCCCCGGTCACGGACCCGACCCTGGGCGGGCTGTCGCTCCAGGTCACCGAGAGCGGGATCACCTCGGCCACCGATCTGGGCACCTTCAATTATCAGCCCGGCATTGCCCAGAGTCTCTCCAGCCTGACCTCCGCCATGTCGAACCCGGTGAACGGCTCGATCACGCTGGCGGCACAGGGCCTGACCAAGCAGGCCAACAGCATGAACACCGAGATTGCCTTCGAGCAGTCACTGGCTGCGTCCGAACAGAAGTCGCTCCAACAGGAGTTCAGCCAACTCGAGGTCACGTTGGGCACGCTCAAGAACCAAAGCCAGTCTCTCGCCAGCGCGCTGTCGGGTCTGTCCTAGACCTGATCGCGGACGAGAGGAGAGGGGATCCGTGCCGTCAGCGGCAGCAAAGGCCGAGGAGATGAAGCAGCGCTATCGGCGCGAAGCGGTGATCACCGCTTCGCCTGCGGCACGTCTCAACATGCTCTTTGACAAGATGATCCTCGACCTCGGCATGGCCGATGCCGCGTTCGACCGTGGAGACTTCAAGGCGGTCAACGACGGGCTGTGCGGCGCCCAGGACATCCTTTTGGCCCTGCGGGGAACGCTGCGTACGGATTTGTGGGAGGCGGCAAACGACCTGTCGCAGCTGTACTTCGCTCTCTACAAGGAACTACTCGAGGCCAATCTCAAGAAGGACCGGAACCAGGCCCAGCGAGTGCTCGGCGTGGTGCAGGAACTTGCGGGAGCGTGGCGTCGGGCGGCCGAGCAGGAGGCTGGGCTCACGCCGAGCGCGGCCGGAGCGGGCGCGTGAGCACAAAGGGTTCTCGGGGCACATTCGACGCCTGGGCTCGCGAGCTCGACGCCATGGAGTCCTACCTGAACGCCCAGCGCGAGGCCTTCTCCTACCGCGATGTGGAACGACCAGCTCTTCGTGAACCGAGCCCGCTCGATGAGCTCGGCCCTCTCCCCGAGGCGTTGCGACCGCGGGCCCAGGAGTTGCTGCGAGCGACGCGAGCCTTCGAGGGCGAGGTCGCCGATGCTCGTGCCTCCGTGGCGACGGCGCTCCGTCACGCCAGTCGGCCACGCCGCCAGCGGGCTGCGTACGTCGACGCTCGGGCCTGACATTCACGATCCAGTCCCCCCAGACGGGGTGTCGTCGAGGGCTGGTGCGAGCTAAAGGTGGCCTGCCAATCCTCCGAGACAAATGGTGCGGGCAGGGAATGCCAGCGGTAGATCGCCCAGGAAGGGCACGGTGAGAGTGACGCTCGTCGCGCAACGCGCGATGACGCCATCGACGTGACGTCCAAGGGGTGGTGACTGTGTCCCGCAGTTGGAGTGCCAGGGCAAATGCTGCCCGGGCCTGGTTGGAGATTCGCCCATGGTGATCCCGCCAATCCCTCCGTCACCACCCACGCCGCCAACGGCCGCCGCCGGCTCGTCGAGTGCGACCTCCGCCGGCGCAGCCGCATCCGGTTCCGACGGCTTTTCCAACAGCATCCTCAATGCGGTCGATCAACTCCAGAGCACACAGGCCTCGGCCTCGAGTCAGGCCGCCCAGGTGGCGGCCGGCCAGGGGAATATCGGAGATGCCATGATCGCGGCGACCCAGGCCTCGGTCGACACGCAGGTCACGTCGGCCATGGTGACCAAGGCGGTTGACGCCTTCAACTCCATCATGGGCATGAGCTTCTGATGGCTCTCGTCGCCTCAGCAGATTTCGACCGCTGGCGAGCAGGGGCCCGTCGGTTTGCCGACGGCTTCACTCCCGGGCAGAAGGCAGTGACACTGGTTGCGGTCGCCGTCATGGTCATCGGCGGTTACTTCTTCATGAACCTCGTGTCGAAGCCGAGCTACGCGCCACTCTTCACGAATCTCCAACCTGCCGACGCCGCCTCCATCACATCGAAGCTGGCGGCCAATCATGTGCCGTACCAGCTTCAAGACGGTGGCGCGTCCATCTACGTGCCCCAGAACGACGTCGACCAGGAACGCATCGCCATGGCCTCTGCCGGCCTGCCCGCGGCGAGTTCGAACGTCGGCCTCGGGATCCTGGACAAGGAGGGGATCACGACCTCACAGGCCACTCAGCAGGCCGACTACCTCCAAGCCCTCCAGGGTGAGTTGCAGTCGACGATCGAGTCGATTCACGGCGTCACCGGCGCGCAGGTGAACCTGGCCATGCCCCAGGCGAACACCTTCGCCGTGACCAATGCCACGCCGACCGGAGCCTCCGTGCTGGTGGATACCGCCCAGGGCCAAGCACTCTCGGGCAGTGAGGTCCAAGCAATCGTGCACCTCGTCGCAAGCTCGGTGCCAGGGCTGGGCGCGTCCAATGTCACGGTGGCCGACTCGAACGGCGACCTCCTCTCGGGCCCTGGGGTGGACACGTCAGCCGGTTCCAACGACGGGGCGACCAGCGCGTTCGAAGCCTCTCAGCAAGCGAAGATCGCCTCGTATCTGGCCAGCGTGCTCGGGCAGGGCAACGCGGAGATCCAGGTGAATGCGCTGCTGAACTTCAACCAGGTGTCGACCGTGACGAACGGATTCCAGACCGATCCGGGTGGCAAGCCCGTCTCTGTCCCGACACAGACGCAGACCAGCACCGAGACGGCCACCGGGGGTGCCACGAGCGGCGGAACCCTCGGGTCGGCCACGACCGCGGGCGGCAACACCGGTTCGGGCAACTACTCGAACTCCTCGACGTCCACGAACTACTCCACAGGAACCGTCACGCAGACCCAGAAGAACGCACCGGGGACCTTGGAAAACCAGTCCATCGCCGTGCTCGTGAATGCCAAGAGCGTCCCCAAGGGCGTGAGCCTGGCCACTCTCAAGCAGGGCGTTGCGGCTGCCGCCGGCGTCAACGCGACCAGAGGCGACAACCTGGTGATGAGCGAGGCACCCTTCTCGACGGCGACCGAGGCGGCCGCCAACAAGGCTGCCGCAGCAGCGCAGGCGGCTCAGTCGAAACAATCGATGAACGGCCTCATCCGCACTGCGGTCGTCGTTCTCATCATTGTGGCAGTCCTCTTCCTCCTGTGGCGCAGTGCCAAGAAGAACCGGGTGCCCCGGCGCACACCGATGCTCGTTCCGACGGCTACGGCGGTCGCGCTCGACTACGACCCCGGATCGGCCGACGCCACGGCCCAGGTCTCGGCCATCGGTTCCGAGCGGCCCGCGGTGGGCGAACAGCGCTCCGCGGAAGTGGGCAAGTTCATCGACTCCCAGCCTGCCGAGGTGGCGGCGCTACTGCGGTCGTGGACGAAGGAGCGCGAGACGTCCTCTGTTGGCCGCGGGTAGTCGAGGCTGAGGAGTCATTCCAGCATGCCGTCCCTGACCGGACCACAGAAGGCAGCCACCGTGCTGGCGCAGATGGATACGCATCGCGCCGCGCAGGCCCTCAAGTCCATGAGCGAATCCGAAGTGGTCATGCTCATGACCGAGATGGCCAAGCTGCCCCAGCTGGACGCCAGTGTTGTCAACGACGTG
Organism: uncultured Acidimicrobiaceae bacterium; assembly: GCA_963754445.1. Lineage (GTDB taxonomy): Bacteria > Actinomycetota > Acidimicrobiia > Acidimicrobiales > RAAP-2 > Bog-473. Next base: position 84,232 of record CAVWFT010000003.1, on the reverse strand, counting down.
ATCGGTGAGTTCCTCGAGGGAGTGAACAGCATCGTGGCCGTCCAGCAGGGAGGAGCCGAACAAGCCCGCCTGCTGCTCAAGGAGCGGCTGGGAGCGGATCGGGCCGACGAGGTCATGGAGCAGGTCTACGTGGGCGGCGACGGGCCACTCACCTTGCTGCAAAGGCTCGACCCGATCCAGGTCACTGCGTTTCTGGCCGATGAGCACCCACAGACGGTCGCCGTCATCCTCGTGCATCTGGCGTCGGATCACGCCGCAGACATCCTCGGAAAGATGGAGGAGAAGTCGCGGGTCGACGTGGCCGACCGCATCGCCACCATGGGGCGAATCGACCCGCAGGTGGTCCAGGACATCGCGACCATCGTGGAGCGTAAATTTGCCACGTTGATCCAACCTGGCGGCGTGACCCGTATGGCCGCCGGCGGTGTTTCCGCGTTGGTCAGCATCCTCAACAACGTCGACCGTGCGTCCGAGAAGCTGATTCTGACCGAGCTCGACGAACTCGATCCCGAGGTGGCCGAGAAGATCCGCAATCAGCTCTTCGTCTTCGACGACGTGGTGGCGTTGGATGACCGGACGCTGCAGAAGGTTCTGCGCAATGTCGTGCCGAAAGATCTTGCCGTGGCGCTCAAGGGCGTCGACGACAACGTGCGTGACAAGTTCTTGCGCAACGTCTCCGAGAGGGCCTCGGAGGATCTGCTCGAGGAGATCGAGATGCTCGGGCCGACCCGGCTCTCCACCGTTGAATCGGCGCAGATGCAGCTCGTGAAGACGGTGCGCGAGATGGAGGAAGCCGGAGAGATCGTGTTGATGCGAGGTGACGATGACCTTGTCGTCTGAGTCCCGGGCAATGAATGCCAGCGGGCGCACCGCACGCGTGATGCGCGGCCGAGCGGTCGAAAACGCTCTACCGGCCGCTCTCAACGTGGAGTACGTCGAGGGAGAGAGTCCCCGACCACGACGCCATCAATCGCCGACGGAGCGGGTCGAAGCGGCCCGCCAGGAGGCGTACGACGAGGGCTTCCACGCAGGCCTGGCCGCCGCTCGTGGCGGCGCCGAGGACCTGCGGAGCGAAGCCGTCCAGAGGGCTGCCGCAGCGCTGACCCAGGCTGCGGCTGCCATCGAGGCGGGACGGAGCAACGCGATCTCCGTCGTCGAAGAGGACGCCACCAACCTGGCCGTCGAGCTGACGCGGACCCTCATGGATCACGAGTTGTCCCTTGCCGACAGCGCCGCGGCCTCGGCCATCCGGCGGGCGCTCCGCCTCACCGCCCCGGGTGAGGACCTCGTCATCCGACTCCATCCCGACGAGGTGATCGAGGCCACCGAGTTGCAGGCCTACGTCACGGATTGCCGCATCACGGTCGTCCCGGACGAGAGCGTGCAGCGGGCCGGTTGCGTCATCGATGCCGGACCGTGCCGAATCGATGCTCAGATCGAGTCTGCCCTCGGGCGTGTGCGCTGGGCACTCCTGGCCGCGTCGGGAACTCGCTCGGCCGACGGATCCGATGTGACCGAGCCGCCACCGACGATGCAGGTGCTCGAACGAGCCAGGGGCCGTTCGTGAGCGGGTGGAACGAGTCCGCCCTGTCCGCGGCCCGGCAGGCCTGCCAACCAAGGCGCACGGGGCGGGTCAGCCGCTTGGTCGGGCTCCGTCTCGAGGTCGAAGGCATCGAAGCGGCGGTCGGTGATGCCGTGCGTGTCTGGCGTGATGGCGGGATACTCGACGCCGAAGTCGTCGCCGTCCAGGGCGAGAGCCTCGCCTGCATGCCGTTCGGGGACCTCAAGGGCGTGCACTTCGGGGCGCCGGTCGAGGCGATGTTGCGGCCGATGTCGATCAGCGTGGGCCAGAGCCTGCTCGGACGGGTCCTCGACGGTCTGGGACGTCCGATCGACGACGGCCCTGCACTCGCAGACACGGAGCCCGTGACCGTCGAGGGCAGTGCACCGCATCCCCTCAAGCGCGACATGATCGAGACCCAGCTGGCCCTTGGAGTGCGCGCCATCGACACGCTCACTCCGTGCGGACGCGGTCAGCGAATGGGGATCTTCGCAGGTTCGGGTGTGGGCAAGTCGAGCCTCCTCTCCATGATCGCCCGCGGGACGGATGCTCCCGTCGTGGTCCTGGCCCTGGTGGGCGAGCGCGGTCGTGAAGTGAACGAGTTCATCCGACACGACCTCGGTGAAGAAGGCCTGGAGCGATCTGTTGTCGTGGTCGCCACCTCGGACGAGCCGGCGCTCGTCCGCATTCGTGCCGCGTTCACAGCCACGCGGATCGCCGAGTGGTTTCGTGATCAGGGTCGCGACGTGGTGCTGATGATGGACAGCCTGACTCGCTTCGCGATGGCGCAGCGCGAAGTCGGTCTCTCTGCCGGTGAACCGCCCGTCACCCGTGGGTACCCGCCGTCGGTCTTCTCGCTCCTGCCGAAACTTCTCGAGCGGGCCGGGACGTCCGACCGGGGCAGCATCACCGGTCTCTACACCGTCCTGGTCGACGGCGACGACATGAACGAGCCCATCGCCGACGCTGCTCGTTCGGTGCTCGATGGGCACATCGTGCTGTCACGCCGGTTGGCCACGGCCGGTCATTTCCCCAGCATCGAGGTCCTCGAATCGGTCTCCCGGGTCGAGCCGGCCATCACGACCCCCGAACGGCGTGCCATGGCCCGCGAGTTGCGGAGGCTGCTGGCAGCTGCACGAGATGCCAAGGACCTCATTGAGATCGGTGCGTACGTGTCCGGCACCAATCCTCTGGTCGACCGGGCCGTTGCGCTCTCTGACTTCATCGAGGCGTTCCTCTGCCAGGACGTCCGGGTCACAGAGGACGCGGCGCGCTCGTGGGCTTTGCTCGGCGCCCTCCTCGATGCCGCGGTGCCAGACCTCTCGGCCGAGCGGAAGGCATCGTGAGCAAGCGAAGCTTCCGACTCGAGACCGTGTTGCGGGTTCGGCGTGCTCAAGAGGAGTCTGCGCGCGCCGATCTGTCGCGTGGGAACCGGACCGTGCACGCCGCCGCCGAGACGCGCGACCAGTCGGCTCAGCGCTACCGAGAGGTCCCCGTGTCGAGCGGTCCGGTGTCCGCCACGGTGTTCCACCGGGAGAGTGCATCGGCCGACCTCGCGGCGGCGAGCCTGGTCGAGGCCACTACCCAGCTCTCCCTGGCGGAGGCACAAGCGGCGGTCGCCCTGCGCCGCTGGCGCGAGGCGGCGCAGCGGGTCGAGGCGCTGGAGCGACTGCAGGAGCGCAAGCTCGAGGAGCTGCGCGCCGAAGATGCGCGCCACGAGGCGACCGAGGTCGACGGGATCGTCACGGCCCGCTTCATCGCAGGCGAGCAGGAGTTCTCCCCGTGACCTCGGTTGCTCCGACCAGCGACCAGGTGCCGACACCGGCGATGGTCCAGCAGGCTTCCGCGGTGCAATCGGCGGTACAGGGTCTGGGTCCGACGATCCAGACCGACGCCGAGCAGGGCGACTTCGCCGGCATCCTCTCGGCGATCCAAGACGCCGTGTCCGGGCAGGCATCGAGCTCGACCAGCAACACGGGTTCGAGTGCCTCCTCAGCGCTGTCCACGTTCGGCTCGACCGCGGCATCGGGAACAGGCAATGCCCTCTCGGCCTTCTCCTCCTCTGGTTCGGGTGGGGTCAGCGGGGCCTCCGTGGTGGCGGACGCCTCGAAGTACATCGGTGTTCCCTACGTGTGGGGCGGGACCAGCCCCTCGGGTTTCGACTGCTCGGGCCTCGTCCAGTACGTCTACAAGCAGCTCGGTGTCTCTCTGCCCCGTACGAGCGAGGAGCAGGCGACGGTCGGGCAGGCGGTCCCGTCGTTGGCGCAGGCCCAACCAGGAGACCTGGTGTTCTTCGCCGGCAGTGATGGGACGGCTTCGTCCCCGGGACACGTGGGCATTTACATCGGCAACGGCCAAATGATCGACGCACCGCACACCGGGACGTCGGTTCAGATCCAGTCCGTGTCGGCCGCGGGTACGCCGGTGGCCATCAGGCGTGTCCTGACCCCGGCCACGAGCACGTCGTCGTCCGCCGGGAGCAGTGGCTCCGTGGCGGGATCCCTCAACGTGCCGTCGAACCTGGCGCCGCTCTTCCTTTCCGCCGGTGCGACATACGGGGTGTCTCCGACGCTGCTGGCCGCAGTGGCCAAGACGGAATCCGGTTTCAACCCATCGGCCGTGAGCTCGGCCGGAGCCGAAGGACTCATGCAGATCATGCCGAGTACGGCACAGGGATTGGGCGTGAACCCGTTCGATCCTCAGCAGGCCATCGACGGCGCCGCACAGATCCTCTCGGGTGACATTGCCAAATTCGGCTCGGTTCCCCTTGCCCTGGCGGCTTACAACGCGGGAGCGGGCGCCGTCGAGAGGTACGGAGGTATTCCGCCCTACGCCGAGACGCAGAACTACGTGAACACGATCATGGGCCTGATCGGCGGCTCGTCATGACGGCGGCCGGGGGATCCGCTCTGGCGAACCTCGTGGCCCCGCACCCGGCGCGGCCCGATCCTGCGGCGCCTGCGGCACAGAGCGCCCCGGCAGCGGCCGACAGCCAAGCCACGTTGGACACGGGGACCGCGGCTGCGTTCACCGACGCACTCGATGTCGCTTCTGCGTCCGTGCAGCAGCGGGGCGATCAAAAGGGCCGCCCACACGGGTCCGACCCGTCGGAGTCCCATGGCGCCGGTGCCGAGCCGGGCCCGACGCGCCGGTCTCACGGGACGCGGGTGAGCACAGCGCCCTCCAGCGCCGTGTCAACGAGCCCGTCGGGTGCGGCGGTGACTCCGACCTCTGCGCCGACCGTTGCCCAGCTCCCGTCGGTTGGTGCGACGGCAGTGCTCGACCCCCGCGGCGGATCCGCCAACGACGCCCACTCCGCCCTCGATCTCCCGTCATCGGCCGGTTCCTCGGCCCTCCTCGCCACCAACGCGAACCCCCACGTCAGCGCGCAGAGCGCAGCACCGGCCGACCCGACGACCGATGGGCGTGACGATCCGCTGGCCCGGGTCCCTTCGTGGCCCGCCGGCACGACGAGCGCCGAAAGCTCCGGCGGGTCGGTTGGGGCGACAACCAGGGACGATTCGACGTCCGCTGTCCCGATCGCTGCCGAGAGGTCGACCGTGTCACCGGAAACGACGCCGCCGGCGGCCCAGCCTGTAGCGAGTGGTCGGGCGGCGACGCAGGTCGACCCGACTCCCGACTCGCCGGTCCCGGCGCGCTCGGGAGCGCCAGCGCCCCGGTCGGCCCCGGCACCGGAGGTCCAGGGCACCGTGGGATCTGCTCCGGCCCGTTCAGGTGGGACCGACACGACGAGCGGCACGCAACAGGGCGCCGGCAACAACTCGCCGGCCGGCACTGTCTCGTCAGGGCGTGGATCGGAGCTGCCTGCGGTACGTGCACCCGGCTCGTCCGAGCCTGAGGTCGGGCAGAGTGCGCAACGCCCGGCGAACGAGGTCCAAGCGGGCGCGGCGACCGCCTCGGCTCCGAGGCGGGCCGACGACGGACGTCTCCGGTCGATTGCCGCGCCGGCGACCGGTGCCGCGGGGTCTTCCTCGAGCGAGGAGCCGACCGGTCCCGGCTCCGCCGACCGTGCGTCGGGGTCGAACGATCGTGATCGTGGCCAGAGTGGCTCGGAACAGCCGACGGCTGGGGGAGGCGCGCCGCCGCCCGCGTCTTCGCGCCTCGACCCCAGGTTGCCTGCCACGACGTCGCCAACCGTTCCGACGACCCCACCGGGGTCAACGCCTCGATCGACCAGTGCGGGATCCGATCCCGGGTCGGCGCCGACGCCCGCTGGTTCACCGTCGGGTGCGGGCACCACGTCAGGTGCGGCGCCAACGACGAATGCTGCGACCACGGCCGGGCTGGCGCCCGTGGCACTGGCAGGTGTTGCGCCGCCCACAGCAACCGCACCCACTGCGCTGCCGACGGCGTCCTTCGCCGGGGCGGGAACGGTCGCTCCCGATGATCCGGTGGCGCAGCAGGTCCTGACTGTGCTCGCCCCGCTGCGGGCCGGCGACGACGGCAGTCACTCGGTGACGATGTCTCTGCAACCCGAGGGCCTGGGCAACGTGCAGGCCACGGTCTCTGTCGCCGGCGAGGAGGTGTCGGTCAGCCTGTGGGCCGACTCGGCCACCGGTCATGCTGCACTCTCCCAGACGATCAACCAGCTCCACAGCCAACTGACGGAGGGATCCGACCGCCGCGTGAACGTGGACCTGGCCGACTTCGGTTCGGCGCAGCCGGATCCACGTGGGGACCGCACCCCTCAGGGCCACGCAAGTCCGGGCCAGGGAAACAGCAAGTCCTCGGCCGAGCACATCGCACCCGACTATGGGCGCCGCGACTCCGAGACCGATGCAATCTCGGGCGAACAGCTCGACGGTGGCCGACGAGTGGACATCCGGCTGTGACGGTGTCGATGACGGTCTCGGGACCCGTGTTCGTGGCCTGCAACGCCCGCAGTGGCTCCACGTTGCTGCGCTGGTTGATCGACGCGCACGAGCAGATCTCGTGTCCGGGCGAGACCGATCTCGCCACCCTCGTTTCCGCCTACGCCGGTTCAGCCCGCGCCGCCGGTCTCGCCGCCGACACCGTGTTGCCAAGGGCCCGGGCCGTGGTCGACACCCTCATGGCATCCCACCTCGAAGCCGCCGGGAAGCAACGGTGGTGCGACAAATCGCTCTCCAACGTCGCTGAGCTCGAGCAGCTCGCCGAGGCCTGGCCCGAGGCCCGCTTCATCCTGCTCCACCGGCACTGCATGGACGTGACGGCGTCGCTGCTCGAGGCGTCCGAGTGGGGACTCGACAGCTTCGGCCTCGGGTCCTATGCCCAGATGAGCCCGCACAACACCGTGCTGGCCGTCTGCGGGTACTGGATCGAGCGCACGGCGGCCATGTTGGCCTTCGAGCAGGCTCACCCCGGCCGGTGCCTGCGCCTCCGTTACGAAGATCTGGTGACCGGGACCGACGCGTCCATGGCAGAGGTCTGGCAGCTTTTCGGCGTCGACAGCCCGACGTCGACGGTCGACACCTTCACCCAGCCCCACGAGTCCTCGGGTCCGGCCGACTACAAGATCTGGCACACACGCGCCGTCCACGCCGAGTCGATCGGGAGAGGAGCCCGCATCCCGCCCGAACGACTGGGCATCCCCGTGCGTGACGCCATGAACCAACTGCTCAAGCAACTGGGATACGACCTGGTCGGCAACGAGTGGGGAAGCGGCGGAGGTCCGATCGTCCGGACCGACGACGGCACGCTCGAGATCAGGGTGGTCGACGGTCACGAGGTGCGGGCCCGCGCCGTCGTGCACGGTTTCGTACCGGCCATGCTCGGCGCGCCGGCACCCGACGACGGGGGGCCTCCGGCCTGTGTCGTCGCCGTCGAGCGATCCGCGCTGGACGGACTGTGCGCCGGCACCGAGAACTTCGGTAGTGCCTTGAAGCGCCGAGCGGTGCGTCGTTACGGCGACGTCCCGCAGCGATTCGGGAGCGAGAAAGACTTCTTGGACGGACTGGCCGGCTACCTCGGCTCGTCGGGGTGGGGCCTCCTCGCCTCGGCCGAGGTGATGGAGGCCGCCGCGGCGGAGGCGATGCAGTGCAGCGCGGCGGGCCAACACTAAAGGTGACCCCGGCATAGGCCGATAGCTCCAGTGCCAGGCAGGGAATGCCGGCATGAATCGCCCAGGATGGGCTCGAGGAAGAGGTCGAGGCGCGCCATGCGTGCCCGGCTCCGAGTGACATCCGAAGGGGGAGATCGTGTCCGACGGCATCATGGGCGTCCTGCAGTTCGCAGTCGACGGGGTCTCGCTCCAGCAGCAGACCACGGCGAACAACATCGCCAACGACGAGACGCCCAACTACACGGCGCAAGACGTCAACTTCGAGCAGAGCCTGCAGTCCGCCATGGAATCGCCGAGCGGCGGCACGGCGCAGTCGGTCGTCGCCAACTCGACCCGGGCCGCCAGCACCAACGGCAACAACGTCGACCTGCCGACGGAGATGACGTCGGCCACGCAGGAGACCATGCAGTACCAGAGCCTGGTCGAACTGCTCAACGCACAGTTCCGGCTCGTCCAGGGCGCGGCCGGCGGGAGCTTCTCGTGAGCCTCTTCGGAGCCCTTCCCATCGCCACCTCGGGCATCGACGCGGCCCAGGAATGGATTGACGCCACCGGCGGCAACATCGCCAACGCCGACGACTCGGGACCGACGAGCGAGGGCACCTACCAGACGCAGTATGTCGACGCCGTCCCGGTGCCTTCGGGTGAGCCCAAGGGGGCGGGTCAGGGAGTGGCGACCTCGGTCCAGCTCGGCTCCAACGTGGGCCAAGAGGTCTACGACCCGGGCAACCCGAACGCCGACTCGCAGGGCATGATCCGCGTCGCCACCGTCAACCTGGGCCAGCAGATGGTCAACCTGGTGATGGCGCAAACGAGTTATCAAGCCAACGTCTCGGTCGTGAACCAGGCGAAGACCGCGTACCAGTCCGCTCTGACTCTCGGGACGTGAGCGCCATGACCACGACAACGACCACGACCACGTCCACGACCACGACTTCGTTCTCGCACGTGTCCGATCCCATCACCGACTCGCCGCACCAGGAGCTCCGACCATGACCATCGCCCACGTCAACTCGAACAGCGGCGCCGGCTCCACCGGTCAGACCTCCTCGGCGGCCGGTTCCACGAACCCGCTGCAGAGCCTGGAGGACCCCAACACCTTCTTGAACCTGCTGGTCGCCCAGCTCAAGTACCAAGACCCCCTCAACCCGACTTCGGGTACGCAGTTCCTGTCACAGACGGCACAGCTGACCGAAGTCGAGACCATGACCCAGCTCCAAACGTCGGTGGCGGCCGAGGCCTCCTCCCAGCAGCAGCAGGCCTCGACATCGATGATCGGTCAGACGGTCAGCGCCACGCTTTCGGACGGGACCACCGTCACCGGCGTCGTCAAAGGTGTATCCCTCGACACCTCTGGCGGCCCGACGCTCAACGTGAACGGCACGTCGGTGCCACTCAGCGACGTGCAGACGGTGGGCACCGTCGGGAGCTGACGCACGACATCACGAGTTCACGACGTCAACGTCACGACTTCACGACTTCACGACTTCACTTTCTTCACATTCGACAAGACCGCATTACCTACCAGGAGGGAACCGAAAGATGGATCAAGCACTTCTTGCTGCTGTGTCGGGGATCAACGCGACGCAGACGTATCTCGACACGATTGGCAACAACATCGCCAACGTCAACACCGACGGCTACAAGCAGCAGGACGTCGACTTCGTCGATCTCTTGTCGGAGCAGATCCAGGGGGCGACGGCGCCGCCTTCGGCCGCCGGCAGTGGTGCGGGCATCAACCCGCTGGCCGTCGGGTCCGGTGTGCGCGTGGGCGGTATCTCGAGCGACCTCACTGACGGTGTGCTGCAGCAGACCGACCAGCCCAACGACGTCGCCATCAGCGGGAGCGGTTTCCTCGTCGCCGAGCAGGGCGGCCAGCAGGTGTTCACCCGCAACGGCCAGCTCTCCACCGACGCCAACGGCAACCTCGACACCCCGACCGGTGGTCTGGTCCAGGGTTGGCAGGCCGTCAACGGGCAGATCGACACCAACGCCCCGATCGGCGCGATCACCATCCCGACGGGTCAGGTCGTGCCGGCCAAGGCCACGACAGAGATCACGATGGGCGGCAACCTGCCGGCCTGGGGCGGCACCGGCGCCGCTACGCCGACCACGGCGACCGTGAGCGCTTACGACTCGTTGGGCAACGCCATCCCGGTGACCCTCACGTTCACCCAGGTGCCGGGGACCGCCAACGCCTGGACGGTGCAGGGCACGGTGACCGACGCCGCCGGCACGTCCCAGAACCTCTGGACCACCCCACCGACGGTCACCTTCGACCCGACCTCGGGTCAGGTGGCGTCGATCACCGGGGTGACCGCCAACTCGAACGGTTCCTTCTCGTTGCCGGTCGGCTCCATGCCTTCGGGCTTCACATTCCCGACGGGCGACACCTGGAACATCGACTTCCCGCCCCCGGGAGAGGCGACGTCGTTCACCCAGTTCGCCGGCGGCTCCACGGCCGAGGCGGTCAATCAGGACGGCGCCGCAGCCGGGACGCTCACCTCGTGGTCCATCAACACGAACGGCACCATCGTGGGCTCGTTCTCGAACGGCGCCACGGCCACCATCGCCCAGCTGGCGCTGGCCAACTTCGCCAACCCGGGCGGACTCGACTCGGTCGGGAACCTCGACTTCGTGACGACGGCCAACTCGGGGCAGCCCGAGATCGGCGCCCCCGGCACGGGCGGTCGGGGCACGCTCGTCGGTGGCTCGCTCGAGTCGTCCAACGTCAACCTGGCCGGCCAGCTCACTGACCTGGTCGTGGCCCAGGAGGCCTACCAAGCCAACACCAAGGTCGTCAACACGGACTCGACAGTGACGCAGTCGCTGGTCCAGATGGCGTGACCATGGAGGACCTGGCGGTACAGGATGCGGTTGCGGTTGCGGAAGAGCGGCCGGTTGTCGTGGACGAGGAGGGCGCGCCCCCAAGCAACGCGCCTCCGTCAAAGTCCACGACTTCCGTCTCCCCAAGTCGCTCGACCGCAACCACATCCGCGGCCTTCAGGTCCTCTTCGAGACGCTGGCCCATCGGGCGAGCGGCTTGTTGACGAACGGCTTGCGCACACCAGTCACGCTGACCCTCGGCGAGTTCGAACAGCACACGTGGGGCGACTACTCGGGGACCTTGCCCGAGCCCACGTGTCTGTTCGCCGCCACCATGCCTCCCCTCCAGGGTCGGCTGGTGCTGCACGTGCCGCTGACGTTGGCCATGACGGTCGTCGAGCTCCGCATGGGCGGCTCCGGAAAGGGTCGTTACATGATGGAGCGGGCGCTCACCGAGATCGAACAGCGGCTGGTGGGCGACGTGGCCGACACCCTGTTCAGCGAGTTGCCCGCCGTGCTGGCCCCGGTGATGGCGCTCCAGATCGGTGCACCGATGCAGGTGGCCAGTGCCCAATTCCTGCCGCCCCTCCGGCCTACCGACATGACGCTGCTGGTTCCCCTCGTCCTCGAACTCCACGAGGACGCCCGCTTCGCCTTCGAGCTGTGCTTCCCCTACAGCATCGTGCAGCCACTGGTGGAGACACTGGCGGCACAGAACCAGGAAGAGGAGCTGCCGGCCGGCATCGGTGACGCCAACGCCGTCTACCGGCGCCTGCTCGAAACACCGGTCGACATCCGGGTCCTCTTCCCGGCGACCACGCTGACCCCGGCCGACTTCCTCCACCTCGCGGTGGGCGACGTCGTCGGGCTGCCGTACGACCAGGGGGAAGCCCTCGCCCTCGTGGTCGGAGACCAACACCACTTAGACGTCCTCCCGACGACCAGCGGCAAACGGCTCGCCTGTGTCGTCGTCGACCACGGGGAGAAGCAGTAAATGACTGACACCGCACCGATGACGGGTCCCGAGGGGGAGTCGGCCGGAGCTGCGCCGGAGGGTGGTGGCGTTGCCACGGCCATGCCCCCGCCCGCGGCTGCGCCGCCGACCGCAGCTCCCGCCCAATCCGCCGCGTTCGCCGGAATGGGGCTGGGGACGGCGGGGGAGCGCTCACTCGACCTCCTTCACGGCGTCGAGATGACCGTCACCGTCGAACTCGGACGTACGAAAATGCTGCTGCGGGACCTGCTGGCCCTGCAGACGGGCAGCGTGATCGAGCTCGATCGTGCCGCCGGGAGCCCGGTCGACGTGCTGATCAACGACAACCTGTTGGCCCGGGGCGAAGTGGTGGTGCTCGACGACGAGTTTGGCGTCCGCATCCTCGACATCGTCCTGTCCGACGGCCAGCCCGCTCGTCACTGAGGGCCACGTGCTTCCATCCCACGGAGTGTTGGCGGCGACGGCCGCAGTCTCGAACACGGACGCGCACGTGTCCATGTTCGGCCTGTTGGGACGCCTGCTCGTCTCTCTCTTCGTCGTGCTCATGGTCCTGTGGGTCCTGGCGCAGATCGTCCGCAAGAGGGGCTTGCCCGGAAGCCGGAGCCACGGGGCCCGGGCCGCCCGACGCCAGATCGACGTCCTGGCCCGCCAGTCGATCGGCAAGGGTCAGACGCTCGTCACGGTGCGCACCGACGACCGGGTCCTCCTGCTCGGGGTGACGCCGCAGAACATCACGACGCTGGGCGAGCTCGACCCGGCGGCGTACGGCATCGCACCCGGTACGGGTGAGGTGCTCGAGCTGGAGCCGGTTTCGAGCGAGTCGGTACCCTCGTCCTCGTCGTCGACCTCGTCGCCGACCTCCACCACGTCGGCCCTGGCGGCGGAGCCGATGTCGTCGACATCGTCCAACACGTCGGCCGGCACCTCGGGAACATCGGCCACGGCCGTCTTCTCGTGGAACCAGCGCCTCGACCGGCTGCGTGAGCGCACGGTGCGTCGATGATCCACACGCTCCTGACGACGACAGGTTCGTCAGTCAACATCAACTTCAAGGGATCGCTGTCCAAGCCGTCGGACAGCGTCCTCATCATCCTGGCCATTGCGCTGCTGGCCATCGCCCCGGCCGCCATCATCATGCTGACCGGGTTCACCCGGATCGTCGTGGTGCTGAGCCTGACCCGTAACGCACTGGGTCTCCAGACGATCCCGCCCAACCAGGTCATCGCCGGGTTGGCCCTGTTCCTCAGCCTGTTCATCATGGCCCCCACCCTCAACGCCATGAACCACGTGGCCCTGCAGCCCTACATGAACGGGAAGATCAACACCACCCAGGCGGTGAACCGGGCCGAGGTGCCGCTCAAGACCTGGATGCTGAAGCAGACCGACTCGAGCGAGCTGGAGTTGATGGCGGGTGCCGCGCACGAGAACCCCAAGAAGCCAGAGGACGTGTCGATCATCGCGGTCATTCCCGCCTTCGTGCTCTCGCAGCTTCAGAGTGCGTTCATCATCGGCTTCGTCATCTTCGTGCCGTTCCTCATCATCGATCTGGTGGTCTCGGCCACCTTGATGTCCATGGGCATGATGATGCTGCCACCCACCTTGGTCTCACTTCCGTTCAAGATCCTGTTGTTCGTGATGATCGACGGATGGACGCTGATCGCCCATTCTCTGCTGACGAGCTTCCATTGAGCGAGGCCGAGGTCATCCACTTGGCCGTCGAGGCCATGTTCACCACCTTCAAACTGGTGGCGCCGATCCTCGGTGTCAGCCTGGCCGTCGGCCTGCTCATCTCCATGTTCCAGTCGGTGACTCAGATCCAGGAATTCACCCTGACCTTCGTGCCCAAGCTGGCGGCCGTCTCCCTCGTCCTCCTCTTCACCGGGCACTGGATGCTCAACACCCTCATCAGCTTCGTCGACACGCTGTTCAGCCAGATCCCTCAACTGCTCGCCGGGTGATCGACCGTGGTGGTCGACATCAGCGCGCCCCTCTTGGTGGGGTTCGTCCTCGCCCTCGTCCGGGCATTGGCGTGGCTCATGATCGTCCCGCCGTTCGGCAACCGGTCCGTCATGCCGACGATCGTCACCATCGGACTGGCCATGAGCCTGGCCCTGGTGGCGGCTCCGCACGTCGCCGGGAGCAACGTGCCCCTGAGCACGCCGACGCTGATCGGTGCCGTCCTGGTCCAGGTGCTCACGGGGGCTGCTCTCGGCTTCTTGGTCCAGGTCATGCTGAGCGCCGTCACGGCGGCCGGTTCCCTGGCCGACCTGTTCGGCGGCGTGGTGCTCCCGCCGGCGGTGGACCCTCTCTCGACCAACCAGACTCCGATGCTCGGCCAGTTCTACGAGCAGATCGCCGTCGTCCTCCTCTTCGCCGGCAATGGTGAACTGCTCATCGTCGACGGGTTCTTGCGCTCGTTCAACTCGGTCGGTCTCACGCTGTCCTCGTCGGGAGAGATCGCCCAGATGGTCACGGCGGCGGTTTCGACGTTCTTCGTCGCCGCCGTCGAGATCGCGGCCCCGGTCATCATCGTCCTCTTCGCGGCGCAGGTCGTCCTCGGCATGGTGTCAAAGGCCATTCCGCAGATGAACGTCTTCTGGCTCGGCTTCCCGTTCCAGATCATGTTGAGCTTCCTCCTGGTGGGGGCCAGCATCACCGTGCTCCCCGGGTACGTGAATTCGTTGGTCAATGCAGCCGTGCACGACGGTGCCGTGCTGCTGGCCGGGGCGTAGGGGGATCACTCATGGCGCCATCCTCAGGGGACCGGCACTCCAAGACTGAGAAGCCGACACCGAAGCGCAAGAAGGACGCCCGCGACAAGGGTCAGGTCGCCCGATCGCCCGAGATCGCCGGTTGGGCCTCGCTGCTGGTCGTCATCATGATCCTGCCTGCTGCCTTCGGGTATGCCGAGTCGCGCATCCTGGCCGTCCAGGCGATGGCGGACCAGGTGATGGCCCATCCTTCGGTCCCGGGCGCCCTGGGCGTCATCGGCCACGGCCTCGAGAACGCCTTCCTCATCATCCTGCCCTTCGCCGGCCTCATCGCCCTGATCGGCATGATGGCGTCGGTGGCCCAGGTCGGTCTGGTCTTCTCGGGTCAGGGCATCAAGCCGCAGTTCTCGAAGCTGAATCCCGCTCACGGCCTGAAGCGCCTCTTCTCCAAACGGGGGGTGTGGGAGCTGGCCAAGACGACCATCAAGCTGAGTGTCATCGCCTTCATCGCGACGCGCGACATCATCGGCATGGTCCACACCCTGATGGGTGCCCAGCCCGTCGCCATCCAGCCACTCCTCGACTACGCCGGATCGACCCTGCTCGGCTTCGTGCGGACGCTCGCCGTGATCGGACTGCTCCTCGGACTGGCCGACTTTGCCTTCCAGCGCCGCCGGCTCACCTCCGACCTCATGATGACCAAGCAACAGGTCAAGGACGAAATGCGGGAACGAGAGGGCGATCCCCGTTTCAAGGGCCAGATCCGGCGACGTCAACGTGCCATGAGCCGGCTGCGCATGATGGCCGAGGTCTCCCGGGCCGACTTGGTGATCACGAACCCGACCCACTACGCGGTGGCGCTGCGCTACGACCGCTCCCGGTCGGCCGCGCCGAAGGTCGTGGCCAAAGGATCGGACGACGTCGCGGCGCGCATCCGTGAGGAGGCGACCCGCCATGGCGTCCCGATCGTCGAGGATCCTCCACTCACCCGTGCCATCTACGCGGCGTGCGAGCTGCAGGACGAGATCCCAGAATCCCTCTTCATGGCCGTGGCCCGGCTGCTGGCCTTCGTGTACTCGCTCTCGCCGGCGCTCAAGGAGATGCGGCCGATCCACCGTCGGCCGGCGTCGGCGCTGGTGGCCTGACGGGCCGGCGGGGCGGGCGGGGCTGTCGGGCCTGTCGGCCCGGCGGGGCTGTCGGCCGGTCCGGCGACTCCGTCAGCGTCGCGGCGTACTGACGCGCCGCGTGGGCATCGTCATTGCAGCGACCGACTCGGCCGCATGGGCGCCGAAGAGGGACTGCACCATTTCATCGGCCCAGGCCACCGCCTCGAGATAGCTCACCTGGAAGGACGACGTGTCGAGCCCCGTGCGGCGCTCACGCCGGTACTCACCCGTTTGGAGGAAGAGCGCCTCGATGAGCACCGACCCGAGCGGCCCCTCGTGACGGAGGATGGCCGCTTCGACTTCGGCGTCGATGTTCAGTTGCTCCAGTGCAACGCTCACCGGCACGCCCAAGAGCAGGTCGAGGCAGGAGAGCAGCCCGGTGGCGAAGCCCTCGTCGGCCAGGCGGGGCGCGATCTGCTCGGCCAGGAGCTCGCACAGGCGCGCCCGGACGAGAGCGGTCGAGAGGGTTTCCTCCGGTGCGGTGTCGTGCCCCATGACCAGCATGAGCGTCACCCAAGCCTGGAGGCGGCGCGACCCGACGAGGATCAACGCCTCGTAGAGGGAGCGCACCGTGCGCCGCATGCCGTGGGCACTGCCGATGCTGGCGACCTTGAGGATCTGGACACACAGTGCCGGATCCGACCGCACAAACCGCTCGATCGTGTCGATCCGTGCCTCGGGATCCCAGAGATGCTCGGCAATGCGCAACACCGCGATGCGGGAGCCCTCCAACCGGTGTCCGCGGCCCTGGACGATCTGGGGACGTGAGAGCAGGTAGCCCTGGAAATAGTCGAAGCCGAGGTCCTTGCAGTGCTCGAGCTGGGCCTTGTCCCCCACCTTCTCCGCCAGCAGGGTGACGCCGAAGGCGCGGCACTGGTCCAAGAGCTTGGGCAGCTCCTCGGGCGGCACCAGCATCAGATCGACCTTGACGATGGAGGCCATGGAGAGAATCCGCTCGGCCCCTTCGAACCAGGTGAAGTCGTCCATCGCCAGGGTGAACCCCTGGTCCAGGAGTCGCTCGCAGCCCTCGATCACCTCGTCGTCGATGACGACGGACTCGAGGACCTCGATGACGGTGCGCTCCGGGGGCAGCACGATCGGGATGTCGCCGACCAACGTGCCCCGACTGGCGTTGCAGAAGACCAGACGGTCGCCGGCCAGGCGGTCGACGCCGATCTCGACGGAGTTGAACAGCACCTGCGCCGTCATCAGATCGCCCTGCAGGTGGTCGTCGGGCTGGCCCGTCGAGAGGGCGTGCTTGGTCGGACGGAAAAGGAGCTCGTAGCCGACCACATTGAAATGCAGGTCGAACACGGGTTGCCGCGCCACGATCAGCTCGGAACCGGTCGAAGGGATGGAGCGCTCTGTCACGTTCACCATTTCGAGGCTCTGTTTTCCCTCGTTTTTCCCCAGGTCACTGCCCGCGGAGTCCTTTCCTACGCATCCACGGACCCGTTGCCGGCAGGGCCCACCGATGTTCTCGCCGACGCATGTTCAATCGGAACGGTCGGTCCGATACTGAAGGGGATTCGTTCCTCCATGTGCCCGGCCGGGTCGTTGTTCCACCGTTGGGCCGACGTTGATTCGAGCTTTGCTCAAGGTCATTCGCGGCGCCGTCGATATGGAGTCCAGGCCGGGATGCGAGCGGGTGGGGCAGCCGTTTCGACGACCATGATGCAGGTCAGAGCGCCCGGTTGTTCCCACCGATCTGGCATTTCCGCGGCAGAGAACACCAGGACAGGGGGGAGGGAGCGATGCGGGTACTCGTGGTTGACGACAGCAGGGCGATGCGGATGATCATCAGGCGTGAGCTACGGCTCGGCGCCCACATCGACGACGTTGTCGAGGCTCCCAACGGCCAGGCAGCCCTCGAGACCATCCGATCCGGTGACGTCGACCTCGTCCTGTCGGATTGGAACATGCCGGAGATGACCGGCATCGAGTTCCTCGAGTCCGTACGGGCCGAAGGCTGGTGTGGACCCTTCGGCTTCGTCACTTCGGAAACCGGTCACGTCATCCGCACCCAGGCCTTCGAGGCGGGTGCATCGTTCCTGGTGACGAAGCCGTTCACGCCCGAAAGCCTGACCCGGCAGGTCACCGAAGCGCTGGGCTGGGCACAGCGTCCAGCGGCGCCACCCCCGTCTGGGCCGACATCGGCGTCGGCATCGGCGTCGGCATCGGCGTCGGCACTGCCGTTCGCACGGGCTGGCGACGCAGCCACGAGCTCGTCCGAGCCCGTCCACGATGAAAGCGCCCCGACGGTCGCAGCCGTGCTCGAGCGTTTGCTCCGTCGCCCGGTGAGCACGACGCCGTCGGGCCCGCCCCATCGTGACGTCGCCCGAGCCGTCGCACGATACGTGGACGCCGACGGCAACGACGTCGCCGCCTGCATCGCAGAGATCGCCTTCGCCGCTGCATCGGGCGCCGCCCTGTCGATGGCACCCGCTCGCACCGCCCGGGAGTGGGCCTCGGCCGGGGTCATGACCGAGGCCAACGCGCAGAACTACTTCGAAGTGGCCAACGTCCTGGCCAGCGTCGTCAATGCGGATGGCGTTCCGTGCAAACTGGCGGAGCTGTTGATCCTGGCCGACTTCGAGAAGCCGCCGAACCACAAGCAGCTCGATGGCGCTCCGAGCCGCGTCCATCTGCGGGTGACGGTCGAGGGGTACGGCTCCGGGCGGATCTCGTTCATCAGATTGCAGGAGACGGAACCGCCGCACCTCGTCGAGTCCGAGTCCGAGGCCGAGTCCGAGGCCGAGTCCGTGTCCGAAGCCACGGCGTTTGCCCAGGACCTGGTCCACGCCACCGGCATCCACGCCACCGGCGTCCATGTGGCGGTGTCGTCCCAGTGAGCACGTCGGAACTGAGCGCCCTGCCCGCCCCGTGGTTCGGCCCCATGATCAAGGTCCTCGTCGTCGACGATTCGGCCGCTGCCCGCCGCATCATCAGCACGACGCTGGATAGCGAGGAAGATCTCAAGGTCGTCGGGACCGCCCGTGACGGTCAGCACGCCGTCGCCCAGATGATTGCGTTGGAGCCCGATGTCGTCGTTCTCGATGTCGAGATGCCCATACTCGACGGCCTGGCCGCGCTCCCCAAGCTGTTCGAGGCGCGCCGACACGTTCCCGTCGTCATGTACAGCACGAAGACCGAGCGAGGCGCGTCGGCGACGCTCGAGGCACTGGCCCGCGGCGCTGTCGACTACGCGGCGAAGCCCAACGGGGTGACCGATCGAGCCGCCGCAACGGCCATGATCCGGCGCGACCTGGTCCCCCTGGTACGGGCCTGGGGTCGGCTCGAACAGGCGCGCCAAGGTGGTCGAACGACACGCAGGGACGCCGCAGCCCCATCCGCCACCACCACCAGTCTCCAGCCGCCCACCCCGATCCGTCTGGCCTCCGCCACGCCGCTCGTCATGCGCCCCGAGCCCCGGGACCAACACGTCGACGCCGTCATCATCGGGTCGTCGACCGGCGGGCCCAACGCCCTGGCCGAAATTATCGCCGCGCTGCCGGCAGCGCTGCCCGTGCCGGTGTTGGTGGTCCAGCACATGCCGGACGTGTTCACCCGCCTCCTGGCCGAGCGGCTCGATGCACGCAGTCTCACCCCGGTCGTCGAGGTCCAGCACGGCGACATCATCGCACCGGGCACGGTGTACATCGCCCAGGGCGGGACACACTTCACCGTCCGGCGCAACGGCGTCAACGTCACGGCCGAGTGCATCGACGGTCCGCCCGAGAATTTCTGCCGTCCCGCCGTCGACGTCCTCTTCCGGAGCGCGGTCGACGTGTGGGGGAGTGGGTTGCTCGCCTTGATGCTCACGGGCATGGGGAGCGACGGGCTCGAGGGCAGCCGTCGGGTCGTCGAGTCCGGGGGCACGGTTCTCGCCCAGGACGAACCGAGCTCGGTCGTCTGGGGCATGCCGGGAGCGGTGGCCAGGGCGGGCCTGGCGAGTGAGCTCATCCCGCTGACGGAGGTCTGCAGGGCGATCGTGGATCGCACGATGAGCTCGATGCGGGTCAGGGCATGACGACCATCACCGACGCGCTGGGCCGGGACCACGAACCGAAGGACCTCGAGCCGCAGGACTTCGAGTTCTTGCGCTCGTTCCTCCTCGAACGTTCGGCCATCGTCCTCGGACGCGACAAGCAGTACCTGATTGCCTCCCGCTTGGGGCCGGTGGCCCGGCAATTCGGCATCGCCTCGGTGGCGGGGGTGGTCAATCATCTCCGCCAGACCCAGAACTCGGAGGTCGCCACGCGGGTGGTCGAGGCGATGACTATCAACGAGACGTTGTGGTTCCGTGACGTAAAACCGTTCACGCTGCTGCGTGAGCACATCGTGCCCGAGCTGATCGAGCGGAACCGTGCGACCCGTCGCTTGTCGTTCTGGAGTGCCGCGTCATCGACCGGGCAGGAGCTTTTCAGCGTGGCGATGATGCTGCGCCATGATTTTCCGGTGCTCGAGGGGTGGACTCTGTCGCTCGTCGGCACGGACATCAATGCCACCGTGCTCGAGAAGGCGAGACAGGCGCGCTTCACGAGCCTCGAGATCAACCGGGGACTCCCCGCCGAGATGCTGGCCCAGTTCTTCGCCCGAGACGGTGCGCACTACGTGCTCGACGACTCCATCCGCAAACTGGTTTCGTTCTCGCAGCTGAATCTGGCCGGACGCTGGCCGCCCCTGCTGCCCAAGTTCGACGTGATCCTCCTCCGCAACGTTCTGATCTACTTCGACAACCTGACCAAGGAACGGATCATCACCTCGGCCAGCAAGCAGCTGGTGCCGAAGGGCTACCTGTTCTTGGGATCGGCCGAGACCATCTTCAACGTCTCGACCGACCTCGTGGCGCGATCCATTGGAGGAACGACCGTCTACGAGAAAGGAGCGGCGTGATGCAGGCTCTGATCGTGGACGATTCGCGCACCATGCGAGCGATCCTCACTCGCATCCTCAACGGCCTCGGGGCCGAGGTGGGCCAGGCCGAGGACGCCGCCGGCGCGCTGCGCTACTTCGACGCGAACCAGGTCCCGGACATCGCACTGGTGGATTGGCACATGCCGGGCATGAACGGGCTCGAGTTGGTGGCGGCCATCCGCGCCGAGGAGCGCTTCGCGCCGATGAGGATCATGATGGTCACGACCGAGGGCGAGCCCGAGCAGGTCGGCGCCGCACTGGCCGCCGGTGCCAACGAGTATCTGGTGAAGCCCTTCACCCAGGATGCCGTGGCCGAGAAACTCACCTTGCTGGGAGTCCTCGGCGACTCCGCGTTGGAGGGGGCGACACGATGACTGCCCTGCTCTTCACTGAGGATCTCGTCACCGAGATCACCGCGTCCGTCTGGCGGGCCTTCTTGCCCGAGAGCGACGAGATCGTGCCCGTGCCCCCGGCTGCCAAGGCTGAGTCTTCGCTCACGGGCACCGTGTACATCAGCGGCGAGTGGAACGGGCTCGTCAGCATGACCTGCTCCACTGTCGCCGCAACGCGGGCCGCCGCACTCATGTTCGCGGCGAACGTGGACGAGGTGAGCGAGTCCGACGTGCTCGACGCAGTCGGTGAGCTGGTCAACATCGTGGGTGGGAATATCAAAGGCGTGTTGCCGCCGCCGGCCGGGCTTTCGTTGCCGTCGGTGACCGACGGCAACGTGCATGTCGATACCCGAGCCGGAGCCCAACTCATCGTCGATGTCGAACTGTCGTGGATGGACGAGCCCGTGCACGTGTCCATCTGGGGCAAGGACGGGCCCCTCCCGGCCTGACGTCCGGCCGACGGCTTTCTCACCCCCAACCAGGCCCCGGACACCCGCTACCCGGCCCCCGACACCCGGCCCCGACACCCGGCCCCGCCACCCAACTGCATACTTCGCCGGGCCCGCTGTGCGCGGCGCTCTGGCGCCACTGTCGAAGGGGTCCGCACCCCGCATCCCATGGGTCGGTTCGGGCCGTCCTCCACGTCCACCAAATCCACCACGTCCGCCACGTCCACCACGTCCACCACGTCCACCACGTCCGCACCGGCACACCGCTCGGCCCCGTCTCGGCCGCCTGAGGAGGTCGCTCCCCTCGACACCCAGAGTCAACGACCGGCACCCCGGCGGAGCGAGGCCCCAGAAGAAGCAGGCAGAGCTGGGCCCCAGAGGAAGCAGAAGGAGACAGGCCCAAACGCCAAAGGTCCGGCCGTCCGTCGTCGAGCAACGAACGGCCGGACCATGGCCAGATGAAACTCCTGGTCAGGCAGCTACAGCCGGCGCACAGAACCTGTAGCCGATCCCACGCACCGTGGCGATCCACTGGGGGTTCTCCGGGTCCGTCTCGATCTTGAGACGCACCCGCCGGATGTGCTCGGTCACCGTCGACCGGCCCTGCCAGCGCCCAGTGGAGCCCCACACCCGCTCTAGGAGGTCCTCACGTGAGAACACTCGTCCTGGCGATGCTGCCAGGAATGCAAGCAGGTCGAACTCCTTACGGGTCATCGTCACCGCCGTGTCACCCACCGTCACCGTCCGGGTGCCCCGGTCGACGACCAGGTTGCCGTGTTCGAGCGTCGTCGACGGAGCACTGGTTCCCCGGCGAAGGACCGCTCGAACCCGAGCCTCGAGCTCGGCGAACGAGAACGGCTTCACGACGAAGTCGTCGGCCCCGAGATTGAGCACGCGCACCCGATCACGGTCGGACGAGTGGGCGGCGCACACAATCACGGGAACCGTGCTGCGCCTGCGGATCCTGGCCAGGACCTCGCCGGTCAACTCCGTCGGCCCGAGGTCGAGAATGACCAGATCGGCCGCCTGAGCGGAAACGATTTGCAGCGACGACGCCGCGTCGAACGCCTCGGCGACCTGGTAGCCCGCCCTCTTCAGGTGGTGGCGCAGCGCCACTCGACACTGGCTGTCCCCTTCGGCCACGAGGATCGTCCGGCCGGCGATGTGCTGTGCAGTGGGCGTGTAGGCCTCAGCCTGCTCGGCCGCACGCACGCCTCCACCGCCCAGAGACTCCCGGCGGATATCGATATCAACAGGTGGTGCAGCCATCAGTGACTCACCTCCTCGTTCCCTCGGCCGTGGCCGGGCACTCGCATCGAAGAGTACGACGGCCCAACCGGGCTCGCCATGACTCCGGCAACGACGTAACCACGCCGCACCGTCTGGATTTGCCGCCCGGCCTCCACAGCCGGGTCGGTACCTCTGTTCTTGCTCCCCCTCATAACTCCCGCCCCCTCCTGCGGGCCGCCAAAACGCAGGGCGGCCCTTCGAGACCTCCTTAGGATCTCGAGGGCGTGCGTCCTGACATCTGTAGTGTCGGCCCAATGCCACGTCCGCTGCATAGGACATTCGGCCCATTATTTGTGCCGACGATGACAAAACGCAGCTGACAGGGCATTCTTCCGCGGGAAGGCGTAATTCTTTCGGTCAATTACCCATCGGCCGAGTATTACCCCTGTGTCAGCGTCTTCCAGCTCAGTCCTCGGGGATGCAGAAGCGGTAACCGACGCCGCGGACCGTCTTGATCCAGCGCGGCTTGTCCGGGTCCGGCTCGATCTTCAAACGCACTCGGCGCACGTGCTCGGTGACCGTCGAGCGGCCCTGCCACTGCTCGGTCGAACCCCAGACTCGCTCGAGGAGGTCCTCGCGGGAGAAGACCTGTCCCGGCGAGGCCGAAATGAAGGCCAGGAGATCGAATTCCTTGCGGGTCATCGGGATCGAGATCCCGTTCATGATCGCCGTGCGTGTGTCCCGATCCACCACCAAGGCACCGTGCTCCATGCGGGTCACGGTCGGCTCGCTGCTGCCCCGTCGCAGCACCGCCCGGACCCGGGCTTCGAGCTCGGCGAAGGAGAAGGGCTTGACCACGAAGTCGTCGGCGCCCAGGTTGAGCATGCGGATCCGATCGTCCTCGGAGTCCCGGCCCGAGCACACGATCACTGGGACCGCGCTGTGACGGCGGATCTTGGCCAGGACCTCGGGCCCGTCCACTCCCGGGAGACCCATGTCCAAGATGACCAGATCGGCCGAGTGCTGGAACACGGCC
Source organism: uncultured Acidimicrobiaceae bacterium (assembly GCA_963754445.1). Taxonomy (GTDB): domain Bacteria; phylum Actinomycetota; class Acidimicrobiia; order Acidimicrobiales; family RAAP-2; genus Bog-473. Next base: position 60,890 of record CAVWFT010000003.1, on the reverse strand, counting down.
CGCAGCGACGTCGGACCGTCGGCGGCCTCGGTCACCCTGTAGCCGCTCCGCTCGAAGTAATGATGGAGAGCCGACCGACAGCTGTGGTCGTCCTCGGCCACCAGGATCGTGCGCTGGCTGCTGCCCGCGCCGTCGAGGCCTGAATAGGCGCTGACGGCTCCGACCGTGTCACTCACCGCGTGCAGGCTTCGAGGGCGCAGTGCCCCCTGCGCCCGGGCGGCCGTAGCCGTTCCGCCGCTCGCATCCGCCTGGCGCACACCGCTTCCTTCTGGGACGTCCAACATCTCTTTTACGCACTTTCCAGTTCGGCCCAGTCGACGCTGACCGCGTACTCGGTATCGAGCACGAGGAGCAGCCGATCGGGCAGCTTGTAGATCGAATTCACCAGCCGCAGCGCTGGGCCACGCACCGTCTCGGGGCGCGGTTCGTACATCTCGGGGTCCACATCGACGACGTCGCCGATCTCGTCGACCAGCAGACTGACCAGGCCGCCGGGAAGATCGAGAACCACATTCAAGGGTGCATGGCCATCGTCACTCTCGCGGTTGGGCAACCCCAGCTGCCGACGCATGTCGATGGCCGGCAGGATCGTGCCGCGTAGGTTGATAAGCCCGCGGACGGCGCGAGCGGCCAGCGGCACCGGGGTTATCTCCTGGAATCGAATGACCTCCTGGACCTGGTGCACATCGACGCCGAAGTAGAGGTCGTCGACGAAGAACGTGCAGAACTGCGTCCGATCGACGTGACCGGTCATCGGGCCACCGCCAGCTCGAAGCAGCCGTCCAGCGAGGCCGCGAGAGCCTCGAGGTCGAGGATGCTGGTGGCCCGCCCGGCAACGACAGCTGATCCGGCCACGCCAAGCCTCGAGCTCGGCGCCACAATCCGGCCCCAGCCGTGCTCTCCGACGCCATCGCCGCCATCGACGCCATCGACGATGTCGAGGATCTCGTCCACCACCAGTCCGAACGTCCCCGTGTCCATCCGGATCACCACGACAGGCAGGATCGAGGAGGCCACCCTGGTCGACGGCACCCCGAGGGCCCCCGAAAGGCGCACCAGCGGCAAGATCGTGCCCTCGCCGTATTGCACCACCTCCACGTCGCCCACCCGCTCCACCCGATCGGGCGGGAACTCCTCGAGCCGGACGACCCGGTCGAGGGCCAAGGCAGCCCGCTGTGCTGAGCCGTCGCCCACGCCCAGTACGAGCAGCGTCCGCGCATCCGGAGCAGGCTCGCCGACCTCAACTCCCGAACCCGAACCCGAACCCGGTCCCGAACCCGAGCCCATAAACCCCGCAACTTCGGCGTGGACGCCCCTACCCCGCACCGTCGACAGGACCCCGGACCGTTCGGCCAGTCCTAACACGTCGAGGATGAGCGCCACCCTGCCGTCACCCAAGATGGTGGCGCCCGCGTAGGCGGTCAGCCCGGAGAACTGTCGCCCCAGGGGCTTGACCACGATCTCTCCGGTGTCGTGCACGGCGTCGACAACGAGGCCGAACCGCCGCCCGTCGGCCTGCATGACGATCACGTCGATGAGGTCACGACCACCACCAGCGACGTAGCCACCGACACCGCCGTCCAGCAGCTCGCCCAGTGAGATCAGTGGCAACAGATCCCCCCGCAGCCGGCATGTCGCCGTCCCCTGGATCATGTCGATGCAGCCCGCCGTCTGCGAGCGATCGAAGCGCACGAGCTCGAGCAGGCTCACCTGCGGGATGGCGTAGCGCTCCCCGCCGGACGAGACCAGGAGCGCAGGGATGATGGCCAGCGTCAAAGGCACCCGGACCAAGAAGGTCGTCCCCGTCCCCAGGTGGGTCACGACGTCGACCGTCCCGCCGATCTTCTCGATGTTGATCCGCACCACGTCCATGCCCACGCCCCGCCCCGACACGTTCGTGACCGACTCGGCCGTCGAGAACCCGGGCACGAAGATGAGCGAGGACGCGTCGGCATCCGACATCGACTCGGCCTGCGACGCACTCACCAGCCCCTTGTCCACCGCCTTGCGCCGCACCGCGGCCAGGTCGATGCCGCCGCCGTCGTCGGACACCTCGACGTTGACGTGCCCACCCTCGTGAAACGCGCGCACGGTGAGCCGACCCTCGGCCGGCTTCCCGTTGGCGACGCGCTCGAGCGGCCGCTCGATCCCGTGATCCACCGCGTTGCGGATCAAATGCGTCAGCGGATCCTTGATCGCCTCGATGACGGTCCGGTCGAGCTCGGTCTCCTTGCCCTCCATCTCGAGGTGCACCTTCTTCTCGCATGCGAGCGCCAGGTCGCGCACGAGCCGGGGAAACGTCGCCCACACGTTGCTGATCGGCTGCATGCGGGTCTTCATGACGCCGTCCTGCAGCTCGGCCGTGATGAGGTCGAGACGTTGGGCCATCGGACCGAGGTCGTCGCCGGCCTGGGTGAGCTCCACCATCTGATTGCGCGTGAGCACGAGCTCGCCGACGAGATTCATGAGACGGTCGAGCAGCTTGACGTCGACCCGGACGTTCATGTCGACGCCGCCGATCACGGAAGGCGCGTTCTCTGTCCCCCCGTCGTTGCTCTCATCGTCCCGCCCGCTCTTGGTGCTCTTCTGGTGGCTCGCCGCGCCGGCCTGCACCGGACTCGGCGCGGCGGCATCCATCCCGCCCGCCGGACCACCCTCGACCGCTGGACCACGCTCGACCGCCGGACCCTGGACCGGCGACAGGGGCGCGCGCCCGGTGCTTCGGGTCGTCCTCCGGCCCCGGCCTCGGCCCCGACCCCGACCTCGTCCCCGGCCTCGGCCCCGACCCCGGCCCCGCCCCCGGCTCCGGCCCCGCCCCCGGCCCCGCCCCCGGCTCCGGCCCCGCCCCCGGCCCCATCGGCCATCGCATCGAGCTGGGTCGTCAGCTCGCGGTAGTCGCCGTCACCCTCTGTCTCGTCCCGCTCGATCTGGCCCAGGATCTCGCGCATTGCATCTGCCGCGCCGAGCAGTGCCGTCGTCGTGTCAGGGGTGCACACCAGCACCCCGTCGCGCAGCCGGGAGAGAAGGTTCTCGCCCGCGTGGGCCACCGCCTCGAGTTTCGTGAACCCGAGGAAGCCGCACGTCCCCTTGATTGTGTGCACGGCGCGGAAGATCGAGGACAGCGTTTCGGGATCGGTCGGATCGTGCTCGAGCGCCACGAGATCTGTGGTCAGCTGGTCGAGGTTCTCCCCGCTCTCGATGACGAACTCCTGAACGATCTCGTCAACCACGGTGATCACCCCTGCGTGGTCGGGGCCGGGTGTCGAACTGCGTCAGAGCCATGGTCATCTACTCGTCGCAGTCGATGACGAGCTGTTGGAGCTCCGAGGCCAGTTGTGAGAGTTCGGTGGCCGCGTGTTGCGCATCCGATGCGCCCGATGCGCCCTGGCGGGCCATCTCGGCTGCTGCGGTGATGTTCTCGGTGATCTGCATAGTGCCCTTGGAGACCTCGGACACGCTGCGGGCGATCTCGCTCGTCGTCGCCGTCTGCTCCTCCACGGCTGAGGCGATCGTGGTCTGGATGTCGTTGATCCGGCCGATGGTCTGGCTGATGCGCCCGATGGCGTCCACGGATTTCGCCGTGTCGTCCTGGATGGCCTCGATCATCGTCGAGATCTCCTCGGTCGCCCGCGCCGTCTCCTTGGCAAGCTCCTTGACCTCGTGCGCGACGACGGCGAAACCCTTCCCCGCTTCGCCGGCCCGTGCCGCCTCGATGGTCGCATTGAGCGCGAGGAGGTTGGTCTGTTGTGCGATCGACGTGATCACCCTTATGACCTTGCCGATATCGGCGGAGGAAATGCCGAGCTGCGTCACGGCCTCGTTCGTGTGCTCGGCTTCGAGGACCGCCTCCAGACCCACCGCCGTGGCGTCCGCCGCATTGCGGGCGATCTCCGTGATCGAGGCCGTCATCTCCTCGGTGCTGCCGGCGATCGACTCGATGTTCGCCGCAATCTGTTCGCTGGCACTGGCCACCTGGGCCGCCTGCACCGAGGTGGCTTCGGCGCCGCTGCTCAGTTGGGAGGCCGTTGCCGTCAGCTCTTCTGATGCTCCGGCCACAGACGTCGCATGCTCGGTGATCCGCGTCAGCAGCGCTCGCATCACTTCGGCCGACCCCAACTGGGCTTCGCCCTTCTGGATCCGGTCCAATGTCAAGGAGACCTGGGTGCCGACTTTGCGAAGCGCCACCAGGCGACCGGCGGACGGGTTCATGGTTTCGGGGGAGTAGAAGTCCATCGTGCCGACGACGGCGCCGTCGATGGTGATCGGAAAGCAGATGCCGGATTGCATACCGGCTCGTTGCGCTGCGGGCGCCAGCACGCTGTCGCTCGTCTCGGCGATGTCGCGGGTGAAGACGAGATCACGGCTCTGCCAGGCTCTGCCGACAAGCCCGGAGCCTTCCTGGAACGAGGCGGCCATCGACGCCTGCCGGAAATCAGGGCCCAAGTTGCCCGATTCGGCGATGAAGTGCAGGAAGCCGTCCTCCGGGCTGACCCTCCAGAACGAGCTGTAGGCCCAGCCGAACGTGCTTCGCACGGTATCGAGTGCGACCTGTACGGCCTGGTCGTATGTCGTGGCGGTGGCCAGGCTCGATACGGTCTCGACGACGGCCTGCGCGTCCTCGGCCACGCGCTGCTGTTCCTCGCGATTCTTGATACGGGTGAGCGTCTGCGAGACCTGGAGCCCGACGCCACGCAAGGCGGCCAGACGCTGCCGGCGCATCTCGATCGTCTCGGTGGAGAAGAACTCCATGGCGCCCCGTACCTGATCGTCGACCATGATCGGGAAGCTCACGCCTGACTTCACGCCGACCAGTTGGGCCGCCGGCGCTCGCAGGCAGTCGGTGAGGCTGAAGTCGACCGTGAAAGCGAGGTCACGGGTCTTCCAGGCCCGTCCCGGCATGCCTGCGCCCTCCCGGAAGACCGCCGTCCTCGATACCTCGTGGAACACGGCTCCTGCATCGCCGGACTCGAACGCGAAATGGAGGGCCTCGTCCTCGGGATCGACTTCCCAGTAGCAGCCGTAGGCCCATCCGAACGATTCGCGCACCACCTCGAGGGCGGACTGCACCGCCTCGTCGTATGTCGTCGCCTCGGCCAGGGTCGACACGGTGCGCGAGATGGCCTCGGCATCTTGGGCCACGCGCTGGGTCGTCTCCTGGGCGTTGATCCGACCGATGGCCTGAGACACCTGGATGCCGGCGCTTCGCAACGTCGCCAGTCGTTCCGTCGAGGAGTTCCATGCGCCGTAGGCGAAGAATTCCATGGCGCCGAGGACATGGCCGTTGACGGTGATGGGGAAGCTGGCGCCTGACTGCACGCCGACTGCGCTGGCCAGCTGTGCCCGCACATCATCGACCATGTCGCCGACGTCGGGAGCGAACCAAAGGTCGAGCGTGCTCCAGGCCTGTCCGGGTAGGCCGACACCCTCAGACGCAGTTGCATCCTTCGTCGCCTCGCGGAACACGGATCCGAGCTCGCCCGAATCGCGGACGAAGCGCAGGACTTCGGCCTCGCGGTCGAACTCCCAGAAGGCGCCATAGGCCCAACCGAAGGCCTCGCGCACGGTGTCCAGTGCCCGCTGCACGGCGTCGTCGAAGGTGGTCGCCTCCGCCAGCGCGGCGACCGTCCGGGCGATGGCCAACGTGTCGGCCGCCGATCCGAGCTGCGAGTCGGTGGATGGCGAACGCTGCGTGATCACCGTCCAGGTCGTCACCGCGCCGGTGATCACGCCCCAGGCATCGGTGATGGCACGGAATCGCAGCTCGAGCGTCTCCTCACCAAGCTGGATGGTGGTCCGGTCCGGCAGGGCGGCGACGTCCAGGTGCTCGAGCGGTCCCGCTTCGACATTGCCCCGGAAGATTCCGAGGCTCGATCCGACGACGTCATCGGCCTTGACCGGTAGGACCGCCTCGAGCTGCCGCAGCGACTCCAGCGACGAGGGGTTCATGTAGCGAATCACCAGATCGCAGTCGCAATACATGAGGTTGGCGGGAGCGTTCTCGACCATGTCCAGAGCCATGACATCGAACGCGGCAGCGTGGGACCCGTTCGATCCCTCCCTCGAGCCACTGACCGAGGCTTTGGTATGGGACCCCGCTGTCGTGTGGGTGTTGGTGCTCAAGGTGAGGCTGACCCCCATAAGAGGAGCTAGGACCGTCGGTTCTTCCGGAAACAGACGTTGCGGTCGCGCGTGGGCCGCCCAGCCGGAGCAGGGGAAAGCATCGTGTGGCCCACGTTCCGAGTTTCGGCCCCCCGGAGCAGGACCTTGAGGGAATGCACCACTCGCGACGAGTACCAAGCGACGGAGTACTCCGAATCACCTCCTGAGTACTGGCCACCCCGATTGCAAACTCGGGATCGCCGCCCCTCAACGGATCGGGCCGCCCCTCAACGGATCAGGTCAACCGTCCCTCAACGGATCAGGTCAACCTTCCCTCCACGATCGGACAATCAAGGCTGATCCGAATTGATCGCAGTCCGAATTGCTCGCAGCCGTCCCGGCTCGTGCGCCGGACTGACCTCCTTGCCCCACGTCTCTGAATCTCTCGACCTCTGCACTCCGGATCTCTCGACCTCTGCACTCCGGCAACCCTGCAACTGAGGTTCTTTTCGCTGCGTGGTCCGAATCCGTTCGCTCGACACGCCGGCACGGCCTTTCGGGCGTAGGTCGGTGCAGCGCGAATCAGCCTCGCAAACCCATAACGCCGCCGTCGATCCATCTGGATCGAGCAACAGCAAGACAAGTTGGTCAAGGTCTGGTTGAGCCGAGCCGACGACTTCTTCGCAATCGCCAAAGCGTGTTGCTCGTGGCGTAGTGCAGCAGGGTCTGACTTCGAAGGCGTGTTGCTACCCGCATGTCGTTGCGGGCCTTCCGTTGCCGCTTTCGTGAGCGCGAGTGCGGCGTGAGGCGTCCTCGGTGGCGCCGAAACGTTGAGATCCGGTCGTTTCATCACCCTTGCAACCGACTAACAACCAACAGGCCACCTACCTGCAAGTACGCGTGGAAATAGAGTGGTTGTTACTCCTGAACAAGCCTTGACGGCATGTTCAAACTAAGAGGCCTCGAGAGGGGATGGCACCAGTCGGACGGTGCCAATGAGGGCATCAGTCGGATGATGCCAGTGAGGGGGATTCACAAGTGGGATCGACGCAGCGTCAGACCCGGACGGCAACGGCGCAAGAGCCGATCGAGAGTGGGATCGACAGTCTTTGGTTGGAGTTCAAGGCGACCGGTTCAACCGATCTGCGCAACCAACTGATCATCTTCTACTCGCCGTTCGTGAAGTATGTGGCCGGACGCGTCCTGTCCGGTTTGCCTCGTCACTTCGACGAGGAGGATCTGGTCAGCTACGGCATCATCGGCCTGATCGACGCCATCGAGCGCTTCGAGCCCGATCGCAACCTGCGTTTCGAGACGTACGCCATCCCTCGCATCAAGGGCGCCATCATCGACGAGCTGCGATCGATCGACTGGGTGCCACGCTCGGTTCGCACCAAAGCTCGTGCTGTCGAGCAAGCCTTCTCGCACTTGGAGTCGACCCTTCGGCGTACCCCGACCGAGACTGAAGTTGCGAGCGAGCTCGAGATGAGCTCCAACGACTTTCACAAGGCCCTGCGAAAGATCTCCTCTGTCGGAATGATGGCGCTGGACGAAGTGCTGCGCGGCGGGGAGCGCTCCGAGCGTTCGACACTCGGCGAGACGCTGCCGGACCGGTCGCACGGACCCGTCGACACCTTCGAGGCCAAGGAGTCGAAGGAGGCGCTCGTCGCCGCTGTCGATGCCATGCCCGATCGCGAGCGGACTGTCCTCATGATGTACTACTACGACGGTTTGACTCTGACCGAGATCGGCGACTTCCTCGGGGTCACGGAGAGCAGGGTGTGCCAGATCCACACCAAGGCGCTTCGTCAGCTGCGGTCGAAGTTGGCCGACCGCCCCGAACCGGTGCGGCCTGAGCCTGTCATGACCAGGACAGCGACCGTCACTCGGGTCGTGACCCGTCAGCCCGCTGCCAAGCCGAGCCTGGAGCTGCTCGCCAGCTGAGCCGCAGGGGGTGTGCCCCCGTATCCCGGCTCGACCACGGCGCCGGTCACAAGAATTTCCAATAGTTCGCAGGCAAGGCCGGGGACCGGTACGGTACGGAACGAACCGTCCGACTCGAATCCCTGGGAGATGTCATGCCTTTGCACAAGAGGGAGGGGCTCGACTCCCTCTACGCCGATCGCGATGCATTGTCGACTCTCCCGTCGAAGGATTTCCCGATGGGGGAGATGCGCCCCGTCGAGGTCTTTCAGGTCATTGCGGACGAGTTGCTCCTCGACGGAAACGCACGCCAGAACTTGGCCACCTTCTGCCAGACATGGGAGGAGCCTGAGGTCCATGCCCTCATGGAGCTCTGCATCGACAAGAACCTGATCGACAAGGACGAATATCCGCAGACGGCAGAGCTTGAGCGCCGTTGCGTGCAAATGCTTGCCGACCTCTGGAACGCCCCTGGGTCGGGAGCGGCCGGTGGATGCTCGGCCATCGGGTCGTCTGAGGCTTGCATGCTCGGCGGGCTGGCCGCCAAGTGGCGCTGGCGTGCCAAGCGGAAGGCTGAGGGAAAGTCCACCGAGAATCCCAACATGGTGTGCGGCCCGGTCCAGGTGGTTTGGCACAAGTTCGCTCGGTACTGGGACGTCGAAATGCGCGAGATCCCGATGTCGCCGGGCAAGTACTCCATGGATGTCGAGCAGATGCTCGAACGGGTCGACGAGAACACCATCATGGTGGTGCCGACGTTCGGCGTGACCTACACGGGTGCCTACGAGCCCGTGCTCGAGCTCTCGAAGGCCCTCGACCAGCTTCAAGAGGAGACGGGCCTCGACGTCGATATCCACGTCGACGGTGCCAGCGGTGCTTTTCTCGCCCCATTCTGTGCGCCCCACCTGGAGTGGGATTTTCGAGTTCCTCGGGTGAAGTCGATTTCGACTTCGGGTCACAAGTTCGGCTTGGCGCCACTCGGGGTGGGCTGGGTGTTGTGGAGAGATGCTTCCGAACTTCCCGACGATCTCATTTTCCACGTGACGTACCTGGGCGGCGACATGCCCGTCTTCCAGATCAACTTCTCCCGGCCCGCCGGCCAGATCGTGGCGCAGTACTACAACTTCGTTCGTCTGGGTCGAGAGGGTTACAAGAACGTCCACGACGCCTGCTACGAGACGGGAAAGTTCCTCGCCCGGGAGATCGTCAAGCTCGGGCCATTCGAACTCTTGTGCGACTCGGATCCTCTGACGGGAATTCCGTCTGTGGCCTGGAGGATCATGGAGGGTCACGATCCTGGCTACACCCTCTACGACCTGGCGGATCGCCTCCGGGTCAAGGGATGGCAGGTGCCCGCATATCCGCTCACCGGCTCGGTCTCGGACATCGCCGTCCAGAGGATTCTCGTGCGGCAGGGGGTGAGCCGAGATCTTGCCGGATGCCTCCTCAACGACTTCAAGGAGTCAGTCGCTCACTTCGATCGCCACCCGGCAACGGTCCCGATGACCAAAGAGGAGTCGGGCGGCTTCAGCCACCTCTGAGCTCGCCCTGCGGCAGCGGCATGGGCGTCAACTGAGTGGACCAATCGACGGCGAGAGGTCGGCGTCGCAAGAACCGCGGCCTCCCCACTCTGACAGCACGATCGGTCGACCATGGCGCCGGCGACGCCTTGGTGAGCCCCCCAAGACTTCGGATGGCCGGTTCATACGCCGACCGCATCCAGGAGAACTCACGCCAGGCGGTCTCGGGATCGGCGGTGTCCCCGATGAGAGGGGCCAAACCCGACAGGGCGACCAAGAACTCGCTCCGCTCGATCGAAACGGCAGGCGCAGGTTCGCTGAATCGCGGCGGGATGTCTTCAAAGCGCGTCGGTTCGGCCAAGGGAATGCTGGCGGCGCGCGCGACCCGGACGATGGCGGGAGTTGCGTAGACGAGGACGGACAACGGACCTTTTTCGAGCGCAGCGAAGTGTTCCGGATCCTTCGAAGGGATCGCCGATAGCACCAAGGCGGCGCCGTCGAGCAATGCGCCCGCAGTGGCCACCCACGAACGCATGTGTTGCGTTTCGGGGAAGTACGACAGTATGGGAAATGCTGAGTGGGTCTGCTCCAGGTCGAGTATCCAGTCGGACTGAGTGCGCCAGAATTCCTCGCTCTCCAATTCGCCGATTCGATGCAGGGTGAGGAGCAGGGCGAGGGCAGTGGGGGGCTCGCCGGCCAGTGGTCGCAGTCGAATGACCCCCTTCTCCCGGCCGTTGTAGGCCGAATAGATGGTGGGCAGGTAGCTGATCAAGAGGGCGACGAGCCCCAGCCCGATGGTCGCCTCGATGAACGCCAGCCATATGCGGCTGGTCGTGTCCGGTTCTTTGAAGCCAAGGGTGGTCAATGACGATCCGCTGATTTCGAATGCCTGCTGCAGCGAGAGACCTCCGGTGCCCCAGAAGATCAGCGTGAACGCCATCACCATCAGGACCATCCAGGCCAAGGGGAGGGTGACAAGGGCAACGGGCGCGTACATCCTGCGCAACTGTTGCGTCCGTGCCTCGTTTCGCCAACGCGGCACCAAGAGGCGATAGACCAAGGCGAAGACGGCCTGGGCCAGTCGAGGAGATCCCTCTTGGGGGAGTACAACCGTTTTGAGGGCAGATCCGACAATTGCGAACGTGACGATCAGGCCACCGAGGAGGCTCAAAACTCGAAGCACGATCATCGTGACGGAACTCCACGTGTGCAGTTGATCGGGATGACGCTAGTAGGTCAGCTGTAGTGATCTCACTCCTCCACCGGCGCTTGCCGGGCTCTCAGGCATGCGAACCGGCGACGGCAGGGCGGAGTCCCAGCTAGGAAACAGACTTGCCCGCCTCTTGCACTGCAACGTCGATCTTGCCCTTGTCCACGTCCAGCTCCCTGGTTGCGTGCTTCGTGGCCTTGAGATCGGACTGCACGAGGTAAGGCTCGATCTTCATCTCGCCCACGATGACCAACGCTGCCTCACCGGAATCGATGATGTCACCGAATTCCTTGACGTCGGCCCTCGACATTCCCTTCCAGAGGTGTCCGCTGACCCCTCCGATGGCGGCCCCGACGAGTGCTGAGCCGATGATCGACGGGGGAAAGAGGATGCCCACCAAGGCTCCGACGCCCGCACCACCCCATGCACCATGGCGCGTCGTCGTCTCGTCCTTGTTGACGTGCACCTTGCCGTTGTCATCTTTGGTGATCACGGCCGCGTCGAATGTGCCGACGGCTCCCAACAGGTGCAGATCTTTGACCACGCCGTAGTCGGTACGAGCATCGACCTCGCTCGCGTAAGTCCCTACGTAGACGAACACTCCGTCTGCCTTTGACATGAGATCTCCTTAATCGCCGCCGAGGCGCTGGACACACGCTATATCCAGGTGTGCGACGGAGTCCGCGCACGAGCGTCGGATCCGTAGGTCTCGCGCCATGGCTACGGTCGGCACCTGCCGCCCGTCGTTCGACCCAAACCAGGACGTTCGACGATGCCCAGGCTCGAGCGATCTGCGAACCTGGCTCTCCCGAGGGCAGTCTGGCATGATCGCCGGCGATGTCCCTTCCTCCCGCTATCGAGATCGCGCGCAGCACCCCGATGCTGCCTATACAAGACATCGCTTCGCAAATGGGCATCGAGCCGCACCTCCTCGAGCCATACGGAAACCACGTCGCCAAGATCGACCTCGAAGCGGTGGCCGAGTTGGCAGACCGGCCCCGGGCGAAGTATGTCGTCGTGACCGCGGTCACCCCGACGCCGTTGGGCGAAGGAAAGACGACGACGACGGTCGGCCTAGGTCAGGCCATGGCCTGCATCGGGAGACAAGCCACCATCGCCATCCGCCAGGCCTCCATGGGCCCGACCTTCGGGATAAAGGGTGGCGCCGCCGGAGGCGGCTACAGCCAGGTCATCCCGTTCGAGAATCTCAATTTGCATCTGACGGGTGATCTGCACGCCGTGACCGCTGCCAACAACCTGTTGGCCGCGATGGTGGACAACCACATCTATAACGGAAACACGCGGGGTCTCGACCCTCACGGCATCACCTGGAAACGGGTGGTGGACGTGAACGATCGCGCACTTCGAAACATCGTCACTGGTCTGGGTGCTCGTGAAGACGGCACGCCGAGGGAAACCGGATTCGACATCACTGCGGCCTCCGAGGTCATGGCCGTGCTCGCCTTGGCCACTACCCTCCGCAATCTGCGCGAACGTCTCGGAGCCATCGTCGTTGGGTACACCCAACACGGAGAACCCATCACCGCTGAGCAGCTCAAGGCGGCGGGGGCGATGACCGTGGTCATGCGTGACGCCATCAAACCCAACCTGTTGCAGACGCTGGAGCACACGCCCGTGCTTGTTCACGCTGGTCCATTCGGCAACATCGCCCATGGGAACTCATCGGTGGTGGCGGACCTCATTGGGATACACGGTGGGGATTACCTCATCACTGAGGCCGGGTTCGGGTCGGACATGGGAGCCGAGCGGTTTTTCAACATCAAATGCCGCACCTCGGGCCTGGTACCCGATGCTGCAGTGGTCGTGACGACCGTCCGTGCGCTCAAGCTGCACTCGGGTCGGCACCGGGTCATCGCCGGCCGCCCGTTGCCCGCGGCCATGTTGGAGGAGAACCCGGGTGAGGTGGAACTCGGCGCCGCCAACCTCCTTGCCCACTTGGCCATCGTCCGTCGTCATGGCGTCACGCCGGTCGTCGCGATCAACGCCTTCGATGAAGACTTCCCTTCAGAACATACGGTCATCCGGGAGATTGCCGCCTCCGTGGGTGCCCGCTCCGCGGTCTGCAGGCATTTCGCGGAGGGTGGAAAGGGCGCTGTCGAGCTTGCTGAAGCGGTCGTGGAAGCCTGTGCCGAGCCGAACGAGTTTCGCTTGCTCTACGAGGACAGTCTGTCGCTCCGCGGGAAGGTGCAGACCATTGCCGCTGAGATCTACGGAGCGGACGGTGTCGACTTCTCTCCGATCGCCTCACGGCAGTTGGACACGTACGAAAACGCCGGCTTCGGACATCTGCCCGTCTGCATAGCCAAGACGCATTTGTCCATCTCGTCGGATCCCACTCTCAAGGGCGCGCCCCACGGTTGGCGCCTGCCTGTCCGTGAAGCGAGGGCGAACGTGGGCGCCGGGTTCGTCTACCTGGTCAGCGGTGACATGCGGACCATGCCAGGCCTGTCCAGCAGTCCAGCCGCCGAACGAATCGATATCGACGAGAATGGCAATATCGTCGGCTTGTATTGACCGTCCGTGACGGGACATTCTGGGCCGACCCGCACCCTGGGCTGGAGGCGCAGTCATGGCAATCGACTTCACGCTGGCACCCGAACACGAAGAGATCCGAGCCCGTGTTCGTACCTTCATTCAGGACACCGTCCAGCCGCGCATCAGGGGATTCGATGACGAGGGAAAGGTGGAGTCTCGTCGCGAATACCTCGTCACGATCTTCGAACTGCGCGAGGAAGCAAAGAGGGCGGGGCTCTGGCTCCCACACATGCCTCAGGAATGGGGCGGCATGGGCCTGGGGCACGTGGAGTTGGCCATGGTGCAAGCCGAGGCGGGCAAGACGCGCCTGGGTCCGTGGATACTCAATTGCTCAGCGCCCGACGAAGGCAACATGCATACCCTGCTGCACTGGGGGACTGACCAGCAGAAGGACAACTATCTCCGTCGTCTCTGCGAGGGCACGGCCATGTCCTGCTTTGCCATGACCGAACCAGAAGTCGCGGGCTCGGACCCGACGCTCATTCAGACACGAGCCGAGAAAGATGGCGACGAGTGGATCATCAACGGGCACAAATGGTTCATTTCGAACGCCCGACGTGCTCAATTCGCCATCCTCGTCGCCCGGACGGAGCCGGACGTGCCGGAGGGTTCACGTGGAGCGAATACGGCATTCCTCATCGACCTCCCGGCCGAGGGCTGGAACGACGTCCGTGAAGTCGAGACGATGCACGGCTCCACGGGTCACTCCGAGATCGTGATCGAGGACCTCCGGGTGCACGATTCCCAGATTCTCGGGGGAAGGGGGAACGGCCACCGTCTGGGGCAATATCGCTTGGGACCTGCACGTCTGGCCCACTGCATGCGGTGGATCGCCCAGGCCGAAATCGCCCTGGACATGATGGTGGACCGTGCACTGAATCGCTATTCCCACGGGTCCCTTCTGGCGGAGAAACAGGGTGTGCAGTGGCTGATTGCCGACTCGGCCATGGAGCTCTATCAATGCAAGCTCATGGTGCTGCATGCGGCGTACAAGATCGACCGTGGTGAAGACTTCCGCACCGAAGTGTCAATGGCGAAGCATTTCGTGGCAAACAGCCTCAATCGCATCATCGACCGCTCCATGCAGGTGCACGGGGCCTTGGGCTATTCGACCGATACGCCGCTCGCCAACATGCTCCAACATGCACGCTGGGCTCGATTCGCCGACGGGGCGGACGAGATCCACCAGATGCGGATCGCCGAGCGGACGATCGCCGCGTACGCCGACACGGGGTCGACCAACCAGGCGACCGGCGGGCTTCCCCTCTAGAGGTGGGCTGCCTCGTCGCTCTGGTCGCGGCTTTCTCGGCCAGATTCGCGCTGTTCCTCGTCTGGATCTTCACCGACCGACTGACGATTGCCATGCGGTCGGGCTGGGAGGGCATCCTCGGCTTCATCTTCTTGCCCTACACCACGCTCTTCTACGCCCTCGTCTATGCCCCGGAGAAAGGGGTGAGCACGTTCGGCTGGGTCATCGTCGCGTTCGGAGTGGTCTTGGACCTTGGCTCTCATCTGTTCGGTTCACGAGCCGAGCGTCGCCGCCGCAGGAGTGAACGGCGGGCTGCCTAACCACCGGGATCACGTCCTCTGGCTGGCGGCGGGCGCTGACCCGGTGCCCGCCGGCTCTTCCTCGTCGCCTTCGGTGTGGCTGTTCGGTTGCGTTCGACCGGGTTCGAGACACCTCGAATCGTCGCGGTTTCGGGTTTCGGGAGCAAGGTCGGGTCGGTGGCGTCCACGTCTTCAGTACGGAGCTGAGCTCGGCGCTCCGCCAGCCGGGCGGGGTCGCTGACCTGGGTCCAGAGCGGCGATGGTCGTGTCGTCCTGATCTCCCCGCTCGGACCGACGAATGCGAGTTCCTGGTTGGCGTTGCCGCGCACGCTCCAGCTCTGGGAATGGATCAGGTGATGATGGTGCTCACAGAGCAGCGCCAGGTTCGGCAGGTCCGTGAGCCCGCCGAAGTCCCACTCGTGCACGTGGTGAGCGATGGTGAAAAGGGCGTGTGCACACCCTGGAAAGCGACAATGGCGATCACGTCGCCACAGCTCCCTGCGCTGACTGGGTGACGCCAGACGGCGCTGGCGGCCCTCGTACATCGTGTGTCCGTTCCGGTCGTCCGCGGCGATGATCAGCGTCGCGTCGCAGGCCAACTCGCGGATCGCGGTTGCACTGATGAGGCCGCCACGCTGCAGTTCGCCCGGAAGATTCGAGCTTGGGTCACGCAACACCTCCAGCGGAGCGTGTGCGACAAGAATCGCGTTCGGCGGCCCTGGTGACCCGGCATTGCGGGTCAGCGAAACGAATGCGTCGGCCAGACGCTGGTCCCAGCGGATTTCTCCATCCGAAGGCATGGCCCTTGCCCGCTCTTCGAGGACACCCTTGACCGTGGCATAACTCAGGGCTGGCAGGCGAGCACTGATGGTGCCCTGGGCGTCGTTGCATCGTAAGGAGCGGCGATCGTCGTCGACCCGATCAGAGGCCCTGCTGGGGATACGTTCGGATCGCGCCATGCCGACGAGGTCCTTGAGCGTGTGCTCGGCCGCGTCCCTTGCCCAGCGTGCATCGCTTTCGGGGTCGGCGACCGAGACGATTGCCTTGACTTTGTCCAGCGAGACCGCGCCTGAAGAGAGACCTATGGCCAGGTGGGGAAGGTCGAGGAGCTTCTCGCCCAAATTCCCGAATGTATGCGCAGAGGCATTCGAGAGCCCCATGCGATCACAGAGCCAAGCGACGAGCGATGTCGCACCTTCCGAGCGCCAGCCTTCACGTCGGTCGAGCTCGCCGACCAGGCACACGATCAGACCGGCGACTGCAGCCAGCAGGCGGAAAGCCTCTCGAAGACGGGCGATGATATCCGCCGTGCTGAGTCGGGCCCCTTCGGCGGCGCCAAAGCCTGAGAGGATCAGGGACAGAACGCGCTCGGCGCCTTCGGGCCCCGTAGTGATGGGCGGACGAGCCATGACGAGAGGGAACAGGTCGGCCTGAGGGCGCGTGCGCGCCAAGATTCGAAAAAATTCAAAAAACCCAGCGAGCGGAGTCGGTCAGGCGAAGCGCAGCCGAAGGTCCGGCTCGGGACCGAAGGCTGAGTCTGTCGGGCCATCCGCCCGCAGCTTCTGCCACCCGGCAACACCGATCATCGCTGCATTGTCCGTGGCCATGGCTTGCGGCGGAATGAGGAGCCGAGTCCCGAAATCGTCGGCGAGTGCCTGTGCCCGTGCCCGCAACACCGGGCTGGCGGCGACGCCGCCCACGATCGCCAGAGCCGGATCGCCGTACTCCGTGAGTGCCCTGCGCAACTTGGCTATGAGCACGTCCATGCATGCTCCGACGAACGAGGCCGCCACTTCGTCGACGTCGAAGTCGGGGTGCGCTCGCACGTAGTTCACGACGGCCGTCTTGAGCCCCGAGAAGGAGAACGCGTAGCCCTGATCGAGCATGGGGCGAGGGAACTTGAGCGTGTCCGCTGCACCCTCGCCACCAGCGAGGCGGTCGAGAACCGGACCACCGGGGTACCCCAGGCCCAGGAAGCGGGCCACTTTGTCGTACGCCTCGCCGATGGAATCGTCCACGGTCTCCCCGAGCAGTGAGTACTGCCCCGGAGCGTGGGCGCGGGTGAGCATGCAATGGCCGCCCGACACCAAGAGTGCGGTCTGCGGGAAGGGGACCTCGCGGTCGGCCAGGTAGACGCTGGCCAGGTGCCCTTCCAGATGGTTAACGGCCACGACGGGCACGCCCCAACCGAGGGCGAGGGCCTTGGCCGTTGCGATGCCCACCAACAGGGCGCCGACGAGACCCGGACCAGCGGTTACGGCGACGGCGCTCAAGTGAGAACCGTCGGTCACGCCGGCCTCCGCCAGAGCGCGTTCGACGACGGCGGTGATGGTCTCGGTATGCGCCCGGCTGGCCAGCTCGGGCACCACGCCGCCGAACGATGCATGGAGGTCGATCTGACTCGCCACGACGGATGACCGCACGGCCAGCGAGTCGTCGATCACAGCCGCGGCCGTCTCGTCGCATGACGTCTCGACGGCGAGAAGAAGCCCCTTCCCGGAAGCGGTCACGATCCACCACTCAAGACAGCAGAGATCTCGGCGGTGGGGATGGCCCCCTCGCGCTCGACGAGGGGAACGGGCAGCGCCACGTTCACCAGCGTCGATGGGATTTCGGTCAGGGTCCCACCGTCGACGACGAAGTCCACCGTCTGGCCGAGACCCTCGGCAACGTCCTTCGCCGTCCGTGGTGTCGGCGCACCGTGCGCGTTCGCGCTCGTCACGAGGAGCACGCCGCTCTCGACGAGCAGGGATCGCAGGAAATCATGGTCTGGGATGCGAACAGCGACCTCTTCCCGGCGACTCAGCCACTCCGGACGCAGCGCGAGTGGGTCGAATCCGAACGCCAAGGTCAGCGGGCCGGGCCACCAGCGGGCTGACAACGTCTCCGCCGCCGAACCGAACGCGACCCCCAACGCCCGCACCTGATCGACCGTTCCCGCCATCACGGGAAGGTGCATGCCTTCCGGTCGATTCTTGATCTGATAGACGCGGCGTACGGCGTCGAGGTTGGTCGGACGGGCGGCCAGGCCGTAGACGGTGTCCGTTGGGACAACGACCAACAGGCCTCGGTCGAGTGCCTCGAGCACCGCCTCGACGGCCCCGCTTTCCGCGGCGCGCACCATCTTCACAAGTTCTCCACGACGTGGTGCCGTTCCTGATCGAATCGTATGGCAGGCGACGTCAGAGGCGAAGCGGCCGGATCGGCGCCGCGACCAGCGTCGGATCCGACTGCCAGTCCACTCCTGGCACGTCCACGTAGAGCTCGATCTCGTTGCCATCGGGGTCGAGGATGTAGAGGCTGTGAGTGACCGTGTGGTCCGAGGCCCCGACCACCGTGCCGCCCGCATGCACGACGGCGCTTCGCGCGTCCCGTAAATCATCGTCCGTCTCGCCGACGTTCAGACCGAAGTGGTACATCCCGATGCGCCGACCCTCGGGGATCGGGGCCGCATCCTCTCCAACCTGGATCAGGAGGAGTTCATGGTGGGTCCGTCCAGAAGAGAACCCGGCCACCATCGTCGGCCGCTCGCCCGAGTCCGGGTCGGGCAGGATCTGACGCCAGCCCAGCACGTCGCGGTAGAAGGCGGCTGACCGCCCCACGTCGCGCACGTAGAGCACGAGGTGTCCCAGCTCTCGAACCCGTACGGTCATGCGCTCACGCTACCGGGCGCCTCGCCTCCCGCCGCCGCCGGGCGAACCCAGTTGGCGTTGTCGGGCATGCCCGGGCCGAGGTGGAGGGGGACATCGAAAGGTTCGGGCTCGAGCCCTGCGGCCTGCAGGAGTTCGTTGAGCGCGTGGGGCACCGCCGCCGCGATGTCCCAAAGACGTGGCACGGCACGGGCGTCCGACGCGAATCCCCAGTACAGAACCCCCTGATAACTCATGATCGTGATGTTGAGGCCCATGCCGTCCATCACGGGTCCGAGCGGGAACATGCCCAACAGCTGGCTGCCTCCGAGATAGAGGGGAAAGTCCGGTCCGGGCACGTTGGACACCACCAGATTGGCGACCGGGCGATGTCGGTCGGCCAGTTTCATGCCCGTGTACACCCGCGCCGCGGCAGCGAACAGGTTGGGCGACGCATGCTCCACCCAGTTCTGCAGCGTGGTCGCCCCCAGCGCGCTGTGCTCCTCCTTGGCACCCTTGGTTCCATCGTGAATGGCTTGAAGTCGCTCCAAGGGATCGTCCAACTGGCAGGGGAGCTGCACGAACATCGCCGAGATCTTGTTCGAGCCACGGAGCTCGGCCACATCCGGGGTCACGGAGACGGGAACCACCGACACCAGCGGGATCTCGGGCAGCTCGTCTCCCGCGAGCAGGTAATTGCGGAGCGCCCCCGTCACGATCGCCAGAACGACGTCGTTGACCGTCGTGCCCATCTTGTTCTTGAGTCTCTTGGCATCGTCCAGGCTCGCGGCGGCGAATGCGACCCGGCGTCGCGCATGGACGGCAACGTTGATCGACGTCCGCGGCGCACTCAGCGGGAGGGCGGCTTTGCCGGGGGGCTGGCTCCTCCTGATTTGGAAGATGCCGAAGATGCTTCGCGTCGTCCGCAGCGCCATGCGGCCGACCTCGAAGGGCGCGACCAGGCTGGCCACCATCGCCTGTGAGACGAGTTCGAAGCCCGACGGGATGTGCGAGTCGGGGTGACGCTCGGTGAGGTGGGTGGTTTGGGGCGGTTGCGGCTCGAGATCGAAGAGCGTGCCCAAGAGCTCCGCTCCCGACACGCCGTCGATGGTGCTGTGGTGCACTTTGGCCACGAGGGCGATCTTCCCGTCCTCGAGGCCCTCGACGATCCACATCTCCCAGAGTGGCCGATCGCGGTGGAGCTGGCGGCTTATGACGTCGGCGGCGAAGTCACCCAGTTCGCGCATGCCACCGGGGGAGGGGAGCGCAGCGCGCCGCAGGTGGTTGTCGATGTCGAATTCGGGGTCGTCCACCCAGATGGGATGGCCCAGGCGCATGGGCACTTCGACCAGTCGACGCTGGAAGACGGGGACCTGGGGGATCCGGTCGTTGATGAGCTGACGGATGCGCCGGAACGAGTAACCGCCGGGCACGGTCGAAGGGTCGAACACGGCAGTCATGGCCACGTGCATGTGCAGCGTGGGCGTCTCCATATAGAGGAAGCTCGCGTCGAGTCCGGTCAGACGTTCGGGGGACATGACACTCCTTGGGGTGGTTCTTCCTGGTCTTTTTGCTTCCTTCCATAACCTCGCACCAACGCTTGACCGGCGCTAATTGTCCGCCCGACCAGGAATCGCATCGCCGGGCGGCCGGAAATCCGGACCCCGAGAGCCCAACTGACACCCCGAGTCGCCCGCTCGGGCGAGAATGGGGCCGTGTCGTACGCCTTTTTGATCGTCACCCTGATCGGCTGTTTCGCCGTGCTGATGGCCTATCGCCCGATCAAGCGCGAACCGGGCACCGTGTTGACCTTCTCCCTGGCCTGGATCGCCGGCGAGCTGGCGTTCCAGAACATCGTGTGGCAGCTCGTCGTCACGGGGCTGTTCATCTGGGGCGGTGCACTCGACGGGTGGGCGGGTTGGCTCGGGCTGGGCTTTGCCGTCGTCGGCTGGATCGGGCTTTTCGGATTGGGAGTTTCCGGCCTTCGGGCCAACGAGGTCGTCGCGGCGTCCCTCGAAGAGGTGCGCAGCCCGGCCTTTCCTGTTCCGGATGCGCCTACGGCGCCCACGTGGGGCACGTGGTGGCGACTGACCAGGGCAATCCCGTTCAAGTCGAGGGCGGTCACGGCCATCCGCAACGTCGACTACTGGGGCGACGGCATGGCCCGCCATCGCCTGGACATCTACCGCTCGCGCCTCAACCCGCCAGGCCGTGGCCCCGCACCCGTGATGGTCTACGTGCACGGTGGGGCCTGGATCATCGGGGACAAGCGCGAGCAGGGCAAACCCATGATGTTCGAACTGGTCGCCCGAGGCTGGGTCTGCGTGTCGGTGAATTACCGGCTCAGCCCGAAGGGGACGTGGCCAGAACACATCGTCGACGTGAAGCGGGCCGTGGCCTGGGTGAAGGATCACATCGCCGAGTACGGCGGTGACCCCACGTTCGTTGCCATCAGTGGCGGGTCGGCGGGCGGCCACCTCAGCGCCCTCCATGCGCTCACTCCTGGCGACCCCACTTTCCAGCCGGGCTTCGAGGGGGCGGACACGACCGTCCAGGCCGCAGCGCCGTTCTACGGCGTCATGGATATGACTGGCTCGCGCGAGGGATCTGGCGCTTACGGCCCGGGCCTCCTCGAGATGCTCGAGAAGACCGTGATGAAGACCACTTTCGCCGAGCATCCCGAGGTCTTCACCGCCGCCTCTCCCACCGACCGCGTGAACCCGGACGCGCCGCCCTTCTTCGTTCTCCAGGGTCGCAACGACACCCTCGTCCCCGTGGAGGTCGCCCGTACCTTCGTGCAGCGCCTCCGGGCGGTCTCGCGTCAGCCCGTCGCCTACGCCGAGCTCCCCCTGGCCCAACACGCCTTCGATGTCATGGCCTCGCTGCGGTGCCAGGCGACCACCTCGGGAGTGGCGGATTTTCTGGAGGCCGCCGTGGCCGCGCACCGATCGAAGCCACCCGCAACCACGACCACGACCACGAACACGAACACGAACACGGTAACGGCAACGGCAGATGCCACGGCGCCGCCGGCCGCGACGCACCAGGCCACATCCCCGTGACGCTCAAGCGAAATCTTTCTGACATAGAGTCGCAACCCGAAATCTGACAAACCGTCAGACGAACCGGGCCCCATGGAGGGCGGCGGGGCGACGGCGGACGACGAAGGGGTGGTTGTGGCGAAGGGAATGATGGACGGCATGGCCGGTCGCGGGCCACGCCAGCAGGCCAAAGACGTCCTCCGGGGCTTTCTCGGGGGGTCCGTGCTCGTGGGCGGCTTGGCCGTCGGCGGAGGTGTCGGTGTCGGTGTCGCCGCACTGGCCACCGCCACACCAGCAAGCGCCGCCAGTGCGACCAATACCTGTCCAGAGACCACCCCGGCCACGGCGTCCCAGAACGCGGCCACGACCGGGATCACCAAGAACCAGGTCAAGGTCGGCAACGTCTCGATCATCACCGGCCCCGTCCCAGGTCTCTTCGAAGGGGCACCCACCGGCGTGAAGGCCTACTTCGCCTACATGAACTCCAAGGGTGGAGTCCACGGCCGCAAGCTGGTCCTCGACTCGAAGGACGACGCCTTCAGCAGCCAGCAGAACGCGACCGAGACGGCCGAGGCGACGTCGAGCGACTTCGCGATGGTGGGGAGTTTCTCCCTCTTCGACGGCTACGGCTGCAAGTCGCTGGCGGCCGACCCGGCCATCCCCGACGTGTCCGTCACGCTCGACCCCAACGCCAATGCGCTGTCGAACAACTTCAGCGCCGAGCCGACGGTGCTCGGCGCCAGCCTCGGGCCGTTCGCCTACTACAAGAAGCATTTCCCCAAAGACATGACCATCGGCGCCCTCGTGTCCGACGTCGCGTCGGCCAAGACACAGTTCGCCGGCGAGGAGGCGGCCGCCGAGCATCTCGGGTACAAGATCGGTTACGTCGACTACGTCAACCCGCTCCAGTCGAACTTCACGACCGACGTGATCAACATGAAGAACAAGGGCGTCAACGCGGTCGACCTCACGGCGCTCGACTGGCAGGACGCGGCGATCTTCGTCGAGAACGCGGCCACCCAGGGCTGGAAGCCTGGCTTCACCTTCTCGGCCGGTCCTGTGTACGCGGACCAGTTCATCTCCCATGCCGGCGGTCCGACCAATGCCAACGGGATCATGCTGGGACAAGGCCAGGCGCTCTACCTGGGCCAAGACCAGAATTCGATCCCGGCCGACAAGCAGTTCCTCAAGTACGTCAAGCAGGTGAACTCGTCGTGGACGCCTGACCTCTACACCCTCTTCGGATGGGCCTCCGCCCAACTCTTCGTCCAGGCCCTCCAGGCCGCCGGGCCGAATCCGACCAGGGGCGCCGTCATCACCCAGCTGAAGAAGATCACGAATTTCGACGCTTCGGGCTTGCTGTCGCCGGCTGATCCCCCGGCGAAGAAGCCTTCGGGGTGCTACCTGATGGCGACGGTCAAGAACGGCCAGTTCACGCGGATCCAGCCGAAGGGGAGCGGTTTCTCCTGCGACTCCAAATACTTCTACGCTCCCGCAAGCGACGCCCCCTCGTCCTAGGCTGGCGGGGTGGATTGCGGGGGGACGTCGGGAGACGACGTCCAGCGCCACGGGCGGATGACTGCGAGGTCATGAGGTGAGCGTCTTCTTGTCGTTCACCGTCCTCGGCATCGTCTCGGGCGCCATCTACGGCATCTTGGCCACCGGCCTCGTCGTCACGTACAACACGACCGGGGTCTTCAACTTCGCCCAAGGCGCCGTGGGCATGGTGGCGGCCTTCAGCTACTGGCAGCTCTGGCAGGACTGGCATTGGCCCTTCCTGCTGGCCATCATCGTCGTCGTCTTCATCGAGGCGCCGATCCTCGCCGTCGTCGTCGAGTTCGTGCTCTTTCGACGGATTCACGGGGCCACCGTGGAACGGTCGCTCATGGTGACCCTCGGGCTCCTGGTCATCCTCCTCGGCGTCGCCACCATCTTCTGGAGCAGCCCCGACACGGTCCGTTCCGTACCGAGCTACTTCACACAGTCGGACGGCAACGTGCTGTCGGTCCGGCTCTTCGGGTCCAACGGCGTCACCATCCAGTACCAGCAGATCATGATCGTGGTCATCGCCGCGCTGGTGGCGATCGGTCTCGGCGTCTTCCTGCGCAGGATGCGACTCGGCGTCGCCATGCGGGCCGTCGTCGACGATCCCGAGCTGGTCGCCATGGCCGGGGCCAAGCCCACCCGGATGTCGCAGACGGGTTGGGCGCTGGGCTTCATGCTGGCCGCCCTTGCCGGTGTGCTCCTGGCCCCGATCGTCGGCCAGACCGGCCTGACGGCGGACCAGCTCACCCTGCTCGCGCTCAACGGATTCGCCGCCGCCGTGGTGGGTCGCCTGCGCAACCTGCCCATGACCTTCGTCGGCGCCCTGGCGCTGGGGCTCATCACGCAGTACTGCGTCGGCTACCTGCCGGGTCACATCAGTCCCGGACTCTCCTCGGTCCTGGTCGAGGTCGTTCCGGTGGCCTTCCTCTTCCTGGTCCTGCTCGTCATCCCGGCCGCCCGCCTGGCCCCGGCCGGACGGCTGGCGGTGCGGGCGGCTCCCCGGGTCGTCACGGCCCGCCAATCGGTTGCGGGCGGCATCGTCCTCATCGCCGCGTTCGCCGTCATCGCGGCCATGGTGGGTGACACGGCGCTCGCCACCTTGACCCAGGGGCTGGCGTTCGGCATCGTCGGGCTGTCGCTCGTCCTGCTCGTCGGCTACGCCGGCCAGGTGTCGCTGTGCCAGCTCACCTTCATGGGCATCGGCGCCTTCGCCATGGGCAAGCTCTTCGGCGGTGCCAGCTGGTGGGGCCTCATCCTCGCCGTCGTCATCAGCGGGGCGGTCGGCGCGCTGGTCGCTCTGCCGACCCTGCGCCTGCGGGGTCTCTATCTCGCCTTGGCCACCTTTGCCTTCGGCGAGGTCATGTTCTCCGCCTTCTTCGAGAACACCAGCGTGATCCCGGACGGCGAATCGATCAACGTCGGCCGGGTGCCGCTGCCCTTCATGCACTCGGTGGGGGATCGAGCGATGCTCGTCGAGACGGCGGTCGCGGCAGCGCTGTGCGGGCTCCTGGTCGGGTTGGTCCGGCGCAGCGCGTTCGGTCGGCGACTGGTGGCCATGAGCGACTCGCCGGCCGCCTACGCCACCGTCGGTCTCAGCGCCGTCCGCACCAAGATGCTCGTCTTCTCCCTCTCGGCTGCCATGGCCGGTCTCGGCGGCGTTCTCTACGCCGGCCAACAGGGCGGGATCGGCTCCAACGACGTCCAATTCATCGGCAGCCTGACCCTGCTGTTGTTCGTCGCCATTTGGGGGATCCGCACCATTTCGGGCGCGCTGTTGGGAGGTGTGACGGCGGCAGCACTGCCGGTGCTCCAGACGCACCTCCCGTCGTCGCTGGCCGACCTCACAGGCCTGGCCGCAGGCATCGGCATCATCATCCTGGCCAACTTCCCCGACGGCGTCATCGGTATTCCGTGGTTGTCGGACCACGTGAACCTGCCGTTCGCCGACCGCCCCGAGACCGCACAGCTCCCGCTCCTCGACGGCGAGGTCGCCCGTGCCGCTTGACGAGAACAGGGGGGACGCCACTTTCCCAGAAGGCAGCGCAGCGGAGGCACCACCAGCACCACCAGCACCCACACCACCAGCACCCGACAGTCCATGCGCCCTCGCCGTCCAGGACGTCAGCGTCAACTTCGGGGGAATCTCGGCTCTCTCCGGTGTCTCGCTGCGCGCCGAGGCGGGCGAAATAACGGGCCTCATCGGCCCCAACGGCGCCGGGAAGACGACGCTGTTCAACGTGATCAGTGGGCTGCAGCGACCCGACCGGGGCACGGTCCTTCTGGCCGGCACCGACGTGACCCGTAAGAACACGCATCGCCGTGCCCGCCGCGGGTTGGCCCGCACCTTTCAGCGACTCGAGCTGTTCTCGACCCTGAGCGCCACCGACAACGTCCGCGTCGGGCTGGAGGCGAAGGGGAAGGCGGACGCGGGGACCGCCGTCGGCCTGCTCGACCGGGTCGGCGTCGCCGAAGAGGCTCAGGCCGCGGTGTCGTCACTCCCCACGGGCTCGGCCAGATTGGTCGAGCTTGCCCGCGCCCTTTCGACCGACCCGAAGGTCCTGCTGCTCGATGAGCCGTGCTCGGGCCTCGACGAGCACGAGACCGAGACGCTCGGCCGCCTGCTCACCTCGTTGGCGGGCGAGGGTCGAGCGGTCCTGATCGTCGAGCACGACACGGACCTGGTGCTGCGCATCTGCGACACCGTGCACGTCCTGGACTTCGGCCAGGTCATCGCCACGGGGAAGCCCGACGAGATCCGACACCATCCAGCCGTCCAAGAGGCCTATCTCGGCCACGCGGCCGGGACGACGCCGCCCGAAACGCCGCCCGTCGCCGATCAGCCCGACCCTTCGGCCCCTGGCGCGCCGACACCCGCATGACGGACACCGCGCGTCCGACCGCCGCCCCGGCCGCAGTCCACGTCCACGACGTCCGGGCCGCGTACGGTCGCATCGAAGTCCTCCACGGCGTCAACCTCGATATCGCCGCCGGCTCGGTCTTCGCCCTCCTCGGCCCCAACGGGGGCGGCAAGAGCACGCTCCTCAAGGTCCTCAACGGCCGCCTGAAGACAACCAGCGGGAGCGTGAGCATCGACAACGTCCGGCTCCGCAACTGGACGCCCGACGCGCTGGCCCATCAGGGCGTCATCGCCATCCCCGAGGGCCGCGGCGTCTTCCCCAACCTCAGCATCCGCGACAACCTGCGCATGTGGACCTATCGGGGTGGCGTCAGCACGGCCGACGTCGAGGCGAGAGCCTACGAGCAGTTCCCCCGGCTCAAGGAACGCCGGCGCCAGATGGCGGGCACGCTCTCTGGTGGCGAGCAGCAGATGCTCGCCATCTCGCGCGCCCTCGCCGGCGAAACGAAGGTCCTCCTTCTCGATGAGATCTCCATGGGCCTCGCTCCCATCATCGTCGCGGAGCTCTACGAACTCGTCGGCACCATCGCCAGGACGGGCGTGACCATCGTGCTGGTCGAGCAGTTCGCCGAGACCGCACTGGGTGTGGCGGACCGGGCCGCCATCATGTTGCACGGCCGCATCGCCCACGAGGGCACCCCCGAGGAGATGGCGCACACCGCCGAGTCGGCCTACCTGTAATCGACCCCCTGGCGCCGACCGGCTTCGGCAGCGTCAGTGGCTCCCGATGTGGTGTTCAGCCGGCCTCGTCGGCCAACTCCACCTCGCACCGGAGGCTCTGGTCTTCCAGTGTCACCAGGTTGTCGATCCCGCCCGCGTCGATCAGGTCGTGTTTGGCGGCGTCGATCGCCTCGAGCACCTCGGGCGGCCCGAACACCGTCAGCTGGGCCACCCTCGCCCGCATGCCGCGCTTGGCCGTGGTCTTCGCCCGCCGCACCGATCCGAGCACCTCGGCGATCACGTCGAGCACGTAGGGCTCGGCGCCGGCGTGCGGGCCGACCTCGGCCACGGAGGGCCAGGACGCCCGATGCACCGAGCCCTCCTGCCACCAGCTCCAGACCTCCTCGGTCACGAAGGGGAGGAAGGGCGCGAAGAGGCGGTGCAGCACCGAGAGCGAGAGGGCCAGGGTGGCCCGGGCCGAGTGCGCGCCCTCGGGCGTGCCTTCGCCGTAGGCTCGCGTCTTGACCAGCTCCACGTAGTCGTCGCAGAAGGCCCAGAAGAACCCCTCGGTGATTTCGAGGGCGCGGGCGTAGTCGAAGGCCTCGTGCGCCGCCGTGGCTCCGTCGACCAACCGGGCCAGCTGCGCCAGCAGCGCGACATCGAGCGGCTCGTGCACCAGCTCGAGGCTCGGCGCCGGCTCGTCGCCCAGGCGGCCGAGGGCGAACTTCGATGCGTTGAGCACCTTGATGGCCAAACGCCGCCCGATCTTCATGACCCCGGTGTCGAGCGCCGTGTCGGTGCCGGGGCGGCCGTTGCAGGCCCAGTAACGCACGGCATCGGAACCGAACTCCTCGAGCATGGCAACCGGTGTGACCACGTTGCCCTTCGATTTGGACATCTTCTTGCGGTCCGGGTCGAGGATCCATCCGTTGATGGTGGTGTGGCTCCACGGCACCGTGTCGTGCTCCTGATGGGAGCGCAGCAGCGTGGAGAAGAGCCAGGTCCGGATGATCTCGGGACCCTGCGGGCGCAGGTCCATCGGGAAGGTGGCCGCGAACAGCGCAGGATCGTCCTCCCATCCGCAGGCGATCTGCGGTGTGACCGACGAGGTGGCCCAGGTGTCCATGACGTCGGGATCACCCACGAAGCCGCCGGGCTTTCCCCGCTGGTCCTCGCGATAGCCGTCGGGCACGTCGGTCGTCGGATCGAGCGGGAGGCGTGACTCGGCGGGCACGATCGGGGCGTCGTGGTCCGGTAGGCCGTCGTCACCCACCGGGTACCAGACGGGGATGGGCACGCCGAAGAAGCGCTGCCGGCTGATGAGCCAGTCGCCGTTCAGTCCGTTGACCCAGTCGTCGTAGCGCACCTTCATGTAGGGCGGGTGCCAGTCGATCTCGTTGGCCCGGGCCAGGAGCTCGCCGCGCAGGGCGTCGTCCCGGCCCCCGTTGCGGATGAACCACTGCCGGCTGGTGACGATCTCGAGCGGGCGGTCGCCCTTCTCGTAGAACTTGACCGGGTGCGTGATCGGCCGGGGATCGCCGACCATCTCGCCCGAGGCGGCCAGCATCTCCACCATGGCTCGCTGGGCCTGCTTCACCGTGCGGCCGGCGATGGCCTGCCAGGCTTCGCCGTCGGGCACGCCGACGGGCGGCGTGGGGCTGATGCGTCCGTTGCGCATGACGATCGAGCGCGTGGGGAGGTGCAACTCGCGCCACCAGGTCACGTCGGTGATGTCGCCGAACGTGCAGATCATGGCGATGCCCGACCCTTTGTCCGGCTCGGCCAAGTGGTGGGCCAGCACCGGCACCTCGACGCCGAAGAGCGGCGTGTGCACGGTCGTGTCGAACCGCGCCGCATAACGCTCGTCGTCGGGGTGGGCCACCAGCGCCACGCAGGCGGCGATCAACTCGGGGCGCGTCGTCTCGATCTCGATGTCGTCGAAGCGCAGCCGGTGATAGGCGCCGGGGAGCTCCTTGTCCTCCATCTCGGCCTGGGCCACCGCCGTCTGGTAGTCGACGTCCCACATGGTGGGCGCCTCGGAGGTGTAGGCCTCTCCCCGGGCCAGGTTGCGCAGGAACATGCGCTGACTGGTGCGGCGCGCTGTGTCGTCGATGGTGGCGTAGGTGCGGGTCCAGTCGACCGACAGGCCGACCCGGCGCCAGAGGTCCTCGAAGGCCTGCTCGTCCTGGCTGGTCAGGTCGTGGCAGAGGGCGATGAAGTTGGGCCGGCTGATGCCGAGGTCGTCCTTCCCCGGCTCGTCGGGCAGCCTGAAGTCGGGGTCGTAGGGGAGCGACGGGTCGCACGACACGCCGTAGTAGGTCTGGACGCGACGCTCGGTCGGCAAGCCGTTGTCGTCCCAACCCATCGGGTAGAAGACGTTCCAGCCCCGCATGCGCCGGTAGCGGGCGATGGCATCGGTCTGGACGTACCCGAAGACCGAGCCCATGTGGAGCGAGCCCGAGACCGTGGGTGGCGGGGTGTCGATCGAGAAGACCTGCGCCCGGGTGGTCTCGGGATCGAAGCGGTAGGTCCCGTCCGCCTCCCAGGAGCTGGACCAGCGCCCTTCGAGCCCGTCGAGGACGGGCTTCTCGGGCACCCGGGGCGAGCCGGCGTTGGGCTGAGACATGACGGGTTACCGTACCTGGATGCTGCACCTCCACGACACCGCAACGGGAACCGTGCGCCCCTTCCGGCCGCGCATCGCAGGACAGGTGTCGATGTACGTGTGCGGCCCCACCGTCTACGACCTGCCCCACATCGGCCACGGCCGGGCGAACCTGACCTTCGACATCCTCCGGCGCTACCTGAGCTTCGAGGGCCTGCGGGTCCACCACGTGGCGAACGTCACCGATGTGGACGACAACATCATCAAGCGGGCGAACGAGCTGGGTCGGACCGAACCGGACGTGGCGGCCGAATTCGAGGCGCGTTGGTGGGAGTCGATGGAGGCGCTGGGCGACCTGCGGCCACACGAGTCACCGCACGCCACCGAGTACATCGAGGACATGGTCGAGCTGGTGCGCGAGCTCCAGGCCAAAGGCGTCGCCTACGAGACGTCCGACGGGGTCTACCTCGAGGTGGCCCAGGTGCCCGGTTACGGGCTGCTGGCCCAGCAATCGCTCGACTCGCTCCAGGCGGGCGCCCGGGTCGAGGCCAACGAGGAGAAGCGCTCCCCCCTGGACTTCGTGCTGTGGAAGAAGGCCAAGGAGGGCGAGCCCAGCTGGCCCTCGCCGTGGGGGGCGGGCCGGCCCGGCTGGCACACCGAATGCGTGGTCATGTCGCTCGACCTCCTGGGCGAGGGCTTCGACCTGCACGGCGGCGGCCAGGACCTCAAATTCCCCCATCACGAGAACGAGCGGGCGCAGGCCGTGGCCGACGGCAAGGACTTCGCCCGCCACTGGATGCACCACGGGTGGGTCGAGGTCGAGGGGACCAAGATGTCCAAGTCGCTCGGGAACTTCTCGACGCTGCCCGACCTGCTGGCCCGGCACGACGCCCGGGCGTACCGGATCCTCGTCCTGCGGGCGCATTACCGCTCGCCCATTGAGGTGACCCCCGAGACGCTGGCCGACGCCGAGCGAGCACTCGGACGACTCGACGTGTTGGCCCGACGGTTCTCTGTCGGTGGCGTGCTCGAGCAGACGGCCGAGGGCTTCGTGGTCAAGGGCGAGGCGCCCGCGGAGGACCTCATCCCCTCGGCCGTGGCGGCCTTCGAGGCGCACATGGACGACGACCTCGACACCTCGGGCGCGCTGGCCGGCATCTTCGAGCTGGTCACCGCGGCCCACACGGCGGCCGACGAGGAGGACGAGGGCCGGGCGTCGGCGCTGGCCCGCACGGCGGCCGTGCTGGTGGCGGCGTTGGGCGTGTCCCTCCGGGGCGGCTCCGGCGACGTCGACGAGGCGTCCGCCCGGATGGTGGCCCAGCGGGACGAGGCCAGGCAGGCCAAGGACTGGGCCCGGGCCGACGCCTTGCGCGACGAGCTGGTGGCGCTGGGCTGGACGGTGGAGGACACGCCCGGGGGGACGGCCATCCACCGCTGATCGCCGGCCGAGCCGGACGGCAGCTGGGGGCCTCTGGTCTCGGGTCTCGGATCTCGGATCTCGGGTCTCGGTACCCATCCTCGGCCTGCTGTGCGGGTGAAATACCTGTCCAGAGACCGGAAAGCCGGGCGCGCCTGGACTGATACCGGCGGGTAGGTTACTGTGTAGTAACCAGAAGCGGACAGGAACCACGTGGCTGGCTTCGGCCGCACGCTCCGCTTCACGAACTCCAGAACCGATAGTGAACGACGCGAGCTCGGCGTGCGGCCGGGCCGACTGAGGAGGGCACGATGTCCGACTTCTCGCTCGAACTGAACGAGGACCAGCTCCAGATCCAGAAATGGGTCCACGAATTTGCCGAGAACACGGTGCGGCCGGCCGGCCGCGAGTGGGACGAGCGCGAAGAGACGCCCTGGCCGATCATCGAGGAGGCGGCCAAGATCGGGCTGTACTCCTTCGACTTCATCGCCCAGTGCTTCAGCGACCCGACGGGCCTGATGATGAGCCTGGTGAACGAGGAGATGAGCTGGGGTGACGCCGGGATCAGCCTGGCCATCTTCGGCTCGACGCTGGCGGTGGCCGGCATCTTCTCCAACGGGACGCCCGAGCAGATCGGCGAGTGGATCCCGCAGTGCTTCGGCACGCCCGAGGACATCAAGCTGGCGGCGTTCGGCGTGTCCGAGCCCGACGCCGGCTCCGACGTCTCCTCCCTCAAGTCCCGGGCCGTCTACGACGAGGCCAAGGACGAGTGGGTGCTCAACGGCACCAAGACCTGGATCACCAACGGCGGTATCGCCAACACCCACGTCCTGGTCCTCTCGGTCGACCCCTCGCTGGGCTCGCGTGGCCAGGCCAGCTTCGTGGTGCCCGAGGGCACACCCGGGATCTCGCAGGGTCAGAAGTTCAAGAAGATGGGCATCCGGGCCTCGCACACGGCCGAGGTCGTGCTGAACGACTGCCGGGTGCCCGGGCGGTGCCTCCTCGGCGGCAAGGAGAAGCTCGACGAGCGCCTGGCCCGGGCCAAGGAGGGCAAGAAGACCTCGACCCAGGCCGCCATGGCGACGTTCGAGTCCTCACGGCCGATCGTGGGTGCCCAGGCCGTGGGTATCGCACGCGCGGCGTACGAGTACTCGCTCGACTACGCCAAGGAGCGACGTCAGTTCGGACGGGCCATCATCGAGAATCAGGCCATCGCCTTCAAGCTGGCCGACATGAAGATGCGCACCGACGCGGCCCGGCTGCTGGTGCACCGGGCGGCCAACATGGCGGCGACGGGCCAGAAGTTCACGGCCGGCGAGGGGTCGATGTCCAAGCTCTACGCCGGCGAGAACGCGGTATGGGTGACCGAGCAGGCGATCCAGATCCTCGGCGGCTACGGCTACGTGCGGGAGAACCCCGTCGAGCAGTGGCACCGGGACTCGAAGATCTACACCATCTTCGAGGGGACCTCCGAGGTGCAGCGGCTCGTGATCAGCCGGGCGATCTCGGGGATCCACATCAACTGACGCTGCCGGAGGCCGGCCGCCGACTGATCTGATCGTCACCGACCGTCAGTTCCCGCCGGCGCCCGAGCGGGGCAGGTCTGAGACGATGACCCGATTCGTGTTGGGCGACGTCGGTGGCTCGTGACGTGGCGGTGCGAACTCCGCCGGCGTGGCGCCGATGCCGATGCAGCCGGCGGCGACCGGGCAGCTGAGCGGGAAGACGAGGTCGAGGGCGTGCCCGTCGACGTCGGGCAGGCCGATCGCCGTCCACGTGGCCCCTCCGTCGTGCGTGGCCTCGATGACGGGAGCGTCGTAGCCCTGTCGCGCGTAGTTCGCGGCCGAGAGGTAGCAGTCGTCGGCGTCGGCACAGCTCAGTGAGATGGCTATGTCGGGCCACCCGGCAGGCGCGTGCGTCGCCGTCCAGGTCTGGCCGGCATCGGACGTTCTCGCCAGCTCGATCGCCCTTCCGCCATCCGTCGGAAAGGCGGCGAGGCAGTGCGCGGCGTCCCCGCATTCGAGGTGGAGGATGCCCTCGCCGAGGGGCAGCGGTGACGTGGTCGCGGTCCACGTCCGACCACCATCGGGGGAGTGAACAGTCAGGATCCCCTCCGTCTGGGGTGTCCGTGCGGAACCGATCGGGCTCAGGCCGATGCATGCACGTGCATCGCAACGCAGAGTCCACAGTGGCAGCGGCTGCGCTGCCAACAGGGCCGGCGCGGTCGCCGTCGACCAGGTGGAACCGGCGTCGATCGTGACCTCGAAAAAGCCACCGCCACCGCCACCGCCACCGCCACCGCCACCGCCACCGCCACCACCGCTCGTGACCGGCGACGTGACGTAGACGATGCATTCCGACGATGTCGCGCAGGACAGGTTGCTGAGCGAGGCATCGGATCGGCCGCCGGGGACCGGGAGGCGGATGATGCGCCAGTGGGCACCACCGTCGGAGGTCCAGGCCACGGTCGGTATCGCCGTGGAGCCGTTTTCGACGCCTCGGACCTCCCCGATACAGGTCAGGACGGTCGGGCAGGACAGCGGCGCATCGAGGTGGAGCCGGCCGGGGAGCGGCGCCAGGGGATGCCAGACACGGCCCCCGTCGTGCGTGACTTCCCAGCCGTATCCGGTGCCGGTGTCGTCCGACGCGTAGCACGTCGCTGCCGTGACGCAGACGAGCTGCCCGGTCTGAGGACCTCCGCCGACCGACTGAAACGGCGACGACGTGCTGTCGACGAGAGCCATCTGCAGGTGGTTCGGCGGGGCTGTGGTCCGGTGGGCACGGGGCGGGGCCGCATCGTTGACGAGTACCAGCGAGACGACGACGGCGACGACGACGGCGGTGGCGACGGCGACGCCGATGAGCATCGCGACGACGGTGCGGGAGCGGCGACTGCGGTGACCGCTGCGAGGTGGACCGTCGGTTGGCTCCGTGTCTCCGGTCTCGGGGCGAGGATCGGCAGGCGGTCCAATTGCCGCACCCCTCGCGGCGACACGACCGATCATGGCCTTGATTTCGTTTTCGGCCACTGTCAGTGCGCCGTCGCCGTGCTCATTCATGTCGGATCACCAGTTCGTCGTCGTCGGGAATAGAGAGCTCCGCGGCCAGAGCCTTGCGACCTCGCGACAACCAGGAGCGCACGGTGCCCTCGGGCACGTCGAGTTCCCGGGCCACCTCGGCCACGCTCAAGTCGGCCGCATCGTGCAGCACGATCGCCGTGCGCTGGGGGCCGGGCAACGTGTCGAGGGCACGGGCCAGCTCCATCGCTTCGATGTCGGGTCCGGGTGACGTCGAAGTCGGGGTCGGGGTCGGCTGCGGCGACTCCACAGCTCTGCGACGGTGCGACGAGCGCCACTCGCTGGTGGCCAGATTGCACAGCACCCGTCGGCACCACGCCGTCGGATCGTCGTAGCCCGACACCGTGTCCCAGCGCTGCCAGGCCCGCAACAGTGCCTCCTGGGCCAGGTCTTGGGCCTGCGCCGCGTCTCCCGTGAACACGTACCCGAGGGCGACGAGCCGCGGGCCGGCACTGCGGAAGAAGGTCTCGAAGAGCCGCTCGGAGGACCGGGCACCTCTCATCGGCCATCGGGCCAGCGCATCAGGGTCACACCATCTACACGCTTCCCGGGGCCGACGCGCTGCACAGCGCCCGGATTTCGGGTGAGCCGGGCGACGGGTTCCCGCTTAGTCCGACTCGGAGTCTGCGCTGGGCTGCTCGGTCCCGGTCTCGGTGCCCGCCCCCGTGCTCGCCCCGGTGCCCGCCCCGGTGCCGGTCGTCCGCGTCCATGGCCTGAGGGCCAGGGCGATGGCGGGGAAGAGGAGGACCGAGACCAGTGCAGCGCCGATGAGCGCGGCCGCTGCGGCCTGGCTGAGCAGGTCGAGGGAGACCCCGATCGTGGCCACGACGACCGGGAACGTCAAGGTGGCCGCCTGCAGGAAGCCGATGGCAATCGCCGGCCGCATCCCGACTCTCTTGCGGTAGAAGAAGAGCGCGGGGCCACCCCGGACGACGGCAAATGCCACGACGAGCAGTGGCACCAGTTCGAGGGCAGCACTGTGGTCGAAGAGCGCATCGACGTTGAACTGCACGCCGGCGCCCACGAAGAAAACCGGGATCAGGAAGCCGAAGCCGATGGCGTCGAGCTTGGCCTGGAACACCTCGATGTGCGGACGGTCGTCGCGGTCGGCCACCCGCAACACCACACCGGCGACGAAGGCGCCGAGCAGCGAGTCCACGCCGAAGCCGTGGGCCAGCCCGGCGAAGATCAGCAAGATGACGAAGGCGCCTCGCACGCGCAGCTGCGATGCCGTGTCGTCGAGGGCGAGGAGTACCCGGCTGACCCGGCCCGATCGCCATAGCGCGTAAAGGCCGATCCCGACCGCCAGAGCGGCCAATCCAAGGAGGAGGACGTAGATCACCTGAACGGTGGTGGACTTCTCGTCCGCGGAGAACAGCACCGTCAGGAGCAACAGCGAGGCGAACTCGCCCACGCTGCCTGCCATCACGGTCAGCTGTCCGAAGTCGCTGTTGACCTCGCCCGAGTCACGGATCACCGGAAGGAGGACCCCGAGCGAGCTCGAGGTGAGGGCCAGGGCGACGAGGCGCAGGTCGGCCGGCCCGGGGGCGAAGGCGATGAGACCGGCGGCGACCGGGAAAGCGACGCACAACGACACGAGGTACGCCGCGCCCGTGGTTCGGGCCATGGGATCGCGGAAGTTCTTCGGGTCGATGTCCTGGCCGGCCAGAAAGAGGAGGAAGCCCAGACCCATGTAGTAGAGGAGCTCCACGGCCCCGGTGGGCTGCACCCAGTTCAGGCCCTGAGGACCCACGGCGACGCCGAGCAGGACCTCCAGCACCACGGCGGGGACCAGTCGCCGCGGCACGATGCCGGCCAAGAGGGGGGCGACGAAGGCGACGACGGCCACCACGAGCAAGCCCGTGAAGTCGAAGGTCACCATCGGCTTCGTGTGCGTCCGTCGTCGTGCGTACTCATGGGTTCGTGTCGCAACGCGTCGAATGCGTTGCGATGCACGGACAGCATTTCACAGGGACGTCGGGGCTGGGTCGGTATGAACGTCCTGGTCGTGGACCTAGCGGACCCAGGTGAACGTCAGGGTACGAGGACGATCTTGCCCCGGGCGTGCCCGCCGATCAGCGCCCGGTGCGCGTCGGAGGCGTCGGCCAACGAATAGACGGCGGCGACCTTGACGGTCAGATCACCCTTCTCGGCCAGTCCCACCAGGTCCATGCGAGCACGCTCGCGGATGTCGTGACCAGGATCGGCTCCGGGGCCCATGCCTAGCGCATGCACGCCGAGCTCGAGACCACGGCGGGAGTTGGCGATGGTGGCAATGCGGTTCTTGTCGGCAACGAGAGCCACCGACGTCTCGAGGGCCTCGTCGGTACCGACGCAATCGATGGCCGCAGTCACGCCGTCGGGCGCCAGCGCCCGCACCCGGTCCGCCAGCCCGGGGCCGTAGACGACTGGCTCCGCACCGAGATTCCGCAGCTCGTCGGCACTGGTTTCGCTTGCCGTCCCGATGACTCGGGCTCCGGTGGCGACGGCCAACTGAATCGCGATCAGGCCCACGCCACCCGACGCGCCGTGGATCAGGAGGGTGTCGCCCGCACCGATCGACGTCACCGCGAGCGTGTGCACCGCCGTCGCGCCGACGAGCAAGAGGCCGGATGCTTCCTCGAACGAGAACGTCGACGGCTTGGGCACGAGGGCGGAGCCGGTGACGAGGACCTGGGTCGCGTAGGCGCCAGGTGCCCAGAAGGCGATGACCTCGTCGCCGACCCTGATCGGTCCGGCCGGTCCTTCGGCGTCATCGCCGACCTCGACGACGATTCCCGATGCTTCGAAGCCGAGCGTCATCGGCAAGGATGCCGGGTCGTTGCCCATGGTGCCGCTGTAAAGCTTGCAGTCGAGGGGGTTCGTCGCGGCGGCGCGCACGTCGACGAGGACTTGGCCCGGGCCGGGGGACGGGAGTGTGTCCTCTATCAGCGCAAGGACTTCAGGCCCTCCGTAGGCGGCAGCAACGACCCTGGTGATCATGACGTGGACAACCGGCGCCGTGACCGCGCTATTCCGCCAGCGCCGCCGGGCCTTCGTCGCGTCGTCCGTGCAACTCCCCCGAGCTCGAGGCCGCGCCCTAGCCCGAGCCCGAGCCCGAGCCCGAACCCGAGCCCGAACCCGAGCCCGGCCCCGTACAGCGCCGTCCACGGCCCGAGTCGGTAGCGTCGTCCGAATGCCCGCCGTACCGCTCCGGCGCAACCGCGACTTCATGCTGCTCCAAGTGGGTCAGCTGCTGTCGAGCGCAGGCTCCCAGGCAACGGCCATCGCCTACCCCCTGTTGGCCTTGGCCCTGACCCACTCGGCGGTCAAGGCGGGGCTGGTCTCGTTCGCCCGGACCCTGCCGTTAGCTGTCTTGTCCATCCCCGCCGGCGTGGCGGCCGACCACTGGAGCCGGCGCGCCCTCATGATCAGCGCCGACGCCATCCGGGCGGCGGCCATCGCCTCGCTGGCCATCAGCCTCGTCGCCTTCGACCCGCCGTTCTGGGTGATCCCGCTGATCGCCTTCGTCGAAGGGACCGGCACGGCCGTCTTCGGGGCCTGCCAGCCGGGTGCGGTGCGCGCCGTCGTTCCCTCCGAGCAGCTGCCCGAGGCGGCGGGCGCCCAGACAGGACGGGCTGCGGCCGTCCGCATCATCGGCCCGCCTGTCGGTGGCGCGCTCTTCGAAGTGGCCCGGTCGTTGCCCTTCGTGGCCGACGCGGTGTCGTATGCATTCTCGACGATCTCCATGCTGTTGATGCGCACCCGCTTCCAGGAGGACCGGTCGGAGGATGACGAGTCCACGACATTCTCGATCCGCCATCGCATGCGCGAGGGCATGCAGTTCATCTGGCACCAGCCGTTCGTGCGGGTCACGTGCTTCCTCTACGGCTTGCTCAACTTCACGGGTCCGGGGTTGCTCTTTTGCATCGTGGTCATCGGTCAGAGCCAGGGTCTCCGCGGGGGCATCCTTGGTCTCCTCACCGCGGTATTCGCGGTCAGCGTGTTGACCGGGTCGTTCCTCTCGCCCATGCTGCGCAAGCGTCTGTCGGTCCGCGCCGTCCTTCTGCTCGAGGTCTGGTGTTGGACCGCATGTGGCTTCTTCCTCGTCTGGCCGTCGGTCTACGTCCTGGCGGCCGGGCTGGTTCCGGTCGGCATCGCCATTCCCTCCACCGATTCGGTGGTCAACGGTTATCGGATTGCCATCACTCCGGATCGCCTGCTCGGGCG
Source organism: uncultured Acidimicrobiaceae bacterium (assembly GCA_963754445.1). GTDB lineage: Bacteria > Actinomycetota > Acidimicrobiia > Acidimicrobiales > RAAP-2 > Bog-473. Next base: position 22,934 of record CAVWFT010000003.1, on the reverse strand, counting down.
CTCCGAATCGGTGCGCAACGCGATCTCGCTGTCCATCAGCTCGCTCTCCCCGCTGGCGGCCGGACTCTTGCTCCAGCACACGACGCCGCGCTGGACCGTCGGTGTCTACACCGCGTGGGCCCTCGCCCTCGCCGTGTGGGGGACCCGCAGCACCGTGTTGAGCAACCCGCCGACGCTGCCCACTGGAGCGCCGGCGGCCTGACCACCGACCACCGACGCCTGACCACCGACCACCGACCACCGACCACTGACCACCGACCACCGACGCCCCGGTCCGTGACACCCGGAACCACGAAAACCCGCCCGAACACTGGCGATCTTGCTAAAACCAATAAAATCGATAAGATTAGTAGAGAATCGCCGAGACAGACCACCTCCGTCCGGGAAGAGCGGAAGAGACAAGGAACGAGGCACGATCCATGACGGCAACCGACCAATTGCTCGCCAACAACGGCACCTATGTCGACGGCTTCGACAAGGGCGACCTGCCGCTCCCGCCGGCCCGGAAGGTGGCCGTCCTGGCGTGCATGGACGCCCGGCTCGATCCGGCCAAGGCCCTCGGACTCGCCGAAGGCGATGCGCATGTCATCCGCAATGCGGGTGGGGTCGCATCCGACGACGCCATCCGCAGCCTGGTCATCTCGCAACGCCTCTTGGGCACCGAAGAGATCATCCTGATCCACCACACCGACTGCGGGATGGAGACCTTCAGCGACGACGCGGTGAAGGACCAGATACTGGACGAGACCGGGTTGCGGCCCAGCTTCGCCCTGGAGGCCTTCCCGAAGGCGGAAGATGACGTGAAGCAGACGGCGGCCCGCATCAAGGCCAGCCCCTTCGTACCCAAGAAGCAGGTTCGAGGGTTCGTCTACGAGGTCGAGTCTGGTCGGTTGCGCGAGGTCGATCTGGGCTGACCACCCGCACGGGGTGCCCGGGACGCCTAGCCTCGGGCGGCCATGAGCCCGACCCCGACCCCGAAACGAGCCCCGGTGCCATTGCTGCGTACCGCCGCCGACGTGACGCCGGAGTGGCTGACGGGTGCGCTCGGACACGGGCCCGGCGGAGCGCACGGGCGAGGCGAGGTCACGCGCTTCGAGACCGAGCCCATCGGTACCGGCCAGATGGCCGACACGACCCGCTTCACCCTGACCTACGCCGCGCCGCCCGATCCCGACGCCATCCCCGCCCCGACCACCGTCGTCGGCAAATTCGCCTCGGCCGACGAGCAGAGCCGGGGCACGGGTCTGGCCCTGCGGGCCTACGAGGTCGAGGTCCGCTTCTACCGAGAGGTGGCCGCCCGCATCGATGCCCGCGTCCCCGCCGCCTACGTCACCGAGATCGAGCCCGAGACCGGATGGTTCACGCTCCTGCTCGAAGACGTCGTCGGCGCCGCCCAGGGCGATCAGATCGCGGGGTGCAGTCACGAGGTCGCGGCCGCCGTCCTCGACGAGATGGCCGGTCTCCACGCCCCCTGCTGGGAAGCGAGCGACCTCGCCGCACTGGACTGGCTCAATCGGGGCTCGCCTCAGTCCGAGGAGCTGCTCGCCATGATGGTGCAGTCGTTGCTGCCCGGATTCCTCGAGCGCTATGCCGAGACGATGGCGCCCGAGCACCAGCAGGTCTGTCGATTCCTGGCCGAACACATCGGCGACTACATGGCCTTGCGCTCGGGTCCGCAGACCTGCAGCCACGGCGACTTCCGTCTCGACAACCTGCTCTTCCAGCCCGGCCACCCGCGGCCGGTCGTCGTCGACTGGCAGACACTCGTCTGGGGGAGCGGCGCGGCCGACGTCGCCTACTTCATCGGGGGCTCGCTGACGACAGAGGACCGCCGCCTCCACGAGGAGGCGCTCATGGTCGGCTACCACGAGGCGCTCACACGCCGCGGTGTGGAGGGCTACTCGCTCAGTCGGCTGCGAGACGACACGCGCCGGGAGACCTTCGCCGGGTTGATCATGGCGATCGTGGCCTCCATGATCGTCCAGCGCACCGAACGCGGTGACCTCATGTTCCTGACGACCGCCACACGCCACGCCCAACACGCGCTCGATGTCGACGCACTCTCGCTGCTCAGCAACGCCCGATGACCGAGCTCCTCGTGTTGTGCACCGGAAACGCCGCCCGGTCGGTCATGGCCGGGTTCATGCTCGATCATCTGGCCGCCGGCCGCCCTGATCCGCTCCACATCGTCACGGCGGGCACCCACACCATCGACGGACAGCCGATGGGCATGCGGACGCGCAGCGCGCTCGTCCGGATCGAGGAGTTGGCGGACACCGACTTCCGTCGCCACCGCAGCCGCCAGGTCTACGAGCCCGACTTCGCGCGGGCAGAGTTGGTCGTGGTGATGGAGGCGGACCACGTCCGCTTCGTCCGTCGCCAGTTCGCCGCGTTCGCGGGCAAGACGGGCATGCTGCGTCACCTGTGCACGGCGCTCCAGCCGGGTCCACCCGCACTCGCCGATCGGGTGGCGAAGCTCGACTTGGCGCACGTGGAGATCGCCGACGCCGATGACGTCCTCGATCCGGCCGGCCACGACGGTGACGTGTACGACCGCGTCGTCGACGAGCTGTGGGGTCTCTGCCGGACGTTGATCACCCGGCTCTGATCCGCCTGCGCCGGCGCCCGACCTGCGCCGCCGATCCCGACGTTCAGTCGAGCTGGACCGACTCAGTCGGCATGGACCGAACGCAAGCCGGCCCAGGCCAGGTCGGCCATGCGCTGAGCCAGACGTCGCGCCTGCTCGTCGATGTCCCCGTCGGAGCCGGACCCGGTCCGCTGCGCGATGAAGCGACGGCTCGCCCCCTCGGCGAGCCCGACGATCCCATAGGCGAGGAGACGCCGGTGGTCGTCGTCCAGCCCGGCGTCGATCAGCGGGTCGATGGCCTCGGCGATGGCGTCCTCCACGGTCCGCAATGCCCGGCCCAGTTCCTTGTCGTCGGCATGGTCGCGGCCGTAGAGCAGGCGGAACTCCGCTTCACGGGTGACGACGAGGCGGAAGTACGCCGCAAAGCCCAGCTCCACTTGCTGGCGCGGACCGTCGGCGTGGGCGACCGCCTTGCTGATCTCCTCGAGCATGTCGTGCGCGATGGAGTCGACCAACTCCAAGTAGAGAGAGCGCTTCGACGAGAAGTGCTGGTAGAGAAGCGGTTTGGTCACTCCGGCGGCTTCAGCGATGTCGTCCATCGTCGTCGCCCGATACCCGCGCTGGGCGAAGAGCTCGAGCGCCACGGTGAAGAGTTGCGAGCGCCGCTGTTCCGCCGTCAGCCGCCGGGTCGCGGCTTGCATCGCTCCTGCCATGGGTGCACGTTACCGAACGGTCAGCGGTGACGGTGCCGAGTTTCGGCGCCGTCGGTCCACGTCAGAGCCCCGGCAGCATCTCCAGCACCGCATCGAGCCGCGCCGGCAGATCGACCACGTTGAAGTCCCGGGCCGCCACGGCGTGATTGTGCTCGATCAGCTCCTGATCGGGCGCCGCCAGCCAGTTGCCGAGCTCGGACGGGGCCAAGGCGTCGAACCACCTGAAGCCGAACGAAGCCAGCTCGGCGGCGACGGGATAGGGCCCGATGGCCAAGGGCCGACGATGGGTCGCCGACTCCACCGATGGGTTGCCGAAGCCTTCCCACGACGAGGGCAGCAGGACTGCATCGCAGGCGGCGTAGGCGTCGCCGATGGTGCAGCCACCGGAGGGGACGCCGAGGACGACGGGGCAGCGGGCCCGTCCGACGACCCGCTGGAGTTCGGGTCCGTAGCCGTCCTCTGCCGGACCGAGGAGCCAGAAGACACCGCCGACCGATTCGGCCAGGGCAATCGCGGCCGGGATGTTCTTGCGTTCCAGGGCCCGCGTCGGCTGGAGCAGGAGCCGGTCGGTCTCGGCCAGCCCCAGCGCTCGACGCACACCCTGGCGATCTCCGGCCGCGGGTTCGGGTTCGAAGGTGTTGTAGATGGTCGTCACCCGCTCCACCACGCCGTGGGCGGCCAGCTCGCGGCGACTCAACTCGTTGATGGTCACGTGGACCCATTCGGGGTCGTCGGGCGGTGGGGGGAGGTGGGCCAGGTGCGCTCGCTGCCAGGGCAGGTCGTGGTGGTGCAACACGGCCGGCCGGCCGGCACAGACGCCCGCCACGACCGCCGACGCGGCGGGGTTCAGCGGCAGCGAGCAGAGATTCTCGACCACCACCACGTCCGCAGCCGCCAGTGCACCGGTGAGATCGGCTGGGTCGAGAGTGCCGGGGGCGGCGTCCAGGGCCAGGCCCGGAAGCAGCACGTCGACGGGGCCCGCCCCGGCGATGGTGACCACATCCCAGCCGAGAACGCCCAGTGCATGCGCCCATTTGGCCGCCTCGACGGCGACACCGTCACCCCCTCCGAGGCGGAACGAGACCAGGCTGGCCGTAGGCACGGCCGCACTGTACGGGCCGGGGCGCGCGAGGCGGACTTCGTGGTCGGGTGGACTAGCGTTGCCGTGATGTCGAAAAGGGCTCTCATCACGGGCGTGACCGGCCAGGACGGTTCCTACCTGGCCGAATTCCTCCTCACGCAGGGGTACACGGTCATCGGGATGGTGCGTCGTTCGAGCACCGTCAATTTCGAGCGCATCGCCCACATCCAGGACAAGATCGAGTTAGTGGCCGGGGACCTCCTCGACGAGGTGTCCCTGATCAACATGCTGCGCGATCACCGGCCGGCCGAGGTGTACAACCTGGCGGCGCAGTCCTTCGTGCAGACCAGCTTCAGCCAGCCCGTCCTCACCGGTGAGACGACGGCCATGGGCGTCACCCGCCTGCTCGACGCGATCCGCCTCGTGGACCCCGAGATCCGCTTCTACCAGGCGAGTTCGTCGGAGATGTTCGGCAAGGTGCTCGAGGTGCCGCAGCGCGAGTCCACGCCCTTCTATCCGCGCAGCCCCTACGGCGTGGCCAAGGTCTACGGCCACTGGATCACCGTGAACTACCGCGAGAGCTACAACCTGCATGCCTCGTCGGGGATCCTCTTCAACCACGAGTCGCCGCGCCGAGGCCTCGAGTTCGTCACCCGCAAGGTAACCAACGGCGTGGCCCGCATCGCGCACAAGCTCGACGACAAGCTCTACCTCGGAAACCTGGACTCGCAGCGGGACTGGGGTTACGCCGCCGACTACGTGCGAGCCATGTGGCTGATGCTCCAGCAGGACGGGCCTGACGACTACGTCGTATCGACCGGGCAGACCCACGAGGTGCGCGAGCTGTGTCGGCTCGCGTTCGAGGCGGCCGATCTCGATTGGGAGCAGCACGTCGTGATCGACGAGCGTTTCCTGCGTCCCGCCGAGGTCGACCTTCTGGTCGGCGACCCGGAGAAGGCGCATTCGGTGCTTGGGTGGGAACCCGAGATGGACTTTGCCGGCCTCGTCACCATGATGGTCGAGGCCGACATGGAGCTCGTCAGCAAGAGCCTCAGGTAGCCGGAGGTCGCGGTCCTCTCTTCAGGAGGCCTTGCCTCGATCTCGGCCGATCCGGTCGGCGTCCTCGTAGCGTTCGGGGCCGGAATCCTCTCGTTTCTCTCACCGTGTGTCCTCCCGCTCGTGCCCGGGTACGTGTCAATGGTCTCGGGGCTCTCGGCCGCCGAGCTCGAGGCCAACGGCGACGGCGCCACGCCGAGCGACGCGCTGCGCCCGGTCCTCAAGGGCATCGGGCTCTTCGTCCTCGGTTTCACCGTCGTTTTCGTCGCTCTGGGCGCCACGGCATCGACCATCGGGCAGGTGCTCAAGAACAACCGGATCGAGCTGGTCTACGCCAGCGGCGCGATCATCATCTTCCTCGGTCTGGTCATGATCATGACGTCCCTACCCTCGCGTGTCTGGGTTCACGCCGGTTCCGGCACCGTGGGCGTCATGTCCCGACTGACCGGTGAGCATCGCTTCGACGTGCGGCCGTCCAGACTCGGCGGGTGGGCGGCACCGGTCATGGGGATGGCCTTCGCATTCGCCTGGACACCATGTGTGGGCCCTGTCCTCGGCGTCGTTCTCGGATTGGCCAGTCACAATGGCACGTTGGCCGGTGGCGTCCTCTTGCTGTTCGCCTACTCACTCGGCCTCGCCTTGCCTTTCGTCCTCGTCGGTCTTGCCTTCGGCCGGATCACCGCAGCGATGGCGCGGGCCCGGCACTGGCTCTGGGCGGTGGAGCTCGTGGCCGGGCTCCTTCTCGTCGGGTTCGGCATCTTGTTGCTGACCGACAACGTCACCTGGTTGTCCAGCCACATCTCGACCCTGCTCGATGACGTCGGTCTGAGCCGCCTCTCGTCGAGCTGATGGGGGAGGCCGCTCGCGGTGGCGGGCCGTCGGCAGCGACGACGGCGGTGGCGGTTCTCCGTGTCGAACGCATCGTCGCGTTGAGGAGCGCCGGCGTCGACCCCGTGGTCGTTGCCCTGGATGGGCGTTCGGGCGCCGGCAAGTCCAGCGTGGCGACGGTCGTGAGCGGGACCCTCGAATGCGTCGTCATCGACGGCGACGACTTCTACCGCGGCGGCAGCGACGCGTTCTGGGACGCGATGTCGGCCGAGGAGAAGACCGACCAGGTCATCGAGTGGCGGCGCCAGCGGCGGACGCTCGAGACCCTGCGCCAGCGACGCGCCGTCTCCTGGTGTCCCTACGACTGGGCGGCCGACGACGGTCGGCTCGGCCCGCCGATGAGCGCCGGTCCGGCCGGAGTCGTGCTTCTCGAAGGCGCCTACAGCGCCCGCCCCGAACTCCGCGACCTCCTCGACCTGCGCGCCCTCCTCGACGTTCCGACCGAGGTGCGGCGAGATCGGCTTCTCGCACGCGAGGGCGAGGCATACCGGGCGGCGTGGGAGGACCGCTGGTGCGCGGCCGAGGACTACTACTTCAGCGTCGTCATGCCTCCAACGGCGTTCGATGTCGTGCTGAGAGAACGCTGAGCGATCCGCTCAGGGCGCGGTGACCGGAGCTCGGATCCAGCATGCGCCGAAAAGAAAGTGCTGATTTCGGCGATTCCTGAAACCAAATACGGCTGTGAACAGGGCCGCAACCCCGTTGAGGGAATTACGCACGACCGAGCGCACAAAGTACTCAACTCGCGAAAAGAGAGTGTCGTGAGAAGTACATGCAGTTGGCCGCTCGGGACGTCACGCCCGATGCGAGGGCCCAAGGCGACACCCCCGTAGCAGTTGGCGGTGGAATGGACTGGCGGATGCCCGCGGGCGTCCGCTGGTTCATCGGGGGGGCCGCTGGCGTGGTCGTCGCCTACATCCTCTTCCTGATCGTCCGACCGACCGGGTCCTACAACACCATCATCGACGGCTTCGGCGTCGATGCGCTCGAGATCGCTCTGGGCGTGCTGTGCCTCTGCCGTGCGTACGAGGCGACCTGGCGTGCCTCGCGCTGGGTGGCCCGGGCGTTTCCACTCGTCCTGGGTGCCGGTTGCCTCGCATGGGGACTGGGCGACCTCGTCGTCACCTTCGAATCGCTCGGCGGAACCTCACCTCCGGTGCCATCGGCGGCCGATGGCCTCTATCTGGCCTTCTACCCGCTGTGCTTCCTCAGCTTTGCCCTTCTCATCCGGCGCGACAGCAGAGGTTTCCTCGTCGCCTCGTTCATGGACAGCCTCATTGCCGGCTCAGCGGTGGCCGCCGTCACCGCGTCGCTCGTCGACACTGTCGTCCGGCACACCGGCGCCCGCTCCATCTCGGCCGCTACCAGCCTGGTCTACCCATTGGGAGACCTGCTCTTGTTCGCCTTGGCGGTCGGTGGACTCTTCATGCTGCCCCGGGGGTACAAGTCGTTCTTCGCCCTTGCCGCGGTGGCCATGTCGATCGCGGCGGTCGGCGACTGGTCCAACCTGTTCCAGCTGCAGGGTCCTTTCGGATATGTGGCGAACGGGGGTGCCTGGCCGGTGACGATCGTGTTGCTTGCCTCCGCCGTCTGGCTGCTCCCGGCAACGGTCAAGAATCCCGGTACCGAATGGGTCGGCGGACTCGGGCTGCCGATCTTCGGCGCCCTGATCAGCGTCACGCTCTTCGCGTTGGCCAGTCTGGGCGTCGTCTCCCGGGCCACCATCGCCCTGGCCACGGTGACCATCGTCGTCGCCAGTATCCGCTTGGCCCTGGTGCTGCGAGACGCGCACACCCAGAGGACGGCCCGGTTCCGGTCCCTCATCGACAAGACCTCGGATCTGATCGTGGTGGCCGAGGTGGACCTGCGCGTCGCCTACGTCTCGGCCTCGTGCGAGCGAGTGCTCGGCTACTCGGTGTCCGACTTCGAGGATCAGCCATTCACCTTCGCCGTCCATCCCGAGGATTCGTCGAGCGTCCTGACTCATCTCGTCCGCCTTCCCAGCGACGCCAACGAGGCCGCCACCTTCGAGGTCCGGATGCGCCACGCCGGCGGAGCCTGGCGCACCATCTTTTGGACCGCCACGAATCTGCTCGACGACCCGTCCGTCAATGGTTACGTCCTCAACGGATTCGACGTCACGGAAGCCCGCACGGCGGCAGAGGACCTTGTCGCCGCGCGCGACGCCGCACTCGTTGCATCGAAGACGAAGTCCGAGTTCGTCTCCATGATGAGCCATGAGATCCGCACGCCGATGAACGGTGTCATCGGCCTGACCGACCTCTTGCTCGAGACAGAGCTCTCCGACGAGCAGCTCGAGCTCGCCTCGGGCGTCAAGGTCTCGGCCGAGAGTCTGCTCGTGATCGTCAACGACATCTTGGACTTCTCGAAGATCGAGGCCGGAAAGCTCGAGATCGAAGAGCATGGTTTCGACGTCCGACGTGTGGTCGACGACGTGGGACGCATCCTGGCCGGATCGGCCCACAGCAAGGGCATCGAACTGCTCGTCGACGTCGAGCCGGGGCTGCCTTCGACGCTGCTCGGCGACGAGACCAGGGTGCAGCAGGTGCTGCTCAACTTCGGATCGAACGCCGTGAAGTTCACCGCAGAGGGTGAGGTCGTGATCCGGCTGCGCATCTTGCGCGAGAGCGCGAGCCGGATCGCCTTGCGCTTCGAGGTGACGGACACCGGGATCGGCATCGCCATGGATGACGGCGAACGCCTGTTCAGCCCCTTCTCGCAGGCTGATTCCTCGACCACACGAAAATTCGGCGGGACCGGACTGGGACTGACCATCTGCCGGCAGCTCGTGGAATTGATGGGTGGCGAAATCGGATTCACCAGTGTGCCGGGCCGCGGATCCGAGTTCTGGTTCGAAGTGTCGTTGCGCCGGGCCGACGAGCCCGCGCCCAGCGGAGACCTCGGCATCATGCCGCGCACGCTGTCCGGTCAGCGCGCCCTCGTGGTCGACGACAACGCCACCAATCGGAGGATCCTGCGTCAGCAGCTGTCGTCCTGGGGCGTCGAAGCCGTCGAGGCGCCGGGCGGCCTCGAGGCGATCCACCTGGCCAACGACGCGGCATCGACCTCGGAGCCCTTCGACCTCGCCATCGTCGACCTCAATATGCCCGGCATGGACGGCCTGAGTCTGGCCAATGCCTTGAAGGCGAGTCCCGACACGCACGACATGGCCTTGTTCCTTCTGAGCTCGTCGGGGCACGCGCTCGAGCCGGCTCGCTCCCACCTCAGCGGGTTCGCCGCCACGCTGACCAAACCGGTCCGGGCGTCGGAGCTGTTCAACTGTCTGATCACCAGTCTCCATGCCGGACTCGAGCCGGATCCGGAGGAAGCGGCGCAACCGGGTCCTGCCGAATCCGAGGCGCCGCTGGGCCGGATCCTGCTGGTCGAGGACAACCCGGTCAACCAGATGGTCGGTTCGAAGGTCCTCGAGCGGCTCGGGTACACCTTCGAGATCGCCAACAACGGACTCGAAGCCGTCGCCGCCCTCCAAGCCGGCATCTACGACGCCGTGTTGATGGATTGCCAGATGCCGGAGATGGACGGTTACCAGGCGACGGCAGCCATCCGCTCCGAGGAGGGCGCCGACCGGCACATCCCGATCATCGCCATGACCGCGGCGGCCATGGAGGGAGACCGCCAAGCTTGCCTGGCCGCGGGGATGGACGACTTCATCTCCAAGCCGGTGAGAATCGAGGCCGTGTCCGAGGTGCTCGGGCGCTGGGTGGCGCAAGGAGCTGCAACGACCGGGACGTTCGGGACGGTCGAGGAGGCAACTGCGCCGACGACGCCAACTGCGCCGACGACGCCAACTGCGCCGCCGCCGCCGCCGCCGCCGACGGTGCACTCGCACCCGTCCGACCGGTCCGATTCGTCCGACCCGTTGGACCCCAAGCAGATCGCTCTTCTCCTGAGCTTGGACGGCGGCCAGGGTGGCACCCTCGGCGAGATCGTCCAGGAGTACCTCGCGCAGGGTCAGGCGGGAATGTCCGAACTCCGGCGTTGGTTCACCGCGCGGGATGCGCCGTCACTCGAGAGGACCGCCCACACGTTGAAGGGCGCCAGCGCGAATGTCGGTGCCACCGCCCTGGCCGACTTGTGCGGCCGCGTCGAACGCTCGGCCCGCGACGAGCGGCTGCGGGAGGCGGACGACCTCATCGATCTCTGCGATCTCGAGTTCACCCGCGTCCAGGGCGCGCTCACGTTGCTCACGTCGGATGCCGGTTCGTGAACGTCCTCATTGCCGACGACGATCCGACGAGCCGGTTGATTCTCAAGGCCATGGTCTCGCAGCTCGGTCACGACTGCCTCGTCGCCGAGGACGGTCTCATGGCGTGGAACCTGTTGTCCGAAGGCGGGATCGACGTGCTCCTGACCGACTGGATGATGCCCGAGATCGACGGGCCGGAGCTGTGCCGCCGTGTCCGCAGCGAGCTCGACCAGGGCTACATCTACATCGTGTTGACCACGGGTCTCGACTTCCCTGAGCACGCCCTCGAGGGAATTGGTGCGGGCGCCGACGACTACCTGACGAAGCCGGTCGACTCCTTCGCACTCCAGGCGAGGCTGGTGACTGCCGAGCGTGTCACCGAGCTCCACCACACGCTGGCGGCGACGCAGGCGGAGTTGGAGCGGGCGAACCTGGACTTGCTGGCTCAATCGCGGACCGACGAGCTGACGGGCCTGGGCAATCGCCGGCGCATGGAGGAGGACGTGGCCCAGGTGCATGCCCGGGCCACCCGTGTCGAGCGCAGCTACGGCGTCGCCCTCTTCGACATCGATCACTTCAAGCTCTACAACGACACCTACGGACATCTCGCTGGCGACGAGGCCTTGCGCCGGATCGCGTCGCGTATGGAGCGCGTCGTCCGAGCCGGCGAGCGTTGTTACCGCTACGGGGGCGAGGAGTTCCTCTTGCTCGTCCCGGACTGTGACCCGATCACCTCGATCCTCGCTGCCGGCGATCGCATTCGCCAGGCCGTTGCCGATATGGGGATCCCCCACGAAGCTCGACCGTCGGACCCCCCGATCGCCACCGTGAGCTGCGGCGTCGCCGTCTGGACGCCGGAATGGTCGGCGGGCTCGCAGGGGTCGGCATCGTCACGCGACATCATCGAAGAGGCAGACGACGCCCTCTATCGGGCCAAGGACGCGGGGCGAAACCGGGTGGAGGTGTCGCGACCCGAATTGTGGGGCGCCAAGGCCCCTGCGGGCTCAGTCCTCTCGTCCGGCCTCTGAGCCGGGACTCAGCCCGGACGCGTCCTGCGCCACCACGTCGGCGAACGTCGTCGCGAAGGTCCAGACGTCGCCAGGCCAACGAGCCGACACGTATGTGCCGTCACGGACGACGAAGGCGGGACGATCGTCCGTCGACGTGTCCCGGGCCCGGCCGTTCGTCTTGCGTCGACGGTCCGGCGTCGTGCGGCCCACGTCCTTGAAATCCTCGGGACGAGCCAGCGCCCGTGTCACCTCCTGCTGGACCGACATGTAGCCGATCCGTTGTCCGGGCTCCTCGGGGTAAGTCCGGTAGTAGTTCGCGTCCCAGAAGCGGGTCCAGTGGGCGATGCCCCAGGCCTTGCTCTCGAGCGCCCAGGTCAACGCCGTGGTGGTGCGACCGTGGAGTATGGAGCGCCCTGTCGTCGGGTCGATGGCCCGAGCGGCCACCAAGACGCCGTGGCAGATGGCTCCCACCGGCTTGCCCGCCGAGAAGGCGTCCAGCGCCATCTGTTGCACCTCGAGGCTCTCGAGGTAGTCGCGCATGCCCCGGGCCCGGTGCCCGCCCGGCAACACGAGGGCGTCGTAGCGACTCCGACGAGCCTTGCCCCAGGTGAGGGGAGCCCGAAAGGCCTCGTCGGCCTGCAACGCCGCATAGGCGGCCCGGGCGGCCGCATTGGCGCGCAGGAACAGGCCCACGACGACGAGGTGCCGCAGCCCGGGCACGGCACCCCACGGATCCAGACCGCGGCCCGTGACCAGGAGATCGTCCGCCTCGCCCGGTTGGCCCGAGGGGGTGGCGAATACGACGCGGTGCCCACGGGAGGTGAGGACCTGCCAGGTCACGGCCACCTCGGTCGGGTCGAAGTCGCACGCCGGAATCGGCATCAGGACGGTCGCCATCAGCGCGACGGAGACTAGGCCACGGCGCCCCCGGCGGGCCCCGCCGTGGGTCCCCGATCGGGTCGGGCCAGGTTCGAGACCGCGAGGGCGCCGGTATGGACCTCCGGACCCGCTTGGAACCCTGGTACCGACCACCCCTACCATGGTGGGGAAGGCCATGGCCCCCCCTGTTGTCCGATTCCACGCCGCTGTTGCTCTCGCCGGCCGCTTCCCCGCCCTTGCCGGTGTCGATCTCTCCCTCGAGCAGGGTGAGGTCGTCGTCGTCGTGGGGGCGAACGGCGCCGGAAAGACCAGCCTTTTGCGCGCCTGTGCTGGGCTTTTGCCCGTCACCTCGGGCGAGGCCCTGGTCCTCGGCGTCGACCTCACGGCGGACCACACGGCGGTGCGGCGCTATGTCGGTCTGATGGGTCATGCCGCCCCTCTCTACGACGACCTGAGTGCGGCGGAAAACGTCCGCTTTGCCGTACGGGCCCTCGGGCTCCCGGTGGAGCGGGCCGAGGAGGCCCTGGTCAGGGTCGGCCTGACGGGCCGGCTGCGCACGACGGCCACCGGAAGGCTCTCCGCCGGGCAGCGGCGACGGGTGGCTCTGGCCGCCCTGGTGGCGCGCCGCCCGGCTCTCTGGCTGCTCGACGAGCCACACGCCGGGCTCGACGCCACCGCCCGTGACCTGCTCGGACAGCTCATCGGGGAGGCGGTCACGGACGGGGCGTCGGTGCTCCTCTCCTCCCACGAGCCGCAGCTGTCGGTCCCCTTGGCCGATCGCGTCGTGGCCATGGGCGGCGGCAGGGTCACCGGGGAGGAGAAGGGCGGCCGGCGCGCCAACCTGAGCCCGGTGCCCACGATCGAAGGCGTGCACGGCGCCGAGGCAACGGAGGCGTCCTATGTGGCATGACGCCGTGCTCGTCGCGGGCAAGGATCTTCGCATCGAAGCGCGCTCCGCGCGTTGCGCTCTGGCAGGTCGTTCCGTTCGCGGTGCTCGTGCTGGTCCTGTTGGCGTTCGCCATCGGCCCGGACCAGTCGGCCCTCCAGCATGCGGCGCCGGGCATCTTCTGGGTGGCGCTCCTTTTCTCCACCGTCTTGGCGATCCAGCGCAGCGTCGCCGTCGAGTCGGGCGACGGCACCCGCGACGGACTGCGCCTGTCGGGCATCGACCCGGCCGGCATCTTCTTGGGCAAGGCGGCCGCGGTCGGTCTGCAGCTCCTCGCCCTGCAGCTGGTGCTCTGGGCGGGCGTGACCTTTCTCTTCGACGTCCGGGTGCACGTCATCTGGTTGGCCGCCGCCGCCTGCGCGCTGGCCACGATCGGTCTGGCCTGCGCCGGGGTGCTCTACGGTGCCCTCTCGGCCGGATTACGCGTGCGCGACACGTTGCTCCCGTTGCTCGTGCTGCCGGTTCTGGCCCCGGTCCTGTTGGCCGGCTCGAAGGTCTGGCAGGCCGCCTTGAGCGGCAGCGCGTCGTCGGGGGTCGAGTGGCTCAAGATCCTCGTGCCCTTCGCCGTGATCTACCTCGTCGTCGGCATCGTGCTCTACGGCCCATTGCAGGAGGCAGCGTGAGCATCGACACCAGCAGCACGGACAACGCGAGCAACGCCGAGCACGTCGGCCTGGATTCGGCGGACGGCGACCCGGTGTCGACGTCCTGGCGTCCGCCCTGGCTCACGGTCGTGGGCGCGTTGGCCATCGTCACGACGCTGCTGACGGTGTGGCTCGGGCTCTGGGTGACCCCGCCGGACGCGGTGCAAGGCAATTTGGCCCGGCTTCTCTACATCCATCCTGCGGTGGCGACGGTCGCGCTCTACTGGGCCGGCGGTGTGGCGTGTGTAGGGAGCTTGCTCTATCTGTGGCCGCGCACGCGGTCGTTCTTCTGGGACCGTCTGGCCGCCAGCGCGGTCGAGGTTGGCGCGATCTTCTCCGCACTGACCCTGATCACCGGGTCGTTGTGGGGCCGGCCGGTGTGGGGGGTGTGGTGGACCTGGGATGCCCGCCTCACGACCACGGCACTTCTTCTCATCCTCGAAATCGGATACCTCGCCCTGCGACGGGTGCCCGCCGACGCGCACGTCCGGGCTCGGCGCTGCGCCGTCGCCGCCTTGCTGATCGCAGTCGACGTGCCGATCGTGCACTTCTCGGTCGATTGGTGGAACACCCTCCATCAGGGCGGCACCATCCTCGATCCGGGATTCGAACTGCACGTCCACGGATCCATGCTCTGGACCATGCTCCTCAGCTTCGTGGCCTTCACACTGATCTTCGTGTGGCTGCTCGCCATGCGTTACCGGATCGAAGTGCTCGAGGATGCCGTCGGCGATCACGAGCTCGAGGTGTCGCTGGCCGAACGCTGGAGTGAGGGCGCAGCCGCTGGAGCGGGTCCTGGGACCACGGCCGGCGTCGGATCGGGTGGCGCACTGTGAGTTACGTCGACGCCGGATACGTCGCCGCGCTGGGCGGGTCCTTCGTCTACGCGGTGAGCCTGGTCCTGCGCCGCCGTCGCTGGGAACGGGCACTGCGCGTGTCGGAGGCCTCGTCGGTCGAGGATGACGGCACCGCACACGGCGAGCGGTCGTGACCGACACCACCACCGACCAGAGCCCGCCCAGTCCACCCGCGTCCGAGGTCACGCAGGGCCCCGCCGTACCGCCGGCCAAGCGGCGCAAGACCAGCCGCCGGGTGCTGCTGGTCTTCGCACTCCTCGTTGCTGCGTTGATCTTCCTCCTGGTGGAGGGCCTGGGCAGCTCACTCGACTACTTCGACACCGTGGACCAGGCTTTGGCGCACAAGGGCTCGCTCGGAACGCAGACCTTCCGTCTGGAGGGCACCGTCGTGCCCGGGACGATCCATGCCACCTCGACGGGAACCGATTTCGTGCTGTGCCAGGGTCCCAAGTACGTCCACGTGACGAACGCGGGTAGCCCGCCCGCACTCTTCCAACCGCGCATCCCGGTGGTGGTCGTGGGCCACTTCGCTTCCGAAGCGTCCGCCGAGTTCGACTCCAACACCATCATGGTGAAGCATTCGTCGACTTACAGCGCGCAGTACCCGGGTCGGGTCAAGGCGAAGACGACGGGAACGGTCTGCTGATGGTCGACGCGCATCTCGGCACGATCGGGGTCTGGCTCGCCCTCGTCGCCAGTGTGTGCGGCGCCATCGTGATCGCCCTCGGGTTGTTCGCCCACCGCCACGACCACGACCAGGTGTCGACGGCTGGTGCCCCAGGTACGGCGCCGGTCCGGGATGTAGGCCGGCTGCCCGGCGAGGCGGATGGCCGCTGGTTCGCCTTCGTATTGCTGGCCGGCGCCGTCGTGGCGGTGGTCGCCATGGAGCACGCGTTGCTCACGCACGACTTCTCGTTGGTGTTCGTGGCCCAGAACAACAGCACGGTGACGCCTCTGCTCTATTCCGTCACCGGGATGTGGTCGGCCCTGGCCGGGTCGATCCTCCTGTGGGGTTTCGTCCTGGCGGCCATCGCCACGATCTTCGTGCTGCGCTATCGCCGCCAAGCCACCGACCCGGTCATCCGCTGGGCCACCCTCGTGCTCTACGTGGTCGCGGCGTTCTTCTTCATGCTGATGGCCGGACCGTCGAACCCCTTCCAGACGGCGACCGGCGTCACCCAGGGTCTCGGTCCGAATTCCCTCCTGCAGGACAACCCACTGGTCGCCATCCATCCACCCCTCCTCTACATCGGCTTCGTCACCTTCACGGTCCCTTTCGCCTTCGCGATCGGCATGCTGGCGACCGGGCGGGTGGGGGATCGTTGGCAGATCGAGTGCCGGCGTTGGACGCTGGTCGCCTTCACGTTCCTCTCTGTCGGGATCGTCCTCGGCGCCTGGTGGTCGTATCAGGTCCTCGGATGGGGCGGCTTCTGGGGCTGGGACCCGGTCGAGAACGCAGCGCTCCTGCCGTGGCTGTGCGGGACGGCCTATCTGCACTCCGTGCTCGTGCAGGAACGGCGCGGTCTCATGCGGGTGTGGAACCTGTCGCTGTCGATTGCAACGTTCGCCCTCACCATTCTCGGGACCTTCCTGACCCGCTCGGGTGTCATCAACTCGGTGCACTCATTTTCCGAGTCGACGATCGGGCCGCTGCTGATCGGTTTCTTCTTCGCCGTGGTCATCGTCGGCTTCGGTCTGATCGCCTGGCGCGGTGATCGCCTGCGTTCACCGGGAGGGATCGACGCGCCGCTCGGGCGCGAAGGTGCCTTCCTGTTGAACAACGTCGTTTTCGTCGGCTTTGCCTTCGTCGTGCTGCTGGGCACCCTGTACCCGTTGCTCTACGAGGCGGTGACCCAGCAGCAGGTGAACGTGGGCGCCCCCTTCTTCAACACCGTGGCCATCCCCGTCGGTCTGATGCTCTTGTTCCTGATGGCCGTGGCGCCGGTCCTCAGCTGGCGCAAGATGAGCGGCCAGGTCCTGTGGCAGCGACTGGCCGTCCCGGTCTGGATCGGCGTCGGCACGGTGGTTCTGTGCGTCGCCTTCGGCTTGCGGGGTTTCGCGACGCTCGTGGGTTTCGGGCTCGGGGCCATGGCTGCGGCGTCGGCCGGGCGTGCGCTCGTGTTGTCGGTTCGCGGCGCGCACACCCGCCATGTGGGGTGGTGGCGCGGCCTGGTCGGTCGGGCCAACGGCGGCATGGTGGTGCACCTGGGCGTGGTGTTGCTCGCCGTCGGGATCATCGCGGCGACGTCGTACCGTCACCAGGCCGAGCTGGCCCTGCACCGCGGCACCGTCGTGACCTATGACGGGCACACCTTCGAGTACCTCGGTCTGAAGACCGTGGCCTCTCCCTCGCGTTCGGAGACGGAGGCGCTCGTCCGGGTCGACGGTTCGATGTTCGGTCCGGCCACGACGAACTTCGGGAGCCAGCTCTCCACCGTCGGCACGCCCGCCATCGACTCGGGTTTGTTCAACGATGTCTATCTGACCTTCGACGCCCTGGGCGGACTCGGCCCGACCTCGGGCAACTCGGCCATCAACAACCTGCCGGCGGGATCGGTGGCCATCGGCGTGGTCATCGAGCCCCTCGTGGCCTGGCTGTGGGCCGGCGGACTCCTCATCGGAGTCGGTGGGCTGTTGGCCCTGGTTCCGGGCACACGCAGGCGTGCCACCGATCCGGCGTCGGCCCCGTCGCCGCTGGTGCGCGACGCATCACCCTCGACGAGCGATCCACACGACCCGGTCGGGACCGAGGTCGATGAGGGTGGCGGGACCGGGTCGGAGCCCGTGCCGCCGCAGCAGCCCCAACCCCAACCAGTCGGGGTCCTCGCCAGCCCCCGGACTCTGCAGGCATGAGCGAGCGTCGGCGCGGACATCTGGTCCGCTGGTTGGGCGGCGCCGTGCTCGTGGCCCTGGTGGTGGTCGGCATTGTGCTGGCCACCCGGACGCCGCAGGAGGCGACGCAGGTGCAGAGCCCCTTGCAGGGCAAGGAGGCCCCCACTTTTTCCGGGACCAGCCTGACGACCGGATCACCGGTGACGTTGGCTTCGCTCCGTGGTCGCTATGTCGTGGTCAATTTCTTCGCCAGCTGGTGCGTCCCCTGCCAGCAGGAGGCCCCGGACCTGTCGCGGTTCAACTACCAGCAGAGCCGCTCCTCCAAAGGGGCCCAGATGGTGAGCGTGGTCTTCCACGACACGACAGCGACGGCAAAAAGCTTTCTGCGACAGAACGGTGACCTGTGGCCGGCCATCGACGATCCGGAAGGCTCCATCGCCGAGCGCTACGGCGTCACCGCACCGCCGACCACGTTCGTCATCGACCCGGCCGGCCGCGTGATCTCGGTCCACGAGGGCCCGGCGACGCAGCAGAACCTCGACTCCTGGTTGTGTTCGGCGGCGAGCAGCGAGCAGCAGGGTCGTCGAGCAGCAGCAGCAGAACGATGTATTGCTGACACTTCGGTGCCGGTGGCCAGGAAGGTGACCTTGGCATCGGCATCGCCCACCAGCTCATAGGCGCCCCTGGCGCAGAGATTGTCGCTGGTATGGGCCTCGCGCAAGGTGGGCACATCCTGGCGCAGAAAGCGATCAGGCTGGGGCGGCGGTCCCTCTCCAGCGCGATCTGCCAGCATTCCGCCGTCTCCACCCCGTCGCAGGGGCGCATCGTCAGCAGGTCGGGGATCGCACGCACCGCGGCCAACTGCTCCACCGGTTCATGGGTGGGGCCATCCTCGCCCACGCCGATGGAGTCATGCGTCATCACAAAGATCACGCGGATACCCATCAGCGCCGCCAGGCGGATGGAGGGGCGGCAATAATCGGAGAACACGAAGAAGGTGCCGCCATAGGGAATGACGCCGCCATGCAGCGCCATGCCGTTCATCGCCGCGGCCATGCCATGTCGCGAATGCCGTAATGGATGTAGCGGCCATTGAAATCGCCCGGCCTGATTTCCACCAGCCCCTTGCTGCGGGTGTTGTTGGACGGCGTCAGGTCGGCCGAGCCGCCGATGGTGTTCTGCAGTTCGGCATTGATGACGTCCAGCGCCTTCTGCTCATCTTGCGGGTGCCGGCGGCGGGCTTCCGGCCGACAGCTTGGCCTTCAGCGCCACCAGCGCCGGCGCCAGGAGGCGGGGATCACGTCATTGATGGTGTCGTCGAATTCCTGGCCCGGTTGCTGGCGTCCTTGCGCGTGTCCCAGTCGGCGTATTCGCCGGCGCCCTGCTTGCCGATGGCGCGCCACTGGTTGAGCAGATCGTCAGGCACCACGAAGGGCGCATAGCCCAGCCCAGCTCCTTGCGCGTGCCCGCCACGATCTCGGCGCCCGGCGCGTCGCTGTGCGCCTTCTGGGTGCCTTCGCGGCCCGGCATGCCGAAGCCGATGATGGTGCGGCAGGCGATCATCACCGGCGCGTCGCTCTCCTGCGCCGCCGCCAGCGCGCGAAAGATATCGGCCGCGTCATGGCCGTCGCAGGTATCGGTGACCCAGCCCGAGGCCTTGAAGCGTTCCATCTGGTCGGTGGAATCCGAAGGATGGTCGAGCCGTCGATGGTGATGTTGTTGTGGTCCCACAGCACGATCAGGTTCTTCAGCTTCAGGTGGCCGGCCAGGCGATGGCCTCCTGGCTGATGCCTTCCATCAGGTCGCCGTCGCTGGCGATGACATAGGTCTTGTGGTTGACCAGCTCGTCGCCGAAGCGGGCGTTCAGGATGCCGCTCGGCCAGCGCCATGCCGACGGCGTTGGCGAGGCCCTGGCCCAGGGGGCCGGTGGTGGTCTCGATGCCCGGCAGGTCGCCATGCTCGGGATGGCCGGCGGTGGGGCTGCCGACTTGGCGGAAGTGCTTGAGGTCGTCCATGGTGACCTTGGGATAGCCGGTCAGCCACAGCAGGGAATAGAGCAGCATCGAGCCATGGCCGGCCGACAGCACGAAGCGGTCGCGGTCGGGCCAGCCGGGTCGGCGGCATCGAATTTCAGGAAGCGGGAAAACAGAACAGTGGCCACATCGGCCATGCCCATGGGCAGGCCGGGATGGCCGGATTTGGCGGTCTCCACCGCGTCCATCGACAGCATGCGGATGGCATTGGCGAGGCGGCGGATATGGACCTGATCGGGGGATGCGGTCTGTATGGGGTTCCCGGGGGTGGGTGGTGGCCTTAGCGAGGGGGTGGCGCCGCCGTCAAGGGCGGGGATCCATGTACGCGAACGCGCAATCGGTTGACCCGATTTCCCCAGGGCCTAAGGTCTTGATGGAATTTCCGCGGATGGGGCCGCATGAGCCGGCTGGATTTGGCGCAAAACCGCTTCCAGGCCGCCCTGGAGGCGCTCGAAAATGCCGCCGCCGGCGTGGGCGAAACCCTGGATGGCGCCGCCAAGCCGCCGGAACGTCTGGCCGAACTGGAGGCCGAGCGCGAACGGTTTTGGCCCGCATCGCCGAGCTGGAAGACGAAATCGCCAGCCTGTCCGGCCTGACCGAGGAAGTGGAAGGCCGGCTGGACGGCGCCATCGGCGAAATCCGCGCCGCGTTGGCGAGGTAGGAGCGCCGGGCAGCGCGGAGCGGAGCGAGGAGCGTCGCCCGCGCGACCAAAAGGAAATGTCATGCCGCTGGTCAATGTCATGGTCAACAACCGCGCCTATACCATCGCGCTGCGACGAGGGCGAGGAAAGCATCTGAAGGAACTCGCCGCCCATGTCGACGCCAAGGCGCGCGAGGTGCTGGGCTCGGTGGGAGCAGGTGGGCGATGCCAGGATGCTGCTGATGGCGGCGCTGCTGATCGCCGACGAACATCACGATGTGACCAAGCTGGCGGCGGGCGAGCAAGCCGCCGACCAGGCCGAAGACCGAGGCGAAGCGCCAGGCGCTGCTGGCAAGGCCGAACTGGCCGAAGGCGAAGCCGCCATGGCCTGGAATCCGCCGGCGCCAAGCTGGAAGACATTGCCGCGCGCCTGGCGCACGCCTAAGACTTGTCCGCGGACGGTCACTGTCTCGCGCGTCAGGTTGCGATGCCCAGGGGCCTTAATTGTACTCATCGGGAGTTGTCCCTGCCGGGACCGTGGTCCCGGGTACACGACGCCCACCTGCACTTGCAGGCCCATGAGATCCAATACCAACGGCGAGTACGGTACCGTCCACTTCTTTTTAGTGAACCCCCTCCGAGACCAACCGGGTTTGCGTATCGCAAACACCTCCTCTGCCTCGCACCTCCCCCTTTTGCGCGCTTTGCGCGAAATGGGGAGGGAGCCGGTGTTTTGCTGCGGGCGCCGTCTGGCCGGTGTATATGTCTGGCAATGGCGCCGCTGCTTTCCAAACATGATCCGCGCACGGGCCGCCCGCGAAAGGCGCCGGGCGCTGGCGCATCCCGATTTCGCGCTGCGGCTGGCGGAATATGCCGAAGACCTGATACTGACGCCCGGCAGCATCGTCGGCGGCTATCATGCCCATGCAGGACGAAGCCGATCCGGCGCTGCTGCTGGCGCGGCTGGTGGAGCTGGGCTGCGCCATCGCCTTTCCGCGCGTCGCCGCCAAGCAACCGCCGCTGGATTTTCACCACGTGCCCGACGGCGAAGTGCTGGAGCCCGGCGCCTTCGGCATCCATGAACCCCTGGCGCATTGGCCGCGCTGCAACGCCCATCTGCTGCTGGTGCCGCTGCTGGCCTTTGATGATCGCGGCCATCGGCTGGGCTATGGCGGCGGCTTTTATGACCGCACCCTGGCCGCGCTGAACGTGCCCGCCATCGGCATCGCCTATGCCGGACAGGCAGGTCGCCTCGCTTCCCGCATGAGCCGCATGATAGGCGCTGGACATGCGTCCTGACCGAACACGGCCTGAAGGCGCTTTCCATGAATATTCTTTTCCTGGGCGACATTATCGGCAGGCCGGGCCGCGATGCGGTGGCGCCGAACTGCCGGGCCTGCGCGACCGCCTCAAGCCCGATCTGGTGATCGCCAATGGCGAGAATGCCGCCGGCGGCTTCGGCCTCACCCGCGCCATCGCCGAGGAATTCTTCGGCATGGGCATCGATGTGATCTCCACCGGCAATCACTGGGCCGACCAGAAGGAAATCCTCACCTATATCGATGACGAGGACCGCATCCTGCGCCCGGCCAATTACCCCAAGGGCACGCCGGGACGCGGCGCCAATCTCTACAAGACGCCCGGCCGGCAGCGTGCTGGTGATCAATGTCATGGGCCGGGTCTTCATGGATGCGCTGGACGATCCCTTCGCCGCGGTGGAGCGCGAGCTGGACGCCTGCCCGCTGGGCGAAGCGCGCCGACGCCATCATCGTGGATATCCATGCCGAGGCCACCTCCGAGAAAATGGCGATGGGCCATTTCTGCGATGGCCGCGCCAGCCTGGTGGTGGGCACGCATCAGCATGTGCCCACCGCCGACGCGCAGATCTTCCCCGGCGGCACCGCCTTTCAGACCGATGCCGGGGCCTGCGCCGATTATGATTCCGTGATCGGCATGGACAAGGCCGAGCCGGTGCAGCGTTTCCCGCGCAAGATTTCCGGCCAGCGTTTTGCCCCCGCCACCGGCCCCGCCACGGTCTGCGGCGTCTTCGTGCAGACGGGCGCCAAGGCCTGGCCACGCGCATCGCCCCGGTGCGGGTGGGCGGGCGGCTGAAACAGGCGCTGCCGGAACTGTGACCAGCCGATAAGTTTCTCCGCGCGCATATCCCTGACCGTCGCCAGCGCGGTTGAAACCCCTACCGGTGCGAAGTACCGATCCTTTGAACGGTCACTCAAGGATCGCCCCATGGAATACCGCCGGCCTGGGCCGCTCCGGCTTCAAGGTTCCTGGTTTTCCACTCTTCGGCACCGGCACCTTCGGGGGCAAGGGCGTATTTCTTCAAGGCCTGGGGCGATACCGATGCCAAGGGCGCCGAGCGCCTGGTGGATATCTGCCTGGATGCCCGGGCTGACCATGTTCGATTCCGCCGACATCTATTCGGCCGGCGCTGCGAAGAGGTGCCTGGGCGCCGCCATCAAGGGCCGGCGCGACAAGGTCCTGATCTCCACCAAATACACCTTCCGCAGCGGCGATGGCCCCAA
>CAVWFT010000002.1:0-2127292 GCA_963754445.1 uncultured Acidimicrobiaceae bacterium | reverse complement strand
GGTGGTGGCCCTACCACCGCTGACCAGCGGAAACGAAGTGGAAAGCTCCGGGGGAGAGACTCGAACTCTCAACCTAGCGGTTAACAGCCGCTTGCTCTGCCATTGAGCTACCCCGGAAGGGATCGAGAAAACAGGCTCCGAACGCTAGCAGCGACCGGCCACGGTTCGGAGACAAGCCCAGACCGAATTCTCGGCCGGTTCAGGACTCTTCTAAATAGTCCCGCAGCAGGTGTGCCGCGTCGGGACGGCGCAACTTGGCCAGCGTCTTCGACTCGATCTGCCGCACCCGCTCACGGGTGACCCCGAACTCCCGGCCCACCTCTTCGAGCGTGCGGATCTTTCCGTCGTCGAGACCGAAGCGGAGCCGGACCACGTCCTGCTCACGTTCCGACAGGTGGCCGAGCGCCTCGCGCACGGCGGCGTCGAGCAATGACCGGGTCGCCGCGTCGTCGGGAACCACCGCGCCGCGGTCCTCGATCAGATCGGACAGATTGAAGTCGTCCTCGTCGCCGACCGGCTGCTCGAGTGACACCGTGTCCTGGTTGATCCGCAGAATTTCGCGGACACGCTCCATCGGCAGCTCGACACGGAGCGCCACCTCTTCGATCGTCGGCTCGCGACCGAGTTCTTGGAGGAGCTGACGCTGGGCCCAGACCACCTTGTTGATCGTCTCGACCATGTGCACCGGGATGCGGATGGTCCGTGCTTGGTCCGCGATCGCACGCGTGATGGCCTGACGGATCCACCACGTGGCGTAGGTGGAGAACTTGAAACCCTTCGTATGGTCGAACTTGTCGACCGCACGCATCAGGCCGAGATTGCCTTCCTGGATGAGATCGAGGAAGGCCAGGCCACGGTTGCGGTAGCGCTTGGCGATCGAGACCACAAGGCGCAGGTTGGCTTCGATCAGGTCGTCCTTCGCCCGCAGACCCTTTTGCATGGTCCGGCGGTTCTGACGGATGACGGTCTCGTCGAGCAGATCCTCCTGAGGACCTTCGCCGCTCAGGGCGAGCTCGTGCGCCGCCAGCGTGGCGGCGGCAGCGTTGCCCGCTTCGATCGCCTGGGCGATCTCCACTTCCAGTTCGGCGTTGAGCAGCGGGACCCGGCCGATCTCCTTGAGATAGGTATGGACCGGATCCTCTGCACTGCCACCCGTCTCGCCGGAGGCGTTGGCGCGCTTTCCGTTCGTCTCGCGACGCCCCTCGGGACGCGCACCGTTCGAATGTGCAGGGCCTTGGCCGGCTTCGGCGGCGCAGGAACTGCCGCTGCGGCGGGCGTCTGGTCCTCGACCCGGGCGACGACCTCGTCCTCTTCTTCCTCGACCAGGGCGACACCCTCTGCGGTCACACGAGCGATCAACACGGTCAGCACTTCAGGTGTGAGCTCGACTGCGTGCAGCAACTCGATCAGCTCGTCTTGGGTCAGCTGACCCTTCTCGCGTCCGAACGCAAGGACGGCGTCGAAGTCGACCTGCGAGACACCGGGAGGCAACGCAACGTGGGCAATGGGCGCCAGCGTTTCCGCCCGTTCCTGAACGGGCGCTGCAGGCGCGACCACGCCCTCCATCTGGATGGCGATCGCTGAGTCTTCGCTCACGCCCGTCCCACCAATTTCGTCACTCCCCTGATTCTCGTTCGGACAACCACGCTACCAACCGGTCGGCCGCGTCGCGCCCGCCCTCTGGATCGTCGAGTCGGTCCAGCCAGTGCCGCACTTGAGCCGTTTCCGCTGCCCGCAGTTGCCATGACTCCCCCTCCGTGCGTGACTCCATCTCGACGTCGGACAAGGCGCGCCGCACGGCACCGCGGACGAGGACCGTGACGACCGAGTGAACCGGATCACCCAGCTCCGGATCGCCCGCCATGGGCTCCTCCACCGTGACGCGACGGAGCAGACCCGCCACCTGGGGTGGCGCTGCCTCGACCGCCTCATGAACGCTGTCGTGCTCCTCGAGCGCGACGAACGCCTGACGTTGCACGGGGTCCGTGAACAGCACTGCATGGACACGTTCACCGACTTCATCGGGTCGGTGGACGGCCAACTTGAGGGCCTCGAGCCCCGGCCCGGACCGGAACGTCAACGGCGCCCGACCTCCCGGGGGCTCGTCGGGTCCCCAGGAGGAATCGTCTTGCGGGTACTCGTCGGGCGGGGGCTCGTCACGGCGAGACCTACTCTTCCTACCCCCATTGTCTACCGGCGGATGGGCCCGCAGGTACTCGAGCCGCTCGCGCAATTTGGCTGCGTCGACCCGGCACCGGTCCGCCAGCTGCATCACGTACTGGTCACGCACGAGGTCGTCGGGGTGCTCGGCCACCGCCACCAAGGCGTGCTCGGCGGCCCGGGCCCGCCCTTCCGCCGTCGTGAGGTCGCCACCCGAGAGCATGCGGTCGACACGGAATTGGAGGAACGGCCGCGCCCCTTTGATGGCTCGGGCCAAGCCGTCGGGGTCGGTGCGGGCCAGGTCTCCGGGGTCACTCCCGCCCGGGAGATCGGCCACCACGACATCGACCTCGTGTTTGCGTTCCCACTCGTAGACCCGTGAGGCGGCGTTCTGTCCCGCGCTGTCGGCGTCATAGGCCAGCACGATCCGCTTGCCGAAATTGCGCAACAGTGCGAAATGCTCTTCGGCCAGCGCCGTGCCGCACGTGGCCACGGCCCAGGGCACGCCCGATTCGAAGCACCCGATGACGTCGGTGTAGCCCTCGCACACCACGACCTCACCCTGGGCGATGATCCCCTGCTTGGCCCAGTTGAGCGCATAGAGGGTCCGTCGCTTGGAGTAGATCGGCGACTCCTGCGAGTTCTTGTACTTGGGCTCCGGGCGATCCGGTGGTGGCTGTCCCGGGCGTAGCGGCAGGATGCGTCCACCGATGGCGACGGGTCGTCCCGACGGGTCGCAGATGGGAAAGAGGACGCGCCCGCGAAAGAAGTCCTGGGCCCGACCCCTCCGGTTGATGAAGCCGAGACCCGAGTCCGACAAGACCTTGTCGGACAACCGCAACGCCTTGGCCAAGGCGTCCCAGTCGTCGGGGGCCCAGCCCAGGCGGAAGCGACGCACCACCGCGCCGTCGTAGCCCCGCGAGCGCAGGTAGTCCCGGGCCGGCCCGGCGTCGGGCGCCGTCAGCAGTCGCTCGTGGTACCACTGCACCGCACGCTCCATCGCCTCGAGCAACGCGGAACGACGCTGATGGTCTCGGCCCTGCTCGCGATCCTCGTGCAGCGTGATGCCGGTGCGGTCCGCCAGGAGCCGGACGGCGTCGACGAAGTCGAGGTGCTCCATGGCCCGGACGAAGCTGATGGCGTCCCCGGACTGCTGGCAGCCGAAGCAGTAGTACATCCCGTCCTCGGCGTTGACGCTGAAGGACGGGGTCTTCTCGGTGTGGAACGGGCACAGCCCGCTCCACCGTCGGCCCACCTTCTTGAGCAGCGTGTGCTCGCTGATGAGGGCCACGATGTCGGTGGATGCCCGTACCTGGGCGATCTCCTCATCCGGTATCCCCACACCCTGAAGGTACCGCGGCGCTGCCCCAGTCGAGGTTGGCCTAGCGTCGGCCGATGGCCGTCACGATCTACGGCGTCTGTGCCCTGACCTTCATGATGGGCATGTACGCCCTCGAATCCCGAGGTCGCGGCTTTGTCCTGGCCTTTGCCGTCGGGTGCGCCCTCTCGAGCTCCTACGGCTTCCTTTCGGGTGCCTGGCCCTTCGGGGTGGTCGAGGGGATCTGGACCTTCGTGGCGCTGCGCAGGTGGCAGAGCTCCCGTCCGGCGGGCCCGGCGAAGGAGAACCCCTAGCCCTTGGGGTCGACCGTGTGGGCCATGACGGCCTGGGCGGCGGCCAAGCGGGCGACCGGGACCCGGAAGGGCGAGCAGCTCACGTAGTCGAGTCCGGCGTCGTAGAAGAGGTCGATGGAGGCGGGATCGCCACCGTGCTCGCCGCAGACGCCGACCTTGAGACCGGGCCGGGTGGCCCGGCCGCGCTCGGTGCCGAGGCGCACGAGCTCACCGACGCCGTCCATGTCGACGACGTCGAACGGGTTGCGCGGCAGCAGGCCCAGCTCGAGGTAGGCGCTCATCATCCGGCCCTCGACGTCGTCGCGGGAGAACCCGAACGTCATCTGGGTGAGGTCGTTGGTGCCGAAGGAGAAGAACTCGGCCACCTCGGCGATCTCGCCGGCCCGCAGCGCGGCGCGCGGCGTCTCGATCATGGTGCCGATGCTGACCTCGAGCTTGCCCGCCTTGCTGGTCGTCGCCTTGGCTCCGCGCGACGGCCGCGGTGCCCGCTCCTTGTTCACGTCGGCCACGGCGTCCTCGACCCAACCCCGGGCCAGGGCCAGCTCGGCCCGGCTCACGGTGAGCGGGATCATGATCTCGACGATCGGGTGCCCGCCGTCGGCCACCCGTTGACGGGCCGCCTCCATGAGGGCCCGCACCTGCATGGCGTAGAGACCGGGCTTGATGACCCCGAGCCGCACGCCCCGGGTCCCGAGCATCGGGTTGGCTTCCCTCCACGAGAGGGCGGCCTCGTAGAGGCGACGCTCCTCGGCGCTGAGCCCGACGGTGGCCTCCTTGACCGCCAGCTCCTCGGTGGAGGGTAGGAACTCGTGGAGTGGCGGGTCGAGCAGGCGCACCGTGACCGGCAAGCCGTCCATGGCGGCGAGGATGGCGATGAAGTCCTCGCGCTGGACGGTGCGCAACTCCTCGAGGGCGGAGGCTTCCTCGTCGGGCGTCTGGGCCAGGATCATCCGGCGCACCACGGGGAGACGGTCCTCGCCCAAGAACATGTGCTCGGTCCGGCACAGGCCGATGCCCTCGGCGCCGAGACTGCGGGCGTTGGCCGCATCCTCACCGGTGTCGGCGTTGGCCCGAACGGCGAGGTGACCCTTGCGGATCGCGTCGGCCCAGGAGAGCACGGTCTCGAAGGCGGCGGGAGGTTTGGCCGACGTGAGCGGCACCTGGCCGACCACCACGGTGCCCGCGCCGCCATCGAGCGACACCCAGTCACCCTCGGCCAGCGTGACGTCGCCCACGGTGACGGTGCGGTCGCCCAGTCGAAGCGCCTCGGCCCCGACCACGGCGGGCTTGCCCCAGCCGCGGGCGACGACGGCGGCGTGGCTGACCAGACCGCCGCGGGCCGTGAGGATGCCTTCGGAGGCGAGCATGCCGTGCACGTCCTCGGGCGAGGTCTCGCTGCGCACCAAAATGACCTGCTCGCCGCGCGCCGCGGCCGCGGCGGCGTCGTCGGCGCTGAAGTAGATCCGCCCCACCGCGGCGCCGGGACTGGCGCCGAGGCCCTTGACCCACACGGAGTAGCCCGATCCGGAGAACTGCGGATGGAGGACCGAGTCCAGGTGGTCCTCGGTGATGCGCGAGACGGCCTCGGCCTTGGAGATCCCGAGATCACTCGGACGCACCATGTCCACGGCCATCTTCAGGGCGGCGGCACCCGTGCGCTTGCCGACGCGGGTCTGGAGCATCCAGAGCTTGCCCTGCTCGATGGTGAACTCGGTGTCGCACATGTCCGAGTAGTGGGCTTCGAGACGGGTGAAGATCTTGAGGAGCTCCGCGTGGACCTTGGGGAACTGCTTCTTGAGCTCCGAGATGGGTTCGGTGTTGCGGATACCGGCCACCACGTCCTCGCCCTGGGCGTTGACCAGGAAGTCGCCGTAGGCACCCTTGGTCCCCGTGGCCGGGTCCCGGGTGAACCCGACACCGGTGCCCGAGTTGTCGTCGCGGTTGCCGAACACCATCGCCTGCACGTTCACCGCCGTACCCAGGTCGTGCGCGATGTGCTCGCGGTCGCGATAGGCGATGGCCCGTGGCCCGTTCCAGCTCCGGAACACGGCCTCGATGGCGCCGCGCAGCTGGTCGGTCGGGTTCTGGGGGAACGGCTTCCCGGTGTGGCGCTCGACGATCTGCTGGTACGACTCGACCAGGTACCGGAGCAGCTCCGTCGGCACCTTGGCGTCGGACGTCGTCCCGGCCAACTCCTTGGCCGCGTCGAAGAGGGAGTCGAACTCCTCACCGGGGAGCTCGAGCACGATCCGCCCGTACATGGCGATGAAGCGGCGGTAGGAGTCGAAGGCGAAGCGCTCGTCGCCGGTCTGCGCCGCCAGACCCTCGACCGACTTGTCGTTGAGTCCGAGGTTGAGGACGGTGTCCATCATCCCGGGCATGGAGAACTTGGCGCCCGAGCGCACCGACACGAGCAGCGGATCCTTGGCGTCACCGACGGTCTTGCCCATCGCCTTCTCGAGCCGGGTCCGGGCCGAGGCCACTTCGGCGTCGAGCTCCTTGGGCCAGCCCCCGGCCATGTAGGCCCGGCAGGCGTCCGTCGAGATGGTGAAGCCCGGCGGCACCGGCAACTCGAGTACCGACGTCATCTCGGCCAGGTTGGCGCCCTTGCCGCCCAGGAGGTCCTTCAACTCCATGGGCGGAACGGGGTGCTTGTGGTCGAAATCGAAGACGAACGGCATCAGGCCTCCTTGCCCCGGATGGGCGGCAAAACGCGTCGCGAGCGCAGTCACGAGAGTGGTCACTCCCCTCCCGAGCTGGGAGGGGCAACACGCAGCCTACTTTCCCCGGGGGACGGCCTCGGCTGCAGCGCGACGCCCAACGCTCATGGCGCCGACCATTTCTCCGGACCTTCGGCAGGGGTCGAAACCGTGGTGCGCGCTTGCTCCGCATCGGTGCCGACCCCGTCACGGATCTGGCGTTGGAACACTTCCTTGGCCTGACGCATGAAGTCGCGCACCAGGGCGAGCTCGTCGGCCTTGAAGCGCTGGGCCACCTGGCGCATCTCCTCGGCGATCGGCTGCTGCAATCCGCTGAGCCGCTCCTGGGCCGCCGGCACGATCTCGACCCAGACCCGGCGGCGGTCCTCGGTGTCCCGTCTCCGGGCCACCATGCCCGCCTCCTCGAGCCGATCGAGGATGAAGGTGACGGCGCCCGTCGTCAGTCCGCTCTCCTCGGCCAGCCGTCCGGCCGTCAAGGGTCCCTCCCGGCTGATGAGGTCGAGGCAGCGCATGTCGGTCCGGCTGAGCTTGAGGTTCTTGGCCAGGCGCTCGTTGAAGTCACTGGCCGCGCCGAGATACCCGATGATCTCGCCGCGCAGCTGCTGGGCCAGCTCGCCTCGAGTCCACTGTCTTGACACGTAAGTAACTTTATCACTAAGTTTCTTTGTCAATGGCTAATTCTTCGACTGCGCTGGCGGTGGAGGCACACGACCTCGTGAAGGTCTTCCCCCGCGGCAACGTGCGCGCCCTCGACGGCGTCTCGCTCGAGGTGGAGGCGGGCACGGTGCTCGGGCTGCTCGGCCCGAACGGCGCCGGCAAGACCACGGTCGTGCGCATCCTCTCCACCATCCTCGGGCCCGACGAGGGACGGGCGTCGGTCCTCGGCTACGACGTGGTGTCCCAGGCCGATGCCGTCCGGCGTCACGTCGGCCTGGCCGGCCAGTATGCGGCGGTGGACGAGAACCTCACCGGCCGGGAGAACATCCACATGGTGGCGCGCCTGTCCCACCTGAGCCGCAAGGTGTCGTCACGCCGGGCCGACGAGCTGCTCGAGGAGTTCGGGCTCTCCGGTGCCGGGGACCGTGTGTTGAAGACCTACTCGGGCGGCATGCGCCGGCGCTTGGACCTGGCCGCCGCCCTGGTGGCCAACCCCCCGGTCCTCTTTCTCGACGAGCCGACGACTGGACTGGACCCCCAGAGCCGCCAGGGCCTGTGGGCCGCCATCGAGGAACTGGTGCGCGCCGGCACGACCGTTCTCCTGACCACCCAGTACCTGGAGGAGGCCGACCGCCTGGCCCGCGACATCGTCGTGATCGACCACGGGCGGGTCATCGCCGAGGGGACCCCGGCCCAGCTGAAGGCCGATCTCGGGACCTCGGTCGTCTCGGTGACGCTGGGCGACCGGGGCGCCGTGGACCAGGCCGTGCAGCTGCTCGCCCCCCTCTCGGAGAAGGCACCGGTCGTCGAGGACCTCGTGGTCGAGCTCACGGTGACCGACGGGCCGAAAGCCGGGGCCGAAGTGCTGCGCGCCCTCGATGCGGCGCAGGTGGCGATCGCCGGGCTGGCCCTGCGAGAGCCCAGCCTCGACGACGTCTTCCTCAGCCTGACCGGCCACAAGACGATGATCGAGGAGGAGGCGGCGGAGACGGCGGCGAGACCGAAACGGGGCGTGGGCCGGGGACGCCGCGGCGACGTGGCCGACGGAAAGGACGCCGCATGACGACCGCGACCACGATCACCACACCGCTGCCCGTGAACTCGCCGAGCCAGGGCCATCGCCTGACGTGGGTGGTGGCGGACATCGGCACGATGACCAAGCGCAACCTCCTCGCGCTGGCCCGGACACCCGAGGCGCTCTTCTTCACAACGTTGCAGCCCATCATGTTCACGCTGCTCTTCACGTACGTCTTCGGCGGGGCCATCCACGTCCCCGGCGGTCACTACATCGAGTTCCTGATGCCGGGCATCTTCGTGCAGACGGTCATCTTCGGCGCCATGAGCACGGCGGCGGGGCTCTCCGAGGACCTCCACAAGGGCCTGATCGAGCGGTTCCGCGCCCTGCCGATGAGCCGGTCGGCCGTGCTGGCCGGACGCACGACGTCGGACCTCGTGCGCAACGTCTTCGTGGTCGTGCTGATCACGATCGTCGGCTATGCGGTGGGCTTTCGCATCGGGACCAACGTGGCGCTGTTCCTCTGCGGCGTGCTGCTCGTCCTCTTCTTCGCCTACGCGCTGAGCTGGGGGTTCGCCATCATCGGCCTGTCCGCCCCCAACGCCGAGACGGCCCAGGTGATGGTCTTCCCGCTGATTTTCCCGTTGCTCTTCGCCTCGTCCGCCTTCGTCCCCGTGGCCACCATGCCCGGCTGGCTCCAGGGGTTCGCCGAACACCAGCCGGTGACGCAGGTGGTCGACGGTGCCCGCTCGCTGATGGTCGGCGGCGTCCTGCACGACACCGGTGCCGTCGTGGCTGCGCTGCTGTGGTGCGCCGGCCTGCTCGTGATCATGGCCCCGATCGCCGTCAGCCGGTACCGCCGGGTGGCCTGAGCCGGGCGCTCAGCCCTCGCCGGTCCGCCGGCGCAGCTCGGAGAGGAGCTCGGCGATCGGCACGCGGACCTGCGCGGTGGTGTCGCGCTCGCGCACGGTGACCGCGTCGTCCTCGAGCGAGTCGAAGTCGACGGTGACGCACCACGGCGTGCCGACCTCGTCCTGGCGCCGGTAGCGCTTGCCGATGCCCTGGGTGACGTCGTAGTCGCACATGAAGTGGGGCTGGAGGGTCTTGAGCACCTGGCGGGCCAGCGGCTCGAGGGTGTCCTTCTTCGACAGCGGCAACACGGCCACCTGGTAGGGGGCCAGACGCCAGTGCAGGCGCAGTACCGTGCGCGCCTCTCCCCCCACTTCGTCCTCGTCGTAGGCGGCGAGGAGGAAGGCCATCATCGTCCGGGTCGCCCCGGCCGCCGGCTCGATCACGTACGGGGTGTAGCGCTCGTTGGTGCTCTGGTCGAAGTAGTCGAGCTTCTCCCCCGATGCCTTGGCGTGGGCCTTGAGGTCGAAGTCGCCCCGGTTGGCGATCCCCTCGAGCTCGTCCCAGCCCCAGGGGAAGAGGAACTCCACGTCGGCCGTGCCCCGCGAGTAGTGCGACAGCTCGCTCTGCTCGTGATGGCGCAGGCGCAGCTTCTCCGGGGGGATGCCGAGGCCCAGGTACCAGTTCATGCGCTCTTCGAGCCAGTAGTCGAACCACTTCTGGCCCTCGTCGGGCGGGACGAAGTACTCCATCTCCATCTGCTCGAACTCGCGGGTGCGGAAGACGAAGTTCTGCGGCGTGATCTCGTTGCGGAAGGACTTGCCGACCTGGGCGATGCCGAAGGGCGGCTTCTTGCGCGTCGTGCCGAGGACGTTGGCGAAGTTGGTGAACATGCCCTGGGCCGTCTCCGGGCGCAGGTAGGCCACGTGACCCTCGTCGGCCACCGGGCCGGCGTGCGTCTCGAACATGAGGTTGAAGGCCCGGGCCTCGGTCAGGTCGTGCGAGCCGCAATTGGGACAGACGCCCTCGATCTTGTCCTCGCGCCAGCGCTCGTGGCAGTTCTTGCAGTCGACCAGGGGGTCGGTGAAGGTGGCCAGGTGGCCCGAGGCCTCCCACACCGCCGGGGGGCCGAGGATGGCGGCGTCGAGCCCGACCACGTCGTCGCGCTCTTGCACCATGGCCCGCCACCACGCGTTCTTCACGTTGCGCAGCATGTTGACGCCGAAGGGGCCGTAGTCGTAGGTGGAGCGGAAGCCGCCGTAGATCTCGGCCGAGGGGAAGATGAAGCCGCGATGCCGGCACAGCCGCACCACCTTCTCCATCAGGTCGTCGTCGGAGGCGCCGTTCGCCCCCCCTGCCGTCTCTGTCATCGGTGCAGGATACCGGAGCGGATTCTGGTGCTGACCTCGTTGGCCAGCAGCCGACCCCGCACCGTGAGCACGGCGCGCCCGTCCTGGTCGACGACCAACCCCTCGAGCTCCTCGGGCCGCTCCAGGCACTCCCAGGGCACGCCGCGGCGGGTGCGCAGGGCGAGGGACAGCGACTCGAAGGCGATCTCCTCGGCGCTGAGCACCTCGCGCCCGCCCTCGGGAGAGCGACCGCACTCGATCGCCTCGAGATAGCGATCGGGCGTGCGCACGTTCCACCAGCGAGTCCCCCGCCGATGCGAGTGAGCGGCCGAACCGATGCCGCGGTAATCGCCCTGCTCCCAGTACAGATGGTTGTGCCGGCACTCGTGACCCGGACGGGCCCAGTTGGAGATCTCCTCCCAGGCGTACCCCGCGGCCGTGAGCACGGCGTCGGCCCGTTCGTAGCGCCGGGCCAGCGCGTCCTCGTCGGGATGGCGCAACGGGTCGCGGGCCAAGGGCGTCCCCGGCTCGACCGTGAGGGCGTAGGCGCTCACGTGGGGCGGCGGATGGTCCAGCGCCAGCACGTCGTCGAGGACGCGGGCCCAGTCCACGTCGCGCTCGGCCGGGGCGCCGAAGATGAGGTCGAGGTTCCAGCTGGCGAAACCCGCCGCGGTGACGGCGGCGGAAATCGACTCGGCCGCCCGGGGGACGTCGCGGCGACCGAGACCGAGGAGCGTCGCCGGACGGGTCGACTGCACGCCGAACGACAGGCGGTTCACGCCGGCGCGGCGGTAGGCCTCGAGGTGGGCGGCGTCGGCGTCCTCGGGATTGCACTCGACCGTCACCTCGGCGTCGGGGCGCCGCGGTACGGCGTCGAGGATGGCGCAGAGGAGGTCGGGGTGGAGGCGCGACGGGGTGCCCCCTCCGAAGAAGACGGAGGAGACCGGAGCGAGGCTCCCCTCCAGCACGGCGGCGTCGAGCTCGCGCACGCAGGCCCGGGCGTAGCGCTCCATGAGATGGTCGCGGTCGGTGTAGGTGGCGAAGGCGCAGTAGTCGCAGCGCTCCCGGCAGAACGGGATGTGGACGTAGACGCCGAACGGGGTCAAAGGCTGGCCGTCGAGCGCACGGAGCGGATGCGCCGGTCCAGGTGGATCTCCATGGCCTCGGTGGCCAGCTCCGCCACTTCGTCGGCCCCGGGCGGCGGCGGATCGCGCAGCACGGCGGCGAGATCCCCGCCGAGGATGCGCCGGACCAGGGCCAGGGCGGGCGCGCTCATCGGACGGCCACTGCGATGGGCCCGGCACAAGGTGCCCCCGGACACGAGGTCGAAGGCGACGAGCTCGACGGTGCCATCGGGTTCGCCGCAGGTGGCACAGGCTTCGAGCAGCGGACCGGCGCCTTCGAGGACCAGCGCCTTGAGGAAGAAGGCGGGGGCGACCAGGTTGGTGGCCGAGTCCCGGTCGGCCAGCGCGGCGAGGGCGCCGACGAGCATCTTGAGGAGGCGTGGGTCGGGATGACGCTCCTGGGCCATCTGGTCGGTGACCTCGAGGAGGGCCAGCCCACGGGGTAACCGCTCGAGGTCCTCTCTGATCGGCCGGAAGGCGTCGAGCACCTCGACCTGGTTCACGATGTCGAGGTCGCCGCGGCCCTGCCACAGCAGGAGGTCCACATGGGTCAACGGCTCGAGGCGGGCCCCGAACTTCGAGCTCGTCTTGCGCACGCCCTTGGCGACGGCGCGCACCTTGCCGTGGCGTTCGGTGAGGAAGACGATGATCTTGTCGGCCTCACCCAGGCGATAGGTGCGCAGGACGACCCCGGTGTCACGAAAGAGACTCACGCCGCACTCATCGCGGCACGGTCGGGGTCCTGGTGGTCGACGTCGACGTCGACGTCGGGCCGCTCACCGCCACGACGTCTCGTGGCGCAGTGCGGGATCGAGCGGGCAGTAGCGCTCCCCCCGCTTGGCCGCCTCGGCCGTGGCCCGGCGGGCGTCAGCCGCGAGGTCGGCCGCCCGGTCGTGGGCCTCTTGGGCCGGCCGGGTCCGCTCGACCGCCTTGATGCCGTGCGAGTGGCGTCCATAGAGGAGGCTGCCGCCGGCGATGAGGGCGACGATGGCCACCGCGGCGATCAGGCCCGTCGAGGGGCCGAGGGCGCCGGCCAGCAGGATGGCGGCCACGAAGAAGGTGAGGACCAGGATCCCGGCGGCGGTGGCGATCCGGGCGGGTGTCATCACGGACCCCAGTTTCGCGCCCCGGGGGCCCGGGTCGGGTCAGGGCTTGACGTCGCCGAAGCGCCGGACCCGGCCCTGGAACTCCACGATGGCCTCGTAGAGGTGGCGGCGGCGCATGTCGGGCCACAGGGTCTCGGGGAAGACCAGCTCGCTGTAGGCCAGCTCCCAGAGCAAGAAGTTCGAGATCCTGGTCTCGCCCGAGGTCCGGATGACCAGGTCGGGGTCGGGCATGTCGGGGAAGTAGAGGTGGCGCCGGATCGCCTTCTCGTCGACCTTGTTGGCCGACGTGCCCTCGGCCACGATCGCCTTGACGGCGTCGACGATCTCGGCCCGTCCGCCGTAGTTGAACGCCATCGTCATGACCATGCGGGTGTTGTGCTTGGTCAGCTCGATGGACTCGTCCATGCTCTTGAGGACGCCGCGGGGCACGCGCCAGTCGCGACGGCCGGCGAAGCGGATCTGCACGCCCTTGTCGTTGAGCTCGTCACGCCGCCGGCTGAGGAGCGAGCGGTTGAAGTTCATGAGATAGCGGACTTCGTCGGGCGGGCGACGCCAGTTCTCGGTGGAGAAGGCGTAGAGGGTGATCCACTTGACGCCGATTTCGAGAGCACCGTTGACCACGTCGAGGAGCGCCTCCTCGCCGGCAGCGTGACCCTCGGTCCGGGGGAGCCCGCGTGCGCTGGCCCAGCGACCGTTGCCGTCCATGACGCAGGCCACGTGGGCGGGGACCCGGGAACGATCGAGCTCGGGCGGGATCCGATCCGGGTCGTCGCGCCGGTCGGCGCCCGAGTCGGCGGCAGTCACGGGCACTGAACGTAGCGCGCCGCTCCGAGTACCCTCAGCCCGACCTCAGGGCCATCCCCCAAGATGGCCCGCGCACAACTGATCCCCGCCGGTGCTGGTGACACGCCGGTGGGGCACGAGACAAGGAGCGCAAAACGATGACCCAGCCGGCAACGGCCCCCCGCCCGGACGTGAGCGACATGTTCGCCGTGCACGGAGTCTTCCGGGACACCTTGGGCGCGGCACCGGCGCTGGTGGGGAGCGTGTCGCCGGGCGACGCGGCGCGCCTGGAGGTCATCGCCAACTACTACGAGAACGTCCTCTCCTTCCTGCACGCCCACCACGAGGGCGAGGACCTCTTGGTGTTCCCGCTGCTGCGCGAGCGCTGCCCGTCGGACGCGGCCGAGCTCGACGTGCTGGCCGCCGGGCACACCGAGGCGATGGCCCTGGTGGCCGGGGCGAGGGCCGCCCTGGCGGCGTGGCCGGACGGGGACGCCGCGGCGCAGGCGGCGGTCCTCGAGGCGCTCGAGGCGCTGCGGGTGGGCCTCGAGACGCATCTCGAGGAGGAGGAGACCAACGGGCTCCCCCTGGCCGCCGAGCACCTCTCCATGGAGGAGTGGGGTGCCCTTCCCGGTCACGGCATGGCCACCTTCGACGGCGACAAGATCTGGCTGATCCTCGGTCTCATCCGTGAGCGCATGAACGACGAGCAGCGCGCCGCCATGCTGGCCCACATGCCGCCGCCGGCCGTCGAGATGTGGAACGGGTTCGGCCAGGCCGCCTTCGCCGACCTGGCCGTCTCCGTCCCGGTCGAGGTGCAGAACCGGGTTCCCTGAGTTTCGGAGTCGCGGGGGTGGCGAGCGCCGGGGGGTCCGAGGGGCGTCGGGGCTCGTCGAGGGGCGTCGGGGCGAAGCGTTCAATTCGAAAGGCTCAACCTCGGCGTTGAGGGCCCTCGGGTGGACCGTCGGCGTCCCGGAGCCGCGACACCTCTGGGGTAGCGTCCCGAAGCATGACGGACGGGCCGGAGGACGACTCCGCTTCGGACGGCGCGGCAGGGCCCGATCCGTTCGACGACACGGTGGATTTCGACGAGGTCGATGCGCTCGGCCCGGTGGCCGGGTGGGCGGCCGCCGATGCCCGTCAGTCGGGCGACGACGCCGTGAGCGGCCTCGACAAGATCACGGCCCAGATGGCGGGCGGCGAGCACCGGCCCGAACAGCAGGAGATGTGCCGGGCCGTGGCCGAGGCGCTCGCCACGGGCCGCCACCTGGTCGTCCAGGCGGGGACGGGGACGGGGAAATCCCTGGCCTACCTGGTCCCGGCGGCACTCAGTGGCCGCAAGGTGGTGGTGGCCACGGCGACCAAGGCGCTCCAGGACCAGTTGGCGGGCAAGGACCTGCCCCAGCTCGAGTCGGGCCTGGGCCTCCCCCTCGACTACGCCGTGTTGAAGGGCCGGAGCAACTACCTGTGCCGGCAGCGGGTGCTCGAAGTCGGCTCGGGTGGCGTCCAGCCCGAGCTGGGAGACCAGGGGTCGGGCGCCGAGGCCGAGGCGGCCCCGGCCGGGGGCGGTGCGGCCACCGCGGACCCCGATGGTCCGCCTCCCGAGGGACTGGTCGACGAGGTGCGGCGCCTGATCACCTGGGCGCAGACCTCGAGCAGTGGGGACCGGGCCGACCTGCGGTTCGAGCCCTCGGACCGGGCCTGGAACATGGTCAGTGTCGGCCCCCGCGAATGTCCCGGCGCCTTCAACTGCCCCTCCGGCGGCCAGTGCTTCGCCGAGGCGGCGCGCGACCGCGCCGCCGCGGCCGACATCGTCGTGGTCAACACGCACCTCTACGGGGCGCACCTGGCCAGTGGTGGCGCGGTGCTCCCCGAGCACGACGTCGTCGTCTTCGACGAGGCGCACGAGCTCGAGGAGGTGATGACGGCGAGCCTCGGGGTCGAGGTTACGGCCGGTCGCATCCGGGCCTTGGTCACCGCGGCACGCGCCCTGGTCGAGGAGCGTGACCGCGACCTGCTCGACACGTTGGGCGAACTCGGCGAGCAGTTGGGCGATCTGGTCGTCGCACGTGTGGGGACGCGGGTGCTCGACGACCGCGGTCGCCTGTCAGCCGAGGACCGCGACCTGTCCGACCTCTTGGTACGCGCCGACGACGTCAGCCGACGCGTCACCGACGCGCTGCGCCGCAGCGGCGGGCAGGGGTCGCTCCTCGACGGCGGGGAAGTCGACCCGGACCGGGGCACCCGCAAGACCCGCACGGTCCAGGCCGCCGCCAACCTGTCCGAGGACCTGCATCGTCTGGTCACGCGGGCGGACAGTCACGTGGCCTGGGTCGATGGGACGCGGCGCAACGCCCGCCTGCGCCTCTCCCCCATCGACGTCGGACCGGCGCTGTCGTCCCTGCTCTGGGGTGAGGTGACCTCGGTGCTGACCAGTGCGACCATCCCGCCCCGCCTGGTCGAGCGCGTCGGTCTCGAGCCCTTCGCCAACGAAGAGCTCAACGTGGGCAGCCCGTTCGACTACCGGGCCCACGCCTTGCTCTACGTGGCCCGGCACCTGCCCGACCGGCGGGCCGAGGGATCCGAGGCCGCGCTCCACGAGGAGCTGACCACACTCATAGGGGCGGCCGGCGGGCGCACCCTGGCCCTGTTCACCAGCCGGCGGGCGACCGAGGCGGCGGCCGACGCACTGGTGCCCGAGCTCTCCTATCGGGTGCTGCTGCAGGGCGACCTGCCCAAGGCCCGGCTGCTCGAGGAGTTCGCCGAGGACGAGACCTCGTGCCTCTTCGCCACCCTCGGCTTCTGGCAGGGCGTCGACATCCCCGGACGAGCCCTGTCGCTCGTGACCATCGACCGCCTCCCCTTCCCGCGCCCCGACGACCCCTTGCTCCAGGCTCGGCGCGACCGGGCCGGTGGCCGCGCCTTCCAAATGGTCGACCTGCCCCGGGCGGCCACACTGCTGGCCCAGGGCGCGGGACGCCTCATCCGCACGGCGGAGGACCGCGGCGTGGTGGCCGTCCTCGACCCTCGCCTGGCCACCGCCTCGTATCGCGGTGTCCTCCTCTCGACGCTGCCGCCGATGCGACGTTCCGTCGACCCCGACGAGGTGGAGGCATTCTTGAGGCGGGCACTCTCCGACGGGGACTAGAGCGGGCGGCGGCTCCCTGAAGCCATCACTCGTCGATCTCGAACCCGAACCCGAGATCTGCCCAATCGAGCATCCACGGCTCCCTCCAGACGATGGGCTCGGAGACCACCATGATCCAGCGCATCGCGACG
Organism: uncultured Acidimicrobiaceae bacterium; assembly: GCA_963754445.1. Lineage (GTDB taxonomy): Bacteria > Actinomycetota > Acidimicrobiia > Acidimicrobiales > RAAP-2 > Bog-473. The sequence goes on along the minus strand of CAVWFT010000002.1, from coordinate 2,110,618 downwards.
GTTTGTAACGGGTGGGCGTTGACCGAGTAGAGGCGCCCGTTGCGGATCGGACGGCACTCGAGCAGACCGGCCTCGGTCAGCACCCCCAGGTGCCGCGACACCGCCTGCCATGAACACACGCCCTCGAAACGCAGGGCGATATCGCCCGCCCGCATCGGCCCGCCCCAGTCGTGCAGCACGGCGAGGATCCCCCGGCGGACGTCGTGAGCCAGGGCGCCAAATACCTTGTCGATGTCTTGCGCGTCGGCGACGCAGGCCAAGCTGGGTGGTGAGAGCCGGCCGCGCCGGAACGAGCGACGGTGCGGTTGGTGCATGTTCATCGAAAGAACGGCCTTTGACGGGGGCGTGACGTTTGGAGAACTGTCGGACCGCCGCGCCGGAGTCGACTGGCAAACGATCAACCTCGGCGTTGAGTGTTTTGAAGACAACCATCGGGGCCGGCCCCGATGACGACAGCGGTCCGTGCGCCGTACGCCCGGAAGGACGTCAGTACCCGAGGCGGTCCAACATCTCGGTCCGATTCTGCCAACGCTTCTCCACCTTCACGTGGAGGTCCAGGTACGCCCCCTCGGGCAGCGTCTCGCGCACGGCGATGCCCACCGCCTTGAGCACTTCGCCGCCCTTGCCGATGACGATCGCCTTCTGCGAATCACGCTCGACGATGATCTCGACCCGGATGTGCGGCCACTCCCACTCCGTCACCCGGCAGCTGATGGAGTGCGGCAACTCGTCACGCGTCTTGGCCAGCAACTGCTCGCGCACGAGCTCCGCCACCCAGAGCGCCTCGGGCGTGTCGGTGATCACGTCGTCGGGGAAGAATGGGGGCCCCTCGGCCAGGCGCTCCACCAGGTGGGCCTTCAGGGCCTCCACACCCTTGCCCGTGCGGGCCGAGACGGGGAAGTACTCGACGTCGGGGACGTCGCCCAAGGCCTCGACGGCCGCCTTGACCTGGAGCAGGCGTTCGAGGGTCTGATCCGACGACGCCCGGTCGAGCTTGTTGACCACGACGACGAGTGCGGGCGGCGGCACCGGCTCGTCATGGTCCTCGTCCCCCTTCGCCCCGTCGTCCTCGTCCTTGCCCCTGTCCTCGCCCTCGTCTTGCTCGAGTGCGGTGGCCCGCTTCCAGGCCGCCGTGGTGCGCTGCACCTCGCGCACCGCCCGCTCGAGCACCGTGCGGTCCCCCGGGCCGATGGCCGCCATGGCGTCGACGACCGGCATGATCACGTCGACGTCGCTCAGCGCACTCGTCGCCGTCTCGTTGAGGCGGGTGCCGAGCGCACTCTTGGGCTTGTGGATGCCCGGGGTGTCGACGAAGACGATCTGGGCCTCGGCCTCGGGATCGTGCAGGACACCCAGGATCCGGTGCCTGGTCGTGTTGGGACGCGACGACGTGATGGCGACCTTGGTACCGACGATCTGGTTGACCAGGGTGGACTTGCCGACGTTCGGCCGCCCCACGATGGCCACGAAGCCCGAGCGCACCGTCCTCAGTTCCCGTTGACGACAGCGTCGTCCCGGCGCTCGAGTTCGCCTTCGCCCTCGCCGTTGTCGCGGTCCGGGGTCGGCTCGATCCGCACCCGCTCGATGCGTCGGCCTCGCACATCGACCGCGGTGAGGCGGAAGCCCTCGACCTCGACCGAGTCGCCGGGGTCGGGAACCCGGCCCACCAGGTCCAGCATGAGCCCGCCCACCGTGTCCCAGGTCCCGCGGGGCAGGTCGGCGTCGAGCAGCTCGTCGGCATCGTCGACCGAGTAGCCGGCACTCACCAGCACGGAGCCGTCGTCGAAGCGCTGCACGGTCGGCGTCTCGACGTCGAACTCGTCGACGATGTCACCGACCAGTTCCTCGAGGAGGTCCTCGAGCGTGACGAGACCGGCCGTCCCGCCGTACTCGTCGACCACCACCGCCATGTGGAACTTCTCTTCTTGCATCTCGCGCAAGAGGTCCGAGACGTCCTTGGACTCGGGGATGAACTTGGCCGGCCGGGCCGAATCGCCGACGATCTGTGCCGCCTTGCCCACCCGCTCGGCCCGCACCAGGTCCTTGGTGTAGGCGATGCCGATGATGTCGTCGATGCCGTCGCCCTCGACAGGGATGCGGCTGTAGCCCGCAGCGAGGGCGGACTCGAGCGCCTCGTGGACGGTCACGTCGGCCTCGAGGGTCACCATGTCGGGCCGCGGCGTCATGACCTCACGGGCCACCGTGTCGCCGAAGTCGATGATCGAGTGGATGAAGCTGCGCTCGTCCTGTTCGATCACGTTCTCCTCGTGGGCCACGTCGGCCATGGCCTTGAGCTCGGAGTCGGTGATGTAGGCGTGGGGGATGTCGTCGCCGTGGTCGTCGCCCCCGACCCCGATGATGCGGTTGGCCAATCCGTTGAGGAGGGAGGAGAGCCAGTGGATGGGCGGGAACCGGATCAGCGCGCTGACGACGGGTGCGCAGAGCAGGGCCGCCCGCTCCGCGTGACGCACGGCCCAGTTCTTGGGGACCGCCTCGAAGAAGACGAAGATGACCACCACTTCGAAGACGATCCCGAGGATCACGCCCCAGGTGCCGAAGACGTCCTCGGCCACGATGCCGACCAGGGTGGCCGAGACGAGCTGGCACACCAGGACCAGCAGGAGGATCGGGTTCAAGAAGTTGGACGGGTTCTCCACCAGCTTGGCCAGCGTGCGCGCCCCGTGTCGCTTCTCGTCGACCAGCGACTTGGCCTTGATGCGGCTCATCCTGACCAGGCTGGTCTCGGCCATGGCCAGCACGCCGGAGGCGGCGAGCAGGATGGCGATGATGACGATGAGGATGGCGTCCTCGGCCTGGAAGCCGTTCGTGGCCAGGAGGGTGACCGCCCCCGCCCCGCTCATGCCCGTTTGCCCACCCGGTAGAAGCGATCGAGCAGCTGCTGCTCCAGCGCTTCCATGCGCTCGGCTTCGTCGTCGCGTTCGTGGTCCATGCCGAGCAGGTGCAGCAACCCGTGGACGAGGAGCAGGGCGGTCTCGTCCTCCAGGGCGACCTCGTGCTCCTCGGCGTTGCGGGCGGCCACCGACGGACAGATCACGACATCACCGAGCAGGGTCAGCGTGCCCTCCTCGGCCGCCGAGCCCGGTCCCGAACCGCCGAAGTCAGGTGAGCGTCCGGTCGGTCCCGGTTCGTCCTCGATCGGGAACGACAGCACGTCGGTCGGGCCCTTCTTGCTGAGGAACTGCTCGTTGAGGGCGGCGATGGCGTCCTCGTCGACGAAGAGCAACGACACCTCGGTGTCGCCCTTCACGCCTCGGGCGGTGAGCACCTGCCGCGCCAGTTCGGCCCAGCGGGCCACCTCCATCGGATGCTCCTGCTGCTCGTCGGCAGCGAAGACGTCGATGGTCACTGCGGGAGTCCCGCCCGCCCCTCTGCCACCTCGTAGGCGTCGATGATGTCCCCCACGATCTTGTGGCGGACCACGTCGCGGCGGCCCAGGTGGACGAAGGCGATGTCGTCGATGCCGCCCAGCACCGGCTCCAGCCCGACCAGGCCCGAGCGGGCACCGGGCACGTCGATCTGGGTGACGTCGCCGGTGACCACGCACTTGGAACCGAATCCGATCCGGGTCAGGAACATCTTCATCTGCTCGGGCGTCGTGTTCTGGGCCTCGTCGAGGATGATGAACGAGTTGTTCAGCGTGCGCCCCCGCATGAAGGCCAGCGGCGCCACCTCGATGGTGCCCCGGTCGAGCAGGCGCTGGGCGCCCTCGGGCTCGAGCAGGTCGTAGAGGGCGTCGTAGAGCGGGCGGAGGTAGGGGTCGACCTTGGCCATCAGGTCGCCGGGCAGGAAGCCGAGGCGCTCCCCCGCCTCGACGGCCGGCCGGGTCAAGATGATGCGCGTCACCTGGCGCGACTGCAGAGCGTGCACCGCCTGGGCCACGGCCAGGTAGGACTTGCCGGTCCCCGCCGGGCCGATCCCGAACGTGATGATGCTCTGCGCGATGGCGTCGACGTAGCGCTTCTGGCCCGCCGTGTTCGGACGGACGGTCTTGCCCCCGGCCGCCCGCACCACCTCGGAGCGCAGGACCTCGGAGGGGCGGATGTCCTCGCGCACCATGTCGATCGTCCGGGCCAGCGTCGACGAGTCGAGGTCCTTGCCGGACTGGGCCAGCAGGATCAGCTCCTCGAAGAGCCGGACCACCAGCTCGGCGGCCGGGCCCTCGACCGAGATGTGATTGCCCTGCACGGTGATCCGCTCGTCGGGGAACGACTGCTCGATCTGGCGCAGGTGCTCGTCGCGGGTGCCGAGAAGACCGGCCATGAGGTGGTTGCCGGGCACGAAGCACTCGGCCCGCACGGTGGTCGTCATGATTGTCCGGCCAGATGCCCGGAGAGCTTCCCGCCCAGGACGTGGAGGTGCAGGTGCGGGACCGAGTTCATGGCGTCGGGACCGATGTTGAAGATGAGCCGGTAGCCGCGATCGGGCGTGGCCAGCCCGGCCTTGTCGGCCACGGCACGGGCGGCGAGCAGCATCTCCGCCATGAGCGGGCCGTCCTCGGCCGTCACCGTCGACGCATCGGTGATGTGGCGCCGGGGCACGACGAGGACGTGCAGCTCGGCGGCGGGAGTGATGTCCTTGAAGGCGACCGTCCCCTCGGTCTCGTGCACGATCTCGGACGGCAGCTCCCCGGCGACGATGCGGCAGAAGAGGCAGTCGGTATCGCTCATGCACCGCCCCGGACGAGGATCACCACGCCCAAAATACCGGGGTCCGAGGCACGACGTTGACCGGGTCGCTGCGTCACTGTGCCGCTCCTCCCACTGGTGCCACGGTACCCGTCCGCAGGGAGGCCAGGAGCGCCCCGGCCGTGACCGCCGCCGTCTCCGCCCGCAGCACGCTCAGCCCGAAACCGACCGTCGGCAGGCCCGCCGCCAGCTCGTCACCGCTCCACCCGCCCTCGGGACCGACCGCCACCACCTGGTGGGCCAGCGTCGGTCGATCGCCGCTGAGCTGGGCCAGCGCCACCTGGCCGGGGGTACCCAGCCGGCCCAGGTCGGCGAAGGAGATCGTCTCGGCCACCTCGGGCAGCCAGACGCGCCGGCACTGGGCCGCTGCCTCGCGGGCCACCCGGCGCAGCCGTGTCACGGTGGCCGCGCCGCGCTCCCCGCTCCAGCGCACGACGCTGCGCTCGCTGCGCAGGGGCACGATGCGGTCGATCCCGAGTTCCGTCAGTTTCTGGACCACCCACTCGGGTCGCTCGCCCTTGGTCGGGGCGAAGACCACGGTGAGCGCGGGCGCGACCGGCGCCTCGAACTGGACCGCCCCGTCACCACCGACCCCCGCCGCGTCGTGCACGAGCTCGAGCCGACCGTCGCCCTGCCAGGTCGTGCGGGTCCAGTGCCCGCGCCCGTCCGCCGCCACGACCTCTTCGCCGGGACGCAGTCGCAGCACTCGGCCGAGGTGGTGTGCGTCGACCTCCTCGAGGGTGGGTTCCGCCGGGTCCTCGACGAAGACCTCGGCCGGTGCCGCGGCCCGCACGGCGAGCGCGGCGTAGGCGGCGGCTTCGCCCGAGCTAGCCAAACGCGGAACGGAGGCGGGAGAACACACCGTCGCCCCCGCCACCGCCGCCCGGCGGCGCCACGTCCTCGCCGCGCAGGGCGGCGAACTGGCGCAGCAGCGCATCCTGCTCGGCGGTCAGCGTGGTGGGTGTCTGCACGACGACGTGGACGAAGAGATCACCCCGGCCCCGGCCCCGCAGATGGGGCACGCCGGCACCGCGGATCCGTTCGATGTGGCCGGTCTGGGTCCCGGGCGCCACTGCGTAGGGATGGGTGGCGTCGAGCGACTGGATCTGGGCGTCGGCCCCGAGCGCGGCCTGAGCCACGCTCACCGTCAGCATCGTGTGCAGGTCGTCGCCCCGGCGCTCGAAACGGGGGTCGGGCGACACCACCAGGTGGACGAAGAGCGACCCGGCCGGACCACCGCGCTGGCCGGCCGCCCCGCGATCGGCCAGGCGCAGCGTCGAACCGTCCTCGACGCCGGCGGGCACCTCGACCGTGAACGTCGTCTCTTCGATGCGCCGGCCCTCGCCCCGGCACTCGGGGCACGGGTGCGGGATCATCTCGCCCGAGCCGCCACAACGCGAGCAGGCGACACTGGTCACCACCTGTCCGAGCAGGGACTGGCGCACCCGGCGCAGCTCGCCCGTTCCGCCGCAATCGGCGCAGGTGAGGGGCGAGGTCCCCGGGGCCGTTCCCTGACCGGTGCAGGCGGTGCAGGTCACGGGCAGGCGGACCGAGATCTCCTTGCGGCAGCCGAAGACGGCCTCGGCGAACTCGAGGCCCACCCGGACCTCGGCGTCGGACCCCTGCTGGGGACCACGACGGCGGGTCCCGCCGGCGCCAGCCACAGAACCGAAGAACGCCTCGAAGATGTCCCCCAGGCCGCCCTCGAAGCCGAAGCCGCCGCCTCCACCGCCCTGTGAGCCGAACACGCCCTCGGGCCCGTAGCGGTCGTAGCGGGCCCGTCGCTCGGGGTCGCGCAACACCTCGTAGGCGACCGTGACCTCCTTGAAGCGCGCCTCGGCCTCGGGGCTGCCGTGGCCCGTGTCGGGATGCAGCTCGCGGGCCCGGGCCCGGTAGGCCTTCTTGATCTCGTCGTCGGTCGCCTCGGGGTTGACGCCCAGGAGCTCGTAGAGATCGCCGATGTCAGCGCCGGCCATCGTGCCCGCCTCCGATCCGTTCGCCCAGCCGCTCGCTCACCACGTGGGCGGCGGCGAGCGCGCGGGGATAGTCCATGCGGGTCGGGCCGAGCAGGCCGACGGCACCGAGGTCCTGACCGTCGATCGAGACCGGGGCCACGACCACCGCGCACGAGGACAGCGGCTCGAAGCCGTGCTCGGTCCCGATGGCTACCGTCATCCCGCTGTCGAGCACGTCGCGCAGCAAGGTGACGACGACGAGCTGCTGTTCGAGGATGCTGAGCACCGAACGCACCGTCTCGACGGCGTCGAACGATTCGGCCAGCCGGGCCGGGCCGCCCACGAAGACCTGGTCGGCGTCCTTGCCGTCCTCGAACGAGTCGAAGGCGGCGTGGGCGGCGTCGAGCAGCGCGACCATCGCCGGCGTGCTGCCCGCGGGCACGCTCCAGCGGGCGGCCAGCGTCTCGCCCACCAGCTGGCTCGAGAGCAGCTCTCCCGCCCGGTGCAGCGCGTCGGCGCTCGGCTCGTCCACCAGCTCGATGGTCCGCTTCTCCACGGCACCGTCGGAGAGGACCACGACCAGCAGGACGTGCAGCGCCGAGAGGCTCACCAGCTGGACCGAGCGGATGGTGGCCCGCTCGTGGGAGGGGCCGACGACCACGGCCGCGTAGGAGGTCATCTCCGAGAGCAGGCCGGTGGCCCGCTCGAGCATCGTCTCCATCTCCCCGTGCACCGTCTCGAAGAACTGGGTGACCTGCCGGCGTTGGGCCGGGCCCAGGACGCCCGGGCTCGTCATGTGGTCGACGAAGAAGCGGTAGCCCTTGTCGGTCGGGATCCGCCCCGCACTGGTGTGGGGCTGGACCAGGTACCCCTCGCGTTCGAGGGCCACCATTTCCGAGCGCACGGTGGCCGAGGAGACCTGCACCCCCGGTGCGTTGGCCACGTGGGAGGAGCCGACGGGCTCGGCCGTGCCGATGTATTCGGTCACCACGACCTCGAGAATGGCGGCCCGGCGCGCGTTGAGGGTGCCGTCGTCTCCGGCGGTGGCGTCAGCGTTGGATACGGAGTCGGCCTGTGAGTTCATGAGTTCCTGGCACTCAAGTCTACCGAGTGCCAGGCACAACTCCCCGACGACACTCCCGGACCCCTCCGCACCTGCCCCGGACCGCCCGGCTCAGTCGTCGCCGAGCCGCAGGGCCGAGATGAAGGCCTCCTGGGGTACCTCGACCCGCCCGATGTTCTTCATCTTCTTCTTGCCCTCTTTCTGCTTCTCGAGCAGCTTGCGCTTGCGGCTGATGTCGCCGCCGTAGCACTTGGCCAGCACGTCCTTGCGCTTGGCCTTGACCGTCTCGCGGGCCACGATGCGCCCGCCGATGGCGGCCTGGATGGGGACGTCGAAGAGCTGGCGCGGGATGAGCTCGCGCAGCTTCTCGGCCATCTTGCGGCCGTAGAGGTCGGCCTCGGTCCGGTGCACGATGGTCGAGAAGGCGTCGCAGGGTGCGTGGTTGATCAGGATGTCGACCCGGACCAGGTTGGCCGTGGTGTAGGTGGCCGGCTCGTAGTCGAGCGAGGCGTAGCCCTTGGTGCGGGACTTGAGCTGGTCGAAGAAGTCGAGGACCACCTCGGCCAGGGGGATGGTGTAGACGAGCTCGACCCGCTCGGGCGAGAGGTACTCCATGCGGGTCATCTCGGCCCGCCGGCTCTGGCACAGCTCCATGACCGTGCCGGTGTACTCGCTCGGCGTGATGATGGTGGCCTGGAGCATCGGCTCGTCGATGTGGTCGATCCGGCTCGGGTCGGGCAGCTCGGTGGGGTTGTCGACGTCGACCTCGCTGCCGTCGGTGAGGAAGGCCCGGTAGGCCACGCTCGGCGCAGTGGCGATGAGGGACAGGTTGAACTCGCGCTCGAGCCGCTCCCGCACGATCTCCATGTGCAACAGGCCCAGGAAGCCGCACCGGAAGCCGATACCCAGCGCATGCGAGGACTCGGGCTCGAAGGTGAAGGAGGCGTCGTTGAGCTTGAGCTTCTCCAGCGCGTCGCGCAGGTCGGGTAGCTCGTCACCGTCCACCGGGTAGAGGCCGCAGAACACCATGGGCTTGGGGTCGCGGTAGCCGGCCAGCGCGTCGCTGGCGCCGTGCTGCGCCGTGGTGACCGTCTCACCCGAGCGGGCCTCGCCGACGTCCTTGATGCCGGCGATGAGGTAGCCCACCTCGCCCGGCCCGAGCCGCTCCACCGGAACCGCCGTCGGCGTGCGCACCCCGACCTCTTCGATGTCGTGCACCGCGTTGGCCTGCATGAAGCGGAGGCGGGCCCCGGCGTGCAGCGTGCCGTCGACGATGCGGATGGAGCTGACCACGCCGCGGTACTGGTCGTAAGAGGAGTCGAAGATGAGGGCGCGCATCGGGGCGTCGGGGTCGCCCTCGGGTGGCGGGATGCGGGCGATGATGGCGCTGAGGAGGTCGGGCACCCCCTCGCCCGTCTTGGCCGAGATGTGCAGGATCTCCTCGGCCGGCAGGCCGAGCACGTGTTCGATCTCGAGGGCGCAGCGCACCGGGTCGGCCGCCGGCAGGTCGATCTTGTTGAGGACGGGCACGATCTCGAGGTCGTTCTCGATGGCCTGGTAGCAGTTGGCCAGCGTCTGGGCCTGAATACCCTGGCTGGCGTCCACCAGGAGCACCGCGCCCTCGCAGGCGGCCAGCGACCGCGAGACCTCGTAGCCGAAGTCCACGTGGCCAGGGGTGTCGATCAGGTGGAGGATGTGGCCCTCGTAGTCCACCCGGACGTTCTGGGCCTTGATCGTGATCCCCCGCTCCCGCTCGATGTCCATGGAGTCGAGGTACTGCTCGCGCATGAGCCGCGGGTCGACCGCCCCGGTGATCTCGAGGATGCGGTCCGACAGGGTCGACTTGCCGTGGTCGACGTGGCTGATGATGGAGAAGTTCCGGATGCGCTCGATGGCAACGGGTGCACTGGCGGCGGATGCGGGCACGGTCAGAGGATCGTATCGGTCCTGCCCCGGCGCTCCGGTCGCCTGGCCTGGGGCGATGGGGCCGCGGTGGCGGGTACACGGCGGCCGGAGCCAGGGCGGCACCGGTCGGCCGCCGACGGGCGCCGCTGGCCGAATTGGTCCCCCCACCTGCTAGGGTTGTCCCCCGCACCGGTGCGCCGCCCCTGGCCACCGACCCCTTTCGAGCAATCACCGAGGATCGACACGTGGCCAACATCCAGAGCCAGATAAAGCGGAACCGTCAGAACGAGAAGCGCCGGCTGCGCAACAAGTCGGTGCGGGCCGAGATGCGCACCCGGACCAAGAGCGCCGTGGCGGCCGCCGAGTCGGGTGCCGAGGACAGCGTCGAGTCGCTGCGCCTCGCCGTGAAGCGGATCGACAAGGCCGCCGCTCAGGGTGTCATCCACAAGAACACGGCGGCGAACCACAAGTCCCGCCTGGTGCGCCGGATCAACGCCATCGAGGCTGCCGCCGCCCACTGACGGTCCCCGACTGGCGTCTAGGGATAGATCCAGTTGAAGGTGTAGGTCCCCCCGCCGTCCGACGGCCACACGCTCTGGAGCGTGCCGGGAATGAACGTCGGCGCCCCGCTGACGTGCGAGACGAAGTCCGATCCGACGTTGCCGCACGGCTGCGAACCCACCCCGAAGTCGAAACCCCCAGCCAGCTCCACGGGCGACTCGCTCTGGTCGAACTCGATGTTGCCCGAGCCACCGATCCCTTGGCTGTCGTCAGCGGTGAACGACGAGCACGGTGGCTGGACGGCCGACCACGTTCCGGTCATGGAGGTCCACTCGTAGGTACAGACCGAGGGGTCACAGGTGGCGTCGGGATTGATCGTCCCGCTGAAGGCCAGATTGCCGCCCGGGTAGTCGCCCGTGTCGTCCGATCCGACGTAGGTGCCCGTGAACCCCGTCGGCCAGGCCTGACCCGCACCGGGCACGATCTTGACCGTGGTCGTCTCGACCGCGTTGCCGCCCGGCCCGGTGGCGCGCAGGGTGAACGTGATCTTGAGGGGAACCGTGCCGGTGTTCTCCTCGAGCACGATCGCTTCGTGGAACGACTTGGAGGCGCAGGGCGACGTCAGAGGGAGCCCGGGCACCGTGCTCGTGGCGGACAGGACGCAACTCTTGGCATGGGCCAGGGTCGCCGAGAACGACACCGCGCCGCTGCTCGTCTTGAGGCTCTTCGGCGAGGTGACGAAATCGGCGATGGTCGGCTTGGCACCTGCGGCCCCGGCCGAACCGGTCGAGGGGAGCGCCATGATCGCCAGGCAGGCCACGCCCGAGACGGCGCCGAGGGCCCGGACCCGCCGCCAGGCCCCCGACCTCCGACGATGCTCTTTTCTCATGCCGTCACCCCCGGTTGCAATTGGGCTCGACCCTATGCCACCGCAGCGAGCGATGCGCAGTGGACCACGCCGCCCGCGCCGGCCGAGCTCAGTCGGACATGTGAAACGTGAACAGCCTCTCGGGGACGAGGCGCGCCCCGACGGCGTCCATCTCCTTCAGGTCGTCGACCGTCTCGGCGAAATCGGTGCCCTGCCGGGGTGCGTAGTGGTCGAACATGGCCTGACGCATTTCCGCGCAGGCGTGGTCCCGCCAGTCGAACAGCTCGGCCCTCCCGTGCATCGTCACCGCCAGCGACTCGCCGGGCAAGTGGGTGGCGCTCACGTGTGGACGCCGGCGCATGTGCCGCGTGCGCACGGCCTCGGCGCCCAGGCTGAACCAGAAGGTCCCGTGCAGGAAGTAGCCGTCCACCGGGGCCGTCACCGGGCGCCCGTCCGCCGTCACGGTGGCCAGGACCAGCAGCCGCATGCCCTGCAGTCGTTCGCAGAGCTGGCCCGCACCGAGGCGACGTTCGGGCCCGATGACCTCGAGCAGGTGCGGACCCGCGCCGGCCATGGAGTCGTCGAGGAGCTGTTGGAGCCGAACTAGTTCTTCGGGTGTCTCGAACACGTGCCCAGTCCATCATGTCGGGTGCCCCGCCACGACCTCGGTGCGTATTCAGCCGACGCCGCCGGACCTCGTCGGGACGGCCCGGTTTCCGAACGGGACCAGACCCCGGGCTCGTGAGGAGACTGTGCCTTGGTCCTGGTGTCAGATCGGTTCAGACCCCCGTCGAATGCACGATGACCGACGTCGACGTGTACGTCACGGTGAAGTGGGAACCCGAGACCGTCGAGAACGTGCCCGTGACCGAGGTTGCGGTGTTGATGACATTGAAAGTCGTCCCGGTCGCCGGAACGCTGCCCACGAGTTGCACATTGAGCGTGCCGGCCACCGTGTCTGAACCTCCGACGATGCCCGAGACGCTGTTCGTGGTGCTGTCCACGGTGGGCTCAAAGGTGCCCGTGGACGACTGGTCGAAGATCGATCCGTTCGAGATCGTGATCTTGTCCCCGTCGCCGACCGAGAAGGTGCCGTTGTTGGTGATCGTGGTGGCGCCACCGCTGGCGTCGTCGGTCGTTCCTCCGTTGATGGCGATGGTCCCACCACTGTTGTTGGTGATGTTGGCCCGGATGTAGTCGGTCGAGACCGTGCCACCGGCCGTTTCGAACGTCCCGCCATTGATGACCGTGTGGGTCGGTCCCTGGAGCTGGGCGTAGCCCGATCCGGCGGCCGTCGACGAGTCGAGCTCGAGGGTGCCGTCGTTGGTCAGGTTGGCCCCCAGCGTCACCGTGGTGTTGTAGGTCGGGTTCCCGATGGCGTCCACGGTCTGGCCACTCGGGATGGTGCCGCTCACCGTGTTGGTGTTGAAGAGGTCGAAGGTGTAGGTCCCTGACATCGCACTGTCGGCCAGGGTCCCGCTGATGATCGACGCCGGCGTCCCCGAGTCGGTGCCCCCGCTCTGGGTAAAGGTGCCCGAGGTGTCGCTGAAGGTTCCCCCGTTGGCGAACGTGCCCCCGCTCTGGGTGAACGAGTCACCGTTCGTCAGGGCGAGGCTGCCGCCGCTGGCCACCGAGAAGGTCCCGTTGTTGGTGATCGTGGTCGCCCCGCCAGAAGCATCACCCGTGGTGCCGCCGTTGATGTCGAGCGACGCGCCGTTGTTGTTCGTGATGTTGACCCGCAGGTAGTCGGTCGAGACCGTGCCACCCACCGTCTCGAGAGTCCCGGCATTGATCACGTTGTGGGTCGGGCCGTCGAGCTGGGCGAAACCCGAACCGGCCGTCGCCAGCGAGTCGAGCTCCAGGGTGCCGTCGTTGGTCAGGTTGGCCCCGAGGGTCAACGTTGTGTTGTAGGTCGGGTTCCCGATCCCATCCACGGTCTGGCCGCTCGGAATGGTGCCACTGAGGGTGTCGGTGTTGAAGAGGTCGAACGTGTAAGTCCCCGACATCGCGCTGTCGGCCAAGGTCCCGCTGATGATCGAAACCGGCGTCCCCGAGTCTGTGCCGCCGCTCTGGGTGAAGGTGCCCGAAGTGTCGCTGAACGTGCCGCCGTTGGTGAAGGTGCCACCGCTCTGGGTGAACGAGTCGGCGTTGGTCAAGGCAAGGCTGCCCCCGCTGGCCACCGCGAAGGTCCCGTTGTTGGTAATCGTGGTCGCGCCGCCGGATGCATCACCGGTGGTGCCACCGTTGATGTCGATCGACCCACCACTGTTGTTGGTGATGTTGGTGCGCAGATAGTTGGTGTTGACCGTGCCGCCCACGGTCTCGATCGTCCCGGCGTTGGTGACTGTGTGGGTCGGGCCGTCGAGCTGGGCGAAGCCCGAGCCGGACGTCGTCTGGGAGTTGAGCTCCAGGGTGCCGTCGTTGGTCAGGTTGGCCGCCAGCAAAAGAGTGGTGTTGTAGGTCGGATTCCCGATGGCGTCCACCGTCTGGCCGCTCGGGATGGTGCCGCTCAAGTTGTCGTTGTTGAAGATGTCGAACGTGTAGGTACCCGACATCGCGCTGTCGGCCAATGAGCCGCTGATGATCGATACCGGAGTGCCCGAGTCGGTGCCCCCGCTCTGAGTGAAGACGCCCGAGGTCTCGGTGAACGATCCACCGTTGGTGAGGGTGCCACCGCTCTGGGTGAAGGCGTCTCCGTTCGACAAGGCAAGTTTGCCCGCGCTGCCCACGGAGAACGCCCCGTTGTTGGTGATCGTGACGGCGCCGCCGGAGGCGTCACCGACGGTCACGCCGTTGATCTTGAGTTTGCCCGTGCTGCCATTGGTGATGCCGGCCCGCAGGTAGTTGTTGTTGTCCAGGCCACCCGAGGTCTGGATCGTGCCGCTGTTGTCGATGGTCACGGCGGCACCGCCGAGCAGCGCGTAACCGGTCCCCGCGACGTTCTTGGACTTCAGCTTGAGCGCGCCGTGCACACCGATCGTGCTCCCGGTCGCCGTGGAGAGGTTCAGCCCCGAGTTCGCCGCGGGCGTTCCCTTGATCAGAAGCGTCTGGGTGCCCGACGTACCGCCCAGGCTGATGGTGCCGGCGGAGACGTTGCCCGAGATGGTGACCTTGTAGGTGCCGGCGAGCTTGATGCAGACGTTGTCGCTCGACGTCGGTACGACGCCCGTCGACCAGTCGGCCGCCGTCGACCATGAGCCGCTCACTGCCGCCTTCCACTTGTCAGTGCATGTGACGACGGCCGGATGCACTCCCGGCTTGGCGCTCACCGCGCCCACGGGTGCACCGAAGATGCCGACCCCCAGGACGACGGCGAGCACACCTGGCGCAGCCAGGGTGAACGACTTCCGCCAGCCGGACGTCTTTGTCGTGCCACCACGACGCACAGGGTCAAGGAATCGAGCCGCCATTTCGTACCCCTTTGCTCAGGAACCGCCCATGTGGCATAGCACCGCGCACAATTCATGTCAATCGGGGTTGCGTCCACCAGGAACCCCTTTCCGCGCGCCATGCGGCCACGAACTGCGTCAGGCCTTGGGTGATGGCGACGTCGGCGGGGGGTGGCTGCACTCGAGGAGAAACCATTTCAGGGGAAACGAGTCCTGGTTCGAGTCACGGGCCCGGTCACACTCGTGCCACACCACTACGCGCGCTCCTGCATGCATCACCTCTCGCCGAGATCGAGGCTGAATCCCCGTGCGTGCGGGTATTCGCCGAAACCGTCGAACCGTTGGTAGCCCCGTCCCGCGTACAGGGCGATGGCTTCGGGTTGGCGCAGCCCTGTCTCGAGGACCAGGCGCCGGTACCCGACGTCCCGGGCCGCGTCCTCGAGCGCCTGGAGGACACGGGTGGCCAGGCCGCGCCGGCGGTACTGCGCCGCGGTCCACATCCGCTTGATCTCGGCCGTGTCGGCCTCAACTCGGCGGAAACCGCCGCCGGCCGCCGTCGTGGGTCCGTCCATCAGGACGACGAACAGTCCGGCCGGCGGTTCGAACTCCTCCGCGCGGGCCCGCGTCATTTCGGAGTTCTGGCCGTAGCGTGTCTCGTACTCGATCGTCAGTCCGGCCAGCAGGGGCGCCACCTCCTCGTCGCTCAACCGGACCCGTCGTAGCTCCATCGCCTCGTCACCCGCCTCGTGTTGCCGGGCACAGATCTTCGCCCGCCGGAGCGGCCCTTCGGGCAGAGTGGAGGTCATGACGAGCGACGACGGCCTGCCGGCGATCATTCCCATCCTGGTCTACGAGGACATCGAGGCCGGACACGACTACCTGGTCGCCACCTTCGGGTTCACCTCTGGCGGACTGCACCGTCTCGACGACGGCACCGTCGTCCACGGGGAGGTGCGCATGGGCGACGCCGTGGTGTGGTTGCACCGGGTGAGCGAGGAGGCCGAGATGGACTCGCCGCGAGGGGCGGCCGCGGCGCACGGCGGACTCGAGGTCCTCGTCCCCGACGTCGACGCCCATTACGCCCGCAGCACGGCCGCCGGCGCCGTCATCGATCGCCCGCCGACCGACCAGGCCTACGGCCTGCGCGAGTACGGCGCTCGTGACCCCGAGCACCATCGCTGGTGGTTTTCTTCGCCCATTGGTGCGCACTGACGCCTAGGGAGCTGGGTGGACGATCGATCGTCTACCCCTGGGCTCGAGACGAGCCTGGGGCCCTCGTTGCCGTGACAATCCGTTGCGCGTCAGCAGCCGCTTCCCGGCACGACCTCGCCCTTGCCCTTGGCGCTCCCCGAGAACGTGCCCCCGTAGGCCTTCGAGGCCGAGTGGTACGTCCCTTTGAACACGAGGCCCGAGGAGCCACGGGCGGTCCACTTCATGACCAGATGGGCGCCCCCACCGTTCCAAACCCCGCTGACGCTCCCGCCGCTGACGACGAAGCTCCCGCCCGACGAGAAGGTCACGACCTCGCAGCCGACCTTGTTCCCCTCGACCGTCCACTCCGAGGAGTTCTTGATGTGCAGAGCGGGCGTGGCCGCCGTCGCCGCTCCCACCGCTCCCAGACCGACGCCCGTGACTGCGGCGACGCCCGCCACCGTCAGCGCCACCTGGCGCGCTCGTAACGCTCGCTTGATCATTCCGCCTCCCTCTTCGTCACGTCGTCGATGGCACGACCCCTCGACAGGAAGCCACGAATTTAGGTCCTGTGCGCGGGTGCGCCACGACGGGACCCTCAGCAGTGACCTTCAGCAGCTCGCTCCCTCGATGATGTCGCCGGTGTCGCCCTTGGCGGCGCCTCCGAACTTGCCGGCGTACTCCTTGCCC
Organism: uncultured Acidimicrobiaceae bacterium; assembly: GCA_963754445.1. GTDB lineage: Bacteria > Actinomycetota > Acidimicrobiia > Acidimicrobiales > RAAP-2 > Bog-473. The sequence continues at coordinate 2,094,350 of CAVWFT010000002.1, read as the reverse complement.
GCAGAGTGGAACCTGCCCTGGTAACGCACGCCGGCCGATGTCTGCACCGGCGGTGGCCGCCGGCCGACTCAGCGCCGTCCGCCCGCTCCGGCCCGGGGCCTCGCGCTGCGGGTGGGTCGGGTCTGGCGCGCCAGCCGGGCCACCAGGATCTCGACGATCAGCACCGAGTCGAGGCCGCTGGCCCCGCGCACGTCGAGATCGGCCTTGGCGATCATCGTGATGGCCTCGGCGATGCGGGCACTGCCCAGGCGACGCGACTGCTCCAGCGCCTTCTTGGCCACGAACGGCGCGCTGCCGAGCACGGCGGCCGCGTCACGCTCGCCCATGACGTCGTCGCCGTCGAGCACCAACATGTTGGAGAAGTGGCCGTGCAGCGTCGCCATCACCTGGATCGGCACGAGGGCGCCGCTGTCGAGCATGCGGTGCAGCACGCGCAGGGCCTGTCCCGGCTCGCCCCGGTCGATGGCATCGGTCAGCTGGTAGCGGGGCACGGTGCCCCGCTCACCGAGGTACGGCTCCAGGTCGTGGGCCGAGACCGTCGCCCCCTCGCCGTAGGCGGCGCTCAGCGCGGCGAGCAACCCCTCGACCCGGCCCAGGTCCTCGCCGACGTGATCGGCCAGCAGTGTCATGGCCTCGCGGTCGAGCGACACCGAGGCCCCGCGCACGTGCTCGTGCAGCCAGGCGGCGCGATCCTTCGGCTTCCCCGTCGCCACCTCGACCACCTGGCCCGCACCCTGGATCGCCTTGACCAGCGGGGCGGGCACGGTGCCTCCTCCGGCCACCACGACCAGGATGGTGGTGGCCAGCGGGTCCTGCACCACCTCGACGAGGCGGGGCACGTCGGCCGTGACGAGACGGCCGGCCTCGCGCACCACCACGACCCGGCGGTCGATCAGGAAGGGCGGCGTGAGACAGGCGTCGACGACGGCACCGACGTCGATGTCCTCGCCCGGGCCGCCGATCTCCTCGACCACCAGGGCATGGTCGCGTTCACCGACCAGGTCGGCCAGGAGGTCGCGCACCTCCTGGGCCACCAGCGCCGGGTCGTCCCCGCGCACGAGGTAGGCCGAGGCGGGGGCGGACGGGGCGCTCACGACGCCTCGCCGACGGCGGCCAGGGCGTCGCGCACCCGGCACGTACCGGCCACGTCGTGCACCCGCAGCAGGCGGCAGCCCCACTCGATGCCGAGGGCGGCCGCGGCCAGCGAGGCCTGGCGCCGCTCGGTGAGCTCGAGGTCGAGCACCTGGCCGAGGAACGTCTTGTTGGAGGCCGACAGCAGCAGCGGGAAGCCGAGCCCGGCCAGCGTGCGCGAGGCGCGCAGCAGGGCGAGGGACTGCGCGGCCGTCTTGCCCAGGTCGAGTCCCGCATCGAGCACGATCCGCTCGGCCGGCAGTCCGGCGGCCAGCGCCTGACCGGCGCGCGCGGTCAGGAAACGAGCTACGTCGGGCACGAGGTCGTCGTAGTGCGGCTCGGGATCGGCCACCCGGGGCTTGAGCCGAATGTGGGTGATGACGACGGCCGCCCCGTGCTCCGCCGCGGCGGGGGCGTAGTCGGGATCGCCGAGCCCGCTGATGTCGTTGCCCATCACCGCGCCCTCGGCGTAGGAGGCCCGAGCCACGCCGGCCCGCCAGGTGTCGACCGAGACGGGGACGTCGAAGCGGGCCACCAGTCCGGTGACCACCGGGACGACCCGCTCGAGCTCCTCGGACTCGGTCACCTCGGGCCCGGGTCCCGCCTTCACGCCGCCGACGTCGAGGATGTCGGCCCCCTCGGCCACCAGCTGGGCGGCCCGGGCGTAGAGCTTGTCGAGGGCGAAGGTGGCGCCCTTGTCGTAGAAGGAGTCGGGCGTGCGGTTGAGGATGCCCATCACGAGCGCACGGTGCGTGAGGTCGTAGCGCCGGGAGCCGAGCTCGAGCACGGTGGCCAGCGCCGCCGGCGCGCCGGCGTCCCCGTCGGTGGCGGCGGGGGCCGCCGCCGGGACGGGCATCAGAACAGGCGGTTGGTGAGGGCGCGTCGGTACTCGCCCGTGCGCGGGTCGTCCGCGCCCATCGTCTCGAGCAGGTCCACGAACTCCTGGCGGGCGGCGTCGTCGCCCCGCACCCGCTCGAGCAGCTCGTCGAGCTTGGCCTCGATACCGCCGTCGCCCGACACGTCCACGCCCGCCTCGAGCAGGCGGGCCTCGGCGGCCAGGGCGCGGCCGGACTCGGTCTCGGGCAGGCGGCCCAGCGCGGCCAGGGCGCCGGCGGCGTCCCCGCTATCGATCAAGATCCGGGCCAGCGCCTCGGTCGCTCCCGCGTGGTCGGGTTCGAGCGCCAGGGCCTCGCGCACGGAGGCCTCGTCGCCCTTCTCGACCAGCAGGTCGGCCTCGCTGGGCGCCGGGAGGAGGCGCTGGACGAACGCGTTGACCTGGTCCTCGGGGAGGGCGCCGATGAACTGGTCCACCACCTGGCCGTCGCGCGAGGGCGAAGACGGCGGGGATCGACTGGACCTGGAACGTCTGGGCCACCCTGGGGTTGTCGTCCACGTTCACCTTGGCCAGCTCGACGGCGCCCTCGGTGGCGGCCACGGCGCGTTCGAGCATTGGGCCGAGGGTCTTGCAGGGGCCGCACCACGGGGCCCACAGGTCGACGATGACGGGCACGGACGAGCTCCGGGTGAGCACGTCGTCGGCGAAGGTCTGGTCGGTGACGTCCATCGCAACGACGCTACCGGGTGCACCAGGAGGCGGCGGCCGGCAGAGCCGTCGAGGCAGCGCACCACCCACCGATTAGCGTCGTGAGGCATGCCTGACGCGCCCCAGGGGATCAACGAAGCCGAGGTCACGAAGTGGCTGGCCGACCAGGTGCCCGCCCTCACCACGCCGCTGACCTTCACCCTGATCGCCGGGGGGCGCTCGAACCTCACCTTCCGGGTGACCGACGGTGACGGCCGGGCCTGGGCCCTGCGCCGGCCGCCACTGCACCACGTGCTGCCCACCGCGCACGACATGGCGCGTGAGTACCGGCTCATCCACGCCCTCGGGCCGGCCGGCATCCCCGTACCCGGGACCGTCGGCCTGTGCACCGACGAGGCGGTGAACGAGCGGCCCTTCTACGTCATGGAATTCGTCGACGGGCACATCGTGCGCAGCGCCCCCGAGGCGCTGGCCGCCTTCGACGAGGCGACCCGGGGCACCGTGGGCGACCACATGGCCGACACGCTGGCCGCGCTGCACGCCGTCGAGCCCGCCGCGGTGGGGCTCGACGACCTGGCCCGGCACGACGGGTACATCGAGCGCCAGCTCAAGCGGTGGCGCGGGCAGTACGAGCAGATGCACGTGGAGGGGATCGAGCACGGGCCCATCGTCGAGCAGGTCAGCGACGAACTGGCCCGGCGCATCCCGGCCCAGCAGCGTGTCTCGGTCGTGCACGGCGACTACCGCATGGACAACGTGGTGCTGGCCGACGACGGCACCGTCAAGGCCATCTTGGACTGGGAGATCTGCACGCTGGGCGATCCGCTGGCCGACCTCGGCGTCCTCCTCTGCTACTGGGCCGACCCGAGCGACGAGATGGCGGTCCTCGGCATGTCGCCCACCACGGCGCCCGGCTTCTCGACCAAGGCCCAGGTGGCCGCGCGCTACGGCGAGGCGTCCGGGCTCGACGTCTCGGGCGCCGGCTACTACATGGCCTTCGGCTACTGGAAGCTGGCCTGCATCCTCCAGGGCGTCTACGCCCGCTACGTGGCCGGGGCCGGCGCGGGCGACACGGGCTCGGTCGACGGCTTCCCCACCACCATCGGCAACCTGTTCACCATGGCGGCCGACGCGCTCGAGACGGCCTCGTGAGCCCCGAGGTGACGGAGATCTTCGAGGTGCACAAGGAGCCGCCGTTGCACGATCCGGTGCTCGTGGTCTCCCTCGAGGGCTGGGTCGACGCCGGCCTCGGCGCCACCACCGCGGTGGCGTCCCTGCTCGGCTCGGGTCCGACCGAACCCGTGGTGACGTTCAACGGCGAGCACTTCTTGGACCAGCGGGCCCGGCGCCCGGTGGCCCGCATCGTGAACGGGGTGACCACCGAGCTGAACTGGCCCCGCACGGTGGTGCGCCACGGCAAGGACGAGGCCGGCAACGACATCCTCTTCCTCGTCGGTCCCGAGCCGGACTTCCACTGGCGCGCCTTCTGCGACGCCGTGGTCGGGCTGGCCCGCTCCTGGAAGGTGCGCCAGGTCGTCGGCCTCGGGGCCTTCCCGGCGCCGGCGCCGCACACCCGGCCCGTGCGGCTGGCGGCCACGGCCCCCGAACAGTCGTCGTATCTGATCGAGCAGGTGGGGATCGTCCAGGGCGAGCTCGAGGTGCCCGCCGGCGTCTCGTCCGCTCTGGAGCTGGCCTTCGGGGCCCAGGGCACGCCGGTGGTGTCGCTGTGGGCCCGGGTCCCCCACTACGTGGCGGGGATGCCCTTCCCCGAGGCCTCGGCCGTGCTCATCGAGGGGCTCGCCTCGGTGGCCGGGCTGACGCTCGATGCCTCGGCCCTGCGCCGGGCGGCCGACTCGTCCCGGCGCCAGGTGGACCAGCTCATCTCGGACAACGACGAGCACCTCTTGATGGTGCGCAAGCTCGAGGAGTCGATCGACGCCTCCGAGGGCAACGCCATGGGGGTCGACGAGGTGCCCTCGGGTGACGAGATCGCAGCGGAGCTCGAGCGCTTCTTGCGGGGCGAGGAACAGTGAGTCCGATGAGTCCGATGAGTCCGATGAGTCCGATGAGTCCGATGAGGCGAGTGAGGCGAGTGAGGCGGCGATGAAGATCGACGGCGGCATCGGTTCGGACCTGCGCACGGTGGCGGCGCAGGCGGCCAAGGCGGAGGCCGACGGCTACGACGGCGTGTTCACGGGCGAGACCTCGCACGATCCGTTCCTGCCCATCGCCGCCGCGGCGAGCGCCACCAACGACCTCGACTACGGCACCAGCATCGCCGTGGCCTTCGCCCGCAACCCGATGACGCTGGCCGTGGTGGCCAACGACCTGCAGACCGCCACCCGGGGCCACTTCGTCCTCGGCCTGGGCAGCCAGATCAAGCCGCACATCACGAAGCGCTTCTCCATGCCGTGGTCGCACCCGGCGCCGCGCATGCGCGAGATGCTGCTGGCCATCCGGGCCATCTGGAAGACGTGGGAGACCGGCGAGCCGCTGGCCTTCCGGGGCGAGTTCTACACCCACACGTTGATGACGCCTTTCTTCGACCCCGGTCCGAACGAGTTCGGGAATCCCAAGATCCTCCTCGCCGGCGTGGGCCAACACATGACCGAGGTGGCGGGCGAGGCGGCCGACGGCTTCTTGGCCCATGCCTTCACGACCGAGCGCTACCTGCGTGAGGTGTCGGTGCCCGCGCTCGAGCGGGGGGCGGCCAAGGCGGGCAAGACCCGGGCCGACCTGACGATCTCGCTCCCCGGTTTCATCGTGACCGGGGTGGACGAGGAATCGAGGGTGGCGGCCGACGTCGGGACCCGTCAGCAAATCGCCTTCTATGCATCGACGCCGGCGTATCGCCCCGTGCTCGAGCTCCACGGCTGGGGTGATCTGCAGTCCGAGCTCAACACGCTCTCGAAGCGGGGCGAGTGGGTGAAGATGGGCGAGCTGGTTCCCGACGAGGTGCTCCACGCCTTCGCCGTGGTGTGCCCGCTCGACGAGGTGGCCGCGACGGTGCGCTCCCGCTACGACGGCGTGGTAGACCGCTTCTCCTTCTATGCGCCCTACAAGGTGCGCCCGGAGATGTGGAAGGACGTCCTGGCGGGTTTCAAGGACTGAATAACGCTTGTCGCCTGGGTCGAGTTGTTTTGTCGCTCGCCGCGGGTTGCCGACGTGTCGGCTTGGTCCCCGACCCGGCCCGACCCGGTCCCCGACCCCTCCCGACCCCGCACGGGCCGAACCTTCTAATCCAAACACTCAACGCACGAGTTGAGTGTTTGGAAAACAACCATCGCCCGCTTCGACTCGCCGGCCTCGAGTCGAACTCCTCGCTCAGCCTTGACTGGGGTAGATCCCCGACAAGGCGATGCAGAAGGTGAGAGTCAAGTACGGCTGGACGACGCTCACGGGCTCACCGCTCCCGGTCTCGCCGATCATGGTGGCGTTCATGGACACGTTGCCCGTGGCGTCGTAACTGTCGCCGCTCGTGGCGGCGGGCAGGTTGTTCGTCGGCACCTTGGCGTTCCCGGCACCCTTGTGGGCGAACACCGCATGGTTGTGGGCCGGGAGCTGTGAGACGCTCAGCGTCTCGGTCGTCGACCCGCCGGACTGCCCCACCACGTAGGACCCGTTCGCGTTGCCCTGGTGGAGGGGCACCCGGCCTTGGAGATTCGGGAGGCCGAAGGTGCTCACCCCGTCGCCCCCGTAGTAGGTGCCCAGCAGGTTGTACAGCGCGGTGTTCTGCCCGATCGAGAGCAGTTGGCCGTTGCACAGGGCCCATCCGTTCGGAGCAAACGTGAATCCGAACAGTCGGATCTCTCCGAGAAACGGAGTGCTCATTCGGCCTCCTCTGGTTCGGCGCCCTCAGGCGCGTCGGTGGATGATCGCCTCGTAGGTCTGACCGCTGCCGCCGTTGTCACTGTTGGCGCTCTGGCGGCTGTGTCCGCTGTTGCCGCGGTGACCGCGGTGGCCCCGGTGGCCGACCGGCACGATGAACAGGTCGACTGCCGGGCGGCCGGCGTGCACCAGGCGCCGGGTGTCCTGCGAGAGCGTCCGGTCATGGGCGCGGCCCTTGAAGACAAGGGAGAAACGGTCCTCTCGCGTGGCCGGCGTGGTCGAGGTGATGTCGTCGATCCGGCTCAGCACGACCGGCACCGCTCGCCCTCCGTCGGAGAGGTGGAACGTGCTGTCGACGAAGGGGCTGAACGACGACCGGCTCATGGGATGTGTGCTGGCGCCTTCCCTGCCGGCGGCGAAGGGGACGACGGCCGCCGCCGTCACGGCCAGGGCTCCCTGGAAGAGCGGGCGACGCCCGAAGCGACCTTCCACGAACGCACCATATGCCTCATTTGCCTTCACTGCCGGAGAAAGAAAAGAGGGGCGCCGACCAGCGATCTTGGGTCCGGGGCCCGACGGACCCTCCTCGATCTCCCTAGCCTCGGGCGGGTGACCGCAACCCTCGAGCTCCGACCGGCAACGCCGGCCGACAGCCCGTTCCTGCGCTCGCTGTTCGCCACGAGCCGGCCGGCCGAGTTGCACCTGGTCCAACTCGGTGAAGAAGGACTGACCCGGCTCCTCGACATGCAGTTCGAGGCGCAGCGTCGCCACTACGCCGTCCACTATCCCGACGCCAGGTCGTGGCTGTTGCTGGAGGACGGCGAACCCGCAGGAAGGATGCTCGAAGCGCAGGGCAAAGACCACCTCTTGTTGATCGATCTGGCGGTGGTGCCGGCGGCACGCCGGCGGGGGCTCGCCACCTGGATGATCCACACGTTGGCCGAGACGGCCCGCACCGCCAGGCTCCCCCTGCGCTGCCACGTGGACCCGCGCAACGACGCCGTGCAGCTCTACGACCGGCTCGGCTTCACCGTGATGGGCGACGAGGGCGGGAGCCTGCTCCTCGAGCTGCGCCCGGGTGGCCCGGCGCTCAGATGACGATGTTGACCAGCCGGGGCGGCCGCGCCACGACCCGCTTCGGCGCGGCGCCGGCCAGCGCCTCGACCACCTTGGGCGAGGCCAGCGCCAGCGCCGTCGCCTCGTCCTCGGAGATCCCCGCATCGACCTCGATCCGGTCGCGCAGCTTGCCGTTCACCTGCACCACCATGGTCACCGTGTCCTGGCGCACCAGGTCGGGATCGAAGGTCGGCCAGGACTGGGCGTGCACCGAGGGCTCGCCGGGGTGGCGGATCTCCCAGAGCTCGGCCGTCACGTGCGGCGTGAGCGGAGCGAGCAACAACAGCAACGCGTCGAGACCCTCGGCCCACACCTCGGCGTGCGGTCCCTCCTCGCCCTCGCCCCGCCCGTAGCGCTGGAGGAGGTTGAGCAACTCCATGCAATGGGCGACCGCAGTGTTGTAGGACCACCGCTCGATGTCCCTCGTCACGTCCGCGATGGTCCGGTGCACGGCCTGCCGCGTGGCGCGGTCCGCCTCGGTCTGCGCACCAGCGCGCCCGACCACCTCGGCGGTGGCGGTGCGCCAGAGCCGGTCGCAGAAGCGCCCGCACCCCTCGATCACCTGCTCGGTCTGCTCGGACCAGTCCATGTCGTCGAAGGGCGGTCCCACGAAGAGGTGGAACAGGCGGAGGCCATCGGCCCCGACGGTGTCGAAGTAGTGCTCGGGCGCGATGAGGTTGCCCTTGGACTTCGACATCTTCGTCCCGTCCATGCGGATCATGCCCTGAGCGAGATAGTGGGTGAACGGCTCGCGTCCGATGTCGGGCGCCAGGCCCACATCGATGAGGGCGCGGGTGAAGAAGCGGGCGTAGAGCAGATGCAGGATGGCGTGCTCGATCCCGCCGATGTACTGGTCGACGGGCATCCATTTCTGCGCCGCGATGGGTGCGAAGGGCTGCTCGGTGTTCCAGGGGTCGCAGAAACGCAGGAAGTACCACGACGAATCGACGAACGTGTCCATGGTGTCGGTCTCGCGGCGGGCCGGCCCGCCGTCGATGGGACACGTCGTGTGCAAGAAGCCCTCGTGGAGCGAGAGCGGGGACTGCCCGGTCGGCAGGAACTCGACGTCGTCGGGGGCGACGATGGGGAGCTGGTCCTCGGGCACCGGCACCACGCCGTGCACGTCGCAGTAGACGGCCGGGATCGGGCAGCCCCAGAAGCGCTGGCGCGAGACCAGCCAGTCGCGCAGGCGGTAGTTCACCGTGCGCTCGCCGATGCCCTGCTCCTCGAGCCACTCGATGGCCTTGGCCTTGGCGGTCGGGATGTCGAGCCCGTCGAGGAAGCCGCTGTTGATCTTGACCCCGTCGCCGCTGTAGGCGCCGCCGCCCGTCTCTGCCTCCCACCCCTCCGGCGGCTGCACGGTCCGCACGATCGGCAAGCCGTGCACGGTGGCGAAGGCGTAGTCACGCTCGTCCTCGGCCGGCACGGCCATGATGGCCCCGGTGCCGTAGCCCATGAGGACGTAGTCGGCCACGTACAGCGGCACCGGCTCGCTGGTGAAGGGATTGACGACGTCGGACCCGGTGTAGGCGCCGCGCTTGTCGAGGGAGCCGGCATCGCCGTCGGACATCCGCTCGATGTCCGTCTCGGCGGCGGCCCGGGTGCGCAGCTCGTCGACCGCCTGGCGCTGGGCGTCGGTGGTGAGCTCGTCGACCAGGGGGTGTTCGGGTGCCATGACGGCGTAGGTCATGCCGAAGCTCGTGTCGGGCCGGGTGGTGAAGACCCGCACGGAGAGGCCGGGCTTCCCGGCGACGACGAGGTCGAACTCGGCCCCTTCGGAACGGCCGATCCAGTTCCGCTGCATCGTCTTGGCCCGCTCGGGCCACTCGAGGTCGTCGAGGGCGTAGAGGAGCTCGTCGGCGTACTCGGTGATGCGGAAGAACCACTGCTCGAGGTCTCGCTTCTCGACCACGTCGCCGGAGCGTTCGCAGGTGCCGTCGGGCAGGACCTGCTCGTTGGCCAGCACCGTCTGACAGCCGGGGCACCAGTTGACCGCGGCGAGCGCCCGATAGGCCAGGCCCGCCTCCCAGAGCTTGAGGAAGATGAGCTGGCTCCATCTGATGTAGCTGGGGTCGTGGCTGTGGATCTCGCGCCGCCAGTCGTACACGGCGCCCAAACGGGTGAGCGAGGACTTCAACTCGGCGATCCGGGCATCGGTGTAGATCCGGGGGTGGGTCCCGGTCTTGATGGCCGCGTTCTCGGCCGGCAGGCCGAAGGAGTCGAAGCCGATGGGGCTGAGCACGCCCTTGCCCAGCATGGTCTGATACCGAACGACCAGGTCACCGAAGGTGTAGTTGCGCACGTGACCCTGGTGGGCCGCACCCGAGGGGTAGGGGTACATGCACAGGGCGTAGAACTTCTCCCGCGGGTCGTCGTTCTCGATCTGATACGTGCCGGCGTCGACCCAGTGGCGCTGCCACTTGGTCTCCACGGCTTGGACGTCATAGGCGCGGGCCATGACACCAGGGTAGGCGTTGGCCGGTGTCGCTCCGGGCACGCTGGCCCGATGTTTTCGCTGTCCAGGGGGGTCGGCGGCGCCGTGGCGGTTGGTCCTGCCGGGCCCTCGCCTTGCTCGCCAATCAGCCACCGCCCGGCCCCGCCAACACGCCTTTCGACGGCGCGCGGCGTCCCGGGACCGCCTGCCCCGACTGCTAGCGTTGTCCTCCACCACTGGGGGCGTAGCTCAGCTGGTAGAGCGCTTGACTGGCAGTCAAGAGGTTCGTGGGTTCAAGTCCCATCGCCTCCACCATTTGTCCTGGTAGATGGCCCTTTCTCAGGGTCGCACTTCGACCTTCTCGAGTCGTCCCCCGCGTTTTATCGCAGGGCGACGAGCTCTTGCGGTCGGCGTGCGGTCGGTCGCGGCGCTCTCCTGTCGCATCGGTCCGGGAACGATCCATTTCCTCGTCCACGGCGCGCAGATCGTCCGGATCGACGCCGTCGCTACGTCTTTCCGCAGCTTCCTCTCAGTAAGCGTTACAGAACGACCCCCCCATCCAGAAGTGCGTCCGCATCATCAAGGCGTATCCCTCGACCGTGATCGGCAATCCGATCGGAGTGTCAGCCACCGCACCGACGACTTGGGTGACGGACCGAGAACACTTGCCAGGACATGGCGATCTTGCCGACATGTCAAGGCGGCAGGAAAGAGTCTGACGACCAAGACATTTCAAGTTCGCTGGCTATAGCCTGCGCAATGTCTCCAGCCTGCACATTGTCTCCAGCCTGCACATTGTCTCCAGCCTGCACATTGTCTCCATTCGTGGAATGGGTGGCCCGGTCTCGTTTTGACCCGGTCGCCCCTACGCACCGGGACCGGCGTACCTGGTGACGTACAACTCGAAGACGCAGCAGTTCGTGATTGCTAACAAGCCGGCAAACGGATCAGCAGACCGCGGCAATTGCTGCCGAGAGCGAATCAAGGAGGAGCGAACATGCCCCGACGAAGCGAAATCGACTCGTGACGGTATTGGACGACATCGAAGCGATCCGCCGGCTCAAGGCCCACTATTTCCGGACCATGGACGCGAAGGACTGGGCTGGCATGCGCCAGGTCTTCACCGACGATGTCACGATTGACACCAGTGAGGCGGGTGGCTCCATCGTCCAAGGGGCGGACGACTTCATGACGTTCCTCCAAGAAACGCTGAGCGGCGCAGTGACCGTCCATCAGGGCCACATGCCCGAGATCGACATCACTTCGGATACGACCGCCACGGGAATCTGGGCGCTCAACGACATTGTCATCTGGCCCAACGGCACGCGCCTCGACGGCTACGGGCACTACCACGAGACCTACGAAAGAGGAATCGATGGATGGAGGATCAAATCCTCGAAACTCACCCGGCTGCACGTGGACTTCGTGATGCCAGGTAAGAGCTGATGCCGGTTGCCGTCGTGACAGGCGGGGCTTCTGGCCTCGGCCTTGCGCTCGGTGAGCGGTGTGCTGCTCTGGGTATGAGTGTGGCGTTGCTCGATCTCGACCAAGAACGCGCGATCACCGAGGCGAAGCGCGTCGGGGACGCGTACCAAGTCGGGACCCTGGGCTTCGCCGTAGATGTTGTCGACGCCGCCAGCGTTGAGGCAGCGGTGGCCGCAGTCGGCGACCGCTTCGGCGCCGTCGATCTCGTCGTCTCGAACGTCGGTGTTCAGCTGTTCGGAGCTGTCGAAGCCTTTACGGACGAGGAATGGCGATGGATACTCGATGTCAATGTCATCGGGTCGGCCCGGGTCGCCCGGTCGTTCCTGCCTCTGCTCCGCAAGTCCGAGCGAGGCAGGCTTGCCTTCACCACGTCGTCCTCGATTCTCGATCCCGCCAGCCGTCTCGGTGCCTAGCAGGCGAGCAAGTTCGCCGTGTGGGGCCTCGCCGAGACTCTCCGACTCGAATTCGCCGACGATGGCATCGGCGTCACGGTGATCTTCCCGTCCGGGATGATCACTCGCCACCTCGAGACCAGTGAGGCGGCACAACCGGTACAGGTGCGTCGTCCCATCGCCCACGAAGGCGACATGGAAGCGATGGTAGCCAGCAATCCAGGAATGACTGCCATGCTGGCGACCGCTGAGGACGCCGCCGCCGGAGTGATCGAGGCCATCATGGCGGACGAGCCCTATGTCATCACCCATGGCGACCTGACAGAGGCAGTCGTGGCCCGATCGGCGAAGCTCACGAGAGCAGCAGAAGCCTCGCGTGACGACTGAAACAACCCAAAGCTATGGCCCTTCGACAAGTGTGCTCCCGCATTGGTGCTGCGCCGTTCGAGCTTTATTCAGCAGTACTCGAGATGGCGAGCTTTGCCGAGAGCCGGAGCATCGGCAAAGTGTCAGTACGGGTTGCCGTCGCCTTTCGCCCGGATCACCGGCGAGGGCAGATATCCATCAGCCAGGGTGTGGTGGTCGCCGGAACCGCGGCACGAGGGACGGCGGATTCCTTCGACTCCAGCCTTGTAGCTCTCAAAACCTCTGACACTTCTGGCAACCGCTTTCAAGACTCAGGCGGGGTGATTCTGACGGGCGTCGATGGCCTCGAGCGCTACTCCGTTTCTAAGGGGCGGAGCGGTCACCAATCCCGGGCCGGTTCACCACTTTGCGTGCACTCCCGATTCCCCTCAGCAACCCGTGGCGCCGCCTTTGCCAACCTGTCCAGGGTCAACGTTCCCACTCCAGGAGAAAGATCCTTCGTACACCTTGCCAGAGTCGAGTGCGGTTCCGCTGAACCTCACCCGGTCGAGAGCGCCGGCTTTCCACTTCATCGTCAGGGTCGCTCCCCCGCCTTTCCACGTGCCGCTGTCACCGTAGCGATCGGCCGTGAACGTTCCGTTTGATTGGAATGTCACCACTTCACAGGTGGCGCTTTGTACGACGACGGTCCACTGCGAGCCGTCCTTGACGTGAAAGCCAGGGCTGGCCGCTGAGCTCGCGACGGCGGGCGCCAGGCTCAAAAACGCGGCGAGTGTTAAGCCAGTTGCGACCATTCCCGCACGACGCGCCTTTGTCGCTGGAGCCTTCATGTCGCCTCCTCCCTCAATTTCTCTAGTGCAAAAGCTAGACCTCGGGAGCGTCACTCGCTCCGTGGGCGCCGCCACGGCCCGCACCGAACGGCCCTCGACAAACACCGCTTCGACGCAGCATTTTGCCAAATGCACGGGACCGCCTCAGTACGGGTTGTCCCTTACTGACATCTGGGGTCCCACAATCCGTGGAACCTCAGACCATCGCCTTCACTATTCCCAGGTCGATGGGCCTTCTCTCAGGGTCTCCCTTCGACCTCCTGAGTCCTCCCAGCGTTCCCCCCGCCGCTTCATGAGTGGCGCCGCTCTGAACCTCGATGGGTTGTCTCGATCTTCACTGACTCAGGATTGCGCTCGAACTCCGATCGCCGATCGCCGATCGACGGCGACGGCGACGGCGACGGCGACGTGACGGTGTGACGGCTCACCCAATGCAGAACTCGTTGCCCTCCGGGTCGAGCATGACGGTCCAGCTGCTTCCGTTGCCCTCTCGATACTCGACCTTCGTTGCGCCCAGAGCGACCAGACGCTCGATCTCCTCCACCGGGTCCTTGGTCGCCAGGTCGATGTGCATCCGGCTCTTCGCTGCCTTTGGTTCGGGAACTCGCCAGAACAACATCCCCCGCACGCCTCGATGGTCGGGTGCAGCCAGAGCAGCAAAGTCGTCCTCCTGCACAATGGATCGGTAGCCGGTGACCTCCGACCAGAACCCCGAGAGCTCCCGTGGATCGGCACAGTCGAACGTCACGTATTTGATGAACGCCGTCATGACGCGAAACTACGCCCGATCCTGACCGCCTGATGTCTTATGGGTGCATCGACGCGGCACAGTTGGCAGAGCACGTTGACAGGTACCAGTTAGCAGAGCCCGATGTTCCGTCGTTCCCCAAAGGGCGCCATTCCACCGTTGACGGTTCTGGCGTTACGAGGTCACTGGAGAGGTCTGGCCACCAAGCGTGAACGGGTCCACGGCAACCAACCCCAGACCCGATCTCACCTTCGCACGACAGGATGAAACGTCACTCCGCCACTCCACCAGTCCCACAGGTCCATTGCCCTTGGCCCAGGGATGGGCAGCCCGTCGGTGCAGCGTCGTCTGCACAGGCCGACCGCCGACATCCTTTGATCCAGCGAATGTGCGCCGACGAACTCACCGACACTTGTGACTTTTTCGGACATCTGTGACCGTTTTCTTAAGAGACGGTGAGCAATCGTCGAACCGCCTCCCATTCCACCCATTTATTCCGGCCCCCGTTTCCGTACGTTCAATCCCCGTTGCCGCGACAGGCTCTCGATCAGCGATCGGACCGGGGCTCAGTTCAATCACCTCGGATTGTACCCAAGTCATCTCATCGCCTACCTGCGGGAATCTCGCACCACCCAGTTCTGTGTCGGGTTGCTGGTATTCCCATGAGGACGATCTGGCTGCCCTCGGGAGACGAGCAAGTTGCTGCTTCAGTGCAACTTCACGGCCATCCGGCTCGGTGCATTTGTCGGAGCGTTGTGCGAAACTGACCCACCAGTAAGTGCTGACCGGGTGAGAAGTCTTCGATCCATTGGGAAGAGAGTCAGACCGCCCGCCAGCGTCAAACCACAATTGGGGAGGGACCCTTGTTACGCAAGATTCTGTCTGTAGCTGTAATGGCTTCGATTCCAGTGATTTCCTTCGGTGCCGCGCAGGTGGCAACGAGCGGGAACGCTTTCGCAGCAAAGAGTGGGCCGACCACCTGCACCGGTGTCGGATCGACGGTGAAGTTCGCCAAGCCGGGCCTCTCGGAAAAGGGCACGGCTCAGGCCAGTGCCACCTCGAAGGCCAAGACGTCTGCGGCACCGATCTCGTGCACCGGAGCAAAGAAGGGCAGCGGCACGCTCGCCAAGGACACGATCACGTCGACGAGCACCACGACATGTGCAAGCGACACGAGTCCGCCATCGCCATGCCCCTCGGGTGACTTCGTCTATGACTCCGCCGGCCAGCTTGCTAGCGGAGCGAGCACCCTCTACCAGGAGGTCCCGACAACCTCGTTCACGATCGGTAGCACCAGCTACGTGATTTCGAACACGGCGTCTGCCGTCGCCGGAAGCGGCACTGGAGTGGGGAACTGCCCGAGCACCGAAATCGGTTTCGTGCTCACCGGTCACCTGACCGCACCAGCCTCCCAGTCTGGCCAAGCGAGCACGGTCACGGCTTGCCTCAAGACTGACGCTGGAACAGGCACGTCCGGCAACTTCAGGACAGACCTGCTGGCTGAGATTGGTGGCAACGCGACGATGGTCATCACCAAGTCCGGCTTCGACCCGGCTGCAAGCTCAATCCAGTTTGCCTAAGGGCTGAGCATCATCGGTTACAAGCTTGAGCGATCGAGCGGAAGAGGGACGGGGCTTCGGCCCCGTCCCTCTTCAATTTCGAGTGGGACAGGGCGGGTGGCGCACGGAAGGCGGAGCAGAGTTGCGTCGAAGGCGATAGTGGTCACACGGCGACGGCTTTTGTTCGGGCTGCGTACCTCCACCCAGGCCTTTTATGCAGTCTTTCGATAGATCGGGTTAAGGCGCCTCGCCATGCGGACTTCCAAATGCGGCACCGCAGTGAAGTCAATTTCCTTTAACGATCAGCCTTGCCTGAGTGGCCCGACCGCCACATGGTTGTTGCGATCGGTCCACCACCCGGAAACGAAACTGCACCGACCGGCTGGAAGCCCAGTCGGGCGTAGCGAGTGTCATTGGCCGGGTTCGAGGATTCCAGGTAGGCGGGAAGGCCTTCGGCATCGATGAGTGCAAGGTTGTGTGCGAGCAGTCCCATTCCGAGACCCTGGCCCCGGTGGGCGGGATGCGTCGCGAGAAGCGACAGGTAGTAGTGCGGCTGGTCATGCGGATGTGCCGTCTCCAATCTTTGCAGGAGGTCGGCGAAGTCGGCCGCGCCAGCGCCCAGGTGGCGATGAGCCAGTCGGTCCAGTCGCGCTTCTTGTTCTTCTGTCATCTCCGTGCAGTCGGGTGGAACCCAT
The DNA here is from genome assembly GCA_963754445.1 of uncultured Acidimicrobiaceae bacterium. GTDB lineage: Bacteria > Actinomycetota > Acidimicrobiia > Acidimicrobiales > RAAP-2 > Bog-473. Next base: position 2,078,223 of record CAVWFT010000002.1, on the reverse strand, counting down.
ACGGCGACGGCTTCCGCCCCGGCCGTGATCCAGGTCCAGCGATGCCGGAGAGCGGCTTCCACGAAGATGCGCCAGAGTTGGGAGCGGTACTCCGTCTCCTCGCCGGGTCCCCTCATCGCTTGACTCCACAGCGGGTCGTGTTCGAATGCCCGAGTCACGATCGACGTGATGAGCTCCAAGTCCTCAGGAGCCGCCCGCCGCGCCGCGACGTCGTCATGCCGTTCGGTCCTCATCCCAGCATCTCAGCACACGCATCATCGTGTCCGAGACAACGAGGATGCGCCGGTATCTGGCCTTCGGTGACCGCTCGAGCCCGATAGCGTCTCTGTGAGAGAGGTCGGAGACCAACGGCAACCGACCAGACTCCACGCGTGCGGGCACGGAAGGCGGGCTCAGTGCGGACGACGGATCACCCAATGTCCTGGCCCGTAGAGGACTGCCGTCGGCGATCGCCTGCTAGCCCTCGCCTTGTCGCTCGATGTGCTGGAGTTCGATCCACAGTGGGATTAGGAACCAGATATATGCGTTCGAGAGCGTGTACTCCCTGTCGCCGTAGCGGGTCACCATGGCACCGACATCCGTCATGCGAACGCGATCGTCCTTGCCTTGGTAGGTCCTCACCCGCTCGAGGATCTCCAGCATCTCCTCTTTGGACGACACCTCCAAGCCGAAGTGGTCCATGTTAGGGGTGACCATGAACTCGTCCGCCGCCGGCAACAAATAGAGGAACTGTCCGAGCTCTCCCGTGTAGAGGATGAGGGGATTTCCCTTCTCCGTGCTGTTGTCGCCTTCCGTCCAACCGAAGATCTCAGAGTAGAAGTCGAGCAACGCGGCCCGACCCTCGTCATTCAGAACCTCGGCATCGACGCTGATGGCCACATGATTGAGCCGCGGAGCGAAGGTGGGTCGACTCACGTTGTAAGTCCCGGCTGCACCATTACCTTGGCGGAAATCTCGCCTCGGGCGAGACGTTCCATCGAGGTCATGACCTCACCGAGCCCGACGTCGTTCTTTTCGATCAGCGAATCGATCGGAAGTGTCCCGCTGGCCAAGAGGTCCACCGCCGGTTGAAAGCCATCGTCGTTGTAGTTGTAGGCGCCGATGATCTCGAGCTCGAAGATGATCATCCGGTTCTGATTGATCTTCGGGGGCTGGAAACCCGTTCCGACGATCACAAGAGTGCCGGCATGGCCGAGCTGCCCCAAGGCCGACTCGATGGCGGCGGCATGACCGGAACACTCGAAAACCACGTCGAAGGGCTCCGCAACCGTCGACGTCATCGCCGGCTCAACCAGGGCGTCTGGTGTGAGCACGGCGGACGCCCCCACTTCGAGCGCCCGCTGACGCCTGATCGACGAAGGTTCACTGACGGTGATGTCGGAGATTCCCCGAGCGTGCAGTGCGGCGGTGAGCAGGAGGCCGACAGGGCCGGCCCCGGTCACGAGGACGCGATCCGCATGCCCGACGTCAGCCAACTGCAAGGCGTGAAGCGTGATCGCGGTCGGCTCCGTGAGGGCGGCCGCCCTCGTGGACAGGGTGTCGGGAATCTGGATCAAGTCGTCTGCCGATGCAGTTTTGAAGCGGCAGAACGCGCCGTGATATCCGGAGAAGTTCGCGGCTGGACGGTTGAGACATACCGAGGGACGGCCTCGTCGGCATGGTCGGCACACACCACAACCCGGCTTTGGACTGTCCACAACCCGGTCACCGGGCGACCATCGCGAGCCGCTCGGCGCCGCGGCCACGATGCCTGACCACTCGTGGCCCAGAATGGCGCCTGATCGGGCGTATCGCTCGAGGACCATGTGGAGATCGGATCCGCAGATTCCGCACTGGGCGATCTCGATGAGTACCTCTCCTGGACCCGGCTGCGGAATAGGCACTTCCTCGACAGCGATCCTGCCGTCGCCCACATAGACGGCTGCTGGCATCAGTTCTGGAACCACGATCGAGATGCTAAGGGACTTTCGGCGGTCACGCTCAGGTTCTCATGGGAACAACCGACCTCTAGCCAGACCTCAAATAACCCACCACGAGACGAGTGAGTTCGTCCGTGAAGGCTTCCCAATCCGGATCGTGAGGATGAGCGGACACGTAATGATGCGTCACTGATTCAATCGTCGACACCGTGATGTAGGCGGCCATCCGCTGATTGGGTACTCGAACCTCGGGATCCTCGGCGATGAGTTGTTCTACGGCTGCGACGGTGAGCTCTTCGAACAGTCGGAGCTCTTCGACGACATCGGTCGGCCGGGGCGACTCTTCGAACAACACCCGATGAAGTGCTGGTTCGTCGCGATGGATCGCGACGGTCGCTTCCACGAACATTCTCGTACGCTCGGCGAGCCCCTGTGCGTTGATGTCGACCGACGCAAGGCGGTGGCCTATTTCGTCGGCCCCGCGACGAATGTGGCGGCGAACGAGCTCCGAGAGGATGACGTCCTTGTTCGGGTAGTACTGGTATAGCGAGCCGACGGAGATCCCCGCCTCTAGAGCAATCCGGTTCGTCGTCCCCCGCGTGTATCCCACCTCGGAGAAAACACGAGCTGCCGCCTCGACGATGCGCTCGCACATCTCCTGCGACCGACGTTGTTTTGGGCTTCGACGAGGAACCATTGCGCTCGGCCCCTTCCCGGCGCTGACCCCACGAGATGCGAGTGGCCTCGAATGCGAGCTTTTGCTCATACTTGTGACAGTAGTGCTTCGTCTGGAAGCGGGGCCTGAGGCCGGCGGGACGTGGCGCCAGGGATGAAAGGAAGAACGATGACTAGCGACGAACTGCGACAGGAGTTGGCGGCGTTGCGGGCCATGGTGACGGCCCAGGCTGACGAGATTGCGGCACTGCGCCGCCAGGCGACCGACCATCGCGCCGGCGGATCGTCTTTCGAACAAGGTGACGCCAACTCGACGGCTCGAGACCCGGCTCGCCGGAGCGACGCCCTCGCCGAGGTCTCCGACGCGCGCATGTCCCGGAGAGCGCTCGCTCGCTGGGGCGGTGCAGCCGCAGCGGGTGCCGTCGTGTCGGCAGCCGCCGTGGGCATCGTCCCCCAATCTGCGACAGCGGCCGATGGTGACAGCCTGCGGGTTGGACTGCAGACGAATACGTCCGCCGGGTCCGACGATCCGACCGTTCTCTACATTGTCGGGGGCGGCACATTTTCCAAAGGCGCCTTCGTCGTGACGGATACCGCATTCTCGAATTTCGCCGAATCATTTATCCCTGGGGCGGTCACGGGCTACGCCAATAATGTGAGTTCGGGCGAGGCCGGTGTTGCCGGCTACTCGGGGCCGAGTGGGACAGCCGGCGTCTTCGGCGCCAGTTCCGGGAGTACGGGGGTCTACGGGTTCACTGATGGAAGTGGAAACGCCGTGTTCGCCGAAGCGGCCGGCACGGGAAGCGGTGTCGTTGCTAACGCCGGCTCCGGGCCTGCAGTGCACGCCGAGAGTTCTACCGGTGTTGCCGTTGAAGCGAAGACCCTCGGCGCAACGCAACCGGCCGTACGAGGCACAAATGTGGGCAGCGGCATCACCGGCTACGCAGGAACCGTCGTCGGAGACTCGGGTGTTTCCGGAGCCGGCGTCCTCGGGCTGTCCAATTCTGGAGTCGGCGTCTCGGGCGTCGGGGTGCAAGGCAGTACCGGCGTTACCGGCACGAGTGATTCCGGTCCCGGCGTACTCGGAACCGACGAGGGAACCGGGACCGGGATCGGCCTCACGGGAACACTGACCAATCCCAGTAACGGTTCTCCGGCCCTCGTGGGGTCGACCGTGGGTAGCGGAGTCGGCGGGATGTTCGCGGCACCGAACGCACAGATTCAACTGATCCCCTCGACGTTGTCGACGCACCCGACATCTGGCGCCGTTGGCGAATTGATGGTCGATGCGACTGGGCGCCTTTGGTACTGCAAGGCGACGAAGAAGGGTGACGCGAAGGGTGTCTGGGTGCAGCTTGCTTGAACATCGCCGACGCTGCGACCCAAAAGGACGCCAGTTCGGGCGTGAGTGCCAGGACCTTTTCCGACTGATGCTGAGAACAAGCTGAACCACCCCTGCGAGATCTATCCAGTTACTGCCACAATCAAAGTCGACTGTCACGTGCACCAGAGCGGATCTGCACGATGCAGAAGGCGGAAGGGATCATCATGAGAGAGTCGAAGATTGCAATGCCCTGGCTACGCCGGATAGCCGTCGCAATGGGAGCGCTGACCCTGGTGGGCTACGGCGTCACCGTCGAAGCAGCTCCCGCTGGTGCAGCTTCGGTTATCACCTCATGTACGACCACCGCAGTCCAGAAGGCCCTCAATCAGGGGGGCAACTGGTCGTTCTCCTGTAGCGGCGTGGTGTTCGTTCCGTCGACGGGGAGCGGCGTCTACGAGCCATTTGCCGTGAAGAGCGGGAAGAAGGTTTCCCTGGATGCCACGGGGCAGAACGTGACGCTCGATGGCAGCGGTGAATCCTCGGTCTTGACCATTGCTTCAGGCGCAACCGTTTCGCTCACCGGGCTGACGATCTACAACGGCCATGCCATCGGTGCGAACGGTGCCCTCGGGAAGCGAGGAAAGGTCGGAACCGTGGGCACAAACGGCTCGACCGGGCACAATCCGGGCGACAGCGGCGGCCCCGGAGGGACAGGTGGAGCAGGGGGTGCCGGCGCTGCGGGAGCACCCGGAGGAGCCGGCCTCGGAGGGGGCATCCAGAACCTAGGCGGAACCCTCTCTCTGGACAACGTCACCGTTCAAGGGGACAACGCCTACGGCGGTGACGGCGGCAATGGCGGTGACGGCGGGATCGCCGGCGGCGGCGGAACAGGCGGCGGCGGAGCAAGCGGCGAAATCGATTCGTCGGGGACACCGATCGGTGGCGGCGCAGGTGGCAACGGAGGCGTGGGAGGCGCGGGTGGTCCGGGTGGCGATGGGGGCGTCGGCGGTTTGGCCGAAGGCGGCGGGATCTACAGCACCGGCCCATTGACCGTGACTGATTCCCTGATCGAGAACGACGTCGCCTTCGGAGGTGTCGCCGGTTCCGGAGGCCGCGGCGAATTCCCCGGCGTCGGGGGCACGGGAGGCCAGGGTGGCGGCGGCGGTGCTGCCATGCTCGATCCCGATGGCAATCCCGTGAGCAAGGGCACCGATGGCGGTGCCGGAGGAGCCGCAGGCAAAGGAGGGAAGGGCGGGAAGAGCGGCGCGGGCGGTGTAGGAGGAGCGGCAGAGGGCGGAGGGATCTACGCCACGGGGCCGCTGACCCTCGTCGGTGTGACTTTCAGCAACAACGAAGCGGTGGCGGGCAACGGCAACGGCGGCGGGTCGTCACAGGGTGCCGCGGGCGGGAGCGGCGGTCCGGGAGGCACCGGGGGTAACCCCTGTGGCAATGGTGGGAACGCGGGTGCTGGTGCGCCAGCTGGTCAGTCGGGTTCATCGGGTACCGGAGGCGGCGGCGGGAACGCCAAGGCGGGCGCCCTCTTCTCGAAGAAGACACCCACGGAATCGTCCGTCTTGTTCGGCTCGGGCGGCGTTGACAAGGTGGTCGCTGGATCTGCCGGGCCCGGTGGCGACGCATACGGCGCGACGGGCGGAGTCCCGGGTGGGTTCGGTCAGCCTGGAGCCGGGAACGCCGATCTCGACTGCATAGGATCACCGGGTTCCTCGGCGAGTGCCGGTGGCAACACGCAAAACGGACCGACGGGCGCCAGCGGGAGCCCGGGCACGGCCTCGGATCCAGAGTCGAACTGACCGCAGAGCGACAGACCGGTACGAGGCTCTCCGAACGAAGGGAGGATTGGGAATCGCTCGCTCGTTTTCGAGGACGCAGGGACCCCGTAGGTCCAGCCCTCGACGGCCCCGGTCGCTACGTTTTGGCGCGTGGTGTCTTGCTGCTCGCGCGAAGCCGCGGAGGACGATCTCCTGTGGCCCAGTACGTCCGCAGCGCACCGGCGGTGGCCGTGTTCAGCGAGGTGTTGACCCTGCTGGTGCCGTAGTCCCAGAACGACGACTCGAACACATTATGTGTAGCGATCCATCGACTCATGCTCTTGATGAACGACGGGTTGTCACCCCCGCACACGGCGGCTGAACTCGTGACGATGCCCCGAGTCGAACATGTCCCCCAACCCAGTCCCCACTCAGGAAAGACCATGGGCTTGTGATGCTGGGCGGCAAAGGCAGCGAACCAATTGAGCCCGTAGGGCTCGGTCAATATGTGACTGAACTCCAGACCCCAACCTGGGTACGTCTGCCATTCGACATCGAAGACGTCGAGGCCCACATAGGACACATACGAATTCCCCGGCCAGTATTCGGAGAGATCGCCGGCGCCGATATCACCCCTGCTCGGATTCCATTCGAATGCGAAGTGTGCGCCAGGAACGCCGCGCATCGCCGTAACGATCTGGCGGTAGTAGTCGATGAACTGAGTGGCCTTGCCAGGGGCGGACCACGGGAACCAAATTCCATTGAATTCCCAGCCGATGCGGATGATGTCTCCGCCCTGTCTGCTAGCCACCAGGGCTCGCGCCAGACTTGCGTAGTAGCTGTTGTAGGCGCCCGTTGCCCCAACCGAGAGGGAGCCCCCCGAGTTGGGCAGCATCGGGACGCCCCAGATCGTCTTATAGCCAAGTGACGACCAAGCCGTCAGATTCGCAGGATGTGCGATCGACGTCCACGAGGACCCGTCCACGAAGTCCATGACATAGTCGACCTTGCTGTGAATCTGGAACTGAAAGGCCATCACGGCGCTCACGGCGGACGGCCCTGCGTACACGCCGAGAGCTGCTGCTTTGTGCTGTTGTTGACGATGCGTGACCGTGGACGCTCCCGAGCCAACAGGCACGAGGGTCGATGCGGCAACAATGGCCAGGAACAGGCCGACGGTTACCAGAGTGAGCTGGTGTTTCATGGCGCGTCGCATCGTCACAAATTCCTTCGGCTCGGCGCCGTGAAAGCCTGAAGAGCTTACGGGAACGGAGGGGGATTCAGCCGTCACTCTCCCCGACCCAGACACCGAAGATGTACGGCACGAACTGGAGTTTCGGATGTCCGGCGGCCCGTCTGCCACCGAAACGGCACCGCCTCCTCGACTGCACCGACGGCCTCGAGGCTCCTCGGACGACCTCTGCACCCGGGGTAGCGTCCGGGAATGACTCCGAATGATCTGGCGGCGGAGCTTCTCGAGGCCACACTGGACGCGGATCCGCTGGAAGGATCCATGTTCGGAATACCGGGATACGACGATCGGCTCGCTGACTACAGCGCGTCTGCCGAGGCGGCGCACCGTGAGCGGCTGCATTCGATAGCCCACCGTGCCGAGCGATTCCCAGAGTCGGACCTCGACGAGGTCCAACAGCAGACCCTGGACTTCGTGCAACAGATGGCCCGGGGTATGGCAGATGCCGCCTCCGTACCCATGGTTGAGTTCACGATCTGCGACACCTTTGTGGATCCGATCGGCGCGGCATTCACCGTGCTTCCAAAACTTCCGCTCGACACGGATGTCCGTCAAGAGGGATTCATCGCCCGACTGAACGAGTTGCCGAGCATGCTGGCCACGGTGGCGGACCGGCATCGAGAGGGGGTCGCGAGCGGCCGTACAGCGGTCGCCCGATTGGTCGAGTCGTCCATTGCCCAGCTCGATCTCATCCTCACCGACCCGGCGACGGGCGGTATGAGCAAATCTGATCCTGAGAACGCGGCATTCACCGCACGCGTCGCTGCCGCTTTGGACGAGCGGGCCAGGCCTGCACTCCGGCGTTACCGGGACAGCTTGCGCTCCGACGTCATCCCCACAGCTCGCGACGATGATCATCCCGGCCTCTGCCACTTGCCGGCTGGCGAAGCCATGTACCGGATCCTCTCCCGCCTCTACGCATCACCTGCCTACTCGCCCGAACAGCTCCACACCCTTGGACACGAGATCGTCGAACAGGTCAGCGAGGAGATCCGAGAAACCGGAGCAATATTGTGGGGTACAACGGACCTCCCGGCTATCTTCGATCGTCTGAACAACGACCAGGCGCTCCGTTACTCCTCTCGGAACGAGATGCTCGAGCATGCGCGCCGAGTCGTCGCCGCAGCCGAAGCTGAAGCTCCCAATTGGTTCGGTGTGGTTCCGAGCGAGTCGTGCGTCGTCGAACCCATCTCAGAGATGGAAGAACCCGGGATGACCGCCTACTACATGGTGGGCGCTCTCGACGGCTCGCGAAAAGGCACGTACTTCCTCAACACCTCCAAGCCCGAGGAGCGTCATCGCTACAGTGCGGAAGACGTGGCCTTTCACGAGGCCGTGCCCGGACATCACTTTCAACTCACCATCGCTCTCGAGGCCACCGGCCTGGCGCCAGCTCGACGGATTCTCTGCGACACCGCATGCGCGGAGGGATGGGGCCTCTACAGCGAGCGACTGGCGGATGAGATGGGCCTCTACAGCGACCAACTGTCCCGGATGGGCCTCTTTGCCGCCGACGCATGGAGGGCCGGAAGATTGGTGGTGGACACCGGACTCCATGCGTTTGGATGGACGCGCCTCGAGGCCGTCGAATGGTTGGTCGAGCACACGCCGATCCCCCGCATCCAGATCGAGGCCGAGGTGGATCGCTACATCTCCTACCCCGGACAGGCCTTGGCCTACATGACGGGACGTCTGGAGATCGTTCGACTCCGGGAGGAGGCTGCGCAGCGGTTGGGCGCAGCATTCGACCTGCGCGAGTTCCACGATGTCGTACTCAGAGCAGGCTCGCTTCCCCTGCGCGCCCTGGCAAACACCGTGGAGCGTTGGGTGGCCCGCACGGTCGCTCAGACCTGAGGGCGACCATTTCGACCGACCTATTCGATGTAGTTGAGCACTCGTGCTGCTGACGCGCAGGTGCGGCGGAAGAGTTGCTAGAAACCCAGACTGAACTGCTGACTCCGGATCGCCGAGTCGACGGCGTCGCTCCACCTGGGTGCTGACCACCGGCTCACATCTGTTCGTGACGCCAGTTCGAGCTCGAGGGGAATGAGCACCTCCGCCTGCAACTCGGACAGAGACATCCCCTCATCGGTCAGGGCGAAGATTTCTAGGGCCACGAGGGATCGAGCGACGCTCCAGCTCGGTGCCGAGCGTCGTGATTCCATCGGCGCCGCGATGCATTCGCCGATCTGGCCCAAACTCCCGTGCGCGAGAAGGTTGGTCCATGCCCACACCGGAACGACGATCCCCCGCTCGTCCCAATGCTCGGCCAGCGTCCCGGCCAGGAAGGCCGCGCATTCACCGGCCAACACGCTGTCGCCGCCCGGCGCGTGCTCGGGCTGTCTCATCCGATTCTCCTCCAGGGACCAGATTGCATCCCTCATGTCCATCCCGCCGACTGCATTGTGCCCGAACGCGTCCGCGGCTCGATAGATGCGAAAGTCATGTCCTTCCTGCGCTTCCAACCGCTGCACGGGGGTTGGAGCGTCCCGCAGTTCCCGTCCGCTCGCCCAGCACGACTCCAAACAAAGCGATCGCGGTCACGTGCATCGCAGTGCACCACAGACAGATCGCCCCGATCCGAAAGAGCTCGGTGTACACGAGGTACAGCACCATCGCGGCGCCAGCACTTGAACCGATGACGCGCGCCCTAGCCACCGAGGCCGCTGGCGAACGCCAGCACCAAGGCAGACAGAGCGCCGACATGCCGGCAGCCCAGATCACACCGAGTACGGCGAGCGGGACTCCGAACACAAGCGACTCTGGCGAGGTCGTCACCAGCGTGCAGTTGACAACACCAGTGTCGGGACAGGCGAGTGCCGTCGGATCGGTGAAGTGGGTAACGGTGAGGTAGGCCGCGATGGCCACGGCCAGCAGGGACAGGCCCAGAGAAGCGCTCACAGCCCACGCCGGAACCTTGGAACCTTCTGTGCGTTGCATACTCAGCCTTCCAGCTTCTTGACGATGGCCGAGATCGTCGGTGTTGCGCAGACGCTGGTGGGCTGATCGCCGGTCGCGATGCAGATCGCTGCAGTGATGTCATTGGCCGTTCCGTCGATCGCCTGCGCCACAGCGCTCGATGGGTCGGAGAGATCGCGGGCGATCTGCTTCCTCGTCAACCCCTGGAGCACCTGGGGCGAATAGCTGGCTCCGGTGACCACGAACTTGTTGGCGATGTCCAAGAACGGAATGCTGCCCTGACTGTCGTATTCGGAAAGCAGCGCGCCCTCCGAGGCGGTTGGCGTCTGGAGGCTCGGGTAGCTGCCGTTGACAGCTTCGTTCGTCGCCTCTTCGACCGACGCGAAATCCACGTACGGGCTCGAATAAGTCGAGCCATAGAAAGAGAGGGTCTGGGTATCCGGAAAAACGTCGCTTGACGACGAGTGCGTGCCGCCCAGGTGCGTGAATGTCCCGAACCGGGACAAGGCGACGGCCAATGCCCAGCGCTCGGCCGCGCAATACGGGCAGTACTCCGCCCCGACATAGGTGATGAGGGCCTTGCCGCTCGCATCCTTGAGGATCGATGTATTCCCGGTCACCGCGCTCGGCAACGCAACGGTATTCGGACTTCCCACCGCGTCGAGCACGGATGTCGGAACCGCAAGACTTGCCACCACGGCCGGCGAAAGCGACGAGGTATCCGACTGGGTCGATCGAGTCACTCTTCCGGATTGCAGATGTGAAGAGGCCGCAGTGGCGGGCCCGCTGGCCGCTTTGATGACGACCATGGTGACGATGACGGCGAGTACCAATCCCACGGGGATCAATGCAGTGATGACCGGGTGCCGGCTGCGGAAAGACTCAGACCCTGCCCTGCCGCGGCCAGACGTCTTGGTCCGCCGGCTGCTCGTTGCGTTGTGTGCCACGGGCCGCGACGGCCCGGAATTCGATTTCGTCATTGGAGGTTCTCCGTTGTTGTTGGCCGAACGGCAGTGAGGCTCCGTTCGGTGGCTCGAGTGATGAGGCGGCCGAAGCGGCAATGCCTCGCTGGGGTGTCCAAGGCGTCCGAGAGCGCGACATGCGCGCTCGACTTTGGGTGCCCCCCTAGTGGATCGTTCGAGCTAGGAGAACTGCGGAGGGTGGTACAGAGGGTCTCGCTTGCCGGCCGGAAGAGGGGTCGCTCGTCCGATGTGGCGACGCATCAGCGTGGCGCCTGCCGCGACCACCGCGAGACCACCGAGAACGACTGCCATGGCGCCTGCCGGCGACGGAGACGCTGGGGTCGGCGAACCCTTGCCACAAGTGGCGTCAGAGCACGATGTGCCAGAAATCGGCGCTTCGATCGCCTGCACCATCGACACCGTACTGTTCACGGCGCCCGCCACCACCGCGTGCGGCACCAGTCCGCCGAGGACGGCCATGGCGACGACTGCCACCAGCCCCAGACGCCAGCGCATACCCACGGCTGCAGGTTACGAGGCGGACTTAAAGGTCAGCTAAGAAAAATCTTCTAGGTCGCGGCCATTTTCTCAGGCGGCACCGGTCGCCCAATTCTGCGAAGGCACACTGCTCTACGGACGCTCGCTGGCGTCTCCCGAGCGCCGCGCCGCAGCCCGGCGACCGGCGCGCACCGGAATCCTCTGAAGGCGTACGGCAGCGCGGCGCTGTCCGGTGGACCATGCCACGACGCTCGCCACGACAATGAGTATCCCCGCCCCGCTCCCCGCGACTGCCGTGATCTGTGTCATGTCCGACCCATGCCTCCTCCGACCGCCATCGTGGCCCCTCCAGCGCTGAAAGTCACGTCGTCTCTACCCAGGCGGGTCACATTCCAAAGATGCGGCCTCTGCCCAGCGTCAGGGTTGGACGCTCGACGACCGGCTTCGTGCAGGTCAGGGACCTGCGTCCCGTCGGAGCCGACGTCCGCGATTGCTATGCCGCCCCTGGTGTCGGCGGCACCGGAGCCACCTTGCGAGCCCACGCCACAACCAACTGAAGCAAGCCTAAGTACACCAAGAGCACAATGAGGATCACGAGCAGGCTCCAGCCGGTCAGATTGCCGCCGAAGAGTAGGAACAGCGCGGCCACGGCGACCCCGAGGATGCGCAGAGCGTTCACGTGCTCGACGATCCAACCGCCTGTGTTGCGGGCGCCGTCCGACCCCCGAGCGGCCCGACCCGCTCCAGCGCTGAGCTCTTTGGACTGCGCTCCGGTCCAGCGAACGCCCCGCACCACGTGGTCACGGATCCACACTGCGTAACGAGCAGGACCGAACACCCAGGCCAACAAGGCAACGATCAAGGCGACGAGGAGCATCCAGCGGAAATCGGTCTTCAAGAACCGCAGCAGGGTGTCCCACACGGCGGCTGCCACCTCCCGATGGAGGTTGTGACCCGACGCCTCGTTGAGGAAGAAGTTCCTTCCCGTGGAAAGCGCAGCAAGGAAGAGCAGGGTCACCAGACCGACCCCGAGTGACGCACGGAGTAGCGCCTTGCGACGATCGACCGCCACCAGGATGGACGCCAGTCCGATCACGACCGCGGCGATCGGCACGGCCCACCCGAGCTGGACGATGGTGTTGAAGAGGGCCGAGTACTTGTGGACCTGATCCTTGGTGACGATGGTCAGGCCGAGACCTTTATCGCTGTTCGACGAGATGGCCTTGAGCGGGTTGAAGAGGGTGATCCCCTTCTGGTTCAGCTTGTCGATGATGTTGTTCAGCGCGGGCGAGACGTTGACGGCGATCTGGCCGCCCTTTTCCACTCGTTCGAGCAGTGGAGACGTCTTTCCCTCCAAGACGTCGACGACCGCCTCGTGCGTGTGACGGTTGAGCGCGTCCCACAACTTCCCGAACTGCGGGCTCTGGAAGAACTTCAGAGCGACGCCGTGGACGTACTGCTTCACCTCGTTGGTGATGGGTACGAGAATCGGCTTGGCCTTAGCCGGAAGGAGACCAGCGATCTTGTCCTGGACGATATGAGTCGAGAAGAGCTCGTCGGTCGCCTTGGTTGCCAGCTGGTTCGTGATGGCCGTATTCCGAGCCAGTGGGGCCATCGTCTCGACGTAGTGATCCGTGTTCGTGACAGTACGGATGGCCCAGGTCGAGATCACCGAAACGGGGATGAGCAGCGCTGCCAAGACGATGAGCACCCACGAGATCACCTGCCGGGAGCGCCTCGCCTTGGGCTTCTTTGCTTGGGCCGGTGCCTCCTCGGCGGTGGTGACGTCGCTCGACGTCGAGTCCGACGGGTTGGTGTCGCTCATCTGAGTTGGGACTCCTACGGGTAAGTCAGGCCAATGGCTATTGGCGGAGCACGGTTGCCCAGGTGTAGCACTGATTGCGTGGATGGGCCTGAAAACCGACCGAATCACGTACGCCTCATGGGCCTGAGTGCCCTGGCAGGCCTCTTCGCACCGATCGTCTTCATTGTGGCGATCGGCATGCGCAAGGGACTCAGGAGGGCGAAATTCCACGCCCGCGGCTGGAACAAGCGCTTCCAACACGAGCTCTCGCGCTGGACCTGACTCCTTGCTGACCGGTCTGGCCCACTCAGCCCTCTGCGTCCCCGACGTTGAAGCGGCGGTCGAGTGGTATCGCGACGTTCTGGGCCTCGAGGTCCTTTCACCGCCCTATCGGATGGACGGCGCCCAGATCGAGAGCGACATGGGCGAGCTGCTTCCGTCCCCGGTCGCCGTGCACGCCGCCATTGTGGGATTCGGCAAAGACGACCGCGTGCTCGAGATCATCGAGTACCCCAATGCCGACGTCGTCCTCCCGCCAAACGGGCGCCCCTCGGTCACTCGGGTCGGGCTCACCCACATCGGCTTCGTCTGCGACGACATCGAAGCAACCCGAACTGACCTCGAAACCCGGGGTGTGGAATTCCTCACAACCAGTGTGGCGGACGTCGCCGGGCTGAAGACGACGTGGTGCCACGACCCGTGGGGAACCGTGATCATCCTCCTCGAAAAGACCACTGCGACCAATCCCTACTGGGCGCAGTGGATGCCCGCCCGGTGACGATCGAGGCGGCTGCGCCGTCGTGAATTCGAGCCGATTGGCTAATTTTCCGTGAATTCACACACTTTTTGGCTCGAAAGATGTGCATTCCGGGGTGCGCGTCGGCCACAATGTCGCCATGAACAAGCGTGAACTAGCTAGAGCAGTCGCAGTCCAGTCGGACGTCGAACTCAAGACGGTCATTACTGTGATCGACGGATTCACCGATGTGGTGACCGCCGTCGTGTCCAAGGGTGAGCCGATCTCGATCCCCGGCTTTGCCAAGTTCGTCAAGGTCGACCGTCCGTCCCGTATGGGCCGCAACCCGGCCACCGGCGAGGCCATCCGTATCAAGGCTTCGAAGAAGGCCCGCATCACGCCGGTGAAGGCATTCAAGGATGCCGTGCTGGCCCCGGCCAAGGCTCCCAAGCTCGTGAAGGGTGCATTCCCGACCGACGACGCTGCGGTTGCCGCTGCGGGCAAGTCGGCCGCTCCCGTGGCGGCCAGGGCCACCGCGACTCGCACGACTGCCAAGAAGGCCCCCGCCAAGAAGGCGGCAACGGCTCGCAAGGCTCCGGCGAAGCGGGCGCCCGCCAAGAAGGCGCCGGCGAAGCGGACTCCGGCCAAGAAGGCCGTCAAGAAGAGGTAGCCAGAGGCGCCCGGTCCCGACGTGGGGCCGGGCGCACTGGCCCAGGAGACATGGCCGAGCCTCGACGCGGTCCTGATGCTCCGGATGACCCCTTGGCCGACCGGCCACTCGCCGAACCCCATCGGGATCGGCTCTCGCCCTCTCGTGCTGATTACGGCCGGGTCATCTCGGCCCACTCCCAGGCCCTGGAAACCGGAAGCGACACCTATGTGGACCCCGAGACAGGGTTCACCGTGTTCACGGCGCGTTACCTGGCCAGGCGGGGTTTCTGCTGCGACGCAGGCTGTCGCCACTGTCCTTACGTGACCTGAACGCGCTGGCCGGCGATCACCGATGGAGTTCCTGGCTCCTCGTATGCTCAGCCCGTTCACGAGGCACGGAGATCGGGTCACGACATGAGCGACACTTCGCAGGGTCCTGGGTGGTGGCTGGCATCCGACGGTAAGTGGTACCCCCCCGAACAGTGGACGGGTCCGCCGAACACCAGCCCTCTCGGGGCGCAGACGACCGAACGGGACGAGGCGGTCGCCGGAGATGCGCGGAGTCCGGAACAATCCCTCGGTTCGAACCAGGAAACGACACCGGGGCCGGCCTCTTACCCGACGCAGCCGCCCATGGCGGAACAAGGCCCCCAATACGGAGGTGCTCCGTGGGCGGGAGCCCCGGCGGGGCCTCCTCCCGCCTATGGCTCGGCGCCGTATGGACAGGCGCCGTACGGACAGGCGCCGTATGGACAGGCGCCCTATTCGCAGGCGCCGTATGGGCAGCCGATCTACGTAGCGCCGGGTCAGGCTCAGCAGACCAACGGGCTGGCGATCGCCTCACTTGTCTGCTCCCTCTGCGGGTTCGTGCTCTTCATTCCCGGCATCGTCGGGATCATCCTCGGCTTCGTCGCCCGTGGTCAGATCACACGGTCGAATGGCGCCCAGAAAGGGAGCGGCATGGCCCTGGCCGGGATAATCATCGGCTTCGTCTGGGTTGCGCTCTTGGTCCTCACCATCGTCAATGGCGTGGTCAATGCCAACAACGACGGCGTCATCACCTGGGTGGGGCTCGGCGGCTTCTTCCGCTAGCGCTTTTCCGATGAGGGTGTTTTCGCCTAGACATTGAGGACACTCAAAGGGCAACGCTGGCAAAAAACGAGCGCACAGGCGCGGAGGAGGGTCGTGATGCAGGGTCTTCTGTACGGGGTCAAGCCTGAGCGGTGGACCCCGCCCGACGATTCGAACAGTCTCCTCAAGGGTCTGTCCCGATGCCCGATGCGGATGGAGGAGCTCGACCACCCGACTCTGGTCCGCGACGACTGGGCCGTGGCCAAGACCCGGTTGACCGGGATCTGTGGGTCCGACGCCAAGATGGTCTTCATGGACTTCGGGGACGACTTCGGCGACAGCGCCCTGAACGGGTACTTCAGCTTCCCCACCGTCTTCGGACACGAGGTGGTGGCCGATGTCGTCGAAGTCGGTCCCGCCGTTACGACCCTCGAGGTCGGTCAGCGCGTCGTCCTGAACCCATGGTTGTCCTGCGCGCCGCGCGGGATCGACCCCATGTGCGCCTCCTGTGAGGCCGGCGACTACAGCCTCTGCTACCACTTCACACAGGGTCCGATCGCGGCGGGAATCCACACCGGCACGTCGAAGGACGCCCCAGGGGGCTTTGCGGACTATTTCCCGGCCCACGAGTCGATGCTCATACCGGTGCCCGACAACCTGACCGACGAGGTTGCCGTCATCGGCGACCCCTTCGCCGTCTCACTCCACTCGGTCACCCGGCACCCACCAACGCCGGGAGGCAAGGTCCTGATCTACGGCGGCGGCGCCCTCGGTAGCTGTGCCACCGCCATCATCAAGGCGCTCTATCCCGACGTCGACATCATGGTCGTCGCCCGCTGGCCCGCCCAGGCCGCCCTGGCCAAGCGGCTCGGCGCCACGGTGATCGACCCCTTCCCGGTCGAGCAGCTGCTCGAGGAGGCCGCGGCCTGGTCTGGTGGCGTGCTCCAGAAGTTCGGAGGCAGCGCCCTCCCGATGGCCCACCCTGGTGGCTTCGACGTCGTCTACGACACTGTCGGCACTGCGCAGACCGCCGAGGTCGGTGTGCGGCTGCTCAAACAGCGAGGCACGATGGTCAAGAGCGGCGTGCACGCACCCGAACGCTGGGAGTGGTCCCCCCTCTACTTCAAGGAGATCTCCTGGGTCGGTTCGAACGCGTTCGGGGTGGAGGAGGTCGAGGGTGTGCGCCGGCACGGCATCGAGCACTACCTGCACCTCTGCGCCGAGGGACGCATCGACATGACGGGCATGCTCACCCACACGTTCCGTCTGGACGAGTGGCGCGAAGCTTTCATCGCGCTGGCCACCCAGGAGGAGAGCGGCGCCATCAAGGTTGCTTTCGACTTCCGCTGACGACCCACCCTTGACGTCGTGCCCGCTGGGCCGTGTGCCGGCTGGGTGGGCCGTGTGCCGGCTGGGTGGGCCATGCGCCGCCTGGGTGGGTCACGCGCCGGATGGGTGGGGCATGCGCCGGATGGGTGGGTCATGCCCCGGCTGGGTACTTGTGGGCCGTCGGCCGGCTCGTGGAAATCGTGTCGGGACTCTGGTCTGTCGCTGCAGACGGCGCCCGGGAGGCGGTCGGGAGGCGGTCGGTACAGCCCGATGGGGCGGGCCCGGCCAGGATCGGATGTGGCGCGCCGAGTAGCGTCGCCGGAGAGAACCAGGCGCCGCCCGGTGGCCCTCCGGGGCCGGCTCTCGGGCGGGCCACACGAAGCAAGGGGGCCCCATGTCCACCAGCCCGACCGCATCCGAGTCGGATCTCGCCTTCGAGCCGTCGTGGGGCATCGAGTCCCCCTCGACCACCATGTTCGATTTCGACTACTCGGGCGGACGGGACCAACTGCTGCGCCTCTACGACAAGGGCACCCGGCGCCAATGGATCGGCAGTGACCGGCTCGACTGGAGCCAGGACGTCGACCTGACCAATCCCGTCGGCATGCCCGACGAGATCAACCCGCTCTTCGGCACCGAGTGGTGGGACGCCATGTCCGAGGAGCGCCGGGGCGAGCTGCGTCGCCACGTCGAGGCCTGGCGTTTCAGCCAATTCATGCACGGCGAGCAGGGTGCGCTGATCTGCACAGCCAAGATCGTCCAGACGGTGCCCGACATCGACTCCAAGTTCTACGCCGCCACCCAGGTCATCGACGAGGCCCGCCACGTCGAGGTCTACAGCCGGTACCTGCACGAGAAGGTCCAGCTCACCTACCCGCTCAACGTGCACCTCAAGGCGCTGCTCGATGACGTCATCGCCGACAGCCGCTGGGACATGACCTATCTGGGGATGCAGGTGCTGATCGAGGGGCTGGCGCTCGCCGCATTCGGCGTGATCCGCAACAACGCCCAGAACCCGTTGGCCAAGGCCCTCAACGCATATGTGATGCAGGACGAGGCCCGGCACGTCATGTTCGGACGGCTGGCGCTGCGGGACTACTACCCCCAGCTCTCCCAGGCCGAACGTGAGGAGCGGGAGGACTTCTGCATCGAGGCCTGCTACCTGATGCGCGACCGCTTCTTGGGCAACGAGGTATGGGAGCGCCTGGGACTGCCCCCCGAGATCGGGACCTACGTCGAGAACTCCGAGACGCTGCAGCAGTTCCGCTCGTTCCTGTTCATGCGGATCGTGCCGATTCTGCGCGATATCGGGCTGTGGGGGCCCAAGTTACGGGCCGCCTTCGAATCAATGGGAGTGATCGCCTTCGCCGACACCGACATCGACGCCGAGATGGCGGACGACGAGCGGGCCGCCGAGGATCTCGACGAGGCCCGTGATGCCCGCCTGGCCCACGTCAAGGCGGTGGCCGCCGGGTCGTGACGCTGCCTTAGCCGCCCTCGAGGGCCCGTTCCAGGCCGGCCGTGATCTGCTGGGTGGGTTCGTTGGTGTCGAGGTAGTCCCGCCAGGCGGTCACGAGGCCGTCTCCGTCGACGTCGATCACGGTGGCCCCGGTCATGGAGATGGGGACGCCGTCCTTGCCCTCACCGGCGTGGAACGTGGCCGTCCCGGTCCACTCGAAGACGGCCCAGTCCTCGCCGCCCCGGATGCGGTCCACCCGCTGGTTCCAGTCCGGGAAGATGGCGTCGGTGTCCCGGGCCACCTTGTGCAGGTCGGTGGTCCACGGGGTCACCGGGTCACAGAATCGCCCCCCGGGGGCGAACAGGGCCGCGAACGCGTCGGGCCCGTCGATGGACTCGAAGGTCCTGGCCCAGGCGTCCCAGTCTCTCGATGGGCTCATCAATGCCTCCCTTGCCCGGTGCTGCGCATGCTCTCGGCCTCGAAGGCCACGACGGCGTCGTCCAGCGGCAGCACCACCTGGGGCTGGACGAACTGATGGGTCTCGGCCACCAGCTTCACTGCGGTGCCCCAGGCGCTGAACCCGATGGCGTGGCGGGCGAAGACGACCGGCCCCTCGCTCACCTTGACCTCGACCACGCCCTGTCCACGGGCCTGCAGTGCAGAGCTCTGCATCTGCTCCATGGCCGACTCCCGGGCGGCGTACATGGCCTGGGTGTAGTTGGTGAGCTCGACGTTCTGGGTCGATTGGCGCATGGCGGCGCCGGCCGTGCGCCGGGGCGCGTAGACGAAGCTGGTCCCGAAGGCGAGACCGACGGGCATCCAGCCGGCCCGCATCAACAACGTGAAATCTCGGGCGGACAGATCCGTCACAAAGGGCATGGCCAAGGCGGCGTCGTCGCCCTGGTGATGGCTCATGGGCCTGACAGCCGTGCCCACCAGCTCGACGTCCACGTGGTGCTGGCGCAGCGTGACCTCGACCTCCATGCCGACCACGCCGTGCCCCTTGACCTTGGAGCACTCGGCCCGGATCTGGGCCACGGCTTGGCCCATGGCGAGATTGTGGGCGTCGGAGGCGAGCGTGATCGACCCGCCGGTGCTGGCCCAACTCCACACCCCGTAGGGGATGGAGCAGACGGCCACGCCGCAGACGAGGTCGAGCGGCTCCCAGCCGGCGCCGTGGATCAATAAGGCCTCGTCGACGGAGAGGTCGGACGTGAGCCCTCGGGTCTTCGAGGGAGGCTCGGCGACGGCGATGGACTGGGCGCCCTTGCGCATCTCGGCCTTGGGATCCGGAATGGAGCCGGCGACCGTGGCGTTGCGGTTGGCGTTGGCTGCGGCGTCGGCGGCGTCGGCGGCGTCGCCTGTCGGTGCAGTGCTCATCCGAGTCGCACCGTGGGGCGGGGGGCGGGGATGGCGTCGTAGTCCTTGAAGCGCCGCATCCGGTTGCCGCGCAGGGTGCAGTCGATGACCTCGTCGCCCTGGGAGAGCTCCCGACCGGACACCTCGATCCGGGCGCCGTGCAACTCGTCGCCCTTGAGCTGCTGGCGGACATGCTTGCGGGCGATCTGGCGCACGGCCATGTGGGCCTTGCTCACCTGTTCGACGATCAGGGGTTGCGCGGAGCCCCATCCCATGGAGGACTCCATGAGGTACTCGGTCACGCAGTAAGCCCAGACACGCACCGAGGCCATCGAGGCCACGATGGCAATCGGCATGAACCCGGCCTCGATCGACTTGGTCAGCCGCTGCCCGGCCAGGTAGGTGCTCCAGGGCGCGCCGCCGGCGGGCGCCGGGCCGTCCTCCACCGTGACGGCGGTACCCAGGAAGTGGAACTCGGTCGTGCCGGTGTCGGCCACGGCGGAGATCCGGTCGACCACCCCGATCACGCCATGGGCGCCGTGCACCCTGGCCTCTTCCATCATCCGTGAATAGGCGGTCATGTACCCGGACGACCAGGCATCCTGCACCCAGGGCTGTTCGAAGTTCTGGCCCCACATGCGGTGGTCCGCGCTCACGTAGCCATGGGGGCAGCGATAGCTCTCGCTGTAGGCGTCGGGACTGCTCGGGCCCCCGGAGTAGGGGTTCATGCCCCGCATGTAGGACGTGCCGGGTCCGTACCAACCCCACTGCATGACGCAGAAGCCCTGGACCAGCGACACGGGCTGGAGTCCGAGGTCGAGGCAGGCGGCGAAATCGGGCACCGTCAGGCCCGAGGAGAAGGCGCTCGAATCGAGGCGGCGCAGGGCGGCTTCGGGCAGATCCCCCTGCGGGCCGCCGCCGACCGGGGCACCGTCCACCGGGGGCTGGTCGTTCATCGACATGGGCACGGCCCGTCTTTGTCCACGGCCACGGTCACCGCCACGTACACGGCCACGTCTACGGCGGCCGTCCCACGGCCGGTGCGACCGCTGCCGGACCGATTGGCGGCCGCTCCCCCCGCCATCAGTTGTCCAGTGAGATGATCGTGATGGGCTTGGGCAGCGTGACCTCGCCACTGCGTTTGGTCACCGCCGTGCCCAGCGCCAAGAACTCGATGGTGTGCGAGCCCCACTGGTGCGACTTCTCCTCCAGGCGGACCCCGACGATCCCGCTGGCGTTGAGCTGCCCGGCTTCGTCCTGCATGCGCGTCATGGCGAGCTCCCGTGCCTCATAGAGGGCCTGGGTGAAGTTGGGCAGTTCCACGTTCTGGCCCATGGAGCCCAGAGCCTGGGTCAGCTTGCGGTGGGCGATATGGAAGACACAGGTGCCCATGACCAGGCCCTGGGGCACGTGGCCCGTCTGCATGAGGGTCCAGAAGTCCTGCCCCGAGAGATCGGAGGTGAAGGGCTTGCCGAGGGCATTGCGATACGAGGTGCCGTCCTCGGCCTTCACCGCCGTGCCGAAAGCGATGAACTCGGCCGAGTCGTTCCCCCACTCGTAGTAGTTGACGTCGAGGCGGACACCGACCACGCCGTCAGCCCCGAGCTCCTCGGCCTCCTCTTCCATCCGGGTCATGGCCAGCTCTCGGGCCGTGTACATCGCCTCGGTCAGCTTCGTGAGTTCCTGGCTCTCGCCCCACTTCCGGGTCTGGATGCCGATGTGGTAGATCGACGAGCCCATCACGAACCCGAGCGGATGGAAGCCCGCCTCCTTGACCAGAAGGAACTCGTTGACCGAGAGGTCCGAGGTGAACAAGCCGTGTTCGAGCTCCTCGAGACGATGGGCTGCGTCCTTGGGGAGATCGGCCGGTGGCTGGGCAGGGGGTGACTGCCCCTGTCCCGCCTGGCCCTCCCCGGTCTGTCCCGCTTGGGGATCCGTCACGATGGTCCTCCGATCACGATGTTCTCCAGCGCCTGCCGGGTTTGTTCGCTCGATGCGGCCTCGGCCTGCAACGTGCTCAGCAGGCGAGTCAGCCATACGTCCATGCCCACCTGCTCGCTGCGGATGCGGATACCGCCCGAGCTGTGACCGATGCTGCAGCGGACCGCTGGTCCGTCAACGCTCGCTTCGAGGGTGTCGTCACCGAGCGTGATCCGTACGACCTTGATCTCTTCGCTCTTGCGGAATCGGCCGGCCCGCTCCACCGTCATCCGGTTCCCCAGGGCATCGGAAAGCTGCGAGACCAGGAGTTTGAGCATGATCCGCAGGTCGGTGCTGTTCGACGCCAGCTGCGACACGGCCATGTTCAGATCAAAGGCGGCGTCCCCAGCGGGCTCCAGCGACATTGGCCGCATCGTAGTGGTCGCTCCCCCGAATGCCCCGCCGGGGCTGCCCGAATGACGTGCCGGAGCCGCAAGGCCTGCGGGTCCTGCCGGTCCCGCCCGGCCATACCCATCCAGGGGCCTGGCCCGTCTGTCCCATCCGCCCGTCCCGCCCGTCGCGCCCGCCGTCTCTCTCCTGCGGACTCGTCGGGCCGGGGCGTCGGCCCAGCCCCGAGTCCGGCTCCGCTCAGGACGGATCGGGCCCCGGTAGGGGCTCGCAGATGACGACCGGGATATCGCGGCTCGAGCGTTTCTGGTAACCCTCGTAGTACTTGTAGGCGGCCACGATGTCGGGCCACAACGCCGCCTTCTCCTCGGGTGATGCCGTGCGAGCCCGCATCGAGCGCGTCTCGCCCAACATCGTGACCTTCACATCGGGATTGTCGGTGAGGTTCAGATACCACGACGGATGATGATCCGCACCGCCCCTCGACGCCACCAGGACCACGCGGTTGTCGTCGTGTACAGGGCAGGCGAGCATGGTCGAGCGCTTCTGCCCCGACTTGCGCCCGATGGTCTCGAGGTCGACCGCCGGCATGCCGAGGAGATTGGAGGTCAAGCGACCGCCGCTGACTTTCAACAGCGCTCGATGTCCTCTATTCATCGCCTTCCAGGCCAAGTTGCCGAATGCCTTGTGCTCCCTGGACATCGTCGGAGGATCGCTCTCTTCTCAGTTGGTTATAGGAAATCGCGCCGGCACCGGGACCTACCCGGCCCGCATCCCTGCGCATAATGCGACGGTCGGAGTTTCGACGTTGCCGTTGCCGTTGCCGTTGCCGTTGCCAAGCAGCCTCGCACTATAAACCCCACGACGATTTCCGCCGACCCTGTGACGGAACGTCATGCAGCCTGCATCCCCCTCACCGACCTTCTAATGCCGCGCCGCGTCGGATACGACCACTGATCGGACACCCGAGCAGACACCCCCTTCTCCGTGATCCATGTCGTCGCGACCGGCGCGCTCGTCGCCTTCCTCGCCGCGGCTTGCATGTCTGGTGGCGCCACCCGCCACGGCGCCCTCAGCGCACCCTGGGCTCCCGTCCACAGTGGCGACTTCCCCGATCCCGACGTCCTGTCGTGGGACGGGGCCCAGTACGCCTTCGCCACGCAGAGCATGCCCTCGAGGTCCTCTCGTGGTCCCGGAACCGCCGGCTTCAGATCCTCTGACCCAGATCTCGAACTCAGCGGCGACCCCGTTTCGTTCCAGCGGTCATACGGCACACGATCTGCACTGGATTGCCGCGTAGTGTGGTCGACACCGACGAGGCATCGGTCCCAGGGAGGGCACAGCGATGACGAGCCATGAAACGGAACGCCCCTTCGAATTCCAGGGCATCAACCACCTCGCACTCGTGTGCCGCGACATGGCGCGCACCGTTGACTTCTACACCAATGTCCTCGGCATGCCGTTGGTGAAGACGATCGAGCTGCCTGCCGGCATGGGGCAGCACTTCTTCTTCGACTGCGGTGGTGGTGACTGCCTCGCCTTCTTCTGGTTCCCGGACGCACCCGATGGCGTGCCCGGCGTCAGCGCGCCGAAGGCCCGACCCGACCAGGGCGAGTTGACCAGCGCCGTGGGGTCGATGAACCACGTCGCCTTCAACGTCCCCGCCGAGAAGATCGACCAGTATCGTGCACGCCTCATCGAACGCGGCATCCCGTGCACCGAGATCGCCAACCACGATGACTCCGAGTGGGGTATCAGCGACGAACTGCATCCCGGCGTGTTCGTGCGCAGCATCTACTTCCAGGATCCCGACGGCATCCTGCTCGAGTTCGCCTGCTGGATGCGTGGGTTCACCGAGGCCGACATCGCCCACGTCCCCGAGGGCGCCGGCACACCTCGGCCACTCGCCCAACCGACAGCCGAAGGACCGACGGCTGTCGCTGTCGGAGACGCGGCGGCGGACGTCCAGCCCGCTCACGCCTGACGACCGCTCCACACCGACATCCACGCACATGCCCCGCCTCCGCCAGGTCCCCAAGGATGAAGCCACCGCGCCGATCGTC
Organism: uncultured Acidimicrobiaceae bacterium; assembly: GCA_963754445.1. Lineage (GTDB taxonomy): Bacteria > Actinomycetota > Acidimicrobiia > Acidimicrobiales > RAAP-2 > Bog-473. Next base: position 2,054,105 of record CAVWFT010000002.1, on the reverse strand, counting down.
ACCACCATGTACGACTGGCTCTTCGAAGGACGCGACCCCGTGGCCGAACCCGGCCGCTGGGACGGCACCACCGGGGACTGGTGGACCGTCTTCGCCAACAGCCCCGACATTCTCGATCACTGCGTCAAGGGGTTCGGCCTCTACCAGTCCCCGGACCGCACGCTGGACCCCAAACTCCGGGAGCTCGGACAAATCCGTGCCGGGTGGGCGGCCGGGAGCCAGTTCGTCTTCAGCCAGCACGCCAAGTCGATGCGCGAGCTCGATATGCCCGAGCCCCAGATCACCAACATCCCCGCCTGGCAGGTTGCCCCGGACGGCACCTATGACGAGATCGAGCGTGCCGTGCTCGCCTACGCCGACTGTCTTGTCTACGGTCACGGCCGCGTGCCCGAAGAACTCTTCGCCACACTGCGCCGCCACCTCGACGATGTCGCCGTCCTCGAGCTCACCTACATCACCACGCTGTACTTTCAACACGCCGTGATGTCCAAAGCACTCCGCACCGAGTTCGACGATCGGGACGATCCCATCGTCGAGGTGCCCGGTCCGAAGGGGGCGAGCGCAATGCATCCTGGAGCAAATCGGTGACGGCGGCTCACGTCGTGCTGCCCTCGGACGAACAACGGCACGATCCGGATCCGGATCCGCTCTGGAACGAGTCGTACTACTGCGACTTCGTTGACCAGGACGGAGAGCTCGGTGGTTGGCTCCGCCTCGGGCTCTATCCCAACCTCGGCGTGGCCTGGTGGACGACATGGATCGTCCGGACGGGTCTCCCGGGCATCTGCTCGGTCGACTATCAGATGCCCATCCCGCCGGGCATGGGCCTGGCCACCGAGTCGGGTCCCTCGGCCGCACACCCGGCAACGCTCGAGATCGACATCGTGCGGCCGCTCGAAGAGTTCAGGCTCGCCGTGCCGCACATGACAGCGCAACGCTTCGCCAAGCCCGAGGACGCCTACACCGACACCGGTTGGGAACCCGTCGAGGGCAGTCTCGATCTCACCTGGACCACCGACGGCACGCCGTACCACTACGACGTCACCACCCGCTACGAGATCCCGTGCCTCGTGCAGGGCACCGTCACGATTGAGGGCGAGACCTTCACCGTCGACGGGCAAGGTCAGCGTGATCATTCATGGGGCGTGCGGGACTGGTGGGCCTTCGGTTGGTGCTGGAACTCGATGCGCCTCGACGACGGCACCCGAACACACGCCGTCGACATCCGCTTCGACGGACTACAGGCTTACTTCGGATACGTCCAGACCCCGGGCCGCTCGTCGAGGACGCCCGGACCGACCCATCCCGTGACTGGGCTCAGCATCACCGAGTCGCTGGGCGACCATGGATTCCCCGCCACGGCTCGCGTCGAGCTCACCGCCGGCGTGACCGATTCGGGCGAACCCACGACACCACCCGTCCATGATCTCGGCATCGACGTCACACCCGTCGCCTTCGGGCCGGTCCTGTTGCGCAACGACCAGGATGGACGCCTGAGCTATTTCCCCCGGGCCATGGTGCAGTGCCGCACCGACGACGGGCGCACCGGCGCCGGCTGGATCGAATGGAACCAACCCGGACCGCACCCTCCGTCCGACACAAGCTGATCCCAGGCGCCTCGATTCCCCTGCTGGCCCAGGCCTCTACTTGAAGAGATCGCCGATGATCTTTGCGCCACCGATCGCCGCGCCGGCATCGGCCACGCCGTGGTCATCGCGATCGCCGCGTGGCAGGTTCTCATAGATGACGCCGGCCAGGATCGATGTCGGCATCGACTGGAGCCAAATGCGACCCGGGCCGGTCAGTACGGCGAAATGGTGGCCGTCGTCGCCCATGTAGCGGTTGCGCATTCCTTGGATCTTCTGCACCGAGAACTGGACGGATGCCTGGAACAGGCCAGCGTGTCCGGGATGGACCCGCATCGACTGTCCCGGCTGCAGGTCGTAGACGATGACTTCGCCCTGCAGATCGATCCAGGCCCGCCCTTCCCCACTGATCTTTTGGAGCACGAGACCCTCGCCGCCGAAGATGCCGCCGCGCAGCGATTGCTGGAAGCCCATCGCGAGCTGGATACCGGGCGTGGCCGCCATGAAGCCATGGCGGTGTGCCATGAACTCGTTCCCGGGGGTGACGTCGATCGGCAGGATATGGCCGGGGACCTTGGATGCGAATGCAACCGACCCCGGGCCGCCCTGCGCCGTGTAGGTGGTCATCATGATCGAGGCGCCGGCGACGGCTCTCTTCACCGCTCCCATGATCCCCTTGCCGCCCATGCCGCCACCGGTATTGGTGGTGAACTGAATCGAGTCCGACATCCAGCTGAATTCACCCACCTCCGTGGTCACCGACTCTCCCGCCTGCAGCGAGATCTCGAGGACCGGCATCGTCGTTCCGTGAATGGTCTCTTCCATGCTGGGTGCGCCTCCTCGACGTTGACGTGGTTGCTCTTCGTTGCGCTGTTCGGTTCTGTCGTGATCGATTCTGACCTGACGCGGCTCTGATCTGGTGGAGTCCGGCTCGCTGCCTTCAGGCGGATCTCGTCGCGGCCGACATCGTTGTGGCTCGGTGTGTCTGTGTGGCTCGGTGTGTCTGTGTGGGTCGATTCCGTGCTCGAGTCCGCCTCAATTCACGCAAGCTGGCCCGGCAGCTCGATGTCCTCTGAGCGTACGTCCTGACCCGGGCCCCGTGCTCCCCTGACCATGCGCTCGGCCAAGGTCACCTCGAGCAGCCCGAGCGCCATCCCGAAGAGGTCGCCCACAATGAAATTGGAGAGGTAGACGAGAAGGACCTTCTCGTGCGGGACGAGTTCCGCCACCAAGATCAGGACCTCGTGCTCGATCGCGAGTGGCAACGTGATGATGAGGAACACGAGGAAGAAGTGGGGCCAGACGAGCTTGAGCGAGCGGGAGAAGGCCTCGCGGACCCGGCAGTCGAGCAGGTTGATGAGCGGACCGACCAGGGCGAACAACGTGGTGACGACCAGCCCGGGAATGACGATGGCGGCGCTGGCGACGCCGTCGATGATGACAAGGAAGAACTCGGCGATCAGCAGACGGCCCCAGGGCAGCGTGCGCAGCACCTGGTGGATCGGCTGGGGCGCCTCGTTCCGCTCGATCGACCCGACCAGGCGCTCGAGCATCCCGGCATAGAAGGTCAATCCCAGGGCGGACGTGGCGAAGACGACGATGCCGAGGACGGATTCCACCCCCAGTCGGTCGACGGCGATCTCGGTATAGAAGGTTCCCTGGATCGCATCCAGGGCGAAGATCACCAGGGCCGGGACGATGACCCGGGCCGGCTCGATCCGGAAGGTGCGCCAGGCCATGCGGGCCAGCTCGTTCGGGTGCAGATGATGGCGGTCGGGTGCGGTCGCCGTCCCGGATCCGGCGGCCGCATCCGCTGGATCTCCTCTACCGGATCGACCCGGCGCCGGAGCCGGAGCCGGAGCCGGAAGGGTTTCCTCGGATCCCCTGGGCGAGGACAGCTCGGCGTGAGGTTCCCCCGACGGATCCGTCATGCGGGGAGCATTCCGTCACCGACGAAATCGAACAGGGTGCGTTCGGGTTCAAAAGGCCCGAAAATCCCAGGATCGCCGACGAGTCGGTTGCGACCGGTGCCGAAGAGGAAGCCCTCGGGGGCAGCGAACGTGACCTCGGCCAGCCCGGCCGCCACGAACTGCGCCCTGATCGATGGGGTCAGGTCGGGCGGTCGTCGATGCCGGGTCCAGACAACGCTGGCCCCGGGCACGCAAAAGGCGGGCAAGGCCCGGATCGTCGTCGAGATGTCCGCAGAACTGATGTTCCCGAACACCCCACACACCAGAACCAGGTCTGCGGGCACATCGGCGGCGTAGAGACGGCACTGGGAGGCGTCTCCCTGGACGACACGGACCCGATCAGTCAGACCGGCCGCCTCGGCCCGCGCCCTGGCGAAAGCAACAAGATCGGGGTCGAGGTCGACCAGGAGGGCTGTCACCCCGGCTGCTCGGGGGTGGGTGGCCAAGACGTCGATCACGTCTCGACCCTGTCCGGAACAGAGGCTGACGATCCGGAACGGTTTCGTGGACGTCTCAAGATCCCCATTCAGGGATCGATTCCTGTCGAACCTCGATTGCCCCGATCCAGAGACGCTGCTCCCGTCGGATCCCGAGACCGGAATCTCGTCGAGGGTGCTCCACACCAGTTCCTGGACCAGGCGGAGCCGGAGCGAGAGTGGTGAATTCGGGTCCTCGTACGCGGCATGCCAGCGCACCCAATGCGAGTCGCCGCCAGCCTCTCCACGGTCCCCGGAAGCCATGACCGCCCATCGTAGGGTGGGACCCCGTGACGGCCTCGTGACCTGCCCCGCAATCGCCCCGCGGCCGCGCTGCACCGATGGCCTCCGTCAACCGGGACGAGGACCAGAAAGCGGGCCTGGACAAAAACAAGGAAGCGGACTTGGGCGAGGACCAGAAGGCGGACCTGGACAAGGACAAGGACGTGCGGGTAGCCGGGGCCACGGCGCAGGACGCGGGTGCCGGGGCGGCCAGCGGGGTCGGTGCGGGCGGTCCGTGAGCGGAGCGCCCACGTGATCAAGTACATCGGATCGAAGCGTCGGCTGGTTCCCGTCCTCGCCCGGATCTGCGAGGCCGCCGGGGCACGCACCGCGCTCGATCTGTTCACCGGCACCACCCGCGTCGCACAGGCCTTCAAGGCCCAAGGCGTCCACGTCACCGCCGTCGACACCGCCCGCTACGCGGAGGCCTTCGCCCGCACCTATATCGAGACAGATGCCGCCGCTACCGACACCAGGTCGTTGCGAGCGGCCATCGCCCACCTCAATGCACTTCCGGGTCAGCCCGGATACGTGCACGAGACCTTCAGCCAGCAGGCCCGGTTCTTCCAGCCTCAGAACGCCGCTCGGATCGATGCCGCCCGGGACTGCATCGAGTCGGAGTATGCGGGGTCACCCCTCTACCCCCTCTTGTTGACCTCGCTCATCGAGGCGGCGGACCGAGTGGACTCGACAACCGGCGTGCAGATGGCCTACGTCAAGCAATGGGCGCCACGATCGTTCAACCCTTTGGAACTCCGGGTGCCCGAGCTGCTGCCCGGACCCGGACGGGCCATCAGGGGTGACGCGGTGGCGTTGACCCGACGCGGCATCGGAACCGGAGGTGTCGATCCGATCGTTTCGACCAGTGCGGTCGATGCCCGGGAACTCGGGCACTTCGATCTGGCGTACTTGGATCCGCCGTACAACCAGCATCGGTACTTCACCAACTATCACGTGTGGGAGACCCTGGTTGCCTGGGATGCCCCCGAGGCCTACGGGGTCGCTCGCAAACGCGTGGACGCCCGCGATCCCGAGACGCACTCCCCCTTCAACTCCAAGCGGACGATGCCAGATGCATTGGCCTCGGTCGTGCGATCGGTCTCGTGCGACCTACTGGTTCTCTCTTACAACAACGAGTCGTGGCTCGACGTGTCCGAACTCGAGGCGATCTGTGCCGAATCCTCGACGGTGGCGGGCCGACCCGATGGCGCCGGATCGTCCGGCCAGCGGTACGTCGCGACGCTGGCCTTCGACTCGGCTCGCTATGTCGGCGCTCGGATCGGCATCTTCGACCCCTCAGGTCAGAAGGTCGGCCGCGTCGGCCATCTCTCGAACCAGGAACTGCTCGTCATCGCAGGCGAAGAAGACCTCGTCCGTTCCGTCGTCGATGCGGTCGACCCGGCCGGTCGTTCGGCGAACTCGTCTCCAGAAGCATCCTCGCAGACTTCGTCAGAAACCCTATCCGCACCGAGAAGAGCGGCCACCAAGCCATCGAAGTCGGCCCCCCTGGCCCAGATCGGCGGCGGCACAGCAGATCGGCTACAACAGGCAACGTGAGCAAGCACGATCACGGCGGACACGGCGGACACGGCGGACACGGCGGCCACGCCGGGCGCGATGCCGGCCATCACGATGCCGACGACGCCGGTGGCGGCCGGGCGGACGAGGGCCACGGCTCGAACGAGGACGGCCGCAACCCACGTGCCCCCACCCCCACCTCCGCCCCCACCCCCACCCCCACCTCCGTCTCCGCCTCCGCAGCGGACCCGGCTTCGAGCGCCGAGACGCAACGCCGGGACTATGCCCAGCTCGAGGACGCCGATCTCTCCCTGAGACTGTCGAAGGACGAGGAGGCCAAGCGACTCGGGAGGGCGCAACGCCGCCTGTTGCACTTGCGGCTGATCAATGGCGGTCAGCTCAACGAAGGGGAGTTGGGGCCGCCGGTCTGCATCGTCTTCGAAGGTTGGGACGCCGCCGGCAAGGGTGGGGCCATCAAGCGGCTGGTCGAGCCACTCGATCCGCGCCACGTGCACATCGCCCCCTTCGCCGCACCCACCCCCGACGAACTGCGCCATCACTTCCTCTGGCGCTTCTGGCCGCCGCTCCCCGGATGGGGCGGGATGACGATCTTCGACCGCTCGTGGTATGGGCGCGTACTCGTCGAGCGGGTGGAGGACCTTGCCACCGAGGTCCAGTGGCGGCGTGCGTATCAAGAGATCAACGACTTCGAACACACGCTGGCCGAGGAGGGGATGATCGTCATCAAGCTGTGGATGCACCTCTCACACGAGGAGCAGCTGCGGCGTTTCGTGCGCCGGCGCGACGATCCGCTGAAGAGCTGGAAGCTGACCGACGAGGACTGGCGCAACCGGGAGAAGCGGGCCCAATACGAAGAGGCCGTGTCCGACATGCTGCGCCTGACGTGCGGTCCGTTGGCGCACTGGGACGTGATCTCGGGGGAGAACAAGCGGAACGGACGGGTGGAGGTCATCGAGACGGTGATCCGTCGCATGGAGCAGGGGATGCGGCGCTGGGGCGTCCCCGTCCCCTCGCACGAGGCGGAGGTCGAGGAAACCGAATTGGCCTTGGTGGCCGACGATGCTGAGTTCCAGTCGGAGTCGACCGCTGCAGCAGCGGCGGCCTCCGCCGCCTCCCCGAGATCTGCTGGATCGCATGGATCACGGGGTTCGCACAACGGGGCAGCGCCCTCGGACACTCCCGAGGCCACGACCAAACCTGTCACTGAGGAATCCAGCGAACGCCTCGAGGCGTGAGGAGATGAGATGAGTCGCGCCCCCGGCACACCCCCGGCCCGCCCCGGCATCACGGTGCCCTTCGACGGCATTGCTCTGCACGCGCATCGCGAGTGGTTCGCTCGACTGCGCGAGCTGGGATACACCGACATCTGGTCGGCCGAAGTCGACGGGTCCGATGGGTTCACGCCCCTCGCCCTCGCCGCAGCATGGGAGCCGACCCTGAACCTAGGCGTCGCCATCACGCCCGCCTACACCCGGGGACCCGCTCTCCTCGCCCAGAGCCTCGCCTCGATGGCCGATGCTGCACCCGGCCGCTTCTTCGTCGGGCTCGGCGCATCCTCCGAGGTCATCGTGGCCAACTGGAACGGACTGGCCTTCGAGAACCAGTTCAAGCGCGTCCGAGACACCCTGCGCTTCCTCCGCTTGGCATTCACTGGCGAAAAGGTGACCGAGGAATACGACACCTTCAAGGTGCGGGGATTCCGGCTCTCCCGGGTCCCCGAGCAGCTGCCGCCCATCTACCTGGCCGCCCTTCGCCCCGGCATGTTGCGCCTGGCCGGGCGGGAGGCCGACGGGGCCATCCTCAACTGGCTCAGCGCAGAAGACGTTGCCAAGTCGGTGGCCGAGATCGAACAGGTGGCCCAAGGTGCGCCCCGCGAGATCGTGGCCCGCATCTTCGTCATCGTGTGCGAGGACCCGGCGGTGGCGCGCACGATCGGGCGTCGGATGATCACGGCCTACCTGAACGTCGATGCCTACGCCGAGTTCCACCGCTGGCTGGGTCGGGGCCCGGCACTGCAGCCCATGTGGGACGCCTGGGCGGCCGGTGACCGCAAGGGCGCCCTCGCAGCCATCCCCGATTCGGTGGTCGACGAGCTCGTCGTGCACGGCTCCGTGGCCGAGTGTCGAGCCCACGTCCAGCGCTATGTCGACAACGGGATCACGGTCCCGGCGCCGATGATCATCCCCATCGGGATCGAGCTGGCCGACGCCGTCGCCGGGCTGTCACCGTCGGCTTCTGGATAGGAGTCAACGATGGACATCGACTTTCGCACCACCCCTCTGGCCGAGCTGGTCGGGGCGGTCAAGGCCAAGGAGGTGTCGGCCCGGGAGCTCACGCGGACGGCCTTGGCTCGAATCGAGGACCTCAATCCCATCTACAACGCTTTCGTCGCCTTGGATGGCGAGAGGGCACTCGACGACGCCGAGGTTCTCGACGCCCGCATCGCCGCCGGGGACGACCCAGGCCCTCTCGCCGGTATTCCCATCGGCATCAAGGACCTCCAGGACGTCGAGGGATTCACCACCACCCACGGATCGGCCCTCCACCAGGACGACCCTCCGGCTGCCACGGACAGCCCTTTCGTGGCCCGCCTCCGCGCGGCCGGGTGCATCATCGTCGGGAAGACCAACACGCCAGAATTCGGCTGGATGGGCAACACCACCAACACCATCTTCGGCCCCACTTTGAATCCCTTCGACACATCGAGGGGTTCGGGCGGATCCTCGGGCGGCTCGGCCGCCGCCTTGGCCGCTGGCATGGTCCCACTCGCCACCGGATCCGACGGAGGCGGTTCGATCCGTATCCCTTCCGCCTGCTGCGGACTTTCGGGCATGAAGCCGTCACTCGGCCGGGTGCCCGCCGGCGGCAGCAGCCCGCCCGGCTGGATCGACCTCTCGACCAATGGTCCGATGGCCCGGCGCATCGCCGACGTTGCCCTCGCCCTCGAGGTGAGCGTCGGCCCCGACCCGACCGATCTCCGGAGCCTCCCGCGCCCCGAGGCCTCGTGGCTGGCCGCGCTCGACGACGCCCGCGTCCCGGCCCGCATCGCCTACGCCCCCACGCTCGGGTACGCCACCGTCGACGCCGAAGTGCGCCACGCATGCGACGTGGCGGTCGAGCGCATGGCCGCGATGGGGTCCGATGTCGTCGTGCTGGAGTCGGTTTTCGATGACGACCCCGTCCGCGACTTCCTGCTCATGACGGGGGCCTGCACGCTGCGATCCCTCCAGCCGATGATGGGCCATCCGCGCTGGGAAGAGGTCGATCCCACACTGCGGAGCTTGTTGCGGGCCGCCGAGTCGACATCCGCCGTCGAACTCCTGCAGGTGATCGACCGCTTCCACCTGATGAACCTGCGCCTGGTCGAGCTCTTCCACAGCGCTCGGATCCTGGTGACACCGACCTGTGCGGCGGTGGCACCGTTTGCGGGCGAGATGACGAGCTCGGTGAACGGCGAGACCACCATGAGCTGGGTCGGCTTCACCTATCCCTTCAACATGACCCGCTCCCCGGCTGCCACGGTCTGCGTCGGCACGAACAGCCAAGGTCTGCCCATCGGGCTCCAAATGGTCGGGCCGCAACACGGCGACCTCGTCGTCTTGCGCACGGCGGCCGCCTTGGAGGCTGCTTTCGAGGGCGAGCTGGGTGCCGACCTGCTGGCTCCCCTCCCCGCCTGAATCTGATCCGGTCCTGGTCCGGGCCGTCGCTTGATCCGGATCGCCAGGCCGACCACGATCTGTACAGCCTGAACCACGATCACTCGCACTCCGCTCCACGCCAACATCCAACGAGAGGACATGAACCCGATGTCGATCGATACACCCGTCAATCCCTCCGACCTCGTCCGCGTGGTCGGCGAAGACGACGCCGCCTGGGCGGACACCGGCACGGGCGTTCTGCTCAAGGTGGTCCGTTTCGATATCAACCGGGGAACCTGGGTGATCCTCAACCGGTTCCGGCCGGGCGTGCAGCTGCAGCGGCACCGCCACACCGGCTCCGTCGATGCGTTCACCTCGGCCGGACGTTGGCACTATCTCGAGTACGACTTCTTCATCACTCCCGGCTCGTACCTCTTCGAGCCGGCCAATTCGGTCCACACGCTGCACGTGCCCGAGGACAACACCGTCGACACCGACGTGTGCTTCATCATCGAGGGTGCGTTGCTCAACCTGGCCGACGACGACTCCGTGGAGTCGGTGTCCGACGGCCCGAGCACCCTGGCCGCCTATTACGCACTGCTGGAGGCCCAGGGCGACCCCCGCCCGAACGGCCTCATCGTCTGAGCGCCCGATGAGCTCGACGACGGCGAGTGAGGCCGGAGGTTCAGTGGCCGACGTCCGCCGGCTGCTGGATCCGACGCTCTATTCGAGCGACGATCCCTTCGACCTATACGCACGACTCCGTCGCAGTGCACCCGTGTGCTGGGTGGACGGAGAAGGCGGCAGCTTCTGGGCGATCTCCACCCATCCCGAGGTGTCCTCGATCGGTGCGAATCCGGTGGACTTCTGCTCGTCGAGGGGGATCCTCACCGAGGAGATCGGCTCGACCTACGACGATCCGCCCACGATGATGCACACCGACCCACCGCGGCACACCCGCTACCGGCGGCTCGTCCAGCCGGGGTTCAAACCGTCCATGGTTCGCCTCATGGAGGAGGGCGTGAGTGCGAAAGCACGGATGCTGCTCGATCGGATCGAGCCTGGCGTGGCGTTCGAACTGGTACCCGAGTTCTCGATCCCATTCCCCCTGCAGGTCATTTGCGAACTACTGGGTGTGGACGGCGATCAGTGGCCACGGTTCTTCCAGTGGTCGGAGGCGGTGATCCCGGGCGAAACCGAACAGACCCCCGAAGAACGGGCGCAATTCCAGGTCGAAATGTGGGAGTACCTGATCGGTATCGCAGAAGAGCGGCGACGAGCGCCGGCGGACGACTTGGTCTCGGTGCTGGCGAACGTTGGATCCGATCCCGAGGCTGGCGGGGAGGAGCTGAGCGAGGCGGAGCTCGCCATGTTCCTCATTCAGCTGTTGGTGGCCGGCAACGAGACGACACGCAACCTTCTGTCGGGCGGGCTGGTCGCCTTGTCCGAGCGGCCTGACCAATGGGCGGCGTTGCGAGCAGATCGGTCACTGGTTCCGTCGGCCGTCGAGGAGCTCCTGCGCTGGACCACGCCGGTCATCTCGTTCATGCGCACGGCAACGGGCGCTACCACCATCCGTGGTCAGGCCGTCGCCGAGGGCGATCCGGTGCTCTTGCTCTACGCCTCGGCGAATCGTGACGAAGACGTGTTCGGTCCTGATGCCGACGAGCTACGGATCGATCGGCATCCCAATCCACACGTCAGCTTCGGCTTCGGTCCCCATTTCTGCCTGGGGGCCGCGTTGGCCCGCCTGGAGGCCCGGGTGGTGCTCGGAGAGCTGCTCGACCGCTTCGAGACGGTCGCGCCGTGTGGCCCGGTCGAGCGCACGTCGAGTCCCGTGATTGCGGGCATTCGGAAGGCCGACCTGATCTTCGACTGACCGACCTCTCGAACGCCCGCTCTTCCGTTGATGCAATCCCCCCACCTCTTCGAACGACGGTGACGACAGGGACCCAAACGTGCCGACGCTCGGCCCGGCCTACGCGGACGTCGCCGTCAGGTGGTGGGGAGTGGGTCCCACGATCCGGTCCACGTCAACGTCGGCTTCGGGTGGGGCGGGTGTTTGGCGGCCGGGCAGCAACAGCCATGCCACCAACCCCCCGACGGCAGCCACACCTGCGCCGGCGAGGCATGCCGTCTCCAATCCGCTGTGGAATGCGCTGAAGATGACATTCTCCAGGTAGGGCTGCGCCGAACGGGGCGCGTGGGCGACGACCTGGAGCGCCGCCGCCATCGACTGATGGGCCTCCGTCTTCGGTCCAGCTGGGATGGGGAGGGGCCGAAGGGCGTTCGTGATCCTCGGCGCGAACGCCGAGGCGAAGATCGACCCGAACACTGCGACGCCGAGGGTCCCGCCGAGTTCGCGCGTCGTGTTGTTCACGCCGGCTGCCGCACCCCGCTGCTCATCGGGCACCGCACCCATGACGGCTTCGGTTGTCGGTGCGGTGATCGATGAGAGCCCGAGGGCAAGGAGCACCATGGCCACCATGATCGGGCCGAAGTAGGAGGTCGAGGGCTCAGAATTGAAGGCGGCGACGACCAGTCCGCCGGCCATCAAGACCAATCCAGCGGCCACGATGATCCGCGTTCCGATCCGCAACGCCAAGATGGCGGCCAGTGGCGTTGCTATGGCTGCGACGATGGCGAAGGGCAACGTGTGCACGCCGGCCGAGAGCGTCGAATAACCCTTGACGAACTGGAAGTACTGGGTGATCAAGAAGATGAATCCGAAGAGACTGAAGAACGCCACGGCGAGAGACACCGCGCCACCGGTGAACCGCGGAATCCTGAAGACGCGCACATCGAGGAGAGGTCCCTGCGTGCGCAGTTCCAGCAACGTGAAGACCGTCAGGAGGACGGCGGCGGCAGCGAAGCACACCAGGGTCCCCGGAGCCGTCCAACCCCACTGGGGACCTTCGATGATGGCCAGCACGAGGCTCGTGACTCCGAGCGTGGAGATGACGACGCCCCGGACATCGAACGGGTACGTCGATATCTTCGGAATCTTCGGGATCAGTGCCTGACCCGCAATCAGTGTCACCACCACGATGGGCACGTTCACCAGGAAGATCGATCCGTACCAGAAATGCTCGAGGAGCGCTCCACCCACGACCGGCCCGAAGGCCACGGCGATGCCCGACGTCGCACCCCAGATTCCGAGCGCTTTCTGACGCTCGGATGGATCGGGAAAGACGCTCGTCAGGATGGCCAGGCTGGCCGGGAAGACGAAGGCGGCCGCGATGCCCATCAGGGCACGGGCACTGATCAGGGTCCCAGTCGAATGGGAGGCGGCCGCCGCGGCTGAGAACACACCGAAAAAGATGAGCCCGACCTGCATCGTGCCCTTTCGACCCAGCCGGTCACCAATGCCGCCCCCGGCGAGCAGCAGTCCTGCGAACGCCAGGCTGTAGGCATCCACGATCCACTGGAGCGACGTGATGGATGCGCCCAGCTGTCGATTGAGGGTCGGAAGGGCAACGTTGACGATGGTGTTGTCGACCACGACCAAGAACACGGAGAGGCACAGCACGGCCAGCACCAGCCACCGTCGGTCTGGTGGGGGTCGGTCGGCCTCAACCAGGGCATTCTCGCTTTTGGTGCCGCTCGAGACAGTGGATTCGAGGTCGGATCCAGACATGCAGGCGCCTCCTTCGGGGGATGGAGTAGAACAGCGTCCTATTGTTATAGCACGGTGTTCTTCAGTAGGCTAGAGCTCGTGATGAAAAGTGGCTCGACCAGGGCCAGCACAAAAAGGGCCGAAAAGATCGTGGGCAAAACCCGGACGCCGAGCGCCGACATGGTCGACGCACTGCTGACGTCCGCCGCCGACATCCTCGAATCCGAGGGTCCCGATGGGCTCTCGGTCCGCCGGATCGCTGCCGCGGCGAAGGTGGCGCCGATGGGCGTCTACAACCACTTCGAATCGAAGAACGGCATCGTCGAAGCCCTCTTCATCCAGGGCTTCGAGCGGCTGGGCGACGCATTGACCTCCATCGCCGACATCGTCGACCCCTACGAAGCCCTGCGCGAGGGAGGCCGGCGCTACAGAGCTCTCGCCCTCGCACATCCCAAGGTCTACGGGCTGATGTTCCTGTGCACGGTGCCCGGCTACGAACCTAGCGACGCGGCACTCGAGATCTCGGCCAGAGCCTTCGACAGCCTCGTCGCTGCGGTGCAGCGCGCTATCGCGGCGGGCGTCATTGCCGAGAGCTCAGCCACCGAGACCGCCCAGCTCATCTGGGCCAACATTCATGGATGGGTGTCGCTCGAAATCCTGGGCCTCGGTTTCGTCGAGGACCAAGATGCCGGTTTCGATCGCGTGTGCAGCTCGCTGATGCGCGGTCTCAGACCCTGACGACTGAGCCTCTGCGGTCGGTTCCCTGCCCTATCGAGGATCAGGCCGGTCCAGATTCCAATGGCGCGCCACCGTCGGGAACCACAGCGTTCTGTCATCCACTTCGAGCGGAACCATCCCGAACCGGGTTATCGTCCGCTGGCCGCCCTCGTGATCGCCATAGAGCAGCTCGATGGTGAATGCTGATCGGTTCTGAATCGACGTGCTCAGCCATCGAAAGTCCGGATCAGCCGTGTCACGAATAGCGGCCTGCCAGAACCCGATGTCGCCCGGAGCGATGTAGAGATCTCGTGTCTGAGGCCGGAACCCCGCGGCATCTGCGTGGTCGAGGTCGGTCCGAGACGCCTCGACGCGTGGGACCCAGCCCAGAGGCACGGCGATGCCAGATCCCACATTGCGCAGGGAGATGGCCAAGTAGATGCAGTTGTCGACCAGTTCGAGCGAACCCTGCCCACCGTCGAGGCGGGCCCAGTGGTCATCGACCCAGCGAATCTTCTGCATGGGGTCGTCAATCCGCGACGTCACCACCACCGGGCGGAGATTCACCTGGAATGCTGCTTCGGCCACTCGGGCTGCCCGATTTGCCGACCGCACCGCGGCGAAGGTCGCCACCGCCAGCACGAGTGTTCCCAACGCGGTGGCCAGTGTGGCGACAGTCGACCAGTCCACCGCCAACAACATCTCCGACACCCCGCCGGTCCCTATGTTCTCCAACACGCCCGCACCTTACGGTCCCCTCCACGGCTCTCTGTCAAACTCGAGGCCATGCTCGCTCATGTGTCCCTTCAGTGCGCCGATTTCGCCAGAAGTGCTGCCTTCTACGACGCGGTCTTGGCCCCGCTCGGTGGTGAGCGGATCATGGAAGATCCCGACAGCGCAATCGGCTACGGCACTCCGCCCGTTGCCGTGTTCTGGATTGGAAAGCAGCAAACCGGCGACGGCTTTCGGGAAACGCACGTCGCCTTCAGCGCTCCGGACCGAGATGCCGTCCACGGCTTCTTCGAGGTCGCCTCCTCCATCGGGGCCGAGATCCTCCACGAGCCTCAACTGTGGCCCCAATACCACCACTCGTACTTCGCTGCTTTCGTACGAGACCCCGATGGGAACAACATTGAGGCGGTGTTTCATGATCCGGAGTGAACTCGATTGTGGAAACCCGATCGCCGCACCCGACTGATTGGCGTTCAAGTCCTGCACACGCAAGCGTTCTTCCCCATCGCCGCCTACGGGCGGCGATGGTTAATGCTTCTTACGACGTGGAATCGGCATGACCATCCCCCTGCGCGCTTGCTGAGATCCGGACCACATTCCAACGAAGAATTCCTTCGGCCGACTCTGGGAGCGGTGCGCGGCCCCAACAGCAAGTAGGGATTGTGTCGATAATTCTCACGACCCCTACGCGTCGACGGTGAAGTCCTCCAAGAGGTCGGCAAATCGACGCTGCGCCTCGGCTCGGCGGGTCGGGATGTGCTCTGTCGGAACTTCATGGGCCGTGTACCCCTTGAGCACCTGGCGGGCCACAGTCTGGCGATGAACTTCGTCGGGACCGTCGTAGATGCGGGCAGCACGCGCCGCCCGGTACATCGACTCCAAAGGCAGGTCGCACGAGTAGCCCAATGATCCGTGAACCTGGATGGCGCGGTCGATCACGTCGTAGAGCACCTTCGCCCCGTAGTACTTGATCATCGCGATTTCGACCCGGGCCGCTGACGCGCCCTCCTGATCCATCTTCCAGGCAGCCTGCAATGTCATGAGCCGTGCGGCCTGCATCTCGGCCATCGAGTCAGCCACCCAGTTCTGGATGGTTTGCTTCTCGGCCAGCGTCGATCCGTGCGCATAGCGGGACACCGATCGCTCGCACATCATGTCGAATGCTCGGCGGGACTGGCCGAGCCAGCGCATGCAGTGATGGATACGGCCAGGACCAAGCCGCTTCTGGGCCAGCAAGAATCCAGATCCCTCCCTCCCGATCAAGTTCTCGACCGGCACCCGAACATCGACGTAGCGGATCTCGGCATGATTACCGAAGCGGCCGAACGGGGTGTCGGGATCCTCCATCGTGGCCACGTCGCGGACGACATCGACACCCGGCGTCGCCACCGGCACGACGATCATCGACGACCCCGAGTAGGGATGGACGTCTGGATTGGTCACCGCCATCACGATGAGGAAATCCGCCACCGATCCGTTGGACGTGAACCACTTGTGCCCGTTGATGATCCACTCGTCCCCGTCCCGGACCGCAGTCGTCGCCAGCAGCGTGGGATCGGAGCCGGCCGTGTTCGGCTCCGTCATGGAGAAGGCGGAGCGCAACGACCCGTCGAGCAAGGGCTGCAACCACTTCTGGCGCATCTCCTCGTCACCGGTCTCTTCGATCCCCACCGCCAGCAACTCCGCGTTCCCCGAGTCGGGCGCGTTGTTGCCGAAGACCACCGGCGCCAAGGGCGATTGACCCAGGATCTCGTGCATCAGGCCAAGACGCACCTGACCGAAACCCATGCCACCCAGCGAGGGAGGGAGGTGCGCCGCCCACAATCCCTGCTCCTTGACCTGCTCCTGCAGCGGTCGAATGATCTGACGCACCTGGTCATAGGTGAGCAGCAAGGTCTCGAGCGGGAAGACCTCCTCCCGCACGAATCCACGCATCCATTCCAACTTCGCCTCGAACTCGGGCTCGGTCGAGAAGTCCCAGGCCATTGATGCTCCTCCCTGTGGCCGGCCACCTGCACTCGGCTACCGGGTGTACCCACCATGCCACTACCGTGGGCGCCGTGACCATCTCGAGCCCCGTCAGCTTCCGCCGCTCCGGATCGCCTGCGCCCCAGCCCACCGGCTCATCACCGGGTTCCACCAGCACCCATGAGGGCGGTGCACCGCCGCCCGCCCAGGTCGCCCTGGATCCGGCCGAGCGAGCCGTCATCGCCGGCGCCGAGAAAGCGCTGCTCGACGAGCGCCGCCTCCTCACCGCCGAGGAGCTCAGCGCCCTGGCCGCGTTGCCGGATGGCGCAGTGATGAACCTGGCGGCACTCGCCCACCAGGTCCGCCTCGCCTGGTGTGGACCCGAAGTCGAGATCGAGGGCATCTTGTCCGCCAAGACCGGCGGCTGCCCGGAGGACTGCCACTTCTGCTCGCAGTCGTCGCGCTTCGAGACTCCGGTCAAGGCCACGCCGTTCCTCGACCGCGACGAAGTGCTGACCGCAGCGAGGGAGACCGCCGCGCTCGGCGCTTCCGAGTTCTGCATCGTGCTCGCCATCCGTGGACCCGACGAGCGAACGCTGCAGCGAATTCTCGATCTGGTCCCGTTGATTCGCGACGAGACGGGTCTCAACGTCGCGGTCAGCGCGGGCATCCTCACCGAGGATCAGACCCGTCGACTTGCCGAGGGCGGCGTGCACCGGTACAACCACAACGTCGAGACGGCACGCTCCTTCTTTCCGCAGATCGTCACGACGCACAACTGGGACGAGCGGGCCGACACCTGCCGCCTCGTGAAGGCCTACGGAATGGAGCTCTGCTGTGGCGCCCTCCTCAACATGGGAGAGAGCGATGCACAGCGGGTCGAGCTCCTCACACAGCTCCAGGACCTCGATCCGACCGAGGTACCACTCAATTTCTTGAACCCCCGCCCGGGCACTCCGCTCGGCGATCGCCCGATCCTCAGTGCCTGGGAGGCCGTCCGCTGGATCGCCCTCTTCCGCCTTGCGCTCCCCTCGGTCATCCTTCGCTATGCCGGAGGCCGTGAAGTCACCCTGCGCGACCTGCAGGCCATTGGCATGACCGCTGGCATCAACGCGCTCATCGTGGGCAACTACCTCACGACGCTCGGTCGATCGGCCGAAGAGGACATGCAGATGCTCGAAGACCTCCGCATGCCCATCGGCGCCCTCACCGCGGCCATCTAACTCGGCACAGCCGTGGGCACCACAGCGGCCATGTCGGTCAGTCCCACGCATTGCACCGGGTGTGGCCGCAAGTCAGAGGAATGCCCGGGGTGCGGGCGCGAGCTCGACCCGCCCCGCTTCTGCCCCGAGTGCGGGCGGCGCATGACGGTCACTGTGACCCCGACCGGCTGGACCGCACGGTGCCGCGATCACGCCGTGATGCACTCCACCTGAGGAAGCGCGAGGCCCTCACGATGGAGTCGTCCGAACACCTCGCTGTGGCCGAAACCGTGTACCGCTACGCCACCGGTGTCGATCGACGCGATTGGCTGCTATTCCGCTCGCTATTCGCCGATGTGGTGACGATCGACTTCTCCAGCTACAGCCCGGACTCTCCACCGCGACAGATGCCCGCCGACGAGTGGGTCGCCGGCATAGTCCCGCTCTTCTCCGGTCTGGCCGCCACGCAGCACTCGATGACCAATCCGCTGTCCACAATCGACGGTGACGCTGCGGCGATCACCATGTACGTGCAGGCTCACCATGTCTTGGACCCGAAGGACGCGTCTTCGTGGTTCACGATCGGCGGGTACTACGAGGACACGCTGGCCCGGATCGACGGGCGCTGGTTACTGACCGGGATCCGGTTGACGGTGACCTGGCGGGCCGGCGACCCCGGGATCATGGAGCGGGCGAACCACTGAGTGGCACAGGCAAGAACGCGCGCAGCACGCTCACGCGACGATGCCTTCCAGAATCGATCATCCCGCACTTGCCCGGTCGCTCTAACTCGTATCGGGATTACGACGCGACATTCGCCAAGTTGGAGACGGGACGGAATTCATCGTCTGCCCGGTCGGACTGGTGAATGCCACTTCGGCGTTGGCATCGCCGGCCATGGTCCAACCCAACTCGTGCACCGCATTGTGATGACGCCCACACAGGGTGATCAGGTTGTCCAGATTCGTGAGTCCACCGTCGATCCAATGTCGCATGTGGTGGACGTCGGTGAACTCGCGATACGGGCACCCTGGAAATCGGCAGCCCTTGTCCCGGCGCGCAATTTCAATGCGTTGGGCGGTCGTCGGGTCCCTGCGGGCACGACCCTGATCGAGGATCATGCCGTCGGGCCGCTCAGCGGAGAGCGTGATGTGGGCGTCGCACGCCAGCCGCCGCACCACCTCGGCCGCCACCGGTCCGGCGCCTTCGATTTCAGCGGTGCCGGATTCGGCACCCAGCAAGAGCTCTAACGGGGCGTGCACGATGAGCCGAGGACGAAGCGCACGACTCGTGCCCCTATTGACGCCAGCACCGCGGTGCGATGTCGCTCCGCTTCCGCTCGACCCCGAAGCTCCTCGCGTCCCGACCTTGGCCGCAGGGACGACGCCGATCCTTCCCACGCCCGCCGAAGCGCCACGCAGGACTTCGAGCA
This sequence comes from uncultured Acidimicrobiaceae bacterium, assembly GCA_963754445.1. Lineage (GTDB taxonomy): Bacteria > Actinomycetota > Acidimicrobiia > Acidimicrobiales > RAAP-2 > Bog-473. Next base: position 2,034,947 of record CAVWFT010000002.1, on the reverse strand, counting down.
GCACGTCATAGAGGCGCTTGTCGTAGGGCACGTAGCCCTGCGATTGTGCGCCCATCGGTCCGGATCGCCCTGTCGGTACGCTCGACGCCCGCGGGTTGCGCTCATCGCTGGATACTCGGCCCACCAGGGCCGACTTAGCCAAGGCGTACTCGTCGCGGGTGAACGCAACCCACATCGTCCGCCGAGCATCGTTGAATCTGAGCGTCCGATTCTCGAACTCCCGGACCGCCGATCCAGCCAGCGCATCCTGAGTCGCCCGGTGCCACTCCATGAGATCCCTGATCTGCTTGACCGAGCACTGCTCCGCCGTCGAGCGAAGCTCGGCGTCCGTGGCCGGGGACGCGACCTCGGCTAGTGGGGCCACCTTGTCCAACGAGATCGCGCCCGTGGCGAGGCCGTCTGACAGGGACGGGAGCGCCTCGAGGTGCGTCGCCGAGTTCACCCACTGTCGAGCAGTCGAGCTAGCGACGCCGCATTTGTCGGTGACCCAGGCAATCATCGAACCGGCGCCATCGCCGCGCCACGCCTCGGCCCGATCGAACTCCGCGATGTCGGTCAGCTGTTCTCGCAACAATGCAGAGATTCGACTCGATCGTTGTTGGATGCGGCCGGCAAGGTCTTTCGATCGGGCATCCCCACCGAAATCCCGAGAAGGCGGTCGACGGCGCGTCGCCGGAAACCCGCCCGGCGGCGAACGTCTCCCCGATCTCGGGGTCTTGGCGGATGCGCGCCCGGGGCCTTCGCCCCTCAGTCGTCTCTTCCCGCTAGCGGGTCCACTCTCGGCGGCGCGGCCGGACTCGCCTTCGTTGGCCATCACGGAGGAGAACGGTCTCGTCGCGCCGGACGGAACGTCAGAAGTTTTGTGAAGATCGCAAACAGGCAGCGCGATTTCAGAGACCAGCCGGAGGTTCAAAGGGAGTCCACAGACGGCGTCCGTCGGGGATCTGGTCGGGCGATGCGGCCGACCTCCCTTTGGATGAGGCGGACTTTTGGATGAGGCGGACTTTTGGATGAGGCGGACTTTTGGGGGAGGTGGACGTTGGGGGGAGGTGGGACCCGAGCCTCCCCTCTTCAGAGAGACTCGGGTCCGTCCCCGCCTCGTTGCCGACGATCTCTTCGTCCCGAGCATGAGCGGGCTGTTTGCACTGGACGAGCACACAAAAGACAAGGTCAGAACGTTTCGCTCCAGACCGGATCGGCGCCCGCGTTTCTAGGCCGATCACGTCTCCGTGTTGTGATTCCGCTGCCACCGACCGTAGCCCCGACGATCGGGGGATTCAAGCATTTGGCCTAGGGAACCCGTCGAGTTTGGTGCAATGGACGTAGGGGGAAACATGCCCACGTTGGCCCTGCAATGGGGCCCGAGGGCGGCGAGTTAGGGCGACCCGAAGATGGGCAGATCTCGGAGCAAACTCCGCGCCAGATCGTTCTCGCTTCGACTGCCAGAGGATCCGTCCGCACCACCCAACGAGATCTCGACATCGAAGCCGTCCCGGTCGCGGAGCCAGGCCAGGTTCCTCCGATGAAGTTCCGAATCGTGGTTGTATCTATTGAGCACGATGACGACGGGAATCCCCAGATGTTTCATCGCGTCAGCGGTCAAGCGTACTGAGTTGATCGTTCCCAATCCGGCGTCAGCAACAAGAACGCCCGCGTCAGGAGAGAGAGCCTCGCAAAACGCGAGGCAGTCTCCGTCGTTGGCCAGCGGCGAGCGCAGTCCGCCTGCGGTCTCCACCAGTCCGACGTCCACCGCGTACGCCGGCCACTCGATCTCCTCGACCAGATCGGCAATCCCGAAGGGTGGGCGATCGAGCACCTCGGCCGCCATTGGTGGGGCCATCGGAATTTCGTACCAACGATCCTCCCGGCACACCACGGCCGGGAGTTCGCCCGTCGCCTTCCCGAGGACAGAGGCGTCTCTCGCCTCGACGGGGTCATCCGGTGCGAAGGACTGGGCCGGCTTTCGCGCCGCGACGATGAGGCCCGATGCGCGCAACGCTTTGAGCAGGCGAGCGGCGACCCACGTCTTCCCGATGTCGGTTCCCGTCCCCACGACCACGATCAGCCGAGCCGGCCGGATTGGCGCCATCATCGGCGACTCGGACGCCAACTCGACCCGCTACCGCGCGGCCGGCATGGCCGCAGGCATTGCCGTCGACGCTGATCCGGGACGGGACGCTGGGTCGGATGCAAGGGTGGATCCACGGCCCGGCGCAAGGCTGAATTCGGGGTCGGATTGAGGCGTCGCCGCCGCCGAAGGCAGGGGCAGGGGCTGCCTCTCGAGACGGAGCAATGCCTCGATTAAACGCTCGACGTCCTCGTCACGGTGGGCGGCCGAAAGGGTGACCCGCAAGCGGCTGGTTCCGACCGGAACGGTCGGCGGGCGGATGGCCGGCACCCACAGACCGGCGGCGAGGAGCGACGTGGAGGCATCGAGTGCGGCCTGCTCGGGTCCCAAGACCACCGGGATGATGGGACTCGGGTGATCCGGAGGCGCGAGGCCGGCCTCCGACATCCGGGCGATCAGCGAGGCGAGGCGGCCCGTCAGGGCATCGCCTTCCTCAGAGCGCAGGATCCGGAGCGCGGCCAGGGCGGCCGCAGCGTCAGCAGGCGGCAGCGCCGTCGAGAAGATGTACGAGCGGGCCCGGTTGACCATCAAGTCGATGACATCACGACTCCCCGCCACGAAGCCGCCGAGCGAACCCAATGTCTTCGACAACGTTCCTATACGGACGACATCCGGACGGCCGACATCCGCTCGGCCGACATCTTGGCCGACGTTGTACGCGACTTCTGGCGGGACCCCGACCGTTCTTTCGTGCGCACCGACATGCGCACCGTCACGGTCCCCGCCTTCCCCTGCCCATCGCCTCCCGCCGTTCCCGGGAGTCGGAGGAAGGTGGGGGCCGAGGACGGCGTGGGCTTCATCGAGCAAAAGCAGTGCGCCGTGGTCGGCGCAGAGAGTCAGGAGGTCGTCGAGCGGGGCGGTATCCCCATCCATGGAGAAGACGGAATCCGAGACGACGATCGTCGGCAGCGAGGTCCCCCGGCCGGCAGTGCCGCGGGACCGGGCCGCATCGCGGGTGTCGGCGGCAGCGAGGAGCTCCTCGAGATGCGCCATGTCCCGATGGCGATATACCGCGAGCTGGGACCGGGAGAGGCGGCATCCGTCAATGATGCTGGCGTGATTCAACTCGTCCGAGAGGACGCGCACTCCGGGTCCGCCCAGCACGCACAGCGAGCCCAGGTTGGCCGCGAATCCGGTCGGGAAGCAGACGGCGGCCTCGGTGCCCTTCCAATCGGCCAGCTCATGCTCCAGTTCCCTGTGGATGGGGCGTGACCCCGTGACGAGGCGTGATGCTCCGGCACCCGTGCCCCACCGATCGAGCGCTGCGTGAGCGGCTGCGATGACCTCGGGGCGCGCGCTGAGGCCCAGGTAGTCGTTGGAGGCGAAGCTGACGATCTCCCCATCCGGGGCGCGGGTCGCTGCCGGATTCGGGATCTTGGCCTGGACGGATTCATGTTTTTGCGGAGGAGCCGGCACCGGATCGGCGAGACGGCCAATAGGCCCGAGCGCATCGAACTCTCTGGGCTGTCGCCAGCGCCCCTGCTCGACCACCTCGGCCAGCTGGTCCCTGATGCGATCGTCCCAGACGGACGTGGCCTTCTCGACCGGGGGAACGTCGGAAGGGTCGGCGCTGGCGCTGGCGCTGGAGCCAAAGCCGGATTCAGCCCTCGAGCTGGAGTCGGAGCCCGCAAGCCCCGTCACGAGGTCGAACCCTCGCCCCCCGGATCGACCTGGATGTCATCGAGCGCCCCATCGAGGGCGGCCACGATTCGTTCGATCTCGGGCCCCGTCGTGGTCAGGGGTGGCATCACGACCACCACGTCACCGAGCGGACGCAGCAAGACCCCACGGGCCACGGCTCCGGCACACGCCCGGCGCCCCCACCGCAGGCCACCGGTGGGCGGCGCCAGCTCGATCCCCACCATCAGCCCCCGCTGCCGGATCGCGCGCACCTCGGGCCGAGGGGCGACGGTGCTCGACAGGAGGGACGCCAGCTGGTCGGCCCGGGCCCGGACGTTCGCCAGGACGTCCCACGAGGACATCAGGCGCAGGTGCTCGAGCGCCACGGCGGCCGCCAGCGCGTTCCCGCCATAGGAATGCCCGTGGTAGAAGGTCTCGGGCCCGAGATCGGCCCCGAGGAACGCCTCGAAGACGCGGCCCGACGCGACCGTGGCCGACATGGCCAGGTAGCCCCCGGTGATCCCCTTCCCGAGGCACAAGAGGTCCGGACGTACGCCGCACTGCTCGGAGGCGAAGAGGGTTCCCGTCCGCCCGAATCCGGTCGCCACCTCGTCGCAGATGAGGAGGGTGCCGGCCTGGCGGCACGCCTCGCCGAGCCGGCGCACATCGGAGGCGGAGGCACACAACATCCCGGCCGCCCCCTGCACGAGCGGCTCGATGACGACGGCCGCCAACTCGGCCCCGTGGGCCTCGATGGTGGCGCACGCCTTGTCCGCCCAGCCGGGATCGGCGTAACCAGGGGTACGCAACACGGGGAAACAGAGCGGATCGAAGACCGCGCTGAACACGCCGCCGTCGCCGACCGACAGCGATCCCATGGTGTCACCGTGATAGGCGTCGCCCAGGGCCAAAAAGGCCGTGCGTCCCGGCTCTTTGCGGTTGGCCCAGTACTGGAACGCGATCTTGAGCGCCTGTTCGACGGCGACCGCGCCATCGGCCGCGAAGAGGAAGTGGGGATCGTCGACCGGCACCACTTCGGCAAGCGCCTCCGCCAGCTCGACCACGACGGTGTTGCCGTTTCCGAGCATGGTCGTGTGAGCGACCTTGGTGGCCTGCTCGGCCAGGGCCCGGTCGAGCTCGGGGACGTGATGGCCCAGCGTGTTGACCCACAAAGACGAGATCGCATCGAGGTAGCGGTTGCCGGCGGCGTCGACGAGCTCCCTCCCCTCCGCCCGCTCGATGACCAGCGGGGCGTTGTCGACGTACGCCGCCATCTGGGTGAAGCCGTGCCAGACGACCGCGGCATCCCGCTCCACCCAGGAGCGGGTCGGCCCGGCGGCTTCGTCTACGGCGCCGGCGTCCGCGGTGGAGCCGGCGTTGGCGGTGGCATCAGCGGTGGCATCGGCGTTGGCATCAGCATTGGCATCGGCGTTGGCATCGGCGTTGGCATGGGGACTGGGGATTGCGCTGCTCACCCCACGATTCTGGACGCGGCCGGGGTGGGCGGTCCATTGCGCGAAAATGGGTCATGGACCTGATCGGCGTGGTTGACACGATGTTCGCCCGCTACGACATGGGCGGCGAAGCCCTCGATGAGCTGGCGCAATGCCCCGGATACGGCACCCGATTCACCACGGTGCGCCGCACCGTTCCGGGCTTCAAGGACCTGGCGGTCCAGGCCAAGAAGCTCATCGAGGAGGACGGCGCCCGGATCGTGGTGGCTCTGGGCATGCCCGGCCGGGAGCAGGTGGACAAGATGTGCGCCCACGAAGCGTCCACCGGGATCATGACAGCGCAGCTCATGACCAACACCCCGATCCTCGAGGTCTTCGTACACGAGGACGAATCCGACGATCCCGCCACCTTGGCCATGGTCTTCAAGAACCGATCCCGCGACCATGCCCGCAACGCCTACCTCATGCTCTACGAGCCCGAGGAGCTGACGGCCCGGGCCGGGCAGGGAATCCGCCAGGGCTTCGCACACGCGGGCCCGCTCGAGGCCTGACCAGGAACCACCTTTGCCTTGTGGGGCCGACCCCCAGCGGAGCGGACCCCAGAGGCGAGTGACTCAGGGAGGGTACGTCCGCCCAACTGGGGGCCGGGGTACTGCGAGCCCGCCGTCGAAGACAGCGGTTCCGCCGAGAGGTGGAGATGAAATGAGACCTCTCAGCAGATCTCGTCGACTCGGTCGGCCTACAAACCGCCGGCGCTCAGGCCGCCAAAACCGCCCCCGCCGGCCGACTTCCACGTGACAGTGAAGGCAGATCCGTTCGAGGAGAGGTTGCTCGGCTGTGCCTCGACGGTGCCCGTCGTACTGTTGGCCATGGTGATCTCCTGGGCATCGAAGGACGAGAGACCGCCGCTTGTGCCCGCTGCATCGACGACCTTGGATCCACCGAACGTCATCTGTCCGAAGTCGGACAGCTTCACCTCCTTGCAGAAGAGCGAGGTGCACTCTTCGGGCGCTTCGGCGATCACCTCTGCCGACGAGCGCGAGAAGGTGCCCGACTCGGGCTGCGAAAACGTCCAGCCTTGGGTGCTGTCCTGAATCGTCAGCGTGAACGTGGACCCGCTCCATGACGTCGAGGCCGTGAGCGTGTCTCCGGGCTTCACCGTGTTCGGCAGAGTGACGGAGGGATTGGGGTACATCTCGTACCAGGCGTAGTAACTGGGGCTCGCGCCGTCACAGTCCGAGTCGGTGCCCAACTGTTCGACGCTCGTCGAGTTGTAGCCATCCAGCCCCACCCAGAAGGCGGCGGCCGTGCTGGGACCGGTGCCGAGCAGGCCACCCAGGCCCAAGCCCAAGCCCAAGCCCGACGAACAGGTCACGGCAGGCTCTTTCCAGCTGGAAAGCACGGAGTTATAGGTGTCATCGATGTCGGCGTAGCCCGACCAGTTCGATGACTGGACCGCCGTGGCGTGGCGCGTACTCGAGCCGAGCGGTGAGCCCAAGCCCGGCAGCGTGACCTTTCCGATGATGGGCACGTGATAGAGCCCCGCCTTCACGTGGGCCGCTGCCGCAGGCACAGCCGAGGTTGCAGTCGAAGTCGAAACCGTCCCTCCACTCTGCGCCGCACCGGATCCGGATGCACCCGCCACAGGCGGCCCGACCGCCGAGGTGAGGATCGGAGCAACCATGGCCGCCAGACCGACCAATCCGAGTGCGCCAGCACGAAACACTTTCCGCATGGAACCTCCCGTTCTCGTCTGGACTCCTGCGAGCCAGCCGCGAGCCCTTCGCATCCCCGGGGCGCGCCGAAACAGAGCGATCCCTCGCGGGGAGAACGGGTCGGGACGACACATCTCGCGCCCCATCCAGAAATTTCACGCGGAGATGGTGCCGGAAGGACCCAGAACGCCGGGGCCTTAGAGCGCCAGGGCCTCAGAGCGCCAGGGCATTAGCGCGCCAGGGCCTTCGAGCGCCGAACGCCGAACCTACGGATCCCGAGGCAGGCCCAACACCTTCTCCGCCACGATGTTGCGCTGCACTTCGGCCGTGCCCCCGCCCACGGTCAGGGCCGGCGAGTACAAGAAGCCCCGGGACCAGGTCGCATCCCCGGTCGCGGCGCCGTCAGGACCCCATCCCCCGACCGGTCCCGAACCGGACAGCATGGCGAAGGGACCGGCCAGGTCCCGGGCCAGCTCCATTACGTGCTGGCCGTGCGCATCGGCGATGGCCTTGCGCACCGAGGCCTCGGGCCCCGGCGCACGCCCCGCCAGCAGGGCCGAGATCGTCCGCAGCCGCAGCACCCGCAAGATCCGGCTCTCGACCCACACCTCCACCAGTCGCTCACGCAGCACGTCTGATGGGGCCCCGCCGGCCGCACTGATCAGGGACACCAGGTCCTCGGCGGTCGGACCCATGCCCCACAGCGCGCCCTCGCCCGAGAGCGACACCCGCTCGTTGCCGAGCGTCACCTTGGCCAGCTCCCAACCCCCGTGCTCGGATCCGACCAGGTGATCGGCCGGGATGCGCACGTCCGTGAAGAAGACCTCGTTGAAGGCGTGCTCGCCGGTCATGTCGACCAGCGGTCGGATCTCGATACCCGGTGCATCCATCGGGCACACGAAGTAGCTGATCCCCTGGTGCTTGGCCGCCGACGGATCGGTGCGGGCCAGCAAGATGCCCCAACGAGCGATGTGGGCGTAGCTGTTCCAGACCTTCTGTCCGTTGATGACGTAGTGGTCGCCGTCACGCTCGGCCCTCGTGGTGAGCGAGGCCAGATCGGAGCCGGCCCCCGGCTCGCTGAAGAGCTGACACCAGAAGTCCTCGCCGCTGAGCAGCGGCCAGAGCCAGCGCTCCTTCTGCTCCGGGGTGCCGGCGTACATCAGGGTCGGCCCCGCCCATCCGATCCCGATGGGGTTGACCGGGCGGCTCACCCCTCCCCGCCGGAGCTCCTCGTCGATCAACAGCTGGGTGATCGGATCGGCGTCGAGCCCGAACGGTCGGGCCCAGTGCGGCACGACGTAGCCCGCTTCGGCCAGTTGGCGCCCGGTCGGACGGGGATGCTGCGCCAACCAGTCCCTGACCTCACCGCGCCGGGGGTCGTCGTCGCCCGGGAGGCCGAGGTCCACCGTGGGAGCGTATTCTCGGCATCTCATCTCCGCACCTCGGTCGGAGACGCTGGTGATGGATCTTGTCGGGTGGGGCCTCGGGCGAAGAGGAGCAAGCGATGACGCAATGGAATTACGCCGATGTGTGGGAGACCGTGGCCGACATCCAGCCCACGTTGCCCGCCATCACCCAGGGTGCTCGCACCCTGTTGTGGGAGGACTTCGATCTCGGCGCCGATGGCATCGCCCAGTTCCTGCTCGACCTGTGCATCGCCCAGCAGGACAAAGTGGCCCTGTACCTCTACAACTCCCCCGAATACCTGCAGGCGACCTTCGGCGCCATGAAGGCCGGTCTCGTGCCGGTCAATACGAACTACCGCTACGGGGCCGACGAGCTCAGCTACCTGTGGAACAACGCCGATGCCGTGGCCGTCGTCTTCCACGGGACCTTCGGCGAGCGGATCGAGGGCATTCTCGACCGGGTGCCCCGGGTCAAGGGTTGGCTCTGGGTCGACGACGGCACCGGCCCCTGCCCGGAGTGGGCCACCCCCTACGACGACGCGGCCAAGTCCGCCGTCGGTCGCGTCCGAGCCCCGTGGGGGCGCAGCGGCGACGATCTGCTCATGCTCTACACCGGTGGGACGACGGGGATGCCCAAGGGGGTGATGTGGCGCCAGGACGATCTCTTCGTCCGCCTCATCGACAGTGCGGTGCGTCACTACCCCGTCGACGGCGGACTCGATGCGGTGCGGGCCGCCATCGAGGCGAGCCCCGGCGGCTCGACCCTCATGCCGGCGTGCCCCTTGATGCACGGGACGGGCAACTTCCCGTCCAACACCGTGCTGACCGAGGGCGGCCGGGTCTGTCTGCTCGAGTCGCGCCGGTACGACCCGGTGGAGATGCTCGACACCATCGAGCGCGAGAAGGTCAACGGTCTGGTCTTCGTCGGCGACCCCTTCGCGCGCCCGCTCGTCGCCGCGCTCGACGAGCATCCCGACAAGTGGGACCTCAGCTCGCTCGTGATGATCATCTCGTCAGGGGCCATGTGGAGCGAGCCGGTCAAGGAGGCGCTGCTCGCTCATCATCCCGGCATGCTCCTCGTCGACGCCTTCAGCTCGTCGGAAGCGCTCGGCATGGGTGTCTCGGTCTCGGCCAGTGGGGCGGCGGCCAAGACGGCGTCGTTCACCCTCGGTCCCGACGTGAAGGTCCTGACCGATGATGGCCGCCAGGTGGAGCCGGGTTCGGAGGAGGTCGGCGTCCTCGCCCTGGGCGGTCGCAATCCACTGGGGTACTACAAGGACGAGGAGAAATCGGACCGCACGTTCAGGGAGATCGAGGGCGTCCGCTATTCCATCCCCGGGGACTTCGCCCAGGTCGACGCCGACGGCACGATCCACCTGCTCGGCCGGGGATCGGTGTGCATCAACTCGGGGGGCGAGAAGATCTTCCCCGAGGAGGTCGAAGAGGCGCTCAAGACGCACGACGACGTGCGCGACGCCGTCGTGGTGGGCATTCCGCACCCGACCTATGGCGAGCAGATCGTCGCCGTGGTCGAACCGTCCGCCCAGGGCGTGGTCCCCGTCGAGGCAGAGCTGATCGCCCACGTGAAGGACCGGCTGTCCTCCTACAAGGCGCCGCGCCGGGTGCGGACCGTGCCGACCATCGGGCGGGCGGCCAATGGCAAGGTGGACTACAACCGGCATCGGACAGAGTCGATCGAAGAGATCGGCGTCGCTGCGAACTGATCCCCTCGGCGGATCCGACGGGCTGACCTGAGCGCGTTCGGTGATCTGGCGCGCTCCTTCCGGCGGGAGAGCCAGACTGGAGGCATGTTCGTCGCCCCCGCCGATGCCACGTTGGGCGAGCCGGAATGGCGCGACTTCGTGGCGCAGCATCCGTTCGGGCATCTCGTGGCGGGCGGTGGCCCCGACCGCGCCCTGCCCGTCGTCGTCCCGACCCAGTTCGTGCTTTCCGATTCGACCGTGTGGCTCCACCTGGTGCGAGCGAACCCCGTCTTCGCCGCCCTGGCCGAGAACCCGACCGTCGTGTTGAGCGTGGCCGACGATTGGGCCTTCATCCCGTCGGCCTGGAAGGTCATCGGTGACGACGATCCCCGGCTCGGGATCCCGACCACGTATTACGGGGCGGTACAGCTGGCCGGCACCGCCGTGGTGCACGACGAACGAGAGGAGCCTGGCAGCGTCGCCTCCATCCTGCGGCGCCAGCTGGGATCGTTCCAGCCGGCCGTCGAGGTGGCCGACCCGGCCGAGGCCCATCCCCACCGTGTGCTCGGCATCCTGGGCATCGAGATCGCGGTCGAGCAGGTGACGGCCAAGTTCAAGTACGGCGGCAATGTCGATGCCGCCCACCGAGAAGCCGTGGTGGAACGTCTCCGGGAACGGGGTGGCCCAGGGGACGAGGCCGCCGCCGCACAGACGATCCGCCGCCTTTCTGCCGACCCGCCCCAGGATGTTCGAGCGGGCGAGTAGTCACCGACCCCGCCACGACGAGGCATGACATCCCCGCCGGTCCGCTGGGTGCCACCACCACCCAGGCAGGCCGGATACCCCCCTTTCCAGGTCGGGCCATCCCTTCTACCTTGTGAAAATGCAGGAGCGACACGGCGCCCGTGGGGCCGCATTCTGGGCCAGGCGGGACGTTCGACGGCGCTGGCGGTCCCTGGTGCTCTTGGGCGTCCTGATCGGGCTGACCGCTGGATTCGCTCTCTCTGCGTGGGCCGGCGCCCGGCGCACGGACACCGCCCTCGAGCGCCTGCGTCAACAGACGAACGCGTCCGATGCGGTCGTCTTCCCGAGCCAGGTGGGGATCGCCCACCCGAACTGGACCCGTCTGGCGGCTCGACCCGAGGTCCGAACCTTGGCCGTGTGGGACCTCCTCTTCGGTAACTACGACGACCAATTTGGAGCGGTAATTTTTGGTTCGAAAGACGGCACGTACCTCGACAACGTCGAGAAGCCGGTCGTCGTGCAAGGCCGCATGTTCAATCCGCGCTCATCCGACGAGGTGGTGGTTGACGAACACGCGGCCAGCCAGCTCCCTCCCGTCGGCGGCACCTTCACCTACCGGTTCTACGGGCGCAACCAGTCGGAGCAGGACACCGAACCTCCTCTGGGCCCGAAGGTCACAATGCACGTTGTGGGAATCGTACGCGACGCCCCCGAGTTCCTCTTCGTCTCCGATGGTCAGGTACTCGTCTCACCTGGTTTCTTGGCTCGCTACGGAGGACGGATCCAAACGGCGGAGAACGCCAACGTCGTCCTGCGACATGGTGCGGCGGACATCGGGACGCTTCGTCACGATGTCGACAAATACCTCGTTCCTGGCACACCGGTGCTCGACACGCACGCGACGAGCCGGCGGGTGAACACCACGTTGGCCGTCGAGACCACTGCGTTGTTGCTTTTGGCGGCGGCGATCCTCCTGGGTGGAGGAATTTTGGTGGCCCAGGTCCTCGGGCGTTCGGCCACGACGATCTCGGACGATTCCTTGGCCTTGCGTTCTCTCGGGATGTCTCGCAACGACCTCGGCCTGGCCACCGCCTTGTCCCACACGGTCGCTGTGCTCGTCGCGGCTCCGGTGGGTTTCGGGGTGGCGCTCGTGCTCTCCTCCCGGTTCCCGGTCGGACTCGGCCGCCAAATCGATCCTGACGTGGGCTATCACGTCGACTGGACCGTCGTGGGACCGGGTCTGGTCGCCGTCCTCCTCGTCACCCTGTTGGCGTGCTTTCTGGTCGGCCGAGGTCCGACCGGTGAGCGCCTGCGGCGTCGAGGTCGCGCCAACGCAACCGGGACCTTCAGGCGATGGGCACCCGTCGCCGTCGGCCTGGGTGCAGCCATGGCGTTCGAACCGGGGCGGGGGCGGCGGCGGGTCCCGGTGGTGCCGGCCCTGTTGGCGGCCACGATCGCCGTGACCGGCGTCGTGGCCAGCCTGTGTATCGACCGCGGCATCTCGACCGCGCTGGCGCATCCAGAGCTGGCAGGCGTCACGTGGGACGCATCAGTGACCCCGTCCCTCTCCGCCCAGACCGGACGCAACGTGTCGACGCGACTGGCGGATCAGATGACCCACAAGAACGGCGTGCGCGCGGTCGCAGTGGTGGACCGAGACGTCATCAACGTGGGCGACGTCGGAGCTCCGGTCTTCTCGGTGCGTCCGATCGCGGGAGCCTCCGCCACACCGATCACCTTCACCCTGATCTCGGGGCACAGCCCTCAAGGGAGTGGCGAAGCAGCCATCGGCCCGGCCACCGCCAAGGATCTCCACGTTGGCATCGGAGACACCGTCACTGTCGGCCACTCGGGTGCCCGGGTCCGCATTGTCGGCGAGGCACTGTTTCCCGGAGACGTGCATGCGGAGTTCGACGAGGGCCTGTGGCTGGCCCCCTCGGAGTTCGACACGGTCGTGCCGCCCCTTCCTCCGGGTGGTTCGCTGAGCGACGAGAGGGTGCTGGCCGTCCGCTTCGCGCCGGGGGTGGACGGCCAGAGAACGGCCGCGCACCTCGAATCGACCCTCGGACCACTCTCCCAGGGCATCTCTGCGCCTCCGCTCCCCGAGGAGCTGACCAACCTCCGCAACGTGCACACCCTGCCGCAGGTGCTGGCGGGATTCCTCGGCCTCATCGCGGTCGCCGCGCTGGGATCCGTCCTCTTGAGCAGCGCTCGCCGACGGAGTCACGAATTCGCGGTCCTGCGGGCCATGGGGATGACGCGATGGAACGTCCGCACGGTTCTCAATTCACAGGGCACGGCCATCGCACTGTTCGGTTTGATCGTCGGGATTCCGCTCGGGATCGTTGTCGGCCGCGTGGGTTGGCAGGCCATCGCGGAGAGGATTCCCCTTTCGGTGATCGCACCCTTCGCGTTGGCGGCGGTCCTTCTGCTTCTTCCGGCCACACTGGTCGCCGCCAATCTCCTCGCCCTGTGGCCCGGACGGGTCACGCTTTCCCACCACCCGGCCGACGATCTGCGGGCCGAGTGACGGGTGAACGTCAACTGACCCGTGACCCGCGAACCGCAAACCGCCAACCGCCGAACCGCGACCCGCGACCCGCGAACCGCGAACCGCGAACCGCGAACCGCGAACCGCGAACCGCGAACCGCGAACCGCGAACCGCAGAGCGTGAACGGCGTCAGTGGCGATGCGCCCTACTCGACCGCGGCGGCGAGATTGGCCAGCGTCTGCGTCATTTCCTTCTCGGCATGATCGCTACTGTGATCCCCCATGGCGCGTGCAACGAACGCGAACCACGGCTTACGGCGATCCTCCCAGGATTCGGTCACTCGACAACCCGACTCCGTGGGTTCGAACTCGTAGCGCCAGTGCGCCACCTCCAACGGTCCGGTGGTCACCGCCAGTTCGAAGAGCCGGCCGGGCTCGAACCCGGTCACCGTGACGGTCGTCGACCAACGCCGGATCCCGTTGCGGTTGGTACCCCGGAACACCGCCCCGAGCGCAGGCCCCGTGGTTCCCTTGACCCACTTGCCCCCCTCGTTCTCGGGTGACCACTCCCCCATCCGGGGCAGGTCTGAGACCAGCCGCCAGACCTGCTCGGCGGGCGCGGCAACGTCTCGGCTCACAGCGGTGGGGTACGTCATGGCGTGCGACGTTAGGTTGAACCCATGACCGACGTCATTTCCGAAGCCACGCAGGGCAGCCCCAGGGAGCTCGTCGCCCCGGCACTGCCGACGTTTTCCAGCATCGAGGAGGAACGACGGCACCGCAAGGAACGACTGGCCGGCGCACTCCGGCTATTCGGGCGATTCGGCTTCTCCGAGGGGGTGGCCGGGCACATCACGGCACGTGACCCGGAGCTGACCGATCACTTCTGGGTGAATCCCTTCGGCATGAGCTTTCGACACGTTCGAGTCTCTGACCTCATCTTGGTCAGCCACACCGGCGAGGTGGTCGAAGGCAATCGGCCCGTGAACCCGGCCGCGTTCGCCATTCATTCGGCCGTACATGCGGCCCGGCCCGACGTCATCGCAGCCGCGCACGCACATTCGATCTACGGAAAGGCCTGGTCCGCCCTGGGCCGGCCGCTCGACCCCATCACCCAGGACGCCTGTGCGTTCTTCGAGGATCACACCGTCTGCGCCGAGGGTGGCGGGATGATCGTGCTCGAAGCAGCGGCCGCCGAGGCGCTCGCCTCCGCCCTCGGTCCGCACAAGGCGACGATCCATCGCAACCACGGGCTGTTCACGGTCGGACACTCGGTCGACGAGGCGGCCTGGTGGTTCATCACGATGGAGCGCTCCTGCCAGGCCCAACTCCTGGCCGAGGCGGCGGGAACCCCCCTCTTGATCTCGGACGACGGAGCTCGCTACACCCGTGATCACACCGCCAGCCACTTCGGCGGCTGGTTTTCGTTCCAGCCGATGTGGGACGAGATCTCCCGCAGCGAGCCCGAACTCTTCGACTGATGCTCGATCTCGCCGACCGGGCGGCCAGAATCCCGGCGTCGGTGCTGGTGACGCGGTGCCGTGCGGCGCAGAACGAGAACGTGTTCTAATCTGAGGCCGATGGAGTTCAACCTCGCAGATCTGTTCGAGGCGTCCGTCGACGCCTACCCCGAGCGGGAGTACTTGGTGGCGAACGGCGTCCGTCGCACCTACGCCGAGATGGAGGCGCGGGCGAACCGGCTGGCCCACTACCTCTCGAGCCAGGGGATCGGTCCGGGCGATCACGTCGGCATCTACGCCTACAACTCGGTCGAATGGGTCGAGACGGCGTGGGCCGTCTTCAAGCTGCGCGCCGTCTGGATCAACATCAACTACCGCTACGTCAAAGACGAGCTGCGCTATCTGCTGACCAACGCGGACCTGAAGGCGATCGTGTACCAACGCGAGTTCTCGCCCCTGGTCGGCGCACTCCTGCCCGAGCTGCCCGACCTCGAAATCGTCGTGGTGATCGAGGACGGATCGGCAGTCGAGCCGACCGACGGCGCCATGCCCTATGAAGACGCCCTGCGCGGCCAGTCAGAGGCGCGCGACTTCGCTCCGCGCTCGGGAGACGATCTCTACATCCTCTACACGGGCGGCACGACCGGCATGCCCAAGGGTGTGGTCTGGCGACACGAGGACGTTTTCTACGCGCTCGGCGGCGGCACCGACGCGATGACCAATACGCGGGTGACCGACCCGCGGGAGATGGTGGCCAAGGGAGCGGGCGGTGGGCTGACCCACCTGCCCGTGGCGCCTCTCATGCACGGGGCCACTCAGTGGTGCGTGATGGGACAGAGCTTCGTCGGTTCCAAGATCGTCCTCATGGCCAAGTTCGACCCGCACGACGTGTGGCAGCTGGTGGAGGAGGAGAAGGTGACCTCCGTCATGATCACCGGCGACGCCATGGGCAAGCCACTCGTCGAGTCGCTGGACGATCCTGAACCCACCCACGACCTCTCGTCCCTCATGGCGGTGGTGTCCTCTGCCGCACTGTTCAGTGCGCCGGTGAAGGACAACTTCTTCGCCCATCTGCCCAACATCCTGATTACCGACGCTGTCGGCTCCTCGGAGGGCGGCAACAACGGCCTGACGGTCGTGACGGCCGGCAACACGGCGATGAAGAGCGGGCCGACCGTGCAACTCCTCGGCGGGACGGTCGTGTTCGACGAGGATCTCCAGCCGGTCGAGCCGGGGTCGGGGGTAATCGGCAAGATCGCCCGGTCCGGGAACATCCCGATCGGCTACTACAACGACCCAAAGAAGACCGCCGAGGTGTTCAAAGAGATCCGCGGGACGCGTTACGTGATGCCGGGCGACTTCGCCACGGTCGAGGCCGACGGCTCCATCACCCTGCTCGGACGGGGTTCGATCGTCATCAACTCGGGAGGAGAGAAGATCTTCCCCGAAGAGGTCGAGTCGTCCGTGCGGTCACACCCAGATGTGATGGACGCCATCGTCTGCGGCGCGCCGGACGAGCGGTGGGGCCAGACCGTGGCGGCCATCGTGCAGCCGCGAATCGGGCACGAGCCGCCTTCGCTCGAGTCGCTGCAAGAACACTGCCGCGAGTCGATCGCCGGGTACAAGTTGCCTCGCCGCCTCTACATCGTCGACACCGTCGAACGGTCGCCGAGTGGCAAGCCCGACTACCAGTGGGCGACCGCAATCGTCACCGCTGGGGACTGAAGTCAGTCGACGCGTTCGTGGTTGGCCCCGATGAGGGCCACGGCGATCACGGCAGGCACGCTCCCCGTATTCGACCAACGATGGCGCGTCCCGTTCTGCACGTACGTGTCGCCCGCTGACAGGGACAGCTTGGCCCCGTCGTCGAGTTCGAGGATGGCCTCACCGGAGAGCACGACGCCGTAGTCGATGGTGGCGGTGGTGTGCATTCCCGGATTGTCGGGCTCGAGGTGCTCCATCATGCCGGGCAGTTTCTGCTGGAACTCGTTGAGCGCTGCCTCGACGTCGAGTCCCTCCGGGGCGCCCGCGCCCCCGTCGGGCGGGATGGTGAAGAAGGCGAACCGCGAACCGCCGACCGGTGGGAAGTAACGCGGGCCGTCGGGCTTGGACCCGTCGTCGGGGAACTGGAGGGTCTCGTCGGCTCCCCACAACAGATGGAACTCCATACCGGGGACGAGAGAGAGGGTCACCGGCTGGACCACCTCATCGCGGACGAACACGGCCTTGCCCTCAGCGTCATGACCCGTGACGATGCGTCGTGCTCCCATCGATCGCTCCTTCTGCTTGGCTCCACGCTGCTTAGTTCCACCTGCTCGGCTTCACCCTGCTCGGCTTCACCCTGCTCGGCTTCATCCTGCTCGGCTTCATCCTGCTCGGCTCCACGGCCCCGACTCATGGGCGCTCTGCAGTGAACTCGGTCTGATCGCGCGCCACACTCGACACCCCCGATGCCGACCGGCGGCCGTACTGTATCGCCGTCGACACGCGCCGAGCGGCGCGTTAGCGTGCGGTCATCGTTCTCGACCGCGTGTGCCGCAAGGTCCCCGACCCCAACCGTGGAGTGCACAACCTCCGTCCGCGCCGATCCACTGCGCGCGCTTTCGCATGGGTGGGAGGTCTTGGGACACGGCGGACCGGACGCCGCGTGGCCGCCCTGGCCTGGGCCAGTGCCAGCGCGCTGGTCGCCTTCTCTCTCGTTCCCGCCGTGACGGCGACCGAGGCGGGAGCGCTGTCGACGCCACACGTGAACGCCAGCGCCGATTGGACGGTGTACCACGGGGATGCTCTCGGCGGTGGTGCCGATACCTCAGGCGTGACGTTCTCACCGGCGTCTGGCGCCTGGACCTCACCTGCGCTCGACGGACAGCTCTACGGTGAACCGCTCGAGGCGACCGGCCGGGTCTACGCCGCCACCGAGAACGACACCGTCTATGCCCTGGCCGCGGACTCCGGCCAGGTCCTCTGGTCCACCCACCTGGCCACGCCCGTTCCATCGGGCGACCTACCGTGTGGTGACATCGACCCGACCGTCGGGATCACCGGGACACCGGTCATCGATGCGGCGCGCGGAGAGATCTTCGTGGTGGCGGACGAGTTGGTCGGCGGATCGCCGGCCCACTACCTCGTCGGGCTCAACATGTATTCGGGCACGATCCTCCTCGACCAAGACGTCGATCCCGCTGGGCAGCTCCCATCGGCCATCTTGCAGCGGACGGGTTTGAACCTGAGCAACGGCAACGTCGTGTTCGGCTACGGCGGCAACTTCGGCGACTGCTCCAGCTACCACGGCTGGATCGTGTCGGTTCCCGAGGGTGGCGGCGCCGTCTCGACCTACAACGCCACCGCCAGTGGGACCCAGGGCGCCGTGTGGTTAGGAGGTGCCGCACCCGAGGTGGATTCCGGCGGCAACATCTGGGCCGCCAGCGGCAACGGATCCGCGTCCACGCCTTATGACGGCAGTGACTCGGTCTTCGAGCTCTCGCCGGGTCTCGCCCTCGAGCAGCTGTTCGCACCGAGCAACTGGTCGTCGAACAACTCGCACGACCAGGACCTCGGATCGACGGCGCCCGCGCTCGTGTCCAACGGCACCGTCGTCCAAGTGGGCAAGTCGCAGACGGGCTATCTGCTGCGTCAGGCGGCGCTCGGCGGGATCGGGGGACAAGCGACCGAGGCCACCGTGTGCAGCGGCGCGGAGGCCGACGGTGGCGACGCCGTGTCGGGGTCCGTCGTCTACGTCCCCTGCGGCAACGGACTCGAGGCCGTCCAGACCGGAGCCTCTCCCCCGTCGCTCACCCCGCTGTGGACCGACCCCAGCAGCACGCCCGGACCACCGATCATCGCAGGGGGACTCGTCTGGTCGATCGACGGCGCCACCCTCAAGGGCATCAACCCGTCGAACGGGACCACCGTGCAGACGATGTCGATCGGCAGTCAGGCCAATCACTTCCCCACGCCCGCGGTCGGCGACGGACTGCTCCTCGCGCCCTCGAGCAACCAGGTCCACGCCTTCTCGGGTTCGGCCGGCCTGCCGGGACCGCCGCAGGCGCCGCCTCCGGCCCCACCGAACTCCTCGTACTGGCTGGTGGCGTCCGACGGTGGCATCTTCACCTTTGGCAACGCCTCGTTCCTCGGATCCATGGGCGGGCGACCCTTGAATCGACCGATCGTGGGCATGGCACCGAGCGCGGACGAGAAGGGGTACTGGCTGGTGGCGTCCGACGGGGGCATCTTCAACTTCGGTGACTCCCGGTTCTTCGGATCACAGGGCGGACAGCCGCTGAACGCGCCCATCGTCGGCATGGCGGCCACTCCCGACGGCGGCGGCTACTGGCTCGTCGCCTCCGATGGCGGCATCTTCAGTTTCGGTGATGCCGGGTTCCATGGGTCGATGGGCGGCAAGCCGCTCAACGCGCCCATCGTCGGCATGGCGTCGACGAGAGACGGCCTCGGCTACTGGCTGGTGGCGAGCGACGGGGGGATCTTCAGTTTCGGTGATGCTGGGTTCCACGGATCGATGGGCGGCAAGCGTCTGAACAAACCGATGGTGGGCCTGGCGCCCACCCCCGACGGGCTCGGCTACTGGATGGTGGCCTCCGACGGCGGCATCTTCAGCTTCGGCGACGCCCAGTTCCACGGCTCGCCCGGCGGCTCCCCGCTCAACCAGCCCGCGGTCGGTCTGGCGGCGACACCGGACGGCCAGGGTTACTGGATCGGCGCCTCGGACGGAGGCATCTTCAACTACGGCGACGCCCGGTTCGACGGATCGATGGGCGGCACCGTGCTCAATCGTCCGGTGGTGGGGCTGGCCTCCGCCAGCTGACCGCACCTTCGCGGGGCTGGATCAGACGGCCAGGGGCGCCCGATGTGCCCGCAGATGGGCGACGCCCGCCTCCGACACCGCGATGAGCTCACCGTGACCCGGCCCACGAAGACGCACGACGTAGCCGCGTTGGTTGGCCTCTTCCCAGACGGGAAGGCGCGGGCACGACGTGCGCCACGCATCGAGCACTTCGTCATAGGGGCGCGGGGCGGGTCCGATCCACTCGAGGAGATCGAGGACCAGGACGTCGACGGTGTCGCTCATGCGCTCCCTCTCGCTGCGGCGGTGCAGGAAAATCGTATCGGGCCGGCTTTGGGGTCACGCGCCCGCATCGGCCGGGGGTCACGCGCCGGGATCGCCCGCATCGCCCGTACGCCACAATGCACGGATGGCACCGAGGCCAGGCCAACTGCTGCTGCTCACCGGTTCCCCCGGGTGCGGCAAGACGACGGTGGCGCCCCTGGTGGCGGACCGCCACGACCCGTCGGCCTGCTTCGACCTCGACTGGTTCTTCGCCAAGCTGCGCCGCGGGGCGATCGAGCCGTGGCGTCAGGACGCGCACGAGCAGAACCGCACCGTGCTCGCCGCGGCCGCCGCCGCGGTAGCCACCATGGCCCACGGTGGCTACTTCACCGTGGCCGAGGGAATCCTCTACCCCTTCATGCTCGACCTGTTCGCCGTCGCCTGCGAGCCGCTGGGGGTCGCACTCGACTACGTGGTGCTGCGGGCGCCGGTCGACGTCGTGCAGCAACGGGTGCAGGATCGGAGGCGAGAGCCCCCACACGCCGACGCCCTCGATGATGCCGCCGTGGTCGACGATCTGTGGAGCCAGTTCGAACGCCAGGGTGTCGCGGAGCGCCACCGGGTGGACACCGGCACCCGGCCCCCGGACGCCGTGGCCGAGGAGATCGACCGCCGGTTGGCGGCCGGCGAGTTTCGCCTGTAGCTATCCGACCTTGGCGGCGAGACGCTGCCGGGTGGTGCTGTGCTCGGGGTCCTTGTCGAACTGGGGCAGCACGTGCTTGCCGAAGGTCTCGACGGCCTCTTGGCACACCTCGATCGGCATCGAGGTCGAGAGCATCCCGAAAGCGATCTGGTCCGCCCCGGTGGTGGAGTAGTTCTCGATCGCCTTGGTCACCTCGTCGGGGTCACCGATGGCAATGCCGCCGGCCGCGATGGCGCCGTCGAGCATCTCGGGCGTCATGCCGGGGACGAGGTTGGGCCATTCGGGCAGGCCGGGAGGCTTCGGGAAGGTGTCGAGATACCGGAACACGAGGCTCAGGTGGTAGTTCGACTCCGAGTCGAGGAAGGCCTGGCGGGCCTTCTGTCCGTCCTCCATGCAGATCATCTGCGTGGTCACCATGACGTTGTTGTTCACGAACCCGCCGACCGGGTTCGTGCAGTCCTCGACCTTCTCCTTGTAGCGGGCCACCAGCGGTGTCAGCTGGTCCGGAGACGAGAAGCCGAAGCACAGGACGCCGACGCCCAGCTCGGCGGCCAGGTCGAAGGTCGACGGGCTGCCGGCCGCCATCCAGATGGCGGGGTGCGGCTTCGAGTACGGCTTGGGCAGCACGTTGCGCTGCGGCATGGTGAAGAACTTGCCGTCGCAACCGGGGTACTCGTCGTCCTTCCACATCTCCACGATCTGCGGCAGCGTCTCGGCCACCATCTCGCGGGTGATGTCGGGCTCGGGGATGCCGAAGCCCTTCTGCTCGGTGGTCGACGAACCACGACCGGTCCCGAACTCGAACCGGCCCTCGGTCAGGTGATCGAGCATGGCCACCCGCTCGGCGATGCGAGCGGGATGGTTGACCGGCGGCGTGATGTTGAAGATGCCCGAGCCGATGTGGATGTTGCTCGTCTTGGCGGCCACGAAGGCCAGGAACGACTCGGATGCCGAGAGGTGCGAGTAGTCGGTCAGGAAATGGTGCTCTGAGGCCCAGGTGTATTTGAAGCCGGCCTTGTCGGCCGCCACGATGAAGGCCACCTCGTCCATGATCCGATCGTGCTCGGCTGCGTCACCATGTGCGGCGCGGTACTTGGGCAGCAGGCAGACGGCGTTGAAGATCCCGAATTCCAAGGGTCCCGTCCTCTCGTAGGGTGGCCGCGGTCCAGTCCCAGCGGCAGTTCTGCGACGGTAACACGGGACCGTCTAAAGTGCAACGTGTTCCAATAATGGACCTTCCACCCCAGGTCAGAGACGTTTGGAGATGCAGTGAGCCCAGCTGACGCCACGCCCGGAGGGTCCGCCGACCCGGCCATTCCGCCTCCCCCCGAGACGATTGCCCGAGCGGTGCTGGCGCGGGCCGACGACGACCGTCCGGGTCTCATCGCCGGCGACCTGCGGCTGAGCCACGCCGAGGTGGTGGCCCGGGCCGCGGCGCGGGCGGCGTGGCTGCGCGACCGTCGGGTCCCGGGACCCTTCCACGTGGCCGTGTTGCTCGACAACGTGCCCGAGTTCGTGTTCTGGCTCGAGGCGGCCGCCCTCGTCGGCGCCGTCGTGGTGGGGGCCAACCCCACCCATCGGGGCGACGAGCTGGTGCGTGACCTGACCCACACCGAATGCCAGCTCCTCGTCACCGACTCGGTCTCGCTCCCGCTCGTCGACGGCACCACGATCGGCGACGCGCTCGGCACGGTCGGCGCGGACAACGACCGCGTGCTCGTCCTCGATACGCCGGCCGCCGGCGACGCCTTGCGCGTCTTCGCCGGCACCAAGGCCGCCGACGTGGTCGAGCCCAGCATCACCGGCGACACCCTGGGCTATCTCCTCTTCACCTCGGGCACCTCGGGCGCGCCGAAGGCGTGCCTGTGCACCCAGGGGCGGCTGGCCCGGATCGGCGGCATCGTGGCCCAGATGTACTCGCTCGTGCCCGAGGACGTCTGTTACCTCTCCATGCCGCTCTTCCACTCCAACGCGCTGATGGCCGGCTGGGGACCGGCCTTGATGGCGGGCTCGACATTCGCCCTGCCATCGACGGGACGCTTCTCGGCCTCGGGTTTCCTGCCCGACGTGCGCGCGTCCGGCGCCACCTACTTCAACTACGTGGGCAAGCCACTCGCCTACATCCTGGCCACTCCCGAGCGCCCCGACGATGCGGACAACCCGCTCCAACGGGCCTTCGGCAACGAAGGCTCGCTCGACGACGTGGCCCGGTTCGCCGAGCGCTTCGGTCTGACCGTCACCGATTCGTACGGATCGACCGAGGGAGGGGCCACCGTGGTGCGCACGCCGGACACTCCCCCGGGCGCCCTCGGCGTGGCGCCGGAGGGGACGGTGGTCCTCGACCCCGAGACCGGCGCCGAGTGCCCCGTGGCCCGCTTCGACGAGCAGGGACGCCTGCTCAATGCCGAAGCCGCCATCGGCGAGCTGGTCTCCAAGGGCGGGGGTGCGGGCTTCGAGGGGTACTGGCGCAACGACGAGGCCCAGCGGACGCGCCTGCGTGAAGGCTGGTACTGGACCGGCGACCTGGCCTACCGGGACGAGGCCGGCTTCTTCTACTTCGCCGGGCGCGACCACGATTGGATGCGGGTCGACGGCGAGAACTTCGCCTCGGCCCCGATCGAGCGGATCCTCCAGCGCCATCCCGACGTGGCCCTGGCCGCCGTCTACGCCGTCCCCGATCCCGTCGTCGGCGACCAGGTCATGGCGGCCGTGCAGCTGCGACCCGGAGTGGCGCAGATCGACCCGGAGTCGCTCCCCGACTTCTTGGCCGCCCAAGGTGACCTGGGGACGAAATGGGCACCGCGCTTCGTGCGCATGAGCGCCGCCCTCCCCATGACGGCGACCAACAAGGTGCTCAAGCGCAGCCTGCGCGCCGAGCGCTGGAACAGCGCCGATCCCACCCTGTGGCAGCCCGAAAAGGGTGGCCCCTATCGAGTGCTCAGCGCGGAGGAGGCGGCGGCGCTCGAGCTTGCCGTGGGTGACCGTCCGATCTGAGGAATGCTGGTACCCCATGAGGGGGACCAGACCAGGATCGTGGGCGTGGCCGATGCGGGGCCGCACACGAGCACGAGCACGAGCACGAGCACGAGCATCAGCTTCAGCATCAGCACGCATACGACGACGTGAACGAAGGCGAACGTCGCGCTCGGCCCGATCGGTCGGCCCGGCTCACACCGTCCTCGTCCTCGTCCTCGCCGCCGACCTGGCCCAATCCCTTCTGGGGGTGGCGGCGGGCGCCAGCACTCCCGCCCCCACCTGGACGACCTACTTCTACCCGCTCACGGTGGGATGGACCTGCCACGAGAGCCTGACCAGTGGCGCCACGGGGGAGGAGACCCTGACCGTGAGCGCCGTCACGCCGGTGAAGCAGGGCCGCCAAGTCACCGTCGACGAGGGCAGCTCGACGACGGTCAAGGGCACCGAGGTGCCGAGCAACGCCGCCCTGCACTACATCCTGACCAGGCAGGGCCAGTTGGTCTCCGAACCCTCGTCCGGCCAGCTCGCGGGTCAGGCCTTTCGGGTGGAGGGCAACACCGTCTACCCGACGGTGGCCACGCTCCTGCGCGGTGGCTCCGGGCTCTCCGACGTTCGCATCGTCGCCCCGCTCGACAAGAGCAAACTTTCCCAACTGCGCTCCGTGCTCAAGGCACACGCCACCGAGCTCGAGATGGCCATCGAGCTCAAGCAATCGGGTTCCAAGGTGGCGAGCCTGACCACCCCGGCCGGGACGTTCCACGACGTGCTCGCCGTGCATTCGACCCTCCGAAAGCTCGACATCACGAACGCCACCTCGGCGACCCGGCACATCCTCGACTCGGAGATCGAGCCGACGCTGGCCCAGGAGGAGGCGAACACCGTCTGGTATGCCCCCGCCTACGGGCCGGTGAAGGTCGACGTGGGCGGCGTGATCGGCGTGATCACCGGCTGCGCCGCTGCCGCCAGCTCCTAACTCCAGCTCCTCGCTCTTGAACGGCCCGCCCCGCAGGGCGACCCGTTCAGCGATCGACGCCGAGAACCAGGCCGCTCGTCGGCACCCCGGTGCCCGCGGTCACCACGACGTGCTCGACGTCGGGCACCTGGTTGACCGAGGTGCCCCGGACCAGGCGCACGCCTTCGGCGATCCCGTTCATCCCGTGCAGATACGCCTCACCCAGCTGCCCGCCGTGGGTGTTGATCGGCAGGGCGCCGCCGAGCTCGATCCGCCCGTCGCGCACGAAGTCCTTGGCCTCACCCTTGCCACAGAACCCGAGCTCTTCGAGTTGGTAGAGCACGTAGGGAGTGAAGTGGTCATAGAGGATGGCCGCCTGCATGTCCTCGGGCCCGAGGCCCGACGTCTCCCACAGTTGCCGGGCCACCACGCCCATCTCGGGCAGACCCAACAGGTCGTCGCGGTAGTAGCTCGTCATCATGTCCTGGCCCGCACCCGAACCCTGGGCCGCGGCACGGACGACCACCGGCGTGGTCGCCAGGTCACGCGCCCGTTCGACGGACGTCACCACCAGGGCCTGGCCGCCGTCGGTTTCCTGGCAGCAATCGAGCAGGTGCAGCGGCTCGACGATCCAGCGACTGGCTTGATGCTCCTCGAGCGTGATCGGCTGCTCGTAGAACCATGCCTTCGGATTGGTCGCCGCGTGCTTACGGTCGGCCACGGCCACCCGACCGAGATCCTCGCTGGTGGCCCCATTCACGTGCAGGTAGCGCTGCGCCGCCATCGCCACCCACGAGGCCGGCGTGAGCAGGCCCACGGGCAGGTAGGAAGCCATGTGTGCGTTCTCCGCCGTCGGGATGGGCGGGCGACCCTGGACCCCCATGCCGAAGCGGCTGCCCGAGCGCTCGTTGAAGGCCCGGTAGCAGACCACCACGTCGGCCACGCCCGAGGACACGGCCAGGGCGGCCTGCTGGATGGTGGCGCAGGCCGCACCACCGCCGTAGTGGATACGGCTGAAGAAGGTGAGATCCCCGATGCCGAGGCTCCGGGCGATGTCGATGTCAGGGTTGGTGTCGGAGCTGAACGTCACCATGCCCTGCACCTCGGCCGGCGCGATCCCGGCCTCCTTGAGCGCCTGGTCGACCGCCTCGACGGCCAGGCGCAGCTCCGAGCGGCCCGAGGCCTTGGAGAACTCTGTGGCGCCGATGCCGGTGATGGCGACCTGACCGGCGAACGAGTGCGAGATCGGCATCAGGCCGCGCCCCCGGCTCCGGCTTCGGCTCCGCCCCCGGCTCCGGCTCCGGCTCCGGCTCCGGGTCCGGCGGGCAACACCACCACGACCGTTCCGGTCACGTGGTCGCCCAGATCGTTCGCACCGCGGATCGCCACCGTCACCGTGCCCGATGTGCCGTCGGCGGCGAGCGGCCCCTTTTCGGTGACCGAACCGGTCATCGTCATGATGCAGTCGGGATGGTTGGGCGCGCCCAACCGGATGTTGATCTCGGACAACCGGCTCCGCGGTCCCGACCAGTCCGTGACGTAGCGGCCCACCAAGCCGTTCGTGGTGAGGATGTTCATGAAGATGTCCTTGGAGCCGCGCGACTGGGCCAGCACCTGGTCGTGATGGACGTCCTGGTAGTCGCGGCTGGCGATCGCCCCCGACACCACCAGCGTGCGCGTGATCGGGATCTCCAACGTGGGCAGCGCGTCGCCCACCGAGACGTCGGCGTAGGTGGGGCCCGCCGGGAGCGTCGTCGCAGGAGTGGTCACGATGCGTCAGCCAACGCCTGGGCGGCAATGCTGGCGCCGAGCTTCGAGAGCTGCAGGCTGGGGCCGCCGAGCACTAGCTCGATCTGCTTGCCCCACAAGAAGTAGCGGTGGATCGGGTAGGTGATGTCCGCCCCGAGTCCGCCGTGGAGATGCTGGGTGGCGTGCACGCTGCGCTGTCCTCGCTCCCCCGCCTGCCACTTGGCCACCCGGGCCGCCTCGCCGGCGTCGCGGCCCGTGTCGTAGCGCCATGCCGCGTTCTGCCACGTCACCCGCATGGCCTCGATGTCGATGGCCGCGTCGGCCGCCCGCAGCATCGTGCCCTGGAACGTCGAGAGCGGTCGCCCGAACTGGTGGCGACCACTCAGGTACGTGGCTGTCTGGTGCAGGGCCGCCTCGCACACGCCGACCTGGAGGGCGCACAGGCCGACGGTCGAGGCGACGAGCATCGCATCGAGGGCAGCCCGACCATCCTCGGCCCCGACGAGCACGTCGTCCGGACCGACAGTCACGCCCTCGAGGTGCAGGTGTGGATGGATCTCGCGGTTCGTCGTCACGGTGCGTTCCAGCGACACGCCGGGAGCGGCGGGGTCGACCAGCAGGATGACGACGGCGCCGTAGAGGGTGCGTGCCGGCACCACGATGCGGTCGGCCACGTGGCCCTGGGGCACGGTCAGCTCGGTGCCCGAGAGCACCCAACCCGGATCTCCACCTTCGGTGGCCAACACGGCGGGCGAGGAGGTGGGACTGAGGGCACTCCCGGTCAATGCGGCGGAGAGCACGACATCGCCCGAGACCACGCCGGGCAACCAGCGGTCCTTTTGCGCCGCCGATCCATAGCGGGCGATCGGCAACGCGCCGAGGACGAGCGTCGCCCACAGTGGCACCGGTGCCACGACGTTGCCCTGCGCCTCGAGCAACAGGCACAGCTCGGTCAGGCCGAAACCGCCGCCGCCCTGCTCCTCGGGCACACCGAGCCCCAGGAGATCGGCCCCGGCCAGCGCCTGCCACAGCTCACGGTCGACCCGGTCCTCCGAGCACTCGATCGCCCCGATGCGCTCGGGCGCGGTCAGCGCGCCGGCGAACACGCCGGCGGCGGCCTCAGAGACGGCCAGCTGCTCCTCGGTGAACGCGAAATCCATCAGGCTCCTCCCCCTGCACCGGCACCGGCACCGGCACCGGCACCGGCCGGCACGAACACCGGCAACGCCAGCTCGTCGTCGAAGTCCACGAACTCCGCCTGCAACGCCATCCCCACCTCGATTTCGGATCGTTCCATGCCACCCAGGTTGGCCACGACGCGTGTTCCCTCTTCCAGCTCCACCAGCCCGATGGGCAGCGGGTACTCGAAGGAGGGCACCTGCGGATAGTGCACCACCACGTAGGAGTAGAGCGTGCCCCGGCCCGACGACTCGACCACGTCCCACTCGAGCGAGCCGCACGTGGCGCAGGCCGGCAGCGGTGGATGGCGCAGCGTGCCGCACGACGTGCAGTGCTGGATCAAGAGGCGGTGGGCCAGCGCCCCCTCGAACCAGAACGCGTTGTCCTGGGTCAGCGCCGGATGCGGTCGCGGCGGGCGGACCGGCTTCGAGACCGGCGGGAGGAACTTGAGGATGCGAAAGAGCATGGTGGCCACCGGCTCGCCGGCGTCGTAGAGCGACTGCACGTCCTCCTCGGAGAGGGGGCCGGTCGGCACCGACGACTCGGGCACGGCCACGAACTCGAGCCGGGTGGTGAGGAAGCGCCCCGTGCCCAGACCGGTCCGCTTGGGTGCGCTGATCGACTCGATCACCGACTGCACCAGCACCCGGTCACCCACCACCAGCTCACGCAGGTACTTCTGCTCGCAGTTCGTGGCCACCACGGACGTGAGCCCCTCGTCGTCGAGCAAGGCCATCATCTGCTCGCTCGGGCCGTCGCCTTGCGACTCCCCGGCGGCCCGGGCGGCCTCGATGTCGTTGGAGACCTTCAGCCCGCGCATGATCCAGGCCTGCAACATGGACGGTGGGGCGATCAGGGAGTCGAAGCCGGCCTCCTGGGCCGCCTCGTCGGAGAGATAGACCGGGTTCTCGTCGCCCATGGCCTCGACCCAGTGCCGGATCATCGGGACGTTCACCGCGTCCCACGAGAGGTTGGGCGAACCCGAGACCTTCCCGATCAGCGCCGCCAGCTCGGCCGAGTGGTCCGGGAATCCGGCCAACTCCTCGAAGCGGTCCGCACCGCCACCGCCACCGCCAGAACCAGCACCAGCACCAGCACCAGACCCGCTCATCGCGACCCCCGCGCCATGCCCAGCCCCGCCGTGGCCACGATCTCGCGCTGGACCTCGTTGACCCCGCCGCCGAACGTGTTGATCTGGGCCTGGCGTCCCGACGACTCGATCCGCCCACGCAACAGCGCGCCCGGCGAGCCCGGCGTGAGATAGCCCGCCGCACCGATGATCCCGGCCAGCATCCGGAAGACGTCGAGCGTGCGCTCGGTGCCGAAGACCTTGATCGACGACGACTCCGCCGCCGTCAGCTCGCCGTCGGCCACGTGCACCGCCATGCGCCAGTTCAACAGCCACATGGCTTCGAGCTCGGCGTGGCACTTGGCCAAGTCCATCTGCACCCAGCCCTGCTCGATCAGCGTGCGCCCGTCGTCGGTCGGCTGCCTGGCCGCCCAGGCCACCACGTCCTCGTAGAGCGAGATGGAGAGACCCGACCAGGCGGCCAGGCCGACCCGCTCGTGGTTGAGCTGCGTCGTGATCATCCGCCAGCCTTCGTTCTCCTCGCCCACCCGGTTGGCCACCGGCACGTGCACGTTGTCGTAGAAGGTCTGGGTCGTGGTGAGCCCGCCGACGGTGTTGATGATCGACCACTCGAAACCGGGCGACGTCGTGGGTACGCACAGGATCGAGATGCCCTTGTGCTTGGACACGTCGGGATCGGTCCGCACGGCCAGCCAGACGTAGTCCGCGCTGTCGGCGCCCGACGTGAAGATCTTGGCTCCGTTGATCACGTACTCGTCGCCGTCGCGCTCGGCCCGCGTGCGCAGCGACGCCAGGTCGGTCCCCGCCTCGGGCTCGGTGTAGCCGATGGCGAAGTTCACCTCGCCCGAGAGGATCTTGGGCAAGAAGAACGACTTCTGCTCTTCGGTGCCGTAGCGCATGATGGTCGGACCGACCGTGTTGACGGTGACGAAGGGGAAGGGTGCCCCGGCGCGACGCGTCTCGTCGAAGAAGATGAACTGGTCGGTGGCCGGCCGGCCCTGGCCGCCGAACTCCGTCGGCCACCCGATACCGAGCCAGCCGTCCTTGCCGATCTGCCGCACGACGTCACGCCAGACCTCACCGCCGTCGCCGTCCTCGACCAACCCGGACCGCACCTCGTCGCTCAGCAAATCCGCGTAGTAGCGACGCAGTTCGTCGCGCAGCTGACGTTGTGCAGCACTCTCTTCGAGGAACATGTCGGGCAGCCTCGCGCACCTTTCGGCGGTCCCCGCTGGTCGAGGCCGCACTCGACCAAAACTGTAACACGTTCTCGTTTCTGGAGCACCAGGGCGGACCGCCGCCCGATGCCCCGACCAGCGGGTTTCGGCGGCCTTCCACACCACCGCCGGGCCTCGAGCGCCCCGACCCGAGGTCCGCGCACCGCGCCTCAATCGCGGGGCGCCACCTCCGCCAGGACGCCGAGGAACTGGTTCCATCCCCTCTCGTGGGAGGCCCGGAAATTGTCGGGCAGGTCGCGGTGGGTCAGGGTCACCACGGTGTCGTCACCGTCGGCCACCAGGTCCACCTCGACCGTGCTCGTCCCCGGTGGGAGCCCGTCGTTGCCGTCGATCCCCCACGTGAAGACGACCCGCCGGGGCGGATCGACCTCCACGAAGGCGCCGCGGGCCGGATTGCCCTCCACCACGATGTGGAACAGGCCACCGGGGCGGGCATCGAGCTCGGCCGACTCGGCGATCCAGCGGGCGGCCAGTGCCGGGTCGGTGAAGTACGGGAACACCACCTCCGGCGGTGCCGCGATGCGCACGCTGGCCACGATGGGTGGGCTGGTCGACGACGACGACGGCGACGGCGACGACGACGACGACGACGACGACGACGACGACGACGACGGCTGGCTCATGTCGATTCCTTCGGCGGGTGGTCGTGCTCGACGGCGCGCTTGAGGCGGCTCAGCGCGTCGGGCCAGAACTCGTCGAGCAATGCCCGCACCGGCTCGAGCGACTGGTCCCGAAAGCGATAGAGCCGTCGCGTGCCCTGGCGCCGCTCGTCGACCAGCCCCGCTCGCTTGAGCACGCTCAGGTGCTGGCTCACCGCCTGCTGGGTCAGCGGGAAGTGGGTGGCGATCTGGCCGGCCGGCAGCTCTTCGGCGTGGACCAAGCGCAGGATTTCCCGCCGGTGCGGATCGGCGAGCGCCCGCAGGACCGCGTCCGGTCCCGGGGTGCTCTCCACGTCGTCGGGCGCCGGTATCACCACGTCATTCTCGTGGACCGGGTCGACCCGGACCGGGTCAATCGCCGCGGTAGGGGTCGCCTGCGCCCTGATCGACGAAGGCCACCAGGCTGGCCAGGTAGTGGGTCCACCCCGCCTGGCACATCTCGTAGCAGTCAAACTGCGGCGTCAGCCCGTGGTGGCGGAACCGCACCTCGCTTCCGGTGCCGCGGCCCACGATCTCGAAGAGGATCGTCGTCCCCGCCCACTCCGGAGTGAACGGCGCCTCCTCCACGAGCCAGGCCACGCCGTCGGGCCCGGCCGCCGCCACCTCCATGGTGATGACGCGGTCGCTGCCGAACCCGACGGCGAAGCGGCCACCCACGGCGAGCGAGCCCGCGGTCTCGCCCCACCAGCCCGCCACGGCCTCGGGCGAGGTCAAAGCGGCCCGCACCCGGTCGGGTGGGGCGCTGCATGTCTGCACCGCCTCGAAATCGGTCGTTGCCACCTCAGGGTCGGCGATGGTCATGGCGTACTCCCTTCGTTCGACGATCACAATGGATTGATTGTACAAGTATTTACTTGTGTTAGCGCACCTGTCAACCCCTTGACCGGCCGGCACGAACCGGGCCGGGCCAGGACCCAGGTCCGGCCGCCGTGCCTAAGATCGCTGACACACGTTCTAGAAATTGCTCGAAAGGGCTGGCACCGCAGCCGCCGGCGGTGCGTGAAAGGGGGGGCCTTGAGCCTCGAGGACATCGACCTCACCGATGGACGAAACTTCGTCGCCGGCGTGCCGCACCAGTGGTTCGCCCGGCTGCGGGCCGAGGCGCCCGTCTACTGGCACCCCCAGGAGACCGCACCGCGCGGCGGCTTCTGGGCTGTCACCCGTTACGACGACTGCGTGCAGGTCAACCGGGACTGGGAGCACTACTCGTCGGCCCGGCGCACCTCGCTCTTCGCCGACATGGACGAGGAGCAGCAGGCCATGCAGCAGCAGATGATGCTGAACATGGACCCGACCATGCACACGCGGTACCGGCGGCTGGTCAACAAGGGCTTCACCCCCAAGATGGTCCGTGACCTCGAGCAGCAGATCGTCGGCTACGCCGACGGGATCATCGACGCCGTGTGCGAGCGCGGGACGGCCGACTTCGTCGAGGAGATCTCGGCCGAGTTGCCCCTCCTGGTGATCGCCGAGCTCCTGGGCGTCCCGCAGGAGGACCGCCGCATGGTCTTCGACTGGTCGAACCGCATGATCGGGTCGGAGGATCCCGAGTACCAGATCCCTGGGGCCGACCCGGGCGAGTCGGCCATGCAGGTCTACGCCTACGCCGAGGAGCTGGCCACGGCCCGGCGCCTGCAGCCGAAGCAGGACCTGGTGTCGGTCCTGCTCGACGCCGAGGTCGAGGGCGAGAAGTTGAACGAGCTCGAACTCGACCTCTTCTTCCTCCTCCTCATCGTGGCTGGCAACGAGACGACGCGGAATCTGATGTCCGGCGCCATGACCGCCTTCTTCGATCATCCCGAGCAGTGGCAGAAGCTGCGCGACGACCGATCGCTGCTGCCGAGCGCGGTCGAGGAGATGCTGCGCTATGTCACCCCGGTCATGCACTTCCGGCGCACCGCCACGGCCGATTTCGAACTGCACGGCCAGGAGGTCCAGGAAGGCGACAAGGTCGTCTTCTGGCACACCTCGGCCAACCGCGACGAATCCGCCTTCGACCGTCCCGACGAGTTCGACGTCACCCGGTCCCCGAACAACCACATCGCCTTCGGCGGCGGCGGGCCGCACTTCTGCCTCGGGGCCAACCTGGCCCGCATGGAGATCATGGTGATGTTCGACCGGCTCCTCGAGCGCATGCCCGACCTGCGCCTCGACGGCGAGGTGCAGCGCCTGCAGTCGAACTTCATCAACGGCACCAAGCACATCCCGATCGCGTTCTCGACCTCGGCCCCCGTCGGCGGGACGCCACTGCCAGCCCGGGCCCGCTGAGGTGGACCCCTACGACAAGAGCACCGTCCGCTTCCACCAGTCGGTTGCCTTCTTGCCCACGAGCCAGGTGGTCCCCCTGGCCGCCGCGTCCGAAGAGCTCGGCTACGGCGGGATGTACGTCTCGGACCATCTCTTCAACCCGCGCCAACGCGAGTCGCGTTACACGTACTCCAAGCGCGAGGACGGCCATCCCGGATGGGAGGACGAGACGTCGTGGCCCGACCCGATGTGCGTCATCTCGGGCCTGGCCACCATGACCGAGAACTTGTTCTTCACGACGGGCATCTACATCGCGCCGGTCCGTGATCTCATGACGGTGGCCAAGACCACCGCCACGGCCGCCGTGCTCTCCGGCGATCGCCTGCGCCTCGGCATCGGCGTGGGCTGGAGCAAGGAGGAGTTCGACCAGACGGGTCAGGACTTCACCAATCGGGGCAAGCGGCTCGACGAGATGATCGTGGCCCTGCGCGCCCTGTGGCGCAGCGGCTACGTCGAGTTCCACGGGGAGTACTACGACGTGCCCGAATGCCAGATGGAGCCCTCGCCGTCGGTCCCGGTGCCCATCATCGGCGGCGGCCACTCCCCCGTCGCCCTGCGCCGCACCGCCGCACTCTGCGACGGCTGGGTGGCCGCCGGTGCCTACAGCGAGAAGGAGGCCTGGGCCCACCTGGCCGAGTTGCGTGAGGCGCTCGAGAAGGCCGACCGCGACATCGACGACTTCCTGATCTACCTGTCGATCAACGAGCGGCCGACGGTCGAGCTCTACCAGCGCTTCATCGACGCCGGAGTGACCGACTTCGTCTGCGCGCCGTGGATGGGTGTCCCCGTGTCGCCCGGAACGCCCGACGCCGAATCCCTCAACGCGCGGCTCGCCGCGGTGCGTTGGTTCGCCGACGAGATCGTCTCCAAATTCTGACCAAGGGAGTCACCCCATGAAATCGATGAAGATCGGATTGCAGCTGGGTTACTGGGGCTCGGGACCTCCCGCGCACGCGCAGGAGCTGGTCCTCGAAGCCGACCGACTCGGTTATGACTCCGTCTGGACGGCGGAGTCCTACGGGTCCGATGCCCTGACCCCGCTGGCCTGGTGGGGCTCGCGCACCGAGAAGGTCCGCCTCGGCACCTCGCTCTGCCAGCTCTCGGCGCGCACGCCGACCGCCATGGCCATGGCCGCCCAGACGATAGACCACCTCTCGGGCGGGCGCTTCGTCCTCGGCCTCGGCGTCTCGGGACCCCAGGTGGTCGAGGGCTGGTACGGCCAGCCCTTCCCCGCCCCCCTGGCCCGGACCCGCGAATACGTCGACATCGTGCGCCAGGTGCTCCGCCGCGAGGAGCCGGTGACCAACGACGGCAAGCACTATCCGCTGCCCTACCCGGGTGGGACCGGACTGGGCAAGCCACTCAAGTCGATCGTGCACCCGCTCCGCAACGACATCCCGATCATCCTCGGAGCCGAAGGCCCGAAGAACATCGCGCTGGCCGCCGAGATCGCGGACGGCTGGTTCCCCATCTTCTTCTCCCCGCGCGCCATGGCCGCCTTCGAGGTATCGCTCGACGAGGGGCATGCCCGCCCCGGTGCCCGCCGTACGGCCGAGGATTTCGAGGTGCTCGCCATGGCGCCGACCGTCATCTCCGACGACGTCGATGCCGCAGCGGACGGCTTCCGTCCCTACCTCGCCCTCTACATCGGGGGCATGGGGGCCAAAGAGGTGAACTTCCACTTCGACGTGTTCGCCCGCATGGGATACGAGGAGGCGGCCCACAAGATCCAAGACGCCTACCTCGACGGACGCAAGGACGACGCGGCCGCCGCCGTGCCCACCTCGCTGGTCGAGGAGATCTCGCTGATCGGGCCGCCCGAGAAGATCCGCGACGACCTCGAAGCCTGGCGCGAGTCCCGAGCCACCACGTTGTTGGTGAACGGCGACGTCCCCACGCTGCGCACCCTGGCCGAGCTCGTCCTCGCCTGACCCCGGGGGCGACCCTCGTCGCTCGCACCGCCCGGGCCGCCGCGCCGACCGTTCTCCGCTCGATGGCCTTCGATGACGAGTGGATGGCACCGGCCGGCAACGCCGAGAGCAGGGACGGGGCGCCATGCGCGGCACCGTCACAGCAGTGCGACACAATGCCCGGCGTGACACTTTTCGACGTCGAGGAGCACGCGCGCGACGACCGCCGGGCCGAGGCCGGCGGGAACGGCGACCCGTTCGACGGGTCCGGCGCCTTCGCTGATCTCGCCGATGTCGAGGAGATCGACGGCATCGACGGCATCGACGGCGGAGACGAGTGGTGGGATCCCGAGCCGGGCGCTCCGGACGTCGGCGAGCGGGCGGACGAGTTGAGCCGGTCGCTCGCCCCCGCCACGCCACCCGAGATCGAGGTGCGGGTCAGCACCCGCCGCCGGAAGACCTCCGAGGCCAAATGGGTCGGCGGCCGGATCGTGGTGTCGGTTCCGGCCCACCTCAATCTGGCCACGCGCCAGAAGACGGTCGACTGGTTGGTCGAACGACTGATGACGCGCCACCGTTTCCAGTCGACCCACGGCGACGACCAGCTGCTCGAGCGTGCCATCGAGTTGAGCGATCGCTACCTGGTCGGTGCCCGACCGAAATCAGTGCGTTGGGTGACCAATCAGAGTGCTCGCTGGGGATCATGCTCGTGGTACAAGGGTGAGATCCGGATCTCGCACCGCCTCCAGACCGTGCCGGGCTGGGTCCTCGACTCAGTACTCGTCCACGAGGTGGCCCACCTCACGCATCACGACCACTCGCGGGCGTTCCACGCCCTCGCCAACGCGTATCCGCGCCACAAGGAAGCCGGCCTGTTCCTGGCCGGCTACGGGCTCGGGTTGGCCACCTCGACCTGAGCGACCGAGCCCGTCAGACCGGGCGTCGGCCGGAGCGTCGGCTCGGGGGTCAGACCGGCTCGGGCGTCAGACCGGCTCGTCGGCCAGCAGCTTGCCCAGGCGACGGAGGCTCTCGCCGGCGCCACCGAGGGTGAGTTCGATCTGCTCGGTGAGAAGGAAGTAGCGGTGCAGCGGGTAGTCGCGGTCGACGCCGACACCACCGTGCAGGTGGGATGCTGCGTGCACGACCCGCTGACCGCCCTCGGCCGCCCAATACTTGGCGATGGCGACCTCGGCCGCGGCAGGAAGACCAGACGCCAAGCGGGAGGCGGCCTGCCAGGCGGTGAGTCGGATGGCCTCGGTGTCGACGTAGGCATCGGCCGCCCGCTGCCCCACCGCCTGGAAGGTGGCGATCGGCTTTTCGAACTGCACCCGGGTCTTGGTGTACTCGGCCGTGAGCTCGAGCGCGGACGCACAGACCCCGGCCTCCATCACGCACAGGGCAGCGATGGCGAACTCGGTGATGGCCGTCACGATGGCGGCTCCGTCCGCACCGTCGCCCAAGAGGCGGTCGGCCGCCACGGCGACGCTCGACAGCTCCATGATCGCCTCGGGCCTGCCGGTGGTCGTGCTCTGCCGGGTCAAGGTCACGCCCGACGCGGTCGGCTCCACGATGAAGATGCCGACGCCGGTGGTGGCGCCGTCGGCGCTCTTGCACGTGGCCGGCACCAAAATGGCGTCGGCCACCAGGGCGGCCGGAACGCAGGCCTTGGTTCCCGACAGCGCCCAGGACCCGTCGGCCTGGATCGTCGCCGTCGTCGCCGGTTCCGTGCCCCCGGCCAAGATGACCTCGCCCACCAGTTCGGCCATGGCGGCGGTCACGATGGTCTCACCACTCGTCACCCCGCTTAGCCAGCTCTTGCGCTGCGCGTCGGTGCCGAAGCGCTCGATCGGCAGTGCGCCGTAGACCATGGTCTCGACCACCGGCACGTACGCCGCCGAGCGACCGGCGGCCTCGACGACGAGGCACGCCGCCACGAAGTCCAGACCGGCGCCCCCGACGTCCTCACCGAGGTGGATGCCGAGCAGCCCGGCGTTGGCCAGCTCGCGCCACAGGTCGCGGTCGATGGGACCCTCCGGTCCCGCCGCCGTCTCGATGGCCTTGAGCGACTCGTGCGTCGCCCGCTCGCTGAAGATCTGTCCGGCCAGCTGGCGGACAGCCTCCTGCTCTTCGCTATAGGTGAAGTCCATGTGCGTCTCCTGGTTCGATCGTCTGACTAGCGCAGCGAGCGCGGCATGCCGAGCCCGAAGATTGCGATGAGGTCACGCTGGATCTCGTTGGTCCCACCGCCGAAGGTGAGGATGATCATGGAGCGGGCGTACATCTCCAACCTGCCCGCGATGACCGCGGCCGGTGAACCCCGGGTCAGGTATCCCGCCTGGCCGAGGATCTCCATCAGCGAGCGGAACGCCCGCAGGTAGAACTCGGTCCCGAAGACCTTGATGCTCGAGGCGTCGGCCACGTCGAGGGAGCCCTGGGTCGCCTGCCAGGCCACCTTCCAGTTGATCAACCGGAGGAACTCGAGCTCGGCGTGCACCCGAGCGAGATGCTCTTGCACCCACTCTTGGTCCACGACTCGCCGGCCGTCGGGCAACTTGGTCGTCTGCGCCCACGCCCGCACGTCACTGAGGACCCGCTCGATGATCCCGGGCGAGCACAGCGTGACCCGCTCGTGGTTCAGCTGGTTGGTGATCAGGTTCCAGCCCTGGTTCTCGCCTCCGACCAAGGCGCTGGCCGGCACGCGCACGTCCTCGTAGAACGTGTAGTTGATGTTGTGGTCACCGAGCAGCTTCATCGGGACCACCCGGATCCCCGGTGTGTTCATGGGGATCAAGAACATCGAGATGCCCTTGTGCTTGGCGACGTTCGGGTCGGTGCGGGTGGCCAACCAGATGTAATCCGCATCCCCGGCCAGGCTGGTGAAGATCTTGGCGCCGTTGATCACGTACTCGTCGCCGTCGCGCACGGCGCGGGTCGTGAGCGACGCCAGGTCGGTGCCCGAGTTCGGTTCCGTGTAGCCGATGCAGAAGTGGATCTCCCCGGCCAGGATCTTGGGGAGGAAGTACTCCTTCTGCTCTTGGGTGCCGAAGTTCATGATGGTCGGACCCACGGTGTTGATGGTCAGCATCGGCACCGGGGCGCCACTGCGCATCGACTCGTCGAAGAAGATGAACTGCTCGATGGCCGATCGACCCTGGCCGCCCCATTCGGTGGGCCACCCGATGCCGAGCCATCCGTCCGCTCCCATCTGTTTGACCACCTGGCGCACCACCGGCCCGATGCCCGACGCGGTCGAGAGCTGTTCCTCGAGTTCGGGCGTCAGCAGGTTCTCGTAGTAGGCGCGCAACTCGCTCTTCAGCGCCTGCTGCTCCTCGGTGTAGGCAATCTCCATAGGTCCCTCCCGGCTCGCGCGGCGGCGACGCACCACGTCCAACGCCACGACGTCGCCGTTCCTGATGGCGGAATCGACGCGCTAGAACACGTTACATTCCGGGCCGACGAACCGGCCAACGCGACCCGGCGGAGCTGCCCGGTACCGACGAGTAACCTGCAATCCGCCCTGGGGCCCAGCCCCGGGCACCGGATCGAGTCGAGGAGCCCGTCACCATGCCCGAAGCAGTCATCGTCGCCACCGGCCGCACCCCGATTGGACGTGCCAACAAGGGCTCACTGGTCGAATGCCGTCCCGACGACCTGAGCGCGCTGGTCCTCAAGACGGTGCTGGCGAAGGTGCCCCAGCTCAAGGCGACCGACATCGAGGACGTGCTCCTCGGTTGCGGGCAGCCCGGAGGCGAGGCTGGGTACAACGTGGCCCGCGTGGCCGCCATCCTGGCCGGCCTCGACGACGTTCCCGGCGTGACGGTCAATCGCTATTGCTCCTCGTCATTGCAGACCATCCGCATGGCCGCCCATGCCATCAAGGCCGGCGAAGGCGACGTCTTCATCGCAGGCGGGGTCGAAACGGTCAGCCGCTACATGAACGGCGCCTCCGACACCGGACCGCACAACCCGCTGTTCGCCCCGGCCGAGGAGCGCACCAAGGAGCGTGCGCCCGCGGTCACCGCACCCTGGAGTGCCCCCAAGGGCCTGCCCGACGTCTACATCGCCATGGGGCAGACGGCGGAGAACGTGGCCGAGTACGAGAAGGTCAGCCGCGAGGAGATGGACGAGTTCGCGCTTCTCTCACAGACGCGGGCCGTCGAGTCCCAGCAGAACGGATTCTTCGAACGCGAGATCATCCCGGTCACCTTGGCCGACGGGACGGTGATCACCAAGGACGACGGACCTCGGGCCAGCACCACCCTCGAGGGACTCTCACAGCTCAAGCCGGTCTTCCGCGAGGGCGGCACGGTGACGGCGGGCAACGCCTGTCCACTCAACGACGGCGCCGCCGCCGTGATCGTGATGAGCGACACGAAGGCGAAGGAGCTCGGCATCACCCCCCTGGCCCGCATCGTGGCCAGCGGCGTGTCGGGTCTCAACCCCGAGATCATGGGTCTCGGCCCGATCGAGGCCTGTCGTCAGGTGCTGAAGCGGGCGAACATGTCCATCGACGACATCGACCTGGTGGAGATCAACGAGGCCTTCGCGGCACAGGTGATCCCCTCGGCGAAGCACCTCGGTATCAGCTGGGACAAGCTCAACGTGAAGGGCGGGGCGATTGCCCTCGGCCACCCATTCGGTCAAACCGGCGCCCGCATCATGACCACGTTGCTCAACGCGCTCGAGGACACGAACAAGACGTTCGGCCTCGAGTCGATGTGCGTCGGCGGTGGCCAGGGCATGGCGATGATCGTGGAGCGGCTCAACTAGAGCGATCCGCTGCCATTCGGGTCGCGGTCCGCCAGCGACTGGGACCCGCGGCGAACGCCAGGGCGCGTCGACGACACGCGCCCGTCCCGATGCGACTCAGGGCGCGGCGATGTCGCGCTGGGCGTCGTCGATCGCCGGCGTCGGTCCGGGATCGACACCCTCTTTGCCTGCCAGGTGCAGCGAGACCAGCTCACCCGTCAGCGCAAAGTCGAAGAAGCGGGAGAGGTCGTTGTCACATGCCGAGTCGACGTCGAGCACGTCGGCCATGACCTCGTCGGTCGCTGCTGTCACCGCGGCGAAGAGATCGCGCGTCCGGCGACTCTCGTCACTCTGGCGCAGGAGGACGAGCGAGAGCAGCTGGCGCGTCACGTCACCGCTCTGACCCCAGCCGGCCAGCTCGTCGTAGGTCACGCCGGGCAGCTCCCCCGCCAGGGCGGGAGACTTGGCGTTGCGATTCACCCGCTCCTTCCACCAGCGGGCGGCTACGGCGCCGAGACCCGACGATCCGTAGACGAGCGGGTAGGTGCGACCGATCCGCCGGGCCAGCTCCTCGGCCGGGCCACCGGGAGCGAGCAACACGTCACGACGTCGGGCCAACTCGTCGGCGGTCGCCTCCACCGTCGGAGTCCAGTCGGCGGCGAGCCCGACGCGGTGCAGCGCCACGAGCATCGGAACGACCATGCCAGCGAGGCCGCCCACTCCACCGGCGGGCGAGGACACGGGGCACCAGGGCACGCGTGCACCCATCGTCGTGGACAGGCTCGCCAGCGGGCCGGCCGGGTCTCCCCCGAGCGCGACGAGGGTGGCGCCCCGTTCGAGGGCGGCCGTGGCGACGGCGACCATCTCGGCCGGAACGGTCGGGCCGCCCACCACGAAGACCAGCGTGGACGCGTCGACGAACGCAGGCACATCCGCACTGCGGCCGACGACGAGGGGGACGGCAAGGGTCGA
Source organism: uncultured Acidimicrobiaceae bacterium (assembly GCA_963754445.1). Lineage (GTDB taxonomy): Bacteria > Actinomycetota > Acidimicrobiia > Acidimicrobiales > RAAP-2 > Bog-473. The sequence goes on along the minus strand of CAVWFT010000002.1, from coordinate 1,994,677 downwards.
CGCCGTCAACGCCGCCACGGCATCGCAGGCGATGCCTGCCCCAGCCAGACCGAAGGCCGCCAGCGAGGTCGGCGGCGAGGTCGCCGGCGAGCTCGGCGGCGACTGCGTCCAGGTGTCGGCCGGGCCGATCGTGTCGTGGGCCTGCTCGAGCACCTGTCGCAGCCGTTCGGGGACAGCTGCCGCCTCGTCCCACAGGCCGAGGGTGTCGAGATAGGGCCTCGGGCTCACCCCTGGGCAGGACCGGTGGCGCGCACGCCCGACCTCTCGGCCTTCGCCGTCAGGCGCTCGTGCTCGGACTCGCCGACGTCGTTGGCCTCGTCGACGAGGAGCACCGGGACCCCGTCGGTGACGGCGTAGCTCTTGTGCAGGCGCGGGTTGTAGAGGACGTCTTCGTCCTCGAACCAGAGGAGCGGGCCCTTGTCCACGGGGCACGCCAAGACGTCGAGCAGCAATGGGTCGAGGCTCATGAGTTGGTTCCTTCCTCGAGCGAGGCGTTGTCGGCGATGAGTTGGCGGACCTCGGCGACGTGGTCGGCACATTCCTTCTCGGTCTTCGCTTCCACGTTGAGCCGCAGCAGCGGTTCTGTGTTGGAGGGCCGGACGTTGTACCACCAGTCGGCATGCTCGACCGTCAGTCCGTCGAGCAGGTCGACAGAGGCGCCCGCGGCGCGTGCGTGCTCGGCGAGAGCGGCGACGGTCGCCCGGGGGCTGGTGACCTCGGTATTGATCTCCCCGGAGTCCACGTAGCGCTTGAAGGGTTCGAGGAGGACCGAGAGGGGCTGGTCGCTCTGGCTCAACAACTCGAGCACGAGCAGCGCGGTGATGATCCCCGAGTCGGCCCGGAAATTGTCGCGGTAGTAGTAGTGCCCGGAGTGCTCGCCCCCGAACACGGCACCGGTCTCGGCCATCACCTGCTTGATGATCGAGTGGCCCACCTGGGTGCGGATCGCCGTGCCGCCCATCTCGGTGACGATCTCGGGCACCACGTGCGAGCAGATCAGGTTGTAGAGAACGGTCTCGCCGGGGTGCTTGGTCAGCATGGAGGCCGCCACGAGGGCCGTGGTCAGCGAGCCGGAGACGGGCTCCGCCTTCTCGTCCACCAAGAAGACCCGGTCGGCGTCGCCGTCGAACGCCAACCCGACATCGGCACCCTGCGCCAGCACCGCCGCCTTCAGGTCGACGAGATTCTCGGGCTGGATCGGATCGGCCGGATGGTTCGGAAAGTTGCCGTCGAGCTCGGGGAACAAGATGTCGAGCGAGAAGGGAAGGCGCGCGAACACGATCGGTGCGATCAGGCCGCCCATGCCGTTGGCCGTGTCGGCCACCACTTTGAGCGGTCGCAGCGTCGAGAGGTCCACGAAGGAGACGACGTGGTCGGCCCACTCGTCGAGCAGGTTGCGCTCGCTCCAGGTGCCGGTCAGCGGGCCCGACGGCTCGCCGAGCAGCTTCTCGGCCTCCCGCTCGATGTCGGCCAGCCCGGTGTCGCGGCCGATGGGACGAGCGCCCGAGAGGCACATCTTCAGACCGTTGTACTTGGCCGGATTGTGCGAGGCGGTGAACATCGCACCCGGTGCATCGAGATGGCCCGAAGCGAAGTAGAGGAAGTCGGTCGAGGCCATGCCCAGGTCGATGACGTCTACACCCTCTGATCGCACGCCTTCGGAGAAGGCCGCCGCCAACTCGACCCCCGATTCACGCATGTCCCGGCACACGAGTATCGCGGGCGCCGCAGCGAAGCGAGCCATGGCCCGCCCGATCGCATGGCACATGGCCGCGTCGAGCTGGTCGGGGACGATGCCCCGCACGTCGTAGGCCTTGAAGACCTGATCCATCCGATTCACGAGCCCAACCATAGGGGCGGTGGAGAGACCCGATTGGCGGCTCCGACGAACGGCCCCATCGAGTCCGGAGCGCGGGTTGGGCGGCCACTCGGTCGGGCCGCGAAAGGGCCAAGAAAGGGCCAAGAACGGGCCAAGAAAGGGTCGGGAGCGGGCCGGCTCAGTGGATGACGGCGCTCCCGTTGATCACGATGGCGAGGATGGCGACGCCGTTGAAGGTGGCGTGGGCCAAGAAGTTCATGCCCAAACGGCCCGTGCGGTACGAGAGTGCGGCCAGCACGATCCCGAAGAAGGCCAGGCCGGCCAGCTGGACCAACTCGCCGTGGGCCAGGCCGAAGAGGAGTCCGTCGACGATGACCGCCAGGACGACGGTGGCGGCGCGGACGCGGCCGGCTGCCCCATTCGGGGCGAAGGCGCGCACCAGACCCTTGAGCAGCAGCCCACGGAAGAACAGCTCCTCCATGGCCGGGGCGAAGATGATCGTGGCCAGCGCGATGACCAGGAACCCGCCGCCGTGGGAGGCGCCGGTGAGGCGATTGGTCGGACCGTTGAAGTCGTGGATGTCGTGCTGGAACGGGGCGTACATGAGCACCACGACGAATTGCCCGACCAGACCGATGGGGATCCCGATGAGGTCGATCCACTTCATGCGGATGCCGAGGTCGCGGAAGAAGTGGCGCGTGCCCTGGAAGAAGCTGGCCATCCAGGGTGCGCCGATGAAGCCGATCCAGAGGCCGAGGAGAGTGGAGACGACGTACCACTCCGGCGGGACCGAGGCCGTGGCGATCGTCGACAGATCGGCCGTCTTACCCTCGAGGGCGGCACCGACGTAGGCGAAGATCCCGGCCCCGATCTGGCCGGCGAGGAAGCCGGCCGCGGCGAAGAGGATCCACAACATGCCGGCTCGCCTGGTCTGCGGGGGGACCCAGGGCGTATCGAGGAACGGGGTACCGAACGACGACTCGGGCGGGGCCGGGAAGGCGGTGTTGGGTGGCAGCGGTGGTGGTGGCGGTGGTGGCGGCGGCAGGGCGGTGGCGTACGGGGTCCACTGGGCGCCGGGCGGAGGAGGCGGCATCGGGGGCGGCGGTGCCCCCGGACCGGCGCCGTTGGCCGGCAGCGCCACCCCAGGCCACACCGGCGCACCCGGCGGTGGATCCGGAAGTTGCGATGGGGGTTGCAGACCGGGAGGGGTCGGCACGGCCGAGGCTGGCGAGGGGGGCACCGCCTCAAGATCGGCACGAGGGGGCGCCGCCTCAACCCACTCGCGGGCCACGAAGCCCTCGGGTGCCGGGCCCGGCGGGCGGGCGGGCGGCCCCCCGGCGGGGGTGGCCGGCGCGCCGGACTCGGTGTCGGACATCGGGGAAACGTTACCGGCGCCGAGGTCCGTCCCAGCTTGCAGGCCTGTGGTCGCGGCGGCGGCCCCGGGGCCCCGCGCCGGGTCCCGGTGACGGGGCGGTCACCTTTCTCGGGGGTCGGCGCCTAGCATGGAGGGGTGACTCCGCAGCGTACGGACAAGCCTGGCAAGGGCCCCAACGCGCCGTCGGGCGGTGACGGGAGCCAGCAACCTGGCACACCCGGCGCAACCGGGGGCCAGAACTGGCGTTGGCTCTGGGGCGTCGGGGTCGTCGGCATCATCGCGATCCTCCTGGCCCTGGGCACGATCAAGAACAACAATTCCCACACCATCACCTACACGAAGTTCATGTCGCAGGTGTCGGCCAAGGAAGTGGACACGGCGCAGATCTCCAACGCGTCGGGCGAGATCACGGGCAAGCTGAAGGACGGCACCACCTACCAGGTGCAGGGCCCGAGCCCCTCCCTGCCCAACGACGTCTCGGAGATGCGCAACGACGGCGTGGCGGTCTCCTTCCCGACCCCGTCCACGAACATCTTCACCGCCCTCTTGCCCTACATCTTCATCATCGCCCTGGGCGTGGGCTTCATCTACCTGATCGGGCGCCAGACCCGGGGCCAGATGTCGGGGATCATGTCGATCGGTCGCTCCAAGGCCAAGACCTTCAGCAGCGACCGCCCCACCACGACCTTCGACGACGTCGCCGGCTACACCGGGGTCAAGCAGGAGATCAGCGAGGTCGTCGATTTCCTCAAGACGCCGGCCCGTTTCAAGGAGATCGGCGCCAAGATCCCCAAGGGTGTCCTGCTCGTCGGCCCTCCGGGAACGGGCAAGACCCTGCTGGCCCGGGCCGTGGCCGGTGAGGCGGGCGTGCCCTTCATGTCGGTGAGCGGCTCGGACTTCATGGAGATGTTCGTCGGCGTCGGCGCCAGCCGGGTGCGCGACCTCTTCCAGACGGCGCGCAAGCAGGCGCCGGCCATCGTCTTCGTCGACGAGATCGACTCCATCGGCCGCAAGCGTGGCGCCGGGCTGGGTGGTGGCCACGACGAGCGCGAGCAGACGCTCAACCAGATGCTCTCGGAGATGGACGGCTTCGACACGGCCGAGGGCGTCGTGATGATCGCGGCGACGAACCGGCCCGACATCTTGGACCCGGCGCTGCTGCGGCCCGGCCGCTTCGACCGTCAGATCGTCGTCCCGCTGCCCGACCTCGAGGAGCGGCTCCCCATCCTCCAGGTCCACTGCAAGGGCAAGCGCATGTCTACCGACGTCGACCTCACCGTCGTGTCCCGGGGCACCCCCGGCATGAGCGGCGCCGACCTGGCCAACCTGGTCAACGAGGCCGCGCTGCACGCCGTGCGGCGGGGCAGCCTCGAGATCGCCATGGCCGACTTCGAGACGGCACGCGACCGGGTGCTCCTCGGCCAGCGCCGCGACTCGATGGTCCTCTCCGACGACGAGAAGGAGCGGGTCGCCTACCACGAGGGCGGCCACGCCCTGTTGGCCTACGTGCTCGAGAAGGCCGACCCGGTCCACAAGGTCACCATCCTCCCCACCGGCATGGCGCTCGGCGTCACCCACCAGCTGCCGATGGAAGAGCGCCACATCCACGCCCGGGACTACATCGAGGACTCGCTCTGCGTGCGCATGGGCGGACGCTGCGCGGAGCTCCTGGTCTACGGCGACCTCTCCACCGGTGCGGCCAACGACCTCGTGGGCAACACCGAGCTGGCCCGCAAGATGGTCCGCGAGTGGGGCATGAGCGAAGCGATCGGCCCCATGGCCTGGGGCTCGCAGGGACAGGTCTTCCTCGGCGAGGATCTCATGCACACGCGTGACTACTCCGAGGACACCTCGAAGGTCATCGACGACGAGGTCGAGCGCATCCTGCGCACCCAAGAGGAGCGGGCCATGGAGGTGCTGAGCAAGCACCGCGGTGGCCTCAACGCCATCGCCCGGGCGCTGCTCGACAACGAGATCATCGACGGCGCCCAGGTGGCCCGCCTGGTGGACGAGGCCCACGGGTCGCCCGTCCACCAAGAAGGCACCAAGTCCGTCCCCCACTTCCACGAAGCTGCCGTCAAGCCGCCCGCCCTCCAGACCGGTGGCAACGGGACGGGCATGCCGGCGGGGGCGACCAACGGTCACGCCGCCACCAACGGCGAGGTGGACCCGGTGACGGTGCGCACCGAACCCGAGTCCTGGCCTCCCCCGCCCTGGCCGCCGGCCGGCAGTGCCGATCCGACGGCCGGCGATTCGCCGGACGAAACTCCCTCGCCCTAACACCTGCGAACACCCGCCCGGTCCGCCCCCCCTCGACCCGCCCGAAGGAATTCCGAACCTCTTTCGGCCGTCGGGCGTCATGAAGGGGGATGGTGGAGGAGCAACAGCTCGAAGAGTGGCTCGAGGACGGCTACGCCGCGTCGTTCCGGACCGCCTGCCTGATTCTGGGCAACCGGGCCGATGCCGAGGAGGCCGTGCAGGACGCGTTCTTGCGGGCCTGGCGCTTTCGCGACTCCCTCGCATCCGTGCCCAGCATCCGACCCTGGCTCTACCGGGTCGTGGTCAACGCGTGCTACTCCAAGCTGCGCACCGAGATCCCCCACCGGGACCGCCGTGCCGGTGCCGACGCACTCGCCGCGCTGGCCGATCGTGCCGTCGATCCCGCGTCGTCGGCCGAGCGGGGCGAGGTGGCCGACACGGTGCTGGCGGCACTGGCCCGGCTGCCCATGTCGCTGCGCGTGCCGATCGTGCTGCGCTACTACGCCGACCTGAGCGAGCGCGACATCGCGCTGGCCATCGGCCGGCGACCCGGCACCGTGAAATCCCGCCTGCACGAGGCGCGACGGCGCCTGGGCAGCGACCCGAACCTGAGCAACCTCGTCGACCCCGAGGCCTCCCGACTCACCGAGGAGACCACACCATGACCATGCTCGACGACGACCAGTTGCGCTCCCTCTTCACCCGGGCGGCCGACCAGTTCGTGCTGCCCGAATCCGGCGTGGCCGACATCGTGGCCCGAGCGGGCGGCGCAGAGCCCGGTGAGCGGGCGGAGCGGCTCGAGCGCGATGGCGATCCCACTGGCGGCGGTGCCGGTGCCGGTGCCGGTGCGAAGGAGAACGATCACGAGTGGGGTGGCGATGCGGCGACGCGGCCCCGAGGCCAGGAGGGTCGCCTGCGCCGGATGACCGCAGCGGCCGGGCGCCACCGCGTGCGCGCGGCCGCCGCCTGCCTCGTCGCCCTCCTCGTGGTCGCCGGGCTGACGGGCGCCGTGGTCCGGGCGACGACGTCGGGCCCGGCGGCGCGCAGCGTGCAGTCGATCGCCGCTCCCCCGGCTCATGGCGGGTCCGGCAAGGCCACGATCCCGAGGGCATCGTCAGCGCGGGCGCGGCGCCCAGCACGACGACGGTTCCCCAGAATCCCGGCTTCAGTGCCGACCGCCAGGGGGCGTCGGACGGGGCGCCGGGCGGTGCCAAGTCGTCGACGGCGACGGGCAGTGCCAACTCGGCTCTGGCCGCGCCCACGCCGAGCGTCCCGAGCACCACGGTACCGAGCACGCCGTCCCTGCCGACGGGTGCCGTCGGACAATCGGCCAAGATCGAGCAGACAGGCGCCCTGGGCCTGAGCGTGCGACGCGGCGCGCTCGGTCGGACCATCAACCAACTCTCGGCCATCGCCACGGCGGCCGGTGGCTTCGTCGCCAGCTCGCAGAGCCAAGGGGGCGGATCGGCCGGCGCGCCCTACGGCAGCATCAGCGTGCAGGTGCCCGTGAGCGGGTTCTCCGCCGTGCTCAGGCAAGCCCAGCAACTCGGCCGGACCACGAGCCTCACGACGAAGGCCACCGATGTCACGGGCCAGTACGTCGACCTCCAGGCCCGCATCACTGCCCTCGAGTCGAGCCGGCAGCAGTACCTGACCATCATGGCCAAGGCCTCCTCGATCGGCGACGTCCTGGCGGTCCAAGAGCAACTCGACAGCCTGCAGCAGCAGATCGAGCAGCTGCAGGGCCAGCTCCAGGTCCTCGACAGTGAGACGTCCTACTCCACGTTGACGATCACGCTGAGCGAGCCCGGACCTGCCCCGCCGGCCAAACAGGCCGCACAGTCCAGCCTGTCCAAGGCCTGGCACGACAGCGTCACCGGCTTCGGCCACGGCGTCCTCGATGTGGTCCGCTATGCCGGTCCCGTCCTCTTCGCCCTGCTCTGCCTGGCCGTGCTCTGGCTCGGCGGACGCGCCCTGTGGCGGCGCTATCAACGCCACAGCCTCTGAGGCGACCGCGGCGGCCGGCACCGCCGTCGCGTGGGCTCAGATGCCGACGGGTGCGGCCAGCGGTATGCCGGGCATGGTGACGACGCCGACCATCCCGCTCGGCCCCATGTCGGCACTGACGGCCATGGGGCCACTCGACTGGACGAAGACCGGGTCCACACCGACGGACGCGACGGCGCTCCCACTCAGCTGCGCCGTCGCACCGGGACGCAGCGACCCCACCACCAGCACCGTGTCCTTGGTGCCGCCGGCCACGTGGACGCTGAAGTGCTCGGTCGTGGCCGAGGTGTTCATGAAGGCCAGGTTCTCCGTCCGCGCCCCGGCCACCGGGAGCTTGGTCGATGTGCCCGGCGGCGCGATGACCCAGCGGCCGGTGGCCGACGTCGTGGCGAGGCCGTCCGAGGCGGTGGCCATGCCGGCCTGGGGTGACGGCGAGGTCGTCGGTGCCCGCACGGCGCGGGCGACGACGACACCGGGTCCACCGGTCGACGAGACGGCCACGGAATAGAACGCGCCGACCGGGATCCGGGACTGTGCACTGGTGGGCAGGACCCAGGTCGTGCCGGGGGCGATCGTGACCGAGAGGGGCGTCAGGGGGCCCGAGGCCAGATGCAGGTCCACCCTGGCCCGCTCGGGCACTCCGGTCGGGTTGTAGACGTCGACGGTCGAGGCCCCGCTCGCCACCTCCCGGCTCTGCGGGATGAACCAGTTCGGCTGGGCGGCGTTGGCTCCGGGCACGACGGCCAACCCCACCGGTGAGCCCTCGTACATGTACGTCTGCATCTCGGTGGCGACGACCCGACCCGTGCGCACGGTCACCGTCGTGCTCACGGTGGGAACGTCTTGGATCTCGGAGGCCACGTTCTCGACCACGACCTGATCGGGCTGGAGCACGATGCCCTGGTAGTTGATCGGATGGACCACGCCGCTCGGTGTCACGAAGCTCAGGTCGGCGACGACCGGTGTCGAGGTCGGATTGAGCAGCGCGACCTGGAGGACGTCACCGTTGACCGTCGTGCCACCGGCGAAGTACCACGTCGCCGACGTCGTGCTCTGGCAGGGCGAGGTCGTCCAGCCCGATGGCCCCGAGACGACCTGGGAGACGGCCACGCCCCCTCCGGCCACCGACACGGTCTCGGAGAGCCACGAGCCCGAGGCGGGCGCCGGCATGGTCGGGACCACGGCACCGCGGGCGGGAACCGACACGGCCACCGTGGCGACCGACCCTCCGTCGCTCTCCTGGTTCACGGTGGCCGCCACCGGTGTGGCGGTCGTGTTGGTCAGGACCACGTAGCCGGGCTCCTGGCCCGACGCGGTGGACTGGCCGATGCAATACCACGACGACGATTCCGCATCGGCCGGCGCCACCTGCGCCACCGGCTGGACCAGCGGGCTGACCGGCGCCGTCGTGCCCCGACTTCCGGCCAGGAGGGCGACCACGACGATGACGGCGGCCACGAGCACCAGTGCGCGCCAGCGGTGTTCTCTACTCTGGTGGGCCGGCGTCATGGCGCCACGGGATCCGCGGTGTCGCCCCGGCGCCGCCTTCCGACCAACGCAGCCAGCACGGCCACCCAGGCCGCCACCTCGAGCAGGACGGCCAGGGGCACCAGTGGGAACTGGGAGAGCTCGAGCGTGGCCGCGCCGGCGCGGACCGGGTACTGCGCCGCCCACCCGAACGCGGCATGCCGAGGCGCCGAGCCACCCGGCTGATCGACGACGAAGCTTCCCGCCGGGGCGTAGCCGGCGTAGAGCGTGCCGGCTGAGACCGCACCCGAGGTCGGGCCGTCGCTCAGCGGTGCCAGCACCGGGCGCCAGCCGGCGATGTCGGCCGGAGCCGGATAGCTCCAGGTCGAGGAGACGGGCAGCGGCGCGGCGCGCACCGCGGTCACCGGGACGTAGGCGGCGTTGGCGTAGACCTGGACGCCGAGCACGCCGGGAACCACCTGGAGGTCGTCCTGCTCGAGAAGATTTCGCTCCAGGCCGACGGGGGGCGGCGCGCTCACCGAGGGCGGCGAGGAGGCGAGGGTGGACACGGCCACGCCGTCGACCACCACGATCTCGCGCACGCCGGCCGCGGCCAGGAGCCGACCCAGGTGCACCGTCCCGCCGGCCAGGGCCAGGCGGACGGCATCACCCACCTGGCTCGCCGGCCCGGGGCCGGCCGGCGTGAAGACCGCGGTGGCGTCGGGGAGCGCTTCGGGCGTGAGTGCGTAGGCCAGGCCCGGTCGGACGGTCCAGGCGCCGACGGGCAGGGCCCGAGGATCCCCGAGCCACAGGACCCTCGCCGAGCCGCCGGACGGATGATCCAAGAAGGCCAGCGGCTGTTCGGCCCCTTGGGAGGCGAGGCCCCACCGGCCGCCCACCGTTGCCCCGACGACGGGAAGCACGCCCAACAACACCAAGAAGAGCGACGCCACGCTCATCACCTGGCGCCACCCGAACTCGCGGGCGGACAGCTCGTTCTCGAAGGCCGAGATGCCGAGACCCACGCACGCCGCCACGGCGAAGGCGGCAGGTGCGAGGACCACCGATTCCGACGGCGTGAAGCTGCTGAGGTCCCCGCGGGTGGTGACCAGGGCGAGCACCCACGACCCGAGGGCCATGACCCACAGACGCGAGGCCCAGACCAGGCCGATGCCTCGCCCGATCGCCAGGGGCAGGGCGGCGGCCAGGACGACGCACCAGGCCAACGGCGAGCGGGCCACCGGACCGATGGCGAAGCGGAGCAACTCCCCCCAGTCCGGCGCGGTGGCGCCCGACAGGGGCAGGCCGAAGATCTGGACCGAGGCCTTGCCCGCCAGCACGGTCCCGATCACCCAGGGTGCCAGGAGCACCAGCGCGCCGGCGATGCCGGCCAACGCCGCCACGACGACCCGCCAGGCCGAGTCGAACACCCCCACCACGACGGCACCCAACGCCCAGGCCAGCGCGGCCAGGAGGACCATGGGCACGATGGCGGGTGCGAACGCGGCGGTGACGGCGACGACGACGGCGAGGGATGCCACCTGGCCCTGGGGTCGGGTGCGCCAGCGCGGGCCCGCCTCGACGGCGAAGGGCGAGACGCCACCAGCGCGGGCAAGGCGCAATGCGATGAAGGGGAAGAGCGCGTAGGCGATCAGGCCGTCCCAGCGGCCGGTGCCGAGGGCGCCGTAGGGCAGCGGCAGGCCCAGGTAGCAGATCACCGCGATCAGGCGAGCCCGGGGGGAGACGAGGGGGCGCATGAAGCGCGAGGTGCCCCAGGCGCCGAGCGGGATGCAGCCGAGCAGCAGCACCCGCTGCAGCGTGCCCATGGCCCCGAGGAAGACGGTGCCCGAGAGCCCGACCAGTCCGAACAGCGGCGAGGCCGGAGCGGTCGTCCCCACTCCGGCCTGCTGCCAGCCCGAGAAGAAGTGGTGCCAAGAGGTCGACCACGACGGCAGCGGCGCCAACTGGCCCACGAGCGGAAGCGAACCGAAGAACAGCTCGCGGGTGCCGAGCACGAGGACGAGTGCGACCACGAGCATCGTGACGACCCGCTGGCGGCCGCTGCTCAGCGGCGCCCGGCGCACGCGCCGGCCGAAGCGGTCACGGCCCGAGCGACGGCCCAGGTCGTCGAGGTCGTCGAAGTCGGTGTCCTCGCTGAAGGCCAACCCGACGCTTCCGGTGAGCTGGGGCACCTCGTCGCGGTCGTGCTCGCGCTCGCGGGCCGCAGTCGCCGCGTTGGCTGCCTCGAGACCTTGATGGGAGAGTCGACTGAAGTAGCGCGACAGGCGTGCACTCCCGCGCAACTGCAAGCGGCGCACCTCGGCGTCGGGGAAGAGGCGATGGGCCCGGAGGGCGCGGCGCCCCTGTCTGATCTGTTTGAGATGGCCGACGTTCCAGCGCCAGGCGCCCGCGACGGCGCGCACCCGCTCGCGATCACGGGCGAACAGGGCGACGATGGTCTCGCCCAGGGCCAGCAACGCCGCCTGGGGCAGCACGCGGATCAGGTGCCAGAGCGTGTAGTTCTTGAGCACGGCCCGCAGCTCGTGGCGTCGCTGCAGTTGCTGGAGGGTGAGGCGGTGACGACCCTCGACTTCCTCGGACGGCACGTAGAGCGGTTCGAGCCCGCTGGCCAGAGCCTCACGATGACGGACGCGCGCGTCGGGCGCCACGACCACCCTGGACCCCGCCACCTGGCTGCGCCAGGAGAGGTCGAGGTCCTCGCCCATGGCGATGATCCCGGGGTCGAACCCCTCGAGCTCACGGAAGAGGTCGGCCCGCACCAGGGTGCAGCCCCCCGGAGCCACGAACACGTCGCGCACGGCATCGTGCTGGCCGTGGTCGACCTCGCCCTCGAGCACGCGGTCCACCACGGCCCCGGTCTTGTCACAGCTCATGCCCACGTGGAGCAGGATCCCCGGATCGTCCCAGTTGACGAACTTGGGGGAGACCACCCCGGCGTTGGATCGAAAGGACTCCTCGACCAGCTGGTGGACGGCATCGGGCGCCGGCGCCACGTCGTCGTGGCAGAGCAGGAAGAAGGCCGCCCCTTCCACCATGGTCAACGCCTCGTTCGAGGTGGCGCCGTAGCCGATCTGGTCGGGCAGATGGCGCACGAAGGCGTCGGGGAGCACACGGGCGACGCGCTCGGTCACGTCGGAGCTCTCGGGCCCGTTGGCCAGGACCAGAATCGAAAGTTCCTGGTAGTCCTGGGTGGCGAGGGAGGTGAGCGCCTCTTCGAACCAGGGTCCGGGCTCGGTCGTGACCACGACGGCGACCACGGCCGGCACTTGGGCGTCCATCAGAGGGGAGAGGCTATCGGGTGGACTCGGCGCCCCTCAGGCACGAATTCCGCGCTCGATGTGCTTGCTACTGTTTAACAAACGTGATACTCTTGTACGTGATCGCCGAGGGTTACGACAGAACCCCGGCGCCACGAACCGACCGCGACGACGACCCCAGGAGGCCCCTCATGCCCGACGTCATCACCAACATCACCGCCATCTCCAAGGGCGCCACCGACTTCGCCCGCGACGCCGCCTACGTGGCCGTCGGCCTCGGCGTGCTGGCCTATCAGCGGGCCCAGGTCCAGCGGGTGGAGCTGCAGAGCAAGCTGCCCCACGACTTCGACTTCAAGCTCGACAAGCACATCGACGAGGTGCGCGGCGGCGTCGCCAAGGGCATCCACCAGCTCGACGACCTGGCCGAGTCAGCGGTGCACTTCGTCGAGACCAGCTTCGAGCCCCTCGAGGAGAAGCTGCCGCCGACGGTGTCGCAGCTGACCATCAAGGCTCGCGAGCAAGCACGCGAGGTGCGCCTGCAGATCCGTCAGCTCGTCAGCGCCTGAGCCGACCGGGCCCCGGCCCGGCCGCCGATCACGCTCGTCGTCAGTCCGAACCCCACGAGGAGAGGACGTCGGCGAGCGTCGTCGCGAGAGGGATGGTGGGTTCCCAGCCCGTCGCCGCGTGGAGGCGACCCGCGTCGCCGCGCAGCACGGGCACATCGACGGGCCGGACGAGTGCGGGGTCCGTCTCCAACGACAGGTCGGCCCCGGCCAGCTCGAGGATCTGGGCGGCCACGTCGGACATGGCGACGTCGCGCCCCGAGCACACGTTGTAGATGGCTCCCGGCTCGCCCCGTTCGATCAGTTGGCGGTACGCCACCACGACGTCGCGGACGTCGGTGAAGTCCCGACGGGTGGTGAGCGTGCCCACGGCCAGCGTGCCGACGCCCGCCCGGGTCGCCTCCACGATGCGCTTGGCCAAGGCGGGGACGAAGAAGTTCGGTGACTGACCCGGCCCGATGTGATTGAAGGGCCGCACCACGAGCACGTGCTGTCCGAAACCGCGCCAGGCCTGGAGCGCCACCGCCTCGGCGGCCAACTTGCTGGCGGCATAGGGACTGGCCGGCGCGGCGGGCGTCGCCTCGGTCAAGGGCAGTTGATCGGGGGTCACGACGCCGTAGACCTCGGCCGAGCTCACGACCAGGACGCGGACCTCGGGCGAGAGCGCCCGGGCCGCAGCCAGGATCTCGGCCGTGCCTAAGACGTTGACCCGCAGCACCTGACTGGGGTTGTCCCAGCTCTCGCCGACGTGGGTCATGGCGGCCAGGTGGTACACCGCCTCGGGCCCGATCTTCTCGATCACCCGACGCACCGCATCGCCGTCGGCGACGTCCGTCTCGATGTCGATGACGGCGACCTCGTCGCCCTGGTCCTTGAGGTGCGCGGCCAGCCATTGGCCCACGAAACCCTTGCCCCCGGTGATCAGCGCCCGCACCCGGCGAACCCTACTGCGAGGCCGCCCGGGCCATCGCATACGCCTCGAGGTGACGGTCGATGCTCGCCTCCCACGTGTACGTGGCCGCCACCCTGATGCCGCGGTTGCGCTGTCGCATCCCTGGGCCCTTCCTGAGTGTTTCGAGCAGGACGTCGGCCAGATCGGGCACGTTCCCCGGCGGTACCAAGCGCGCCGCGTACCCCGCCATCTCCGCCATTGCCGTGCCCTCGGTCGTGATGAGTGGTGCGCCACACGCCAGGGCCTCGAGGGCCGGCAAGCCGAAGCCCTCCTCGAGCGCCGGGTAGGTCACGGCGGCGGCCCGGCGCAGCAGTGCCGGCACGGTGGCGTCCGAGACGTAGCCGGTCCGCAGGATCCGGTCACGGTGGCGCGCGTCGGCCAGGGCGCGCTCGGTCTCGTCGAGCCCCCATCCGGGCTGGCCGGCCAGGACGAGCGTCACGTCGTGCTCGACCTCGGCCACCCGGTCGAAGGCTGCCACCAGGGGCACGATGCCCTTGCGGGGCTCGAGGGTCCCCACGAAGACGACGAGGGGGCGGTCCCACGGGATCCCCGCCGCCTGCAGCGCGGCCTGGTCCGCTCCGGGAACCGGCTCGGTCGCGGCGAAGCGATCGTGATCGACGCCGTGCGGCGCGATCACGATCGGGGCCCGCACCGGGCAGACGGCGCGGAGGCGTTCGGCCGTCACCGCGCTGACACAGACGAGCGACCCGGCATGGAGGGCGGCGCGCCGGATGGCCCGCCGGAAGAACACTGCCTTGCTGTGGAGGTGCCACTCGGGATGGTCGAAGAACGTGCAGTCGTGGATGGTGACGGCACACGGCACCGGGGATCGCTCGGGCATGGTGTAGTGCGGCGCGTGATGCACGGCCACGCCGAGGCTGCGCAGGGCGCGCGGCAGACCCACCTGCTCGAAGGCGAGACGGGACGGGCGCGACGAGGGGACGGACGCCCGCACCGCGGCGGTGGGAGCCAGGGCCGGCCAGCGCGCCCGGTCGCCGCGGCGGGCCACCAAGGTGAGCTCGACATCGGGGCGGGCCGACAGTCCCGAGGCCAGGGCCATCGTGTAATACCCGGCCCCACCCGGCCGCATCGGCACGGCCGACACGTCGAGCGAGAGCACCAAGGGCGTCGTCATCGGCCCGCGCTCCACAGGGCGACGTGCTGGCGCGCCGTGGCCGCCCAGGTGCGGGCCAACGCGAAGGCGGAGCCCCGGGTGGCCAGGTCGGCCCGCAGGGCCTCGTCGGTGAGCACGGCCTCGAGGCCGCGGGCGATGTCGTCCACGTCGAGCGGGTCGACGATACGCGCCGGCGGCTCCCCCGTCGCCCCCACGTCGTGCACGCTCGGCACCTCGTTGGCCACGACCGACGGCGTCCCCATGCGCATGGCCTCGAGCGGCGGCAATCCGTAGCCCTCGGTGAGCGGCACGTAGACGAACGCCCGGGCCCGCTGGTAGAGACCGGCCAGCACCGAATCGGAGACCGCCCCGGTGAAGACCACGCCGTCGGTGTCCCGGGGCCGCGTCGGTTCGGGTCCCCACCCGGTCGGTCCCACGATCACCAGCGGCCACGGACCGGGCAACGCGGGCCGCGCCTGGTCGAAAGCGCGCACGAGGCGATCGAGGTTCTTGCGCGGTTCGAGCGTGCCCACCGTAAGGAGGAACTCGCCCGTGACGCCCACCCGGCGCAACAGGACGGCGGTCGTGGTCGGATCCGGGTCGGCAACATGGTCGCTGCCACATTGCACGATGGTGATCCGGGCCGGGTCGATTCCCATCCCCTCGAGGTCGACGGCCACCAGGCGTGACGGCACCACCAGGCCGCTCGCCATGGCGGCGGCCCGCTGGAGTGCAGCCTCGTGCCAGCGACGGCCCCGCACCGTGGTGGCATCGGGATGGCGTCGCCAGGCGACGTCATGGACGGTGACGGTGAGACGGCTCGGGCTCGTGGGGCGCAGCGGCGGCGCGGCCAGGGACACCGAGTGCACCACGTCGAAGCCGGCCGGCGCATGCAGGAGCCCCCGGCCCCAGGCCCTGGTCATGAGGGGACCGGGCAGGTGCGACGCCACGACCGGCTTGCCGAACTGGGCCAGGGGATCGCCCGGGGCCGACCCGGAGCGGCCTCCCGGCGCCCGGCTGGCCAGCAACGTCACGTCGACGCCGCACCCCTCCTCGGCGCAGCGGTCGAGGCCGTGGAGCAAGCCGCGGGTGTAGACGCCGATGCCACCGGGCACCCGGCGGCGGAGCTGCTCGACCGCCACCAGGACCGACGTCCGTTCAGACACTGGCATCGGCGTCCCGGTAGAGCTGCTCGAGGCCCTCGCCACAACGCTCCCAAGAGAAGCGCTCGACCCAGCGGGTGCCCGCGGCGACCAGGCGCGTGCGCAGGGCTTCGTCTTCGAGGCACCCTTCGATCGCCGCCGCCAGGCCGGCGTCGTCGTCGGAGTCCACGAGCAGGGCGCCGTCACCGAGCACCTCGGGCAGCGAGCCCACCTTGGTCGCCACGACGGGGACCCCGGCCCGCATCGCCTGCAACGGAGGGAATCCGAAGCCCTCGTAGCGCGACGGGAACGCCAGCAGGGATGCCCCGTCCATGAGCGCGGCCAGGGTCTCGGGCTCCACCCAGCCGGTGCGCACGATGCGGTCGTGGGCGGCCGAGGCCGCCACGGCGGCCGCGAGCTCCTCCTCACCCCAGCCCGCCGGGCCGGCGAGCACGAGCACGACGTCGGGCTGGCCCGCGGCCACCGCACTGAAGGCCCGGACCAGCCCGGGCAGGTCCTTGCGGGGCTCGGCCGTGCCCACGGCGAGGCAATAGCGACCGGCGCCGTCGGGGAGCACGCGTCGGCGCAGCGCGGCGGCGTGGTCGGTCTCGAGGGCGGGCAGGTCGGGCACCCCGGGGGCGACGGTGCGCACCCGGTCGGGGTCGGCGCCGAAGGCCTCGACCACTTCCCCGGCGACGAACTCGGAGTCGGTGTGGACCCAGGCGCCACGCCGCAGGGCGCGTCGGATCAGCTGCGGGTAGGCCAGCGTGGCGGGATTGCAGAGCTCGGGATGGTGCACCGGCGTGAGGTCGTGGACCGACATCACGGCGGCCGCGTGCGCCGTCGGGGGCACGACGAAGTTCGTCCCGTGCACCACGTCGGTCGGGCCGACGAAGCGCTCCAACGGGGGTCGGTCGAAGCGGGCCCACAGGGTGTGCAGCGGACGGGCCGGCATGGCCCGTTGCTGGACGCGCACGCCCGGGGGCAGCAGAGACTCGATGCCCTGGCGTCGGCGCCAGCTCACCGCGAAGGCCCGCACATCGAGGCCACTCCGCGTCCCCAGGGCCGCCAGGGCGCCCTGACAGAACGCACCGATCCCCGTGGGCTGTCCGAGCAGCGGTGTCGCATCGAGCGCAACGCGGAGGCGCACCGGCTCGGCTCCCCTGATCGTCTCGACGCCGTTCAGGTCGAGATCGCTCCGTCCATGGAGAGGATGGCGCCGGTCACGTAGCCGGCCTCTGCCGATCCGAGATAGGCGAAGGCGCCGGCGATCTCGTGCGGATAGGCGAAGCCGATGGGCGTCATGATGCGCTTCATGAGGTCCCAGTCGGCATCGTCGGGCGGACCGAAGTTGTGGATGATGGGCGTGTCCACGCCGCCCGGCGCGATCCCGTTGACCCGCACGCCGCGGGCGACGTACTCGACGGCGAGCGCCTTCGTCAGCAGCTTGACTCCCCCCTTGGACGCGCAGTAGGCGGCCGAGTAGGGCTGCCCGACCACGCCGGCGGTCGACACGGTGTTCGTGATGGCGCCGCCGTGCTCGAGCATGGCGGGGAGCACGGCGCGGCACATGAGGAAGGTCCCCGTGAGGTTGACCGCGATCATCTTGTCCCAGCCGGCCAACGACTGTTCCGGCGTGTGCGCGAAGCCACCGACGCCGGCGATGTTGCAGAGGTAGGCGACGTGTCCCAGCTCCTCCCGGGCCTGCGAGACGGTGGCGGCCACCCCGTCCTCGTCGGTCACGTCGCAGCGGATGGCCACGGCCCGGCCACCGGCGTCGGCCGATTCGGCGTTGATCTCCTTGGCCACCGCCTCGATGGCCTCGGTGGCGACATCGAGGCAGGCCACCGCAGCACCCTCGGCGGCCAGGCGGCGGGCCGTGGCCCGGCCGATGCCCGAGCCGGCACCGGTGACCATGGCCACCTTGCCCTGGTAGCGGCCCGGCGTGATGCCCTCGGGGGCGGTGCCGCGGGTGGGGTCGGACTCGCCGACTCTGGTGGTGGGGCTCATGCACGCTCCTTGTCGTCCGGCGGCCCGATGGGCCCACTGCCTAGCACCTACGGGCCCGGGCGACGATTCTTGGCCAGCCGGTCCCGTCGCTCCCGGGCCCCGGCCTCGGCCAGGGCGACCAGGCGCTTGGGGTCCACCTTCATCATGGGGGTGACGGGCAGCTCGTCCACCAGGACGAGGACGTCGGGCGACTTGTAGTCGGACAGGGAGCGGGCGCAGTGCGCCCGCAGGTCGGCCAGCTCGGGTGGCGGCACTCCGGGCCGGACGACGACGACGGCAACCCCGACTTCGCCCAGCACGTCGTCGGGCACCCCGGCCACGGCGGCGCGGGCCACCGCCGGGTGCGTGGCCAGGACCTCCTCGACCTCGGCCGGGTACACGTTGTAGCCGCCCCGGATGTAGCGCTCGTGGGCCCGCCCGGCCAGGGTGAGGTTGCCCTCCGGGGTGCGGAAGCCGAAGTCCCCCGTCGTGAGCCAGCCGTCGGGGGCGAGCACCGTCGCGGTGGCCTCCGCATCGAGCAGGTCGGCCATGGCGCGACCGGCGCCGGGACCCTGACCCCAGTACCCCCGCATGACCGCATCGGAACGCAGGAGGACCCGACCCACCTCGCCGTCGGGGACGGGGTGGCCGCTGTCGTCGACGACGGCCAGCTCGACGCCCGGCACCGGACGGCCGACCGTCGTCGCCACCTCCTCGTCGGTGGAGTCGAGGGTGGTGCCGGTCCCGAGCGACGCCTCGGTCGAGGTGTACCGCACCACGACCGGCACCCCGAAGCGGCGCCGCATCTCGGCGACCATGGCCGCCGTCGTCCGGGCGGCGCCCGTCCCGGCCACCCGCAGCGCGCGCAGGTCGGCCCCCTCCAGCTCGTCGCTGGCCAGCATCAGTGCCCATTGGGTCGGCACACCCTGGGCCACCGTCACGCCCTCCTCGGCCATGATCCTGATGGCGTCGTCAGCCCGCCAGGGCGTCGGGGTGATGACGGTGGTCACGCCGTGGGCGATCTCGTCCCACACCCGCGTCATGTAGGCGACATGGGCGAAGGGCACCGGAGAGATGCGCCGATCCCCGGGCCGGCTCAAGACGTCGGTGCCCAAGGCCACCGCGGCCAGATTGGCGTGGTCGAAGACCGCACCCTTCGGGCGCCCGGTCGTCCCACTCGTCCATACGATCGCCACCGGATCGTCGGTGTCGAGCTCGGGCCACGACGTCGGGCGGCGCGCCGTCCGACGCGGCGGCGGCCTCGGAGCGGGTGACGACCTCGAGCGAGCTTGCCCCGGGCAGCACGGCGGCCGCGGTGTCGACCAGGGCCAGGACGGGAGCCGCCCGTTCGATGATGGAGGCGACCTCCGCGGTGCCCATGCGCGGGTTGATGCCCGAGGTGATGGCCCCGAGCCGCTGCAGGGCGGCGTAACAGACGGCGTAGTCGATGCACGACGGGTACAAGAGGCAGACGACGTCTCCATGACCCACGCCGCGTCGGGCCAGGAGGCCCGCCACCCCGTCCGCGGCGCGGTCCCAGGCCGCGAAGGTGAGGCTGCGCCGGGGCGTCGCGCCCACGGCCGGTTCGACGTAGGCCTCGACCTCGCCGTTGACCTCGGCGGCGTGGCGCAACAAGGAGACGACCGTGGCGTGCCCGGCGACGGGAATGCTCTGCGACATGGCGGGCGGCGATGGTACCAAAGGTGACCGCGCCGGCCTCGTGGTGGCCGCTCCTATGCTCACCCCGTGCTGGTCGCCCTGTGCGGCGGTGTCGGAGCCGCTCGAATGTTGTCGGGGCTGGTGCGCGTGGTCCCGCCGGCGGAGATCACCGGCATCGTCAACGTGGGCGACGACATGGTTCTCCACGGTCTGCACATCAGTCCGGACATCGACACCGTGACCTACACGTTGGCCGGCATGGACAATCGCGAGACGGGCTGGGGCATTGCCGGCGAGTCCTGGGCCGCCATGGACGAGCTGGGGCGCCTCGGGGGCGAGGACTGGTTCCGCCTCGGGGACCGCGATCTCGCCACCCACCTCTTCCGCACCGGGCGCCTCGGGGCCGGCGACTCCCTCAGCGCCGTGACGGCGCTGCTGGCGCAGCGGCGCGGCCTCGGCGTCCACCTGGTGCCCGTCACCGACGACCCGCTCCGCACCCGCGTGACCCTGGCCGAGGCCAGCCCGCTCGGCCCGGCCGGGACCGAGGTCGGCTTCCAGGACTACTTCGTCCGGCTGCGCCACGACGTCGCCGTCCGGGGCGTCCGTTTCGACGGCGCCGCGGCGAGCCGCCCGGCGCCCGGGGTCCTCGAGGCACTCGAGGCGGCGGACACCATCGTCGTGTGCCCCTCCAATCCGGTGGTGTCGATCGGTCCGCTGCTCGCCGTCCCCGGTATCCGCGCCCTCGTCACGGCCCGGCGTGACCATGTCGTGGCCGTGTCACCGATCGTGGCCGGCGCCGCCCTCAAGGGACCGGCCGACCGGCTCATGGCCGAGCTCGGCAGCGAGCCGTCGGTCGTCGGCGTGGCCCGCCTCTACGCGCCGTGGGTCAGCACGCTGGTCATCGACTCGGCCGATGCTGCGCTGGCGCCGCGGGTCGAGGCGGAGGGCGTGCGCTGCGTGGTCACCGACACCGTGATGCACACGCCGGAGAGGGCGGCGGCGCTGGCCGGCGTGGTGGCGCATGTCGACGCCTGAGGGTGCCGTGACGGTCATCCCGCTGCCGGGGATCGGCGAGGTTGTCCCGGGCGACGACCTGGCCGGCACCATCGCCGACGCGCTCGGCGGCCACGTCGCACTGGCGGCGGGCGACGTGGTGGTCGTCACCCAGAAGATCGTGTCGAAGGCCGAGGGTCGCCTGGTCCCGGTGGACCACGACGATCCGGCGGCCAAGCTGGCCCTGGTGACGCAGGAGTCCGTTCGGATCGTGCGGCGGCGGGGCGACCTCGTGATCAGCGAGACCCGGCACGGGTTCATCTGCGCCAACGCCGGCATCGACCTCTCCAACGTGGACGACGGGACGGCGGCTCTCCTCCCCGACGATCCGGACCGCTCCGCCCGCCGCATCCGCGCCGGCCTGCAAGCCCGGCTGGGCGTCGACGTGGGGGTGATCGTCAGCGACACGTTCGGCCGGGCCTGGCGGCGCGGCGTCACCGACGTGGCCATCGGCTGCGCCGGGGTGGCCGCCGTCGTCGACCTCAAGGGCACGCTCGACGCCGGTGGTCGCGAGCTGGTGGCCACCGAGATCTGCGTGGCCGACGAGATCGCCTCGGCGGCGGAGCTGGTCATGGGGAAGGATCGAGCGGTGCCCGTCGCCATCGTCCGCGGGATCCCCGCCGCGTGGTTGCGGTCCGCCTCCGTGCGGGCCGAGGTGGTCCGGCCCCCCGACGAGGACCTCTTTCGCTGAGCGGTTCAGGCCGGCCGGCCGCGCAGTGACTCGAGCACGGCCCGGGCCCCCTCGGCCAACCCCGTCCACGGCCGCCAGCCCAGCTGGATGGCGGCCCGTTCGATGTCGAGACACGAGCGGGCGAGCTCGCCGGCCCGGGCCGGCGCGCTGACGGCAACCGGTGCGGTGCCGGCGGCGGCGCCCATGGTGGCGAGGAGCTCGTTGATCGACGTCTCGTGCCCGCTCCCGATGTTGCAGACGAGCCCGCCGCCCCGGGTGGTGGCCCGCATGAAGGCGTCGACGACGTCGTCGACGTAGACGAAGTCGCGGGTCTGCTCACCGCTCCCGTAGATCGTCACGGGCCCGCCCGCCAGCAGGCGGCCGGCGAAGATGGCGACGACGCCGGCCTCCCCGTTGGGGTCCTGCCGGGGGCCGTACACGTTGCCGAGCGCCAAGGCGGAGTACTCGAGCGCGTGCAGCTCCCGATAGGCCACCAGGTAGTCGATGACGACCTTCTTGGCCACGCCGTAGGGCGTCACCGGCTTGTGCGGGTGCGCCTCCCGCACGGGCACGTCCTCGGGGGCCAGCTCGCCGTAGAGCGTGCCGCCGCTGGCGGCGAACACCACACGCTCGGAGCCGGCCCGGCGGGCGCCCTCCAAGATGTTGAGTGAGCCGACGATGTTCACCGTGGCGTCGAAGACCGGGTTCTCGACCGAGGCCCGGACGTCGACCTGGGCGGCGAGGTGGAAGACGAGCTCGGGGCGGCGCCGCACCATCAGCTCGACGACGGTGGGAACCGAGATGTCGAGGTGGTGAATGGTCAGGGCGCGGCCGGCGCTGCTGCGGGCATCGGCCAGGTTGGACAGCGAACCGGTCGAGAAGTCGTCGACGACATCGACCTCGTAGCCCTCGACGAGCAGTCTGTCCACGAGATTGGACCCGATGAAACCGGCTCCCCCGGTCACCAACGCGCGCATCCGCGGGTCTTTCTAGTTCGCGACGCGCTCGCCGTCGACCATGGTCCCCGACGACACCACGGCGTCGGCACCGAGAACCGACACCGGGCGCACGTCGGCCCGCTGACCGACGATGGCGCGTGGTCCCATGACCGAGCCGGCGACCTTGGCGTTGGCCGCCACGTGGCAACCGTCCATCAGCACCGCGTTGGTCACCACCGCGCCGGCCGACACCACCGTCCCGCGACCGAGCACGCAGTGCTCCACCCGGGCCCCCGCCTCGACGACACAGCCCGAGAAGACGATGCTCGGTCCGCGCACCTCGCCGGACAGGTCGCTCTCGCCCTCGAGGAGCAGATCGCCCCGCGCCGTCAAGCCCGGTGCGATCGGTGCGCCCCGGCGGCCGTCGACGTAGTCGAAGTTGGCGGCCAGGTACGCCGAGGGCGTGCCGGTGTCGAGCCAGTAGCCCTCGTCCGCCCGGGCGAACAGCCTGCCGTCGCGCACCATGGCGGGAAACGTCTCGCGCTCGATGGAGACACGCCCGCCCTCGGGGATGCGCCAGAGCACGGAAGGCTCGAGCACGTAGGTGCCGGCGTTGATCTCGTTGGTCGGGGCCTCGTCGCGGGCCGGTTTCTCGACGAAGGCAGTCACCCGGCCTTCGCCGTCGGTCGGCACGACGCCGAAGGCGGAGGGATCGGCCACGGGATGAAGGGCGATCGTGCCCTCCGCCTCGCGGCGACGGTGGAAGTCGATCAGGGCGGTGAGGTCGAGATCGGTCAGCACGTCGCCGTTGACCACGACGAAGGTCTCGTCGACCCCGCCGAACGTGGCGGCGAATCGGACGGCGCCGGCCGTATCGAGCGGCTCCGGCTCCACGGCGTAGGTCAGGCGGACCCCGGCGGCGCTGCCCTCGGGATAGGCCTCGATGAAGGCGTCGGGCAGGTAGCCGAGCGAGAGCACGGCCTCCTCGACCCCGTGTGAGGCCAGGTGGCCGAGCACGCGCTCGATCATCGGCACCCCGACGATCGGGAGCATCTGCTTGGGGGCGGTCAGGGTGAGCGGGCGCAGCCTCGTCCCCTCGCCGCCCACGAGGACGACTGCTTTCATCCCTTGGTCGTCGTGGTTGACGAGTGTGTCGTCGTGGTCGTCGCCGGAGCCGTCGTACTGGTGGTGCTGGCGGACGTCGTCGTGCTCTTGGCCGCGGTCGTCGTCGTGCCGGCCGTGGTCGTGGTCGTCACCGCGGTCGCGGCCGTGGTCGGGACCGTGGTGGTGGTCGATGCCACGGGCGTGTTGCCGCTGATGACCTGCAGCAGGGCCGTGATGGTCGATGCGGGCGGCTTGGGCAGCTGCGTCCCCGCCGGCACGAACCCGACGGTGATCAGCTGCCGGTTGGCGAACTTGAGATCGGCCGCGGTGTGGGTCGTCTTGCCGCCCGTCTCCTCGAGCTGGCCGGACTTCGACGTCTTCGTCGTGAGCACCCAGGAGCGGGCCACGACCTCGCCCTTCTTCCCGGCGTCCTTGGTGCCGGTGGGGCAGGTGTCGCCGTTCGTGTAGAGCTTTGTCTTGGTCCCCGGGTACTGCACCGTCGTGTTGGTCAGGGTCAGTCCGGTGTACTCGGAGGCGAACTTGCCCAGCGTGGCGTTGTTCCCGGCCTCGCTGGCGGATTTGGGCGCGATGACCAACACGCCGCTGCCCGAGGTCGTCAGGCCGCTGGTGCTCGTCGACGACGAGGGCGGGAGGGCGGCTTCCATGGTGCCGCAGATGTCGAAGGCCAATCCGGCGTGCCACGTCGTCGTGGTGGTGGGCTCGACCACGGGCGCCGACTGGTTGTAGTGGTACTTGGCGAAGGCCACCGACGCCAGTCCCACCAGCACGATGACCACCAGCGCGGCGTACCAGTTGACGGGCATCTGGCCGCGGTAGGTGGCACCACCGCCGGTCTGGGCGGCGCGCGCAACCGATTTTCCTGAGGAGCTTCGCGCCATAGCGGGACGAAACCCTACAGCCTGGCGGCGCGCCCTCCGGTCGCAGGCGGCAGGGCGGCCAGGCGCTCGTAGAGCGCCGCCGTCTGCGGGTGCAGCGCGCTGAGCTGGGCCGACGCTCGGGGACCGGGTCCTTGAGCGCCCTCGGCGTCGGCGGCCCGGGCCAGCAGCTCGGCCAGGGTGGCGCGCAATCCCAGCCGATTGCCCTGGGCGGCGGTGGTCTCGAGGAGGGCTCGGAAGAGGCGCTCGTCGTAGGGACTGAGCAGGAGGGCCCGGCGCACGGCCCAGGTTGCCCGGTCGGCCAGACCCCGGGCCAGCAGGTCGCGGCAGGCACGGAGGGCGGCCCCGGTGACCATCCCCTCGACCGCGGCCTGGGTTCCCTCGAGGATGGCCCAGTCGGTGCGCCGGAGGCCGGCGAGGAAGGGGCCCCGGACGAGGAGGAGCCCGCGGCAGAGGGCGTCGGGATCACCGGTGGAGGCGAAGGCCGCGAAGCGCTCCACGTCGCTCACCACCGCGTCGCTCAGTCGGAGCTGCGTGCCTCGGGGCAGGAGCGGGGCGCCGGCGCCGTCCACCCCGAGCGCTCTGCGCAGATCCGACGCCGTCGAGTGCACCGTCGAGGAGGAGACGGCCCGCTCGGGCCACAGCGCGAGCGGCCACTGGGCGTTGCTGACCCCGTCGCGATGAAAGGCGAGGTAGACCGCCAGCTCCAGGGAGGCCGGCCGGCGGAAGGGCGCCGCCGCGCCGCGCACACGCCGGGGCCCCAGGACGTCGATCTCGACCAGCGCGGGCGCCACGAGGAGGAACGGTCGGGTGGCGGCCGCACGGGGCGTGCCGACGGGAGCCGGGACCCGGACCTGGACCTGGACCTGGACCTGGGCCGAGCGGGTCAGGCGTCGGGCGCCTGCTCCATCCAGGTCAACAGCCGCGCCAGGCCGTCGTGGAGATCCACCGAGGGCCGGAATCCGATCTCCCTGGTGGCCAGCGCGACGTCGGCCCAGGCCGCACGGACGTCGCCGTCGCGGAAGCGCCCGCTGACCACGGGCGGGGGCGCTCCGTAGATCTGCGCCAAGGCCGTCCCGAGGTCCGAGATCGTCGTGGGGACGCCCGAGCCGATGTCGAGCAGCCGCTCGCGCTCTGGTGGGTCGGCCAGGCAGCGGGCGAGGGCATCGACCACGTCGTCGACGAACACGAAATCCCGGATGATCTCGCCGTCCTCGAAGAGCTCGATCGTGGCCCGCGCTCTGGCCTGGCGGGCGAAGAGGGTGACGATCCCGGTGTAGGCGTTGGTCAGCGACTGACCGGGGCCGTAGACGTTCTGCAGCCGCACGATGGAGAGCCGGGTGCCCATGGCGGCCGTCCAGGACCGCAGCAGGTGCTCCTGGGCCAGCTTGGTCGCTCCGTAGACGCTGGTGGGATTGGGCGGGGTGAGGTCGGCCCGCGCCGCCCGGGGCCGGGGCCGGTGGAGGTCGGCGGGCAGCCAGCACCCCTGGGCCAGATCCTCGTGTCGCCGCGCCCCGGGCGACACCGCCACCTCGCCCGAGAGCCAGAGCCCCTCGCCGTACACCGCCCTCGACGAGGCCAGCACGATGTGGTCGGGCCTCCGGCGCGCCCTCGTCAGGGCGTCGAGCAGCCGCGTCGTGCCGACCACGTTGACCAGGGCGTGCCGGGACGCCTCGGTCAGCGACTGGCCCGTCCCCGTCTCGGCGGCCAGATGGACGATGGCCCGTGGCTCGGCAACCCCGAGGAGCGCGTCCCAGGCCGACTCCTGGGTGACGTCGAAGGGAACGAAGGTCACGGCATTGGGAAGGGCGGCCGGGACCCGGCTCGCCGGGTGTACCTGAGGGTGCAGGTTGTCCGCCACCCAGACGTCGCCCTCCCCCGCGTCCACGAGATGCTGCGCCAGCGCGCAGCCGATGAAACCCGCCCCGCCGGTCACCACGATCGGGCCGGGTCCGCACCGGGGCGTGGCCCCTCGCCTCTCTCGGTCGGTCTCCACCATCACCGTGGTAACGGTCGCGGCGGGGAAAGCCTACGAGTCGGCGTCCCCATGGTGGAGGGCGGGCGCGGGCGGGGTCGCGGGCCGAAGGGCCCGGTGCGCCGGCGCGCCGCTGATCAGCGGCGCGAACAGTGGAAGGTGGCGAGCACGCCGCTCGACGAGAAGGGCCGCACCGCAGTCTGATCGCACGAGCGGCCCGCCGTCATGGCCCGCAGGTCACGCTGGAGCTGGAGGCCCGTCGTCCCGTCGGGGTAATAGAGGAAGATCTCCTGCGGGCGGAGGCGGTCGACGAATTCGGTGATCGCCCGCGTCCCGTGCGCCGAGGGGAATACGACCCGGCTCTCGGGGATCTGACGCCCGACGTCTCCCGCCTTCCCGGTGTACTCGTACTCGTAGTAGCGCCATCCCGGCTCGGTCATGACGCCGCCGGTGACCACGACAGCCGCCCCCGGTTGTGCCTCCGACCTGACGGTGGCGACGGCCTGGCCGATCTCGGCGCCGTATTCGGTGGCCGGCGAGACGGAGTCCCGGGTCTGGCGGTAGGAGCCGATCTCGGCCAACGCGCCGAGGACGAGGGCAAGGGCAACCAGGAGACACAGCCCGGCACCGACAAGGACGTGCAGGGGCTGGCGCCCACCATCGGCAGACGTCGTGCGCAGGGAGCGGAGCGCGATCTGCCACGCGGTGACCGCACCCACGCCGGCCAGGAAGATCAGGAGCGGAATCATGTAGAAGTTGGTGCGCACGAAACCGAAGGGCCAGTACCGCAGGTAGGAGGCGACGAGCGTCAGGACCTGCGACGCCACGAGGGCGAAGAGGATCATCCGCCCGCGCGACGATCGGGCGGCCTGCACGACACCGACCAGGAGGAGGAGCCCGAAGAGGACTGTCAGGGCCCGCAACCATCCCGAGCTCATCAGCAGTCCGGGGAGCGACGACTGCGGGGAACTGGTGAACGTCCCGCTGACGAACCCCCGCAGGCCGTCCCAGACGAATGCGACTTGGCTCCCGATCCGATGGTGGGGAACGAACTGTGGATCCCAATACGGAGTGGACCGCAGCGCGCTCTGCGGGAGGACGAAGACGACGAGCTGCACCAGGACGACGAGGCCGGCCCCCAGCGCACCCAACATCTGCGCGCCGATGCGCCGATGCCAGGCCGACCGGACGACATCGAGGACGAGGAGCGGTCCGGCCACGAACACCACCGGGGTGCTCACCATGCAGGCCAGGGCGACACCGGCATAGATCAGATAGACCCGTACGGATCGTCGGGTGGAGGCAGGCTCGGCCTCCATCGCCAGCTCGTGCAACAAGAGCACGGCCACGAGGGCGGTGCTGTCGATCTGGTACTCGGAAACCTGTATGGCGTAGCTGACGAGCGTGCCGGTCAAGGTGCCCACGAGCGCGACGACGACAGCCGCGGGCGTCGACATCCAGCGGCGGGCCAGGAGGAGGAGCAGGACGCAGCCGACCGGAAGGAAGACGGCCGTGGGTAGCCGGAGCGCGAGCTCCGTGCTTCCGAAGAGCTCGCTCGAGAGTCGCTCCAGGAAGTACCAACCGGCGGGGAACGGGGCACCGTCGTTACGGAGGGCCGGCCACCAGTTGCCCGAATTCGAGATGTAGTACGCCCTCCACTGCTCGTTGTACCAGAAGGGTTGGGTGAGGTTGTTCCAGAACGAGAGGACGATCGCCGTGGGCACGGCGACGCAGACGGCGATGGCCAGGGACAGGCTCCTTCGACGGGCGCGACCGCTCTCCCGGCGTTGCGCGCGGCGACGCGGGAACCGGAGGGGCGGCGCCCGGGTCGATGGCGTCCAGGACCGATTCGGCATCGGGGGCGATCGTCGAGGTCTGGGTCGTCATGAGCGGTCTCTTGCCGGCAGCGGGGGCAGGTCGCCCGTCCGGAGGCCTCTCCAGTTTCGCCGACCGCCCCGTGGTCCGGGTGACATCCTGATCCTCGGTCGGGCGACACAGACGGGTATGGCTCGCATCCGCGATCAGCCGGTCGGCACCACGCGTCCAGGCGGTGGGGAGAGGCGCCCATCTATACCGCCCGAAGCGGGATCCCTGGAGTCACGGGGGTGGGTCGCGTCACCGCCCCGTCAGATCGGGGAGCTGGAGCCTCCGAGGCGCGTCACCACGGCGGTTCGACCACGGGAAACAGCACCGGGGTCGTCGTGGAGGATGGCGACGATGTCAGTCCCGGCCAGGATCACTCCGAGTTCGAAGGCGAGCTGTGCGGGCTCGTCGGCTGCGGTCAGCTCGCCCGTGTCGGCGGCGGCCTGGGCCTCTCGGAGAAGGAGGTCGCGCCATTGCTGTTGCACGCGGGCGACTTCGTCGTGGACGCGTCCAGGCTGTCCTCCCACCTCGGCTGACGCGGCCACGAAGAAGCACCCTCCCGGGAAGACCCGCCGCTCGACATAGGACAGGTACCCCTCGCAGAGCGCGAGGAGTCGCTCGCGACCGGGCGCCGTCGCGGCGAGCGCCGGTCCGACGACCTCGGCGACGAAGTTCTCCCGCGCCGCGTTGATGGTGGCCAGCTGCAGCTCCTCTTTCGAGCCGAAGAGCGCATGCACGCTGCTCTTCGCCACACCACTGGCCTCGGCGAGCCGGCCGATCGACAGCCCCTCGAGACCCTCGATGCTGGCGAGGCGCGCCGCATGCTCGACAATCCGGGATCGCGCCAGGTCGCCCGGCGCCCGGGTGGGCCTGACTGCTCGCCCCTGCTCGTCTGCCATCGATCCTCTTCCTGACGTTTTTCGCTTGAGGCTAGACGAACGATCGTCCAGAGTTTATTGTACGATCGTTCGTCTAAGGAGGTGCATGATGGCCCAGGGACCGAAAACGAGCCACGACTGGCGGGAGGCGGGGGAGGCCTGGGGGGACCGGGCAACCGACTGGGCGTACCTGTGGGAGCCCTATGCCCGATCGGCCAACCGGGCCGTCTTCGACCGCCTCCCCGTCGCCGATGGCACGCGGTTGCTGGACATCGCCTGTGGGTCAGGCTTTGCCGCGCACCTGGCGAGCGAGTCGGGCGCAGCGGTCTCGGGCGTCGACGCCTCCGAGGGCCTCGTGGCCATCGCCCGCGCCCGCACGCCGAAAGGCGACTTCCGGGTGGGTGACATGTTCGCCCTTCCGTTCCCCGACGCATCCTTCGATGCGGCCACCAGCTTCAACGGGATCTGGAAGGGCTGTGAGGCCGCCCTGCTCGAGGCACACCGGGTGCTGGTCCCGGGAGGCCGGCTCGGCCTGACCTTCTGGGGCCAGTTCGAGCACCTCGGCCTCATGCCGTACTTCGTGAAGGTGATCGAACTCTCTGCCGCATCCCACGGCGAGGCCAACCTGGAACACGGCGACACCCAAAACGTGATCGAGGACATGTTGAAGGCCACCGGGTTCGAACGCCTCGAGCGGGGAACCGTCACCGTCGTCAACGAATGGCCCGACACCGACATCGCGGTCCGCGCGCTCGTCGCGGCCGGTCCCTCGGTCCCCGCGATCCGGGCCGTCGGCCTCGACGACTTCTGCGACGCTTTGCGCAGCGTCGTCGAACCCATGCATGTTCCCGGAGTCGGGATCCGGGTCAGCTCCGAATTCCAATTCATCACCGCTTGCTCTCGATAGTCCCCTGCAGCCTGTTCCTGCCGCAACGGGCGGGGGGTCAAGAGAACTCGGTCGCCTCGGGCGCAGCCTTAGGCTCCGGATCGATTTCCATTGGATCGTTGCGCACGACTTCAACGAGCAGGATCCAGCCGTTGTAGACGGAACCGGCGAAGGCAACCAGCACGCCGACGCCAAGCCAGAAGAGCCCGCCACCCTTCCCGATGATCATTGATATCCCTGCGAGCATGAAAGGGAGTGTGGTGCATTGGGTGACGGCGATCCGGGAGAGGAACCACCAGTAGGGGTGGTCGGGACTGTCCGGACCCTGTCCAAGTTGCAAGGTCAGAGTGACGATCAAAACTGGCGTGGCGACCGCCAGGAGGGCAACACCGAATCCGATTCGTCCCAACGGCATCAAGCCGAGCGCCGCACCTATGACGGCCAGGAGCAGCACCGCCAGGGTCTCACCCGCGCGGGCGGCAAGCTTCGGCCGGACAGCCAACCTGTCCAGATTGATCGAGAGTGCGACGAAGATCAGACCCGCCAGGGCGGCTCCAGCTCCCACGGTCGCTTCCAGGAATCCCGCCCAAGAAAGCAGCTCGTAGGCTTTCACTCTGGGTCTTCGTCCGAGTGTTCAGCCTCGAGGTGATCCGTGATCTTCCGTCCAATCGCAATCAGCCCATCGAGTTGCGTGGGAGAGAGCACATCGGCGAAGCAGTGACGGACATCGGCGACATGGAGCTTCGACGCCTTGACGATTGACCTGCGCCCAGCATCAGTCAACACCGCCACACACCCTCGAGCGTCGGTAGGGCATGGCTCACGTTGCAACAATCCTCGCTCCTCCATCCGACTGAGTTGATGGGAGAGACGGCTGCGTTGCCACTGCAGTGCTCGCCCGAGGTTGCGTGATCTCAGTTGGTGCTCGGGTGCCTCGGAGAGAGCCACCAAGACCTCATAGTCGGCTTCAGACAGCCCCGACTGTGCAGCCAGACGTCGCTGCAAGTGCCCGAGCAGTTGCGTTCTGATGGCATGGAAGGCCCGCCACGCCTCGTTTTCACGCTCGTCGAGCCACGTCTCCCCCACGAGCCGAGTGTACTGGAATGTTGACATAGCAACAAATATCCGTACAGTGGTGAGATGACGACAGAGAGTGCATCCGCAAGGTTTCTCCCTCGCAGAGCGAAGGCAAGCTCTTGCTGACCAACGGTCTGCACCATGTGGCGACGCTCACAAACGATTCAGACCGCCTTCAGGACTTCTATCGAGACGTCTTCGATGCCGTCGTGTCGAGTGACGGATCCGAGTTTCCCGGAGGCGCCGGCCCTCGTCTCACCATCATCATGATCGGGGAGTTCTGCGAGCTCAATGTGTTCGAGATCGTCGGAAACACGGAGGCTGACCGGCAGGTACCGATGTTCGGAAGGGGCCGCCTCGACCACTTCGCCCTCCGAGCGGACTCGCTTGCCGCATTCGAGGAGATCCGGGACCGCCTGATGGCCCGCGGCGCCGCCGACGAATTTGTGACGGACTTCGGCCCGATGCTCAGCATCTTCTTTCGGGACCCTGACGGCCTCGAGGGCGAAGTGTGCGTCGAGAACCCTGACGTGATTCCCGGCGTGTACAACCCTCCCGGCACGCAGGCTGCTCGCTACGTGCGGACACAGCCGACGGACACGTGAGGGACTATGGATCGCGACAGATTCCTCCCTGGTCCAGTAGGCAGTCAACGTTCGGGTCCCTTCCTTGAACATCAAGTGGTTTCGAAACTGACGACAACCCCGCCAACGAATCGATCCGCTTGTCGACACTGTCCATTGAGCAGGGAGCGAGCAAGGAGTGAGCATGAACGCAGCCGAGGGTTTCAAGATCACCGTCACCAAGAACGGCCCGTATCTGGTCGAGGGTGATGTGCCGATGGCCCGCCAGTCGATTGTGGCCGATGATCAGGGCGATTCGAGAGAATGGCAGGAGGGTGAATCGTTCGAGCGCAAGCAAACCTGCGCGCTCTGCCGTTGCGGTCAGTCGGCTACCAAGCCCTACTGCGACGGCTCCCATGTCCGAGTGAAGTTCGACGGGACAGAGACGGCGAGTCGGGTGCCCTACGCCCAACAGGCCACCGAGCAGGTGGGACCGACCCTGACCCTCTCCGACGCTCGGCCTCTCTGCGCATACGCGCGATTTTGCGATGTGGCGGGGCAGGTATGGAACCTGGTGGAGCAGGAGGGATCCGAGGCCGCCGAGATGACTGCCCGCGAGGCTGGGCTCTGCCCGTCCGGGCGCCTGGTGGTGCGGGACCACCAGGCGGACACCGACATTGAGCCGGAATTCGCACCGTCGATCGGCATCGTCTCCGATCCGGCTCAAGGGCTGGCGGGTCCCATCTGGGTGCGTGGCGGCATCGCCGTGTTCTCGGCCGACGGTGAGACCTATGAGGTTCGCAACCGGGTGACGTTGTGTCGATGCGGGGCTTCAGCCAACAAGCCGTTCTGTGATGCCAGCCACGCCTCCGTCGGGTTCACGGAGTGAGGGTTGCCTCGCAGTCCGGGCACCCTGGAGGACGCAAAACCTGTCTACCAGGGAAAACGTGGGAACCCCGACACCGGGTGGGGGCGGAGGGACTCGAACCCTCACTTGGGACGGTTTAAGCGCCCTGCCTCTGCCGATTGGGCTACGCCCCCGAGAACCCCAATCTTGACCGCTCGGGCGGCCGCCGTGAGGATTGGGCGATGGTCGATGCGCTGGAGGGGCTGGACCTCACCGACCTCGACATCTTCGCCGACGGCTTTCCCCACGACGTCTTCCGCCTGCATCGGGAGCAGGCTCCCGTCTGGTGGCACCGCCCGACCGAGCACACGCCCGATGGAGATGGCTTCTGGTCGGTGTCGACCTACGACGAGGTCCTCCGAGTCCTGAACGACCCCGAGACGTTCTCGTCCGAAACGGGCGGCGAGCGGCCCTACGGCGGGACGATCATCCAGGATCTTCCGGTGGCCGGAATCGTGCTGAACATGATGGACGACCCGAGGCATGCCCGCATCCGCCGCTTGGTCGCCAAGGGCCTGACGCCGGCCACGGTGCGGCACCTGGAGGGGGAACTGCGCCGACGTATGCGCGCCCTCCTCGGCGCCGTCGGCGAACGGTGCGACTTCTTGCTGGAGGTGGCCGCCGAGTTGCCGATGCAGGCGATCTGCCTGTTGCTCGGCATTCCCGAGGCCGATCGACATCAGCTCTTCGACGCGGTGGAGCACATCTTCGACATCCCCGACGAGACCGACTTCCTCTCCATGAGCCCCCAACGCGCCAGGGCGCTGGGCCACCTGGCCGACTACGGCGCCGCCCTGTTGGCCGAGAAGAGGGCGCGCCCGCGCGACGACATGCTGTCGCTCGTCATTCACGCCGAGCTGCCCGACGCCGACCCGCCCCGTCTCAGTGACGACGAGCTCTCGGCCTTCTTCTCCCTCCTCTTCTCGGCGGGAGCGGAGACCACGCGCAATGCGATCGCCGGCGCCATGCTCGCCTTCGTCGAGTGGCCCGACGAGTTCGAACGCCTGCGCACCGGCACCGTCGGCACTGACACGGCGGTCGAGGAGATCCTCCGCTGGACGACGCCGTCGCCCTCCAAGCGACGCACGGCGACGCGACAGTGCGCGCTGGCCGGTCACACGATCGGGCCGGGCGACAAGGTGGTGGTCTGGGAAGGATCGGCGAACCGCGACGCCGCCCAGTTCGACCAGCCGGGCCATTTCGTCCTCTCCCGCCGGCCCAACCCCCACCTGGCCTTCGGCCACGGTGCCCACTTCTGCCTCGGCGCCCACTTGGCTCGACTGGAGATCCGGATCGCCCTCGAGGAGGTGCTGGGCGCTTTCGATTCCTTCGCCCTCGACGGTCCGCCGGAGTGGACACGGAGCAACCGGCACACCGGGATTCGACACCTCCCCCTCCGGCTGACGAGGAGGCCCGGCTACGAGGGGACGCCGGCCACCAGCGGCCGATAGCGCTCGAGCACCGCGAGTTCGGCATTGCGCGGTGCATCCTCGGACCCGATATCGGCGCCGAAGATCATGGTGGCCCGGCGATGCGGGTCCCAAGGGGCCCAGGCGCCGATGCCCTCGTGGGACGGCTCGCCCTCCCGGGCGAAGGCCAGCCACGCCCGCTGCATGGCGGTCGAGAGTGCATCCACCTCGGGTCCGCTGCCCGAGATGATCTGCACGACCGGCTCGTCCACGACACCGAAGACGAAGGGCAGTTCCAGGGCATGGCAGGCCCCGAGGATGCCGCCGAAGGCGGGTGACTCCCAGTCGAAGAGGTACACGAAGGCTCGACCTCCCCGTGCGGCATGGGTCGCCGCGAGTTGCAGACTGGGCCACCGAAAGACGATGTCGGATCCGGCAGCGACCCACATCTCGCGTGGCTCGACCGCTTCGGAGCGGGCGAGGCGGGCGGCCCGGTACTCCTCGAGGACCTCGTCGGGAGGAACGTCGGGGAGAGCGTTGGCCATCCAATCGCGCACCCCCTTGGCGTCGAGAGCGAAGAGAGCCGGATTGCCGAGTCCGAAGAGGGTGAGCTCGTCGCGGTTGGTCCCGATCAGCAGATCGACGCCGGCGGAAGATCCATTGGCCACCGCGGCCATCGGATGGCGGGGCACGAAGACCCCGTCGATCACGGGGAGGTAGGGCAGCGGGAGCATGCCCGGATCGGGTCGTCGCTTGCCCAGCTCCTCCGTGGCCGCCACGAGCTCGGCCGCCGGAACGCTCTGGAGGAACTCGCGCGTGCAGCGTGCCGCACCGAGGAGCGCAGCCAAGCGGTCACCCGCCCGTTCGGCCTCCTCGACGGTGTGCACCCACGCTCCACCGCTTTCGACGATGGCACGGCGGAACAGCCCGGCCGCCGCCGGGATGCCCAAGAGCGACGACACGCTGAACCCCCCGGCCGACTCGCCGAAGACGGTCACGTTGTGGGGATCGCCGCCGAAGACCGCGATGTGGTCACGGACCCAGGTGAGGGCGGCCACCTGGTCGTGGATCCCCCAGTTGCCCACCTGACCCTCCGGGTCCCCGAGGCCGCGGTGCCCGAGAAATCCGAGGGCTCCGAGTCGATAGTTGATCGTCACCACGACCACGTCGCCGTTGCGCACGAGATTGCCGCCTCGGTAGAGGAACACCGAACCGCTCCCCGACGTGAACCCGCCGCCGTGGAGCCACACCATCACGGGCCTGCCCTCCCCCGGAGCCGACGTCGGGCGTTCGGGGAGCGCGGCGGTCCAGACGTTGAGCGACAGACAATCCTCGCTCTGCGGCTCGGTCGCTTCGGGATCGGACGGCGACGTGATCCCGGCTACTGGCGCGGATTGGGGTGCGATGGGCCCGAAGGTCGAGGCGTCCCGGACCCCGACCCATGATTCGGGCGGGAGCGGGGGTCGCCAGCGCAAATCGCCCACCGGCGCCCTGCCATAGGGGATGCCGGAAAAGGACCACACGTCACCACGGTGGACACCGCGGAGACGACCCTGGGTGATTTCGACGACTCCCTCCACGTCGAGCACCCTACGAAGGGTCGCCCACCCGGTCAATCGATCGATCGCGTGAACGGCAAACCAGGGGCACGTGAACGTCGCGCGAACGGTGGCGCAACCCGGGGGCCAGGGGCGGGTGACGAGAATGCCCTGGAAAAACCGTTACGATTTGCCCGGTGAGTGCAGTGGATTGTCGGAACACTGTGCGCGGGCGGACCCGTGTCGGGAAGGCGGCGCTGATCGCCGCGGCCATGAGCGCGTGGCTCGTACCCATCGGCGCGGCAGGCGCCACGACCTCGACGACGTTGCCCGGACCTGCTCCCAACCAGTCGCAGATCAACGCGACCGAGTCCCAGGTCTCGCAGATCGAGTCGACCCTGGCGCAGGAGGAACAGCAGACCTCCGTCCTCGACGACAAGTACGACACGGCGGTACAGAACCAACAGGACGACCAAAGCCAGGCGCAGTCCCTGGCCGCGCAACTGGTCAGCGCCCGGGCCGCCGTGAAGGTGGACAGGCGGCTCGTCGCCAACGACGCGGTCTCGGCCTACATCTACGGCACGCCGGAAACCGGCTTCGCTTCGTACTTCTCGCAGTCGGCGACGCAGAGCGAGGCCCGCAACCAGTACACGAACCAGATCGTCGGCAACCTCCAACGCGACGAGGGTGCGCTGGCCAAGTCGGAATCGAAGCTGGTGACCCAGCAGACCCAAGAGCAGACGGCGGCGGCCCAAGCGGCGGCCGAGGCCGCACAGGCCAAGTCGTTGGCTGCGGCGAACGAGCAGGAGGCGGCCGCGACCCAGGCGACGCTCGATCAGGTCAAGGGCCAGCTGGCTTCCGAGGTGGCACAGGCAGCGATCCAAGAGGCGCAGCAGGAAGCGGCCGCCGCGGCGCGCGCCGCCAGTGCGGCCGCTCGCCAACAGGCGGCCGCGGCCGCGGCCAGCGCCGCCTCGGTGGCCGGCGCCGTCGGCGGATCTTCGAGCGAGGCCGCGGCGACCAACGCCGCCAACGGCGCTGCGGGCTCGTCGGGCTACCAGGGGACGATCAGCGGCACGCCCGACGGCGATGGGCGACAAGTCAGAGCAGTGAACGCCGCACTCTCGCAGCTCGGCGTGCCCTACGTCTTCGGTGGCGAGACGCCCGGCGTCGGCTTCGACTGCTCCGGCCTGGTCCAGTGGGCTTGGAGCCAGGCGGGCATCTCCATTCCTCGGACCACCGAGGTCCAGTGGCCCGCCCTGCAGCACGTGTCGCTCAGCGCGCTCGAACCGGGAGATCTGCTGTTCTATTACAACCTCGACGGCGACTCCGCAGTCGACCACGTCGTGATGTACGTGGGGTCCGGACCCTACGGATCCGACACCATCGTCCAGGCTCCCCATACCGGCGCCACCGTCTCGTACGCGCCGATCTTCACCGAAGGGCTGATCGGAGCCGCTCGCCCCTGACCTGACGCTCCTCAGCCGGGGAGCGTCGAGCGAATCTGTCGCCAGGTCCTCGGGCTCCGGGTGCTCGGTACCATGGGACGATGTCCAACGGTCGGCCGGTGGCAGGCGACAACCGGTCGACCGCCATCGTTCCCATCCGGATCCCCGCCGACACGGACGAAGGGCTCGCCGACCCCCGCATGTCGGACGTCGACGAGTGGGGTCGATCCGAGCGGACCCGGGCCGTCATGCGGGCCCTCTACGAGCCGATGTACTCGAAGTGGTTCCGGGCCGAGTGGGACGGACTCGAGAAGATCCCCACCCAGGGCGGTGCGCTCCTGGTGGCCAACCACGCGGGAGCCATTCCCTCGGATGCCCCGGTGATCATGCACGGGATCGAGAAAGAACTCCATCGACCCGTCTACGGACTGGCCGAGTACTTCTTCCGCACCCTTCCCGTCCTCGGCACGTTGTGGGCGCCGCGGGCGGCGTGCCGGCCCAGCCGTTGAATGCCTACCGGCTGCTCAAGGAGCAGGGGCAGCTCGCGTTGGTCTTCCCCGAGGGAACCAAGGGACCGTCCAAGTCGTACACCGATCGCTACCAGCTCCGGCGTTTCGGCCGGGGCGGCTTCGTCGAGATCGCCATGCGGGCCGGCGTCCCCGTCGTCCCGATCGCCGTGGTCGGGTCCGAGGAAGCCATGCCGGTCCTCTTCCGACTGCCCAACCTCGCTCGTGCTCTCGGTGTCCCCTACGTCCCCGTCACGGCCAACCTGCTGGCCTTCGGTCCGATCGGCGCGCTCCTGCCCTTCCCGGCCAAGTTCACGTTGCGCGTGCTCGATCCGGTCCACTTCGACGTGCCTCCGGACCAGGATCGCTATTCCAAGAGCCGCATCATGGACGAGTCCGAACGGATCCGGTCGCAGCTGCAGGAGTCGGTCTTCGAGATGCTGCGCGACCGGCGCAGCGTGTGGTTCGGCTGATGGCCCGACGCATCCTGGTCACCGGAGCAGACACCTTCTGGGGCGGGCGCATGATCCAGGCGCTCGAATCCGACCCGACGATGGACGTGATCCTGGGCATGGGGGCCCACACGCCCTCCGTTCCCTTCGAGCGGGCCGAGTTCGTCCGGGCCGATCAGAACTACTCGATCGTGAACCGGCTCGTGAAGGCGACCCAGGTGGACACGATCCTGCACACCTTCATGATCACGAACTCGGCCTCGGTGCCCCGGCGCGCCATGCACGAGATAAACGTCATCGGAACCATGAACCTCCTGGCCGCCGCCGGGGCGTCCGGATCGTCGGTCCGCCACATCATCGTCAAGTCCTCGACCCTGGTCTACGGCTCGTCGGCGACCGACCCGAACACCTTTCTCGAGGACACGCCACGGACGAGCCCCGTCAAGAACTCGGTCGAGCGGGCCCTGGTCGAGGCGGAGAGCCTGGTCCGCGACTTCTCGGAGGACAACCCCGCCACCCGGATCACCGTCCTGCGCTTCGCCAACGTGCTGGGGACCCACCTGTCCACCCCGATCAGCCGCAACCTCGCTCGACCCGTGGCCCCGGCCATCTTCGGTTTCGATCCGCTCCTCCAATTCGTCGAGGAGGACGACGTGGTGCGGGCGCTCCTCCACGTGACCCGCGCCGGCATTCCCGGCCTCTACAACGTGGCCGGCGAAGGCAGACTCCCATGGAGCGAGGTCGCCAGCATCTGCGGGACGCGGCTCGTTCCCCTCTCTCCGTTCAGTCCACTGAAGATCCGACCCCTGGCGCGGCTCTTCGACCTCCCGGCCGAGCTCGAGGACCTCCTGCGCTACGGGCGCGGCGTGGACACCCGGCGCTTCGCGTCCACCGGTTTCGCCTACAACGCGACCAGCGCCGGTGCGGTACGGACCTTCATCAGATCGGTGCGGCTCCGGCGGCAGTCGGGACGATCACCGACTTCCTACACGTACGAGCACGACATCGAGCAATTCTTTCGCCACTCGCCTTCCGTGTTGCACCCGAACGACGGGTAGTTCGTCAGGAGCCGATCCACTCGGCGATGAGACCTGCCTCGCGGACGGCCCACTCCTCCGCGGTGATGCCGTAGCGCACGTGGTCCTCCCAGACCCCGTCGATCTCGAGGTAGCGCTGGGCGATTCCCTCGTCGCGCACCCCAAGCTTTTCCACGACGCGCCGGCTGGCACTGTTCCTCGGAATGATGGAGATCTCGACGCGATGGAGCGAGATGGCCTCGAAGGCAAATCGCAGTGTCACCACGACCGCTTCGGGCACCAGCCCTCGCCCGGCGAGGGCCTCGTCGACCCAGTACCCGATGCAACCGCTCTGGAACGGGCCACGCTGGATCGACGAGAGCGTGACTTCTCCGGCGAAACGCTCCCCGACGAAGATCCCGAACCCATAGCCGGTCCCGAGGTGCCGCTCCCGTTCCCGGATGCCGCAACGGGCCGCGAAGCTGGGCCGATCCTCCGAGGGCACGGGCGCCCCCTTCGGACGGGGCTCCCAGCGCAACAACCAGTCCGCACAGCGGGATCGCACCTCGTGCCAGGCCGGAAAGTCGTCCTCGTTCAACGAACGCAGCAGGACCCGCCGGCCCCGCAACTGGAGCGGTGCGTGACGCACCGCACGGGCCGCGCTCGACGCGTCCAGCACCTCCTTCAACGCGCCCAGGAGCGCGAGCACGTTCCGCCGACGCGCCGTGTGACCCATGCACCCGATGCGCCAGATCTGACCGGCCAGCTTCCCGGCCCCGGCACCGATCTCTATCTCGTACTCCTCGAGCAGCCGGCGGCGGACGGCGGCGTCATCGACCCCGTCCGGGATACGGACCGTCGTGAGTTGCGGCAGGCGGTACTCGGGCTTGACCAACAGCTCGAGCCCCATGTCCTCCAGACCATCCTGGAGCAACTGGCCGCACTCGGCATGGCGCCGCCGGGCCGCCTCGAGACCCTCGTCGAGGAGGGCGCCGAGGCCGGCATGGAGCGCGGCGATCATGGCCACCGGCGCGGTGTGGTGGTACACCCGCCCACCGGCAGACGAGCTCGAGACGTATTTGGCGATGAGGTTGAGGTCGAAGTACCAGCTCGCAGGCCGCTCGACCATCCGCTCGCGGCCCCGCTCGGACAGGGTGAAGGGCGCCAGTCCGGGTGGCACGCCCAGGCACTTCTGTGTCCCGCTGTACGCGATGTCGACACCCCAGTCGTCCACGGAGGTCTCGATACCTCCGAGCGAGGTCACCATGTCGACCAGGAGCAATGCCTCCCCTCGTTCCCGCCCCACCGCCTCGACGTCGTTGCGCACGCCGGTCGACGTCTCGGCATGCACGAGGGCGATCACGGCCGGTGCCTCGTGTGCCGCCAGCAGGCGGGCCGGTTCGAGCGGCTGCCCCCACTCCGCGTCGACCCGCACCACCTCGGCCCCCAGCCGGTCGGCCACGTCGCACATCCGCTCGCCGAAGACGCCGTTGACCCCGATGACCACCACCGCGCCGGGCCGCACGATGTTCGCGAACGCCGCCTCCATGCCGGCGGACCCGGTGCCGCTCACGGGCAGAGTCAGGGGATTGGCGGTCCCGAAGACCTGGCGGAGTCGGTCGGCGGTGCCGTCGAGGATGGCCAGGAACTCAGGGTCGAGATGACCCAGGAGCGGACCGGCCAGTGCCATGGTCACGGCCGGATAGGGATTGGACGGCCCGGGGCCCATGAGCAAGCGGTCGGAATTCCGCATCGGCGCATCGTGGCAGGTCTGCCCTCACCAGCGCCAACGCGTCAGGGTCGACCCACCCATCTCCAGTAGATTGCCTGCGTGGAACGGGTGCTTTTCGCTTCGCGGGAGGTGCCCCGGTTGCCCGGCGACGTGGCCGAAAACCCGGCGGCCTACGACGCGTGGGTGCGCCGCCGCGAGCACGCGCGGGCCCGGCTCCGCCCGCCGGCAGGACATCCCCCGCTGCACCTGATCATGGTGACCGATCGGTGCTCGGCTGCCGCCATCGGAAGGACGCTCCGCGGGCTGGTCCGGCAGACGAGTCGTCGTTGGCGGCTCACGATCGCCACCGAGGAGCCCGAACGGTTCGCGGCACTCGTCAGACAGCATGTGCCGCGGCGGAGGCGGGGCAATATACGCGTGCACCGCGCCCCGCATGGACCGACCGGGCGAGACCTCCTACTCGAGTCGATCCGGTCCCTCGACCTGCCTGCGGTGCCGCTCTACGAGGGCGACCTCTGGGCACCCGACGCAGTCTCCCTCCTGGCGGGCGCCCTGACCCCCGACGCCGTGGTCTACGCCGACGAGGACGTGGCCACCATCGACGGCGCCTACGTCTCGCCATGCCTCAAACCCGACTTCGCTCCCGATTTTCTCCTCTCCTCCGCCTATGTTGGGCGCCCGATGGCGATCGGGGCCGCCGTCGCCCGCCGTCTGCCCCCCCTGGTGGCCGACGACGGGCCCGCTCTGGAGCACGATCTCGCGCTGGCGGCGTGTGACGCGGCCCGGCAGGTGATCCATCTGCCCGAGGTGTTGTGCCATCGAACGGTTGAGAGGCGACCGGGCATCAGCACGGTGCCGGTGCGAGAGGCGCTGCGCCGCCGCGCGGAACCGGCCACCGTCGAGCCCACGGAGTGGCCCGACGTCGTCCACGTCGACCGGGCCCACCCCAGCGCCAGGGTCAGCATCATCGTCCCGTTCCGCGATCAGCCCCAGTTCCTGAGGACGTGCATCGACTCGGTGACCGAGACGACACGAGGGGACGACGTCGAGTTCGTGCTCGTCGACAACGGATCGTCCGATCTGGAGACCTTGACCCTGTTGGAGCGGCTCGTGACGAGGAGCGACGTACGGCTGCTGCACGACCCCAGGCCGTTCAACTGGGCGGAACTCAACAATCGTGGCGCGGAGCTGGCGACGGGCGACGTCCTCCTGTTCCTCAACAACGACATCGAAGCGATCGGAACGGGATGGCTCCACGCTCTGGTGTCCCAGTCCCTCCGACCCGCCGTCGGTGCCGTTGGTGCCAGGCTGGTCTATCCCGATCGACGACTCCAGCACTGCGGCCTCGTCCTGGGGCTCTCCGGTGCCGCCGGCCATCCACTCGCCGGCCTGCCCGCCGATCGACCCGGGTACCTGCACATGGCCGTGGCGGCTCGGGAGTGCTCCGCCGTGACCGGCGCCTGCCTGGCCACGAGACGGGAGGTCTTCGACCTCCTCGACGGATTCGACGAGTCGTTGGGGGTGGACCTCAACGACGTCGACTTCTGCCTGCGGGCATGGAGATCGGGCTTTCGCGTCGTATACGAGCCGAGGGCGCTGCTGGTCCACTACGAGTCGCCGAGCCGTGGCACGGCGGGTGGTGTCGATGACACGCTGCGCTTCATCGCCCGCTGGGAGGATCAGATCCACGCCGGTGATCGCTTCTTGAATCCACACCTCACGCGGCGCGACGCCTCGTGTGGGCTGGCCACCGACATCGAAGAGGATGCATGGAACCGATGGCGCACGACCCTGACCGCTCAGTAGCGTCCTCGCACGCGCCGTCGCCCTTCGGCCGGCCCCTCGATGCACCCCCGCCCCTCGGACGCGCCCGCGATCTCCCTGCGGTGGTGTCGCTCCGGGCGGCGATCGAACATCAGGCCCAGCACGAGCGCGGACCGGCCCGTCGACAGGCGCGCGGGTGGCTGCGCCGGATCTCGGGCCGGGCCGACCGCCAGATCCTGGCCTCGGTCGCGCAGGCCACCGAATCGCTCGCGTCCTTCTGTGACGATCTGGCGGAACGCATGGCGCGACTCGAAGAGGTCGCGTCGGATGTCAACGGCACGCTCGGTCAGGAAGTGACTCTCCTGCGAGCGGAGGTCCTCGACGTGCAGCGTCGCCTGCGGCCGCCCGCCGGCGAGTGACGTGAGTGTCGTCGTCGTCTCGCAGCACTGGCTGGCACCTCGACACGAACTGTCCTTCGTGTCACGCGCCCTCGCCGGAGTCGCCTCTCGACTTGCGCCGGTCTCGGTGCTCGTCGACGGGCCCCTGGGCCAACGCCGGGCCGATGGTGCCTTCGACCTCGTCACCATGGGCGTGTCTCCCTCCCCTCGGCTGCCGGCCGATCTTGCCCTCGGCGGTCACGATGTCCTCGTCGACGACCTGAGCAGCGAGGTCGCCGACCTCTTGGCGGCGTCCGATCCGCGGGCCGTGCTCTACCTGGACTCTTCGGGCGAGCACCCTGCCGCCTGGAGACAACTGTCGGTGGCCCGGCCGAACCCGCACGATGACGTCGTCCACGTCCCGGTACCGGTCAACGATCTGGCGCACGTCCACCGGCACCACGGTTTCGGCTTCACCGATTACCAGCTCGTGCTGGCGGGACCTGCGGACGGCGAGTATCCGGACGAGGCGGCCTGGCTCTCCGCCGCGTTCATGGACGACGACCTGGTCGTCGTCCATGATGCGAAGGCCACCGCCTGGAAGGGACGCGCCAAGCGCGGGGTCGTCTCGGTGGACACCCGCATGGATCTGTGGCGACTGATGGCCCATGCCCGACTGTGCATCGATCTCAGCCCGGGGAGTCACCTGGCCCGCGAATGCGTCGAAGCACTGCGGCTCGGAACGCCGATCGTCGTTCCCGCCGGATCGCCCGCGGCGCTCGAGCATGCCCTCGCCGGGGGCGGTGCCGCCTTTCACGACCCGGGGGACCTGATCGCCGCGGTCGAGCAGCTGAGGCCCGCAGCAGCCCGGGCCTCAGCCTCGCAGCGCGGGCAGGCATATGCGGACGCCCGCTACGGCGACGCGGCACTGGCCTGCGGTCAACTGGCTCGGATACTCGGTGCGACCCCGTGATCAGGGGCGCCACACCTCCACGCCGCCGACCGACAGGTGCGGGCCCAAGGCGTCGTCGAACAGACGCGTGGCGCAGGGGGACCCCTTGTAGCCCGGCACGACGACGACCGTGGTCGCACCCACCCGACGGATGCCCTCCCGGACCGCTCGATCCGTGATCTGCGGCACGTAGCCCGCGTCGCAGAAGTTGAGCTCCGTGCCGAGCAGGCTCGAGGCCGGGGCGAAGCTGGCGGCTCCCCCGGGCGTGGCGAACACCGCGTAGCCACCGGGCATGCGAAAGTTCTCGTCCGCCATCGCCTGCCACAGCATCGCTTCGGCATGCACGGCATTGGCGCCCGGATAGACGAGAACGGTCGAACCCGTCGGCAACGACCGTCCCTGCGCGGTGAACCACGACGGGACCGCCGCCGATGCCGCACGGTACGGCCATGCCGGCACCAGCGGGAGCAGGGCACCGACGCACAGGGCTGCACAGAGCACAGCGCCCCGCCTTCGACCGGTCGCCTCGGTGACCCGGTACAGGGAGTCCACGATGCCGGCCAGCACCAGGGCGGCGAAGAGCCAGAAGTACGACGCGTACCGAGCGCTGACCGCGCTGTCGAGCAGGGGGAGATGGGCCAGCGCGTCGAAGGGCAGTGGGATTCCCGTGCGATGACCGTCGAGGTGCAGGTACGGGCCCATCGACAGGACCAGGGCCCCGGCGGCCAGGATGCCGAAGAAGACCAAGAGCCTTCTTCGCCGCAAGAGGATCAGGCCGACGGCCAGGACGATCACCAGTGGGATCCCCACGTAGTCCCCGTTCTCGGCGAGCGCGCTGGCCCGAATGGTGTACCAGTCCGGCGCGCGCACGGCCACCAACTTGTCGGCCACGGATTGGTGACCGAACGTGAAGTGCTGATTGGCCGTCGGCGCCACCACCCCGAGGGGGTCGTTCGACAGTCCGACCAGAGCGGAGGCGGACTGGGCGGGACCCGTGATGTGCTGCGGCCCGCGAAACGCCATCCAGGCCCCGTACCCGAGCACCAGGATCGTCACGATGATGGCCATCGAAACCGCTTTGCCCACGGCGC
This sequence comes from uncultured Acidimicrobiaceae bacterium, assembly GCA_963754445.1. Classification (GTDB taxonomy): domain Bacteria; phylum Actinomycetota; class Acidimicrobiia; order Acidimicrobiales; family RAAP-2; genus Bog-473. Next base: position 1,949,961 of record CAVWFT010000002.1, on the reverse strand, counting down.
GATGGTCCACCGTCAATTTCGATCCGCGCCACAAGGGGACAGCGACCACGCACGCCAGCACCATCATGACGCAGAGAGAGGCGAACATTTCCGTGGAGACGAAGAACTGCCCGGCCAAGCAGGCGCCCAAGGCGGCGCCGTGCGTCCACGGCGAACGGCAATCCGCCTGCACGAAGTGGATCACCACGAGTGCGATCAGCGGCGGGAACACCTGGAAGAGGAGGAAGAGGTGGCCCGATCCCACCGCGACGGCAAAGGGGGAAAACCCGTAGAGGAGGCCACCGACGAACGCCGCCGGCCACCAGTGCACGAGCCGGCGCGCCATGAGATAGAAGGCCATGGCCGAACCGGCAAAGCCGAGGACGATCATCACGTTGTAGGTGGCGATCGGCCCGAACACCAGGGTGATCGGCGTCCCCAGGAGGCCGAGGAGCGCCATGGTCGTGTTGTCCATCAGATTGATGCCGACGGGAGCGTTCAACCATGTCGTGAAGAAGGGATTGACTCCGTGCACCAGGGCCCACGGAGTCTGGGCCAAGAACCAGACCTCCTCGCTGGTGTCCTGGCCGCCCGATCGTTGCAAGGTATGGGCAAACCCATCCGCCCAGACGTGCGCGTTGGCGATGAAGGCCAGTGCGAGATAGACGGCGAGGGCGACACCGACTCCCCACCAGGGCCCGTAGGAGGGCGACGCGCCCGGGCGCTCGTCGCTCGTCCGTGGGGGCGGGTTGATGGTCGTGGTGCTCACGCGTACGGGTCGTCTGCCGAGATCGATTACTCAGGCATCGGATTCCCGCGGCGAACCAGGCACGGCGCTCACGGGAGACGATGATGCGGTACCTACCGCCCTGCGGTCACGGCCCGGCATCGCAGCACAGTACCAGTCGTCATTTCGGCGACGCGGCAGCGCTCGTCGGGTCGCCACCACCGCCCGCGCCAAGACTGGCCGGCCCTTCGACGACGGGTGCGGGCTCGAGCGCACGGACACTCGGCACGCACGGCCGACGCTAGGATTCGTCACTGACTCAGGCGTGCCTGGAAGATCTGTTCCCCACAGCTGAATCGACCACGAAAACCCCAGTTCACATGCCACTCTTCCCTCGTACCGTGCCGAACCCGACCAACCACCGACATCCGTGACGGGGTTCGTCCGGCCGACCGGCACCCCCCTGGTCGTGGCGCAGGAAATCGACCCCGCCCACGAAGACCCGGGACCGGCGTCTCTGGCCGACGTCGATCTCTCCCCTGGACCCCGGTGGTCGAAGCAGTTCGGCTCGTTCCTCGCGTGGCTCGTCGCCGCCCAGCGCCCCACGGTCGCCGTGGACGCCGCGTCTCCCGACGCCGCCTCGCTGATCGCTCTCCACGAGGCCATCGGACGCCAGGGGACGGGGGTCCGGTTCGTGAACCTCTGGAGTCCCGAGCAGATGGGGTACGACACCGACGCCTTCGAGCGGCGGACGCAGGCATGCATCGACGTGCTCGGCACGTCGTTCGAGGGCTTCGACAACGAGGACGATGCCCTGGCGTCGTTCGGTCGCGATCAGCGGATCGATCTCCTGGTCGTCGCCCTCGACGACTCGGGTGCGGTTCCGATCGATCTCCGCGGATGGCTCGCCCTGATGAGTCCGGGCGGCATCGTCGTGACGACGTCGCCGTCGACAACGGGACCCGCCATCGACCAGGTCATGGCCGACATCGAACGTCACTACTGCCAAAGCGTTCGCCTGGCCTTCGGGCTCGACGCCCATGTCCTGGTCGCACAGATGCCTCTGGGTGGAAAGCGTTCGATCGTGGAGCTGCTGGACCGGCTCCCCGACCCCACCGCCGACTCCATGGCGGCGCGGACCGGTGCGGCGGAACCGTCCATCGAGGCCTGGAACCAGCCGATGCCACCCGCAGCAGTGCGCGCCATCTTGGCCACGATGCACGAAAGGCAGGCGGCCGAGCGGGCCGCTTTTCTCGCCGCACTCAGAGCCTATGAGGAGATGACCGCCCGGCTCTCCGTCGACGTGCGCGAGATGCGAGGGGACCTCCAAGCACAGAGGATGTCCGCCCAACTTGAACGGGACAGTCTCACCCGGGAATTTCTGGATCGCCTGGACACGCTGTCGGCCAAGATCTCCACGTCAGCCTCCAAATACGCCTCCCAGGTCGCCGAGCGGGACCGCCAGGTCGAGGACGCGGAGAACCGCGTCCTGGCCTACGCCGGCGTGGCCGCCAATGCCCAAAGTGTCGTCGACGACATGCGCCGGTCGAGCTCCTGGCGGCTGACGGCGCCCATGCGACTCGTCTTCCGATTGTTGCGAGCTCGCCCGCGCGGCACGAGGGCCTAGGTTCCCTTGTCCGCTGAAATCGGTCGAGGCAGCGTCTCCGTCATCGTCCTGAACTACAACCAGGCGGAGGTGACGCTCGAGTGCCTCGATGCCCTCGAGCGCGCCGAGAGCCCGTTGATCCGCGAAGTGATCGTGGTCGACAACGGGTCTGCCCATGAAGAGCTGGCGATCCTTCGCCAGCGCCACCGCAGGAGCGATTTCGTCCTGGTCGAGGTCGGCGAGAACAGGTTCTTCAGTGAAGGCAACAACATCGGCGTGGACTTCGCCGGTGGCGAGTACGTGGTCTTCCTCAACAACGATGCGTTCGTCGAGCCCGGGTGGATCGAAGCGCTGACCGACACCATGCGTCGTGATCCGGCCGTGGCCGCCGTCGGTCCGATGTTCCTCTACCCGGACGGAAGGGTCCAAGAGGTGGGCAGCGTGGCCCTCCCCACGGGAGACGTGGTCCAGGTCGGGAAAGGGTCCGTCTGGGGTGCCGACCACTACGACACTCCCTGTGTGGTGGATTTCTGTTCCGCTGCGTGTCTGCTCATGCGCCGGGCGGATTTCCATGCCGTCGGCGGCTTCGGGTTCGAATGGGAACCGGCCTACTACGAGGACGTCGACTTGTGCCTGAAGCTCTGGACGCAGGTCGGCAAGGTCATGGTGAACCCGATTGCGCGGGTGCGTCACATCGAGAGCAAGACGACGTCGGACCGCCTCTTGCGGCTGGAGAACATCTCGGAGATCAACCGGGCCCGGTTCGTGACGAAATGGGGTCGTTGGCTCGAGGAGCGCCAGACCAGACACCTCCTGGGCATGGACACCGCGTCCCTCCCCGCCGCCCGGGAACCGGTCGCCCCGCTGCCGAGGGCTTCGGCTCCCGCGCCCTCGTTCGTCCTCTACTCCCCCTACCAGCTCGTCCCGGGTGGCGGTGAGCGGGTGATGTTCGAACTGGCATCCCTCTTCTCGTCGCTCGTCGGGTCCGAGAAGGTCGCGTTCACGACCCCGAGTCGCTACAGCCGCATCCGCATGCGCCAGATCTCCGAGACCTTCGGCTTCGAGGACTCGGTCGGGATCCCGATTCCCTGGGACGAGATCGATCAGGACGCCTGCGCCTTCTCCGTGGTGCTCGGGAACTCGATCATTCCCCCGGTCCCGGCCTTCGGATCCCGCAGCGTCTACCAGTTGCAGTTCCCCTTCCACATGCCGGACGAGGAAGTGGAGAAACACGCCGACGTCCTCGAGGGCTACGACGAGATCTGGGTCTATTCGGATTTCGTGGCCCATAACGTCAACGGCCTCCTTCGGCACTACGAGTTGCCACGGATCCCGATACGGGTGATCGCTCCCCCCGCGACGTGGTCGGGCGCCGGCAGCGGGCAACCATGGGCCGATCGCCGCACGATCGTGTCGGTGGGCCGTTTCTTCGCCGGCGGCCACAACAAGCGCCAGGACATCGTGATCGATGTCTTCCGGCGCCTGGTCCGGCGCGGTATCGACGGGTACCAGCTGGCCCTGGCGGGGTCGATCCATCCGGGTCCCGAAGGTCGGAACCGATTCCACGAGCTCCAGGACATGGCCGAAGGGCTGCCCGCGACGTTCCATCCCAACATCAGCCGGGGCGAACTGGCAGAGCTCTACGAGCGATCGGCCGTTCTGATCCATGCCGCCGGATTCGGCGTCGATCCCGACGAGTTCCCCGAGACGCTGGAGCACTTCGGCATCACCCCGGTCGAAGCGGCAAGCTTCGGCTGCATACCGGTGGTCTACGGTCAGGGTGGACCGCGCGACGTCGTCCGGACTCTCGGCTGCGACACCACGTTCCAGACCGTCGACGAAGGCGTCGACGTGGTCAGTCGGCTCTTGACCGAGACGATCCGGTCAGCCGATCTGAGCACGCACGTGCGCGAGAGCTGCGTCGCCTTCTCGTCGGAGGCGTTTCGGTCGCGGGTCTCCACCGCCCTCGACCACCTGGGTGCCCTGTCGCTCTAGGAACGCAGCCGGCGCTCGACGCCGGCCACGACACGATTCGCCCGCAACGTGCGGATCGACTCCGCATTGAGCAGACGTGTCGTCTTGGCATAGAGGAAGCTCCGCCGGATCGCGTCGAGCTCCTCTTGGAGCTGCGCCACCCGAGCCTGGGCCGCGTTGGTCTCGGCACGCTGCTCCTCGAGCGAGACCAGGGCGACGGCCAGGGGGCCCCTGTCGTAGTACTCACCGGTCCCCTCGGTGGCCCGACGTTCCCGTTGATCCTCGTGCGCCCGCCACTGCGCCAGGAGCTCGCGCTCGGCCAGCACCGACTTCTTCGGCGTGCCGGCGAAATACGCGAAGAGTGAGGAGTCGGGGTGTTCGGACAGGTAGCGCTCGTCCGCCGCCATGACGTGCGCGATCCACGACTGGCGATCCTCGTTGTCCTCGGCGCTCGCCATGGCGTCGTTGTGCGTCAGGATCGGATAGGCCACTGCGCCACCCAGGGGGGTGAACTGGCGCTCGTCGAAGTAGCGATGGAACGTCTCGAGGATCAGCTCCGCGTGGATCGCCTCGGTCGGATCGACCTGCAACATCACCGGCAGGGGTGGATAGGCCATTACTTGGCGGAGGTGCACCGGTAGCTCCCCGTTGACCTCCCAGGCCCGTTCCCAGGCGTCCAACCGGTATTGATTGCGGTGCGGTCCCACGTAGTCGAACGACACGAACCAACCGTCCTCGGGCAGCGTCCGGCATATCTCGCGGAAGACCCGATCGATGGCGGCGATGTGATGGGCGGCGGCGTGGTTCACCACCAGGTCGAACTCCGCGTCGGGGAAGGTGGCGTCGTTGATGTTCCCCTGGTGGTAGGTCAGGGGCAGACCCGATTCACGGGCCGCGGCCCGAGCTTCGTCCAGCAGCTCTTCGGAGTAGTCGGTGCCGACGGCTTCCTCGACGAGCCCGCTCTCCACCAGCAGGCGCTCGACCCACCCGTTGCCGCAGTTGAGGATCAACGCACGCTTGAAGGTCCGATCGGTGAAGCGGGCGAAGTGCTCGTACCACGGCTTGGCCGGATCGTCGGAGATCCGTTCGTTGATCCTGCCCCGGACCAACTCGTAGTCGTTCCAGTAGGTCCCGCTGTAGTAGACGACGCTGTTGTCGTTGACATCGAACGCTTCACCCACCGCTGACACTTCCCCGATCCCGTCGCATTGCCTCAAGCCCCTCGTGGAGGGGCCAGGAGCGACGTGAGGCGCCGAAGCGGCACGGTGAGTCGGTACGACCTCGAGTTGCGAATTGCGTCGAGCTGAAGGACGAGGTCCTCGCTGACGAGGAGCGAGTGCGCCAGCCGCGCATCGAGGGATTCGACCATCCCTTCCAGCTCGGCGGTACGGGCGCTCTTCTCTTCGAGCTCGTCGTGCAGGTGGTACACCTGGGCGGTCAGCTCCTGGATGTGATCGGCGTAGCGTTGCGTCTCGGCGAGGATCGACTCGTAGCGCTCCTTGAGGTCCTCGTGCCCCACGAGCTTGTCCTTGAGCAGCATCCCTTCGGCCACTGCATCGTGGAGCCGGTCGGACATCGCGTTGAGCCGGTCGGACATGTCGGACACCGCGGCGGAGCCGTTGTCGATCACGGACTTCATGACGTACTGGTAGGTGATGGCCTCGGGATCAGCGCGCACCTCGTCGATGACCGATTGGGGAAACTGCTCTGGCCGAACCCCGAGCTCGGACTGGAAGAGGGGCATGATGACGCGCTCGGTCTCGACGATGATGAACCCTGCGTCGGCGAGCAGCTCCCGGATCGTCTCCAGCGTGAAGAAGCGGATGTGGGTGCGGTCGAGCAGTCCCGTGTCGCGGTACTGGAACGACCCGTGGAGCAGGGACAGCCGAACGTCACCGTGCGAGACGTTGGGCAGCGACGTGACGATGAAACCGAAGGGCTTCAGCTTCCGCTTGGCGAAGCGCAGGGTGGCCAGCGGGTCCTTGAGGTGCTCGAGCACGTCACCGAACGTGATGACGTCGAAGGCCTCGTCGTCGACGAAGTCCCAGACGCTCTCGTCGTCGACGTCACCGACCACGACCCGGTCGGCGAAGGCCTCGGCCTGCTTGGCCGCGCCGGGATCGATCTCCATCCCGACCACCTTGCAGCCCCGTTCCGCCAGCACCTTGGTGAAGTAGCCGGTGGCTGCGCCCACTTCGAGCACCGACTTGTTGTGCCCGATCATCCTCAGGGCGAAGGCGTGGGTGTTGTTGTCGTCGTCGGGGTTGATGGACAGGTCGTAGACGAACGTCATGCTCTACCTTCTCTCGTCGACGTCCGACAGATCCGTCGTCCCGTGCAGGGGGATCGTTGCACTTTCGATCTCCGTCACTATACCCGCCACGACGGGTGAGCCAGCGCTCCTATGGGCCCTGAGCAGGGAGGATGGACATCACGAGACCGTCGAGGATGTCGGCTTCGGAGACGATGCACCGGCGCAGTTCGAAGCGCTCCATGAATTCGCGCAGCACCAGAGCCCCCCCGAAGATGACGTCCTCCCGACCGGTCGCGATGGCCGGCCGAACCGCACGCTCGGCCGCCGTCTCGCGGCCGAGGACGTCGCACCACTTCCGAACGGCGTCGATCTGCAGCACGCCATGATGGATACGGTCCCGGTCGTACTCCACGAGTCCGAGTTCGAGAGCCATCAGCGTCGAGACCGTCCCGGCCAGCCCGACGAGCACGGTGTCCGCCCGCTTCTCCGAGAGCACCCCCACGGTGCGCTCGGCACGAACCAACTCGTCGTCGATCAAACGCACGGCGGCGGCGACCTGCTCGGGCCCGGGAGGATCGTCACGCAACATCCGTTCGGTGAGCCGGACGCACCCGATGTCCATCGAGACCGCCTCGATGTCGTCGCCCACCGAGGTCACCGTCTCGGTGGATCCCCCGCCGATGTCGAGCACGACCACCTGACCCGGACCCGGGGGAAGGTCGCCCGTCGCCCCGGCATAGGACAGACGGCCCTCGTCTCGCCCGCTCAGGAGCTCTGCTTCGACGCCGATCAACTCCGAGGCGGCCCGGAGGAACTCGTCGCCGTTGGCGGCGTCTCGGACCGCGGAGGTCGCCACCAGCCGTGCCCGCCCGACATCGGCACCGTCCATCAGCTTCCTGTAGTCGGCCAGGACGCCCAACGTCCGCTCGACGGCCTCCTGACGCAACACCCGACCTTCGTCCACACCCTGCCCGAGCCGGGTGAGGCGCATCTCCCGGACGACGGGATCTCCCTGGCGGTCGACCACGAGCAGGCGGGTCGAGTTCGTGCCGCAGTCGATGGCCGCCAAAGCGAAGGGGTTCACGGGTGTGGCCTATCACACGTCCGCGACGGCACCGCCACCGGGACAGGCATCAGGCCACGGGTCGGCGCAGTCCGAGCCGGTGGGCCACCCAGGCCCCGACCGGGTCGTCCCGGCCGACCAACCACGAGGCCAGGTGGGCGTGGAGACACTTGACCCCTCGTCGCGTGCCGCCCACGCCACCGCTCGGTCGTGGTCCGGGCCAATCCGCCGGGACCAGCGCGTCGCGGTCGGAGGCGTAGTGCGCATGACACTGGCGCAGCGCCACCTCGTCGACCGCCGCCTCCGCGCTGCGCACGCCGCCCTCCGACTCCAGCCTGCTGACCGCGCTGCGCAGGACGGGATCGACGAGCCAATAGCGGGTCGGCATCGGTGTGCCGTCGAAGAGGAGCGGATCGTTCTCGATGACCATCGGCGATCCGTCCGGCCGGCGGGCTGCGACGCTGAAGGCCCCGGCGGGCTCGCGACCGAGCAGGGAGGCAACCGCCGTCAGGTCACCTGGTCGCACGCGACCTGTCGGACCGCCGGGCTCAATTCCAGAATTCAAGAGAGTGCAGCATTCGGTCGAAGAGACCGCCGCTCGCCTGCTCCCCGGACTTCGTCTTCGGCTTGGCCGCCTTTGCCGGAGGGACGGTGGTGGTCGTCACGTCGCCCGGCGGCAGCTCGGACGTGGCCGAGGGTGCGGCCGGGCCGTCCGATCCGGGGTCGCCGGCGTACGGCGTCCCCGTCGAGGCCGAACCGGCGGGGGGAAGCACCTCGTAGACCTGTTGGTTCGGGCCGGCCAGCTGGTACTGCTGCCGCGCGATCCGTTCGATCTCGTTGGTGTCGCTGAGGTTCTTCTGCTCCTGGGCCAGGGCGGCGTCCTGGGCATGGAGCCCCGCCAGCTGCGCCTGGGTCGCGTGCAAGGTGGAACGGCCCGAGAGCAGCGAAGAGGCCGGGAACCAGGCAAAAAGGATCACGGCCGAGAACAGGACGCAGCCCACCAGGAGCGCGCGACGCGGCCCGGCGGGCGCATCGGTTCTCTTCCCCCGCGCCGTCGGACGCTTTCGGGACGGCGCGGATTTCCGCGCGGCCGGGCTCACCCGTGACCCACCGCGCCCGAGAGGGCCGCTCGACCGGGGAAGCGGGCCGACTCCCCGAGATCCTCCTCGATACGCAACAACTGGTTGTACTTGGCCACCCGGTCGGAACGACACGGTGCGCCCGTCTTGATCTGGCCCGCGTTGACCGCCACCACGAGGTCCGCGATGGTCGTGTCCTCCGTCTCTCCGGAGCGGTGCGAGATGACCGTGGCGTAGGCGGAGCGCGTGGCGAGTGCCACCGTGTCGAGGGTCTCGGTCAGCGTGCCGATCTGATTCAGCTTCACCAAGATGGCGTTCGCCACCCCCTCCTCGATCCCGCGGGCCAGGATCTCGGAATTCGTGACGAAGATGTCGTCGCCGACCAGTTGGATCCGACCGCCGAGCGACTTGGTGTGGGCACCCCAGCCTTCCCAGTCCTCTTCGGCCATCCCGTCCTCGATCGACACGATGGGGTACCGGTCGACCATGTCGACCCAGTAGTCGGCCATCTCCGCCGGCGAGAGCGTCCGGCCCTCACCGGCCAGGACGTAGGAGCCCTGGTCCCAGAGTTCACTGGTGGCGGGGTCGAGGGCCAGGGCGATCTCGGTTCCCGGGACCCGGCCGGCCAGTTCGATCGCCTCCATCAGCAGCTTGACCGCATCCTCGTTCGTCGGGAGGTCCGGGGCGAAGCCGCCCTCGTCCCCGACCGCGGTCGAGAGCCCCCGGTCGGCCAGCACCGAGCGCAGGACGTGGTACGTCTCGGTCCCCCAGCGCAGGGCCTCGCTGAAGGAGGCGGCCCCGACCGGCATGAGCATGAATTCCTGGAAGTCGATGGAGTTCTTCGCGTGGGCGCCACCGTTGAGGACGTTGAGCATCGGCACCGGGAGCGCGTGCGCGTTGGAGCCCCCGATCGCCCGATAGAGCGGGATCTCGAGGTCGTCGGCCAGAGCCTTGGCCGAGGCCAGCGACACCGCCAGCAGCGCGTTGGCCCCGAGTCGTCCCTTGTCGGCCGTCGCGTCGAGGTCGATCATGGCGAAGTCGATCGCCCGCTGATCGAGTGCATCGAGACCCCGCACCGCGTCGGCGATCTCACCGTTGACGTTGGCGACGGCCCGCTGCACACCCTTGCCGCCGAAGCGCTCACCGCCGTCACGCAGTTCGACCGCCTCGCGGATCCCGGTGGACGCACCGGACGGCGCGATCGCTCGTCCCCGCGCACCGGAATCGAGGAGCACCTCGGCTTCGACGGTCGGGTTGCCTCGCGAATCGAGCACCTCGCGCCCGATCACGTGCTCAATGGTGCTCACGACGTCTCTCCCTCGGTGACCCTCCCTGACGGGACACCGACGACCAAGACTAGCGGTTGCCCCCAGGGGGTTCGGGGACGCCCTCGGCCGCGATGATCTCGTCACGGAGCCGGAGGGCACGGCGGCGGAGCACCGATTCGGCGTCGATCCCGAGGCGTTGGGCCTCGTTGGCGAGCACGTAGAGGCACTCGGCCACCGCCTCGGTCGCAGCACCCGGATCGGCGGACAGAGGGGCGTCCGGATCGACCTCGCCCGTGCGCACGCCGGCGAGCCCGCGCAGCGCCTCCATCGCTCCCTCGACGTCGCCTCCGCCCGGGGGTTCGAGACCGATCGCGCGCGCCTTCCTGGAGAGCTTGGCCACCAGCATCAGTGCCGGGAGGCCGAGCGGAATCCCCTCGGTGACACTGGAGCGCCCCTTCTCGGTCTTCTTGATCGTCTCCCAGTTGGCCAGCACCTGTTCCGGACCCGACACCACGGCGTCGCCGAACACGTGGGGATGGCGATGGATCAGCTTGTCGTGGACGCCGCGGGCCACGTCGCCCAGGTCGAAGCGATCCTCCTCCCGGGCCAGTCGGGCGTGGAAGACGATCTGGAACAGGAGATCCCCCAATTCCTCCTCCAGGTGGGCCGAGGCCTCGGGCGACGAGTCCAACGCGGCCAGGGCGTCGAGCACCTCGTAGGACTCCTCCGTCAGGTGCGGCATGAGCGACGCGTGCGTCTGTGCCCGATCCCACGGGCAACGCTCGCGCAGGACGTCCATGAGCGATTCCAGGCGGACCATCTCCGCCCCGGTCGCGCTGCGCCCCGGGACGGCCGGCACGTAGAGCGACGTCAGGTGGTCGGGGTCGATGGTCCGATCGAGCTCCCACCAGTCGACGGGTTGGACCACCTCGTCGGGCAATCCCAGGTGGTGCAGGAGGACCGGCCTGGCGGCCGGCTGACCGCGGTCGTCGCCGCCGCACAGCTTCACCTCCGAGAGCAGGTGGCGCGACCAGGCCTGCGCGACGAGGAACGGCCCCGGCGCGCTCCCGGCCACCGAGGCGAACGCGGCGGCGTCCACCAACCGCACGCCCTCGGCCAGCGGATCGATCCGCAACGCGCTCCAGGCCAGATCGAGGAACGAGAGTGCCGGCACCAGCGTCACGTCCACCCGCTCGTCGCCACAGAGCAGCTCGACCGTGCGCTCCGCCACGCTGGGCGAGCCGGGCACGGCGTAGACTACCGGCCCGTCCACCGCCGCGGACACCAGGGTCCCGACGATGGAGGCATAGACGTCGTCGAAGGTGTCCGATTTCTCGTAGAGATCGTCGAACGTCTCCACGTCGGTCAGACCCGCGGCGGCGGGGTGGCGCGCCGTGCGGAGGAACACCCGGTCCGAACCCGACAGGCGGGCGGCGGCGCTGACCCCGATCAGGTCGGGACCGGCGGGGCCGAGGCCCACCACGGTGACGTGGGGGCGGCTCCGGGCCATGCTCAGCCGCTGGCGGAGCTCGAGGACAGGATGGTGGTGGCCTCGTTCGCCTTCACATTGGGCACGTCGCCGGCCGGCGGCGTCAACGGCACCAGAACCGTGCCCGGCACGTGCACCCACACGCCATAGCGGGAATCGACACTGATGACCGATCGCCGCTGCGCCGCGTCGATGGCCTTCTGGGTCTTGGCGGCACCGGCCTGCTGGACGGCGCCGGCGACGAGCGTCGCCACCTGGCTGTAGGCCGTCGGAGTCCGCTTCGTGATCTCGATCAGGAAGTAGCTGTTGTTGTAGGCAATCGGATCGGACACCGTGTTCAGTGGCAGCGTGTCGAGCTTGGCGCTCGACGGCAGTTGCGAGGCGATCTGGTAGAGCACCTCACACCCCTGCTGTCCCCCGCCCTCCGAAGCGCTCGCCACCTGGGAGAACGGTGTCCCCGACGCCACGGAGGCCTGGGCCGCCTGGGCCGCGCTCTCGGTGGTGAAGGTGGCAATGGTCAGGCAGGCGTCGTCGAACTGGGCCAGGTGGGACTCGAAGTACCGGCGCAGGTCGCTCGTCCTCGAGCCGACACCCGAGAGGTCCTCTTGGAGCACCGTCGCCGTCGCGACGAACTGCACCTGCTCGTCGACGAAGGACGGGGGCAGGGTGTCCAACACCTGGCTCCCGGTCAACGGCTGGACCGCTCCGCAGGTGAACCTGACCTTCTGGCTCGCGCTCGCCGTTTGGAGATTCTGAGCCGCCTCGTCCATCACCTCGGTGATCTGCTCCTCGTAGGCCTTGCGCGCCGTGGTGAGCTCGGCCTGGGTCACGACCACCCCGCGTTGCGCCGCCATCTGGGCCACGACCTCGTGTCCGATCTTGGTGTCGAGATAGGTGGCGGTGAAGGCGGTCGTCGCCGTGGGGTCGTCGCCGGGGTTGTTGCCGGTGCCGGCGCCGGTCACGGAGGGAAGGGCCTCACTCCCCTGGGAGGACACGTACTCCTGCGAGTTCAGGTAGCACTGGTAGTAGGGACTCTTGGCGATGGTCGAGACGTCCGAGTTCAACTGGCTCTGACTGATCGTCGCCCCGTTGACGACGGCGGCATTGGTGGGAATGGCCAGCGCAGCCCAGACGAGGCCGCCGGCGAGGACGAGGAGGAGAACGAGGAGCCGCTTCACGCGCCGCGCACTTTACAAGGTGCCGGAGGCGGCAACGGAATCGGGCAGCGGGATCAGCTCGTCGAGGATCCGGCGTACGGCCTCGGCCGCGTGGACACCCTCGGCGACCGGTACCAGCAGCTGGCCCAGGTCCTCGCGGTAGGTGGCGTCGGGGGCCACCCGGCGGAGTCGCACCTGCGCACTGGCCGGGAGGGTGACCGGTGAGAGCCGCACCGTCGGGCGCCGGGCCCCGCCGGGGCGGACGGGACTCACGACGATCTCGCCGATCCCCCGGGCCATGGCGTCGACCCGCAACCGGGCCACGGCCAGGAGCCCGGACGCGGGAGCGGGCAGCGGCCCGTAGCGGTCCAGCCATTCGACGCCGATGTCGTCGACGTCCGCCGACGTCGTCGCGGCGGCGAGCCTCCGGTATGCCTCGAGGCGCGCGTCCTCCGCGGCCACGTAGTCCTTCGGCAGGTGGGCGTCGCCGGGGACGTCGACCGAGACCGTCGGGGGCGTCGGCCGTGCCTCACCACGGGCCTCGGCGACCGCCTCGGCCACGAGCTGCACGTAGAGGTCATAGCCCACGGCGGCGATGTGGCCGGACTGATCGGAGCCGAGGAGGTTGCCCGCACCGCGGATCTCGAGGTCGCGCATGGCGATCTTGAAACCGGACCCGAGCTCGGTGTGCTCGCCGATCGTGCGCAGGCGTTCGTAGGCCTGTTCCGAGAGCACCCGATCGGCCGGGTGGAAGAGATAGGCGTACGCCCGCTGGCCCCCTCGACCGACCCGGCCGCGGATCTGGTGGAGCTGGCCCAGTCCGAGCATGTCGGCCCGGTCCACGATCAGCGTGTTCACCGACGGCATGTCGATGCCCGACTCGATGATCGTGGTGCAGACCAGCACGTCGTAGCGGCGCTCCCAGAAGTCCAGCACCACCGTCTCGAGGCTGCCCTCGTCCATCTGGCCGTGCGCGATGGCCACCCTGGCTTCGGGCACGAGGGCGCGGATGTCGCGCGCCACCCGGTCGATGTCCGAGACGCGGTTGTGGACGTAGAACGCCTGGCCCTCCCGCAACAGCTCACGACGCAGCGCCTCGCTGACGGCGGAGGGATCGTTCTCTCCGACGTAGGTGAGGATCGGGCGCCTGTCGGCCGGTGGTGTGTTCACCATCGACAGGTCGCGGATTCCCGTGAGCGCCATCTCCAGGGTCCGCGGGATGGGGCTCGCGGAAAGGGTGAGGACGTCGACGCCCTCGGCCATCCGCTTGACCGCCTCTTTGTGGGTCACGCCGAAACGCTGCTCCTCGTCGACGACGAGGAGGCCCAGCCGCTTGAACACCACGTCTTGGGCCAGCAGACGGTGGGTGCCGATCACCACGTCGATGCTCCCGTCGGCCAGACCGGCCACCACCTTGCGTTGTTCCGCCGCGGAGAGGAAGCGGCTGAGCAGCTCGACCCGCACGGGATAGGGCGCGTACCGGTCGGCGAACGTCTGGGCGTGCTGGCTGGCCAGCAAGGTGGTCGGCGCCAGGACGGCGGCCTGGGTCCCGTCCTGGACGGCCTTGAACACGGCGCGCACGGCCACTTCGGTCTTGCCGAAACCGACGTCGCCACATACCAGCCGGTCCATCGGACGCGGCTCCTCCATGTCCGCCTTGACGTCGGCCACGGCCTTGAGCTGGTCCTCCGTCTCGACGAACTCGAAGGATGCCTCCATCTCCTGCTGCCAGGGCGTGTCCGGTCCGAAGGCGTGCCCCTCCACGGCCAGCCGGCGCCGGTAGAGCTGCACCAGTTCCGCCGCCACCTCGCTGGCCGCGGCCCGGGCCTTGGCCCGAGTGCGCTGCCAGTCGGCTCCTCCCATCTTCGAGAGCGTGGGGGTCTCCCCGCCCGAGTACGGGGTGATGGCCTCGATCTGCTCCACGGGCAGGTACAGCCGGTCCGACCCGCGGTACTGGAGGATCAGGTAGTCGCGCGTGGTCCCGGCCATGGTGCGCGACGTCACGCCCTCGAATCGGGCCACACCGTGCTGGCGGTGGACCACGAAGCTTCCGACCTCGAGATCGTCGAAGAACCCGTCGGTGGCCCGCGCCCTCGGGCGGGCTCGCCGGTGCGGGACGCGACGCCCCGTGACATCGGTCTCGGAGAGGACGGCGACCTTGGCCTCGGGCAGGATGAAGCCACTGGCAATCGGGGCGGCGACCACGACCGCCCCGGCGCTCCCGCTGGCCCGGTCGACGACGGGCGCGTGGACGCCCTCCTGCGCCAGCGCGGCCGACAGCCGGCCTGCTCCCGCCACGGTGGCGGCGCACAGCGTGACCGAATAGCCCTCGCCGACCAACCTGGTGACACCTGCCGCCAGTCGGGACGGGTCCCCGGCGACCTGTTCGAAGCGGCCGACGGCGAGCGAGTCGATCGAGGGACCTTCGGGCACCGCGGGAAGCGCGGCGACCCCGGCACGGCTGGCGCTGAGCAGCCGCTCGAACGGCACGTGCAGGCGCGGGAACGGCTCCTCCTCCCCCTCTTCGGCGCCCCAGGTCGCGGCCAGGGTCTCGGCGAGCGCCGCCTCCTCGTCGAGGAGTTGCGCCCCCCGGTCGCGGATCCGGCGCGGCTCGATCAGGACGACCTGGGACGACGGGCCGAGAAGATCGGGCAGCACCGTCGTCTCGGGCTCGAGGAAGGGCAGCCACGATTCCATGCCGTCGAACTGCTCGCCTCGGGACAGCCGATCCCAGACGGCGGTGCCCCAGGGGCGGCGGCGGACGAGCTCCTCGGCCCTCGCCCGCATGTCTTCGTTCACGATGAGCTCGCGGCAGCCGTAGATCACGACACCGGCCAGATCGTGCGCGGAGCGCTGATCGCTCACCGAGAACAGCGTCAACCGGTCGATCTCGTCGCCCCAGAGGTCGATGCGTGCCGGTGCGTCCGCCGTCGACGGGAACACGTCGACGATGCCGCCCCGGACGGCGAACTCGCCCCGGTGCTCGACCTGGTGCTCCCGGCGGTAGCCCTTGGCGACCAGGTCTTCGAGCAGCGCGTCGACGTCGATCTGCTGACCCGGTTCGATGATCGACGGAGCCGACCCGCCCAGGGGCGCCACCCGCTGGAGCAACGCCCGGACCGGTGCCACGACGACGCGAGGCGGCCGCGGCAACGAGTCGTCGGGTGGCGCCGACAGCGCGTGGAGGACGGCGAGACGACGTCCCATCGTCTCGATCTCCGGGCTCACGCGCTCGAAGGGGAGGGTTTCCCAGGCGGGAAGCACGGTCACGGGACCACCGAGCGCGCCGAGCATCTCGCGCTCCTTGTCGTCGGGCTCCGGAGCGAGGAGGCAGGAAAGGTCGACGCCCAGTCGCTCGGCGTCGAGCCCGGTCGCCGTGACGACCAGCAAGGGTGCCCGCTCGCTCAGGGCGGCCAGCGCGGCCACGGCCACGGCCTGCGCTGCCGCCGGCACGGCAACCGTCGTGTCGGACGAACCGACCAACGAGGCCAGCGCCGGCTCGCCCCTGAGGGCGCGGGGCAGCGCGGCCAACGTCCCGGCCACGGTCACGGGGGGCGTGGCCGAGTCGGAGGCCGAAGCCTGCGCCGCCGGCGCTGTCGTGGTCTCGCTGCTCATCGGATCAGTCTGTCGGGAGTGAGTGACACCACTGGGTGGCGGAGTCGATGCCGTCCTCCGCGATGCGCTCGACCGCCTCGGCCGCGATCTCCACCGAGGCTCCGAGGACCTCGCGCACCGCCTTGGAAGGTCGGCGCAGCACGTGGGCGGCCCCCTGGCTGGCGCTCGGTGGCTTCCCCACGCCGATGCGCACCCGCAGGAAGTCGTTCGTGTGCAGATGAGAGGAGATCGAGCGCAGGCCGTTGTGACCGGCCAGACCTCCACCCGACTTGAGGCGGACCGTGCCGGGCGGCAGGTCGAGCTCGTCGTGCACGATCACGACCGTGGCCGGGTCCGTGATGCCGAACCGTTCGGTCAGGCTGCGGACGGCCACACCAGAGTCGTTCATGTAGGTGGTGGGAACGGCGAGCGCCACGCGGCGCCCGGCCAGGACGACCGTGGCGACCCGAGCCGCCAGGCCCTTCTCGGCCCGCAGCGACGCCCCATGGCGCTGGGCCAGGAGGACGATCGTGTCGGATCCCGCGTTGTGCAGGCTTCCCTCGAACTCGGCGCCCGGGTTGCCGAGGCCCACCACGAGCAGATCGGCCGGCGTGCCCCGGCGCTCGGACCGGGCGAAGGGGCTGCGCAGGACTTAGCTCTCTTCGGACGCGGCCTCGGCAGCTTCTCCGCCGCCCGCCTCCGCGGCGGTAGCCCCGCCCTCGCCTTCCTCGCCCTCGGCGACCCCTTCGGTCGTCACCCGTGGCGGCTGGCCGATCGCGATGGCGGACTCGGGGTCGACGTCGGTGGTGACGCCGCTCGGCAGGGGCAGGTCGGACACCCGGATGGCGCCACCGATGATGAGCGAGCTGATGTCCACTTCGAGCGAGGTCGGGATGGCGCTCGGGACGGCATTGATGCTGAGGGTGAACATCTGCTGGTCGACCAGGCCGTCACCGTGGTTGACCTCGATCGCCTCACCGACCAGGGTGATCGGCACGTCGGCGCTGATCACCTCGTCGCGCCGCACGATGATGAAGTCGACGTGGGTCACGGTCTGGGCCACCGGGTGGCGCTGCATCTCACGGGCCAGAGCCAGGTAGGTCTCCGAGCCGGTGTCGAGCGAGAGCAGCTGGTTCGCCCCGGCATCTCCGTTCAGGGCGATACGCAGCTCACGGGCGACCACGGCCACCGGCAGCGGGTCGCTGCCGTGCCCGTAGATGACGGCTGGAATCTTGCCTTCGCGGCGCAGGCGGCGAACCGCACGCGAACCGAGCGGGCGCCCAACCTCGGCGGCGAGAACGACATCGGCCATAACAGAATCTCCTCAGGTGGCAAGAGCGGTGGCGCAGGGGCCGACGGGCCTCCGGCGAACGGCTGACCAGACTAGTCGCCGGACCGCACCCATACCATCGCACCTGGTCCCGTCGCTTTCCCGCTCGTCTCGACCCGGCGGGCACGGAGCGGAGCCGGCGGCCCGATCCTGGCCCGCTGGCGCGTCGGAGGGCAACGGCGAGAACGGGATCGGCCAATTGGCGGGACCGTACACTGATCCGTCGTGAAGGTCTCGTGCCTCTACGTCGTGCGCAACGAGAGCGACGTCATGGAACTGAACCTTCGCCATCACCTCGAGTCCGAGGCGCTCGACAACGCCATCGTGATCGACAACGGATCGAGCGACGGAACGCTCGAGATCCTCTCCGAGCTCGCCGAGTCGCTACCGATCACGGTCGCCAGCGAGCCCGGGCCGTTCGACCAGTCGGCGCGCATGACGCGGGCGGCCCGGACGGCCTTCCGCGACGGTGCCGATTGGGTGTTGCCCCTCGACGCCGACGAGTTCTGGATCGGCGTCGGTGGAACCTCCATCAGGCAGGTCCTGGCACAGGTCGACCCGAGCGTGCCCGCCATCGCCTGCCAGGTGCTGAACCTCGTGCAACGACGCGACGTCCTGCGTCCGAGACCCGACGCGCTGGCCACCATGACGATGCGGGTGGCGCAGAAGGTCGGGCCGCCGGATCAGGTCTCCCGACTGGTCCGGGAGAACAAGATCGGCTTCGTCGAGATGGAGTACGCGGCGAAGTGCATCCAGCGAGCGTCGCCGTCCCTCACCGTGCACAAGGGCAATCACTACGTGGACGTGGCCGCGTTCGAGGACACCGATCGCGTCGTCTGTCTCCATGCCCCCCTGAGGACCAGAGCGGTGCTGGCCGAGAAATTGGACGGCGGCCGGGCCAACATCGAACGGGGCTCACCGGCCGAGGAGGGCTGGCACAAGAAGCGCCTGTGGCAGATGGCCCGCGAGCGCACGCTCGACGGGGAGTGGGACGCCTCGAGCTACGAGGACGGCGCCATCACGGTCGGCGGCGCGCGGCACCCGTTGATCCACGATGCCCGGCTGCGCGACGCGGTGATGGTCGTGCTCCCTCGCCTCAGCGCGCAGTCGACCCAGGCCGCCGCCACCTCGGGGCTGCTGCCGCTCCCGGTCGAGGCCTACCTGCTGGCGCTCGACACGGTGCCCGGATCGCTCGCCCCACTCGACGTCAAGGTGCTCGTGGCCGTCGACCGCATCCAAGCGGAGCACGACGTCGAGGGTCACCTCCTCGAGATCGGCGCATCCTTCGCCAAGACGGCGAGCCTGCTCGCCTATCTGCAGCGCCCGCCGACCGAGCGCCTCGTCGTGAGCGGCGTCTTCGAACACGACGAATTGTTGGACGAAGAGGGCCGGCGTGCCCACCAGGCCCGGGACGTCGACGCCGACCGCAGCCTCCAGGGATTCCTCCATCAGTTCGGGCGCTTCCACGCCGACGGTCCGGACATCGTGACGGGACCGTCGCGGGACGTCGACCTGGCCTCGCTCAGGGGCGCCTGTCGCCTGGTGCACATCGAGGGGGGCGGGAGCCACGCCGCCGCACGCGACGACGTGGCCCTGGCGCGATCGGCGGTGCGCCCCGGCGGCGTCGTGGCCTTCGGCGCCCTGATGGATCCGGCCCGTCCCGGCGCCGCGCTGGCGGCGTGGGAGCTCGTCGCGGACACCGGCTTCGTTCCCCTGATGTTGACCGACGCCAAGCTCTACGGGAGCTTCGACGCCGGGGCCATCCGCTGGACCGACCACATCGACCGGTGGATCGAGTCGACGCCGGGCCTCGAAGCGGAGATCCACACCCTGGGGGGCACACCCGTCCGACGACTCCTGGAGGTGGCGAGCGAGAGGCCGGCGGCGAAGAACCTGACCCGGCTCCCGACGCTCGAAGAGCTGGAACCACCACCCGTAGCGGCACCGGCACCGGCAGCGCCGGAGGCGCCGGCGACTCCGGAACCACCACAGAGCTGGTGGCCCGACTCCGTGCGTCGGCTGCGTCGGATCGCCGTCCGGCTCACGCCACCGGTGGCGGTCGACTGGTACCGGCGACGCGCCGCGCCAAGGTCCTGAGCGAGGTCGGCGTCGAGTCGCAGGAGGAGACGCCCGTTCCGGCGCACCCACGCGTGCCGGGGCTTCTAGACCAGGTTGTCGCCCCCGAAGAGCTCCGAGACCGAAGTGTCCTCGAAGACGGCGTCGATGGCGTCGGCGATGATCTTGGCCACCGACAGCACCTCGAGCTTGTCGAAGGTGCGGTCCGCCGCGATGGGCAGCGTGTCGGTCACGACCACCCGAGAGATGGGCGCCGCCTTGAGCCGGTCCACCGCCGGGTCGGAGAGCAGTCCGTGGGTGGCCATGACGGAGATGTCGGCGGCCCCCGAGTCGTTGAGCAGCTCGGCCGCCGCACACACGGTGCCCGCGGTGTCGATCATGTCGTCGATCAGCACGCAGTGGCGCCCCTCGACGTCTCCGACCACGTGGCGGGCCTTGACCTCGTTGTAGGTCCCCCGGGGCCGCGTCTTGTGGATCAGGGCCAGGTCGAACCCGAGGTGCTGGCTGTAGCGCTCGGCCACCTTCACCCGGCCGGCGTCCGGCGCCACCACGACGACGTCGCTCCCGAGGTTCTCCCGCATGTAGCTCTCGAGGACCGGCGCGGCCACGAGATGATCGAACGGCGTGTCGAAGAAACCCTGGATCTGACCCGAGTGCAGGTCGACGCTGACGACGCGGTCGGCCCCCGCCGCCGAGAGCATGTCGGCCACGAGTTTGGCCGTGATCGGCTCCCGGCCGGTCGACTTCCGGTCCTGGCGGGAGTAGCCGTAATACGGGCACACGGCCGTGATCCGCTTGGCCGAGGCCCGCTTGGCCGCGTCGATCATGATCAGCTGCTCCATCAAGGAGTCGTTGACCGGCGTCGCGTGGGTCTGCACGATGAAGACGTCGCAGCCCCGGATGGAGATGTCGTACTTGCAGTAGATCTCGCCGTTGGCGAACTCGCGGAGGTTCGCTTCACCGAGCTCGACGCCCAGGTGGGTGGCGATGTCCTTGGCCAACGCGGGGTGGGCGCGCCCTGAGATCAATTCGAGTCGTCGGCGGGGGATCAGCTCCACGAGGTCAACGCTAGTGCGCCCGGGGACCAGGCGTCTCGGGGCGATCACCAGCGCCGGGACCCGCGGACGGCGGGTGTCCTACGCTTCGGCGCCTCGGACGACCGCATGCGGTGGGATCACTCCGCCCGCCGGCACCTCGGCGCCGGGCTCGAGGACGCTGAAGGCGTCGACCCGCGCGCCCTCGCCGATGTCGGCCCGGCTGCAGACGGACTCCCCCACCACCGCGTGGGCGCCGACGACGGTGTCCGTCAAGATGGCGTTGGGACCGATCTCGGCCCCCGCCCCGATCCGGCAGGACCCGCGCAGGATCACGCCCGGCAGCAGCGACACGTCGGCCTCGAGGTGGACCTGGGCGTCCACATAGGTCCGCTCGGGATCCCACATGGTCACGCCGCGGCGCATCCAGCGCTCGTTGATCCGGTCGCGCAACTCGGCCTCGGCCACGGCGAGCTGGGCCCGGTCGTTGACCCCCGCCGCCTCCATGGGATCGGGGAGGACGAGCGACTTGACGCCGTACCCGGCACTGCTGAGGACGGCGACGGCATCGGTCAGGTAGTACTCGCCCTGCGCGTTCGCCGGCGTGATGCGGCGCAGGGTCGGGGCCAGGATGGAGCGCCGGAAGCAGTAGATGGAGGTGTTGACCTCGTCGATCGCCTTCTCGTCCTCGGTGGCGTCGACCTCCTCGACGACCCGGATCACGTCGCCGTCCTTGCCGTGCACGATCCGGCCGTAGCCGGTCGGGTTCTCGACCACCGCGGTCAGGAGGGTGGCGCCTGCGTCCTCGGCCCGGTGGGCCCGGACGAGCGCAGCCAGGGTCTGGGCCCGCAGCAACGGCGCGTCGCCGGGCAGGACGACCACGTCCTCGACCTCGTCGTCGTCGTCGGGGAGACCGGTCAGGCCGACGGCCAGGGCGTCGCCCGTCCCGGCCTGGGTCAGCTGCTCCACGAATTCGATCTCCATGGAGGGCGGTGCCAGCTGGACCAGCATCTTGGTCACCCATTCGGCCCGGTGTCCGACCACGACGACGACCCGGCGGACATCCACTTCGGCCATGGCGTCGAGGACGTGGAGGATCATCGGCCGGCCGCAGAGCAGGTGCAGCGGCTTGGGCCGCTCCGAGCGCATGCGCGTCCCCTCCCCGGCGGCCAGGACCACGGCGGAGAGGCGGCGCTCGGGCATCGATGCATTCTTAGCCCGCGGAGCCCCGGGACGTGCGTATGGGAAACTCGTGGGGTGCCGGACATGATCCCCTACGACGAATTCGGCCTGTTCCACGAGAACGCCGCCGAGTACGGCCTGGCCTACACCGGGCCGCCCGACGTGCACCGGGTCGACGTCGAGGTCGCACCGGGTCGCCGGCTCTCCAGCCTGGTGTGGGGCGCGGGGACCGGGCCACCCG
This sequence comes from uncultured Acidimicrobiaceae bacterium, assembly GCA_963754445.1. Taxonomy (GTDB): domain Bacteria; phylum Actinomycetota; class Acidimicrobiia; order Acidimicrobiales; family RAAP-2; genus Bog-473. The sequence goes on along the minus strand of CAVWFT010000002.1, from coordinate 1,927,908 downwards.
AACTCGTGCTCGTCCACGGCGGGGCGCAGAACGCACACACCTGGGACACGGTCGCCCTGGCCCTCGGACGACCGCTGCTGGCCGTCGACCTGCCGGGTCACGGGCACTCCGACGGCGGCCCCGACGGCTCGGTCTCGGCGGGCAGCAACGGCCGGGACCTCGCGGTCGCCGTGGCCGCGCTGGCCCCACAGGCGCGCGGGGTCGTCGGGATGTCGCTGGGCGGCATCTCCTCGATCGCACTCGCCGCCCAGGCCCCGGAGTTGGTCCGCGCCCTGATGCTGGTCGACGTCACCCCGGGCGTGAACGCGGAGAAGGCGGCGCCCATCACCAACTTCGTCGACGGACCGGCGAGCTTCGACAGCTTCGACGAACTGCTGGCCCGCACGATCGAGCACAACCCGGGCCGTTCGGAGGCCTCGCTCCGTCGCGGCATCCTGCACAACGCGGTGCAGCGTGAGGACGGCAGCTGGGTCTGGCGCTACGCCCGCTTCCGGACCGGTGCCGGGTCGGCCCATCCCGAGTTCGGCGACTGGTGGGAGGCCATCTCGCGCCTCGAGGTCCCGTTGATGCTGGTGCAGGGTCTCGCCTGGTCGGTGGTCGACGACGCCGACATCGCGGAGCTGCGTCGTCGCCAGCCGAGCGTCCGCGTCGAGGGGGTCGAGGGCGCCGGCCACAGCGTGCAGGGCGACCGTCCGCTCGAGTTGACCGCGCTCATCGACAGCTTCTTCTTCGCCGGCGGGGCCTGATGGACTCGCAGGTCTGGTTCTCCGCGCGCGCCTGGAAGCTGCACGCGGTCATCCTCGTCGTGGTGCCCGCCTTCATGGCCCTGTGCATCTGGCAGATCGACCGGGCCACCGGTGGGAACGAACTCAGCTGGGCCTACGTGTTCGAATGGCCCTTCTTCGCCGCCTACGCCATCTACATGTGGTGGCGCCTGCTGCACGCGGCGCCCGAGGCCGACGCGTCCGCCACGACAGCACGTGCCATGGACGCACCCGAAGGGACGGCGCCGCCCGCGGAGACGACCGCGGTCGTGCCGGACGTGGACCTGGCCGCCTACAACGACTATCTGGCTCGGCTGGACCAGCAGGACCGCGCCGCCGGGCGCTGACGCTCCGGGGGGAGGGCTCGAACCTCCAACATCCGGCTCCAAAGGCCGACGTTCTGCCGATTGAACTACCCCGGATGGGTCGACCGAGGTGGTCGCCACCTAGAGGTTAGACAGCCGCCCCGCCCGTCGACGACCAGGGTGCGGCGGTAGGTTCTCGGCGTGCGCATCCTGGTGGTCGACGACGATCAGGCCGTGCGGCGGTCCATCGACCGTGCGCTCAGGCTCGAAGGGTACGACGTCGTCACGGTGCCCACGGGGGGCGAAGCGCTCGAGGCACTGGCCCAGGCGCCGCCCGACGCGCTCATCCTCGATCTCGGGTTGCCCGACATCGACGGGCTCACCGTGTGCCGGCGCATGCGCAGTGCCGGCGACGACACGCCGGTCCTGATGTTGACGGCCCGCGATGCCGTCGACGACCGGGTCCAGGGCCTCGATGCCGGGGCGGACGACTACCTGGTGAAGCCATTCGCGTTGGCCGAATTGCTGGCCCGCCTGCGGGCCCTGTTGCGCCGGCGCTTCGAGGGGGAGGGCGGCCTCCTGCGCGTCGGCGACCTCGTCCTCAACCTCTCCACCCGTGAGGGACAGCGGGGCGACCGCACGTTCACCCTCACCCGCATCGAATTCGACCTGCTCGAGATGTTCCTCCGCCACCCGCGCCAGGTCCTGACCCGGGAGGTGTTGTTGCACCGCGTCTGGGGCTTCGACTTCGACTCGGGCACGAACTCGCTCGCCGTCTACGTCGGCTACCTGCGGCGCAAGCTCGAGGAGGGCGGCGAGCCCCGCTGCATCCAGACCGTGCGCGGCGTCGGCTACGTCTTGCGCGAGACGTGACCTTTCGCACCCGCCTCGTCCTCGCCACCACGGCCGCCGTCGTCGTCGCCGTCGTGGCGTCGTGCAGCGCCGCCTTCGTCGTCGCCCGCAACACGCTCCTGAATGCAGCGGACAACTCGCTGACCACGGCGGCGCAGAAGATCCTCGCTGGTGACGAGATCGGCACGACCACCGCCACGCTCGGGCAGGTGATCGACACGAGCGGGACCGTCATCTCGGGCGGTGGGCTGCCGGTGACCGGACAGGTTCGCCTCGTCGCGGTCGGCCTGGCGCCCGCGTTCTTCACCACGGTGAACGTGGACGGCAACGAGATGCGCGAGTTCGTCGAGCACCTCCCCGTCAACACCCCGGTCCAGTCCGGCATCTTGGTCAACGGCGGGGCACTCCAGATCGCCACGCTCCTCAACGCGAACTCGGAGCTCAAGAAGCTCGCCCTCTTCCTCGGCGCCGTGGCCGTCAGCGGCGTCGTGCTGGCGGTGGTGCTCGGCTACCTGGTCGCCCGCACCGCCTTGGTCCCGCTCAATTCCCTGACCGACACCGTGGAGGACCTGGCCGAGACCACCGACGTCTCGCGCCGCCTGTCCCCCGGCGGTGCGGACGAACTGGGTCGACTGCGACGCACCTTCAACCGGCTGCTCGAGGCCCTCGAGGCCTCGCGGCACGCCCAGAGCAGGTTGGTCCTCGACGCCTCCCACGAGCTGCGCACTCCGCTGACCAGCCTGCGCACGAATCTCGAGGTGATCCGCCGGGTGGACGAGCTGAGCGACGAGGACCGGTCCATCCTCGTCGACGACGTGCTGGTCCAGCTCCAGGAGCTCACCGACATCGTCGGCGATCTGGCCGAGCTGGCCCGGGGCGACCAGCACCCGTCACCGGCCGAGCACCTCCGTCTCGACCTGTTGGTGCACGACGCAGTGGCCGTGCAGAACACGCACGGTCGGACCAGCGACGTGACCTTCGAGCTCGAGGCCGAACCGAGCTGGGTCGAGGGTCATGCGGACCGGCTCAGCCGGGCCGTCGGCAACCTGTTGGACAACGCCCGCAAGTGGAGCCCACCGGGCGAGGTCGTCTCGGTCGGCTGCGCCGAGGGCACCGTCGTGGTGCGCGACCGGGGGCCGGGCATCGCGGAGACGGACCTGCCCCACATCTTCGACCGCTTCTACCGGTCCCCCGCCGCCCGGGGCCTCCCCGGTTCCGGGCTCGGGCTGGCCATCGTGGCCCAGGTGGTCAAGACCGAGGGCGGGACGATCACCGCGACCAACGATCCCTCCGGAGGCGCCCGCATGACCCTGAGCTTGCCGACCGTGCCGGCCCCCCTCGACGCCGAACAGCCGATCGGCTGGTCCGGTTGACCTGGGCCCGGCGTCCATAAGGATTTCTTAGGCCTTCCCAACGTGGCCCCCAGGTTCGGGGTTCAGACTTGGGGCACCCCCCGGTGGCCTGCCGGCTGGATCCGACACCGGCCACCGGCCGTGCCGGCGGGAGCGGTCCGCCTCCGCTCCCGCCGGCACCTCCCTCCTTCCGCCCTGCCCGGCACGCTCACGGGTCCAGGGCGGCCGCCATCAGCTCGATCCGGTTGCCGAACGGGTCGTCCACGTACGCCCCGCGACCGGGCGGACGCTCCTCGTTGGGGCGGACCTCGACGCCGGCCCGGCGCAGCACCTCGACCAGCGCCCCGAGATCTCGCACCACCAGTGCCGGGTGGGCTTTGCGGGCGGGGCGGAAGTCGGGGTCGACCCCGAGGTGCACGGCCACCGCCCCCCGGGCGAACCAGCACCCGCCCCGTGCGGCCAGCGGCTCGGGCTTGGCCAGCCGCTCGAATCCGAGCAGGCCGCTGTAGAAGGCCTCGGCATCGTCCTCCCGGCCCGCCGGCATGGCCAGTTGCACATGGTCCAACCCGACGACCTCGAACGTCACGGATGCCTCCTCGCCCGCCGGGCGACCTGGCAGTCGGCCCCCCGCACCGCTAGCCTGCCCCACGCCATGGGATCACTGATCAAAAAGCGCCGCAAGCGGATGCGCAAGAAGAAGCACAAGAAGATGCTCAAAGCGACCCGTTGGCAGCGCCGGGCCGGCAAGTAGTCCAGCCCCGGCTCAGCGACCTCTTCTCACTCCCCCTGCCAGCCGGCGGGCACCGTGCGTGCCCGGACCAGCCGGCCCGAGTCCCCGCCCGCCCGCAACAGAGGCGCCGGGTGCTCGTCGTTCCCCGGCGTCGCCACCTCGACGAACCAGGTCGAACCGCTTCCGGCCAGGGTCGGCTCGCCACCGGTGTACTCGCCCAGCGCGTCGCGCCAGCGGGCCAGCCTGGGCTCCACCGCCATGGCGGCCGCCGTCAGGGCGTTGGGGCCTGCGCTGCGTGCGCCAGCGTCCCAGGCCCCGTACACGGCCCGGGTGTCCACCCCGAAGGGGGGCAGCACGAGGACGTAGTGGCGGGGCTCGAAGTCGAGCGGCGTCAGGCGCTCCCCGATGCCCTGGACCCTGGCCCGCCCTCCCGCCAGGCAGAACGGGACGTCAGCCCCGATGCCGACGGCGACGTCGGGGTCGTCGCACCCGGCCCAGCGCAGCACGGCCGCGGCGTCGGCGGAACCGCCCCCGAGCCCTCCACCCACCGGGATGCGCTTGATGAGCTCGACGCCGGCCCGCCGCCCACACGCCCGCAGCGCACGGGCGACCAGGTTGTCCTCCGACGGCGGGAGTTCGATCGGGCCGGCGGCGGGGTCCGCCCGCACCAGCACACCCGAACCGTCAGGGTCGATCTCGAGCACGTCGGCCAGGTCGAGCGTCACCATTTCGGCGTCGAGCTCGTGATACCCGTCGGAGCGGACCCCGGTCACCTCCAGCGAGACCGTGAGCTTGGCCGGCGCCAGCAGGATCGTCATGGGGCGGCCAGCCGGCCCCAGGCCTCGACGTCGAGCTCCTCGGCCCGGACGTCGGGCCGCACCCCGGCCCGGGCGAAGGCCTCCGGCTCGACGACACCGGCCAGGGAACGCCGCAGCATCTTGCGGCGCTGGCCGAACCCCGCCTTGACCACCGTGGCCAGCCGCTCGTAGGACACGAGTGCCGGGTCGACGGCGGGCCGGGGCAGGCGATCGAGGCGCACCAGGACCGACTCCACCCGGGGCCTGGGGATGAAGACCGAGGCGGGCACCCGTCCCACGATCCGCGCACGGGCGAAATAGGCGATCCGGACCGAGACCGATCCGTAGGCCCCCACGCCGGGAGCGGCCGCCATCCGTTCGCCGACCTCGCGCTGCACCATGACCAGCTGGTGCGCCACGGCCTCGACCTCGGTCAGGACCCGCATCACCAGGGGCGTGGCCACGTTGTAGGGCAAGTTGGCCACCAGACTCCACGGACCAGGTGCCCGGGCGGCCAGGAGCGCGGCCAGGTCGAGGACCAGGGCGTCGCCCTCGACCACCTCGACGCCCGCCGGCTCGACGACCGAGCGCAGGGCGGGAAGGACGTGGCGGTCCGTCTCGATCGCCACGACCTCGGCGCCCGTCTCGGCGAGGGCGAGGGTCAAGGACCCCAGACCGGCGCCGATCTCGAGGACGTGGGCCCCGGCGCCGACGTCCGCCAGGCGGGCGATACGCCGGACCGTGTTGGGATCGGCGACGAAGTTCTGTCCGAGGGCTCGGCTCGGCCGCAGTCCGTGCTCCGACAACAACTGGGCGATGTCGGCGCCGGAATGGGTCACCAGGAGATTGTGACCTCCGCCACTCCCTGACCCAAGGACGCAATCTGCTCGAAGCCCTCCGGGGACATGTCGACCACCCGCGGGTAGCCCGCACCCTCCCTGTCGTCGACCGTGCACGTGGTCGATGCACCGGTGGCGTTGTTCGTCACGGTCAGCACCGTGCCGAAGGGCAGCGTCGGACTGGCGCAATACCCCGCCGGCGCTTCGGAGTACCACGTCGCCTCACCGACTTCCGAGTTGCTCGGCGCCGGCCGAGTCGTCGTCGTGGTGGTGGGAGGTGGCGGTGGGGGTGGGGGTGGTGCGGTCGTCGTCGTCGTGGCCGGCGGTGCGGTCGTCGTCGTGGTGGCCGGCGCGCTCGTCGTCGTCGTGGTCGTCGGCGCGGTGGTCGTCGTCGTTGCGGCGGCGGCGTGGTGGTACGCGACGAGATGCGACTTCAGATCGACGCCGTGCGCTGACGCGCCGCGCCGCGCCGCATGCGACGCAGGCGCGGCGGGCGGCGCGGTGCGCGCACGCGCCGCGTGCGCACTCTGACTCTGTAGCAAGAGGAGAGGCACACCGAACAGCACGCCGCACAAAGCTGCAGCGACGCCGAGACGCCTCCCCCCGGTGCTCTGGCTCCTCAGGGCTCCACCCTTCTCCGGGACTCAGTGCACCCGCGCCGACTCACGGGTGGCGAGGGGTTTCGGAAGAAACTAGGAGAGTCATCCACCCCACGCAAATCCGATATGGGGAAGGGCGTTTTAAACTTTTATTTCCGCAGGTCACACCGGTATCGAAACCCGATATTCAACTGAAATCCCTGGTCAGACGCAGATTAACGCTCAACTGAACCTTAAACCTGCAGGTCACAAGGTTCTTTTATTTCTTGGAACAGGGCGCGATTACGCCCCTGTGGAAAACGCCAATGCCGCAGCGGAGGCCGTCTGTTCCATGACCTGTTCGACGGCGCACCCCTTGAGGGCAGCGATCGCGTCACCCACGAGCGGAATATACGACGGCTCGTTGGGGCGACCGCGAAAGGGCACCGGCGCAAGGAACGGACTGTCCGTTTCGACGAGCAGTCGCTCGAACGGGCAACGCTGCGCGGCCGCGCGCACGTCGGCTGCGTTCTTGAACGTCACGATGCCGCTGAACGAGACGAACATGCCGGCGTCGAGACACCGCTCGACCTCGTCGACGCCGCCGGTGAAGCAGTGCAACACGGTACGCGTCGGGACACCCTCGGCCGCCAACACGTCGAAGAGATCGGCCCACGCGTCGCGCGCGTGGATGACCAACGTCAGGTCGTGCGCGTGCGCGAGCGCGATCTGCGCGGCGAACGCGGCGCGCTGCGCGTCACGCGGCGAGTGTTCGTAGTAGTAGTCCAGTCCGCACTCGCCGACCGCCACCACCGCACCGTCACCCACCGCCAATTCGTCCGCCAGCAACGCGGCCACGGCATCGACACCTTCGCTGGCCTCGTGCGGATGCAGCCCGACCGAGGCCCACGCCCGCGGCGTGCCGCTCGGCGCGGTGCTCCGGGCCAGGGCCACCGCCTGGCGCGAGGTCTCGAGCCCCGTCCCGATGCACACGAGCCGGTCCACGCCCGCCCCACGGGCCCGGGCCAGCACGGGGTCGAGCTGGCGGTTCTCGGCGCCCTCGGCGCCCTCGAGGAATTCCTCCTGGACGTGGCAGTGGGAGTCGAACCAGCCGCCCACGTCAGGACTTGCGCCTCGGGAACAGCGGATCGCCCTTGGTGACGGCGGCCCCGCCCTCGTACCCGCCCCAGGCCGCAGCCCCGGGGAGCCGGGCCGCCGAGGGGTCGCCGGGCAGGCCGATGCGCCGCCAGACCTCGGCCGCCGTCGAAGGCATGGCGGGGGCCACCAGCACGGCCACGATCCGCAGCACCTCGAGGGCGTCGCCGAGCACGGCGTCGACCGCGGGTCCGGGATCCATCTTCCAGGGTTCGGCCACCTCGAGACGGGCGTTGGTGGCGCCGATCAGCTTCCAGGTCTCCTCGAGCGCCTCGTGGGGCGCCCAGCGTGCCCATGCCGCGGTCGCCGCCTCGAGCACCCGGCGCGCCTCGGGGGCCAGCTCGCTCTCGCGATCGGGCGCCGGACCGACGCCGCCGCACTTGGAGGCGACGACCGTCGTCACCCGGGAGACGAGGTTCCCGAGGTTGTTGGCCAGGTCCGCGTTGTAGCGGCTCACGATGCCCTCGTAGGAGAAGTCGCCGTCTCCGCCCAGGGGCACCTCGCGCAGCAGGTGGTAGCGCAGGGGGTCCACCCCGAAGTCATCGGCCAGCGCTAGCGGCGACACATCGGTGATCCGCAGCGGCGCCTCGCCGCCGTCGCCGCCCCCGGCCAGGCCGGCCGCGATCATCGTCTTGCCCAGCTTCTGGCCGCCCATCAGCAGGTAGCCGTGCACGAAGATCTCGGCCGGGGGCTCGATGCCCGCCGCCATGCACATCGCCGGCCACCAGACGCAGTGGAACTTCAAGATGTCCTTGGCCAGCAGGTGATGAGCCGCCCCCCAGCGGGCGGCGAACGTGGCCTCGTCGCTTCCGTACCCGGCCACCGTCAGGTAGTTGATCAGGGCGTCGTACCAGACGTAGAAGACGTGGCCGCTGTCCCAGGGGACGGGCACGCCCCAGGAGAAGGAGGTCCGGGTGATGGAGACGTCGTGCAGCCCGCCCCGGATGAAACCCAGCGCCTCGTTGCGCTTCGACACCGGCCGCACGAAGTCGGGGTGGCGCTCGTAGTAGTCGAGCAGCCGATCCTCGAACGCACTCAGCTTGAAGAAGTAGTTGTCCTCCTGCATCTCCACGACCGGCCGGCCGTGCACCGGGCAGAGCCCGTCGACCAGCTGGTCCTCGGTGTAGTAGTCCTCGCACGAGATGCAGTAGATGCCCGAGTACGGCGCCAGCTCGATGAAGCCGTTGTCGTAGATGCGCTGCAGGAACTCCTGGACGACGGCGTAGTGCCGGGGCTCGGTGGTCCGGATGAAGTCGTCGTTGCTGATGTCGAGCCGGTGCCACGCCTCGACGAACCGGGCCGAGGTGCGATCCGTCCACTCCTTGGGCGTCACGCCGTTGGCCTCGGCCGCTTCGACGATCTTGGCGCCGTGCTCGTCGGTCCCCGTCATGAACCACACGTCGTCCCCCAAGAGGCGGTGCCAGCGCGCCAGTGCGTCGGCGTTGACCGTCGTGTACGCCGTGCCGACGTGCGGCGCATCGTTGACGTAGTAGATCGGCGTGGTCAGGAAGTAGGGAGGCACCGCCGGTAGCGTACCGGCGACCTCACGAACCTCCGGATCCCACGCCGTCCTCGCGCAGGCGCAGCACGGCTTCGTAGGCCCGACGGCGGGCCACCCCGAGCGACGCCGCCACCAGGTCGGCCACCTGGCGCGGACCGGCCGTCGGGTCCTCGTCCAGTGCCGCCCGGACCGCCACCTCCACCGCCTCGTCGCCGGCGGGGCCCGGGTCCGGACTGCCCCCGACCACGAGCACGACCTCTCCGCGCACCTCCCGGGCGCCGAAGGCCGCGGCCGCCGCCGCCGCGCTGCCCCGCCACACCTCTTCGTGGACCTTGGTCAGCTCCCGGGCCACGCTCACCGGGCGCTCGGGATCGACGGCGGCCAGCTCCTCGAGCGTGGCGGCCAGGCGTCCGGGCGATTCCAGCACGACCGTCGTGCGCGCGTCGGCCAGGAGGGCGGCGACGCGTCGTCGTCGTTCGGAACCCTTGCGCGGCAAGAAGCCCTCCACCACGAAGCGGTCGGTGGGGAGGCCGCTCACCACGAGGGCCGCGACGACCGACGACGGTCCGGGCACGGTGGTCACCCGTTCGCCCGCCTCGGCCACCGCTGCCGCCAGCCGGGATCCGGGATCCGAGATCCCCGGCGTCCCGGCGTCGCTGACCACGGCCACCGTCGCCCCGTCGGCCACGGCCGCACCGACCCGGCGCAGGCGGTCCGCTTCGTTGTGCCCATGCAGGGACAGGAGCCGATCGCCCCCGCCGACCCCGACGGCGCTGAGCAGGGCCCGGGTGCGGCGGGTGTCCTCGCAGCAGATCAGGTCGGCCCGCTCGAGGACCTCGCGGGCGCGGGGCGCCAGGTCCCCGAGATTGCCGATCGGCGTGGCCACCAGGACCAGGCACCCCCGACCGGGCGCCTCGGCGCTCACGGTGCGCCGTTCGACTCGGGCCCGGCCTCTCGCATTTCGAACTGATCGCCCACCCGGACCCCCCAGCGCTCCAGCGAGCCCGACTCCATGGCCAGCGCGCCGTGGACGCCCCGCCCGCCCAGGGCGAGTCGCCACGGCTTGAGGTGGGTCACCCGGACCACCGTGTGGTCGTGGGACAGGAAGGCCACGTCGATGGCGAAATTCATGCCCGCAGTGTGCAGGCTGCGCACCCCGTCCACCAGCAGGGCGCCGTCGCAACCCCCGCGGTCGCGCAGCACCCGTCGCTCGGCCGGCGTCTCTGCCATGTCGAGCGCGCAGACCACGTCGCCGTCCCGCAGCAGCCAACCGGACCGCATCGCCGCCGAGGCTACCGGACGGCCCCCCGCCCGCCGTCTAGGATGTCCCCTCCATGTCGAAGCGAACTGTGAAGCGCAAGCTCAGGACCAAGAAGAAGGCCAACCACGGCAAGAAGCCGAACTGCGGCCGGGGCTGACCCCCGCCGCCCGAGCCTGCCTCAGCGCCCCAACCCGTCCCAGGCCACTCCCGCCTCGCGCAGCACCGAGCACAGGGCCGTCGGACGGTCCGAGATGATCCCGTCCACCCCGAGTGCCAGCAGCCGCTCCATGGCGTCGGTGTCGTTGACCGTCCAGACGTGCACGGCCGTGCCGGCCCCATGGGCCGCCGCCACGAAACGCTCGTCCACCACCACCAGGTCCCCCTGGCGCTCGGGGACCTGGTAGGCCACGGCCGGGATCTCGGGCAGCGGGTCACCGGCCTGCACCGCCCGCCAGGCCTCCGCCGTGGCGATCGTCCCGGCCGACGTGGGCACGCCGGGTGCGAAGGACCGGAAGGCGTCGGTCGCCGGATCGAGGAAGGACGCCACGATGATGTCGTCACGGCGGCCGTACTCGGCCAGGAGGGCGGCCAGCGCCGCTTCGTAGGGTGGCACCGCGGGCGCCGTCTGCTTGATGTCGAGGTTGAGCACCACGCCGGGGAACGCCTCGAGCACTTCGCGCAGCGTGGCGATCCCGAAGTCAGGGTTCTCCGGAGCGCGGCCCCGGAAGGGGTAGTCCGCCTCGAGCCGGCCCGGAGTGACGTCGGCCCCGGGGATCCACCAGTACGAGAAGTCCATGGCCCGCAGTTCGGCCAGGGTGAACGAGGCGATGTTCCCCGTGCCCGCCGTCGTGCGATCGACGGTGGCGTCGTGGCAGACCACCAGTTCACCGTCCGCGGTGGCGTGCACGTCGAGCTCGATGCCGGTCGCCCCGGCCTCGAGCGCATGGCGAATGGCGTGCATGGTGGAGGAAGGGGACTCCCAGGCACCGCCCTGGTGCGCGTAGGCGATCACCCGGCGTTCCAACCATGTCGAGCCCATGGACCGACCGTAACAGCCGCCCTCCCGCCCGGAACCTCCGTTCCGGCGCCGACCGATCGGCCTTCTCGCCACCGCCCTATCCTCCAGGGCGTGCTCGACCACCTGCTCGTCGACGTCATCAGCACCATCCGCGGCTCCTTCGAGCGGGCGCTCCTCCAGCGCCAGGCGGTCGAGGAGCGCTTCCAGGTCGACGTCTTCCTCGGGGACGTCTCGTGGGAGACCTCCTACAGCCTCCCCGGAGAGGAGCAGCCCCCGCGGGTGCGGGCCGACGTGTCGGTGGACTGGCCGACATGGAGCCAGACCTCGTACCGGAGCTGGTCGATCGGCGAGCCCCCCGACGAGCTGCCCGAGGTGGTGATCGAGGTCGCGCTCCGGGTCCAGCGCATGGCCGAGGCCCCCGACACCGAGAAGGTGTTGGCCGCGTTGCCCTCGTTCGGGCCGCTGGCCGAGCCGACGGACCTGCAGCGCTCGGCGACCACCATCGAGGAGGCCCATCCCGACGACGTCGACCTGGCGGCCGCCAGCGCTCCCGGCGGCCGGCGCTGGGCGGTCGAGGCGACGTACGAGGGTTCCGTGCGCTTCAGCGAGCACCAGCTCGAGGACCCCTCCACCATCACGCCGGTCTTCGATGCGCTCACCCGCTGGATCGCCTCCACGCTCATCACGCTGGCCGACCTCCCGTTCACGTTCTTGCCCCCGGGCGACGACGAGGACTGATCCCCGAGCACGGGCGGACACCCGTCGGTGTCGGGCGTCCCGCTCCGCCGGGACCGCGCCGACCCCTGACTGGAATTGCGTACTCGTCGCCCACTAGGGATTGGGTCCGCAAATGTCGCGCTCCCCCCATCGCCGCGCCGGAGCGGTCGTGACTCTCGTCGCGCTCGGCGCCGTGCTCCTCGCCGCCTGTGGCGGTTCGGCCGCGCCCGCTCCCCCCTCGGCGAACGAAGGCCTCGTGCTCCAGCGGTCGACGCCCCAGCACGTCGCGCTCACCAACCAGCGGGGCCAGAGCGTGTCGCTGGCCTCGCTCCGGGGCAAGGTGGTCGTGCTGGCGCCTTTCCTCTCCCTCTGCCAGGACGAATGCCCCCTCGTCACCGGCGCCTTCATCGCGCTCGAGCGTGACGTCCGTGCCGCCGGCCAGTCCGGCAAGGTGGTGTTCGTCGAGGCCACCGTCGACCCCGGGCGCGACTCCGTGGCGCGGCTTGCCGCCTACCAGAAGGAGTTCGGCGCCGACTGGGAGCTCTGGACCGGGTCGCCCTCGGCGATCGCCGCGTTCTGGAAACCCTTCGGCGTGTCGTACCAGGTCGTGGCAGAAGAGCAACCACCGAAGACCGACTGGTACACCGGCAAGCCCCTGACCTACGACGTGGACCATACCGACGGCTACATCCTCATCGACCCGCACGGTCACGAGCGCTTCGTCGACGTCAGCGCGCCCGACATGTCGCGCCGGCTCGACCACAAGCTCACCGCACTCCTCGACACCGGGGGCGTCTACGAGCTCCACCATCCCGAGGGTCCCGACTGGACCGTCTCCGACGCCTTGGGGGCCATCAGCTGGGTGCTCGGGACGAGCATTCCCGCCGCCTCGTGACGACGCACAGCGGGCTGCGCCGTGCCGCCCGCATCCTTCCGGCAGCCCTCGTCGGGCTCGCCGCCCTGGGTTTCGCCGCCTGCAACAACCAGAACGCCACCACCCTGTCCACCCCGCCGACCACCGATGCGTCGCTGACGCTCACCTTGCAGAAGTCGCCCGCCGGCTCGATCCTGGCCACCGGTGAGGGTCAGACCCTCTACGACTTCGTCCCCGACACGCCGACCCATTCGGCCTGCGTCACCGACGGCTGCGTCTTCCAGTGGCCGCCGCTCGTCAAGGCCGGCTCGATCAGGTTGGGCAAGGGTCTCGATTCGTCCTTGGTGACCACGCTGAGACGCCCGGACGGCTCGACCCAGATCGCCTACGGCGGCCATCCGCTGTACACGTACAACCTCGACGTGACACCCGGCATGGTGACCGGACAGGCAATCGATCAGGACGGGGGCCTCTGGTACGTCGTCGATGCCCGGGGAAAGCAGATCACCTCGTCCTTCGCGGTCGACAGCCCCGATCAGAACGGCAACCCTCAGAACTGAAGCGTTCGTCACCGTGACGACGTGCGGGGCGACGACGGCAGCGGTGTTTCGCCGGCATGGTCCGGGGTAGTTCCGAAGACGGCCTCCGGCTCACCCCTCCAGGTTCCCCTCCGTGCCGGGGGCCCGGGCCCGTGGCGCCCCGGCTTGGCCTGCGGATGGAGCTCCGTCCGGCGGAGCCGGGGTGCACGCCCGGCAACGACGTCGAGAACATTGGCGCCTCAGTGGCCGGCGCGACAGAATGCGCCGCGGCGACGTCACGCCAACGAGAAGTTCCGCCCTTCTCGGACGTGGCCAGTGCGGTGAGTTCGGCTGGCGCAGGCACGGAGGTTTGCGCCAGCCGAACTGCGCTCCGTCCTTCGAGCCGGAATCGTCGGCCGCCCGGGCCGGCGCCGGGAACCTTTTTGCACCGCCGGTCTCAGGATCGTTGCACCCGGTGAGGCGGGAGCCGATAATCCGCGCACTGCAAGGGCCGCGCGTGGAGGGGGCTTTGCAGTCGAGAGCTTGGCCGGCGGCGGGTCTCCGTGCACATGGTCCCGCATCTGCCCGCCCCGGCCCGGCTCCTGTACCGGTCGTGATCTCGATCCCGCCGGTTTCTTCGGAGGGAGCCGGGCCGGAGGGGCACATGGCGACGACACCCCTGCCGGCCCGCGGCTCACCGGCGCTCACCTCGACCCGACGGCGATTCCGGGCGGGGCGACGGTGATGGTGAACCTCAACCGGGGATGCCGCAACCCGCGGCCCGAGAATTGTCCGTCCGGTGTCGAAGAAGGCTTCGGGGTATGCCGCAACCATGACGCCCGACGAAGCGACCGAGATCCTTGCCAGCGCGTACGGAGTGGCGCCGTTCCTCGACTCGATCGCCGACGCCATCATCTCGGACTCGGAGATCGCAGCAGTCCAGGACCAGCGCGCGGCATTGATCGAGGTGGTCCGGGTGATGGTCAACACCGAGGGCGTCATCGAGGCCGCGGAGACGGGCGAGGACCTGCCGGATGGGGCGCTCGCGGCGTTGGCCGACGCAGCGCGGATCCATCTCCTGCCGCTCGAGAAGGTGGTCTCGCTTCCCGGGTTGGCCGAGGCCGGCCCACGGGCGGTCGTCGATGCCGCCATGGAGAGCGTCCGCAGGCAGCTCCTCTGAACAGCGCTCGGCGGCCACGGGCGCCCGGTGCGCGGTGCGCGGTGCCCGGGAGATCGATTTTCACCCGAAGGGGTGATGACGCCGATTGGCTATCCGTCGAGACTGTGCACGGCGGGTTTGAGCCTCCACGCGGTCGAGCGGGCGAGGCGGGGGCTCAGACCTTGGACCGGCCCCGTCCCCTGGAACGGCGGGGCCGGTTCGCGTCAGCGGCCCGGACGGGGCTGCTCGATTTCACTGGCGGTGCGACGACGATTGCCATCGGGCCCCAGGACGCAGACAATGCAGGAGGCATCGTCACCATGGCTGTCGCATCGTCCCGGCCATGGCTGATCGGAAGACTGAGCCGGTGCGGGTCAAGTGGCGGCTCCGCACCGGCTCGGCTTTCCACTGCGTGCGACCCGAACCCGTTCTCGTTCAGGTGTTGAAGCGGAACTCCACGACGTCGCCGTCGCGCATCACGTAGTCCTTGCCCTCCATGCGCGCCTTGCCGGCGTTGCGGGCCGCCACCACCGAGCCGGCCGCCATGAGGTCCTCGAAGCTGATGACCTCTGCCTTGATGAATCCACGTTCGAAGTCTGTGTGGATGACGCCCGCCGCTTTCGGCGCGGTGTCGCCCACATGGATGGTCCACGCCCGCGCCTCTTTGGGTCCTGCGGTGAGAAACGTCTGCAGGCCCAAGGTGGCGAAGCCGACCTGGACCAGCCGCTCGAGCCCCGAGTGCTCCTGCCCGTAGCTGTCGAGCAATTCCTTGGCGTCAGCGAGCTCGAGCGTGGCCACCTCCGCCTCGATCTGGGCGCAGAGCACCACCGAGGGGGCCGGCGCCACGTTGTTGGCCAGGCCGGCCGCGACGCCGGCATCGCCCAGCGCCCCCTCTTCGATGTTGAAGACGTAGATGAAGGGCTTGGCGGTGAGGAGGTGGAGGTCGCGCACGAGCTCGAGATCGATTTCGCCGGTGGCTGCGGCGGCCGACATGGTGCGGCCCGCACCCAGGATGAGCTGCGCCTGCTCGACCGCGGCCAGCGTGGGCTTCAGCGCCGGCGTCGTCCTCGCCTCTTTGGCCAGCTTGGGGAGACGGTTCTCCACCGTCTGCAGATCAGCCAGGATGAGTTCGGTGTTCACCGTCTCGATGTCGCCCAGCGGGTCGACCCTGGCGTCCACGTGGATCACGTCGTCGTCGTGGAATGCCCGCACGACCTGGCAGATGGCATCGGTCTCGCGGATCGAGGCCAGGAACTTGTTGCCCAACCCCTCACCCTGCGACGCGCCGCGCACGAGGCCGGCGATGTCGACGAACGTCACGGTGGCGGGAACCTTGGGTGCGCTGTCGTAGAGGGCCGAGAGCGCTTCGAGCCGCGGGTCGGGCACGGCGACCACGCCGACGTTGGGATCGATGGTGGCGAACGGATAGTTGGCCGCCAGGACCTCGTTCTGCGTGAGTGCGTTGAACAAGGTGGACTTGCCGACGTTCGGCAGTCCGACGATGCCGATGGACAGGCTCATTCGACCCGTCCTACAGGAGGCCGGCGGCTGTCGCCAGCGCCTTGAGGTCGGCCTCGGGCCGCGCACCAGTGTGCGAGATGACCTCGGCGGCGCAGAGACCGCCCAGTCGGGTGCTCTCGACCGGGCCCATCCCGTGCGTGAGTCCGAAGAGGAATCCCGCCGCGAACAGGTCGCCGGCCCCGGTCGTGTCGAGCACGCGATCCACCGGAGCGGCCGGTACCTCCTCGGGGCCCTGCGCCGTGAGCACGGTGGCCCCGTCGGCACCGCGTGTCATCACGACCAGCAACCCGGTCTCGGCGGCGGCGTCCACGGCAGCCTTGGTCGACGAGGCGCCGAAGAGCATCGTGATCTCCTCCTCGTTGCCCAAGAGGACGTCGACGTCGTCGATCAGGAGGTCGAGGAACTCGCGCTGGTGGCGACCGACGCAGAACGGATCCGACAGCGACAGCGCCACGGACCCGTCGGATCCGTGGGCGGTGGCGGCCGCGTGGCGCATCGCCTCCTTGGCTGCGGGCACATCCCACAGATAGCCCTCGAGGAGCACCACCGAGGCCCGGGCCACGAACGACGTCGGGACTCCGCTCGGTGACAGTGTCGACGCGGCACCCAGATAGGTCCCCATGGTCCGGTCGGCGTCCTCCGTGATCAGCACGACGCAGCGACCGGTACCCAGCCCGTCGCCGGCCGCCGTCTCGCTGACGCTCGGCTCGAACTCGACGCCGGCCTCACGCAGGTTCTCCGTGTAGGTCCGGCCCACCTCGTCGTCGGCCACCGCACCCACGAATCCTGCTGCGCCGCCGAGCTCGGCGATCCCCGCCGCGGTGTTGGCCACGGATCCCCCGGACACGAAACGGGGCCTCCCCATCGCCTCCTGCACGCCGGTGGCCTTCACCAGGTCGATCAGCGTCATCGAACCCTTCTCGAACCCGGCCTCCGCCAGCTGCGACTCCGTGACGATGTCGATCACGTCGAGGAGGGGGGAACCGATGGCCACGACGTCGAGATCGTGGGCCTCGTGGGACGATGAATCGGGATCGTGCACGCTGCGAGAACCTACTCGCGGTGTGGCGGGTAGCCTGCCCTGATGGACGCACCCACGACGACCAGCCCGAGCGGATCGGAGGCATTTCGCCTGCCCCGTACGGTCGAGCCGGAGAAATATCACATCGAGATCGAGCCCAATGTGGCCACGGCGACCTTCTCGGGCACGCTGGCCATCGACGCCGTGGTGCACGAGCCGGTCGACGTCGTGGTGATGAACGCGGCCGAGCTCGCCGTGAGCGACGTCGAGATCCGCAGCGCCGGAGGCGAGACGCTCGGGTGCGACGTCCAGTTCGACGACGATCTCGAGCAGGTCTCCTTCCGTCCCTCCGCCGCACTGCCTCCCGGACCCTGCACCATCACCTGCCGCTTCTCGGGCACCCTCAACGACAAACTGCGTGGGTTCTATCGCTCGACCTACACCGGTCCCGACGGCGAGAACCGGACGATGGCGACGACGCAGTTCGAGTCGGTGGACGCCCGGCGGGCCTTCCCGTGCTTCGACGAGCCGGACTTCAAAGCGGTCTTCGAAGTGACCCTGACCGTCGATTCCGACCTCGAGGCGATCTCGAACTCGCCGATCGTCTCGAGCGAGCAGGTGGGAGAGAAGCGACGGGTCCGGTTCTCACCGACCATGAAGATGTCGACCTATCTGGTGGCTTTCGTCGTCGGCCAACTCGAGTCGACCGAGACGGTCGACGTCGACGGCGTGCCGCTGCGCGTGGTGACGACACCCGGGAAGAGCGCGCTCGGGACCTACGCCCTCGAGGTCGGCGCCTTCGCCCTGCGGTTCTTCACCCAGTACTTCAACATCCCGTACCCGGGCGAGAAGGTCGACCTGGTGGCCATCCCCGACTTCGCCGCCGGTGCCATGGAGAACCTGGGCTGCATCACGTTCCGCGATACGGCACTCCTCATCAATCCGGACGAGGCATCGCGCACCGAGCTCGAGCGTGTGGCCGACGTCATCTCGCACGAGCTGGCCCACATGTGGTTCGGTGACCTGGTCACCATGGGCTGGTGGGAGGGCATCTGGCTGAACGAGGCCTTCGCCACCTTCATGGAGATGCTCTGCGTGGACGAATTCCGGCCGTCGTGGGACCGCTGGGTCGGATTCGCCCCCTCGCGGGAGGCCGCCCTGACGATCGACGCCGTGCACTCCACCCGTCCCATCGAGTACCCGGTCGGACCGCCCAAAGAGGCGGAGGGGATGTTCGACCTCTTGACCTACGAAAAGGGCGCCAGCGTGCTGCGTATGCTCGAACAGCACATCGGACCCGATGTCTTCCGTGACGGGGTACGGACGTACCTCAAGGAACACGCGTACGGAAACACGGTGACGACGGACCTGTGGGATGCGCTCGAAGACGCGAGCGGGGCGCCCGTGCGCAACATGATGAACACCTTCATCCTCCAAGGTGGCCACCCACTGGTGAGTCTGGAAGGCGACGTCCTCACACAGGAGCCCTTCGCCTCGGGTCCGGTCCCGGCGGGCGTGACCTCGTCGATCGGCTCCGACTGGGTGGTGCCCGTAGCCGTCAGGGCCCTCCCGGGCGACGGTGGTCCGGGCGCACCGGCGCGGCACCTCGTGCTCGAAGACGAGCCGGTCACGCTGCCCGAGGCACATGAAGGCCTGGCCGTGGTCAATGCCGGCGGTTGGGGCGTGTTCCGGGTGGGCTACGAGGCGTCCCATCGCCTGGCCCTGGCCGAGCATTTCCCGGAGTTGAGCGCCCTCGAGCGGGCTGAGCTGATTGCGGACACCTGGGCCACCACCCTGGCCGGACACTCCGCGCTGCGCGAGTTCCTCCTCGTGGCCTCGCATCTCGGACTCGAACGCGATCCGGTGCCGTGGATGTCGGTGTCGGCCGCGCTCGGGCTCAGCAATCGCATCGCGCAGGAACAGGACCAGGCGGCGCTCCATGAGGCGGTGGCCGCGCTCATCGGCCCGACGCACGAGGACCTCGGTTTCGACGCGCAGCCCAGTGACAGCGACCGCACACCGTCGCTCCGTGCGCTCGCCATCAACCTTCTCGGCACCATCGGTGCGGACGAGAACGTACGGGCCGAAGCGGTACGGCGCTTCGATGCCTCCCCCATCGGCGGAGGCTCCGGCGAACCCATCCCGCCCGACATCGAAACGGCCACCTTGGCCGTCGTGGCCCAGCTCCTCCGGCCCGGTGACTACGACGCCCTGCTCGAGCGCTACCGAGTGGCCCAGACGCCGCAAGAAGAGATGCGTTCGCTCGGAGCGCTGGCCACCTTCCCCGACGTCGACCTGTGCCTGCGCACCTTCGACCTCGCCATGACCGAGGTGAGGAGCCAGAACGGGTTCGCCGTCCTCGGTTCCCTGCTGGCCAATCCCGTGGCCTGCCAGGCCGTCTGGACACGGATCACCGAGAGTTGGGACCAGATCCTCGAGCGCTTCCCGAAGAACGCGCCACCGCGCATTCTCGAGTCGATCCCCGCCCTGTGTGCCGATGCCGACTTTGCCGAGGGCGTCATCGCCTACATCGACGCCCACCCGCTGTCGTCGGGTCCACGTCGAGCGGCCCAGTCGGTCGAGCGCCTGCTCATCAACGTCGCCTTCGCCGCCCGTGAGCGTCCGCGTCTCGCGGAGTCGCTGCGCGCACCCGTCTCCACCTGATGGAGCTGGCGACCTCGCACCGGGCCGAGGGCCATGACGAACGAACCCGCGTCCTCCTGGAGAGGGCGCGCCGCACGCGCGGCTTCATGCCCGACGACGAGGGCGAGGCCCTCTACGAGGCCGCCCTGCGCGCCGGCCGGGCGGAGATACCGGCAGCCGTTCCGGCCACCTTCGTCGAGATCGGCGCCTGGTGCGGCAAGTCCACGGTGTACCTCGGTGCGGCGGCCGAAGCGACGGGAGCCGTCGTGCTGTCCATCGATCACCATCGCGGGTCCGAGGAGAACCAACCAGGCTGGGAGTACCACGAGCCGGACCTGGTCGATCCCGATATCGGGCAGATCGACACGCTCGCCCATTGGCGACGCACGATCACCGGTGCCGCGCTCGAATCATCGATCGTCGGCATCGTCGGTGACTCGCCGACCGTCGCCGCGCGTTGGGACCGTCCCCTGGCGTTTTGCTTCATCGACGGCGGCCACGGCGACGAGCCCGCCTGGGCCGATTTCCGGGGCTGGACCCCGCACGTGGCGGTGGGGGGTTGGTTGGCCATCCACGACGTGTTCCTCGACCCGGCCGACGGCGGTCGCCCCCCGTTCGAGATCTACCGCGCCGCGCTGAACTCGAAGGAGTTCGTCGACGACGGCCAGTGCGGGAGCCTGCGCGTCCTGCGCCGGGTCAGCCCGCCCCGGGCCTAGACCGCCGGAGCGTCCCTACCGACGAGCGGTCGGATCGGCTGCCGTGCAACCGGCCGTGGCGTCCCCGCAGTGCGGCTCCGCGAGGTCCAAGGCGGCGGGAAGGCCCTCACCGCGGAACAGGCCGGCCGCCGGAGTCGTGTTCGAGAGGGCATCGGCGGCCAGGACCATGGCGGCGAACGTGTAGGTCGTCCGCTCCCCGTTGGGAAAGGTCTCCTCGTCGGGGTACACCATGCCGGTCCAATAGGAGCCGTCCCCCAGACGCAGGTTCTGGCCCCAGGTGAAGAGGTCCCTGGCCTCGGTGTCCATCCCGAGCGCGTCGAGTGTCAGGACACACTCGGCCGTCTCCGCCGCGGTGACCCAGTCGCCCGTCGAGACGCAGCGGACACCCAGGCCCTCCATCACGAAGGTGGACCAGCTCTCGGCGATGCGCCGGCGACCCGCTTCACCCTCGAGAGCGCCCGAGAGCATCGGGTAGTACCAGTCCATGGCGAACTCGACCTTCGGAGCGAACGCTCCGGGGTGGTGGGCGACCGCATGGCCGAGGCGGCCGGCCGCCAGTTCCCAATCGGGACGGTCCTTGGCCAGGCACTCCGCCACGGCCACCGCGCACCGCATGGAGTGGTAGATCGACGAGGACCCGGTGAGAAGGGCGTAACGCTCCTTGCGGCCCGCCGAGTCGAAGGACCACAAGACGGAACCATCGGGTTGCTGCAGGCGAAGGATGAAGTCGATCCCTTTTTGGATCGTCGGCCAGAGCTCGCCGAGAAATTCCACGTCGCCCGTGATCAGGTGATGGTGCCAGGCACCGGCAGCGAGATACGCGCACACGTTGGTGTCGAGGCGCGGGTCCTTCACCGTGCCTCCCTGGTAGTAGTTGAACCAGCTTCCGTCCGAAAGCTGGCGATCGGCCAGCCACCGGTAGGCGTCCATCGCCTCGTCGATCAGCCCGCAGACGGAGAGTGCCATTGCCGCTTCGACGTGGTTCCACGGATCGCAGTGTCCGCCGACGAACCAAGGAATCATCCCGTCGCCGCGCTGGATCTCGGCAATGGCATGTCCCGTGGCCAGGACATCGGCACTCGAGAGGACACCGGGCACGGCAGGAATCAGCTCCGGTGTCGAGCGAATTTCTTCCGTCGTCATGCTGCTGCTCCCTGGGTTGGCGTGTCGGGTCCGCGCCGGCCGGGAACCCCGCGAGGCACGTTCGGCCTGGCGTCGGGCAGATCGGACACGTTGGATTCGGGCTTGGTCAGGTAGACCACGAGGCTCTTGCCGATCACCGGACTCAGGACGCGATCAGCCGTCCGGGTCACCAGCGGGTGCTTCACGATGTCCCACACCAACACCGAGTGGTACGCCTTCACGGCCGGATGGGACTCGTTGCTCGGACCCACCAGGCAGCGAAGCCACCAGTACGGAGAGTGCAGTCCGTGCGCGTGGTGGAATCCGGTCGGCACGAGGCCGGTCGAGCGCAACCGGCGCTCGAGAGTCGAGCGACGATAGATCCGCACATGGCCGCCTGGGGTGTCGTGGTACTCGTCGGAGAGCACCCAGTTCACGGCCTCGGGCGCGCAACGGGGCACCGTCACCGCCATGGCCCCACCCGGCTTGAGCACCCGGGCCAACTCCCGCATGGCCCCGACATCGTTCGGAATGTGCTCGAGCACTTCGGAGGCAATGACGCGGTCGAAGGTTCCGTCGGCGAACGGCAGGGAGAGGGCGTCGCCCAGCACCGCGGTGGCGTCGTGGTCGGCCGCCAGTTCGCCGGCCTCCACCATGGCGCCGATGGTCGCTCTCACTTGGGCAACTTCTTCGGGTCCGGCATCGAGGGCGACGACCGAGGCACCGCGGCGCGCCGCCTCGAAGGCGTGACGGCCGAATCCACAGCCCAAGTCGAGCACCAGGTCACCGGGACCGACACCCAGACGGTCGTAGTCAACGGTCAGCATCAGGCCTCCTCTCGACCGATGAGCGCTGTCTCCGCTGCTGCCGGCGCTCCGGGGAGCGGCGTGCCCTCGAGCATCGCCTGGTAGCACGCTGCCGTGCCGGCGGCGGTGACCTGCCAGGTGAACCGGCTGACGACCCGCTCCCGACCGGCCGAGCCGAGTCGGGCGCGCAGCTCCGGGTCGTCCAACAGGCGGGCGATCGCGCCGGCCAGGGCACCCGGGTCGTCGGGCGGCACCAGCAGGCCGGTCTCGCCGTCGGTACCGACCACCTCGGGCAAGGCGCCCCCAGTCGTGGCGACGACGGACACTCCGCAGGACATCGCCTCGATGGCGGGCAGCGAGAACCCCTCGTAGAGGGATGGCACGACCGCCACCTGGGCCTCGCCGTAGAGGCGGGCCAAGGCGTCGTCACTGATGCCGCTCACGCAACTGACCACGTCGGCCAACCCGAGCCGAGCGATGGCGCGGTCCACCCGGCCCCCTTCCTTGGGGCGCCCGATGACGGTCAGTTCGACGTCGCGTTCGGTCCTGAGCTTGGCGACCGCCTCGAGAAGGGGCACGAGGCCCTTCATCGGAACGTCACTGCTCGACGTCACCATGATGCGACCGGGGACTGGCTCGACGTCCTCGAAGGGCCGGAAGACCGTGTGATCCACTCCCACCGGTACCACGGTCATCCGCTCGGGACGCACGTCCATCTGCGCCGCGATGTCGCGTCGCGAGTTCTGCGACACCGTGACCACCGCCGGCAACGCACGGGCCACCCGAACCTGCATCCCGAGAAAGCCGAACCAGCGCTTCGTGGTGAACCGCTGCCAGGGGTTGGTCGTGTGCGAGAGCGCCAACTGCCGGTCGACGGTGATGGGATGGTGCAGCGTCGTCAACAACGGCCAGCCGTCCTCCACCATGCCGAGCATGCCGTTGCCCAGGCACTGGTTGTCGTGGACGACATCGAAGGCATCGCGCCGCTCGGCCAACATCTCGCGCACGCGCAGCGAGTAGGCCAGCGGCTCCCCGAATCCCGCCGAGCACATGATGGCGAACTCGAGCCAGTCCTCCTTGGAGTGGAACTCGCTCGGATGGGGCACCCGGAACGGGTCCGGATCACGGTAGAGGTCCATGCCGGGCACCGGTGTGAAGCCGACGCCCTCGTCAAGATCGGGCCACGGTGGTCCCGAGAAGACCTCGACCGAATGACCCAGGGCGACCAGCTCTCGGGTGAGATGGCGCGTGTAGACGCCTTGCCCACCACAACGCGGGTTGCCGCGATAGATGAGGAAGGCGACGCGCAGACCACCGGGCCCCGGCGGGGCGGCGGGGATCCGGGCGGGCACCTCGATGTGGCGCGATCGCTCCCAGGACTCCTTGGTTTCGATCCACTTCTGGCGGGGCGTCTTAGGCAATTGATGTCTCGACTCGACCCTGCATGGCCGCATAGCCTCCCCGAACCCCCTGGTCCGGCGCAAACGGCGGCCAGAAATGGCCCTTGCCGGGCCTCCTCATCCGATCCCGAGCCAGCTGAGGACGGTGATGACCACGTAGACCGTGGCCACCACGGCGACCGCCACGATGGCCAGGCCACCGAGCCAGCGGGCCACCGGGCCGTTGGCGGCGGATCCGAGCAGGGAACGCCGGTTGGCCAGGACCAGGATCAGGATCAGGGTCATCGGCGTGATCACGCCCTCGAGCACCTGCGTGTTCAGGATGAGGGTGATCAGGTTGCCGGGGACCAGGACGACGGCTGCGCCCACCACGATCTGGAAGGTGAAGATGCCGAGGAACACCGGCGCCTGCCGGAAGCTCGAGGACACCGAGCGTTCCACCCCGATTGCCTCGGCGATGGCGTAGGAGGTGGAAAGGGGCACCACGGCGGCGGCCAAGGCCGAGGCCCCGAGCAGGCCGAGCCCGAACAAGGTCTCGGCGGCCGCGCCGGCGACCGGCTTGAGCGCCTCCGCCGCGGTGGACGCCGAGGTCAGTGGACCGCTCCCGCCGATGGTCGCCCCGGTCGCCACGATGATCGACATCGCGACGAAGGCCGCCATGAGCGCACCGGTGATGGCGTCGAAGCGCTGGTATCGATATTCGTCGGGCTTGACTCCCTTGTCGACCACGGCGCCCGCCTCGTAGAGCTGGATGTAGGGCGTGATGGTCGTCCCGATGAGGGCGACAGAGAGCAGCAGAAAGGACCGACTGGCCACGAAATGGGGCCATGCCGCGTTGACTGCGACTTGGTGCCAGTTCGGGCGGGCCAGCACGGCGGCGATCGGATAGGCGATGAACACCACGGTGAGCAAGAGGAACACACGTTCGGCGTACCGATACGAACCGAACAACACCAGTGACCAGATGGCGACGGCGGCGATCGGGACAGAGAGGTACCGCGAGACCCCGAACAGCTCGAAAGCGGTGGCGATGCCGCCGAACTCGGTCACCATGAGGCCCAGATTGGCAATGGCGAACGCCGTGATCGCGAAGGCAGTCAGGCGGAGGGGAAACTCCTCCCTGATGAGAGCGGCCAGTCCTTTTCCGGTGTGTACGGCGAGCCGGGCCACCATCTCCTGGACGATGATGTAGGCGACGGTGATCATCACCATCAAGAAGAGGGTGCGGTAGACGAACTGCGCCCCTGCCGAGGCATAGGTGACCACGCCTCCGGCGTCGTTGCCGGCGGCGGCAGCGATGAGACCGGGGCCGGCAGCGGCGAGGTACAGCAGCCACCTCCGAGAGGACGGGGTGGCCTTGGTCACGAAAGCAGGCGCGGGAAGTGGAATCTGCCCTTCGTGGGCACGAGCACGTCGAGCACGTCGTCGACCATGATGCGACCGATGGGGCTTCCATCGTCGTCGACGACGACGAGCGAGTGTCGCCGTGCCTCGACGAGTCGATGGGCCACGTCCTTGGTCGGTGTCTTGGCGTGCACGGTGACCACGTCCTCGTCGTCGAGCAGGGACGACATGCGGGTGTCCTTGTCCTCACGCAACGCGAGCAAGATGTCGAGAACGGCCACGTCGCCTATGAGCCGATCGTCACTGTCGACCAGTGCGACGGCATCGAGGTCGACGCCGTGTCCGCGGGCCTCCGAGAGGCGGTCGGCGACCTTCTTGACCTTGTCGCCGGGCTGCGCCGTGACGAGTGCGGTCGTCATGATGCCGCCGGCCTCGTTCTCGTCGTAGCCCAGCAGGTCCCGCAGGGCGAGGGCGGTGGACTGGGGAATATGCCTGAGGACCTCGGCCCTCACCGTGACCGGCAGATGCCGCAGGGCGTCGGCCGCCTCGTCGGGCTCCATGGCAGCAACCATGCGTGCGGCCTCGACGGGCTCGGACTCGCGCAACAGCTGCTCGAGGTCGTCCGCTTCCATCTCCTCGAGGGCGTCGGCCGCTTCATCGGGCGCGAGCGCGGCCAGGAGCTCGCGGCGCTCGTCACGTCGCAGGTCTTCGAGGAGGTCCGCCAGCTCGCCGGGCCGCAATCGGTGCAACCCTTCGTTGGTCGTCTTCAGCCGAACCTGGGTCGCCGCCTCCGCCTCACCGGTTGGTTCGGCGAAGGTCTGGATGGCGGCCCAGTCGATGACACGGTCCGGCGTGGGACGGGGTCGCCAGCGCCGCGGTCCGAGCCGGCGCAACAACGTGGCATTGGACACATCGGCACCGACCAGTCGGATGCGGCCGATCACCTCGGCCAGGTACAGGTCTGCTGCCCGGATGACCTGTACACCCTCGACGTCGACGAGCTGATGGTCGAGGACATCCTTGGCCAGGAGCACCTCGCTCGGTCGGCGCACGACGTCGCGCAAGTCGAGCCGGCTCGAACGCAAGAGCACCTCGGCATGACCGATGCGATCGATGGACGATGCCGGAACAAAGGCGTCGCGTCGGCCCACCTTGATGATCAGCCCGCTGACGGGGGGATAGACCTGACCGTCGGCCCAGCGAGCGACGATGTCCTCGAGACGACCGATCTCCTGGCCGCGCTGGTTGCGGACGGGACGTCCGAGGAGGCCGGCCAAGGACACGATCGAGTCGAAAACACCCTCGGATGCGAGGATGCGTCGGGTACGTCGACGACGCTGGTGCGGGCCGCGACTCGAGACACGGGGGCGGCCCGTGAAGATTCCGGAGCGGGCCGGGGCACTCGTCGGTGGTGGCGTTGCCATGGAGCTTCCTCCTGCGTGACGCCCGTGAGGGACAGGTTCGAATCGGACAGTCGGCGGGCCCCAGGGCACCGCCGCATCAACGACCGGCGCCCGTGTCTGTGCGAGGTCCCGCGAGGCGGGTCATGGCTGAATCGGTTTCTGGATCAGCCGGAGCACGGAGTAGGGCGCGCGGCGACGGATCTACTGGGGGGTTCGCCCCTGGACACGGCCACACCTCCTTCTCCTCGTCCCCGAACTCGGGAGGCGCACCGTCGCGCTCGGTCGTACATCTTACCGGCGACCCCCACCCCGGCAGGGGCCCCGTTTGCAGATTTCGGCCCTGGTCACGGTGCCGGGTACCGTGCACGGCATGGACCTGACCTATCCACCGGAAGCCGAGGAGTTCCGATCGGAGATCGCCGGCTGGCTCGAGGACAACCTCCCGGCGGACTGGGACGAAGCGAGATCCACCATGACCCCCGAGGAACGAAAGACCTTCAACGACGAGTGGACGGCCAAGCTGTTCGCGGGAGGGTGGATCTGTGCCAGCTGGCCGACCGAATACGGCGGCAAGGGCCTGACCCTCCTGCAACAGGTCGTGTTGAACGAGGAATTTGCCCGGGTCGGAGCACCTCTTCGCGGAGATTTCTTTGGTGACACCCTGGTTGGGCCGACAATCCTGCAGTGGGGCAGCGAGGAGCAGAAGCGCCAGTTCATCCCCGGCATCCTGAAGGGCGAGATCGCCTGGTGTCAGGGTTTCAGCGAGCCCGATGCGGGCTCCGATCTGGCCAGCCTGAAGACCCGGGCCGATCTCGACGGGGACGAGTGGGTCATCAACGGACAGAAGGTCTGGACCACGCAGGCGCAGTATGCCGACTACGTCTTCCTGCTGGCTCGCACGGATCCGGATGCGCCCAAGCATGCGGGGATCTCCTACTTACTCGTTCCGATGAAGCAGCCCGGCGTCGAAGTTCGCCCCATCGAGCAGATCGACGGGTCGGCGGAATTCAACGAGGTGTTCTTCACCAATGTGCGCTGTCCGAAGGAGAACGTGGTCGGTGGGGTCAACAACGGGTGGAAGGTCGCCATGACCACACTGGGGTTCGAGCGCGGCACCTCGGCCACCACAGGACACCGCCGCTTTCAAAAGGAGTTCGACCAGATCCTCGAGATCGCTCGCCAGAAAGGCCGCACGGGCGACCCCTTGATCCGGCAACGGTTGGCTCGTTCGTGGTCCAACATCAAGATCATGCAGATCAACGGATTCCGCACCCTGACCGACGCGCTCAACGGGACCCACGACACGGCCAAGCTCGCCTCGTGCAACAAGATGTTCTGGTCCGAGGCACACCAGGCCACATTGCTGCTGGCCATGGACATCTACGGCATGGAGAGTCAGATCCTGCTGGGCGACGACGGCGAGGACACGCTGCTCCCCGGGGCCAGGGTGGCCCCAGCGGACTACCCGGTGAACAACCTGCAGTCGCTGTTCTTCTTCTCGCGCTCCGAGTCCATCTGGGGGGGCGCCGCCGAGATCCAGCGCAACATCGTGGGCGAGCGCGCACTGGGCCTGCCCAAGGAGCCCAAACCGGCGTAACGGCGCCGCCGTCCGACGCCCCGCACCGATGCTGAAGCTCGACGTCGGGCAGATCTGCAAGCCTGTGGGGATGCTCCGGATGCCCCTGCCGGACGTGGGAGCGCCCCTGCGCTGGGTCCTGGGCGTCGTCACGTCGGCGATCCGTCCCGCTCCCGACGCCGTACGCGTCATGATCGTGGCCGACCAATCGGTCTTCGCCGAGGCCATGGCGTTCGCCGTCGACGGCCGCGCCGCCATGTCCTGCGTGGGTGTCGCCGCCGGCTCGGAGCAGGCCCAGCGGCTCGCCTCCCACGTCCGCCCCGACGTGGCCGTCGTCGACTTGGAACCCGATGAGCGGGGATTCGAAACGATCCGGACCTTGCTCGAACTCCAGCCCGCCCTGCGTGTCCTGCTCCTGACCGATCGCACTCCGAGCCCCGCGCTGATGTGGGGAGCCGCCGAGGCCGGTGCATCGGCGGTCTTTCCCAAAACCACGAGTCTGGGCGTCGTCGTCTCGGCCATCCCGTCGCTGTCCGAACATCTCTTCACGACCGATCGGCGGACCATCGTTCGCCTACGCCAGTCAGCCGAGGGAACGGGACGCGACCAGGTCGCCGCTCCCGACGACAACGGCCGCGCCGCCGCCAACGGTCACGTGAGTGCGGTCGACCCTCCGGACGCCGAGATTCGCATTGGCACCCGAAGCCACAACGGGAACACACCGGCGCCCCCGAACCCCCTGACCCGTCGCGAGCGCGACATCCTGGGCCTCCTCGAGCGCGGGATCGACGTACCGTCCGCCTCCGAACGACTCGGCATCTCGGTCAACACCACCCGGGGTTACGTGAAGAACCTCTACCGCAAGCTGGACGTCCACAGCCAGGTCGAGTTGCTCGCAGTGGCCCGCAGCAAGGGACTGCTCGACGAAGGCGACTGAACCTCGGAGACTCCGGCGGAGCGGGAAATTCCCAGGCTCAGAAACTCGGGACGTAGCCCCCGGAACCGAGAGCGGAGCTCTCGTCGAAGCTCAGGGACTCGTCGACGCCACCGACGACCTCGGTCACCCAGGGCAACCGTTCGGTCAGGATCCGCTCGACACCGCCCGAGAGAGTGGCCGAACTCACGGCACATGAGCTGCAGGCTCCCTGGAGCTGCACCTCCACGACGCCGGTCTCGACATCGGCCCGTACCAGCACCAGGTCACCGCCGTCGGCCTGGACGGCCGGACGCATCAGGTCCATGATCCCCTGAAGCTTGGCCAGGCGATCAGCCCGCTCGGCGTCGCTCAACTGGGACTGGGTATCGGTCACCCCCCTATTCTGCCGTGCCCGGCGGAGGTCCATGCACCGCGGCGGTCGCCCGGGAACCAGGGTTACGATCGAGCCGGATGCGGACCCCCCGCCGAGGAACAAAGGAGTCATACCGTGAGCGTGAAGGTTCCCGGAGTCTTCAAGGGCGCCACCGACACGAGGGAGTTCCCGGCGGGAACGCTGATCTTCGAGGAAGGTGCCTCGGGCGAGGAGATGTTCGGCGTGGTTGCCGGCCGGGTCGAGCTCCGGCTGTCGAACGGTCACGCCCTCGAACTCGGCCCCGACGACACGTTCGGGGAGATGGCCATCATCGAGTCGTCCCCACGCAGCGCCACGGCGATCGCCGTCGAGGACACCACCCTCGCCGTCATCGACAGGAGGAGGTTCTTGTTCCTCGTCGGCGAGACGCCGAACTTCGCCCTCCAGGTCATGGCCAGCCTGGCCGAGCGCCTGCGGGCGACGCAGGCCCAAGTCTGACGCTCAGCTCAACCCCACGGGGCGTCCGGGCTCACCCTGGACGACGGGATTGACGAGTTCGCCGATCCCCTCGATGGCGACGCGCACCACGTCGCCGGCGGCGAGGAACCGCGGCGGGTCGAACCCCGAACCCACACCGGCCGGTGTGCCGGTGGCGATGATCGTGCCCGGCTCCAGGGGGAAGGCCGTGGTGAGGTATTCGATCATCTCGCGACAACCGAAGATGAGGTCGGACGTGCGCGAATCCTGTCGGAGTTCGTCATTGACCCAGGTCCGCAGTCCGAGGTCGCCCGGGTCGCCGAGTTCGTCGATCGTGACCAGCTCCGGCCCGCACGGAGCGTGGCTGTCGAAGGACTTGCCCATCGTGAACGTGGGAACACGCCATTGCCAATCCCGGGCGCTGACGTCATTGACGATGGTGAACCCGGCGACCACCTCGAAGGCCCGTTCCGCCGGTACGTGCTGGCAACGGGGGCCGATCACCATCGCCAGCTCGCCCTCGTAGTCGACCATCTCGGAAACGGCGGGCAGCACGATGGGATCGCCGGGGCCGGCGATCGCGGTCCGTTGCTTGTTGAACCAGTACTGCCAGGAGGGCTGCTCGCGCCCCATCTCTGCGATGTGGGCGTGGTAGTTCATGCCGATACCGAGGATGGTGGGCGGGTCGGGTACCGGGGCGTGGCGCCGAACGTCGGTCACAAGATGGCGGGCCGCACCGCTGTCCGGTGCCGCGGCGACCCGCGCCAAGGCATCGGGACCGAGGGCGAGGACGGCCGTCATGCTCGCGGGGAGGCCGGTGGCGGGATCGGCCAGGTCCACGATCTCGTCGCCGGTCAACAAGCCCGGTCGCACCACACCATCGGGGAGGGAGAAACTGGCCAAGCGCATGGCGCGTCCCCGCGTCGCTCAGCTCAACTGCTTCTTGTACTGCTCCCAGTAACGGGTGGCGTGGCGGGCCGAGAAGGCGCCGATGATCTCGACGACTCCGAAGAGAATGGCCAGGATGCCGACCATCACGATGATCGTGGCCAGCGTGCCGCCCGGGTGACGAATGCACAGGAAGCCAAGGGCGATGGCGACGACGCCGCGGATCAGGTACAGCCACCAGTAGGGCAGATGATGGTGCTGAATGGACGAGATGATGTCGAAGATCCCGAGCACCAGGAAGGACCACCCGATCAACACGGCGATCACGAAGATGGTGATGTGCGGCCACACGAAGCCGACGATGCCGATCGCCACCCAGATCAACCCGAAGACGAGATGCATCCAGCGCTGGCGGGCCATGCGGATCGATCCGATGATCTCGAACAGCCCTCCCACGATGAAGAACGCGCTGGCGAAATAGATGGCGGCGTAGACCGTGGCATGGCGCCAACTGATCACGAAGAAACCGAAGAGCACCGAGATGATGCCGCCGGCCAGATACCAGCCCCACATCTTCTCGAGCTGCGTGGTGACCGCGTCACCGATCGCGATGTCGTCGGTTGTCGCTACATAGGTCATCGTCGTCCTCCTTGGCGAGTAGGAGCGCAAAGCGTTTGGGCAGCGTACCGCTCCCGTTCCCAGCCTTAGCGGATACAGGACCGCAACGCGTCGAGGGCCCGCGGACCCCACGCACCCGCCACGCTCGGCCACTGCTCGGGCCGCTCGAACACCTCGTCGGCCTCCCACCACAGCTCGTCCTCGACCGGTTGGAGAACGGCCCGTATCGACGCCAACGAATCCGGAACGGACTCGACCTGTTGACGCAACGCGTCCGCGGCATGCCAGAGGTCCTCGCTCGAGAGCTCGGTCGGCACGAACGGCGGCGGCCCGAGCGCAGTCCGGGGGAACGCCGGCACATAGATGCTCACACAGGGACTTCCGGCCGCGACGTAGACCCGCAGCGGGACGCCGTCGGAGAGGCCGTCGGGGAGCTCGGCAATCATGGATGCCGCGGTCACGCTCAGTTCGCGAACGTGCATGCACACGGTGACGCCCCGGAAATCCTCACCGACACGAATGGGTGGCGGCTGGACCGCTCCACCAGCGCCAGGAGCGCCCCAGGGCCCGCCTCCGTGATCGCGCAGGTGGGCAGCGGTGACCGCTGCGGTCAGCTGTCCGGCCGGCGCCGAGGCCAGGAAGCGTCTGCTCGCCTCCAGGCGGACGTCGGCGAAGGTCGTGTTCTCGGCAGGGTCACGAAACAGTGAGAAATCCTTGCGATCGGCGACTGCGGCCGAGGCTCGTGTCCATTCGGTCCCGATGCCGAGCCGGTTCGAGATGGCCGTCCCCCCCGTCGAACGTACGACCGCGTAGTCCGAGCCCGCTGTCTCGAGGACGTAGGCCTCGCTCGGATCGACGACGAGGAACGAGGAGTCGTAGGCCTCCTGGTGGGCGGCATCCGCGATCCCGCCCTGTCCGCACGAAGCGAGGAGCTCGGTCATGACGTCGACCGCCTCACGGGCGCTGCGCGCCCGCTCCAGACCGAGCCGGACCAGGTCCATACCGATCAGGGCCGGCGGCGCCGCCGCGGCCTCATGGGTCGTGGCCACCCGTTCATTGCCGATGGCCACGCCGAACTCGTTCACCCCGTGCTCCGCGCCCCAGAGCCAGGTCGGACACGACAGCAGCGCCGCATGTGCCCCGGTGTCCCCGATGGTCAGGTATTGCGTACGCAGGCTGCAGCCCGCCGAATTGCGACGGCCGAACGGCCAGGCCACCTGCACCTCACCGGGAGGTCGGTCGGAGTTCTTGGCGAACAGCATGCCGCCCGGGCCGCGGGCACACAGCGTGTCGCACATGTTCGCAGTGTAGGGACCTGGATAGGGTGGGAGTCATGGAGCCACGTTCCGTCCTCTCGCTCGACGAAATCGATCTCTCGGACATCGAGTTCTGGGCTCGCCCCTGGAGCGAGCGGGAAGGCGCCTTCGAGACCTTGCGTCGCGAACGCCCCATTGCGCACTTCGACGAACCGGAGATCCCGGAGGCCTTGGCCTTCGTGATCGAAAAGGGCGAGGGTTTCTACGCCCTGACGAAACACGCCCACGTCTCCGAGGCAAGTCGGCACCCCGAGATATTCCAGTCGGGCAAGGGCGCCACATCGATGATCGATCTGCCCGAGGAGATGAACGACTTCTTCGGTTCCATGATCAACATGGACAACCCGCGTCACGCCCGGCTGCGCCGCATCGTCTCCGCTGCATTCAACCCCCGAATGATCAAGTCGATCGAGGACCGAATCGATCACGTGGCCAACGACGTCATCGACCGAGTGGCCGGTCAGGGCGGGTGTGACTTCACCGTCGAGGTGGCGGCCCGACTGCCGCTGGAGATCATCTGCGACATGATGGGCATCGGCGCCACCGACTACGACACCGTCTTCAACGCGTCGAACGTGATCCTGTCCAACGGGGACCCCGAGTACGTCGCCGAGGGCGAGGATCCGATGCTGGCCTTCATGAACGCGGCGCAGCAGCTGAACCTGCTCATGGTGGACCTGGCCCAGTACCGCAAGGACCATCCAACCGATGACGTGACGTCGGCACTCGTCAACACCAACGTCGACGGCGAGGCTCTGACCGACGCCGAGCTGGCCTCGTTCTTCATCCTGCTCGTCGTGGCCGGCAACGAGACGACCCGCAACGCCATCAGCCATGGCCTCTTGGCTCTGACCGGGCACCCCGACCAACGCGCCCTTTGGCAGGCAGACATCGATGGTGTTGGCCCCACCGCGGTCGACGAGATCGTGCGCTGGGCCTCGCCCGTCATCTGGATGCGACGCACGGTCGCCGAGGACACCGTGCTGGGCGGCCAGCCGTTGACCGCCGGTGACCGGGTCATCCTGTTCTACAACTCGGCCAATCGAGACGAAGAGGTATTCGAGAACCCGTACACGTTCGACGTGCGGCGAGCCCCGAACCCTCACATCGGGTTCGGGGCCGCGGGCCCGCATTTCTGCCTGGGCGCGCACCTGGCCCGCCAGGAGATCGACGTGATGTTCCGTCGACTCTTCGAGCGCCTGCCCGACATCGAGGCCACGGGTGAGCCGGACCGGCTCCTCTCCCCCTTCATCAATGGCATCAAGCACCTTGACTGCACGTTCACGCCGGTGGCCGGAACACGCTGAGCCTCTGGCGGCGGATCATCCGCCGACTCGACGATTGGCAACGCCGCTCCGCGCTTACTGCGGTACCCGTGGCCGTTCTCAAGAAGTATGGCGACGACCGGGGTGGATCGCTCGCCGCGCTGGTGACCTTCTACGGGTTCCTGGCCGTGTTTCCCTTGTTGCTGCTCTTCGTCACGATCGTCGGTCTCGTCCTTCGGAACAACAAGGAGGCCGAACAGCACCTCGTGCACTCGGCCCTCTCCGAATTCCCCGTAATCGGTGACCGTTTGGCTTCGAGCATCACTGCTCTGCACCGGCCCTCTCCGCTGGCCTTCATCGTCAGCTTCGTCGGGTTGCTCTGGGGGTCACTCGGCGTCACGAACCATCTGCAGACGGCGAGCGCCATCATGTGGGGCGTCCCAAGGCACAAGGAGGCCGGCCTCGGGCCCCGGGTGCTCCGCGGCCTGCTCCTGTTGGGCACGATTGCCCTGGCCGTCGTCGGCAGCGCAATCCTGACCGGCGTCTCCACGATCGGCGGTGTGCACTCCTACCCGGTGGCCTACTGGGCCTACACACTTGTCGGCGCCGGCGCGGTGAACTTTGCCGCCTACCTCCTCGCGCTGCACATCCTGGCCCCCTCCGGAACCCGCTGGCGGCAGCTCCTCCCTGGCTCGGTGATCGGTGCCACGGGTTGGACCGTGCTCGAGACGGTCGGTGGCCTGTTGGTCAGTCATGCCCTCCGACACACGACCCAGCTCTACGGCTTTTTTGCCACCGTCCTGGGCCTCGTGTTCTGGCTCTCGTTGGGATCGCAGCTGTTCATCTATGCCGGCGAGACGAATGTCGTCCTGGCCAAGAGGCTGTGGCCGCGCCATCTCGAAGACCCGGCGCCGGTGCAGGCTGCACCTGGTGCCGAATCCCGCGCTGCACGGGCACCCGAGATCCAACCGATTCAGCCGGTCTCGCCGCCAAACTCCTGATACGCGGCCAGCGCCCGCGTTCCCCAAACGGTTCCTGGACCACCGTTCATGGAGATGGCGACCCCGATCATCTCGACGACCTCCCGCCGGGTGGCACCGAGACGCACGGCATTGCGCGCGTGCGCGGCGATGCAGCCGTCACACTCGCGCGTGATGGCGATGGAGAGTGCGATCAGCTCCTTGATCTTGACCGGGAGTGCACCATCCGCCATGGCGGCGTCGTGGAGCGCGCCATAGCCGGCCATCACATCGGGGATCGCCGCTTGGAGCTGGCGATACGGGTTGCGCAACTCGTCCTGGACTTGATGAAATTGTTCCATCCCGCATGGTGGCACGCGGGCCACCGGACAGGTCAGTCCGCGTCCGCCGTGCTGTGCGGGCCGCGGTTGCGCACCTCTTCGACCTTGGCCATCGCAGAGCGCAACTCGTCGATCCACTCGGATTCGTGCTGCG
Source organism: uncultured Acidimicrobiaceae bacterium (assembly GCA_963754445.1). Taxonomy (GTDB): domain Bacteria; phylum Actinomycetota; class Acidimicrobiia; order Acidimicrobiales; family RAAP-2; genus Bog-473. Next base: position 1,892,629 of record CAVWFT010000002.1, on the reverse strand, counting down.
CCACCAGTCGGACGCACCAGGCCAGCGCCTGACTACGGCTGCCCGCCACGCCGGCGTCGATCAGGGTGTCCAACACCCGACGGTCCCGCATCCCGAGCCGGGTCATGGCCGGAACTCCGGCGGTGGTGAAATGAACCCGAGAACCACCACACTCCGCACCCCAGGAAACCGTCCGCATGAAAGCGGGTTGGGCCTCCTCGGCGATACGCATCCGTGCCCCTCTGGACTCTTCGCGGAAGCCGGTGATCCGAGCCTGTTCTGCCACCCGAACCTCGTCCGCTCCCACGTCGCCCGCGAGCCGTGGTGCGGCCAGTGCCCCCACGATCAGGATCTCGTCGGCGTCGATCTCGATCGTCGGCGCACCTTCGAACCAGCCGTCCGGGATTCGCCCACTGAACCAGGCGGCGATCAGGCGTTCCTGCTCCGGGCCCGACGGCACCTGTTCGGCGGACCGGCGACGTCCGCGGGGACCCTTCGTGGTATCTGTCATATTACAAGATTACATGATTACGAGGTAAAGACAACCCCCGAACCCCTTTCCTGCGGATTCACGACAACCACAACTTGAATCCCACGTGCGACGCGGTGAATCCGAGCCGTTCGTAGAAACGGTGTGCGTCCTCTCGGACCGCATTGGACGTGAGCTGGACCCGGTAGCAACCGAGCGCCCGCGCCCACTCGACCGCCTCCCGGACCAGGGCCGAGCCCACCCCCGTCGCCCGGTGCTCGGGATGCACATGGACCGATTCGAGTTCGGCACAGAGCCCGCCTCGGGCCTGGAGGTGCCGGAACACCAGGAGCTGGCAGACGCCGGTCACCTCGGAGCCGAGCACTGCGACCAGCACCGCACCGCCGGCGGCATCGATCTCGCGCAGGGCGGACCGATACGGCCCGATTTGGTCCGGCGCTTCCGCGCTGCGCGGAGGGGCACCGGGCACGGCGCCGAGGGCGAGAAGCTCGATCGCACGAGGCAGGTCGGCCTCCGTGGCCCGCCGGATCAACAATCCGTCAGGTGGCATCAGCGACGCAGACGTCCAGACACGCTCGCCATTGTGACGGAAACGTCAGCGGCTCCCGGAACGACTGCGCACGGTGATGGCACGCCGTGGACAATCACGGGCGGCCCGCTTCGCCGCCTCGACCAGCTCGGGGCCGAGCGGCTTGCCGTCCACGATCGGGTACCCCCATTCGTCGAGCGTGACGGCCTCGGGCAACAATTCGGCGCAGTAGCCGTAGGCATCGCAGGCCACCGGATCGATCAGTATCTGCAACATGGTCACCCTCTCGAGGCAGGAGGAAATCGGAGTCCCGACGGACGGTGGGCATGCGGGCAGGGCCGGCCGGCCGCGTGGTCCCGCACATCGGCGGCAAAGACACTTAGGGCGCTCTTCACCACGTTGACCGCCCCATCGGGGTGGCGACAGGCCCCGCGGCCGTGGATCACGCCGAGATGTCGGTACAGCGCAGCCAGCTCGTCGGGGCCGGCCGTGCCGTTGGCCAGGCGGGACATGTCGTTGGCGAGTGCCGGCAGGCCGTACACGCACGGTCCACACTGGCCGGCACTCTGCTGGGCCAGGTAATGGGCGATTGAAGCCGTCTCCGCGATGCCACACGCGTCAGGGCCGAGAACCACCACCACGCCCACGCCGGATGAGGCGCCGATGGTCCGGAGGGAGAGAGAGGCGTACGGGGTGTCGAAATGCTCCGGTCCGACCCACGCTCCCCCATAGCCGCCGACGAGGAGTGCCTGGGGCGCCTGCGACGGCGTCGCCCGTGCCGCAATGTCGAGCAGCGGGGTCCCACGGTCGACCTCGACCACACCGGGATGTTCGACCGCCCCGGAGATCGTGACCAGCGACGTTCCGGGATCCTCGACCAGACCCCGGGCCCGGAATTGATCGGGACCCACGCGGGCGATCATCGCCACGTGGGCCAGCGTCTCCGCGTTGTGGACGAGGACGGCCTGGCGGCCAATGCGCAACGGAATGCCCTTCTCCGGTCGGAATGAAGGGCGCGAGCTTCCAGAGGCGATCCACGAGACGAGGGCGGATTCCTCGCCGGCCACGAACCGATCGGGTGGCCGGACGATTCGCTCGGGGACCGAGCCACGAACCGCACCCGCACGTTCGGCCACGGCCCTGCTGACCGCCGCCGCGACGGCATCGCGCCCTTCGGGCACGCAGACGATCACGTCGGCCGAGCGGCAGGCGGCAGCCAGGAGCTGGGCGCCGTCCAGCACGAGATGGGGCGAGCGAAGAAGGAGCAGCTTGTCCTTGTCGCTGGCCGGCTCTCCCTCCATGGCGTTGACGACGATGGATCCACGGCGACCGGCGGCACTCGCCACGGCGAACTTGATCGCTGCGGGAAACCCGGCACCTCCTCGCCCCGTGAGGCCGGACGCCTGCAGCGCCGCTGCGAAACCCGCGCTCCACTCGCGATTCGAAGTTGCCGAGGGCAGTGGGGGCGGACCCAGGACCGCCACGTGTCCGGCCCAATCCGTCGGATGGCCCAAGAGGTTGTAGCGACCGGTGTCCGGCGCGGCTCGGCTCACGTCAACCACGGCGTGCTCCTGCGTCGCTGCCGCTGAGAGCCAGGTGCGTGTCCGGAACCTCGGCCACCGAGGCATGGCTGGTGCGAGCTGCGCTCTGCCGAGATGCCGCCATGATGCGCCACAACAGGGCCACGAGGACCGCGCCGATACAGAGGGCGCCGAGAACGATGACCCATGTCTCGCCGGCGTCGGTACCCATGCCGAACGTGTGCGCCAAGGCAACCGGCCAGCAGACATAGGCGAGCCAGTGCAGGGCTCTCCATGTCCCGGGACGCATACGAGAGCGCAGAAGACTGGTCACCATGACCGCGACCATTGCGTCGAGCGCGATGGCACCCACTCCGACCCAGAAGCTGTCGTAGCCCGACGTGAACGGGACGACAATGGCGGCCCAGCTGATGTTCACGTAGGTGTCGAGAGCGCTGGTCAGCACATGCAGACCGAGAAAGACTGCCGCGATCATGGAGAGGCGGCGATGGATCTCCTGCTGGGCAAACCCTGGCCAGTTCCTGGCCCGCGCGCGTGTCGTCGTCGTGATGCCGAGCACCATGGTGCCCGTCAGGAGAACCAGCGCCATGAGGCCGGTGGCCCGCGTGGCGTACCAAATGGCGGTCGAGTTCATGACGCGTCCTCCGGCGGCCACCCATTGACGTAGCACACCTCTCCGTCGTGTCGAACGAGGCGCAGGGCCTGGTCGAACCGAGAGAGTTCGTCGAGCGCCCGCTCCCCCCAGACCAAGGAAGCGGTGCTCACGAGATTGGCTTCGACACACGACGGGCCGGTCGCGGACACCAAGGTCCAATAGGGCTCGACGCAGTCGCCGGTCCGTGGGTCGATGATGTGATGTACGACGCGAGGACCGTTCTGCCAGGTCCGGGCGCCCGTGGCCGAACTGGCCAACCCGCCTCCGCGGATGGCGACCACCTGGTCGACCTGGTCCGCCGGCGTCGACGACTCCTGGGCAATACCCACGGCCCAGCCTTCGGCTGGAGGCGGCCCGGCGACCGCGACGTCACCGCCGAGGCTGACCAGCACCCCGCCCCCGACCTGATGGGCGATCTCCGAGGCCGCTCGATCAGCTGCCATCGCCTTGGCGGTCGAACCGAGATCGAGACGGACACCCCGTGGAATGCGTACCGAACACGTCGTGGGATGCAGTTGGACATGCTGGTAGCCGGGAACGGTGCCCAGCGCACGCGGCGGCGCCGCCGGACGGGCCAGGACCTCGTCGAGGTCGACGTCGTAGCCGAGGGCGGCAATGGCATTGCCGACCGTGGGATCGACGGCTCCGTGAGTCCGGGCCGCGACATCGCAGGCCACCTCGAGCGCGTCGTAGAGGAGCCGAGAGACCGGCACTGTCCGGCCGGCCTCGTGGTGGAGCATGGACAGTTCCGAGTCGTCGCGGAAGCGGCTGCAGGCAAGGTCGAACTCCCGGAGCACGCCGGCGAGGGCGTCTTCGGCCACGGATGCGACGTCGGGATTCTGGACCACCACCGTCGCCGTCGTCCCGATCGCCCGGAAAGAGCGGACCGCCAGTGGCGCCTGATGCGCCGTCGTGCTCATCGTGACGTGCCCCCCGAGGTGACGGTGGCCGAGGACGAGCTCGACGAAGGGGCCGTCGTGGTCGTGGTGGTCGTGGTGGAGGATGACGAGTCCGACGACGTGGAACTACCGCCGGAGGTGGTCGAGGTGTCTCCCGACGAATTCGAACCGGCCGTGGTCGTGGTCACCCCGCTCGACGAGGACGAGCCAGCGTTGCTCGTCGCCGCCGCAGTCGATCCGGCATGCTCACGGGAGACCGCAACGCCGATGACGGCCGTGAGGCCCGCCGCAGCGAGTACCAGGCCGCGGGTCAGGCGGCGTAGCCGGGACTGGGCTGAAGCCCTTCCTTCCGGTGTGCTGTGTACAGGTTGGCGTGACATCGATCAGCGACCTCTGCTCTCGGGACGCTTTCATCCCACCATGCCCGTTTCGACCCCGGCTCTGGACGCGCTGTGTGCCTCCTGTGACATCGAACGGGGGCGGGCCTCGGCTCGTCCCCTCCGAAATGCCCTGGACACGGAGACCAAAACACCGGACCACCTGGGTCGACGGGGACGAGAGCAATCCTATGGGGATCGGTGGGCGGTGGCCCTCGCCCCTGGATCTCCCACACCCGTATGACAAGATGCGCACCTCGGCCAGGGATCCCGGCGGGACATTCGAGGACGGAAAGGTCGCATGACTCGCTACACGCTCGATTCGGTGCGCTCGTGCATCTGGGTGAGCGCCCGCTCCAGCCTGCATCCCATCAACACCGAGACCCGCGGTGTCACGGGCTGGTTCGAAGCACGCACTCGAGAGGACGGCACGCTCGACGTGGATGGACCCGTCACGGGTGAGCTCGAACTCGCGGTGGAGAAGCTGACCTCGGGAAACCACCTCTACGACCGCGAACTGCGCCGGCGCATCGACGCCAAGCGGTACCCGACCATCGCCGGCACCCTCACCCGGGTCGTCCTCGCCGGGCCCCACCCCCGCTATTCGGTCACGGGCGACATCGCCTTTCACGGCAAGTCCTTGACCTTCGAGCACGAGATGGACATCGACCTTCAACCAGGCGCGGTGGTGCTCTCGGGTGAGGATACGTTCGACATCCGCCAGTTCGGCATGAAGCCACCCAGCATGCTGATGGTCCGGGTCTACCCCGAGGTGCACGTCAAAGTGGAGCTCCACGGCGTGGCCGACGGCTGACCGCTCCGGGACAGGTGCGAGGACAGCGGTGGAGTGGCGCGGTCGGCACGAGGGAACGATCCGAACCGGCAGTTCCGATCGACTCGGCCGGCGTCAATCGCCGAACAGGACGGAGACCGGTTCGAGAGGCACGATTCCGCTCGCCCTGGCGGCCAGGTCGCGGTTCACCGTCACGAGCGCATCGGCCTGCAATTTCGCCACGGCGAGGTACTCGGCTTCGGCGATCGTCTCCCAATCGTGCTCTCGTGCGATCTGCCACGCCACGCGGCGCGAGACCCGGTCGCCGAGCAGCCGCATCTTTATCCCCGTCATGGCGTCGTGCAGTGCCAGAGCGCCCTTCTCGGAGAGATCACCGCGGCGGACGCCGGCCAGCAGGAGATCCAGCGCCTGGGAGCGGATGGCGTTCGGCGCGACCAAACGATGCGCCGGATCGAGTTCGTGCGGCCGTTCGGCCAGGAGCAACAGCGTCGGCGGGTCAACGGTGAAACGAGTCACCGGGCCACGGTACTCCGGGCACACGAATGGGGGTCCGCTGCACGCGAACCCCCATTCGCCCGTGAATCGTGCGCTTCGCTGCTTAGGCGGCGAACGTGAACTTGGTCCCCGGAAGCAGGCTCAGCTTGCTCGTCGAAGAGTTGTAGCAAACCGTCGCGGAAAGCGCGGCGCCTACCGACGTGCTCTTGGTGTTGTCCGCAGTCACGTTGCCGCTGATGACCTCGGTGACGTCGCTACCCGGGCAACCGCTCCCAGAGGCGTACGACTCGGTCGAGGTCGTCGACTTGCCGTTCGCCCACGTGATCGTGCCGGAGGACGCCGTGGCCGAGCCCTTGCTCTTGCCCGATCCACCGGTGTTGCCATTGCAGCCGGTCACCTTGATCTTGGCGGTGCCCGTCGAGCTCACCTTGCCCGACAGGGCCGTGCAGGTGATGCCCTTCGGCTTCGCCGCACCAGCGGGGCTACTCGCCAACGCCGTCATCCCGGCCAGTGGGACGAGCGCAGCAGACCCTGCAATCGCGCCGATCATGATTCGATTCTTCAGCACCAATTATCTCCTTCGTTTGGGTTTTCCACCGGGGAGATCCATTGCAAAGCACGCTTCACTCGATGCTTCCCCCCGAATGAAAGGGCTTGAATGCCCCCTTCTTTTGGTTGCCCACACCGTGGCGGAGCAAATCCACTTTGGGTATATCCGTTCCCGGGGGGTCGAAACACTGTGGTCCGAGAAACCCGCCTGATTGTGATTCGGTGCGTAGATAGCGGCCTGCGCAGCGCGATCCAGGTCCGAGACCAGGCAGAGCGCCGTAAATGGGTGCATTCTCCCGCCCTTCGATTTCGTCCAAATGAAGCTACCCTCGGGTAACTTCTTTCAGCACTAAATCAGGGCGGGAACGAGATGCGACGGCGGGAACTTCGCAGTGTCCACGGCACGGTCCCCAGGCCGGCAGGCTGAACTTCATGTGTGCGTAAGGTGCGCGCCCGCACAATGACCGGCGGACGACCGTCCCACATTTTCGAGCGAGCGAGCCCCATGCCTCAGCCACCGCGCCAAGGGCGCACCGCCAGCGGTAGCAAGTCGAGGAACCGCCACTGGCTCGAATGGGACTGGCTGCGCCCGCCCCCGCACGGCCAGTACCTCGCGGGCTGGGTCCTGCTCCCGCTGCGGATGTTTCTCGGAATCACCTTCGTCTTCGCCGGACTGCAAAAGCTCGCCAATCCTGACTTCTTCGACGCATCGAGGCCGGCGTCCATTCAGGCACAGCTGACAGGTGCGGAGCGATTGAGCCCCATCCACAGCATGATCGGACCTCTCACCCACGTGGCAGTTCCGCTGGGGATCGTCATCGCGCTCGGGGAGCTGGCCATCGGTCTCGGTACGGTGCTCGGCCTGTGGTCGCGCGCCGCCGCGGTCGGCGGATTGCTGCTGTCCTTCATGCTCTTCCTCACCGTGAGTTATCACTCGCACCCCTACTACACGGGCTCGGACATCGTGTTCGTCTTCGCCTGGACGCCGCTCGTCATCGGAGGTGCCGGCGGCGTGTTCTCGACGGACGCCCTGTTGTCACGCCGCGCACGGCGACAGATGGGAGCCGAACCCGTGGCCATCGTGCCCATCTCGTTCGCCACGGCGCGCCGGGTGTGCGGGTCCTACGAGAAGGGATTCTGCCGGGCCCTCGACGGCGGGGTCTGTAGCCCCGGACCCTGCCCGTTTCTGGCCCAGCAGCCAGCCGAGGTGCGCCGCATCGACCAACAGGAGCTCGATCGCCGGACCTTCGTGGCGCAGGCGGTCGCTGCGGGTGCCATCGCGGGCGCCACGCTCGTCGGCGGCGCCGCGGCCGCCGGACTCGGTCGGGTGGCCGGTTCCCCGTCGGGTAGTGCGACACCGAGCCTGGGCGGCGCTGTCTCCTCCAGCTCGACCACGACATCGTCGGGTCGAGCTGCGGTGGCCGCTCCGACCACTCCGACGACCGGTCACCCGACGGGAACAAAGGTCGGCCCGGCCCGCGACGTGCCGGTCGGCGGCGCGGCCGCCTTCCAGGACCCAAGCTCGGGGGATCCGTCCCTCGTGGTCCAGCCGGAGGCGGGCACCTTCCTGGCATTCGACGCGGTGTGCCCGCACGCCGGTTGTACCGTCCAGTACGACACCACGGGAAGGCGCTTTGTCTGCCCGTGTCACGGATCCGAGTTCAACGGGTCCACCGGAGCCGTCGAGGTGGGCCCAGCGCAGTCCGGTCTGACTCGGCTCACAATCGCCGAAGGTTCGGACGGCGATCTCTACGTGAGCTGAAGTCCCGACTCCGGAGCCGACGGCAACGGGGCACCCGCCAAACTCTCACACAGCCTGTCCCAAAACGAGGTACAGATCAGATCTACAGCTGGCGAAATCAGGAACTGATCGATACAGGTAAGGAGCCGTGGCACCACGACCACGGAGAACACGGAGCTGAAGGCCGCTCGCCGGCGCATTGCCGAGCTCGAGACCGAACTGGCGATGACGAAGCGGGCCAACGAACTGCTCAAAGAGTTGGTGCCCCCAAAAGGCGGTACGCGGCCATGTCACTGATGGCCGGCGAAGGAAAACCCGTTCAGGTCGCGTGGTCGGGGTTTCCGAATCTTCCTTCTAAGCCGTGGCAGAACGTCCACCGTCGCCGCGATCGATTCGCCATGTATGGCTAACGGATGTCATTTGGGACCCAACCACAAACAAGCAGCCCCGAAGAGGCCTCGCCACTCCGTGTGCACTTCTACCATTGCCATTATCGGTCCTCCAAGATATCCGGATGCCTCAGCGCCCAAATCTGAACCACATCTGAACCCTCGGTCCAGCCATCGAATGGCAAGGATCGAAGTGTCGTCATCCGACGGCTTGCCGCTAAGGCAAACCTCAGCGACGCGAGTCACAGGATCTTCAACTGATGCCGTCTCGCGAGCGACGCCGCGTCCCGCAGCCAAGAAAAGTGTCCGATGAGATTCGCGAATACCGACTGCGAATCGTCTATTCGACTGCTCGCTATCGGCCGCCGGACCACACCGTCGTTCTGCGTACCGGGAGCAGACACGAGAGCGTAGGGAGGGGCAGACCAGATTGGACTTACCGAAGCAGGGTTGCTTTATGCACACCCGAAACAGACAGTTCCCTCCGACTCCACACCGCGGACTTCGAGCTCGATGATGTCACCCTGGTTCAGCTGGTATTGGTTTCCGCCTTCTAACGTCGGGTTGTCATAGGCAGTCCCAAGCTTGAACTCCAACTCGGTACGGCTCCACTTCACAATGCGGATCCCTATGCAGTCAATCTCGCTACTGGGCACGTAGTCGCCGGCTCGCCATCCTGCGGTGGGCTCTCTTGGGGTGGAGTTCTCCAGCCACAGCATGTCGGTCCCGTAGTCGTAGCCGTCGTGCTTGATGTCTTTGGCCGGCGACACGGGAAAGGCGGGGCAGGCGCTCTGGCCATTGGGGTGCGCTGCAGGATCCGCCACAGGAGCAGTTGCGCCGAAACCGCTTCCCTTGACGATGATGAGTGGCTTCGCCGTGCTGCCCTCGGTGATGATCGACGAGATGGTCACAGCTTTTGGGGACGACGCCTGGGCGACGGCTGCCGGCAACAGCACGATACCGGCGACAACGACCGAAAGGACTCCCAGCCACATGGTTGTCCGACCCGATTGACTTTCACTCTGCATCATCGTTTGCGCCGCTCCTTTTCCCTGGACTCGGGGGCGGCAGCCCCCACCCGGACAGGCCTGCAACGGGAGTATCCCAGGATGGTGTCGCAAGCGTCAAGCGATTCCATCCCCGCCATCACGGTAGACATCCATATCCGGATGCTTGCATGGTGATCAACTCCTACGTGCGGGCGCCAGAAGGGGCGGCGCGCCGACGATGATCCTCCGACATTGTGGCGCGGGTAGACGCCATTGACATTGATGAAGTCCCCTAAGCGGGCCCAGAAGATAGAGGTCTCGATGACTGCATTGCGGCGGCCAACACCAAATGTCAGCGAGATTCTTGAGGGCACGTTGGTTCCCTCTTCGATCCCCGCGGCGAAGGAACCGATGCTCGCGGTGATGCCAACGTTGCCGGAGCCGAAACTAAATCGCGCGCACAATCGCTCGAACGTTTCGCTCAAGTCGGTCTCAGCATCAGCTTGCAATTTGTGCTTCGTGCCCCAGCTCGTCACTACCTCGTTCAGCACACTCTTCGAGATAGGAGCTCCGTCGGATCTGGGAGTCCGCTGCGTCGCTGTAAATCGACACTCGATCTCCAAGCTGTATGTGTCGGTTGTGCCAAAGCAGAATTGCGCCCAACGAGTTCGTAGATGCTTTCGACGTCTACGCCGGCATGGGCCGGCGATGGCCGCCACTCGGGAGCCGACGCTCAAGAGTCACCACGGCGTGCGCTTCAGGTGCCCGGACTGGGACGTCGGGAAATACTCTCCACTCGCGCTAAAACCTCTCCTGTTGCGGTGGCTCTGGCGGAACGGACCACATCGTCTCGCGCCCACGGGCTCCGGACCTGGGAACTGTCCGAGCGGCGAGACGGGCTTCGTGCTCACCGGTCACGTCGCGACTCCTGCTTCGCAGTCCGGCGAGACTTCCACGATTACGACTTGTTTCAGCAAAGACACTGGAACGAATACGACTGGAAACTTCTACAACGACGTTGTCTCTGAGGCCGGTGGTAACAAGACGATTGTTATTGCTACTGCTCAGTTCGATCCAACGACGAGTTCGATTCAGTTCAGCTAATGCTGCAGTCGGTACCCCGACTGCTGAAATTTCGAGTAGATCGGACGTAAAAGGATGGGGTCACGCGGCCCCGTCCTTTTACGTTCGGGCCTTCGCACAAAGCTATGAGCATCCCTTCGAGCGGCGGTGCATCCTAGGGTCTGGGCTTCGGCCACCGTGACGAACGCCTAACGTCAGGAGCGCGGCCCGAGAAGTAAGTCAAACGGGTACATAGAGAAAACAAACCGCAACAGTCGGTCGTTCTGCCTCGGAGTTCAAAGTGGCGATCGCCGAGCAGCGTTAACCGACGATCGCAATATCAGACAAGAGGCCAAGGACTTCGCTCCGACCGAGACCCACGTGCGCATCTGGGTAAGCAGCGAGATCGACCAGGGGGAGAACGCCCAGGGGCTGACTCTCGGGGAGAAAGGGGCTGACCCCCGATTGGGCCGGGACATCCGCTTCAGGCTGGGACGCTCAGCGCCTTATTGAGAATTACGAAAAGTCCTGGTTTGTGGGTTTCAAGGTTAAGACCAATGTTCAATCAATCCTTTGAGCAAACGGTCATACTCGTGCTGGGCCGTTGGTGACAGCGTCTGACACGACAAGGCCAGCCATTTCTCGGAAAGGTCGCCGAAGGTGCCATCCACGATTGCTTTCGAACTTCTGCCAGCTTCAACGAGCAGCTCGTTTAAAACGTCTTCTGCTTGGCGCTTGGTGCCGTGGATGGTGCGCTGTAGGTATCGCTTTGAGTTCCCGGATTCCTGCCCGAGGTACACCTTGGCTCGCCATACGTTCTTGCCCCGCGATTCGAGGTGACCCCGCATGGCCATCTCGGGCTTGGATCCCCTACGGATTCCCAAGCCCGGCAAAACTTACCGACGTAGTTCCGGAAATCGTCGCTGCGAGCCAGATAGGCGCGACTCAGCCATCTCCTGCGGTGGCGCATCCGGTACCTCGGCTGAAGCTCAGTCTTTTACATAGGGCACTGGCGCCTCACCAGCGTTTTTCGCGATTTGACCACGATTGAAGATCGGAATCACGCCCCGAATTCAGTACTGAGTACTGAGGCGCGCCGAGACAGCAGGTCGTTACCTTGACCTTGGCATTGACGAATGGCTCGGAACAGTCGACCTGGACATTTTCAACAAATCTCGACACGCGGAGGGCGGCCATGATGAGGGCAACCAGGATTCCGATCGGGCTGGCAGCGCTGGGCTTGGCTGTGACGCTTCCGGTGTCGGTGGCCGAAGCGGCGCAAACTGCGGGAAAGCACGCGGCTGGGACGTTGCGCGTGGCCTGGCAGGACCCAGTGGGGGGGAGCGGTTTCGGCGACGTAGTGACGAGGACGGGAGAGGGTGTCGGAGCCACCGAGGTTGTCGGCGCACCCGACACCGACGGCTATGCCGGCGCGGCATACATATATGTGAGGGGCTCGTCGGGTTGGCCGGCCACGCCGACTGTCACCCTCTCGGACCCCGCCGCCACTTCCGACGATGGTTTCGGCAGCACGATTGCGATAGCGGGAGACACGATCATCGTGGGAGCCGACCCCACCGACTCGGACGCCGGCGCCGCGTATATCTACGTGAGGGGGTCCTCTGGCTGGCCCTCCACCCCAACGACAACACTCAACGACCCTGACAACACGGCGAATGACAGGTTCGGCAGCTCGGTTGCGATCTCGGGCAGGAACATCGTCGTCGGAGCAGCTTCCACCGACACGACCGATTCGGCGGCGTATGTCTATATGAGGGCAACTTCGGGGTGGCCCACCACCCCGACCGTCACTTTTGATGACCCCGTTGTCAGCGAGGGTGACTCTTTCGGCGATTCTGTGGCGGTGTCGGGGAAGACGATCGTCGTCGGCCGATATAGCGGCGACGCATACGTCTACGTGAAGGGCTCTGCTGGCTGGCCCACCACCCCGACTACGACCCTCACCAGCCCAAGCACCTCTCCCAGCTCTTTTGGCTGGTCGGTCGCGGTAGCGGGAGACACGCTCGTGGTAGGCGAAGCGAACGGGGACGACGCCTCGACGTATGTCTACGTAGAGGGGTCTTCCGGCTGGCCCACCACCCCGACCGTCACCCTCAACGACCCCGCCACCGAAAGCAACAATGACTTTTTCGGATATTCGGTCGCGGTCGCGGGAGACACGCTCGCCATCGGAGCGCCCGGGTACAAAGAGCTAGGGCCAGGCTCTGCTTATGTCTACGTGAGGGGGACTTCCGGCTGGCCCTCCTCTCCGACAGCCTCACTCACGGCTCCCGCCTCCGCTACCGGCGACTACTTCGGCCAGTCGGTCGGTTTGGGATACGGAGTCGTCGTCGGTGCACCCGGCACAAACAGTCGTGCGGGGGCGGCTTACCTCTTCGCTTCGTAGCGCCATCACACCTTGAGGGGTCGTGACCCTCAGTTCAACACCAAGGTCCCCTGGGACACGATGCACGGGCTCCGCTGGCCACCGTTCAATAGATTTCTTGAACCAGGTGAGGAACGTGATGTGGACAACCAGCCAGTCCGGAATCCGCTAAGGCCGCAGATCTCGCCGTTCTTCAAGATGACCCTCTGACGTAGTCCTTTGACACGACGGGACAGGAACTAGCGAAAAATCATTTCTGAAAATGCGGTATATACCTGGGTTTTTGAAGCGCCCCCGGAAGGATTCGAACCTTCGCACACGGTTTAGGAAACCGATGCTCTATCCCCTGAGCTACGGGGGCTCGTGGGGTGCTTCCTGCCGGAAGAGCGTCCATTGTGCACCACGGCGACGGGCAACCCCTGCCGGGACCGTCAGCGCAGTCTGGTAGCCCGAGCGGGCCCGACGGCCCGGAGGACCATCCATGCCGTCCCCATCGCCTAGTCTGTTGACGGGTCCCGCGGCCTCCGACAGAGGTCGGAGCACGTGCGTTGCGCCTTCGCCGTCCAGCCCAAGACACCAGGCCTGCGCGTCCGCGCGCCGCGAAGAAGGAAGAAGGAACGTCATGACGACCTCTGCAAAAGCGCTGCCCTACAAGGTGGCAGACCTGTCCCTGGCCGAATTCGGCCGCAAGGAGATCGAGATGGCCGAGCACGAGATGCCCGGTCTGATGGCCATGCGGTCGGAGTTCGGCACCACCAAACCGCTGGCCGGTGCCCGCGTGACGGGCTCGCTGCACATGACCGTGCAGACGGCCGTGCTGATCGAGACCCTGACTGCGCTCGGCGCCGAGGTCCGCTGGGCCAGCTGCAACATCTTCTCCACCCAGGACCATGCCGCGGCGGCCATCGCCGTCGGTCCCGATGGGACGGCGGACGACCCCAAGGGCGTTCCCGTGTTCGCCTGGAAGGGCGAAACCCTCGAGGAGTACTGGTGGTGCACCGAGCAGGCGCTGACCTGGCCGGGCGAGAGCGGGCCCAACATGATCCTCGACGACGGCGGCGATGCCACGCTGCTCGTCCACAAGGGCGTCGAGTTCGAGAAGGCCGGAGCCGTGCCCGATCCGTCGACAGCCGACTCGGAGGAGTTCGCAGTCGTGCTCACCCTGCTCGGCCGCAGCCTGGCCGAGGACGGCGGCCGCTGGACTTCGATGGCCAACGCCATCAAGGGCGTCACCGAGGAGACGACGACGGGCGTGCACCGACTGGTCGAGATGGCCAAGAAGGGTGAGCTCCTGTTCCCCGCCATCAACGTCAACGACTCGGTGACCAAGTCCAAGTTCGACAACAAGTACGGCTGCCGCCACTCGCTCGTCGACGGCATCAACCGCGCCACCGACGTCCTCATCGGCGGCAAGGTCGCCGTCGTCTGCGGATACGGCGATGTCGGCAAGGGCTGCGCACAGTCGCTGGCCGGTCAGGGCGCCCGCGTCGTGGTGACCGAGGTGGACCCGATCTGCGCCCTGCAAGCGGCGATGGAGGGTTTCCAGGTGACCACCCTCGAGGACATCCTCCCCGAGGCCGACATCATCATCACCACTACCGGGAACTTCAACATCATCCGCGCCGAGCACATGGCCGGCATGAAGCACCAGGCCATCGTGGGCAACATCGGACACTTCGACAACGAGATCGACATGGCCGGCCTCATCGCAACACCGGGCATCGAGCGGATCAACATCAAACCCCAGGTCGACAAATGGGTGTTCCCCGACGGGCACGCCATCATCGTGCTCTCAGAGGGTCGGTTGCTGAACCTCGGCAATGCCACGGGCCACCCGAGCTTCGTCATGTCGAACTCGTTCACCAACCAGACGATGGCGCAGATCGAGCTGTTCACCCAGACCGGTCAATACGTCAACGATGTCTACGTCCTCCCCAAGCACCTGGACGAGAAGGTGGCGCGGCTGCACCTCGACGCCCTGGGAGTGAAGCTGACGACCCTCACCAAAGAGCAGGCCGGCTACATCGGCGTGCCGGTCGAGGGTCCTTACAAGCCGGACACCTACCGGTACTAGACGCGTGATTCAGCCCAGCGTGGCCGTGGCGATCACGGTCCCGCTGGGCGACGTCACCTCGGCCGTGCGCACCGTGGACGGATCCACGTGCAGCGGTGCCTGCCAGGCGCCATAGCCCTCGCTGACCGCGAAGGTACCCACCTGGTGTGTGGTGCCTTTGTCGGTGACGACGACGCAGTGCACCACGCCGCGTGCCCCGGAGTCGGCCAGGGTCATCTGCAACCACGGCTTCCGCCCGCCGAATACGGCGACCCGGCCGACATTCCGTCCGTTCTCCATGAGCGCCGCCGCCTCGACCGCCCCGCCTCGATGTGTGGTCTCGGCGCTCTGGTTCGGCGTCGAGGACGACGACAGACCGAGACCCAGTCCGATGGCCAGGGCCGCGATCGCCGCCGCGATGGAGGCGGGGATCCATGCCCTTCGCGGGCGGCGAGGCCGCGCCGGCGTCGCATCGATCCCCAACCGTTCGAACAGACGCGTTTCGAATCCGAGCGGCGGCTCGGCCTCGGGCGCGACCGCCACCAAGGCGTCGGCCGCCCGTGAGAGAAGTTCGAGCTCCTCGGAGCAGCGGGGGCATGCGTCCACGTGGGACAGCGCCCGCGACCGCTCGCGTCCGGTCAGCACGCCGAGTGCGAGCTCGGCCAGATCGTCGGTGTACTGCGCGCAGTCATCGCTCATGGCTCGCCTCGCACCCCCTCCACGTTGTCGATTGCGGCGCGCAGGCGGATGAGCGCCGTGCGGATGCGCGTCTTGGCCGTTCCGAGAGGAATGCCCTCGGACTCGCTGATCTCGAGTGCCGTGCGGCCGTAGACGGCGGCAAGCACGACCGCCCTGCGCTGCTCCTCGGGCAGGACGCCGAGCACTGCTCGCACGGTGGCCCTGGCGTCGCCGCGGCTTGCCGCCTCCTCGGGGTCCCGCTCGTTCGAGGCCAGCATGGAAAGGGAGAGGTCGTTGGGGTCGGTCGGAACGGCACGGCGCAGGCGCAGGGCGTCGATGGCCAGATTGCGGGTGATCGTGAGCACCCATGAGGTCACCGAGCCCCGGCGGGGGTCGAACACCGGCGCATGGCGCCAGACCCGGACCATGGCCTCTTGGGCCACATCCTCGGCCACGCCGGCGTCGCCGGTCATGGAATAGGCCAGCCCGAAGACCCGACGCTGGTAGCGGCGGACGAAGGTCACCGCGGCCGACGTGTCGCCCACGGCGATACCGGCCAGGAGTGCCTCGTCCGAAACCTCGCCCGAGTCCACACGCGATTCTCGCATCCACAGGTCTACGGATTGGCCGCCGGGCGGGATTTCCCCAGTTCGGGGCAATCTTGGGCCCCGGCCGGTCCGTATTTCCCCCACATGCCGACGCCTTCTGACATCCAAGGATCGAGCGGGATCCGAATGCATGACGTGCCTGCACGCTGGAAGCCCCTGTTCCGCGGACCCGGACACTCGACCCGCCCGGTCGACCTCGTGGCGACGGCCGGATTCGTGCTCGGCGGGGCCCTGCTGCTGTGGTCGGCCTACATCCACTTCCACCTCTGGCACGACGAGGGCTACCACGCCATTGGCACGATCGGGCCGCTCTTCTTGCTCCAGTCCATCGCCGGGGCCGTCCTCGGCGTCGGCGTCATGGCCGTGCGCCGGGTCTGGGCCGCCGCGCTCGGCCTCGGGTTCGCCCTGACCACGGTGGCGGGCTTCCTCGTGACGGTCCAGCACGGGTTGTTCGGATTCAAGGATTCATGGCAAGCCCCCTTTGCCCATCAGGCCTTCGCCGTGGAACTCGCTGCGGCACTGGTGCTGGGACTCGCCGCCACCCTCTGTCTCGTCAGCTCCGCGCCTCGGGCGGCCGCCAACTCGACTCCGGCCGGCGCCGCCACGTAGGGCAACCTCCCGAGCCGGGCCCGCGCCCTCTGTTCCCCATCGCGCGGGCCTGGCTCAGGATTCAGCGCAGACCGGCGAACAGGTCGTCCTCGGGAATCGGCGCCCCCGTGTCGTCGAGCACTCGAACGAACTGCTCGTCGCCCATGAAAGTCGAGAAGAGGTCGACGCCCATCTGGAGGAAGAAGATGTTGTCGCTCTGACTGGCGTGCGCCTCCAGCGAGGCGAACTTGCGCGCCGCGACGGCATGGCAGTCCACCGTCGTGGTGATGATCTCGTCGGGCGTGCCGAAGTCGGGGTTCTCCTGCACCTCGGCCGGGGGCCCGTCGATCCCCGCCTCGGCCAAGATGTCGGAGAAGCCGGCCAGCCGGGAGCGACCCACGGCCGTGTAGTAGAGCTTCGCCGGCACGCCCCACTGGGCCAGCGCAGCCTGGGTGATCCGGTTGGCCTGGATGTGGTCGGGATGTCCGTAGAAACCGTTCTCGTCGTAGGTGACGACCACCTGCGGCTCGTACTTTCGCATCAGGTCGACCAGACGCCGCGCCGCTTGGGGCACCGGCGTCTGCCAGAAGGATCCAGGCGACTCGTTCTGGGGCCACCCTGCCATGCCCGAGTCGTGGTACCCGAGAAGCTCGAGGTGGTCCACGCCGAGCACGGCGCAACTCGCTTCTAGCTCTGCCCGCCGTAGCGGGACGACGACCGATTCGTCGTGGTCGGGGTCTTCGGGCTTGACGCCTCCCGGGGCGTCGCCCAGCTCTCCGTTCGTGCACGTGACGAGGACGGTACGGATGCCCTCGTCCGCATAGCGGGCCAGGATGCCGCCGGTGCCGATGGCCTCGTCGTCGGGGTGGGCGTGGACGGCCATCAGGGTGAGGGGGCGCTCGGGCATGCGCAGCAGCGTAAAGGGCGGGCCGCCCGCGGCCGTCCGTCAGGTCTGCAGATCGCCCACGGCGCCGGCGAGGCGCTCGAGCTCCGCGGCCCAACCGTCTTCGGGCGGGACCGTGGGTCGAACCACGAACTTCGAAAAGCCCACGTCGAGAAAGCGCTCGAGCATGGCCCGCAACCCGGCGAGCCCCACGGGGACGATGTCCTCGAGCGGACGGCCACGAGCCCGTCGGGCCAGTGGCGATGACGCCAACGCCCCGAGATCGGTGCCCGGTGGCGCATAGGCCAGGCTCACACCGAAGTGCTCCGGGCTGATGGCGCGACCGTGTTCCGCCGCCACCCGATCGATGACCGCCTTGCCCTCGGCGGCGTCGTTCGGTGTACAGAAGGCCGGAATCCAACCGTCGCCGATGCGGCCGCAGCGCTCCAGGGCCGAGCCGATGTTGCCGCCGAGCCAGACGTCGAAGGGATCCTGCACCGGCCGAGGGGAGACGGACACGTCCTCGAACGCGCCGGCGGGGCCGTCGTGGCTGACCAACTCGCCCGCCCACAGTCGCCGCAACACCGGCAGCGCGTCCTCCATCTGGGCGGCGCGCTCCGCCGTCGAAAGCCCGATCGCACTCCGCTCCCCGCCGATGGCCAGGCCCGGGACGAAGGTGAGCAGGAACCGGCCCCCCGAGAGCTGATCGAGGGTCGCGACGGCCTTGGCCAGCCGGACCAGGTTCCTGCCGGGCAAGAGCATGGTCGTGCCGATCTTGAGGCGAGGGCACGCTCCTGCGACCCAGGCCAGTCCCACCAGCGGATCGGGACCCGGGCGGGTCAGGACCTCGGGCAGCCACAGCGAATCGAAACCGGCGGTGCCGATGCCCCGACCGAGCGCGACCATCTCCTCGGGTCCGAGAGACTCGCCCCCGGCGCTGACGCCGATGCGAATCTTCATGCCGCCGTCCCGCCCGGCGCGTCCGCCAGCGCCGTCAACGCCCGATCGATTCCGGCGTCGTCGACATCGCGATGGGTCACGAATCGGATCACCTGCGGTGCGATGGCGTGGGCCAAGATGCCCCGATCCTCGAGATGGGCCAACAACTTGTCGGGCTCAGGATGGGCGAAGGCGACGATGTTCGTTCGCACCGCGGCCGGATCGAGCCCGCAGTCGGGCCAGCGCGTGGCTACCGCTTCGGCCAGGCGGGCGGCCCGTCGATGATCCTCGGGCAGTCGATCGATCATGTCACGCAGAGCGACCAGACCGGGAGCGGCCAACACGCCGGCCTGACGCATGCCGCCCCCGAGGCGCTTGCGGGCCAGCCTGGCCTCCTCGATCAGGTCGTCGCCGCCGGCGAGCACGGACCCCACCGGCGCACACAGTCCCTTCGACAGGCAACACATCACGGTCGTCATGTCAGCGGCCCACTCGGCGGCGCTCACTCCCGTGGCCGCCTCGGCATTGAAGAGACGGGCTCCGTCCATGTGGACGGGCGCCGGCCCGGCTGCCTCGACCACGTGCGCGAGGGCAGCGGGATTCCACGGGGCCCCCGAAGCGGCCATGTGCGTGTTCTCGACGCAGACGAGCGAGACAGCCGGTTGATGATGTGCCACCGCCCGGCGGGCCCAGATCACATCCTCCGCACGCACCATTCCGTCCTCGTCGTCGAGTTCGATGAACTGGACGCCCGCGTTCAGCGCGGCGGCACCGTACTCGTAGGCCACGACGTGATGACGCCTGCCCGCCAATACCGCAGTTCCGGGCCGGCTGAGCACACGGAGCGCAATCTGGTTGGCCATCACGCCCGAGGCGACGAACAACGCCGCGGGTTTTCCCACCCGTTCGGCGAAGGCCTCTTCGAGCGCTCGCACGGTCGGGTCCTCGCCGTAATCGTCGTCACCCACCTCCGCCTTGGCCATCGCCTGGCGCATGGCCGGAGTCGGCTGGGTGACGGTATCGCTCCGCAGGTCGACGGGCCCGTCCACGCGGTAAGGCTACCGGCGCGCCGTTAACATCCGGCGGTGACCACCCCTCCTCCGCCGAGCGCCGCAGCCGACGGGATGCCGCCCGGTGTACAGAGCGGCATCCACGGCCTCCTCGACGTCGAGATGCTCGAGACCACGGCCGAGCGTGTCGTCTTGCGGATCCCGGTCGATTGGAAGGTCCACCAGCCCTACGGGATCCTCCACGGTGGCGTCTCGGCCCTCCTGGCCGAGTCGGCGGCCAGCCTCGGTGCGGCGCTCGCCGCCGGGCCGGGCAAGGGGGTCGTCGGCATCGAGCTCAATGCCAGCCACCTGCGTTCGCTGCGTGACGGCCACCTCACGGCGACGGCGACACCGGTGCGGGTGGGCCGCACGGTGCAGGTCTGGCGCATCCAACTGACCGACGACGACGACCGCGCCATCTGCGAATCCCGCTGCACCGTCGCCGTCATCGACGCGCCGCCATCGGGTGGCGCCGGCGCCGTGCACGCACCTTCGAAGGAGTAGTCGAGCCGGCGGTCCCGGCCTACTATGTCGGTGTGACCCCGGTAGGAAATGGAGCGGCGGCTCCCAAGCTCGGGCTGATCCTCCCCCCCACCACGCAGGGAGAACTCGTCGCACCGGGCGGTAATACCATTGGTACGACTGGTTCGGCCGCCGAGGTGGGCGAACTTTGCCGACGGGCCGAGGCGACGGGGGCGGATTCGCTCTGGGCCGTCGACCATCTCTTCTGGCCCCATCCGATGGCCGAATCGCTCACCACGCTGTCCATTGCGGCGGCAACGACCACGAAGCCCACATTGGGCACCTGCGTGCTCCAGCTCCCCCTGCGCCGAGCGGCGGCGGTCGCCAAGCAGGCCACTGCCCTGCAGCTCCTGTCCGGTGGCCGCTTCGTGCTCGGCCTCGGTGTCGGCATCCACGAGGGTGAGTACCAGCAGGCGGGGATCGACTTCCACCGTCGGGGCCATCTCATGGACGAGGGCATCGCCGAAATGCGCCGGGCCTGGTCGGGGACCATCTCCGGTGGCTCCGGCTATGTACAAGAGCCTCGATCGGCGCCCGTACCGATCTACATCGGAGGATCGAGCGGAGCCGCCCGGCAGCGCGCCGCCACGGTGGGCGACGGCTGGGTCCCGCTCTTCCTCACGGCCGACGACTACGCCCCCGCGCTGCGCGAGCTTCGTCGGGAGACCGCCGAGGCCGGGCGCGATCCCGACGCGGTCGAAGCGGGTGTGGTCGTGTTCGCCACCGTCAGCGGCGACGACGAGGCGCCCGAGCGGGGCGCCCGCTGGCTCTCGAACCTCTACCGGCTCCCTCCGAAGGCATTCCGCCGCCACCTGGTAGCGGGCTCCCCCGAGGCCTGTGCGGACTCGCTCAGAGCGTTTGCCGAAGCCGGCGCACGTCACATCTTGATCATGGTGGCGGGCTCGCCGGCCCTGGAGCACTTCGAGCGGCTGCGGGACGCCTTCGTCGACGGCGAACGGACCCGGACGACGCTGGCCGAGGTTCCCGCATGAGCGGGCCCGACGTCGCCGTCCTCGGGACGGGCATGAGCGACATGAGCCGGCGCGACCTGGCCCCCGAGACGATGGCCTACCAGGTCGTCCACGAAGCGCTGGGCGATGCCGGGCTCTCCTCGCACGACCTGGGGCTCGTCATCATGGGCAATGCGATGGCCCATCGCCTGAGCGACCAGGGTTGCGTACGGGGCCAGACCTGGCTGCGCAAGGCCGGCCTCAGCGAGGCCGCCATCATCAACGTCGACAACTCATGCGCCGGCGGCAGCTCGGCCCTGCACCTGGCCACTATGGCCGCCACGGCATCGGACCGACCCGTGCTCGCCCTGGGGGTCGAGAAGATGTGGACGGGCAACCGGGGCGAGACGATGGCCGGGATCGAGGACGGGTTGCCGGCCGAATACCGGGCCGACCTGCACCAACGGCGGCGGGCGGATGACAACCCGGCGGGCAGCATCCTCATGGGCTTGAACAACGTCTGGGCTCAGCGGCGGATGAAGGACGTCGGGCTCACCGTGCGCCAGATCGCCTCGGCGGCAGTCAAAGCCTTCAACCACGCATCGCGCAATCCGCTCGCCCAGTGCCAGCGGACGGCCACGATCGACGAAGTCCTCGCCTCACCCCAGGTGGCGGGCGTGCTGACTCGCCTCATGTGCAGTTCCTTCACCGACGGCGCGGCCGCCGTCGTCCTCGGGGGCGACGCCGTTCAGGCTCCGACATCGGCGCCTCGTATCATCGGATCGGTGGCACGTTCCGGGAACGGCTTGCTCGATTACCACGATCGGTTGGCCCACGCAGGAGACGCCGCGTGGGAGGCCTTCGGCTTCGGTCCCGACGAAACCGACCTGGTCGAGTTGCACGACGCCACCGCAGCCGAGGAGATCTACGCGCTCGAGTCACTCGGCTTCTTCGCCGACGGCGAAGCTGGTCCGGCCACCGAATCCGGCGCGACCGGTATCGACAGCCCCGGCCTCGTGGTGAATCCCAGCGGCGGCCTCGTCGGTCGCGGCCACCCCCTCGGTGCCACCGGGCTGGCACAAGTGGTCGAGCTGGCCAACCAGCTCAGGGGACGCTGCGGCGACCGTCAGATCGAAGACGCCAAGGTCGGCGTGGCGATCAATACCGGCGGCATCATCTACGGCGACGCCGGGATCGTGTGCATCCACGGGATGCGGGCCGGGTCGAGCTCGTGAAGGGCATCCGGATCACTGGCTGGGGCATCGCCGTACCGGACAAGGTCGTCACCAACGCCGACATGGCCGTGACCCTCGACACGAGCGACGAATGGATCGTGGAACGGACGGGCATCCGGGAACGGCACATCGGGGGCACCACCTCGGGTCTGGCCATCGAGGCGGCCCAGTCCGCGCTGGCCAGGGCCGGCCGTACCCCCGAGGAGATCGATCATCTGGTCCTGGCCACCACGACACCCGACGGGATCGTTCCGGGCACGGCGCCGAGTGTCCAGCACGGCATCGGCATGAAGGGCGGCGCGTTCGACATCAATGCCGCTTGTTCGGGCTTCGTCTACGGACTCATCAACGTCGCCGGCCTCATCGCCCTCGGCTCGGGACCGGTGCTCCTGATCGGCTCGGAGACGCTCTCGAAGATCACCGACATGGAGGACCGCAAGATCGCCATCATCGTGGGCGACGGCGCGGGTGCGGTCGTGGTCGAGCCGGTCGAGGGGCCCGGCAGCCTCCTGAGCTGGAACATGAACTCCGACGGCTCGCTCCGGCACCTCCTCAAGTGCGAGCACGGCGGCACGCTCTACATGGACGGCAAGGAGGTGTTCCGCCGCGCCGTGCGCGTGGTCGTGGATTCGGCCGAGCGCGCCATGGCCGACGCCGGCCTCGGACCGGACGACATCACCATGATGGTGCCGCACCAGGCCAACATCCGGATCATCCAGGCGGCCTGCCAGCGCCTCGGCATCCCCGAGGAGCGGACGGCCGTGGTGATCGACCGCTACGGGAACACGTCGTCGGCCTCCATTCCGCTTGCCCTCGACGACGTGCTGAACCGCGATCTCGTCCATGACGGCGACCACGTGCTGCTGACCGGGTTCGGCGGCGGCATGACCTGGGCCTCAGCAGTCCTCCGCTGGACGACGTGAGCAACCGGTCGGGCGAGTCGACTCTCGCCCTCGTGATCCTGGCCGCCGGAAGGGCCCGGCGGTACGGCGGCTGCAAGCCCCTGGCGCCTGTCGGCCCTCACGGGGAGGCCGTCCTGGACCTCGTGGCGTCCGACGCCCTGGCCGCAGGGTTCGAGACGATCGTGTTGGTGCTGGGCCCGAGCACGGGTCCCGCCATCCGCTATCACGTGGAGCGGACGTGGCCCGAGGCAGTCGACGTGCGCTTCGCGCTCCAACCGGCGCCCCTCGGCACCGTCAACGCCGTGTTGAGCGCGTCCGAGCATGTGGCCGGGGTGCCCTACGGCGTGGGCAATGCAGACGACGTCTACGGGCGCAACGGGTGCGCCCAGCTGGTCGAGCACCTGCGCACCAGCCCGGACTCGAATGCCCTGGTGGGCTATCGACTGGCCGATGCCGTGATCGGCTTCGCCCCCGTGACCCGGGGCATCTGCGAGGTCGGACCGGACGGGAAGCTCGTGCGGGTCGACGAGCGCCGCCAGGTCCAGGCCACGCCCGAGGGCCGCTTCGTCTCGGGTGACGGCCACGAGCCGGCGACCCTGTCGCCCGACGCCCGGTGCTCCATGAACCTGTGGGGTTTCAGCCCCGCCTTCCACTCGGTCCTCGAGGCGGCCATGGACGCCGCGACCGACGCCTCGGTGGAGTCGGAGGTGCTCTTGCCCGAGGTGGTCGCCCAGTCCCTCGGGACAAACTCGTTCTCGGTGCTCGAGGCATCCGGTCGCTGCGTCGGCGTGACCCACCCCGACGACCTCACACTCGTGCAGGCGGAGCTCAACCGCCAGATCGCCACGGGTGAGCGCCCGGTCGGCCTCTGGCCTTCGTTGCGCTGACGGCAGTGGCCCTCGGGGCCTGATCCCGCACCCGCAGGCCGACGGTCTGGCCTGGGCCTCAGCGCGAATTCTTCCCGACCCCTTTTCCGGCTCGGGGCAGCTGGCACCTTCCGAATTGCGTGCGGGCGCGTCACAGGGTTCGGGGCGACACGCGAAGAAACCGCCGAACCCTGGACGCGGCGCAACCCCGAGTAACCGTTCGGCCGAAGCCTCCCGTGCTCCTCGGGGCTACATCCGCGGTGACCCGCTGGACACTGACGGAAGTCGTGTCGGACAACTCCCGCCCGCTCCGGCCCCGTCGGCTCCAGGGAAGCCGCCGTGACACACCACGGACCACCTCAGGTCGGATCCTCCAGCCCGCTCCGGTCACGCTCCCCTCGCGGGGTGCGCTCCCATCCCTCGATCCCGCCTTGCAGCGTTCTCTCGGCTTCCCGCCGTTCTGCCTTGCGGCTTCCCTTTGGGCTTCCCTCGCTCGCACCTTTCGGCGCTCACTTGAGGTTCGGCGGGCTTTCGTCTCCGAACTGGAGACAGATTGCGCCACCGCTCACACGAGGTCAAGGAGGATTCGCGAAATCCAGGGGTTGTCCCCATGTTTCTGCGGGTCATCCCCAACGGCGTCGACTCCCGTCCCCAACTCATCCCCATGGAGGGCCGGGCCGACACCACATTGCGCCACCACCGCCTCCGCGGACCGTGCGCCACCCGGAGGCCTTCCCTCAGGAGGCCTTCCCTCAGGACGCTGCGATCACAGGGGCGTGACGTACGCGCCGGAGATCCCGCCGTCAACGAGAAACGACGACGCGGTGATGAACGACGAGTCGTCACTGGCCAAGAACGCAGCGGCGGCCGCGATCTCGGCGGCTTCACCGAAGCGACCCATCGGGATGTGCACCAGCCGTCGCGCCGCACGCTCGGGGTCCTTGGCGAAGAGCTCCTGGAGCAGCGGCGTGTTCACCGGCCCCGGGCACAGCGCGTTCACCCGGACCCCCTGGCGAGCGAACTGGACGCCGAGCTCGCGCGACATGGCCAGGACGCCGCCCTTCGACGCCGTGTAGCTGATCTGACTCGTCGCCGCGCCCATGACGGCCACGAACGACGCCGTGTTGATGATCGAGCCCTTCCCACGAGCCAGCAGATGGGGCAGGGCGAACTTGCAACACAGATAGACCGAGGTGAGATTGACCCGCTGCACCCGGTCCCAGGCGTCGAGACCGGTATCGAGGATCGAATCGTCGTCCGGTGGGCTGATCCCGGCGTTGTTGCAGCAGATGTCGATGCCGCCGAAGGCTCCGGCCACCTCCTCGTACATCGACTCCACCTCTTGGGCCGACGTCACGTCAGCCTTCACGTAGCGGCCCCCGATCGCCGCGGCGACGGCTCCGCCGGCGGACTCGTCCAGATCGACCACGGCCACCGAGGCCCCTTCGGAAGCGAAGCGTTCGCACATGGCGCGGCCGATGCCGCTGGCACCCCCGGTCACGACGGCGACACGGTCGACCAGTCGGTGGGCGTAGGGCACGGTGTCGCTCATGGATCCTCCAGGGAGTGCGGGACGGGGCCGGGTTATTCGTTGCTGAAGAAGACGTTCTTGACGTCGCTGAACGCATCGAGCGCGTCGGGCCCGAGCTCGCGCCCGATACCCGACTGCTTCACCCCGCCAAAGGGTGTCCAGTAGCGCACCGACGAGTGCGAGTTGACCGACAGCGTCCCGGTGTCCACCGCCCGGGCGACGCGCAGCGCCCGGCCGACGTCGCGGGTCCACAGCGACCCGGACAGGCCGTACGGGGTGTCGTTGGCCAGGCGCACGGCATCGGTCTCGTCCTCGAAGGGGATGACGACCACGACCGGTCCGAAGATCTCCTCGGTGGCGGCGCGCTCGGTGGGATCGACCGGCGCCAGCACCGTCGGTGCGAACCAGTTGCCCGGTCCGTCGGGGCACGTGCCCCGCACGGCCACCGGCGCGTCGTCGGGCACGAAGGAGGCCACGCTGGACAGGTGGGACTCGGTGATGAGCGGACCCATCTCGGTGGCCTCGTCGGTCGGGTCGCCCACGACGACGCCGCGCACGGCCGGCTCGAGCAGGGCCATGAAGCGGTCGTAGGCCGAGCGCTCGACCAAGATGCGCGAGCGGGCGCAACAGTCCTGGCCGGCGTTGTCGAAGACTCCCGATGGTGCGCGGGCGGCGGCCAGCTCGAGGTCGGCGTCGGCGAAGACGATGTTGGCGCTCTTGCCTCCCAGCTCGAGGGTGATCCGCTTGATCTGCTCGGCGCAGCCCCGCATGATGCCCCGCCCCACCTCGGTCGAGCCGGTGAAGCAGATCTTGCGCACCAGCGGATGGCCCACGAAGCGCTCCCCGACGACGCTGCCCTTGCCGGGCAGGATCTGCAGCACGCCCTCGGGTAGCCCCGCCTCGAGGGCCAGCTCGCCGATGCGCAGTGCGCTGAGCGGGGTCACCTCGGCCGGCTTGAGGACGACGGTGTTGCCGGCGGCCAGGGCAGGGGCAAAACCCCAGCCGGCGATAGCCATCGGAAAGTTCCAGGGCACGATGACGGCCACCACGCCCAGGGGCTCGAAGAAGGTCACGTCGAGGCCGCCGGCGACCGGGATCTGCTTGCCCACCTGACGCTCGGGAGCCGAGGCGTAGTACTCGATGACGTCGCGTACGTTCCCCGCCTCCCAGCGGGCATTGCCGATCACGTGGCCCGCGTTGGCCACCTCGAGGCCGGCCAGCTCGTCGAGGTGTGCATCGACGGCGGCGGCGAATCGGCGCAGGAGGCGGGCCCGGTCGCCCGGCGCCACCGCGCGCCACGACTCGAAGGTCGCCGCGGCCCGCTCGATGGCGGCGTCGGTCTCCTCGGCCGTGAGTCCCTCGACCTTCGTGATGATCTCGCCGGTTGCCGGATTGCGTACGTCCACACCGTGATCTTTGCCGATGACGCGTGCCCCGGTCCGCCGGGAGGCCTGCTTCGGTACAGTGCGGGCCGTGTCCGCCCCCACCGAACCCACCGAATTCAACCTGGCCAAGGCGTTCGACGTTCTGGTCGAGAGCCTGGCCGACCGTGCGTGCATCGTCTGGCGTGACCGCAGACTGACCTACAGCGATCTACAGGAGCGCTCCAAGCGCCTGGCCTCCTACCTGGCGGCCCGGGGGCTGGGGGCGACGCGCGAGCGCTCGGAGCTCGAGAACTGGGAGTCGGGCCAGGACATGGTCGCCCTGGCCCTCTACAACGGGAACGAGTACCTCGAGGGCATGCTGGGCTGCTTCGGCTCCCGCACGGCACCCCTCAACGTGAACTACCGCTACGTAGGTGAGGAGCTGCGCTACCTGCTCAACGACGCCCGGCCCCGGGCCGTCATCTTGCACTCCTCCCTCGCGCCCACCCTGGCCGAGGTCCTGCCCACGCTCGACACCCCACCCGACGTGTTGCTCCAGGTCGAGGACGAATCGGGGCACCCCCTCCTCCCCGGGGCGGTCTGGTACGAGGAGGCCCTGGCCGGCGCGTCGCCCGAGGGCGCACCGGTCGACCCCTCTCCCGACGACCTCTACGTGCTCTACACGGGGGGCACCACGGGCATGCCCAAAGGCGTGCTCTGGCGCCAGCACGACATCTTCATGGCGGCCATGGGCGGCCGGAAGGTGGGCACCTGGGAGATCATCACCAGCTACGAGGGACTGACCGAGCGCCTGGCCGAGAGCACGCCCCTCAAGCTGCTCGTCCTGCCCCCGCTGATGCACGGCGCCGCCCAGTGGGCCTGCTTCATGCTCATGGCCCAGGGCGCGACGTTGATCTTCCCTCACGACACCCGCCGGGTCGATCCCGACGACGTCTGGACGACGGTCGAGCGCGAGAAGGCCAACACCATGACCATCGTCGGCGACGCCATTCTGCGACCGCTGGTGCTCCAACTCGACAAGAAGGACTACGACCTCTCCTCCTTCTTCGCCGTCGGCAACGGAGGCGCGCCCCTCACGCCCGCGGTGCGGGCCATGGCGCTCGAACGCCTGCCCAACCTGGTCATCTCGGATTCGGCCGGCTCGTCGGAGACCGGGGCCCAGATGCACGTCACCTCGGTCGACGGCGTCGCCGTGGGGTCGTTCCTCCCGGGGCCCGGCACGGTGGTGGTCGACGAGGACCTGGCCCACGTGCTCGCCCCGGGGCACGAGGGCATGGGTTGGCTGGCCCAGACCGGCAACGTCCCGCTCGGCTACTACCGCGACGAGGCCAAGACGGCGCGCACGTTCCCCGAGATCGACGGGGTCCGCTATTCGATCCCGGGCGATCGGGCCCGGTATCTGGCCGACGGCACCATCGAGCTGCTCGGGCGCGACTCGGTGACGGTGAACTCGGGCGGCGAGAAGATCTTCGTCGAGGAGGTGGAGCGGGCCATCGCCGGACACCCGGCGGTGGCCGACGTGGTCGTCACCGGACGGCCCTCGGAGCGCTGGGGCTCAGAAGTGGTCGCCGTGGTCCAGCTGGCCGAGGGCACGAGCAGCGACCAGGCCTCCATCGTCGAGCACGCCTCGGGCTACATCGCCCGCTACAAGCTGCCCAAGGACGTGGTCTTCGTGGACCGGGTCCAGCGCTCGCCCTCGGGAAAGGCGGACTACCGCTGGGCTGCCGAAACGGCGGTCGGCGCCCAGCAGGACTGACTCCCGATCCATGCCGAGCGAATCGGGCGCCCACGTGACCATCGGGTCGCCACGCCTGCTGCTCCGACCGTTCACCGCCATGGACAAGGAACCGTTCTTCGCGCTGAACACCCACCCCGACGTCGTGGCCACCCTCGGGTCGACGCCGAGCCGGGCCGAGAGCGACGACCTGGCCGACTTCGTCAACGAGGAGATCGGGCGGGAGGGCTTCGGCTTCTGGGCCGTGGAGGTGACCGGGGGTCCCGCCTTCGTCGGCATGGTCGGGCTGCACCGGGTCGGGGCCGACCTGCCGCCCGGACCCGCGGTCGAGGTGGGCTGGCGACTGCACCCCGACCACTGGGGGCGGGGCTACGCCACCGAGGCCGCCGCCACCGCACTGCGCCACGGCTTCGACGAGTGTGGTCTCGACGAGATCATCGCCTTCACCGCGGTGCGCAACGTGCGCTCGCAGGCGGTCATGCGCCGCCTGGGCATGGTGCGCGACGAGGGCGGCGACTTCGTCTATCCCCGCCTGCCCGAGGGCAGCCCGCTCCGGCCCCACGTGCTCTATCGGGTCACGCCGTCACAGCTCGCCCCTACGGTGGCGTCATGAGGGCCGACGCATCCCAGCCGGTGCGCTGCGACTGGGCGGGCAGCGACCCCGAGATGGTGGCGTACCACGACACGGAATGGGGCGTGCCGGTCCATGACGACGCCACCCACTTCGAGTTCCTCATCCTCGAGGGGGCCCAGGCCGGGTTGAGCTGGTCGACCATCCTCAAGCGCCGGGCCGGCTATCGCAAGGCCTTCGCCGGCTTCGACGCGGTCAAGGTGGCCCGCTACACGCCGGCGAAGATCGAGAAGCTCCTCTTGGACCCCGGCATCATCCGCAACCGGGCCAAGGTGGAGGCCACCGTGCGCAACGCCCGGGTCTTCCTCGAGGTGCAGGAGGAGTTCGGCTCGTTCGACACCTACATCTGGGGCTTCGTCGGCGGCCGCCCCGTGGTCAACTCCTGGCGGCGCACCGCACAGCTGCCCGCCACGTCGCCCGAGTCGGAGGCGCTCAGCAAGGACCTGCGCCGGCGCGGCTTCGGCTTCGTGGGACCGACGGTCTGCTACGCCCACCTCCAGGCCGCCGGGCTGGTGAACGACCACCTGGTCGGCTGCTTCCGCCACGGCGAGGTCAGCGGAGCGCCCGCCCCATCGCGACGCGGACGCCGTAGCGCGTCATGACCGGTTCTTCGGGCGGCAGGCCGCGGCTGGCGTACCAGGCGTCTACCTGACCCAGCTCGACGAAACCCTCCGAGGCGTAGAAGGGGCCGTTCCAGGGGATGTCACGGTAGGTGGCCAGCGTGAGCTGCTCGTAGCCCTGTGCGGCGGCCCATTCGACGCTGGCCCGCAGGAGTGCCCGACCGACCCCGCGGCGTCCGTGGTCGGGATGGACCGAGAGCTGCTCGAGGTGAGCCCCACCGGCCAGGTCGTCGATGCGGGCGAGGCCCACGGGCGGGTCGCCGGCCACGAACACGACGAGGGCGGCCGCGAAGTCCGACGCCGTGCCGGGTCCGGGGAGCGGGCCGATCCCGCGGCGGCCGAAGAGCGTGTCGGCGGCGGCCTCGATGTCGGGGAGGAGCACGAGGTCCTCGGGTCGGGCTGGTCGGACCGCGGTCACCGCGACGACGGTAGCGTGGCCGCCCGTGCGTGCCGTCGTCTGCAACGAGCTCGGTCCCCCGTCGCTGTTGCGGCTCGAGGAGCGACCGGACCCCGAACCCGGGCCGGGCACGGTGGCCGTCGCCATTGCCGCAGCCGGCGTCAACTACGTCGACGCGCTCTTCGTCGGCGGCCAGTACCAGATCAAGCCGCCGGTGCCGTTCGTGCCCGGGACCGAGTCGGCCGGGACGGTGGTGGCCCTCGGCGAGGGGGTCGACCGTGTCGCGCCGGGCGACCGGGTCCTCGTGTCGGCGGGCCTCGGAGGCTTCGCCACTCGCCTGGTCGCCTCCGCCGCCTCGGTCACCGCGATTCCCGACTCGCTGGACTTCGCCCGGGCGGCCACCTTCACGCAGAGCTACAGCACCAGCCTCTACGCGCTGCGCGACCGGGCCGCCGCCGCTCCCGGCCAGTCGGTGCTCGTGCTCGGCGCGGGTGGGGGCGTGGGGCTGGCCGCCATCGGCGTGGCCCGCGCCATCGGATGCCGGGTCCTGGGCGTGGCCTCGAGCGAGGAGAAGCGCGCCGCCGCTCTGGCCGCCGGGGCCGAGGCGGTGCTCGATCCGGCGTCCGCCTCGGTCAAGGACGAGGCCCGGTCCTGGGCGGGCGGGACGGGCGTCGACGTCGTGCTCGATCCGGTCGGGGGCGAGCTGGCCGAGCCGGCTCTGCGCGCGCTCGGTGACGGTGGCCGCTACCTCGTGGTCGGGTTCGCCTCGGGGACCATCCCGGCGCTGCCGCTCAACCAGGTGCTGCTGCGGAACCGGACGGTGCTCGGGATCGACTGGGGCATCTGGGCCATGCAGCATGCGGACGCGCAACGAGCACTCCTGGGCGACCTGCTGGCACTGGTGGCGTCGGGCGCCCTCGACCCGGTGCACCCGGCCGAGTACCCGCTCGACGACGTGGCCCGAGCCCTCGAGGACCTCCTGGGTCGACGCACGGTGGGCAAGATCGCGCTGATCCCCTGATCCCCGGGCCGCTCAGTCGGCGAAGGCGGGGATGACCTCCGTGCCCATCAGCTCGATGGTCTGCATCACCGATTCGTGCGAGACCTTGTAGGGGTTGACCAGGCACAGCAGGAGATCGACGCCGGCCGCCTCGTAGGCCCGGCACGCCTCGAGGCACTCGTCGGGCGTGCCCAGGACGCACGCATTGGCATCGACGAGGTACTCGAGAGAGAGCAGATCGAGCGTGCCCTCGTCGTCGGTCTTCTTCATGTCGGCCGCGTAGGCGTACGAGCCGAGCTCCTCGTTGCGTTCCGCCATCCAGTCGGTCAGCGTGGCGATCTGGCGCGCCCCCGTCTTGGGGTACCACTCGAAGGACTCGCGGGCCTCGCTGATCGCCTTGTCGCGGTCGGGTCCGCAGATGGCCATGGTGAACGTCGCCGCTCGATTGTGCACGAAGGCGCCGATGGGCTTGGTGCAACGCTCGACGGCGGCCCGGTAGATGTCGATCTTGCGCTGCACCTCCGACGGCGGCAGGCCGACGGCGAAAGAGCAGAGGCCGAGGCCGAGCTCGCCCACCTGGGCGTGGCCCTCGTCGCTCGTGGTGGCCCCCCAGATGGGCGGGTGCGGCTTCTGCCAGGGCTTGGGCTGGACCCGGCGCCGGGGCATCTGCCAGTGCTCGCCGGCGAATTCGTACTCCTCGTTCGTCCAGCACCCCACCACGTGCTCGATCGCCTCTTGCCACATGCGGCGGCTCTCGGCCGGATTGACCCCGAAGCCCTCCATCTCGGCCCGGGTGGCCGAGCGCCCGGTGCCCAGGTCGACCCGGCCCTTCGAGATCAGGTCGAGCACGGCCGCCGACTCGGCGGTCCGGACCGGGTGGTTGTAGGGCTTGGGCATCAGCCGCACGCCGTAGCCGAGCCGGATGCGTTCGGTGCGCGAGGCGATGGCGCCGTAGAGCACTTCGGGATTCGAGCAGTGCGAGTACTCCTGCAGGAAGTGGTGCTCGACGGTCCAGAAGGCGTGCCAGCCGAAGCGGTCGCCGGCGATCGCCTGCTCGAGCGTGTTCTGGTAGGCGATCAGCTCGCTGTCCTCCTCCCAGGGCCGGGGCACCGGGATCTCGTAGAACAGGGCGAATTTCATGGCGCAGGCCTCCCCTTTGCTCACCGTCCCGGGGACGGCCCGGGCTAGAACAGGTGTCACTATCAGCCCGGCTCCCCCGGGCGCAACCAATCGCGGAGGTGCCATGCGTGGACTGGAGGGGCGGACCTACATCGTCACGGGAGCGGCCTCGGGCATCGGACGCGCCACGGCGGCCCGCCTGTTGGCCGAGGGGGCCCGGGTGGTGGGCGCCGACCTGACCCCGCCTGCGGCGGACATCGCAGCCGGCGCCGAGCAGGCCGGCCGGTGGAGCGTCGCCGCCACCGACGTGACCGACGAGGACGCGGTGGCGGCGCTGGTGCAGCACGCGGTCGCCTTCGGCGGCACGGTCGAGGGGCTGGTCCACGCGGCGGGCGTGGCGGGCGGCGGGCCGGTGCACCTGCTGGCGACTTCCGAATGGGACCGCGTGATCCGAGTGAACCTGACCGGGACGTTCCTGATGGCCAAGCACGTGCTGGCCCAGATGCTGACCCAGCCGCCCCGGGCCGACGGCCAGCGTGGCTCGGTCGTCACCGTGGCCAGCATCGAGGGCCTCGAGGGCACGGCCGGCGGGAGCGCGTACAGCGCGTCCAAGGGTGGCGTGGTGATCCTGACCAAGAACATGGCCATCGACTACGCGGGTCGCGGCATCAGGGTCAACGCCATCTGTCCCGGCTTCATCGACACGCCGATGCTGGCGTCGGTCTTCGGGCCGGGCATGGAGGCGACGCGGGCCGACATCGAGCACGAGCACAAGCTGGGCCGTCGACTGGGCCGGGCTGAAGAGATCGCCTCGGCGGCCACCTTCCTGCTCTCCGACGACGCCTCCTTCGTGACCGGGCACGCCCTCCCCGTCGACGGCGGATATACAGCCGGCCGCGACCACGGCGTGACCGACATGCTGGGTCTTTCGGGACCCGAATGAACGTGGGCAGTGTGGTCGTGCACCGCTCCGTCTCCCTCGACGGGTTCGTGGCCGGCCCGAAACACGAGATGGACTGGATCTTCGAGCATCCCGCGCCGGGCCTGGCCCAGGCGGTCATGCGCGACACCGGCGCCATGCTGAGCGGCCGGCACACCTACGACGTCGGTCGGCAGGCCACGCGGCCCGAGACGAGCGCTGCGTACGGCGGGGCCTGGACGGGACCC
Source organism: uncultured Acidimicrobiaceae bacterium (assembly GCA_963754445.1). GTDB lineage: Bacteria > Actinomycetota > Acidimicrobiia > Acidimicrobiales > RAAP-2 > Bog-473. The sequence continues at coordinate 1,858,897 of CAVWFT010000002.1, read as the reverse complement.
CAGTTCGTCCTGACCCATCGACCGCGCAACAGCGAGGACGACCCCGACGTCATGTTCCTCTCCGGCGATGTGCGCCGCGCCGTGGCCACGGCATTGGCCGCAGCAGGCGGGAAGAACCTCGAGGTCCTGGGCACGGACGTGACCGCACAATGCCTGAGCGCCGGATTGATCGACGAGATCGTGGTGCACCTGCTGCCGGTGCTGCTCGGCGCCGGGGTGCCGCTGCATCGCTCCCCGGCGCTGGATCCGATCGCCCTCAGTCTGACGGAGTCCGCACGCGAGGGATCGGTCACCGCGCTGCGCTACCGCGTCGTCCGCTGACCGCAGCCCGGTCGGCTCAGCCCAACACCATGAGGCCGCCGCTGTAGTCGAGGACGACCCAGCCGTGCCGCAGCAGTTGGTCCGAGCCGAGGAGTCCGTCGAGCCCGCCCGAGGCGATGGCGCCGAAGTCGGTGTCGCCGAGCAGCTGGGGGCGGAGGACCACGCCGGGGAGCGACCAGTCGCCGCTGTGCACGAGCGGGACGGTGATCACCGAGCACACCGTGGCCTGGCGCTGGGCCAACTCGGTGCTGCGGAGTGACTCCGCTCTCGCCACCGAGGAGGCCACGACGCTCTGCGAGGAGCCGGTGTCGACGACGAAGCTCCGGCGGGCTCCTGCGCCGAAGCGGACGTCGACGCTGAGCGACACGTCGCCCGTGACCGGCGAGACGGTGAGCGGCACCGTGGTGCCGCCCGCGGACGTCAACGACGCCGGGGGCGTGCCCCGGGGCCCGGTGAAGTTCGAGGTCTCGCCGAGCGGCGCGCCCTCGGGGCCGGGGAGGACGAGCGACCGGGCGGCGAAGTCGATCCGCACGGCGCCGAATCGAGCCAGGACGTCCGAACCCAAGAGGCCCATGGGCTCGCCCCGGCCCCCCATCTGGGGCAGCGTGGCCGCCGTCATCTGCTGCGGCTCGAGGGCAAGACCCTCGACCGACCAGGCGCCGGAGTCGACCGGCCGTGCGGTGCCCGTGCAGCCGACCCCGGCGAAGACGTTCGGTTCGCCGGCCGAGGCGAGGTGCAGTCGCTTGGCCAGATGGGCGTCGATGGTCGACTGCCCGGCGCCGGAGTCGAGGACGAAGGGGAAGGGCCCGTGGCCCCCGAGGCAGACGTTGACCGCCTCCGCCGTCTGTCCGGCGACGGTGCTGACCGTGAGGGGCAGGGCGGTGACCCCGCCGGTCGATGTCGTCTCGCCCGCACAGGTGGATCCCCGCGGCAGGGCGAAGGTGACCTCGGGCTCGACGCGCACCGACGGCTTGGTCGGTCCGCTGAAGGCGGCGGCCAGAACCAGGGCCAACACGGCCAGCGCGATGGCGCCCATGCCGGCGAGCAACCAACGTCGGTTCTGCCCCACGGGTTAGTGCGAGACGGCCTGACGCAGCGTGGCCAGGGCCAGACGCAGGCCCAGGACGACGGCGGCCAGCGGGAGGGCGAGGCGGCGCCAGCCCGACGTGGTGCGCATGGTGAAGCGCAATGCGGAGCGATGATGTGCGGCCAGCATCCGGTAGGGGTGGCGAGCCGTGCTCACGCCCTGCACGTGGGTGACTTCGGACGTCCCGGCGAAACCGACGCCCCAGCCCGCCTGGTGGGCGCGCCAGCACAGGTCCATGTCCTCGTTGTACATGAAGTAGGCCTCGTCGAATCCGCCCAGCTCCTCGAGCGCCCCGCGCCGGGCCATGAAGCAGGAACCCGACACCCACCCGGCCGGCTGCACCACGTCACCCTCGGGCGTCCCGGGGTTGTAGCGCCGGGTGTAGGGATTGTCCGGTTTGAACTGGGCCAGCAGCGCGTGGCCGGCCGCGTCGACCAGGCTCGGGAAGCTCCGGACCGATGGGTACACCTCGCCGGTGTCGCCGAAGATGCGGGGCCCGACCACGGCCCAGGTCGGGTGCGCCTCGAGGGCGTCGCGCAGCGCGGTGACCGCCCCGGGATGCACCACCACGTCGGGGTTGGAGACGACGACCCAGGACGGCGCCGACGCCTCACCGGCCAGCACGGCGAGGCCGCGGTTGACCCCGGCGCCGAAGCCGAGATTGCGGCCGGGCCGGACCACCCGCACGGGCTGGGTGGGATCGCCCACCAGATCCCCCAGCGCACGGTCGACGCTCCCCGGGGCGCCGTTCTCGACCACCACCACCGGTGCCGCGCCGTCGCCGAGGAGCGAGCGCACGCAGCCGTCGAGCAGTGGGCCGGCATCGTGGTCGACCACGATGGCGCCGATGGGGCCGCCCAACAGGCCCTCAGAACTCCCGGGTGAAGCGGAACTTGATCAGAGCCTTGAGCGCGCCGAATCCGTCGCGCCAGGTGATCTTCTTCCCCTCGTCCACCTCGCGCCCGGCGTAGGAGATGGGGACCTCGTAGATCCGGTAGCCCCGGCGGAGGACCTTGGCCGTGATCTCGGGCTCGAAGTCGAACCGGTCCGACACCACGGTGAGCCCCTTGATCACGTCGGCGTCGAAGAGCTTGTAACACGTCTCCATGTCCGAGAGGGTCGAGCGGTAGAGGATGTTGGTCACGAGCGACAGGGCCCGGTTGCCGACCCAGTGCAACGGGAGCATGTTCTTGTGCTCGCCGCTGAACCGGCTGCCGTACACGACACGCGCCTTGCCGCGCAGGATGGGATCGAGCAGGCGGGGCCAGTCCTCGGGGTCGTACTCGAGGTCGGCATCTTGGATCAGGAGGAGGTCGCCCCGGGCCTCGGCCAGTCCCGTCCGGATGGCCGCCCCCTTGCCCTGGTTGACCCGGTGATGGATGACGTGCACCGTCGAGTCCTCCAGCGCGTCGAGCACCTTGTCCGAGCCGTCGCTCGACCCGTCGTCGACCACGATGATCTGCAGGACGAGGGAACCGGGTAGCTCGACCGCACGCATGCGCCGGATGACCTCGGCCACCGTCGTGCGTTCGTTGAAGACCGGTGTGATCACGCTCAGCGTGTGATACGTCCGCGGCGGGGGCAGTTCGTCCAACCCGATGTCTGTCATGCGCCGGCCTCCTTGGCAAACCATTCGATGGTGCGGGTGAGCCCCGCCCGTAGCTCGATCTCGGGCTCCCACCCCAGCGCCGATCGTGCGAGCGAGATGTCCGGACAGCGCCGCGTGGGGTCGTCGACCGGAAGCGGCTCGAAGACGATCGGCGAGGACGAACCGGTGAGCTCGATGATCAGCTGCGCCAACTCGAGCACCGTGCGCTCGTCGGGGTTCCCGATGTTCACCGGCCCGGTGAGCGACGAGTCGACCAACGCGAGCAGTCCCCGCACCTCGTCGTCGACGTAGCAGAGGCTGCGGGTCTGGGTGCCATCCCCGTAGACGGTGAGCGGCTCGCCCCGGAGGGCCTGGACGACGAAGTTCGACACGACGCGCCCGTCACCCGCGGCGAGGCGCGGACCGTAGGTGTTGAAGATGCGGACGATGGCCACGCGCACCCCGTGGGTGCGGTGCATGGCCATGGTGAGGCTTTCGGCGAAGCGCTTGGCCTCGTCGTACACGCTGCGCGGGCCCGTCGGGTCCACGTTGCCCCGGTAGCCCTCGACCTGGGGATGGACGAGCGGGTCGCCGTAGATCTCGCTGGTGCTGGCCATGAGGAAGCGGGCGTCATGGCGTCGGGCCAACTCGAGCAATCGTCGAGTGCCTTCGCTGCCCACGGCCAGGGTGTCCAGCGGTCGGGCCAGATACGCCGGCGGAGAGGCGGGCGAGGCCAGGTTGCACACGGCGTCGACGGGGTCGTCGTCGTCGAGCTCGACCCGTTCGCTCACGTCCTCGACGAGAAGGCGAAAATGCTCATGACCCTGCAGATGGGCCACGTTCTCCTTTGAGCCGGTGGAGAGGTCGTCGAGACAGACGACGCTGTCCCCTCGTTCGATCAGGCGATCGCAGAGGTGCGAACCGAGGAAGCCGGCGCCCCCGGCGACGACGACCCGGCTCACCGTCGCCCGATCCCGCTGTACTCGAACCCGATCCGACGCACGGCGGCCGGGTCCAGCAGGTTGCGGGTGTCGACGATCGAGGGCGTCGTCATGCACGAGTACACGCGTGCGTAGTCCAACCAGCGGAAGGCATCCCACTCGGTCAGCACCACCAGGACCCGCGCGCCGTCGGCGGCCTCGTAGGGGTCGGCGCGTAACTCGAGGCCCTGCAGGTCCTCGCTCGCCCCGTCTTCCTCGGACACGGTGGGGTCGAAGGCCTGGACGCGGGCGCCCCGCTCGATCAGGCGCCTGATCACGTGCAGGCTGGGCGAGTCGCGGCGGTCGTCGGTGTTGGCCTTGAACGTCAGCCCCCAGGCGGCGACGGTCACGCCCTCGAGCGAGCCCCCCGCGGCGCGTTCCACCTTGGTGACGACCCGGGCCAGCTGCTCGTCGTTGGAGGCGATGGTCCCGGCCAGCAGCGAGAAGTCGTAACCGGCGGCACCGGCGATGTGGAGGAGGGCCCGGGTGTCCTTGGGCAGGCAAGAGCCGCCCCAGCCCGGACCCGGGCGCAGGAACTCGAAACCGACCCGCTTGTCGTAGCCCAGCCCGAGCAGCACGTCGCGGGCGTCCGCCCCGACCTCCTCGCACAGACCGGCCAGGGCGTTGACGAAGCTGAGCTTCGTGGCCAAGAAGGCATTGGAGGCGTACTTGATTGTCTCGGCCGTGGTGGTGTCGGTCACGATGAGCGGGGCCCCGGTCGAGCCGAAGAGCTCACCCACGCTGGCCGCGGCGGCCGGGTCGTCGGCTCCGACCACGATGCGGTCCGGGGCCAGGCTGTCCGGCACCGCCGAGCCCTCGCGCAAGAACTCCGGGTTCGACACCACGCGCACGTCGCTGCGCCCGATCATCTGGTCGACCATGTTGGCCGAGCCCACCGGAACGGTCGACTTGTTCACGACGATGGCGCCGGTTTCGAGGTGGCCGGCGATCTCCTTGGCTGCCGCCTCGACGTAGGAGACGTCGGCGGAGCCGTCGGCACGCTGGGGAGTCGGCACGCACAAGAAGACGAACTGCGCCCCCCGCACGGCCTCGACGGCCGATGCGGTGAAGGTCAGCCGCCCGCCGTCGACGCTCTCGGCGACGAGCTCGTCGAGGCCCGTTTCCACGATGGGCATGCGCCCGGAGCGCAAGGCCGCCAGCCTGCTCTCGTCGCGCTCGGCCAGCACCACGGTGTGGCCGAACCGAGCCAGGGTCGCCGCGGTGGGCAGGCCGACATACCCGGCGCCGATGACGGCGACGGTTCTCGGGTGGCGGGTGGCGCGTCCGGTCATGTCGACGCGTGCTGTGACTGCAGCACCGGCACCAGGCGGCCCAGGCTGCCGCGCCAATCGGGAAGGGAGGGTAGGCCGGCCAGGCGGAGTGCCATGTTGTCGAGCACCGAGTTGGCCGGCCGCGGCGCGGGCCGCGGCGGATCGAGCTCGGCCGTCGAAATGGGCTTCACCCGCTCGGGATCGGCTCCGACCATTTCGAGCACGGCCCGCACGAAGCCCCACCAGGTGGTCACGCCGCTGTTGGTCACGTGGAAGGTGCCGGGCCGGTGATCGAGCCCGAGGGTCACCAGGGCGGGGGCCAGGTCAGCGGTGAACGTGGGCGACCCGTGCTGGTCGTCGACGAAGCGCAACTCGCCGTCGCCCTCGGCCAGACGGAGTGCGGTGGCCACCATGTTGGCGCCATGGGCGCCGCTGACCCAGCTGGTCCGCACGATGGTCGACCCGGGGCGACACTCGCGCTCGCCGGCCAGTTTCGAGGCGCCGTAGACCGACGCCGGATCGGGCCGGTCCCACTCCCGATAGGGCCGGTCCGAGGTCCCGTCGAACACGTAGTCGGTCGAGACGTAGAGGAGGTGCGCCCCGACCAGGGCGGCCGCCTCCGCCACGTTGCGCGTGCCCAGGGCGTTGACGGCGTAGGCCAGGTCCACTTCGCTCTCGCAGAGATCGACCGCAGTCAGGGCACCGCCGTGCAGCACGACCTCGGGCCGAAAGCGGAAGAAGGTGTCCAGCACCGCATCGCGGTCGTCGACCCTCATGTTGTGGATGTCCGTCGCCAGCACCTCGTGGGACAGGCCGTCCCGCGGGCCCTCGGGCCCCAGGAGGGCGCACCGCACCCCGCCTTGGGGCACCGTGCCCTCGAGGCAGTCACGGAGATCGCGGCCGAGCTGACCGTCCGCTCCGGTGATGAGGATCCGCACCCCGTCAGCCCTTCGCAGACCCCCAGGCGCCTTCGACAACAGGCGCCCGGGCCACCAGGGGTTCCCACCAGTCACGGTGGTCCGCGTACCAGGCCACGGTGTCGGCCAGACCTTGCTCCCACTCGATGGACGGCTCCCAACCGAGCTCGGTGCGGAGCTTCGAGGAGTCGAGGACGTAGCGCCGGTCGTGTCCGGGCCGGTCGGGCACGATGGTCTTGAGCGACTCGGGCTTCCCGAGCGCGGCCAGGATCCGGTCGGCCACCTCCATGATGGACGCCTCCACGCCGCTGCCGACGTGGTAGGTCTCCCCCACCCTGCCCCGGGCGAGTACCGCGTCGATGGCCGTGCAGTGGTCGACGACGTGCAGCCACTCACGACGGTTCTCGGTGCTGGCGTACAGCGTGAGCTCCTTGTCGTCGAGAGCCAGTGCGCAGAAGTGCGGGATCAGCTTCTCGGGAAATTGGAATGCGCCGTAGTTGTTTGCGCAGTTGGTGATGGTGATGGGGAGTTCGTAGGTCTCGGCATAGGCGCGGACAGCGTGATCGGCCCCGGCCTTGGATGCGTTGTACGGCGTCCGCGGGCGGTACGGCGACTCCTCGGTGAAGGCGTCGTCGGTGTCGAGCGGCAGGTCACCGTAGACCTCGCACGTCGACACGTGATGAAAGCGACGCACCCCGGCCTGGCGGGCGGCCTCGAGCATCGTCTGGGTGCCGAGGACGTTGGTCCGGAAGAAGAGGCCGGGGTTCAGGACGGCCAGGGAGTTGTGCGACTCGGCCGCGAAGTGGACCACCGTGTCGATGTCCTCGCCCCGGATCGCCTTCTCGGCGGCCACGGGGTCGCAGATGTCGGCCTGGACGAACACGATCCGGTCTTCGATGTCGGAGAGGTTGGGGCGGTTGCCGGCGTAGGTGAGCACGTCGTACACGACGACATGATCCCCAGGGTGTTGCTCGACCCAGTACCGGGCGAAATTCGACCCGATGAAACCGGCACCTCCCGTCACGAGAAGGCGCATGAAGCGATCATGTTAGTCCAGGCCCTCGCGCCCCTTTCCCGGGCTCAGGCGGGCCGAAGGTGGACCACGTCGCCGGCCGCCACGGCATGGGTGCCCTGCGGGTTCTCGACCACCAGGCGACCGTCGTCGTCGATGGCCAACGCCCGTCCGACCAGTTCCGCGCCGGGCAGCTCGACCCGCACCTCGTGGCCCAACGTGCTGCAGCGGCCCCGCACCTCGTCGGCCAGGAGGTGGCGGCCCGACGGGTGATCGAGCAGGGGCAGGCGGGCGGCCAGGCGCTCGAGCAGCGTGTCGAGCAGGGTCCTCCGATCGACCGGTGCCGCGCCCGGCGCCACCTCGTCGAGGCAAGTACCGCCGGCCCCGGAGGGCCCGGGCCAACCGACGTTGAGCCCGATCCCGGCCACCACGGCGGTCGATCCGTCCCCGAACTCCGCCTCGGCCAGGACGCCGGCCAGCTTGGACCCGTTGACCAGCAGGTCGTTGGGCCACTTGATCACCGGCTCGACACCGGCCACCCGGGCACAGGCGTCGACGGCGGCCAGGGCGAGGGCGCCGGTACACAGGTGCAGATGATCGGGCTCGCAGCGGGGGCGGAGCAGGACCGAGGCCAGGAGGTTGGCCCCTGGCGGCGACTCCCAGTGGCGATCCAGTCGTCCCCGGCCGGACGTCTGATGGTCGGCCACCGCCACCAGGCCCTCGGGTGCGCCCCCGCGGGCCTGCTCCCGCAAATAGGTGTTGGTCGAGTCGATCTCGTCGAACCGACGGACCTGCCATTCCCCGGCCCACATGGCAGAGACCATACGGCGCGTGCAATTGTGATGGCTCAAGCGGAGGAAAGGTCCAGCGTGCTCCAGAAGATCCTGATTGCAAACCGCGGCGAGATCGCCGTCCGGGTGATCCGGACGTGCCGCGAAATGGGCATCGGGACGGTGGCGGTGTACTCCAACCTCGATCGCGATGCCCTCCACGTGCGCATGGCCGACGAGGCGTATGCGCTCGGCGGCGAGTCGGCGGCCGAGAGCTATCTCAACACCGAGGCGATCCTGAAGGCCATCGAGGAGAGCGGGGCCGACGGGGTGCACCCCGGTTACGGATTCTTCTCGGAGAACACCGACTTCGCCCGAGCCATCACCGACCGCGGGGTCACCTTCATCGGGCCCCCGCCCGAGGCCATCGAGGTCATGGGCGACAAGATCAGCTCGCGCCTGGCAGCCGAGAAGGCCGGGGTGGCCGGGGTCCCCGGTCGCTCCGAGCCGCTCACGTCGCCCGACGAGGTCGTCGCCTTCGGTTCCGAACACGGCTGGCCCGTCGCCATCAAGGCGGCCTACGGCGGCGGCGGTCGCGGCATGAAGGTCGTGCACTCGGCCGACGAGGCGGCCGAGGCAATGGAGTCCGCCGCCCGCGAGGCGCAGGCCTACTTCGGCCGGCCCGAGATCTACCTCGAGCGCTACCTGGCCTGGCCCCGCCACGTCGAGATGCAGGTCTTGGCGGACACCCACGGCAACACGCTCTGGCTGGGCGAGCGGGACTGCTCCGCCCAACGCCGGCACCAGAAGCTGGTCGAGGAGAGCCCCGCCCCCGCCTTCCCCGACGAGGTGCGCCGGGCCATGGGCGAGGCCGCGGTCAAGGTGTCCGAGGCGTGCGGGTACTACAACGCGGGCACGGTCGAATTCCTCTTCCAGGACGGCGAATTCTTCTTCCTGGAGATGAACACGCGCCTGCAGGTGGAGCACCCGGTCACCGAGCTGGTGACGGGGCTCGACCTGGTGGCCTGGCAGATCCGGATCGCCTCGGGCGAGGCGCTCGACTTCGGGCAGGACGACATCGCCCGCAACGGTCACGCCATCGAGGTCCGGATCAACGCCGAGGATCCGAGCGGAGGCCGCTTCTCCCCCTCGCCGGGCACCATCACGACGTTCCATCAACCGTCCGGCCCAGGCGTGCGGCTCGACGGCGGCTACGAATCGGGCGACACGGTCTCGCAGTACTACGACAACCTCATCGCCAAGCTCATCGTGTGGGCGCCCGACCGCGAGTCGGCCCGGCGGCGCATGTTGCGCGCCATCGCCGAGACGAGCATCACCGGCGTCGCCACCACGCTGCCCGCCCACGTGGCCATTCTCAGCCACCCCGACTTTGCCGAGGCCAAGCACTCGACCAAGTGGGTGGAGGATACGCTCGACCTCAGCGGGCTGAGCGTCCCGGCACCCACCGCCCCGGCACCCGCCGGCGACGACGAGGTCCCGACGGTCCAGCGCGACGTCACGGCCGAAGTCGACGGGCGTCGCTATGCGGTCCGTCTCTGGGTGCCCGATCTCGGCCCGTCCGCCGCTCCGTCCCGGGGTGCGGGGCGGCCCAAGCGGGCGGCCAGCCACGCGGTCGCCGGCACCGGATCCGGCCAGGTCATGGTGCCCATGCAGGGCACCATCGTGAAAGTGCTCGTGTCGGTGGGCGACGTCGTCGAGGTAGGCCAATCGATCTGCCTGCTCGAGGCCATGAAGATGGAGAACGCCGTGGCCGCGGAGAAGGACGGTGTGATCAAGGAGGTCCGCGTCAGCGCCGGCGACTCGGTCGGCGCCGGGGACATCGTGGCGGTCATCGAGTAGGTGTCGTCCACCTCGGCGGCGAAGGAAGCGGCGGCCGCGGTCGTCGAACGCCATCTCGACGACCTGGTCTCCCTCAGCCACTTCGTCCACGCCCATCCCGAGCTCTGCTACGACGAGTCCGCGTCGGCGGGAGCCGTGGCGGAGACGCTGCGGGCGGGCGGGCTCGAGGTCGACCAAGGGGTCTACGAACTCCCGACGGCACTCGAGTCCAATGCGGGAACGGGCGAGCTCGTCGTGGCGGTCTGTGCCGAATACGACGCCCTGCCCGAGGTGGGTCACGCCTGCGGGCACAACATCATCGCCGCCACGGCCGTCGGCGCGGGGCTCGCCCTCGCTGCGGTCGCCGACGAGATCGGCCTCAGCGTCCGGGTGCTCGGCACCCCGGCCGAGGAGGGCGGCGGCGGCAAGATCCTCATGCTCGAGCGTGGCGCCTTCGCCGGCGTGCACGCCGCCATGATGGTGCACCCCTGGCCCACCGAGCGGCTGGTCGGCGCCTGCCTGGCCGTGGCCCATTTCGACGTGACCTTCACCGGGCACGAGGCCCATGCCTCGGCGGCGCCCTGGCAGGGAGTCAACGCCCAGGACGCCCTCGTCATCTCCCAGGTGGCCATCGGTCTGCTGCGCCAGCAGCTGCCCCCGGGCGACCAGGTGCACGGGGTGGTGACCAAGAGCCCGGGCGCGGCGAACATCATCCCGGGTGCCATCACGGCCCGCTACATGGTGCGGGCGCGCACCTTCGAGGCACTCAGGGCCCTGCGGCCCCGGGTGGAAGCCTGCTTCGAGGCCGGGGCCCTGGCCTCGGGCTGCACCCTCGCCTACGAAGAGCTCTCGCCGGTCTACTCGCACATGGAGACGGACCCGTCGCTGCTGGCCGCCTACCGGGCCAATGCCGAATCGCTCGGCCGCACGTTCGAGGCCGATGACGACGGATCCCCCCTCCCCACCTTCTCGACCGACATGGCCAACGTCTCGCTGGCCGTGCCGACCATCCACCCGCTCATCGGGATAGAGACACGTGGCGCCGTCAACCACCAGAAGGAGTTCACCGCGGCCTGCATCACCGCCTCGGCCGATGCGGCCGTGCGCGACGGGGCCGTGGCCCTGGCCTGGACGGCGATCGACGCCGCCACGGACCCGGCATTGCGGGCTCACCTCCTCTCGGCATGATCACCGAGCACGCGCTGCTCGAGGTCGTCGCGGGACGCCAGGAGGAGTTCGTCGGGGCGATGGAAAAGGCCAAGGCGCTCATCGCGGCCAGTCCCGGATTCGTGTCACTCAGGGTCGAGCGCTGTCTCGAACGACCGAACTGTTTCCTCCTCCTCGTCGAGTGGGAGCGGCTCGAGGACCACACCGAGGGTTTCCGGGGCTCACCCGCCTACGAGGAGTGGCGCGCCGCCCTCCACCATTTCTACGACCCGTTCCCACTCGTGGAGCATTTCGAGGAGGTCGTGCGAGCCTGACGCTCGTGGTCGGACCGGGACCCCCGACGCACCGCCGTCAGGGCACGACGACGCGACGCGCCGGCACCACGGCGTCGAGAATCCCCAGGTGCACTACCCGGAAGGGGATCGCCCGCTGGCGCAGGCGGGCCTCGAACGTCTGCTCCGTGTAGGGACCGGGACCCGGCTGGGGATTGTCGAACGCGGACGTCGCCTGGGCGGTCTGGCCCGGCGCGAAGAAAAGCCAGGCCGGGTCCGCCGAGCCGGCCACACCGTCGGCCAGGGACGCCGACCGGGTCACGTCGAGCACCGACGGGCTGACCAACGGGTGGCCCCCGCTGAGGAAATCCAGGTCGTAGGCGGTCCAGTAGTCGCCGTAGGCGTCGGTGATGTGATGGGCCCGCATGGCCCCGAGCACCTGTTCCATGGGGGCGTTGCCGTCGTGCCAGCCGGCGAAGAAACCAGAGGGCGCCGGCACGCCGTCGGCCCGCGCCCCGGCGACGGTCAGCGCCGTGGCACCGGCGAGACCACAGGCGGCGAGAGCCAGCGCCCAGGCGGGCACCCGGCGGTCGGGCGCGCCACGGGTCGCCGCGTGACGGCGGGGGGCCGTGGCGGGAGCGGCGAGCACGGTGCCGAAGAGCGCGACGACGAGGAAAGGGAGGTAGAGGCCGTACCGACCGTCGTTCCAGTAGCCCGTGCCGGGTGCCGCCGCGTAGATGAACGGATAACCCACGACAGCCAGGGCCAGGGCGGCAGGCACCCGTCGGGGCTCGCCGACGGCGAGCCAGAGTGCCCGCACCACCGCGACCGCCACCAGGACGAGGATGACGACGTAGAGCGCCGGGCCGAGCAGCGGACCGCCGACCCAGTCGCCACTCAGCACGGCCCGCACCCCGAGCTGCATGGGCAGCATCTCGTGGAAGAACACGGAGAGCTTGGCCCCGTAGCCGACACCGCCGTTGTCGGGTAGCGCACTGTGGCGCAGCGAGGCGAACCGGGTGTGCACGTTGGCCAACCACCACGGGAGCGACCCCAGGGCGAGGCCACCCGCCACCACGAGGAGCGATCGCCGCCGCGGCGCCGCGTCCGGTCCCCCGGCGGCGATCGGGTTGGCGGACACGGTGGTGCTGCGCCACCAGCCGACCAGCAGCACGAGGCAGGGCAGCGCGAAGTAGACGATCTCGGGACAGGCCCACCATCCCAGGCCGAGGGCCAGGCCGAAGGCCAGGAAGGTGAGCCGTCCCGCCACGTGCGAGGCGATCCGGACGCAGCACGCGATGGCGGCGAGGCCACAGCACAGGGTGGCGAAGCGGAAGCCCAGCTCGCGCACCGACCCCCAGACGGCCACGTACGGCCAGACCCAGGCCGCGCTGCCGGCGGCCAGGGCAAGCAGGCGACCCCTCCCAGCGGCCAGCGTGATGGCGGCAACGAGGAACGCCGCCAGCGCGGCGAGCAGCGCCGGCGTCGCGTTGAGGGCCGGCGCTCCCCCACCCCCGACTTTGAGCAGGGCGGCGGCGACGTAGGGCTCCACCCCACCGTAGGACTGGCCCCAGTAGAAGGCGGAGAAGTGACCGGACCCGATGGCCCTCGCCATCAGCCCGACGACCGCCTCGTCGCCGAACACGGGCAGGTGCACGAGCAGCCACACCCGGAGCAGCACTCCGGTGAGCAGTGCCGCCCCGGCCACGACCGCGACCGCCACGAGGGCCGGAGGGACGGCGTCGGGCCCCGAGGTGGTGGTGACGGACGGCGCGTGGCTCGCCCCCGCAGTTGCCTCGTCCCGGGCCGGAGAACCGGCCTCGACATCCATCTCGACGCCGAGCTCGCTCACTGCGGCGGCGGGCCCACGAACATGTCGAGGCAGGGCTCCAACCCGAGGATCTCGATGTCGTGGCGGCGCCGGCGCTCCCACAGCTCCCGGCTCATGCGGAAGCGGACGGTCCGGCCCGCGCCGTCGCGCCGATGCCCCCGCGCCTCGCCGTTCTCCTCATAGCCCACGGCTCGGGACGTGGCGATGGAGGCCACGTTGTCGTCGAAGGCGCCGCTGAGCGCCTCGAGCGCGCCGAGTCCGGCGAAGGCGAGGTGCAGGATCGCCTCGCGCATCTCGCGCCCGATCCCCTGTCCCTGCCAGGCCCGTCCGAGCCACGACCCGGAGTCCACCGAACGTGTGGCCGCGAAGTGCCCGGCCCGGAGGTCCTGCATCCCCACCGGACGGCCGCCCACGAACACGCCCGCCGTGAACGTCCAGCTCTCGGGCGTCCACTCCGCCCGCTGTTTCCAGAGCCACTGTGCCGCGGCCCGGGCCCGAGCCACCGGCTCGACGTCGGTCCAGGGTACGGAGAACGGCATGGTGCCGGGATCGTGGACGCCCTGGTCGATGACGTCGACCAGGGCAGCGAACTCGTCCTCACGGGGCAACCGCAATTCCAGGCGTGGGGTGCGGACGGCCAGGTCGAAGAGGGGCCAGTACGAACCTTGGCCCGACACCGTCATCCGCCCGGCTGGTACACGCCGAACTCGCCACGCAGCACGTCGGCCACCTCACCGAGTGTCGCCATGCGCCGGAGGGCCTCCTTCATCGGCACGAGGAGATTGCCGTCCCCCTTGGCCGTCTCGGCCACGTCGGCCAGGGCCCGTTGGACGGCTGCGTCGTCCCGGGCCGCCCGCACGGATCGTGTCCGGTCGATCTGGGTCTGCTGCAGCGTGATGTCGATGGGGAAGACTTCCGCCGGTTCGCCTTCGGCGTCGGTGAACTTGTTCACCCCGACCACGACCTTCTCCCCGTCGTCGACCGCCTTGGCGAAGCTGTACGCGGCCGACTCGATCTCCTCCTGCATGAAGCGGGCCTCGATGGCGGCCACCGCGCCACCCATCTGCTCGATGCGCTCGAGGTAGTCGTTCGCCGCCGCCTCCACCTCGTTGGTCAGGGCTTCGACGAAGTAGGAACCGGCCAGGGGGTCCACGGTGTCGGCCACGCCCGACTCGAAGCCCACGATCTGCTGGGTGCGCAGGGCGATCTTGGCCGCCCGCGTGGTCGGCAGACCCAGCGCCTCGTCGAAGCCGTTCGTGTGCAGGCTCTGGGTGCCTCCGAGTGCGGCTGCCAGCGACTGGACCGTCACCCGTACGATGTTGTTCTCGGGCTGCTGGGCGGTGAGCGTCGATCCACCGGTCTGCGTGTGAAAGCGCAACATCTTGGAACGCTCGTCCTTGGACCCGAAGCGTTCCGTCATGATCCGGGCCCACATCCTCCGGGCGGCGCGGTACTTGGCCACCTCCTCGAAGAGGTTGTTGTGGGCGTTCCAGAAGAAGGAGAGCCGCGGCGCGAAGGCGTCCACGTCCATGCCCGCCGCGATGGCGGCTTCGACGTAGGCGATGCCGTTGGCCAGCGTGAAGGCGATCTCCTGTACGGCGGTCGATCCCGCCTCGCGGATGTGGTACCCCGAGATGGAGATGGTGTTCCAGCTGGGGAGGTTGGCGGCACAGTAGGCGAAGGTGTCCACGATCAGCCGCATCGACGGGCGCGGCGGGTAGATGTACGTCCCGCGCGCGATGTACTCCTTCAAGATGTCGTTCTGGATGGTGCCGCGGACCTTCTCCCCCGGCACGCCCTGCTCCTCCGCCACCAATTGGTAGAGCAGGAGGAGGATGGCCCCGGTGGCGTTGATGGTCATCGACGTCGTGACCTTGTCCATCGGGAGGTCGGCCATGAGCAGCCGCATGTCGGCCAGCGAGTCGATGGCCACCCCGACCTTGCCGACCTCGCCCTCGGCCCGCGGGTGATCCGAGTCGTACCCCATCTGCGTGGGCAGGTCGAAGGCGCAGGAGAGCCCCGTCTGCCCGGCGTCGAGAAGGAACTTGAAGCGCTGGTTCGTCGATTCGGCCGAACCGAAGCCCGCGTACTGGCGCATCGTCCACAGCTTCGAGCGGTACATCCCCTGGTGGACACCTCGGGTGTAGGGGAACGACCCGGGCGCTCCGAGCTGGGCCGATGCGTCCCATCCGTCGAGGTCGTCCGCCGTGTAGAGCGGACGGATGGCGATGCCCGAGTCGGTGAGACGCTCGGTGTTTCCCTGGTCGGTCTGGGGTGGCACGGCTACGAGATTACGGAACTTTTGGGAGTGCTCGGGCCCACCGGGTCGCGGAGGGGGCAAACTGGGCCCGTGGACGACACGTCAGGCACGACCTTCTCCCATTTCGGCATCTGCGTCAGCGATCTCGACCGATCGTTGCGCTTCTACTGCGACGGACTGGGATTCGAGAAGGCCGAGTCGCACGAGATCGGCTCGGAATTCGCCGCCCTCATGGATCTGCCCGAGGTGTCGGTGACCTCGCAGTTCATCCGGCGGGGCGAGACGGCGATCGAACTGCTCGCCTTCCACGAACCCGAACCGTTCGGATCCCGAGAACGCCGGCCTGTCCCCCAGCTCGGTCTGACTCACCTGTCCTTTCGCGTGCGCGACCTCGAGGCGGTGGCGGCGCGCCTGGTGGCGCTCGGCGGGGCCGTGGTCGAGTCGAGCCGGACCGTCCTCGAGTTCGGGGACACGCCGTTGTCGTTCCTCTACTGCACCGACCCCGACGGCGTGCGGGTGGAATTGATGGACCTGGGGGGCTGATCGCCTTCGAGGGCGAGCTGCGCATCGAGTGCGCGGTCGATCCGGACCGCCTTGCGTTCGTCCATGTGCAGCCAGCGCACCGCCACGGGAATCATGGGCCACAACATGAGGGTGTCGCCCACCACCCACATGATGTCGCCACCTACGTGGAGGTCGACCACGTAGGTGGGGCCCCAGGGGTGCGACACCGAGACCCCGGCGCACCCGAGGGTGCGCAAGGTCTCGCAATAGGCCGGGAACATCTCTTGGGTCGCGCTGGCCAGCGACAGCCCCGTGAACGTGTCGATCGGGATGGCCATGAAGAGATAGAAGAACTGCAGGGCCGGGTGGAGGCGGTAGCAGTTGGGGTCGCTCCCGAAGATCTGACGCCAGAACAGGTAGCCCACGACGAGGAAGGCCAGGTGCTCGAGGTTGTGCACCGTCTCGTGCTGGAGCGTGTAGTTGTACCAGACCGTCAGGTGCGAGATCGGGATGAAGACGGCGTAGAGGATGAAGGCGGTGATGGGGTGGCCCAGCACCTTCGCCGGTGCCGAACGCAACGTCTCGGTGACGGCGATGTGCGCCGCGCCCGTGGTCGAGCGCCAGGCCAGTTCGAGCGGTGAGGCGATGGCGAAGAGCGGCGCCGCCACCATGATGAGGAGCAGGTGCTGGACCATGTGGTCCCAGAACAGCTCCCCGTCGTAGACGCCCACGAAGCTGCACACGGAGATGAACGTGACGGCGAGAGCGCCGATCCAGGCCGCCGTCTTGCCGTTGGACCAGCGGTGGCGAGGGTGCAGCGCGTTGTTGCGCCTGACCGCCCAGAGGTAGAGCACGAGGGCGCCCACGATCATCGCCACCGGGACGAAGTCGAATTGGGTGGAGAGGTACCGTCCGCCGTCGAGCGGAGGCAGCGGCGCGTCGAACAGCGCGGCGATCACCCTGCCGACGGTACGCCGTCGTCAGCCGTGCTGCCAGACGCGCTGGGAGATCCCCCGCTTCCCGTAGAGCGCGATGGCGTCGAGGGCCGCCACCTCGTCGTCCGCCATCCGCCAGCCCAGGGCGCCGGCGTTCTGTTCGGCCTGGGTGCGATTCTTGGCCCCGGGGATGGGAACGGACCCCTTGGCGATCAGCCAGGCCAGGGCGACCTGGCTCGGCGTCCTGCCGTCGTGGGCCTCACCGATCCGGCGCAGCTGCTCGATGATCGGATCGACTTGCTCCCAGGGGTGGGCCGAGAAGGTCCGCCCACCCGGCGGCGGGTGGGCGGCCGAGTACTTGCCCGTGAGCCGGCCCTGGGCGATCGGGGAATAGGCCAGCGGGACCACGCCGAGCTGGCGGCAGGCGTCGATCAGCCCGACCCGCAACGGCATGGCCCGGAGGAGCGAGAACTCGATCTGGTTGCTGGCCAGGGCCAGGCCTCGGGAGCGCAATGCCTCGTCGATCGCGCGCATCTCCTTGACCGAGTAGTTCGACACCCCGATCGCCTTGATCAGCCCCTCCGTACGGGCCGCCGCCAGCGCGTCGGCCATGGCGCTGTGGGACCGCAGCGAGATCGGTCCGTGGATCTGGTAGAGATCGATGCAGTCGACCCCGAGACGCTCCACCGACTTGCGGGCCGCGGCGAGCAGGGAGCGGTGCACGTCGAGCTTCCACGGCGACGGCATGAACTTCGACGCGATCACCACCTCGGATCGCTGGGACGGGTTGCGGGCGAGCAGGCGGCCGAGGATGCGCTCGCTCTCCCCGCCGCCGTAGACCTCGGCCGTGTCGAAGAGCACCACGCCTTCTCGGATGCTGGCGTCCCAGGCCTCCTCGATGCTCGACTCGGTGAGGGACTGGTCGTAGCCGCCCATCCCCCACGTGCCCTTGTCGCCCCAGGCCCATGTCCCGACACCGATCGGCGGAATGGCGACGTCGGTGCCGGCCAACGCGATGCGGTCGGTCGCCTGAGGGGTGTCGTTCATCGGCCGACCCGCCCGAGGTGTGCCTCGACGGCGGACCGCCAGGCGTCGGGATGGGTGAGCTGCGGCGAGTGGTACGCCCCGTCGATGACCACGAGGGTGCCGTCGCCCACCTCCGCCGCCAGTTCCGGCGCCTGGTCCACCAGCGGGTGGTCGTGCTCGCCGACGATGACGGTGACCGGACAGGTGATCTGGTCCAGCCGGCTGCGCAGCGACCCCGGTCCGACATCGGCGTCGGCCCACAGCTCGAGGCCGAGTCCCTTGATGGCGTAGGCGTCCATCCCGGCCAGGATGGCGTCCTTCTCCTGCTGCCACTCCGGCGGCACGACCGCCTCGATCAGCGCGCTCTCGGGCCCCTCGATCGAGAGCTCGGCGGGGACGCCGTCGGCGGGGTCGAAGGCCGTGATGAAGTCCTGGACCATGGTGCGGATCGCTTCGTCCGGCGGCTGGAACGACCAGGCGCTCGTGTCCATCAGGATCAGCGAGCGCACCAGGTCGGGTCGCTCGAGCACCATCGTGAGCACGACACGCCCACCCATGGAGTGGCCCAGGAGGTCGACGGGTCCCTGGCCGTGTTCCTCCAGAAAGGCGATCAGGTCGGAGGCCAGCTGCGTGATGCGGTAGCCCTCGAGGGCGCCGACCTTGGTCGAGGCGCCGTGCCCGCGATGATCGAAGGTGAGGACCCGGCGTCCCTGCGCCAGCTGATCGACCTGCAGCGCCCAGTCGTGCGACGAGCCGGTGTAGCCATGGCACAGCACCAGGGTCGGCGTTCCGCTGCCGCGCTCGGCCCAGGCGAGGTCGACACCATGGACGTGGAAGGTCGGGGTCTGCGCGGTGGCCGTCATGGCATCTGTCTAGTGGATGGCCTCCCGGCCCGCCCGCCCGTGTCGACGGCAGGCTTGCCGACGTCGGGGCGGGGTCAGCCCGAATCCGTCGAGAGCGTCTGCACCGCCGAGGCCGGTGCCGGTGACGTCTCGGTCTGCGTGCTGGCGACGGCGGCACCGGGGGCGGCCGTCACGTTGGTGCACGAGCGTGCCGCGTTCCACGCCGCCAGGGCCGAGGTGGCGGCGTCGCCCGACAGCGGCTGCGGGAGATCGTCCTCGATGACGGCGGGTCGCCAGGTGACCGAGTCGATGTGCCGCCCGGTGGCCGCGATCACGAGGGAGCCGCTGGCGTCCTCCGGTGGGGTGTTGTCGTAGAAGGCGAAGTTGCCCAGGCCGTAGTCGACGTACGCCGATCCGAGATAGCCCCCACCGAGCAGGACGTGGGCGTGGGTGCCGACGATGATGTCGGCGCCGGCCTGGACGAGCACCTGGGCCAACGGCTCTTGGAGCGGGTCCGGGCAGGCGTCGAGTTCGGTCCCCCAGTGCAGGTAGACGATCACGGTGTCGGCGCTCGTGCGGGCCGCCTCCACCGCGGCCACCAGTTCGTTCACGTCGTAGGCCGAGGCCAGGCCCGGCTGGGTCGCCGTGGCGGTCCAGGCCGTCTGCAGGTCCGAGTCGATGACCTGGGTCGCCGCGATGATCGCGATGTGCTGGCCGTGGATGGTGGTCGTGTACGGCGTGAAGGCCTGGTCCATGTTCTGCCCGATGCCCTGGATCGGGTAGCCGGTCTGGCTCCGCGTGCTCAACGCCGTCTGGAGTCCGGGCTGCCCGCAGTCCTCGCCAT
Source organism: uncultured Acidimicrobiaceae bacterium (assembly GCA_963754445.1). Lineage (GTDB taxonomy): Bacteria > Actinomycetota > Acidimicrobiia > Acidimicrobiales > RAAP-2 > Bog-473. The sequence continues at coordinate 1,839,431 of CAVWFT010000002.1, read as the reverse complement.
GGTTGTTGGCTTCCGTGATGAGCGTGACGCCTGCACCCCTGAACGCCTGGACCACCGTCGGTGGTGCGTAGAAGACGTACTGCTTGGGCTGGGGTGCGGGGCAGGTGCCGTCGGTCAACGCGGACTCGTAGTTCACCATCGACAGATCCGCACCGGACAGCAGCTGGGGCACGGTCGGGCCCAACGCGTCCGCGGGGTCAGCCGCCAGCCGGTCGCCGAGGTTGGTGCCCGGCGGGAAATGGACGTCGCCACCGAAGGCGAACGTGACGGCCTGGCCGTCACCCTGCCAATCGGGGTCGAGGCGCGGATTGCCCCGCGTGGGCGGCGGCGTGTGGTGACGGGGGGCGGGCCCGCCCCGATTCGCCCCGGCCGCCGTCGGGTTCCCGTGGCCGCGGGTGCCCAGGAGCACGAGGGCCAGGGCCACGGCGAGCAGTCCCGCCAACCAGATCATCCGATTCCGCCTGACCCGGCGGGACGTGAGCCCGGGGAGCGGGAGCTCTGCGGGGCGCGGCGGCGCAGCCGGCTCGGGCGCGGGACGAGTGAGGAGGTCGGGGGGGGACGTGGCGACAGCCTAAGGAAGACAGCCTAAGGAAGACAGCGCCGTCGGACCGCCCGAGGGCTCAGGGGCGGCCGACGGCGCCTCGTGCACCGAGGGGGTGACTCAGTGGCTGTGCGGCATGCAGAGGTCGTCGTACTCGGCGATGACGATCTCGCCGGCGTCGGGACCGCAGGCCGGGCAGGCCGGATCGCGGCGCACCTTGAAGGTGCGGAACGATTCTTCCAGGGCGTCGTACGCCAGCAGGCGACCGATGAGCGGGTCGCCCAGGCCGAGCAAAACCTTGATCGTCTCGATGGCCTGGATGGAGCCGATGATGCCCGGCAGCACGCCGAGCACTCCGGCCTCGGCGCACGACGGCGCCAGCTCGGCCGGCGGCGGCTCGGGGATCAGGCAGCGGTAGCAGGGCCCGTTGTAGGGGTCGAACACGGTCGCCTGACCCTCGAAGCGGAAGATGGAGCCGTGGATGACCGGGATGCGCTTGCGCAGGGACGCATCGTTGACGAGGTAGCGGGTCGGGAAGTTGTCCGTGCCGTCGACGATGGCGTCGTAGCCGTCGATGATGTCGAGGATGTTGTCGGCCCCGAGCCGGACGTCGTAGGTGACGACGTTCACGTCGGGGTTCAGCGCCGTCAGCGTCTTCTTGGCCGAGTCGACCTTGCGGTCGCCCACCCGGTCCATGTTGTGCAGGATCTGTCGCTGGAGGTTCGACTCGTCGACCACGTCCATGTCGATGATGCCGAGCGTGCCGACACCGGCCGCCGCCAGGTACAGAGCGGCGGGCGACCCGAGCCCGCCCGCCCCGAGCAGGAGCACCTTGGAGTCGAGCAGCTTCAGCTGGCCCACCTCCCCCACCTCGGGCAGGAGCAGGTGACGCTGGTAGCGGTTGCGCTGGGCCGGCGTCAGGGTCTGGGGCGCCGCCCACGGGCGGCCGTCGTCCTTCCACCTGTTGAAGCCCCCGACCAGGGACTGGACGTCGGTGTACCCGAGGTCCCCCATGGTCTTGGCCGCGAAGGCCGAGCGCACGCCGCCGGCGCAGTAGACGACGATCGGGCCGGTCTTGTCGGGCAGCTTGCCCTCGACCTGGAACTCGAGGTGGCCCCGGGGCAGGTGCACGGCGTGGGGCAGGGCACCCTGCTCGTACTCGTCGGGCTCGCGGACGTCGAGGAAGGTCACGCCACCCCCCTCGAGCAGGGCTTGCGCGTCGGCCTGGTCCACCTCGCGTATGGACGCCTTGGCCTCGTTCAGAAGGTCTCGGGGAGTGGGCACGTTCGAACCTCCGGTTGCGCCGAGCCGCGTCTGCGGCCGGCATCGAACCGTAAAACACTACCAGCGGGGTCGACATTCCCGGAAGGCCGCGAGGCCGCCCACGGCCCGATCCGTTCGACCCAAAGCGCCTGGTGGAAGACTTCTTGCCATGGAGCTCCGCGAGGCCATCCGGCGCCGGGCCATGGTCCGCAGCTTCCACGACGAGCCGATCGACCCCGGACTGGTGGACCGCATCGTCGGCGACGCCCTCCGGTCCCCCACCGCGGGCAACACCAGGGGGACGGCGTGGGTGGTGCTCGAGGGTCCGGCGCAGACGTCGGTGTACTTCGACACCACGACCGACGCGCGGTGGCGACAGGAGAGCACGCGGTGGGAGGGGCTGCGGCGAGCTCCGGTCGTCCTCTTGGCCTACGCCTCGGCGGAGCTCTACCTCGCGCGTTACGGCGAGCCGGACAAGGCGGCGTCGGGCCTGGGTCAGGGCCCCGAGCACTGGCCCGTTCCCTACTGGACGGGCGACGCGGCCTTCGGCGTGATGGCCGTCCTGCTCGCCGCGGTCGACGCCGGCCTGGGCGCCTGCATCCTGGGGGCCTTCAGGGGCGAGGCCGCGCTGGCCCAGCGCCTGGGCGTGCCCGAGGGTTGGCGCCTCTTCTGCGCCGTGGCGCTCGGGCGCCCCGACGACCACGACCATCGCTCACCCTCCCTCGAGCGCCCGGGCCCGTCGCCGGCGGAACGCATCCATCGGGCGGTGTGGTGACGGGCGGTGTGGTGACGGGCGTTGCCGTGCCCGGGCGGTCCAGAGTAAGAACCACGCGCGCGGCAAATCCGGGCAGGGGCCGGTTCTCCCGGCGCCCGGCGGGCCGGCCGCATCCATTCCCATGACCACCGACCAACTCACCGCCCCGCCGATCGACGTCGTCGCCCCGGCGCTCCCCGGCCACGAGGTCGCAGGGGCCGGCGGCAGCGCGGAGACCGCCGCCGCCCCGCGCCCCGCGTCCCACCGCCGGCCGCGGGGCGAACGGAGCCGGTCCCTCACGGCGTGGCTCCTCGCCCTCGGCGGCTATCTCCCGTTGGCCGGGCTCGCTTTCTGGCCGGTCTGGACCCACTGGTCGGCCCAGCTGAACGGATGCAACTGCTGGGACCAGGTCGCCCTGGAGTGGTGGGTCCGTTGGACCCCGTCCGCCCTGGCGCACGGTCACTCGGTGTTCGTGACCAACTACCTCGACGGCCCCGGCGGCATCAACATGATGTGGAACACCTCGGTCCCCGCGCTCGGCGCGGCGGCGGCGCCGCTGACCGAGACGGTCGGCGTCGTGCACGCGATGGCCATCGTGCTCACGTTGTCGCTGGCCCTCTCCGCCAGCACCATGTTCGTGTTGCTGCGCCGCTGGGTCGGCTGGTGGCCGGCGGCCTGGATCGGCGGGCTGGTCTACGGTTTCTCGGCCTTCGCCGTGGAGGAGGCCGGCGTGGGGCGCCTCATCTTCGCCTTCGCCGCCATCCCGCCCCTCATCGTGTTGGCGCTGGACAAGCTGCGGCGCCGGGAGTGGTCCGCCCTCACCTGCGGGGCCGTCGTCGGTGTGCTGGGCGCGCTGCAGCTCCTCGTCTCCGAGGAGATCCTCGCCATCACGGCCATCCTGCTCGGTCTCGCCCTGATCGTCCTCGGCGTGCGCCACCACCGCGAGGTCCTGGCCCGGCGGGCCGACGTCCTCAAGGCGCTCGCCGCATCCGCCGTCGGCTTCGTCGTCCTCGCCGGCTACCCGCTCTGGGTCCAGTTCACGGGGGCCGACCGCATCAACGGTCCGCCCCAGTCGAGGGCCCAGATCGCCTTGTTCAGCTCCGACCTGCTGAGCTTGATCACGCCCGGAAAGGCCCAGTGGCTCGATCCGGGCTGGACCCGGACCATCACGGACGGCTTCGGGGCGTCGTTGGCCTCGGAAGTGACCGAGTACGTCGGCCTGCCCCTGCTGGTGTTCGCCATCGCGACGGTGGTCGTCCTACGCCGTCGAACCCTGGTGCGGGTCTTCGCCGGCGTCGCGGTGGCGAGCTTCGCCCTCTCCCTGGGCCCGCGTCTCTTGGTGGACAACCACGACACCGGCGTCCCGGGGCCGTACGTGGTGCTGACCCACCTGCCCATCGTGGGCGACATCATCCCCTCGCGCTTCGCTCTCGGTCTGTGGTTCTCCCTCGCCGTCCTCTTCGCGGTGGGCCTGACCGAGGTGCGGGCGCGTCTCGAGCAATACACCGTGCGGCGACGACAGGCCCCCAACGCCGGCGCACCGGAGCGGCTGCCGTCGTCGGTGCCCCGCCGCCGCACGACCAACGGCGTGGCCGGGTGGGGCGCCGCCCTCCTCGGCCTGTGCATCCTGCTCCCGACCATGCCGAACTGGCCCTACGGCCAGCGGCCGGCCGACGTGCCCGCCTTCTTCAATTCCGCCGCCGTGCACGCCGTGCCGGCGGGCTCGCTGGCGCTCACCTATCCGTACCCCCTGAGCTCGACGGCCTGGCCCATGCTCTGGCAGGCCGATGCCGGCATGCGCTTTCGCATGCTCGGCGGCTACGTGATCGCGCCGGACCCCCACGGCAACGCGACGGTCTTCGGCGACCAGAATCCCCTCGAGAACTGCCTCACGACCGTCTACGCGAGCGGAGCGCGCCGAGGGCGCTCTGCTCCCCGTCGTTCCTGCGGGAGTGGATCCACCATCTGGGCGTGACCAGCGTCATGGCGGGCGACCACCAGAGCCACGTCGACGTGGCCGTGCGGGTCCTGCGCGCCGCGCTCGGCACGCCGCCGCGCCAGGTGGGCGGCGTCTGGTTGTGGCGGTGCCGCCCCGGAGGCGGCGGCACCTCCTGTCGCTGGCACTGACGCCCGGCGCCCTGCGCCCACGCACGGACGCACGGCTCAGGTCGCACGGTTCCGGTCAGCCCTTCGAGAGCCGGTGCTCCCCCTCCTGCCAGCGTGCCATCGCCCAGAGCAGGTCCGAGAGGCGGTTCAGGTACCGGACCACGAACGCGTCCTCGCTGGGCTCGGTCACGGCCAGGCGCTCGGCCCGCCGGACGACCGCCCGGGCGAAGTCCAGCGCCGCCGCCACCCGGTTCTCGCCGGGCACCGTGAAGTCGGCCGGCATGTCGAAGCGCTCCAGCAGGTCGTCGATGTGCGCCTCGAGGGCCAGGACCATGTCCTCGGTCACCAGACTCGAGCCCGGCCGCAACTTGCTCCGGTTCTCCGGGGCGGTGGCCACCTCGGCCATCAGGACGTAGAGGTCGCGGGCGAGGGAGGTCAGGAGCTCGTGCGCCTCCGATCCCGCGACCACTTCGGCCCGGGCCAACCCGATGGCCGACTGGGCCTCGTCGATGTCGCCGTTGAGCGCGATGCGCCACGAATCCTTGCGGACCCGTCCGCCGTAGAGGAGACCGGTGGTGCCACCATCTCCCGTCTTGGTGTAGATCCTCGGCTTCACCAGGCCGGATGCTACCGGGCCGGTCCGGGGCATCCCGAGGGCACCGGTAATCTGTGACGACTATGCCCACCTCGCCCGAACTCCTCGGTCGGCTCGATCCGTCTGCCTCCACCTACCTGCAGGCGCTGCGCGAGCGCGTCGTCATCTTCGACGGGGCCATGGGCACGAACATCCAGCTCCTGGGCCTAGGACCCGACGACTTCGGCGGTCCCGACCTCGAGGGCTGCAACGAGTGGCTGGTCGAGACCCGCCCCGACGTCGTGGCCCAGGTCCACCGCTCCTTCTACGAGGTCGGATGCGACGTCGTCGAGACGGACACCTTCGGCTCCACCTCGGTCGTGCTGGCCGAGTACGGGTTGGGCGACCGCGCCCGCGAGATCACCCGCCGGGCGGCCGAGCTGGCCGGAGCGGTGCGCGACGAGTTCTCGACCCCCGAGCGCCCCCGCTGGGTGGCCGGCTCCATGGGCCCGGGCACCAAGTTCCCCACCCTCGGGCACATCTCCTATGCCGAGTTCCGCGATGCCTACGAGGAGCAGGCCCTCGGGCTGCTCGAGGGCGGTGTCGACCTCCTGCTGATCGAGACCCAGTTCGACATGCTGTCGATCAAGGCCGCGGTGAACGGCGCCCGGCGGGCCATGGTGGCCCTCGAGCGTTACGTCCCCCTGCAGGCGCAGGTGACGATCGAGCTGACCGGCCGCATGCTGCCCGGCACCGAGATCGGCGCCGCCCTGACCGTGCTCGATGCCATGCAGGTCGACGTGGTCGGCCTCAACTGCGCCACCGGACCTGTCGAGATGAGCGAGCCGTTGCGCCACCTGGCCGGAGCGAGCCGTGTCCCCATCGCCTGCGTCCCCAATGCGGGCCTCCCGTCGGTCGTCGACGGGCAGATGCACTACGACCTCACCCCCGAGGGCCTGGCCGAGCACCTGCACCGCTTCGTCACCGAATTCGGCGTCAGCGCCGTCGGCGGCTGCTGCGGCACGACGCCGGCCCACCTCGCCGCGGTGGTCGAGCGCTGCGCCGGAGCCACGCCGGCCCCGCGCACCCCGGTGCACGAGCCGGCCGCCGCCTCCATCTACACGGCCGTCCCCTTCGCCCAGGACACGTCCTACCTGGCCGTCGGCGAGCGGACCAACGCCAACGGGTCCAAGGCGTTCCGCGAGGCGATGCTCGACGCCGACTGGGACACCTGCGTCGGCATGGCCCGGGACCAGGTGAAGGAGGGTTCGCACCTCATCGACGTCTGCGTCGACTACACCGGCGCCGACGGCGTGGCCGACATGACCGAGATCGCCAGCCGCTTCTGCACGCAGGCGAGCGTGCCCCTCATGGTCGACTCCACCGAAGGCCCGGTGGCCCGCGCCGCGTTGGAATGGCTCGGCGGCCGGCCCGTCCTCAACTCGGTGAACCTCGAAGAGGGCGACGGGCCCGGGACGCGTCTCGACACCTTCCTGCGGCTCGCCCGCGAGTTCGGGGCCGCCGTCGTGTGCACCTGCATCGACGAGGAGGGCCAGGCCCGCACGGCCGAGTGGAAGCTGCGGGCCGCCCGCAACATCCGCGACATCGCCGTCGAGCGCTACGGGCTCGCCCCCGAGGACCTGCTCTTCGACCCGCTCGCCCTTCCGCTGTCGACGGGCATGGAGGAGAGCCGCGAGGACGGCATCGAGACGATCGAGGGCATCCGGGCCATCAAGGCGGAGCTGCCCGGCGTGTCGACCATCCTCGGCCTGTCCAACGTGTCCTTCGGCCTGAACCCGGCGGCCCGACAGGTCCTCAACTCGGTCTTCCTGCACGAATGCGTGCAGGCCGGTCTCGACTCGGCCATCGTGCACGCCTCCAAGATCCTCCCGCTGTCGCGCATCGACGACCGGGCCAAGGAGGTCTGCCTCGACCTCGTCTACAACCGCCGGACGGACGACTACGACCCGCTCCAGGAGCTCCTGGCCCTGTTCGAGGGCGTCAAGGCCGACACCGGGCCGGCGGAGGACCACAGCGACTGGCCGGTCGACCGGCGGCTGTCCCAGCGCATCATCGACGGCAACCGCAACGGCCTCGAGGCGGACCTGACCGAAGCCCTCGAGTCGGGCACGGCGGCGCTGGCCATCGTCAACGACATCCTCTTGGAGGGCATGAAGGTCGTCGGGGAGCGCTTCGCCTCGGGCGAGATGCAGCTGCCCTTCGTCCTCCAGTCCGCCGAGACGATGAAGAGCGCCGTCGCCTTCCTCGAGCCACACATGGAGAAGTCGGACCAGGGCGGCAAGGGCACGGTCGTGCTGGCCACCGTCAAGGGCGACGTGCACGACATCGGGAAGAACCTGGTCGACATCATCTTGACCAACAACGGCTACGAAGTGGTCAACCTCGGAATCAAAATCGGCATCAACGAGATGGTCAGCGCAGTCGAGGAGCACAAGGCCGACGCCATCGGCATGAGTGGGCTCCTGGTCAAGTCGACGCTGATCATGCGCGAGAACCTGGTCGAGCTGAACGAGCGCGCCCTGTCGAACATCCCCGTGCTGCTGGGCGGGGCCGCCCTCACCCGCACCTATGTCGAGCGCGACCTGCGCGAGGTCTACGACGGGCGCCTCTTCTACGGACGCGACGCCTTCGAGGGCCTGCGCACCATGGACCGCCTCGTCGAGCTCAAGCGCAACGGTGAGGACGACCCGCTGTTCGGGCGTGAGATCTCCGAGAAGAACGTCCCCCGGCGCAGCCGCCTGGACGCTCCGGATCCCACCCCCGTGGAGGGGCAGCCGGCCCGGGCCGACGTGGCGCAGGACAACCCCGTGTTCGCACCACCGTTCGTCGGCTCCCGCGTCGCCGTGGGCATTCCGATCGACGACATCGCCGAGTACCTCAACCTCACCGCGCTCTTCCGCAACCAGTGGGGCTTCCGGCCCGAGAACGGTGAGAACGACTCGGAGTTCAAGGAGCGGGTGAAGGCGACCCTGCGCGAGCAGCTGGGCAAGGCCAAGGAGGCGGACCTGCTCGTGCCCTCCGTCGCCTACGGGCATTTCGCCGCCAACGCCGAGGGCAACGACCTGGTGATCTGGAAGGACGAGAGCCGCACATCGGAATGGATGCGCTTCGCCTTCCCGCGCCAACGCAAGGAACCCTGGCTCTGCATCGCGGACTTCTTCCGGGCCAGCGACTCGGGTGAGGAGGACTTCGCCAGTTTCATGCTGTGCACCATCGGGGCTCGGGCCTCGGAAGAGGCAGCCCGCCTCTTCGCCGAGAACCACTACACCGAGTACCTGTTCCTGCACGGCCTCAGCGTCGAGATGGCGGAGGCGACCGCCGAGTACTGGCACCGCCGGATCCGCGAGGAGCTCGGGTTCGCCGGCGAGGACGGACCCACGCTCAACGGGCTCTTCCGCCAGCAGTACCGGGGCGGCCGCTACTCGTGGGGCTACCCGGCCTGCCCCGACCTGACCGACAACGCCAAGGTGGTCGAGCTGCTCGGAGGGGATCGCATCGGCGTGACGGTGAGCGAGGGCTTCCAGCTCAACCCCGAGCAGACGACCGACGCCATCATCTGCCACCACCCCGAGGCCAAGTACTTCGTGGCCTGAGGCGGCCACGCCCGGCCGCCGTTCTCCAGCTCACGACGGATCCAAGGTCCGAGGGCCCGAGCGCGCCCGCGGCGAGGGGACCGCATGCCCTACGTTGGGCGCCACGATGATGAAGGCCGAGAAGAGGAGCTGCTGATGCCTGGTGTGTTCGTGGTGACGGACAGCTCGTGCGACCTGGAGCAAGGGGACATCGAGCCGTTCAACATCGAGATCGTTCCCCTCACCATCCGCTTCGGGAGCGCGGAGTTCACCGACCGTCAGGATCTCAGCGTCGAGGACTTCTATCGACGGATGGCCGAGACCGAGGAGCTGCCCCAGACGGCCTGCCCCTCTCCCGGGGCCTTCGAGGCGGCCTTCCGCCAGGCGGGCGACGCCGGGGCCGACGCCGTGGTCTGTCTCACCATTTCGAGCGAGTTGTCGACCACGTTTCAATCAGCCCTCACGGCGGCTGCCGCACTCGAGGGTCATCTCGACGTCCGGGTGGTCGACAGCCGGACGGTGTCGAGCGGGCTGGGCACCCTCGTGATCGAGGCCGCCACCGTGGCGGCCGAGGGCGCCGACATCGATGCCGTCGTGCGCCGAGTCGACGACGTGGTCGCCCGCACGCACGTGATCGCGGCCCTCAACACGCTGGAGAACCTCAAGAAGGGCGGGAGGATCGGGACCGCCACCGCCTTGTTGGGATCTCTGCTGTCGATCAAGCCGGTGATCGACCTGACCGGTGGCACCGTCCACGAGGCCGGCAAGGCGCGCACGCGCCGGAGGGCGCTCCAGATGCTCTCCGAGATCTTGGCCGCGGCCGGGCGGATCGAGCACGTCGCCGTGATGCACGGGGGCGCTCCCGACATCGAGCAGTTCCTCGATCTCATCGCGTCGCGCATCTCCCGGGCCGCCATTCGCATCGGCACGTTGGGCGCCGTCGTCGGGGTCCACGGCGGGGCCGAGATCATCGGCGTGAGCTGGGTGGCCGCGCCGTAGGAAGTCTCTTGGACGTGGAGCGGCTCTTCGCTACTGCCACGGCCGCCGCGTCGGGACCGTAGCCGCCGCCCTCAGCGAACGGCGGAGGCAGCCTCGCGGGCGTGGTAGCTCGAACGGGTCAGCGGGGATGCCTCCACGTGGGCCAGACCGAGCCGGGCGCCGGCGGCGCGCAGGCGGGCGAACTCCTCGGGCGTCCAGTACCGGGCCAGCGGAAGGTGGTCGCGGCTCGGGCGCAGGTACTGGCCCACCGTGACGATGGAGACCCCGACTCCGCGCAGGTCGGCCATGGTGGCGACCACTTCGTCCTCGTCCTCGCCCAGTCCGACCATCAACCCCGACTTCGTGACCAGGCCGGATGCTCCGGCCCGGGCCAGGACGCCCAGACTGCGGGCGTATCCGGCCGAGGGGCGCACCGCTCGCTGGAGCCGGGCCACCGTCTCGATGTTGTGGTTCAGCACGTCGGGCCGGGCGGCGAAGATCGTGTCCAACGAGGCGGCGTCGCCCCGGCAGTCCGAGATCAAGACCTCGATCGTCGTCCCTGGCGTGCGCGCCCGGATGGCCTCGATGGTGCGGGCCATCGCCCCCGCCCCGCCGTCGCCCAGATCGTCGCGGGCGACGCAGGTGACCACGGCATGGCCGAGCCGCATCCGCTCCACCGCCTCGGCCACCCGTTGGGGTTCGTCCGGCGAGAGGGGAAGGGGGTGGCGGGTGTCGACCTGACAGAACCCACAGGCGCGGGTGCAGCGCTCGCCGTTGATCATGAACGTGGCGGTGCCGTCGGCCCAGCACTCGTAGATGTTGGGGCACCCCGCCTCCTCGCAGACGGTGACGAGGCCCAGATCGTGGATGGTCGACCCGAGTTGGCGGTAGCCCTTGCCGATCTGCACGGGGACCCGCATCCAGGGCGGTTTGCGCTCGGCGATGTCCAGTCCGGCTTCGGGAGACACGCCGGCTTGGCGCAGCCGGCGCAAGAGGGCGCGCTCGGGGAGGGCGGTCGCGCCGGTGGCGGGCCCGGTCACCACAGCACGCCGGTCCACCTCCCCGCTCCCGAACGCGTCGACGGCCCGGGCCACGAAGGCCTCGACCACGCGGTCCATGGGAACGTCGATGCCCTCGGCCTGGAGCGACGTCACGCCCCGATCCGCGATACCGCACGGCACGATGTGCTCGAACATGCTCAGGTCGGTCGACACGTTGAGTGCCATGCCGTGCAGCGTGCGCCGGCCGCCCGTCGACGAACGCAGCGTCCGCACCCCGATGGCGGCGATCTTGCGCGGTCGCGGTCCGTCGGCCTCGACCCAGACGCCCGGGTACTCCTCCACGCAGCCCGCACCGGGTAGGCCGAGATCGGCCAGTGTCTCGACCAGGATCCGTTCGAGGCGGTGCACGTGGCCGGGCCCGGACGAGGGGTCGTCGGGCACGCCGACGATCGGGTAGGCGACCAGCTGCCCGGGGCCGTGGTACGTGACGTCGCCACCGCGGTCGGTTCGCTCCAGAACGGCTCCGACCGATGCCGGGTCGGTCAGGACGTGACGCTCGTCGGCGTGCGCCCCCAGCGTGTAGGTGTGCGGATGCTCGAGGAGGAGCAGATAGTCGTCGCCCTCCCCCACGGCCAGCGCGTGCTGGAGGTCGTAGGCCTCGCGGTAGGGGACCGTCCCGAGGGACCGGATGCGCAGCACCGGTCCGATCCTCAGAGCTCGGCCGCCCAGTCGCGGCTGCCCAACAGGTCGGACACCCGGCCCAGGAAGAGGGAGACGTAGGCGCCGTCGACGGCCCGGTGGTCCCAGCTGCACCCGAGGACCCCGGTCGAGTGGATGGCGATCGACTCCGTGCCGTCGGGATGCGTCACCACGACGGGCCGGCGGGCGATGCCGTCGGTGGCCAGGATGCCCACCTGGGGCTGGTTGATGATCGGCACCGTGAAGTAGGTGCCGAAGGGCCCGTCGTTGGTGATGGAGAACGTCCCGCCGGCGATGTCGTCCGCATTGAGCTGGCGGTTCCGGGCCCGCTCGGCGAGGTCGCGGATGCGCCGGGCCACGCCACGCAACGTGACCTCCTCGGCCCGGTGGATCACCGGCACGATCAGGCCTTCGTGGGAGAGGTCCACCGCGATCCCGAGGTTGATCTCCCCGTGCACCACGAGGGAGTCCTCGGCCACCGAGGCATTGAGCAGCGGGAAGTCCCGCAGGGCCTCGACCGTGGCCCGGGCCACGAAGGGGAGATAGGTCAGACCGAAACCCTCTTCGGCCTTGAAGCGCTCGCCCCAGGCGGTGCGGACACGCTCGACGCTCTCGAAGTCCACCTCTTTGGCGATGAAGGCGTGGGGCGAGGTCGCCTTGGAACGCACCATGTGCTCGGCCGTGCGCCGCCGCATGTTGGAGAACGGCACCACCTGGTCCCCCGTGCCGCGATACGCGGTCACCGACGACGCCGTGGGCGGGCTCATGACGGGCGCCGCCGGGGCCGTCGTCGCCATCTGGGTGCTGGTGGAGGGCGGTGCGGCCGGCGTCGGCGGTGGTGGTGGCGGGGGTGCGGCCGCGGCGGGTGGCGCACTTCGCCGGGCGTCCACCACGCGCAGGACGTCCTCGCGGGTGATGCGGCCGCCGGCGCCGGTGGGCGTCACCTCGGACTCGCTGAGATCGTTCTCGGAGAGGAGCCTGCGCACGATGGGCGAGAGCACCATCGGCTCGGTGCTCGTGGCGACCGGCTCGGGAGGAGCCGGCGCCTCGGGAGGAGCCTGGGCGCCGCCTCGGGAGGAGCCGGCGCCTCGGGCGCCGCCTGGGGCGCCGGAGGTGGTGGCTGCTGGGCCGGCGGCGCACTCTGCACCGGGGGCGCCGGCGGCGGCGTCTCGGTGGCGGGAGCGGCCGGAGCCGTTGCGCCAGCGGCACCGTCGCCGATGACGGCGAGTCGGACGCCGACCTCCACCGTCTCGCCCTCGGGGACGAGGATTTCGCTGAGCACGCCCGCGGCCGGCGACGGAACCTCCGAGTCGACCTTGTCCGTGGACACCTCGAAGAGCGGTTCGTCGCGCTCGACGCTGTCCCCGACGGACTTCATCCAGCGTGTGATCGTGCCCTCGGTCACCGTCTCCCCGAGTTGCGGCATCATCACGTCAGCCAAGGTGCAAACCCCTTCCGGTCAACGCCATCATCGTCTCGCCGAACGTCTCGGAGAGTGACGGATGTGGCTGAATGAACTGTGCGACTTCGTCCGGGAACGCCTCCCAGTTGACCGCCAGGTAGCCGCCGCTGAGCTGTTCGGTGACCCAGGGGCCGCACATGTGCACCCCCAGGACGCGGCCCGCGGTGCCGTCTGCTCGCTGCTCGGCGATGATCTTCACCATGCCGTCGGTGTCGCCGATGATCTGGGCCCGGCTGTTGCCGCCGAACGGGTCCTTCTTGACCAGGATGGGGATCCCCGCCTCCTTGGCCTGCTCCTCGGTCATGCCGCAGAACGCCACCTCGGGGTGGCAGTAGATGGCCCAGGGCACCTTGGAGTTGTCGACGGGCACCACCGGCTCGCCCAGCATGCCCTTGACGGCGACGATGGCTTCGGCGAAGCCGACGTGGGCCAGTTGCGGCGTGCCGGCGACGACGTCGCCCACGGCCCACACCCCAGGGGCTCCCGTGCGCTGGTACTCGTCGGCCACCACGAAGCCGCGTTGGTCGAGCTCGACCCCTATGCCCTCGGCCACCAATCCCTCGGTGCGCGGGCGCCGGCCCACCGACACGACGATGGCCTCGACGTCGAAGGTCTGATCGCCCGCCTTGACCGTGGTGACCTTGCCGTCACTCGACGGCGTGTGGCTCTCGACCTTGACCCCGGTCACCACGTCGATCCCGCGCTTCTTGAACGTGCGCGTGACCAGCCGCACGATGTCGGCGTCACACCCGGCCAGAACGCCGTCGAGCGCCTCGAGGATGGTCACCTTGGTGCCGAGATCGGCCAGCAGCGAGGCGAACTCGCTCCCGATCACCCCGCCGCCGATGACGGCCACCGACGCCGGCAGCTCCTTCAGGTCGAGGAACTCGTCGGAGGTCATGACCCAACGGCCGTCCACCTCGAAGCCGGGCAACTGGTGGGGCACCGAGCCGGCGGCCAACACGATGTTGCGGCCGACGATGGATCGACCGGCATCGTCACCGTCGAGCACGTCGACCCGATGGTCCGCCCGCAGCGTGCCGGTCCCGATGAACGTCGTCACCTTGCGACCCTTGAGCAGTCCGGACAGGCCCTTCCAGAGTTTGTCGACGACGGCGTTCTTCCGGTCTTGGCTGACCGAGAAGTCCACGGACACGTCCGACACGCCGATGCCGAACTCCTGCGCGCCGCCGATGGTCCGGCGCACCGCCGCCGTCTCGAGAAACTCCTTCGCCGGAATGCAACCGCGATGCAGGCACGTGCCGCCCACCTTGTCGCGCTCGACGATGGCGACGGAGAGTCCGGCGGCGGCCGCGTAGAGCGCGGTGGCATAACCACCGGGGCCACCACCGATCACGACGATGTCGAACTCGTCCTCAGTGCTCATCGACCGTCCTCTTCTGTTGAAACCGACAGATTCCGTCCGACGCGCTCGGCCCCCCGAGACATCCCGATCGCACCAGGTGCGGGCTCATCCGCACCGAACGCGGGCGTCGTTGCGCAGCCTACCGTTCGGACCAGGTCGTCGAGACCGGCGGAACTACCCGTGCACGCCCGTTCCCGTGTCAGCTGCGGCGGTGGCGAGTTCGTCCACGCGATCGTTCCAGCGGTCCCCCGAGTGGCCCTTGACCCACCGGAAACTGACCGGGACGTCGTCGGAGAGCGCCAGCTCCATGAGGGGCTCCCAGAGGTCCCGGTTGGCCACCGGCTTGTTCTGCGAGTTCTTCCAGCCGCGGCGCACCCAGCCGGCCCACCATCGGTCGGTGAAGCACTTCACGACGTAGGTGGAGTCGCTCACCACCTCGATGGAGCCCGGTGACTCGAGGGTAAGCGAGCGCAGCGCCTCCAGGGCCGCCATGATCTCCATCCGCTGGTTGGTGGTGTGCCCGTCGGCGCCACTGGCGTAGGGGCCGTCGGGGACGGCCCAGGCCCATCCCCCCGGACCGGGATTCCCCCGGCAAGCCCCGTCCGTGTAGACGATGACCGACGTGTCCTCGGCGTGCATGCCAAATGTGTAACACCCGCGACCGGAGGTCATGGGGAGCCCGCTCCTCCCGATACCGTTAACAAATGCTCTTCGACGGCATCAGCCACCAGGTACCGGACACGGATCCTGGAGAGACCGAGGAGTGGCTCGACTCGTTCGACGCCATCGTGGACGCGCGCGGCCGAGCCCGGGCGCGCTATCTCCTCATGAAGCTCCTCGAGCGGGCACGCACGAAACAGGTCGACTTCCCGGCCACCGTCTCGACCCCCTATGTCAACACCATCCCGGCGGACGCGGAACCGTGGTTCCCCGGCGACGAGTACCAGGAGCGGCGCATCCGCGCCTACATCCGATGGAACGCGGCCGCCATGGTGGTCCGGGCGAACACGCGGACCGAGGGCATCGGGGGGCACCTCTCGACCTATGCCAGCTCCGCTGCGCTCTACGAGGTCGGCTTCAACCACTTCTTCCGGGGCAAGGCCGACGGCGGGTACGGCGATCAGGTCTTCTTCCAGGGCCACGCCTCGCCGGGCATCTATGCCCGGGCCTACGTCGAAGGCCGCCTGAGCGAGGAACAGCTCGACAACTTCCGTCACGAGGTCGGAGGCAACGGCCTCCCCAGTTACCCGCACCCGCGCTCGCTGCCCGAGTTCTGGGAATTCCCGACGGTGTCGATGGGGCTCGGGCCGATCTCCGCCATCTATCAGGCCCACATCAACCGCTACCTCCATCTCCGGCGCCTGGTCGACACGTCCAACAGTCGCGTCTGGTGTTTCGTCGGTGACGGGGAGATGGACGAGCCGGAGTCCATCGGCGCGTTGGGTGTCGCCGGGCGCGAGCATCTCGACAACCTGATCTTCGTGGTCAACTGCAACCTGCAGCGCCTCGACGGGCCGGTGCGGGGCAACGGCAAGATCATCCAGGAGCTCGAGGCCAACTTCCGCGGTGCCGGCTGGAACGTGATCAAGGTCATCTGGGGTTCGCGCTGGGACGCGCTGCTGGCCAAGGATGTCGACGGCGTGCTCCTCGACCGCATGAACACGACGGTCGACGGCGAGTACCAGAAGCTTGCCGTCGAGTCGGGCGCCTACATCCGCGAGCACTTCTTCGGGCCCGACCCGCGGCTGCGCCGCATGGTCGAGGACCTGAGCGACGACGAGCTCGTGTCGCTCCCCCGTGGCGGCCACGACTACCGCAAGCTCTACGCGGCCTACAAGCAGGCCACCGAACAACGCGGCGCGCCGACGGTCATCCTGGCCAAGACGATCAAGGGATGGACCCTCGGACCCGAGATCGAGGCGCGCAACGCCACCCACCAGATCAAGAAGATGACCAAGGCGCAGCTGCGCACGCTGCGCGACCGCCTGTACCTGACCGACGACATCGACGACGAGGCCCTCGAAGGAGGCGACCCGCCGTACATCCGGCCGGCCGAAGGATCCGACGCCATGGAGTACCTGCGGGCCCGCGGGCGCGTCCTGCAGGGACCGCTCCCGGTGCGGGCCGTGCGCCGATCCCCGGCCCGCGCACCCGACCGCAAGGTGTTCGACGAGTTCGCCCTCGGATCGGGCACCCAGGCCGTGTCGACCACGATGGTGTTCGCCCGCCTGCTGCGCAACCTGGTGCGCGACCCCAATGTCGGCTCGCTGGTGGCGCCGATCGTGTCCGACGAGGCCCGGACCTTCGGGCTCGAGTCGATCATCGCAGAGGCCAAGATCTACGCCCCCGACGGCCAGAACTACATCCCGGTCGACGCGGACCTGCCGCTCCACTACGCGGAGAGCTCGTCGGGCCAGGTGCTCCAAGAAGGGATCAGCGAGGCGGGGGCGCTGGCCTCGTTCATCGCCCTGGCGACGTCGTACGCCACCTGGGGCCAGCCGATGCTGCCCGTGTTCCTCTTCTACTCGATGTTCGGGTTCCAGCGCGTCGGCGACCTGGCCTGGTCCTTGGGTGACATCCGTGGGCGCGGCATCCTGGCCGGGTGCACGGCCGGACGCACGACATTGATGGGCGAGGGACTCCAGCACGACGACGGCCATTCACCGCTGCTGGCCTCGACCAACCCCGCCGCCATGGTCTACGACGCCTCCTTCGCCTACGAGGTGGCCGTGATCATGGAGCAGGCCATCGGCGAGATGCTCGGTCCCCAAGCCCCGGACCGTTTCTGGTACCTGACCCTCTACAACGAGACCTACCCCATGCCGCGCCTCCCCGAGGGTGACGAAGGGAAGGCGATCCGTCGGGGCATCATCGACGGCACGTATCGCTTCGCCGCCGCGCCCGAGGTCGGGGGCGACCTCAAGGCGTCGCTGTGCTTCTCGGGCCCGATGTGGAGTGTGGCGCTGGACGCGCAGCGCATTCTGGCCGAGCGCTACCAGGTGGCCGCCGACGCCTGGGCCGTCACCTCCTGGTCACGCCTGCGGGTCGACGCTCTCGAGGTGGAGCGTTGGAACCGGCTCCATCCGGGCGACGAGCCCCGCTCGGCGGTGGTCACCGATGCGCTCGGGACCGGTCCCGACCCCGTCGTCGCCATCACGGACTACATGCGCGCCGTCCCCGATCAGGTGGCCCGGTTCGTCGACCGGCCCTACTGCTCGCTCGGCACCGATGGCTTCGGCCGCTCCGACGCTCGTGAGGCGCTGCGCTCCTACTTCGAGGTCGACGCCGCCCACCTGGTGGTGGCGGTCCTGCACCAGCTCGCCCTCGACGGACGGATCGATCGGACCGTGGTCAAAGAGGCGATCGACGATCTGGGCATCGACCCGTCGCCGACGGCGCCGTTCACGATCTGAGTTCGGCGACGAACTCGGCCAGGACCGCTTCGGCACCCTCGGGCACCCGCAGCGACAGGATGCGCCCGCGACTCCCGAGATCGATGGAGACATCGAAGAAGGGACAGCACGCCTTCTCGCGCTGCCCGAGCTCGGCCGCCGCCAGCAGGGCGCGGTCGGAGTCGTCGAGGACGAGACGGACCGATCGGGCGTCCGCGTCGATGGTCTGCACGGAGTCGGCCACGAGGGCCCGCCATTCCGCCACGCGCACCTCGAGCGAACCGGCGTCGAGGCTGCACGCGATGGGCTCGGTCGCCTCGCTCACCGCTGGGCCCGCAGCAGGTCGCGCGTCAGCTCCATCTGGCCCAGGTGTTGGTAGAGCTCTTCGAGGATGTGCACCAACACGGCGCCCTTGCTCTCGTCGTAGACCAACGGGTCGTTCGGATCGGGGAACACGTTGGCCGGAGCGTCCGCAGCGTCGAAGTCGCGCAGGTCCTCCTCGAGTCGGCGGCGGGCCGCCGCGACCCTGGTCGTGAGCTCGGCCACGGAGCCATGGGCCACGAACTCCGCCGCCCGGTCACGGGTGACGGGGCGGTCGGCCACCGTGGCGCCGGCCCAGTACTCCATGACGCCGAGGCAGTGGGTCACGATGACGTAGGCGGAGTTGGCCCCGGGCAGGTCGGGGGCGCGGTTGCCCAGTTCGTCGCCCTGGTCCTCGACGATGGCCACCATGGCGTCCAGGGCCCGGTCGACGAACCACAGGTAGTCGGCTCCCGAGACCCCGACGGGGCCCGGCCCCTCAGTGGGCGATCCAGGCATCGGGATCGGTGACGAGTTTCTGGACGTGCGTGGGCAGGGTGCCCGTGATGACGTCGGTCAACGTCACCTTCTCGAGGACGGTGCGCAAGCTCGCCCGGACGGCGACCCAGACCTGCTGGAGGTGCTCGGCCGCCCCGTCGTAGGTGGTCGCTTCGGGGCGGAAGCCGCGGACCTCGGCCAGCGGTCCGTCGAGGGCCCGGATCACGTCGGCGATGGTGATGGCGCCAGGCTCGCGGGCCAACCGATAGCCACCCTCGGCGCCGCGCTGGCTGGCCACGATGCCGGCCCGGCGCAGGTCGGCCAGGATGGCGCCGAGGAATCGGGGCGGCAGCCCCTGCTCTCCTGCCAGGTACTCGGCGGTCTGGGGCGTGCCGGCGGCGGCCAGCGCCAACAGGGCGCGGATGCCGTAATCCACCTTGGCGGGGATGTGCATGGCCCGAGTCTGCCCTTTTCTCGGGGTCCGGGTCACGTCCTGACGCCGCGGGGGCCGTGACAAGATCTCTTCCATGGCACGTGCCCACCTGTATCTGAGCGGTGACGCCGAGGCGGACGCCGTTCTCAGCCGCGATCCCCTGGCCCTGCTGATCGGCATGGTGCTCGACCAGCAGATCCCCTTGGAGAAGGCCTTCTCGTCCCCGGCCGAGCTGGCTCGGCGGCTGGGCCGGCCCCTCGACGCGGCGGACATCGCCGGTATGGACGCAGAGGAGTTGGCGACCATCTTCAAGGAGCGCCCGGCGCTCCACCGGTTCCCCGGCTCCATGGCGGCGAGGGTCCAAGAGGTGTGCCGGACCGTTGCCGAGGACTACGGGAACAAGGCGGCCAACGTCTGGAAGGGCACCCGCGACGGTGCCGAGCTCCTGGCCCGCATCAAGGCCCTCCCCGGCTTCGGCGAGCAGAAGGCCAAGATCTTCGTCGCCCTGCTCGGCAAGCAGCTCGGGGTCAGGCCCGACGGATGGCAGGGGGTATCGAAGCCCTTCGGGGCCGACGGCACCCTTCTCTCTGTGGCCGATATCACCGATGCCGAGAGCATGGCCCGGGTCCGGGCGGCCAAGAAGGCGGCGAAGGCGAAGGCCAAGGCGCGCGCCTCCGCGTGAGCGGCCGTTTCGACCTGGCGCAGCGCCGGCTCTATCTGTGCACGCCCGATCGGCCCGACCTGCCCGACTTCGTGGCCGCCTGCATCGAGGGCGGCGTCGACGTCGTCCAACTGCGGGACAAGCATCTCGACGCCCGCCCGCTCCTGGACCGGGCTCGACTGGTCGGCGCGGTGTGTCGCCGGGCCGGCGTCCCCTTCGTGCTCAACGATCGTCCCGACCTCGCCCTGGCGGTGGACGCGGACGGTGTCCACGTCGGCCAGGACGACGCGCCGGTCGCGCTGGCCCGGCGCATCCTCGGCCCCGAGGCGGTCGTCGGCCTGTCCACCCACGGTCCGGCCGACCTGGCCGGTGCCGCCGCCGAGGAGGTGACC
The DNA here is from genome assembly GCA_963754445.1 of uncultured Acidimicrobiaceae bacterium. Classification (GTDB taxonomy): domain Bacteria; phylum Actinomycetota; class Acidimicrobiia; order Acidimicrobiales; family RAAP-2; genus Bog-473. Next base: position 1,819,418 of record CAVWFT010000002.1, on the reverse strand, counting down.
TACATCTCCGCCGGTCCGGTGCAGGAGACACCGACGAAGCCCGGTCGGCCCGGGACGGGGGTCGACTACGTCAGTCTGGCCACTGCACGTTCCACTGTTCCCGTCTTCGTGACCGGCGGCGTGACGCCCGAGACGATCCCGACCCTTGCCGCGGCCGGTGTCCGGCACTTCGTGGTTGTCCGCTACCTGACCCAGGCCGCGGACCCTGCTCGGGCGGCTCGTGCCCTGCGCGATGCGATCGGTCGTACGTCGAGAAACGAGCAACGGCCGGCGTGACGTCGTAGAGGTCCGGGATGCCGGCGAAGGCCGGCACGGGCTCGGGTTCCCACGTCTCCTCGGGAAAGACCTCCGGTTCGTACTGCGGCTCGGGTTCGGGTTCGGGTACGGGCGCGTCGGCGTGGACGAGGGGGATCTCCTCGAGCGCCTCGATGTCGAACGGCACCCGGTCCGGAACGGCCATCGGTTCGAGGGACGCCAGTGCGATCGCCTGGGCCACCGGGACACCCCTGGTCTCCAACTCGACCGGCCGGGTCGCCCGGTAGAGGGCAAAACCGATGATCGGCGAGAGGATCAGCGCGGCCACGACGGCCCACCCCCACACCGGGAGCGCCGCCCACTGGCGAACCCCCAGCACCGACGTGCCCAACTTCGGCGCGTAGAGCCAGGTCAGCTGGGAGGATCCCAAGGCGGGAATCGGCCCGGCGCCGTGGACGCCGAGGTGCGACGGGAGCAGGCCGGTGTTCACGAAGAGGCCCTTCAACCAGCCCGGGTGATGGGGGTCCGGCACGGCCTCGATGAGGACCCCGCGGATCAGCGGATGGAGGACCCACAGCGGCACCACGAGGATGAGCACGCCGAACACGCGCTCGAAGGTCCGGCGGTTCCGCAGTCGGTAGGCCTTGCGGGCGAAGAGCAGCACGATCGTGCCGGCGGCCACCATGGGCAGCGCGCGCAGCCACCAGCCCAGCCCGAAGAGGGTGAACGAGACGCGCCCCACGACGTCGGAGGGCGGGATCACCCACGGATCGGGGGACGCCTCGGCATCACCCTTCGTCGTGAACGAGCCGTTGTCCTCCACCTTCACGACGCGGTGGGTGAAGGTGGCGTTCTGACCGGGCGGGCGAAACGAAACCAACTCGCCCGGGTGCACCATGGCCCCGTCGAGCGGCCGGATCGCCACCAGCGAACCGACGCATACGGTCGGGCACATCGACGGCGTGGTCATGGCCAGCAACCGTCCACCCGAGAGATCCCACCCGAGCACGCCCAGGGCGCTCACGGTCACGGCGATCACGAGCGCGGTGGTCAGCGCGCCGAGGCGCGGTCCTTTCACGGGGGCGTGGCGACCCGTCACAGCTGCACGCTCTGGGTCGGGTACGACAACCCGGCGGTCCAACCCGCTCGCGCCGAGTCGATGGCGAGACCGGGCAGGAGATCGAGACCGGTGACCCCGGTCGGTGAGGGCCCGGTGAGCTCGACCGTGACGGTGAGCGTGACCGGGGAGGTCGAGGTGGGGACGACCAGTGGCACGCCGCCGGTCAAGTCGGACAGGAGTGTGCCCGGCGAAGGGGCGCCACAGGCCCCCGGGGCGGCGGGCGCGGCACAGGTGTCGGTCGCACCCTGCTGCTCTTGGACGGTCACCTCCACCCTCTGACAGGGCGCGGTGGTGCCACCCCCGGACACCGCGACGGCGCCGGTGTAGGCCTGGGTCCCAGAATCGGCCATCTCCCAGTTCTCGGTCGTTGGGGCGTCCGAGCTGAGCGCGCCCTCGTAGGCGGACGGCGAGGGCGCAGCGGCCAGGCCCGCCACCTGGGCCGCCGAGGCGGCCGAGGGCGACAGGGAGACCAGGGACAACGTGCCCCCGAAGAAGGCGCTCGGGGGAGGATCGGCCCAGCCGGTCGACCCCTCCGGGCCCCAGCCGATCGAGGGATACCAGCCGCTGAAGCTGGCCAACCCGGTCCCCCCCGCCGGGGTGGTGCCCTGAGTCGCCCCGTCCAGCGTCAGTGTCGAGGTGGTCCCCCCGTACGTGGCCGCCGCCAGGTGCCAGCCCCCGTCGGTCACCGCGGCCGTGCTCGTCACTTCCGATGCCTGCTGGGCGCCCTGGGCGTCGAGCGTGTCGATACCCCAGACCAGGTGACCGGACGCGTCGATCCAGAGGTTCAGGTCGCTGGCGCTGGCGCTGGCGTCGAATTGCGAGTCGGAGAGGCTGAAGATCGTGCCACTCGCTCCCGGCGCGGCTTCGAACCAGACGAGCAGGGTCATGGCGGCCGGCATGGCGTAGGACGAGGTGGATTCGAACCATCCGGTGGACCCGTCGAAGGTCACGCCCGCGCCCCCGAGCGGTCCCGGGGTGCCGTACGTGACGCCACCCATGGCCAGGGCGGTGTCGTGCGCGTCGCCGTCGAGCGCCTGCTCGACGCCACAGGAGGGCGCCCCCAGCGTGGCCGTCGTCGGAACGGCCGTGCCGAGACCGCGCACGGTGGTCGATGCCGACGTCGGGTTGAGACCCACGACGCCGATGGGGAGGAGGTCCCCGGGGCAGCGCGCGCTATTGGAGCTGACCGGGGCTGAGGTGTTCGACGACGAGCACGTCACGTTCCCCGGCGTCGTGGCCTCGAGCACCATCGTGCCGCTCGAGAAGCTGCCCGTCGACCCGGCCAGCTGACCGGTGAAGGCGGCCCAGGCCAGGGCGGCGACCGCCTGGGTCATCGCCACCGCGGCCACGAGCACTCCCCAGCGGAAGGCCTTGCGGCGACGCGGGGTGCGGCGGGCATGGGCCGGACGCTGCAGGATCTTCATGACGTGCCGGCGCCTTCAGTGCCCGACCCCGGGCGCGCGGAGGCCCGCTCCGGCGGCCACCTCTTCGAGGCGGACCAGAGCGGGCCCCACGGGACCTACTGGTTGATCGACCAGGTCAACGGAATCGTCGCCGTCAATCCCTGGTCGGCGTTGGTGGCGCCGGGGTCCAACTGGACCGTGATGACATAGGTCGCCGTGCCGCCTGCGGCAATCGGCGACAGGTTCGTCATGGTCTGGCTGTCCAACGAGGCGAGCGTGTCGCTGCTCGACGGCGCTCCGCAGGCGGCGACGCTGGCCGGGAAGATGCACCCGTCCGTTGCCCCGCTCGTGGTGTCGGCGATCGTCACGTCGACTTCGCCGCAGAAGCCCGCCGTGTCGGCACCCACGTAGGAGTTGTCGTCCGCGGCCGCTGCGACGCTGCACGCACCGGCGACCAGGTCGCTGGTCGTGGTGCCGTTCTGACCGACGTTGCTCAGGGTCACCGTGGTGGCCACCGGAGTCCCACCGGGCACCTGGTCGAGCGAAGCGCCGAGGTCGTCCTCGCCGCAGCTGGTGTTCTCGTTGGCCGACTGCACGGTGCCACCGGAACCTGAACCGGTCGAGAAGCAGGTCGCCGCAGCGACGCCCTCTTCCAGCTGAATCGTTCCCGAACTGAACGTGTTCGTCGGGTTGGCGATCGTCGCCGAGAACCCACCCAACGTGGCACCAGCAGTGGTGCCGAGGGCGACCACAGCGACAATCGCCGCAGCCAGACCCTTCCGATCAGCCAGGATCTTCCTGGTCACTCGCATTTCTCCCCCTCCTTGATCCGGGGGAACGGCCCTATCCGCACCTCCCGAAGGTGCCGAAACCGGTAGCGCATCCTGCGCTGCGGCCTCTTCGCACACCCGTGATCGCTGTCGGCGCACCCGGCGGGCCCATTGAGCCCGTTGCGCCGGCCGAGAGGCAGCTGAGCGTGGGGGAGGTGCTTTGTTGTGCCTTCGTTGTCCGGAAAAGGACCTCTGGATGGTCAGGAAAAGGGCGAATGGCGACGTTCGAGCCAGCCCACGAGTACGGCGATCGCCCTCGGGTCGGCGCGCAACCAGTGGCCCGCGCCGAGCACGACGTGGAGCTCGGAGGGTCCGGTGGCCGCGGCGGCCAGGGCCCGCATGCCCTCGATGGGCACGTCGGGATCCTCCGAGCCGTGGACCAACAGGATGGGCCGGCCCTTGAGGGCGGCGACGTCCTCGGCCGGATGGAGCACCGAGAGCTCCTTGGCCCACGCCTCGAGCGAGGCGGGGAAGCCGGGCGTCGTCACGACACCCGTCCGCCGGCAATGGGCCAAGAACGCCTCGGGCTCGGCCACGAGCGGCCCCAGCTCGTCGGGCGTGCCCAGGCAGGCGATGCCGGCGATGCGCTCGTCCTGGGCGGCCAGGTGAAGGGCGAGCACGCCGCCGAATCCGAACCCCACGGCGAAGCGGGGGGCGGACTCGGGGATCTCGGACTCGGCCAGGAAGGACAGATCCTCGAGCCAGCCGAGGGCGGAGAAGTCGCCCGCCGAGTCACCCGCACCGCGCAGCGCGCCGGTCACGACCTGCCAGCCCGACTCGCGGGCCAGTCGATCGGCCAGGGCGGGGTAGGTCAGCGCGACGTCGGCCGCGGCGCCCTTGGGCCGAGGCAGGTCATGACAGAGCAGCACGTGCCCGCGGACCGGCGCTCCCGGCGTGGTGGCACTCGTGTAGCACGACAGGTCGCCTGCCGGGCCGGGCCGGAGCCGGAATGGCCCCGGCATCTCAGATCCCTATGCGCTGGGCCAACAGCTCTCGGTGGTAGGAGGGGTCGCCCAGGAGGAGCTCCGAGGACTTGGCCCGCTTGAAGTACAGGTGGGCCGGGTGCTCCCAGGTGAAGCCGATGCCGCCGTGGATCTGGATGTTCTCGGCCGCGGAGTGGAAGTAGGCCTCGGAGCAGTACGACTTGGCCAGGCTGGCCACGACGGGCAGCTCGTCGGAGTCCTCGGCCGCCGCCCATGCCGCGTAGTAGGCGGCGGATTTGGCCGACTCGACCTCGAGCAGCATGTCGGCGCACTTGTGCTTGATGGCCTGGAAGCTCCCGATGGGTCGACCGAACTGGATGCGGGTCTTGGCGTACTCGACCGACGCGTCGAGCACGTGCTGGGCGCCACCCACCTGCTCGGCGGCCAGGGCCACCGCGGCGAGGTCGAGCGTCTTGGTCAGCCCGGCCTCGGCGCCGCCGTCGGTACCGATGAGGGCCGCCGGCGTGTCGGAGAACTCGAGCCGGGCCTGCTTGCGGGTCTGGTCCATGGTGGGCAGCGCCGTGCGGGTCAGGCCGGCCGCGTCGCCTTGGACGGCGAAGAGCGTGACGCCGGCCGCGGTCCGGGCCGCCACGACGATGAGGTTGGCCACGTGTCCGTCGATGACGAACATCTTGTGGCCGTTGAGCACCCAGCCGTCACCCTTCTGGGTGGCCGCCAGCTCGATGCCGCTGAAGTCCCATTTGCCGTTGTCCTCGGTGATGGCCAAGGTGGCAATCGTCTCGCCGCCGGCGATGCCGGGCAGATAGGCCTTCTTGGCCTCGTCGTCACCGGAGGTGAGCAGCGCGTTGGCCGCCAGCGCCACCGAGGAGAAGAACGGTGCGCACAGCAACGCGGCACCCATCTCCTCGAGCACGACCAACAACTCGACGTAGGTGAAGCCCGAGCCGCCGAATTCCTCGGGGATGGTCAGCGACTGCAGTCCGAGCTGGTCGGCCATCTGGCTCCACACGGCGGGGTCGTACCCCTCGGTGGTGTCCATGAGCCGACGGACCTCGGTCTCGGGTGACTTCTCGGCCAGGAAGCGGCGGACCGAGGTGCGCAACTCCTCCTGCTCGTCACTGAAGGCGAAATTCATGCACGGCTCCTTGCGTCGTCCCCCGGCAGCCCCGCCGGGGTGGTGTTCTCGCTTCTCAGGCTGGTGTTTACCACTCCGGGGCCGAGGCCGACCAGACGCTCGCCGGCCTGTGCCACGCTGGAGGCATGGGACAGCTGGAGCAAATCTGGAGCGACGCCCGGGCCGAAGTCCACCAGATCGTGGTGGGACCCATGGACAACAACGTCTACATCCTGCGGTGCCGCAGGACCGGCGAGGCCATGCTGGTCGATGCGGCCAACGAGCACGAGGCCCTGCTGCCGATCTGCCGCGAGCTGGGCGTGAACCAGGTGGTCGAGACGCACGGCCACTGGGACCACATCCAGGCGGTGCCGGCGGTGCGCGAGGCGGGGATCTCGGTGGCCGTGACCAGCGCCGATGCCGGCATGCTGCCCAGTTACGACCTGATCCTCGAGGACGACGAGCAGCTCTCGGTGGGCGACCTGCGCCTCATGACCCTGGCCACCCCGGGCCACACCCCCGGCTCCATCTGCTTCGCCGTCGAAGGCACGAACCTCCTGTTCACGGGGGACACGCTCTTCCCCGGCGGCCCCGGCAACACCTCGATGGAGGGCGGTGACTTCGCCACCATCATCGAGTCCATCGACCGTCGCATCTTCGCCCGCTTCGACCCCGACACCCTGGTCCTGCCGGGCCACGGCACCTCCACCACGGTGGGCACCGAGGCCCCCCAGCTCGACGTCTGGGTCGACCGGGGTTGGTGAGGGCCGCCGCCGGGGGTCCGGCGACGCCGGGGCGGCCTGCCTGTGTCCAAAACCTGACCAAAACGGTAAGCTTTCAGGGATGACAAGCGCGACCCCATTGCTCGAGATCCGGGACCTCCAGGTCTCGTCGGAGGACGGGCCCATCCTGCGTGGCGTCGACCTCTCCGTCGGCCGGGGCGAGGTGCACGCGCTCATGGGTCCCAACGGGGCCGGCAAGTCGACCCTGGCCGGTGCCCTGCTCGGTCACCCGGCCTACCGGATCACGGGCGGCAGCATCGCCCTCAACGGTGAGGACGTCACCGGCTGGCCCACCGACGTCCGGGCGAAGGCCGGCATGTTCCTGGCCTTCCAGTACCCCGAGACCATCGAGGGCGTGTCGGTGACCCAGTTCCTGCGCCAGGCCATGGCCTCGCGTCAGGACACCGAGGTGTCGGTGCTCGAGGTGCGCGTGCTCATGACCGAGTGGATGGAACGCCTCGGGATGGACACGTCCTTCGCCAGCCGCCACCTCAACCAGGGCTTCTCGGGCGGCGAGAAGAAGCGCAACGAGATCCTCCAGATGGCGTTGCTCCAGCCGCTGGTGGCCGTGCTCGACGAGACCGACTCGGGGCTCGACATCGACGCCCTGCGCGTGGTCGGTCGAGGCGTGCACGCGGTGCGCGAGAGCAGACCCGAGCTCGGCGTGCTCGCCATCACGCACTACGTCCGGCTCCTCGAGGAGCTGGTGCCCGACGTGGTGCACATCCTCGTCGACGGACGCATCGTCACGAGCGGCGGTCCCGAGTTGGCCCGCACCGTGGAGGCGTCGGGCTACGAGGCGTGGCGATGACGGCCGGAGCCCAGGTGGGCGGGGTGGCACCGCTGAACGTCGAGGCGCTGCGCAAGGACTTCCCCCTGCTGACGCGCACGGTGAACGGGCGGCCCATCGTCTATCTCGATTCCGCATCGTCGGCCCTGCAACCGCAGAGCGTCATCAACGCCATGTCGCGTTACTACGAGACGACGCACGCCAACGTGCACCGCGGCGTCTACGCCACGGCCGAGGAGGCGACGGGCCTCTACGAGCGGGCGCGGGTGGTGGCCGGGCGTTTCGTCGGCGCAGCGGACCCGGCCCGCGAGATCGTCTTCACCAAGAACACCACCGAGTCCTTGAACCTCGTGGCCCACTCCTGGGGTCGGGCCAATCTGCGGGCGGGTGACGCCGTACTCCTGACCGAGATGGAGCACCACGCCAACATCGTGCCGTGGATGCTCCTCTCCGAACAGCTGGGTGGCCTCGAGCTGCGCTACATCCCGATCGACGGGGACGGCCGCCTGGTGCTCGACGATCTCGCCACGCTCGTCGACGGGGTGAAGCTCGTCGGGATCTCGTGCATGTCGAACGTCCTGGGCACCATCAACCCGGTGCGGGTGATCGCCGACGCCGCCCACGCGGCGGGCGCGGTGGTCGTGGCCGACGGGGCCCAACTCGTCCCGCACGCCCCCGTGTCGGTCGCCGACCTCGGGGTCGACTTCCTCGCCTTCTCGGCCCACAAGATGATGGGGCCGACCGGCATCGGAGTCCTCTGGGGCAAGTCCTCGATCCTCGACGACATGGGTCCGTTCCTCGGGGGCGGCGGCATGATCCTCGACGTGAGGCTCGACTCGTTCCTCCCGGCCGAATCGCCCACCCGCTTCGAGGCGGGCACGCCGCCGATCGCGGAGGCCGTGGGGCTGAGCGCGGCCATGGCGTACCTCGACGAGATCGGGCTCGACCGCATCCGGGCCCACGAGCTCGCCCTGACCGGCCACGCCCTCGAGCGCCTCGACGAGAAGCTCGGACCCGACGTGCGGGTCTTCGGGCCTCCGGCCGGCGACGACCGGGGCGGCGTGCTGTCCATCGCCTACCGCGACGTGCACGCGCACGACCTGGCCCAGGTGCTCGACCAGTTCGGTGTCTGCGTGCGGCCCGGCCACCACTGTGCCAAGCCGCTCATGCGCAAGCTGGGTGTCTCGGCCACGGCACGGGCCTCGTTGTCCCTGTTCTCGTCCGAGGACGACATCGAGGTCCTGATCGAGGGATTGGTGGAAGCCGGTAGATTGTTCGGCTGATGGCCGACCTCGAAGAGCTGTACCGGGAGATCATCCTCGACCACTACCGGTCACCCCGCAATCGGGGAGAGCTCGAGTCGCCGCCCGCCCATCGAGTGGAGGGCTTCAACCCTCTCTGCGGGGACGAGGTGGTCGTCAGTCTCGTCGTCGAGGACGGCAAGCTGGCCGACGTCAAGATCGGCGGTTCCGGCTGCTCCATCAGCCAGTCCTCGGCCTCGCTCATGTCGGCCGCGGTCAAGGGCAAGGAACTCGAAGAGGTACGCCGCCTCATCGGCACGTTCAAGGGGATGATGTCGATCCACGGGGCGTCGCTGGGCGAGGGCGGCGAGGACGACGGCGCCGAAGCCGAGCCGGTCAACCTGGCCGAGCTGGGCGAGCTGGCCGCCCTCCAGGGAGTGGTGAAGTTCCCCGTCCGCATCAAGTGCGCCACGCTGAGTTGGAACGCGCTGGCCCAGGGCCTCGACGAGGTGGCGGCAGTCTCCTAGCGCACGCGCCGGACCAGGTGGCTCGACCTCGGTGCGGCGACCGGTCGTCCGCTCCTCAGGGCGAGCAGGGCGTGGGGTTGAACGGCGGCGCGGTGGTCGTGGTCGTCGTCGGCACCGTGGCCGCGGTGCCGTGGCTGGCCGCCGTGGTCGGCGGAGCGGTCGTCGTGGTGACCACGGGTGGCGGCTCGGGGTTCCCGTACTGGTCCGGTGGCGGGTCGGTGGGCGCGATCAGGCTCGAGCCGAAGATGCTCACCAGCATCTGTTGAGCCGCCGGCTGGTCGATCGTGAGCACGTCACCGAGGCCGCCGAAGGCGTTCGACGGCACGGTGGGCATGGTCTGGCCCTGCAGGTCGGCCGGATCGAAGGAGTGGTAGTCGAGGGCCAGGCCGATGAGCTGGTTGAAGCCGAAACCGTCGTCGATGGTCACGCCCTCGTGGATGGAACCGATGAAGGCGTTCACGGTGAGGGGGTTCACCTTGGACTTGGCAGCGGAGATGAGGGCACGCAGGAAGACGTCCTGGCGCTGGATCCGCCCGAAGTCACTCGTCCCGTCGACGTGCCAGTAGCCGTCGGTGTAGTACTCGTAGTGGCGGGCCCGGGCGCCGGCCAGAGCCTGGAAGCCACTGAGCAACTGGCAGCCCGGGGTGGTGACGTCGAGCCCCGAATAGCTGTCCCGGGCCGGGTAGGGGTAGTCGAGGTAGATGCCCCCGAGGGCGTTCACCGCACTCTGGAAGCCGGAGAAGTCGACCTGCACGACATGGTTGATGACGATGCCGAAGTTCGCCGTGATCGTCTTGACCAGCTGGTTGGCGCCCGTGTTGTACGACGAGTTGATCCGGTTGTAGGTCCCGAACTGCGTGTTGTCCGGGGCCAGCATGGTCACCACCGTGTCGCGGGGGATGGACAGGACCTGGATCGACTTGGTGGCCGGGCTCACCCGCCAGAGCTGCACCACGTCGGAGCGTTGGCCGGTCACTTCGGCGGCCGACCCGAAGTTCTGGGCCGCCTGCCCGGTGTCGCCCACCCGGGAGTCCGAGCCGATCACCAGGATCGTGAAGGGCTGCCCGCTGGCGGCGGCGACCTCGTCGGAGATGTGGACCTTGCTGATCTGGCTGTAGCGGTACCAGGCGTAGCCGTAGACGCCGCCGGCGGCCACGGCGATCAAGGCGACCACGGTGACCAGCGCGACGGCCACCTTCTTGCGCCCGCTCCATCCGGCCTTCCCGCTACCCCGCCGCGGGCGGCTCGAAGCGGCGTCGACCCGGGCACCGAGTGCCTTGAGGCCCGACTCGTTGGCGACCTGACCCGGATCCGCCCCACCGCGCATCTGGCGTCCGAGCGCGTCCAGGCCGTCGTGGTTCGCGCTCTTCCTGCCCGGCCGAGGGTTGCGATCCGAGCCGTCGTCGGGTGGACGGCCACTCGCCATGGCGACCCACGGTACCAAGCGGCGCCTCGCGTTTGGGGTCACGCGGGACCCCTGTGACCTGGGGCGGCGCGTCAGCGGTAGCCGGCGTACCCCGTCTCTTCGAGCTCGAGCGCCAGCGCGGCGTCACCACTGGCCACGATGCGCCCGTCGACGAGCACGTGCACCAGATCTGCTTCGAGCTGGACCAGGAAGCGGTTGAAGTGGGTGATGGCCAAGAGCCCGACGTCCCACTCGGTGGTGGCCCGCTGCAGGCGGCGCGCCACGTCCCCCAGGGCGTCCACGTCGAGTCCGGAATCGATCTCGTCGAGGATGCACACGGCCGGGCGCAGGACACCGAGCTGCAACATCTCGGTCCGCTTGGCCTCACCCCCCGAGAGGTCGACGTTGACCGGACGCCGCAGCAGCTTCGGGTCGAGCCCCAGCTCCTTGGCCTCGCGGTCCATGCGGTCCTGCAGCGTCGCCGCCGAACCGCTCCGCTCCCCCACGTCGGCCAGGGCGGTCCGGAGCAGATCGCGCAGCCCGACGCCGGGCACCTCGACCGGATGCTGCAGGGCCAGGAACAGGCCGGCCTGGGCCCGCTGCCACGCCGGCAACCCCGTGAGGTCCTGCCCGTCCATGCTGATGGTGCCCGCGGTCACCTCCGTGCCGGGCCGACCCATCAGGGCGTGGGCCAGCGTGCTCTTGCCCGAGCCGTTGGGACCCATGATCACGTGGACCTCGCCCGAGCGCACGGTGAGATCGACCCCGTGCAGCACTTCCTTGCCACCGGCGGAGGCGTGGAGGCCGCGCACCTCGAAGACGTGGGCCGCGCTCACGAGAGCACGACCGAAACGGTGCCGTCGGCCACCTCGAGCGGGTAGACGGCGACGGGCTGGGTGGCCGGGAGCGAACACGCCTCGCCGGTCCGCAGGTCGAACGTGCTGCCGTGCCGGGGGCATTCGATCTCGCACTCGGCCGCCCAGACGTCGCCCTCGGAGAGCGAGTAGTCCTCGTGGCTGCACTCGTCGTCGACGGCGTGGAAATCGTCGCCGATGCGCACGAGCGCAATGCGATGACCGGCCACGTCGAAGCGGCGCGCCTGGCCGGGCGACAGCTCGTCGGTCCGGCAGAGGACGACGGGTTCAGGCATCGACGGCCACCTTCGGAGCGGCCAGCGCGACATCGAGCCGGGCGTGCACCGCCTCCTGCAAGAACGCGGTGGCCGAGGGCACCGGCCCGCGGTCGATGATGGCGTCGAAGAACCCGCGCACGATGAGGCCCTCGGCCTCCTCGGGCGGTACGCCCCGCGACTCGATGTAGTAGCGCTGATCCTCGTCGATGGGGCCGACCGTCGAGGCGTGCGAGCAGGTGACGTCGTTCTCCAAGATGTCGAGATTGGGCACCGAGTCGGCGTGCGCACCCTCGTCGAGGACGAGGTTGTGGTTGGTCTGACGGGCGTCGGAACGCACCGCACCGCGATGGACGCGGATGAGGCCGCTGTAGACCGAGCGCGAGGTCCCCGCCACCGCGCCCTGGCACAGCAGCTCGCTCGTCGTCCGCGGAGCGGCGTGGTCCTGGAGGGTACGGATGTCGTGCACCTGCGTCCCGTCGCCGAGGTAGGTCGAGAGGATTTCGCTGCGGGCGTCCTTGCCCTCGACGGCGACGTCCGTCCGCACGCGGTCGTAGGCCGCACCGAGGCCGACCGTGAAGGTGTGCAGGGCCGAGCCCTTGGCGCCCCGGCCGGCCAGGCGGGCGATCGACCAGTCGCCCTCGGGCAGCGTCTGGAGTGACACGTAGGAGAGGGAGGCCCCCTCGGCGGCCGACAACTCGCTGACGGGGACGACCAGGGCGGGCGGGGCGGGCGGACCGGTCGGTCCGGCGAAGACCTCCACCACGGCGACGTGGGCCCCGTCGCCGGCGCGCACGCAGGTACGGGTGAAGACGGCGCCGCCCGGCGCGTCGCACCAGTGCACGACGAGCACGGGCGCTTCGATCCGCGTCCCGGCCGGGACGTCGACGAAGACGCCGTCGCGCATGAAGCCGTCGTTGAGGCGCACCAGGGCGTCACCGTCCTGTTGCACCGAGCCCAGCAACTCGGCCGCCGCGGCGACGTCGGCGGCGGGGCCGAAGGAGAAGCCGGCTGCCGGGCTGAAGGTCTGGGGCAGCCCGTTGACGACGAGGACGGAGCTCGAGACGGCGCCGAGCGATGCCGAGACCCGGGCCACGAGCGCGGCGGCGTCGGCGACGGTGGTGGACGCCACCGGGGCCGGGTCGTAGGACTCGAGGTGCAAGTCGTCGATCGGCGAGTAGCGCCAGACCTCCTCGGCCTCGCGGGGAAGCGGCATGGCGGCGAAGGCCTCGACCCCGGCGGCACGACGCCGACGGAGCCACGCCGGCCCGGTCAGGGCGGCAGAGGTGTCGGCGGTGAAGGTGTCCAGGGTCTCCTCGTCTCGGGTCGGGGCGCCAAAGCGGCCAATGCACTCTAATGGGCCAAGACACGGAGTCCGAGTGGCCCCCGCCAGGCCGCCGAGTTGGCAGATAGCCTGCTCGGCATGGGAGAGATCGCCAATTTCGCCTCGCCGGTGCTCAGCGTCGAGGTCGAGGACGCCGTGGCCACGGTGTGGCTCGACCGCCCGGAGGCCCGCAACGCGATGGGCCTCGATCTCTGGCGCGATCTGCCCCTGGCCATGGAGGCGGTCAGCTCGGCGCACGACGTGCGGGTCGTGGTGGTGGCGGCAAAGGGACCGCACTTCTCCGTCGGCCTGGACCTCAAGGCGATGGGCGCCATGTTGACGGGAGGTGGACACGGCGAGGCCGAGGCCGAGGCCGAGGCCGAGGCTGGGGTGGACAGCAGACCCCCCTCGCCGGCCGACCAGGGCCGCCGGGCCCGTCTCAACGTCCTGCGGCTCCAGCGGGCCATCACGGCGGTGGCCGACTGTCCCAAGCCGGTCATCGCCGCCGTCCACGGGTACTGCATCGGGGGCGGGGTCGACCTGATCGCGGCCTGCGACATCCGGCTGGCCTCGGCCGACGCCATCTTCTCGGTGCGCGAGACGAAGATGGCGATCGTGGCCGACCTGGGCAGCCTGCAGCGACTGCCGGCGATCATCAGCGCCGGGCACCTGAACGAGCTCGCCTTCACGGCGAAGGACATCAGCGCGGCGCGGGCCAAGGAGATCGGTCTGGTCAACGACGTGGCGGCCGATCGCGACGGCGTGCACAAGGCAGCGGGGGCACTGGCGGCGGAGATCGCGGCCAACTCGCCACTGGCCGTACAGGGCACCAAGGCCGTGCTCCGGGCCAACGAGGGGCGCAGCGTCGCCGAGGGTCTGGACTACGTGGCGACCTGGAACGCCGGGCAGCTGGCCTCGCACGACCTGACCGAGGCCGTGACCGCCTTCCTCGAGAAGCGACCGCCGACGTTCACCGGCCGCTGACGTGCACGAGGCGGGACCCGCTCCGCTGCCTCAGCGCTTGCGGCGCCACCAGCGGTTGGACTGACGCTCGCGGCGGGCGTCTTCGGCCCGCACCTCCTCGAGGACGCCCGGGGCCACGCCGTTGACGATGTCCTCGGCCGAGTCGAGGAGCTCGGCGATGTCCTTGCCGTCACCCGGGGGCTCCTCTTCGAGCGCGGGTTCGACCAGGCTGCCGTGCACCCAACCCACGTCCGCCATGCGCTTGCGGTACTGGGGACAGTCGTCCGGGCAGCGCCACGGGGCCTCCGGGGCGAGATCCAACGAGCAGAAGCGGGCCGCCTCGCCCGACTCGTACGTCCGGCTCTGGAAGTGGACGCACTCCTCGCGCATAGGCATCGCCCTATGGTGCCACGCAGCCGGAACGCTCGGCGAGCGTCAGCCGACCGAGCCCTCCATCTGCAGCTCGATGAGGCGACTCCACTCCACGGCGTACTCCATGGGAAGGGTGCGGGTGACGGGCTCGATGAATCCGTTGACGATCATGCCCATGGCCTCGCTCTCCGAGAGGCCGCGGCTCATCAGGTAGAAGAGCTGGTCGTCACCGACCTTGGAGACGGTGGCTTCGTGGCCGATGCGGGCGTTGCGCTCGCCCACCTCCATGTAGGGCTTGGTCTCCGAGATCGAGTCGTCGTCGAGGAGCAGGGCGTCGCAGCGTACGAACGACTTGGACCCGTACGCCTTGGGATCGACGTGCACCTTGCCCCGGTAGGTCGTGATCCCGCCGTCCTTGGAGATCGACTTGGACACGATGGTCGAGGTGGTCTCGGGGGCGACGTGGTACATCTTGGCCCCGGCGTCCTGGTGCTGGCCGGCGCCGGCGTAGGCCACCGAGAGGACCTCGCCACTCGCCTTGGGACCCATCAGGTACACCGAGGGGTACTTCATGGTGAGCCGGGATCCGATGTTGCCGTCGATCCACTCGACGTGCGCCTCCGCTTCGGCCCGCGCCCGCTTGGTCACCAGGTTGTAGACGTTGGTCGACCAGTTCTGGATGGTGGTGTAGGTGATGCGCGATCCCTCCAACGCGACCAGCTCCACCACGGCCGAGTGCAACGAGTCCGTCGAGTACACCGGGGCCGAGCAGCCCTCGATGTAGTGCACCTGAGACCCTTCGTCCGCGATGATCAGCGTCCGCTCGAACTGGCCCATGTTCTCGGCGTTGATCCGGAAGTAGGCCTGCAGCGGCATGTCGACCTTGACCCCGGGCGGGACGTAGATGAACGAGCCCCCCGACCAGACGGCGGAGTTGAGGGCGGCGAACTTGTTGTCGTTGGGCGGGATGATCTTCCCGAACCACTTGCGCACGATCTCGGGGTACTCGCGCACCGCCGTGTCCATGTCGCAGAACAGGACCCCCTGGGCCTCGAGGTCCTCGCGGTTGCGGTGGAAGACGACTTCGCTTTCGTATTGTGCGGTCACGCCGGAGAGGTACTTGCGCTCCGCCTCGGGGATGCCGAGCTTCTCGTAGGTGCTCTTGATGGCGTCGGGCAGGTCTTCCCACTTGTCCACCTGCCCGCCGGTGGGCTTGATGTAGTAGTAGATGTCGTCGAAGTCGAGGTGGGGCATCTGGGTGGCGAACCACGGAGCCATGGGCTTGCGCTCGAAATTCTTGAGGGCGCGCAGACGGAAGTCGCGCATCCACTCGGGCTCGCTCTTCATCTCCGACATCTCGCGGACGATGGACTCGTTGATGCCCTTCTTGGGCTTGAAGACGTAGTCCTCGACGTCGCTCCAGCCGAGCTCGTAACGACCGAGATCGAGATCCGTTGCCGCCATGGCACTCCTGAGATCGTCCCCGACGAACCTTGGGGAAGGGGGAATTTCCCCTATGGAGATAGTAACAACTGCCCGGGCCTGCCGAAACGTCCCCATCGGCCACCTCCGTGTCGCCAGGCGTGGCAGGCTCGGGCCGATGGACACCCCACCGAGCGCTCCCCGACGGACCCATGTCGTCTCGGCCCACGGCGACGACCGGGAAGATCCCTGGTTCTGGCTCCGTGAGCGCGAGGACCCCGAGGTCGTGGCCTATCTCGAGGCGGAGAACGCGTACACCGAAGCCGCCCTGGCGCCGCTCGGCGCGTGGCGTGACGGCATCTTCGAGGAGATGAAGGCCCGGATAAAGGAGACGGACATGTCCGTCCCCTCGCGCCGCGGTCCCTGGTGGTACTACACCCGCACCGAGGAGGGCGAGAACTACGCCATCCACTGCCGTCGTCCGGCCCGGGGCCTTGCCGAGCTGCCCCCGGCCGGCGAGCCCGGCGAGGAGGAGCAGATCCTCCTCGACGAGAACACGCTGGCCGCGGGTTCGGACTACTTCGCCGTCGGCAGTGCGGCGGTCAGCCACGACCACCGTTGGCTGGCCTATTCGACCGACCGGGCCGGCGACGAGAAGTACGAGCTCCGCTTCAAGCCGCTCGAGGCCGAGATCTCGCCGGACCTGGCCGCCGAATCGGTGCCCGACACCGGCTATGGGCTCGCCTGGTCCGCCGGCGCGGCGCATGTCTTCTACGTCCGCCTGGACGAGGCGATGCGTCCGTACCAGCTCTGGCGCCACCGACTCGGTGGCGACCCCGGAGCGGACGTCCTGGTCTTCGAGGAGCTCGACCGCCGCTTCGCCCTGGGCACCGGGACGACCCGGGACCAGGCCTTCGTCCTGGTCGGGCTGCACAGCACCAACAGCAGCGAGTGGCTGGCCATCCCCACCGACCAGCCGGAGGCCGAGCCCCGTCTGGTCTTGGCCCGCCAGGAGGGGGTGGAGTACGCGGTCGACCATCTGACGACGGCGTCGGGCGACGGCTGGTTCGTGGTGCTCACCAACGACGAGGCGCAGGACTTCCGGGTGCGGGCCGCTCCCGACGGTTCGCCCGACGCCTGGCGCGAGGTGGTGCCGCATCGCCCGGGCGTCCGGATCGAGGACGTCGATGCGTTTGCCCGCGTCCTGGTGCTGAGCGAGCGGAGCGAGGCCGAGACGCGGGTGCGCGTGCTGCCGCTCACCGGCGACGCCGACCCGTTCGGCGACGACCTGCTCGCCTCGGGCTGGATCGTGCCCTCCATCGACAGCCCCTCCTCGACGTGGCTCGGCGTCAACCCCGAGCCGGACGCCCCCACCCTGCGCATCGGCCGCACGTCGATGGTCACACCGGCCAGCGTGTTGCAGATCGAGCTCGACGGCGGGCGCGAGACGCTGCTGAAACAGGAACCCGTGCTCGGCGACTTCGACGCCGGCCGCTACGCGACCCGCCGCGTCTGGGCCACCGCCGACGACGGGACGAAGGTGCCCGTGTCGATCGTCCACCGGGCGGACGTGGCGCTTCCGGCGCCCTGCCTCCTCTACGGCTACGGGGCCTACGAGATCTCCATCGATCCCACCTTCTCCCCGCACCGCCTCAGCCTGCTCGACCGGGGCGTGGTCTTCGCCATCGCCCACGTGCGCGGCGGAGGCGAGATGGGCCGCGGCTGGTATCTCGACGGCCGGATGGAGCACAAGGCGAACACGTTCTCGGACTTCGCGGCGTGTGCCCGGTTCCTGCTCGAATCGGGCATCGCCCGGCCCGGCGCGCTGGCCGGCCGCGGTGGCTCCGCCGGCGGCCTGCTGATCGGCGCGGTGGCCAACCAGGTGCCCGAACGATTCTGCGCCCTGGTGGCCGAGGTGCCGTTCGTCGACTGCGTGACCACCATGCTCGACGACGAGCTGCCCCTCACCGTCGGCGAATGGGAGGAGTGGGGCAATCCGCAGGCCGACGTCGAGGCCTACCGGCGCATGCTGACCTATTCCCCCTACGACAACGTCAGCGCCACGAACGCCGACGGCACGGCCCGGGTCTATCCGGCGCTCTTCGTGACGGCGGGCCTGAACGATCCCCGGGTGGCCTACTGGGAACCGGCCAAGTGGGTGGCGAAACTCCGGGCCACGACGCCCGAGACCAGGGTCCTCCTCAAGACCGAGATGGGTGCGGGCCACGGCGGGCCCTCGGGCCGCTACGACGCCTGGAAGGAGGAGGCCACCGTGTACGCCTTCGTGCTCGACGCCTTCGGACTCGCTCCGACGGGAGAGGAGCGCCGAGCGCCCGGACGCGACGAGCTAGGTGGTCGGCGTCGTGGTGCCGCCGACGGCTCCCGCGGCCGGCGTCTCGAACGTCAGCGTGAAGGGCGCCTGCGCTCCCGCCGGCAGCGCGACGGGAGCGCCGTTCACCGTGGCGACGAAGTCGGCGGGCGCGCCGGCGATCACGGTCACCGGCCCGGTCGCCGCGACGATGTGGGACTGGCCCGAGAGCAGGGTTCCGGTGAAGAGGATGGCTCCGGTCGCCGTGTCGGTGGCCTTGACCCAGCATTCACCCGACGACGCGGCCAGCGAGAGGGCGAAGCTGCTCGACGCCACCTGGTAGGTGGCACCCTGGGCGCTCACCGCGCCGGGGGCCGAGACGGCCGGTGGCGTCGTGGTGCTGGTGCTGGTGGTCGTGGCATGGTCGTGGCTCGACCCGGGCGACGACGCATGGTGGTGGGCGCCGGTCGTCGAGGCGTGGGCCGGCGCCGAGGTCCCCGTGGATCCCCGACCGTGATGCTTGTCGTCGTTGGAGTGGATGCCGGTCGCGATCAACACGGCGATCAGGACGAGGACGACGCCGATGGCCGCCAACGGTGCCCCCAGGCGACGGGGCCGGTGGTCGATGGAGTGCATCGCCTTGTCGCCGCCCCGCATGAACGACGTGCTGGAGACCTCGGGGCGCACCTCGCGGTCGGTCCCGGTGTCGTCGAAAGGCGGTGGGTCCCCGAGGCTCGGGACCGCCGGCGGGGGGGCCAGCGGCGGCGCGGGCTGATCGTGCTCGGTCAGGCGGACGGTGGACGAGCCCGCGGCACGCGACGCCCGGACCGGGACGCTGTCGCCGTGACCGTTCTCTCCGGTGCGGCCGGCCGTGGCGGCGGGATGGGTCCCGATCTCCTCGAGCGTGTGCAGCTGGCGGTGGTAGTGCTCCACCGAGTGGACGTCGTCGTGCGACCGTCTGCGCAGGAGCACGACAGCGAGTACGACCACGACAACGACAGCGACGATCCAACCCACCAGCACCGTCTCCTATTCAACAGGATTCGGCACCGCGATTGGGCCGCGGGTTTCGGGTGTGGCGAGACGATTTCTCCCGCCCTGGTGAGGCAGGCCGCGGCGGCGGGAATCACCCCAAGACGACGGGCGAAGACCCCCGACCTAGGACCCCAACCGCGGGCGGATGTCGTCGGGGATGTCGGCTCGCCGGGGGTTGCTCTGGTCGCGGACCGACAGGATGGGGGCGGTGAGACCCCAGTCGGCACCGACCGCCGGATCGTCCCAGGCCAACCCGAGCTCGTCGGAGTTGTCGTAGTAGTTGTCGACCAGGTAGGTCAGCAGCACGTCGGTGAGGGCGGCGAAGCCGTGGGCCACGCCCCGCGGGATGTAGACACCCTGGTCGGTGTCGCCCGACAGCTCGATGACCTCGGTGGCGCCGTCGGTCCTCGACCCCAGCCGGAGGTCGTGCAGCACCACGCGCACCGTGCCGCGCAGGGCGTACCAATAGTCGGCCTGGCGCAGGTGATAGTGCAGGCCGACCAGGGCGCCTGCCTGCTTCTCGGACCGGTTGCCCTGGACCATCTCCCGGCCTGCGTCGCCGAACCAACTCCGGCGGTAGGTCTCGACGAAGCGTCCACGCTCGTCCCCGTGGACGTCGGGGCGGACGACGACGACGTCGTCGATCAGGGACGACGGGATGAGTTCCGGCACGGGGCGAACGTAGCAGCGCGTGCCGTCAGGACACGAACCGGCCGAAGCCACCCCGGTAGAAGAGCAAGGGCCCCCCGTCGTTGACCTCGAGCGCGACGACCCGGCCGATCACGATCTCGTGGTCCCCGCCGTCGAAGATGTCACCCAGCTCGCACTCGACGAGGGCCAGGGAGCCGTCGATCATCGGCGCCCCGGTGATGCCGGGCTTCCACCCGATACCCGAGAACTTGTCGCCGCCCGAGACCGCGAAGGCCCGGCACACCGCTTCTTGGTGCTCGCCCAGGATGTTGACGCAGAAGGCGCCCGCCGTCCGGATGCGGGGCCAACTGGTCGACGTCCGGGCCGGCGCCAGGACGACCATCGGTGGATCGAGCGAGAGGGCCGAGAACGACTGGCAGGAGAAGCCGACCGGTGCTCCCTCCTCGAGGGCGGTCACGATCGTCACTCCGGTGGCGAAGTGCCCGAGCACTTCGCGGAACCGGGCCTGGTCCAGACCCGATGTCATGGGTGCGGCCCTAGGCCTTGCCCAGGTCGATGACCTGCCCCTCGTGGGCGGACGACACGTCGTCGAGGGACTTCGCCTCGGGCAGCCGCCGGGCCGAGTTGAGGATGCGGTCGAGTTCCCGATCGGTGTGCGAGGGGTCGTGGTGCGACAGCAGCAGCCGCTTGGCGCCCGACTCGGCCGCCACGTGGACGGCGAAGGCGGCCGTCGAATGGCCCCAGTCCGCCTTCACGGAGAATTCGTCGTCGGTGTACTGGCCGTCGTGGACGAGCAGGTCGACGTCGTGGCACAACTCGAGCACGGCTTCGGGAATGGTGCGCCGGTCGAGCGGTGCCTGGTGATCGGGCATGTAGGCCAGCGATCTCCCCTCGGCTTCGATCCGGTAGCCGAGGGTGGGGCCGGCGTGCGGGATGTGGCGCGCCATGACCTTGGCGCTGCCCACGGAGAAGTCCTCGTCCCGGGTGTCCACGGTGACGAGCTCGCCCCGGAACTGCTCCATGTGGATCGGGAAGACGGGCGGTTGGACCGCGGCGTGCAGGGCGTCCTTCAACGTGCCCTTGGGCTGCGCCGGTCCATGCACGGTCAGCCGGGCGCCGGGGTCGTGGAGCGGGGCGAAGAAGGGAATGCCCAAGATGTGGTCGAAGTGCAGATGGGTCAGGAGCGCCGTGGCATGCATGGGCGTTCCCAGGGCACGGACTTCCTTCTGGATGTCGTCGCCGAGGTCCCGCAGACCGGTCCCCAGATCGACGATCAGCCGCTCGTCGCCTTCGGCCCCCACGACGAGGCACGACGTGTTTCCCCCGTAACGGCGGTAACGATCTCCCGAGCACGGGCACGAGCCGCGCACCCCGTAGAACGTGATGTTCACCCACTCGACGATACATCGCCCCGCACAACTACGTTCTCCAGCCATGGAACCGACGCTGATCGCCGCCAACGGCCTGGAGTTCGCCTACTTCGAGGACGGTCCCGCCGACGGGCCCCTGGCCCTGTGTCTCCATGGGTTCCCGGACTCCGCCCACACCTGGCGCCACCTGCTGCCCGAGCTGGGTGCGGCGGGTTTTCACGCCGTGGCTCCCTTTCTGCGTGGCTACGCCCCGTCCGGCCCCGCACCGGACGGGCACTACCAGGTGGGGGCGATCGTGCGCGATATCAATGCCCTCCACGAGGCGTTGGGCGGCACCGCCGATGCCGTGATCGTCGGACACGACTGGGGCGCGCTGGCCACCTATGGAGCGGTGGCCCACGAGCCGGGCCGCTGGCGCCGCGCCGTCACGGCGGCGGTCCCGCCGCCCGCGGCCATCGGCATGTCCCTGTTCACCTACGCCCAGCTGCAGCGCAGCTGGTACATGTTCTTCTTCCTGTCCCCGGCGGCGGAGATCGCGCTGCCGCTCGAGGACTACTCCTTCATCGATCACCTCTGGAACGATTGGTCCCCGGGCTACGACGCCGCGTGGGACGTGGCTCGGGTGAAGGAGTCGATCGGGACCCCTGAACGCATCGCGGCGGCGATCGGCTACTACCGCGCCATGTGGGATCCCACGCTCCAGGCACCGGAGCTGGCCGCGGAGCAGGAGGCGTCCCTGCAGCCGATGCCCAAGCCCACGCTCTATCTCCACGGCCGCAACGACGGCTGCATGCTCCTGTCGTCGATCGGGTCGCCCGGGGAGTTCCTCGCCGACGGACACGAGATGGAGATCATCGACGGTGCCGGCCACTTCCTCCACCTGGAGGAGCCCGATCGGGTGAACCGCAGGATCGTCGACTTCGTGTCCGGAGGCTGACCCAGCGCGGTCAGCCGAGCTCGAGGACACGCCGGCGACCGACGCGCCATCGCGCGAAACCCTCCGCCACCAACGCGGCCGCGACCGCCTCGGCCCGGGCGGCATCGTCCGGCCAGCCGCAGGCGGCAGGCACCGCGCCGTCCGCCACGGGGCCGCGGCGCAGCGCGTCGAGGAGACGCCCCCTCCCCTGCCGGTCCGATCCGGCAAAGCGACTCTGCGGTCGCGCCGTCGGGCTGAGCCGCCACGGGTCGGCGGACAGCGGCTGCGTGCGGCGCCACGCGCACTGGCGGCGCAACGGGCAGTGAGCGCAGTCGGGCCGTGCCGCCGTGCACACCGCGGCGCCGAGATCGAACATTCCTTGGTTGAACTCCCACGACTGGCCCGGCGGCACCAGACGGTCGCCCAGCCGCATGGCCACGGGCACCGTCAACGGCGAACCGGTCACACCGCGCGCCAGCACCCGCAGCGCATTGGTGTCCACGGCGGCCACGTCGTGACCGAAGGCAAAGGAGCGGATGGCCCTGGCCGTGTAGGCGCCGACGCCGGGAAGCGACCGCAAGGCGGCGTCGCCGGAGGGCAGCCGACCGCCGTGTGCGTCGACCACCGTGACGGCGGCCCGGTGGAGGTTCAGGGCGCGGCGGTTGTACCCGAGGCCCGACCACAGGCGGACCACCTCCGGCCACCGGGCTCGCGGCACATGCGGCCGGATCCGGGAAGTTGGCGGTGAAGCGCAGGTAGTACGGCAGCACCCGCTCGACCTGGGTCTGCTGGAGCATGACCTCGGAGACCAGGATCCGCCATGGATCGCGGGTCGTCCGCCAGGGCAGTGCGCGCCGGTGCTGCTCGGCCCAGGGCAGCACGCGCGCCCGGCACGCGCCGGATCCGGGCGGCCGAGACGGGCGGCGGCTCAGTCCCAGACGTCGTCGCCGTAGGGCCGACGGCGCGCCGGCGCGTCAGCGCGCTTCCACACCATCAGTTTGCGACGGAAGTAACAGACCTCGTCGCCGTGTTGGTTGAATGCCTTCGTCTCCACGGTCACGATCCCGCGGTCGTCCCTCGACTTGGACGGGGTGGCCTCGAGCACGTGGGTCTCGGCGTAGATGGTGTCGCCATGGAAGGTCGGCGACCGGTGCAGGAGCGACTCCACCTCCAGGTTGGCGATGCACGACCCGCTGACGTCGGGCACGCTCATGCCGAGGGCGAGCGAGTAGACGAGGTTCCCCACGACCACGTTCTTCCCTTGCACGGTTTCGTTCTCCGCGAACCACGCGTTGGTGTGCAGTGGATGGTGGTTCATCGTGATCATGCAGAACAGGTGGTCGTCGGACTCGGTGATGGTCTTGCCGGGCCAGTGTTTGTACACGTCTCCGGGCACGAAGTCCTCGAGGTACCGGCCGAAGGGCCGGTCGGAGACGGTCACTCGGCCTCCTCGGGCCGCGGCCGGGTCGTGAAGCCGAGCGACGCGCCGGGCAGGGCCTCACCGTCGATCGTGAGCCGCCAGGCGAAACGGGTGCCGGGCGCGAGCGGGATCGGGCCCAGGTTGACGGCCAGGGCGACGTCGATGGGCGAGCCCTCGGGAATTCCGTGCGGCTGGCTGACCGTGAACTCGCCCCGAACCTCGACGGGTTGGGTCCCCTCGGCGGTCTCCATCAGCACGGGCCGACCGTCGGCGTCCTCCAAGAAGAGCTCCCAGTGGTGGGACGCTTCGGCCTCGTGCCAGTCGACATCGATCTTCAGGGCCACGGCGGAGGGGACAGGGTCCGGGCCCGTCATGCTCCAGCCGCCCCCCAGGATGTACAGCTTTCCGTCGGACACCTGGGCGGCGTCGCACAGCAACATGGTCACGTTCACGGGCAGCAGGTTATCGGTCTCGCCGGAGGACACCGGGCCGGCGACGAAGCCCGTCGACCGGTCGGCCACGGTCGGGTGCATCGGCCCGCACGCAGCCCACCTCGGGACCTCGGCGGCCGTAGAGTGCGACGACATGGTCAGCACACCCAGCGAGGACGGCCGGAGGTGAGCGAGCTCATCGGGCTGCGCGACGACGTCTACCGACGTCCGCTGGCCACGGCTCTCGAGCGTCTCGGCCTCGGAGCAGGATGGCGCTGCGCCGACGTCGGGGCCGGCGGGGGCGACGTGTCCGTGGCGCTGGCCGAGATGGTGGGCCGCGACGGCCGCGTCTACGCCGTCGACAGTGATCCGAGAGCGCGCGACGAGGTGGCCCGGGCGGCGGCGGCGCACGCGCAGGTCATCGCATTGACTCAGGCAGGCGAGGATCTCTCGCTGCCCGAAGAAGTCGACCTCGCCTTCTGCCGGTTCCTCCTGCTCCACGTCCACCAGCCCCTGGCCGTGGTCCGCATGATGGCCGGGGCCGTGCGAGCGGGCGGGTGGGTGGTGGCCCAAGAACCCGTCACCAGCGCGGGACGCATCGCGGGAACGCCGTTCACCATGCCCGGCGCACGACACCCCGACGTCGGCGCGCTGCTGCCCGCCTTGGTACGCGATGCGGGTCTCGAGGTCGTCGACGCCTGGGCCGAGGCCCCGGCCGGGGTCGGCGAGGGACCGGTCTCGCGCTATCTCGAAACGCTGACCGGGGTCGACCCGGGGGACGACCCGGTCCTCCTGCCCCCGCTGGTGACGGTTCTCGGCCGCCGGGCCTGAGCGAAAGAGGGGACTCGGGCCACCCGGTAGCGTCGCCTCTCGTGACCTCGAACCACGTTGCCCCGCTGACCGACGCCGCCCGAGCGGTCGACCTGGCCCAGGAGCTGGTGGACCGGGCCTGCGCCTCCGTCCGCGACCACGGCGGCATCGACCCGAACCAAGTCGTCGCCTACGACGTGGCCCATGCCGCCGCGGCCGTGGCCACCGCCCGGGCCACGCTGGCCTACGGCACCCGTGGCGACGCGGAGGCACGCATCGCCACGGCATTCGTGGCCGACGTCGTGGCCGACATCAGTGGCAAGGTCGCCGGACGTGAGGAGCTCTGGGGAACCGACGCGGAGTGGGCCGAGCCCGTGCGCGACTTCCTGGTGTCCGAGCGCGACCCCTCGGTCCTGGCCGCGCTGGCCGACGTGGTGGGCCCGCGCCACCTCGGTGACGATTTCGAGTTGGTGCGAGAGACCTTCCACCGCTTCGCCGAGGAGAAGATCCGCCCCCACGCCGAGCACGTGCACCGGACCAACGGGGACATCCCCGAAGAGGTGATCGAAGGGTTGGCCGAGCTGGGCGGATTCGGGCTCTCGGTGCCCGAGGAGTACGGCGGGTTCGCATCGGGGGGCGAGAGCGATTACATGGGCATGGTCGTCGCCACCGAAGAACTCAGTTGGGGCTCGCTCGGCGTCGGCGGGTCGCTCATCACGCGGCCCGAGATCCTGACCCGGGCCCTCGTCTATGGCGGCACCGAAGAACAGAAGAAGCACTGGCTGCCCCAGTTGGCCACGGCGGAGGTCCTCGCTGCCGTGGCCGTGACCGAGCCCGACTACGGATCGGACGTCGCCGGCATCGTCACCGCGGCGGCGCCGGTCGAGGGCGGGTGGGTCGTCAACGGCGTGAAGACCTGGTGCACGTTCGCCGCCCGGGCCGACGTCCTCATGTTGTTGGCCCGCACCGACCCGGATCGCTCGCTCGCTCATCGCGGCATCTCCATGTTCGTCGTCGAGAAGCCGCGCGGTGAGGGATCGGGCTTCCTGTTCAGGCAAGACGGTGGGAACGGACGGCCGGAGGGTCTGGCCCCGGGTCGGCTCGAGGGGCGCCCCATCGACACCCTGGGTTACCGCGGCATGCACTCCTACGAGCTGGCCTTCGAGAACTGGTTCGTGCCCGAGGCCAACCTCGTCGGTGGCCCGGACGGTCTCGGCAAGGGCTTCTATCTCCAGATGCAGGGCTTCGAGAACGGGCGCCTCCAGACGGCGGCCCGCGCCGTGGGCCTCATGCAGGCCGCGTACGAGGCAGCGGCCACGTATGCGGCCGAACGCCGTGTCTTCGGCGCTCCGATCGGCGACTACCAGCTGACCCAGGCCAAACTCGGCCGCATGGCGGTCGTCATCGGGGCGACCCGCCAGAGCTCGTACCACGTGGCCCGGTTGATGGCCCAGGGCGAGGGGACGCTCGAGGCGTCGATGCTCAAGGCCTACGTGTGCCGGGCGGCGGAATGGGTGACCCGGGAGGCGATGCAGATCCACGGTGGCATGGGGTACGCCGAGGAATTCCCGGTCAGCCGGTACTTCGTCGACGCCCGGGTGCTCTCGATCTTCGAGGGTGCCGACGAGACGCTGGCCCTCAAGGTCATCGCCCGCCGCCTGATCGGGTGACTAGGCGTCGCTCCGGGAGAGTCCGGCCCGCTCGCCGCGACTGACGAACTTCAGGGCTATTTTGCGACTCGCCTCGTCGATCATCTCGTCGCCGAACATGACTGCGCCCTTGCGGTCGTCCTCGGTCGCCTTGCGGTACGCCTCGAGGATGTCGAAGGCGCGGTCGAACTGCTCCTGGGTCGGCGAGTACACCTCGTTGAGCACGGTCGCCTGGTCCGGCGTCAGTGCCCACTTGCCGTCGTAGCCGAGCATCCGGGTCCGCAGCGAGTACTCGCGCAACGCGTCGAGCTCGCGCACCTTGAGGAACGGGCCGTCGATGACCTGCAGGCCGTTGGCCCGGCCGGCCATGAGGATGCGACTGAACACATAGTGGAAGTGGTCGCCGGGGTACTCGGGGATGTCGATCCCGCCGGTGAGCACGGGCATCTCGACGCTGGCCGCGAAGTCGGCCGGACCGAAGATGATCGTCTCGAGGCGCGGCGAGGCGGCGCAGATGTCGTCGACGTTGATCAGGCCCCGCGCCGTCTCGATCTGGGCCTCGATGCCGATGTGGCCCACGGGGAGACCCGACTTCTTCTCGACCTGGGTCAGGAGCAGGTCGAGCGCCTGCACCTCGGCCGCCGACTGCACCTTGGGCAGCATGATCTCGTCGAGCCGCTCGCCGGCGTTGCCCACGACCTCGATGACGTCGCCGTACGTCCACTCGGTGTCCCAGGCATTGACGCGGACACAGAGAACCCGGTCGTCCCACGGCAGGTTCTTGATGGCATCGACCACCTTGGGTCGTGCGCTCTCCTTCTCCAGCGGGGCCACGGCGTCCTCGAGGTCGAGAAACGTCATGTCGGCCGGCACCGTCGGTGCCTTGGCCAGGAACTTCTCGTTCGAGCCCGGGGTGGAGAGACACGAGCGGCGGGGTAGGTCGCGTGAGCGTGCGGACATGGGCAAAGGGTAACAAAGACCCCCCGAAGCCTTTCCCGCCCGTGCGTCGCCCCGACCCGGGTGCCCGCCGGTGCCGTCGCCTAGTGGACCTGGGCGCGGAAGAAGGCCAACGAACGCTCCCAGAGCGCTGCCGAGGCCGCGGCGTCGTAGACCTCCGGCCGGGTGTCGTTGAAGAAGGCGTGGTCGACACCGGGGTAGACGATGATCTCCGCCGATTTGCCCAGGGCACGGAGCTGCTCCCCCAAGGCAGTCGCTGCTTCGGGGGTGAAGAAATCGTCCTGCCCCGCATAGTGGCCGAGCACGTGGGCCTCGAGGGCCGAGTAGTCGGGCTGGACGTCGGGCCACGGGATGATGCCGTAACACGGGACCACGGCGGCCACCACGTCCGGGCGCTGGGTGGCGATCACGAGTGCGAGGCCGCCCCCCATGCAGAAGCCGATGACGCCGATGTGCGGGGCCGAGCTCCGGCGCACGAGCTCGTCGACGGCGCCGCTCATGTCACGCCCGACCCGATCGAGCTGGAGGGCCATCATCGCCTTGCCGGCCTCGTCGGGCTCCCCGGGTGGAACCTTCTGACCGTGATAGAGGTCGGGCGCCAGGGCCACGAATCCCTCGGCCGCGAAGCGGTCACACACGTCCTTGATGTGGTCGACGAGGCCCCACCACTCCTGGATGACCAGGATGCCGGGTCCGGCACCTCCCTCCGGGACGGCGAGGTACCCCCCGGCGGTGGATCCGTTGCTCGGAAATTCGATCGTGTCGCCCATGAACCGACCGTACTTCGTGCGTGGCCCGCTCATATTGCGAACGAGTTCACACAATGTTCGAATATTCTTAGATTGGGTCTTGAGCTGGGAATTCGTACCTCTGGTACGACCGTGAACAGGCAATTTGCAGCGAGGATGTTTGAACCGGGCGGGGCCCGCCGGTAAGAATGGCCGCCATCGTGACTGACGTAGAGCGGGTGATGCACCACTCCACGCCACGGTCGACACGGAGTGTCTCGGCACTCCAGCGGGTCGCCATTCCCGTGTTGGCCATCGTCACAGTGTTCTCCAGCACTGTGTTTGGTTTGGCGCGCCCGGTGGCCGGTGACAGCATCTCCGACGCCAAGGCGAAGGCGGCGGCCATCGAGGGACAGCTCTCGCAGGCGCAGAACGAGATGTCGGCGTTGAGCCAGCAGTACGACCAGGCCCAGTACCACCTGACCCAGATCAACAGCAGCATCGCCACGACGCAGGCGAACATCGCCAACGATCAGGGCCAGGTCGCCAAGGACAAGCGCACCCTCTCCAAGGCCGCGGTCGCCAACTACATCAGCGACGGCACGGCGTCGGCCCAGAACCCGATCTTCAGCGGCAACGAACAGACCCTCGGGGCGACGACCGAGTACAACCAGATCGCCGAGGGTGACATCTCACTGGCCGTCGACAACCTGCACACGGCGGAGAACCAGCTGAACACCCAGGAAAGCCAACTCCAGGGTGAGAAGACCCAGGCGCAGAACCAGGTCACCGCAGAGCAGAACGCCGTGGCCCAGAACCAGCAGGCCATCGATCAGCAGAAGCAGGCCCTCTCCCAGGAGCAGGGCGAGATCGCCACCTTGGTCCAGCAGCAGCAGCAGGCCGAGCTGGCTGCGGCCGCCAAGGCAGCGGCGGCCAAGCTCGCCGCGGCCAGGACGGCCGCCGCCGCAGCCGCCGCCGTCACCCAGCAACAGAGTGCCAGCCCGACCGCGGCGTCCGCCTCGGCGACGCTGAGCGTCGCCGCCCCCCCGCCGACCGCGGCGGGTGGCCAGGGAGCGGTCCAGGCGGCCGAGAGCCAGGAGGGCGTCCCCTACGTCTGGGGCGGCGAGTCTCCCAAGGGTTCGGCCAGCCCCGGCTTCGACTGCTCGGGCCTGACCGCCTGGTCCTGGGGGCAGGCCGGCGTGGGCCTCCCGCACTACTCGGGTGCCCAGATGGCCGACTCGACGCCCGTGCCGATCAGCGACCTGCAGCCCGGCGACCTCTTGTTCTACGGTCCCGGCGGTTCGGAGCACGTCGCCATGTACGTGAGCCCGGGCGAGATGATCGAGGCGCCCTACACCGGGGCGGTGGTCTGGGTCACCGGCCTCCGCCTGAGCGGCGGCTTCGTCGGCGCCGGCCGGCCCTAGCCCCCTCCACCCCCTGGCCGGCGCACCCCACCTCACGCCCCATCGGCCGTAACCTGGCGCTCGCCGCGCCATGAAACCGATCCCCGTCGTCTTCCACCTCGGACCGCTCCAGGTCCACACCTACGGCATCGGCCTCGCGCTCACGTTCTGGTTCGGCTTCACCTACTTCGAACGTCGGCTGCGCAAGAACGGATACCCGACCGACTGGTTCGTGGCCGTCTTCCTCTGGGTGATCCTGGCCGCAGTGGTGGGTGCCCGCGCCCTGCACGTGCTCACGAACCTGGGCTTCTACAGCCACAACCCGGGCGACATCTTCGCCATCTGGCACGGTGGACTCTCCTCTTTCGGTGGGCTCCTCTTCGCCGTGCCCACCGGCATCGTCCTCACCCGCCGCCGGTGCCCGGAGCTCCCGCTGGCCCGGGCCCTCGATCTGGTCATGCCCGTGCTCATGGCCTGCTGGGCCATGGGGCGCCTCCTCGGCCCGCAGCTGATGGTCGCCGGGGGTGGTCACCGGACCACGCAATGGTTCGGGATGTACTACGCCGGGCAACCGGGACGCCGCCTCCCCGTCCCGATCTTCCAGGCCCTCGAGGACTTCACCGTCTACCTCGTCCTGATCGCCATCGAACGAGCACTCGACCGCTGGCCCGACGGCCGACCTCGGACGGGCTATCCGCCGGGCATCGTCCTGGGCACGACCATGGTCTTGTGGGGCATCGAGCGATCGCTCGACGAACATCTCTGGCTGGGCCAGGACGGTGCCCTCGGATCGGACCTCGTACAGGTGGCCGGCCTGTTCCTCGTGCTCGGCGGCGCGATCATCCTCGTGCGCACCCGCACCCGCTGGCGCGTCTGGCTCGCCGGCCACGACGGTCCCGACCAGATCACCGGCACCGTGGAGGCGCAGCAAACCGCCTGAGGTCCTCACTCCGAGGTGGTCCGCGCCGCGGTGCCGTGTCTCAAGCGGTTTCGCCATGGTGCCGATATCGGACAGGACAGTGGGGGGAGGCGGAGATGGCCACAGTCCAACCGTGGACGCCGATCATGAACGACAAGATCTGGACCGAGGAAGAGAAGGCGCTGTGGCTGGCGGAGCACGGTGCCACCGCGACCCACGTCGTCACGTTCGAGCCGATGTACCAGGTCGAGGTCTGCATCCCCCCTTGGGAGCATCCAGACCGGCAGATCGCGCGCTCGGCCGTCGGCTGGGGCAAGGACATGAGCCGCGTCCTCGACGGCGCGCCCGTCGGCTCGGGGGCCGTCGTCGCCGCGCACAACGAGGGGAACTCGCTCGAGGTCTACACCGCCACGGTGCCCAGGCCCCGGCTGCGCCGGCTGACCTGAGTCAGGCGTTCGGCTTCTCTCCCGACGCCGCCGCCTGGCGCATGTGCTCCAGGCGGTCGATCATGCCCATGCGCTCCTGACCGATGTTGCCGTCGATCCTCTCGGCGATCTGTTCGGGGGTCCAGCGTCCGTCGGCCCACATCGCCCGCACCTCGACCGGCTGGTTCCACACCGCGATCTTCGAACCGACGACGGTGTAGACCTGCCCGGTGATGTGCCTGGCCTTGTCGCTGAGCAGGTACACGACCATCGGCGCCACATCCTCGGGATCGCCCATCTCGGCCAGCTCGGCCGGAACGTTGGCCGACATCCTCGTGCGGGCGACCGGCGCGATGGCGTTGGCGGTGACGCCGTAGCGGTGAAGTCCCACGGCGGCGGAGCGGACGAGCGACACGATGCCACCCTTGGCCGCCGCGTAGTTGGCCTGGGCGATGCTCCCGGCGAAGGCACCCGACGTGAACCCGATGAGCGCGCCGCCGCCCTCCTGCTTGCGCATGACCGCGGCGGCGGCCCGGAACACCGTGAAGTGCCCCTTGAGGTGTGTGGTGATCACCGCGTCCCACTCGTCCTCGGACATGTTGAAGAACATGCGCTCGCGCAGGATGCCCGCCACCGCGACCACGCCATCGATACGACCGAACTTCTCGACGGCCGTCGCGACGAGCCGCTCACCCGATTCCATTTTCGAGATGTCGTCGGCCACGGCCAGCGCCGTACCGCCCGCCTTGGTGATCTCGTCGACGACGGCGTCCGCCACCGCGCTGCTCGGGTCCTCTCCGGCCATGCCCACGCCATAGTCGGCTACCAGGACCGTGGCGCCCTCTGCCGCCGCGGCGAGCGCCACGGCGCGCCCGATACCGCCGCCGCCGCCGGTGATCGCGACAACCTTGCCGTCGAGGAACCCTGCCATCGTCATCTGCTCCTGATCTCGCCCGGCCGCGCCAGGTCGCGAAAATTGCCCTGAGTTAGAACACGTTCTAGTCTGCCCGCGGCGTGCGTCGCCACTATGCCCGCACGCGGACCAGCGAGGAGAGTGCGCATGGGTGACCTCGGCTTCTGGGCCCTGGCCCAAGAAGACCCCGACCATCTGGCCTTGGTGACCCCCGAGGGAGACGACGTCACGGCGGGGGATCTGCTGGGCCGGGCCAACCAGGTCGTGCACGCACTCCGGGCCCAGGGCTTCGGGGTCGGTGACGTCGTGGCCACCCTCCTGCCCAACGGGGCCGAGATGATCGAGGTCTATCTGGCGGCGCTGCAGGCCGGCTGGTACCTCGTCCCGATCAACCACCACCTGGTGGCGCCCGAGGTGGCGTACATCCTGAAGGACTCCGGGGCCAGGGCATTCGTCGCCCACGAGCGCTTCGCCGACGTGGCGATCGCCGCAGCGGACGAAGCAGGCGTTCCCGAGTCCGGCCGGCTCGGAGTCGGCAGCGTGGCGGGGTTCGCCTCGTACGCCGGATCACGCGACGCCCAGCCGACGACGCTGCCCGAGGACCGCACGATCGGCGACGTCATGAACTACACCTCGGGGACCACCGGCAACCCCAAGGGCATCTACCGCACGTTGACCGGGGTCACCCCCGAAGAGGCGGCACTCGGCCTGTCGGGGCTCCTGTTCCTCTTCGGCATCCAGCCCCAGGACGACAACGTCCACATCATCGGCTCGCCGCTCTACCACACCGCGGTGTTGCGCTTCGGGAGCGGCTCGCTCCACCTCGGGCACACGTTGGTCCTCATGGACAAGTGGTTGCCCGAGGAGATGCTCCGCCTCATCGAAGAGCGACGCGTCACGACCTCGCACATGGTGCCGACACAATTCCATCGGTTGCTCGCCCTTCCCGAAGACGTGCGCACCAAGTACGACGTGTCCTCCTTGCGGCACATGATCCATGCGGCGGCGCCCTGCCCGGTCGACGTGAAGCACAAGATGATCGCGTGGTGGGGGAACGCCATCGACGAGTACTACGCGGCCAGCGAAGGGGGCGGCACGCTGGTCACCGCCGAGGAGTGGCTGCAGAAGCCAGGGACGGTCGGCAGGCCGTGGCCCATCTCCGAGATCGCGATCTTCGACGACGACGGCAACCGCATCACGGAGCCGAACGTGATCGGCACCGTCTACATGGCGATGCAATCTGCGGACTTCGAGTACCACGGCGACAAGGAGAAGACCAAGAAGAACCGGATCGGCGCCTTCTTCACCGTCGGTGACGTCGGACTGCTCGACGAGGACGGGTTCCTGTTCCTGCGCGACCGCAAGATCGACATGATCATCTCCGGCGGGGCGAACATCTACCCGGCCGAGATCGAGAACGTGCTCCTGTCCCACCCCAAGGTCGGTGACGCCGCGGTGTTCGGCATTCCGCACGACGACTGGGGCGAGGAGGTCAAGGCCGTCGTCGAGCCGGCCGAGGGCGTGGAGGCCAGCGACGCGCTGGCCGCCGAGATCATGTCCTTCTGCGCGGACAAGCTGGCCAAGTTCAAGACACCCAAGACGATCGACTTCACCAACGAGATGCCCAGGGATCCCAACGGCAAGTTGTACAAGCGAAAACTGCGCGACCCTTACTGGGTCGGGGTCAAGCGAGACATCTGAGCGACCCCGGGCTGATCGCCTCTGCCCGGGGTCCAACCGGTCCGGCCGGCGGCTGGCCATGATGGTGACCGATGGAGTCCTCCCCGCCTGAACCGAATTCGGTCGCGCGTCCCTCGCGGTCGAAGCTGCTCCGGGCCGTGATCAAGGCGCCCGACTCCTATGGGCTGCTGTTCGTCTTCCTGATCGTCTACTACGTCTTGGTGACGATCGACTGGACGGGCCCGGCGGCCCTGCTGGTCCGAGCCACGTGGGGCTGCCTCACCACCCTGCTGGCGTTCTGGACCTCGCGCGTTCCGCGTCGCGTCTTGCTGGCCGTGGCCGCGGCGTGCGCGATCACGTTCGTGGTCGCAGCGGTGATCGCTGTGACCGGAGGCACCCAGGCCGACGGCGTCACCGTGCTCATGGCCGCCGCCCTGGGGCTCAGTACGCCGATCGCCATCGGATGGCGGACCCTCCAGCACCACTCCGTGTCGGGCGAGACCATCATGGGCGCCCTCTGCATCTATGTCCTGATCGGCTTCATCTTCGCCAACGTCGACTACGGCATGCAGCTGGTCTCGGGGAACTCCTACTTCGCCCAGCCCGGCCAGCACGGGCCGCCCGACTTCGTCTACTTCAGCTACATCACCATGGCCACGGTGGGCTACGGGGACCTGACCCCCGCACCCGGACTGCCGAGAACGACGGCGGCCCTCGAGGCGCTCGTCGGCCAGATCTTCCTGGTCGTCCTGGTGGCTCGCCTCGTCAGCCTCTATGCACCGAGCGCCTTGCGACGGGCCGAGATCAGGCGCCTGGCCGAGGACCAGAAGGCGGCGGACCCCGCAGCCGAGTGACGACCTCGGTGCACCCTCTCGGTGCACCGAGGTCGTCAGGATCAGAAGGCCGCGATCCCTTCTCCACCCTGGCCGCCCGGCACGGTCACCGAACCGAGCGCGCTCAGCGAACCGTTGCCGTTCACGTGGAACTCGTCGACGATCCCGTTGGCTCCGGTCTGGACGTAGAGGAACTGCCCATTGGCGCTGGCCGAGGCGTCGACCGTTCCCGGATCCGTGCTCGCGGAGCTCAGCAGGTCGAGCTGGCCGGCAGCCGAGGAGCCGAAACCACTCTCCAACGCACTCCCTGCGCTCGAGGCGAACAGGAACGGTCCCGCCGCGGCGACCCAACATGTCGCCGCACCACCGGTGCCCACGGTGTCGAGGGAGGCCACCGTGCCCGTCGGCGCGAGGGTGTAGGTGGTGAGGCTGTTCGTGCCGGCGTTGGCGATGACGAGGTGTCCCGCTGCGTCGAACGAGACGGCGAACGGCACGGCGCCCGGCTCCGGATTGATCACCGGCGACGACGAGGGGATGCCCCACGGGCCGATACGGAAGACGTCGATGGAACTTCCGTTCGCCTTGGTCGTCACGACGAGCTGTGACCCGTTCGGCGAGAACGCCACCTGGCCCGGCGTGTTGACGAACTGAGTGGTGTCGGTCGGGATGGTCAGTCCGAGGTTGCGGTTCGACCATGGAATGGGCACCAGGTGGCCGAAGATCGAGGCGAAGCCCTGGACGCTGGCGCCACCTTGCGCGTTGAGGACGTAGACCAGGTTCCCGTGGACGGCAACGCTGACCGGGAAGGTGCCGCCCGAACCGACCACCTGCTGCAAGCGCAACGCGTCGCCGTGCACGCCGAACACCGACACGGTGTTGCTCCCAGCATTCACGGCGTAGAGCACTCCCGCATTGGCGTCGTAGGTCAGCGACCCCTGCGAGGCCAGGTGGTCGACGGCCGATCCGTTGAGCACGCCGCCCAGTCCTCCGGTGCCGTACGTGCCGGCCGCGGAGAGCGTTCCGTTGGCAGCCCGGTCGTAGGCGACGACCTGGTTGCCCGACGGGTTGTCGGTCTGCACGAACACGACGTTGCGGGCCCCCGGCGGGTTGTACCACTGACCGGGGGCACCCTGTGCTCCCGCAGCGACTGGAGCGACCAGCGCGCTCATCCCGATGACGGCCCCGAAGCCGGTGGCCCATTGCAGCAGCCTCTTCATGTATCTCCTCCATTGATTGTGCGCTTCATGAGTTGAGTCCCCCGCCAGCACCGTGCGTTACACGTGCTGGTCCCGCCGCTGGTGTAACGCGCGCGGTCGAACGGAGACTCACGCAGCATGGGCCCAGGGTGGATACCGAGCGGCGTGAGAAGCCCCTACGATGCGCACCGTGGAGACCGACGCGGAGCTGTTGCACCGGTTGCGCGACGGGGACGAGGACGCGTTCGTCACGCTGGTCGGTCGCTACCAAGAACCCATGGTGCGTTTTGCGAGTTCGTTCGTGCCCAACCGCGCCATTGCCGAAGAAGCCGTGCAGGACACCTGGATGGGCGTCGTCCGAGGCATCGACCGGTTCGAGGAACGCTCGACGTTCAAGACGTGGCTCTTCGCGATTCTGATCAACCGCGCCCGCAGCGCTGGATCGAAAGAGCATCGTCAGCACGATGCGAGCTCCGACGATCAGCAACGCTTCGACTCCCGCGGGGCCTGGTTGGAACCGGTGGAACGCTGGGTCGACGAGACGGACGAGCGTCTCGATGCCGCCACGTTGGTCCCGGTGCTGCGTTCCGCTCTCGACACGCTGGCCCCGCAGCAGCGCCAGGTGGTGCTGCTGCGCGACCTCGAGGGTCTCTCGGGACCAGAGGTGTGTGACGTGTTGGGCATCAGCGCGGGGAACCAGAGGCTGCTCCTCCACCGGGGGCGCAATCAGCTGCGCGACCTGCTCGACGCTGCGGTGAAGGAGGCCTGAACCGTGTTGCTGCTCCGCCGGAGGGACCTGGTCTGCCGCGAGGCGGTGGCGCTCGTCACGGCTTACCTGGACGGAACGCTGACCAAGCGGGATCGCCGTCGGCTCGAGACCCACCTGCGCGGCTGCCCGAACTGCTCGGCCTACCTCGAACAGATCAGGCTCACCATCAGGTTGACCGGTTCGATCGAACCGGAGGAGCTCTCACCCGAGGCGCGCGAGGATCTCACCCAGCTCTACCGGCGCTGGCGCGCCGACCCCTGACCTCAGAACGTCAGGGTGGGGTTCCCGCCTTCTTCGATCAGGTGCTCCCACTGGGGATCGATGAGAGGTCCCTCGGCGTTCTGCGCATTCGCCTTGACGATGTCGAGCATCTGACCCCCCATGACGTCGATGAAGATGCCTTCGGCTTCCGCCGTCAGCTCGCCGTTGGAATAGATCCCGCCCCAGGCGTAGACCTTGCGCCCATCGCGGCCGGTCCGCCGAGCAACCAGGTCCAGCGGGGCCAGCAGTGGAGTCGGCCGGTTGTAGCGGATCTTGAGGGTCCCCGTCATCGCGCCCTCCCCCACCACGAGGTTGGCCATCCCGAGCAACTCGTCGAAGAGTTCGGCGATGATGCCGCCGTGGACACAGGTGGGCGGTCCTTCGAACTGGTAGCCGAACGTCACCGTCCCACGGATCTCCCGCTCTCCCCCTTCCCCGATCACCGGCCACACGGTGACGGGCGGGGCGATGGGATTGGCAAAGCCGACCATGGGGCTGCCCGGAAAGTAGTCCTGCGGATGCCCGGCCGAGTTGGGTTGGTTGCGCGTCCGTTTGACCGGCTCCGCCGCCGACTCCAGTCGATCGGCCACAGCGGACACCGTGGTCGTCGCCTGGTCGATCTGCTCGTCGGTCAGGGGTCGGCCCACCATGACCGAACTGATCCTGCGCAGGGCCGCGGCGAGGCGATTGAGCGGATCCTCGTCACTGGTGCTCGCCGCCGGCCCGTCGACCCCGGGAAAGCCCTCGCCCGGACCGACCGCCGTCACGTGCGGGTGAAGTTGGGCGGGCGTTTCTCGGCGAACGCCTTCTGCCCCTCGGTGGCGTCGTTGGACCCGAAGACGGGCCATCCGATCTCGAGCTCACGGGCCAGTCCGTCCACCTCCGACATCCCTTCGGTCTCGCGCACGCTGCGCTTGATGGCCTCCACCGCCAAGGGCCCGTTCCGACCGATGACCCGCGCGATCTCGAGGGCCGTCTCCAGCGCCTGCCCGTCGGGCACGACACGCCCGATGAGGCCGATCCGCAACGCCTCGTCGGCCGGCACCTCGCGGGCGGTCAGGAGCAGGTCCATGGCCACCGTGTAGGGAATCTGGCGACGGAGCCGCACCGTCGATCCGCCCAGCGGGAACAGGCCACGCTTGGCTTCGAACACACCGAAGATCGCACCCGACCCGGCGACCCGTATGTCGGTTGCCTGCAGGATCTCGGTACCTCCGGCCACCGCCCAACCCTCGACGGCCGCGATCAACGGCTTGCGCACGTCGTAGTGGCGCAACAGTGCCTTCCAGTGCAGGTCGGGATCCTCTTGCATGCGCGCCCGATACTGCTCGGCCTCGTTGCCGCCCATCGCCTTGAGGTCCATCCCGGCACAGAACGTCCCGCCGGCACCGGTGAGGATGGCGCAGCGGATCTCGTCGTTGCCGTCGATCTCCTCCCAGGCGTCCTTCATGCCGACGAGCATGGGGAGGCTGAGCGCGTTCTTCGCCTCAGGCCTGTTCATGGTCACGATGGCTGTCGCACCGTCGCGTTCGAACGTCAGATGTTCAGTCGAAATCACGGTCCCCTCCAGCGGTAGGCGCCGATGTGCGGTCGATCGAGTGCTTAGAGGCGCTCGATGATGGTGCCCGTGGCCAGGGCACCGCCACAGCACATCGACACCAGACCGTAGGTGGCGTCGCGTCGCTCGAGCTCGTGCAGGATCGTCGTGATCAACCGACTCCCGGTCGCCCCGACCGGGTGCCCGAGGGCGATGGCGCCGCCGTTGACGTTGACCTTGTCCCAGTCGGCCTCGTGCACCTTGGCCCAGCTCATGACGACCGAGGCGAAGGCCTCGTTCACCTCGAAGAGGTCGATGTCCTTCATCGTCATACCCGCCTTGGCCAGCACCTTGGTCGTCGCCGAGATGGGGCCGTCGAGGTGGTAGTAAGGGTCGGAGCCGACCAGCACCTGGGCCACCACGCGGGCCCGGGGCTTGAAGCCCTCGGCCTTGGCCCGGTCCTCGGACATCCACAGCACCGCGGCGGCTCCGTCGGAGATCTGCGACGAGGTCCCGGCCGTGTGCATCCCCTCGGGCAGCACCGGCTTGAGCTTGGCCAAACCCTCGGCCGTGGTCTCGCGGGGTCCCTGGTCCTTGGACACGACCACCTTCTCGCCCGTGTGCTCGGCCCAGACACCCTCTTCGCCCACGACCGGCGCCTCGACGGACACGATCTCGCGGGCGAAGCGATCTTCGGCCACCGCCACGGCGGCCTTCTTCTGCGACTCGAGGCCGAGCCAGTCGACGTCGGCCCGGGTGATCCCGTACTTCTGCGCGATGCGCTCGGCCGCGGTGAACTGGTCCGGCATGTCGTAGGGCAGGTCGGCCGGGATGGCCCGCCCCACCTTGGCTGCCGCATTGGCGCCAAGCGGCACCCGGCTCATGGCCTCGACACCGCAGGCGATCGCCGCATCAACGGCGTCCGCCGCGATGAGGTTGTTGACGAAGTGGTTGGCCTGCTGGGAGGAGCCGCACTGGCAGTCGACCGTGGTGGCGGCGACCTCGTAGGGCAGGCCGCTCAACAACCAAGCCGTGCGGGTCACGTTGAAGCCCTGCTCACCGGCCTGGGTGACACAGCCCCCCACGACCTGCTCGATGGTCCCCGGGTCGATGCCGGACCGCTTCACGACTTCGACCTGCACGGCGCCCAAGATGTCCGGGGCCCGGAGACCCGAGAGCCATCCGTTGCGCTTCCCGATGGGAGTCCGCACCGCCTCGATGATTACCGGCTGGGCCATGACCGACGATCCTCCTCCTGCCGTATCCGACCCTCGGCCGGCGCCCCCGATGGGCGAAATTTAGAACCTGTTCTAAGTTACCACCGGTCCCCCGGCAGTCTGCCGGGACCCGCCGCCACGCGCCAGACCCCCCTAGACGTGCTTCAGGATCTCCCGGGCGATCACGACCTTCTGGACCTGGTTGGTGCCCTCGTAGATCTGCGTGACCTTCGCGTCGCGCAGGTACCGCTCGACGGGGAAGTCCTTGGTGTAGCCGTAACCGCCGAGGAGCTGGACGGCGTCGATCGTCACGGCCATGGAGGTGTCCGAGGCGAAGGCCTTGGCCATGGCCCCGAACTTGGTCAGTTCGCCGAGCGGGTCGGCGTCGACGAGGGCGCAGGCGCGGTAGACGAGCGCGCGTGCCGCCTCGGTCCGTATCGCCATGTCGGCCAGCATGAACCGCAGCCCCTGGAGGTCGGCGATCGGACCGCCGAAGGCCCGCCGCTGCTTCATGTAGCCCGCCGCGTAGTCGGTGGCGCCTTGGGCGATACCGACCGCCTGGGCGCCGATCGTGGGGCGGCTGCGGTCCAGCGTGTGCATGGCGATCGTGAATCCCTGACCCTCTTCGCCGATGCGATGCGATGCGGGCACCCGGACCTCGTCGAGCACGACCTCACCGGTCGGACTGCCGCGCAGGCCGAGCTTGTCCTCGTGCTTGGCGATCGTGAGGCCCCACTCCTTCTCGACCAGGAAACACGAGATGCCCCGGCCTCCCCCGTCGGGGTCGGTCTTGGCGAACACGACGTAGACGTCGGAGATACCCGCGTTCGTGATCCAGTACTTCGAACCCGTCAGGATGTAGGCGTCGCCGTCGCGTACCGCCCGGGCCCGCATGGACGCCACGTCGCTCCCGGCGTCCGCCTCCGAGAGGCAGTAGCTGGCCTGGATCTCACCGGACGCCACGCGGGGCACGTAGGCCCGCTTCAGGTCCTCGCTGCCCCAATTCAGAACGGGCGTCATGCCCAGCTTGGAGATCAAGATGGTCAGCGCCGTCGAGGCGCAGACCCGGGCCAGCTCCTCGGCGGCAATGGCCTGGGTCACCATGTCGGCGCCCGCCCCGCCGTAGGCCTCCGGGAGACCGAGGGCCGGCAATTCCATCTCCTTGCAGGCCTCGAAGGACTTCCACGGGAATTCGGCCGTCTTGTCCACCTCGGCGGCATGGGGCGCCACGCGTTCCTCGGCGAACGAGCGCATGGTCTGGCGGAAATCCCTCTGGACGTCGTTCAGGTCGAAACTCGGCGTGCTCACGGGATCATTGTCGCAGAGCGGCCGAGCACCGGATCGCCCGTGCTCGGTGCCACCCGGGCGCCACTCAGGACGAGAGGGCGACGCCCGTGACGTCGTCGGGGCTCCGGCGCAAGGTGTCCTCGTCGATGCTGTCCACCAGCGCCCGCTGCACCACGTAGTCGTGCCCGACCCCGGAAAAGGCCGCTCGCCGCGTCGCGGCGCGCTCGGCCGGGACGACGTCGAGCAGCCCCCACAGGTCGAGGGCGACGCGCACGTCGTGGACGCAGGGTCCCCGCCCGAGCAGTGCGGCCCGCTTGGCCGCGATCAGGGCCACGCCCAGGACGACGTCGTGCTCGGACTCGCCTTCGGTGAGCTTGAGGTCGTGCTCGAAGCGCTTGGCCAGCCGGAGGGCGAAGCCCGAGTCCGGTCCGGGGGTGCCCGTGCCCCGCCCACGCGACCGCACCGGCACCGTCAGCTCGGCCGGCCGCGAGGTCGTCCAGGCGCCGGGCACCTGGAGGTGCCGGGCCGGTCGGACCTGGTCGGCCTCGGCGATGGGGACGAAGGTGGGCTGGGTCATGCGCGGAGACTACTCGGGACCCACGACGACCGATTTCAGCCGCCGAAGAGGGTCAGGACCGGCAAACCGATCGACGACGGTCGGGCCGGGCCGACGAACACCTCCTGGTCGGCCGACCGCGTGGAGGATCCGGTGGCGAGCGGCTCTCCGACGCCGGTGTTGCGGGCGAGCAGCGGGTGGGCCCCACTCGACACCTGGAGACGGATGCGATGGCCGGTTCGGAACGTGTTGGCGGTGGGCCACATGTCGATCTCCAGCTTCGTCACGCCGTCCTCGTCCGCCTCGAAACGGTCCGGGGCCAGCCGAACGATGCCGTCGCTGAGGTTGGTCGACCTTCCCTTCCGGTCGACGTCGCAGAGGCGGACGAAGAAGTCCGTGTGCTCGAGCGAGGACCGAACGAACAGGGTGGTCGTGAGCGGGCCGATGACGGTGAGGTCCTCTCTCAGCACGGGACCGGTGTAGGTCAACACGTCGTGACGCTCTTCGCGGCGGCGTTGATCCTTTGGTCCCGCGCTGCGCGCGCGTTCAGTGACGCACCCCCGACGGCCGGCGTGGGGTCGTTCGGGTTGTAGTGGAAACGGTCGGGCCCACCCTCCGACGGCGGTTCGGTGGCCAATGTGCCCGACCGACCGAGGTACCAGCGCTGGGTCTCGCTGGCCGGTGGCCACAGGGAGAACTCCTCCCAGCGATCCGAGCCCATGACGTGGACGCGCACCGGTCCCCGGGCCTCGGGCCCGGGTCGGTCGCCGAGCTGGGCGTCGAACCACGAGAGCCCGTCACGAATGCTCTCCCCGACCAGCCCGGGCGACGAGTGGGACCACGGACCCACGGTCAAGCGGGCGGTTCGCCCGGCACGGCGGAGCGCCTCGTAGTCAGCGATCTGCGCCGGGAGGAAGAGGTCGTACCAGCCGCCCACGAAGCTGGCCGGGGGCACCCGGGACGGGCGGCGGGCGAAGTCGACCGCGTCCCACCACGGATCCCCGGGTGCGTCGTGCTCGAGCCAGTCCCGATAGGCCCGGACCGGTTCGCCGACCGCCGCGACATCCGCCTTCGCCAGAGGAAGGACGTCCGCGGCGTGGCTCAGGACCTTGGCGCCGCGCACCTGGGTCCGTAGGACGGTCTTCCACCCAAGCTCTTGGTGTTTGAGCTGATAGAGCCACGACAGCGCCGTCTCGAGCGCGAAGGATCCACCCGGATACACGATGGCGTCCCGGACGTTGGCCGCGGTCACCTGGAGCGAGAGTGCCTCGAGGAAGTCGGGCGGATCCTCCGCCACGGCCCACTGGGTGATCCCGAGATAGCTGGCGCCCCACATCACCAGGCGTCCGTCGAACCACGGCTGCACCGAGATCCAGCGCAGCGTGGCCTGACCGTCGGACTGCTCGTGGCGGAACGGATCCCACTCCCCCTCCGAACCGAACGTCCCCCGACAGCTCTGGATCACGGTCTGATAGCCCCGCTCCGCGAATATGCGGCCCAGAGGGCCCATGATGCGGCGCCCGTAGGGGGTCCGGATCAGGAGCGTCGCCGTGCGATCCGCCGTCGCGGCGGGATACCAGCGGTCGGCCACCAGCTCCGCCGCGTCGGGCATGGTCGCCACCAGGTCTCGCTCCACCACGACATCGGTGGTCGACGCCGGCGGGAGTTTCAGCAGGGCGGCTGACAGACGGGTCAGCGCGGTCACGTGCTCTGTTCTAGCGCGCCGTCCGCGGGGACCGGCGGGCCGAACCGTTCAAGAGGCGTGCACCAGGCCGTAAACGATCGAGTCGTAGAGGGCCTGCCAGCTCGCCTCGATGATGTTCTCCGAGACGCCGATCGTCGTCCAGGTCCGCTGACCGTCGGTGGTGTCGACCAGCACCCTCGTGACGGCGCCCGTGCCGCGGCCCGTATCGAGCACGCGGACGCGGTAATCGGTCAGGTGCATGCTCGAGAGCACGGGGAACCGGGGTCCGATGGCCGCACGCAACGCTCCGTCGAGGGCATGCACCGGCCCGTTGCCCTCGGCCACGGCCACGATGCGTTCGGTGCCCACGTGGACCTTGACCGTCGCTTCGGTCATCACACCGAAGACGGCGTTGGAAGCGACCGCGGCATCGGTCCGGTCTCGGTGATCCGTGATGACCCGGAACGACTCCACGGTGAAGTAGTCCGCCGTCCAGCCGGTCGCCCGGCGCAACAAGAGCTCGAGCGACCCGTCGGCCACCTCGAAGTGGTAGCCCTCGTGCTCGAGGCGCTTGAGCTCGTCGAGGATCCGCCCGATGACCTCGCCGTCGAGGTCGAGACCCAGCTCCGCCGCCTTCATGGCCAGGGTCGATCTCCCGGCCATCTCCGACACCACGACCCGCGTGCCGTTGCCCACGGAGTTCGGCTCGACGTGCTCGTAGAGGTCGGCGCTGCGCGCCACGGCGCTGGCGTGCAGACCACCCTTGTGCGCGAAGACCGAGTTGCCGACATAGGGCTGCTGCGGGTTGGGCGCGATGTTGACCAGCTCGGCGATGTGGTGGGCCACGGGTGTGAGCCGCTCGAGGCGGTCGCTCGGAATGGTCCGGATGTTGAGTTTCAACGAGAGATTGGGGATGGCGGCGGACAGATCCGTGTTGCCGGCCCGCTCGCCGTATCCGTTGATGCAGCCCTGCACCTGCGTCACGCCGGCCTGCACGGCGACGAGCGAATTGGCCACGGCGCAGCCGGTGTC
This sequence comes from uncultured Acidimicrobiaceae bacterium, assembly GCA_963754445.1. GTDB lineage: Bacteria > Actinomycetota > Acidimicrobiia > Acidimicrobiales > RAAP-2 > Bog-473. The sequence goes on along the minus strand of CAVWFT010000002.1, from coordinate 1,775,810 downwards.
GTTGTGGCAGTGGATCCCCAACTGGGTGCTGGTACGCGCCCGGACGTCCGCCACGGCCTGGCCCACGTCGTCGGGCAGCGAACCTCCGTTGGTGTCACACAGCACCAAGGCGTCCGCCCCCGCCTCCTCCGCCGCCGCCAACACCGACAGCGCGAAGTCGGGATTGCGCCGGTAGCCGTCGAAGAAGTGCTCGGCGTCCAAGAACACCCGCAGGTCGTGGGCGCGCAGGAAGCGTACGGAGTCGGCCACCATGGCGACGGCCTCGTCGAGCGAGGTGCGCAGTGCCTCGTTGACGTGTCGGTCCCACGACTTGGCCACGATGCACGCGATGGGCGCCCCGGCGTCGACCAGGTTGGCCAGGACGGCGTCCTCCTCGGGCTTCACGCCCGCCCGGCGGGTGGAGCCGAAGGCGACGAGCGTGGCCGTCTGCAGTGTCAGCTCCCGGCGCGCCCGGGCGAAGAACTCCACGTCCTTGGGGTTGGCTCCGGGCCAACCGCCCTCGATGAAGGTCACCCCGAGGTGATCGAGCTGTTCGGCCACCCGCAGCTTGTCGTCGACGGTGAGCGAGAGACCTTCCTGCTGGCTGCCGTCGCGCAGGATGGTGTCGAATATGTCGACGGCCTCGGGTAGCTCCGGCACGGCGAAGTCGTGCGAGTGCGTGCCGTGCCCGTGCGCGTGCGCGTGGCGGAGCCCCCCGTGGCTGTGCGACGAGACCTCGGGATCAGTCGACATAGTCGAGCCATTCCTTGTACTGGTCCACTTCTCCACGCACCGTGGCGAAGTACGTCTGCTGGATCTCCTGGGTGATCTTGCCGGGGCGTCCCGGGCCGACCGGCCGGTCGTCGACGGCGCGGATCGGGACCACCTCGGCCGCCGTCCCGGTCAAGAAGGCCTCGTCGGCCAGGTAGAGATCCGTGCGGATGATGGGTTCGTGCCGAACCTCGTACCCGAGGTCGCGGGCGATCGTCTCGACGGAGTCCTGGGTGATGCCTTCGAGGGCACCGGCGTCGGACGTGGGTGGCGTGATCAGCACACCGTCACGCACGATGAACACGTTCTCACCCGTGCACTCGCTCACGTTGCCGTTGGGTGCCAGCAGGATGGCCTCGTCGTAGCCCGCGTTGAGGGCCTCCACCTTGGCCAGTGAGGAGTTGGCGTACATGCCGGTGCCCTTGGCGGCGGTGGGCACTGCGTTCGGGTCGTGGCGCCGCCACGAGCTCACCTTGCACGACACGCCGTTGGTGATGCCGTCCTCCCCGAGGTAGGTGCCCCAGGGCCACGCCGCCACCGACACGTTCACCGGACACGGCAACGGGTTGAGGCCCATTTCGCCGTAGCCGAGGTAGACGAGCGGGCGCAGGTAGCAGCCGTCGTGCAGCGCGTTGACCCGCACGACCTGTCGCGAGGCGTCGACGATCTGGTCCACCGTGAAGGGCACGTCGATCATGAAGATCTTGGCCGAGGCGAACAGCCGGCGGATGTGATCGCCCAGCCGGAAGATGGCCGGACCGCGACTGGTGGGATAGGCCCGAATGCCTTCGAAGACGCCCGAGCCGTAGTGCATGGTGTGAGTCAGGACATGCACGGTGGCGTCGGCCCAGTCGACGAGATCGCCGTCCATCCAGATCTTCTCGGTGGGGGTGATGGGCATGGCGGCTACAGCCTTTCTGCGATGGCGTCGCCCACAGCTGACGTGGACAACGGCTCTGGGGACCTGGACATGGAATCGGATTGCGAGGCAAGTGCCTTGAGGATGCGGGTTGCAGCGTCGGCCTCCCCCAGGTGCTCGAGCATGAGCGCGGCGGAGTGGATGGCGGCCAGGGGATTGGCGACGCCCCGGCCTGCGATGTCGTGCGCCGCGCCATGGACGGGCTCGAACAGTGACGGAGCGGTCCTGGTCGGATTGAGGTTGGCCGAGGCGGCGAACCCGATGCCCCCGCTGACCGCGCCGGCCAGATCCGTCAGGATGTCGCCGAAGAGATTGTCGGTGACGATCACGTCGTAGCGCTTCGGCTGCTCCACCAGGTAGATGCAGGCCGCATCGACGTGGTTGTAGTCCCACGTGACGTCGGGGTACTCGGCCGCGACCTCGGTCACGGTGCGCTGCCACAGATCACCGGCGAAGGTGAGCACGTTGGTCTTGTGGACCAACGTCAGACGATTGTCCCGCCGGGCGGCGAGATCGAAGGCGAACCGCACGCAGCGCTCCGCACCCATACGTGTATTGACCGAGCCCTGGGTGGCGATCTCGTGGGGCGTCCCCTTGCGCAGGAAGCCGCCCTCACCGGCGTAGGTGCCCTCGGTGTTCTCGCGCACCACGACGAAGTCCGCACCCTCGGCGATGGACCCGGGCACGCCGGAGAAGGGCCGCAGGTTGACGAACAGGTCCAGCTCGAAACGCATGCGCAGGAGGAGCCCCCGTTCGAGGGTCCCGGGGGGAACCGAGGTGTCTCCGACGGGCGGCCCGACGGCGCCGAGCAGGATGGCCTCGTAACCCCGGAGCTCCGCGAGGGTCTCGTCGGGCAACACCACGCCGTCTCGCAGGTAGCGCCCCGCGCCGAGGTCGAAGGACGTGGTGTCGAGCTCGACACCGGCGGCCGTCACGACCTTCAACGCCTCGTCGCAGACCTCCGGCCCGATGCCGTCCCCGCCGATGACGGCGACCCGATGCCTGGTGCTCACGTTCCTTCTCCCTTGTGTGTCGTCGACTGTGCCCGGAATTGAAAAACCGCCCACAGAGTGGACGGTTGGCGGCGCGCGGTGGGTACGACGCGCCTATTCGATAATGCCTACAACGTGCTCGGAGCGGCGCATAACCCCACCAGTCTCTCGCGCCCGGGTCGGTCCCGTCAACAGTGCCCCCTCCGGGAACCAGGTCCTGGTCCTGGCCGGTTAGCCTGTAGGCCGTCGGCGCTGTGCTCAGCACCGCCGACGCACCAACCACCCGAAGGACACGCCGTGACCAATGCATCCGCCAATCAGATCGAGCCGACGAGACTGACGCCGGCCACGCACGAGAGGCTGGTCGCCGAGCTGGAGGACCTCACCACGCGGGGTCGGGTGGAGATCGCCCAGCAGATCGAGGCGGCCCGGGCGTTGGGCGACCTGTCGGAGAACGGGGACTACCACGCGGCCAAGGACTTCCAGGGAAAGATGGAGTCGCGCATCCGGCAGCTGCAGGCCATGCTCAAGAACGTCGAGCTGGTCGGCGCATCGGATTCCGACGACGGCACCATCGCACTCGGCAGCATCGTGACCCTGCGTTACGACGGCGACGACGAGGACGACACCCAGGCCTTCTTCGTCGGCTCCATCGAAGAGCGCCAAGGCGACCTGCCCGTGGTCTCCCCAAGCTCCCCGCTCGGGCATGTGCTCATCGGGCGCAGCGCAGGCGAAGCGGTCGAGTACCAGGCGCCAGGCGGGACGCTGACGGTGCACGTCGTCGAGGTCACCCACTGATGGCCCCGCGCACGATCATCGAGAAGATCTGGGATGCCCACGTGGTCCACGCCGCCGAGGGTGAGCCCGACCTCTTGTTCATCGATCTCCACCTCGTGCACGAGGTGACGTCCCCGCAGGCCTTCGACGGCCTGCGGCTCTCCGGTCGGACCGTGCGCCGTCCGGACCTGACGGTGGCCACGGCCGACCACAACGTGCCGACCAAGGACATCGACAAGCCGGTGGCGGATCCCGTCTCGGCCAAGCAGCTGCAGGTCCTCAACGACAACACCGCCGAGTTCGGCATCACCTGTTATCCGATGGGCGACCGCAATCAAGGCATCGTGCACATCATCGGACCCGAGCAGGGGTGGACCCAACCCGGCATGACCATCGTGTGCGGGGACAGCCACACGTCGACCCACGGCGCGTTCGGGGCGATCGCCTTCGGAATGGGGACGAGCGAGGTCGAACACGTGCTGGCCACCCAGACCCTGCCGCAGGTCCGGCCCAAGACCATGGCCGTCACGGTCGACGGCGAGCTTCCGCCCGGGGTGACGGCCAAGGACGTGGCCCTGGCCATCATCGGTGCGATCGGAACCGGCGGCGGCATCGGGCACATCATCGAGTACCGGGGCTCCGCCATCCGGGGACTCTCCATGGAGGGTCGGATGACCCTGTGCAACATGTCGATCGAAGGTGGGGCGCGAGCCGGCCTCGTCGCCCCCGACGACACGACGTTCGACTACGTCCGCGACAAGGATCACGCTCCCAAGGGCGCGGACTGGGAGGCCGCCCTCGCCTTCTGGCGGACGCTGCCCACCGACGAGGGCGCCGTCTTCGACAAGGAGGTCGTGCTCGACGCCGCCTCCATCACCCCGCACGTCACCTGGGGCACCAACCCGGCCCAGGTCACCCCCGTCTCGGGGTCGGTGCCGGATCCCGAGTCCATGGAGGATCCCGGGGACCGCGAGGCGGCGGCACGGGCACTGGCCTACATGGGCCTCGAAGCCGGGACGCCCATGCGCGAGGTCACGGTGGACACGGTCTTCCTCGGGAGCTGCACCAACGCGCGGATCGAGGACTTCCGCGCCGCCGCCGCCGTGCTGGACGGGCGGACGATCCATGCGGGTCTGCGCGCCCTGGCCGTTCCCGGATCGCACCGGGTCAAGGCCCAAGCCGAGGCCGAGGGGCTCGACAAGGTCCTGGCCGCGGCCGGGTTCGAATGGCGCGAGCCGGGCTGCTCGATGTGCCTCGCCATGAATCCCGACAAGTTGGCCGTCGGTGAGCGCTGCGCCTCGACCTCCAACCGCAACTTCGAAGGACGCCAGGGCCGGGGCGGGCGCACGCATCTCGTCTCGCCCGCCGTGGCCGCCGCGACCGCGGTGGCGGGAACGTTCGCCACGCCGGAGGATCTCGATTCATGAAACCAGTGATCGTCGTGACCGGGCGAGCCGTCCCCCTGGACCGGACGGACGTCGACACCGACCAGATCATTCCGTCCGATTGGCTCAAGCGGGTCGAGCGCACCGGATTCGGGGCGGGACTGTTCTCCGAGTGGCGTGACGACCGTGACTTCGTCCTCAACCACCAGGAATTCGTCGGGGCCTCCATCCTCGTGGCCGGCCACAACTTCGGAACGGGGTCCTCTCGTGAGCACGCCGTCTGGGCGCTGATGGACTACGGCTTCGAGGCGGTGGTCTCGTCGCGTTTCGCCGACATCTTCCGCAACAACTGCACCAAGCAGGGCCTGCTGCCCGTGCAGGTCACCGAGGAGCTCGATCGCCAGCTGCTCGACGCCGTCACGGCCGACCCCGCGCTCGAGATCACGATCGATGTCGCCCGCGGCACCGTCGAGGCACCGGCCGCCGGCCTGTCCGGCACCTTCCCCCTCGACCCGTTCACCCGGGACCGCCTGCTGAACGGCTGGGACGACATCGGGCTCTCCCTGCGCTACGAGAGCGACATCGAATCCTACGAACTCCGGCGCCCCGCCTTCCTGCCCTCCGCGTGACGTCGCCGTGGTGACGTTCCGGCCCATGAGCGAGGCCGACGTCCCCGGAGCAGTGGCTGCCTTCGACACCGGGCTCGTAGCCATGCTGGCGCGCCACGGCATTCCGGTGACCGGGAATTCGATCCAGGACGAGCGTCGGCGGCTCGACCGCACCCGTCACTTCCTCGGCACCGACCCCCATGGTTCGTGGGTGGCCGAGGACGACGACGGCGCCATCATCGGCATGTCACAGTCCTTCGTCCGCGAGGACTATTGGATGCTCTCCCAGCTCGGTGCCGTGCCCGGAGTCCAGGGCCGTGGCGTCGGTCGGGAACTCCTGGGCCTGGCCCTCTCCCACGGCGACCCGGCGAGCCCGGGGACGATCCAGTGTTCGCGCGACCCCAAGGCCATGGCCCTCTACGCCGGGCACGGTTTCGCGCTGCATCCGGCCGTTGCCGGTTGGGGCATCATGCGACCCGGATCGAGGCTCCGTCCGCTCGAGGTCCAGCGCTTCGAGCCGCCGGAGGTCACCCGCGGCCACCTCGACGTCGTCTCGTCGATCGACCGCAGCGTGCGGGGCTCGGCTCGCACGCTCGACGTGGTCGCCATGCTGGGGCACGCCGGCAACCGCCTCCTGCTCCATGAGGACCAGGCCTACGCGGTGGCCGCCGACGACCGGATCGTTGCCCTCGGCGCCCGGCAGGCGGAGTCGGCCCGGCTGGTCCTCCGGGCCATGTTGGCCGAGGCGCCTCCGGGTGAGACCATCGAGGTGAACTGGCTGACCTCGGCGCAGCAGTGGGCCATCGACGTGGTCGTCGAAGCCGGAATCGAGCTGCAGCCGCAGGGCCCCGTGATGGTGCGCGGCATGCCTGGTCCCCCGAGCCCCTACATCCCGAGCGGCGGCTACGGCTGACCATCGCCCCGGCGCCGGACCGGGACGTCGCGCCTGGAGTGGCCGGCCCGGTCGCTCAGCCGTCGTACCAGCGATAGCGCATCCAACCCGACATGGGCCGGGCACCGAGCTGCTGGTAGAAGTCGAGTGCCGGTGCGTTCCAGTCCAGCACTTCCCACTCCAGGCGACCCTGGGTCAGGGCCCGAAGGTGCTGGAGCAGGGCCCGGGCGTGCCCCTGGCGCCGATATTCGGGGCGCACGTAGATGTCCTCGAGCCAGATCCCCGTCTTGCCCAGGAAGGTCGAGAACGTGCGATACCACAACGCATGCGCGGCCAAACCGCCCGTGCCGTCCTCGATCACGATGTCGGAGGCGATGGCGTCCGGACCGAAGAGCACCTGACGCAGGTCGTCCTCGCCGACGGCGACCTGATCGGCCAGGTTCTCGTACTCGGCCAGCTCCTTGATCATGGCCAGGAGCTCCGGAACGTCCGCCTCGACCGCCGGACGAATCACCCGGTCCGGGCCCGGTTGGCGGCCGACACCACGGCACCGAGCGACGCGTCGAGGATGGAGGAGTCTCGTCCGACACCCCACCAGGTCGTCCCGTCCGGCCCGGCACACTCGACGTAGGCCACGGCGGAGGCGCCCGAACCCTCCGTCAAGGCGTGCTCGTGGTAGTCCTTCACTTCGAGGACAATACCCAGATCCGCTTTCAACGCGGCAACCAGCGCATCGATGGGGCCGTTGCCCTCCCCCTTCACGGTGCGGTGCTGCCCCTCGATCAACAACTGGGCCGTGACCGTCGTGTGCCCGCCGCCGGTGGCCACCTCGCTCGTCATGAGACGCAGCCCCGCATCCTCGGGGAGGTAGATCTCCTCGAAGACGTCACGAATCTGACCTGAGCCGATCACCGTTCCACTGGCCTCGGTGATCTCCTGCACCCGCTTGGAGAACTCGACCTGGAGCCGGCGCGGCAGGTCCAGACCGTGATCGGTGTCCATCACGTAGGCGACCCCGCCCTTGCCGGACTGGCTGTTGACCTGGATGATCGCCTCGTAGGTGCGTCCGGTGTGCTTCGGGTCGATGGGCAGGTAGGGCACCTCCCACTCGTCGTAGTCCTTCCCGATGGCCGCCATCCCCTTCTTGATGGCGTCCTGGTGCGAGCCGGAGAAGGCGGTGTAGACCAAATCGCCCGCGTAGGGATGACGGGGATGGACCGGAAGCCTGGTGGCGTACTCGGCCACCCGGCGCACCCGCTCGATGTCGCCGAAGTCGAGCGCCGGGTCGATGCCCTGGGAGAACAGGTTCATGGCCAGGGTGACGACGTCCACGTTGCCGGTGCGCTCGCCGTTGCCGAAGAGGGTGCCCTCCACCCGGTCGGCACCGGCCAGGACGGCGAGCTCGGCCGCCGCCACGGCGGTCCCACGGTCGTTGTGCGGGTGGAGGCTCAGCACGATGCTGTCCCGATCGCGGATGGTGCGGCCGAACCACTCGATGACATCGGCGTAGACGTTCGGGCTGTACATCTCGACCGTGGCGGGGAGGTTCAGGATCATGGGACGTTCGGGCGTCGGCTCGATCACCTCCATGACCGCCTCGCAGATCTCGACCGCGAACTCCGGCTCGGTACCGGTGAAGCTCTCGGGCGAGTACTCGTAGCGCAGGACGGTGTCGGCCAACTGGGGCTCGTACTTCTTGCAGAGCTCCGCCGCCTTCACCGCGATGTCCACGATGCCGGCCTTGTCGAGACCGAACACCACCCGGCGCTGCAATTCCGACACCGAGTTGTAGAAGTGGACACACGCGTGCTTCGCCCCGGTCAGCGATTCGAACGTGCGCTCGATGAGCTCCTCCCGACACTGGGTGAGCACCTGGATCTCCACGTCGTCGGGGACGAGGCCCTCTTCGATGATGAGGCGTTGGAAGTCGTAGTCGGTCTGCGACGCCGACGGGAACCCGACCTCGATCTCCTTGAAGCCCACGTCGATCAGCGTCTGGAAGAGTGCCAGCTTGCGCTCGGGGTCCATCGGGTCGATCAGGGCCTGATTACCGTCCCGCAGGTCGACGCTGGCCCAGCGCGGGGCATGGGTGAACTGGCGATCCGCCCAGGTGCGATCGTGCAGGACCAGAGGAACGTGCGACCGGTACTTGTCGAACGGCATGGGCGACGGGTCACAGGGCAGGGTCAGGCGACCCCGCTCCACGTCGTCACCAGTCCCTTTCCGTGCCTCTGCCATGTGTCCGATTCCCTTCTCGCTCGTGTGTTCTTCGGTCCGTTCCCGTACTGGCCCAACAAAAAACCCCCTGGCCTTTCGGCGCAGGAGGTTGCGTGCGAACGCGATGTGGCGTTCGCCGTCAGGTAAGCAGCAGGTCCGAGGAAGGTGTCTTCATGAGAACTCCAATTGTCCCACCGGCAGCGTCCATCGTCAAGGGCGCCGCGGCGGCGATCCGAACCTGACCAGATTCCCGTCGCCGTCGACGTGTGCGGCCTCCCACACCCCGAAGCCCGGGTCGAAGAGGTCACCGGTCTCCCCGACCCCGGCATCCCGCCACTCTGCATGCAGGGCGTCGGCGTCGTCCACACCGATGTAGGCCGCGCCTCGCTCACCACCCGGAGCCAGGTCGGGATCCAGCCGGAAGTGGATCGTCACGCCGTCGCGGGCCGCCGAGCCGTAGCCTCCGGCGTGCAGAGCCACGGTGAAGCCGAGGGCCTCGTAGTGGCTCTTCGTCGCCTGCATGTCCGACGTCGGGAAGATGGGGGCGATGCTGCGCAAAGTTGGCATGGCGCGCACGCTACCTTGGACCGATGCGCCGCCTGCTGTCCTTTGCGCTCCGTGCCGCGTTCGTGGTCGCCGTCGTGGCCGTCGTACGCGCCGTGCTCCTCGACCGCGCGCCACAACGCGCGATCCACGCCAACGGACACGAGCCGGTGATCGGAAGCCTGGACACCTGGCCCGCCGTACCGCGCAAACCGCAGACCTGACGGCGACCCTCAGAGGGTGACGCGGTGGATGTCGAGGATGCCCTCGTCGCCCTGCAGCTGCGCCACCACCACATCGGGCGCCGGCGTCGTGGTCGAGATCACCATCATCGCGGTGGACGTCTCGGGGCTCGGGCCGACAGCCATCGACGAAATGGAGACCTCGGCGGCCCCGAGGGCCATCCCCACGACCCCGATCATGCCCGGGCGGTCGTCGTTACGCACGACCAGCATGTGGTTCGACGGCGTCACTTCGACCACGTGCTCGTCGACCATGACGATGCGCGGGTCGGTGTGCACACCCGCGCTGATCAGCGTGCCGGCCACGGCATGCGATCCCGACCGCAGCGTGATGAGCGACTTGTAGTCGGCTGACGTCGAGGTCGACGACTCGCGTACGGCGAGGCCCCGCTGCTCCGCCAGCTGCGGTGCGTTCACGTAGGAGACCGGCTCCTCCGTGCTGCCCCCGAAGATGCCCTTCAGCGCGGACAGGGTCAGGATGCCCGTGCTCTCGCCGGCCAGCTCGCCCTGGAACTCGATCTCGAGCGCATCGGGCAGCCCGTCGTGCAGGCCCACGAAGAAACGGCCGAGCTGTTCGGCCAGCCCCATGAACACCCGCACGGAATCGGAGACATCGCGGGCGGCCACGTTGACCGCGTAGGGGACGAAGTCGCCGGCCAGCGCGAGGAGGACCTGCTCTGCGATCGTGACGCCCGCCTTGTCCTGCGCCTCCTCGGTCGAAGCGCCGAGGTGGGGCGAGACGACGACCTGGGGCAGCGCGAAGAGCGGGGACTCGGTGCACGGCTCCTTGGCAAACACGTCGAGACCGGCTCCGGCCACGATGCCGTCACGAATGGCATCGGCCAGCGCCTCTTCGTCGACGATGCCACCACGTGCGGTGTTGACGATGCGGATGCCGGGCTTGGCCTTGGCCAACAGGTCACGGCCGAAGAGCCCGATGGTCTCGGGCGTCTTCGGCGTGTGGATGGAGACGAAATCCGCCTCGGCCACCAGCTCCTCGATGCTCACGAGCCGCACGCCCATGGCCCGGGCCCGGTCCTGCGACACGAACGGATCGAAGCCGATCAGTTCCATACCGAAAGCGTGGGCCCGCTGCGCCACCAGCGAACCGGCACGGCCCAGGCCGACGACGCCCAGGACCTTGCCGTGCAGCTCGACGCCCTCCCACTTCGAACGCTCCCAGCGTCCGGCGACCAGGGCCGAATGGGCCTGGGGGATGTTGCGCGCCTGGGCCAGGAGCAGGGCCATCGCCTGCTCGGCCACGGACAGGATGTTCGACGTGGGCGCGTTGACCACCATGACGCCGCGTTCGGTGGCCGCCGTCACGTCGACGTTGTCGAGGCCGACGCCGGCCCGACCGACCACCTGGAGCGACGTGCCTGCAGCCAGCACCTCGGCCGTGACCTGCGTGGCCGACCGGATGATCAACGCCTGGGCGCCCACGATGGCCTCCAGCAGCTGCTCGGGGCCGAGGCCCTCGGCCACGTCGACCTCGTGGCCGGCCCGACTCAACAGGTCGAGCCCGCTCTGGGCGATCTTCTCGGTTACCAGTACCCGTGCCACCGCGGTGGTCTCCTCACTCCCCCCGACGGAAGTCGGTCAGTCTTGCGCCTCGCCGAAGAGCGTGGCCAACCGGCTCACACCCTCGACGAGGTCGTCGTCACCCAGCGCGTAGGACAATCGGAAGAAGCCCGGCGCGCCGAACGCCTCTCCGGGAACCGCCGCCACCTTGGCCTCGTTGATGCAGAGCTCGGCCAGCTCGGCGCTGGTGCCCGGACGCTGGCCCCGGATGCGCTTCCCGAGAAGTCCCTTGACCGAGGGGTAGCAGTAGAACGCCCCCTCGGGCTCCACGCACATCACGCCCTCGATGTCGTTGAGCATCGACGTCATGGTCAGCCGTCGGCGATCGAAGGCGGCGCGCATCATGGCGACATCCTCCAGTCCACCCGACACCGCGGCCAGGGCGGCCCGCTGCGACACGTTGGCCACGTTGGAGGTCTCGTGGCTCTGGATGTTGGTGGCGGCGGCGATGGCGTCGCCGGGCCCGATGAGCCACCCCACCCGCCAGCCCGTCATGGCATAGGTCTTGGCCACGCCGTTGGCCACCAGGCACCGATCGGCAAGTTCGGGGACGAGCACGGGCATCGAGTGGTGTTCGGCGGCGCCGTACACCAGGTGCTCGTAGATCTCGTCGGTCAGGACCCAGATCCCCTTGGAGACCGCCCAACGACCGATCGCCTCGATCTCCTGGCGCGGATAGACCGCCCCGGTGGGGTTGGACGGCGAGACGAAGAGGAGCGCCTTGGTGCTCGGCGTCCAGGCCGCCTCGAGGTCCTCGACCGAGGAGCGAAATCCCGTCGTCTCGTCGGAGGTGACGACGACGGGGATCCCCCCGGCCAAGGCGATCGACTCGGGATAGGTCGTCCAATAGGGGGCGAGCACGAGCACCTCGTCGCCGGGATCGCACAACACGGCGAAGGCGTTGGCGACCGCCTGTTTGCCGCCGTTGGTGACGAGCACCTGCCCCGGGCTCACCTCGAACCCCGAGTCGCGCTGGGTCTTGGCCGCGATCGCCTCGCGCAGCGCCGGGATACCGGCGGTCGGCGTGTAGTGGTGGTTGGCCGGAAGCCGACAGGCCTCGACCGCGGCCTCCACGATGTGGGCCGGGGTGGGAAAGTCCGGCTCGCCCGCGCCGAAGCCGATCACGTGCTCCCCCGCGGCCTGCAAGGCCTTGGCCTTCGCATCGACGGCGAGGGTCGCCGAGGGCGCCACCGCGGCGGCCCGGCGAGAGATCCGGCGGAACTCAGTCGTCGAAGGGGAGGTCGTCACGATGCAATGATCTCATACGTGCCAGACGTCCCCAACATCACGATCCCCCCGGAATTACTGCCCTCCGACGGCCGTTTCGGGTCCGGTCCGTCCAAGGTCCGGCCGGCCCAGATCGACGCCCTCGTCGGCGTCGCCACCACCTACATGGGCACCAGCCACCGCCAGAAAACCGTCAAAGCACAGGTCGGCCGGGTGCGTGCCGGCATGCGCCAGCTGTTCTCCCTGCCCGAGGGCTACGAAGTGGTCCTGGGCAACGGGGGGACGACGTGCTTCTGGGACGCCGCCACGTTCGGGCTGATCGAGGAGCAGAGCCAGCACCTCAGCTTCGGGGAGTTCTCGTCGAAGTTCGCGGCCTGCGCCAAGGCGGCCCCGCATCTGAAGGACCCCCAGGTCATCACCTCGGAGGTGGGCACCCATCCTGCGCCGGTCGCCGACGCCTCGGTCGACCTGTACGCCTTGACCCACAACGAGACGTCCACGGGGGTGTCCATGCCGATACGCCGACCCGAGGGCGCCACGCCCCCCTCCGAGGGAGGCGGGCTGGTGGCGGTCGACGCCACCTCGGGCGCCGGAGGCCTCAGGGTCGATGCGGACCAGTTCGACGCCTACTACCTGGCGCCCCAGAAGTGCTTCGCCGGCGACGGCGGCCTCTGGATCGCCCTCATGTCACCCGCCGCCCTGGAGCGGGTGGAGCGCATCGCCGCCTCCGGCCGATGGATCCCGACCTTTCTCGACCTCAAGACAGCGGTGGACAACTCGGTCCTGGACCAGACCTACAACACACCGGCCCTGGCCACCATCTTCATGTTGGCCGAACAGCTCGACTGGATGAACGACAACGGTGGTCTGGAATGGACCGCCACGCGCTGCGACCGGTCCGCCGAGATCCTCTATACCTGGGCCGAGCAGTCCGGCTTCGCCCGACCGTTCGTCGAGAACCCGGCCGATCGCAGCCACGTCGTGGGCACGATCGACTTCGTCGACGCCATCGATGCGTCGACGGTGGCCGCCGTGCTCCGGGCGAACGGGATCGTCGACACCGAGCCGTACCGCAAGCTCGGGCGCAATCAGCTGCGGATCGCCATGTTCCCCGCCATCGAGCCCGACGACGTCGCGTCGCTCTGCGGGTGCATCACCCACGTCGTGGGTGCGCTGGCCTGAACTGACTGGGATCTCCACGGACCCCTGGGGCTAGCCGGTCCCTCGATTCGGGGGCTATCCGGATGGCAATCCGGCCCACCGGCATACATACTCGGTATATATGGTGCATACTGGGTATGTGCACACCCTGGTGGCCTGGTGGTGACCGCCGGCACGCTGGTCGACAGCCGACCACCCGGCGACGAGCAGTGGGCCGTCGAGACCCATGGCCTGACGAAGCGGTTCGGGGACAAGGTCGCGGTGGACTCGGTGGAGCTTCTGGTCCCGCGGGGCTGCGCCTTCGGGTACCTCGGGCCCAACGGGGCCGGCAAGACGACCCTCATCCGGGTCCTCCTCGGCCTCACCCACGCGGACGCCGGCACCATGGCGATGCTCGGACACTCGGTCCCCCGCCACCGCGACCGCGCCCTGGCCCGGGTCGGGGCCATCGTCGACGAGCCCCGCTTCCACGGGCACCTCACGGGGCGGCAGAACCTGCAGATCCTGGCTGCGGCCCGCGAGCCGGCGGCGAAAGGGCGCATCGACGCATCGCTCGAGCGGGTCGGCATTTTGCACCGGGCGAACGACAAGGTGTCGAAGTACTCCATGGGCATGCGCCAGCGCCTCGGCGTGGCGGCCTGCCTGATCGGCGACCCGCAGCTGCTCATCCTCGACGAGCCGATGAACGGTCTGGACCCGGGGGGCATGCTCGACATGCGCGACATGATCCTCTCGCTCGTGGCCGAGGGTCGGACCGTCGTCCTCTCCTCGCACCTGCTCGACGAGGTCGAGCGCACGTGTGACGCCGTCGCGATCGTGGACCGGGGCAAGGTCATCAGGCAGGGCCCGATCGCCGAGTTGCTCGCCGGCTCCTCGTTCGAACTCCAGATCGAGTGCTCCGACCCCGAGCGGGCCCGGGGCCTGCTGGACGCGTCGGCGCTCGGCGCCCGCGTCGCCGTGGCGTCCGACGGGCTGAACATCACGTTGCCCGAGGCGACGACGCGTGAGGTCGTGGCCGAGGTCAACCGGGTCCTCGTCGAGGGAGGCGTGGCCGTCTACCGACTCCAGCACATCCAGGCCTCGCTCGAGGCGTGGTTCCTCGAAGTGACGAGCCGACTGGGGTCCGAGGAATGACGACGATCACCGACGTGGGCGCTCCGGCCCCCGGACCGACCCCGGCCGCCCTTCCCGGGGCCCGGAGCGATCACCGCGGCTCGTGGATCCCGACCTGGGGCATGATCACCACGCGGTGCATGGAGCTGCGCAAGCGGCGCGGCCTGATGATCGCGCTGATCGCCGTCAACATCGGGATCCCGGTCGTCTTCCTCGGCGTGCGCCTGATCTCCCACGCCGTGGCGCCCAAGTCCTACGGCCCGGCGGGTGGCTACGACATCTTCACCACGCTGGTGGCCGGCTTCATGTACGTCTTCGGGTTCATCGTGGCGGCGGTCGTGGGGTGCACCGCCGGGTCGATCGACCTGACCGAGGGCATGTTCCGACACCTCGTCATCACCGGTCGCTCCCGGATCGCCCTCTACTTCGCCCGCATCCCGGCCGGCCTGGCCATCGTCATCTCCGTCGTGGCCGTGGGCTACCTGATCGTCTGTGCCGTCTGCGTGTTCGCCGCCCCGACGCAGCTCAACTACGACGGCGTCTCCATCCCGGCCGGCCTCTCGAAGCCGGCCCTCGAGACCTGGGCCGCCGACCACGCCGACAAGGTGATCTGCAACTTCGACTACAACGGGGCCGGCGCGCCCCCGCCGAACGTGCCGTGCGGCAACGGGCAGAACATCGGTCCCCCACCGGGCTCGGTGATCAAGACACCCAAGGGCACCATCGTCGTTCCAGGTCGCGAGACGCAGGCCCAGATCCGTTCCTTCGCCAGGACGATCGCCGACCAGGACTACGCGGACTACCACACCAACTTCTTGTCCCCGTCGACGACGTTGATGATCGATGTCGGCCTCTGGATCGCCCTCGAGGCCACGGTCGGGTTCATCGTCGGTCTCGGGCTGTCCTCGTTGATGGGACAGCGGACCGTCCCGGTCATCCTCCTGGTCATCCTCGAACTGATCTTCACCCCGCTGTTCAGCCGCCACGTCATCGCCCACATGCTCAATGCCGAGCGCGGCATCGTCGGCGTGGCCATGGCCCATATCGAACCGGGCGGGTTGCCGACGCCGTTCGGCGGGGGCGGTGGGCCGGGCAATGGTCCCGGCGGACTGGGCCTGATCCCCGAGTCGACCCTGGCCGCCTCGCTGGTGATCGTCGGCTGGCTGGTGTTCTGGACGGCCATCGGGGCCTGGCGCATGGCCAGCCGCGACACCTGAGCCGGCGTCAGCCCGCGGCGAACCCGGCCGAGGCCAGCAGTCGTTCGCTCTCGTCCCACAGTCGGGCCGCCGCCGCGTCGTCACGGGCGTGGCGGCTCATCCGTCCCGGCTTGGACCGGACCCAGTACATCCCCGTCCTCTCGGCCACCTCGGGTGAGGTGGCCAGGTAGAGGGACGTCTTGGCTCCCCGTTTCGGGCTGATCTCGAAGGGTCGCACCAACCGCATGCCGAGGCCCATCACGCCGTGCAGGTCGCCGTCCATGCCGAAGCTGCTGCGCACCGGTCCGGGGTGGGCCGCGTTGACACACACCCCCGGGTCTCCGCCGCGCTCGAGGCGCCTGGCCAGCTCACGGGTGAAGAGGACGTTCGCCAGCTTGGACTGGCAGTAGGCCTGCATCCCCTCGTAGCGCTGTTCGCTCTGCAGATCGTCGAACCGCATCCCCCCGAAGGCGGCATGGTGCCCGACCGAGGTCACGTTGACGATGCGGGCGCGAGGCGTGGCCCGCAAGCGCTCGAGGAGCAGGCTCGTCAGGTAGAAGTGGCCCAGGTGGTTCACGCCGAAGGTCTGCTCGAACCCCTGCGCCGTCTCCTGGCGATACGACCACGTGCCGCCGGCGTTGTTGACCAGGACGTCGAGGCGGTCCCAGCGACCGAGCACGTCCTCGGCGGCCGTGCGGACCGAGGCCAGGTCGGCCAGGTCGAGGGAGACCACGTGGACGTCGTCGTTCCACGTTCTGCGGGTGACCTCCCGGGCCGCCTCGGCCGCCTTGGCCTGGTTACGACAGGCCAGCACCGTGGTCGCTTCGAGGGCGGCCACCCCCACTGCGGTCTCGAAGCCGATCCCGACGTTGGCGCCGGTGATCACGACTACCTTTCCACGCAGGCTCACAGGGCACGTCCAGTCTCGGGAGGCGATGCAGTGGCATTCTTAGCGTCCATCCGGTCTGCGCACACGGCGAGAGGCCACCGGCGACACCGGATCGGGGTACCGGTCCGGGTACCGGTCGCCATCGGGCCGAGCATGGCCTGACTGTCGGCGGCTCAGCCGGCCGGCGGTCCGATCGTCGAGGCCTCGGGTCCCAGCCCTTCGACGTAGCGGGGATGGAGCTCGCGCCAGCGGTCCGGTGGCGCCCAGGGCGGCGCGGTACCGTCACACACGTAGCCGAGCCGCTCCAGGCACACGTGCCAGCCGGTGGCGTCTCGGGCCGCCTTCCCGTGCTCGGGGAACGTGACGGTCAACTCGAGCAGGCAGCCGCCGTCGAGCGGGTGGAGCTCGAAGCGCACGATGTCGTCGGCCCAGCGCAGCTCCAACGCCGACGGTGGGTCGTAGGTGATCATCTCGCCCTCGAAGGGTTCGGCCTCGCCCTGACGAAACGCGAAGCGCAGTGGTGCGCCCGCAGCGCGGTCGCCCTCGATCGTCGTGGGGAACCACGCGGCCAGGTGCGCATCGTCGGTCAACGCGGTCCACACCCGGTGCGGAGGATGGGGCAGCTCCCGGCGCAGGCGGAGCACCGATGCCGTGCCGGCGCGGGTCACCGAAGCGAGCTCGTCGTTCACACCCATGCCCCACCCTCCTCGTCCTCCATGACCGCCAGGTGCCGCTCGAGCGCGTCGAGGTGCCCGGACCACTGGCGCCGATAGGGCGCCAACCAGGCGTCGACGTCGCGCAGCGGCTCGACGCGCACCCGGTAGAGCCGACGCTGGGCGTCGGTGCGCGCCTCCACCAGCCGTGCATCGCGAAGGACCTTGAGGTGTTTGGACACGGCGGGCTGGCTGAGCGACAGCGCATCGACCAGATCCCCGACGGGCCGCTCGCCCGCCAGCAGCAGGTCGAGAATCCGGCGTCTGGTCCCGTCGGCCAGGACCTCGAATGCCGCTACCACACAGCTACTATGCCTTGACAGCTATATAACTGTCAAGGCATATTCAAGTCCTAGCGGCGATCCTACGCAGCGGCGGCAGTGTGGGCGGCGGCTGCTTCCTCGGGGGCAGACCACCGAGCAAGGTCGCCGTGGCGTCGGTGATGACGGCGACGGCGTGTTCGAACGCCGCCTCCGTCTGGGGCGAGGTGGACTGGACCCCGCTCACCTTGCGGACGTACTGGCGGGCTGCCGCTTCGATCTCTTCGGGCGTGGCTGCGGGTTCGAGGCCACGCAGCGTGGTGATGTTCCGGCACATGCCTTCACCCTACGCGGAGGTTGCCGGGGCACAGCCTCCGGCGGTGACGCGCAGGGCGACCCGGTCGGCCGTGGCCAGGTTGGCCAGCTCGAGCAGGTCGCTGCCGCGCCGGGACACGACGCGGGCTCCCGACACGTGGACGCAGTAGCCGTCGGCGTAGTGCAGTGCCGTGGGCACGAAGACGACCGTCGGCGCCTTGATCCGATGGTTCGGCGCGTAGTCGAGGGTGAATACGTCCGCCGACGGGGAGAACCCGAAGGAGATCGGCGTCCCCGCCACCGCCTCCGGGTAGGCCTGGCTGAGCACCAGGGCCGTCGAACGGAGGTGCCCGTCGGCCATGACGAGTGATTCGGCCGCACTCCCCGTCGGGTCGGCGTAGTACCTCCACGCCCAATAGATCCAGCCAACCCTGTCGGCATCGAACTGCGCCGTGACGTCGGCCAGGAGGGGTGCGTTCGAGGTGGCCCCGAACTCGGTCACCATCCAGGCCGGACCGTGGCGTTGCGCCGCGGATGCCAGCAGGGGACGGTCGCTCGCCCGCACCGAGATCGAATGCCGCTCCTGGGCCGCACACGACTCGACGTCAGTGGGATTCCCGGTGATCGGGCTGCGGGCGCCGCAATAGATATGGACGTTGTAGACGAGGTTCCGCAGGTCCATCGGTCCCAGGTAGGTGGGGAATCCGCGCGAGGCGTAGTTGTCCGGCTCGTCGAAGACCAGCGCCTGCGGGTCGCTGGCGAGCAGGGTGGGAACGACGCCCCGCCCGGGATCGTTCCCCGGACAGCGCAGCGGGAGTGCACCGTGCGAGGGTGCGCCGATGTGGGCGCGGCCGGTGTAGAAGCATTCGAGCTGCGCGTCGAAATGCTCGTCGTGGAAGTGGACCAGGGCCGTCGAGAACGGCTCGTTGAACGGGTCGAAGCCCAGCACCCAGCGGTCGCCGCGGAAGGCGCGGGCCACCGCGCCCCACACCTCGTCGTATTGCCCCTGCAGGTTGCCCACGACGTTGTTCTTCCAGAAGTGCGAGAAGGCGATGCCGGCCGCCGTCGTCCCGTAGGCCAGGGACCACCGGCCGGGAGGATCGACGCTCGGGACCCCGTCGGTGCACGTGGCCCAGTTCGGGGCCCCCTCCCCCTCGAACATCTGGCCGTAGACGTCCTGGTGCATGTCGAGGATCGTGTAGATGTGAAACCGGGCCAGGAGGTCGATGGTGCGCCGCAGATGGCCGACGTACCGCTCGAGCACGGCCTGGTCGTACTGGTGCGGGTTGCCCGGACGCCCCTCGTCGCAGACCGCAGGGTCGTTGGCCGGCACCCGTCCGGGCTCCAATCCGCTCCAGGTCATGCCCAGGCGCACGACGTTGAAGCCCAGGCGCGCCATGAGCGACGCGTCGTGGACCGAGAAGTTCCACGGTCGCGTGGCGTCGGGATACAGCTCGTAGGGCGGGTACTTGTAGACGGCGTCGACGCCGTGGAAGAACACCACCCGGCCGTGGCGGTCGTAGAGAAACGGGCCACCCGGCGCGCGGATGGCCCCCGACACCGCCGCGCTCCGGACGTTGGCCCCGTCGAAGACGGGCGAGGAGAGCGACGGCAGCGCGTCGGCCGCGTCGGCCCGTCCCGCGACGGAGAGGACGGCCAGGACACAGGCGGCGGCGAGAAGGCCGACGGGCAGGACCCGCCAGGATCGATGATCCACGGCCGCCAGTCTGCCGTCAGCCTCCGGCCGTGCGGGCGCGGGCCCCTAGCTCGGTTGGCCGGGCAACGACGTGCGACGCGGGTGGTCGGCGATGACCACCCGGCACGCCGTCAGCGGGCGCACCGAATGGGGCGTGTCGGGAGGCACCACGGCGACGTCACCGCCGTGGAGTACCTGCTCCACACCGCCGATGGTAAGAGCGATGTCACCGTCGATGACGTGCCACACCTCCTCCTGCTCGTGCTGGTGCTCGTGCAGGGGGGCGGCATCGGCCGCCAGGTCGTAGTGCGCGAACGTCATGGTGGCCGAGTGCAGGAACCGCCCGCTCCAACCCGGGAGCGGCTGGCCGGACAGCATGTCGGAAGGCCGGAAAACGGGCACGTCGCCTCAGGCCACGTGCTGGAGGGCCCGTTGGATCTCGACGTTGCCCGACACCGTCGACACCGCCAGGTCCACCGCGGTGCCGGGCCCGGATCGGGGCCGGTCGTCGATGGGGATGTCCGAACGGAACGTCCCCATCGTCGTGACGTCGACGTAGAGATCGACCCCGGCCGCGACCCCGATCGCCACGTCGCCCGTGACCGACTGCACCTGGAGTCGGCCTGCGCCCAGAGTGAGCACCGTGACCTTGCCCGAGACGTTGGCCACCCGGGCCCCGCGCCGGAGCTCGCCCAGGCGGACCTGGCCGGAGGTGGCCCGCACCTCGACCGCATCGTCGGCCGCCCCGATCTCGACGTCCCCGGTCGTGGAGGCGCAGTCGACCGGGCCGGCGACCCGGGAGCAGCGGAGATCGCCCGAGGCCGAGCGCATGCGGATCCCCCCGAGGACCGATCCGACGGTCACGTTGCCGCTGGCGGTCGTGGCCCGCAGCCCCCGGGCGATGTCGTCGGTCGACACGTCGCCGCTCGCCGTCTTGAAGTCGGCCGCCCCGACGGCGCCGTTCACCTCGACGTCGCCCGCCGCCGTGGCCACCGTCACGTCACTTCCCTCCGGGAGCGCGACCCGTACCGTCACCGCCGCCCGCCGCAGCTGCCGCCCGAGCCCGTGACGACGGACCTTGACCACGACCAGCTGCGTGTCACCCGACGGCCGGCACTCGACGACGGCCCGGTCGATCAGCTCTTCCGCGCCCGAGGTGTCGGGCACCACGCTCACCGCCGTCGTGGTGGTGCCCTGCGCCACCACCGTCACGGGACCCGCCTCGTTCTCGACCACCAGCCGCACGGGGTGCGGGGTCTCGAAGGTCTGTTCCATCTGCTCTCCTTTTACGTGGATCCGTAGCCCCGGATGCGGGTGCCACCGCGCGCGACGCGGGGGCGTTGCGACGTGCCTCGCTCCAAGAGGCGCACGATGTAGCTGTTGACCGAGAGGCTCTCGCGCCCGGCACCGTCCTCCACCCGGGCCTTGAGTCCTTCACTCAGGCGCAGGCTGATGCGGGCCGAGAGCTCGTCATCGCCCACGCTGGGCGCGCCGGGCTCCTCGTCGACGTAGACCAGGTCGACGTCGTCACCACGGACCCGGACCTCGAGGCGGCCCTCGGGCAGCTCGGCCGACACGTCGGCCGCCACCGAGGTCAGGAGTTCGAGCAGGCGGGCCGGGAGCGCCCGGGCCAGGAGCGCGGCAATGCGCTCGGCCACGTCGGCCACCGTCTCGTCGCCCAGCTCGCCGATGGCGGCCACATCGCTCCGCACGGCGTCGACCGTGAGTGACATCTGCATGATGTCACTCTGACATCATGGCGATGTCGATGTCAAGGCCCATGTCAAGGCCGATGTCAAGCCGATGTCTAGGTTCCCGGCACGCCGGCCGGGGTCCTGGTCAGCCCCCCGAGGCGTCCTGCACTCGGGTCTTCCCGGCCGTGATGAACGGCATCATGTCCCGTAGCTCCTGCCCCACAGCCTCGATCTGGTGGGCCTGGCCCTCCTTGCGCAACTGCTCGTAGCGGGGGCGGCCCGCCTTGTTCTCGGCGATCCACTCCTCGGCGAAGGCCCCGCTGCGGATGTCGTCGAGGATGGTCTGCATCTCCGCCCGCACGGCGTCGTTGATGACACGGGGCCCGCGGGTCAGGTCGCCGTACTCGGCGGTGTCCGAGATGGAGTAGCGCATGCCGGCGATCCCCTGCTCGTACATGAGGTCCACGATGAGCTTCAGCTCGTGCAGGCACTCGAAGTAGGCGGACTCGGGCTGGTAGCCGGCGTTGACCAGCGTCTCGAAACCGGCCGTCACCAGGGCGGTGAGGCCGCCGCAGAGGACGACCTGCTCGCCGAAGAGGTCGGTCTCGGTCTCCTCGTCGAAGGTCGTGTCCAAGACGCCGGCGCGGGTGGCGCCGATGGCGTGCGCGTAGGAGAGGGCCACGTCACGGGCCTTGCCCGTGGCGTCCTGGTGGACGGCCACGAGCGACGGGACGCCCCCGCCCTCGGTGTAGGTGCGGCGCACCAGGTGACCCGGGCCCTTGGGCGCCACCATGGTGACGTCGACGCCGGCCGGGGGGACGACCTGCCCGAAGCGGATGTTGAAGCCATGGGCGAACATGAGCATGTCGCCGTCGTTGAGATGGGGAGCCACGAACTCGTCGTAGGCCGCCTTCTGCTCCGTGTCCGGCAGCAAGATCATGATGACATCGGCTTCGGCGGCGGCCTCGGCCAGGGACGTCACCCGCAGGCCCGCCTCCTCCGCCTTGCGCCGGCTGGCGCTCCCCTCGCGCAGGGCGACCCGGACGTCCACGCCCGATTCCATGAGATTGAGCGCGTGGGCGTGTCCCTGAGAGCCGTAGCCCAAGATGGCGACCTTGCGACCCGCGATGAGGGAGGGGTCGGCGTCGGATTCGTAGTACAGCGTGGCCATGGTCTGCTCTTTCTTCTCGGTTGCTCGATCTCCGGCGATCAGTGACGGTCCAGCTTAGGCAGGGCCACCCGACCGGTCCGTTGGCTCTCGACGACGCGGTACTGCTCCAGCAGGCCCTCGAAGTCGTCGATCTTCTCCGGGCGCCCGGCCAGCATCACGGTCAACCGGTCGGCCCCCACGCTGACCACCTCGCCGCCGAACACGCCGACCAGCTGGATCACCTGCTGACGCTCCGTCGGGCCGACCGCCACCGTGACCAGGACGAGCTCGCGCTCGACGGCCTCGGCCGGCGAGAGCTCGCCGATGGACACCACGTTGACCAGCTTGTCCAGCTGCATGATCACCTGCTCGAGCGGCGCGGACTCCACGTCGACCACGATCGTGATCCGGCTGAAATGCTCGTCCTCGTCGGTCGGGGCCACCGCCAACGAGTAGATGTTGAAGCCCCGGCGACTGAACAGGCCCGCCACCCGGGCCAGCACGCCCGCCTTGTTCTCGACCAGCACGGTGAGGATGTGATGGCGGGGCCGGGCCGACCGGCCGCCGGGCACCGCGCTCAGGTGGGCGGGCGTCATCGGCCCACCTGTTCGGGGTGCACGACGATGTCGTCGTTCGAGGCGCCCGCAGGCACCATGGGGAAGACCTTCTCGAAGGCATCGGTGCGGAAGTCGACCACGACCGGGCGGTCGTCGATCCCGTTCGCCTTCTCGATCGCCGGACCCACGTCTTCGGGCGACTCGGCCCGGATGCCCACGCACCCCATCGCTTCGGCCCACTTCACGTAGTCGGGCAGGTCCGGGGAGAGATAGACCTCCGAGTACCGCTCCCCGTAGAACATCTCCTGCCACTGGCGGACCATGCCGAGGTAGGCGTTGTTGAGGATGGCGATCTTGACCGGGATCTGTTCGGCGCTCGCCGTGACGAGCTCCTGAGCCGTCATCTGGAAGCACCCGTCACCGTCGATGGCCCACACCGTGCGCTCCGGGCGGCCCACCTTGGCCCCGATGGCGGCCGGCACGGCGAAGCCCATGGTCCCCGCGCCTCCCGAGTTGACCCAGGTGTAGGGATGGTTGAACTCCCAGTACTGCGACGCCCACATCTGGTGTTGGCCCACACCGGCGACGACGATGGCGTCCTCGGGTGCCGCATCGCGCAACTGCTCGACCACGTTCTGTGGCTTGATGGCCCCGCCGTCGGCGTCGGCGTAGTGCAGCGGGAACCGCTCCTGCCAGTCCCTGATCTGGTCCCACCACGGAGCCAGGTTCTGCACCAGGGGCTGATCCTCCCGGGCGTCCATGGCCAACAGCAGCTCCTCGATCACCCGACGGCAGTCGCCGGCGATCCCCACGTCGGGTACCCGCACCTTGCCCAGTTCGGCCGGATCGATGTCCACGTGGATCACCTTGGCCTCCGGGGCGAACGCGCTGATCTTCCCGGTGACGCGGTCGTCGAACCGGGCGCCCAGGCTGATGAGCAGATCGCTCCGTTGCAGCGCCGTCACCGCCGTGTAGTGCCCGTGCATCCCGGGCATGCCCAGGGCCTGGGGATGCGAGTCGGGGAACGCGCCCCGGGCCATCAGCGTGGTGACCACCGGGATACCGGTGCGCTCGGCCAGGACCCGCAACGCCTCGGCGGCGCGCGCCTTGAGGACGCCGCCGCCGACGTAGAACACGGGCCGGTGGGCCGCGGCGATCAGCTCGGCCGCCTGGCGGACCAGCACCGGGTCGCCGAACGTCACCGGGTGATATCCGGGCAGGTCCAGCTCGTCGACCGACGTGGGCCAGTACCACTCCATCGTGGCGTTCGAGATGTCCTTGGGCAGGTCGATGAGGACCGGACCCGGCCGGCCCGTCGTCGCCACGTGGAACGCGGCCGCCACGACACGCGGGATGTCGTCGACGTCCTTGATCAACCAGTTGTGCTTGGTGATGCCCATCGTCACGCCCGTGATGTCGCACTCCTGGAAGGCGTCGGTACCGATCGACGCGGTCGCCACCTGTCCCGACACT
This sequence comes from uncultured Acidimicrobiaceae bacterium, assembly GCA_963754445.1. Classification (GTDB taxonomy): domain Bacteria; phylum Actinomycetota; class Acidimicrobiia; order Acidimicrobiales; family RAAP-2; genus Bog-473. The sequence goes on along the minus strand of CAVWFT010000002.1, from coordinate 1,751,460 downwards.
ACGACCAACGGTGTGGAGTCCATGTAGGCGTTGGCCAGCGGGGTCACGATGTTCGTCGCACCCGGTCCGCTCGTGACCAGGGCCACGCCCGGCCGGCCCGTCACCATGGCGTAGCCCTCGGCCATGTGCCCGGCTCCCTGCTCGTGGCGCACCAGGATGTGGCGGATCGACGAATCGATGATGGGGTCGTACACGGGCAGGATGGCCCCCCCGGGCAAGCCGAACATCACGTCGACCCCCTGCATCTCGAGGCTCTTGATGAGGGCTTGTGCTCCTGTCAGCTTCATTGGTGCTCCCCTGGGTTGTGCACTGCGTCGTTGTCGGTCGATCGGGTCCGGGAATTGAAACGACCCCCCGGAACGGGAGGTCGGAAGGCGCGCTGCGTGATGTGGGCGCGCGCCTACGTTACGAGTACCAGAATCTCGGGACGGGTGCCTTGCGCCTGCATGAGGCCACCAGTGTGGCACGGCTGCCGTCCGGAGACAACCCCGGGCCGCCCCGTCAGGTCGGGCTCGGCGTGGCCATCCCGCCGCCGAGAAGCGCCGGCAGCGCGGTCGCCCGCATCCGGGCCAGCACCCGGTCGGTGACCGGCGTCACGTCGGGATGGAGGCCACCGTTGGCCTCGGCCGCCGCCTGCCAGGCCCCAGCGCGCCGGGCTGCCTCGGCCGGGTCGTCGAGCTGCTCGCAGTGGAGGCTGTCGGCGTTGAGGTCCACGACGATGGTGTCGCCGTCCTCGACGAGCGCGATGGGACCACCGAGGATCGCCTCGGGCGCCACATGGCCGATGACCAAGCCGACCGATCCGCCCGAGAAACGGGCGTCGGTCATGAGCGCGATGGTGATGTGGCGCTGGCGACAGAGCGCCGTGATGCGTGACGTGGGGTCCAAGAGCTCCGGCATGCCCGGCGCGCCGCGGGGCCCCTCGTAGCGGATGACCACCATGTCGTTGTCCGCGAAGCTCTCGGGCTGCCCGTCGAGCGCATCGATCAGCGGGCGCTCGCCGTTGAACACGCGGGCTCGGCCGGTGAAGACGCCGTTGCGCACACCACCCTCCACGCCGGCCACCTTGAGGATGGCGCCGCCGTCGGGGGCCAGGTTCCCGCGCAGCAGGCGCAGGCCACCGGTGTCCTTGTAGGGCTTGTCGACGGAGTAGATCACCTCGCCGTCGGGGGCGGGTGGATCCAACCGGACCAGCTGTTCGCGCAGGGTCTCACCGGTGCAGGTCATCGTCGAGCCGTCGAGGAAGCCGGCACCGAGAAGCTCCTGCACGATCACCTGCAGCCCACCGTTGGCATCGACGTCCACCATGGAGTACTCACCGAAAGGCCGCATGTTGACGAGCACGGGCAACCGCCGGGCCAGTTGGTTGAAGTCGTCCTGGCTCAGCACGTCGCGCCAGAGGTCGATGCCGGCGGCGCGGGCGATCTCCACGCTGTGCAGCAGCACGTTCGTCGATCCGCCCATGGCGGTGGCCACCGTCAAGGCGTTGCGCAGGGCGGCCGGAGTCACGATGTCACGCGGCGTGATGCCCCGACCCGTCATCGCCAAGAGGCAATCGACCATCTGATCGGGAAACTCCGTCAGCCGGCGCGGGTCGTCCGACGCCGGCGAGACCATGTGCAGCGGCTCGAGACCGAGCACGGCGATGAACGTCTGCATGGTGTTGTACGTGAACATGCCCCCGCAGCTGCCTTGGCCGGGGCAGGCATGCAGCGCATAGCGGGCGCGTGTCTCGGGATCCTGATCCGCCACCTGAAAGGCCGACACGAGGTCGATGCGGGCGCCCGTGGCGGGATCGACGCCCGGGTGGATCGGGCCGTCGGAGAGGATGACGGCGGGGGTGTTGTTCTCGAGGACGGCGGCGACCGTGCCGACCGGCGGCTTGTCACAGGCCACGACCGCAATCAGACCGGCCACCCCGTTGGCGGCCAGGTGGACGTCGGCGATGTCGTGCACGAGCTCGCGGCCGACGAGGGAGAAGCGCATCTGCGGCGTGCCGTTGAGCTGGCCGTCGGAGACGCCGAGCGTGAACACGGGCGGGATCAGCCGCACGGCCAGATCGTCGCGTGCGATGCGCTGCGAGAGGACGGCCTGCACGGCCTGGACCTTTTGGGGGACGCCCAGGTAGCACTGGCTGTCGCCCAGGTTGCCGATCACCGCCCACACCGGGTCGTGGATCTTCGCCACGTCCTCACCGAGGAAGGCCGCCGTGCCGACGCGCTGCACGTCGCGCCCGGGGTTCAGCGACACAAAGGTGGCCACGGGCTCCGAATCGTTCTGCACGGCTCCAACCTAGTGGGAGGACTGCGCCGGCCCCAGAGGTCGGCGGCGCCGGCGCGACGTCCGGCTACGCCGGCGATGGCACCGCATCCGGCGTGACCTCAAGGCCGATCGTCGGGAGGGAGCGGTCCATCCATCTGGGCATCCACCAGTTCAGCGGTCCCAGCAATTCCATGATCGAGGGGACGAGCACCATGCGGACGAGGGTGGCGTCGACCAAGACCGCCGTGGCCAGTCCGAGCCCGAAGACCTTCAAGATGTGCAGCGGATCCTTGATGACGAACGAGGCGAAGACGCAGAACATGATGGCGGCGGCGGCCGTGATGATGCGCCCGGTGATGGCCAGCCCGTCCGCCACCGCGGTCGAGTTCTCGTGGGTGCGCAGCCACTCCTCGCGAATCCGCGAGAGGAGGAAGACCTCGTAGTCCATGGAGAGTCCGAAGAGCACGACGAAGAGGGCCACGGGGATCCACGGGTCGATCGGACCCGTCTCGCCGATCCCGATGATGCCGCCGGCCCAGCCCCACTGGAACACGACCACCATCACGCCGTACGCCGCGCCGACGCTGAGCAGGTTCATGATCACCGCCTTGAGCGGCAGGACCAGGGAGCGGAACACCACCGTCAGGAGGACGAAGGAGAGGACGAGCACGGCCCCGATCACGATGAAGAGGCGGTGGCCCAAGAAGTTGGCGGCGTCGACGCTGGCCGCCGTCTCGCCGCCGACCTGCGCGTCGACGTCCGACGACGCCACGACGGGAGGGATCACCTCGCTGCGGAGCGTCTGCACCAGTTGCGCCGTCTGGGCCGACTGGGGCGACGTGGTCGGGTAGACGACGATCAGTCCCCCGGTGTGCGCCGCGTTGTACTGCACCGGCGTCACGAAGGCGATGCCCTGGTGGTGCGCAGCGAGGGCGGCCTGGAGCCGGTCCACGGTCGGCACGTCGCCCGGGCCGCGCATGTCGGCCGCCACGATCAGGGGGCCGTTGAAGCCCGGGCCGAAGCCCTGGGCCAAGAGGTCGTAGGCCTGCCGCGTGGTCAACGAGCCCGGATCGTTCCCGGCATCGGTGAAGGCCAGCCGCATGGAGAACATGGGCAGCGCCAGGACGACGAGGATGAGCACCGCCACCGCGCCGGTGAACCAGGCCCGGCGCTGGACGAAGCGGCTCCAGCGGTGCCAGAAACCGTTCTCGGGGGGCGGTCCACCGTTTTGCAGCAGGCCCGGCAGGTGCAGCCTGTCGATGGCGCTGCCGGCGAACCCGAGCATGGCCGGCAGGAGGGTCAGGGCGGCGCAGAGCACCATCAACACGGCGGCGATGCACGCCGTGGCCAAGCCGATCATGTAGGCCTGGCCGATCAGGTAGAGGCCGAAGAGCGAGATCACCACCGTGCTGCCGGCGAAGAGCACCGAACGGCCGGCCGTCATGTGCGCCGTGACGACCGCGTCGCGTGGGTCCCTGCCCTCGAAGATCCCCTGGCGATACCGGGTGACGATGAACAGCGCGTAGTCGATGCCGACCCCGATGCCGATCATGGCGGCCATCTCGGGAGAGAAGTTCGGCACCACGAGGACGTGGGTCAAGAACTCGAGCAGGGCCACGCCGGTGAGGAGGCCGGCCAGCGCGGTGATCACGGGCAGGCCCATGGCGACCACCGAGCCGAAGGCCAGGAGCATGATCAGGATGGCGGCCGTGATGCCGATGCCTTCGCTCGGTCCGGGGGCCGCCGTGACGGCGGCCGAGATCGGGCTGCCACCCAATTCGACTGCGAAGCCGGGCCGGGCGGCCGCCTGGGCCACGGTCACCACGCGCCGGATCGCGCCGATCGGGATGTCCGCCGTGTCGGTGGCGAACTCGACCTGGGCGAAGGCGATCGTGCCGTCGGGTGCGATCTGATGGGCCCCGGCGGCCGAGAAGGGGCTCGTCACGCTGCGCACCTCGGGCAGCGGTCGGACGCCGGCCACGACATGCTCGATCGCGGCCCGCTCGTCCACGATGGGCGACGAGCTGTGGAACACGATGTCGGCGCTGTCGCCCGCCCGGGCCGGAAATCGTGCCGCCACGATGTTCTGGGCCTGCTGGGACGGCGTGTTCCCGGCGGAGAACTTGTTCTCGAAGTGGGTCCCGACCACCTGGGAGAGCACGGTGACGCCGATGATGAGCAGTACCCAGGACACCAGGACGGCCCGCCTGCGGTCGTAGCACCAGCCGCCCAGGCGACCGAGTCCCGTGTGCACCGTCTCCTCGCCCATCGTCACCCCGCTTCCCGGCCACCGGCCATATGATTCATCATTGATGAGTTTTAACACACAATTCCTCGCTGGTGAATACCCCGCCACGTCCGGCCGAAAGGGGACCGCTCGATGAGCGCGGCGGCGGCCGGGCGGCGGCCGGGCAACGCGGACACCCGGGGCGAGATCATCGAAGCGGCCAAGGCCGTGTTCGCGCAGGCCGGCTACGACGGGGCCAGCCTGCGCGCCGTGGCCCGGGCGGCCGGGGTGGATCCGGCCCTGGTCCATCACTACTTCGACGGCAAGGCCAGCCTGTTCGTCGCCGCCATGGCCCTGCCCTTCGATCCGCGCCAGGTGGGAGGCCACGCCCCCGGGGCCGACCCGGGCGGATCGCTCGGGTCCGGCATCGTCCTCGGTTTTCTGTCCATGTGGGACCAGGCGGAAGGATCGGGCTCGTCGTTCGCCTCGTGCGTCGGCGCCATGGCCTCGTCGCCGGCCGTGGCCGACGCCATGCGCGAGTTCGTCATCGACCGGGTCTGGGGCCACGCCCCGGTCAAGACCGACGAGAGCGAGGCCCGGATCCGTCAGCGCCGCGCGCTGGTCTCGTCCCAGCTCATGGGCCTGGCTCTGACCCGCTACGTCCTGCGCGTGCCACCCGTCTCGACGGCGACGGCGCACCAGGTGGCCCGATGGGCCGGCCCGACCGTCGACACCTACCTCTTCGGGCCCGTCGAGGAGGCGCCGGAATCCCGCTGATCAGCCCCTGCGACGGCGCAGCTCGGCGGCCACGTCCTTCCCGTTGGCCTTGCCCGACGTCGCCTTCATCACCTCGCCGGTGAAGAACCCCGTGAGCTTGTCCTCGCCCTCGGCGAACCGGGTCCACTCGTCGGGATGGGTGGCGATGATCTCGTCGAGGACGCGGGACAGGGTGTCGGCGCCCAGCGCCTCGAATCCCATCTCCGTGGCCAGCGCCGCGGGGTCGCTCAGCCCCCGCTCGATCAGCGCGGCCAGCACGGCCTTGGACTGGGTCGCCGAGAGCTGCCCACCCGATTCCATGGCCAACAGGGTGGAGAAGGCGGCCGGGGAGAGGGTCAGGCCGGCATCGCCCTGCGCCGCCACCTCGTTGGCCGCCCGGGCCAGTGCCAGTGCCGGCGGCGCGCCAGCGGCGTCGGCTGCGTTCACCAACGCGTCGAGTCCCAGGTCGACCACGGCACGGATCTGGTCGGTCTCGGCCTCGCTCGGCGTGCCCCCCAGCGCGTCGGCCAGCTGCGCCCGCCGATCGGCCGGCATGGCGCCGAGCGCGCCGCGCACCTCGGCCTGCCACGCCGCGTCGGGTGCCAGCGGGACGAGGTCCGGCTCGGGAAAGTAGCGGTAGTCGTTCGCCTCTTCCTTCGAGCGCATGGAGTCCGTGTGACCGGCCGACTCGTCCCAATGCCGGGTCTCTTGCACCACGGTGCCGCCTGACTCGAGCAGCGCGATCTGACGGGTCGCCTCGTATTCGATGGCCCGGCCCAGCGAGCGCAGGGAGTTCAGGTTCTTGATCTCGCAGCGGGTCCCGAACGCCGTCGACCCGAGAGGGCGCACCGAGACGTTGGCGTCGACCCGCATGGAGCCTTCCTCCATGCGACCGTCCGATGCGCCCGTGGCCACCAGGATGCCGCGCAGCTCGGAGGCGTAGGCCCGGGCGTGGGCCGACGAGCGGAGGTCGGGTTCGCTGACGATCTCGACCAGCGGGACACCCGAACGGTTGTAGTCGACCAGGGCGTGGTTCGCCGCGTTGATGCGACCGCTGGCGCCGACATGGGTCAGCTTGCCCGTGTCCTCCTCCATGTGGGCCCGGGTGACGCCGACCCGGAACCCGTCGGGCAGCTCGAGCCAGCCGCCGGCGTTGAGCGGCAGGTCGTACTGGCTGATCTGATAGTCCTTCGCCTGATCGGGATAGAAGTAGTTCTTGCGGGCGAACGTCGACGGTCTGATCTCGCAGTGCAGCGCGGCACCGATCCGCATGGCCAGCTCGACCGCCTGCCGGTTGAGCACGGGGAGCGCGCCGGGCAGACCGAGGCAGACCGGGCAGATGTTCACGTTGGGGTCGTCGCCGAACGCATTGCGGCAGCCGCAGAACAGCTTGGTCGCGGTGGCCAGCTCGCAGTGCACCTCGAGTCCGATCACCATCTCCCAATCGCTCATCACGCCACCTCCGGTGCCGCGGCTTCGACGGCGCGGGCCACCCGGAACATCAGTGCCTCCCCGAGGGCCGGGGCCAGCACCTGCACCCCGACGGGCAGCCCGTCGACCCCGACGCCGAAGGGGACCGACACGGCCGGGTGCCCCGACAGGTTGGAGGGGATGGTGCAGACGTCGTTCATGTACATGGCCATCGGGTCGTCCACCTTGGAGCCGAGCGCGAAGGCCGTGCTCGGTGCGGTGGCGCCGAGCAGCACGTCCACCGAGGCATAGGCCCGGTCGAAGGCCTGCATCACCAGCGTCCGCACCCGTTGGGCCTGGGCGTAGTAGGCGTCGTAGTACCCGGCCGAGAGCGCGTAGGTCCCCAGCATGATGCGCCGCTTGACCTCGGGCCCGAAGCCGGCGGTCCTGGTCGCCGCGTTCATGGCCGCCACGTCGTCGCCGTCGACGCGCAGGCCGTAGCGCACGCCGTCGTAGCGGGCCAGGTTCGACGAGGCCTCGGCCGGAGCGATGAGATAGTAGGCCGAGAGTCCGTAACCGAACTCGGGTACGGAGATGTCCTCCACCTTGGCGCCGGCCCGGGCCAAGACGTCGGCCGCCTCCTCCACCCGGGCGATCACGTCGGGGGCGCACCCGTCGACGAGATCCCGGCACACCCCCACCCGCACGCCCTCGGCGCCCTGGTGCACCGTGGCCAGTGTCGGCTCGGGGCTCGAAGGCAGCGACGTGCTGTCGAGCGGATCGTGCCCGGCCAGGACGTCGAAGAGCAGCGCGGCATCCTCCACGCTGTGGGCGAACGGTCCGATCTGGTCGAGCGAGCTGGCGAAGGCCACCAGCCCGTATCGCGAGACCCTCCCGTAGGTGGGCTTCATGCCGACGACGCCGCAGAGCGCCGCCGGCTGGCGGATCGAGCCCCCGGTGTCCGAACCGAGCCCGAGCGGAACGAAGCCCGCCGCCACGGCCGCCGCCGATCCCCCGCTGCTCCCGCCGGGCACCTTGTCCGGGTCACGCGGGTTGCGGGTGGGGCCGAAGGCGGAGTTCTCGGTCGAGCTGCCCATGGCGAACTCGTCCATGTTCGTCTTGCCCAGGGCGACCGCGCCGGCCTGGCGCAGCGACGTCACGACGGTCGCCTCGTACGGCGGGCGCCAGCCTTCGAGAATCCGCGAGCCGCAGGTGGTCTCGCTGCCCCGGGTGCACAGGTTGTCCTTGAGGGCGATTGGCACGCCGGCCAGGGGACCGGGGTCCCGGCCCGAAGCGACCGCGACGTCCACCGCGTCGGCCTCCGCCAAGGCCGATTCGCTCAGCACGGAGAGGAAGGCGTGCAGCGCACCGTCCCGCTCGGCCACCGCGTCCAGGGCCTCCTGCGTCACCTCACGCGCCGAACGCTCGCCCGAACGGACGGCCTCCGCCAGCTGGCGCGCGCTCGCGCTCACGGCGCCTCGCCGCCGATGCGGGGCACCCGGAACCGGTCGTCCTCGACCGCCGGCGCCACCGCCAGGACCTCGGTGCGGTCGAGGCTGGGGCGCGGCTCGTCGGGCCGCAGGACGTTGACCAACGCGATCGGGCGCGACGACGGTTCGAGATGGGAGAGGTCGAGTGACGCCACGTCGCGGGCGTGCTCGAGGACGGAGCGCAGCTGGGCGGTGAACTGTTCGACCTCGGCCTCGGTCAGCTCCAGCCGAGCCAGGCGGGCGACGTGCAGCACGTCGTCACGACGCAACGGAGCCGGCGCGTCCTCACCTCCGCTCACGACGGGGGCGCCGCAAAGACGCCGGCGAGGAATTCCACGGTGCGGTCCTCGATCTCGTCCTTGTCGTGGTCGAGCGTCGCCACGTGGAAGCTTCGTTGGAGGACGACCTGCTCCACCGGTCCCTTGGCCCGCTCGACGAGCGCCGTGCTCGAAACCGGGTCGACCACATGATCCTGGGTGCTCGTGAAGACGAGCACCGGGCAGCTGACCGAACCGAGCAGCGCCTCGACTTCGGCCACTCCCTCGAAGAGGGACAGCGCGGCGCGCAGGGGCAGTCCCGGGTAGGCCGATTCGACGGCTCCCTCGAGGGCGATGTCCGAACCGATGCCCGGGGCCACCTCGTCCCCCGCGTCGATCATGCTCTGGATGAAATCGATGGTGTCGGATCCGGGCGGGACCAGGAGTGGATTGACGAGGCTCAGCGCCACGATCTCGGGGTGGTGCTCGGCCAGCCAGACGCTCAAGGACCCGCCCATCGACAGGCCGACGACGGCCACCGAATCGGTGCGGGCCGCCAGGTCGCGGTAGGCCTGCAGGGCCGCCTCGCACCAGTCCTTCCAACGCGTCGCCAGCATGTCCTCGACCGCCGTCCCGTGACCGGGCAGCAGCGGCATCTCGACCGAGAAGCCGGCATCGGCCAGCGCGACGGCCAGGCCGCGCAGTGATTGGGGGTTGCCGGTGAAGCCGTGCAGGACGAGCGCGCCGCGGCCGTCGCCCGGTACGGAAGCCGGCTCGGCGCCGGGGATGATGGGGGCACTCACGAATGCGCAGCCTACCGGTGCCGCGAGTAGGGTTCCGGCGCCACGCCCCGTTCCGGGGCGGCGTCCGCGACGAAGGCCGAGAGCACCAAAAGGAGCAAGGCATGCCGTACCCGTTCCTCAGCGACGAGTGGCTCGAAGAGGCCCGCACGATACGCGCCGAGTACCAGGGCAAGACGGCGCCGGTTCCCCACGTCGTGCGCATGAATCTGGTCGTGACCCAGGTGCCGTTCTCCGACGAGGACATCCTGGCCCACCTCGACACGTCGGAGGGCGAGCTCGACCTCGACACCGGGCATCTCGAGAACCAGGACCTCACGGTGGTGGTCGACTACGACACCGCCAAGTCGATTCTCGTCGAAGGCAACGCCCAAGCGGGGATGCAGGCGTTCATGCAGGGCAAGGTCCGGGTCGAAGGCGACATGGCCAAGCTGATGGCCCTGCAGGCCGGGCCCGCCGCCGGCGATGCGGGCGCGGCCGAGATGGCCCAGCGCCTGCGCGACATCACCGAGTAGCGCGCCGCCACCGGCGCCCGCTCAGGCGGCGTCGGTCGCCAGGCTCGGGCGGCGCACCCCCCGGGGCAGCGGCCGGATGAAGAGTGCACTGACGACGGCCAGTCCGGCCACGAAGGTGCCTACCCAGAAGGGAACGCTGAAGCTGTGCAGCAGCGCCGCGCCGTGATGCACGTCGGCCAGGCCCGCGTTCTTGGCGATCGACTCTTGGATGGTGAGCACCGCCTGGATGCCGGCCACCTCGCCCACCTGGGTCGCCAGCAGCTGGGCCGCGCTCATCACCCCGTACTCGGACTCCTCGAGCTCGTTGGACATCGTGGCCGACGTCGCCGGCTGCGACACACCCATGCCGAGGCCCGACAGGGCCAGCGCGACCAGGATCACGGCGAGGCCCGCGCTCGGCCGCAGCGTGGCGAACAGGAACATCGACACGAGCAACGACCCGGTGCCGATCAGCGTCGCCGTGCGCTCGCCCGTGCGCACGGTCATGTAGCCGGCGATGGGCGCGCTGATGGCGAAGAGGAGCGGTCGGGCCACCGAGATGAAGCCGACCTGCGACACGCTGTAGCCGTAGACCTGCTCCATCAGCAGCGGGAAGAGGAAGAAGCCGCCGAAATAGGCGAAGGCCGTGAAGGACTTCGTCGCCATGGGGAACATGAAGTTGCGCCGACGCCAATACATGGTCGGGACCAGAGGGGTGGCGAACGTCGTCTCGCGCCAGACGAAGACGCCACCGAGCACGACGGCCGCCACGCCGGCCACGTACACCGCGGCGGAGTCCCACCCCACCACGGGACCGAGGCTGAGCACCAGCATCGCCGCCGTCACCCCTCCGGCCAGGCTCCAGCTGCCGACCCAGTCCATCCCCGCCCAGACACCACCACCCGACCCGCCGGCGGAGGTGGTGGCGCGACGGGCGGGGGTCCGCCGGTCCGACGGCAAGAGGAAGGCCACCACCACCGAGGCGACGATCAACAGGACCAGCTGTCCCCAGAAGAGGGTGCGCCAGCCGAAGTACTGAATGATCGGCGAGCCCAACGTCACCCCGAGCACGGGGCCGCCCGCCCCGACGAGCGACCACCAGCCCAACGCCTTGACCCGGTCCTCGCGGTCGAAGAGCTCGAGGATGATGGCCATCGACGCCGTCCCCGTCGCCGCCCCCTGCACGCCGTCGAGCGCCCGGGCGAACAGCAGCATGCCGACGTCGGGGGCCAGCGCCGTGAGGACGGCGCTGACCATGGCTCCGAGCAGGCCGAACTGGTAGAGGCGGCGATGGCCGAAGAGGTCCCCGATCTTGCCGAAGAACGGGGCGGCCACGCCGAAGGCCAGCAACGGTCCCGTCGAGACCCAGGCCAGCACCGACAGGTTGGTATGGAAGTCGGCCTTGACCGTCGGCAGGGCGACCACGAAGACGGTGAAGGTGATGTTGAGCGCCAACAACCCGGCCAGGAGCGCGACCAGCGCCCACCACTGGTAACGCGGACTGCGCACGGCGCGCCCCGAGACGCGCCGGTGCAGCAGGACGAACCAGTTCGTCTCGACTGAGCCGTCCCCGAGCGTCCCCATGGCGCCGCCACCGGGGTCGTGCGACGGGTCGAGGAGCGCCTCGGCAGGCTCGACCGGGGAGGCCTCCATGCCCGGACACCCTACCGGTGCCCAATTTCGCGACTTCGCTCAGAGACCCCGCATCCGCGACCACCAATGGGGGTCGCGCCCGTGCGCGTGGAAGTGGTTCGGGATCTGGCGCATGACCCGATCGACCGACCAGCCGCCGGGCCCGAAACGGGCGTCGGCCACCAGGCTCAACTGGGCCACCATGTGGGTGACGTCGCTCTCGGGCGGCGTCGGGCCGTGATGTCGCCACACCACCATGGGCACGCCGCAGACCTCGCAGTCGGCGACCCAGCAGATGTCGTCCTCGTAGTGCCACTCCGAGAGACGCGCCGCCTCGCAGAGATCGCAACTCGGATCGAAGGGGAGCGCCATGATCCTGGGCCTAGTGGGTGAACAGCTGTACGGGCGTCCCGATGGTGACGGTCGAGCCCGGCGACGGCGTGGTGCCCGTGACCTTGGCGCTCGGATTCCCCGACACGCCCGAGACCGTTAGGTTTGCTCCCTCGATCGCCGCGGTCGCCTCGGCCACGGTGTCGCCCTGGACACTCGGGACCTGCGTGGTCGGCGGCCCGGTCGACACCGTCACGGTGACGGCCGAGCCGTAGGGGGCCGACGCCCCGCTGGCCGGGCTGGTGGAGATGACGTCACCCGAGGCCACCGTGGTCGAGCTGGCGTTGGCCTGCGTCGCCGTCAATCCCACGGCCTGCAGCGCGGCCTGCGCCTGGGCGAAGGTGTAGGTCTGCGGGATGCTGGGCACCGTGGCGGGCGAGTGGCCGAGCGACGGGACGATGGTGATGGTGCTGCCGTAGGGCGCCACGGTCGGGTTGGGGATCGGGTTCGCCGCCGTGCCGGCCGACCACGAGATGATCATGGTGGCCTGGACGTTGTCGTCGTAGGTCCCCGGTGTGCAGTCGGCCACCAGGTGCACCTGCATGAGGCTGGCGGCCGCCTGGGCGCAGGTCAGCCCGCTCAACGAGGGCACCGACACGTTGGGCGGCCCGTCCGAGAGGTTGACGTGGATGACCGACCCCTCCTTCATGCTCGTCCCGTGCTTCGGGCTCTGGTGGACCACGGAACCGGCACCGATCTGGATGGACTTCACGGGCGCGCCGATCTTGAGCGTCATGTGGACCTTGGCCGCCGCCGCCCGGGCCTGGGCCAGCGACAGGTCGACGAGTGCCGGTGTCGGATGCGAGGGCGTGAACACGTTGGACTCGAAGGCCGCCGCCAGTCCGCCACCGATCAGGACGAGCACCGCCACGGCGGCGACGATCCACCACGTGCGGGCGCGGGACCGGCGCGGGCCGTCGCCGCCCTCCCCCTTGGCCGCACCGCTCTTCTTCGGCCGGCTGCCGTTGCCGCCGGGCTCGGCGTCGAAGATCTCCCCCGGACCGGCCTTGGTCCCGACCGGTGCAGCGTTGGCGGCGGGGGCCACCGCCGTGGCCGACTGGGGTTGGTCGGTGAGCTCGGTCACACCCGGGGCCCGGAAACCCTTGATCGGCGCCGTGGCCACGACGTCGGGGATCACGAGCGGCAGCGGTGCGGGGGTCGGGAGCGCCGACGCGAGTGCGCCGAGACGAGCGGCCAGGCCGGCGGCGTCGAGCCGGGCCGAGACCTCGGGTGCGGCCGCCCGGGCCAGGACGTCGTCGAGCGGGCCCAGATCCGGGTGATGGGGCAAGGGCTGGCCGATGCGCGCCGCCAGCGTGCCCATGGTGGTGTCGGTGACGAACGGGACCGTGCCCGTCACGGCCTCGTAGAGGACCAGGGCCAGCGAGTACACGTCGGCCTTGCCGTCCACCGGCTTGCCCTCGGCCGCCTCGGGCGAGATGTAGCGCGCCGTCCCGACCATGGCCCCCGCCGGCTCGGTCCACGCCGCCTCGGCCAGGGCGCGGGCCACGCCGAAGTCGGCCACCCGGACCCGGCCCTCCTCGTCGAAGAGCAGGTTGGCCGGCTTGATGTCGCGGTGCACCAGGCCGCGCACGTGGGCGTAGGCCAGGCCCTGGGCCACCTCGGTCCCGAGCGACGCCGCCTGGGAGTGGGTCAGCCGTATGCCGCGGTCGAGCAGGTCGCGCAGCGAGCCCCCGCCGAGATACTCCAGAACGAGGTAGGGACCGTCGGCATCGTCGCCCCAGTCGAAGACCCGCAGCACGTGCGGATGGTTGAGCGAGGCCACCGAACGCGCCTCGGCCCGGAACCGCTTGAGGAACGACTCGTCGGTGGCCAGGCCGGGCTGCAGCACCTTGACCGCGACATGACGCTGCAACGACACGTCCTCTGCCAGGTAGACGTGAGCCGAGGCGCCGGTGCCCAGTGCGGAGAGCAGCCGGTACCGCTTCCCAAGGACCCGGCCGATGGAGTCAGAGATCAGGGGCATCGGGCGGTCTCTACGCTACCGACCCCGTACGCATCGCCGGTGGACGCCCCCTCACCTGCACCGTCGTGTCACCCAGGTAGCTCTCCGGTCTCCAAAAGCGCATCGAAACCGGCGGCGTCGATCGTCGGGATGCCGAGATCCTCCGCCTTCTTCGTCTTGGCGGCCCCCGGCGCCTCCCCCACGACGAGCGCAAAGGTCTTCTTCGAGACGCTGCCGGGCGACTTGCCGCCGCGGGCGACGATGGCCTCCTCGGCGCCCTCGCGGGTGTAGCCGGGCACGGCCCCGGTGACGACCACCGTCTTGCCGGCCAAGGTCTGCTCCGGCCGGTCGGCCGCGTCGTCCCCGCCACCCGTCGCTCCGGCGGCCCCCGGCTCCTCCATCGTCAACCCGGCCGCCCGCAGGCGATCGAGGACACCGGCGTTGCCCTCGGCGGCCAGGAACTCGGCCAGGCTGGCCGCGATGACGCCGCCCACACCCTCGACGGCCGAGAGCTCCTCCGCCGTGGCGGCCTCGATGGCGTCGAGCGTGCCGAAGGCCCGGGCCACGGCCCGGGCCCCGGTCGGCCCGACGTGGCGGATGCCCAGGGCGACCAGGAGGCGGCTCAGCGGTTTGGTCTTGGACGCCTCGATCGCGTGCACGAGATTGGCGGCGGACGTGGCGCCGAACCGCTCGAGCGCGACGAGCTGGTCGACCCGCAGCGCGTAGAGGTCGGCGGCATCGTTGATCAGTCCGGCCGCCACCATCTGCAGCACACGCTCTTCGCCGAGATGCTCGATGTCCATGGCCGAGCGCGAGGCGTAGTGGGCGATGCGCTGGACGCGCTGCGCCGGGCAGTCGATGTTGGTGCAATAGGTGTCGCTCTCACCGGGCAGGCGCACCAGCGGTTCGCCGCAGGCGGGGCACGATGCCGGGAACGCCCACTTCGGCTTGCGTCGCTTCGGCACGCCGGGACCGTCGCGCACCGGCCCGACCACTTCGGGAATGACGTCGCCCGCCTTGCGCACGACCACCAGGTCGCCCGGGCGCACGTCCTTCGCCGCCACCTGATCCTCGTTGTGCAGCGTGGCCACGCCGACGGTGGAGCCGCCGACGAAGACGGGTTCGAGCCGCGCGAACGGCGTGGCCCGGCCGGTCCGACCGATGGAGACCATGATGTCGAGCAGCCGGGTCGTCCGTTCTTCCGGGGGGAACTTGAAGGCGATGGCCCATCGGGGCGCCCGCGAGGTCGCCCCGATGACCTGGTGCAGGGCCAGGTCGTCGACCTTCGTCACCACACCGTCGATTTCGTAGGCCAGCGCATGGCGCTCGGCGGCCAGCTCTGCGCAACGGTCCACCACGGCCGCCATGCCGGTGACCTGGCGCGCGTCGGGGCTGACCGGAAACCCGGCTTTCTTGAGCTGCGCCAGCGTCGCCGTCTGGGTCGGCGCCGGCCAGCGGGACCGGGCCGGCGCACCCTCGACCACACCGACCTGGTAGGCCCAGAAGTGCAGCGGGCGCTGGGCCGTCACGCGCGGGTCCTTCTGGCGCAGCGCACCGGCGGCGGAGTTGCGTGGGTTGACGAACAGGCGCTCCCCCAGTTCGGCCTGGCGCTTGTTCATGGCGTCGAATTCCGCCACCGGCATGTAGACCTCGCCACGGACCTCGAGCACCGCGGGATACGGACCACCCGCCTTGGCCAGCTCTTTCGGCACGTCGGCCACGGTGCGCACGTTCGCCGTGACGTCCTCGCCGGTCACGCCGTCACCACGCGTCGCCGCCTGGACGAACCGGCCCTGCTCGTAGGTCAGCGACATGGCGACACCGTCGACCTTGGGTTCCGAGGAAAAGGACAGGGTGGCCAGGTCGAGGTCCGGATCCTGGCGCCGCAGCCGCTCGGACCACGCCATGAGCTCGGATTCGTCGAAGGCGTTGTCGAGGCTCATCATCGGCACGCGGTGACGCACCTCGTCGAAGAGGCCCGACGGCGTGGCGCCCACGGTCTGGGTCGGCGAGTCCGCCGTGGCCAGCTCGGGATGATCTGCCTCCAGCTGGCGCAGTTCGACGACGAGGAGGTCGTACTCGGCGTCGGGGAGCTCCGGCGCATCGAGCACGTGGTAGAGCTCGTTGTGGTGCACGATCATGGCGCGCAGCGCGGCGGCGCGGGCCGCCGCGCTGGAGCCGGCGGCGTCTGTCCCCTGCTCGGCGGCAGCCACGATCAGGCGGCGATACCCGCGCCGAGCACGGCGTCGGGATCGGCGACGTCGTAGAGGGCCACGGTCTGTCCCGGCGCGACCGGTCGTTGTGGCGAGTCGAACTCCACGACCAGGCCGCCCTCGTCACGCCGCACCAGACACGGAGCCGGGCGCCCGTGCGCGCTCACCTGGGCCACCGACCGGGAACCCGACGCCAGCGGCCGATCGACCCAGGTGAGCGTGGCGTCGCGCAACACGACACGCGAGCAGACCACCTCGGCGGCGCTGCCGACGGTGACCCGGCGTGCCGCCACGTCGACTGCGGTGACGTAGCGCCGGGCGCCGTCGTTGCCGTGGCCCATGCCCCGGCGCTGACCGATCGTGACGAGCTCGACGGCCTCGACCGAACCCGCCGGCCGGCCGGCGCCATCGACCACCATGGCCGGGTGGAATGCGATGCGTTCGGCCAGGAAGCCCTCTCGGCCCTGCGCGCGGCCGATGAAGCAGACATCCTGACTGTCGGGCTTGGCCGCGGTACGCAGTCCGAGACGGTGTGCGTGGGCGCGCACGGCATCCTTGGTCAGCTCCCCCACCGGGAAGACGACGCGACGCAACGCGTCCTGACCCAGCATCGAGAGCACGTAGGACTGGTCCTTGGCCGCGTCGGCACCTCGGCGGAGGCGCAGCACACCTTCGTCACGGACCTGGGCGTGGTGACCCGTGGCGAGGCGGTCGAAACCCAGGCGGTCGGCCCGGGCCAGCAGCCGGTCGAACTTCATGGTGCGATTGCACTCGATGCACGGGTTGGGCGTGTGTCCTCGCGCGTGCTCCTGCACGTAGGGCTCCACGACGTTGCGGTCGAACTCCTCGGTCAGGTTGAAGACATGGTGCTCGATCCCCAGTTGCTGGGCCACCCGGCGGGCGTCGTCGACGTCGGCCACGGAGCAACAACCCGAATCGGAAGGCCCTCCCCACAGCTTGAGGGTCGCGCCGACCACGGTGTGGCCCTGCTCGACGAGCAGGGCCGCCGCCACGGACGAGTCGACACCTCCGGACATGGCCACGAGCACCCGCATGGTCCCAGTGTGCCACCGACGCTCAGGCACGGACGCGCAGCTCGGCCACGACCGCGGGCACCACGGCGATGGCGCGGTCGATGTCCTCGTCGGTCGTCTCGCGCCCGAGGGTGAAACGGACGGCGCCCTCGGCCAGGGCGGCGGGCACGCCCATCGCGGCGAGCACGGCGCTGGACTCGAGCGCGCCGCTGGCGCACGACGAGCCCCCCGACGCGCAGACGCCCCGTGCACTCAGTGCCACGAGCAGTTCCTCGCGCTGGACGCCGGCGATGCACAGGTGGAGGTGTCCGGGCAGGACGGCGACACCCGGCGCGACCGTGCGCTGCGCCTCGGGCAGGGCCTCGAGCAGTCCGGCCGCCAACCGGTCGCGTCGGGCCGAGACCGCGCCGGCCACCGCGGCCCGCTCCGAGTCGGCCAGTCGCAGTGCGTGCGCCAGACCCACGGCACCCACCACGTCCTGGGTTCCGCTCCGCCGCTCACGCTCTTGGCCCCCGCCGTGCTGGCGGGCCACCAGCGCCACCTCTGGACCGATGGCCAGGGCGCCGGCCCCCAGCGGACCCCCGACCTTGTGCGCGCTGACCGAGATCATGTGCGCGCCGGCCGCCACCTCACGCAGAGGCAGGAAGGGCGCGGCCTGCACCGCGTCGGTGAAGAAGACCGCACCGGGCGCGCCGTGACGCACGGCCGCGACGGCCGCCGCCACCGGTTGCACCACGCCAGTCTCGTTGTTCGCGGTCATGACCGCGACGAGGGTGAGGCGCGACGACAGCGCGCCGTCCAACGCGTCCAGATCGAGCACACCGGCTCGGTCGACCGGGAGCTCCCGGACGTCGGCCCCGAGGCGAGCCGCCGCATCGCACGAGGCGCGCACCGCCGGGTGTTCCACCGCCGAGACGAGCACCACGGGCTTGCCACCCCGCTCCACCACGGCCTGCACCGGGCCGAGCACGGCCAGGTTGGCCGACTCGGTGCCACCCGAGGTGAACACCACGTCGCCGGGCTCGTGACCCAGCACGTCGGCCACGTCGTCG
Organism: uncultured Acidimicrobiaceae bacterium; assembly: GCA_963754445.1. GTDB lineage: Bacteria > Actinomycetota > Acidimicrobiia > Acidimicrobiales > RAAP-2 > Bog-473. The sequence goes on along the minus strand of CAVWFT010000002.1, from coordinate 1,733,480 downwards.
CGCGCCTCTTCGAGCAGGCGCCGGGCCCGCTGGCCCAGAGGATGGCTGGCCGTCGGATTGCCCAACGGCTCGGCCCGCACCGCGGCCATGACCGCGGCCACCTCGGGGCGGAGCGGCGAGGTGGCCGCGTGGTCGAGATAGGTGAGGTCGGAGCTCATGGCCCCACTCGTCCGGGCGTGCTCAGGCGACGTACACCGTCTTGGTGTTGGCGAATTCCTTGAGCCCGACCTCGGAGAGCTCCCGGCCGTAGCCCGAGCGCTTGATGCCTCCGAAGGGCAGTTCGGGCATGGAGGCCACCATGGCGTTGACGAAGACCGCGCCGGCCTCGATGCCCTCGATGCAACGGCGCTGCTCGTCGGGGTCGGCCGTCCACACGCTCGAGCCCAACCCGAAGCTGGTGGCGTTGGCCGCCTCCAGGGCAGCGTCGAGATCGGGCACCCGCAGCACCATGGCCACGGGGCCGAAGGCCTCTTCCTGGGAGACCGGCATGTCGGTCGTGATGCCCGAGAGCACGGTGGGTGCGAACCACCAGCCGTCCCCCGAGGGCAGCGCCGCCCCGGCGTGGACGGTCGCGCCCTGCTGGCGGGCCGCCTCGACCTGACCGATCAGCTCGTCGCGCTGGGCCTCGGACACGATGGGGCCGACGTCGGTGCCCTGCTCGAAGGGATCACCCACGACGAGTGCGTCCATCGCTGCCGTGAAGCGCTCCAAGAAGGCGTCGTGCACGGCATCGACCACGATGAACCGCTTGGCCGCGATGCACGACTGCCCGTTGTTCTGGACCCGGGCCGTGACGGCGGTGCGCACGCAGGCGTCGAGATCGGCCGAGGCGAGCACGACGAAGGGGTCGGACCCACCGAGCTCGAGGACGCTCTTCTTCAATGCGTGCCCGGCCGTCGAGGCCACCGACTGGCCCGCCCGCTCGCTGCCGGTGATGGTCACGGCGGCGATGCGCGGGTCCTCGATCAGGGCGGCCACGTCCTTGGAGTCGACGAACAGGTTGGTGAAGACGCCGTCGGGTACCCCGGCCCGCCGGAACAGGTCTTCGAGGGCCAGCGCCGTCTGGGGCACGTTGGAGGCGTGCTTGAGCAGGCCGACGTTGCCCACCATCAGCGCGGGTGCGGCGAAACGGATCACCTGCCAGAACGGGAAGTTCCAGGGCATCACGGCCAGCACCACGCCGAGGGGCTGATAGTGCACGTACGAGTTCGAGGCCGACGTGGCGATCGGCTCGTCCGCCAACAGGCGCTCGCCGTTCTCGGCGAACCAGCGCAAGCCGGCCGCGCACTTGGAGACCTCGGCCTTGGCGGCCGCGAAGGTCTTGCCCATCTCGGTCGTCAAGATGGTGGCCACGGCGGGCACCTCGCCCTCGAGCAGCTCCGCCGCGGTGACGAGGTGGCGTGCACGCTCGGCGTACGAGGTCTGGCGGTAGGCGACGTAGGCGTCGGCGGCACGTTGGACGAGTGCGTCGACCTCGGCCGGCGTATGGCTCGGGAATTCCTTCTCCGTCTTACCGGTGGTGGGGTTCGTGGTGGCGAAGGGCATGGAGCGAACCTACCCCGCCGCGGGCCGGTTTCCTACGGGGCCAACCCCACGTGCCCGGACACCGCCCGCCGGATGAGCTTGCCGGTGGCCGTGTGAGGCAGGTCCGGGGCGGCCACGTAGGTCTTGGGCCGCTTGTACGGGGCGAGTCGGGCTGCGGCGGCGGCCCGGAGGGCCCCCTCGGCATCGGGACGGTCCGCCACGTAGGCCGCACAGACCCGCTGGCCCCACTGCTCGTCGGGCAGCCCGAACACGGCCACCTCCACCACGCCCTCGACGGCGGAGAGCACGTTCTCGATCTCGGCCGGATAGACGTTCACGCCGCCACTGATGATCAGGTCGTGCCGGCGGCCGGTCAGCCGGAGATAGCCCTCGGCATCGAGGGTGCCCAGGTCCCCGATCGTGCACTCGTCCCCGCGCCAGGCCTCGGCGGTGGCCTCGTCGTCGCGCCAGTAGCGGAAACGGGCGAACTCGGGCATGGCGCACCAGATCGTCCCCGAGTGGTCGCCGTCGGTGTCCCGAGCGTCGTCGACCGGGCTGATGGAGAGGCGCCGGCCGTCCCGCGCCCGGCCCACCGTGCCGGGACGCTCGAGCCATTCGTCGGGCGAGCAAACCGTGAACTGGGCCTCGGTCGAGCCGTAGAACTCCCAGACCGCGCCGCCCCGGCAGCGGGCCATGATGGCGCGCTTGACCGATTCGGGGCATGGCGCGCCGGCATGGACGAGCAGGCGCAGGGAGTCGAACCGCTCGTCGGCCTCGAGCTCGTCGAGCTGGAGGATGCGCTGGAGATGCGTCGGCACCAAGAAGGCGGTCGTCGGCCGGAGGCGGCGCAGCGCACGCAGTGCGGTCGCAGCGTCGAAGCGGCTCACGATGGCCAGTGATCCGCCCGAGAGCAACGTCCCGGCGGAGAAGCGGATGGAGACCGTGTGGTACATCGGCGAACAGACCAGATGGAGGTCGCGCCGGTCGAAGTGCCACACGGAGGCCTCGTCCTCGAAGACGGCTCGGGCCGTGGACTCGTCCCACCAGCCCGTGGTCACTCCCTTCGGGCGGCCCGTGGTGCCCGACGTGTAATGCATGGGGCGAGTGAGCGGGAGGGGTGCGAGATCGGTGGGGGGACCCTCGCCGAGCGCGGCCAGGGCGGCGCGGTCGAAGACGCATCGCACCGGGTCGGCGTCCGCCACCAGCGGGCCGCGCTCACTCTCGGTCAACGTTGCGTTGAGGAGCACGGGGAGCAGGCCGACCCGGGTCGCGCCCAGGACGGCGCAGAGGAGATCGGCCGACGAGCCGAGCGCGAAGGCGACCCGGTCGCCGGGGAGGCAGCCCTGGGCCAGCAGTGCGCCGGCGGCGCGGCGCTGGCGCTCCTCGGCGTCGGCCGCGTGCAGGACTTCGACGGTGGCGGGGGCGCCGCGGGGCACCGGCGCACTGTAGGTCCCGTGCCTGGCGGCTCGGGACCGTGCCAGCATGGCCCCGTGATGGCCGAGCACCCCGAGTCCGAGTCCTGGCCCGGCGGGCCGGCGGCCGCCGCGGCGACCGAGCGGGCCCGGGCCCTGCTGGGCCAGGCGCGCCGCGTGGTCGTCCTGAGCGGAGCCGGCATCTCGACCGATTCGGGGATCCCGGACTTTCGGGGGCCCCAGGGTGTCTGGACCAAGAATCCCGAGGCCGAGAAGCTGGCCACCCTCGACGTCTACCTCTCGGACCCCGAGGTCCGGAGGCGGTCGTGGCGCAACCGGCTGACCTCGCCCATGTGGGACGCCCAGCCCAACGCCGGCCATCGTGCCCTCGTCGACCTGGAACGGAGCGGGCGCCTCGAGCTCTTGGTGACACAGAACATCGACGGCCTGCACCGCAAGGCGGGTCACGACCCGGAGCGGATCGTGGAGATCCACGGCACCTCCCTCGAGGTGATGTGCATGTCGTGTGGCGAACGCCAGGACGCCGAGCCGGTCCACGACCGGGTGCGGGCCGGAGAAGACGATCCCGCCTGCCTCACCTGTGGCGGCATCCTCAAATCCGCCACCATCAGTTTCGGACAGAGCCTGGTGGCCGAGGATCTGCTGCGGGCCGAACAGGCGGCGCAGTCGTGCGATCTCCTGTTGGCCGTGGGCTCGACGCTGGCCGTGTTCCCGGCCGCCGGGCTGGTGCCCGTCGCCGTGCGCCACGGGGCCGTCGTGCTCATTGTGAACGGCGGCCCCACCGAGATGGACGGCCTGGCCGACGTGGTGCTCAACGGGTCGATCGGCGAGTGCCTTCCGGCACTGGTCGACGGCTTGGCGCCGGCGTAGGGCGACGGATCCGTCGGCCCGCGGGCCGGGTGACGGCCTACTTCTTGTCGACGGTGATGCCCTGCTTCTTGGCGCTTCGCCGAGGTTTGAGGGCGAACCACCAGATGCTTGCGATCGTCCCCAGGGTGACGGCGGTCGCCGCCACGGGCTTGACCACCTTGCGGGCACCGCTCTTTGCCATGGCCCGAGACCTTACCCGGCGCCGTTCCCGACCGGTTGCTCGGGGACCCGCACGGTGACCTGGCCAGGGTCCTCTCCGCCGAAGGCCAGGGCCACGATGTGGTCGGCCACCCACGTCGGTGTGTTGAAGCGCTGCTCGGCCGCGACGCGGCGGAACCGCTCGACCTCGGGGAAATCGCGCTGGTCCGCAGACCGGATCGCCACCTGCATGTCGGTGTCGACCAGGCCCGGCGAGAGGGCGTAGGCCCGCAGCCCGTGGCGGCCCTCCTCGAGCGCGAGCACCCGGGTGAGCTGTTCCACCGCGGCCTTCGAGGCGCAGTAGGCACCCCACCCCTCGTAGGGCTTGGTGGCGGCCCCCGAGGAGACGTTGACGAGCACCCCGGGCCCGGCCCGCCGGCGCACGTGGGCCGCGAACACCGCGCTGCCGTGCAGGACGCCGACGACGTTCACCTCGATGGTGCGGGCCAGCGCGGCGGGGTCGGCATCGGCCACCGGCCGGACGTCCCCGAGCAGCCCGGCGTTGTTGACCCACAGGTCGATGCGGCCGAACTGGGTCACCACCTCGGCCGCGAACCGCTCGAGCGCAGCCCGGTCCGTGACGTCGACCGCGGCCAGCACCGGCGTCTCGGCCCGGACCACGTGCCCGTCGTGCGCGGTGGGCCGGGTGCGGGCGACCATCGTCGGCCGGTGACGGGCGCACAGACCGAGATGCAACCCCTGCGCCGCGAAGTGGACGGCCAGGCCGGCCCCCAGTCCCCGGCTGGCACCCGTGATGACGGCGACGCGGCCCCGGGCCGAGGCGCTCACGCGCTGCGGCGTACCGACCGCTCGGCCGCGTAGTCCTTGGCCGCCGCGACCAGGGCGTCGAAGGGGCGCTGGTCCATCCCCTCTTCGGGATGCCACTGCACGCCGAGGACGAAGCGGGCCGCCGGCAGCTCCACCGCTTCGACGGTGCCGTCGGGCGCCGATGCGGTGGTGACCAGGCCCCGCCCGAGCGCGGCGATGGCCTGATGGTGCGAGCACAAGACGGTCGGGCATGCGCCGAAGACGTCGGCGGCGACCGTGCCCGGCACGGTCGTGACGGCCACGTCACCGAAGACGAACGGGGCCTGCCGGTGCTCCAGGGTGCCGACCACGTCGGGCAGGTGCTGATGGAGGGTGCCGCCGAGCTCCACGTTGAGCACCTGGCAGCCGCGACAGATGGCCAGGATGGGCAGGTCGGCGCGCAGGGCGGCGTCCAGGAGGGCGCGCTCGCTGGCGTCGCGTCCGACGTCGACCCCGCCCACTTCGGCACCCGCCTCCTCCCCGTAGGCCCGGGGATCGACGTCGCCACCACCCGTCAGGACCAGACCGTCGAGCACGGCGACCACCTCGTCCGCCGCCGCGCCGGGACCCCCGGGTGATCGGCTGGGCGGGGGCAGGAGGAGGGGCCGGCCGCCGGCCGCGGCGACCAGCTCGAAGTAGTTCTCGGGCAGGACGGCGGCCCGGCGGGTCCAGGTGGCCCAGCTGGCTTCGGCCACGTAGGTCGAGAGCCCAATGAGCGGGATCATGGAGCCAGCGTATCGAGAGGCTGGACGCTCGCCCCTGCCGCGACCAGGATGCGGGCCATGCCAGGCCGAGAACTCATCGACAACGCAATCGCCGACGGATCCGTGGACACCGTCGTCGTCGCCTTCCCCGACATGCACGGGCGCCCGGTGGGCAAGCGGGTGACGGCGGACTTCTGGTCCGCGCACGTGGCCGACCACGGGATCGAGGCGTGCGAGTACCTCCTGGCCGTCGACGTCGACATGAACCCGCTGCCTGGCTACACCTTCGCCAACTGGGACACGGGCTACGGCGACGTGGTGTGCGTCCCCGACTTCGCCACGGCCCGGCGCATCCCGTGGCTCGAGGGAACGGCCATGGTGATCTGCGACCTGACCGACCTCGCAGGCAAGCCGGTCGAGGTGTCACCCCGCCAGATGCTGCGGCGCCAGCTGGAGCGGGCGGCCGAACGCGGGCTGCGGGTGTGCAGCGCCACCGAGCTCGAGTTCTTCCTCTTCATGGACACCTACGACGAGGCGAGTGCCAAGCATTGGCAGGACCTGACCCCCCACACCAGCACGATCGAGGACTACCAGCTGCTGCAGACGGCGCGCGAGGAGTACATCTTGCGGCGGATCCGCAACGAGATGGTGGGTGCGGGCATCCCGGTCGAGTTCTCCAAGGGCGAGGCCGGCCGCGGCCAGCACGAGGTGAACGTCACCTATGACGAGGCGCTCGAGACGGCCGACCGGCACCTGGTCTTCAAGAACGGCATCAAGGAGATCGCGGCGCAAGAGGGCCGGTCCGCCACCTTCATGGCCAAGTGGACGATGGAGGACGTGGGCTCCTCGTGCCACGTGCACACGTCCTTGTGGGACCGCGAGAGCGGCGAGGCACTCATGGCGGACAGCGCGCACCCCTCGGGTCTCTCCGTGGTGGGGCGGCGCTTCCTGGCCGGCCAACTGCACGCGGCACGGCAGCTGGCCTGGCTGGCCGCGCCGACCGTCAACTCGTACCGGCGCTACGTGCCGGGGAGCTGGGCCCCGACGGCGGTCGTGTGGGGCGAGGACAACCGCACCTGCGGCTTCCGCGTCGTGGGCCACGGGGCGGGGCGCCGGGTCGAGTCGCGGGTGCCCGGGGGCGACGTGAACCCCTACCTGGTGCTGGCGGCGGCGCTGGCCGCGGGGATCTACGGCATCGACCACGAGCTGGAGCTCGGCGACCCCTTCCCGGTCAACGCCTACGAGGCGACGGACGTCGAGCGCATCCCCTCGACCCTGGTGGAGGCCATCGACGAGCTGCGGGACTCCGCCGTCGCCCTCGAGGCCTTCGGAGCCGACGTGCACCACCACCTCCTCAACACCGCGGTGCAGGAGTGGGAGGCGTTCAACCGCCACGTCACCGACTGGGAGCTGGCCCGGAACTTCGAACGGATCTAGGCCGGGGGCGGGCCGCCCGGCACCCGGGCACGCCGGTAAGGTCGCCCGTTCATGTTGCGATCACAGCTCTGTTCGGCCGCGTCGCTCCGCTCCCCCGCGCTCCTGGCCTGGGCCGAGCGGTTGCGCCCGATGTGGGCCAGCTCGGAGCAGGACCAGCGTCGCGTGCTGGTCCACCGCAAGATGTGGGAGTGGCTCTTCATCGCCGAAGCGCTGCACGAGCGGGGCATGCTCGAGGCCGGTCGGCGTGGTCTGGGGTTCGGCGTCGGCCAGGAGCCGCTGGTGGCACTCTTCGCCGCCCAGGGGTGCGCCGTGGTGGCGACGGACCAGCCGCACGAGGCGGCGGTGCGCTCGGGCTGGACGGACTCGCAGACCGAGTGGTCCGGCGGCCTCGAGCAGCTGAACGAGTCCGGCCTGTGCCCGGCCGACGACTTCGCACGGCGGGTGGCGTTCCGCCCGGTCGACATGAACGCCGTCCCGTCCGACCTGCGCGGGTTCGACTTCTCGTGGTCCTCCTGCGCCCTCGAGCACCTCGGGACGCTCCGGGCCGGGGCCGACTTCGTGCTGGCCCAGATGGAATGCCTCGCCCCTGGAGGCGTGTCCGTGCACACGACCGAGTTCCTGGTCTCCTCGGCGTCCGAGACGGTTGAGGCGGGGGGCACCGTCTTCTACCGGCGCCGCGACGTCGAGGACCTCGTCCGTCGGCTCCGCCTGGCCGGCCACACCATCGACGTCGACTACACGCTGGGCACGACACCCGAGGACGTCCATGTCGACGTCGCCCCCTACAGCGACGTGCACCTGCGCACCGAACTGAGCGGTTACGTGACCACCTCGCTGGCCCTCGTCGTCACCAAGGGCAAGGAGCGCCGACCGGGCCGCCTCCGGCTGCCGGGCCGGAGCCGGCATCAGCCTCCGGCGTAGGGGTAGGTCGAGGCGTCGCCGTAGGCGAAGACACGGCCGACATCGTCGAGCAACCAGTAGCCGCCACCGTCGGGGGTGGCCGCAATGGCCTGGACGTCGTCACCCGCCGGCACCGTTGGACCGGGCAGATCGGTCGCGTCGCCGTAGGGGTGCACGCCCCCCGTACTGTCGACGATCCAGTACCCGCGTCCGTCGTGGGTGGCGGCCATCCCCACAACGGGGCCGGGCAAGTTCGAGGCCTCCGGTGCTCCCGAAGAAAGCGGCGTCGCCGTAAGCGAAGATGCCGCCGTCGGCGGCCACCAGCCAGTAGCCGCCGTTGTCAGGTGTGGCCGCCATGCCGATGATGGGTTGAGTGAGGTGCAAGCCTCCCGGTGAACCGAAGAAGGGGGCGTCACCGAAGTGGGAGAGGTCACCCTCGTCGGTCAGGAGCCAATAGCCCTTTCGATCGGGCGTGGTCGCCAGGGTGACCACGGGATCGTTCAAGGCATCGGTGCTCTGCGAACCCAGATCCGGCGTGTCGCCGAACGGCGTGACGGTGCCCGCAGAGTCGGTCAGCCAGTAGCCCGCGCCCGTGTCGTCCATGCCGAGGCCGACGACCGGATTGGCGAGGTACTGAGCGCCGAGATCGCCTGACCACGGTGCATTGCCGTAGTTGAAGACATCGCCTCCGACGTCGGCGACCTCGTAGCCTTGGCCGTTGGGTGTCGGAGCCAGGGCAGATGCGAACTGTGGATAGGGACCCGGCGATGCGATACCGACGATCGCCGCGGCGATCGGCGTTCCGGCTGCTGATCCCTGGAACTGCGCGCTGCCGTAGGAGAAGATGCCCCCGTCAGAAGCGGTCATCCAGTAGCCCAGTCCATCGGGAGCGTCGGTCATCCCGACGATGGGCTTGTTGAGGACGAGGCTGCCGGCCGACCCATAGAAGTGGGCGTCCGGACCGTACGAGAAGATGCCGCCGTCCGAGGCGACGAGGTAGTACCCACGCCCATAGCCGAGGTTGGAGGGTGCCATGCCGACGATGGGCTTGTTCAGCGGCATGCCGCCTGTGGATCCGTAGAACTGGGCGTCGCCGAAACTGAAGATGCCACCATCGCTGGCCACCAACCAGTACCCGTTGCCATCGGGGGTCGAGGCCATGCCGACGATGGGCTTGTTCAATGGCCGGCCGCCCATGGAGCCGTAGAAGCCGGCACCGCCGTAGCTGAAGATCCCGCCGTCCGAGGCCACCAACCAGTACCCATCGGCGGCCGGGTCGTCCGCCATGCCGACGATGGGCTCGTTCAGGTGAAGACCCCCGGCGGATCCGAGGAAGGGTGCGGCACCGAAGTCGAAGACACCTCCGTCGCTGCCGACTTCGTAATAGCCGCTGTTCCCGTAGGCGGCACCCCCGACGATGGGCGCGTGCAACGCGTGGCCGCCGAGGTCGCCCTGGAACCCAGGCACCCCCGGGCCATAGGGATACACCCTGCCGTCGGCACCGAACATCCAGTAGCCCTGATAGCCGGCGAAATAGCGCGACCCATTCGCACCACGGTCGGTGGCGAACCGATGGCTCGCCACCGGAGTCGCGGCCAGTGCACCGGTGCTGCCCAAAGACAGGGAGAGACCCGACACCAACAAGAACGTGGCCAGTCGCGCAACGACACGGCGTGACGCGTGCTGCCCCACCGCCATTGACGAACCTCGCATCGTTCGTGCCTCCCCAGTTCTCGACGCTCGCCCCCGCGGTGCGGGGCTGCACCATAGTGCGCTCGGCGTCACGGAGGCCGAGTGCCGGGGCCCTCAGTGCAGCCGGTGGGCGTTCAGCCGTTTGTGGATGCCCTTCGTCTTGTCGTAGATGTTGACGAATTCCTCGAGGAGTCCCGCGTACACGGCCGCCGACTCCGGTTCGGGTCGGTAGGTGGCCTTGACCTCGACCGTGCCGGGAATGTCCGGCACGCCGATGCGGCCGACGGCCAACAGCGTGAGCAGACCGGCGCCCCGCACGTTGGCCAAGACCGGCTCGGCGATCTGACGGATGGTCCGTCCGGTGGCGTCGGCGTGGATCTGGCACCACAGGTCGGAGTTGGCGCCACCGCCCACGAAAGCCAGGGAACTGAACTCCTGCTTGCAGTACTTCTCGACCGCCCCGAGGAGCCAGGCCGAGTTCAACGCCACGCCGTCGAAGACGGCCCGCACCATGTCGGACCGGGTCGACGACAACGACAGGTTGTGGAAGCCGGCCCTGATCGTGTGGTCGTCGACCGGTGAGCGCTCGCCGTTCAGCCAGGGGGTGAAGAGCACGCCGTGGGCACCGGCCGGCACCGAGGCCGCCACCTCGTTCAGCCGTGCGAAGAAGTCCTCGGGGGGGCGGCCCGGGGCGAAGGCGTCATCGGGATAGAGAACCGTGTCGCGCAGCCAGGTGATGCAGGCCCCTCCCGTCTCGTGTTCGTCCGCGATGAGATAGCGCCCGGGCAGACCCGAGGGGATGGACGCGATGTTGGTGAAGGGATCGGTCTTCTTGAACGGGACGTGGCAGCTCACCCAGCTCGACGTCCCTATGTAGAGGTGTCCGTCGAAGTCCGCCACGGCGCCCGAACCGACGGCCGCCGAATGCAGGTCACCCGTGCCCGCCACCACCGGCGTGCCCTCGAGGAGCCCCAACGCCGTGGCCGCGGTGGCGGTGAGGCCGCCCAGGATGCTGCCGGTCGGGACGAGGTCGGGCAGCGTGGCCCGCTCGAGACCGGCCATCTCCACCAAAGAGTCGTCGTAGGCCACCGCATGGATGTCGCGGTTGTCGGTCACCCAGTGCAGCGTGATGGAGTCGTAGGAGGCACGGGCCAGCCCGGTCAGTCGGAGGCCGAGGTAGTCCACGGGCTCGAGAAACGCGGCGGCGGCTCGGTACACCTCGGGCCGTTGCGACCGGAGGAAGTGGATGTGGCCGACCGGGTCCTTGCCCGAGAGGCTGGGAATGCCGCCGGTCCGTCGCACCCAGCGGGCGAGCTTGGAGGGCGCGTAGCCCTGCACGTTGAGGGCGCCACGCACTGTCTCGCGCACCGCGGAGGCGCCGCGGGAGTCCATCCACGAGATGGCGGGGCCGATCGGATCGCCCGCCTCGTCGACGGCGACGGTGCCCGACCACTGGGAGGTGCAGCCGATGCCCACGACCCGCTCCGGTGCGGCGCCGCTCTCCTCGAGCGCCTGCCGGGCGGCGGCCACGACGGCCTCCCACCATTCGACCGGGGACTGCTCCGCTCCGCCGTCCCCGCTGAGGTCGATACCGACGGCACGAAAGGCGTGGGCGAGGATGCGGCCCGACCCGGAGAGCACGGCGGCCTTGGGGCCACCGGTGCCGAGGTCGACCGCGAGCACGTACACCTCCCCGTCGTCCGTCGGGGTGCTGCGGACTTCAGTGGCCGGCCGGGCGCGCAGGCCCGCCTTGGGCGTGGGCATGGCGGGGAAGCGTACCCAGCGCTGCCGGCGCCATCCCGGGCCGGCCACTGATCGGTCAGTCGGCCAGCCCGGCCTCGACCTCGATTTCGATGACCACCTTGTTGCCCACCACGACGCTGCCGTCGAGCAGGGAGTGGTTGAAGCTCACGCCGAAGTCCCGCCGGTCGATCTCACCGCTGGCCGAGAAGGCCACGACGGTCTTGCCCTCGGCCATGGCCGGGCCCTCACCGAGGAATTCGAGATCGAAGTCCACCGACTTGGTCACGCCACGGATCGTCAGGTCGGCGGTCAGGGTCCAGTGGGTGTCGTCGACCTTCTTCAGCCCCGTGCTCTTGAGCGTCAGGGTCGGGTGGTTGGGGACGTCGAGGAAGTCGTTGGTCCGCAGGTGGTCGTCACGCTGGGACTGGTTGGTGTGGATGCTGGCTGCCTGCACCGTGGCCACCACCGAGGAGTTCTCGATGGGCTCGGCCACCGTGAAGGTGCCTTCGACCTCGGTGAAACGGCCCCGGACCTTCGTGCCGATCAGATGGCGGGCGACGAAGCCCACCTCGGTGTGCGCCGGGTCGATGGTGTAGGTGCCCACCTTGGGGAGGGTCGTGGTTGCGGTATCGGACATGTCGGGCTCCTTGTTGATCTCAGACTTGTTGATCTAACGCTTACTGAGTGTATAATATCTGACTATACAGATACTTGTCAATCAGAAATACTCCGGTCCTCCGCGCAACGGGGGAGACTGAGGGAAGCGACATGGAAACCGAGACCATCCCAGGAGACGGCGAGGCGGCGGAGGCCGGCGGCACCTGTGGTGTCCTCGGCCAAATGGACGACGAGCGGATCCAGCTGATGAGCCTGATGGTGCGGACGCACCGACGGCTCACCGATCAGCTCGGCCGGGAGCTCGAGGGGGCCGTCGGCATTCCCCTGGTCTTCTTCGACGTCTTGATCCACGTGGGCGCGGCGCCCGACGGCCGCCTCACCATGAGCAGGCTCAGCGCGAACGTCGCGTTGACCACCGGGGGCGTCACCAGACTCGTGGATCGCATGGTCGGCGCCGGACTGGTGGCTCGCCAGAACTGCCCCAACGACCGCAGGAGCATCCACGTCGTGCTGACCGACGGTGGTCGGGTCGTCCTCGAGCGCGCCGTCGCCGCCCATGCCGAGAGCATCGAGCGGCACCTGATGGCCCCACTCGACCAGGCGGAACGCTCCGCTCTGGCCGGGGCCTTGACGAAGGTGCTCGAGGCCGAGGGGTAGGACGGCCGGGCCGGACGGCGACGCCGTCGCTAGGTTGGCGGCGTGACCGAACAGCTCGTCGACAAGGTGGCCATCGTGACCGGCGGGAGCGACGGCATCGGCCGTGGCGTCGTGCGCCGTTTCGCCCGGGAGGGCGCACGCGTCCTCGTGGCCGACGTGGACGATCGGCAGGGGGCCGAGGTGGCCGCCGCGTGCGGGAGCGAGTTCGGCGCCGACGTGCGGTTCCTCCACACCGACGTCACCGTCAAGGCCCAGACACTGGCCATGGTGGCGGCGGCCAACGAGACATGGGGCCAGGTCGACGTCCTGGTGAACAACGCGTGGGGTGGCGGAAGCATCGGCCGGATCGAGCACAAGACGGACGAAGAGATGCAGTGGGGCCTCACCATGGGACTGATGGGTCCTTTCTGGGCCATGCAGGCCGTGCTGCCCCTGATGCGGGCACGGCAAGGGGGAGCCGTGATCAACATGTGCTCGCTCAACGGGGTCAATGCCCACATGGGCACCGTGCAGTACAACGTGGCCAAGGAGGCGTTGCGCTGTGCCAGCCGTAGCGCGGCACGCGAGTGGGCACCGTGGCAGATCAGGGTCAACGTCATCTGTCCCGGAGCCAAGACGGCCGCCTCGAGGGCCGCCTTCGCGGCCCACCCGGAGCTCGAGGCGGCGGCGGACGCCACCAACCCCATGGGCCGCCTCGGCGACCCCGAGGACGACATCGCACCCGTGGCCGTCTTCCTGGCCACCGATGGTGCCCGTTACCTCACCGGGAACACGTTGTTCGTCGACGGCGGCGGTCACATCAACGGCGTGCAGTGGGCGCCCGAACTCGGTGAGTGATCCGGGCGGCGGCGATCCGCCGCCCGCGGGCACGGTGGCCGTCGTCTCCGGAGCGGGTCCGGGCATCGGACGGGCCTGCGCCCTCGCCCTGGGCCTGGCGGGCTCGGATCTCGTGGTGGCGGCCCGGGACGACGTGCGCCTGCGCGCCCTGGCGAGCGAGCTGGCCGCCGCCACGGGTCGGACGGTGATCCCACACGTTGTCGACGTCGGCGTCATCGCCTCGTGCCAGGACCTGGTGGCGCGGACGGTCGGGCGGTTCGGTCGCATCGACACCCTGGTCAACGTGGCCACGGCCGGCGGCGAGCAGGGGTCGATCGACGATGCCGACTGGAGCTCGTGGCGCGAGGCCTTCGAGGTGAACGTCCTCGGCACATTGGAGCTCAGCCGGACGGCGGCGCGCGCCATGGCCGCCACCGGAGGCGGATCGATCGTCCAGATCGGAACGGTCGGCACCTCGGCGAACCCCGTCGGCCGTGCCCGCTACACGGCGACGAAGGCGGCCATGGTCTCCGCGTCGCGCACGCTGGCCAAGGAGCTCGGGCCCGCAAACGTCAGGGTCAACGTGGTGGTGCCCGGGTACACCGCGGGACCGCCGCTCGACGCCATGACCGAGCAGATGGCCCAGCAGGCGGGCATCGACGTCGACCAGATGGCTCGTCGCATGGCCCGCGCCATGGCGCTCGGGCGGGTCGTCGACCCCAGCGACGTGGCGCAGGCGGTCGCATTCCTGGCCGGGCCCGGGGGGCGCAACATCACGGGTATCGAGCTCCCGGTCACCGCAGGACTGTGAGCCCACACGAACGGCGCCAGGTCGGAGAGGGTGCGACCGCCGGACACGACGTCCGTTGGATGTTCCATTCCACCGCCATGGTGGCCGACTACGACCTGGCCGTCACTCGTCTCCACGACCTGTTCGGACTCGAGGTCCTCGAATACGGGGAGTCGACCGAGCCGGGCATCGGGCGACGGGGCGGGATGGCCTGGCTCGGCGACAACTCGATCGAGATCGGACAACCACTCGGCGACGGGGCCGCGGCGACCTTCGTGGCCCGACACGGCGGAGGCATCCATTCGGTGGCACTCCAGGTGAGCCATCTCGATGCCACGGTCGACCACCTCCGCTCGGTGGGCGTCGGCATCGCGGCCCGACCACGGCCCGAGATGTGCTTCACCGATCCACGCGACACCGGCGGCATCTTCTTGCAGTGGAGCTGTTTCGCCCTCGACGCGGACCCCCGTTTCGGAGCCGGCGTGCCGTCCGGGCCGGCCACGCCGTCCGTGCCGGCTCGCCAACACGCCTTCGTCGGCGCAGTGGTCGACGATCCATCCCTGCTGGCCGTGCGGCTGGCCGGCATCTTGGGCACGGGTGTGACCTTCGTCGACCCCGACGCAGCACCAGGATCGCCCGCGGCCGGCGTGTCGCTCGGTGACTGCACCTTGGCCCTCTACGCCCGGCCGGGGCCCTCGGGGAGCACCGCCTTGTGGGGTCGGGAGTACGGGAGACCCCGCACCCATCTGGTCGCGCTGAGGGTCGACGACCTGGCGGCGGCGGCCCGGACCCTCCGCGCTGCGGGCGTCGAGCTGGTGCGCATGGACCCGCAGGTCGTGATCGTCGATCCCGCCGCGACGGCCGGCGTGCAGGTGGCGCTGACCGACCGCCTCCTGCCCGGCGACCCCAGGGGCTGAGGGCGACCTCAGCCCCGTCCCGGATCGGCCAGGAACTCGTCCAGACGGCCCGCTCGCCGCGACGCGACGGCAAAGCCGATGCGGTGCCCGCCCCACCAGCCGGCGACGGCGATCGCACAGGCCACGGCGACGCCCCAGCCGAAGTCGGTCAGGTGCAGGTTCTTGGAGACGCCCGTCGGCGTGAGCAGTCCCCAGAGCACGAGGGTCGGGATCATCAGGGCCCCGGCAAGGAACGGGACGATCACGTAGGGCGTGACGGCCAACGTGAGCCACCGGACGATCATGCGCCAGAACGGACGTCGGTGGTCCCAGCGATAGCGCAACGGCATCGGGTGGTAAGGGAAACGGATGCCCACCAGGTTCGAGATCCCGAGGGCTCCGAAGGGAACGATACCGATCCAGACGACCGTGATCACGGTCGAGGCCAGGTCGTGATGGCTCAATCCGATACCGAGCGCCACCAGCGCGCAGAGCGGTGCGATCAACAGCCAGAGGACCACGTTCTTGGCGGCCAGCAGGCGGCGGAACATGCGTGCATCGCCGAGGGCCAGGCGGACCCGTGTCGCGTCGGGCCCGAGGATGTTGGTCGCCGGCACGTCGGAGTACATCCACGAGGCCAACACCGCGGCAAAGGCCAACGAGCCATGGAAGGTGAAGAGACTGTTCTTCAGTGGTGTCGGCAGGAAGAACCAGGCGGAGCTCATCGAGCGCGCCGTTGAGGGCCACGACGATCGGCACCTCGTAGGGCGCCCGGAAGGTGCGGCGGAGCTCGACCTCGAGTGCCTCACGGAACGACGACGGCATGCGGACGTCCTCGGCAGGAGCCGACAGTCCCGTCGTGACCATCGACCTAGGACCCGGCCCCGTCGACCTTCTTCAGCCAGACCCGCACCGTCTCCGTCAGCGCGTCGTCGTCGATTTCGAGCACCGTGCCCTCCCCCGGGCCGGCCTCCGTCGTGATGTCGACCGCCAGAACCTCCCGGGCGATGGCGTCGAAGTGTTCCGACAGCGAGTCCAGTCCCACCAGCCGGACCACGATGCGGTCCGAGACCTCCAGGCCCGACGTCTTGCGCAGATCCTGCACGAGGCGTACCACGTCACGCACCAAGCCCCGGGCGCGAAGGGCGTCGTCGAGCGTCAGGTCGAGGGCGACGACCTCGCCACCCTCTCGCGAGACCGCGAACCCCTGCTGGCCCCGGACACGCAGCTGCACGTCGTCGGGCGTGAGCACCACGTCCTCGCCTCCGAGCTGCACCGTGATCGACCGGCCCGACTCGAGCGCCGCGGCCGACGCCGCGCCGTCGAGTGCTTCGAGCGCCGGCCTCAGATCCTGGACCCGGTCCTTCAGGCGCGGACCCAGGGTCTTGAAGTTCGGCACCAGCTCGAACTGGATCACGTCACCCAGCTCGTCGGCGGTGTCGATCTCGTCCACGTTGAGCTCTTCGGCCACGATGTCGCGCAGGATCTCTGGCGATCCGCTCGGCAGGAACACCAGGGCGCGGGCCAATGGCTGGCGCACCTTCATCGACGCTTCGCTGCGCGCCGCCCGCCCGAGCGAGGTCAGCCGGCGGGCCAGCTCCATCTGGGCTTCGAGCTCGCGGTCGATCAGGGACTCCTCGGCGATCGGCCAGTCGGCCAGATGCACGGACTCGTCCTCGGCCGCCCCGGTGAGATGACGCCAGACCGTGTCGGACACGAAGGGGCAGAACGGCGCCAGCAGGAGCGACACCGTGGTGAGCACGGTATGCAAGGTGGCCTGGGCGGCCAGCGTGTCCCCCGGCGGGGCGTCGGGGTCGGTGCGCCAAAAGCGGCGCCGGCTCCGACGCACGAACCAGTTGGAGAGATCGTCGACCAGCTCACCGAGCGCCGTGGCGGCGTGGAACGGCTCGTAGTTCGCCAGGGACTCGGTCATGGCTGCTGTCGTCGCGTGGAGGCGCGAGAGGATCCAGCGGTCGAGCGGACCGCGATCGGTGGGCCGAGGGATGGCCGGGTCGGTCGGGTCGAATTCGTTCAGCGAGGCGTAGGTCGTGAAGAAGCTGAACGTGTTCCACAACGTCAAGAGCATGTCCCGCATCGCGGCGTCGATGGCGGCGAGCGTGGCCCGGGTCGGCGTCCACGGCGAGCCTTGGCTGAACATCCACCAGCGCATCGAATCGGCGCCCCGGGTGTCGAGGATGGACCAGGGATCGATGATGTTGCCGAGGGACTTCGACATCTTGCGGCCGTCCGCATCCACGATGTGGCCCAGGCAGACGACGTGGCGGTAGGGGCTCTCCCCGAAGACGAGCGTGTTGATGGCCAGGAGCGAATAGAACCAGCCGCGGGTCTGATCGATGGCCTCGGAGATGAAGTCGGCCGGAAAGGCGAAGGCCTCGTCGGAGCCCGGCAGGTGCGGGTAGCCCACCTGGGCGGCCGGCATGGAGCCCGAGTCGAACCAGGCATCGATCACCGGCTCGACCCGACGGAACACGGAGAGGTCGTCGTCGAAGCCGTCGGCCCCACAGGTCGAGCAGGCGAACGTCACCTCGTCGATCGTGGGCCGATGCGGATCGATGCCCGTGACGTCGTGCCCGGCCAGGTCGGACAGCTCGGCGAGTGATCCGACGCAGCGCAGGTGGCCGCGACCGCAGCGCCAGATGGGAAGGGGCGTCCCCCAGTAGCGATCACGCGACAGGGCCCAGTCGATGTTGTTGGCCAACCACTCGCCGAAGCGGCCGTCCTTGATGTGCGCAGGATGCCAGTCGACCGTGGCGTTGGCGGCCAGCAGGTCGTCCTTTCGGGTCGAGGTGGCGATGTACCAGCTCGGTTTGCCCCAGTAGATCAGCGGTGTCCGGCAGCGCCAGCAGTGGGGGTACGAATGGACGTACGGGAGACGGCGCAGGAGGAGGCCCTCCTCCTCCAACCGATCGTTGATGTCGTGGTTCGTGGCCCGTACCTCGCGCCCGGTCAGCCATGGCACGGCATCGGTGAACGTGCCGTCCGGACCAACTGGGTTGAGCGACGGCAGGTTGTGCTCGCGCCCGGTCTGGCGGTCGACCTCGCCGAAGGCCGGGGCCAGGTGCACGAGGCCCGTGCCCTCCTCGGTCGTGACGTAGGCGGCGGGGACGACCCGCCACCCGTCGACGCCGTGCGGTGGCGCCAGATCGTCGAAGGGACGCTCGTAGTGCACCCCGACCAGGTCGGCCCCCCGGATCCGGCCGCTGATGCGGGCCGACGCTCCGTCGCCGAGGACGGCGTCGACCAATTCTTCGGCCAGGACCGTCCCATCGACCACGGCATAGGTCAGCTCGGGATTCACGGCCACACCGGTGTTCGACAGCAAGGTCCACGGCGTCGTGGTCCACACGGCCAGCCATTGGGCGTCGGCGAGTGCGGGGACGGCATCGACCAGGCGGAAGCGGACGTAGGCGGATTCGTCCTCCTCGTCCCGGTAGACGTCGGGTTGACCGAGCTCGTGACTGGACAGGGCCGTGCCGCAGCGAGGGCAGTACGGCACCACCTTGAGGTCCTCGTAGAGGAGCCCCTGGTCGAACAGCTGCTGGAGATGCCACCAGACGGACTCGATGTAGTCCGGGCTGAGCGTCCAGTAGGCCGCGTCCATGTCGACCCAGTAGCCGATACGCGTGGTCAGGCGAGCGAACTCGTCCACGTAGGAATAGACCGACTCCCGACACAGGCGGGTGAACTCGGCGATGCCGACCTGCTCCTCGATCTGCTGCTTGCCCGTGATGTTGAGCCGCTTCTCCACCTCGACCTCGACGGGGAGGCCGTGGGTGTCCCACCCGGCCCGACGGGCCACGTAGGAGCCGTGCATCGTGCGGAAGCGACAGAACAGGTCCTTGTACACGCGGGCCCAAGCATGGTGGAGGCCGGGCATGCCGTTGGCCGTCGGAGGTCCTTCGTAGAAGACCCAGGGTGGGGCGCCCTTCCGTTGTTCGATGGACCGCTCGAACACGCGGTGCGTGGCCCAGCGGGCCAGCTCGGCCTGCTCGAGAGCGACGAGGTCGGTGTCTTGGGGGACGGGTGTGAACACGGGGCGGCGGGCGATCTGCACCGGGTGACGAGAAGGGCCGGGCCTCGTAGAGGATAGAGGGTGTGGCCCGGTCGACCCTCCCATTGCCTGCGGGCCTCTTCTCCCGGCCGAGCGACCGGCCGGCCCGGCTGAACTCGTCCCTCCGCTGGCTCCGCTGACGTCGGGCCCGGCGGACCGGAGTCGCGTGCTCCATCCGATTCGTCGAAGGCCTTAGCCTGGCCAACCCATGACATCCCCTCCCTTCGAGCTGGTCTGCGAGATCGAGCCGGCAACCTCGCCCGATCTGATGCGGGTGCGGCACCAGATCGGCGTGTTGAGCGCCGTGGCGACCTCCTTCCTCATCCCCGACAACCACATCGGCCGGGCCACCGTGTCGAGCGTGGCCGTCGCGCACGAAGTCGAAGCGATGGGTGGCCGATCGATCGCCTGCCTGAACGCCCGCGACCGCAACCTGCTCGGCTTTCGACGAGACCTCCTGACCGCCGCCGCGTACGGCGTCGATCAGTTCCTCTTCGTCTACGGCGACGAACCGTTGGCCGGAAGGCGGACCAGCGAGCTGACCGTTCGCGCCATGCTGGCCGAGGGAAGGGAGTACACGGCCGACATCGACGCCGGCACGCCGATGCGATTCGGGGTCGCCACCGGGCTGCGTCCGTTGCCCGCCTGGAAGCGAGAGGCGGACTTCTTGTTCGTCCAGATCGGTTTCGACCTCGAGGCCCTCCTGTCGTGGCGCGATCAGGTGGACGTGCCGTGCCCGGTCTACGCGGGCGTCCTCGTGGTCCCGAGCGCGACGATGGCCGCCAACCTGTCGATCCCGGGCTTGACCGTTCCCCCCGAGCTCGTGCGCCGGCTCGGGACGGACCGCAACGCCGGGGTGGATGCGGCCTGCGATCTCACCCTCGCCATCAGGGAGTCGGGCGCGTTCGACGGCGTGCATCTGATTCCCGTCGGTCGCTATCGCCAGGTGGCGGCTCGGCTGGAGACGCAGCTCCGCGGCCCGCTCGCCGGCTGATCAGTTCGTGCTCGCTCTCGAGGACGGGAAGTGAGCCTGGGCGACCGCGGCGAGCGCGACGTCGTCCACCTCGTTGAGCGAGTCCACGACCAGGTCGGCCAGGCCGAAGGCTGGATGACCGCCCTCCCCCGCCTCGGGGACGGCGATGCAGGCCATCGTGGCCGCCTTGGCGGCGAGCACGCCGGCCGGCGCGTCCTCCCACACGAGGGAGCGACCGGGCGGCACGCCGAGCTTGTGGGCAGCCGTGATGAAGACGGCCGGATGCGGTTTGCCGTAATCCTCGTCCTCGGCCGAGTGGATGAGCTGGAACCGCCCCGAGAGCTCGAAGTGATCGAGGGCGGCATGGATGAGCCGGTACTGCGACGACGAGGCCACGGCCAGCGGCCACCCCCGCGACGCGCAGAGATCGATGGCGTGCCGCGCCCCGGGCTTCAGCACGCCCTTGGCGTACACGAGGTCGATGACCCGGTCGACGATCGCCACGGCCACCTGATCCGGCGGTGGCCCGTCCCACGGGTACAGCTCATGCCAGTGCGCGGTCACCTCGCCGACGAACATTCCCTTGGTCGTGCGGCACCCGGTGGGGTCGAGGGGCACACCGAGCCCACCGAGAATCTCGATCTCGGCTTCGTGCCACAGCACCTCGGAGTCGATGAGCAGCCCGTCCATGTCGAAGATGGACGCGCCAAAGCCCGCCGCGGCGGGCGCACCAGGGCTCAAGCCGCCAGCTGCGTCTCGATGTCGCTCACGATCGTCGCGTCCTCGGGCTCTACCTGAGGCCGGTACCGGGCGACGACCTCACCCTTGGGCGAGACCAGGAACTTCTCGAAGTTCCACGTGATGTCGCCCGCAGCGCCGTCGGCGTCGGCCTTCTCGGTCAGCTCGGCGTAGACGGGGTGACGGTCGTCGCCGTTGACATCGATCTTCTCCATCATCGGGAAGGTCACGCCGTAGGTGGCCGAGCAGAACTGCTCGATCTCCTCCGCCGTCCCTGGCTCCTGACCCATGAACTGGTTGCAGGGAAAGCCGATGACCGAGAACCCCCGATCGGCGTACTTCTTCTGCAGACGCTCGAGACCCTCGTACTGGGGCGTGAGGCCGCACTTGGAGGCCACGTTCACGACCAGAAGCGTCTTGCCGGCATAGTCACCGAGGGTGGCGTCCGCGCCCTGGAGCGTGTGGATGGGGATGTCGTAGAGAGCCATGATGGCGACCCTACCGGGCCCCGGTGTCGACGCGCTCGGGCCGCCGTATGGTGGCAGCGTGTACGCCACGGTGATCCGAGACGGGGACCTGCTGTGGGAGGAGCGACCCGATCCGGTCCCCGGCGATACCGAGCTCCTTGTCGCCGTGCGGGCGGCCGGCTTGAACGCCGCCGATCTCGTGCAACGGGCCGGTTTCTACCCGGCCCCTCCCGGCTGGCCACCCGACATCCCCGGGATGGAGATGGCCGGAGAGGTCATGACGGTCGGCCGGGCCGTCACACTGTTCGAGCCGGGCGACCGGGTCATGGCAGTCGTGGGCGGCGGGGCCCAGGCCACCGTGGCCCTCGTGGACGAGTCGCATGCGATCTCCGTCCCGGACTCGCTGGCCTGGGCGGAGGCGGGGGGATTCCCCGAGGCCTTCGCCACGGCTTACGACGCCCTCTTCACCCAGGGCGGGCTCCAGATGGGCGAGCGCGTGCTGATCAGCGGGGCGGCCGGCGGCGTCGGCAGCGCCGGCGTGCAGCTGGCCCGAGAAGCCGGCGCCGTCGTCGTCGCCTCGGTACGCAATGCCGGGCACCGATCAGCGGTCGGGGCGCTGGGCGCCCACGTCGTGCTGGCCCCTGGTGAAGAGGGGAGACACGGGCCCTACGACGTCGTGCTCGAACTCGTGGGCCAGGCCAGTCTGGTCAACGTCGTGCCCCACTTGGCCACGAAGTCCCGCGTCGTCGTCATCGGCGTCGGATCGGGTGGGCGGATCGATCTTGATCTCTTCGCGCTGATGACCAAGCGGGCGCGCATCGGTGGCTCCACCCTCCGCGCCCGGAGTCGAACGGAGAAGGCCACTGTCACGGCCGCCGTCGCCGCGCACGTCCTGCCCGCGCTGATCGCCGGACGACTGCGCGTGCCCGTCTGCCGGACGTTCCCGCTGAGCGAGGCAGCCGCCGCCTACGAGTACTTCGGAGCCGGGGGCAAGTGCGGCAAAGTGGTCCTCACGGCCGAATGACCCACGCCGGCGAGTAGCGGCCTCCCGGACATCCCGACCACTGGTGGAGGCCGAACGTCGCAGAATCGGGACGTTCCTCCCTAGTCGACCTGCGCTGGACGGGAGTATTCTCAAGTTCATCACTTGAGAACTGAAGAAACGTGATCGGGGACAAGAGCACGGGTGATCACATCCCCGGTGCACGAGGAATTCCGCACCATCGACCTGGAGGAGGTCACCATGTGGAGAACAACGCAACGACTTGGGCGTGATCAGGCAGCCGGTTGGCATGAGGATGCCACCGGTCCTCGCCGCACCGCGCTCTTCGAAGGCCGGGACGGAGCCGAGGCCGTCGCCGTGTCACGTTTGCTCGGTCAGATGGACATTGACACCATGTGGTGCTCGGGCCCCGACGGGAGCCATGTGTGCCCCTTGGTCGAAGATGGGCACTGCGAACTGATGGACAAGGCCGACTTCGTGATCAACAACCTGGGAACCGCCAACCCACGCTGTGCTGCGGTCGCGCGGGCGGTCAACGACGAGATTCCCGGTGACAAGCCCGTCGCCGTGGTCACCCGGGTGCACGAGGCCGAGTCGGTGCAAGAGCAGCTGCCCCGATGCATCGTGGTCGAGGGGCCACTGTCTCGTCACATCGTCAAGGACGTCGCTCTGATCGAGTAGCGGGAAACCGGGACCGGTGTCGGGTGCCGCGGAACGCCCACCGCACCGCTACACCCGGCGTCGGTGCGAATCGGACGGCACGGTCGCCGTCCCTTGGGCCAGTGCCTTGTCCTTGGCCGCCACCTCGGCCAGGGTTGCCGACTGCAGTCGTTCTCGCAGTGCTTCCCGCGCCGACGACCACACCCGATGCAGCGCACACACGTCGTCCCAGTGACACGGACCACCGCGCAGTGCGCACTCGCCGGAATCGAGCGGCCCTTCGAGTGCCTCGACGACCTCGCACACCGTGATCGCGTCCGCCGGCCGCCCGAGCGCGTAGCCCCCTCGGGGGCCCGATTTGGACGTCACCAGGCGGGACCGCTGAAGATCCTGGAGAACGATCTGCAGGAACCCCACCGGAATGTCCATGGCGCGGCCGATCTCCGCCGCCTTCGTCAATGGATCACCGGCATTGACCAGATAGATGAGCGCACGAAGGCCGTAATCGGTGCGGTTGGTCGGAACGAGTTTCACGGGGTCGTCCATTCTAGAGGCGCAGTGAAGAGAATCACCGTGCCCGTGCTGCTGGCTCTCGGCATGATCCGTCGCTGTGCACGGACCCATGGTCGCCGCTATCGGGTCAGGATGACGACTCCCGCGTTGGCGCCGCGTCCGACGGTATGCGACAGGGCGGCGCGGGCCCCCTCGACCTGGCGGACCCCGCACGTGCCCCGGAGCTGGCGGACCAGCTCGACCACCTGACCGAGCGCTGACGCACCGAGGGGCTCACCCTTGGAGAGGAGCCCACCGCTCGGATTGACCGGGAGGCGCCCGCCGAGCGTGGTCGCCCCGGAATCGAGGAGTGCCGCGGATCCGCCCGGTTCGCAGAGCCCGAGTTCTTCACAGGAGAGGAGCTCCCGGGCGGCGTCAGTGTCTTGGCACTCGACCACGTCGAGGTCACCGGGCCCGATCCCGGCCTCCTCGTAGGCGGCGGTCGCGGCCAGCGTCGTCGGGGCGGGGACCGAGTCGTCGCACAATCCCGACAGGGGCGTCGACTCGCTGAGAACAGCGCCCGGAAGGTGCGAGCGCAGGACCGCCGAAGCCAGCATGACCGCGCCCGGACCAGCGAGATCGCTCCGGCGGAGCACCAGTGCCGCCGCGCCCTCGTTGGGCGAGCACAGCATGAACAGGTGGAGCGGCTCGCTCACCACCCGCGACGCCAGCACGGCCTCCACCGTCGTCTCCTTCTGGTACATGGCATCCGCGTTGGCCACGCCGTGTGAGCGGTTCTTCACGACCACCCGGGCGAGGTGATCCTTGGTGACCCCCGAGGTCATGCAGAGTCGCTGTGCCCGCAGGGCGAAGAAAGAGGGCGTGGCGGCGAGTCCCGCCTCCTCCTGCCAGGGATCGAAGAAGGACGACCGGATGATGCCCTTGGGCATCTTTTCGGTGCCGAACACGAGCACGGTGTCGTACTGACCCGCCCTGATGGCTCCGGCCGCGAGCATCAGTGCCGCGCCACCGCTGGCGCAGCCCGCTTCCACGTCGAGAATGGGCATGCCGGTCATCCCCAGCCGGCTCAGGACCTTGTGGCCCGTGGCGACTCCCCCGTAGGCCGTGCCGCAGAATGCGGCCTGGAAGCCGCCGCGCCCGACTCCCGCCTCGGCGAGCGCAGCCCGCACGGCGGCGACGCCCATGTCGGTCGTGGACACCCCCTCGAAGCGTCCGAACGGGTGCATGCCCACGCCGGCCACGGCCACGCCGGTCACGATGGAACCCCGGGAGCGAAGGCGTACGTCACCACGTCGTCGCCCTCGGCGTTGCGATGCAAGGGCACCACCCGCACCTCCATCGCCTGTCCTGCCTTCAGAGCCGAGGGGTCGCTCTCGGTCAGCCGCCCGATGACTCGGACCCCCTCGGGGAATTCGACCACACCCACACCGAAGGGCACATCGCCCTCGTAGCCGGGCGGCGCAGCCGTCACGGCCGTCCACGCCCACAGCGTGCCTGAGCGCGAGAGTTCCACGTCCTCGGGATCCTCGGTGGCGCAATACGGGCACGAGTCGGCCCGCGGGAAAATGGTCGATCCGCACTGGTGACAGCGGGCGACGAGCAACGCAGGCGGATCACCGTCGCTGAAGAGTCCCTCCCGGACCTTGACCTGCACCCTCAGCCCCCCAACTCCACCATTTCGAGCGCGTCGAACTCCCAGAAGGCACGGAGGGCCTTGATCTTCCCTGCGCCATCGCTCTTGTAGGTGTAGACGCCGTGCACGATCGCCTGGTGGGTGCCTCCGGCGAGGGTGGTGCGGATGATCCCCACGTCGGCAACCTCGTCTCCGCACAGGTACGACTCGGTGATCTCGAAGGTGATGGCTTCGCTCGACGCGATGACGGTGTCGTAGAAATTGGCGATCGCCTCGATGCCGTGATGACCCTTGCCGTCCGGATCGAAGGCCGATGGTCCGATCGGGTCCTGCACCACGGCGTCCTCGGTGAACAGGCTCAGCCAGCCCTCGCGATCGCCCGCGGAGACCGCCGCCCTCGATTTGATGCCGAGCTCCCTCGTGTTGAGCGTCTCAGTCATTTTCATCTTCCTTTCCGTCTCAACGAACCTTGGCGATGACGTCGTCGGCGAAACGCCGCAGGGCGTCCACCTTGGTCGGCAGGGTCTCGGTGTCCTGCTCCACGCCGTAGGGCCAGCGAAAACCCACGATCACATCGGTCACGCCGAGCTCTTCGAGGCGCGCGATGCCGTCAGCGGTGTAGGCGTCGAGGGAGATGACGTGCACTTCGAACGGCTTGGACTCCGTCCCGTGTTCCTTGCGCAACTCGGCGAGCCGACTGAGCAAGCCGGGAAGGTCCTCCGGGTCTCCCCCGCCGTGCAGCCAGCCGTCACCGTCGACCGCAGCGCGCGTGAGGGCCGCCTCGTGGTGGCCGCCGATGAGGATCGGAACGGGAATGGACGGTGTGGGAGAGATCTTGATGGAGGGAACATCGAACACTTCGCCGTGGAACTCGAAGAACCCACCCGCCATGAGCCCGCGCATGATGGCGATTTCCTCGTCCATCCGCTTCCCACGACGGGCCCACGGCACACCGCAGATCTCGTAGTCCTCGGGCCAGGGGCTCGTGCCGACGCCGAGGACCAGGCGGTTGTCGGTGAGGACAGCGGTCGAGCTCACCTGCTTGGTGATCAGGACGGGTTGGCGAATCGGCAGCTTGATGACAAAGGTGACGAATCTGAGTCGCTCGGTGACCGCACCCATGGCGGGAATGAGCGAGAAAGGCTCCAAGAAAGGCTTGTCCTCGAGGAACTCGCGGCTGCCGTCGGGATTGAAGGGGTAGGTGGTATCCGAGACCTCGGGATAACAGATGCTGTCCGGCACGACCATGGAGTCGTAGCCGGCCTCCTCTGCCGCCTTCGCCAGCGGAAGATAGAAGGACGGGTCGGTCATCGACTCGGCATACGAAAAGCGCACGGCACCTCCGCTCGGGAATAAATGGGTTCTCAGCACGAGTGCCGCCTACCATGCGGCCCGTGCCCGCTCATCCTGCCAGCACCGACACTTCGGGACACAACCGGGCCGCGGCCCCGCCCCACGCAGCGGAGACGGCGCCCCTGGTCACCGACCTGTCCCTCGACGATCTCGAGCGCACCGCCCGCCACTCGATCGGCGAGATGGCGTACGCCTACTACTCGGGCGGGGCCGAGGACGAACGCCTGCTCGAGGGCAACGTCGAGGCCTGGTCGCACTGGCAGCTCCACCCCCACGTGCTGGCCGGACTGTCGGCGGTCTCGACGGCGACGACGATGCTCGGCACACCGGTGTCCTCGCCCGTGGCCATCGCCCCCACCGCGATCCAGGGGCTGGCCCACGAGGAGGGAGAGATCGCCACGGCGCGCGGTGCGGCCCAAGCCGGGGCGTTGATGATCCTCTCGAGCCTGGCCACCTGCGCGCTCGAGGACGTGGCCCTTGCCGTTCCCGGCGCTCCCCGCTGGATGCAGATCTACGTGCTGCGCGACAGGGCGCGTACCGAGGACCTGGTGGCACGGGCGGCGGCCCATCACTACGGAGCATTGGTACTGACTGTCGACGCACCCGTTTCGGGCCTCCGCCTGCGGGAGTGGCGGACCGGCGTCCACCTGCCCGACGACCTCGCGCTACCCAACCTCGCCGGCAAGAGCACAGAGAACGCGCGCGCGGGGGCTTCATGGCCGTGGTGACTCGAGAGTTCGAGCCTGCGCTCACACCCGACGACATCGAATGGCTCGCCGGGCTGAGCTCGCTGCCCGTCGTGGTCAAAGGCGTGCAGCGGGCGGACGACGCCGTCCGCTGCGTCGAAGCCGGCGCGGCCGCCGTGGTGGTTTCGAATCACGGGGCGCGCCAGTTGGCCGACGCTCCGGCCACGGCCGACATCCTGGCCGAGGTTGTCGACGCCGTCGCCGGACGCATCGAGGTGTACGTCGACGGGGGTCTCCGACGCGCCCCCGACGTCGCAAAGGCTCTGTCATTGGGAGCCCGCGCCGCGCTCGTGGGCCGACCGTCGCTCTGGGCCCTCGCCACAGGGGGCGCCGATGGGGTTGCGGCGCTGCTGCGTTGGTTCGAGGTGGAGCTCCGCCGCACCATGGCGCTGTGCGGTGCGGCCTCGGTGTCCGCGCTCGATCGCACGCTGGTCCGTCGCACACCGGGCTTTCCGCTCGAAGGGGTCCTGCCGTGACGACCGTGGCCATGATGCTGGCCGCCCGGGCCGAGGACGACCGCACCGGGGTCATCGATGCCTCCGGGCGTTGGAGCTGGCGCCAGGCCGTCGCCGAAGGAGCGGCCCGCGGGTCGGTGGCCCGGTCCGTCCTCGGTCGGCGCCCACCGCACATCGGCGTCCTGCTCCCCAACGGTCCGGAGTACCTGTTCTGGCTGAACGGTGCCGCCCTGGCCGGCGCGGCCATCGTCGGCATCAATCCCACCCGCCGGGGCGACGCCTTGGCGGCGGACATCAGGGCGACGGATTGCGCCATGATCGTCACCGACGCCGAAGGCGCGGCTCTCCTCGAAGGCCTCTCCCTCGGTCTGCCAGAAGACGACGTCCTCGTGGTGGGCACGGATCGATACACCACCCTGATCGACGAGTACCGCGGCGACGGGGCTGATGCACTGCTGCGGGCGGCCGGCGCTGTCGACGAGGAATCGCTCTTCCTCCTCATCTTCACCTCCGGGACGACCGGCGTCCCCAAGGCCGTGCGCTGCACCCAGGGGCGCCTGGCCGGAATCGCCGAGGTGGCCGCACCGGGCTACGGCTACACCGCCGAGGACGTCTGCTACTGCCCGATGCCCCTGTTCCACGGAAACGCCCTCATGGCACTGTGGGGTCCGTCCGTCATGGTCGGAGCCGCCATCGCCGTCCGTCCCCGCTTCAGCGCATCCGCGTTCATCGACGACGTCCGGCGCTTCGGCGCCACGAAGTTCAGCTATGTCGGGAAGGCGATCGCCTACATCCTGGCCACGCCCGAGCGACCCGACGACGCGGAGAACACGCTCAAGAGTGCCTTCGGGACGGAGGCCTCGCTGCGCGATCGCCGCCGATTCCAACAACGCTTCGGGTGCTTTCTCATCGAGGGGTACGGGCAGAGCGAAGGCGGGGCTTCGATCAATCCCACCGCGGACATGCCTGCGGGCGCTTTGGGCGTCCCGGTCGACGGAGTCGATCTGGCCGTGATCAGCCCGGAGACCGGCCAGCAATGTGCGCCCGCCCGCTTCGACGGAGAAGGGCGACTCCTGAACGCCGGGGAGGCCATCGGCGAGATCGTCAATCGCAGCGGGAGGGGCAAGTTCGAGGGCTACTACCAGCGCGAGGACGCCGAACAGGAGCGTCTGCGCGGAGGGTGGTACTGGACGGGTGACCTCGGCTACGTGGACGAGCGAGGCTTCTTCTACTTCGCCGGCCGGACCGGCGACTGGCTCCGCGTCGATTCCGAGAATTTCGCAGCGGGACCGGTCGAGGCCGTGCTGTCGCGCAACCCCGACCTCGCCGTCGTCGCCGTGTATCCCGTTCCCGACACTGGCTCGGGTGCGGGCGATCAGGTGATGGTGGCGCTGGAGATGGCCCCGGACACGCCCTTCGACCCCGACAGGCTCGCCGAGTGGCTCGGGGCCCAGCCCGACCTCGGACCGAAATGGCTCCCCCGCTACGTACGCGTGTCGCCGTCACTTCCCCAGACCGCGACCGGCAAGGTGACGAAAGTCGGGTTGCGAGAGGAGGCGTGGGTCTGCGAGGAACCGGTGTGGTGGCGCCCGCTCGATTCGACCGTGCTGCAGTTCGTTCCGCTGACCGACGATGATCGAATCGGCTTGGCCGAGGACCTGGCCGAGAACGGGCGCCCACCGGTCGGCCTCGCTACCTGAGATCGACGACGTCGAGCACACCCGAGAGGTCCTCCACGCGGACGTCGCCTGCCTCGAGTTCGGGTGCGACCTGGCCCTTTCGCTCGTCCGAACGCCAGACGTGCACCGCGCGCATGCCCATGCGGCGCGGACCCCGGACATCGGGTTCCCACGAATCGCCCACGAACAGCACGTCACCCGGATCGACACCGAGGGTTCCGACGGACGCCCGATAGATGTTCGGATGCGGCTTGCGGGCACCCGCCCGGGCCGAGGTGATGCTCGAGTCGAGGAGGTCGAGCAACCCCACCTGATCCAGGTAGGCGTCGAGCTCCCAGCCCCAGTTCGAGCACACGCCCACGGCGAGTCCGCTGTCGCGGATCGTCCGCAACGTCGATTCGGCTTCCGGATAGGCCACCATGCGTCCCTGGTCGAGCTGACGCAACGCGTCGACGACCGCAGCCGCATCGGCATCGTCCACACCGCCGTCGCGAGCCAGTTGATGGAGTCGCCGACGTACCCAGGCCTCGTAGGCCTCCTCACTCACCGAGTGCTCGGCGTGCTCGATGCCGTCATAGCGGGCGTAGTACCCGTTCATCACCGAAGGCGGCAGCACGTAGCCGTGTTCCGCAAACACGCGGTCGTAGCTGGCACCGTCATCGGCCCAGTGGGCCAGGGTGCCGTAGAAGTCGAAGATCACGGCCTGCACCTCCCCCATCGTGGCGCAACGCAGTGACACGCCTGCTCCGACGCCGCGCCCAGGAGAACCCGGGCACGAGTAATACTCCTGGTCATGGGTCCCGAGGAGCACGACACGGGAATTCCCGCGTCCGGGCCCGTTCCCGAGGTCGACGCCAAGGATCCGGCACCGCCGACACGCTGGGCTCTCGAGCTCCTCGGCGTCGTCGTCGCCGCGGTGGTCGTGGCATTGCTGCTGCGCACATTCGTCGTCGGCACCTACTCCATCCCATCCGGATCGATGGAGCCAACGCTGCAGATCGGCGACCGGATCGTGGTCGACAAGCTGGCCTACCACCTGCACGCCGTCGGCACCGGTGACATCGTCGTGTTCAAGACGCCGAGCACCGAGGATTGCGCCGGTCCGGAGGTATCGGACCTCGTCAAGCGCGTGATCGGCCTCCCCGGGCAGATCGTCTCCCTCTCGCGCGGGAGGGTCTTCGTCAACGGAAAACTCCTGGCGCAACCGTGGCTGCCGCCCGCCTTGCACAACCGGACCTATCCGGGACCTTCGTTCCAGTCCTTCTCGCTCCGGCATCCCTACGTGGTGCCCAAGGACGAGGTCTACGTGATGGGCGACAACAGACCCGAGTCGTGCGACAGCCGCTACTGGGGTCCGATACGAGAATCGACGATCGTGGGCAAAGTCGATATTCGCATCTGGCCGTTGTCCCGCTTCAAATTCTTCTGAGTGCTCACCGGCGCTCCTTGCGCCAGACGACCCGCAGTCCCGACCAGGTCTCGTCGATCGCACAGACCTTGTTGTCCACCAGGCCGAGGGGGAGCGCGAGCTCCCGCACGACGTGCTCGCTCATGGTGGTGTCGACACCCGATGCCCGTTTGGGCCACGCCACCCAGAGACCCCCGGCGGGAAAGACCACCTTGGCCATTGCCGCCAGCCGTCGCTCGAACTCGGCTCGCTCGGTGAAGAATCCGACGACGACGTCCGCCCGTCCTCGGGCCTGCCGGACGACCGTGACCCGGGGTGGCAGGTCCGAGATCACCCCATCGGGGGCCTCGATGAGCACCAGCTTCGAACCCTCCTCGATGCCGAGCTTCGTCGAAAGCGGCGTGCCGCTGTAACCGGCCACGGGCGCAGCGGCTCAGGCGCTCGCCTGGAATACCCGGAACGCCAAGGGGTACTCGTACTCGTCGGGTCCCCGGGAGAAACGGGCCAGATGGGCGGCCACGAGGGCCATGGCCTCGTCGGCCCGCTCGGCCGGCACGCCCATGACGGGAAGCAGCGCCGGGTCACTGACTGCGGACGCCGAGCCGTGCACGGTGATCTCGTGGGCCGTGGACGAGACGTCACGGAATCCTGCCGCCTCGAGGAGTTCGCCCACGTACTCCGCGTCGCCGAAGGCGAACGGGCCGGTCGGGCTCTTCCCCGGGGGCGGCGTGGGGGGAGAAGGGAGCAGAGGCCGCAGGGCGGTCGCCACGTGCCAGGGGTTCTTCTCCACCCCTTGCCAGCAGGCGAAGACGAACCGACCGGTTGCGGCCAGGCGGCCGCGGATCGCCGCCAGCGCCTTTGTGGGTTCGTCGAAGAACATCACACCGAACTGACTCACCACGAGGTCGAACGGTCCGCGCTCTTCCGTTCCCGTCTGCACGTCGACCTCGACGAACCGGGCGTTGTCGACACCGGCCTCCGATACCCGAATCCGGGCCAGATCCAGGAGTCCCTGCGAGATGTCGAGGCCCACGACGGTTCCCTCGGGTGCGATCGCCCGAGCCACGGAAATGGTCAGGGAGCCTCCCCCGCAGCCGACGTCGCACACGCTCTGGCCCCGTCCGGCGCCGGCCGCCTCGAGCAGGTAGGGCGACGCTGCATTCATGATGACCTCACGCCGGGGCCAGGTCTCGACCCAGACGGCATCGTTCCAACGGCGGTGCTCGGACTCGTTTGCCACGGCGCCAACGTATCTGGGCCGCTACGTTCGCTGCGTGCGCATCGGCCTGGTCATCCTTCCGAGCGACCGGTGGTCGGAGGCTCGGCGCCAATGGGAGTGGGCGGACCGAGCCGGGTTCGCCACCGGCTGGACCTACGACCACGTCCGCTGGGGAGGCATGCCCGACGGTCCGTGGCACGCGGCGGTGCCGGTGCTGGCGGCCGCCGCCGGCGTGACCTCGTGCCTGCGACTCGGGACCCTGGTGGCGACCCCGAATTTCCGCCACCCCGTGACCCTGGCCCGTGACGCCATCGCCCTCGACGACCTGAGCGAAGGCCGTCTCGACCTCGGCCTCGGGCCCGGCAGCGAGGGCCCCGACGCCTCGGCTCTGGGCCAGGAGCCCTGGACGCCGCGAGAGCGCATGGAACGATTCTCCGAGTTCGTGGCCGTCTTGCGACCGATCCTGTCCGACGACGGCGCGAGGCGGACCACCGTGCGGACCGCCCATTACGCAGCCGTCGAGGCCCCCAGCACCCCCGGCACGGTGCAGTCCCCCCTCCCCTTGACCATTGCCGCGGCCGGTCCCAAGGGCCTCCGACTCGTCGCCAGCCACGGTCAGCAATGGGTGACCATCGGGCCGGGCCGGGGCCCTCGCGAGGGACGCCACATCCTCGACGCGGTCCGGACACAGCTCGACCGTCTCGAACAGATCTGCACCGAGACGGGCCGACCGCGTCCACGATCGGTGGTCCTGTGGACTCCGACCGAGCCGGTGCTCGAATCCGTCGATCAGTTCGAGGAGTTGGTCGCCCCTTACGTCGCGTTGGGGATCGACGAGTTCGTCCTCCACCACCCGGCCCAGACGGGGCCCTACGGAGGTCGTCCCTCGGTGTTCGAGGACGTGGCGGCGCGCTACAGCGACGCCTGATCCATCATCAGGAATCGGCCCGGGCCAACGCGGCTTCGATCTCAGCGCGGGCGGTGGCCGGCTCGACCCGCTCGAGCACGACGTCGTCGCACTCGACCCAGCGGGCGGCGGCGGCGAGTGCCGTGGCGACCTGGAGGCCGGCATCCGGGCGGAACAGGGTCACCTGCTTGGCCACCAGCGCACCGTCGCGACGTCCCGGATCGACCAGGCCGACGATGTCGGTGTCTCCGAGCACCGGCATGGCGAAGTAGCCGTACGTGCGCTGGGCCTGCGGCGTGTACGCCTCCATGCGGTGGCGTACGCCGAAGAGGCGCTCGAGGCGCTCGCGGTACCAGCACAGGGAGTCGAACGGCGACAGCAGCAGGTTGCGGCCGGCCGCACGGGCGCCGACAGCCCCCAACGCGCCAGGGTCGGCATAGGCCATCGGCTTCCACCCCTCGACCCGGACCGGCACGAGGTCGGTCTCGGGGAGCACCTGACGGACGAGCCGCTGCGGGAGCCCGTGGTAGACGGCCAGGTCGCCCAGGGTCGCCACGCCGAGCGCAGCGCCGGCCGCCGTGACCAAGCGGCGAGCGCAGTCGTCGTCGGATGGTTCCTGACTGAGCAGCTCGGTCGGAATGGCCCGTTCGGCCAAGTCGTAGATCCGCTGGAATCCCCGCCGTTGGCGGCAGACGATCTCCCCGGTGTCGAGCAGCCATTCGGCCGCGATCTTGGTCTCGGACCAATCCCACCAGGTCCCCGACTTCTTCGCTCCACCGAGCTCATTGGCCGTGAGGGGCCCGTCGTCACGCAGGCGGCGTCGCACTTCGGCGCAGCTCTTCTCGCGGTCCTCCAGGTGGTGCCAACGCCTGCCCTTGGCCCGCCGGGCCCGGCGTTTGAACTCGTAGAGGGGCCAGTCCTCGAGGGGCAGGACACAGGCGGCGTGAGACCAGTACTCGAAGGTGGCGCTGTGGCGTCCCCAGTACGCACGCTCCACGGTGGCACGCCCGATGGCGCCGTGGCGCGCGTAGGCCACCAGCTCGTGGGAGCGAGCCAGCACGGAAATGGTGTCGAGCTGCACGGCGCCGAGACGGCGCAGCATGGCGGCGACACCGCCTGCGGCGCTGCGGCCGCGCAGGCCTTGGGCGCGCAACGCCAACCGGCGTGCCTGGAGGAGGCTGATGTGGTCAGCAGTGGGCGCCATCGACGCCCGCAAGGTAGCGGACTAGCGGACCTGAGTCAGTCCAACAGGGCGGCCGCTACCGCGTCCTCGAGGGTGCGGTCGTTGGCCCACATCATCTGTTGTTGCTTGGCCCGACGGAAGTACAGCTGAATGTCGAAGTCGAGCGTGAAGCCGATGCCTCCGAACAGCTGCTGGGCCATCGCCGTGATGTCGCGAAAGGTGCTGCAGGCGAACAGTTTGGCCATGGGTGCCAGCGATGTGAGTGGCCGGCCGTTGGCTCCCGCCCACGCCGCCTCGTGGACGAGCTGCTCCGCGCCGTCGAGGTTCGTCACCGCGTCAGCCAGGTTGTGGGCGAGGGCCTGGAAGGCCCCGAGGGGCTTGTCGAACTGGAATCGGTCCAGGGCGTACTGGTTGGTGATCTCGAGCGCGTAGCGGGCGCCCCCGACCGCCTGAGCCGCGAGGAGCACCAAGCCCGACTCGAGCACCTGCTGCCACGTGTTCCAGCCCGTGCCGGCAGCGCCGATGCGATCGGCGGGTTCCACGAGCACATTGGCCAGCGTCACCTCGTATTGGGTGTCGGAGGCGACGGTGAACTGCTGGCGCAGGGTCACGCCCGGAGCCGACCGGTCCACCAAGAAGAGATCGACATCGTTCTCGCCATCACCGGTTCGGGCCAGGACGACGAACCGGTCGGCCGCAGCGGCGTAGGCCACATGGCGCTTCACACCGTCGAGTCGGAACCCCGACCCCGTCCCGGTCGCCCGCACGGCCACGCCCCGCGCGCTATAGCCGTTCTCGGGCTCGAGCCATGCCGGGGTCACGACGGCCTCCCCCGACGCCACTGCTCGGAGCCAGCGCTCCTTCTGCTCGTCGCTCCCGGCCGCGGCGAGAACACCGCCGCCCATGACCGCACTGACGAAGTGGGGAACGGGAGCCAAGGCACGGCCCAGTTCCTGATAGAGGGCCACGCCTTCGACCAGGGTCATGCCTGCTCCCCCGTACTCCTCCGGCAGGAGCAGACCCACCAGGTCGAGTGTGGCCAGCTGCGTCCACAGGTCGGCGGGGAAGCCGACCGGGTCGTCCTCCATGGCCCGGACCACGTCGAGTGAGCAGTGGCGGGCCAGGACGTCGCGCGCCGTCTGACGGAGCAGCTCTTGTTCCTGGTCGAATTCAAGGTCCAACACGGCGGTACCACCTTCGTGATTGCAGGGACACGGAAAATGAGCTCATGGCTGAGCCGGCGCAGGACGCCACCGGTCGCCCCGACGGGCCCACGGATTGTCGTCGACGCTCCGCGGCAGGGCCAGGCGGGCCGCACAGGTCGTCTTGACGTCGCCACCGACCGACAGGGTGACGCCGACGGTGACGAAGCCACAGTCGACTGCGTCGATCTCCGAGGACTCCACGACCCCACGGAGGTTCATGGTGTCACCCGGAAAGACCGAGCCCTTCATTCGGAAGGTGACCCGGCCGAGGCGTCCGTGCGGTCCGGTCCAGTCGGTCAGATACCGCTCGAACCAGGCGGCCTGATTCGGCGTGTTCAAGAAGATGTCCTGCGTACCGTTGCGGTGCACCGCGAAGTCCTTGTCGTGGTGCATCGGGCGCCAGTCGCGGGTGGCCAGCGCCCCGAGGACGACGGTGGTCGCACTGACTTCGTAGTCGAGGTGCGGCAGCTCGTCACCGACGGCCACGGCGTCGTGGAGGAGAACCGGGTTCACCGTGACCGTCATGCCGCAGATCCTCGCTGGTAGCCGAAGCCCGTGTAGGACTCGATTGCAACGAGCTCTTCATCCTGGTTGGCGTAGACGACGTCGATGACCCAGAAGCGACCCGTTCCGAGTTTGGTCGTCTTCTCTTCGCTGACGGAGCGCAGGACCTGGTGGGTCCGCAGCCGGTCCCCCATGCGCACAGGCTCGTGGAACTCGATCGTGTTGTCCGTCATCACCGCCTCGGGCAGGCCGAACAACGCCTTCAGGTCGAAGTGCACCTGCAGCGGGAGGGCCTGCTCGGTGCGACCCGGTGCCCAATGATGGGGCCGGAACCAGACCGAGACCATGGAGGGGGGCGCCACCGGTCCACCGGTCAGGGCGGTGGCGACCGCATCGTCCCAGAAGAGCGCGTTGCCGTTCTCCACCGACGCACACGAGGTCCAGACGTAGCCACGCTCGACGGGGAACTCCCCCACCTCGTGGTATTGCTCCTTCCCGACGAGCTCGAGTGCGGTCGCCAAGGGGTCCTCGCTCATCCGATCACCCGACGCTCGACCCAGCGGGTCACGGTCTCACCATCCACTCCGGCCTCCTTCAGCAGATGCTCGGTATCGGTCACGGTCGTGTCGGGCAGCTCCGGTTCCACCGCGCGCTTCATGCCGGCCAGCAACGGTGCCAGCTGCCGGAAGGACCCGTGGACCGGATGGGTCGCCGTCACCACGGCGCCCCGGGCGTCGAACTGCGGATTCGCCGCCACCTCGGCCACCTCGAGCACCGGTGCGACACAGGTGTCCACGCCGGCCAGTGCGCCCGCCCACTCGTCGCGGGTGCGGGTGGCGAACGCCTCGCTGAAGGCGGCGCGGATCGCCGGCTGCGCGTGGTCGTCGAGCTGGGACGAGGCCAGGTCAGGGCAGCCCAGGGCCCCGCAGAGATTGGCGAAGAACTTCGGCTCGATCGCCCCGACTGCGAGCCACTTGCCGTCTGCTGCCCTGTACGTCGCGTAGCAGGCGTAGCGGCCCGAGAGGATGTCGTGTCCGGGCCCGATGTCGGTGCCCAGGGCCAGATGTTCGTCGATGGCGAGCGACATGAGCCAGAGCACGCCGTCGGCCACCGACACATCGAGATACGCACCCCGCCCACTGTTGGCCCTCCCGGCCAGTGCAGCCGTGATGGCCAGCGCGGCATGCATGCCTCCGGCGGCCGCGTCGGCGACGGTGGCGCCGGGCAGCGGTGGAGCGCCAGCTTCCCCAGGCGTGCTCATGGCGAGGAAACCGCCCACGGCCAGGTAATCGATATCGTGTCCGGCCCACTGGGTGTGCGGCCCGTCCTGGCCGAAACCCGAGGTCGAGCAGTAGACAATGCCGGGGTTGCGCGCCCGCACCGCCTCGTCGCCGATGCCCAGGCGGTCGACGACGCCGGGACGAAAGCTCTCGACCACCACGTCGACCGTGGCGGCCAGAGCGAGGAAGGCGGCTCGGCCGTCCTCGTCCTTGAGGTCGAGGAGCACCCGGCGCATGCCCCGGTGCCCGCTGTAGGCGTAGAACGGAGGCTCGATCGGCGACGCCCCGGCCGATGGCACGGGACCGACCTTCACGACGTCGGCGCCATAGTCGGCCAGAAGGCGCGTGCAGCGCGCTGCCGGGCCGACCGTGGACAGGTCGAGGACACTGATCCCGTTCAGGGGACCAGACGAAGCGGACGTGGCGACCACTCAGAAATTCTTGGGCAGACCCAGCTTGCGCCGAGCGATGATGTTCTTCTGGATTTCCGAGGCACCACCGCCGATGGTGTCGATCACCGTGTAGCGGTAGGTCGACTCGGCCCGTCCCGCCATCGGGGCTTCTGCGGTCTTCACCCGGAGCTGGCTTCCCGGTCCGGCGATGTCCATGGAGGCGTTGGCCAGACGCTTGGACAGCTCGGTGGCGTACAGCTTGTATTCGGAGGCCTCCGCCGTCGGGGCGGCGCCCCCCTTGGAAGACTCGTAGACGAACTTGAGGCCCATGACCCGAGCCACTTCGAGCTGGGTCGCCAGCTGGGCCAGGCGTTGGCGGATGACGGCATCGTCCTTCAGCGGCTTTCCGTCCCGCACCGTTGTCTTGACGTACTCGACCAGGAGCTCGAAACGCTGGGCGATCGGTGAGAACGTGAACATGGTGAAGCGCTCGAGGTCCAGCGCCTCGGAGATGTACTGGAAGCCGCGGTTCACCTGACCGACGACGTAGTCATCGTGGACGAACACATCCTCGAGGAAGACCTCGTTGGTGCGCTCGTCGCCCATGGTCCAGATCGCGTTGACCGTGATGCCCGGCTGATCGATGGGGACGAGGAAGAGCGTGATCCCGGCATGCTTCGCCACGTCGGGATCGGTCCGGGCACCCACCCAGTACCATTCGGCAAAGTGAGCGGACGTGGTCCAGGTCTTCTGTCCGTTGAGGATCCAGCCATCGTCGGCTCGGGTCGCCTTGAGCTGCATGGAGGCGGCGTCGGATCCGGCATTGGGCTCCGAATAGCCGACGGCGAACTCGACTTCGTTGCGCAAGATCTTGGGCAGGAACTCCGCCTTGAGCCGCTCGTTCCCGTGCCGGATGATCGTCTTGCCGACGATCCCGACGCCTTTGCCGATCTGGGGTCCACCCCGGCCGGCGAGACGCTCGTTGAGCAGGTATTCGTAGACTCCCTCGCCCTCTGAGCCGCCATATTCCTTGGGCCAGGTCATGCCGAGCCAACCCTGGCGGCCCAGCGAAGCCATAAAGGCCCTGCGCTTGGGCGTGTCGACGATCTGGGCCATGTTCTCACGGGTCAGATCGAAGACCTCGGGGTCGTCGTTGGCATCGAGAAAGGCCTCGACCTCCTTGACGAACGCGAGCTGCTCCTCGGAGAACTCGAAGTCCATGTGCTGCCTCCCCGTCGACGTCGGGACGAATCTGACGACCCGTCAGATTCGGCATCTTAGGCCACCGGGCCGTGGTCGGAACCGGGCCCGACCCCACGCTTCCCGCCCCGGCGAACGGCCGCGCGGGCGGTTGGCCCCTCGCCGAATGGGTAGGCCCCAAAGAGGCCACGTACGGCAGAAGAGAAGGGACCATGATGATGAGGAAATTGCTGTTGCTCGCCGGAATGGCGGTGGCGTTCGTCGCCGGGTCGTGGGCGGGCCGCGCCCCCTACGAGCGCCTGCAGGGAGCGGTTCGCCGTGCGGCCAGGCAACCGAAGGTCCAGGCGACGCTCGACACGGCAGCCCAGAGCGCAGTGACCGTGCGCGACGCTGCCCTCGACGCGACGGCCGGAGCGATCGACGACGCCTCGAAGGCGGCAACCGACGCAATCGACGACGCATCGAAGAAGGTCAGCGAGAGGACGCAGAAGGTCGCCGCGAAGGTGGCGCACGGCTCGTAGCGGGCGACGGTCTTGTCGTGTCGCCGCACGTGATCCCGATCACCACGGATTCCCAGGAGAGCGAGGCGGAACGCAACAACCGCAACCTGGCCGATCTGATCCAGGAGTTGCGGGTAGCGGGGCTGGGGATCCAGGTGCTCTTCGGATTCCTGCTCTCGCTCCCGTTCACCACCCGCTTCGGGCATCTCGGCCCTGCGCAACGGGATCTGTACCGAATCAGCCTCTTGAGCGCCGCGGCGGCCACCGCCTTGCTGATCAGTCCGGTGGGCTATCACCGCTGGGTCTTCCGAAGGCACGAGAAGGCGAAGCTTCTGCGCTTCTCCAACGTCATGGCCATTCTCGGCCTCGTCGCGGTCGCCGTTGCGGTCGTCGCCGCCGTGTGGTTGGTGTTGAGCTTCGTGGGAATGGGCTGGGCGTACTCCGCGCTGGCGGCCATCGTGACGGCGATGTTCGTCTTCTTGTGGTTCGTCGTTCCGATCTTCGAACGGGTGAACTCCGACCCCCACCAAGACGGCTGACGGTGCCTCGAGGGTGCCGCTGGGCAGCACGCCGGCCGCGACCAACTCCCGGCCGAGCTCCGGCCCGACCGAGCTCAGAGAAATAAGAACCCCAAGTCCTGTTTGGACAGATTCGCGGTGCGGGCATCCTGGGATTGACGCGCCCAACCTGGCCAGGGGGCTGGCGCTCGCGGAGGCTCTCGACGCCGGTCGAGGGCTTCCGTCGCGTCCGGCCGCTGCTTCCCGTGTGACACGTGCCCGGATGGGCGCGCTCAGACCGCTCGGAGGACGGCGACCGGCAACGAGCCAAGGGCGGACCCGACGTCGATCCGACGGCGCGCCGCCTCGACTTCGCGCCCCGTGAAGACGTCGGTGAACGAGGCGGGGGATCCCCTGGAGAGCACGAGGACGGTGTCGCCCCACGTCCGAGCACCGACGGGAAACCGTCCGCGGCCGGCCAGACGCGAAGGTCAGACGCGGCACCAGCACGACGAGCTGGTTTCGACCCCGGCGTCGACCAAACGCCACGAGATGGTCCGCCTTCGACCCCTTGGTCGTCATGGGCACGTAGGAACCTTGCGCGAACACGAGCGGGAGCTCGCGTCGCAGGTGCAGGAGGGCCCGGGTGAGATAGAGCTTGATCCGCCCGTCCTGCCATCGCGTCAACAGCTCCTCGACCTCGCGCACCAACCGAGCGTCGCCAGAAGGGGGAGCCGGGAGGGACTCGAGTGCTTCGTCTCGGGCCGAGAAGTCGATCGGCCGTCGATTGTCCGGATCGGTCAGCGTGGGCTCGAAGAGCTCAGTGCCCTGATAGAAGTCGGGCACTCCTGGGACGCAGGTCTTGAGGACGAGGAGGGCCAGTGCGTTCGTGGCCGCCGCCGGACCGATGGCTCGGACGTAACGGTCCATGTCCGCTCGGAACGACGCCTCCCGACAGATGCGGGCAATGAACTTCGTCAGTGCGCGTTCGTAGGCGGTGTCCGGTTGTG
This sequence comes from uncultured Acidimicrobiaceae bacterium, assembly GCA_963754445.1. Taxonomy (GTDB): domain Bacteria; phylum Actinomycetota; class Acidimicrobiia; order Acidimicrobiales; family RAAP-2; genus Bog-473. The sequence goes on along the minus strand of CAVWFT010000002.1, from coordinate 1,692,798 downwards.
TCCACGACGTCCGGCGCTTTGATTCCCTGGCCGCCTTGACGACATAGTCCTCGACCCGAGCTCTGATCGGGTCGCCGCAACCTGGTCCCGTCGGCCGGCCAGAGCGATGCCAGCGTCTGATAGATCACGAGCTCGTCGTGGGGACCGGGGCCGGCCGGGGTGACCTCGAAGCGCCGATGCCAGGCCCGGACCAGCCGTTGCCACTCCTTGCTCGTTTCCGACAGCACGGCCAGTCGGCCGCGTGCATCCTCGTTGCGCTTCGAGTCATGGGTCGACGAGCCGTTGAGCCCGGCCCGGCGGGAACGACCTCGGGCGAAGCGATGGAACTCCTCGACGCTGCACGCGGCCCGATCCGGGTCGCATCCGACCTCGGCGTGGCCGAGGAGCCCGTCATAACGGTAGGTCGCCGTGTCCTCCGTTCCCTTGGCCATGAGGGCTCCGCTGAACTGTTGCCAGCGCGCCGCGACGTCGAGCCAGGCCACACCGGCACCGGTCCCCTTCGAGGAGGCCGCCTGCGATCAGATCCATCGCCCGGGTCAGCTCCGGATCGTCCGCCCTGGGCCCGTGCCCTCTCGACGGCACGGGCGATGACCAGCCGATCGGCTCGCGAGGGCTCGCTCCCGTCCAGATAGGTCCGGTACACGTCCAGATGGACGCTGAGCTCCGCCAGGGCACCGCGCACGTCGTGCAGGGAGAGATCGTGCCCCGGTTCCCCCGAGTCGAGGGCGCAGAGGGCCGCCCGCGCCAACCGATCGAGCTGCGCGCTGAAGGTCCGCTGCAGCATCTCGCGCTTGGCGATGGTCGCCAGCTCCTCGAAGGAGGTGCACGATCCGGTGAAATCCGAGCCGAACTGTGCCAGCTCCTGGCATCCCGGCCCGAGCACGAAGAGCCCGCCGGCCCGATCGCCGAACTCGTAACCGGTCGTCCCGTCGATCTTCCACCGCCGATCGAGCACCTCGTCACGACCGAGGATCTTCTCCACGAGAATGCAGGGACGCCCTCCGGCACGAGCGAGCGCCTCACCGAGACGGTCCAGGTACCGCGCGGGGTCGGCCAGCCCATCGACGTGATCGACGCGCAGGCCGGCAACTCGCTCGTCCGCGCAGAGACCGAGGACGAATTGGTGCGTGCGGTCGAACACGTCCGCGGTCCTCGACCCGGACCCCGACGAGCCCGTCGATGTTGAAGAACCGCCGGTAATTGCCGGCGGTGTCACCCAGACGCCAGAAGGAAGGTCGGTAGTGCTGCGCGGCCAGAGAGCGCACGCACCGGTGATCCGACGTCGCTTCCTGGAACGAGCGGGAAGGCCTGGCCGTCGAGTTCGAGGAGGTCGCCGTCCTGCCCGTGGAGCACCGACGCCTCGTCCAAGACCTCCGAGAGAGGCCGGCCCAGGGTGGGGATCAGGACACGTCCACCGTGCTGGTCCCAGTCGATGTCGAAGGTCTTCGCATGGGGCGACCCCCGACCGAGCCGGAGGGTGTCCCACCACCACGGGTTCGCCCGATCGGTCGCCATGTGGTTCGGCACGATGTCGAGGAGAATACGCATGGCGTGCGCATCCGAGCTCGGTGAGGAGGTCCTCGAAGTCCTCCGGGGAGCCCAGCGCGGGGTCGAGCCGCGTCGGGTCGATCACGTCGTAGCCATGGGTACTGCCTGGCGCCGCCGCGCAGACCGGCGAGACGTAGAGGGTCTCGATGCCGAGCCGATGCAGGTACGGCACCAGCGCCCGGGCACCGACGAAACCCAGACCGTTGAGCTGGAGCCGGTAGGTGGAGCCGAGTCCGGCGCCGTGGCTCATCCGCGACGGCGGTCGGAATGTCGGAGCAACAGCATCGAATGGGCGTTCAGCGAGACGGCATCCGTGCGAACGATGCGGTTCCACGGTCCGGGCTGGGCGGTGTTCAGCACCTCTTCCCAGAGACCCGCGAATTCCATCCTGGGTAGCGTGTACGAGCGAGAGCGCGTCCCGGCATTGAGCATGAGGAAAAGAGAATCGCCCGCATAGGAACGGCCCCGGATATCGACTTCGTCGGTGGCCAGACCGAGCAGGAGCATCCCGATGCTGTGGAGTTCGGCGTCGGCCCAGTCTTCCTCGGTCATCTCCGAACCGTCGGGTCGAATCCAGGTGACGTCCTTCGTCTGCATGCCCCCATGGGGTTCTCCGGTGAAGAACGCTCGACGCCGCAGGATCGGATTGTCCTGTTTCACCCGGATCACGTCTCGCACGAAGTTGTACAGGTCCACGCCCGTCTCGCCGATGTCCCAGTTGAACCAGCTGACGTCGTTGTCCTGGCAGTAGGCGTTGTTATTGCCCCGCTGCGTACGGCCGATCTCGTCCCCGCCGAGGAGCATCGGCACCCCCTGGGAGAAGAACAGTGTGGCCAGGAAGTTCCGCTTCATACGGTCTCGAGCTCGCTGGGTCCTGGCCGAATCCGTCTCGCCCTCGGCGCCCCAATTGCGGCTGAAGTTCTGGTCGGTCCCGTCCCGGTTGTCCTCGCCGTTGGCGTCGTTCCGCTTGTGTTCGTAGGTGACCAGATCGGTCAGGGTGAAGCCGTCGTGGCACGTCACGAAATTGATGCTGGCGTAGGTCCGGCGCCCACTCGGGGCGTAGATGTCGCTCGAGCCGGTGAGTCGCGATGCGAGCTCGGAGACCATTCCGGGATCGCCACGCCAGAACCGGCGGACGCAATCGCGAAAGGCGCCGTTCCATTCTGACCACCCGGGCGGGAAATGCCCGAGCTGGTACCCGTCGGGGCTGGCGTCCCACGGTTCGGCGATCAGCTTGACGTTGGAGAGCACCGGGTCCTGACGGACGATCTCGAAGAAGGCGCTGGACTGGCCCTCGCCGTCACCGCGGGCCAGGACCGGTGCCAGGTCGAAACGGAACCCGTCGACATGCATGTCGGTGACCCAGTAGCGCAAGCTGTCGGTGATCAGCCCCATCGATCGCGGATGCAACACGTTGACGCTGTTTCCGGTACCCGTGTAGTCGAGGTAGTACCTCTGGTCTTCGGGTGAGAGTCGGTAGTACACCGCATTGTCGACGCCCTTGAGCGACAGCGTCGGTCCCAGCTGGTTGCCTTCGCCGGTGTGGTTGTAGACGACGTCGAGAATGACCTCGATCCCGGCCCGATGCAGCGTCCGCACCATCGACTTGAACTCACTGACCTGCTCGCCGAGCGAGCCCGTGGCATATTCGACGTGAGGGGCGAAGAAGGCGATGGAGTTGTAACCCCAGTAGTTGGTGAGGTTCTTCGCCACCAGATTTCGATCCGCTACGAAATGATGCACGGGCATCAACTCCACTGCGGTCACGCCCAGGTTCAACAGGTGGTCGACGATCGGATCGGAGGCCAGACCGAGGAAGGTGCCGCGCAGATGGGCCGGCACTCCCGGATGTTGCATGGTCATGCCGCGCACGTGCGTCTCGTAGATGACGGTGCGATTCCACGGGGTGCGCGGCGGACGATCGTCCTGCCAGGTGAAGGAGGGGTCGACGACGACCGATTTGGGAAGCGCGGTGGTCGAGTCGCGTGTGTCGAAGGACAGATCCTCGGCCGGATCGCCCACGGTGTAGCCGAACAGGTCGTCGTTCCAGTCGATAGGACCGCTGACCGCCTTGGCGTAAGGGTCGATGAGGAGTTTGTGCCGGTTGAAGCGGTTCCCCTGTTCGGGCGCGTACGGCCCATCCACCTTGTAGCCGTAGAGGCATCCGGGCCGGACGTCGGGCAGATAGACATGCCACACCTGATCGGTCGTCTCGGTGAGGGAGATGACCGTCGAGGGCTCGTTCGACTGCGGATCGTCGAACAGCTCGAGCTGCACGGCCTGCGCATGCTCCGAGAACAAGGCGAAGTTCACGCCCTCGCCGTCCCACGACGCGCCCAGGGGATAGGGATTGCCCGGCCATGCCCTCATCGGTGCTCCAACTCTTGCGTTGCAGATCGGGCGCGGAAGATGCGAAAGCCCCAGGCGTCGAGGGCTCATGCACCCCGTCGTCACTGCCGCGGGGTCGGGTCTCAGCAATTCGTCCCAGTCCTCGCCCCCGGGTAGCTGCGACGACTGCGGTGACCCGGACAGGTTGAACATCGCGGCGACCGATCGCCCAGCGTGGGTCCGGACGAGGACCACCACCTCTCCTTCTGCGTGGGCTCGGGTGCATGCCCGCGAGGACCGATGCAGTGCCGGTTCGCTTCGACGCAGCGAGATGAGCTCGCCATAGAGCTCGCGGAGCTCCGTGCGCCACGGCTCCTCGAGACCATTCCGTCGCAGCACGGCGGCAGAGAACGTCGCCGGGTCGCCCGGGTCGGGCCCCGGGCCGCCGAGGTCGTGGGCGTGCTCGGCCATCCGTCCTCGTCGCACCGCCTCGAGGAGGTCAGGGTCGCCATGGTCGACGAAGTAGGCGAAGGGTGCCACCTCGCCATATTCCTCGCCCATGAAGAGGAGGGGTAGACCGGGCGACAGGAGCAGCAGGGCGGCAGCCAGACCGCAAGCGGTCGGGCGGCTACCAGCGAGGAGAGTCGCGCGCCGTCGGCTCGGTTGCCGACCTGGTCATGATTCTGGACGAACGTCACGAACCGCTCGGGCGGGATGTCGTTCGACGGAGCTCCGTGGCGACGTTTCCTGAAACGGGAGTATTGGCCCTGGAAGACGAATCCCTGGTCCAGTGCTCGGGCCACGTCATCGGCGCGTCCGTAGTCTCCGTAATAGCCGTCACGCTCAGCGGTCAGCGCCGCATGCACGGAATGGTGAAAGTCGTCGTTCCACTGCGCGTCCATACCGAGGCCATTGCTCGAGGCCGGAGTGACGACCAGGGGGTTGTTGTCCGCACTTTCGGCGATGAGGGAACAGGAACGCCCACTCGCGTCGGCGAACGCCCCAATCGGCACGGGTCAGTTCGAGGAGGAAAGGCCGGGCACTCCGATCGATGAGCTCGTGCACCGCATCGAGACGCAGGGCATCCACGTGGAACACATCAAACCATTGCAACGCATTGGCGATGAAGTAGGCACGGACGTCATCGGAGAACGGTCCGTCGAGATTGACCGCTCGGCCCCACGGAGTGCTGTAACGATCGGTGAAATAGGGCGCGAACGCATCGAGCACGTTCCCCTCGGGTCCGAGGTGGTTGTAGACGACGTCGAGCACGACGGCGAGCTCGCGTGCGTGACACTCGTCCACGAATCCCAAGAGTCCCGATGGCCCCCCATAGGCGTGTTGAACGGCATAGGGAAAGACGCCGTCGTAACCCCAGTTTCGGGCCCCGGGGAACGGCGCGACCGGCATGATCTCGACCGCTGTCACCCCGAGGTCGACGAGGTCGTCGAGGAACGAGACGGCCCCAGCGAACGTGCCCGCCGCAGTGAATGTGCCGACGTGCAACTCGTACAGGATCCATTCCCGCAACGGTCGGGGACGAAATCCCCGATCACGCCAGGCGTAGGTCAGATCGACCACCTCGGAGGGACCGTGGACGCCGCGCGGTTGTGACCGCGAGGCCGGATCGGGCAGGCCGGGTCCGCCGTCCAACGAGTAGGTATAGAGGGTGCCGGAGCCCCACGGGGCAGACCCCCGGTGGTACCCCGTATCATCGCGTTCGAGGCGCACCCGTCCTTCGCCCTCCCCCAGGACGTCGACCGTTGCCACCTGTGGCGCCCAGACGGTGAACGCCGTCGACGTCGTGCCCCGCGGCACCGCCCCCACATCGCGTCCTCATTGCGGCTGCAGGACCAGGCAGGCCAGGGGCGGAACGGTCAAGGTCAGGGTATGTGTCATGCCGTGGTTGGGCAGAGGATGTGCGTCGGCCCCCCCGAGATTGCCCACCCCGCTGCCGGCGTAGGCGTCTGCGTCGCTGTTCAGTATCTCGGACCAGTACCCACCACGCGGGACTCCGGCCAGCACGTTCTCCCGGACGACGGGTGTGAAATTGCAGACCACGAGGACAGGCTCGCCCGACGACGAAAACCGGAGGAAGCTCAACAGTCCGGTCTCGGGATCGTTCGGGCTGGTCCAGGCGAAGCCACGAGGGTCGACGTCCAGTTCGTGGAGGGCGGGCACATCGCGATGGAGTCGATTGAGATCGCGCGACCAGTGCTCCGAGGCCGTCGTGGGCCGCAAAGCCGAGCAACGCCCAGTCGATCTCCCCCTCGTGGTCCCATTCGCTCCATTGGCCCAGCTCGGCCCCCATGAAGAGGAGCTTCTTGCCCGGAGTCATGAACTGATAGCAGTAGAGGAGTCGGAGATTGGCGAATCGTTGCCACTCGTCGCCTGGCATCTTGGTCAGGAGCGAACCCTTCCCATGGACGACCTCGTCGTGCGAGAGCGGCAGGATGAAGTTCTCGCTGTAGGCGTACACGCTGCGAAACGTGAGCTCGCCCTGGTGATGCCGGCGGTGGACCGGATCACGGGACAGGTAATCGAGCGTGTCGTGCATCCAGCCCATGTCCCACTTGAGGCCGAAGCCGATCCCGTCGTAGATCGACGGGGCGGGACACGCCGGGGAACGCGGTGGACTCCTCGGCAAACACCTGGACGTCAGGGTGATCGGCATAGATCCCGCTGTTCAGCTCCCGGAGGAACCGGATGGCCTCGAAGTTCTCCCGTCCACCCTCGGCGTTCGCGATCCACTCGCCGGGTTGGCGCGAGTAGTCGAGGTACAGCATGGAGGCCACGGCGTCGACCCGTAATCCGTCAGCGTGGTACCGGCTGAGCCAGTGCTCTGCCGAGGAGGCCAGGAAGCTCCTCACCTCGTGACGGCCGTAGTTGAAGATGAGGCTCTGCCAATCCGGATGGAATCCGAGCCGAGGATCGGAGTGCTCGAAGAGATGCGTGCCGTCGAATTCCGCCAGGGCGAACGCATCGGCGGGAAAGTGCGATGGGACCCAGTCCAAGATCACGCCGATGCCCGCCCCATGCAGGAGGTCGATCAAGGTCATGAGGCCTTGCGGATCGCCGTACCGCCGCGTCGGTGAGAAGTATCCGGTCGTCTGATACCCCCAGGAACCATAGAAAGGGTGTTCCATGAGGGGCAAGAACTCGACGTGGGTGAATCCACAACGGGTGACATGGTCGATCAGGGGTTCCGCCAAGCCCTCGTAGCCGAGAAATCCTCCCGGACGCGACCAGTCGCGACGCCAGCTCCCGGCGTGCACTTCGTAGATCGACACCGGGGCGTCCAGGGAGATCTTCCGCCCCCGGTTCGCCATCCATTCGGCGTCGCTCCACCGGTACGACAGGTCCCAGAGCACCGATCCGGTCAGGGGCGGCACCTCGGTGCAGTGGGCGAACGGGTCCGCCTTCTGCAGTACCGCACCCTGAGACGTGGTGACGGCGAACTTGTACACCTGGCCGACCCGCGCCGCGAGGACCACACCCTCCCAGATGCCGGACACGCCGACGGGTTGGAGGGGATCCGCTTTGGCGTCCCAGGAATTGAAGTCTCCGATGACGCTGACCGCTCGGGCGTTCGGCGCCCAGACGGCGAAACGCGCCCCCCGCTCGGGAGCGGATGACCTCCCAACCGCTCACCCAGGCTGCGATGGGTGCCCTCGTTGAACCAGTGCTGATCTTCGGGAGTGATCGCCCGAGCGCCGGTGGACTCGCCGGCCGTGGACCGTCGGAGGGAGGTCACGACACCCGCTCCGCACTGAGCCTCGAGAGCAGCCGGACGAGCGCGGGGTCGGTGGAGAACTCCTCGAAGGTGCGTCGACCCCGCAGCCGCCAATTGGCGTTCGATTCGGTGCCCGGGTGGTTCTGCGGCCGCCGCTCGTCCCAGGTCTCTTCGATGTCGACCATGACGATCTGCGCGGCGCTCGTCGCCAGGTGGTGGACGCAGCCCTCGTAGGCCGCCGCTGTGAGCTGCTCCACCGATGTCTCTGCGGGCGACAGGCGCAGGCCGTCCAACAACGTGCGGCGCCAGGTGGCCCGGGTGCGCCGCTCCTCGGCCGCACCCGCTGCGCTCAGGGCCCCGTTGTCCTCGCGTTCGGCAATGTCCTCTCCCCACAGGTACGCGGCGAATCGCGGGAGATCATGAGTGCCCAACGACGCGAGCACGTGCTGCGGCGGTGAGGGCAGTGGTTGCTCCGGCGTCGACTCGAACTCGAACACCCAGGTCCGGAGCATGCGGTCTGCCGCCATGCGGCGCCGTACGCCGTCGGGCACCGTCCCGAGATCCTCACCGACCACGACGGCGCCCGCCCGATAGGCCTCCAACGCGACCAGCGCGTGCAACTCCTCCGCCCGGTAGGACACATAGGCACCGTCGGTCGCCTCGTTTCCCGTGGGGATCATGTACATGCGCTGGAGTCCCATCACATGGTCGATGCGGAGGCACCTGGCATGGCGGAAGGCCCGTCGGAGGGCAGCAGAGAAGAAGCGGTACCCGTCTTCGCGCATGTGCTCGGGATGAAGGGGCTGGAAGCCCCAGCTCTGCCCTCCCTCGAAGAATCGGTCAGGCGGGGCTCCTCCCTCCACCCCGGGGACGAACGAGTCCGGTGCCCACACGGGATCGAAGCCCCGTGGATGTGAGCCGACGGGAAAGTCGGCGTACAACCCGCCGCTCGCCCCCGCCGCGGCCAGTTGCTCCCAGGCCACCCACTGGGCGTAGAGGTGGTAGCGCGCCACGCTCGGATCCGGGTCTGCGCCGGGTGACGGGCGTTCCTGCTCGGCTCGGAAGTGGGCGTAGGCAACGAGCTCCGGGTGTGCAACGGCAAACGCGTCGAGGCCCTGGCGGCGATCGGGATACCGGCCGGAGTGCACGACCTCCGCCAACGCCTCCAAGAGAGGCCGCTTCAGCGCCGCGATCTCCTCGTACTCGACGGCGGCTGACGATCGAAGCGGCACGAGGCGTCCCGCCAGATCACCGCCCGTCCGCTCGTCGATCGTCTCTCGGTATTCGGGAAGCGCGGTCAGGTCGACGAACAGCTCGTTGTAGGCCAGCCTGCTCACGGGGAGGTAGGGGCTCGGATCTCCTGGAGGCTCCAGATAGGCCGGGTAGAGGGGCAGCGTGCCGACCAGACCGCCGCCGAGAGACGAGACCCAGCCGGCGAGGCGGGCGAGGTCCGGATACGTGCCGACTCCCCAGTCCTCTTCGGTCCGCAACGCATGGAGGGGCAGGAACGCAGCCCACTGCCGCGGACCACACGGGCAATTCGGTGCAGCCAGCACCCGTGCCGACTCGACGCCGTCGCTCCATTCCAGGCTCAGCCGGTGGTAGCCCGGAGGGACGGGGCTCTCGCTGATGGCGTCGAGGTCGAGTTGCACCCTGACCTGCTGCACGTTTCCGGGCCCGCGCTCGTAACCGGTGATGGCCGAGACGAGTTCGCACCGGTTGGTCGTCCCGTCCTCCAACTCGAGGGCGAGCCAGGACGAACGAAGCTCGCTCTCGTGCCGCAACGTCGCCGACACCGGCTCCTGCCGGCCGATGCGGTGGACCACGACCGGTTCGAGCCGCCGCTCGAGCAACGCACTCATCCGTTGGCGCGCCAGAGCAGCGGCGTCCCCCGCCCGATCCAGAGGGAGACCGAGGGCGCGCAGCAATGCGACGACGACCGCCGGATCGGCCTGTCGGACGACCCCGTCGACATCGGTGAACGAGGTCTGCACTCCATAGAGCGAGGCGAGCCGTCCGAGGTCCTCCGACGTACCCCTCATGCGTCCGAACCCAAGAGGTCGAGAATCCCGCGCGCCGGGACGTCCACCCAGGTGGGTCGGGTGTTGACCTCGTACCCGAGCTCGTACATCGCCTTCTCGAGCCGGAAGAAGTCGAGCAGGCACGCCATGTCGTCCCGACTCGACGGGAGGTATCGGCTCCCCGCGGACACTTCCAGGTACGAAGTCAGGAACTGGTCCGACACCTCCCGGTGCCAGATCGACAGCCATTCTTCGAGTCGTCCTCGCTGACCTGATTCCGACGACGCGCCGAATTCGAGGCTGACCCGCAGGGCGGCGGCCTGCCCGGCGTAATGCAAGGAACGCACCATGCCGGCGAGATCGAACGTGGCGGGTCGCTTGAGCCGCCGCCAACCGACCGAGCGCGATGGCTCTCCCTCGAAGTCGATGATGACGAAATCCTTCCCCGTCCAGAGGACCTGGCCCAGGTGGTAGTCGCCGTGACAGCGGATGCGGTACGCCTCGATCGGCATGGCGCTCAGCCGGCGCAATCGCTCGATGATCGGTCCCTCGCTCTGCAGCACCCGGTCGACGAGTGGCGACGATGCCCCTCGCGACCGCACGTCCCGGAGAACCTGTCGGGTCAGGCTGCGGGCGCCATGGAAGAGGGCCTGGCGGTCGAGACTGGTGAGCGGTTCTGCTGCGAAGTCGGGATCCCGATCCTCGGCCGCCAGCGCGACATGCATCTGAGCCGTCCGCCGGCCAAGGAGGGACGCCCATTCCAGGTGGGGACCCACCAGGGGGTGGAAGGGATCAGACATCTGCTGTTGGGCCGACAGCCCGGGTCGCGGCAACGAGGTGTGGAGGTCGTCGGTTGGCGTCTTGGCCAGAGCGTCCTCCAGGCCAAGCGTGAGCGCGTCGACGACGTACTGCCATCCGTCGCCTTCGTTGGGGATGAACTCGTCGAGGACACAGATCGTCGCGGGCGCCGCACCCAGTCTGTCGCTCCGATACTCGATGCTGCCGCCCGCCCGTGGCGCATGCGGGAAGTGCTCGCGCTCGCTCAGGTAGCGGCCGATCTCGACCCCGGGGTTGACACCCTCTTCGAACCGGCGGATGAACTTCATGATGGCCTGGTCGCCGAGAAGCACGGACGAGTTCGACTGTTCGTTCGAGAGCGTGCTGGTCGGACAGGTCTCGTGCAGGCATCCGTTGAATCGGCGCAGGCTGGCGGAGGGCAGCCCGAGGATCTGTCCGTGACGACCGGAGAGCGTTCGCCGCCGACCCAGCACATCGGCCATGGCCCGGACGAAATCAGCCGAGTGGACCGCATCGATGAGGACACCGTCACGACCTTGGGCATGCAAGTCGGCCACGACGGCGTCGGCATGCCACTTCTTGACCTCCTCGGCATCGGCCCCCCAGACGGAGGCCACGGGGAGGACGTATCGCTCTGGTGCGCCTTGGTCGAATTCGAGCTGCACCATCAGGATGCTGGCCAGGGGAGAGACGACCTCACGGCCGTCCCCGTTCCCGTTTCCGTTGGCTGGCGCCGGAATCGGTATCGCCTCGACGATCGAGGCTGAGGTGATCGTCCGGCTCTTGTGCCCGAACCATCGGCGTTCGGAGAGGTAGATCTCCAGCCAATCCTCGAAACGCTGCCGGGAAGTGCCGTCGTAGACGGCGGTCCACGGGCCCGACGTCGTGAAAGAAGGCCGTTCGCCACCGAGCTGCTCCGGCTCGCGCTCGAGCGAGAACCAGAAGAACCCGTGTGAAGACAGCGTGATGAAGTACGGGAGTTCGCCGATGGCCGGGAATTCTTGGTTTCCGGAGAGCTCGACCGGCACGGCTCCGCGGAATTCGGAAAGATCCAGTTCGGCACACTGCACGTGACGGGAGAGGTTGAAGACACACAGGATGGTTTCTTCCTCGAACCGCCGGACGAAGGCAAAGACCTTCCGATTGTCGGGCAACAGGATCTCGAGCGAGCCTCGCCCGAAAGCCCGATACCGCTGACGCAATGCGATGAGCCTCCGCATCCACCACAACAACGAGTTCGGACTCTGTGTCTGCGCCTCGACGTTGATCGCCTGCGAGTGGTATTCGGGATCGATGATGACCGGCAGATACAGCCGCTGGGGATTAGCGCTCGAAAATCCTGCATTCCGATCGCTGTTCCATTGCATCGGCGTCCGCACCGAATCGCGGTCCCCGAGATAGATGTTGTCGCCCATGCCGATCTCGTCGCCGTAGTAGATGATCGGCGTTCCCGGCATCGACAGGAGAAGCCCGTTCATCATCTCGATGAGGGTGCGATCGTTACCGAGCAGAGGCGCCAGACGCCGTCGGATACCGACATTGACACGCGCCTGCGGATCCTGGGCGTACGAGCGATACATGTAGTCGCGCTCTTCGTCGGTCACCATTTCGAGGGTGAGCTCGTCGTGGTTGCGCAGGAACAACGCCCACTGGCACTCGGGCGGCGTGTTGGGGATCTCCGCCAGGATGTCGACCATGGGGAATCGGTCCTCCTGGCGGGCCGCCATGAACATGCGAGGCATCAGAGGGAAGTGGAAGGCCATATGGCAGATGTCACCCTGGCCCATGTACTCGACGGCGTCCTCCGGCCACTGATTGGCCTCGGCCAGCAGCAGTCGGTTCTCGAACCGCCCGTCGATGTGCGATCGCAACTGCCGCAGGAACTCGAAGGTCTCCGGCAGGTTCTCGCAGGTCGTCCCTTCGCGGGCGTAGAGGTAGGGCACGGCATCGAGACGGAGTCCGTCGACGCCCATCGAGAGCCAGAAGTCGACGACGTCGAATATGGCCTGCTGGACGGTGGGATTGTCGTAGTTGAGGCTGGGCTGGTGTGAATAGAACCGGTGCCAGAAGTAGGCGCCGGCCACCGGGTCGAGGGACCAGTTCGAGGTCTCGAAGTCCTTGAAGATGATCCGGGCCTCGGAGAACCGATCGGGGGTGTCACTCCACACGTAGAAGTTGCGGTGGCTCGAACCAGCGCGGGCCGTACGGGCCCGCTGGAACCAGGGGTGCTGGTCGGAGGTATGGGCAAGCACGAGCTCGGTGATGACTCGCATTCCTCGCCGGTGCGCTTCACGGAGAAGGAGGCGAAAGTCGCGCAGCGTGCCGTAGGACGGGTGGACCTGGCGATAGTCGGAGATGTCGTAGCCGTCGTCCCGCAAGGGAGAGGGATAGAAGGGAAGGAGCCACAGCGCGGTGACGCCGAGCGCTTGGAGGTAGTCGAGCTTCTCGATCAACCCCCTGAAGTCGCCGATGCCGTCTCCGTTGCCGTCGTGAAAGGCACGCACGTGGATCTCGTAGATGACGGCGTCCTTGTACCACGTCGGTTGGTTTCCGAACGCTCCGGGATCGACGACCCGGCGCTCCCTTATGACGTCGCTCGTCGTCACGATGTGCCCGTCTTCTGCGCCTGCTTCTGGTCGAGCGCCATGATGTGGCACGGGACGCCCGCAGGATCGAGCGACACGAAATTCGATCGACCTTTCCAAACGAACCGTGCATCCGAGAGCAGATCGTGCGCGACGAACGGGCAGTCGGCGGACAACCCGACCGCGTCGACGTCCAGGTTGACCCAACCGGATTGGGTGTGTTGGTGATCCAGGTTCACGATGGTGAGGACGACGTCGTTGCCCTCGGCGCTCTGCCGCGTCTTCGAGTAGGCGATCAATTGGTCGTTGTCGATAGGGTGGAATCGCAGCTGATCGTTGAATTGCAGAGCCTCGTGGTCGCGACGGATGCGGTTTACGAGGCCGATGAGCCCCGAAAGGCTGGTCGGGTCGTCGAGATCCCATGAGCGGACTTCGTATTTCTCGGATCCCTCGTACTCTTCCGTGCCGCGTTGGCGCGGGACCTGCTCCTGCAGCTCGAAGGCGGGACCGTAGATCCCGTAACTCGAGGACAACGTGGCCGCCAGCACGAGTCGGGCGATGAACGCAGCCCGGCCCCCACTCTGCAGCTCCTCGGTCAGGATATCGGGCGTGTTGGGCCACAGATTCGGCCGGAGATAGTCCGACTTCTCCGTCGCCGTCAGCTCGGTCAAATAACTCTCGAGCTCCCATTTGGTGCTGCGCCAGGTGAAATAGGTGTACGACTGCGTGAAGCCGATCCGGGCCAGGTGCTCCATGATGCGTGGCCGCGTGAAAGCTTCGGACAGGAAGATGACCTCGGGCGCCCGATCGCGCACGGACGAGATGAGCCACTCCCAGAAGGCGAAGGGCTTGGTATGGGGGTTGTCGACCCGGAAGACCATGACGCCCTGCTCGACCCAGAAAAAAACGACGTCGCGCAGCGCGGTCCACAGGGCAGGCCATTCCTCCGAGGCGAAGTCGAAGGGGTAGATGTCCTCGTAGCGCTTGGGCGGATTCTCTGCGTAGCGGATGCTGCCGTCCGGCCGGTGCCGGAACCACGTGGGGTGTTCACGCACCCACGGATGATCAGGAGAGGCCTGGAAGGCGAGATCGATTGCGATGTCGATGTCGCGAACCCGGGCCGCCTCGACCAGGGCACGGAAATCGTCGAGCGTGCCCAGTTCGGGGTGGACCGCGGTATGGCCTCCTGCGTCGCCTCCGATCGCCCAGGGGCTTCCTGGGTCGTTCTTTCCCGCCACGACTGCGGCGTTGCGTCCCTTCCGGGCGGTGATTCCTATCGGGTGGATCGGCGGGAGGTACAGGATGTCGAATCCCATCCGGGCGACATAGTCGAGTCGTTGGCAGACGTCTGCGAAGGTGCCGTGACGCGCCGGATCCGGGCCGGCCGAGCGGGGGAAGAGCTCGTACCAGGTGCTGAAGCGAGCCTTCGGCACCTCGGCAAGCACCGTATAGACCTCCGAGCTCGTTCCGGTGCGGGGATCGGCCAGCTCGGCCACGACCGCACCCAATTGTTCGTCAAACAGGACTTCGGCCAAGGTGCGCTCCCCCGGTCCCTCCGAGAGCCACGCGTTCAGCTCGGCCGGCGACGGCTCCTCGAGCCCACCCTCGTGTGACCGCAGGGCGTGGGCCAACGACGTGAGCATCCGCCGTTCGACTGACTCGTGCCCTTGCCGCGGCACGCTCCAGGATCAGGGTGCCGACTTCGAGCTCGACCTGGAGGTCCTGTCCAGCGCTCCTCCTCTCCTGCAACTCCTTGACCCACGTGGCGAACTCGTCGACACGAACCCTGACCGAAAACCGATACAGGCCACACTCGGTGATCGGTAGGACGCCATGCCAACGATCGTCGACCGAGGCCTGCATCGGGTAGCTCGTCCACTTCGTACTGGTGGCATTGCGGGCCCGCAGGTCGCACACCAGGACGTCGTGCCCGTCGACGAACGCGTCGGCCTCGACGGTGAGCATTTCGCCCACCGTCGCTTTGGCCGGTCGCCGCCCACCGTCGACCTGGGGCCTGACGGCACGGACGACGGGTCGCGACCACACGCTCGGAGGAGGAATCGGATCGTCTGCCAATTGTCGTGTCACAGCGAGCAACGCGCCTGTCGCGAAACGGATCCCACACAACGCCATGCGGATCCCGCTCAGCCCGCGGGGCTTTGCCATGCTGGGGTTCAGCACCTCCTCAATGCCGTCTTACCCGAGCGACAATGGGTGCAAACGGCGGGTGCCGGGCGCCGAAGGCCGTGATGCCGGCGCTCCATCGTCATGTCCTGCGGGCATGCCCTCGGCGGCCATCATCAGTTCACTCATGTTTCACACGGTGTTCACACGGGATCCCTCGACGCGAGCGACTCTCTGCCGCTGGTCGAGGAATGGACACATGACCAAGCAGATGCGTGTCGCAGTCCGGTTCGATCTCGACAGCACCTCGCTCGATACCGCCAATCCGCACGACCGTTGCCGCGGTTCCGATCACTCACCGATGTGGACACGACGTGCACAAAACTGCGATCCGGCACCTCATCGGGATCCGTCGAGCCCCCCGGAGCCGTCGCCCCGTGGCCGTCGGTCCGATTGGAGAGTCAGTCGTTCAGGGAGACGGGCTGCTGGTCACCCAACCGAGCCCGCAGCCGTTCCAGGCTCTGGGCCAGAAGCCGGCTGACCTGCATCTGGCTCACGCCGATCTTCTTGGCGATCTGCGACTGGGTCATTTCGTCGATGAAACGCATCCGGATGAGCTCTTGCTCCGACGGCGACAGCTCCTGGAGGGCCGGGATCAGCACGGTGCGCGTCTCGATGAGGGCCATGTCGTGCTCGTCGTGCACGAGCGTCTGCGGATCGGCAGCCTCGTCGCGGGGATTGTCCAACGAGTCGGCCCGATAGTGCCGGCTCGCCTCCATTGCTTCGAGGACGACGCCGACCGGTTCGCCGAGCGACGCTGCGATCTCGGTGACCGTCGGCGTGCGTCCCAGCTGGTGCGTGAGATCCTCGACCTGTTGGCCCACCTCCAGATAGAGCTCCTGGATCCGCCGGGGGGCACGCACCGACCAACCCTTGTCGCGAAAGTGCCGCTTGAGCTCGCCGACCATGTACGGGACGGCGAAGCTGGTGAACTTCACTCCCCGGTCGGGGTCGAAGCGTTCAACCGCCTTCACCAGCGCCATCGAGGCCACTTGAAAGAGGTCGTCGAAGGGTTCACCCCGATTGATGAAACGACGGGCCAGGTGGTGGGCCAAGCCGAGATGCCTCTGGACGAGGCTGTCCCGCAAGTCCACTCGATGCGTTGCGATCAGTTCCCGGAACTCTTCGATTTCCTGGGCGTCGTCGGGACGCGTCTCCATCACTGCGGGACGTGGCGCTTTCGAAGCCAGACACAGGGGGCGCCCTGCTCGTCGGCCGAAGACCCGTGTTCGTCCACGAGGGCGGACAGCAGCTGGCGCGACAGCTCGACACCGCCGGAGGGGAGGCTGCCTTCGGGCGGCGACGAACCCATGGGGCTCTGCTGGATGGTCAGCGTGATCCGGACTTCGAAGCCGGTTCGTTGGAGATCGATCCGTGCACTGGCGCCGCTCCCCGAGGCCCCGCTCGACGTGTAGAGCTCATCGACCGCCAATTGGAGGTCCTGCAGCTCTTCGAGGTTGAAACTCGCCCGCGCGGCAAGTACACCAGCGGCGAACCGCGCCAACGCGACGTAGTCCGCCTCGTTCGGGACGGTGAGCCAGAGTTCCTCGAAATCCTCGTCGACCGTGGTCGTGGTCACGAGGGTGCGCCGGTCTGGCTGATGTGGGACGACAGGGCCTCCCGGGAGTCGAAGATGGAGAAGCTCGTGGTCAGGCCGGTCAATTCGAAGACCCTGAGCACACGCTGGTCCCCGATGACCAGAAAGAGTTGGTTTCCGGCGTCCTCACACCGCTCGAGGGTCAACGTCAGCACTCCGAGTGCAACCGAGTCGATGAAGGTCGCTCCGGACAGATCGATGACGAGGTCGGACCCTGGGCCCAGGGCATTGGTGATGTGCGCCTCCATGACGGGGGCCACGGCCAGATCGACTTCTCCCGACACGGTGACGACAGGCAGGCCCGGCGAGACTCCGTCGGGCTCGGTACGGACCTCTCCCATGGCCATATCAATGCTCCTTCCGCGACGCCGATTCTTCCAACTCCGCTTCGTTGTCCCTGTTCACAGCTGACGTTTCCATAATTTCCTCAATGGTAAGGGGTATGAGGTCCGAAAGCCTCAATGCCATCAGTGGGCCTCTCCCACCCGCTCAGTGCATGTCGAATGAGTGGGTTAGTTCTAACCGACCCGGGTACCGTCTAGATATCGAAGAGATGCGAGTTCAGACAAGCCTTCCACCGTCAGTGGCCAGCGCAGCTGCAGCGCGGCAGTTGACCAGCCGCGCCCTCCACGACTGGGGCCTGGCCGGCGCCGAGGATGCCGTGCTCCTGTTGGTCACGGAACTCGTGAGCAATGGGGTGCGGCATGCCAAGACGATGCTGACCCTGTTCTTGTCCTTCGACGGCGTGCGTCTCCGGATGGGGGTGTCGGATACCGACCGCCATCTGCCCGAAGTCGATCCTGAGTCCACCAAGTCGCACCACGGCTGGGGGCTCCGGCTGGTGGGTGCCCTCTCCGATGACTGGGGCACCAGCGTGGACGACGACGGCAAGACCGTCTGGTGCGATCTTCTGGTCGCGACCTGACCCTTCCGGCCGGAGCGAGAGACCCTCGACGGCCGGCGCCGCAGCGTTGGCGCGGCCAGAACCGTGCGCTGCCCTGCGGACGCCACGGAGGACCCGCCTGTCATGCGGCCGTTCCCGAGTGGCGTGACAGCGGCCCTCGCCCATCCCTGTTCGCCAGCCGAGCGGCGATCATGGCGACATCATCGGACTGCTCTTCGGGGGCGACGAGGTTCTTGATGGCCCCGTCACACAGCTCGTCCATGGGAGGGTCCGCCATCTTCTCGACCCCGTCGATCAAGCGTTGCATTCCCACGTCGATGAGTTCATTGCGCCGCTCAACGAGGCCATCCGTGTAGAGCAGCACGACCGAACCGACAGGGAACGCCACCGTCGTATTCCTGCGCGCCAACGACCTCTTGACCGCGAGCGGTGGATCCTGATGGTCGGCGAGAACCGCGGCGTGCTCACCGGGCCGCACGATGATCGGCGGCATGTGGCCGGCGCAGGAGTAGACGATGCGTTCCTGCGAAGGATCGATGAAGACGACGATGCACGTGGACGATCGGGCCAGCGGCAGCGTCGAAGCGAACTCGTCCATCGTCTCGAGGAGGGCCGCGGGATCGGGTGCGACATTGATCAGCGCCGCCAGCGCGCTGCGCAGCTGCCCCATGGCGGTGACTGATCCGATTCCGTGGCCGACGGCGTCGCCGACCACGAGGGCAATGCGACCGTCGGGCGTGGGCAGGGCGTCGTACCAATCGCCCCCGACGGCCAGTTCGTCGGCTGCAGTCGTGTAGCGGGCACAGACCTCGAGGCGCTGATCGTCGAGGTGATCGCTGCCGATCATGGACAGCTGCAGCGTCTCGGCCAGGCGATGTTCCAGGCGGTAGAGGCGCTCGCGATCCTCGAGCAGCGTGATCTCGGTGGTGATGTCACGCGAGATGCCGACCGTCCCGGAGATCTGCCCTTCCGAATTCCGCAAGGGGCTCTTGGTCATCGAAAAGACGTGCGGCCCGTCGGGAAACGGCAGAATCTCTTGGAACTGTCGCTCGCGACCCGTGCGGATCACCAGCTCCTCGTTCCGCTTGATGTCCGCTGCCACGCCTGGTGCGAGAAAGTCGTCGACCCGACGGCCGATCAGATCCGCATCGGCGTCTCCTCCGGTCAGCGCAGCCGCCCTGGCCCGGTTGGCAAGGATGTGCCGGCCCTCCAGGTCCTTGGCGTGCAAGCCGTCGGACGAGGCATCGATGGCCGCCTGCATGAGCACGGCTCGATCCGCCAGTTCCCGTTCGTTCTCGGCAGTGCGGCGCCCGAACAAACGCCACCACAACCACATGGCGAAGGCGAGAATGAAACCGACGCCCAGTGCAACGGACAGCACGACGATGGACAACACCACCTGCGACTGCAGCGCATTGCGGCTGGCGTGCAGATCTTCTTGGACCGTGTTGGCCAGGAGAGCCTGCTGCTGCCGGAACTGGTCGAAACGGCTCTTGGCCGTCGACTGGATCGTCACGGTCCGCGCGGCCGACACGTCGTGACGCTCGATGTCTCCGATCGCCTCCATCGCCGTGGCGCGCCAGCGGTTCAAACTCGCCAGGGTCGACTCGACCTCGGCTCGAAACGGTTCGCCCAGACGGACCGAGTCGAGATGGCTCTTCGCCCCGAGGTATTGGCTGGCTCCGAGCCGATAGGGCTGTAAGAAAGACGGGTCACCGGTGATGACGTACCCTCGAAGGCCCGTCTCCTGGTTCAGCGCGCTCACCATGAGATTGGTCGCTCCGGCAGAGGCCACGTCATAGGTGGCGTGTTGGCGATTGAGCGTCTGCAGCGTACCGACGAGGGTGGGCAGGGTCGCCGCGGCGATCACGACCAGGACGACGAAGTATCCGATGATGAGCATCCTGGGTCCCCGGAGAGACCAGATGCCGCGGTCCCGCTCGACCACATGGCCGGGTTGCTCGATCAGTAGCGCCGGCTCCATGCCTGGAGATTAGTGCTCAACTGGGGTCACAGCCCCCGGGCTGACCGGGAAAACTGCCCCACATACAGGTCATTCACCCGTTCGGATTAGCACGATCGGGTGAACTCGGAACCGATGGCGTTCATCTCACGGCTGGTGCGATTATCCGACCGTCCAACCGGAAGCGGGCCTCACGACCCGACTCGTTCCTTCGGCTTGATCAGCAAGCCGAGCAGGTTGAATCCACGAAGGGCCTTCGTCACCTCGATCGAGACGGGCTCGAGCCAGAGGCGTCGCCGCGACGAGGCCGCCCGGGTCTGGTACTCAAGCAGTTCGCGTGACGCCGGGAGGTCGATCGAGGCCAACCGGGATCCGTTGACGACGATCTCGTTGCCCGGCTCGAGGAGGGCTTGATCGAGAACGACCCGCAAGGCATCGATGCCGCTGACGTCGAGTTCGCCGTAGAGGAAGAGCTTTCCGGACGAATCGAGCGCCGCGCTGAACAAGTTGAGCTCAGGGAGTACCTCGATGTCGGAAGAACCCTTGGTTGCACACGACACTGGCATCTCCTATCGGCGTTGGGCTTGACGTCGAAGGGTTACCCGCGTCGCCCGCGACTCACACAAGAAAGGCGGCGCTGGTTCGAATTCCCGGGTCAGGACATGTGGGAGAAATGCTTGGTTTCAGCTGGGACCACTGCGGTCGGGCCGTCCGATCCGACCGGTCGGCGGCCACCCGCAGCCATCTACTCCGCCCAGAGAAGCGTCGACGCGCGCTGGGTACGGGCCATGCCCTTGAGCGTCGTCTCCCGGGGCGCGGTGAACGTGAACTCGCCCGACCCGATCACGAGCTGTTCGGAGAGTGACGAGACCAGGACCTCGCCCGGGCCAGCCACGTCGGCCAGTCGGCTGGCGACGATGACGCTGTGACCGATGAAGTCTTCGCCCTCCACGACAGCGTCCCCCGTGTTGATGCCGATGTGCACGGCGATGGGATCCTCGCCGCTCTCGGGTACGTGATCGCGAAACGCACGCTGGATGTCGATGGCGCATCGCATGGCTCGAGCCGCGCCGCCGAACGCGATCATGAAACCGTCGCCCTGCACCTTCACCTCACGGCCGCCATGGCGAACCAGAGCCTGGCGCACGATGCGGTGGTGCTCGTGCAGGCGGGACAACGACGCATGGTCGCCCAGACGCTCCGTCATGCCGGCGTAATCGACCATGTCGCAGAAGAGGATGGTGACCGTGCCGTCAGCCACCAACTCGCCCTCGAACGCGGCGAGGTCGGCCGAGGCCGGCGCGGACGAGGGGGCGCGCGCTCCGTCGAGTGCCTGAGCCTTCGCCGCCGATCGCTCCGTGAACGCGTCCACGACCCCGAGTGCACTCTCGGTGATCGCTTTCGCCGTCTTGCGACCGGATCGGCTCGAACGACTGCGCACATCGATCCCGCCCATGACGGCGAAGCCCCGCACCACGATACGTGGAGAGCCCGGGACGATCGGGACGTCGCGCAGTTTGAGGCTGCGGCCGCCCATCACGGAGAGCCCCACCAGATCGACGTCGAACCCCTCGGGCACGACGATCTTGATGCCACCCCAGAATGCGAATGCCGTGATGACGACCTCCGGCCCGTCGATCTCCGCTCGACGCAGGTCCATGTCGCAACCACCCATGATGGCGACCGCGTTCGTCTTCCCGCTGATGCGCCACCGTCCCTTGGTCTCATGGCCGCTCAGCACCGCGACGTGCCATCGGCGTCGTCGGCGTGCCGGCGCCGGGCCGGCTCCGGCCGGCTCGGACGTGGCCGGAAGGTCGGCCATGACGGCGATCAGGTCGCCGCGGGTGGTCGCGTCGAGCGCCCGCCCGACGCGGTCGGAGAATTCGTCGAGGGTCAGGCGGCCGGCCACGACGTGCTCTCGCAACGTGGCCACGGTGCGGTCCCGGTCGGCATCGGCCACCCGCATGGCCAGCTCCCCGCCCGGCGCAGGCTGATCGGAGATCGGCTGGTCTGCCATCCCTGCAGTTTGGTCGCTCCACGGGCGCCGTCGCTCGGCCGCCCGGGCTGACGCTCCGTCAGATCATGAGCGGTGGGTGGCGGTTGCCCGAGGCAGCCGGAGGAGTCCGCCCGTCAGTCGACCAGGGCCTCGAGGGGGCTGTACTCGAGTCCATGGGCATCGGCCACCGGCTTGTAGACGATTCTCCCGTTCGCCACGTTGACCCCTTCGGCCAGGGCCCGGTTGGCCTGGACGGCCCGCTGCCAACCCAGGTTGGCGATGCTGAGCGTGTAGGGCAAGGTGGCGTTGGCCAGCGCATGAGTGGAGGTGTGCGGGACTGCGCCCGGCATGTTGGCCACGCAGTAGAACACCGTCCCGTGGACCTCGAAGGTGGGGTTCGAGTGCGTGGTGGGGCGGGTCGACTCGAAGCAGCCTCCCTGATCGACCGAGATGTCGACGAGGACCGAACCAGGACGCATCTGCTCGACGAGCGCGTCGGAGACGAGGTGTGGCGCCCGGGCGCCCACCACGAGCACGGCACCGATCACGATGTCCGCCTCCAGGCACACTTCTTCGATTGCGTGCTGCGACGCCGCCACCGTCTCGAGGGCGCCCCGGAAGTGATGGTCGACGTCTCGCAGGCGATCGAGATTGCGGTCGAGGATGTAGACGTCCGAATGCATGCCCACCGCCATCGTGGCCGCGGCAAACCCGGCCACGCCGGCCCCGAGAATGACGACCCGGGCGCTGCGCACACCGGGGACACCGCACACGAGCACACCGCGTCCGCCGCCTGGCCGCATCAGGTGATGGGTCCCCATCAGCGGGGCCATGCGCCCGGCCACCTCGCTCATCGGGGCCAGGAGGGGCAGCGAGTTGTCCTCGTTCCGCACTGTCTCGTAGGCGATGGCGACGTTGCCGGCACCGAGCAACGCCTCGGTGCAGTCGCGTGAGGCGGCAAGGTGGAGGTACGTGAACAGCGTCTGGTCCTGGCGCAGCCCCAGTCGGCCGTACTCCTCGGCCACGGGCTCCTTGACCTTGCAGACCAGGTCGGCGGCGCCCCAGACCTCGTCGGCATCGTCGACGATCTTCGCCCCGGTGCGGACGAAGTCGGCGTCGGGCATCGACGATCCGTCACCTGCGCCCTTTTGCACCAGCACGACATGACCGGCCGACGTCAGCTCGCGCACCCCCGCCGGCGTCAGTGCCACTCGCCACTCGTCGGTCTTCACTTCCTTGGGCACTCCGACGATCATGCTTACTCCTCTATGTTGCTCATCACGTGCTTGATGCGCGTGTAGTCCTCGAATCCATACGCGGAGAGGTCCTTGCCGTAACCCGACCGTTTGAAGCCGCCGTGCGGCATCTCGGCAACGAGCGGGATGTGGGTGTTGATCCAGACGCACCCGAAGTCCAGGTCGCGGGCCATACGCATGGCCCGTCCGTGGTCACGGGTCCACACCGAGGAAGCCAGGCCGTATTCGACCCCGTTCGCCCACTGCAACGCCTCGGCCTCGTCCGAGAACTCCTGCACGGTGATCACCGGGCCGAAGACCTCGCTCTGGATGAGCTCGTCGTCCTGGCGGAGTCCGGCCACCACCGTGGGAGCAAAGCAGTAGCCCCGGTCGCCGACCGGACTTCCCCCGGCCAGCACCGAAGCGTGGGCCGGCGTCCGCTCGAGGAAGCCGCGCACCCGCTCCAGTTGGTTGGCATTGTTGAGCGGTCCGTAGTCCGCGTCCGAGTTGTCCAGACCTCCGACGGTCGTCCCCGCCGCCTGCTCGACCAGTGCGGCCAGCAGGTCCGAGTGGACGCGGGGTCCGGCCAGGACCCGGGTCGCCGCCGTGCAGTCCTGACCGGCGTTGAAGTAGCCCGCTCCCGCGATGCCCTCGGCGGCGGCAGCGGCGTCGGCATCGTCGAACACGATGACCGGCGCCTTGCCTCCCAACTCGAGGTGGACCCGCTTGAGGGTGGGTGCCGCCGCCGCGGCGACCTCCATGCCGGCCCGCACCGAACCGGTCACCGAGACCATGGCCGGCGTCTCGTGCTCGACCAGGGCTCGACCGGTCCCCCGATCGCCACAAACGACGTTGAACACGCCCGGCGGCAGATGCTCGGCCATGATCTCGGCCATGAGCAGCGCGGTGACCGGTGTGGTGTCGGAGGGCTTGAGCACCTGCGTGTTGCCGGCGGCCAAGGCCGGCGCGAACTTCCAGACCGCCATCATCATCGGGTAGTTCCACGGCGTCACGGCCCCACAGACTCCGATCGGCTCGCGCCGGATGAAGGAGGTGTGCCCGGCCATGTACTCGGCCGCGGCCTTGCCCTCGAGCAACCGGGCCGCGCCGGCGAAGAAGCGGATCTGGTCGATCATGGGCGGGATCTCTTCGTCCATCGTCAACTGGAATGGCTTGCCCGTGTTCTCGCACTCGGCCTGGACCAGGTCCTCGGCCCTGGCCTCGAGTGCGTCGGCGATGCGCAGGAGGGCCAGAGAGCGCTCCGAGGGTGTGGTGCGCTTCCATCCGGTGAAGGCCTCGGCGGCGACGCGCACGGCCCGGTCGACGTCGGCCGGGCCCGAGACCGGGGCCTCGGCGAAGGCCTCACCCGTGCTCGGATCGATCAGCGGGGCCGTCGGACCGTCTTCGGCGTCGGCGTAGACGCCACCGATGAAATTCTGCAAGGTACGCATGCCGCTCCTTCCGGTCTGACCCGGCTAGGGAATCACAGAATTCGGATGCCAACAAGCGATTTCGCAATATCGGGTGCCGAAGATGACGGATTCTGCTTGACTGAGGCCCAGAAGGTGACACAATTCTGCACGTCATCACGATCTGGCAGGTTGGACGACCGAAGAGAGGTATGAGATGCCCGACACCGAGGGTCCGGTGGAGGGGGGCACAGCACCAGCGGAGCCAGGACCGCCCGGCACGCTGCTCGACGGGCCGAACCGGGCCATCATCGAGGCGCTCCAGCACGACGGCCGCCAGCCCTATGGGGCCATCGCCGACGCCGTGGGCCTGTCCGAGGCCGCCGTCCGTCGACGGGTCCAGCGGCTGCGCGAAATGGGCATCATGCAGATCGTCGCCGTCACCGACCCGCTCCAACTCGGATTCACCCGCCAGGCGATGATCGGCATCTCGGTCGAGGGCGATGTCCGCCGGGTGGCCGAGAAGCTCAGCTCCATGAGCGAGGTCGACTACGTGGTGATGTGCGCCGGCTCGTTCGACATCCTGGCCGAGATCGTCTGCGAGGACGACGAGGCGCTGCTGCACGTCCTCAACGACTCGGTGCGCTCCATCCCCGGCGTGCGCTCGACCGAGACCTTCTTGTACCTGAAATTGGCCAAACAGACCTATACGTGGGGCACCCGCTGAGACCCGAGGAGCATCGATGAGCACCGTCAATCCCGAGAATTCCGAGCTGAGCGAGGATGCCAAGCGGCACCTCTGGATGCATTTCAGCCGAATGGGGTCCTACGAGAACCACGAGGTCCCGGTCATCGTCCGCGGCGAGGGCGCCTACGTGTGGGACCAGCACGGCAAGCGGTACCTGGACGGGCTGGCCGGCCTGTTCACGTCCCAGCTCGGCCATGGCCGCGCCGAGCTGGCCCAGGCGGGCGCCAAGCAGGCCGAGACCCTGGCCTACTTTCCCCTGTGGACCTATGCCCACCCGCGGGCGATCGAGCTGGCGGAGAGGATCGCCGGCTATGCACCGGGCGACCTCAACCGCGTCTTCTTCACCTCGGGCGGTTCCGAGGCGGTCGAGTCGGCATGGAAGCTGGCCCGGCAGTACTTCAACCTGATCGGGCAGCCCGAGCGCACGAAGGTGATCAGCCGTTACATCGCCTACCACGGCACCTCCATGGGGGCGCTCTCCATCACGGGCATTCCGGAGCTGCGGGTGCCCTTCGAGCCCCTCGTCCCGGGTGCCATCAAGGTGCCCAACACCAACTTCTACCGGGCAGAGCTCTTTGCCGACGACGAGGTGGCGTTCGGCCGATGGGCGGCCGACGAGATCGAGCGGGCCATCCTGCGCGAAGGCCCCGAATCGGTGGCCGCGGTCTTCTTGGAGCCCGTGCAGAACGCCGGCGGCTGCTTCCCACCGCCCCCCGGCTACTTCCAGCGGGTACGCGAGATCTGCGACCGCCACGGGGTGCTCCTGGTCTCCGACGAGGTCATCTGCGCGTTCGGTCGCCTCGGCCACTGGTTCGGAGCCTTGCGCTACGACTACCAGCCCGACATCATCACGGTGGCCAAAGGCTTGACGTCGGGCTATGCGCCGCTCGGCGCCATGATCGCCTCGGATCGGCTCATGGAGCCGTTCTTGGGCCTCGGCGCGTCGTTCCTCCACGGCTTCACCTTCGCCGGGCACCCGGTCAGCTGCGCGGTGGCCATGGCCAACCTCGACGTGTTCGAGGGTGAGCAGATCCTCAACCACGTGCAGTCGAACGAGCAGGCGTTCCGGAGCGCCCTCGAGGGTCTCTACGACCTGCCCATCGTGGGCAACGTGCGCGGGGCCGGCTACTTCTACGGAATCGAGCTCGTCAAGGACAAGGAGACGCGGGAGTCCTTCGACGACGACGAGTCCGAGCGCCTGCTCCGCGGCTTCCTCTCGGGCGCCCTCTTCGAGGCCGGGCTGATCTGCCGGGCCGACGACCGCGGTGACCCGGTGGTGCAGCTTTCCCCGCCGCTGATCTGCGGCCAGGAGGAGATCGACTTCATCGCCTCGACCCTGCGCTCCGTGCTCACCGAGGCGTGGCGCCGGATGTAGCACCGGGATCGGGCTACCAGCGCCTCTCCTTGTGGTGGGAGGCCGTCCCCGTCCCGCTGCCGCCGCGACCTGCGCTCACCCACGACCTCGACGTCGACGTCTGCATCGTCGGCGGCGGCTTCACGGGGCTGTGGACCGCCCACGCCCTGTGCGAGCGCGACCCCGGCATCCGGGTGGCCCTGCTCGAGCGCCAGGTGGCCGGGTTCGGGGCGTCGGGCCGGAACGGAGGCTGGTGCTCGGCCCTTTTCGCCGTCTCGGACTCGGCGCTGGCCCGGCGCTACGGGCGCGAGGCCATGGTGGCGATGCGCCGGGCGATGCAACACACGGTCGATGTGGTCGGAACGAGCGCGGCGGCTGAGGGCATCGACTGCCAATTCGCCAAGGGTGGCACGGTGGACCTCGTGCGCAGCGAGGCCCAGCGCGTGCGGGCCAAGGCCGAGCTGGACGAACAGCGGGCGCTCGGCTTCGGTGAGGAGGACCTGCGCTGGCTCGGCCCGGACGAGACGAACGATCTCGTCGGGGTGGCGGGCGTCCTGGGTTCGACGTTCACACCTCACTGCGCGGCGCTGCAGCCGGCGTTCCTCGCCCGCGGCCTGGCCGATGCAGTCGAACGGCGCGGCGTTGCGCTCTACGAACACACGGAGGTGACCGCCATCCGGCCGGCCGGCCCCGGACGGCGGGCCACCGTCCAGACCCGGGGCGGGAGCGTGCGCGCCGAGGTCGTGGTGAGGGCGACCGAGGCCTGGACACCCACCCTCCCGGGTTTCGAACGGGCGATCGTGCCCGTCTACTCCCTCATGGTGGCGACCGAGCCGCTCGGCGACGCGTTCTGGAAGGAGGCCGGCCTCGACGGTCGGGCCACCTTCGCCGACTTCCGGCACATGATCATCTACGGGCAGCGCACGGCGGACGGACGCATCGCCTTCGGCGGCCGGGGAGCGCCGTACCACTTCGGATCGGACATCCGCTCCGACTTCGATCGCGAGCCGGCGGTCCACGCCCTGCTGCGCCAGACGTTGACCGAGCTCTTCCCAGATCTGGCCCAGGCCCGCTTCACCCACGCCTGGGGCGGCCCGCTCGGCATCGCGCGCGACTGGCACTCCTCGGTCGGACTCGACCGTTCCACCGGGCTGGCCTGGGCGGGTGGCTACGTGGGTGACGGGGTGTCCACGACCAATCTGGCCGGACGCACGCTGGCCGACCTCATCACCGGTGCCGACACCGATCTGGTCCACCTGCCCTGGGTGGGTCACCGCTCGCCCCAGTGGGAACCCGAGCCGCTGCGTTGGCTCGGGGTGAACGCAGGGTTGTGGACCATGAAGCTGGCCGACCGCAGCGAAGCCCGCAACGGGAGGCCCAGCCGCCTGGCCGGAGCGATGGGTCGCCTGCTCGGCCAGTGACGGTGCCAGAATCGGGCTCCGTGACCGACACCCCGATCGAGGCCGTCACCAAGCTGATCTACACCTACGCCGAACGAATCGACCTGGGCGACTTCGCTGGTGTGGCCGAACTCCTCGAGCGGGCCACGCCTGACCTTCGAAGGGTTCGGCGACGCCGTGCACGGCCGCGACGCCATCGAGGCGCTCTACGGCCGGACGACCCGGCGCTTCGACGACGGGACCCCGCGGACGAAGCATGTGATGACCAATCTCATCGTGGACGTGGACGGTACCGAGGCGGCGAGCCGCTCCTACTTCACCGTGCTCCAGGCCGTGCCCGGTGAGCTTGCCCTGCAGCCGGTGATCGCCGGCCGTTATCGACACCGCTACAAGCTCGGCTCGGCGGGCTGGCAGGTGGTGGCGATGCATATCATCATCGACCTCATGGGAGATCTCAGCCGCCACATGCTCTTCGACCTTCAGCCATGAAGCTCTCGCTCACCTACGACTGGTCGTGCTCGCCCGAGGCGTTCTGGGCCCTGTACTTCGACCGGCACTTCGCGGTCCAGCTCCACCTCGAGAGCCTGGGGTCGACCTCGGCCGAGATCCTGTCCCAGGAGGGCGATCTCTCCAGCGGCCTGGTCCGGACGCTGCGCTACGGACAGAAGCCGAACATGCCGGGCCCCGTGCGCAAGATCTTCGGCGACGAGGTCCTCACGACCGAGGTCAGCACCTTCGACCCCGCCACCTCGACGACGACCTTCGTCATGACTCCCGGGACGATGGCCGACAAGACGCACATCGACGGATCGATCGCGTTCGCCGTCGAGGACGGGCGAACGGTCGAGACCTTCGCGCTCGAAGCTCAGGGTCAAGATCTTCGGGGCCGGGCCCATCGTCGAGCGCTTCATCGAAGCGCAGGCCCGCGAGACCCAGGAGAAATCGGTCGTCTTCATGCGGAGCCGACTCGAGGGTTGATGTCCGGGGCGCGCAGCAATGGCGCGCCCCCACCCCCGTGTCACCGGCATGTCGTGGTTCACGTGCCGTTCACGCAAACCACTTGACCCACGGGGTCGCCACAACCCAATCTGTGGCCGCACACCTTCGGTCGCTCGCCAGGGAGGCGCGCCGAACCTGACAGAAGCGGAATGCGTGAAGGGACCCGAGACCGGGGTCGGGACTGCCGGGGGGCAGCCGACCGTGCCACGGTCGATTCAGCGGGTCACCCGACACGCCCCCGTAGAGGCGAACGACAAGGGAGGTTCCGCGGTGGCGATCGCCGAGGACATAGCGATTATCCACGAACCGGACGTCGACGACCCGTTCAAGGTCGAACAGCACGGGATCGACTTCATCCCGGAGAGCGATCGCTGGGCCAGGCCGAAGGACATCGGTGCCATGTGGGCGGGCGCCAGCGTGCAGATCGAATACTTCATCTACGGCGCCATTCTGATGACCTTCGGGCTGACGTTCGCCCAGGTGATCTTCGTCATCGTGCTGGGCAACCTGTCCTATTTCCTTCTCGGACTGTGCTCGCTCCAGGGCCCGAACGCCGGCACGGCCGTCTTCGCCATCAACCGTGCTCCCTATGGTCCGAACGGATCTCGCCCCATTTCGGTCTTCAACTGGTTGACTCAGATCGGATTCGAGGTGGAGGGCCTCATCCTCATCGTCGGCGCCGGCCTCGTGCTCATGCTCAAAGCCGGATTTCTCCCCGGAGACCCGGCGAAGGTCGTCCTCGTCATCGTGGCCGTGCTCATCCAGGGCATCCTCCCCTTCTTGGGCCATGCCGCGATCGTCAAGACGCTCCGTCTGCTCATCCTGCCCTTCGTCGTCCTCTTCGCCATCATGTTGGGCTTCGCCATCCCGCACGCCAACACCCACGTGGTGAAGTCGAGCGGTGACTGGCAGGCGTTCACCGAGGCTCTGGCCTTCACCATCGCCCTCAGCGGTCTCGGTTGGGCCGAGTGCGGCAACGACTACTCCCGCTACTGCCCGACGGACACGTCGAAGAAGGCGCTCGTCGGCTGGGTCTTCCTGGGCACGGCGCTGCCCGAGATCGTCATCATGATCCTCGGGGCCACCGTGGGCACGTTCGTGCTCGACATCGGCACCGGCGCCGGCGGCTTCCTGCCCTTCGCCCACCAGCACGCCATCCCGTCGTGGTTCGTCGTGGTCTTCCTGTGCTTTTGTATCGTGCAACTCTTCGGGATCAACAGCCTGGACATGTACTCGTCCGGCGTGACGATGCAGGCCATCGGCATCCCGGTCAAGCGTTACCAGGCCGTCCTGATCGATTGCGCCATCGCCCTCGCCATCACCATGTGGGCCATCTTCAGTGGATCGTTCACCGAGTACCTGTCCGACTTCGTCGACCTGGTGATCATCTGGATCGCCCCGTGGAGCGCCATCTTCCTCGTCGACTGGGCCCTGCGGCGCTATCGCTACGTCCCGGCCGCCTTGCAGGAGACGGGACGGACCTCGCTCTACTGGCGCAAGGGTGGGATCTTCTGGCCCGCCCTCGTCGCCCAGGTCGTGGGCATGTACGCCGCCATCTCCGCCCTTTACGTCAATCCGACCTACTACTTCCGCGTGCCCAGCTGGCTCAACGAAGTCACCGACCACACGCAGGACGCCTATCACTACGGTGGCGACTTCAGCGTGTTCCTGGGCTTCGGGGTGGCCGCGCTGGCCTATCTGCTGCTCGCCTCGAGCAAGGTCCGCCGGGAAGCAGACGCCCACGATCAGGTGTTGGTCGAGGAGGGCCTGCTCGTCGCCTGACCGGCGTCAGCCCCAGTCCTCGACGAGGCCGCCCTGGCCGTCGGGATGGAAGAGCGGCATGGCCCCGAGCGAGCGCACCAGCGCCGCATCGTCGCCCAGGGCCTCCTTCCACCCGCCACCCTCGGTCATGAGGCAGCCGATGACGACGGGCTCGGCGTCCAAGCGCCGCACCAGGCGGAGCGCCGACGACAGCGAGGCGCCGGTGGAGATGACGTCGTCGACCACCGCCACCCGGCGCCCCCGCACGGCGTCGACCCGCGCCGGGTCCATGCGCAGACGCTGCGGCTTGTCCGTCGTGATGGAGAGCACCGGCTCGGACCAGGTCTCGCCCAGGTGGATCTTCGGCGTCTTGTGCAGGATCACGTAGTCGTCGAGTCCCATGGCCCGGCTGGCCTCGATGGCGAGCGGGATCCCCATCGTGGCCACCGACACGACGATCTCGGGTTCGCAGGGGCGCATCATCTCCGCCAGCTCCCGCCCCGCGGTCTCGGCGAAGGAGACGCCCATGTCGACACAGATCAGGAGAGCGATGGTCAAGTCGTCGTTGAGCGCGATCAGGGGGAGCTCGACGTTCTGGCTTCCCACCGAGGTCGTGTAGATACGATCCGGGTCCGTGGACATGAGACTGGTTGGAGCATATGTCCTCGGATGAGGACCTCAGCGAAGCGCAGGTCCGCGCCATGCTCGCGGTGGCGCTCGAGCAGGCCCGGCACGGGATGTCCGAAGGTGGCATTCCGATCGGTGCTGCGCTCTTCCACGATGACGGCACCCTCTTGGGCCGCGGCCACAACCGCCGGGTACAGGACGGCGACCCCTCCATGCATGCCGAGACGGCCGCCTTTCGGGCCGCCGGCCGGCGCCGGCATTACCGGGACTGCATCATGGTCACGACGCTGTCACCCTGCTGGTATTGCAGCGGGCTGTTGCGCCAATTCGGCATTGGCACCGTGGTGATCGGCGAAGCACGCAATTTCGTCGGCGGACACGACTGGGTCTCCGAGCACGGGTGCCGGGTCGTCCTCCTCGACGACGCCGAGTGCATCGACCTGTTGGGTCGCTACATCGCCTCCCACCGCGACGTCTGGTTCGAGGACATCGGCCTCTGATCAGTCGGGAGGACCGAAGAGACGGTCACCGGCGTCTCCGAGTCCGGGCACGATGTAGCCGATCTCGTTCAACTGCGGATCGACGGCGGCGCAGTAGACCGCGACGGCGGGGTGACGGGCCACGAAGGAGGCCAGGCCCGGTTCCGATGCGATGATGCACAGTGCGGCGGTGCGGGACGCTCCCCGCCAGGCCACCAGATCGCACACCTGTGCGAGGGAGCCCCCCGTGGCCACCATCGGGTCGCACACGAGGACCCGGCGGCCGGTCAGATCGCTGGGCAGGCGGTCGAGGTACACCTCCGAGCGCAATGTCGCCTCGTCCCGGCGCAAGCCGACATGGGCCACCTCGGTGAGCGGCACCACCTCCTGCACGGCCTGGACCATCCCGAGTCCCGCCCGCAGGATAGGGACCAAGAGCACCACCTCGGACACCCTTTGGGCGGACGCGCCCTCGGTCACCGGCGTGTCGATCGACACCTCGGTCGTCCCGAGGTCGCGCAGGGCCTCGTAGGCCAAGAGGCCGGAGACCTCGGACACCAGCTGGCGGAAGGTGTCACCGCCTGTGGCCCGGTCGCGCAGCTGGGCCAGCCGGTGGGCGAGGACGGGATGGTCCACCACGGTCACCGTCATGTGTGTGTCGCCGCCACCAGATCGGCCAGCACCCGGCGCAGCTCCAGGGTGGTGCGGTCGGCCCGGGTGTGGACCTCGGCCTGGGGGTCCAGCGGCAGCACCAGGTCGCGATACGCCTCTTGGATCCGCAGGTCCTCGCGCAGGACGGCCAGCTCGAACTCGACCGCCTCGGCCAGGCGCGTCTCGTCACCGTCGAGGTCGTCACGCCACAGGGTGGTGAACAGGCGGCAGGTCTCTGCCGTCTCGGGTTGGATGAAGAAGCCGATCACGTTGGAGCCTCCGGAATCGAGGAAGTCGATGCGCAGACTGAGGTGGAAAGGGGCGCAGAGCCGGTAGGTCAGACGCCTCGTCTGGACCAGGGGGCGCAGGCCGCTCCGCACCCCGGGGTCCTCGCGGTGAGCGAAGGAGTGCTCGTAGGAGACAGTAAACGACCAGCCGTCGCGGACCACCGAATAGGGAGGCACGAGCGACGCTTCGTCCGCGCCGAACGTGGCCGAATGGACGAACGGGAAGTGGGCCAGGTCGAGGAAGTTGTCCGCCAACAGTCCAGCGGAACCCCGGGCGCGCAAGGTCGGGAGCTCGCCGGCCGCGAACGAGAGGTCGTCCGCCTCGGGAACGGTGCCGAGCGCGGCGACAGGTTCGTCGGGCGCCAAGAACACCATGCCGTGGGCCTCGGCCACGCCGGCCGCCGGTGTCAGCCGCGCCGTGGGCGGCAGCAGGGCACCCGGACCGAGGGCCGGGATCTCGATGCAACGCCCCGAGCGGTCGAAGCGCCAGCCGTGGTACGCGCACTGGAGGATGCCTTCGGCGCACTGCCCGAGGGTCAAGGGGCAGCGGCGGTGCGGGCAGCGATCGACGAAAGCGACGACGTCGCCGCCCGATCGGTGCAGCACCCAGGGCTCACCCAGGAGCACCACGCCGCTCGGCTGGTCGCCCACGTCGCCCGCTCGTGCCACCGGATGCCAGCAGCGCCGCAGCGCCGCGTCGGTGTTCGAGAGGAGGCGGCCCACCGCGACACCCTGCAACCTGTTGCTCCTCTCGTCAAGGCGGCAGATGTGCGGTTCCGCCCTTTTGAATGGGACCTTCTTCCCCTTTCCGCCGAGCTCTCGCCACCCGAGAATGGCCCCGGAACAGACGCGGCGGTGGCGTTCGGGCGTCGCGGCCGGATAGACCTCCTGTGCGGAGCCCGACGAAAGGACGCAGTGGACCCTCAGGAGAGCGCAGGCGAAACGGGGGGCGCTCCACGCGGCCGTCGTTCGGGGCCGCTCGATCCCAGGCTCCTGCGCTCCGCACGAACGACGCGACGCTTCGTCGCGCTGTCCGTCGTGATCGGCGGGGTCACGGCGCTGCTGCTGGTCGCCCAGGCGTGGCTCATCGCGTGGGTGGTCAGACGGCGCGTTCGTCCATCACGAGGGGCCGCGCACGCTCGAGCGCGCGCTCCTCGGCTTCCTGGCCGTCATCGTGGCCCGTGCCGCCCTGGCCTGGACGGCCGAGCGGGCCGCCCACCGGGCGTCGGCCAAGGCGAAGTCCGAGCTCCGGTTGGCGGCGGCGCGGCATCTGGCGGCCGCCGGACCGGCAAGCTTCGACGGCCGCGACGCCGGTCAGGTCACCGTGCTCTTGACGACAGGGATCGATGCACTGGACGCCTACTTCGCCCGCTACCTCCCCCAGCTGTTCCTGGCCGTGATCGTCCCCGTGACGGTCATCGGGGTGGTGGCCGGCGCGGATTGGGTGAGCGCGGCGCTCATCGCAGTGAGCATCCCGCTCATCCCCCTGTTCATGGCGCTGGTGGGCGCGACCGCGAGGGACCGAACGGCGGCCCGGATGCGGTCGCTGCAGAAATTGGCGGGGCACTTTCTCGACATCGTGAGCGGGCTGCCGACGCTCAAGGTGTTCGGCCGGGCCAAGGTGCAGGCAAAGGCGATCGCCGATGTCACAGATCGCTTCCGGAGCACCACCATGGCCACGCTGCGGCTCACCTTTCTCTCGTCGCTGATCCTCGAGCTGTTGGCGACGGTGTCGGTGGCCTTGGTTGCGGTAGCCGTCGGTCTCCGCCTCCTGGGCGGCAGCATGACCTTCAGGGATGCCCTGTTCGTGCTGGTGCTCGCCCCCGAGGCCTACCTGCCCCTGCGGGCACTCGGGGCCAACTACCACGCCAGTGCAGACGGCATGCAGGCGGCCGAGGCGCTCTTCGACCTCATGGAGGAGGAGCCCACCCTCCCGCCGAGCGGGTCGCGCCGACCCGTCGACACGTCCATCCGGGTCTCGGATCTGCAGTTGACGTACCCCGGTCGTGCCGTTCCGGCGCTGTGCGGGGTCGAGGTGGTCATTGCCCCGGGCGAGGTCGTCGCGCTGACGGGTCCGAGTGGTTGCGGGAAGTCCAGCCTGCTCGCCGTGGTGCTCGGGATGCGTCGGCCCGACAGGGGAACGGTCGTCCTGGGCGGAGTTGACGCGACGGAGTTGGACTTCGCGGCCTGGCGCGACCTGATCGCCTGGGTGCCGCAACGACCGCATCTCTTCGCGTGCTCCGTGGCCGACAATGTGCGCTTGGGCCGGGCCGATGCGACGGATCGCCAGGTGAGGCGGCCTTGGAGGCGGCCGGTCTCACCGCAGTCGTGCGTCGGCTGCCCAGCGGTGTCGACACCGTGCTCGGCGAGGAGGGCTACGGCCTCTCCGCCGGCGAGCGCCAGCGCGTGGCGCTCGCGCGGGCCTTCGTGCCGCGATGCGCCGATCCTGCTTCTCGACGAGCCCACGGCGGGACTGGACGGCGAGACCGAGGCCGAGGTCCTCGAGGCCGTGCGCCGCCTGACCGTCGGGCGGACCGCGGTGATCGTGGCCCACCGTCCCGCCCTGGTCGCCATGGCCGAACGCGTCGTCGAGCTCCCGCCCGTCTCGGTGCCGGCATGACGGGCCGTCCCGCCGGCACCATCGAGACACTCGGGATCGCCCGGCCCGCCTGGCGGCGACTGACCGAGGCCTCCCTGCTGGGCGCCGGCGCCATCGGTGCCTCGATCGCGCTCATGGGCACGTCCGCCTGGCTCATCGCTCGGGCCTCGCAGCACCCCTCGGAGGCGGCGCTCACCCTCGCCATCGTGGGTGTGCAGTTCTTCGGGCTCTCGCGGGGTTTCTTCCGCTACGGCGAGCGCCTGGTCGGCCATGACGCGGCGCTCCGAGTGCTGACCGATCTGCGGGTGCGCGTGTACGAACGTCTCGAGGCCGTGGCCCCGAGCGGGCTGCCGGCGTTCCGACGGGGTGACCTGGTGGCCCGGCTGGTCGACGACGTCGATTCACTCCAAGATGTCGTCCTCCGCGTCATCCAGCCCTTCGCGGTGGCGCTGCTCGTCGGAGCCGGAACGGTCGGAGTCCTCTGGTGGCTCCTCCCTCAGGCGGGTCTCGTGCTCCTCGGCGCCCTCCTGCTCTCGGCCACCCTCGTTCCCTGGCTCACCCGTCGCCTGGCCGCCCGGGGCGAGTCGTCGCTCTCGGCCCTACGAGGTGAGCTCTCCGCCTCGGTGGTCGATCTCGTCGAGGGCGCTCCGGAACTCTTCGCCATGGGGGCGACCGAGGCACAGCTGGCCGGCATCGAGGCGTCCGACCGGCGGCTCGAGGCGGTGGCCCGCCAGCGTGCCGGTACGACGGGCGTGGGCCTCGCGCTCACGACCGCGCTGGCCGGCACGGCCAGCTGGGGCGCACTCACCCTCGGGGTGGCGGCCACGCACTCGGGCCACCTCGACGGTGCGCTCGTCGGGGTGCTGGCTCTCGTCCCGCTGGCTGCCTTCGAGCTCGTGGCACCCCTTCCCGCCGCCACCCAGGCATTGGAGAGGACGAGAGCGGCCGCGGGGCGCGTCTTCGAGGTCGTGGAGGCTCCTCCCGCGGTGCCCGAGCCCGTCCAACCGGTGCAGCTGCCCGCAGGCCCACACGGGGTCGAGCTCGCCTCCGTCTGGGCCACCTACCCCGGGGCCGGGCGCCCGGCGCTGCAGCGACATCGACCTGGTACTGCAACCTGGCCGACGCGTGGCGCTGGTCGGTCGCAGCGGTGCCGGGAAATCGACCATCGCCGACATCCTGGTCAAGTTCCTGCCCGCCGATTCGGGTGCCGCCACGATCGACGGCGTCCCGATGGAGCGACTCAGAGCGGACGACGTGCGCCGGGTGATCGGGCTGGTGGAGCAGCGACCCCACCTCTTCGACACCACGCTGGCGGAGAACCTGCGCATCGGACGTCGTTCCGCCGGAGACGACGAGCTTGCGGACGTCTTGGCTCGCGTCGGTCTGGGCAAATGGTTGTCGGGTCTCCCCCGTGGGCTGGCCACCGAGGTCGGCCCCTCGGGGCGCGCGGCTCTCCGGGGGTCAGCGCCAGCGGGTGGCAGTGGCCCGGGCACTGTTGGCCGAGTTCCCGGTGCTGGTGCTCGACGAACCGACCGAGCACCTCGAACCCGCCGCGGCAGACGCCCTTGCCGCTGATGTGCTCACCCTCACCGAGGGCCAGTGCATCCTGCTCATCACCCACCGCCTGGCCGGCCTCGAGCACATGGACGAGATAGTCGTCCTCGACGCCGGCCGGATCGAAGAGCGCGGAACCCATGGAGACCTGTTGCGCGCCGGCGGCCACTACGCCGGCTTGTGGTGGGAAGAGCGCGTGAACGATCGGCCTGACCACAGTGTGCGGCAGCTCGGCTCCGATCGGAGCAGGTCCGCCGTGATCAAAGGGAGCGAACAGACATGAATCTCGACCTGGCCCGGTGGCAGTTCGCCATGACCAGCATCTACCACTTCCTCTTCGTCCCCGTGACGATCGGGTTGGCCTTTCTCGTCGCCCTCCTGCAGACGGCCTGGTACCGCAACAACGACGAGACGTACCTCCGCTTGGCCCGCTTCTTCGGCGCGCTGCTGTTGATCAACGTCGCCATCGGTGTCGTCACCGGGTTGATCCAGGAATTCGAGTTCGGAATGAACTGGTCCGCCTACTCGCGCCTGGTCGGCAACGTCTTCGGCGGCCCGCTGGCGATGGAGGGCCTTGTCGCCTTCTTCCTCGAGTCCACCTTTCTCGGGGTGTGGATCTTCGGATGGAACCGGCTCTCCCGCAAGGCGCATCTGGCGACGATCTGGCTGGTGGCCGCGGGAACCATGCTGTCCGCCGCCTTCATCATGGCCGCCAACTCGTGGATGCAGCACCCGGTCGGGTACGTGACCAACCAGAAAACCGGAGAACCGGAGCTGAACAATATCTGGGCCCTGTTCACAAATCCGGTGTTCCTCTGGGGCTACACCCACGTGCTCCTGGCCTCACTGGTGACAGCGTCGGTCATCATGCTCGGGGTGTCGGCCTGGCACCTGCGTCGCCGTCAACAGGTCGACGCGTTCCGCCGGGCGGCCGTGGTCTCGCTGGCCGTCCTGCTGCCGGCCGTGATCCTGACCCTCTTCGTGGGCAGCGAGCTGGGCGTTATCGAGGAGACCTACCAGCCGATGAAGATCGCCGCCGCCGAGGCGCAGTGGAACACCTGCACCGGCTGCTCGTTCTCCGCCTTCCAGATCGGCGGGGGGAACAACGACCAGACGCCGACGCAGATCATCAACATTCCCTACCTGCTGTCCATTCTGGCCACGAACCATCCGAACGGTCAGGTCCAGGGCCTGAACCAACTGAACGCCGAGTACCAGAAGGAGTACGGGCCGGGAAACTACGTCCCGAACGTCTTCATCCAGTACTGGTCCATGCGGGTCATGGCCTATCTGGCCACGCTCGTGCTCTTCTTCTCGGTCTGGGGCGGGTGGCTGCTCTACCGCAGACGGCTCGATCGTTCGAGATGGTTCCTGCGCATCGCACCCTGGGTCGCCGTGGCACCGTTCCTGATGAACACCGCCGGGTGGATGCTGACCGAGAGCGGGCGCCAGCCCTGGATCGTCCAGGGCCTCATGAAGACGTCCGCCGGCGTGTCACCGTCCGTGTCGGCCGCCGACATCTGGATCTCAATCGTCGTCTTCGGCCTCGTCTTCCTCGTGCTCGGGGTGGCCGATGCCTGGCTGATGATCCGCTACAGCCGGCGTGAGCTCGATCACGACCCCCTGGCCAAGCTCGTCGCCCCCGGTGGTGCGGCCGGCCCGTCCCGACCGAGCCGTCCGAAGAGGACGAGCCGGCACTCGTCTACTAGGAGCCAACGTGACACTCGGAGATCTCTGGTACATCATCGACGTTTTGTTCTGGGTCGGCTTCTTCGTCCTGGAAGGGTTCGATTTCGGCGTCGGCATGCTGCACTCGTTCATCGGTCGCACGGACATGGAACGTCGGGTCGTGGTCAACACCATCGGCCCGGTCTGGGACGGCAACGAGGTCTGGCTCATCGTCGCCGGCGCGGTGATCTTCGCTGCCTTCCCCGGCTGGTACGCCACCATGTTCTCGACCTTCTACCTCGCCCTCGTGGTGCTCCTGCTCGCCCTGATGGCCCGCGGCCTCGCCTTCGAGTACCAACGCAAGTTCGACGACCCGCGCTGGCGATCGACCTGGCGCTGGGGACTGACCATCGGCAGCGCGCTCATCCCGCTGCTGGCTGGCGTGGCGCTGGGCGACCTGCTCCACGGCCTCCCCATCGACAAGGCCCATCAGTTCACGGGCGGCTTCTTCACCTTGTTGACGCCGTTCGGTCTCTGGACGGGGGTGACTCTCACGGTGCTCTCATTGCTCATGGGGGCCACCTATCTGACGCTCAAGACCACCGGAGAACTGCACCGGCGGGCACAGCACGCCGCCGCAGCGATCGGCGGCGTCGCCGTCCTCGTCGCCTTCGGTTTCATGACCTGGATCCACGTGGGGCTGGGCACGGGGTTCGTGCCGAAGCCCGTCGAGGCGTTGGCCCTCATGGCGGTCATCGCCGCCGCCTGGCTCTCCCATGCCCGGGCGGACGGCTGGGCCTTTTTCGCCGCGGCGATCGGCATCGGGGGGACGGTCGGGTCCATCTTCTTCGAGCTCTTCCCCGCGTGATGGTCTCGACCACCAACGCCGCCTACAACCTCACGGTGAACAACACGGCCAGCCCGTCGTACACGCTGAAGGTGATGACGGTCGTCGCGGTGATCTTCTTCCCGTGTGTCCTCGTGTACCAGGCCTGGACCTACCACATCTTCCGCCAGCGCCTCTCGATGCCGAAGGTCGGAGGCGAGGTGGCAGCGGAACCGTCCGCCGTCGGCAGCGCCGACGCCGAGACCACCTAGAGGCCGGGGCTGCTCTGCATGATCCCGCCGTCGGCAAAGATCGTCGTCGCACTCAGGTAGGCGGCCCCGGGACCGGCCAGGAACGCCACGACCGACGCGATCTCCTCGGGCTGGGCCAGGCGACCGATCGGGATGGCGGCGTTGAGCTTGGCCAGGAGTTCGGGGTTGGCCACCGTCTGCGCGTTGATCGGCGTGTCGACGGCGCCCGGCCCGACGCCGGTCACCAGGATCCCGTGCGGCGCCAGTTCGACGCCGGCCGTCCTGGTCAGCATGCGCATGCCGCCCTTGGAGAGGCAGTACGGCGTATTGCCCGGCATCGGCCAGTCCTCGTGGACCGAGGTCATGTTGATGATGCGGCCGCCGCCTCCCTGGGCGATCATCTGCTGGGCGGCCAACTGGGTCCCGAAGAACGCGCTCTTGAGGTTGATGGCGAGCACTTTGTCGTACTGCGCCTCGGTCGTGTCGAGGATCGAACTGCGCGTCTCGATCCCCGCGTTGTTGACCATGATGTCGAGGCGACCGAAGTTCGAGACCGCCGTCTCGACCATGCGCTGGAGCTCGTCGACCTTCGACACGTCGGCCTCGATCCCGACGGCGGTCTCACCGAGCGCGTGGAGTTTGCGTTCCAGTTCCTGCTCGGCCTCGGGCTGGGCCACGTAGTCGATGACGACCTTGGCCCCCCGCTCGGCCAACGCCACGACGACGGCAGCGCCGATGCCGGTGTTGCCGCCCGTCACGATGGCCACCTTGCCGTCGAGCTCTCCAGCCATGACGCCACCTCCTCGCCGCCGCCTTTCGGCAGCGGTCTCGCACGAAGCCCTCAACCTAATGGGATCGGAGGTACCTCCAAGGAGGCCCCCGGCGACGTCCCCACGGGCACCGATAGCATCCGCCCGGTGACAGACGTCCCGGCCGGACCGGTGCAACCCGAGAACTTTCCGCCGATCGCCGACTATGGATTCCTGTCGGACTGCGAACACAACTGCCTGATCGCCCCGGACGGGTCGGTCGAGTGGCTCTGTCTGCCCCGGCCCGACTCGCCGAGCGTCTTCGGCGCGCTGCTCGACCGGACCGCCGGGAATTTCCGCTTCGGGCCGATCAACACCATGGTGCCGCACCAGCGGCGCTACATCCCGGGCACCATGGTGCTCGAGACGACCTGGCACACGCCGACGGGCTGGCTCGTCGTGCAGGACCTGCTCGCCATCGGGGCCACCGCCGGCGCGGCACGTCGTGACGACTATCGGCGCGCCCCGGGTGACCAGGCTGCGACCGGGACGCTCGTGCGGGTGGCCACCTGTATCGAAGGACATGTCGAGGTCGTGGTCAGTGCCGTCCCCGTCTTCGAGTACGGCTCGGCGGCCGGCCACTGGCAGTACAACGGTGACGGGTACGAGTCGATGACCGTGAGCCCGCCGCCGGGCGACCCCGTCCTCACACTGACCTCGTCGGTGCGGCTCGGTGCGGCGGGTGCCCGCACCTACGGGCGCACCACTCTGGCCAAGGGCCAGTCCGCCTTCGTGGCACTCTCGTGGGCCGGCGGCCATCCCCCGTCGTCCGTCGAAGAAGCACTCGGCGCACTCGACGAGACGGTCGCCTACTGGCGGGACTGGCTCTCCAACGGAACCTTCCCGGACCATCCGTGGCGCCAGTACATGGAGCGCAGCGCACTGACCCTCAAGGGGCTGAGCTTCGCGCCGACGGGCGCCATCATGGCGGCGGCCACCACCTCGTTGCCCGAGACACCCGGCGGGGAGCGCAACTGGGACTATCGCTACACCTGGATCCGGGATTCGTCGTTCATGCTGCGCTCCCTGTACCGCCTGGGGTTCGAGTGGGAGGCGCTCGAGTACTTCGCCTTCGTGCTCGAGGCCCTCAGCACAGGCACCGGCTACGAGCTCCAGATCATGTACGGCATCGACGGCCGGCGCGACCTGACCGAGCACACACTCGACCACCTCTCGGGCTGGCGTTACTCGCGTCCGGTCCGCGTGGGCAACGGTGCATGGGATCAGCACCAGAACGACGTCTGGGGCATGCTCCTCGACGCCGTCGACATTCACCTCAAACAGGGCGCGGCGCAGATCGTCCGTCCGGTGTGGGAGGGTCTGGCCAGCCTGGTCGACACCGCCATCGCCCATTCGGCCGACCCGGACCAGGGCATCTGGGAGATCCGGGGCGAGCCCCAGCACTTCACGGCGTCGAAGGTCCTGTGCTGGGTGGCCATGGATCGGGGCGCCCACCTGGCCGGGACCAGGGGCGATCACGAGAAGGCCGATCGGTGGCGTGCCGCGGCCGACGAGCTCAAGGCCGAGATCCTCGACAAGGGTGTCGACGAGAAAGGCCGGTTCCGCCAGCACTACGACAACGACGAACTCGATGCCTCGTTGCTGCTGATCCCCATCCTCGGCTTCCTGCCGCCCGACGACGAGCGGGTTCGGGCCACCGTACTTGCCATCGCCGACGAGTTGACCGAGGACGAGCTCGTCCTGCGCTACAAGGTGGACACGACCGATACCGGCTTCGGCGGCAAGGAGGGCACCTTCACCATCTGCTCCTTCTGGCTCGTCAGTGCCCTGGCCATGATCGGAGAGACACAGCGGGCCACCGTCTTGTGCAAGAAGCTGCTCAACTACGCCGGGCCCCTCCTCCTCTACGGCGAGGAGATCGACACGGCGACGGGCGAGCATCTGGGGAACTTCCCCCAGGCCTTCACGCACCTCGCCCTCATCGACGCCGTGGGCCGGCTCATCGAGTGTGAGGCCCCGCAGCCGTCTTCCTAACGGCCGGCCGGCTGGGCCACTATGTTCGCCCGATGATCCTCGACCGCTTCCTCGTCACTGACCACGCCGCCGTCGTCACTGCCAGCGGGCGGGGTATCGGCGCCGCCGCCGCCGTTGCCCTGGCCCAGGCCGGAGCGGACGTCGTGTTGGCCGCCCGCACCGAGGAGCAGCTGCGCGAGGTGGCCACGCAGGTGGAGGCGACCGGACGCCGGGCCGTCATCGTCCCCGGCGACCTGACCGACTACGACCTCATGGCCTCGCTGGCCGAGACGGCCTGGAAGGAATTCGGTCGCCTCGACATCGTCGTCAACAACATGGGCGGCACCATGCCCCGGCCCCTGCTCGACACCTCGCCGCGCTTCTTGGAGGAGGCGTTCCGCTTCAACGTGACGGCGGGACACGCACTCATCCGCGCTGCGGTGCCCCGCATGCTCGAGGGCGATCACCCCGGAGGCGCCATCGTCAGCATCTCCTCGGTGATGGGGCACGTCGCCGGCCGGGGCTACGTCGGCTACGGCACTGTGA
Source organism: uncultured Acidimicrobiaceae bacterium (assembly GCA_963754445.1). GTDB lineage: Bacteria > Actinomycetota > Acidimicrobiia > Acidimicrobiales > RAAP-2 > Bog-473. The sequence continues at coordinate 1,649,964 of CAVWFT010000002.1, read as the reverse complement.
AGGGTGCGGTGGAGCAGTACACGCGCCTGGCCTCGCGCGATCTGGCCCCGCGCATCCGGGTCAATGCGATTGGCGTCGGCTCGACGGCAACCTCCGCTCTCGACATCGTGATGTCGAGCGACGAGTTGCGCACGGCCATGGAAGAGGCGACGCCGCTCAAGCGCCTCGGGCAGGTCGAGGACATCGCAGCAGCCATCCTCTACCTGTGCTCGCCCGCCGGTTCCTATGTGACGGGCAAGATCCTCGAGGTCGACGGAGGCCTGCAGTCGCCCAACCTCGAGATGCCCATTCCCGATCTTTAGAAGATCACCTTCCTCCGTCCCCTCTCAAAGGAGCACCACCATGTCGTATCGCGTCGTGCAGTGGAGCACCGGCAACGTCGGGCGCCATGCCCTCGCCGGCATCGACGCCCACCCCGAGCTCGAGCTCGTCGGTGTCTTCGTCTCCAACCCCGACAAGGTCGGCCGCGACGCCGGCGCGCTGGCCGGGTTGGACCGTGAACTCGGCGTCACCGGTTCAGACGACTTCGACGCGCTCCTGGCGCTGAAGCCGGACTGCATCATCCACACCGGCATGGCCGACGACCGCATCTTCGAGGCGCTGGCCGACCTGGAGCGCTTCCTCGCCGCCGGCTGCAACGTCGTCTCGTCCAGCCCGGTGATGCTGCAATACCCGGCCCCGGACGACCCGCTGGCCGCGCCGATCCTGGCGGCGGCGCAGGCGGCCGGCGTGTCGATCTTCGTGAACGGGGTCGATCCCGGCTTCGCCAACGACGCATTGCCACTCGTGCTGAGCGGCGTCTCCGAGCGCATCGAGGAGGTCCGCTGCGCCGAGGTGCTGAACTACAACACCTACAACCAGCCCATGGTCCTCTTCGACATCATGGGCTTCGGGCGCCCGATCGACGAGGTGCCCTTCCTCCTCTCGCCGGGCGTGTTGACCATGGCGTGGGGCAGCGTGGTCCGCCAGCTGGCGGCCGGACTCGGCGTGAGCCTGAGCGAGATCACCGAGTGGTACGAACGCGAGCCGGCGCCCGAGGACTTCGAGGTCGATGCCGGCACCATCGCCAAGGGCACGGCGGCGGCGCTCCACTTCGAGGTGCGCGGGATGATCGGCGACAAGGCCGTCATCGTGCTCGAGCACGTCACGCGCCTGCGCGACGACCTCTGCCCCTCCTGGCCCCAGCCGGCCGGCCACGGCTGCTATCGGGTCCAGATCACCGGTGAGCCCACCTACACGGTCGACATGCAGCTCATGGGCACCGACGGTGACCACAACACCGCCGGGCTCAAGGCGACGGCCATGCGCCTGGTCAACGCCGTGCCCGCCGTCGTCGCGGCGGCGCCGGGACTCGTGACCGCCCTCGATCTCCCCCTGATCACCGGACGCGGCCTCGTCGTCACCTGAACGACCGACACGCCCCGACGGATCAGGCGACGATTTCGCTCGTCTGCAGCACCGGTGCGATGGTCGTGTAGTTCGCCACGTCGGCCAGGACGGCCGCCGTGCCCTCGGCCGCCATGGCCTCCCCCATGGCCTCGAGCGAGTCGAATTGCAGATGGACGGCCGCCACGTAGGGACCATCGACGCCGCGGTCGATCTGCGCGCTCTCGAGGCCCCAGGTGCGCAGGCACAGCGGCACGTGGCTCTCGCGGTAGTAGTCGTGGTCGAAGGTGGCGCCTTCGGTGGCGGGGTAGAGAACACTCAGGCGGATCATGGCGGTGGCGGCTCCTCGTTGGTCGGTCCCGACAGTGTGACCTGGTCGGTCCCGACAGTGTGACCTGGTCGGTCCCGACAGTGTGACCTGGTCGGTCCCGACAGTGTGACCTGGTCGGTCCCGACAGTGTGACCGCCTCGAGAGATGGACCGCCCTGCGATGTCGAGAATCCCCTCCCGGTTCCGTCCTCGGGGTGGGCGTCACCGTCGGGGTGGCGTCAGGAGAAAGGATGGAGCCATGCAATTCATGCTCATGCAGCACTACGGGGCCCTCGGTCAGGACAGCGTCCCGATGGACCAGTGGACTCCGGCGGAGATCCGGGCCCACATCGAGTTCCAACAGGAGCTCAACCGGGAGCTCGAGACGCTGGGCGAGCTGGTCGACGCCCAGGGCCTGGCCGGCCCGGCTGAGGCCCGCTTCGTGGTCTCCGACGGCGTGTCCGCCCCGCTGGTGACCGATGGTCCCTTTCCCGAGTCCAAGGAATTGCTGGCGGGCTATCGGGTCGTCGACGTGGACACACCCGAGCGCGCCCTCGCCATCGCCGCCCTCGTCTCGGCCGCACCCGGCCATGGCGGCGCGCCCATCCGCCAGCCCATCGAGGTGCGCCAGATCATGGCGGCGCCCGACGTCGGCGATTGAACCCACCCGGGCCGCTCGACGAGCTGCTGCGCCACCTGGCCCCCCGGGCGCTGGCCGCCGTCGTCCGGCGCTTCGGCCATTTCGCCGACGCCGAGGACGCCGTGCAGGAGGCCTTGGTCGCCGCCGCCACCACCTGGCCCGAGGACGGCCGGCCCGACGACCCGCTCGCCTGGGTCGTCCGGGTGGCCGGGCGACGCATGACCGATCTCTACCGGAGCGACGAGGCCCGGCGCCGGCGTGAGGATCTCGCCGCCTCGTGGTCCCGCCTGCCCCACGAACCGGTCTCGGAACGCGACGACACCCTCGTCCTCTTCTTCATGTGCTGCCACCCGTCGCTCTCACCGCCCTCGGCCGTGGCGCTGACGCTGCGCGCCCTGGGCGGCCTGAGCACCCGGCAGATTGCCGCCGCCTTTCTCGTGCCCGAGGCCACGATGGCCCAGCGCATCAGCCGGGCCAAGCGCAGCGTGACCGATTCGGGCGAGCGCTTCGCCGTGCCCGGACCCGACACCTACGGGATCCGGATGGCCCAGGTGCTGCGCGTGGCCTACCTCGTCTTCAACGAGGGCTATGCCGCGAGCGACGGGCCCGAGCTCCAACGGGTCGACCTGGCCGGCGAAGGCATCCGTCTGGCCGGGCTCCTGCACGTGCGTGGCGCCCGACGACGCCGAGGTGACCGCCCTGCTCGCGCTCATGCTGCTCACCGACGCCCGACGGCCGGCTCGCGTCGACACCTCTGGCGCGCTCGTTCCCCTGTCCGAGCAGGATCGCACCCGCTGGGACCGGGACCTCGTCCTCAAGGGCACCCGGTTGGCCACGGCTGCGCTGCGCGTGGGCCCCGCGGGCCCGTACGCGCTCCAGGCGTCGATTGCCGCCCTGCACGCCGAGGCGCCGCGCCACGAGGAGACGGACTGGGACAGGATCCTCGTCCTCTACGACCGCCTCGAGCAGGTGGCGCCGAGCCCCGTCGTCTCCCTCAACCGAGCCGTGGCCCTCGCCATGGTCGAGGGACCCGACGCCGGGCTGGCCGTCCTCGACGATCTGGCGACCCGGTCGCCCGCTCCTTCGCACCGTTGGCATGCCGTGCGGGGCCATCTGCTCGAACGGCGCGGGGACACGACGGGAGCCCGGGCCGAGTATCGGGAGGCGGCCGGACGGACGGCCAACCAGCGCGAGCGCGACTACCTCGTGATCAAGGCGGCCGGCCTCGGACCCACGCCCTAGCGGAAATCCCGGCTGGCCGGAACCGCGGTGCCGGCGGCGAGTGACTCCACCCGCTCGGCGTCGAAGCTCACCGCGCCCTGGCCCTTGCGCACCCGGCCCCGGATCAACAGGACCGGGCTGTGGCGAGCCACGTGCTTCCAGCGGGCCCAGGCCCCGCGCGAGAAGACCACGTTCACGTGCCCCGTCTCGTCCTCGAGATTCACGAACACAGCACCTCTCGCCGTCTCGGGGTGTTGGCGATGGGTGACCACGCCGGCCACCGTCTCGCGATCACCGTCCGCACACCAGTCGAGCTCCGACGCCGTGCGCACACCCAGGGCCTCGAGCCGCTCCCGGGCCAGATGCATGGCCGTGCGCTCCGGGGCCAGACCGAGCGCCCACAGATCGTCGCCGACCGAGTCGTAGAGGCTCGGTTCGGGCAGCGCCGGCGCCTCCGTCCCCACCACCACCCCGGGCAGGCGATCCGGTGTGCCCTGCGCCGCCGCCCCCGCCGCCCACAGCAGGCGGCGGCGCACCGCGGTGATCGAGCCCACCGCATCGGCCTCGGGCCCCTCGGGATCCAAGCCGCCCGCCGCAGCGAGCGTCTCGAGCTGGGCCTGGGTCACCCCGGCCCGCCGCACCAGGTCCTCCCCACCCGACCAGGGCCGTCCGGTCACGACCCGTTCCGCCGTCGCCTCCCCCATGCCCCGCACGGAGGTCAGACCCAGACGGAGCACCGGGTCGCACATCGATCCCTCGAGTGACGCCCCCACCGCCGAGCGGTTCACATGGGGGCGGCGCACCGTCACCCCGTGACGTTGGGCGTCGGCCACCAACGACTGGGGCGACCAGAACCCCATGGGTTGGGAGTTGAGGAGCCCGGCGGTGAACGCCGCCGGGTAGTGCAGCTTCAACCAGGCCGACGAGTAGACGAGATGCGCGAACGACACCGAGTGCGACTCGGGGAACCCGAAGTTGGCGAACGCGGCCAGCGCGTCGAAGACCTGGTCGGCCACCGGGCCCGTGACCCCACGGGCCGCCATCCCCTCGTAGAGGCGTACCCGCATCTTCTCCATGCGCGCCGCCGAACGCTTGGCCGCCATGGCCTGGCGCAGTTCGTCGGCATCGGCCGCGCTGAACCCCGCGATGGCAACCGCCATCTCCATCAACTGCTCTTGGAACAGCGGCACGCCCAACGTCCGCTCCAGGATCGGCTCGAGCAGGGGATGCAGGTAGGTCACCTCCTCCTCACCCCGGCGACGCCGGATGTAGGGGTTGACCGCGTGTCCCTGGATCGGTCCGGGCCGGATGAGCGCCACCTCGATGGCGATGTCGTAGAAGGTGCGCGGTCGTACCCGGGGCAGCGTCCCCATCTGGGCCCGGCTCTCCACCTGGAACACCCCCACCGTGTCGGCTGCGCACAAGAGGTCATAGACCGCGTCCTCTTGGGGCAGCTGCCCGAGGTCGACCTCCACCCCGAAGAAATCGCGCACCAGATCGACCATGCGGTGCAGCGCCTCGAGCATGCCCAGGCCCAACAGGTCGAATTTCACCAGCCCGATGGCTGCGCAGTCGTCCTTGTCCCACTGGAGCACCGAGCGGCCCGGCATGCGTCCCCACTCCACCGGGCACACCTCGACCACGGGCCGGTCGCACAGCACCATGCCGGCCGAGTGGATGCCGAGATGGCGCGGTCGGTCCAAGACCTCGGCCGCCAGCTCGGCCACCAGGGTCGGCACCTCGGCGCGCGCCGCCACCGCCTCGTGCACGGCCGAAGCCGACGACGGGCCCCGGCCGTGCCCGGCGTCGATACCGGCCGACCAGCCGTCCACTTCCTCCTGGGTGAACCCGAAGGCCTTGCCCACGTCGCGCACGGCCGAGCGCGGCCGGTAGGTGATGACGTTGGCCACCTGTGCCGCGTGGCGGCGGCCGTAGCGCTCGTACACGTACTGGATCACCTCTTCGCGGCGCCCCGACTCGATGTCCACGTCGATGTCGGGCGGCCCGTCACGCGCCGGGGAGAGAAAGCGCTCGAAGAGCAGCCCGAGGTCGACCGCGTCGACGTTGGTGACGCCGAGCGCGTAGCAGACGGCGGAGTTGGCGGCCGAGCCGCGGCCCTGGCAATAGATGTTCAATCGCTTGCACACCTGGGCGATGTCCCACACGACGAGGAAGTAGCCGGCGAAGCCGAGCTGGCCGATCACCTCGAGCTCGTGCGCCAGCTGCTTCCAGGCTCCCGGTACCCGCTCGTCCTCGGGCGGCCCGTACCGGGCCAGCGCGCCCTCGTCGACCAGCTGGCGCAGGTAGCCCTGTTCGTCCATTCCGGGGGGAGTCGGGAAGTCGGGGAGCCGCGGCGCCACCAGGCGAAGATCGAAGGCACAGGACCGCCCGAGCTCGGCTGCCCGCTCCACCACCCCGGGCCAGCGGGCGAAGCGCCGGGATTGCTCGGCGGCGGAGCGCAGGCAGGCGGCCGGAGCCGACGGGAGCCAGCCCTCGAGCTCGGCCAGGGGGCGCCGGGCCCGCACGGCCGAGAGCGTGGTGGCCAGGCGGAACCCGGCCGGCGTGGCGTAGTGCACGTTGTTCGTGGCCACGGCGTCCAGGCCCCACTCCACCGCCAGGCGGGCCAGCGCGTCGTTGCGGGCCGTGTCGATCGGATCCCCGTGGTCCCACAGCTCGAGCACCACGTTGGCCCGGCCGAAGGCGTCGACGAGTCGCCCCACCTCCCGGGAGGCCGCGCTGGGCCCGGCCTCCATCAACGCGGCGGGGACCGCCCCTTTCCGGCATCCACTCAGCACCAGCCAGTGGCCGCCTGCGGCGCGGGCCAGTGCCTCGAGGGTGAAGACCGGCTTCCCCTTCTCCCCGCCTTCGAGATGGGCGTCGGCCAACACGGTGGAGAGGCGGGCGTAGCCATCGGGGTCGCGGGCCAACACCAGCAGGTGGGTGCCGGTGGGGTCGGCCTCACCCGTGCGCGAGCCGGCCGGGGACAGGGTGACCTCGGTACCGAACACCGTCGGCAGACCGCAGGCCCGGGCGGCCTCGGCGAAGCGCACCACCCCGTAGAACCCGTGGTGGTCGGTCAGGGCCAACGCCTCGAGTCCGAGCCGACTGGCTTCGGCCACGAGCTCCTCGGGGTCGCTGGCCCCGTCGAGGAAGCTGAATCCCGAGTGCGTGTGCAGCTCGGCGTAGCGCTCAGTCATAGAGCGCTTCCACCCACCATTCCCCGCGCTCGGTGCAGAGCAGCCGGGCCACCCCGTCTTCGGTGACGACCTGGAGCCGGGCCCGACGCCGACGCACCGACCACCAGCGCTCGGTCACCGGCCAGGGCCCCGCCCATCCGGCCACGCCCTGCCAGGGACCCCCGGCGACCGACAACCGGTCGATGGGCGAGGCGAGCAGCCCGCGGCCGCTCACCACCATGGCGTTGCCTTCGGCGTCGATCAGCTCGGCTCGGGGCGGGGCCCGCAGGACGTCGGTCGGCGCCGGCGGTGGGAGTTGTCCCGGCCACGGGGCCGCCGCCGGGCCGGGATCCGATTCCGGGCTGCCCCACGGCACCAGCAGCGAGCGACCGGCCGGGTCGCGCCCGCCCTGCACCCGACCGATCAACACCGCCTCGATGCCCAGGCGCTCCTGCACCTTGACGAAAGAGCGGGCGGCGCGCCGGTCCGCCTCGGAGGCACCGCCGAAGAAACCGGGCTGTGACGGCGGTGGCGGCGCGTCCCCACGGTCGGGGTCCTCCCCCCGGACCACGCGCAGCCGGCGCTCGATGCCCCGGTCGCGCAGGCCGGCCAGCTCACCACTTTCTCCCCGGGCCACGGCATGACAGGCCGCGCTGTCCGGGCCGAAACGATCCGAGACGCTGGCCGCCGGGAGCGCGGCGAACTGGCCCAACGTGGTGATCCCGAGACGCTGCAAGGTCACCGCGAGCTCGGGACGGGCCAGGGTGGCCACCGACCAGGGGGCGAGGAAGTCAGTCGTTCCCCCGGGCGGAACGATCAGCCCGGAGCGAGCGGCGAGCGTCGCCGCGAAGAGCCCGTCGGCCACGCCCACCGCGACCTCCTCCCCCACGCCGGTGGCCAGTTGCACCAGCACCGCCTCTTCGCCGCCGAAGAAGCGGGCCGGGCCGCGGGCCGGCAACGCACACACTCCGAGACGGACCGGATGCACCCAGGGGCACAGCTCGGTCGCCCGGGTGACGACCTCGGCAAAGCGCCGAGCCTCCTCGCCCCGTTCCCCCTCCTCGAGGAGGTTGGGACACCAGATGACGACCAACCGTTCCACGCCTTCTCCACCACCACGTCGCTCAGGCCGCTTCCGGCCCACTCTCGGGACCGGTCCCGTCCGGCGGCCCCTCCTCCATCTGCGCCACCGCACCCGAGTCGGCCGGGAGCCAGAGCGAGCACTCGCCGGCCCGGCCGGCGGCCCGGCGCCCGCTGACGCACACCCGGGCCCGCCGCCCGCGCAGATACCCGTGCCCGCGCCCCACCCCTTCCCATTCGACGTCACCCACCGAGAGAGCCAGGTCGCCACCCACGGGCCAGCCGGCGTTCCCCTCGAGGAGCACCACCAGCGCGGCCTGGCGATCGCGGGCCCGAGCCGTCAGATGGCGGCGCCGCGGTCAGGCCGGCCCGCCCGGGCGGACGCACCAACACGGCGTCGACACCCGAGAGGAGGTCGCCGGCCGCTTCGGCCCAGCCGGCACCGGGGTGGGGCACGAAGACGACCCGACGCAGGTCGAGCCCGAGCCCGGCCGCCGCGACCACCCCGGGATCGGGCAGGCCGACGGCGGCGCACCAGCTCCCGGCCACCGAGGCGGCCGAGAGCAAGGAGAGTGCCAACGTCGTCGCGCCGTGGCCCGATTGTCCGGACACGGTGACCGTCGTTCCCCGGCGCAGGGAACCGTCGGGGAAGAGGGGAGCCAGGGGAACCGGGACCGGGAGGGTACGACCGGCGACCGGTGTGGCGGGCTTGACCCGGTCGGCCAGCCCGGCCGGCAGCACACGGGAACGGGGGGACGCCGGGTCCCGTGGTTGGAAAGCGAACATATGTTCGTACCTTACTGATGCCGTGCGCGTCCTGCCCGGGGGCGCAAAGGCCCTGCCCAGAGGCCTGGTGCGCGAAGAAGGGGTCGACACGCCACAATGCAGCCGACATGTGCGGACGCTTCGCTCTCTACACCCCACCGGCACGATTGGCCCGCTACTTCGGGGCCGCGCTGGGTGAGGGCGCCGAGGGCGAGCACCCCAGCTGGAACGTTGCCCCCACCGACGAGGTGCTCGGCGTGCGGGATCGACCCCAGCAGGGCGGGGGCGAGCCGCAACGCCAACTCATGACGTTTCGCTGGGGCCTCATCCCCTGGTGGTCCAAGGACGCCAAGTCAGCCAGCCGCCTCATCAACGCCCGGAGCGAGACCGTGCTCACCAGGTCCTCCTTCCGCGAGGCCTTCGAGAAGCGGCGGATCATCGTCCCCGCCGACGGTTTCTACGAGTGGCACCGGAACGAGAGCGGGGGCAAGCAGCCGCACTTCTTCACCCGGGTCGACGGCGCACCCATGGCGTTCGCCGGCCTGGCCGAGCGCTGGCGGGACAAGAACCTGCCCGAGGACGCACCACTCATCCGCAGCTGCACGGTGATCACGACGACCGCCGGTCCGGACATGGAGGGGATCCACGACCGGATGCCCGTTCTCCTCGACCCATCGACCTTCGACGTGTGGCTCGATCCCGCCAACGAGGACACCGACGAGTTGCGCGCGCTGCTCCAACCGCTCCCGAGCGGGACGATCACGCACCATCTCGTCGGTCCGCGCATCGGCAACGTGCGCAACAATGACCCCAGCCTGATCGAGACGGTGCCGTGACCGGGCGGGGGCACAGGATCGGCAACGTACTTTCATAATCGATCGACGACCGGGGGGACCGGAACATGACCGAGACGAAGACATGACCGACCGCGCACCGCGCTTTGACCGGCGCACGTTGTTGGGGGCGGCGCTCGCCTCCGGCGGCGCGGCCGTGCTGGCCGCAGCACAGCGGGGAGACACTGCCCGGGCTGGGGCCGCCATCGCGCGGGCCGCCGCCTCGACCAAGCCTGCGGGGTCGGATCTCGGGGCGATCGAACATGTGGTCTTCCTCATGCAGGAGAACCGCTCCTTCGACCACTACTACGGCACGTACAAGGGTGTCCGGGGCTTCGACGACCACCCGAAGGGAAACCTCGGCGTCTTCGCCCAGGCCTGGCCGGGTGGACGCGACCGCACGCTCTTGCCGTTCCACCTCGACTCGTCCCTCGTCATCGGCGAGACCACCAAGGATCTGGACCACAGCTGGCACGGCGAACACCTGAGTCGTGGCAACGGCAGCAACGACGCCTTCGTGCGCACCCACGTCAGGCCCGAGTTCGAGGGTCCCGAGCACGGCGTCCTCACCATGGGCTACTACGAGCGCCAGGACCTGCCCTTCTACTACGCACTGGCGGACGCGTTCACCATCTGTGACAACTACCACTGCTCGGTCCTCGGCCCGACACATCCCAACCGGCTGATGGCGCTCTCGGGGACGATCGACCCGTCGGGGCACGCCGGGGGTCCTGTCGTGGAGACCAGCTCGTCGCCAGACGTCATCTACAGCGCGCTCTGGGACACCATCCCCGAGGTGCTCGAGGACGCCGGGGTGAGCTGGAAGGTCTACAACCCCAAGGGCGTGATTTATGCGCCGCCGTTCTTCGAGCAGCACGGCCTGGCCTCCGACGCGATCTTGCCGTACTTCGCGCAGTACAAGGACCCGAGCTCCGCGCTGTACCAGAAGGCGTTCTTGTCGGTGTACCCCGACGACTTCATGACCGACCTGGCCTCGGGTCAGCTCCCTGCCGTCAGCTGGATCATCCCGCCACCGGGCTACGACGAGCATCCTTCCGCACCGCCGGCACTGGGCGAATGGTTCACGAGCCAGGTGGTGTCAGCCTTGATCTCCAACACCGAGTTGTGGTCCAAGACCGTGCTCTTCCACATGTACGACGAGAACGACGGGTTCTTCGATCACGTCGCACCGCCCTCCCCGCCGGCCGGCACGGCGGGCGAGTACCTGACGCAGGCTCACCTGCCCGCCGACGCCCACGGGATCCGTGGTCCGGTCGGCATGAGCTTCCGGGTCCCCATGCTGGTGGTCTCGCCGTTCAGCCGGGGCGGCCACGTCGCCTCCGCCGTGTTCGACCACACCTCGCAGGGGCGCTTCCTCGAGGAGCGCTTCGGAATCCGCGCCCCGAACATCTCGGCCTGGCGCCGACGGACCGCAGGTGACCTGACATCGACCTTGCACCCGAACCACCTGGACACCTCGGTGCCGACGTTGCCCAGCACCGCAGACGACCAGATGGCGAACGTGCTGGCCCGCGGCATCACCGAACTCGAGATCCTCAACCTCCAGCAGGACATGCCGGTCTACCCCGTGCCGCTCCACCAGTCCATGCCCCGACAAGAGCGGGTCTGAGGGAGGGCGTCAGCCCGGGAGCGTGACCTGCTCCGCTTGGGCCAACATCGCCGCCCGGTCGGCCGGCAGGATGTATCCACCCCGAACGGCCCGGTTCAAGCTCTCGGTGTAGTCCGCGATGTAGTCGGCCTTGGTCGGGTACAGCGCGGCGAGGGTGGACGCGCTGAGTGGTATGGCCGACCCGAAGAGCGAGCAGACCACGGTGGTGCCCGGCGGGGCCTGGCCGCTCAAGGCCGAGATCGGCGTGTCGACGGCCGGGGTGCGCACGCCGCCGATGACGTTGCCGTGGGAATCGAGCGCGTAGGTGACCGGGTTCGTGCTGGCCAGCCGGAAGGGTGACGGCGCGGGCGGCGGCGTCCCGTCCACGACCCATTTGTCGAACGCCGTGAAGGCGGCCTGCACCACCTGGTGTTGCGGGCCGTCGTTGATCGGTTGGCTGCAACCGAGCAGGGCGCCGTTCCCACCAACGAGGTATGCGTCCGCGTGCGAGGTTCCCGCCACCTCCCAGGTCCTGATGCGCGCCGTATTGGGCTGTTGCGCCGAGGCGTAGCCCAGGGTGGTCAGATCGGTCTGGGTCTCGAACATGAAGACCGGGACGGTGAGATCCGTTCGAATGCGCAGGTTGCCCTTGAGGCCGTTCGACGATCCGATGCCCGAGCCACTGCCACCCCGACTGTGGATGAAGATGCCCTCGAATGCATGGGTGACCGGCTGGAGGGCATCGGCGAAGTCGGTCATGTAGAAGGCGGACTGGGACTCACCGACGGCGACGAAGTGGCGCGGCCGCAGCGTGCCGAGCACGTCGGTCCCGTGGCCCGAGCGGAGGGCCAGGCCGATCTGGGCGAACATGTCGAGGGCGTACTGATCACCCGGATGATGCAGGACGCCGTAGCGGCTCGGCTCCTGTTGGACGAGGCCACCACCGGTGCCCTTGGTGCCGAGGATGGACGTTCCGCCTTCGACGCCGAGCGACTGGGCGGAGACCCCCACCCAGGCATAGCCCTCGCTCATCAGCATGGGGTTGAGATAGTCCCAATCCGGGGAGGACTCGCCGGCAGACACGTTCAGCCACTCGACCACGACCGTGCCGTTGAACTTCTTGGGCGAAGAGGGACGCCGCACGATGATGCGGGTCTCGTAGGGCGCCGAGGTGGTGGGCTCGACCTTCCAGCGCCCGTCGGCCGGAGCCGAGGTCGTCGTCAGTGCGTGGGCCGTGCCGGAGGCGAAGTACTCCTGCTCGACGTAGCCGTTGGCGGCGAGGTCCGTCCCCACTCCCGAGAGCGGTTCGATGATGTGTCCGGTCGTGATCGGGCCGCTCAACGTGGCCTTGGCCCCAAAGACGGTGCCGGCGGAACTGCTGGCCCCGGCCGGCGCGGCGAGCACGCTGGTCGACGCGGCTGCCAGGAGCGCGACCGCGGCGACGATGAACCTCTGGTGACGCATCCGATGCTCCTCCCCAGGGCGCCGCTGGCCCGCCGAAGGTCGGGAACGTGAGCGACGCGGCCCGGATATTAGGGCCGGCGGGCGCCGGGTTCCCTGCAGGACCGCCCGCAAGGCCCTTCGAGTTCTCTTCAGGGCCGGACGGGTTGATCCCGACCACCTCTCAGGGGGCGACGGGGGTGGCCTCGTACGTCGACGCCGTGGCCCCCGTGATGCGGCTGAGGTTCCGTTCACCGAAGCGGTCCTCGTGCGGCGCCGCCAGGTGGGCGTCGAGCGCGGCCTGAGACTCCCAACACTCGAAGAAGCGGAACGTGTTCGGCTCTTCGATGTCCTCCGACCAGAAGTAATCCACGCAGCCCGCATCGCGCCGGCTGGCCTCCGTCACCTCGGCCAGGCTGTCGAGCACATCCCGACGGTCGGACGGGCTGAAGCTGAGCGAGCCGGCGATGATGATCATGCCGGCACGGTACTGCCCTCAGGAAGCCGACTCCACGTGGGCCAGCTCGTCCTTGACGAGCGCGCCACCCTTCATGATGGCGAGCAGCCGGGTCTGATCCTGGAGCAGGCTCATGTCCGCCAGCGGATCGCCGTCGACCACGAGAAGGTCGGCCAGGTAGCCCGCGCGTACGGAGCCGAGCTCGTGGCTGCGCCCCATCAACGCGGCACCGTTGACCGTCGCCCAGCGCAAGACGTCGAGGGCCGGGATCCCGGCTTCTTTCACGTAGAACGCCAGCTCGTCGGCGTAACGGCCATGCGGAAGGCTGATCGCTCCGTAGTCGTCACCGATGAGTAGGCGCACGCCTGCTGCGTTGGCCACCGGCAGGATGGCCAACGCCTTCTCGATGTCCTGCGTCATCGCGGCGGTGAATCCCAGCCCGCCCTCCCCCATCAATTCGGCGAAGCGCACGGGGAAGAGCTGACTGGGGACGAGGAACGTTCCTTGCTCCACCATGCGCTCGATGGCAGCGTCGTCGAGGCCGTCTCCGTGGTCGACAACGTCGATTCCGGCGTCGAGCGCCATGTGCAGCGCCTGGCGATTGGCGATGTGGCCACGCACGAGCGCGCCACGTTGATGGGCCGCTTCGATCCCGGCCCCGATCTCTTCAGGGGTCATCTCCGTCTGCTCGGCGGGGGCCACGGTGCCGTGACCGCCGGTCACGAACATCTTGATGATCTCCGCTCCCTGCTTGATCTCCTCGCGCACCGCGCGCCGGAACTCGGCGGGGCCGTCCGAGCGGTGGATCGCGCCCCGGGCCCCGACGTCCCAGTACCAGGGAAAGCTCTTGTCCCCGGCGTGGCCGGTCGTGCTCACGTCACGGCTGCCGGCCATGAGCCGCGGCCCCGGGAACAACCCCTCGGCGATGGCCGCCTTCATCGAGGCATCGATGGCAAACGGCGCACCCGCGCTGACGGCGCCCGTGAATCCGCAGCGCAACAGCAGCTCGAGGTGATGCGCGGCGCGCACCGCCTGCAGCGCCGGCGGCTCCTCCAGCCCGAACGGGGTGCTCTTGGATCCGAGCTCGTTGTAGGTGGCATGGAAGTGGCTGCTCACCATCCCCGGCATCACGGTGCGACCACCCAGGTCCACCACCCGGTCGTCGGCGGCGACGTCGACCGGTGTCCCCGTGGCGACGGTGACGATGCGCCGGCCGTCGACGACGACCACACTCCTGGGTCGGGCGCCGTCAGCGTCGACGACGTTCGCTTCGACGAGGACGAGCCTGGACACCGTCCGTCCCGCCCCTACTTCCAACCGGTCATGACGTGCTCGACCCACCACTGCGGAGCCGCGGCCATGAGCACGTTCATGTCCCAGTAATCGACCCAGCGCGTGATCTTCCCGTCGACCACTTCGTGGACCGAGGCCACCGGGAGTGCCATGGTCTCCCCGGTGGGCCAGGTCCAGCACTCGACGTGCTCGGTCATCACGACGGCATCGCCCGCAACGAGGTGCTGTCGCTCGTCACGCAGCTCGGACAGCTCGGCAAAGGCGAGGGTCAGACGCCGGACGATCTCGTCGGGTCCGCGGGCGATGTCGTCTTCGGGCGTCTCGACGTCGGTGTAAGTGCCGTCGGGCGTGAACCGCGCCGCGGCAGCCTCGAGATCCTGTCGGTAGAGCTCGCCCCAGAAGCCTTCAACCACCAGACGGTTCTCGTCGGCCTTGGTCACCACTACCTCCCCCGTGCGCTGAACCAGTCCCTGCCGGTCACGCGCGTCACCTTCGTACGAGGGACGATAACGCACGAGGCACCCGCGCTTCGGGGGCAGGGCAAACGACCGATTGACCTGGCCGGCCGGCGCACGAGCCGGAACGTCGGATCTCCGGGGTCGCGGCGAGCCCGACGATCGGCGGCCGCTACATTGGATCGCTCCGTGCATTGATCTTCACCGACCCAACGTTCCAGCAACACATCGATGGCCCGGCGTCGCCGCGAAGACGCTTTCACCAATGTCGATCGAGAGGAATCTCGCACCCCCGGCATGACGGCCGGCGCCAAGTCCCGACCCTCCGACCTCCGCCGCAACAGGCGTCGCGCCCAGCACTCGTGTTGGGGTCACCTCATCGCTGCACCCCTGTGGGTCTCGTTCGAAGCCAACCTCGGAACGCTTCTCCGCACGTGTGATGCCGTCGGCGCCTGCATGGCGGTCCCCGATTCCGAGCACTACCGGCGAGCCCTGGCCCGCGGCGACACGTTGGTGCGTCGACCACACATCCACTGGCTGCGATCCTCGAAGGTCGCATGGGTCGAGGCAGAGCACCGGCGCGGCACGGTGGTGGTGGCCGTCGAGCTGGCGGAGGGCGCCATGCCCCTCACCCGTCTGGAGCCGGCCCGAGCGCGCACCATCGTCCTCCTCGGCCACGAGCGCCACGGTGTCCCCGAAGAGATCTGGACCTCCATCGATCAGGTCGTCGAGATCCCGATGGTCGGGCGCGGCGCGAGCCTCAACGTGGCCGTGGCCGGCTCACTGGTCCTCTACCGCCTCGCCGGGCTGGCATGACGGGAGCGAGCCGAGAGCAAGAGCGCGACCTATGGTGGGCTCGAGAACGATGGGCGGGGGGTGGAACGTGACGTACCGGGTAATCCAATGGGCGACGGGCAACGTGGGCCGGGCGGCCATCGAGGGCGTTCTGGCTCACCCCGATCTCGAGCTCGTCGGGTGCTGGGTGCATTCCGGCTCGAAGAACGGCCAGGACGCCGGGGTCCTGGCGGGCGGCGGGCCGGTGGGCGTTGCCGCCACGAGCGACGTCGACACGCTGTTGGCCCTCGACGCCGACTGCGTCGTCTACAGCCCGATCTTTGCCGACGAGGCAACGGTGACCCGCATCCTCGAATCGGGAAAGAACCTGGTGACCCCACTGGGCTGGTTCTACCCGCCGAGCGAGGAACGGGCGCGGCTCGATGCCGTCTGCCGCGCCGCTGGGGTCACTCTGCACGGCACGGGCATCCATCCCGGGGGCATCACCGAGCGCTTCCCGCTCATGGTCTCGGCGCTGTCCAGCTCGATCACCCGCGTGCGGGCCGAGGAGTTCTCCGACATCCGCACCTACGGCGCGCCCGACGTCATCCGCGATTGGATGCTCTTCGGCAAGACACCAGAGGAGTCGCGCCAGAGCATCATGGCGGAGGCGCTCGGGGCCGGGTTCCGCCAATCCGTGCACATGGTGGCCGACGAGCTCGGCTTCGCACTGGACCCCGCCCTGCGGACCACCCACGAGATGGCCGTGGCCACCGAGCCGATCGAGTCGCCCATCGGACCGATCGGCCCGGGTCTGGTGGCGGCCCAGCGGTTCCGCTGGGAGGGCCTGGTCGACGGCCAGCCGGTGGTGACCGCGGCGGTCAACTGGCTCATGGGCGAAGAGCATCTCGACCCGCCGTGGCGCTTCGGGCCCGATGGCGAGCACTTCGAGGTGGAGATCACCGGTGACCCCGATTGCCTGGTCACCTTCCGCAAGCTCCACCCGGCGTCGATCGAGGCCGGGCTGGCCCGCAATCCCGGCGTGGTGGCGACGGCAATGCACTGCGTGAATGCGGTGCCGTACGTCTGCGCCGCCGGTCCCGGCCTGCGCACCTACCTCGACATGCCGCTCGTCGCCGGCCGGGCGGCCGTGCGCCCCGGGCGCGCCGGGTCGTGATCCTCGACCGATTCCGCCTCGAGAACCGGGTCGCTGTCGTCACCGGAGCCGGGCTCGGCATCGGTCGGGGCATCGCCGTCGGGCTGGCTCAGGCCGGAGCCGATGTCGTCCTGGCGGCCCGTACCGCGGCCGACCTCGAAGAGGTGGCCGCTCTCGTGGAAGCACAGGGCCGACGAGCGTTGGTGGTCCCGACCGACGTCACGGAATCGATCCAGCTCGAACACCTCGTCGAGGCGGCCGTCGAGCGGTTCGGCCGCCTCGACATCGCGGTGAACAATGCCGGAGGCGCCATGCCCCGTGCCGCGTTGGACACCAGCGAGCGCTTTCTCGAAACGGCCTTCCACTTCAACGTGACGGCGCCATTCGTCCTGACCAAGTTGGCGGCTCGACGGATCGTGGACACGACGGGTCAGGGGGCCATCGTGAACATCTCGTCGCGCTCGGCCTCCATGACCCAGACGAGCTTCGCCGCCTACGGGGCTGTCAAGGCGGCGCTCGATCGCCTGACCCGCAACGTGGCGCCCGAGCTGGCGCCCCGGGTACGGCTCAACGCCATCGACGTGGGGGGCGTCGCCACCCGATCGCTCGACATCGTCCTCACCGACGACGGCCTACGCAGCCAGTTCCTCGCCGGAACGCCCATGGGCCGGCCCGGTGAGCCCGAGGACATCGCCTGCGCGGTGCTCTACCTGGTCTCCGACGCCAGTTCATGGGTCACGGGCAAGGTGTTCGAGGTCGACGGCGGCACCGAGTCACCCGCCATCGCGGTCCCGGTGTCGCCTCTCGAGCCGTCACGCGAGGCCTGAACCCATTCGATGACCGGCTTCGTGCTGTGCTCGGGCAGCGTGCGACCGGGGATTCCGTTCAGCACCCGTCTCGCCGCAGCTCGGGCCGGGGGGTTTTCGGCCATCTCGCTGTGGGGTCGTGACTACGACGACGCCCGCGCCGAAGGCATGAGCGACGGCGACATCCGGATCCGGCTGGCCGACGAGGGACTGTCGGTGGCTGAGATCGACCCGGCCTGGGGGTGGCCGCCCGGTGCGGCTGACGTGCACATCGGGCCCGAGTTCGACGTCGAGCGCATCTTCGGCTTCGACGAGTCGCGCCTGTTCGCGATCGCCGATGCCGTCGGGGCGCGCTCCCTCAATGCCGTCGACATCTTCGGCGGCCCGTGGTCTCTCGACGACGCCGCCGAGTCCTTTGCCGCGTTCTGTGACCGGGCGGCGGAGCATGGTCTCGTGGTCCAGCTCGAGTTCCTGCCGTGGTCGCGCATTCCCGACCTCGCCGCCGCCTGGTACGTGGTGCGAGAGGCCGGCCGACCCAATGGTGGCATCGCCATCGACGCCTGGCACTACTTCCGGAGTGGGTCGGCCCGGGAAGCGACGCTGCGCGCCATCCCGGGCCGGCACATCGCGGGCGTGCAGCTCTGCGACGCGCCGGCCGCGCCCGAAGCCGAGCCTCTGCATGCCACGCTGCACGAGCGGCTCCTCCCCGGCGACGGCGAGCTGGACCTGCGGGGGTTGCTGGCGGATCTGCAGACCGCCGGGACGACGGCACCGATCGGGGTCGAGGTGTTCTCGGACGCCCTCCATGCGCTGGACCCCGTGGAAGCAGGCCGCCGTGCCGGCGAGGCCACCCGGGCCCTCCTGGAGCACACGGCCTGACGCCCGTCCGCGATGATGTCGGTCCATATGGCACGCATCGTCCTCGTCCACGGAGCCTTCAACGAGCTGTGGGGCCCGAACGAACTCAAGTCGCGGTGGTTGCCCGCCGTCCGCGACGGGCTCTGGCACCACGGGGTCGAGCTGAGCGATGACGACGTCGACGTGTGCTTCTACGGCGACCTCTTCCGGCGTCATCCCGGCACCGAAGAGGAGGAGCTCTTGGAAAAGGCCCGCCCCGGAGTTGCAGAGGCCCTGGCCGACCTCGACGGCGGCGACGCCCTGGCCGTGCTCGGGCAGGCGGCCAGCGAGGCCATGTTCCAACGCACCGTCGACATGGTGGCGGTGATGACGGCCGAACCCGACTTGCGCGACCGCTTGCGTGAACGCGTGGAGCAGGTCATCCACGAAGACACCCGGGTGCTCGTGGCCCACTCGTTCGGGACGGTGGTCTCCTACAGCGCCCTGGCCGCCCACCCCGAATGGCCCGTGCGCACCTTCGTCACCCTTGGCTCACCGTTGGCAGCCCCCATGCTCTTCGACTCGCTCGACCCACCACCGGTCGGCGGCAAGGCCGCGTGGCCCGGTTCGATCGAGCGCTGGGTGAACGTTCGAGCCCGCAACGACAAGGCTTGTGCGTCCTCGCTGGGCGAGCGGTTCGGCCCCGGTGTCGAGGAGCTGTCCATCGACAACGGGCACCGGTTCCATGCCCCGGAGCCGTACCTCAATTCCCGGCGCACCGGCGCCGCGATCGCCGAGGCCCTCGACCGCTAGCGCGGCCGGCGCCTCAGGGCGGCGTTCTCGATGGAGGCGGGAACCCATCCGACGTCGGTGTCGTTGAGATCGATTCCCGGCGGCACGATCTCGTCGATGCGGTCGAGCACGTCGACGTCCAGACGCACGTCGAGCGCCGGGAGCTGTGACTCGAGATGCTCCATGGTGCGGGGTCCGATGATCGGCGACGTCACACCCGGGTGCTCGAGGATGAAGCCGAGCGCCAGCTGGATCAGGGAGATCCCGCTCTGATCGGCCAGGTCGATCAACGTGGCCACCGCGTCGAGCTTGGCCCGGTTTCCGGGCAGTTCCATGTCGAAGTGGTGCGGCAGCGCGGCAGCGCGACGACTCGTGTTCTCCTTGCCTGGCCCGAAGGCACCCGAGAGCCAGCCCCCGGCCAGCGGGCTCCACGAGAGCACGCCCATTCCGTACTTCTGGCACATCGGGAGGACGTCCCTCTCGATCGAACGCACCAGGATGGAGTAGGGCGGCTGTTCGGTCACGAACCGTTCGCGGGCCCGACGCTCCGCCATCCACTGCGCCTCGACGATCTCGTGAGCGGGAAAGGTCGAGCTCCCGAAATAGCGGATCTTTCCGGCTCGCACCAGGTCGGTCAGTGCCCCGAGCGTGTCATCGATGTCGGTGTCTGGTGACGGGCGGTGGATCTGATAAAGATCGATGTAATCGGTGCCCAGCCGGCGCAGGCTGCGATCGCACTCGGCCATGATCCAACGTCGCGAGTTCCCCTGCGCGTTCGGGTCCTGGCCCATCGTGCCGTGGACCTTGGTGGCCAGCACGATCTGATGACGTTTCTTCTGGGCCAGGGCCTTGCCCACGATCTCCTCGGACTCACCGAAGGAGTAGACGTCCGCGGTGTCGATGAAATTGATCCCGGCGTCGATGGCCCGATGGATGATCCGGATGGAGTCGTCGTGATCCTGGTTGCCGAAGCTGCCGAACATCATCGCCCCCAGGCACAGGGGGCTCACCTTGACGCCGGTGCGGCCGAGCGTGCGGTACTCCATGGCTGATCTCCATCGTTCGAGCGGTCGGATCGACCTTAGCCACGGTCGCTCCGCAGTGCCCCGGCGCGGCGGTGTGGCTCAGAGCCGGACACAGGCATCGGCGGCTGCCCACATGAGGAGGGGATCACCACCGCGGGCATAGCAACGAACGGCGGCCTCGGTCAGCTTGATGGCGTGCTCGTCGCCGCTGGCGATCGCCATGTCGATGAGGGCCCGGGTGGACGAGGCGCTCCGGGCCGGGACGGGGCCGTGCCGATCAAGCGCGTAGGCCACGTGGAGCGAGGCTGCCGCCTGCCAGGCGTAGCCGAGAGCGGCGTCGCGGTCGTCGGGATCCAGCCAGGGCAGGACCAGCTCGCAGGCCAACGGGGCGGTGATCGAGTGGAGCAGCCCGATGGCCCCGCCGCCATCAGCGTTGCGCAGGTAGGCCAAGGCGCCGCCCGCCGCCACCTGGTCGAGCATGTCGAGAGGTTCGCCTACCCCTCCGAGGGAGGCGACACCCTGCTCGAACTCCTCGGCGATCGTGTGCACCTGCGCCACCATGTCGCTGATGAGGACCTGCGTGGGCGAACCCTCGGGCAAGTAGGGCAAGTCGGCCAAGGCCTCGGCCACGCCTTGGTGACCGATGAGCAGCGGCGGGCCGGGAAGCTCTTGATAGGACGACGCCCACAGGGCCAGGGCGGCGGCCGTCTCGAGACGCCGGGGCACGGTGTCGGCCTCACCGAGGCTGCGCAGGGCATGGCCGGTTCGGATGAGCCCATGCGTCGCGGCACCGATGGTGCCCGGCAGCAGGCGGGGGACCCAGGAAGCGACCACGGCGCGGGCGGGCTCCTCGCTCAGGCGCCGTTGGAACAGGGCCAGCCAATCGGGGTAGCGCCGGTCCTGCCCCAGTGCGTCCTCCCATTGGTCGGCGGTGAGCGGATGACCCGGTGGCGGCGCCTCGTCGAGGCGGGCACGGTAGTGCTCGACCCAGACGGTCATCGCTTCGTCCCGCCCGAGCTGATGCAGCGCCTCGGCAGCCATCGGGCCGTGATTGGCCAGCCCGAGCGGCCCGTAACTCGGTGCCGTGGCAGCCAAAACGGTGAGGGCATCGTCGAGCGCGTCCACCGGCATCTCCCTTCCCCTACTCCGGCCCACCCAGTATGACCAGGCATCGAGGGAAGTGCTCGGAGCGCGCCCGCTACGATCCGGCCTCGACGACGGGAGGATCATGGCGACGACGCCACCACTGGACGGATTGCGCATCATCGAGTGCTCGGCGCTGGGGCCGGCGGCCATCACCACGGCGCTGGTCGACCTAGGGGCGGACGTCATCAAGGTGGAGCCGCCTGCGGGTGACTACATCCGCGAGATGACGTGGCCCATCGTGGAGGGCACGTCGCTCATGCACCTGCACGTGAACCGGGGCAAACGCTCGCTCGTACTCGATCTGCGGACCGAGGCCGGCGTCGGCATCCTCAAAGAACTCGCCGTCGACGCCGACGTGGTCGTCGAGGCCATGCGGCCCGGGGCCCTCGCCCGGCGCGGGGTCGGCTACGACGATCTGCGCGTCATCAACCCGAAGATCGTCTTCTGCACCATTTCCGGCTACGGCATGACCGGGCCCTATCGGGACTACCCGAGCCACGGCGTGGCCTATGACACCTGGGCGGGCATCGTGAAGGTGGCGACGGACGACGAGGGCTTCACCTACATTCCCGAACACGTCTCCATCGGCATCAACGCGGGGCCGATCTACGGCGCGCTCGGCATCCTGGCCGCGGTCATCCGCGCCCGCAAGACCGGCGAGAGCTCGTACATCGACCTGGCCCAGTCCGATGCCGCTGCGGCGATGGACTGGTACCGCTCGGAGAGCTACCGCGCCTACGAACGACCCGAGACCGAGGTGACGGGCAACAAGGCCGACAACTACGAACGCCGGGCCCCGGGTACCGCCGGCATGGTCGAAGGTGTCCGGTACCAGGTCTACGCCACCAAGGACGACCAACACGTCCTGTTCATGGCATCGGAGCAGGCCTTCTGGAAGAACTTCTGCGAGGCCGTCGACCGGTCGGACCTCTTCGAACGCTGGCCGGGATCGAAGTATGCCGATCATGCCCGAGGCAATCGCGAGCTCCAGCGTGAGCTCCGGGCGATCTTCGCCACCAAGACGGCCGCCGAGTGGCTCGAATTCGGCGGCCGGGTGAACACCCCGATCGCCCCGGTCAACTCACCCAAGACATTGCTCGACGATCCCCAGTTCGCGGATCGGTTCCCCCTCCTGCCCGCGAAGGACCTGGGAGCCGACCAGATCTTCACGCCGCTGCACTTCGTCGGGGAAGAGCTCCCCCACCCGGCAAAAGCGCCGACGGTGGGGCAACACACGGACGACGTGCTGCGGTCGGTACTCGGATACGACGAAGAGCGCATCGCGGCGGCGCGCCACGACGGCGCCTTCGGAACAGACGTCTGATCGTCTCGGAGGGAGAGGGAAATGGATCGAGTCCGGCTGGGCGTTGTCGGCGCCGGCAACATCGCGGTGATGAACGTACGCGGGTACCTCGAAGATCCGCGCTGCGACGTGGTCGCCGTCTGCGACACCGACGAGGCCGTCGGTCGCCAGGCCGCCAAGGAGTGGGGCGACATCGCGTACTACGACGACCTGTCGCGCCTCTTGGCCGACGATTCGATCGATGCGGTCGAGATCCTCACCCCGACCTTCTTGCACCACGACCACGTCATCGCCTCCCTCGAGGCGGGGAAACACGTGTCGGTGCAAAAGCCCATTGCCAACTCGGTCGACGACGCGCTCGCCATGGAGGCGGCGGCGGCCAAAGCGGACCGGGTCCTGCGCATCAGCGAATGCTTCGTCCATTACCCGCCGCTCGAGCTGGCCAAGAAACTGGTCGCCGACGGCGCCATCGGCAAGCCGACCTCGCTCCGCATTCGCACACTCGTCGGACAGACCGAGTCGGCATTCCAACAGAGCCTGCGTCCCGAGGGATACGGCTGGCGACTCGACAAGCGGAGCGCCGGCGGTCATCTCTTCGACGACATGGTCCACAAGTACGCCATGGCGCTGTGGCTGCTCGACCAGGACATCACCTCGGTCCAGGCCGTCGTGCGCCGACGCGATCTGTTCTTCGAACCCTGCGCCGTCATCTTCGAGTACGAGAACCCCGAGATCCTCGGAATGATGGAGGTGCAGTACTCGCCCAACTTCTACATGCGCTCCTCGTACTACGGAGCCGACGAGTTCTTCGAGATCACCGGAGACGAAGGCCAGATCTGGGTCACCCGGGCCACGGGCGAGATGCTCGACCTGGCGCCCGTGATGCTCTTCACGGGAACGCAGGACGAGATCAAGACAACGGAGTTCAACGACCTCGACGCAGATTGGGGTACGGGGTTCGTGCGGGCGTCGCAGCATTTCGTCAGCGCCTTGCTCGAGGAGACGCCGGCCTCCATGACGGCGGCCGAGGCCACCGACGTACTCCGCCTCTGCTTCGCCGTCTACCAGGCCGCCCAGTCTCGGACGCCAGTCGACCCACGCACCATCACCGGCATGGTGAGCCCCCTGGGTTGGGGCGACTGGTAACGGGCCGCGGGATCCTCACTCCCAAGGAGGTGGCCCGACCTCGATCCTCGGCAGGGCCGAGCGGACGGTGCCGAAGCGGCCCTCGTCGCCAGCCCAGGCGCGTCGGGCCTCGGACATCTCCGCCCGACTGCGGCCCACGAAGTTCCACCACATGACGATGGGCTCGGGGAAGGGCACGCCGCCCAGTAGCAGGACGCGGGCCGGCGCACGCACCTGGAGCCGGCACTCCTCCCTGCCCTCCCCGAGGTAGGCCAACACACCGGGTCGGGCCACGTGGTCCCCGAGCGCCACGGCCCCCTCCAAGACGATGAGCGCGTATTCGCAGTCGGGCCGCAGTGGCAACACGGTGCCCGGAGCGGCGAGGACGAGGTCGACGCCGACATGGTCGGTGTCGCGCCGCGCCGGCGAGGCCACTCCTCCGATGTCCCCGACGAGCACGGTGGCCTGCGCGCCGTCGAGGTCGAGCCGGGGCAGCTCGGCGTGATGCTCGAAGGCCGCGGCACCGAAGCGCGTGTGCTCGGGCTGGGCGGCCCAGAGCTGGATTCCGTGGAGAGGGCCACGGAAGTGCCCGGTGTTCTCCTCGGCGTGGGCCACGCCGCAGCCGGCCGTCATGAGATTGAGCTGGCCGGACTTGATCACCTGCTCGGAACCGAGACTGTCGCGGTGCAGCAGCTCGCCCGACACGAGCCACGTGACGGTCTGGAGCCCCGTGTGCGGATGGGGTCCGATATCGGACCCGTGCTCCTCGGTGACCGCCATCGGTCCCATGTGATCGGCAAAGCACCATGCGCCCACCGTCCGGCGTGTGCGCCGAGGCAGAACGCGCCGCACCGACAATTCCCCCACCGAAGTCTGGCGGCCGGGCTCGAGGATGATCGTCCTTTCGGAGGGTTGGGCGCGCCCCGGGTCGAAGGACGCATCATTGCTCGTCACGGGTCCGCTCATGGTCCCCAGCATTACCGGTGGCGGCGGGCCGAGCGTCCCGTGATCGCTGGCTCCCACGTAGGGTGGCCCACACCCCGACGACGGAGGGTCCATGAACGACGACTCGCCCGCAC
Source organism: uncultured Acidimicrobiaceae bacterium (assembly GCA_963754445.1). GTDB lineage: Bacteria > Actinomycetota > Acidimicrobiia > Acidimicrobiales > RAAP-2 > Bog-473. The sequence goes on along the minus strand of CAVWFT010000002.1, from coordinate 1,625,257 downwards.
CCGGCTCGATCACGATCCACGACGAGCCCGACGAGAGCCGCTTCGTCCTGCACGCCGAGGGGTCGGAGGCGGAGCTCGACTACCGCCTGCGAGGGTCTCGGCTCGTCCTCGTGCACACAGAGGTGCCCGAGGCGCTGGGCGGCCACGGCCTCGGGGGGCGGCTCGTCCGCGCCGCTCTGCTCCGCGCCGAACGCGACGGCCTGACCGTCGTGCCCTGGTGCCCCTTCGCGCGGCGTTGGCTCCACGAGCACCCGGACGAGGCCAGCGGCGTACGCATCGACTGGGAGTCGCGACCGCCCGGCTGAGCGGTCTTCTCCGTCAGACGAGTTCTTCTCAGTCAGACGGTGGAAAAGAACTCGATCAGGTGACGGGCCACCTGGTCGGCATGGGTGACGATCCCGATGTGCCCGGAACCGGCGATCTCGCGGTAGACGCATCCGGCGATCGCCTCCGCGGCCAGGCGGGCATAGCGCGGCGGCGAATCGACATCGTGTTCGAAGGCCAGGACGAGGCACGGCGTGCGGATCTCCCCCCAACGGGTCGTGCGCACCGGGTCGGTCGACCAGGCCAGGGCCGCCTCGTACTGGCCCAGGCGGCCCGGATTGGGCCACGGCGGCAGGTCGCCGATGAACGACAGCCACGTGGCGACGAGTTCGGAGTCCTGGATGTCGGCGGTCGGGAGGTAGCGCAGCGTCTCGGTGGCGTAGAAGAGCGGGGGCAGGTCGTAGTCGAGGCGGGCCAGGTCACGCTCCACCGTCGTGATGGCCAGCTCCCAGGCCGTCGGCTGATTTGCGCTCCCCATGAGGGCGGCGGCGCGGACCCGCTCGGGATGGTCGAGCACCATCGTCTCGGCGATCCAGCCGCCCATGGAGTGTCCGGCCACGCGTACGGGGTCGGACCAGCCCAGGTGATCGAGCAGGATCAGGGCGTCGGCGGTCATCATGTCGACGCTGTAGGGACCTTCGGGTGAGGAGGAGGGTTCCACGCCGCGGTTGTCGTACGTGGCGACGGCATACCCTGCCGCCACCAGCGCCGGGACCAGATGGAGATCCCACGCGGCAGCGGGCTGACCGCAGCCCGCGATCAGCAAGAGCGGTACGCCGTCTCCGGTCACCGTGTAGCGCAGGGTGGCCCCATTGGCCTCGACCTCAGGAATGGAGCACCTCGGCCAGTAAATTCGGGGCCACGTTGCGCCCGGTGAGGAGGACCACCGTCTGCCTGCCTTCCGGATCGGGCGTGACGATCCCCGCCCTGAGGGCCGCCACTCCGACCGCCCCGGCTCCCTCGAGCACCAGTCCCATCTTGTGGGCCGAGAACGCCATGGCCGAACGGATGTCGGCCTCGCTCACCGTGAGCGCCTGCACATGGTGCTCGAGTGCGATGCGCACGGTGACCGCCCCCGGCTCGAGATTCCCGGCCAGGCCGTCGGCCACCGTAGGTTCGACGTGGATGGGTACGATGGAACCGGCGGCCAGGGACGCACTGATGGAGGGTGATGCCTCCGACTCGATCCCCACGACGCGCACCCCGGTCCCGCGCAACCCCAGGATCACGCCGGCCAGCAGCCCACCACCACCACAGGGCACGACCACGGTGCCGAGGTCCGGGACCTGGTCGAGGAGCTCGCGGGCCACCGTCGCCTGCCCGGCGATGACATCGGCGTCGTTGTACGGCGACACGTAACGGCTGCCCTCGTTGGCCGCCAGCTCGAGCGCATGGGCCTCGGCCTCGCTGTAGCCCTCGCCGTGCAAGACGAGGCGCACGTCGAATTGGCGCAGCGCCGACACCTTGGCCGCCGAGGCACCGGTGGGAACGACCACGGTGACCTGGGCCCCGAGCTTCGAGGCGGCGTAGGCCAGCCCGAGTCCGTGGTTGCCGGCCGAGGAGGCCACCACGGCGCGGCCCGGGTCTTGCTCGAGCGTGGCCGACACGGCGGCCACGCCGCCCCTGACCTTGAACGATCCCGTGGGCTGGACCGTCTCCACCTTGACCAGGACCGCGGGGCCGAGCTGGGGAGCCTCGACCACCGGGGTGGCAACGAGGAAGCGGCGCACCGCCTTCCAGGCCGCCTCGAGGTTTCCTTCGTCGGGGATGGCGACGTCTCGCACCGATCCAGTCTGGCCGCGGTCGGCCTGGCATGCTGACCGACATGGAGGAAACCCGCAGCACCACGGTCGACGGCGTCCGCGTCGAGGTCCATCCGGACACGGCAACGATGGCCCGGGTGGCGGCGGACGAGGCCGCCGAGGTCCTGCGCGGCGCCGTGGCCGCCCGCGGCGAGGCCCGGGCCATGTTCGCCACCGGCAACTCCCAGCTGGCCTTCGTGCGGACGCTCGTCGAGGACACGCCGGACGTCCCGTGGGCCGACACGGTGGTCTTCCACATGGACGAATACGTCGGGATCGGGCCGGACCATCCCGCCGGTTTCCAGCGCTGGATCCGGGAGCGCATCGTCGTCCCGACCAGCCCCAAAGCGGCGCACTACGTCGACGGGCTGGCGGACGCGGAGGACGAGTGCCGCCGCTACGCCACCCTTTTGGAGCTCGCACCACTCGATCTGTGCTGCCTGGGGATCGGCGAGAACGGCCACTTGGCATTCAACGACCCGCCCGTGGCCGACTTCGCCGACCCGCTCGACGTCAAGGTCGTCGAACTCGACGGCGCCTGTCGGCGCCAGCAGGTCAACGAAGGTCACTTCCCGAGCATCGACGCCGTTCCCGCCCGGGCGATCACCGTGACCATCCCGGCGCTCCTGCGGGCTGCGCGCGTGCTGGCCATCGTGCCCGAGGGGCGCAAGGCGGAGCCCGTCCGCGCCACACTCGAGGGTCCGATCGCCCCGAGCTGCCCGGCTTCGGCGTTGCGCGCCATCGACCACGCCGCCATTCACCTCGATGCCGATTCCTCACGCCTCCTGACGCCCTGAGGGCGCGCAACGGCGGTGCGGGTCGCTGGCGTCAGGGTGATGTGGCCGTCCGTCCGGTGACGTCGTAGAGGTGATGGACCGGGTCGTGAATCAGGTAGCGGCTGAAGGTGTCGACGGTGAAGTTGGCCCCGTCGCTGCGCCGGCCGGTGCGCTGCCACTGGGAGTCCCGCACCCGGTCGAAACCTTCCGCCAGCCCGGACGCCGCCTCGGTGAGCTGGTCGGCCACAAGACGGGGGTCCTGCCCGTTGTAGTCGTCCTCGACTGCGCTGCGGTCCTGGTCCCAATTCGGGTAGAGGGGATCGTCGCGGATCATCATGAGCTCGAGGCGCTCGGCGTAGAGGGTGAAGACGTCGCGGACGTGGCAGGCGTACTCGAGCGTGGACCAGCGATCGGGCGCGGGACGCCGGCGCAGTCCCGCCTCGGGCCCGTTCAGGACCTGTCGCCAGGCCTCTGCATTGGTGCGAACCAACCCGGCGACCGCGTCAGCTGGACACGACGAGGCGTCGAAGCCGCACTCGGGACACGGGCGCTGCAGGACCCAGGTCCAGTCCTTGTCGTCGGGGACGATCGCCATCGCTCAGTCGACCCGCCACGTGGTGACCGCGGCGTCCTCGGTACCCATCTCCGCCAGTGTGCCCGATGGCAACCCGGGTCGTGGCACCGCCGCAACCGCATCGCACCCCGGGGGCTACGACAAGGCAATGGCCAGTCCGTACGGTTCCGCTCGGAGATCCTAAGGAACGCCGGCTTCGGCCGCCGGGCTGTTGTTGTGAGGGGGGACGTTGACGATCGCGATCGCCGCAGGGCACGTGGACCTGGGCGTACGGTCCGCGCCGCCAAGGCGACGCCGGCGCATCCTCAAGCGGGCGCTGCTCGCCATCGGTGCATTGCTGATCGGCCTGGTGGCCACGGTCGGGGCTCTGATCGGCATAAGCCTCTGGCGTATCGACCATGACGTCCACCATGTCGGGGTTCCGGCCGCACTGCTGGCCAAGGGCAAGAACGACTTGCTGGCGATCGTGCGCGGTCCCGACCACAGCGAAGAGGCCTACGTCTTTCACCAGACCGCCTCGGAGACGAAGATCCTGACCATCCCGGGTGCCCTGGCCCTCCCGATGTCAACCGGCCCGTCCGTCCCGCTCAAGGCCCTGAGCATCCATGCGCCGGCCGTGATCATCCGCGGTCTGGACCGTCTCGGCATCCCGGTCAGCCACTACGTGGGAGTCGACCTGCACATGGTCAGCCCCTCCTCGAACCTGGGCCAGCTGGCCACCGGCAAGCTCGACGTCACCTCCTTGATCTCGAATCCCACCGGGACCAGCTCCCTGCTGGCTGCGGTCGCGTCGCACATCTACCTCGGCCCGGGCACGCCCGTGTCGAGCGTCCTGTCCCTCATGCACGTCCCCACGGCACACCCGGTCCAGGTCCCCACGTCTCGGGATCTCCACGGCAGGGTGGTCCTGGCCTCGGCCTTCACGGCGGTCCTCAGAAACTTCCTCTAGTGGGCACCCTCTCGGGGCTCGGTCCTGCGCCGGGTTCGGGTCGGGTGCGTTCCTGGCTGGAGCGCACCCTGGAGCACCTGGCGGCCGATGACGGTCGGCTGCTCGTCTCGCGCCTCGTGCGCCACCACACCGACCAGGACGTGGTCGCAGATGGTGACGACTCCGACGAGCTGGAGACGTCCTTCGATCAGTTGTTGCGCCAGGCGGCCGAGGCCCGCGCCGATCGACGCGACGATGCTGGCGCCGCCTCATCGCCCGGATGAGTCAGCCGGAAGGCGTGTGCTCCAACCAGCGGTCGAGAAAGGGCAGCGCCTCGACCCCGTGCCACTGGTGCTCGCCCTCGAACACGTCGTGCACCAGGCGGTCGGCGGCACCGTCACGGTCGTAGACCAGTCGGGTCCGCCGCACAGACTCCGTCGCCGTGGCCACCGGGAAGAGGTCATCGCCGGTGCCGCTCTCGACCAGCATCGGGCGCGGCGCCACGAGCGCCCCCAGGTCCTCGTGCTCGAGACGCCCGAGCATGCCGACCATGATCTGGGAGCCGCACATGTTCCAGGGCATCTTGTGCGCCACGGCCCACGAGGAGAAGTAACCGCTGACGACCGCAGCCGCCACGCGCTGGTCCAGTGCGGCCGTGAAGAGGGTCACGGTCCCGCCGTAGGAGACGCCGGCCATGCCGAGGCGCGTGGGGTCCACCAGGGGGTGTTGCTCGAGAACGTCGAGACAGCGGCGCAGATCCCAGACGTTCTGGGCCAGCGGGGTCCAGCCCGCCATGGCCGCGTGGACCAGGTTGGTGTCGCAGGCGTAGTGGTCCTCGGGACCCCAGTCCAGCCGTTCGCCGAAGCAACGCAGATCCGGCGCCAGGACGACGTAGCCCCGTCGGACGAGTTGCAACGCGTAGTCGGCGTTGGGCATGGCGGTGTGCTCGAGGCCCACCGCCTGCGACTTGCCGGGCCCGTGGCCGTGGCAGGCCAGGACGGCAGCCCCGGGCGGCTCCTCGGGGCGGGAGTCCGGCACCAGCAGGTAGGCCGGCACCGACATGGTGTCCTCGGTGTCGAAGACGACCTTGTCCCTTCGGTACCCCTCGCAGGTCACCGACTCGAGCGTCTCGAGGTCCAGCGGCACCGGCTCGGGGTCGGGCCCGAGCAGGTCGGTGAGGACCTGGCGCCGGCGCTCGCGCCACGCGGGAATGGCCGCCGGATCGCCCTCCGGCAGCGGGTCCTCGTGCCTGGTGGCGGCGAGCCGCGTCATCCACTGGTACCAGGGCGAGTAGTTGCGGGCCGGCGGGGTGAAGACGAACTCCCCCGCCCCAGTCGCGTCGGACATGGGGACCTTTCGTCCGTGAGTAGCTGATCGGAGGGCCAATGTAGGCGTCCCCGCCGGCGACGGTCGGCCCGAGGATTGAGTGCTGCGCCAGTCCCGGGCACAATTGGACCCGTGACCCTCGCCACCAGCATCGGTATTCACCCCTTGTCGCCCACCATCGGCGCCGAGATCACGGGAGTGGACTTGTCGGCTCCCCTCGCCCCCGAGATCGTCGCCGCCCTCCGCGACGCCTGGACGACCCACCACGTCATCTTCTTCCGCGACCAGTCGCTCAGTGCGGACGCGCAGACCGATTTCGCCCGGCAGTTCGGCACGGTGACCGAAGCGCACCCCGTGCTGCCCTCCATCGACGAGAGCAGCGAGGTGCTCGCCATCGACGGCACGGTCGACCGGGCCAACTGGTGGCACACCGATGTCACCTTCCTGCAGACGCCGGCGATGGGCTCCATCCTCTACATGGTCGAGGCACCCGAGGTCGGGGGCGACACCATGTGGGCGAGCCTCCAGGATGCCTATGACGGTCTGGCGGCGCCCGTGCGCGCCATGTGCGATGACCTCATCGCCATCCATCACGACCCCTGGTTCGCCGCCGATGTGGCCGAGCGCGGCGGATACCGATGGGACGACGTGTGGCAGGAAAATTGTTTCCGGCGTTGCATCCTGTCGTGCGGACGCACCCGGAGAACGGCCGTCACGGTCTCTTCGTGAATCGCCAGTTCACCCGGCAGCTGCTCGGGCTCTCCGACAACGAGAGCAACGCCATCCTCGAAATGCTCTACCACCACTGCACCCGACCCGAATACACGTGCCGCTTCCGTTGGCAGCCCGGTTCGGTGGCCTTCTGGGACAACCGGGCCACGCTGCACTACGCGCTCGACGACTACGGCGACGCCGCCCGCTACGCGCACCGGGTCACCTTGCGGGGCGACAAGCCCTACGGGCCGGCGATGCCACTGCCGCCCTCCTGAGCGCGAGCCTGGCCGCAGACGCCGGCATCGCCGCCATCGCCTTCATCGGGACGAACGTCGACAACACCCTGGTGACGGCCGCACTCGTCGCCGGTTCCCCCCCGCAGCGGGCTCGGAGGATCGCGGCGGGTCAGGTGGCCGGCTTCCTGGCCGTCGTCGCCCTGGCGGCCGCGACCGCGGCCGCCCTCTACGAGTTCTCCCCCAAGGTGATCGGCCTGCTCGGGCTGGTGCCGTTGGCCCTCGGTGTGCGAGGCCTGCTGCGCCTGCGCCGGTCGGACCGCTCCGACGAGGTGGCGCGCCGCGCTGTCGGCAGCGGCTTCATCGCCGCACTGCTCGTGACCGTGGCCAGCGGCGGCGACAACCTGGCCGTGTACATCCCGCTGTTCCGGGTCGGTGGCGCGGCCAGGATCGGGGTCGTGGCGCTGGTCTTCGCCGTGGGCGAGGTGGTCGTGACCACGCTCGTCCTTTTCGGGGGTGGACATCCCCGGGTCCGCGGCGCGATGACCCGTTTCGGGGCGGTCGCCGTGCCGCTGCTGCTGTGCTGTATCGGCGTACTGGTCCTGGTGCAGGCGGGGACGCTCTCGGCGCTCTGAGCGGGGCACCGAGCGCCGCGGGTCAGGGCACGAGCACCGTGCGCCCGGACGCATCGGGGTCGGTCCAGGCGGCGGTGACCTCGGCCAGCGGGACGGCGCGGGCGTCGACCGCCAACGTCCCGGCGCCGATGGCGGCGCCCAGCGCTGGCAGCTCGGCCAGGAAGTCTCTGGTGGGCACGGAGCCCTGGCCGCTCCCGACCACCCGGAGCGGAACCGCCCGCAACGCCGCCGAGGGGATGGCGGCTTCGGGCCCGGCCACCGAGCCGATCTGGACCCAGGTGAGCGGCTGGTCTCCGTCGAGCCGGGCCACGACGAGGGCCCGCATGGCGTCGGCGGCGGGCCGCCCCCACAGATAGTCGACCACCACGTCGACGTCGCCGGCTGCCTCGGACAGGCACCGGTTCACCTCCGTCGGGTCTCCGCGCAATGAGACGGTGACGTCGGCGCCCAGCTCGGACAGGGTGGCGAGCACGTCGGGATTCCTCCCGGCGGCGACCACGCGTGCCGCCCCGAAGTGCCGCGCGATCTGGACCGCCAGCCGGCCGGCGTTCCCGGTGGCTCCGAGCACCAGGATGCGCTGGCCAGGCGAAACGTCGATCCGCCGGCGCAGGGCGACCCACGACGACATGGCCGGGTTCATGGCGGCGGCGATCGGCACAGGGTCGGTGCCCTCGGGCAGCACCACGCTGCGCCGGAGGTCCACCACCGTCCGTTCGGCAAGCGAACCCATGGTGGTGTCGGGAAGGACGAAATAGCGCAGGCTGCCGTCGGGGGTCCGACCGACGCCGTCGATGCCGGGCACCAGGGGTAGCTCGCCGGTACTCGTGTAGTGCGAGCCTCCGGCCTGGGAGCGCACCCGTGGGTGGAGCCCGACGGCGAGGACCTCGACGAGCACGTCGTCGGGTCCCGCAGGCGCCGGCTCGGGGTACTCGATGAAGGAGGGGGGCGTGTCGAACGAGGTGACGACGGCGGCGTGCATGTGTGCTCCGATGATTCGGTCCTGAGCGAGGCGGATACCGACCATTTAATTGGTGTTACCAACTATAATAGTTTGATATACCAACTACTTCAAGAGGGAGGGCCTCGATGGCACGGAGCGACGCACCCCTGGGAACGGCCGCGTTGCAGGACGGCCTCGTGCAGGTGTCGTTCCGCGTCATGGCCCTGCTGAGCCGGGCGGCGGCCGCCCACGACCTCTCGCTGACCCAGCTGCGGCTCTTGGCCATTTTGCGCGACCAGGAGCCGAAGATGGCCGAGCTGGCCGCCCACCTCGGCCTGGACCGTTCCTCGGTGAGCGGGCTCATCGACCGGGCGGCCGAGCGAGGACTGGTCCAGCGAAGGGCCAGCCCCGACGACGGCCGCGCCGTGCGGGTGCGCTTCACCGCGGCCGGGCGACGCTTGGAGGCGACGCTGACCGGAGAGATCGACGCCCTCCTCTCCCCCCTCTTCGCAACGATCGACGGCCCTGAGCGGCGGCGGCTCGCCGTGCTCCTCGACCAGCTCCTCGAGGCGCCGGGGGCGTCACCGCCCTGAGGCAAGGCCCCGCCTGGAAGGGGGACCCGAGCGCGCCAGGGTCGTCCATGGTTGACTGCGGGGCCAACGGGTCCAGGAGGGACAGTGGAGCACCTCAAAGGCAAGGTGGCCGTCATCACGGGTGGGGCGAGCGGCATCGGCAAGGCGGTGGCGATCCGGGCCGCGGCCGAGGGGATGCGGGTGGTGCTGGCCGATATCGAGGAGCGAGCGCTGGCCCAGGCCGAAGCCGAACTGCGGGCGGCCGGGGCCGAGGTGTCCGCCGTGGTCACCGACGTGGCCGACGCGGCGTCGGTGCGCCACCTGCGCGACCAGGCCGTCGCCCGCTTCGGCACCGTCCACCTCGTCCACAACAACGCCGGCGTCGCGGCCGGCGGGCCCATCTGGGACGTCGGTGAGGAGGACTGGCGCTGGATCATCGGCGTCAACGTGATGGGCGTCGTCCACGGCATCGCCACGTTCGTGCCCCTGCTCCTCGAACAGGGTGAGGGTCACGTGGTCAACACGGCGTCGATCGCCGGCCTGACCACGCCCGCCATGCTCGGTCCCTACAACGCGACCAAGCATGCCGTCGTCGCCATCTCCGAGACCCTCTTCAAGGACCTGCGGGCTGCCGGGTCGGTGGTCGGCGTCTCCGTCCTGTGTCCCGGTTTCGTGCAGACGGGTATCGCCCGCTCGGATCGCAACCGCCCCGGTTGGGCGCCCGAACGGGATCCCGCACGCGGCGAGGCGCAGCGCTCCGTGATCCAGGCGTTGGTCGACGGCGGCATCGAGGCGGCGACCGTGGCCGCATATGTGCTCGATGCCGTGCGCCACGACACCTTCTACATCCTCACCCACCCGGAGCTGACCGCGGCCGTGGCCCAGCGTTGCGAGGACCTCGTCGAGGGCGGGTCCCCGAGCGCGGGGCCGTTGGGCTGAGCGGGGACGTCAGCTCGTCGATGGCAACGGCTTGAAGGGCTCCTTGGTCACCCAGCAGGTGCCCTGGGCCTTGCCGCTCTTGGGCATCTTGCACAGCGTGGACTTGGGCACGTTGTTGTGCAGCTCCACTACCTGGTACTGGGTGGGCCCGTAGAACTTCTTGGGTCCGAAGGTCCAGGTCGGCGACAGCGTGCCCTGGTAGTCGGTGATCTTCGACATGGCCTCGACGAAGGTCCGACGGTTCAGGTCCGGTCCGGCGTCCTTGGCCGCGGTGGCAAAGAGGCGGATGGCCCCGCACCAGCCCTGGATCGGGCCCTGCTCCTCGATGTAGTGGTACAGCGTGCCGGGGATCGGCTTGGGGTGATAGGCGTGCCACGTCGCGTAGCACGAGCGCACGCCCGGGTCGTAGCCGCCTTGGCTCTGGGGGCGGTCGTCGTCGATGCCCCCGAGCGTCTCGGTGGTCACGCCCTCCTGTCCGTTGAGCGCAGCCAGATACGGGACGGGCATCAGACCGAGCGAGACCTCGATGGAGTCCTGGTAGTCGCTCAGGAGCAGCTGGGGGTAGTACTTCTGTGAGGTTTCGGCCCCGATATAGGGGAAGTAGGCGTTCTCGGCCACCAGCGGGATCACCGACTGCACGCCCGCCGCCTTGAAGCGCTCGACGGCCAGCTGGGCGTCGGATCCCGTGGTCGAGGTCTCGTCGGGGTTGGCCGCCACCGTCTCCACCATGGGAGTGATGCCGACCTTCTTCAGATCCGGCATGAGGTATTCGTTGAACGCGTCCTGGTCGGCTGCCTGGTCCGAGACGACGACGCCGACCTTCTTGCCGTGGCCGAGGCGTCCCGAGCTCACCCCCCACTGCACGATGGCCTGGAGCAGCGGGGCCATGTCGGGTCCGGTCCACCAGAGGTAGGGCGACGCTTTCGTCGTCCAATCGGTCACGGTCGACCAGGCGCTGAGGAGCGGCGTGTGCCCCTGCTCGGCCACGCAGAGCTGGTTGGTGCCGGTCCAGGTCCCGATGCCGTCGACGACGGCGAAGACGCCGGGATTGCCCTGGGTCCATTGGGCACAGAGCGACTGCATGTTGGCGTCGTTGGTCGGATCGAATTGAACGATGATCGGGTTGATCTTCCGGCCGTTGATGCCGCCGGCGTTGTTGATCTGGTTGACGTAGAGGTGGATGGCCGGGATCTGCTCGTTGTACTCCTTGTCCTCGGCGAAACCCTCCTTGCCGGCCAGGCTGTTGATGGCCACCACGGGAAAGACGACGTTGATGGACGTCTTGGTCACGCCCCGGGTGCTCGTGCTGGCCTGACTGACCGGTGTCGGCGTCGGAGAGGTCTGGGTGGCCACCTCGGCCGCCCCCGCATCGCCGCTCCCGCCCGGTGTGCCCGTCGGCGCCAGCAGGAGCCAGGCGATCAGGGCGACGATCACGACGACCACGATCAACGCGGTGCGCACCTGCATGGACCGGGGCCGACGGCGCAGGCGCCGCCATGATCGCCCCACCGGCGCCAACGGGTGGAACGCCACCCCCCGACGCGCCGGCACCTCGATGCTCGCCTCCATCATCAGCCTCCTTCGTTGCGGTGGACTGCCCCCCCGCCGCTTTCGACGATCGGTCCAGACGCCAACAGGGCCTCGTCGCTCGCACCAAGGTAGGCGGCGAGCGCCTTCGGGTCAGCGCGGACCTCGGCCGGAGGGCCGGCGGCCACGACGTGGCCCAGTTCCATGACGACCACCGACGTGCACAACTCGAAGACCAGCGGTACATCGTGCTCGACCAGCACGATGGTCGTGTCGGCCACCTGGTGCAGGCGGCGCAGCAGGGGCACGAAGGCCTCCGCCTCACGCTGCGCGATGCCGGCGGTGGGCTCGTCGAGCAGGAGGAGGCGGGGTCGGGCCAGCACGATCGAGGCCAGGTCCACCACCCGGCGGGTCCCCGTCGAGAGCTCGGCCGTCCGGTGATTGCGGAAGCGCCCGAGCCCGAAGGCCTCGATGACCTGCTCGACCGCCTCGAGCTTGCGCCGCTCGGCTCGCCGGGCCCAGGGCAGGCGCAACGTGCTCGAGAGCACCGCCACCTCGCTACGGGCGTCCTCGCTCAACAGCAGCACGTCAAGGACGGTCAGTTCAGGAAAGAGGCGGCAATCCTGGAACGAACGCACCATGCCCACACCCAGGCGCTCCTCGGGCAGGTACTCGGCCAGATCGATGCCGTCGATGCGCACCGACCCTGCCTGGGGCGAGACCAGGCCCGAGATGACGTCGAGCGTCGTCGTCTTCCCGGAACCGTTGGCCCCAATCAGGCCGACGATGGCACCCGCCTCGGCCCGGAACGACACGCCGTTGAGCGCGTGGACCCCCCCGAAGCGCACCGTCAGACCCTCGACCGTGAGCTCGGCCGGATGGCGCTCGGTCCGCGCCGCCGTCGCCACCGCCGTCACTCCGCCCCCTCGCCGACGAGCGCGGGCATCTTCTCCTCGGCCCCCGTCGGCGCACCATCGGTGGGGCCGGACCGGCGCTCCCGCAGGTTGCGCAGGCCGACCGCGACCAGATCGCCGGCACGGTGCAGGACCTCGGCCAGGCCTCCGGGCAGGTACAGGATGAAGAGGAGCAGGCCCAGGCCGCTCGTGATGAACTGGATGGTCTGGTTCGAGCCGAAGATGGCCGGCAGACCCTCGAGGTACAGAGCGCCCAGGATGGCACCGGGAATCGAGCCCAGCCCGCCGATCACCACCATGGAGATGATCACGAACGACGTCGTGGGGTCGAAGGTGATGTCCGTGTTGTTGATCGACTGGGTGGCATAGGCGAAGCAGACGCCGGCGTATCCGGCGATGAAGCCCGACAGGGCGAAGGCGAGCAGCTTGGTGCGCAGGATGGGGATGCCCATGGCGGCCGCCGTCAGCTCGTTGTCCCGCACGGCCACCAGCCGTCGGGCCACACCGCGGTCGCGCCAGACCCGGAGGATGAAGATCGAGACGAGCAGGACGGCCAGCGAGAACCAGGCGAAGGAGCGCTGCGAGGCCAGGCTGATCCCGAAGAACGACGGCCGGTTGACGAACGTGTACGCCGGGTTGGGCAAGCCGGTGCACAGGGTCTTGTCGATCCCGGGCACGGTGAAGCACGGGGTGGCCAGGACCGCGTTCTGCATGAAGATGGCGAAGGCGAGCGTGGTCACGGCCAGGAAGAGGCCGGGCATGCGCAGGGCCGGCAGCCCGACCACGATGGCCACGGCCGCGGTGATGGCGCCGCCGTAGAGCATGACGACGATCAGGGGCAGCGAGTTGCCGAGATGGACGGCGACCAGGACGCCCACGGCCACCAGTCCGAACTGGCCGAGCGACACCTGGCCCGCCCAGCCCGTCAGCATGGTCAGGGAGAGGGCCACCACGGCGTAGATGCAGATCTGACTGAAGAGGACGTCGTTGCCCACGGAGAGCACCAGCGGCAGCAACACGGCCACCGTCACGCAGAACCAGATGCCCGACGTCGAGACCCGGCGCCGCAGCGCGTCGGATCCGGCCCGCAACGTCGTGACGGCACCGTGGCTCCAGGTACTGCGGTCCCCGGTCCGGGCACCCTTGCGCAGCGCACCGACCCGTATGAGGAGGACGGCCATCACGAGGACGAAGAGGATGAGCTGTTGCTTGGCCGTCGAGGGAACGTTCCACTCCAGGATCTCGACGAAGAGGCCGACACCCACACCGGCGATGAAGGCGACGGTGAGATTGATCATGGCCCCGATCAGCGCAGCCACCAGCGCGAACAGCAACAGGTCGGGTGAGAGGGCCTGGGTCAGGGCACTGGTCTGATTGGGCGCGTTGAGAATGGCCGTGAAGGCGGAGAGCGCGCCGGCCACCGTCCACGTGATGGTCGAGGTGCGGCGGATCCACACCCCGGAGAGCCGCGCCGAGTCGGCGTTCTCGGACATGGCCCGCATGGCCAGACCCCATGAGGTGAACCGAACCGCCAACACGAGCGCAATGGTGACGATGGGCGCGACGATCAGCGTCAACACCTCGGTCGAGGTGACGATGAACGGCCCGAGCGAGAAGGACAGGTCGAAGGGGACGGGTACCGGCTGGGACAGGTTGTGCGGCGCGATGAACGGGAGGGTCGTCAAGGCGAGGAGCACGTAGCTCAGCCCGATGGTCGCCACCATGACCAGCACCCGGGGACGGTTGAACAGGCGGCGCAGGACGAGCTCGGACAGCGCGCCGACCGACGACGCCGAGCGCGATGGAGATGAACAGGGCGAACCAGTAGTTGAACTTGAAGTCCGCGGTCAGCTTGACCAGGAACACGGCGGCGATGACACCGATCTGACCCTGGGCGAAGTTGAGGACCCGGTTGGTCCGGTAGACCAGGACCAGGCCCAGCGCCAGCAGTCCGTAGCCGAGGCCATAGAAGACGCCCTGGACCACCACGAAGTTGGGCACGGACAGCGCCAGCACGATGGCCTAGCCCAACCCGCTCGAGGCCGTACCCAAGAAGACCGGCCGCAGCAGGTCGTCGCGGCCCATGAGCTCGGCCGTGGGACCGTCGAAGCGGATCTCCCCCCGCTCCATGAAAAAGCAACGCTCGGCCAGGTTGAGCGCCCGGTTGAGACTCTGCTCGACCAGGATCACGGTGGTGCCGTTCTCGTTGATCCGCCGCACCATGCCCATGAGGCGCTCGACCGTCATCGGCGCCAGTCCGAGCGAGAGCTCGTCGATCATGACGAGACGGGGTGCCGTCATCATCACCCGCGACAGGGCGAGCATCTGCTGCTCGCCGCCCGAGAGGGTGCCGGCTGGTTGATCGAGCCGCTGGCGCAACTCGGGGAACGTGTCGAGCGCCTCCTCGTAGGCCTTGGCGATGCGGTCCCGGTCGCGCCGGATGATGTGGCCGCCGATGCGCAGGTTGTCGCGCACGCTCAGCGCCGAAAAGGTCATCTTCCCGCCGACGAGCAGCGCCACACCCTGGTCGATGATCTGCTCGGGTTCGAGGTACGTGGCATTCATCCCGAACACACGGATCACGCCGCGGTGGGGGTGGTCGAGACCGGAGACGGCGCGCAGCAGGGTCGACTTGCCGGCGCCGTTGGTCCCGAGCAGGGCCACCATCTCCCCCTGGGCCACCTCGAGGTTGACGTCGAAGAGGACCTGGTTCGTCCCGTAGAAGAAATCGAGGTTGTGCACCTGGAGGGCGGGGATCTCCCCCCCGTCCTGGCGGCGCTTGCCCTCCGCGTAGCGCTCGATGACGTCCTCGATCACCAAGGTGATGTCGCGGCGCACGCTGCGCGACCCGAGCACGAGGAGGAAGCCGCCCACCGCGCACACCGGCGCGATCAGGGTCAGCGCCACGATGATGCCGTGGAGGCCGCCGATGGCGTCCGAGATGGCGCCGAGGAGGACCGAGCCCGTGAAGCCTCCGAACACCAGCGAGTACACCCCGAACATGGCGAAACAGATGGTCCGCATCTCGGGCGGTGCCGTGGCAGCCAGGGTGAGGAAGATGCAGATGGCCAGAGGGGACACCGCCGCGTTGGCCAGGAACTGGAGCGTCACGCACAGCCAGAGTTGGGACACGTAAAGCGAGACCACGAACAGCCCGCCGTAGGCGGTGATGCAGATCCCGGCGATGACCAGCGGGCGCTGCGGGGCCTTGCGGAAGTACCGATCGCCGAAGACGTAGGCCAGGGGCAGGCCCAGGAAGGCGGCCAGGCCGATGATGGCGTAGACCTCGCTGCGGCTCGCCGTGTCGAGGTGGAACTTGTCGATGAAGAAGAGATTCCCGAAGAGCGGCGCTCCGGTGCCGGCGAACCCGAGGATGGCCACCGCCACCAACTCGAAGTAGAGCGAGCGCACCCGGAGCAGCCGGGTGACGGCCGAGCCCAGCAGCACCCGAGGCGCAGCCTCCTGCTGGGAGTGGACGTCCATGCCCGAGGCCTTGAGGATGTGGCTGCTCTCGTTGGCTCCCTTGTCGGGCTCGTGCAGGGTGAAGAGAGCCAGCCCGAGCGGGATGCCGACCAGCGCCACCAGCAACCCGTAGCGCCAATTGTGACCGACCGTCACCACGTAGCCGAAGATCAGGATGCCCACCGTCTGCGAGAGCGGGTCCGACAGGTTGTGCCAGCTGAAGATCCGGCCGCGCCCCTCCGTCGGATAGGCGTCGGCCAGGTACGAATTGTGCACGGTGTTGTTCACGCCGGTGCCCACGGAGGCGGCGAGGTACATGAAGGCGAACCACCACACGTTCGGGGAGATCGCCATGAGACTGCCGAAGGCGGCGAAGATCAGCAGGGCCACCGCCGCCACCACCTTCCGGCTGCCCCGGTCGGCCCACAACGCCAGGGGCACGGCCCAGAGCAGCTGCGAGACCTGGGCGATGAAGGCCACCGCGCCCAGCGAGGCGTTCGACATGTGGAACGAGGTCTCGAGATTCTTGCCGATGAGGTTGATGCCGTTGCCGAAGGTGCCGGGGACGAGCGCGGCCGCGGTCAGCAGGACCAGCGGGACGTAGCCACTCGAGCGCAGGATCCCGATGAGCGGCGGCGGCCTCCCTTCACCCGTGCCCGGCATGACCGACAGGTCGGCCACCACACCGGGGTCGCCGACCTGGGACACCGCCTCACGCAGCAGATCCTCCGGGACGGCAAAGTCGAACAGCGGATCGTCGGGCACTGGCCGGCGACTTTATCCCTGACACCGGTGTCAGGGAGGGTTGACGTCCCCCCGGCCGGTCAGAGGGGCTTGGCGGGGAGGATGGTCGGCAACGACTCGGTTGCGCTCAGCACGGCCTCGGCGACGTAGTCGACGGTCGGCCGCATGGCCCGGTAGATCCGCACCGACTCGGGGTCGGGCGCGATCACCCGTTCCACCTGATCGAGCTGCTCGAGCTCGAGACGCATGCCCAGGGCCTTTCCGGCCAACAGCGCCGCACCGGCGGACGCTGCTTCACCCGAGCGATGGCGGGTCGCCGGCACCCCGAGGACCGAGGTGAGGACGTGCACCCACAACGGAAGGCCCGTCCCCGCACCGCCCAAGGTGACCCCTTCGGCCGTGCTGCCGCCGAGTCGGCCCACGGTGACGACCTCCATGCAGCGCAGCACGTCCCAGGCCACCGACTCGATGACGGCCCGCGACAGGTCTCCGGCCCCATGAGCCGAGCCCAGGCCCATGAAGCCGGCCCGGGCGTCGTCGCGCCACCACGGGGCGCGGGCGCCGTCGAGCCACGGCACGGCGATGACCCCGTTGGCTCCTGGCGGGCTGTCGGCGGCCAGGGTGGCCAGCTCGTCGGGGGTCCGGCCTAACAGGCGCCCCAACCAGGCCAGGAAGGAACCGGCCGCGGAGAGGCCCCCTTCGAGCAACCAGCCGCCGTCGGCGGCGCGGGTCACGACGGCGCCGGCCGGTGAGGGAACCGGGCGTTCGTGCACCGGGACCGACACATTGGCCGTGGTGCCCCAGCTGACCATCGGACAGCCCTCGGACGCGCCCGATCCGAGCACCTCGCATTGGCGGTCGCCGGCGCCGATCACGACGGGGATGCCCGGGCGCAGTCCCAGCTCGGCCCCCGGGACGGGCTTGAGATGTCCCACCACGGTGTCGGAGGAGACCACGCTCGGCAGCTTGCCCAAGGCCGGGCCGGCCAGCTCGCGCACCGCATTGCCGTCGAAGTCGTAGAGACCGCTGCGCGAGGCGAAGGTGGCATCGGTCACGACCTGATCCGTCAGCCGCTGCACGATGAAATCGCGCGGGGACAGAATCAGGTCCGCCGCCGCGAGCCGCTCGGGCTGGTATTCGGCCAGCCAGGCCAGCTTGGCCGCCACGGCGCCGGCGTCGAGCGGGATGCCGGTACGGGCCCGGTTGATGTCGTCGCCCCCCATCTGCTCCGCCAGCTGCCGGGCCTGCACCGCACCCCGGCGGTCGGACCACAAGATGCCCTTCCCGATGGGCTCGCCCTGGCGGGTCACCGGCACGAAGGTCTGGCGGGCGCCCGAGCAGGCCACGACGTCGACCGAGCGGAAGGCCTCGGGGGCCTGGGCCCGCGCCTCGGCGCAGGCGATGACCACGGTCGTCCACCAACGCAGCGGATCCTGCTCGGTGAACCCCACCTGGGGATGGGACGAGGTCAGTTCCGAACGGGCCATCGTGACGAGGCCGCTCTCGCCCCAGAGCCCGACCTTGGTGACCGTGGTGCCGAAATCGATGGTGAGGATCACGAACCGTGCACCAGCGCCCGCACCAGTCCGGCCATCTCGGCCGGGTCCGGATCCTGATACAGCGTGCGCCCCATGGCCATCCCGGCCCCACCGCCTTCCATGACGTCGCGCACCTCGTCGAGGACGCGGGACCGGCCCCCGTCGGTCATCGGACCGCCGAGGAACAACACAGGCACGGACACGGCGGCGACGACCCGGGCCACGGCACGGCGGCGCTGCTCGCCCGCCGGCACCGCCGGGACCGGCACCTTGATGACGGGTGCTCCGATGTCATGGGCGACGACGGCGGCCAGCACGATGTCGTCGGGTGCCCGGCAGACCCGGCCGTCGCGCCACAGCAACGGCTCGATCAGCGCCTCCAGGCCGGCGTCGGCGGCCTGCTCGAGGACCTGACCGAGCAACTCGAGGGCGCCGGCGGTGAGCGGATCCGACAGGTCGATCCGGGTCATGTGCTTGATTCCCGTCCACCCGTCACTGGCCGCCCGGCCGACACTGGCCACCAGGCGGTCGTCGAGCTCGAAGGCGGAGCCGGCCAGGCCGGTGCGGTTGACCGACAGGTAGGTGCGCTGCGCCGCGGACAGATGCCCGGAGTCGGCCAGACCCTGCAGTGGTTGCGCCGTGGCCAAGATGCCGTCGCACGCCGGCAACGCCTTGGCCAGGGATCCGAAGAATTCGCCCCAGTTCTCGGTCGTGAGCACGGCCCGGGCCCGGTGGTCCGCCGCCAGGATGAGGGCCGGGGTCGGGAGAGGGAGAGGGAGCTGTCGGGTCATGCGGCGCCCGACAGGGCGAGGATCACCTTGGCCAGGGCGGAGAAGTCCTCGCGGCCGTAGCCGGCGCTGCTCGCGGCGGTCAGCAGCTGGCGGGCGGCCGCCGTCGTCGGAACGGGGACGCCACTGCGTCCGGCGTACGCCAGCGCCAGGTCGATGTCCTTGGCCATGAGGTCGGTCATGAAGCCCGGCTGCCAGCCGTTGGAGGCCGGGCTCTCGGCCACGACGCCGGGAACGGGGAGCCGCGTGCGCACGGCCACGCAGTCGCCGGTGGCGTGGGTCAGCACCTCGTAGAGCTTGGCCATGTCCACGCCCGAGGCCACGGCCATGGCGGTGGCCTCGGCGGTGGCGGTCATCTGGGCGGCGTAGATCACCTGATTGCACAGCTTGACCACCTGACCCATCCCGGGGCCGCCCACGTGGACAATGAGCCCGGAGAAGGGCTCGAGCGCGGGTTCGGTGTCGGCCAGGACGTCGGCGTCGCCTCCCACCATCAGGGTCAGCGCGCCCTTGTCCGCGCCGGCGGTCCCGCCCGAGAGCGGTGCGTCGAGGTAGCGGGCGCCGCACGCGGTGACCCGGACATGTTGGGCCCGCTCGACCTCGGGGTCGATGGTCGAGCAATCGACCACGGTCCGCCCCGGTCCGAGCGCCGGCAGCATGGCATCCACCACCTCGACCACCTCGGGTGAGTTCGGCACGCACAGCACGATCACGTCCGAGGCCTCGGCCACGCGGCGCGGGCCGTCACCTTCGACCGCGCCCGCCGCGACCGCCGCCTCGACGGGCCCGCGGCTGCGTGAGGCCACGGTGACGGCGTGGCCGGCGGTCACCAGGTGCCCCGCCATGGGGAGCCCCATGGCGCCCAGGCCGATGAATCCGATTCGCATGTCTGCGCCCTCGATGCTCGGACTACGCGAACTGGGGCAGCCACTCGGCCGTCCCGGCCAAGAGCTCGTCGATCATGGTCTCCATCTCGTGCAGGTCGCCGCGCCCGGCCAGGGCGTCGAGGGCGAACGCCTCGGCGGCCAGCGCGCGGTCACCCCGCAAGGCGGCCTCGATGGTCAGCTCCTGTGTGGCCACGTGGCGGCGGACGATCTCGTTATAGGGGGCGGGCAGCGTCGTCACGTCCCGGCCGCGGATGCCGTCGTCATCGATGACGCAGATGGACTCGAGCACGACGTCGTCGGGCAGGTCCGGCGCCTGCCCGGTGTTCGGGATGTTCACCGGCGCCTCATAGGGGTCTCCGGTCAGCATGGCCTGGATCATCGGCGAGGGCAGTTCGCCCGACTGCCACGTCTGCAGGTCCTTCGTACCGGCCAGCCAGGCGTCGACGTCGGCCACGTACCCGGCTTGATGCGCCTCGCGCCGTTCGATCGGGCTGAGCTCGATGTTGTACGCGGCGCCCCAGTTCGATTCGGGCGTCAGGGCGAACGACACGAACTCTGCGATGTGACGGTCGCCCGCGGCCGGGAACGTGCCCCAGCGGTCCAGCAGGGTCAGCTTGAAGAGGTGGCGTTGGGCGAAGTCGAGCTTGGAGAACTTCTCGGCCTCGGGCCGCCCGGGCGTGGGCACCAACGAGTCGAGGCCACCCACCTCCTCCACGAGATCGCGCAGCAGGGTGAAGCCGTCCTGACCGTCGACGTCGAGCTTCGTGAGCACCGGGAAGTGATTGATCCCGGTCACCGAGGGCGAGATCGCGTCCCACGGCTTGCCCAGCGCTATGGCCAGGTCCATGGTGAAGTTGCCGACCTCGTGGCACAGACCCACGGTCTTGATGGAGGTTTCCCGACAGACGGACCGGGTCAGGCAGGTCATGGGGTTGGTGATGTTGAACAACCAGGCGTCGGGGCAATGCTCTTCCATCGCCTTGCCGATGCCCACCAGGACCGGGATGTTGCGCAGGGCGCGGTTGATACCGCCCGGCCCGACCGTGTCGCCGACCGTCTGGACGATGCCGTGAGCGGCCGGCACGTCGAGATCGACCGCCATGGAGCGGAAGCCGCCGGTCGAGATGCACACGACCACGAAGTCCGCTCCGTCGAGCGCGGCCCCCAGATCGGTCGTCGTGGCAACGGTCGCCTTGGCCTCGAGCGCATCGCTGACCCGCTGGGCCAGCGCCGCCATCTTGGGCAGCGGTGCGGGGTCGATGTCCTGGAGGACGAGGTGCATGCCGGCCAGCGCCGACGTGCCGAACAGGTCGGCCATGAGCTCAGGAGCCCACTGGTAACTGCCGCCCCCGACGATCGTCACCTGCGTCACGCCGCCCCTCCTCGTCTCGTCATGCGCGGCAGTCTATGGCGACCCGGCGCCGACCTCTTGGGACGCGACCCGTTCGGACCGGAGCTTCACGCCGATGATGAGCAGCACCAGAAGGCCCGTGATGCTGTTGCACAGGTAGATGGGCGGGTCGGAACGGAGGGCGCCGTAGGCGGCCCAGGTGGCCACGCCGGCCAGCAGCATGGCCAGGTACGGCCAGGCGAAGTCATGGGCCTCTCCGAGCCGGACGGTCCGCACGACCTGGGGCAGCCAGCACGCCGTGGTCAGCACGGCGGCCAACGATCCGAGCAGAGTGATCACGATTCCTCCCGAGAAGCGGCAACGGTACAGTGCCCGGTGATGCGATCCGTCCGAAGGAAGGCACCGGTGGCGCTGGCGTCCGCGTTCGTGACCAGCGGGATCGTGCACCTGGTGCGGCCCCAGTCCTTCGCCGCCATCATGCCGCGGGTGATTCCCCCAGAACAGCACCGGGCGCTGATCTACCTCAGTGGCGTGGCCGAGCTCGTGTGCGCCGCCGGGCTGCTGCGGCGGACGCGCTGGGCTGCTGCGGCCAGCGTCGCCGTGCTGGCCGCCGTCTTCCCGGCCAACGTCCAGATGGCACTCGACAGCGGGAGCGGTCGCAACCCCGGCGCCGCGGACCGAGCTGCCGTGGCGTGGGGTCGGCTGCCGCTCCAGGGCCTGATGGTCTGGGCGGCCCTGCAGGCACGACCCGGGCCCCACGACGACTGAGCCGATGGAGATCCGGGAACTCGGTCCCGGCGACGACGGCCTCGTGGCGTCGGCCTCCCACCTCTTCGACCATCCGGCCCGTCCCGAGGCCACCGCAGCCTTCCTGGCCGACGACCGCCACCATCTCCTCGTGGCCTACGACGGTGACCGGGCGGTGGGTTTCGTGAGCGGGGTCGAGACGACCCACCCCGACAAGGGCACCGAGATGTTCCTCTACGAACTGGCCGTCGACGAGACCGCTCGCCGGCGCGGCATCGGTCGGGCCCTGGTCGATCGCCTGGCCGAGACGGCCCGCGCCGCCGGCTGCTACGGGATGTGGGTCGTCACCGATCACGACAACCTGGCGGCCCGGGCCACGTACGAGGGAGCCGGGGCCGCACCGGAGGCCGGCCAGGTGGTCGAAGTCTGGACGTTCTGAGCCTGCTCGTTCAGCCCAGCTGCTTTTCGCCCCAGAAGCACGCGAACGGGTTGTCGTTGTAGGCGGGGACGTCCACGTAGCCGGCGGAGCGGTACAGGGCCAGACCGTGCACCTGCTTGGGCCCGGTGTCGAGGCGCGTCCGGAGGTAGCCGAGACGGCGGGCCTCGCCTTCGAGGGCACCGAGCAGCGCCCGGGCCACCCCGAGCGATCGGGCCTCGGGACGCACGAACATGCGCTTGATTTCCGCCACCTCGTCCGAGAGGTGCCGCAGCCCGCCCCCGCCGACCACGACGCCGCCGCGGTAACCCACTAGGTAGGCCCCATGCGGCGGTCGGAGCTCGTCGGGGGTCAGGGGCGGATTGTCCAGCCTGCCGTGGTTGCCGTACACGTCGTTCAACTCGGCCCGCATGGCGGCCAGCAGCTCGGAGGCCGGCGCCTCTTCGGGGTCGCCCGGGACGAAATGCAGCGCGCTCACTCCACGCGGTCGGGGTGCAGGGCCCGGGCCATCTGCGCCATACCGTCGCGCCAGGGCACCGTGGTCCGGCCGGCCAGCGCGTGCATGCGCGTCGTGTCGATCTGCACACTGTCGATGGTGGACTCGGTGGGTTCGAAGCGCGCCTCGACCCCCGCCAGCTGGGCCAGGTAGCGGCACCACTCCTCGATGCTCACCGGGTCGCTCCCGCCCCAGTTGACCGTCACGGCCGGCACGTCCGCCGCGGCGAGCAGCCGGGGCACCATGGCGACGATGTCGTCCGCATGCAGCGGGTGGTAGACGCTCGGTGCATCCACGTGCACCGGAATGGCGCTACCGGACAGCATCATGTGGAGGTGGATGGCCGGCCAGCCACCGTTGTCGCCGTAGGGCACCGACAGCCGGGCGATCGTCGTGGGGAGATCGAAACGCTGTGCGCCCCAGCGAGCGGTTCCCTCGGCCGCGATCTTGCAGATGCTGTAGGTGCGCAGGAAGGGCCAGACGCCATGGTTGTCACCGAGTGGGCCGTCCTCGGCGAAGACGTGGTGCCCCGCCGGCTTGTAGACAGCGGTCGAGGAGCAATGGAGGAACGCCTTCGCATGCTGATGGTGCTCCATGAGCGCGGCCAATCCCCCGCTGTTGGCGGCGAGGTCGCGGTCCCAGTCGTTCGTCTTGGCCACGGCGAAATTGAGCACGTAGTCGGCGTCGGCCGGCAGGGCCTCGACGTCACCCGCCTCCAGGTCGACCGGCATGCACTCGATGCCGGCCTTCTCGAGGGCCTCCCGGGCCTCGACGTCGGTGAAGCGGGCGGCACCGACGACACGGTTGTCGCGGGCCAGGGCGAGCGCCAACGGGCGCGCCACCTGCCCGGTGATCCCGGTGACGACGATGGTGGATCCGGTCAAGGCATCTGGGCTCATGGTCCCCTTCGTACTCGCTACGCTCGCCGCGTGCACCTCTACGCGGCATTTCTGGGCGGCGAGCTGGCGGCTGGACGGATGGGTGAGGACCACGAGGTGGTGTTCGTCGTCGCCGAAGACGAGCTCACGGCCCGTCGGGCGGCCAAGACGAAATGGGGTGGCGACGGGCGTCCTCATGTCGATGCCCTCACCCGCATCGACATGATCGACGGCTTCGCCGTCGGGCTGGCACCCCAGGGAGCAGGCGATGCCCTGGAGACGGTGGGTTACAACGAATAGGGCTCAGACGGCGGGCGAGAGCCCTCCGTCGAGGTTGATCGCGACGCCGGTCAGGTAGGCGGCCCGGGCCGACAGCAGGAAGCTGCCGAGATCGGCAAATTCCCGGGCACGACCGAACCGCCCGAGGGGGATGCCCGCGTCGTGCGCGAAGTTCTCGTAGAAGTCCGCCAGCTCGACACCCGAGCCGGCGGCCGTACGAACCCATTGGCCACTCTCGATGAAACCGATGAGCACGGCGTTCACCCGGATTCCCTCCGGCGCCAACTCCTTGGAAAGCGCCTTCATGAGGGCCATGCCGGCGGCGCGGTTGACCGAGCTGGGCTCGCTGCCCGATCCGGGCGCCTTCGCCGCGATGGCCAGGGTGAACAGCACCGAGCCCCGGCTGGCCCGCAAATGCGGCAGGGCAAGGCGGGTCAGGCGCACAGAAGCCATCAGCTTGAGCTGGAAGTCTGCTTCCCACGTCTCGTCGCTGATCGACTCCAGCCTGCCGCCCGATGCACGTCCTGCGTTGTGAACGACGCCGTCGATCCGGCCCCAGCGTCCGGCAGCGGCGTCGACGAAGGCCTCGATGTCTTCGAGCCGCGACACGTCGGCGCGAATGGCCAGCACGTCGCCGCCGGCGTCCTCGATGGCCGATCGAGCCGCGTCCAGGCGAGCCTCGTCGCGCCCGCACACGCCGACCGCGGCACCCTCGGAGGCCAGCTGCGAGGCGAGAGCCAACCCCAACCCGTCGGTGCCCCCGGTGATCAACACGACCTTGCCCTCCAACTCGAGCTCCACCGCTCACTCCTCTCTCATCGAAACCGGCCGCACTCCAGCCAGGAAGGTGTCCGTCTCGCTCTGTGAGCGCAGGCGGACGAAACGGATCCCCGACCATCGGGGATCGCACTCCGCAGCCAGGTAGCGATCGTGATACTTGCCGTGCTGGGTGGCGGCCCAGACGATGATCGACTTCTGCGGGTCGAGGGACCAGAGATTCGACAACGGCTCCCTGTTCCCGTTCCAGAGATCCTGGCGCGTCACGACACGGCGCAGCGTCCTGCGCACCACGCGCCACAGCACCGTGGCGCGTGGAAGGTCGAACCACACGACGGTGTCAGCCTTCTCCCAGACCACGTCGTGCACCACCGAATAGTTGCCGTCGACGACCCAACGCGGCGTGCTCGTCACCTCGTCGACCCGGGCCCGGAACTCCCGGGGCTCGAGCTCGGTCCAATTCGGCTGGTGGAAGATGGCATCGAGTTCGACGTGCGGTGCCCCCAGCGTCCGGGCCAACGCCAGCGCAAGGGTGGTCTTCCCCGACCCCGAGCACCCGACGACGGCGACCCGCTCGATCTCAGCGCTCCTGCTCGGTCGGGCGGACGAGCACTTCGTTGACGGCGACCCGCCGATGCTGGGTGACGGCGTAGCGGATGCTCTCGGCGATGTCCTCCGCCTGCATGATCTCGATGCCGCCAAAGGTCTGTGCCATGCCCTCGAGAATCTCCGGCCGGTTGTGGAAGGCCAGCTCGGTCGCCGTCGCCCCGGGCTCGATGAGAGTGACCCGCACGTGGCGGGTCGTCACCTCCTGGCGCAACGACTCGCTGAAAGCTCCGACTCCGTGCTTGGTGGCGTTGTACACGCCGCTGTTGAGTCGGGCCACCCGTCCGGCCACCGAGCTGACGTTCACGATGTCGGCCACGCCGCGGGGATCGCCTTCGGCCGCCTCGAGCAGGTGTGGGAGCGCGGCATGCGTGCAATAGAGCAGTCCGAGAAGGTTGAGCTCGATCATGCGCTGCCATTCCTCGATCGGCGCCCCAACGATCGGTCCGAGCAGCATGACGCCGGCGTTGTTGACGAGCAGGTCGAGCCGGCCCAGCTCGGCAACCGTGGTCGCCACCGCCTGCCGTGCCTGCCCGAGATCGGTGATGTCGGCTTCGATCACCAGCGCGCCGGCGGACCCTCCCAGGCGCTCGGCCAAGGCCTCGAGCTTGTCCCTGCGCCGGGCCACGAGTGCCACCCGGGCGCCCTCCTCGGCCAGTACGAGCGCGGTCGCCTCACCGATGCCGCTGCTGGCCCCGGTCACCAGCGCGACCGTTCCCTCGAGTCTCTTCGCCATGGTGCCTCCACCGTCGTGTCGAGCGGGCCGCGTGCCGGCCAGGACTCCGGTTCTAGCGGAACGCACGACGGCCCGCCGCGGCTACACCGTTTCGGTGGGTTCCTTCCCACCCTGGTCGCCGTCCACATCGCCGAACGGCTCGATCCCGAACAGGCCCACCGGCACACCGACGTCGTCGGGCACCCGGGTCGGCGTGTCGGCGTTGAGCACCTCGCCCCGGAAGAAGGCGGGACGCACGGCCCAGAAGGCCAGCATCAGCACGATCCCCAGGACGACGGAGGCGAAGATGAGGATGATGACGCCGCCGATCACCCGGTGCGTACCCGGAAAGGTCCACGTCGTGTAGCTGTTGGACGGGGTGACCCAGTTGTACCAGATGAACCAGAACATGCAGAACCAGAGAATGAGGCCTCCGAGCAACGGCAGCACGCCCCGGAGCCAGAACGTCCGGGCGCTCTCGCGCAGCGACTTGCGGTAGAACCAGACGCAGGCGAAGCCGGTGAGGCCGTAGTAGAAGGCGATCATGGCCCCGAGCGCCGAGACGGAGTCGCCGATCACGCTGCTGCCGTTCGACAGATAGTTCATCGCCACGTACAACGCGATGGAGACGAGGCCCATCGCCACCGTCGAGGTCGTGGGCGTGAGGAATCGCTTGTGCACCTTCCCGAACATCGACGGGATCGACTCGTAGGTCGCCATCGACAAGGTCGTCCGGGCCGTCGGCAAGATGGTCGTCTGGGTCGACGCCGCGGCAGAACTCAGCACCATCAACAAGAGCAGCTTGATCATGATCCAGCCGATCCCGTTGCTGCCGAACACCGAGGAGCCCAACGAATTGAGGACGTCGCCCGAGTTGGCGGGGTTGCCCAGTCCAATGCCCGTGGTGCCGATGCCGGCGTAGGACTGGGAGGCCACGATAACGATGGCGTACGTGGCCAGCAGGATGAGCGTGGAGAGCACGGCGGCCCGCCCCGGCGTGCGGGTCGAGTCCTTGGTCTCCTCGTTCACCGAGACGGCAGTGTCCCAGCCCCAGTAGATGAACAGCATGAGGGTGAAGCCGACCATGAAGCTCGTGAAGCTCAGGTGGTGGAACGGATTGAACCACTCGGCGCTCGGGGTCAGATGGCCCAGAGGAGCGTGGCCCGACCCCACCTTGATGAAGGCCACGGCGGCGAAGATGACCAGGACCGTCAGCTCGATGCCGAGGAGGGCCTTTTGCATGTTGGCGGAGATCTCGACCCCCACGTAGCAGATGGCGGTCATCACGACGATCCAGAGGATGCCGACCAGCAGCACCCAGCCGCTCGACGGGTCGGTTCCTATGCCATTGGCACCGAAGAGCAGGAAGACGTACTGCCCGGCGATCTGGGCCAGGCTCGCCATCACGAGAATGTCCGCCGCCACGATCCCCCAGCCGCCGAACCAACCGGTCTTGGGGCCGAAGGCGCGGGTGGCCCAGGTGAACGTCGTGCCGCAGTCGGGGTCGGCGTTGTTCAGCTCCTTGTAGGCGTAGGAGATGAACAGCATCGGTACGAAGGCCAGGATGGAGATGATCGGTGCCTGCAGCCCGTTGATGGCGATGACGACGAAGCCCAGGGTGGCGGCGAGGCTGTAGGCCGGCGCCGTCGACGCCACGCCCACGACCACCGACGAGAACAGCCCGAGCGCGCCGCTCTTGAGGCCCTTCTCACCCGGGTCCTTCTCTTCCTGGGCCAATGAAGAATCGAGATGGACCATGGGCGCTCCGTTCTCTCCAGGGAATTCGACGCACCATACTCAAGGGACACCCGAATTGCTCGGTATTTTTCCGATCTCGTCCTTAGGGACGGAGGAACGAAGCTAATTCAGGAAGAGGAAGGAACCTCCTCGCCGGAAATCGTCGTCAGGACGGGGTGTTCGGATCGTTCGATCCGATCCCGTCGCGCAGCTTCTGGAGACTCGAGGTCAAGAGACGGGAGACGTGCATCTGACTCACCCCCACCGCATCGGCGATCTCGGACTGTGTCAGTCCCTCGACGAAGCGCATGCGCAGGATCGACTGTTCACGGTCGGGCAAGGTCGCCAGGGCCGGACCGAGAAGGGCACGATCCTCGACCGAGTCGTAGCTGGCGTCGTGCGCGCCCAACCGGGTCAGCAAGGGATCGTCCTCGCTCTCGGAGGCGTCGATGGAGGCAGCGCGATAACCCTGGCCGGCTTCGAGAGCCTCGATCACCGCTTCCTCGCTGGCGCCCACGGCCACCGCGAGCTCGGGCACGGTGGGGTTGCGCCCCAGTTCCTGGACCAGCGTGGCCGATGCGTGCCCGAGTTCGAGATAGAGCTCTTGGACCCGGCGGCTGGCCCGCACGGCCCACCCCTTGTCCCGGAAGTGTCGCTTCAGCTCGCCGATGATGGTGCGGGTCGCGAACGGCGCGAACTCCACGCCCCGTTCGGGGTCGTAGCGGTCGACCGACTTGATCAACGCCACCGAGGCCACCTGCACGAGGTCGTCGTAGGGCTCACCGCGATGGAGGAATCGCCGTGCTAGTTGGCTGGCCAACCCGAGATTGGCGCTGATCAGCGCTTCGCGTTCGACCGGATCGAGTGCCGGGTGCTCAACCTCGGAAGCATCCCAATCCGGCCCGGGGTCATGTTCCGGGCCGTCTGTCACTCCGCATGCCCCAACCGCCGCTTGCGCAGCCATGCCCGCACGAAGCC
The DNA here is from genome assembly GCA_963754445.1 of uncultured Acidimicrobiaceae bacterium. Lineage (GTDB taxonomy): Bacteria > Actinomycetota > Acidimicrobiia > Acidimicrobiales > RAAP-2 > Bog-473. The sequence continues at coordinate 1,596,634 of CAVWFT010000002.1, read as the reverse complement.
ATCTTGGCGCTCTCGGCCATGTTCGTCGACCAGGGCGTCGAGGATCTGCTCGCTCAAGCGTGCACTCTCGTCGGCCTCGGGCTCGGTGGCCACCTGCGGCGCCGCCCGCTCGAGCGTCGCGGTGACCTCGATGGCGTCGGCCAGCACCGACAGCTCCAGACACAAGTCGCCGTGCTGGGCGTCGCTGCCGTGGAGGGCCAGCAGGCAGAGCTCCCCGACCGCGAGCCGCAGGTCCTCGAGTTCCTCGATGTCGAAGCCGGCCCGGGCGGAGACCGCGCTCGAGACCAACCGGGCCAGCACGATCAGGTCGCCCCGGGCGGGGAACGTGAGTTGGATGCGGTCGCCCTGGGCGAGCTGGTCCGCGGCTGGGCTCACGAAACGCCCGCGGCCTGGAGCGAATCCGAGATGGAGAAGACGCTCGTCAAGCCGGTGATCTCGAAGATCTTTATGATGCGCGGGTCCGCCACCACGACCCGCATGTCGCCGCCGAGTTCCCGGCACCGCTTGAGCCCTCCGACCAGCACACCGAGCGCGGTCGAGTCGAGAAACGAGACCTCGAGCAGATCGAGGGCCACCGTGGCATTGCCTTCCGTGATGACGTGGTGCAGGCACTCCCGCAGTTGGGGGGCCGTGGCAACATCGATCTCGCCGCTGACTGCAACCACCGGAATCGCGCCGTCTTTGCGCTCCTCGATGTGAAATTCCTGTTCCACCGGTCCTCCTGCGTCATTCCGGGGTCTTCGGGGACGATCCCCGACTTTCATGCAATGGTGATTGTCTGACGTTCTATAGCCTCGCCAGGAAGAACGTAAACCTGACGTGTTTCCCACGGTCACCCTAGGGGTACGGACCCAAAAAAGCCCAGGCAGTCGCGTGCATCGGGCGCTTGACGGGGGGTGGCGACGCGAAAGGACGTAGCGTTCGATACCACCAGTCCGCGACCGAGGACCCCAGGAACACTGTGCCCGACCAGCGAGACGAGGATCGACCGACCAGGCTGAGCGGCCTGCGGGTGGACCGCGCCGAAGCGATCGCCACCGTGGCAGCCCTCGTCTGGGTGGCCGGCGTGGCCATGGTCATCGCACTCTCCAACGGGAACATCTCGGCCGTCGGCTTGCTGGCCATCGGGCCGTTCATCGCCGCCCTCTTCGCGCGCCCGTGGCGGGTCGCCGTGGTCGGACTGCTCGCCGCCGTCTGTGCCCTCGTCATCAGCACGCCCCCCCATAGCTATGGCGAACTCAACCACATCCTACGGGTGGCCACCCAGCTCGTGGCCACGGCTGTTGCGATGTACATGGCCTATCTGCGCGGACAGCGCACGGTCCAGCTCTCGACCGCCCGCTCCGAGACACGAACCGAGCGCCGGCGCCGGGTCGCGGCGGAGACGGCGCAGCGCATGCAGGCGATGGCCCGTGCCCTGACCACCGCCGCCGACCCATCGCAGGTGGCCGACGCCGTGTTCGCGGCCCTGCGCGACGAGCTCGACGTGGATGCCGCCACGTTCGCCATCGTCGGCGATGTCGGGACCCTGCGCACCCTGCGCCGCTTCGGCTACGACCCCGACGAGCCGGTCGACGGTGTGCTCAGCGCGCTGCAACCGGGAGGACCGATCCTCGGATCGCACGCCGCCCTCTTCGCCGAGACGCTCGAAGAGGTCCGACTGCAGCGCCCCGACATCGTCGCCGCCATGGAATCGAGCCGCTTCCGGGCTCTGGCCGTCGTGCCGATGGTCGTCTCGGACCACACGATCGGTGTCGTGGTGGTCCACTGGGCGACCGATCGCGAGATCTCGGGCCAGGACCGCTCCTTCCTCCTCACCATGACCGGCACCGCCGCCCAGGCGGTCGAGCGCGCCCGCCTGACCCTGACCGAGTTCGTCAGCCTCGAGCGCAGCCAGCACCTCCATCAGCTCAGCTCGGCGCTGGCGGCGGCCACCACGCCGGGCGACGTGGCCCATGCCGCCATCGCCGGTGGCCGACGGGCCCTCGGGGCCCAGTCGGCCATCGTGCGCGTGCCCGCTGTGGGCGACCGAGGCCTGTCGTGCCTGGCCAGCAGCGGACATCCGGCCCTGTTGTCCCGCGCCCTCGTTCCGATCGAGGCGTCGAGGGCCGGTGTCGCCTTTGCCCGGGGCCGCACCGTCGTGAGCACGATCGATGCGGGCGGACCGATGGACGAGGACGTCGCAGCCGAGATCGTGCCGCGGATCGTCAAGGATCTGGGTCGATCGGTGACGGTCATCACCGAGCCGCTGATCGGATCCGTCGGCCCGCTCGGTGTGCTCTCCCTCGCCTTCGTCGACAACCCCGAGTTGAGCGCGCCCGACCTGCGTTTCCTGGCCACATTGGCCGCCCTGACCGCGCAGGCCCTGGAGAGGGCGCAGGTGTTCGAACACGAGCGTGAGGCCCTGCGGGCGGCCGAAGCGGCCCGGGAGCGCCTCTCCCTCCTCTCCGAGGTCACCCGGCTCCTGAGTTCGAGCCTGGAGCCGACTACCGTGATCCGGCGCACCATGAGCCTGGTCGAGGGTCGACTGGCCGATTCGTGCATCGTCCAGGTTCCCGGCGACACGAGCCTGGTCCGCCTCGACGTGCGCGGCCCGAGCTCGCCCGGCCCCTCCGCGCTGTCCTTCGGCGGCGAGGACGTGCCCTACGACTCCGAGAACCCCGCCGCCGTGGCCTACCGGACCGGACGGACCCAGATGGCGGCGGTCGAGACGGAGGATGAGGGCCACCGGGTCACCTCGATGGCTCTCGCCATTCCGCTCACCGCCAACGGAGAGGTCATCGGGGTCATGACCTTCCTCGACGGACCGGGTCGGGCGTTCGAGGCCGACGACGTGTCGCTGGCCACCGAGGTGGCGAGCCGGACCGGGGTCGCGCTCTCCAACGCGACCAGGTTCCAGCGCGAGCACGTGGTGGCCGAGGTGCTCCAGCGTGCCGTGCTGCCCGATTCCCTGCCTCTCATCGTCGGGCTCGAACTCGACGCGGAGTACCGCCCGGGAGTTGCCGGCTCGTACGCCGGCGGTGACTGGTACGACGTGTTCGAGCTGGACCCCGACACCGTCTGCTTCAGCGTCGGCGACGTCATGGGGAAGGGTGCACCCGCGGCCGCCTTGATGGGTCAGGTCCGCAGCGCCATCCGGGCCTACGGCGTGGCCGGGCAGACGCCGAACGAGATCCTGACCTCGCTCGACCATCTCTTCGACAACCTCATCGAGGAGCGGGTGGTCACGGCCATCGTCGGGACCGTCAATCCCAAGACGGGAAAGGTCGTGCTCTGCAACGCCGGGCACCCACCGCCGCTCATCGTCCGTGCGGACGGCCAGGTCATGTTCTGCCCGCTCCAGCAGTCGCTCCTGATCGCATCCGGACTGAGGGGGGCGCCGCGCCCGCGCGACGAGGTCGTCCTCCAGTCCGGCGACTCGCTGATCATGTACAGCGACGGGCTGATCGAGCGCAGGGGTGAGCTGCTGACCAACGGAATGGATCGGCTCGCCGCCGCGGCAACCATCATTGCCAAGAGCGGGTGGCCGGCACGGCCGGCCGAGGCCTTTGCGTCGATGCTCGAGGAGGACGAGCGGGCGGACGACTCCGTCGTGCTGTCGCTCAAGTACACCGGGAAGACAACAGAAGGCATAACGACAGCCCGAGTGGGTACGTCACGGGATGGCATGTCGACCCTGCACCTCGATCCGGTCGTGGAGAGCACACCGGTGGCTCGGCATTGGTTGACGGCCCATCTGCAGGACATCCCCTCCGACGTGGCGGCGTGCGCGGCCCTGCTGACCTCGGAGCTGGTGACCAATGCGCTCCTGCATGCCGCCACTCCCATGTGCGTCACGTTGCACATCCTTCCGGACCGGATCCGGGTCGACGTGGCCGACGGGAGTACGACCTCTCCTGCCATCAAGGAGTACGGCCCCGACGCGGCGACCGGTCGCGGCCTCACGCTCTTCAACACCCTGGCCGCGGATTGGGGCGTGCAGTCGGTCAGCGGCGGCAAGATCGTGTGGTTCGAATTACCCGTGGTGTACAGCGCCGCCCCGGCGTCGGTCTCCGACGGGAGCTTCCGCTTCGACATCGCGGGGCTCGCCCACCCCGACCTGCATCCCGACGCAGCACGCGAGACCATGGTCCCCATTCGACTCCTGGGCATGCCGGTGGCCCTGCTGCAAAAGGCGAGCGAGGAATACGAGGCGCTGTTCCGCGAGCTCAGGCTCATGAAGGAGCGTTCTGGCACAGCTCAGGGCGCACCCGCGTTGCCCGAACGCCTGCGCGCGCTCGTATCCGATATCGGGACACGATTCAACCACCTGGGCCCCGGCCTCGACGACGAGTGGCAGAGGGCCGTCGACAACCAAGAGGAGTACTTCGACTGGCATCTGGCACTCCCCCAGGGCGCCGATGGCGCGTGCGAGTTCTACGCAGCCGTGCTCGACGAGGCGGACGAGTTCGGGCTGTCGGCCCAGCTCCTGACACTGCCGGCGTCTCCGACGAGCGTGGCCGTCCGGCGCTGGTTCATCACCGAGCTCATCGGGCAGCTCCATGGCCAGGAGCCCGTCTCGTGGAGCGACAGCCGCTTTCGGGCCGAGCTGCCCGCGCTGGCCCCCAGCTGACCCCCGGTCAGCGCGCCTTGCCCATCGCCTTGCGCAGCACCTTGTCGTAGAGCTCGAGGCCATCCGCGGACAAGCCGGCCGTCGGCCCGCTGGCGATGGAGACCCGCTCGGGGATGACACCCCAGACGGGCACCTTGAGCTCGGTCCACCAGGCGATGGTCGCCTCGAGGTCGTTGGTGCCCAGCCGGGCCGAGCAGATGACCACGCCGGCCGGGACGTCGCTCGGTGTCATCTCCAGGGTCGAGACCACCCGGTTCGGCTCCACCCCGCCGGCCCGGGTCGGAATGACGACCGCATCGGCCCGACCCAGGGCGGCCTGGACCACGGTGCCCTCGCCAGGTGGCGTGTCGACCACGACCGTGCCGTTCTCACGACCCATGGCCTTGGTCACCGTGCGCACCGAAGGTCCCTCCATCAGCTCGACCCCTTCGATGGGGTCGGCGTCGTACCACTCGGCCGAAGAGCCTTGGGGGTCCGCGTCCACCAGCACGACGGGACCCTTCCCCCGCCGGGCCGCCACGGCCGCCAGATAGACGGACGAGGTCGTCTTCCCCACTCCGCCCTTCACGTTGCTCACCACGATGTTCATTCGGTCGGATCCTCTGTTTCGGCGTTGGGAGCCATACGGTACCGGCGCGCTGCGCCCGTCATCACGGCAACAGCAACCGGCCGAGGCGCCGCTTGACGATGAGGACACCCGCCACCGTCATCACGACCAGGTAGGCCACGTGGGCCACCAGCACGGGATTCCAGATGCCCAGGTCGGCTGCCCGGCACAGCACCACACCCTGATAGAGCGGCGTGCACCGCACCACCGCCTGGAGCCAGCCCGGGTAGACGGTGAGCGGGTAGAAGGTGGCGGAGAAGAGGAACAGGGGAATGAAGGCCAGGGAGACCATGTCGAAGTCCTGCCAGGTCCTCATGTAGGTCGTCCCCGCCATGCCGGCGGCGGCGAAGGCCAGCCCGGTCAGGATGGCCGCCGGCCAGCACAGCACCGCCCAGGGCGACACGATGTAACCGAGGATGGCCATGATGACGATGAACGCGCCGGAGTACAGCGCGCAGCGGATCAGGCACCAACTCAACTCGCCCAGCGCGACGTCACCCACGCCGAGGGGCGTGGAGAGCATGGCGTCATAGGTCTTGGCGATCTTGAGCTTGAAGAAGACCTGGAAGGTCGAGTCGATCATGGCGCCGTTCATGGCCGACGAGGCCAGCAGACCGGGGGCGACGAACGACGTGTAGGCCACGAGCTGCCCGTTGACCGGGATCGGACCCACGAGGTGCGAGAGCCCGATGCCGATGGAGAGCAGGTAGAAGAGCGGCTCGAAGAAGCCCGACACGAGAAAGATCCACGAACGCCGATAGACCAGGATGTTGCGCTCGAGGACACGAGAGGCATGGCGGCCGCCGAGGAAGGCGAGCGGGGTGATCCGCGTGGCGATCCCTGGCGGCCGGTCGTCGAGCGGGGTCGTGGTCGTCGCCATCACACGACCAACCGCTTGGCGAAGGTCCGACGCCCCACCGCATAGCCGACACCGACCCAGACGCACAGGTAGCAGGCATGGCCGAGGTCTGCCCACAGGCGGACCGTGCCCAGGGTGAGATCACGGCACAGCGCGACGCCGTGGTAGAGCGGGGTGGCATAGGCGAGCCACTCCAGCAGGCGGGGCAGCTGGGAGATCGGGAAGAACAGGCCCGAGAACAAGAACAGCGGGATGATGACGAAGCGGTACAAGGTCGAGATGGGGGCGTCCTTGTCCAGGGTGGCGGACCAGGCACCGACCGGCGCCGCAAAGGCCATGCCGGTGAGCACGCCGGCCGGGAGGGCGAGGACGGCCCAGGGTGAGTACACGACGCCGAAGGCCGCCATGATGGCCAGGTAGATGGTGACGACGATGGCGAGCCGGGCCGCGATCCAGGCCAGGTGTCCGAGCCAGACGTCGTAGACGTCGAGCGGGGTCGCCAGCTGGGCGAAGTAGGTCCGCATCCACTTGATCGCACCCATGATCGGGTAGGACGCGTCGTTGGTCCCGATCTGCATGGTGGTGCCGGCCAGGAGGCCTGGGGCGAGAAACGCCACATAGGTGACGCCACCGACGCCGTGCGAATGCTTGTCGATCAGTGAGCCCAGAGCCACCCCCATCGCGGCCAGGTACAGCACCGGGATGAGGAAGCTGGTGGCGATGGAGCTGCGCCAGGTCCGCTTGTACTGATAGGCCCAGTAGCCCGCCGCCCGCCACCACGCCGGCGTGGCGAACCGCCGCTCGGCCAGAGCCGATGGGCGATCAGCGGACGCGCCGGTGCTCGTGGACCACCCGTCCCCCACCGTGGACACGCTCAGTCGACCAGGGTCCGACCGGTCAGGCGCAAGAACACGTCCTCGAGCGTCGACCGACGGACCAGCGTGCTGCGGGCCACGTGGCCCATGCGGGCCACCTCAGCCAGCGCGGCATCGCCGTCGTCGGTGTAGAGGAGGATCCGATCGGGCAGGATCTCCTGGCGTTCCGCCAGGTCGACCAGCGACGGCGCCACCTCCTCGTGCTGGCCCGGCGCGAACCGCAACTCGACCACCTCGCGGGTGGCGTACTTCTCGATGAGCTCACGGGGAGAGCCCTCGGCGGCGAACCCGCCCTTGTCCATCACCACGAGCCGGTCGCACAGCTGCTCGGCCTCGTCCATGTAGTGGGTCGTGATGACGAGCGTGACGCCGTCTTGTTTCAGCCGGTAGAGCCGGTCCCACAACAGGTGCCGGGCCTGGGGATCGAGGCCCGTCGTCGGTTCGTCGAGAATGAGCAGATCGGGATTCGAGATCAGGGCACGGGCGATCGTCAGTCGTCGCTTCATGCCTCCGGAGAGCGGATCGACCCGGTCGCCGGCCCGCTCGGTCAGCTGTGCGAAATCGAGGAGCTGCATCGCCCGCTCCCGGATCACCTTGCGGGGCAGGTCGAAATAGCGCCCATAGATCATGAGGTTGTCGAGCACGGTGAGCTCGGTGTCGAGCGAATCCTCCTGCGGCACCACCCCCATGCGCGAACGGATCTGTGGACCGTCGCGCACGGGATCCATGCCGAGCACACGCAATGATCCGGCGCTGAGCGGGCTGATGCACGAGATCATGCGCATCGTGGAGGTCTTCCCCGCACCGTTCGGACCCAGGAAGCCGAACGACTCCCCCTTGCGGATGGTGAAATCGACCCCGTCGACGGCGACGAAGTCACCGAAGCGCTTCACCAGTCCCCGCGCCTCCACCATCGGTGGCGGCGATCCATCGACCGGCTGACCGCTTCCGGTGGGTTCCGACTCGGGGACGTCAGTCATCGACGAGGAATGTGACGCCATTGTCAGCTCACGATACCGTGCAGCCCGTGAAGCGGAAATCGCCGGAACGCCCCTGATGGCTTCGCCGAGCGGCGGACGGACCTTCCCCGACGGGTTCACCTGGGGAACGGCCACGGCAGCGCATCAGATCGAGGGAGGCAATACCAACAACGATTGGTGGGCCTTCGAGCACGCCGTCGATTCCGGTTGTTCCGAGCCGTCGGGCGACGCGTGCGACTCCTGGGATCGCTGGGCGGAGGACGCTGACCTGGTGGCTGCCCTGGGTCTGGACAACTACCGCTTCTCGGTCGAGTGGAGCAGGATCGAGCCCGAGGACGGCGAGTTCTCCCGGGCCGCGCTCGCGCACTACCGCCGCCAATGTCTTGGGCTGCGTGAACGGGGAATCGATCCGGTGGTGACCTTCCACCACTTCACCAATCCGCGCTGGCTGGCCGAACGCAGCGGCTGGGAGACGGGCGAAGCAGTCGAGCGCTTCGGGCGTTTCTGCTCCGTCGTCGCCGAGGCGCTGGGCGACGTGATGACCAGGGCCTGCACGATCAACGAACCGAACATCGTGGCCACGATGGGTTGGCATGCGGGTGCCTTTCCGCCCGGCAAGCGCGATCTCGAGCTCTCCCGCCGCGTCTCGGCACACCTGGCCGAGGGCCACCGGGTCGCCGTGGAGTCCATCCGGCACGCGGCTCCGGGTGTCCCAGTCGGCCTCACGCTGTCCATGACCGACTATCAGGCGCTCGACGGTGGAGAGCAACGGCTCGAGAGCATCCGCCACCACGCCGAGGACGTGTTCCTCGATGCCACGACCGGCGACGACTTCCTCGGCGTGCAGGTGTACACGCGCATGTTGATCGGCCCCGACGGGTGGGCCGGCTACGAGGACGGGGTTCCCGTCCTCGACATGGGCTACGAGTTCTACCCGGCCTCCCTGGGTCATTGCCTCGAGCGGGCCTGGGACTACACCGCGGGGTCGCTGCCGCTCCTGGTGACCGAGAACGGCATCGGGACGACCGACGACGAGCAACGCATCGCGTACGTACGCGGGGCCCTCGAGGGCGTGCTCGAGGCCATCGGAAGTGGGGTGGACGTGCGCGGCTACACGTACTGGTCCCTGCTCGACAATTTCGAGTGGGCCTTTGGCTATCGTCCCCGCTTCGGCCTGGTCGACGTCGACCGTACGACCTTCGCTCGCACCCCCAAGCCCAGCGCCGCCTGGCTGGCCTCGATCGCGGCGGGCAACGCCCTCGACGGGTGACCCCCGGCGCTCAGAGCGTGGCCGAGGCCAGGTTGACGGCCAGGGCGTCGATGACCTCGCCCCAGAGTGCCTGGGGCAGGTCGTGTCCCATCCCCGGGATGGTGATCAGCTGCGCGCCCGGCACCGCACGAGCCGTGGCCTCACCGCCGCTCAGCGTCACCAGGGGATCGTCCTCCCCGTGGATCACCAGGAACGGCATGTCGACACCGCGCAACCCCTCGGTGCGATCAGGTGAAGCGAGAATCGCCCCGAGCTGCCGGACGGTGCCATCCGGGCAGTAGTTCCGGTCGTAGGCGGCCGCCGCTCGTTCTCGGAGGATGCTCTCGTCCGTGGGATAGCCGGGCGAACCGATGACACGGCTGCCCGCCATGCTCGCCTCTATCGCCTCCTCCCGCGTCGTGGCGACGGGGCGCAAGAGCGCGGTCAGTGCCTCCCCCGTCGGCTGGCCGACGTTGCGATCGCCGGTGGTCGACATGATCGATCCGGCGGTGGCAAAGATCTCCGGGTAGCGAATCACCAAGGCCTGGGCGATCATTCCCCCCATCGACGCCCCGATGACGTGGGCACGTTCGATTCCCAATGCGCCCAGGAGGCCGGCCGCATCGTCAGCCATGTCCTCGATGAAGTAGATCGTCGACGCCGGGTCGCCGGCGATCAACGCCATCAGGTCGGGCGTCCCGGTGCATTTGGTCGACAGGCCGCTGTCGCGGTTGTCGAAGCGGACGATGAAGTAGCCCCGCTCCCGCAATCCGTCGACGAAGCCCTGGGGCCAGGTGATGAGCTGTGCCCCGAGGCCCATGACCAGGAGGAGCGGCGGATCGGACGGATCCCCCTCGGTCTGGTACTCGATCTCGATGTCGTTGACGTTCGCGGTGGGCACCACTGACTCCCTTCGGCGGAACTCCGGGCCGTTTCCTACCAGGCGGAGGATCGCGTCGCCCAACCGGACGACCCCGGGGTCGGGGGTGACGCGCCGTGTCGCCGCTCAGGAATGGCTGCAACGGGCGTCGGGGGCATGGGGCCGTACCGCTCGTGCACGCCCCGGTCTGGGGGCAGCGACTGGCGCCCGCGGGGCGGGGCGACCGAAGTCGGCGGCGGCCGGCCGCTAGGTTCGACGGAGGTGACGATTCGAGGAGCGCCGGCGACGATGCGATCGACGAGGAGCTGCACCCGTGGCTGAGCTGATCGTCGTCGCGTTCCTGGGTGGATTGATCACCGGCCTGTCGCCGTGCATCGTGCCGGTCATCCCGGTGGTGCTGGCGGGCGGTTCGGCGAGCACGAGCCGGAGGCGGCCACTCCTGATCATCGCCGGGCTGGTCCTGAGCTTCAGCGTCACCGTTCTCTTTGCCACCACGCTGCTGAGCTTTCTGCACCTTCCTCAAGACTTCTTGTTCTGGCTCGGAGTCGGCCTCCTCGGAGCCATCTCCATCGGCCTGATCATCCCCCGGGTCGGAGAGATCCTCGAGCGACCATTCGCGCGGCTCGGCGCCACCCGCTACGCCAAGGAGGGCGGAGGATTCCTCCTCGGTCTCAGCCTGGGTCCGGTCTTCGTGCCGTGCGCCGGGCCTGTCCTGACCGCCATCACCGTGGCAGCAGACCACCATCGAGTGGGCGGAACGGCACTGCTCGTCACCCTGTTCTACGCCATCGGCTTGACCCTGCCCCTCCTGGTCCTCGCCATGCTGGCCCAGCGGGCCACCTCGTGGTCGTCGTTCCGGCGTCACCTCCCGACCGTGCGCACCGTGGCCGGCGTCGTGCTCGGCGTCACGACGCTCGCCATCGCATTCAACTGGCTCGGCGGCCTGCAACGCGATGTCCCGGGCTACACCAACGCACTGGAGGATCACGTCGAGTCGACGAACTCGGCCTGCATCCAGCTCCAGCACTTGAGTGGCGAGCACCAGAACCAGTTCGCCGCGGCCAACGCCCGGCTGGAGGGGAAGAAGGCCACCTGCGCCGCCACCGACACGGGTCAATCGGAGAGCGGCCACCTGGCCGCAGGGACGACGACGACCACGCCGTCGCGGTCAACGGCCACCTCGCCGCAGAAGCCCGCCGTCTTCATGGCCAACAAGACCAACCTTCCCGCCCTCGGCAAAGCGCCCAACTTCGCCGGGATCACGGACTGGTTCAACACACCGGGGAACCAACCCCTCACGCTGAGTCAGCTCCGGGGCAAGGTGGTGCTGGTGGATTTCTGGACCTACTCGTGCATCAACTGCCAGCGTTCGCTGCCCCACGTGGAGGGGTGGTACAACGACTACAGGAAGGACGGGTTGGTGGTCGTCGGCGTGTCGGCGCCGGAGTTCGCGTTCGAACACGTCGTGTCCAACGTGAAGAGCGCCGCCGCGAGCCTGGGCATCGACTACCCGGTCGCCATCGACGACAATCTCGCCACGTGGGACGCCTACAACAACGAGTACTGGCCCGCTGAGTACCTGATCGACCCGACGGGCGTCGTCCGGGCCTACGACTTCGGTGAAGGGGGGTACGGGCAGATGGAGAGCAACATCCGCATGCTGCTCTCGGCCAACGGAGTCGCCCATCTCCCGGCGCGGACCGACGTCCCCGACAAGACCCCGACGAGCGACGCCATCACACCGGAGAGCTACGTCGGCTACGAGCAGCTCGACAACGAGGTCGGCACGCCGGTCGCGAACAACAGGGCGATCTCGTACTCCGCCCCCTCGAGCATTCCGTCCAACAGCCTCGCCTTCGACGGCACGTGGACGGTGCACAGCCAGGAGGCGACCGCCGGCGCCAACGCCTCGCTCGATCTCCAGTTCAGCGCCGACGACGTCTACCTCGTCATGGGGGGGCGGGGCTCGGTCTCGGTCTCGGTGGACGGTCGGCACCTCGAGAGCTTCGATGTCTCGGGCATCCCCAAGCTCTACACGTTGCTCGCAGGCTCGGCGCTGCAGTCGGGTCGGCTGAGCCTCAACGTCTCTCCCGGCGTCCAGGCCTACGACTTCACCTTCGGCTGACCCACCTCAGTTGATGGAGCGCCCCTGCTCGGCCCAGTACGGCGCCCTCAGCTCGCGTTTGAGGATCTTCCCCGACGGATTCCTGGGGAGCACCTCCGCCGCGTCGACGGAGGTCGGGCATTTGTAGTGAGCCAAGCCGCGGCGACAATGCTCGATGATGGCGTTCTCGTCGAGTGACGCCCCGGGGCCCAGCACGACGATCGCCTTGACCGTCTCACCCCATTTTTCGTCGGGTACGCCGATCACGGCCGCATCTACCACGGCAGGATGGGCGAGCAACACGTTCTCCACCTCGGCCGGGTAGATGTTCTCGCCGCCGCTCACGATCATGTCCTTGATCCGATCGTGGAGATAGAGGTAACCCTCGGCGTCGAAATAGCCCGCGTCACCGGTGCGGAGCCAACCCTGGGCATCGATCGCTCTCGCCGTCTCATCGTCCTTGTGCCAGTACCCGGCCATCGTGTAGTCCGATCGGGTCCACACCTCGCCCACGTCTCCGAGCGCCACGTCCGCGCCGGAGTCGGGATCGACCACGCGCAACTCGACTCCTTCGTGCGGCTTTCCCGCCGAGCGGAGCAGGCCGCGCCGAGGACCATCGGGGTCGTGGTCCTCGAAGGGCAGCGCGGTGATGGCACCCGTGGTCTCGGTCATGCCGTAGACCTGGCAGAAGCCGCAACCGAATGCCGCCATGCATTTGACAAGGACATCCTCGGAGATCGGGGAAGCCCCGTAGAAGATCAACCGCAGGCTCGAGAGATCCGTTTCGGACAGTTGCGGCGAGGCCAGGAGAAACATCAACACGGCCGGTACCACGAAGGTCTCCGTGATGCGTTCGGTCGCGATCAGGTTGAGAATCAGCACCGGATCGACGTCGCGGATGATGACGGATCGACCACCGCGGGACATCCCGCACAGGGCCCATCCCGAGCCCCCGATATGGAACAGCGGCATGGCGACCATGCTCACCGTGTCCTCCGCGATGGAGAAGGTCGTGCCCGCGTCGGACACCGCGGTGGACAGGTTGGCGTTCGTCAACATCACGCCCTTGGGCAGGCCGGTGGTGCCAGAGGTGTACAGCTGCATGCTCACGTCTTCGAGCGCTCCGACGTGACCCGGGTCCTCGGCCGGACACTCCGCCGTCCATTCCCCGAACGTCTGCGCACGAGGGTCGTCGAGCGATGCTCCATCGCCAAGGACGACGATGCGGCGAACGTTCGACAACATCGGCATGGCGTCGAACGCAGGGAGATAGTCGGCATGGACGACGAGCACCGTTGCCTCGGAGTCCTCGATGATGGCGGCCATCTCCGCCGGCGACAAACGCCAATTGACGGCGACGCTGACGGCGCCGAGGAGCGCACCACCGAAGAGGAAGTCGAAGTAGGCCAGGCCGTTGCGATCGAGGAAGGCCACCCGATCGCCGGGCACGATGCCATCACGTTGCAACGCGTGCGCCACGCGGCACGCAATCTCGAACTCCTCGGCCCAGGTCCGTCGTGTGGCGCCCTGGACGAGCATTTCGTGGTCCGGTCGCCGGGCCGCCCACCAACGGATGAGCCCGGCCACGGTGTAGCGGTCCCTTTCGGCATCAAGGTTCTGCACCGTTGCGTCCCCCCTCTACGGGCCCCGTTCGGCAGGGAATCTACGTTGCTCCGGTGACGGCCGGTGACCTTGTGGCGGCGTCTTTTGAAAGGCCCGTTGCTACTGGTCAAACGTATATTGGTCAAATTGACCGAATTTTTAGGTCCACTATTGAGGTAATTCCACCTCGTTGACCTGGGACTTTGTGATCAATATCACAAAGTATGCGTCTAAAATCCCTGTTCAGAGCAACGGATGGCCCCCCGAACATGGGTTGGTACAGGCTCCTGCTAAATTCAAGCGCACTAAGACCGATTGGTTAATCAGGTAGATGCGGTGTCAGGAGATCCACCGCAAACCCGAAGGAAGCTGCCGATCGAATCTTCCCAGATCAGACAAGGTTTCGACGCGCCTGCGCTCGGATCCGTGAAGTAGGAATCGAGGAGCACACCCAGAAGCAACCCCTGGGCTGTACACAACCGGCCGCACACCCTGCGGCGACTAGCCAGATCGGACGATGCCTCCCTGCTCTCCGATCGGGGCGCGAATGCAATGGCCGGAGCCCGCCCAACACCGAGCAGAGCCTGGCGCGCCACGCGCGCCCGACGAAGGGAGGTGCCGTGCGGATCCGCATTGCACTAGGGACGGCGGTGGCCGTCATTTGCATTCCAGTTGTACTTTTCGCGCTTTTCAATGGCGCACCGGCCGCTTCGGCCCACACCCGCCACAAGGCGGCAACGCATCATCTGTCAGCCTCGTCACGCCGGTCCAAAGCACCCGGCATGAAACTGATGTCGTATGCACAGGCAGAGAAGGTCGCCAAGCTTGCGACGTTCTACAACGCAGTGACTGCGCGCGAGGAGGAGAGCTACCTCGCCGAGGTCAACTACCTCAAAGCGCTGCATGCGCAGCGGCAGCAGGCCTCGACGGCGGCTGCACAGGCGGAAGCGCAACGTGCGGCTGCACGCCGCGCTGCCGTCGTCGCAGCACCCACGCCGGCGTCGGCCCCGGCACCCGTGGCGGCAGCATCGGGCTCCGATGCCACCAGCACCAACACGGCTGATTGGGCCTGCATCCGCGAGCACGAGTCCGGCGACAACTACGGCGAATACAACGGTGGCGCGTACCAGTTCGAACTCGGAACCTGGGAGAGCCTCACCGGTCTGGGCACACCAGCTCAGGACTCGGCGCCGGCCGTACAGGATGCGGCCGCGCTCCGCTTGTATGCCGAGCGCGGCTGGGAGCCCTGGACGACGCGCTTCGTCTGCGGCCTGTAGGAGAAGAAGCTCTACCCCTCAGCGAGCATGGCCGTCACCTGAGCCATGTCGAAATAGTCCCGCCATGCGGTGATCTTCCCGTCCGAGACGTGGAAGGCACCCATGACGGGCAGGGGGGCGGTCTTCCCGTTCATGGTGAACGTGTCGGTACGTTCCGTGAGGACGGTCGCACCATCGCTGGCCAGATGGTGGATCTCGAACTCCATGGCTTCACACATGCCGATGAACATGTCGATGACGGCCATCGTGGCGTCAATGCCCTCGGCCGGGTCCATGGGTATGTTGTGGTACACGATGTCGTCGGAGAAGTAACCCCGGAGTAGCTGGGCATCACGCTTGCTCGCAGCGGCGCAAAATTCTCGGACCACCTGCTCGGCGCTGGGCATGGCATTCCTTCCGGTCGCGGACAGCACACGCTACCCAACCGTCCGCCATGATGGTGGGGTGCCACGCCAACGTGTCGTCGTCCTCGCGCCGATGAAACCGGAGCTCAAGGAGATCGTCCGCTCCTTCGAGCTCCGAGCGACGCCGGATGACCCCCCGTTCACACATGCCGGCGACGTGGGCCCGTGGTCCGTCTCCACCCTGGTCACCGGAATGGGCCCGGAACGGGCACGGGCTGCCACGCGCACGGCACTGGCGAGCGGCCCGGTCGATCACGTGATGGTGATCGGGATCGCCGGCGGCCTCGGTGCCGACCTCCCCGTCGGCTCGCTCATGGTTCCGGCGGAGGTTCAGCTCTACCCCGACGGACGCCGCTACCAGACGCATCCGCTGGGGTCGCGAGCGGCGTCCGGTGCACTCATGACGACTGATGGCCTCTTCGACCAGGAGGACATATGGCGCCCCATCCTCGAACAGGGATTTGGAGCCGTCGACATGGAGGCGGCCGGCGTGGCGGAGGTGTGTGACGGTGCCGGCGTGGACTGGTCCGTGTATCGCGGCATCAGCGACCGTCCTGACGAGCGCATCGTCGATCAGGCCGTGCTCGGACTGAGCAAACCAGATGGCTCGGCCGACCCCGTCGCCCTGGCCAAGTACTTGGCTCGAGACCCACGCCGGGCCAAGGCATTGGCCCACCTCAACCGATGCATGCAACAGGCGGCGCGGCTGGCCGCCGACGCCGCCCGGGCCGATCTGTTGGCCAACTCCTAACCGTCGTCCGCAGCGGCCGGCCTGCCGTTGGCGTCGTCACGTCGGGCAATGACATGCAAATCGATGTCGTTGTCCGAAGCCAAGCGGAGGATGGTCTGAATGACCGATCCCCTGGTGATCGACTGCCAGCGCGAGAGCCGAGACGTGCCCAGTACGATCTGAGTGATCTGCTGGTCGACGGCCGCGGCAAAGATCGTCCGGGCGACGTCGTCACCCTCGAGGGTCTGCCACTTGCCGCCCACCGCCTTGACCAACTCCTCGAGCGCGGCCATGTCCTCCGAATCGGCCTTGGCATCCGCCGACACCACATGCACCGCCACAAGGTCTCCTTTCACCCGAGCGGCGATGCGGGCGGCGCGGCGCACGACCGAGGCGTTCCCGGGCGCGCCGGTGACGGCAACCATGATCCGCTCGGTGGTCTCCCACAGTTCACCACCGGTCCCTTTCGTGCGCAGGTACTCGAGCAGCTCCTCCTCGGCCTCGTCGGCGACGAAACGGAGCGAGAGCTCGCGCAGGGCCACCAGGTTCTCGGACCGGAAGAAGCCAGCGAGCGCCGCCGGCACCTTCGACTCGGGATAGATGTTCCCGTGCAGCATGCGTCGACGCAGCTGGTCGGCAGACGAGTCGATCAGCTCGATCTGATCAGCCCGTCGCACGACCCAATCGGGAACACGCTCGCGCACGCTGACTCCGGTGATCCGCTCGACGGCATCGGCCAGGGACTCGATGTGCTGGATGTTGACCGTCGAGATCACGGCGATACCGGCGTCGAGTATCTCCAGCACGTCCTCCCAACGCTTGTCGTGGCGCCCGGAGCCGGGCACGTTGGTGTGTGCCAGTTCGTCGATCAGGACGACAGCGGGTCGCCGAGCCAAGATGGCGTCGACATCCATCTCCTCCCAGCGTGAGCCGCGGTACTCCACGTGCTTGCGCGGTACGACCGGCAGATCCCTGACCTGCTCCATGGTGAACGCCCGTCGATGCGTCTCGACGAACCCAACGACGACGTCGGTGCCGCGCTGGAATCTGCGCCACCCCTCGTCGAGCATGGCGCACGTCTTGCCGACACCGGCCGCGGCGCCCAGATAGACGCGAAAGCGCCCGGTCGGCCTGACACCTTCTTCGTCGCCGCTGGCGCTGCTCAACTCGACCTCGCTTGCTGGAAGGCATCCATCCCGTCGGTACACTCGAACGTCGCTCCGAGTGACGGAAAGTTGTGACACGCGTGACAGGCAGACCGGGGACAACGGGAACGTACCAGCGCTCCGTGGTCGGCATCGCCGTGACGCTGCTGGGGCTGGGCGTGCTCCTGGCCGTGCTCCTCCCCTTTCGTAACCACCTGAGCACGGCGATCCCTGCGCTGGTCTTCGTCCTGCCGGCGTTGGTGGGCGTGGTCCTCGGGGGTTTTGCGGCAGGCGCCCTGGGCGCCGTCGCCGGCTTCGTCCTCTACGACCTGTTCTTCCTGCCGCCCTACGGCACGTTGACGGTGCGATCGGGCCAGAACTGGATCGCACTGACCGTCTACGTCGTGGTGGTGTTGATCGTGGCCCGCGTGGTGGCCGAGTTGCGCACCGCACGGGAAGAGGCCCTGCGCCGGACCGAGGAGTCCGAGCGGCTCTTCGCGCTCTCCCACACGCTGGTCGGTGACCTGACCCTGGCCCAGCTCCTCTCGCACATCGTCGAGGCCGTACAGGATGCCTTCGCCCCGACCTGGACGGCGCTCGTGCTGCCGGCAGCGGGCGACGGTGACGACCTCCAGGTGGCCGCGACGGACGGTCGGCCTTTGACGGCAGACGACCGCGCCTCCCTGACATCGGGCGGCGGTCAAGCGCGATCCCTCGGTTTCGAATTCGCACCCGAACCACGGCGGGTGTCGATCGCGCTCGTGGTGAGCGAGCGCCCGGTCGGCATGCTCGTGCTGCAAGACGCGCAACTGGGTGAAGAGGACCGAAGCCTGCTCGGCACCTTTGCCAACCAGGCCGCACTGGCCGTGGACCGGGCGCAGCTGCGCGAACAGGCCGTGCGCACGCGGGTCCTCGAGGAGGTCGACCGCTGGCGGAGCGCGCTCATGGGAGCGGCGTCGCACGATCTCCGCACCCCGCTGGCCTCGATCAAGACGGCCGTGTCGAACCTGCGCCAGGTCGGGAGCAACCTCGGACCCGACGATCGGGCCGAGCTGCTGGAGCTGATCGAGCTACAGAGCGATCGCCTGGCTCGGCTGGTCACCAACCTCTTGGACATGACCCGCATAGAAGCGGGCGCACTCGAGTTGCGCCCGTCGGTGATCGGGGTGGACGAGTTGGTGACCGAGGCACTCGATTCGCTGGGCGGCATCGTGGCGCCGGAGCGTGTCGTGGTCGAGCTGGCCCCGGACCTGGCTCCGCTGCACATCGACCACGTGCTCATCGGCCAGGTGCTGGCCAACGTCCTCGAGAACGCCAACCGGCTGGCTCCGCCAGCGAGTGTGATCCGCGTGGTCGCCCGGCCGGCGCCCCTCCACGGTGACATGGTGGAGATCTCCGTCCACGACGATGGCCCCGGCATCGGGCCCGATGAGCGCGAGCACGTGTTCGAAATGTTCAGCCAGAACGGCGGAGGGGGCAGGGCCGGGCTCGGGCTCGCCATCGCCAAGGCCTTCGTCGAAGCCCACGGAGGTCGCATCTGGATCGACCCCGACACCCATCGAGGGGCCAAAGTCGCCTTCACCGTCCCGAGCGAGGCCAGCACGACGGAGCCTGCCCGAACATGACCAAGATCCTCGTCGTCGACGACGACCCCTCGCTCCTCAAGGCGCTCGGCATCGGGTTGCGCGCCCGGGGCGACACCGTCATCGTGGCCCACACCGGTTCGGATGCCCTGACCCAGGTGGCCCTCGAGGCGCCCGAGCTGGTCATCCTCGACCTGGGCCTGCCCGACCTCGACGGGATTGAGGTCTGCCGCCGCATCCGTGCGTTCTCCCCGGTGCCGATCGTGGTGCTCTCCGCCTACGGCGACGAACGTCGCAAAGTGGAGGCGCTCGATAGCGGGGCGGACGACTTCGTCACCAAGCCATTCGGCATGGCCGAGCTCGAAGCACGGCTCCGCGTGGCGCTGCGTCACGCCGGGGCGCGCGCCGCCGGCCCCGCAGCGTCGACCGACCTGACCGTGGGCGACTTGGAGGTGGACCTCGTGCACCACATGGCCAGTCTGGCCGGCCGGCCGCTGACCCTCACGGGTAAGGAGTTCGAGCTCTTGGCCTACCTGGCCCGGCACGCCGGCAAAGTGTGCACCCACCACATGATCCTCAAGGACGTGTGGGGCCCCGGATACGGCGAGGAATCCAACTACCTGCGTGTGTACACGCATCGCTTGCGCAAGAAGCTCGGTGACGACGACGGCACGATGCTGCGCACCGTCCCCGGCATCGGTTACCAGCTGGTGGCCGATGCACGCTCGGCCGCGGACGACGGCTAGGTCGCCGAGCCGAAGGGCGCGTTCAGTCCTCGAGCTTGACGAGCGCTTCATTGAGCTGCAGCACGTTGACGTAGGGAGAACCGAGGAAGCCGAGCTGCATGCCATTGGTCTGCTGGCTGATGAGGCGCCACAGGGTCGCTGCCGACAGGCCGGTGGCCCGGGACACCATGGGAATCTGGGCCTGCGCGTCCTGCGGGGTGATGTCGGGATCGATGCCGCTGCCCGAGGTCGTGACCAGGTCGGACGTCGGCTGCACGCCCCGACGCTGCCAGTACTTGACGAGGTCCCTGGTGTAATCGACGAGCTCCTGGGAGCGCGGCCCCAGGTTGGTGGCTCCCGACTCGCCTGCCACGCCGTTGGCGACGAGCGGGTCGTCGCCGGGGTGCCCGGCCGGGTTGGGGGTCTTGGGGTTGGCGTCCGAGTAGGGGCCGAGTGCGTCCGGTCGCCCCTGGAACACACAGCTGCCCGGCAGGTGGCCTGGGCACTTCGTCTGTGCCCAGTTCTGCCCTATCAGCGTGGAGCCGTTGGCCGTGATGGATCCGTCCGCCTGATGCTTGAAGAACAGTTGGGACAAGCCGACGCCGAGCAGGGGATAGACGAGGCCGAACAGAACAAGGCAGATGATGCAAAAGATGGCTGAGCGACGGAGTTGGGTGAGCATGGGTGGCTTTCCTTAGTACGCGTGCAGCGCCACGATGACGAGGTCGATCAACTTGATGAAGATGAAGGGGGTGACGATCCCGCCGACGCCGTAGATGAAGACGTTGCGACGCAGGATCGATGCCGCGCCGGATGGGCGCCACTTGACGCCGCGCAAGGCGAGCGGGATGAGCGCCACGATTACCAGGGCGTTGAAGATCACGGCTGAGAGCACGGCGCTCTGTGCACTGTGGAGGTGCATGATGTTCAGCGAATTGAGCTGGGGATAGATCACCACGAAGAGCGCCGGGATGATGGCGAAGTACTTGGCAACGTCGTTGGCGATGGAGAAAGTCGTCAACGATCCCCGAGTGATCAGCAGCTGCTTGCCGATCTCGACGACGTCGATCAACTTCGTGGGGTTGGAGTCGAGGTCGACCATGTTCCCGGCTTCTTTGGCCGCCGTCGTCCCGGTGTTCATGGCCACGCCGACGTCGGCCTGAGCGAGAGCCGGCGCGTCGTTGGTGCCGTCCCCGGTCATCGCCACGAGCTTGCCGCCCGCCTGCTCGGCCTTGATGAGCTCCATCTTGTTCTCCGGCGTGGCCTCGGCCAGGAAGTCGTCCACTCCGGCCTCCTGGGCGATGGCTGCCGCCGTGAGGGGATTGTCACCGGTGATCATGACGGTGCGGATACCGGCGGCGCGCAGCTCGGCGAAGCGCTCCTTGATGCCCGACTTCACCACGTCCTTCAGCTCGATCACGCCAAGAACGGTGTTGTCCTCGGCCACCACCAACGGGGTAGACCCGGCCCGAGCGATGCGGTCGACGATCTCCTGCAGGCCATCAGGAGGTTGGCCGCCCTGGTCGATCACCCATTGGCGCACCGCCTCGGCGGCGCCCTTGCGGATCTGCCGACCATCGACGTTGAGGCCCGACATGCGGGTAGTGGCCGAGAACGGCACGAACTCGTGCGGGCCCGAGAGCTCGCGCTCACGGAGGCCGAAGCGTTCCTTGGCCAGCACCACGATGGATCGTCCTTCTGGCGTCTCGTCGGCCAAGGAGGCCAGCTGGGCTGCGCTCGCGACTTCCTCCTCGGTGTGCCCGCTGGCCGGGAAGAAATCCGAGGCCATGCGGTTACCAAGGGTGATGGTGCCCGTCTTGTCGAGCAGCAGGGTCTGCACGTCCCCTGCCGCCTCGACGGCCCGGCCGCTCATGGCCAGCACGTTGCGCTGCACCAGACGATCCATGCCGGCGATGCCGATGGCCGACAGCAGGGCGCCGATTGTCGTCGGGATGAGGCAGACCAGGAGGGAGACCAGGATGACCACGGAGACGGTCCCTCCGGCGAAGCCTGCGAAGGGCTGCAGTACGACCACGACGGGGAGGAAGATGATCGTGAGCACAGCGAGGAGGATGGTCAGGGCGATCTCGTTGGGTGTCTTCTGTCGGTTGGCTCCTTCGACGAGCGCAATCATCCGGTCCAGGAAGGTGTGGCCCGCCTCGGCAGTGATGCGCACGACGATCCGGTCGGAGAGCACCGTGGTGCCACCGGTGACCGCCGATCGGTCGCCGCCGGACTCGCGGATGACCGGGGCCGACTCACCGGTGATTGCCGACTCGTCGACTGATGCCACCCCCTCGATGATCTCCCCGTCGGAGGGGATGTGGTCGCCCGCTTCGCACACCACGAGGTCCCCTTTGGCCAGCGTGGCGGCGGGGACCAGCTCTTCGTTGCCATCGGGGAGCTGCCGCCGGGCCATGGTCTCCGAGCGCATCCTCCGCAGTGCGAGCGCCTGGGCCTTGCCCCGGCCCTCGGCCATGGCCTCGGCGAAGTTGGCGAAGAGTACGGTGAGGAACAGCCAGATGGTGATCGACCAGTTGAAGATGCCGCCGTGCGCGATGGACTCAATGAGGGTGACGACCGAGCCGATCAGCACGACGAACATCACCGGGTTCTTGACCTGCACCCGGGGGTCGAACTTGGTGAACGACCCCGCGAGGGCCTCCTTCAAGATCTCCGGGTCGAAGAGGCCACGGGACTCTGCCACGCCGTGCGGCGCGGAAGGAGCGGGGGGTGGCGAATCAGTGGCGGTGACGGTCATTTAGAAGAACTTTCCGTGACTGAATTGTTCGACGATCGGACCAAGGGAGACAGCGGGGAAGAAGGTCAGGCCGCCGACGATGATGATGACGCCTATCAGCAGGCCTACGAACATGGGGTTGTCGGAACGGAACGTGCCGGCACCGGCGGACACCACGTTCTTGGCCGCCAACACACCGCCCAAAGCGATGGCCGGGATCATGATCCCGAAGCGTCCGATGAGCATGGCAATGCCACCGAGGATGTTGTAGAAGGGAGTGTTGCCGGTCAACCCACCGAAGGCAGATCCGTTGTTGTTTCCCTGCGATGTCAGGGCATAGAGGATTTCGGAGAAACCGTGCGGACCGGCGTTCTCGGGCGCGATCTGCCCGGGGTGGACCGCGACGGCCAGCCCCGTGACGGCCAGCACGGTGAGCGGCATCACAACAGTCCCCAGGCCGGCCAGCTTCACCTCCGTGGCCTGGATCTTCTTTCCGAGGTACTCAGGCGTTCGACCCACCATCAGCCCTCCGATGAAGACCGCGATGATGGCGTAGATCAAGATGGTGTATATCCCGCTGCCCACTCCGCCGGGAGTCACTTCGCCGAGCATCATGCCGGTGAGGTTCATACCGCCGCCGATCGGTGTGAAGGAGTCGTAGGCAGAGTTGGCCGAGCCGGTGGACGTCGAAGTCGACGCGACGCCGAAGAGGGCCGAACTCGGGACCCCGAATCGGACTTCCTTGCCCGTGGTGTTCCCCGTTGGTTGGTGGACGAGACCGGCGGCCTGCACGGCGGGGTTGGCCTGGTGCTCCGAAACGGCCGAGATGGCGACCCAGGCACCAAAGATGATGAACATCGCAGCCAGGACGGCCACGCCCTGCCGCAGCGCACCCACCATTTTGCCGAAGACGTAGGTCAAGGAGACCGGGATGGAGAGCAAGAGAAATATGGAGAGCAGGTCGGTCAGTCCGGTCGGGTTCTCGAAGGGATGAGCGGAGTTGATGTTGAAGAACCCGCCGCCGTTGGTGCCCAACTGCTTGATGGCTTCCATAAACCCGACCGGACCGAGGGCGATGGTCTGGGATACTCCGTTGAGCGAGTTGTGGATGTTGACCGGCCCACCCAACGTGTCGATGGCGCCCTGGCCCACGAAGATCAGGCCGCCGATGACGGCAATGGGGGTCAGCACGTAGAGCATGGCGCGCGTCACGTCCACCCAGAAGTTGCCGACCGTCGGCGAGCCCTTCTTGGAGAAGCCGCGGATGATGACGAGCGCGGCACCGATGCCGACGGCCGGCGTGACGAACTGCTGCACCGTCAGGGCGGTCATCTGAGAGAAGTACGACATGGTCTCTTCGCCGCCGTAGTTCTGCCAGTTGGTATTGGTGACGAACGAGGTGGCCGTGTTCCACGACAGCGCAGGGCCCACGGCCCCGAAGTGCTGCGGGTTCCACGGCAGCGAGCCCTGGAGGCGGAGAATGGCGTAGGTGATCCCGATCGAAAGTCCGGAGAAAACGACGACCGAACCGGCGTAGCGCTTCCAGGTCTGCTCCCTGTCTGGGCTGGTGCCCAGGAGTGCGTAAATCGGGCGCTCGATGAAGCCCAGGTAGTGCACCCGCCCTTCGAACACGGCGACCATGTAGGCACCGAGATACCTCCAGGCCAGAGCCAACAGGCCGAGAAGGACGACGATGGTCCAGAAGAACCCCATTTAGAACCACTCAGGCTTGAACATGGCGACCCCGAGGTAGAGGAACACCAAAACGGAGATGCCGAGCAGGATGCCTTGAACGACGTTCATACCCGCTCCATGCACCAGATGTAACCCAGGAACGCTGCGATGAAGGCAACGAAGCTCACGATTGCCAGGAAGTCAGCCATGGAGCCACTGTGCCGGGGCTCCCGTCAACGCGACGTGAACACCCCGGTTCAGGCCGTCAACAGAGTGTGAACGGGACCGGGCCTCTCGACGGGCGAGGCTCGCTGCACTGTGCCTAAGGTGACGTCGATCGCCGTCGGAAAGTGGGGTGGACGATGGGCTTGGACCTGAAGGGGTGTCGCACGTTGGTGACCGGGGCGTCGTCGGGCATCGGCGCCGGCCTTGCCGAGGCGCTGGCCGAACGAGGCGCCATCGTCGGCATCTGCGCCCGTCGGGCCGAACGGCTCTCCGAGGTGGTGGGGCGCTGCATGGAGTACTCACCGGACAGCCGGATGTGGGCGGTCAACCTGGCCGACCCCGACGCCGTCGATCAGCTGGCGGTCGACGTGCTGGACGCGTTTGGCGGGATCGACCTCCTCGTCAACAACGCCGGGATTCCCAAACGCCGTCACGTCACCGCGCTCGACATCGACACGGTGACGGCCGTGATGCACGTCAACTATCTGTCCCCGGTCCGTCTCACCATGGACCTGTTGCCCCAGATGCTGGCGCGCGGCTCGGGCACCATCGTGAACGTCTCCTCGATCGCCGCCACGCTGAGCGCGCCAGGTGAAGCGGCCTATGACGCGTCGAAGGCGGCCCTCACCGTTTTCTCCGAGGCGATGGCCGTCGACCTCTGGGAGAACGGCGTGAAGGTGATGGTCGTATACCCCGGCGTGATCGACACGGAGCTCTTCACGCTGCCGGACAACGACGCCTTCGACGCGCCCATCCAAGCAGAGCCGGTCTCGGTCGCCGTCGACGCCATTTTGGCCGGGCTCGAGTCCGGCGCCGCGCAGGTCTACGTGCCCGAGTGGTTCAAGGACGTCGCGGCCAACAAGGCGAAGGACGTGGGTGCCTTCCTGGAGGGCACGGCGACCTACCTGCGGGAACAGAAGCAGCAGAAGGCCTGACTCGGTGAAGGTCGACGCTGACGCCGCCGGCATGGACGCGGCGCGCCTTGAACGCATAACCGAGCACTTCCGCGCCCACTACGTCGACACGGGCAAGATCGCCGGCTGCCACATCACGGTGGTGCGGGGCGGCCACGTGGGCTACCACTGCACGCTCGGGCTCCGAGACCGCGAGCAGGGCCTCCCGATGGAGGAGGACACCATCTTCCGGATCTTCTCCATGACCAAGCCGATCGCCTCGGTGGCGCTGATGCAGCTCTACGAGCGTGGTCTGTTCCAACTCCTCGACCCCGTCCACCGCTACATCCCCGAATGGCGCACGCTGCAGGTGGGCGAGGTGGCAGCGGACGGGACCGTCACCACGGTGAAGCCGGACCGGCCGATGAACATGCGCGACGTCCTGATGCACACGACCGGCCTGCCCGGCGCGCTCTTCCCCGGCCATCCCATCGACGCCGCCTTCAAGGCGGCCCGCGACGCGCTCGGGCCCGACCAGACGCTCGAGGACGTCACGACCCTCCTGGCCGAGCATCCGCTCAAGTTCCATCCCGGCACCCACTGGAACTACGGGATCTCCACCGACATCGTCGGGCGGCTGGTCGAGATCCTGTCGGGTCGGCGCTTCGACGAGTACCTCGCGTCGGCGATCTTCGAGCCGCTCGGGATGCGCGACACCGGCTTCTGGGTGCCCGAGAGCGACCTGGCCCGGTTGGCCGCCCTGTATCAGTACCGGCCGGCGAACACACCCCGGCTGCTCGAGGGTCCCTTCGCCACCCGGGTCGCGGCTCCCCACGCCTATCTCTCGGGCGCTGGCGGGCTCGTCTCCACCACGGATGACTACGTGGCGTTCTGCCGGATGCTGGCCAACGGGGGCCAACTCGACGGGCATCGGGTGCTCGGCCGCAAGACCCTCGAGCTGATGCGCCAGAACCATCTTCCGGGTGGGGCGACGCTGGCCGACGTGGCTGTCGGGGGTTTCGGTGAGGCCAACTTCGAAGGGGTCGGTTTCGGACTCGGATTCGCGGTCGGCCTGGGGCCGGCGGCGACGGCCGTGACCAGCTCGCCCGGCGAGTACTACTGGGGCGGGGCCGCCAGCACGGCATTCTGGATCGACCCGGTCGAGGACCTGTTCTGCGTCTTCATGACCCAGCTCTTCCCCTCCGCGGCGTACCCGTTCCGCAACCAGCTGCGGGCGCTCGTGTATCAAGCCTTGGACGACTGAGACCGGGCCGGCGGGCCCGATCCACCGCCGTTGCCGCGCCGAGACGACCCGAGCGGGTACCGCTCCGGGCGCACGGCGCTCCTCCTTGTAACAGTCCATTCACAACCGGGAAACGAACCCCGAATGTTGCGCCCATAGCGTGCCGGGCACGACGAACCAAGTGGGGAGTGGCGTGAACCTGGTGGGGACGTGAAGCGGGACCTTCTGGTCGGGGTGGCCCAATGGCTCTCCACCCCAGGAGAGCCCAAGCAGAACCTGTCGGTGGCCCTGGGAATGATCGAGAACGCGGCGGGGCGCGGCGTCGAGCTCGTCGTGCTGCCCGAGCTCTGGTCGTGCGGCTACGACCCCGAGACGTTGGCCACCGACGCCCGGCGCGACGCCGAACCGTTGAGCGGGCCGCGTTCGCAGCGCTTGGCGCAGACGGCACGCACGCTCGGTCTCTACCTGGCGGCCGGCAGCGTGCCCGAGCTGGACGAAGGCCGGATCTACGACACGGCGATCGTCTTCAATCCCCGCGGGGAGCTGGTGGCCTGGCACCGCAAGGCCCATCTCTATCCGCCCACCCTCGAACCCGCCGTCTTCGCTCCCGGCGACCGGCTGACCACCTTCGACGATCCCACGCTGGGCAAGGTGGGCCTCGTGGTCGGCTTCGACGGCGACTTCCCCGAGGTGGCGCGGTCGCTGGCCCTGCGGGGGGCTCGGCTGGTCCTGGCCCCCTCCGCTTACGAGGTGGAGGGTGCCCCCGCCTGGGACCTCCTCCATCCGGCCGTCGCATTGACCAACAGCCAGTGGTGGGTCCAGGCCAACCAGGCGGGCTCGCACTCGACGTCGACCCTGCTCGGGCAGAGCCGCATCATCGCCCCCACCGGGACCGTGGTGGCCGAGGCGAGCAGCGCGGTACCCGGGCGGGCCAGTCCGGCCGAGCTGTTGGTGCACCGGATCGACCTGCACCTGGCCTACAAGCACGAGGGCGAAGGTGCGCTCCTCGAAGACGAGCGGCGACCCGAGCTCTATGCAGAGCTGGGCGAACGGGTGGTCGCCGCGTCCTGACGGCTGCGCTCAGCCGCCGGGGTCGGTCGGGCCGAAGACGATGTTGGCCAGGCCCGGCTCGAGCGGCGCGTCGGAGGCCACACACGTGCCGGGCGAGTGCGCCGTCGGCCTCCAGACCGTCGAGCGGCGTGGCGAGGCGGAAAGGAGGCCCGTGGGCGCCACGGGCGGCGGGTAGGGTCGCCCGCATGGGTGACGAGGAGACGGTCTCGCTCTACGAGGGCTTGCTCACGACGAGGGCGATCCGTCGCTATCGCGCCGAGACGATCCCCGACGAAGTCCTGCGCGACATCCTCTTCGCCGCCACCCGAGCTCCCAGTGGGTCGAATCGCCAGCCGTTCCGTTTCATGGTGCTGCGCGAGGGTCCCGTGGCGGCGGAGGCCAAGCGGCTCATCGGCCTCGGAGCCCAGG
The DNA here is from genome assembly GCA_963754445.1 of uncultured Acidimicrobiaceae bacterium. Lineage (GTDB taxonomy): Bacteria > Actinomycetota > Acidimicrobiia > Acidimicrobiales > RAAP-2 > Bog-473. The sequence continues at coordinate 1,568,748 of CAVWFT010000002.1, read as the reverse complement.
AGTTCTGGCAGGCCAAGAAGGAGCAGGACGGATACGACAAGGGCTCCGGCGCCGAGGCGAGCTCGCCCAAAGCGCGCATGGCCCGCACCATGCAGCACTACGTCGACCACTACGACGAGGTCCCCGTGCTGGTCCTGGCCTGTTACGTCCGCTACCGCTCCCACACCGCGGCCACCGATGGGGCATCGGTCTTCCCGGCCTGCCAGAACCTGCTGCTGGCCGCCCGCGCCTTCGGCTACGGCGGTGTGCTGACGGGGCTGCACCACTTCGCGCACACCGAATTGCGCACCTTGCTCGCCATTCCCGACGACGTCGAGATCATGGCGTCCATCACGCTCGGGCGCCCCGAGGGTCGGCACGGGACGGTGCGTCGACGGCCCATGCCCGAGCTCGTCTTCGGCGACCGCTGGGGCGAGGCCCCGGCCTGGGCCCTGGACCCCGAGGGCACCCGATTCACGGCGGCCGGGCCGCCACGCACCAGCTAATACAGTCTGGGTCCGGTGCCGCGCACCATGCCGACCCGGGAAGGCTGACCAATGCAGACGTTCGACTACCCCGTCTTCGACGCCGACAACCACTATTACGAGGCGCTCGACGCCTTCACCCGTCACCTGGACCCGACGCTCGGGCCGCGGGTGCTCCAGTGGGCCGAGATCAACGGGCGCCGCTACCACGTGCTGGGGGGCCGGGTCAGCCATCAGGTGACCAATCCCACGTTCAATCCGATCTCGCCGGCCGGCGCCCTCTTCGACTACTTCCGCGGCAACCCGAACGGCGTCCCCATGCACCAGTTGCTGGGCACGCCCGAACCGATCCGGGCGGAGTACCGGGACCGGGACGCCCGCCTGCAGGTCATGGATGCCCAGGGCCTGGCCCAGGTCTGGCTCTTCCCCACGCTCGGCATGCTCTACGAGGAGGCCCTCAAGCACGACCCCGAGGCGGTCGTGCTCCTCTTCCGGGCCTTCAACCGCTGGCTGGCCGAGGACTGGGGCATGGCCTATCAGAACCGCATCTTCGCCGCCCCCTACATCACCCTGGCCGACGTGGACGAGGCCGTGGCCGAGCTGGAGTGGGCGCTCGACCAGGACGCCCGGAGCGTGGTGTTGCGGGCGGCGGCTCCGATCACGGCGTCGGGTCCGCGCTCGCCGGCCGCCGACGAGTTCGATCCCTTCTGGGCCCGGGCCAACGAGGCGGGCATCACGGTGGTCGTCCACGCCGGCGACGCCGGCCTGTCGTCCAACGGCTATGCAACGGACGGCTTCGCCGCCACGTTCAAGTCCGGGGCCGCAGGCGCCAGCCGCCCGAGCATCAAGATGTTCGCTATTGAGCGAGCGGCCCACGACTGGTTGGCCACGCTCATCCTCGAGAAGCTGTTCGACCGCTTTCCCAACGTCCGGGTGGCCTCGGTGGAGAACGGCTCCGAGTTCTTGGACCCGTTGTTCCGCAAATTGCGCACGACGGCGCGGCGGATGCCGGGGTACTTCTCCGAAGACCCGGTCGAGACCTTCCGGCATCACGTGTGGATCAACCCCTTCTGGGAGGACGACGTCGAGGAGATCGTCAGGCTCATGGGTGATGATCGGGTCATCTTCGGGTCGGACTGGCCCCACATCGAGGGGTTGCCGGACCCGACCGATTGGGTGACCGAGTTGCAAAAGCTGCCGAAAGAGACGGTGCCGAAGATCATGGGCGCCAACGTGTCCGAGCTGAACCAGCGCCGGCCCGCCCGTTGAGGCCGCCGGACCGGAGCCGGGACCGGAGAAGAGCGAGGTGGGAGTGATCGAGGAAGAGAGCCCGACGGCGACGTTGCAGCCACACGTCATCGTCCTGTTCGGCGCGACGGGCGACCTGGCGGCACGCAAGCTGCTGCCCGGCCTGCTCCATCTGTCGATGTCCGGTCTCTTGCCCGAGTACCGCGTGGTCGCCTGCTCGACGAGCGACCTGAGCGACGAGGAGTTCCGCCATCTCGCCCGCCACGCCTGTGACCAATTCGCCATGGGCAAGATCTCCCTGTTGCAGTGGGCCAATTTCGAGAAGCGGCTCAGCTTCGTTTCCACCAAGGCCGGAGCCGCCGGACTGGCCGAGGCCGTCGGGCGGGCCGAGACCGAGATCGGCGGAGCGGACGTGCGCCGACTGCACTACCTGAGCATCCCGCCGTCGGCAGCCCGTGACGTCATCTCCATCCTGGGCGAGGCCGACCTGGTCAAGCGGGCGCGCATCATCATGGAGAAGCCGTTCGGCACCGACCTGGCCAGCGCCAAGGAGCTCAACGACGCCGTCCACACCATTTTCGACGAGGACCAGGTCTTCCGCATCGACCACTTCCTGGGCAAGGAGGCCGCCCAGAACATCCTGGCCTTCCGCTTCGCCAACGGGCTCTTCGAGCCGATCTGGAACCGCGACCACATCGATCACGTCCAGATCGACGTGCCCGAGACCCTCTCGGTCGACGACCGGGTGGCCTTCTACGAGGCGACGGGTGCGTTCAAGGACATGGTCGTCACCCACCTCTTCCAGATCCTGGCGTTCATGGCCATGGAGCCCCCGACGGCGCTCGAGTCGGTCTCCATCAGCGAAGAGAAGAACAAGGTGTTCCGCTCCTTGCGCCCGCTCGACGTGACCAAGGTGGTCCGCGGCCAGTACGAGGGGTACCGCGACCTCGAGGGAGTGGCGGCCGACTCGCAGACCGAGACCTTCGTCGCCCTCCAATGCGAGATCGACAACTGGCGCTGGGCCGGCGTCCCGTTCTACCTGCGCACCGGCAAGGAGCTCGGCGGTGGCGAGCGCATCATCTCCATCGCCTTCCGCGAGCCGCCCAAGTCGATGTTCCCCGAGGGCTCGGGTGTCGGCACGCAAGGTCCAGACCACCTGACCTTCGACCTGGCCGACTCGTCGAAGCTCTCGTTGTCGTTCTACGGCAAGAAGCCCGGCATGGGCATGAAGCTCGAGAAGCTCAGCCTGCAGTTCGCGCTCCACGAGACCGGGCAGGACGCCGACGTGCTCGAGGCCTACGAGCGCCTCATCCACGACGCCATGGTGGGCGACCACACGTTGTTCAACACGGCCGAGGGCATCGAGCGGCTCTGGGAGGTGGCCACCCCGTTGCTCGAGAATCCGCCTCCGGTCCAGACCTACGCGAAGGGTTCGTGGGGTCCCGACACGATCAACGAGCTCATCGCGCCCAGGCGCTGGCGCCTGCCCTTCGAACGCCGCTGGCGCGGCGACGGCGGACGATCCTGAGGGTCAGGGGACGAGCAGCACCCGTCCGAAGGCCTGCCTGCTCTCGATGTAGGCATGGGCGCCGGCCGCATCCGAGAGCGGAAAGGTGCGGTCGATCACGACTTGCAGCACGCCCTGCGCGATCTGGTCCAGGTGGCGGGCGATCATGGGCCGGACGCGCTCGGGGTGCAGCAACAGCTCCGCCCCCATGAAATAGCCCGACAGGGTCTGGTTGTTGGCCCGCATGGTGGACACGTCGAGGAGTTCGGCGGGAGCCCGGCTGGCGTCGCCCACGGTCACGCAGCGGCCTCGGTAGGCCAGCACCCGGATGCTTCCCTGCAACGTCGTGCCTCCGACGGAGTCGACCACGACGTCGACGCCGCGGCCATCGGTCAGACGGCGGGCCTCGGCCACGAAGTCGTGGGTGACGTAGTTGATCCCCTCGTCGAGGCCGAGCTCCCGCAGGCGCTCCAGACGATCGTCGCTCGACGCGGTAGCCAGCACGCGCGCTCCGGCCAACCTGGCCATTTGGATGGCGGCGATGCCCACGCCGCCAGCACCGGCATGGACGAGTGCCGTCTCCCCTTCTCGGAGCCGGCCGAACTCGAAGAGACAGTCGTCGGCCGTCCCGAACGGAACCGGCACGCAGGCGGCATCGTCGGTCGACACGGCCTCGGGGATCCTCCAGGCGAAGCCGGCGGGCACGACGCGGCGTTCGGCATGGGAGCCGTCGAGGCCGACGGTCACGACCCGGTCGCCCACGCTGAAGCCGTCCACGTCGGCGCCCACCTCGGCCACGGTACCGGCGCACTGATAGCCCACGACGTGGGGCACCCGGGCCAGGTCACCCCCGTGGCGGTTCAGGGTGTCTCCCCCCTCGATGCTCACCGCTTCGACGTCGACGAGGATGTCGCCCGGTCCGGCGACCGGATCGGGCACGTCCTCGTAGCGGAAGACGTCGGGCGTCCCGGTCTCGTAGTAGACGGCAGCTTTCATACGCGCTCGTACTCCTCAATGACGAAGGCCTTCGTCCGCTCGGCATACCACAGGGAGGTCTGGGGCAGCTGGGTCGCGATCTTCCCCCGGGCATTCTTGAAGTAGCTCTGGCAGCCGTTGTGCCAGACGGTCCCCTCGAGATCCGTCTGCAGCCCGGCGTTGTACTCCTCCATGACGTCACGGCGCACATCGACGGAGGCCACACCGTCCCGGCGCATCGCTTCGAGCGCACCGAGCACGTAGCGGGCCTGGGACTCGAGGATGACGATGATGGAGTTACCACCCTGATTGGTGTTGGGACCGTAGAGCATGAAGAAATTGGGGTAGCCCGCCACGGTGAGCCCGAGGTAGGCGTGGGCCACCTCGGACCAGTCGTCGTGCAGGCTGCGTCCGTGGCGCCCGACGACCTCGATCCCCTCGAGGTACTCGCTGGCCTTGAACCCGGTGGCCAGGACGATGGCGTCGGTGGGGCGTCGCCTGCCGTCGGCGGTCACGATGGCGTCGGCGGTCACGTGGTCGATCCGCTCGGTGACGAGCTCCACATGGTCGTGCAGGAGCGCCTTGTAGAAGTCACTGCAGATCAGGGTGCGTTTGCAGCCGAACGGGTAGTCGGGGGTCAGCTTGGCCTTCAGCCCCTCGTCGGCGATCCGGTAGTCGAGATGGCTCAGCGCAATGGCCTTGATGGCGTCGGCCTGGCCGTCGTCGACCCGGAACGCGATGGTGTTCTCGAAGGACCAGAAGATCTCGTCCCGATGCCGTTCGAGGGCCGCGCGGTCGGTGGCGAAACGCTGCTTCTCCTCCTCGCTGAACGCCACGTCCTTGCGGGGCAGGATCCACTGGGGCGTGCGCTGGTAGACGTCGACCGACGCGCAGTCGGCCGCCAGCTCGGGCACGATCTGCGCCGCACTGGCCCCGGTACCGACGACCGCGATGCGGCGGCCCGCGAGGTCGTGTGCATGCTCCCAGCGGGCGGAATGGAAGCACGGACCGGAGAAGGTCCCGAGGCCCTCGATCTCGGGATAGGCGGGCGTGGTGAAGGTGCCGACCGCGCTGACCACCACGTCGGCGTCGTAGGCCCGGCCCTCGGCGTCGATCAGGCGCCAGCGCGCCACCGCATCGTCCCAACGGGCCGAGACGATGCGCACTCCCGTCCGCACGTGGGGCCGGATGGCGAAGCGGTCCGCGCAGTCCTCGAAGTACTCGAGGATCTCGGCTTGGCCGGCGTAGGTCTTGCTCCAGTCGGGCTTCAGCGCGAACGAGTACGAGTAGAGGTGCGACGGCACGTCGCAGGCCGCCCCCGGATAGGTGTTGACCCGCCAGGTGCCACCGACCCCGTCGCCGGCTTCGAGAAGGACGAAGTCACGCTCCCCCGCCTGGGCCAGCTTGATGGCCAGACCGAGGCCGCCGGGACCGGCGCCGATGATGGCGAGGCGCCAGTGGCCGGGCGGTTCGCTCATCCCTCCTCCGCCGTCGCCGAGAGCGACGACATGTTGGCCTGGGCCGCCTGGTCCATCAGCTCGACCCGCACGCCGTTGGGATCGTGCACCACCGCCAGGCGCACCGGGCCGACCGGCGCCACCACCGGCTCTCCCCCCACACCGAGCCGGGCCAGCCTGGGCAGGACGACATCGAGGTCGGCATAGAGCGAGAGCAGGAAGAAGCCCGCGGTCGGTCCTGGGCCGGCAGGCAGTGCCGGGGCCATGTCCTCGAGATCGACCAGTTCGACCACGCCGGCCTCGGACGCGGCCGGGTCGCCCAGGAACACGGAGCGGAGCGAGGTCGCCGAGCCGCCGAAGAGCGTGGACCAGGGCCCCTCGAACTCGTGATCCATCATGACCTCGAGGCCGAGCCCGTCACGCCAGAAGATCAGGCTCGCCTCGATGTCACGCGTCCCGATCGCTGAATGGTGCACCCTTGCCACGTGGCCTCCGAAGACGAGATGGGAAGCTCCGAGTCTGCCATCCCCGGCCCGCTACGGTCGGGCCCGGACTTGACCCGAAGGGAGCCACATGGACGAGGAGAGAGGGCCGCTGGCGCTCGTGATCGGGGGCGCATCGGGCATCGGGGCGGCCCTCGTGGCGTCCTATCGGGATGCGGGAAGCAGGGTCGTGGTGTGGGACGTGGCGGGAGAGCGCGACGTCACCTGTGACGTCGCGCACCCGGCCGCGGTCGAGGACGCAGTGGCGCGGACGCAGGAGACGTGGGGCGTGCCGACCGAGGTGACAGTCACGGCCGGCGTCGGCCATGCCGGCCTGCTGACCGAGATCGAGCCGGAGGAATTCGACCGGGTGCTGCGGATCAACACCCGGGGGCCCTTGCTCTGCATGCGCTCGTGGGCCAAGGTCATGCTGGCCGAGGAACGCCGCGGTTCGTTCGTCGCCGTCTCGAGCATCAGCGCGCGCCTGGTCGACCGGTCGATGGGTGTCTACTGCGCGTCCAAGGCCGCACTGAGCATGCTGATCCAGGTCGCGGCGGCGGAGTGGGGAGGGGCCGGACTCAGGGTCAATGCAGTGGCGCCGGGTGTCACGGCCACCCCGATGCTCGGCGCCCACCCCTCGGTCGAGGGCTCGCCATGGCTGGCGGGCGTGGCGAAACGCACTGCGCTGGGGCGGCTGGGTCGGGCGGAGGACATCGCGCCGGCGATCCTGGCGTTGCACGGGCTGGACTGGATCACCGGCCAGGTGCTCGAGTGCGACGGGGGCCTGGCACTGCGCAGCCCCATCGACTCGTACTCGGCCTGGCCGAGCTGATCGGCTCAGCCTTGCGGCCGTAGCCCGTCGCACACGATGCACAGCAGCCCGCTGGCATCGCCCCCCGCGTGCGAGGCCGCTTCGCAGGTGGCACCGACCAGCGCCACCACGGCGTCGGGCGTCACGTCGGCCCGCACGGCGCCGACCTCTTGGGCCCGGCGCAGCAACCCGCCGACCGCCTCGTTGAGCTCCGCCTTCACGGGAGAGACCGCGGACTCGAACTCCACGCCGGTCCCCATGACGGCGATGACGAGATCGCGCTTGGCCGTCGCCACCTCCGCCACGTGATCGATGAAGCTGAAGAACGCGGCGGCCGGGTCCGAGGCGTCGGCGAGCTGGCGGGCGTCCGCCGTCAACGCCTGCAGCCGTTCGAGCAGGATGGCCTCGCAGAGCTTCTCCTTGGTGGGGAAGTGCCGGTAGAGCGTGCCGACCCCGACCCCGGCCTTCTCGGCGATCAGGTCGACCGGGACCTCGATGCCCTCGGCCGCGAACACCGACTCGGCCGCCTCGAGGATGCGGGCGCGATTGCGCACCGCGTCGGCCCGCAACGGGCGCGCCTGGGCCTCGGTGTCACTCCCCCCCGCTACCGTCGAATTTGGGCCCACAAAAACCGCTCCTCCCCCGTTGACAAACGGAACCATCGTTCCGTATAGTCTAAGTGGAACCGATACTCCGATTCTAGAGCATCCGGGACAGGAAAATCGAGGCCCTCTTCTCGAGGGCGCTCGGCGGACCTTCCGGGTGAATCGGCACGAGCCAGGAAGCGGGAGACCACCCAATGACCATGACCTCAGAAGCCCCTGACCAGGGCACACTCGCGGAACCAGGCGACCCGAAGCGCTTCCGGGCCCTGGCCGTCATCGCCGTGGCCCAACTGATGGTGGTGCTCGACGCCTCGGTCGTGATCATCGCCCTGCCCTCGGCCCAGAAGGCGCTCCACATCTCGACGGCCAACCGGCAGTGGATGCTGACGGCGTACACCCTGGCCTTCGCCGGCCTCCTCCTCCTGGGCGGGCGGATCGCCGACTACTTCGGCCGCAAGCGGATGTTCGTCGTCAGCCTGATCGGTTTCGCCGGCGCCTCGGCCCTCGGGGGCCTGGCCCAGAACTCGGCCATGCTCTTCAGTGCCCGGGCCCTCCAGGGCGCGTTCGCGGCGATCATGGCGCCTGCGGCACTCTCGTTGCTGACGGTCGCCTTCACCGAGCCGAAGGAACGGGCACGCGCCTTCGCCGTCTACGGCGGCATCGCCGGGGCCGGGGCCGCCATCGGGCTGATCCTGGGCGGCTTCCTCACCGAGTACGCCTCGTGGCGCTGGACCCTCCTGATCAACGTGCCCTTCGCCGTCGGTGCCGCGGTTGTGGCGCTGCGGGTCGTCCGTGAGAGTAGGGCCTCGGCCAACCACGGCTACGACCTGCCCGGTGCCGCCACGGTGACGGGCGGACTCCTCGCCCTCGTCTACGGCTTCACCAAGGCCGGCACGGACGGCTGGAGTTCCACCACCGCCATCGCCTTCTTCGTCGCCGCCGCGGTGCTGCTGGTCTCCTTCGTCCTGATCGAGATGCGAGTGGAGCACCCGCTCCTCCCGCTCCGTGTCGTGCTCGATCGCGACCGGGGTGGATCCTTCATCGCCTCTCTCCTGGTGGGAACGGCCATGCTCGGCACGTTCCTCTCGCTGACCTACTACTTCCAGAACACGCTGCACTACTCGGCTCTCAAGAGCGGCTTCGCCTTCGTGCCCTTCTCGTTGGGCATCATCAGCGGCGCCACCGCGGCCAGCCGATTGCTGCCCCGTTTCGGACCCCGCGCCGTGATGGGTACCGGCCTCCTCATGGCGGCGGCCGGACTGGGCCTGTTCAGCACATTGGCGGTGGACTCGACTTACGTGTCGATCGTGCTCCCGGCCGAGGTCATCGTGAGTCTCGGGATGGGCCTGTCCTTCGTCGCCATGAGCAGCACGGCGCTCGTCGGTGTGAACGACGAGGATGCCGGCGTGGCCAGCGCCCTCGTGAACTCGACCCAGCAGACCGGCGGCACCATGGGCGCCGCGCTGATCAACACCATCGCCACCACGGCAACGGCCTCGTACCTCGCCAGTCACGGCAACTCGGTCGAGGCGCAGACCGCCGGCGCCATCCACGGGTACACGAGTGCGTTCACCTTCAGCGCCATCGTGCTGGCGGCGGCGGCCGTCGGTGCCTTCACCCTGATCCGCCGGGCCAAGGCCCACGAGGCTCCCGTCGAGGAATTGGAGGAGCCGCCGGTGCTGGCCACCGTGTAGGTGGTCCCGGCGGCACCCTCAACGCCGCTGGTGCGGTTCGGAATGGTCCCAGTCGGCGAGCAGCGTGCGCAGCGCCGTCAGCAGGATGAGGGGCTGATCGAGCATGGCGTGGTGCCCCGCCTCGGGAATCTCGATGACCGGGGTCACCCGCCCGAGCTTCTCGTACATGAACGAACCGATCTCGGGCGTGACCAATCCGTTCTCGGATCGGAGGAGGGCCAGGCGACAGTCGACCTGGCTCAGGTAGGGCACCGCCAAGGTCCGGACGCCGTCACCGAACTGCTCGAAGATGCGGCGATCGAACTTCCACTGCCAGCCTCCGTCCGCGGGCCGCAGCGAGTGGCGGGCCACGAAGTCGATCACGTAGTCCAGGTAGTGGTCCTGGGGTGGAACGGTCCGGAAGCGGGCAATCGCCTCGGCCATCGTGGCGTAGGTGCGCGGACGTCCGAAGGCATCCTGGGCGCTGATCTCGGGATCCGACTCGGTCACCGGTGAGTCGCAGACGATCACACTCGCCAGCGCCTCGGGGTGGCGCGCCGCGGTCACGATCGTCACGAACCCGCCCATGGAGTGGCCGATCACGACGGGCAGGCCTTCGATGCCGGCGTCGTCGGCCACCGCGATGACCTCGTCCGCCCACTGCTCGGGGTCGTAGCGGTCCCGGTACCCGCTGTCCCCGTGGCCGGTCAGGTCGATGGCGGCCACCCGGAATTCCTCGGCGAACGGCGCCGCAATGTGCGTCCACCAGTGCGCGTGGGCGCCACCTCCGTGCACGAAGACGAGGCCGCGGCGGCCGCGCTCGCCCCACGACAGGTAGTGCACCGGGGCACCGTCGACGGTGACGACGCCATCGTCGTGCGGCACGGAGACGGCGCGCACGAACCAGGCCGGCGCGTCGGGCACCGGCTTCGGCTCCGTCATGGAGCGGGACCTAGCCTTCGATGATCTCGATGGCGTACTCGGGACAGTTGGCCACGGCCAAGCGGGCCTTCTCCTCGAGCTCCTGCGGTACCTCGTCGACGATCACCGAGGCTTGACCGTAGTCGTCGACGTCGAAGATCTCGGGCGCCAGCCCGTAGCAACGAGCGTGACCCTGGCACTTGTCGGGGTCGACACGGACTTTCATCAGAACACCACCGGAAGCACTCGGGGACCGCGGACCTGCCCGCCGGCCCAGGTGATCTCCTCGCCGGGCGCCAGCGAGAAGTCGGGGATACGCGCCAGCCATTCCGTCAGGGCGACGGTGAGCTCCATCCGGGCCAGGTTCGATCCGGCGCATCGATGGATACCCGAACCGAAGGCCACGTGGCGATTGTGGGCCCGGTCGAGTTGCACCTCGGCGGCGTTCTCGAAGGCCTCGGGATCGCGGTTGGCCGCCGGGAAGTTCATCAGCACCTTGTCACCCGCCTTCATGGGACACCCGGCGTACTCGATGTCCTCGGTCACCTCCCGGGCCATGGTGACGGGCGAGTACGCCCGCAGCAGCTCCTCGACCGCGGTGGGCATCAGGCCGGGGTCCGAGGTGAGCCGGTGTCGATCCTCGGCATGAGCGGCCAGGTGCCAGAGCGAGGAGCCGATGGCGCTCCACGTCGTGTCGACGCCGGCGATCAACACCAGCGCCGCCATCCCGAGCACGATGCCGTCGTCGACCGGCTTCCCGTCGACCTCGGTGTGCAGCAGCTCGCTGAGCAGATCGTCCGCCGGGTCACGTCGCCTGTGTTCGAGCTGCTCGATGAAGTAGGTGAGCAGGCCTTCGGCGCCCTTCTGGCGGCGTTCGGGATCATCGGCGAACTCGAGGACGTCTCGCACCCACCCGGTGAAGGTGTCGGACATCTCGGTCGGCACTCCGAGGATGCGGGCGATCACGCGCACCGGGATCTGCTGGGCGTAGTCCGCCGCGGCGTCGGCCTGACCCGAACCGGCGAAACCGTCGAGGAGGCTGCGACAGAGATCACGGGTGAGAGGGACGTAGCTGTCGACGCGGGCGTGTGAGAACCAGGGCAGGAGCAGGCGACGGGTCCAGGTGTGAACGGGGGGATCGACCGAGATCGGCGGCAGGCCGTATTCGAGGTTCGGCCCGTCGAAGGAGCCGTTGTCCTCTTCGTCCTCGTCGCCGGGAATCACGGCGACCTTGACCGAACTGAAGTGCTCGATGTCGTGCGCGATGGCGGTGACGTCCTCGTAGCGCATCGGCAACCAGCTGCTCTTGCGGCGATTGGTGTGCGCAATGGGACAGGTCTGGCGGAGCGAGTCCCAGATGCTGAACGGGTCGGACAGGTAGCGCGGGTCCATGACGTCGAAGTCGGTGGCCCAGTCCTCCACGGGCGCGGTCTGCGTCATCAACACCCCCTTTCACGTCCCCTCCGTCCACCCTAGTGCCATCACCCCGCCGGCCTCGCCGGCGATTCTGACCGTGGCCCCAGGGGGCGCGCAGGGTGGCCACACGGGGTCGGCGCACGCTGCCGAGACGGCAGAGCGCCGGATCCCGACGAGGAGGAGCACACCATGGAGACCACGCAAAACGCCGAGCCGGCACTCACGCCGGCCCACCTACCCCAACCCCGCGGCGACGCCCGTTGGCGCTGGTCCACCCCGAGGAAAGCCGCCGCCGCCGGGGGCGCCATGGCGGTGGTGCTCGGCCTGGGCGCCGGCGTGGCCGGCGCAGCCACCAGCGCCACATCGTCGACCAACGCGCCGCGCGGGCAGCCGGCCGGCCAGCGGCCCGCGGTCTCGGGGAAGATCACGGCCATCAAGGGTGACGACGTGACCGTCAGGACGCAGAGCAGCGGCACGACCACGGTCGTCTACTCGACCGAGACCACCTTCGAGACGATGGGCGCCAAGGGAAGCCGGACGACCGTCACCGCCGCCAAGCTCAAGGTGGGCGAATTCATCGGGGTCACCGGCACCAAGAGCAGCACCGGGGCCGTGTCGGCCACCACGATCATGATCGGGAACGAGCCACCGGGCCGGGCTGGGCCGCCCGGCAGCGGTTCTCGCCGGCCGGGTGCCGGACCTGGTCCTGGCGGCTGACCGGCCTGCCGGCACGCAGGATCTCGAACTGCCGGTCCGGATCATCAGCGGTGATCCGGGTCGCGACCCCACCCGGCCCGACCCGGGTTACCGCGGCCCCGTCGGGGGCGTACTGGACGATGTAGGCCTTGCGCACGTCCGGGCTGCGGTTCGGGCCCGTGCAATGCGGCGTGAGCGAGGAGAAGACCACGATGCTGCCCGCCGGCGCAGGTACGGCGACGGCGTCCGGATGACCCTCCAGGCAGACGAAGCCGGTCTCGCTGTACTCGTGGGCCAACGTGCCCAGTCGGTGCAGGCGCGGCACCACCCAGGGACAGCCGTTCTCCTCGGTGGCGTCGGTCAGCGCGACCCAGCAGGTCAGATACTCCTGGGGCTCGACGAACGCGTAGCCATTGTCCTGATGCCAAGGGAACGGCGAGTCGGTTCCCGGCTTCTTGTACACGGCCTGGTCCCAATAGAGGCGGACGTCGGGTCCGACGAGGTCGGCACAGAGGTCGGCCAGGAGGCAAGAGGACGCGAACCGCGCCACCGTGGCGGACTGCGCGACCAGATGCGTGGTGAAGGTGATCTCGCCTGCCCGCGCAATGAAGAAACGTCCACCCTCCCGCGCGCGCAGGTCGGCTTCCGTCTTCGCTTCAAAGGGATCGATGGCTGCGACGAGCTCGTCGATCTCCGACGGGCTCAGCGCGTCGTCCAGCACGAAGTAGCCCAACTCGTCGTACCCGAGCGCCTGCTCGCGGGTGACGACTCGGTAGGGACCGTCGTGCGGGGTCCAGGTGAACGAGGTGTTGCGCTCGTCGAGAGCGAGCTCGTTCGTCACCCTCAGGTCCCCGTGAACCGCGGGGGGCGTCGCTCGGCCGTGGCCCGCACGCCCTCGGCGAAGTCGTCCGTTCCCTGGAGCGCGCGCTGCTCAGCGCACTCGACGTCCATGGCCGCCCGGGCCTGGTCGGCCAGACCCCTGCGCAAGGTGGCCCGGATGGCCCGCACGGCCAGCGGTCCCGACGCCGCCAGCTGTGAGGCGTAGGCCAACGCGTGCGCGACCACCTCGTCGTCTCCGACCAGGTGGTCGCACAGGCCGAGGGCGAGCGCCTCCTCCCCGCCCACCCGCCGCCCCGTGAGTAGGAGATCAGCCGCGGCCTGCCGCCCGACGGTGGCCGGCAGGGTGACGGTGAGGGCGAAGCCGTGGTGGAACCCGAGCGAGGCGAAGTTGGCCGCGAAGCGGGTGGACGGTCCGGCCACCCGGAAGTCCGCCGAGAGCGCCAATCCGCACCCGCCGCCGATGGCCGCTCCCTGTACGGCAGCGACGACCGGCAGGGGTGCCGCGAAGAGGCGGGCCGCCTGTGCGTAGAGGGCTGCGATGTCCTGGTCCGCATTGGCCGCGAAGTCCAGCCCGGCGCAGAAGTGCTTTCCCTCGGATCCGAGCACGATGGCCCGACACCAACCCGAAGCGTCGAGCGACTCGTAGGCCGACGCGAGGGCGTCGAGCATCGCGGTGTCGAAGAAGTTGTTGGGCGGTCTCCGCAGGGAGACCAGCCCGACGTGCTCACCGGCACGCTCCACGGCGACGTCCGGTCCGGCGTTCACCCGGCGACGTCCTCGAGGCTGCGCCAATAGATCACGGCATCCTCTCCTTCCACTGCACGGGGGATCCGGCCCACCTCGACGAACCCGAGCCGCGCGTACATGGAGCGCGCCGGATTCGATTCGAAGACCAGGTTGAACTGCATGGCGTCGAACCCCAGTCGCCTGGCCTCTCCCAACGAATGCTCCACCAGTGCCCGGCCGGAACCGGTGCCCCGGTAGGCGGGAAGCACGAAGTAGCCCGCGTTGGCGATGTGGGCCGCCCGGCCCACGAAATTGGGCTTGATGTAGGAGGCGCCGACGAGATATCCGCCGAACTTGGCGACGTAGACGCCGGTGGTGTGCTCGATCCAGTACTCGTCGAAATCCGCCCGGGTGAGCGGCGCCTGTTGGGGAAACCCCTCACCGGCGTTGACGATGCGGGCGAAGGCCTCGAAGAGGTCGTCGTGATCTTCGAGGTTGGCCTTGCGGATTTCGACCGGCACGGGCCCACCGTACTGGCGGTCCGCCGGTCAGCGACCGACCATCAGCCCTCGGACGGGTTGCCGAAGCCGGTCGTGCCGAGACCGGGCCGCACCGCCTCGATCGGGTCCCGCAGGTCGTCGATGTACCCGAGCGCGTACGCCCCCCGGTCGTAACCCATGAGCCGCAGGAGCTCGGTCGGCAGCGTCCGCGCCACGTCGATGGGGACCGAGAGGTACTGGTTCTCCTCTTGACGCAACCAGGCGACGTTGTAGGTGATGTTCAATCCGATGCGTGGCCGCGCCGACCGGTTTGCTCCGCCACCGTGGTACACGGAACCGGAATAGCAGAGCACGGAACCCCGCGACATCTCGGCCGGCTCCGTATCGTCGGGCCCGAAGGACAGGCGGTCTTCACGGAGATTGCTCCCCACGACGACCCGGGTCGCCCCGTTCTCCTCGGTGAAGTCGGTCATCGCCCAGATGAAATTGCATTGGACCTCGTAGCCCGGGGGGAACGGGAAGAAATCGAAGGCCCACTGGTCCCGATGGATGGGCTGCGCCGTCTCGCCCGGCCCGATGGCGATGGCCTGGGTGAGGTGGAGCTGAAAGTTCGTGGCGTGCCCGAGGAATGTCCCCGCTGCTCCCAGCACGAACGGGTGCATGACCAACTCTCGGCTGGAGGGTGACCGCGCCACGAGCGATCCCGTGCGGCGGGTCAAGTTGCCGCTGAAGTCGTCGGGACCGTTGGGAGTGGCGTCGAGGAACGGGCGCAGTTCCGATTCGATCCGGTCCAGCAACGCGGGCGGGGCCAGCGCATCGATGACGACGGCGCCGTCGCGCCCCACGACGGAGGCGACCTCTTCGGGAGCGGCATCCGCAGTCAGGTGGGCGATGGGCATGGACCCATCCTCCTCAACGGGCCGGCACCGGGCAAACGCGCCAGCGGGCCGGCCCGGCTGCTCCCACCCTTTGGGCTAGTCGTCCCCGCCCCAGGCCGAGACCAGCTCGTCGACGGTGGCCAACCGGGCCACGAAGGACAAGGAGTGCCGCAACATCGACTCGTGATGCGATGCGGGCACGCCGATCGTCCCGTCGCGGACGACCACGACGGAGAAGTCCTCGTCGGCGGCGCCGACGGCGACGGCGGGGATGGCCAGGTTCGTCGAGACCCCCGCCAGCACGACCTCGTCGATGCCCAGGTTTCGCAGCACGGCCAGCACCTCGGTGCGATGCACGGGCGAGATTCCCTGATGCCGTTCGAAGACCAGGTCGCCCGGTTCGACGCCGATGACGGGCACGACCTCGGCCCCCGGTCGCTCCGGACTCCACGACGCGGTCGACGCCGTCGACCTGGTCAGGGGCGAGCGATGGTTGGTCGAACGACCGCCCGCCACCGGGGCGTACGTCAGGTGGACGACGGTCACACCGTGACGACGGGCGGCGGCGGCCAGTCGGCCGATGGCCTCGAGGGCCGGTGCCGCGGCGCGCGCCAGGTCGGGTAACACCGACAGGTCACCGACGACACCACGCTGGCACTCCACCATCAACAGTGCGCTGCGGGACGTCTCGGTCATGACGGCGCGACCCAGGTCACCTACGGGCCCGGAAAGACCCGGCGCAGCGAGTCGAGCGCGCCGGGGTCCCCGGTGAACGCCGGAGTGTGGTCCGGGTCGAGTCTTCCGTAGACGAGGCGGCACCACGCCTCGGCCGGCAGGACCAGATCGGGTTGGCCCGTTGCGCCATCGGTGAGCTCGACCGCATCGGCCTTGACGACGACCGTCGCGTCGCGGGCCGGATCGGTCGTGCGTATGTGCAGCCTCTCCTCGATACCGGTCGGCTTCGCCGTGAAGCGCGCGATCAATCCGAGATTGTCCACGACGACAGGCACCGCGCTCTCCCCGAGACGGGCCGTCCCGTCGAGCGCCACCTCGACGTCCCAGGTGTGGAAGACGTGCTCGTTGAGACGCATGCCCGCAAATTGCACGAAGTCGAGAGACAGCGGGCCGACCGAGAACGTGGCCCGGGCGCGATCGGCCTCGGTGACGGCCTCGAACGCCTCGAGCAACGCCCGGTCCGCCACGAGGCCGTCGTCCACTTTCGCCCGCGGCGTCTTGGCGTTCCACGTGTCCCACACGCCGGGAGCGAAGTCATCGGGGGCCGGTGATCCGGCGATGCCGTCGCGCAGACCCCGCTCGCCGATGACGGCGCCCGAACCGATGTGCGAGAGCACGTCGGCGATCGACCATTCCCGGCAGTAGGACGCGCCGACGAGCTGCGCATCGTCGAGACCGGTGGCCAACCGGTGCAGTCGTTCGACGGACGCCCGCAGGGCGCCGAGGGTGTCGTCCATGGGGGGTCCTCCCGATTCGTACTGGGGCCGAGGGTACTGGTCACGAGGTGCCGGTCCGGCCCCTCCCGCCGTCTTTCCACGAACGGCGGGAGGGGCATTTAACTTGACGGCTAACTAACTTATTGGTTAAATACACGCCATGGCGATCACCGAGGAGCGGCTGGACGCGGCCTTCGCCGCACTGGCCGATCCGACCCGCAGGGCGATCGTGGGCCGTCTCGCTCGCGGCGACGCCACAGTCGGTGAGCTCGCCGCCCCGTTCGCGATGTCCCTGCCGGGTGTCTCCAAGCACCTCAAGGTGCTCGAGCGCGGCGGCCTCATCACGCGGCGCAAGGATGCGCAGTTCCGGCCGTGCCACCTCGAGGTCGACACCCTCGACGCCGCGCTGGATTGGATCGACGAGCACCGACGTCTCTGGGTCGAACGCTTCGACAAGCTCGACGCCCACCTGCACGAGATCCAACGGTCGACCAAGACCCGGAAAGAGAGGAGCACATGACAGGCTCGGAGCTCGCTTCCCTGAACTTCACCCGCATATTCGACGCTCCGAGGGAGCTCGTGTTCGCATGCATGGTCGATCCCGATCACCTGACCCACTTCTGGGGTCCCGCCGGAGTCAGCACCCCTCGGGAGACGATCTCGGTCGACGCCCGGGCCGGCGGCGTCTTCGACACCGTGATGGTCAACGACGCCGACGGCAGCGAATATCCGACGCACGCCGTCTATGACGAGGTGCGCCCACCGGAGCGGCTGGCCTGGACCGATCCGAGCACGGGCATGCGTGTGACGTCGGACTTCGTCGAGCTGGGACCCGAGCGCACCGAAGTGCGCATCCTCCAGGTCAAGGTGCCCGACGCCATCCGCTCTCCCGAAGCACAGGCGGGATTCCTCTCCTCCCTCGATCGGTTCGCCGCCTACCTCGGCACCCTGCATCCTCGGGCCTCGAAGGAGCGCTGACCCGTGCGCGCCCCCTTCTCCGACACGGAGCTGCGCCACGCGGTGACGGCCGAGTACACCGCGCTGGCCGACCTCCTCGACGCCTCTCCGGCGGCGGTCTGGGACGCCCCGTCGCTCTGCGTCGGCTGGCGCACGCGTGAGGTCGTGGCCCACCTCACCATGCCGGCCCGCTACACGGAGGCCGAATTCATGGCCGAGCTGGAAGCGGTGGCCGGCGATTTCACGCGCCTCTCCGACCGGGTCGCCTCGCGTGACGGTGCCCTGCCGATCGCCACGTTGCTCGACGACCTTCGCTCCGAGGTCCTGCACGGCTGGCAGCCACCCGGTGGTGGTGTCGAGGGCGCGCTCGCGCACGTGGTCATCCACGGCCTGGACATCACCGAGGGCGTCCCGCTCCGCCGGCGGGTTCCGATCCCGCTCGTCGAGGCCTTGCTCGAGTGGCTCACCGGACAGGACGCCCCGAACGCCTTCGGTATCGACCTGCGCGACGTGGAGCTCCGCGCCGACGACATGGACTGGTCCCGCGGAAAGGGCGCACTGGTCAGCGCCCGCGGTCAGGCCCTGGTGCTCGTGGCCAGCGGAAGGCTGTTGCCCGGGGGCGTCCTCTCGGGCTCCGCCGCCGCCCGGTTCACCCGCCCGTGAACGGCTCGACGTGGGCGGCGCCCCGTGTCCGGATTGGTGGCGGCTCGGTCGCATCCGTCCGGAGGCGTCACGGCGCCTCGAGAGCCAGAGCGACCAATTCGGCTTCCGAGAATCAGGCGGCCGCCGGTACCGGGTCGCCGATGGCGGCCCGCCAGCCCCGGTAGCCCCCCTCGAGGTCTGCGGCCAGGACGAACCCGAGTTGGCGGAGTGACGCGGCGGCAAAGCTGGAGGCATATCCCTCGGAGCACACGACGACCACGCGGCGGTCGTAACCACCCACTTCGGGCAAGGCGTGGTCACCGAGCAGGTCGAAGCGCCACTCGAGCACGTTGCGCTCGACGACGAGGCCGAACGGCAACTCGCCTTCGGAGGCGCGCTGGCGCTCGGGGCGGATGTCGACGATCAGTGCTCCCTCGTCGTGAACCCGCTCGAGGTCGGCCGCCGGCACCCGCTCGATCTCCAGACGAGCTTGGGCCAGGAGATCATCGGCCGACCGTGTCACTGCGCGACGAGCCGGAGCGGGTCCGTGTCCCTCTCCTCGGTCATCTCGTCCTCGACGGTACGGACATCGCTCTCGATCAACTGATCCTGTTGCACATTGAAATACGTCATCGTCGTCAATGCAGGACTGTAGACGTGCAGGCTGAGTGCCGGCTCGTCACTCTCGTTGACGACGTCGTGCACGTGCTCGACATCGAAGTGCAGCGTGACCCCGGTCTCGAGGTCGCAACGCAAGAGATCGAAGCGGCCGCGCTCGTCCCAGTGCGGCACGGTCTCCACCAGGGTCCCGCGCAGCACGGTCAAGGCACCCCGCGAACGGCCGTGGTCGTGCAGCTCGACCCGGCCCCCTGGGGGCCACGCGATCAGCCAGGCGTCGAAATCCGGGGTCCGCGCCACCAGCCGCCAGCTCCGCTCGTCGACGTCGCTGGCCTGGTCCCACCGGAGAAAGGGGGCCAAGCGGCGGGCGATCTCGTAGGGCTCGGGCTCGACCCGCGCCTGCCCGGCGGGTCGCGCCGTGGGGCTGAGGCGCCCACCGTGCCAGCTTGTTGAAACGACGTCGGCTCGAGACATGTTTCGAGGCTACGCAATAATCCTGACTAAGTCAATCGCATTTACCATATTCATAGGTTTCCAGCTGGTTGCTCGGCGCGGCACGTCCACCGTCAGGCCGCCGACCAGCGGGTACCGTGCGCAGATGCGGACAGGAGTCATCGACACCTGGGGATCCTCGGCGGAGGAACGGGACCAGCCCTACCCCTGTGACGAGCTCGTGGAGACGGCCGATCGGACCCTCTTTCGAGCGGTCACCGTGGGCGCGCCCGCCGATGTGGTCTTCTCGCCGCTGTGCCAGTTCAGGGCGGCGCCGTACAGCTACGACTGGATCGACGATCGGGGCGACCGGAGCCCACGCCGGCTCGATTCCTCCCACACCGCCCTGGAGCCCGACCAGCGCTTCGCCAACATCTTCCGTCTGCTCTCCCACGTGCCGGGGCGATCACTCACGCTGCGCTCCGAGACCCCGTTCTTCGACGAGGTAGGCGTCAGCTACGTCGCCCACCCCCTCGATGCGGCCTCGTGCCGCCTGGTGGCCAAGATCGTCCTGTCGGCGCCCGCGGGCGTGTGGGGTTCCTCCCTCAGCCTGACCCCGGCGACGGGAGAAATCTCTTCATGATGCGAACGCAGCTCTTGACCCTCAAGGCGCTGGCGGAACGAGACGAGCAACGCGGCGCCCTGGGCACTCCGCTCACCTGACGGGGGCGGACCGATGAAGGTGATCCACACAATGGAGGGGGACGACCCGGCCACCGGGGACCGCACGCACGCCTTCCACGTCTCCTGGGCGCAGCGGGTCCGCTCACTGCTCCTCGGTCCTCATGGCGGCGGCCAGACCCGCCGCCGGGCCTCCGACGTGGTGCGCATCGCCGTCGCCATCGCCGTGGTGGGCCTGTGCATCCCCCTGGTGGAGGCGAACACGTCGGTGGAGCTCGGCCTGGCCGGGTTGGTGTCGCCGGCCCCGTCGGGACTGAAGTGGGTGATCACGACGCTGTGGTACCTCGGCTCGGCCGGAGTCATCGTCGGCCTGGTGCTCGTCGGGCTCTTGGTCCCCAAGCTCGTGGCCATCCGCCGGATGGCCCTGGCCGGCTGCTTCACGCTGATCGTCTGCCTCCTGCTCGACGCCCTCATCGGCCCGAACGGGGGGCGTCCGCCCGCCGATCAGCTCGTCGGGTTCGATCCGCGCTATCCCGTGATCCAGCTCGCCGTCGCCACCGCGGTGGCGCTCACCGGTCTCCCCTACCTCAGCCGGCCCGTGCAACGACTCGTCGTGGTTGCGGTGACCGTCGCCGCCGTCTGCGCCGTCGTGGGCGGCTACGGATTCCCGCTGAGCGTCGTGGCGGCAATCGTGCTCGGCTGGGGAACGGCGGCCGCCTGTCACCTGGCCCTCGGTTCGCCCAACGGGCTTCCCTCTGCCGACGAGGTCACGGCGGCGGTCCGTGAGCTGGGGGTGGACGTCTACGGCCTGACGGCCGGTCCGCACCAGCAATGGGGCGTCGAGATGTTCGAGGGGCGCGACGGCACCGGGCGGCCACTCGAGGCCGCCGTGTACGGGCGTGACGCCTCCGACGCCCAGTGGCTCGGCAAGCTGTGGCGTTTCGTCGTCTATCGCGATTCGGGCCCCACCTTGATGTTCAACCGCCTGCAGCAGGTCGAGCACGAGGCCTATCTCACGTTCCTGGCCGGCCACGCCGGCGTCCGGGTTCCCGAGATCGTCGCCGCGGGAAGATGTGGGCCGAGTCACGATGCGGCGCTCGTCACCCGGCTGCCCGACGGGCGGCGCCTGAGCGAGCTCGCGGCCGAAGACGTCTCGGACGCCGACGTGGATACGTTCTTCCGTTCGCTCCTCCTGCTGCGCGATGCAGGCATCGCCCACGGGGCCTTGAGCCCGAGCACCATGGTCCTGAGCGACGCCGGGCCTCTGCTCCGTGACTTCCGCCGAGCCTCGTCGTCGGCGCCGGCGTCACGGATGGACAAGGACCTGGCGGCCGGTGTCGCCGCCATCGGTGTCGTCGTGGGTACGGAGCGGACCGCGGCCGCGGCCTGCCGTGTCTACGACACCGCCACGCTCGTGTCGGTGCTCACCACTCTCCAACGATCCACCATCGACCCCGTGACCGAACGCCTGAGCCACGGACACAACGGCTTCCTCAAGTCGTTGCGGGAAGCCCTGGCCGCAGAGACCGGGGTCGACGTTCCGAAGCTGGTCGAGACGAAGCGCATCAGTTGGCCCAACCTGCTCATGGTCATCGGCAGCCTCGTCGGGCTCTGGCTGATCATCGGCGTGCTGACCAGCGCCGCCGGCTCCCTCAGCGTGATCAAGAACGCCGATTGGTACTGGGTCGCCCTGGCGTTCGTCCTGGCCCAGCTCCCGGTCGTCAGCGGCGCCTGGGCTCTGCTGGGGGCCGTCGTCGGCACGTTGCCCTTCGGCCGCTGTGTCGCGCTCGAGACGTCCAACCTCTTCACGTCGTTCGTCGGCGGGGACGCCGCCGTGTTCGCGGTGCGGGTCCGCTTCTTCCAACGCCAAGGACTCGACACCGAGTCGGCCATCAGCTCCGGTGCAATTGCGGGGACGGCCAGCTGGGTCGTCAAGGGGGCACTCTTCTTGATCTGCCTCCCCTTCGCCGCCGGGGACTTCCACAAGCCAGCCAGCGGGAGCGAGAGTCACGAGAACCTTCTCTGGCTCTTCATCGGCGTGGTCCTCCTCATCGCCATCGTGGTGGCCGTGGTCGCGTTGGTGCCGAAGGCCCGGCGGCTGGCCACCGAGAAGGCCCGACCTCACCTGGTGACCATCTGGAGGGACATCAAGGCCATCGCGGTCGAGCCGCGCAAGATCTTCTACGTCCTGGGAGGGTGCACGCTGAGCCAGGTGTTGATCGCGCTGTCGCTCGGCGCATCGCTCCACGCCGTGGGCGAGCACGCCAGCTTCGCCACCCTGATCGTGGTGCTGACCCTGGCCTCGATGATCGGTGGCGCCGCCCCGGTCCCCGGTGGGGCGGGCGTGATCGAAGTGGGCATGATCGCCGGCTTGACCGCCGCCGGCATCCCTCAGGACCAGGCCGTGGCCGCAGTGTTCATTCAGCGATTCTGCACGGCGTACCTGCCGCCGATCTGGGGTTGGGGCGCCCTGGTCTACATGCGCCACAGCGACTACGTCTGAGCGGAGTCCGGCTCGTGCGTCATCGATTGCCCCAGCAGAGAAACTCGGATCGGTAAGCTCCGCCGCATGGGCGACATCTCCGTTGAGGTCAGTGAGCACATTGCGACGGTGACGTTGGACCGTGCACCCGTCAACGCCATCACCAGGGCGACCATGGCGGAGATACGCGACACGTTCTCGGCGTTGGGAGCAGACCGTGCGGTGCGC
The DNA here is from genome assembly GCA_963754445.1 of uncultured Acidimicrobiaceae bacterium. GTDB lineage: Bacteria > Actinomycetota > Acidimicrobiia > Acidimicrobiales > RAAP-2 > Bog-473. Next base: position 1,546,058 of record CAVWFT010000002.1, on the reverse strand, counting down.
GTCGCCATCTTCACCGCATCGGGGACGAAGGCGTTCATGGCCGGTGTCGACCTGCGATCCGTCGACGAGAAGGCATCCCCCGACACGGTGAGCGCCCGGGCCTTGACCGATCCGGGCAGCACGGCCCGGGACGCCATGTGGGCCATCATCGAGTGCGCCGTACCGGTCATCGGCGCCATCAACGGTCCGGCCCTCGGCGCCGGGCTGGCCTTCGCCGCCTGTTGCGACATCCTGATCGCGGCCGAAGGAGCCCGCTTCGGGACGACCGAGATCAACGTCGGTCTGCTCGGGGCGAGCGCGCACCTCTCATTGCTCGTGGGGAGGCACAAGGCCCGGGAGCTGTTCTTCACCGGTGCGCAGATCTCGGCCGACGAGCTGTACCGGCTCGGCGCCCTGCGCGCCGTGGTCCCGCCCGACCAGCTTGCGTCCAGTGCCCGGTCACTGGCCAAGGAGCTGGCCGCCAAGAGCCCCATCGCATTGCGGCTGGCCAAGGAATCGATGAACCGGGTGGAAGAGATGAGCTTGCGCGACGCGTACCGCACGGAGCAGGAGTACACCGCCCGCCTCCAGGGATTCGACGACGCCGCCGAGGCACGGCGGGCCTTCATGGAGAAGCGGGATCCCGACTTCAAGTGGCGGTGACGCCCGGCGGTGTCGAGAGCCTCGGTGGAGGCTCGGTAGTGTCCTGAGCTCATGACGACGTCTCTCGAATTCTGGCTCTACCTGCCCCAGATGCGCCTCACCATGGAGCAGATGGTCGAGCGGGCGCGCCTGGCCGAGGCGGCCGGATTCCACGGGATCGCCGGGATGGACCACCTGGCGCCGCCGCTGGCGGAAGAGCAGCCCATGTACGAAGCGACTGTCTCGACGACATGGCTGGCCGCGCATACCGACCGCCTGCGACTGGGCTCACTGGTCCTCTGCGACGGCTTCCGCCATCCGGCCCTGTTGGCCCGGGAGGCCGTGTCGATCGACCATGCCTCGGGGGGCCGTTTCGAGCTGGGCATCGGATGGGGCTCGGTGGCGGCCGAGTTCGGCATCTTCGGCATCGGATCGGCCGAGCCGCGCCAGCGGGTCAGCAGGCTCAAGGAGTCCCTGGAGATCATGACCGCCCTGTGGAAGGGCGAGCGCTTCGACTACGCGGGCGAGCACTTCACGCTGCAGGGGGCGCAACAGCAGCCCGTGCCCATCGGCACGATCCCCATCGTCATCGGCGGGGCCGGCAAGAAGACGATGGAGCTCGTGGCCGCCCACGCCGACTGGTGGAACCTGCACATTCAGATTCTCGACCGCTACGAAGAGATGCGACCACACGCCGGCAATGCCCGCCCATCGCTCCAGCTGCAGACGACTTTCGTTCAGGACGAGGCCACCCGCGCCGAGGTGGTGGCCACGGCGCAGCGGCGCTTCGGCAAGAAGATCGTGGTCGGCTCGGCTCCCGAACTGGTCGACCACTTCGGGAGCCTCCGGGCCCGGGGCGTGGAGCGAATCTACGTCTGGTTCACGGACTTCGCCTCGCCCGACACCGTGTCGGGCTTCGGGGAGTCGGTCATCAAGGCCTGCAACAGCGGCGGCTGACCGGCCGGCGGCGCTTCAGCCGGCCGGTGTGAACTCCAGGTTGAGGTTGGTGAGCCCGCGCAGAATGTAGGTCGGGACGTAGTCGTAGTGCCGCGCCCCCGGAGGGCCGTGCACGGCTTCGGAGATCTTGATGTCCTGCATGCGCTCGAGCAGTCGCTCCAGGCTGATCCTCGTCTCCGCCCGGGCCAGCGGTCCCCCGGGACACGCGTGGGGACCGCGCCCGAAGGCCAGGTGCTCCTTGGCGTTCGGCCGGTCCATCTTGAATTCGTCGGGCTCCTCGAAGCGGCGCGGGTCACGGCCGGCGGCCCCGTTGAGCACCATGACACAGGTCCCCGCCGGAATGTCGACACCGCCCACGGTGACGCCCGTGCGGGCGAGCCGGAAGTCCCCCTTGACCGGACTCTCGAACCGCAGGCACTCCTCGACGAACTCGGGCAGACGGCCGTAGTCCTCGCGCAGGCGGCGCTGGACGTCGGCGTCCTCGCCGATCTTCTGCAGGGCCGCCCCGAGCAGGCGGACCGTGGTCTCCTGGCCGGCCGAGAACACGTTGGACGCCACCCGCACGACGTCGATCACCTCGGGGAGGGACCCGTCGGGGAAGGTGGCCGTGGCCAACCCGGTGAGCACGTCGTCGCGGGGCTCGCGCCGACGGTCCTCCACGTACTTGGACATGCTCTCGTAGAGGAACTCGAGGGGAGAGTGGCTGAGCGTCCGCGAACCCGTGCTGCCCAGACCCTCCTCCCGCGTCTGGCTGCGGTTCCCCTGCAGCTCCTCCCGGAACCACTCGTGGTCCTCTTCGGGAATGCCCAACAGGTCGGCGATGACGTACAGCGTGAAGGGCGCGGCGAAGTCACGGATGAACTCGCACGCCCCGCGCTCGATGAATTCGTCGATCTGGCGATCGGCGTAGCGCCACATGAAGTCTTCGTTCTCGCGCAAGCGCTTGGGGGTGATCAGGCGCATCAGGAGGCCGCGGTGTGCCTTGTGGATCGGAGGGTCCATCGTCAGGATCTGATCGCTGAACGGGAGGTCGTAGCGGTACTGCTCGATGATCTCGCTGACGTCGTCGCCCTCGAGCGGGACGGGAAAACCCGGGAACGGACCGGTCACCGAGTTGCAGGACGAGAACGTCGCCGTGTTCGTGTACACCGACACAGCCTCCTCGTACCCGGTGACCATGACGACGTCGTGATGCGGCTCGCGCTGCACCGGGCAGGCCGACCTCAGGTCTTCGTAATAGGGATACGGGTCGGCCACCAACTCGCTGCCCCGGAAGAAATCGATGTCGTCGAACTCCCCCACGTGTCGCTCTCTTTCGCCCTACGATCTCCTGGACGGCCCACGAGAATCACATTCTTCTAGACGGAGAATAGATCCTCCGGCCGATACTGTCCACGGAAGGGGTCAGTCGAAGTCGCCCGCCCGCCGTCGCAGCTTGGCCAGGAGGGAAAACAGGGCGTCCGTCTCCGCCCCGGACAGTTCCAGCGTGCTGAACAGGGCGTCGTTCAGTGCCGTGGTGGCCCGGTCGGCCCGGGCCCGTCCACTCGGGGTGATGGCCGCCAGCACCCCTCGCCCGTCGTTGGGGTTCACGCGCCGGCGCACCAGGCGATCGCGCTCGAGCCGGTCGACCGCATTGGTGACACTGGCCGCCCGGACCTGGAGCCGCTGGCCGATCTTGCCGAGCGGGAGCACGCCCCGCCGGGAGAAGAGGAGGAGCATGAGCACCTCGTAGCGGGCGAAGGTGAGGCCCAACGGCCTCACGGCGTCCTCGGCCCGACCCGAGAGGATCTGTTCGGCCCGGATCACCGAGGTCACGACGCCCATCCCCGGCGCGGCCCGCTCCCAACCGTGCTCGAGCCAATGACGCCTGGCTTCTGCGATCGGGTCGAACGGCAGTCGTGCGGGCTCGGTCATGGTGGTCGTCTCGCCGGGCAGTTCGGGGTCGAGCTGCTCAGGCGACCTGTCGCTCGACGTAGATACCGAAGACGGATTCGAGCGCCCGCATCACCTCGCCCACCGTCACCAGGCTGGCCGACGACTCGATGAGTGCAGGCATCAGGTTGACGGTCGGATCGGCGGCGTCGGTGCTCAGGCGAGCCAGGGCGCGTCGCACGGCATCGTCGTCGCGCGACTGCTTCAGCGCGCCCAGACGCTCGATCTGATCCGCCTCCACGGCCGGATCGATCACCAGCGTGGAGGGGCTGACCCCGTCGTCTTCCACGTAGCCGTTGACACCGACCTGAATCCACTCTCGGCGCGCCAGCTTCGACTGGAAGGAGTAGGCGGCATCGGCGATCTCCGAGATGAACCAGCCATCTTCGATGCTGGCCAGGACACCCTCGAGCATGGAACCCGCGCCCGCCTGGTCGAGGTGGGAGAAGATCTCTTCGGCTTGGCGCTCGAGTTCGTCGGTGAGCTCTTCGACGAACCAGGACCCGCCGAGCGGGTCGGCGACGTGGACGACGCCGGTCTCCTCCGCGATGACCTGCTGGGTCCGCAGGGCCAGGCGAGCCGCATGTTCCGTGGGCAGCGCCAGGGCCTCATCGAAGGCGTCCGTGTGCAGGCTCTGGGTTCCCCCGAGCACCCCGGACAGCGCCTGGATGGCGACGCGGACCAGGTTCACCTCCGGCTGCTGCGCGGTGAGGGAGACCCCCGCCGTCTGGGTGTGGAAGCGCAGCTGGGTGGACCGCCCGTCGGCGGCCCGGTAGCGATCACGCATCCAACGAGCCCAGATGCGGCGTGCGGCGCGGTACTTGGCGATCTCCTCGAAGAAGTCGCTGTGGGCGTTGAAGAAGAAGCTCAAGCGGGGGGCGAAGGCATCCACCCCGAGTCCGGCCGCCATGGCGGCCTCGACGTAGGCGAACCCGTTCGCCAGCGTGAACGCCAGCTCCTGGGCCGCCGTCGAGCCCGCCTCACGTATGTGATAGCCCGAGACTGACACGGCGTGCCACCGTGGCATCTCCGCCGCACAGAACCGGATGATGTCGGTGACCAGGCGCACCGAGGGGCGGGGCGGGAAGACGTACTCCTTCTGGGCCTGGTACTCCTTCAAGATGTCGTTCTGCAGCGTGCCCGACAGGCGGGAGCGGTCGACACCCGTGCGGTCGGCCACGCCGATGTACATGGCCAAGATCGGCGCGGCGGGCGAGTTGATCGTCATCGACGTGGACACGTCCCCGAGATCGATCCCCGCGAAGAGACGCTCCATGTCGACCTGGCTGTCCACGGCCACCCCGGCCCGGCCGACCTCGCCCCGGGCCAAAGGGTCGTCGGAGTCCCGACCGAGGAGGGTGGGCATGTCGAACGCAGTCGAGAGGCCGTCGCCACCCGCCTTGAGCAACTCCTTGAACCGCTCGTTGGTGTCCGCTGCGGTGCCGAACCCGGCGAACTGGCGCATCGTCCAGAGACGGGAGCGGTACATGGAGGCGTAGGGACCACGGGTGTAGGGGAACTGCCCCGGGAGCTCTGCGCCGTCGGTCCCGTAGACCGGCTCGACCGGGACTCCCGACATGGTCTCGAAGCGTGCGGCCCGCAGGGTGGAGGCGTCATAGGCCTTCTGCCAGGACTCTCGATCAGCCATGGCCCGAGATTAGTTCAATATCGAACTATCTGGCCACGAGCGAGCACCCGGCCGGGCCCGGACCGGCGGTCACGTTGGCCCGTGGCCAGAGGACCTGCAAAGCTTTGCAGTCATGAACCACCGCGGCGCACGACGCGCATGACCTTCCCGCTCGGCTTCCTCTGGGGCGCGGCGACCGCGGGGCACCAGGTCGAAGGCGGAAACGTGAGTGCCGACCTGTGGCCCCTCGAATGGGCCGAGCACTCGGCGTTCGCGGAGCCCTCGGGGGATGCCTGCGACCACTACCACCGGTACCCCGAGGACATCGCCCTCCTGGCCGAGCTCGGGCTCAACGCCTATCGCTTCTCCCTGGAGTGGGCCCGGATCGAGCCCGAACCGGGGTACGTCTCCCTGGCCGCGCTCGACCACTACAAGCGCATGATCGAAACCTGCCTGAACCTCGGGGTGACCCCGGTCGTGACGTACAACCACTTCACGCTCCCCCGTTGGATGGCGGGCCGTGGCGGGTGGACGGCCGACGATGCCGCTGTGCGCTTCGCGGCCTTTGCCGCCAGGGCCACGGCCCACTTCGGAGATCTGCTGTCGTGGGTCTGCACGTTGAACGAGCCCAACCTCATGGCCATGCTCCACAGCACGGGGGTGATCCCGATGGGAACGAGCGGAGCGGCGCCCGGCCACGAGGCGTCATCGGCGGTCGCCGGCATCGGCGGCTACGACCCCGCCCGCTACCGGATGGGGCTCGTGGGAGCGACGGTGGACACGATGGCCGACGCGCACCGGCAGGCGGTGCTGGCCATCAAGTCCGAGGCGGGACAGGTCAAGGTCGGGTGGACCCTGGCGCTCGTCGACATGCAACCCGCTCCCGGGGGCGAGGAACGCTGGCAGGAGGTGCGTCGGGTGGCCCAGACCGACTGGCTGGCCGTGTCGAGGGACGACGATTTCGTGGGCGTCCAGACCTACTCTCGCAACGTGATCGGCCCGGACGGAACGCTCGAACCGGCGGCCGGTGTCGCCACCATGCAGACCGGGTGGGAGGTGTACCCCGAGGCCCTCGGGCACACGGTCCGGCTGGCGGCCGAAGAGGCGGGGGTTCCCGTCCTGGTCACCGAGAACGGCATGGCGACCGACGACGACGAGGCCCGCATTGCGTACACCCGCGGCGCCCTCGAAGGGCTCGCCGCATGCATCGCCGACGGAATCGACGTCCGCGCCTACCTGCACTGGACATTCCTCGACAATTTCGAATGGACGGCCGGCTTCTCCAAGACCTTCGGGCTCGTGGCCTTCGACCGGGCGACCTTCGCCCGCACTGTCAAGCCCTCGGCGCGCTGGCTCGGTCGGGTGGCCTCCCGCAACGCCCTCGACTGATCGGAGCGGCGGCGAAGGGCGTCAGCCCGGCCGGGACACCCTCGAGCCGTCGATGGTGAACCCGACGCGGTCCACGTCGGCGGCCAGGGCAGTGAGATCGAAGCCGTAGACGCGGGCTGCGTTCTCGCACATGATCTTCCGTGCCACCTCGTTCGTGATGGCCGGATGCGCGACCAGGTGCTCGACCTGGGTCTGCGTCTCGGGGAAGACCGACTCGAAATGCGGGTAGTCGACACCGAACATGGCGTTGTCGCAGCCGATGGCGAACTCCTCGTAGTCCGCGCTCGGCCGGGCCAGCTCGTCCAGCGGCACCTGGTCGTCGGTGAACGGCGAGATGCCCGAGTAGCAATTGCTGGCCCAGTAGTCGCGGGCCCGGCGGCTGAAGGCCCTGTCGCGCTGCATGATCTGGGCCCACCCGGTCCAGTCGTCGTCCCAGTGCAGGCGACGATCGAGCTTGCGCAGGGCCGGACCGATCCAGTCGCCCTCGGTCTCGACGAACGCGACCCGCAGGGCCGGGAACCGTTCGAACACGCCCCCGAGGATCAACTGCCAGAGTGATCGCCCGGAATAGAACGAGTGCTCGAGCGCCAGGGTCATGATGGCGGCGAACCCGGCCGGACCGTAGGCCGGTGCACCCGAACCACCGTGTTGTGAGATGGGGAGATCGACGTCCGTGCACGCGGCCCAGACGGGATCGAGCACCGGGTCGAAGAAGAAGGTGTCACCGGGAAGGAGCGGAGGCATCATCACGCCACCGAGTCCTTGTTCCTTGGCCCAGTGGATGTCTGCCACCGCCTGATCGATGTCGGAGAACGACACCAGCGCCTGCCCCGAACGACGACCGGGTGTGCAGGCGCAGAACTCGACCAACCAGCGGTTGTACGCCATGCGGGCCTGCCGGTCGAGGTCGGGATCCGAGAAGGTGCCCACGTCGTCGGACCCCCGAGCCTGGAACGGGAGGCCGTTGGGGAACAGGACCTCGGCGACGACGCCCTGGCCCTCCATGTCCTTGAGCCGCAGCTCGGAATCCCATTGGGAGGTGGCGTCGAGCCCGGGGCGCAGGCCACCGTGCTCGGGGGCGCCGGCCTCCTCTTGGACCTTGACCCACTGGTCGTAGACGTCGAGATACCGCTGCTCGACGTAGTTCCGGTAGTCGCGGCGCGACGCCCGGACATGTCCGTCTACCGAGATGATCGCGGTGCGTGCCATCACCCCCCTTTCGCACCCGGGGGCCGGGCGCCTTGTCCTGCCGACGATGGCACAGCGTGCCGCCGTGAGCAACGCTGAGCGAGGACCACGGGTTTTACGACAGCGTGCAGGCGTAGGCGACGGTTCCGGGGTGTTGCGCCCTGCGCACCCCGTCGGGCAGCACGACCTCGGCGGTCGTCCCCGGTGGCACGGTGACGGTCAGCGCGAACCGTGAGCCGTCGATGCGCCACGAGGACTCGATGCGGCCGTAGGGCGACTCGTGGACCGCCTCGGCCCACGAGAGTCCACCGCCCAGACGTGGCTCGACCCGGAAGCTGCGGTAGGCCGGCTCAACCCGCTCGATGCCGGCCACGTAGCGATGGAGGAAGGACACCACGGCCCCTTTGCTGTAGTGGTTGAGCGACTCGTGCGGCACGCCGTGCTCGTCGATCCCCTCCCAGAGCTCCCACACCGTCGTCGCCCCCTGCTCGACCATGTAGAGCCAAGACGGCGCCGTGTCCTGGAAGAGGAGGTCGAAGGCGACGTCGAGATGCCCGTGATCGGCCAGGGCGGGCAGCAGGTAGGGGGTGGCGAGGAACCCGGTCCCGAGGTGCGTGCCCGCGTCCTCGACGAGCTCGACCAGGCGCCCCGCCGTCCGGGCGCGCAGCTCGTCGGGCACGAGGCCGAAGGCCAGGGCGCGGACGTGATTGGCCTGGGTGTCCGGGCTCAGTGCCCCGTCGGGACCGATGAACTCGGCCCGCCAGGCCGCCAGCACGTCGGCGGCCAGCGCCTCGAACCGCGCCGCCTCGTCGTCGTGGCCGAGCAGTCGCCCGATCCGGGCCAGCAGCTGGGCCGAGTGGTGCAGGAAGGCGGTGCCCACCGACCCGTGGTCCTGGCTCATGTGGTCCACCGCCACGGCCGCCGGCTCGAGCCACTCCCCCCAGTGATAGCCGCCGTCCCAGATGAACTCCTCGTGTGGCAGGGCCTCGGGCCGTGCCGCGATCCGGCTCGGGTGCCGCGCCGTGCGGGCCGTCGTCGCCGCGAACTCGACCCAGTCGACCATGTGCGGCCACAGCTCGCTGAGCACTCCCCGATCGGCGTAGGCGCCCCACATCTCCCACGGCACCATGACGATGGCATCGCCCCAACCGGACGATCCCTGGCGGCCCAGCCACATCCCCTCCGCCGCAATGCGGTAGCGCAGGGGGTCGGGTACGTAATTGGTGACGCACCCGTTGTCGAGCTGCTCGGCCACCAGGTCGCGCAGCCACTTGAGCGAGAAACCCGCCACGTCGTAGAGGAAGGACGCCGTGGGGATGAAGAGCTGCCAATCCCCGCTCCAGCCCGCCCGCTCGCGTTGGGGGCAATCCGTCGGGATCTCGCACGCGTTGGAGCGGAAGGACCAGTCGGTGATGTCGTGCAGGCGGTTGAGACGGTCGTCGCTGCAGCGGAACCAGCCGGTCCGGCGCAGGTCGGTATGGACGACGACCCCCGAGATGTCGTCGGGCGTGAGCGGACCGGGGTGTCCGTCGATCCGGGCGAACTGAAACCCGTGGGTCGTCTGGCGTGGCTCGAAGACGTCGCCCGGCACGCCGGCCGAGACGACGTGATCGATCATGCCGACCGACGTGGGTGCGCCGGGAATGTCGAAGGTCGGGTTCAGATGGTCCTGGGTGACGTCACCCGAGTCGTCGAGGATCTCACCGTGGACGATCGTCAGCTCGCTGCCTTCGGGCCCGAGATCAGCGAGGCGAAGCCACCCGTTGATGTTCTGGCCCAGATCGACGACATGGCGGTCGGCGTCGAGGCGGGTGACCGAGAGCGGGCGGAGCTCCTGCACCCGCCGGGTCGGCGGAGCGGGGGAAGAGGCCAGGTTGGTCAGGTCGCGGTCGACCACGCTGACCGCCCGCCAGTCGCCAGCCACGATCCGGTGATCCTCGCGCTGGCCGACCATGAGGTCGGCGTCCTGGAGGGGGCCGGTGGCCGACTCCCACTGGGCATCGGTGGCCACGACGGTGTCGCCGCTGTGCAGCTGGCCGAGGAAGCCGAGCGTGGTGCCGTAGCCGTCGGGCACCTGGAAGAAACCGGTCCGGCCGCGCCACCAGCCGTCGCTCAGCACGACCTCCCAGCGGTTCTCCCCCGGCACCAGCAGATCGGCGACGTCGTAGACCTGCACGTTGAGCGTGGTCGGATAGCTCGTGAATCCCGGAGCCAGCTCGACGTCGCCGACCCGACACCCGTTGAGGGTGGTCTCGTACACGCCGTGCGCCGTCGCGTACAGGCGAGCCCCGGCCGCCGGCTCGTCGAGGTGGAACGTGCGACCCAGCACGTGGGCCGAACGCTCGCGCTCGTCGGGCTCGATCCAACGGGCGACCCAGTCGCCCGCCTCCAGCAGCCCGGTCTCGAACCAGGCCGGATCGGACCAGTCGCTCGCACCCGCTTCGGTCCAGACCTTGACCCGCCACTCGACGCGCTGGCGGGACCGCATAGTGTCGCCGGGCCACTCCACCAGCACGCTCTCGGGCCCGTCCACGCGTCCGAGATCGCGGCCGTCCACCTCGATGGCGTAGGCCAGCTGCCCCAGGGCCGACGGAGGGAGCCGCCAGCTCAGACGCGGCCGGGGCGTGCCCAGCCCCAGGACCGCGTGGCCCAGATGCTCGGTGCGCAGGTGTGTCGGGCTCGTCATCGTCCGACGATCATGATCGATGTTGTGCAACGCGACAACTCCGAACATCGCGGGCAGAGCGGCCTATCGGGCTCTAGGTGGTCGCCGCCTTCTTCTCGGGCCGCCAGCAGGTGATGAGCAGGAGCGCGGCGCCGACGGCCCCGAGTCCGAGGGAGATGCCGAAACCGGGCCAGCCCCACAGGTCCTGGAGCGCGTGCACGTGGCCGTCGACGCTCCATTGTCCGGGGCCGATCGTGCCGAGCACGACACCGAGCACGGTGAGCACCATGACGTACTCGTAACCCTCGCCCGGTCGGAAGATGAAGAACCCGTTCTTCAGGTGGTTCGTGATGAGGGCCACCAGCATCACGCCGACCACGCCCGCGCCGGCCAACGGTGTGAGCAGGCCGAGGACCAGCAGGGCCCCCGCCCCCACCTCGGTGAGGCTGGCGAACCAGGCGTGGACGATGCCCGGCTTCATCCCGAGGCCCTCGAACCACCGGGCCGTGCCCGCGATCTTGCCGCCGCCGATGATGTGGTTGATGCCATGGGCGAGGAACACGACGCCCAGGGCCAGCCGGGCGAGCAGGAGTGCCATGTTGGCCGATGAGGGCGACAGGTCGCCGAGAAGCAGGTGCACGAGACCTCCGGACTTGTTCGGGCTCAGACTACGTCGGGCACACGGTGACCCGTGGTTCCGGCCGAGAACGGTACTCCCCGGATCCGCCTAACATCGCTTTCACCATCACCAGGGGAGGATTTGGACGTGCGCACCGTCGTCGTTGGCGCTTCGAGCGGGTTGGGACGCTGCATCGGCATCGGCTTGGCGCAACGGGGTGCCAGGACAGCGTTGCTGGCTCGCCGGATCGACCGCCTCGAGACGGCCGCCGCCGAAGCCGGCAACGGAACGCTGGCGCTGACGTGCGACGTCACGAGCAGCGCCTCGTGTGACGAGGCCATCGGCCAGGCCGCCGAGCGTCTGGGCGGCATCGACGCCCTCGTCTACACCCCCGCCATCGGGCCTCTGGCCAGCCTGGTCGACACCGACGCCGACACGTGGCGGCGGGTCTTCGACACGAACGTGATCGGGGCCGCACTCGTCACCACGGCCGCGGTGCCCTACCTGACCGAGAGCGAGGGCGTGGCCATCTACCTCTCGTCGGTGAGCGCCTCGCTCACACCGCCGTGGCCCGGGCTGGGCTCCTACGCCGTCAGCAAGGCGGCGCTGGACAAGCTCGTCGAGGCCTGGCGCGCCGAGCACCCGACCATCGGGTTCACCCGTCTCGTCGTCGGAGACTGTGCCGGCGGCGAGGGTGATTCGATGACGGGGTTCGCGAACGACTGGGATCCCGACCGAGCGGTCCAGTTCGGCACGGAGTGGATGAACCGGAAGTACCTGAGCGACAGCCTCATCGCGGTGGACGAGCTGGTCTCGGTGGTCGACAGCCTGGTTCGCCACGGGGGCAGCCTGAGCGTGCCCTCGCTGACGATCGCTCCCCGGAGCACGTCCTCGTCGCCGCCCACACCGGTTCTCTGATCGGCGGCCCGTCGATGACTGCGGCAACGGCCTCGACGGTCGAGCCATATCCCTACCGGGCGCGGGCATTCCTTGACGGTCGAGCGGTGGCGGAGTCCGACTCCTGCCTGTACGTCGACCGGGCCGGGGAACCGGCGATCCTGTATTTCCCCGAGGCCGACATCGACCTGGGCCGCTTCCGCCGCGACGCCCAGAGCACGGTGGACCCGGCGCTGGGTACCGCCGCCCGCTGGAGCGGGGCCGACGGCAGGGGCGCCGTGTCCGTGCTGACGGAACCGCACGCAGCCTTCGCCGCGCTGCGCGATCACGGCACGTTCGACGACGGTGTGCGCGTCGAGGTCGTCGACGGTGTCGCCGGCACTCCCGAGCGCGATGTGACGATCAAGGAATTCCCCACCTGGGGCGACGCCCGCCACCTGCTCGCCATGCTCGACGTCCGTCCCGACGGCGAGCTGCACTACGTCGGTCCCGCCCGGACCGACGGCCGGCGTCCCGTCGTCGAGGGCAGTCAGATGCTGGGCCAGGCGATCGTCGCGGCCTCGCGCCATGCACCTGGACGTCGCGTCGTCTCGGCCGGGATGATCTTCCTGCGCGGCGCGGACGCCGCTCGGCCCCTGCAATTCGCCCTGGACGAATTCGAGCTCGGGCCGCACCTTCAGCGGTCTGGCCGTCCGGGTCCTCCAGGGAGGTCGGTGCTGCGCTGCCGGCACGATGCTGCTCGACGTCACCTCGTCCTCGCTCGTGGATCACGAGGTGGGGCCGCCCGAGGTCCCAGGACCCTACGAGTGCGAACCCTTCGACATGGCCGTGACGGGACGGGATCTGCGTGTGGTGGACGGCGCCTATTCCAATGACTCCGCCGCGCCCGTCGGCCCACCCGTTCTCGACTGCTGGGTCCGCTTCCGCGAGGTACCGGCCGACCCGGCGCTCCACGCCGCCCTGCTGGCCCAGTTCACGGGACACATGCCGATCGCGGCGGCGCTGCGGCCACACGAGGGGATCGGGCAGGACCAGGCTCACCGCACGCTGTCGATGGGCATCAACGGCATCGACCTGTCGCTGCACCGCGCCATCCGCGCCGACGAGTGGATGCTGTACCGCCACCACTCCACCTTCGCCGGCGACGGCATGACGCATGCGGAATGCCGGGTCCACGACGAGGCCGGCCATCTCCTCGCATCCTTTAGCGTGGACGCCATGGTCCGACCCTTCGGCGACCCAGGGGCCTCCCACGACGAACGGCACGCGTTGTGAGCCTGACGACGGGCAAGGGCCCACTCAGTGGGAAGCCCGCCGGCCGGTTCACCAAGCCCATGCCGGCAGACGTCACCTATATCGAGCCGTTCCGTCGCCGTGTGCGCGGCGTGGCGGGCGACCGCACCGTCGTCGACAGCGAACGCGTCCTGCTCGTCCACCGCCAAAGCCGGCCACCGGCCTATGCCTTTCCGGCCGAGGACGTGACCGGCGCGGAGGCCACCGTCGAACACGAGATCCCCGGTTACGTCGCCGTCGACTGGGACGACGTGGACACCTGGTACGAAGAGGACGAGGAGATGGTGGGGCATCCCCGCAATCCGTACCACCGGGTCGACTGCCTGCGCTCTCGGCGCCGCCTGCGCGTCGAGGCCGCGGGCACGGTGCTGGTGGACACCGACGACACCCTGGCCGTGTACGAGACCGCACTCGATCCCCGGCTCTACGTCGACCGTCGCCATGTCCGCATGGACCTGCTCGAGAGCAGCTCGACCCAGACCTATTGCCCCTACAAGGGGACGTGCAGCTATTGGACGGCGCGCATCGGCGAGGAGGTGCTGAGCGACGTCGCCTGGAGCTACGACGATCCGCTGCCCGAATCCACGCCCCTGGCCCGGTTCCTGAGCTTCGACGCGTCGCGCGTCTCGCTCCACGAGGACCTGCCACCAGCCGCCTGACGCTTCGGCCCCGGGCCGCGCCACCGCTAGTCTGACCTGGGCGGATCCGCGCGAGCGGCACCAGAGGGGACAGGCAGTTGGAAACCTCCTTCGAGACACTGCTGTACGAAGAGGACGACGGCGTGGCGATCGTCACCCTCAATCGGCCCGACGTGCACAATGCCTTCAACCAGAGGATGCAGGCCGAGCTCCAGCAACTCTGGTCGGACCTGCGCGAGCACGATCCGGTGCGCGTCGTCGTGCTGACCGGGTCCGGTGCCGAGGCATTCTGCTCGGGGATCGACCGCGAGGAGACGATCGAGCGGGGCTACCTCGAGGGCAACACGCCCGAATCCCCCAAGACCCGCCACGAAACGGGATTCGTGTCCACCCCCTTCATGTACAACGACCCGGGATCTCGCATCAATCCCAAACAGAACGACCTGTGGAAGCCGGTCGTGGCCGCGGTCAACGGGATCGCCTGCGGGGGCGCGCTCTACATGCTCGGTGAAGCGGACATCGTCATCGCGGCCGACCACGCGACCTTCTTCGACCCTCACGTCACCTACGGGATGGTGTCGGGGTTCGAGTCACTCCATCTGCTCCAGAAACTCCCACTCGGCGAGACACTGCGCGTCGCCCTCATGGGTGCGCACGAGCGGATGTCCGCCGCCCGGGCCCACCAGCTGGGATTGGTCTCCGAAGTGGTCCCACTCGACGAGTTGCGGGCGCGCGCACTGTGGGTGGCCCGATCGATCGCCTCGGCACCCCCCATGGCGATCCAGGGCACGGTGCGGGCGGTGTGGATGGCCCACGAGGTGGCGCGGCGCGAAGCGCTGGCCCAGATGTCGAGCCTGGTGCTGCTCGGGACCCAGTTCGAGAACATCGAAGGTGGGCAGCAAGCCTTTCAGGAGGGTGGCCGTCTGGAGTGGCGGCTTCGCTGACCGGCCGAGCGCCGACGCGACGATGCCCGGCGCACGAAAGCGCCGGGCATCGTGCTTTCGAGCTCTGGCCCCCTAGGAAACGCTGGCCGTCGACGTGCCGGGGATGTCGGTGCCGCAGTAGGGCTGGGACGACACGGCTTTGAAGCCGGTCTTCTCGGCCTGCATGATCCACGTGCACTGCTTCGGCAGGTCCTTCCCGAAGACGGTGGAATAGTTGATCGTCTGAGGCAGGAGGCCGTTGGCGTTGTAGGACTTGATCCCCCGCAGCGCCTTGATGACGGCGGGCCGGGTCGGATTGGGACCGGCCATCTCGAGGCCCTTGATCATGAGGTCGGCACCGGCCCATGCCTCGTACTGCCCGAGGTTGGGAAATTGCGACTTCGTGAAGTGGGCGTACTTCTCCATCGCCGCCTGCATCTGCTGCGTCCCGGCATTGGGTAGGGAGAAGGGGCGGAACAGCGACATGAAGTAGGCACCCTGGAGCGTCGACCAGGCCGTCGACTTGACCACGTCGGGCTCGTAGCCGGTCGCATAGAGGGTCGCCTTCAGCTTGACGCCCGACTGCTGGAGCGCCTCGGCCAGCGCGTAGTTGGAGTTGGCGTCCATGGCCGGGACCATCGCGTTGACGCCCTTCTGCTTGGCCGTCAGCGCGGTGGCGGTGAAGTTGACGCCGCCGAAGGGGACCGACGTGTCCAGCACGCCCACCTTCCCGCCCGCGTGCTGGAACGACTGTGCTGTCTGTTCGGCGGCGCGCGCCGACGAAGGCGAAATGCCGTAGCCGTAGGCCCCCAGCACCGACCCCCCGTGCTGCTTGAGGAAGTCGCCGATCTGGGTGTTGACGGGGTACTTGGGGTTCACGCTGCCCTCGTCCGAGGCGAACATGTTGGTGTAGGGCTGCGTCCCCCACTCGGGGCCGTCGTCGTAGGAACCGGTGACGGGCACCCCGGCCTCCTGCGGGTACTTGGCGGCCAAGAAGAACAGCGGGCTCTGCGACACGATCGCCAAGGCCTTCGAGTCGGCCTCTTGGACCGCGGTGGCGATCTCCGAAGGGCTCGTCTGGTCGTCGATGACGAGCGGCACGAGCTTGTGGCCGTGCACGCCGCCCTCGGCGTTCTGCAGGGCGATGCGGGCGTCGAATCCCGAGGGCGATGTGCCGTCCTGGGATCCGCCCTCTCCGGTCAACGAGCTGATGTAGGCGATGGTGATCGGCGCCGGTGCGGCCGACGCAGGAGCCGGCGTCGTGGCAGCGAGGCTCAAGGGCAGCCCGGCGGCGGCAGCCGCCAGGACAGTGCCGACACGACGACGAGTCGATGAACCCCCACGCAGTTCCATACGAACACATTCCCTTCCGGACCCGATTGCAAATTCGACTACCGAAATGCGAGAACGAGTATCTCACGCTCCGTGTAGGGTCGTTATTGTAACGACCGTCCGTTACAGTAATCCTTACGCAACGCCGGTGGGAGTCGGCGCCTCGGCTTCCCCGAGGTAACGGTCGATGACCTCCTGCCCGGCCTCGGATGCCGGCCCGGACCAGCCCACCTCGCCCCTGGTCAGGATCACGCAGGTGTCGGCCATGGCGAGGGCACGGTGCACGAATTGCTCGCTCAGGACGATCGTGATCCCTTCGGCCCGGGCCGCCTCGAGGGCCTCGAACACCGATTCGGTCACGATCGGGGCGAGACCGAGCGACATCTCGTCGGCGATCACGAGCGTGGGAGACACGGCCAGGGCCCGGGCCAGGGCCAGCATCTGCTGCTCGCCACCCGAGAGGCTGCCGGCCCGTTGGTTCCGTCGCTGCCCGAGCACCGGGAACCGGTCGATCGCCCGCTCGATCGCCGTGGCGCGATCGTTGCGGCGTTCCTGGGCCACCGCCATCCGCAGGTTGTCCATGACCGAGAGTCCGGGGAAGATCCCTCTCCCCTCCGGGATGTAGGTCAACCCGAGCTTGCGGACGCTGTGCGCCGCCATTCCGGTGATGTCGCGCCCTTCGAACCACACCCTGCCCACGCTCGGAGCCACCAGGCCCGACACGGCGCGGGCCAGGGTGCTCTTGCCCGCACCGTTGGCACCGAGCACGGCCAGGACCTTGCCGCGCTCGACGGAGAGGGACACGCCGAACAGCGCCTGCGACGATCCGTAGCGGACGTCGAGCGTCGTGAACCTTGAGGATGGGGTCGCCGGCGACGGGATCGCTCACGCGTCCGGCCTGGCGATCGGTGTCGTCCGCTGCGGCGGCTCGCTGTCGCCCAGGTAGGCGGAGCGCACGGCCGGGTCGAGGCGGATCTCCTCGGGCGTGCCGACCGCGATGCGCTCGCCGAAGTCGAGCACGTACACGATGTCGGAGAGGGCCAGGACGGCCGCGACGTCGTGCTCGACGATGACGACCGACAGCGGGGGATCGGACTGATCGACGATCTGGCGGAAGACGACCAGGAGGTTCTCCGAGGCCTTGAGGTCCAACCCCGACAGGGGCTCGTCGAGCAGCAGCACCTGGGGCTGGCTGGCCAGAGCCCGGCCCACCTCGACCAGCCGCACGATCCCGAGCGGCAGCGCAGCGACCGGAGCCCGGGCCACCCGGGTCAGGTTGAGCAACGCGAGCAGCGCGTCGACCTGCTCGTTCTCCTCACTCGACGGTGGCAACAGCGAACGAGGATCGAACATGTCGCGCCACATGCGGTGGGGGCTGACACGGGCGCGGTGGGCCACCACCAGGTGCTCGCGGACGGTCAGGCCCAAGAAGAGCTCCGGTTGCTGGAACGTGCGGGCCAGGCCTCGGCTGGCCCGTGTGCGCGGCGAGGTCCGGGTGCAGTCAACCCCGCGCAGGCACACCGTGCCCGCGTTGGGCCGCTGCAGGCCCGACAGGACGCCGAGGAGGGTCGACTTGCCGGCGCCGTTCGGCCCGACCAGCCCGGCGATCGCCCCGGGCTGGACGTCGATGGAGACATCGGAGAGCGCCAGCAATCCGCCGAAGCGCACCGTGATGCCGCGGGCGGAGAGCGCCGCCGACGGATCTGCGGCCTCGGGAAGGTTGTCCGTCGTCGCGGCCGACGTCGTCACGACACGTGCTCCACGGCCACGGGGGTGGCGGGGTCGAGCGGTCCGGCGGCCGGCGGCAGACCGAGGTCGTCGGGTATGCCGGCGTCCGTCGAGGAGGGCCGGGCCCGCAGGACGAGCCGGCGCAGCTTCCGGCTGTTCTCGGCCAGCGCACCGTCGGGGTACTTGGCGGCGGAGATGGCGCCGAGCCCGAACAGCACCGGGAGGGCGTTCGGGATGAAGCTCACGGAGGGCCAGTAGTACTGGGACAGCGCGGCCGGGAAGACGAACGTGATGCCGGCGATGAGCGCCGCCGCGTTGGACCGCACCCCGATGGTCACCAGCACGGCCAGCCAGATCACGCCGAGGAAGGTGGAGAACTCGCTGGGCTGGAACGTCGTCTGGGCCAGCACGAGCAGTCCGCCGCCGATCCCGGCGATGAGCGCCGCCATCGATCCGGCGATCACCTTCATCTGCACGACGCTGATGCCAGACGTCCGCGCACCGGCCTCGCTCCAACGCGCCGCGTTCAGGGCGAGACCCGTCGTCGACCTCCTGAAGTTGACGATGAACAACGCGATGATGACGAAGACGGCCAGACACAGGTAGGTGAAGGCCAGGTCGGACGTGGCGAACTGCGGACGGTTCAACGTCAGGCCCAGTCCCTGGTTCACGAAGCTGGGCAGAGTGAAGACGAGGTTCTCCATGAGGAGTCCGAAGGTCAACGTGACGAGGGCGACGTAGAGATCGCCCAGGCGGATGCTGAGGAAGCCCACGATGGCACCCATGCAGGCCGCCACGAGCCCACCCACCACGAGCCCGAGCAGCACGGGCCAGCCGTAGTGGTTGGCCAGCTGGGCCGTCGTGAGCGCACCGACACCGGCGAAGGTGATCTGACAGAGCCAGAGCATCCCTCCCTCACCGGTGACGATCGTCCAGGAGAGGAAGATCACCGCGTAGGCGAAGGCCTGGGCGAAGAGTCCCACCCAGTAACCCGAGACGATCATCGGGAGCGCGCCCACGACAATGATGAGCAGGACGGGGCCGGCATAGCGGCCGATGACTCCGAGTGAGGCCTCCTCCACCAGCGTGCTCGTCGAGCCGGCGAGGCGGCTCTCCCCCTGCGGCGTGATGGCCCGGTCGAGCGCGCCGCCCCAGCCCTCGGTCGCACCCACCCGTCCGCCCCGGAACAGGCTGTAGATGAGGAACAGCGCGATCACGATGAACGGCACGGCGTCGATGACCTCGGTCGTCCAGTTGCTGTCCGGCGGGAGATAGCGCTGGATGAGCGACGTTGCCACGCCCATGAGGAGGCCGACGGCGACCGCGACGGGCAGGCTGCGCAGCCGGGCGGCGATGACCGCGGCGAACGAGGCCGCGATGAGCACCGTGAACTGGCCGGCGTCCAAGCCGATGATGGGGGCGGCCAGCACCCCGGTGAGCCCGGCGAACAGCGTGCTCACCGCCCACACGCCCACCGAGATCGCCGTCGGGTTGGTGCCCGAAAGATCGGTCATGGCGGGTGAGTCCACCATCGCCCGGACCTTCAGCCCGATCTCGGTGTAGCGGAGCACCAGCGCGCCGGCGACCACGGTGAAGATGACGCAGCCGTAGACGATGATCTGGTCGAGCGTGACCGGGACGCCGAGGAACTGGTACACGTGCACCGGTTCGGGCGCCAGTCCCGGCGCCTGGTTGATGGCGGCCGATCCGAAGATCAACGTCGCCAGGGCCGGGAAGGCGACCAGCAGCCCGATGGTCGCCACGACCTTGATCAGCGGTGAGGACAAGCGGAGATAGCGGAACAGCGCGTAGTACAGCGCGACACCGAGCAGGGGAGACACGACGAGGATCGCCATCACGGCGGCCGGGACGATCCCCCAGTTCTGCTGGGTGTGCAGGTAGTAGTAGAAGCGGGCGATGAAGAAGGCGATCGCCCCGAAGGCGAAGTTGAGGATGCCCGAGGACGTGTAGGTGATGACGAGGCCGGCCGACGCGATGGCGTAGATGCCTCCCAGCACCAAACCAGCGATCACGAACTGCAGCATCCTGCGTGCCCACCCCTTCGTCGCCGGTCGACTCCCCGGCATTTCTGACGTCGACGTCGATACTGATACTAACGAGATGAGCCGCCCGGTGCAGGACGACCGATTCCGGCCCTGAACTGGACTTTCGCTCCAGAGACCGATCGGTACATTTCGGCCCCGCTCCGCGGACGTTCCTACTCGGCGCGCACCTTGTCCTTCACCGCCGGCACGATGGGCGGCGCTTCCTTCCAGTTCGGGATCCCCGAGTCCTCGAGCGCCACCGGGTAGCGGTTCTCGTTCACCCAGGCCCAGTGCGAGTGGTTCAACTCGTGCAACGTGAAGCAGGCGTTGAGCGCGTTGTAGAAGCCCTGGTTGTCCTGGGTCTGGTTGACCGCCTCCTTGATGAGCAGCGAGGTCATCGTGGGCAGCTGCGCGATGCGCCGTGCGAACTCGAGCGTGCGGTCGGAAAGCTCGTCGCCGGGGAAGATCTTGCTGACCATGCCGAGCTGGTGGGCCTCGTCGGCGTCGATGGAGTCTCCGGTGAGCAACAGCTCCTTGGCCTTGCGGGGACCGAACTCCCAGGGGTGGGCGAAATACTCCACCCCGCACATGCCGAGCCGGGCGCCCACCACGTCGGCGAAGCGGGTGCCCTCGGCGGCCACGATGAGGTCGCAGGCCCACAGCAACATCAGGCCGGCGGCATATACATCACCGTGGGCCTGTCCGATGGTGATCTTGCGGAGGTTGCGCCAACGGCGCGTGTTCTCGAAGTAGTAGTGCCACTCCTGGAGCATGAGGGACTCGGAGCCCTTGCGTGTACCCCCGTTGATGCCGCGGCTCGGGTGCATGTTCGGACCCGGCATCGACTCCTCGCGCGCCTCTTTGGAACCGAGGTCGTGACCGGAGGAGAACATCGGGCCCATGCCACCGAGGATGATCACGCGCACGTCGTCGTCCGCCTCGGCGGCGAGGAAGGCGTCGTTCAGCTCGACGAGCAGCCCGCGGTTCTGGGCGTTGCGCGTCTCGAGTCGGTTCAGCATGATCCGGACGATCTGCCCCTCGTCGAGCGGCTCGTACAGGACGTACTTGTAGTCAGGCATGTGTCACTCTCCCCGTGGACGTCGCGGTGGCATCGCCGCGGCGACCCTACTGTGCGGGCCGCATGGCCCGCGCCAGGCCCACCGGCCGGAGCGCCGAACGTTACGCGGCGCCCACGCGGGCCGGGACGTCCACCTTCATCAGTCGGGCCAGGTTGCCACCCATGATCGCGCGCACGTCCGCGTCGGCCACGCGGGCCGGCAGGTGGTCCACGTAGCTGGTCGGCTCGGCCAGGCCCTCGGGGTGCGGGTAATCCGAACCGAAGAGGACGTGGTCGGCGCCGATCACGTCGATGAGCCGTCCCAGGTCGTCCTCGTGGAACGGGCTGATGGACACGTTGTGCTTGAACTGGTCGATCGGGTCGCCGTCGAACGCCTGGGGCATCTTCTTGTAGATGTCGGCCAGGTTGTCGACGAATCCGGCCACCCAGTCGCCTCCGCTCTCGATCGACGCCACCCGCAGGTCCGGGAAGCGGGAGAAGACGCCGTGGCAGACCAGTGCGGCCATGGTGTCCTCCATCGGGCGCCGGCCGTGGGCGAAGGCCCGGAAGGCGTCCAGGCGGAACGGCAGCATTTCGCTCGGGCCGGTCCAGTCGCTCTGGTAGCGCGCATAGCCGCTGTCCGAGGAGTGCAGCGCCACCAGGATGTCGGCGTCCACGACCGCCTGCCAGAACGGGTCGAACTCGGGGTACCCGAACGAACGCGAGCCGCGCAGGCCCGGGACCGGGGCAGGACGGATCAGGATGACCTTGGCCCCGCGCGCCACGACCCATTCGAGCTCCTCGATCGCCTTCTCCACGATGGGCAACGTGATGACGGGGGTGGAGAAGATGCGGTCCTCGTAGTTGAACTGCCACTCCTCGTACATCCACTCGTTCAACGCGTGGATGGCGGCGTGCGTCAGCTCGACGTCGTCACGCATCCGCTCCTCGAGCAGGCTGGCCAGGGTCGGGAACATCAAGGAGCGGTCCACGCCGAGCTCGTCCATCAACTCGAGGCGCGGCGCGGGCTCACGGAAGGCCGGGATGCTGCGCATCGGCTCGCCGATGATCTCCCGGTACGACTTGCCCTCGGGGTTGCCGTCGCGGAAGTACGCCTCCTGCGCCCCCGGGCGTGCGACCACGTTGAAGGTCGGGTTCGGGATGTACTCGCTGATCGTGCCCCGGATCATGATCTTGGTCCGCCCGTGGAGATCGACGTAGTCGATGGCGCCCTTGTAGCGATCCGGCAGGTGGCGGGTGAACGACTCCTGGGTCTCGTAGAAGTGGTTGTCGGCGTCGAACACCGGGAAATCGAGCTTGGTCGGCATGTGCCAAGACTACCCTGTTTTTGACATAGACGTCAATATCATTTTGTCCCTACAGGCGGTAGAGCTTCCGCGCGTTCTCGCCGAAGATCTTGCGTCTCGTCTCGGGGGCCAGCGTGTCCATCTTGGCCTCGACCGACTGGAGCGGGTTCGGGTAGAGGCATGTCGGATGGGGGAAATCGGTCTCGAAGAGGATCCGGTCCTCGCCCACCGACTCGATCAGGTCCGGCAGCTTGTTGCGGTTGTTCTCGAACCAGAACGTGGCGAAGAGATTGCTCTTGAAGTACTCCGAGGGCAGCCGGCGGAGCTCGGCCATCTCTCTCGGCGCGTTCTCCGACATCTCGTAGTCGAGCGCCTCGAGGATGAAGGGGATCCACCCGACCCCGCTCTCGACCGAGACCATCTGGAGTTCCGGGAATCGGTCGAACATCCCCGAGAGGATCACGTTGGTGACGACGCGGGCGTTGCCGATGAACAGGAGCGTCCCGCCGATGGCCAGTTTCGTGTTGTCGGCCTGGGACTCCCAGGCGTACTTCCCGTAGAAGGTCATGGCCGTCACGCTGGCGCCGATGTGGAAGTGCACGGGCAGCCGGCGCTCGCAGCACACCTCCCAGAACGGGTCCCAGGCCCTGCTGGCCAGGTCGGGCGCACCGAGATCCTGGGGATCGGACGTCATGTTCACCCCGCGGGCCCCCAGCCCGCCGACCCGCCTCGCCTCCCGGACGCACTCCTCGACGCTCCAGGCCGGCATGAGCGGCATCGGGAGGAGCCGGTTGCCCGAGTCCGCCTGGATCTCGGCCATCTGGTCGTTGTAGATCTCGATCGAGAGGCGACGCAGGGCCGGGTCGTCGACCGTGCCGAGGTCCTGGCCCCCCAGGCCGATGGTGCTGGGGAAGATCACCTGGGCGTCGATGCCGCACTCGTCGAGCACGCCCATCCGCACCGCGGGGTCGTGGGCACCGAGGTGGACCTCGTCGTGGCTCCACTCCATGAGCGCCCGGTGCGCCTCCTCCTTCGACCCGTCGCGGCCGATCACCCCACCGGCGCTGAAGCGGCCGATCGGATGCCCGTCGAAGACCCATTGGAACTCGCCGCCGACCTCTTCGACCCTCGGCACCCGGTCCACGAAGGCCGCCGGCGCCCGCCGCGTGAACAGGTCCGGGGGCTCGCACCAGTGGGAATCCGCATCGACGATGAGCATGTCCTTTAACATCGACGTCGATATTAGGGTGGGGACCATCGGGGGGCAATGGTCAGGAGCCGAGCCGGAACGACTGCTCACCCGTGAGACGAACGGTGCGGTGGCGTACCATGCGGTCAGTGTTCGATTACGACGTCGATGTCAATAGCCGACGCCTGCGCCCGGCATCACCCCACGAGGAGCTGGACTTCCATGCCGCCGCTGCCTGAGCTCACCCTGGCCACCGAATGGTTCTGGACCTCGGGGTCCGACGGCGTGCTGCGCATCCAGGGCTGTGGGGAATGCGGTCAGCTCATCCATCCGCCCGTCACCATCTGTCCGTACTGCCGGAGCCGGTCGTCCAAGCCGACCGAGGTGTCGGGGAAGGCCACGGTGATCGGCTTCACCGTCAACGAGCACCGGTGGTTGCCCGACGTCGACCCGCCCTACGTCGTGGCCAACGTCGCCCTGGCCGAGGACGCGCGGGTCCACCTCACGACGAACATCGTCGGATGCGACCCCGACACGGTCCGCATCGGCCAGGAGGTGACCGTCCGCTTCGAGCAACGCGAGGACGTGTGGATCCCGCTCTTCGAGCCCACCGGGCGTCTCGACCCGGTCGACCGGGTGCCGCCGCCCCAGCGGCCGACGCCGCGCCCGCCGCTCGGCGACGATCGCTTCGAGCACCGGGCCGTCCTGAGCGGTGTCGGCCGCTCCCGCATGGGCCGGCGGCTCATGGTGGACCCGATGGAGCTCGCCGTCGACGCCTGTCTGGCCGCCGTCGCCGACGCCGGGTTGACGCTCGACGACATCGACGGCCTGTCGACCTATCCGGGCCTGGGCGCGGGCGGCATGTCCGAGGGAGGGCCGAGCGAAATAGAGGAAGCGCTGCGCATCCACCCCACCTGGCACAACGGCGGGCTCGATCTCCCCGGTCCCGGTGGCTCGGTCATCGCCGCCGCCATGGCCGTGGCGGCCGGGCTCTGTCGTCACGTGCTGTGCTTCCGGACCGTGTGGGCCTCGACCCACGCCGCCCTCATGGCGAGCGGCCGGATCGCGCCGCCGCGCGGGGCCCGGGTCTCGGGTTCCATGATGGAGTGGCGCGCGCCGTTCGGCGCCATGTCGGCCTCCCAGTGGATCGGGATGCACGCCAACCAGTACATGCACCGCTACGGCGCGCCCCGCGAGATGCTCGGCCACATCGCCATCAACGCGCGCACCAATGCCGGCCGCAATCCCGTGGCCATCTACCGGGACCCCATGACGATGGACGACTACATGGGCGCTCGTCCGATCACGTCACCGTTCGGTCTCTACGACTGCGACGTCCCCTGTGACGCTTCGATCGCCGTGATCGTGTCGGACGCGGCGGTGGCAGACGACCTGCCCCACCCCGCCGTGCGCATCGAAGCCGTCGGTACCCAGATCCTCGAGCGCGTGTCGTGGGATCAGGACACCGTCACCCACGAACCACAAGTGCTCGGGCAGTCGGCCCACCTGTGGACGCGTACCGGGGTGCGCCACGACGAGGTCGATCTGGCCCTCGTCTACGACGGCTTCACCTTCAACGCGATCTCATGGCTCGAGGGCCTCGGCTTCTGCGGCTTCGGCGAGGCCAACGACTGGCTGGACGGCGGCCGGCGCATCGCGCTCGACGGCGACCTGCCCGTCAACCCGCACGGGGGGCAGCTCTCGGAGGGCCGCACGCACGGGTTCGGCTTCATCTACGAAGCGGTGCAGCAGCTGCGCCACGAAGCCGACGAACGCCAGGTGCGCGACGCGAAGACCGCCATCGTCACCTCGGGCGGTGGCACACCTTCGGGTGTGATGCTGCTGCAACGGAAGGACGCGTGACGACCGTGAGGATCGTGTGGACCCGACCGGTCCCCCGGGGCGGCAAAAGGGGAGGACTACATTTGTCCAACCGCCGGCCGCACAGCCGGCACGGAAGGAGGCGCGCGTGACGACCGCGCAACCCACCGAGGCCAACGGCACCGACAAGCCGAGCGGGCCGCGGTCGCGCAAAGGTGTCGAGACCCGGGCCCGCCTGGTGGCGGCAGCCAAGGAGGTCTTCGAGCGCGACGGCTTTCTCGACGCCAGGATCTCCGATATCGCCGAGAAGGCCGGCCTCTCGCACGGCTCCTTCTACCACTACTTCGATTCCAAGGAAGAGGTGTTCCGCGAGGTGGCGGCCGAGGTGGAGGAACGCCTCAGCGAGCCGATGACCAGTGTCATCTTGGCCCAGTCCTCGGCCCGGCCGACCGAGCGCATCCGCGAAGCGCTCGGGCAGCACCTGCGCAGCTATCGCGACGAGGCCCGCATCATGGGCGTCATCGAACAGGTCTCCCGCTTCGATCCCGAGATCAGCGCGCTGCGGGCAGAACGGCACCGGCTGCACCACGACGAGGTGGCCAGCTCCATCCGCAGCCTCCAACGCCACGGTCTGGCCGACCCACGGCTCGACCCCGACATCGCGGCCGCCGCGCTCGGGTCGATGACCTACCGGTTCCCGGAGATGTGGTTCGTCCAGGGTCTGCTCGACGCCGACATCGAGACCGGGGTGGAGCAGCTCACGCTCCTCTTCGTCAAGGCCCTGGGCATCGAGGAAGGTGAGGGCAGGCTCCGCTCCGTGACCTCTGCGACCGGCTCCGAAGCCAACGGGGATTAGGCCAGCGCCTCGGCCTGCCAGGCCAGGAGTTGCGGGGCCAGGCGCGGCCAACGGGCGAAGAGCCCTTCGCCGCGGGCGTCCTGGCGCTCGATCCATTCGCGGTCGCCCCACGGCGGCTCGACCAGCTCGGCCCGCGGCAGGAGCTCGGCCAGCGCCTCCGAGGTGGCCCGGGTGTGGTGAGGGTCGCTCTCCCCACTGCGAAAGACCAGAGCAGGCAGGTCCATCGCCCGCGCCTCGTCGTCGGGCAGTCCGGGGATGTGCTCACCGTCGCGCGGGCAGTAGGCGAGCATCCAACGCTCCATGGCCGCGATGAACTCCCGGCGATCCTGGTCGATGATGCGCTGGCGGTTCGAGGGATTCAGCCCGATGACCTCTTGCCACTCCTCGAGGTCGGCCACCGCCTCCATGCCGTCCCGCCAGGCCTCGCCCAGCGAACCGCCGCAGTAGTGCGTGGCCAGCGACAGGAGCCCGTAGACCCCGCCGCTGATCCACCAGACGGCGACACCGGCCGCCGCTTCGGGGTGCCGGGACGCGGCGAGCAGGGAGACGCGCGCGCCGCCGGATCCCCCGGCGATGACGGCCGGCGTCATGTCGAGGTGCTCGAGCAGGGCCACCAGCGCGTCAGCCTGCATGGCCGACTCCGAGCTCCCCTCGAAGCACACGTCGGACTCGCCGCAGTTCGGGCGGTCCCAGATCAGCACCTGGTTGCCCGCCTTGGCCAGTTCGACGGCGAGCTCGCGCACGCCCGGCGACTCCTTGGTGAAGCGCCCGCCGGGTGTGATGACCCACGGGCGACCCGGCTCCCCGATGACCTCGTACCCGAGCGTGAGACCGTTCACGGTTGCTCGTGCCATTGCGCGACCCCCTTGTCGAGGCGGCTCCCGCCGCCGGCGTCTATGAAGAGCTCGGTCGGCTGCGCGGCACGTCCCGGAATGGAACGTCACGATCGAGCGTGCGCTCGCGCGGCATGCCGAGCACCCGCTCGCTGATCACGTTGCGCGCCATCTCGGTGGTGCCGCCACCGATGCTGCCGACCTGGCGCATGAGGAAGTTGACCGCGGCGTCCGCCACTTCGCCATCCCCACTCCAGGCCGCTCCGGCCGAGCCGGCCACCTCCAGTCCGAGGGTGGCCGAGCGGCTGGTGGCCATGCCGTGGAACAGGCGCCCGATGGCAGCCGCCTGGTCGCTGCGCGTGCCGGCCCGGATGCTGTCGCCCACCCGGGTGTGCAGCTCCTCGGCCACCAGTTCGAACACGCGGGCCTCGCCCACGAGCTCCTGCACGGCCGGATCGGCCATGAGCCCCAGCTCCTGGGCCACCATGTACACGGTGCTGCCGTTCGACCCCCCGCGGATCCGACCCACCGGGTTGTTCACGTAGGGCGAGTTGAACAGCATGCGCTCGTGGAACATCCAACGGGTGCCGACGGTCCAGCCGTCGTCGACGGCGCCGATGCGGTCGCCGTCGGGAACCACCACGTCGGTGATGAACTCCTGGCAGAACTCGCGCGAGCCGTTGAGCATCTCGATGCGGTGCACGTCGATGCCGTCCTGGTGGATGGGCAGCATGAACACGGTCAGGCCCCGGTGCTTGGGCACGTCCCAGTTGGTCCGGGCCAGGACCAGGCCCCAGTCCGACCACCAGGCCCCGGTGGTCCAGACCTTGGAACCATTGAGCACCCACTGGTCGCCGTCCCGCACGGCCGTGGTGAGCGCGCCGGCCACGTCGGAACCACCGCTCGGCTCGGACAGGAACTGCATCCACAGCTCCTCACCGCGCAAGATGGCCGGGAGGTGACGCCTCTTCTGCTCCTCGGTGCCGTACTCGAGGATCACCGCGGCGCAGGGTGAGAAGGTCGGCACCTGGAAGCGCATCGGGAACTCGCGGTTCTCGAGCTCCTCGTTGAGCACCCGCTGATGTGCCTGGGTCAGGCCTTGTCCCCCGTACTCGCGAGGGAAGCAGATGCCGGCCATCCCGCCCTCGAAGAGCATGCGCTGGAGCTCGCGGTCGCGGGCCACCAGGGCCAGCTCCTCTTCCTCGGCCAACGTGCCCCGGCTCCACCGCAACTCCTCGGGCGACGCCTCCCGCAGGTTGGCCCGGACGAAAGTGCGGGCCCGCTGCCGGAAGGTCTCGAGATCTTCCATGTCCTCGGACTCGTCGAGCGCCTCGGCGCGCAGGGCGCTCATGCGGCCACTCCCGAGGCGGCGGCGTGCTGGAGTGCCACCTGGCGCCGATGCTCGGCCGGCGTGCCGGCCAGGGAGCGGTCGACGGTCAGGCGGCGCAGGTACAGGTGGAGGTCGTGCTCGAACGTGACCCCGATGCCGCCGTGGATCTGCACGCAGTCCTGGATCAGGTCGGCTCCGTACTGGCCCACGTATGCCTTCGCCGCGCTCGAGAGCTCGAAGGCGCCGGGAGCGGCCTCGCCCACGGCGCGACAGGCGGCGTCGCTGATGGCGTGGCTGGCCTCGAGCCAGGTCAACATGTCGGCGAAGCGGTGCTTGATCGCCTGGTAGGACGCCAGCGGGCGTCCGAAGGTGTAGCGATCGAGGCCCCATTCGACGGTCAGGTCGAAGGCGGCCTGCATCGCACCGACCGTCTCTGCGTTGAGGATCGACACGGCCTGGAGGAACTGGCGCTCCAGCGCGGCGGCGGCACGCCCCGGCTCCCCCACCAGTGCGTCCGCGCCGAGCGCGACGTCTGCGAAGGTCACCGAACCGAAGCGTCGCGTCAGATCGACCGATTCCATCGCGCGCACCGTGACACCGTCGGTCGACACCGGCACCAGCAGCTGGGTCAGCCCGTCACCGTCGGCCGCCGTCACCAGCACGTGCGTGGCCTGCCGGGCCGCCTCCACCGGGGCCACCGTGCCGGAGAGGACGAAGCCGTCCCCGGCCCTCCGCACCGACAACCCGGTGCGCCACGTGCCCACCTCGGACCCCAGTTCCGGGAGGGACCAGGCGGCCACGGCCTCGCCGGCGAGCAGGCCGGCCAGCACGTCGCCGTGGACGTCGTGTGCGCTCAGGGCGGCCGCCACGATGTTGGTCGGCATCAGCGGTCCCGGCGCGGCGTGGTGGCCGAACTCGTGCGCCACCAGGCTGAGATCGACCAGGCCGCAGTCGCTGATGCTGCCGCCCCCGTGCGCCTCGTCGACGAGCAGGGACGTCCAGCCCAGCTCGGCGCCGCGACGCCAATAGGTCGGGTCGTACCCGGTCGTGTCCTCGCGCAGGTGACGCAGGGCGTCGGGGGGCGCGAGTTCGACCAGGAAGCGCTCCGTGGTCTCACGGAAGAACTGTTGGTCTTCGGTCAGTGCGACCAGCATGGTGGTGACTGGTTCTCCTTCTCGTCTCGTGGCGCGGGCATGGTGCAGTGTGGTCGCCCCGGCCGGCCGGGGCCAACCGGCCGGCTCAGATGGCGCCGATCCCGGCCTTCTCGTTGCGCTGGCGCCACTCGTCCTTCGACATGCGCGTCACGTCCACGTCGGGGGTCTCGGCGCGCAACGCCCCCACCGTGGCCTGTTCCCTGCTCGTGTGCTCGAACGGGTCCCAGCTGTAGAAGCGGCAGGCGTTCTCCCAGGTGATCTTGTGGATCTCGTCGTCCCGGCAGCCCGCCTGCTGCAGCTCGTTCCAGGCGAACTCGGGCGACTCGGGCCACGTCGTATCGGTGTGGGGGTAGTCGCATTCCCAGGCGATGTTGTCGATG
The DNA here is from genome assembly GCA_963754445.1 of uncultured Acidimicrobiaceae bacterium. Classification (GTDB taxonomy): domain Bacteria; phylum Actinomycetota; class Acidimicrobiia; order Acidimicrobiales; family RAAP-2; genus Bog-473. The sequence continues at coordinate 1,516,277 of CAVWFT010000002.1, read as the reverse complement.
CCGATCCGGTCGCGGAGCAGCAGGCCCGAGGGGTCGGTGATGTAGCAGGCCAGGATGTGGTCCTGGAAGACCTCCGACGGCTGTTTCCCACCGAAGTCGCCACCGCCGTGGAGCCAGGCCTGGTTGTTGAAGTGGCGGTCGATGCGGTCGAAGTAGAAGGGGATCCAGCCGATGCCGCCCTCGGACAGGGCCACCTTCAGCTCGGGGAAGCGACGCAGCGTGGGACCGAACAAGAGGTCCTGGGCCGTGATGGCGCTGATCTGGCAGGCCAGGACCATGAGGTGGTCGACCGGCGCCTCCTCCGGCCGTTGGATGACCGCGAAGCCCGCACCGATGTGCAGGGACAGCACCATGTTCTCGTCCGACAGGGCCTTCAGCATCGGATCCCAGTAGCCCGAGAGGAAGCTCGGGAACCCCTGGACGTGGGGTGTTTCGAGGAAGCTGATGGAACGACACCCCTTCTTGGCCAACCGGTGCACCTCGGCCACGGCGGCGTCGATGTCCCACATCGGCACGATGCCGAGCGGGATGAAGCGGCCCGGGTACGCCCCGCACCACTCGTCGATGGCCCAGTCGTTGTAGGCCTGGAGCATGACGAGCGCGATTTCCTTGTCGCTCGCCTCGGAGAAGGTGCGGGCGTTCCAGCCCGCCATGGTGGGGAAGCACATGGAGCCGAGCACGCCGTTGGCGTTCATGTCGCGCACCCGCTCGTGCACGTCGAAGCAACCCGGCCGCAGCTCGGTGTAGGTCCCGGGGTTGAACCCCCACTCCTCGCGGGGCCAGCCCACGGTGGCGGACATGCCGAAGGAGGTCGACGTCTTCTCCCCCTGGAACTCCCACTGGTCGATGCCGTTCTCGTGCACCACCTTGGGCGCCTCGGACAACCATTTCTTCGGCACGTGGTTCTCGTACATGTGGGGCGGCTCGATCATGTGGTCGTCGATCGAGACGAGGATCATGTCTTCCAGATTCATCGGGGTCTCCTCTCCAGGGCGGCCGGGTGGGTGGCGGGACGCGTCGTCATGGCACGCGCACAGGCAGGCTCTCCCACCCGCGCACGGTCGACGTCCGACCGCGCCGGGCATTGTCGTAGTCGACCTCCCACTCCGGGAAGCGGCTCATGACCTCGTCGAGAGCCACCCGCCCCTCGAGCCGGGCCAGGGCGGCGCCCAGGCAGAGGTGGATGCCGTAGCCGAAGGACTGGTGGCGCCCCGGCTCCCGGTGGATGTCGAACGAGTCGCCGTCGGGGAAATGGCGCTCGTCCCGGTTGGCCGAGCCGTTGAGCAGCACCATGACGCTGCCCTCGGGCACCGGCGTGCCGTGCCACTCCACGTCCGCCGTCACATAGCGCGACTGGACGGGTGACGGCGCCTCGAAGCGGAGCAGCTCCTCGATCGCCGGGTTCACGAGCGACCGGTCCTGGGCGATCTGGCGGCGCTGGTCCGGGTGGCGGGCCAGCACCTCGCCCGTGAAGCCGATGAGGCGCGTCGTCGTCTCGTTGCCCGCGCTGGCCACCAGGCTGGTGTAGACGAGGACCTCGTTGCGGGTCAGCTTGCGCACCGTGCCCGTCTCGTCCTCGAACTCCGCGTTCAGCAGCTCGGTCATGAGGTCGTCGGAGGGGTGGGCGGCCCGCCACTCGATGTACTCGGCGAACACCTCGGCCTGGGCGATGGCGTCGGCCGCGATGTCGGGCTCCTTGCCCTCTTCGAGCCGCAGGCCGTCGTCGATGCGCTGGCGCAGCGCCTCCTGATCGGACTCGGGGATGCCCAGCAGCATGCCGATGGTCCGCATGGGCATGAACGCGCCCAGATCGGCGATGAAGTCGAAGCCGCCGCTGCCGGCCAGTGGATCGAGCACCTCGGCGCAGTAGGCCCGCACCTTCGGCTCGACCGCCGCCATCTTCTTGGGCGTGAAGACCCGGGAGAGCAACGAGCGGTGGATGTCGTGGATGGGGGGATCCTCCATCAGGATCATTCCCGACGGCATCTCGATGTTGGCCCGGATCATCTCGAGCACCGACCCGCGACCCGAGATGTAGGTCTTCCAGTCGAGCATGGCCGCGTCGACGTCGTCCCAGCGGCTCAGCGCGAAGAACTCGTACTTCTCGTTCCAGTACAGGGGCGCCTCGTCGCGCAGCCGCTTCCAGACCGGGTAGGGATCCGCGTCGATCTCGAAGTCGTACGGGTCGTAGTAGACGTCGGATTCACTGGTGAGCGTCACGGGGTGGCTCGCGACTACTCGGCCGGCCAGGCGATCGACTTGATTTCGAGGTACTGCTCGAAGCCGGGCAGGCCGTTCTGGCGACCGATGCCACTGTGCTTGTAGCCGCCGAAGGGGAGGTCGGGTCCGTAGGGCGCCCCGCCGTTGACGCCGATGCCACCGGTGCGCACGCGCCGGGCCACGGCGAGGGAACGCTCGAGCGAACCCGAGAACACTCCTCCCTGGAGCCCGTACTTGGAGTCGTTGGCGATACGCACGGCGTCGTCCTCGTCCTCGAAGGGGATCAGGCAGAGCACCGGACCGAAGATCTCCTGCTGGGCGATGGTCATGGAGTTGTCGACGTCCGTGAAGAGTGTCGGCTCCACCCACCAGCCCTTGGCGAACTCGTCGCCCGAGGGCCGTCCACCGCCGACGGCCACGGTGGCGCCCTCCTCCTTGCCCTTCTCGATGAGGCCGAGCACGCGCTCGCGCTGCTTGGCCGAGATCAGCGGTCCCATCATGACGTCGGGGCGCTGCGGGTCGCCGTAGGGCACGGCGTTGAAGAGGCCGGTGACGATCTCCCTGGCCTCCTCGTAACGCGACCGCGGCACCAGCATGCGCGTCTGGATGGCGCAGCCCTGCCCGGCGTGGAAGCAGGCACCCATGCCGACGAGCGTGGCCGTGTTCAGGTCGGCGTCCTCGAGGATGATGGTGGCCGACTTGCCGCCCAGCTCGAGGAAGACCCGCTTCATGGTGGCGGCGCCCTTCTCCATGATGCGCTGCCCCACGGCGGTCGAGCCGGTGAACGAGATGCAGTCGACCTTGGGAGAGAGGGTCAGCTCCTCGCCGATGAGGTGGTCCGACGACGTCACCACGTTGACCACCCCGGCCGGGATGTCGGTCTTCTCGGCGATGATCCGGCCCAGCAGGGTGGCGTTCCAGGGTGTGTCGGGGGCGGGCTTGAGGACGACCGTGTTCCCCGTGGCCAGGGCCTGGCCCAGCTTGTGCGACGTCACCTCGAAGGGGAAGTTCCACGGCACGATGGCACCGACCACGCCCACCGGCTCCCGCCAGATGCGCCGGGCGTTGACCTGGCCGGTGATGCCCATGGCGTCGGGCAGGACCGTCTCCCACTCGTACTGCTCGATCATCTTGGCCGGCCAGGCGAAGGCCTCGGAGATCGGCGCGTCGAGCTGTGGTCCGTTGGTCGTCATGCGCGGACAGCCCACCTCGGCGATGAGCTCCTCGCGCATCTCCTCGACCTCGACCCCCAGCGCGTCGTGTAGCTGCTCGAGGCATCGCGTGCGGAAGGCGTGATTGGTCGACCAGTCGGTCTCGTCGAAGGCCCGGCGGGCGGCGTCGATGGCCCGGTGCATCTCGGCGTTCGAGGCATCGGCGACCTGGCCGATCACCTCCTCCGTGGCGGGGTTGACATTGTCGAACGTCCTGCCCGAGTCGGCGTCCACCAGCTTGCCGTCGATGAGCATCCGCTGCTCGGGATTGACCTTGGCCGTCTCGCTCACAGTCCTCTTCCTCTCGTCATCGATCGCACCCACCCCACGAGGCAAGAGGCACCCGCCGCGACCGGGAAAACGGCCGTCACGCAGCTGGGAAGCCTCGTTTTCGGAGGGTATCTGACTTTGACGTCGTCGTCAAAAATGGCCATACTCTCGCCGCTGACCAAGGTATCGGCCTCGTGCCGCCACCGGAGCGGGCGCCGGAGGGGTCACCTCCGTCCGCCCGCAATGGACCCGCCCACAATGGAGCAGCCCAGGCCCCGGGCCTGGAGAGTGCAGCTGAGACAAGGAGGCCCGATGTTCACGATGGAGGCGTTCCTCGACGCCCTGACCCTCGAGGCCGTGGGTGACGACCGCTACCGGGCACCCAACATCCCCACCGACTACGGCATGGTCTTCGGCGGCCAGCTGCTGGCCCAGGCCACCGTGGCCGCCCTCGCCGGCCAGGAGGGCAAGGCGGTGAAGACCTGCCACACGGTGTTCGCCCGCCCGGCCTCGGCGGAGGAGACCCTCGACATCACGGTCGACCGCATGCACGCCGGGCGTTCGCTGGCCAGCAGCACGGTCACGATCAGCCAGCACGACCAGGTCATCACCCGCTCGCTGGCCCTGCTCAGCGCCCAGGAGGACGACGTCATCCGCCACGCCGACGCGCCCACATCGACCTCGAGTCCCGACGACGTCGCCGGAGCGGTCAAGGTCAACGGCTCGTGGGAGGCCGGCATCGTCGACGACGTGGACGTCAACGACCCCGACCTGGTCGGACCGCCCGAGCTCGCCGTGTGGGCCCGCTTCGTCGCCGCACCCGGCGATCCGGCCATCGACCAGGCGCTGCTCGCCTTCTCCACCGAGACCTTCCTCATCGGGACGGCGATGCGCCCGCACGCCGGAGTGGGCCAGGCCCAGGCCCACCGGACCCTCTCGACCGGGGTGCTCTCCCACACCATGACCTACCACGAGCCCTACCCGGCCGCCGCGTGGCACCTGCTCGAGATGCGGGCGTCCTACAGCGGCCACGGTCGCAGCTGGGGGCGCGGCGACATCTTCGGGCGCGACGGACAGCTGGTCGGATCCTGGGTGCAAGACGCCATGATCCGCGCCCGGAGTGGCGGCGCGGGCAAGCTCTGAGGAGAAGCCCGGACAAACCGGGCCTCGTCGACAACGGGTCGTGGCGCCGAGCGTCCCGGCCGGGAGGGAGGACGCATGGCAAACGAGCTCGGCGCGGCCGGCCTGCGCTTCGAGCGTGAGGGCCCGATCGCCTGGTGCTTCATCGACCGGCCCGAGGCCCGGAACGCATTGACGCCGGCGATGTACTTCGGCATCAAGCGGGCGGTGCACCTGGTCAATGCCGACCCCGATCTGGCCGCGCTGATCATCACGGGCACCGGCGACGTCTTCGCCCCCGGTGGCGACCTCGGTGGCCGTTCGGAACCCGGGGACGAGCCCACGCCCGACATCGGGGCCGACATGCTCCCCTTCCTCACCATCCGCGACAGCCGCGCCCCGGTGGTCAGTGCCGTCAACGGCATCTGCCAGGCGGGCGGGCTGCTGATCGCCGTGCTGGCCGACGTCTGCGTGGCCAGCGATCGGGCGACGTTCCGCGTCCCCGAACTGCTGCGTGGCATTCCGGACGCCACCTACGCCGCGGTGCTGCCGGCCCACGTCGGCATCGCCGTCGCCCGCGACCTCCTGCTCACCGCACGCCGTTTCGATGCGGCGGAGGCGTTGCGGATCGGACTGATCTCACGCGTGGTGCCCCACGAGGAACTGCACGACGCCGCCCGACAAGCAACCCGTGAGATCCTGCTCACGCCGCCCATGGCGCGCACCCACGTGAAGCGCATGCTGAACGAGCGCTACGGCCAGATCGACTACCAGACCATGTTCTGGGCGCTCGACGAGTCGCCCGAACCGCGCGAGGGCATGGCGGCGTTCATGGAGAAGCGCAAGCCCAATTGGGTCCCCGAAGGGCTCGACGAGGCCTGAGTCGTCGACGCGCTCAGCGCCTGACCGCGGCCAGACAGAACACGGTCACCCGCTCCACCTCGGCCCGGCTCGGTTGCTGCTGCTGCCAGACGCAGTCCGAGAGCAAGCCGAGCGTGGCGTGGGCGGCCAGGGCGGCATCGAGCTCGACCGTGGTGCTCCCCATGGCGGCGAAGGGCCCGTGCAGGAGCAGGGCCAACGGTGCGCTGGCGAAGTGGCGCCCGGCAGCCAGGCGGGGGTCGGCGCCCCCGCCGTTCCAGAGCACGGCCAGGCTGGTGGCCGCCAGATCAGGGGTGGCCTGGGAGAGCACGCCCTTGACCCACCGCCGGACCTGACCCTCGGGCGACGACTCCTTGGCCATTTGGTGCACCAGATAGCTGCGCAGTCGCTCGCTGCCCTCTTCCAGGATGGCGGTCACGAGCGCGTCCTTGGACTTGAAGTGCCGGTAGAAGGCGTCGTTGGACAGGCCGGCCCGGGCCACGATGTCGGCCACCCGGGGCCGCGATGCGGTGCCATGCGCCTGCATGAGCTCGAGCGCCGCCATCGAGCAGGCGCTGCACCTCGTCGGCATACTCGGTCTCGCGTTTGGCCAGCGAGCGACGGGCGATGCGGCTGCTGACGCCGGTGACCTCTGTGGTCCCGGCTCCATCGCCGCTCATGGTCGGTATTGCATTCTTGATAGCAAGAATCCTATTCTTGCGGACGACCGAGGGAGGGCACAACCATGGCGTGGGACTTCGAGACCGATCCCGAGTACCAAGAGAAGCTGGACTGGGTGGACGCATTCGTGCGGGAGGAGGTCGAACCCCTCGACCTCGTCTTCCCACACCTCCAGTTCGTCCCGCTCGAGGGCAAGCGACGCGAAGCCATCGACCCGCTCAAGGACATCGTGCGCAGCAAGGACCTCTGGGCCACCCACCTGGGACCCGAGCTCGGTGGGCAGGGGTACGGCCAGCTGAAGCTGGCCCTGCTCAACGAGATCCTGGGCCGTTCGTCGTGGGCCCCCATCGTCTTCGGCTGCCAGGCTCCCGACACGGGCAATGCCGAGATCATCGCCCACTACGGGACGCCCGGACAGAAGGAGAAGTACCTCCAGCCGCTCCTCTCGGGCGAGTGCTTCTCGAGCTACTCCATGACCGAACCGCATGCCGGGGCCGACCCGACCCTCTTCAAGACGCAAGCCGTCCAGGACGGCGACGAGTGGGTCATCAACGGCTGGAAGTATTTCTCCTCCAACGCCAAGACGGCCTCCTTCCTCATTGTGATGGCGGTGACCAACCCCGACGTCAACCCCTACAAGGGCATGTCGATGTTCTTGGTGCCGACGGACACGCCGGGCATCAACATCGTGCGCAACGTCGGCCTGTTCGGGGAACCGGTCAACGAGGGCTCCCACGCGCTGATCCACTACGAGGACGTGCGCGTCCCCGCCGAATCGCTTCTCGGCGGTGAAGGGCAGGCGTTCGTCATCGCCCAGACGCGTCTCGGCGGCGGTCGCATCCACCACGCCATGCGCACCATCGGCATGGCGCAGAAGGCCATCGACATGATGTGCGAGCGGGCGCTGAGCCGTGAGACCCAGGGCAGCCTCCTGGCCGACAAGCAGTTCATTCAGGGCTACATCGCCGACTCCTATGCCCAGCTGATCCAGTTCCGGCTCTTCGTGCTCTACACGGCGTGGGAGATCGACAAGTACAACGACTACAAACGGGTCCGCAAGGACATCGCCACGGCAAAGGTCGTGATGCCGACCGTCCTGCACGACATCGCGTGGCGGGCCATGCAGATCCACGGGGCGCTGGGCACCACCAACGAGATGCCGTTCATGGGCATGGTGCACGCAGCGGCCGTGATGGGCCTGGCCGACGGGCCCACCGAGGTGCACAAGATCACGGTGGCCCGTCAGGTGCTGCGCGACTACAAGGCCAGCGACGACATCTGGCCGACGCAGTGGTTGCCCAAACGCCAGGAGGCGGCCAAGGCGAAGTACGCGCAGTACCTCGAACTGGAGGTGGGAAACCTGTGAGCACGACCGAAGCATCCGATGCCGTCGGCGACGTGCCGACGATCGCCGACGTCGACAGGCTGGTCGCCTGGATGGACGGCCAGGGACTCGGGACCGGCGCCCCGCTCGAGCACGGCTACATCTCGGGTGGCAGCCAGAACGAGATCTACGAGCTGCGCCGGGGCGACGTGCACTGCGCCATGCGCATCCCGCCCCCGAGCGCACCGGCATCGCGCGACGACGGCATCGTGCGCGAGTGGCGCATCATCGAGGCCCTCACCGGGACCGATGTGCCCCACACCGAGGCCGTCGCCCTCTGCACGGACCAGGACGTGCTGGGACGCACCTTCTACCTGATGGGCTTCGTCGACGGCTGGTCACCGATGCAGATGCGGCGCGAGTGGCCCGCCCCGTTCGACACCGACATCGAGCAACGACGCGGTCTGGCCTTCCAACTGGTCGAGGGCATCGCTTTGCTCGGCAATGTCGACTGGCGGGCCAAGGGCCTGTCCGACCTCGGCCGACCCGACGGCTTCCACGAACGCCAGGTCGACCGATGGACGGCCTTCCTCGAACGCATCAAGGGGCGCGAGCTGCCGGGCTTCGACGAGGCCTCGGCCTGGTTGCGGGCCCACAAGCCGATCGACTTCATCCCGGGACTGATGCACGGCGACTACCAATTCGCCAACGTGATGTTCAAGGACGGCGCCCCGGCCCGGTTGGCCGCCATCGTCGACTGGGAGATGGGAACCGTGGGCGATCCGAAGCTCGATCTGGGCTGGGTGGTGCAGGGTTGGCCCGAGGACACCTCGGCCGACTCCGATCGGGCGGGCGGCTATGTCGACATGACCGGCATGCCGTCGCGCGACGAGATCGTCGGCCACTACGCCAACGTCTCGGGGCGCCAGGTCGACGACATGGACTACTACGTGATCCTGGCCAAGTGGAAGCTGGCCGTCGTGCTCGAGCAGGGATTCCAGCGAGCGGGCGACGACGAGAAGCTGCAGGCGTTCGGGCCGATCGTGCTCGACCTCATGGCCAGCGCCGCGGAGATGGCCGCGTCGAGCGACTACGCGGTGCTCGCCGGGTCCTGAGGTGCGCGCCGCGCTCTGCCGCTCCTATGGCGATCCCGAGGTCGTCGAGATCGAAGAGGTCGACCCGCCCGTGCTCGAAGCGGGCCAGGCCCGGGTGCGCATCGCGGTGGCCGCGCTGAACTTTCCCGACGTCCTGGTGGTGGCCAACCAGTACCAGGCCCAGGCTCCGACCCCGTTCATCCCGGGCAGCGAGTTCGCCGGCGTCGTCACGGAGGTGGCCGACGGTGTCGACGCCGTCGCGGTCGGCGACCGGGTCTTCGGCTCGGCCTTCATCGGGGCCTTCGCCGACGAGATCGCTGCCAACGCCTCGGCCCTCACGCCGATCCCCGACGACGTGGACGACCGCACGGCAGCCGCCTTCGGCGTCACCTACAAGACGGCGTACCACGTGTTGCGTTCGACGGCCGCGCTCGCCGCGGGCGAGGAGCTCGTCGTCCTCGGCGCCGGCGGCGGTGTCGGCTCGGCCGCGGTGCAGCTCGGCGCGGCCATGGGGGCGACGGTCACCGCGGTGGCCTCGTCGGCCGAGAAACTCGAGGCGGCACGGGCCTGCGGGGCCACCCGGCTCATCGACCACCGCTCCGGCGACCTGCGGGCGGCGCTGAAGGCGGCTCTGCCGGGCGGGGCGGATGTCGTCGTCGACCCCGTGGGCGGCGAGCTGGCCGAGCCGGCGCTGCGGGCCTTGCACTACGACGGGCGCTTCGTGACGGTGGGCTACGCCTCGGGGACCATCCCACGCATACCTCTTAATTTGGTGTTGCTCAAAGGTGTGCACATCCTGGGTTTCCAATTCCGGGACTTCGCCACCCACCGGGCGGCCGAGATGGTGCGCAACGACGGCGAGCTCATGGGCATGCTGGCCCAGGGCAAGGCCCATCCCCTGGTCGGCGCGACCTTCGACCTGGCCGAGACGGCGGCCGCCCTGCGCCACGTGGCCGATGGCCGGGCCGTGGGCAAGGTCCTGCTCGAGGTGGCCCCGGCACCGGGGCCTGTCTAATATCGACGTCGACGTCAGTCTTCGATCGATCCGCCGACCCGGCAGGCGCCGGGCGAGACGAGCGGATCTCAGGGAGGGACCCACGTGAGCAGTACCCAGGTGATGGAGGGCGTACGCGTCCTCGAGGTGGCGGAGCACACGTTCGTGCCGGCAGCGTCGGCGCTCCTGGCCGACCTGGGCGCCGAGATCATCAAGATCGAGCCCATCGAACGCGGGGACGCCATGCGCGGGCTGGCCTCGACCGGGGTCATGCCCTTGACCGGTGGCGACGTGCATCCCCTGCTCGAGCACTCCAACCGGGGTAAGCGCAGCCTGGCCCTGGACCTGACCACCGACGAGGGCCTCGACATCCTGTACAAGTTGGCGTCGACGGCCGACGTGTTCCTCACCAACAAGTTGCCCCGGGTACGGAAGAAGCTCAGCATCGAGCTGGAGGACCTGCGCGCCCACAACCCGAACATCATCTACGTGGCCGGCACCGGGCAGGGCGAACGCGGTCCGGACGCCGACAAGGGCTCCTATGACTCCCTCTCCTTCTGGTACCGCGCCGGCGTGGCGCTCGGTGTGCGGCCGGCCGACGCGGATTGGATGCCGGCACCCCCGGGGCCCGGCTTCGGCGACTCCGTCGGCGCCATGACCATCGCCGGAGGGATCATGGGTGCGCTCTTCCACCGGGAACGCACGGGTGAGGCGACGACGGTCGACGTCTCCCTGCTCGCCTCGGGCATGTGGGCCATGGGCCAGGCCTACGCGGTCTCACTCCTGCTCGACCAGCCGTGGCAGGGACCACCGTCCAACGCGCCGCGCCTGAACCCGCTGGTGCGCAACTACATCACCAAGGACGATCGTCAGCTCTCGCTCTGCTGCCTGCAGGCCAGCCGGTACTGGGCCGAGCTGTGCCAGCTGGTGGGCCGGGCCGAGGCGGCGACCGATCCCCGCTTCGCCGACCATGCGGCGCTCCTGGAGAACACGCTGGAAGCCCAGGCTCTCATGGCCGAGGCCTTCGCCGAACGACCGATCGCCGATTGGCGCGAGCGGCTGGCCGACTTCACCGGCCAGTGGTGCGTGGTGCAGGACACGCTCGAAGCGGCCACGGTCGATCCGCAGGTGGCGGCCAACGGCTACATACAGGAGTGCACCACGGCCGGGGGGACGGACTTCTCCATGGTGGCCGTCCCGATCCAGTTCGGCGGGGAACCGGCGCCGGCCAGGCGGGCACCGGAGTTCAACGAACAGGGCGACGACATCCTGGCCGAACTCGGGATCGACTGGGATACCATCGTGGACCTCAAGGTCCGTTCCGTCGTCGGGTAAGCACGCGCACGCATTTCCGACCACTCGTCTCGTCATCTAGCTAAGGAGTACTGATGTCCCTGTTCGACGCATTTCGTTACGACGGCAAGCGGGTCCTCGTGGTCGGTGGCGCCACCGGCATGGGCGCCGCCGCAGCCGAGCTCTCGCGCGACGCCGGAGCCGACGTCGTGGTCATGGACTACGCCGACGTGAAGATCGACGGCGTGAAGGCCATCCACCTGAACCTGGGGGAGAAGGAATCGATCGACAAGGCGGTCGACGAATGCGGTGGTCCGGTCCACGCACTCATGGCGTGCGCCGGCGTGGCCGACGGCACCCCGAACATCGAGAAGATCAACTTCGGCGGCCACCGCCACCTGATCGAGCGGATGATCGCCGGCGGCATGCTGCCCCGCGGCTCGGCCATCGGGTTCATCTCCTCGGCGGCCGGACTGGGCTGGGAAGCCGGTTGGGACCAGGTGAAGGAGTACCTGGCCACGCCCGACTTCGATTCGGCCTCGGCCTGGGCGATCGAGCACGGCTGGGCGGACTACTTCCACTCCAAGCAGGCGGTCTGCGGCTACGTGGCCAGCCAGGCCTTCCCGTTCCTCAAGCAGGGCATCCGCATCAACGCCATCTGCCCGGGACCGACCGACACGCCGCTGGCCCAGGCCAACGCGGAGATGTGGCTCGGCTTCGGCGCCGACTACCGGGAGGAGACGGGCATCGGTGCCTCGACGCCCCTCGAGCAGGCCTACCCGCTGGTGTTCCTCTGCAGCGACGCCGCCGCGGCCATTTCGGGCATCACCCTGATCAGCGACGTCGGGTACGTGAGCTCGGGCATCACGAGCTCGTTCGAGCCCGCTGCTGCCGCGGCCGGATTCCTGCTTGGCCGGATGTAGGCGGCGGCGCCGGAGGCGCCGTCTCGAAAGAGGAGTGAACCCATGCGCCCGGTAGGCCTGCGCGAGCTCCTCGCCATACGAGTGGATGTCCTCCCCCTGGTCGAACTCGGCGGGGGCCGGCGCTTCGTGCCCTTCGCCGGCGGGACCTTCGCCGGTCGCGACGGCCTGGCGGGCGTCCTGCGCGAAGGCGGGGTCGACTGGCAGCAGGTCCGAGCCGACGGCACGCTGGAGATCGACGCGCACTACACGCTCGAGTGCGCCGAAGGAGAATTGATCGAGGTGCGCTCCGCCGGTCTCCGCAAGGCCGCGCCCGACGTGGCCGAGCGCCTGGCCCGCGGCGACGACGTCGACCCGGACGACTACTACTTCCGGACCCATGTGCGATTCTCCACGGCCGCACCGGAGCTCTCGTGGCTCAACGACCTCCTGGCCGTGTCGACCGGACGCCGCGACCGGGCCGTCGTGACCATCGACGTGCACGAGGTGCGGTGAGGGGAACCGCTCTCCGTCCACACTGCGTGGTGGTCGGGGCCGGCATCGGCGGGTTGACCACCGCCTTGAGCCTGCACCAGACGGGGGCGACCGTCGACGTCTTCGACGCCGTCCACGAGCTGCGGCCGCTCGGGGTCGGGATCAACCTGCTGCCTCATGCGGTGCGTGAGCTCGACGCGCTCGGCCTCCTCGAGCCGCTCGAGGCGCGCGCCGTGGCGCCCAGCCTGCTCCTCTACTGCACCCGCCGCGGGCAGGAGATCTGGCGCGAGCCGCGGGGTAAGGCCGCGGGCTATCCCTGGCCGCAGCTCTCGATCCACCGGGGCATCCTCCAAGACGTGCTCCTCGCCGCCGCCCTCGAGCGACTCGGACCGGACGCCGTCCACCTCGGCCGGCGTCTCGAACGCATAGAGCGGGAGGGCTCGAGACCGGTTGCCGTGTTCGACGGGGCCCGGGTCGAGGCCGACGTCGTGGTGGCGGCGGACGGCATCCACAGCGCGGCCCGGGCAGCTCGGTTCCCCGACGAAGGCCCGCTGCTGTGGAACGGAGCGTTGCTCTGGCGGGGCGTGGCCGAGGTCGATAGCGTCCTCGACGGCCGCACCATGGTCTGGGCCGGACACCCTGACCAGAAGTTCGTGGGCTATCCCATTGCCGACCTGCCCGGCGGGCGCCAGGTCTACAACTTCATTGCCGAGCGACGCCTCCCCGACTCCGACCTTGCCGCCCAGGAGGACTGGAATCGCCGGGGCCGTCTCGACGACTTCCTGCCGGCGTTCGAGGAGTGGGATTTCGGTTGGCTCGACGTGCCGTCGATCGTCCGGGCCGCTCCCGAGACCTTCCTCTTCCCGATGGTCGACCGCAATCCCCTCCCCCGCTGGTCGTTCGGTTGCACCACCCTCCTCGGCGACGCCGCCCATCCCATGTATCCCATCGGTTCCAACGGCGCCTCGCAGGCCATCCTCGACGCCCGGGTCCTGGCCGGGTGCATCGGGAGGTCCCACGACGGCGACTACGCGCACGCGCTGGCCTCCTACGAGCGGAACCGCCGCCCGGCCACGGCCGCCATCGTCGAAGCCAATCGGGGTCTCGGACCCGAACTCCCCATGCGCCTGGTCGAGGAGCGCGCACCCGACGGCTTCGCCGACATTGCCGAGGTGATCAGCCCCGAGGAGATCGCGGCGGTCACCGAGGGCTACCGCACGACGGCCGGGTTCTCACTGGCCGCCCTCCGACCCGGCAGCCCGTCCCTGCTCGATGCGCCGATCCCCTGACCGCACGGCGACCGACCCTCTCTTGATTGTGACGTCGACGTCGATTCCGCTACATTGGCGGCCGTGAGCGGGCGGCGGGGCCGAAGCCACGACCAGGAGGAAGCATGAGCACGACGGTGGAGGACGGCGCGGCGCGCAGCCACGTCCTCCAAGACCTCGGATGGGGCGTCAGCCGCGTCGGTGACGAGATGCACGGGTCGGCGGAGGTGTTCCCCGAGATGTACGTGCCCGGGACCGAGCACCTGAGGGTCTCGATCCTGGCCGCCTGGGCCGACGTGCTCGCCGGGCACCTGGCCATCTACTCGGTCGGACCTCGGGTCCCGGTCACGCTCGAGCTCGACGTCCATCTCTTCGACCCCGCGCCCGGCACGGGCACCGTGCACGGCGTCGCCCGGGCGGTGAAGGTCGGCCGGACCGTCTTCGTGGCCCGGGTCGAATTCCGACGGGACGACGGCGCGGTGATCGGCTTCGCCGGGCTCTCGTTCATGGCGGCGCCCGACGCCCGGTTGACCATCGACATCCCAACCGATGGCAGCGCCTTGATCGGCGACGGCCCACGGCTGTCGGTGCCGTTCGCCGAGCGCGCCGGATGCGAGCGCACGGAACCGGGAGTGGCCGTCCTCGGCCATTCCGATGAAGTGCTGAACGCGTCCAACACCATGAACGGCGGCCTCATCGCTCTGGCGGTCGAGGAGGCGGCGCTCTCGCGCACGCCGAGCACCACACTCTCGTCGTTGGCCCTGCGCTATCTGCAGCCCGCCCGCGTGGGCCCGGCCGTGGCGACCGCGGTCGTGCGCCATGGCCTGGGCGAGGTGGAGGTGCGCGACGCAGGGAACGACAACCGGTTGTGTGTCGTCGCCACCAGCCGGATCTTCGGCACCGGTTCTGCGACGTGAACCAACGGGAGGGAACGCCATGAAGGAGCAGCGCCGAGGAGGCAAGGCGGCCATGACCGCGGAGGAGCGCGACGCGTTCTTGGCCAGCGAACGCACGTGCCGGGTGGCCAGCATCGGCGCTGACGGCTCGCCGCACGTCACACCATTGTGGTTCGCGTGGGACGGCACGTCCCTGTGGCTCACCTCCATCGTCAAGAGCCAACGCTGGACCGACCTCCAACGTGACAGCCGGGTCAGCGTGATCGTCGACGGCGGCATTGAGTTCACGGAACTGCGCGGGGTGGAGCTGCGTGGGGTGGTCGAGGTGGTCGGCGAGGTGCCGCGCACGGGCGAACCACTCGCCGAGCTCGAAGTGCCCGAGACGCTGTTCGGCGCCAAGTACGCCGGCGGGACGATGGTCCACGACGGCCGACACGCCTGGTTGCGCATGACACCGCAAAAGATCGTCAGCTGGGACTTCCGCAAGATCTTCGGCTGAATCCGACCGGCGGAGGCCGGGGTCCGCCAGGCGATACCCTCGAGACACCCGAGTAGGAGACGACGACATGACCGCTCAACGAACGATCGCCGACGGCCTCTTCGAGTGGCCATCGGACGAACCCCGTATGCACGCGTCACGATGCCAGGACTGCTCCTTCATCACGTTCCCGGCCCAGGGTGCGTGTCCGAGCTGTGGAGGGGACGCCGTCTCCCCCACCCTGTTGTCCCGGACGGGGACCTTGTGGACCTGGACCCGCCAACGTTTCCAGCCCAAGAACCCGCCGTACATCGGACGGGAACCGGCCAAGGAGTTCGAGCCCTACGGCGTCGGCTTCATCGAGCTGCCCGAAGGCCGCATCGAGGCACGACTGGCCGGCCCCGTCGACCAGGAACTGCACATCGGCATGCCGATGGAACTGACGGTGGTGCCCTTCGCCGCCGATGACGACGGCACCGAGATCCTGACCTATGCCTTCCGACCGGTCGACGAGAGCTGAGGACCACATGGACGACGTTGCCATCATCGGGGTCGGGCGCACGGCCTTTGGCCGCTTCCCCGGACTTTCCGCCATCGAGATGGGTGCACAGGCCGCCCGCTCCGCCCTCGCCGATGCCGGGGTCGCCTGGCAGGACATGCAGTTCGCCTTCGGCGGGAGCTACGAGGTCGACAACCCGGACGCGGTCGTCAACTTTCTCGGGCTGACCGGCCTGCCCTTCACCGACGTGTACAACGGATGCGCCACCGCAGCCAGCGCGCTGACCCAAGCGGCGAACACCATCCGCCTGGGGGACGCCGAGCTCGGGATGGCCATCGGAATGGACAAACACCTGCCCGGCGCGTTCGCAGCCGACCCCGTCATGTACGGGGTCCCGAGCTGGTACGGCGAGACCGGCCTCTTCCTCACGCCCAAGTTCTTCGCCATGAAGATCCAGCGCTACATGCACGACTTCGGCATCAGTCCCCGGACCCTGGCCCGGGTGGCCGCGAAGAATTACCGCAACGGATCGCTCAACCCAGACGCCTTTCGACGCCAGACCCTGAGCGAGGACGAGATCCTCGAGTCGCCGATGGTGAACGACCCGCTCACCCAGTACATGTTCTGCTCCCCCGACGAGGGGGCGGCCGCCATCGTCCTCTGCAAGGCGTCCGTGGCACACCGCTACAGCGCGCGCCCGATCTACCTGAAGGCCTCCGTGGTGCGGACCCGCCGTCTCGGCGCCTTCGAGGTGCACAGCCCGTGGCTCCCGCTGGAGCGAGCCGACGCTCCGACGGCCGACGCGTCCCGTGCGGCCTACGAGATGGCCGGGCTCGGCCCCGAGGACGTCGATGTGGTGCAGCTGCAGGACACCGATGCGGGAGCCGAGGTCATTCACATGGCCGAGAACGGCTTCTGCAAGGACGGCGAGCAGGAGGCCCTGCTGGCGGACGGCGCCACGGAGATCGGCGGCACCCTGCCGGTGAACACCGATGGTGGCCTCATCGCCAACGGTGAACCCATCGGGGCCTCGGGGCTACGTCAGGTCTACGAGCTCGTGACGCAGCTGCGCGGCGATGCCGGCGAGCGTCAGGTCCCCGGCGCGCCGCGAGTCGGCTACAGCCAGCTCTACGGAGCACCCGGGACGGCGGGCGTCGCCATCATCTCGGTCTGAGAGTCGCGGGACCCGCACCGTCCGGCCAAGGTCCCGCACCTCCCGTCAGCTCTGCGTGGTCTTGAGGACCAGGGCCGAGGTGGACGGCTTCCAGGTGTAGACGAAGACCGGACCGTTGCCGTCGTTGTGCCCCCCCGAGTAGTTGAAGGTGCCACCACCACCCGGAATCGTGACATGGGTCAGGGTGTTGGCACCCTTGACCAGTGACTGCGTCGTCAGGGTCTTCCCGGCGGCCTTGATCAGGTCCTGGAACAAGGCGACCTGCTGGCATGCCGTCTCGGGTGCGGTGTAGGTCACGGGCGTCGACGCCGTCGCCGTCACCGGATTGCTGATGGACGCACCGGGTTCGGCCTTCTCGATCGTGGCCACACACTTCTTCATGGCGGGGTCGTTCCACTCGACGGTGGGTGGTGGCGTGGGGCCGGCGGTGAGCAGGTTCTTAAGGATCGACTGGGTCACACCGGCCTTGTTGGACACGTAGGCGTCGAGGTCGTTGTAGTCGGTGGCGATGAGGCGCGGACGATAGGAGCTCTGGTTGGCCTGCAGACCAGAGGGCCACCCGTTGCCGGCGTTGCCCACCGCGACGACGACGTTGACCCCGGACGACTGGAATTTCTCGGCGATGGTGCCGTACTCGGCCACCTGGGCGGTGGTGTCAGTGTCGGGCACCGAGTTGACGGCGGTCTGGACGACGTCCACCTTCTCGTTCTTCAGCGCGGTCGTGACGAGCTTGACCTCGTCGGCGTCAGCCGTCGTGCTGACGACTCCGACCTTCTTGCCCCCGAAGGCGCCCTCCTTCTTGAAGATCGCCATCTCTTTCGGCACGAGGTTGCTGTCGGAGATCTGGTAGTTGTACCAGGGTGCCTTGGCCGCGGCAGATTCCTGCGCGGTCAGCGAGAACCCGACGATCGGCGTGCTGTGGGTCTGCACGTAGCACGCGGTGTCGACCTGCTGGAAGAAGCCGAGGGTGATGAAGACCTTGTCGTCTTCCGTCAACTGGGTGCAGGCCGTGGCGGCACCCGACGTCCCGAGCGGATCGACCGCAGCGAAGACCGGAACGATCTTGCGCCCGTTGATCCCACCGTTCGCGTTGATCTGCTTGAACAGGGCGTTGTAGGCAACGACGTAGTTGCCCGGATTGACATTGATGATGCTGCGGATCGCAGCCACGTCCGGATACGTCACACCCACCTTGATGGTGCCGGCCGTGACGCCCTGGGTCGACGTGGCGGCTCCGGCGGCTCCAGCCGTGAACAATCCGGCAAGGGAGACGACGAAGACGGCAAACGCCGCAGTTGCTGTACGCATGATGGCCTTTCTGTTAGCCCTGATACTGATGCTGTGGAAATGTGGACGCGCCGTCACGGCTACCCCCTCGGCAACGCACTCGACGCGCTCCCCCGGGCGCTCGAGCGGTCGCAGAATACGCCGCCGTGGCCGGCAATTGTCGGCACCGGGCACTGCGTGCGCTGGGTCAGGCACGCTGCTGCCTCCGTGATCTGGTGCGGGCGGGTGCCCCCGCTGACCGGGGCGGCGGGACGGGCTGGCGCCCGGCGGGAGCGCGCAGCGGGCGACCAGCCTTCGCCGCCGCGACCACCGAGCTGAGGAGACCGTCGACGAGGGATCGGACCATGAGCTCGAAGTCGGCCGACGGGTCGTTCTCCGCACTGAAGGCTGACCGCACGTTGGGGAACGATGCCAGCAGCGTGTCGTCCGGCAGGTCCGTGGTGGCTGCGACGAGCTCTTGCTCGACGAACCCGATGATGGCGGTGCTGCTCACCGCGGCCACACGGATGGCGGACGCCAGCTCGAGCCCGCTCTGTTGCCACACGCTGAGCCAGCGCTCGGTCATGGGAAAGATCGACGGGGTCCAGACCTGAAAGTCGTTGCGCAGTCGGATGATGGCCGGATGGGCCAAGGTCGACTCACGCATCCAGTGGGCGAGATCGAAGAGATCCTCCCGCCAGGCACCGGTCGGTGCAGGCAGCGGCCGCTCGGCGATGACCTCGTCGACCACGACGGCGATCAAACCCGCCTTGTCGGACACGTGGTGGTAGAGCGCCATGGGCGTGACGCCCAGGCGATCGGCCACCGCCCGCATGCTGAACCCGGCGGCGCCCCGTTCGTCGGCCACGTCGAGCGCGGCCCGGGCGATCCGTGACACGGTCAGCTCAGGCAAGGGAACCGCCACCGTTCAGTGTCGTCGCACGAACACGTGGATCCCACCGCAGCACCGTGCCGTCGCCAGGCGACGCGACGACCCACCATGCTGGCATCGACCGGATCCTCCCCGAGGCGGCCATCCCCGCGGGGCCGCCTCCTGTGTAGAGCTACTGCTCTACACCATATAGGAGCACGCGGGGAGGCGACAAGGGCATCGGGAGGGGGAGGCCCCCGGGGCTGATCCCCGGGGGCCTCTCTCCGTACGCAGAAACGGCAGTGCTCAGGCGGCGAACGGCACCTTCATGGCCGTGGCCAGGTTGCCTCCCATGACCTTCGCCATGTCCTCGTGCGAGAGCCCGGCCAACTCGTCCACATACGAGAGGGGCTCGGACATCCCTTCGATGTGCGGGTAGTCGGAGCCGAAAACGACCCGGTCCACCCCGACGATGTCGATGAGACCCTTCGGGTTTTCCTCGTGGAACGGGTGGATCCAGATGTTCCGCTTGAGCACCATCAACGGATCCTCGTCGTAGAGCGCCGGCTCGTGGGCGTAGGACTGGCCGACGGCCTCGACGAAGGGCCGGACCCAAGCCGACCCGTTCTCGACGGGCAGGATCCGGAGTGTCGGGAAGCGCGTCAAGAGGCCGTGCCCGATGAGCGAGGAGACCGTGTCGAAGATGCCACGGCCCTGGGTGTGCATGATGTTCATGAAGGCCGACGGCTTGGCCGTGAAGGGGAGGAGTTCGCCGCGGTGGTTTCCCTCCCACTGGTTGTAGTAGCGGATGAGGCCGTCGTCCGAGGCGTGCATGCCGACCGTGACGTCGGCCTCGGCCACCTTCTCCCAGAACGGGTCGAACTCGGGCAGGGCGAACGAACGCCGACCCTCGTACCCCGGTACCGGTGCCGGGCGGATCAGGATGATCTTCGCGCCGCGCTCGAGCACCCATTCGAGCTCCTTGATGGCCTCGCTCACGATGGGCAGCGTGATCACCGGGGTCGGGAAGATACGGCCCTCGTAATTGAAGCTCCAGTGCTCGTGCATCCACTGGTTGAGAGCATGGACGACCACGTGCGTGGCAACCGGGTCGTCGTAAAGACGCTCCTCGAGCAGGCTGGCGAGCGTCGGCCACATGAGGGCGCGGTCGAGGCCGAGCTCGTCCATCAGCTTGAGTCGCGGCTCGGGCGAGAAGAAGGCCTCCGGCGAGCGGATCGGCTTGCCGATGATTTCGCGGCGCGTCTTGCCCTCGGGGTTCCCGTGCTTGAACAGCTCCTCGGAGGCCCCCGGACGACCGACCACCTCGAAGGTGGGGTTCGGGATGTAGTCCGAGATGACGTTGCGCACGGCAATTTTGGTGCGGCCGTTCACCTGGACGTACTTGATGAGGCCCTCGAACTCCTTGGGCAAGAACTGGGTGAAGGCGTCGGTGTTCTCGTACATGTGGTTGTCCGCGTCGAATACGGGAAAATCAACGATTGGCTTCGTCATGGGCCACCTCTCGGAACTTGGAGATCACGTTTTCAACTTCGACGTCAATATTATGCTGACGCCGGAGTCAGGTTCAACTCTGACACCCGGCCACGGGGTCTGCCCATCGTGGCCCGGGGGGCGAGCCTGCTCAGCCCGAGAGCGGGGCCTGCACGTCGCCGCTCCGCACGATGGCCCGTTCATCGGTGCCGAGGTAGCTGGCGATCACCTTCGGGTTGTCGCGGACCTCGGCCGGCGCGCCCTCGGCGATGACGCGACCGGTTTCCAGGCAGTACACCCGTTGGGAGATACCCATGATGAGCGGCATGTCGTGCTCGATCAGGAGCACAGAGGCAGCCAATTCCTTCTGGATGGTGCCGATGAGCGGCCCGAACGCCTCGGTCTCGCGCTGGGCGAGCCCTGCGGTCGGTTCGTCGAGGCAGAGAACCTTGGCGTTGCGCGCCAGCAGCCCAGCGAGCTCGACCACGCGCCGGGTGCCGGTCGAGAGATCGCTGATGTAGTGGTCGCGATAGCGGCCGAGGCCGAGGAAATCGATGAGCTCCGTCACCTCGGCCTGGGAGGCCTTGCGGTGCCGGCGTGCACTGGGCAACCCGAGGGCGGTTGCCACCATGCCCGATCGCCCCTTGGCCTCGAGGGCGACGAGCAGGGTCTCGTTGACGGTGAGCTCCGGGAACAGCGTGGCCGCCTGGAATGTGCGCCCGAGTCCGAGCGACGCGCGATGCCCCGGTGACTTGCCCGCCACCTCCTCCCCGAGCAGCGAGATCGAACCGGTGGAAGAGACGAAACCACCGATCGCGTTCATGAGGGTCGACTTGCCGGCGCCGTTGGCCCCGATCAACCCGACGATCTCGCCAGCATCGACATGCAGAGACGACCCGTCGACGGCGGCGATGCCACCGAAGTGCACGGAGAGGCCACTGACCGCGAGCACCGGGCCCGTAACTGGGGCGGCTTCCACGCTCTGGCGTCGCACCGCGGTGGGATAGACGGGCCGCTCCGGTTCGGGGCGATCGGCTCGACGTCGATCCGCCCACCCGAGGATGGCGTCGCGTGCCGCATAGGTGATCTGGTTCAGGCCGCGGGGGAAGTAGAGCAATACCACGAGGAGACCCAGGCTGGACGACAGCAGGCCGACCAGCTGGTTGTTGGGGGCAATGGCGGGGATGCCGATCACGAAGATGGCGCCGATGAGCGCACCCGAGACCGAGCCCATGCCCCCGATGACGACCATGGCCACGAGGTTGAGGGAATCGTTCACCAAGAAGAAGTTCTCGGTGAAGGCGATGTTGGCGAAGGCTCCGGCCAGGAGCGCGCCACCCAATCCGGCGAGCCCACCGGCCAGGGAGAAGGCCTGCAACTTCACCCGAACGGTCGGCACGCTGTAGGCGGCCGCAGAGATTTCGTTGTCACGCACCGCCTTGATCGTGCGACCTACCCCGCTGTCCCGGAATCGACTCAGGACGAGCAGCACCACCGCGAGCACAGCCAGGACGACGTAGTAGTAGGCCCGCTGGCCGCTGAAGTTGATGAACCACAGGTGGCCCGGCGGGAATGGGACGTTGGCGCCGTCGGGTGAGTTCCCGGAGAAGAACGGAAGGAAATAGAAGTACTGCTGCGCGGTCAGCGCGAAGACGAACGTGACCACGGCCAGATAGAGGCCGCGGACCCGCAGCGATCCGATGCCGATCCCGAGGGCCAGCAGCGCCGAGGCCACCGTGGTCACGACGATGGCCAGCCAGAACGGAACACCCTCGGTCACCAGGCGTGCCGCGAACAGCGCGGCCAGTCCGGCAAACGCCATCTGGCCCAGCGAGAGCTGACCCAACCAACCGGTGAGCACGGTCAGGGAGGAGGCACACACGGCGAAGGCCAGGACTGCGGTGTAGAGCTGCTGGCGCGAGGGTTCGGTGACGATGATGGGGAGGAGGATCGCGATGACGCCGAGGATGAGGATCCCACCCTTGTCGATGTTGGCGGCCCACCAGATGGACCGCAGCCGCTCGGGGATGGGATTGGCCCGGGGGCTGAACGCAAAGACCTGCTCCTCTCCGCCTTCGCGCTTGGCGAAGATGACCGCCACGAACACGGCGATGAAGAGCAGCAGGTCGGTGATCCCCGGCACGGCCAAGAAGTTGTACGTGAGGACGCTCTGGATGATGCCGATGGCCACCGCAGCGATGACGGCGACCTTGAAGGACCGCATGCCCGCGATGACCGCTGCCGCCAGGGCCTCGGAAAGCGTCTGCGGTCCGAGAGTGGCCAAGCCGGCGGCAGTCGACGACTCACCGGCGATGAGGATGACCGAGAGGGTGGAGAGCACAGCGGCCAGCGCCCACACCATGGTGGAGACCAGCTTGGGTGAGATGGCCGAAAGCCGGGCGAGGGACGGGTTGGAGGCACAGGCCTTGACGGTCTTGCCGATCATGGTGCGGTCGAGGAACCAGATGAGGAGGGCGACGCTGACCGGGACGAGGATCAGCACGGCGAGGTCGGCGCCGCGCACGCTGATGCCGGCAATCGTCCACGTCCCGCTGAATGCGCTCGGGTAGTGCGCGCTCGAATCCGAGGGTTCGGGGATTTCGATGGCGATCGCCTGGGCCAGTCCGGCGATGCCGATGGTCGAGACGAGGACCACGACTCGCGGCGCGTTCTTGAGCCGACGGATCACCGTCATTTCGACGGCGGCACCGAAGACGAGTCCGACGAGCAACGCGATGACCAGGGAGATCCAGAACGGCACGCCGTACTGGAGTGTGAGCAGCGAGAGCAACACGGCTCCGACCACCCCGACGTTGCCCACCGCAAAGTTGATGATGCGCGTCGCCCGGTAGATAAGCACGACGCCCACCGCGATCACGGCGATGGCCAAGCCTTGGATGAGCCCGTCGTAGACGATCTGTGAGTTGACCCAGCCCACGGCGAGCATTAGGCCGGCACCTCTCCACCCAAGAAGACGGCACGGGCCAGATCGTCCCGCTCCACCAAGTCGGAGATGGCACCCTCGAAACGGACCTGGCCCTTCTCCATGAAGACGGCCCGGTCCGCAATTGCCGCGGCCACGTTCAAAGACTGTTCGACGATGATGATCGTGATCCCCTCGGACTTGAGGCGATCGACGACTTCGATGAGCTCTTGGACCACGATCGGGGCGAGACCGAGCGACAGCTCGTCGATCATCAGCACCTCGGGCTCATGGAGCAGGGCAATGGCCAGCGCCAGCATCTGCTGCTGGCCGCCCGACAGTGTGTCGGCCCTCCGGCCCTTGGCCTCGGACAGGGCAGGGAACATGGCGAGCACGTGATCCATGCGCCGCTTCAGATCGGCCCGGTCACTGCGATAGGCGAAGCCGCCCATCTCCAGGTTCTCGATGATGGTCATCTCGCCGAAAACGCCGCGCCCACCGGGCAGCAGGTGGATGCCGAGCTTGGAGCGTTGCTCGGGCGTGGCATAGGTGACGGTGCGACCGTTCAAGCGCACCACACCACGTTCCGACGTGACCAGGCCGGCGGCCACCCGGAGCGCAGTCGACTTCCCAGCCCCGTTCGTGCCGAGCAGAGCGAGCACCTCGCCCCTTCGCACCTCGAAGCTGACGCCGAAGAGCACCTGGACGTGGCCGTAACTGAAGTCGACGTTGTTGAGTTGCAACACCGGAATCGAATCGGGATCAGCGGCCTGGCGACGGTGCTCTTCGAGCTCCTCCTGCAACTCGAGGACGACGAGGGACAGGTCGTTGCGGATGTAATGCGAGCCCCTGATGATCATGAATCCACCGATCAGCGTGGTCGGGATCATCACGATCAGCACCGCGGTGCGGGGTCCGAATGCCTGGTCGAGCCCGGCCGAGAGCACGGCACCGCCAGTGGCCCCGATGAAGAAGAGGTAGATGGCCCCGACGGCCCCGGTCATGCCACGTAGGTGATAGGGCGCGACCGAGGTCAGGACGGGTCCGACCATGGAGAAAGCGCTCATCTGGAGGACGATCACCAAGACGCTGACGGCGGCCCAGAGCGCGGCGTCCGGCATGAAGTACTGGATGGGGATGAGGACGCACACGGGGAGGAGGATCTTGCCGATGAGGGCCAGGGCCTGAGCGGGATCCTTGTGGTAGAGCCGGTCGTAGAGCTTGCCCACGAACGGGAGGGCGACCAGGACCCCGATGCTGCCTATGGTGCCGATGAGGCCGCGCTTGAATGCGTCGAGGCCGTACTGCTGCTGCAGGAAGAGGTTGCCGAGCACCGGCGCCGTGAAGAGGCCGAAGCCCATGGCCGAGAAGGCGATGAGGCACATCCGCATGGTGTGGATCTTCGTGATGCGGGCAAAGGCGGCCTCGAGTGACGGCGGGACCGGCTGCGTGTCTTCGATGACCTCGCCCAGCACGTCGAGCTTCTCGTGCTGACCGCGCGGTGGCTCGCGGAGCCGGAAGGCGATGACTGCGACCAGGACGACGGGCACGGCAAGGATGTAGAAGGCCCAGCGCCAACCGTTGGGACCGCCGACGGCCGAGGCGATCGACCCGACCAGGAGCGGACTGAGCGCGGCGGCGATCCCCGTGGCCATTCCCATGGCGGAACCGATGCGCCCGCGCAGGCTGATCGGGTAGGTGTCGGCCAACAGGGATTGATGCACGGTGTAGGTCGACGATTGCGATATGCCGGCCCCGAAACGAGCCAGGAAGAACAGGAAGATGTTCGTGGCCAGGCCCGTGAAGAACACCATGACCCCGAAGATGAGGGTGGCCACACCGACGATGGGCCCGCGTCGGTAACGGTCGGCCAGCCAGCCCATGGGGAGAATCCCCAGCACGAGGAATCCTCCGGACACGCCGGCGACGAAGACGATGACGCCTGAGCTCACATGGAGCGAGGAACGGATGTTCGGTGCCAGCACGGCGAGCCCGGAGGTCTGGAGATTGTCGAGGGCCACGATGATGGCGAGGATGACGAAGGTGCTGATCCCGGCCTTTTTCAAGCCGTCCTGCAGCGTCGTGTGTTCTTCGCGGGTGCCGGGCAGCATCGCCTCGGGCAACACCACCTCGTCGGCGTCATGGTTGTCTTCGGTGGCCGAGTCCGACAACAGCCGCGCCAGAGTCGCTGCGCTGTCCTGAGGCGGATCGACCGCCGCACCTGTCGAAGCATCAGTCACTACAGCCCACCCCATTGTCAGGCGACCCATGATCGGAGGGTCCGGTCCGTGCCGGGGGCCGATGATAGGCGGGTTCTACTTCCACGTCATGCGCGTTCTCAGCGAGATCCCCCTGCCCTCCCGAAAAGAGCGCCAAAGCCGGCCGGGTGTCGCCGGCTCGGCCAAAAGACCAGTATGCGGGCTTGGAGTCCGGTTGCCAACCCGGGACCCGGTGCACTCCGGGGTCGACCGCCAGGCGTACTCGAGGAACCGATCACAGCCACCCTTTTGGCGACATCGGGACATTATGCAAAGCTTTGCACAACGTGCACGACGACCTCTTGTTCCCTGCGGATCCAGGCCTCCGTGGGATCGCCCGTCGACTGCACGAGGCGACGCGGAACCTCCCGCTGATCAGCCCCCACGGGCACGTCGATCCGACCGCCCTGGCCGAGGATCGTCCGCTCGGCGACCCTGCGGTGGAATTAGTCACCAAGGATCACTACCTGGTGCGAATGCTCTACAGCCAGGGCGTTCCGATGGAGGCTCTCGGCGTCCGCCCGATCGGCCACGCCGGCGTCGACGTGGACGGTCGACAGGTCTGGCGAACGTTGGCCGAACACTATGGCCTCTTTCGAGGGACACCCTCGAAGCTCTGGCTCGATCACACCATGGCCTCGGTGTTCGGCGTGGATCAACCACTCAACGCGGGAACGGCCGATTCCATCTACGACGCGCTGCGGACTCGCCTCGCCGAGGATGCGTTCCGGCCCCGAGCTCTGTTCGAGCGATTCGATTTGGAGTTCCTCGCAACGACGGATGGCGCGCTCGACCCGTTGGAGGCGCACGCCTCTCTCCGGGCTTCCCACTGGCACGGCCGTGTCGTGCCGACATTTCGACCTGACGAGGTGGTCGACCCAGACCGACCGGACTTTCTCTCCAACATCACCGCCCTCGGACAGGTCACCGGAAGCGACACATCGACCTGGAAGGGATACCTCGACGCCCTCCGTCAGCGCAGGGTCGCCTTTATCGCAGCGGGTGCCACGGCGACCGACCATGGTCACCCGTCGCCATGCACGGCCGATCTGTCCGGTCGTGACGCTGAGGACCTCTTCGCTCGGATTCTTCGCGGCGCACACGACCCCGCAGACGCGGAGCTGTTTCGCGGACAGCTCTTGACCGAGATGGCCGCCATGAGCATGGATGACGGTCTCGTTCTGCAGATCCACGCCGGAGCGTGGCGGAACCACAATCCGAGGGTGGCCCATCGTTTCGGACCTGATCGAGGAGCCGACATCCCCAAGGCGACGGAGTACGTCCGAAACCTCAAACCACTGCTCGACCGCTTCGGCAATGAACCCCGCCTCACGGTCGTGATCTACACGCTGGACGAGACGACATACAGCCGCGAGCTGGCACCACTCGCCGGGCACTACCCAGCGCTCAGACTCGGTCCCCCTTGGTGGTTTTTCGACAGTCCCGAAGGGATCCGTCGCTATTACGGCCTCGTCAGCGAGACGGCCGGATTCGCGAACACCGTCGGCTTCAACGACGACGCCCGGTCACTCCTCACCATCCCCGCCCGTCACGACATGGCCCGCAGGGTGAATGCGGGCTACCTGGCCAACCTCGTCGCAGAGGAGAGGATGGACGAGGACGACGCAACCGAACTGGCTCGGGACTTGGCCTACGACCTGGCCCGGCAAGCCTTTCGCGTTTCATGAACGCCGTGGTCCTCGTGGGTCTCATGGGTGCGGGCAAGTCGACCGTGGGGGCGCGCGTCGCAACGCAGACACACCGGTCATTTGTCGATGTCGACGTTGCCATCAGCGATCGAACCGGAAAGACGGTCAGGGAACTCTGGCAGGAGGGCGGCGAGAGCGCGTACCGCCACCTGGAGTCCCAGGTCGTGCTCGACGCACTGGCGGACACGGGTCCGGTCGTGGTCGCCGCTCCAGGTGGCGTCGTCCTCGACCCCGCAGTGCGGG
This sequence comes from uncultured Acidimicrobiaceae bacterium, assembly GCA_963754445.1. GTDB lineage: Bacteria > Actinomycetota > Acidimicrobiia > Acidimicrobiales > RAAP-2 > Bog-473. The sequence goes on along the minus strand of CAVWFT010000002.1, from coordinate 1,488,743 downwards.
CAGCGCTCGCCCATTCGTTTGTCGTCTGGCTTCGGGCCGATCCGTCTCGCTTGGCCGCCCGAGTCCAGCCCGGTGACCACCGCCCGCTCCTCGACGCCGATCCGCTGCCAATGCTCATGCAGATGGCACGAGACCGGGCCCAGCTCTACGCGGAGGTAGCTGATCTGGTCATCGACACGGAGGATCGGGATGCCGTTGACGTCGCGAACGTGGTCCTGTCCGCACTGCGCGCCCTGCCGCGGCCCGCCTGAACGAGGGAGAATTTGATGCTGAGGCCCCAGGACAACGCCGTTCGAGACACCAAACGGCTCGACGGCATGTGGGCATTCGCAGTAGACATCGACGGGGTCGGGCGAGCGAGTCGATGGTGGCAGGGACCGCTCCCCGACGCCCGACAGATCGCCGTGCCGAGCAGCTTCAACGACATTTTCGTGGACGGCGCCGTGCATGACCACGTCGGCGACGTCTGGTACCAGCGTTCGTTCTTCGTGCCTCGAGGCTGGGTCGGGCAGCGCGTCCTTCTTCGCTTCGACGCCGCCACACATCGCGCCGCGGTCTGGGTGGACGACGAGCTCGTGACGGAACACGAAGGTGGATATACGCCCTTCGAAACGGACATCAGCGACCTCGTCCGTCCGGGAGAACCCCTCCGCCTCACGGTGGCCGTCAACAACGAGCTTACGTGGCAGTCCCTTCCACCGGGCATCGTCGAGGTCATGGCAGACGGGCGGCGCCGTCAACGACAGCACCATGACTTCTTCAACTATGCCGGCCTCCACCGGAGCGTCTGGGTCTCCACCACTCCGACCACACATATCGCCGACGTCACCGTCACCACGGCAGTCGAAGACGCGACCGGTCTCGTCCGCTACGCCGGCGTGATCGCACCCAAGGTCGCACCAGGACGTGAGGTCGTGGCACAGCTCTTGGACGAGGACGGACGCATCGTCGGCTCTTGTTCCGGGATCAGCGGTGTGATCTCGGTGCCCCAGGTCCGGCTCTGGCAACCGGGCAACGCCTATCTGTACGACCTGCAACTCGACCTGGTCGACGACGGGGACCTGGTCGACCGCTACGTGCTCCCGGTTGGAGTGCGAACCGTTCGGGTCGAGGGAACGAAGTTCCTCATCAACGAGACGCCGTTCCATTTCCGCGGCTTCGGGAAGCACGAGGACCTGAACGTGCACGGGCGCGGCCATGACGACGCGGCGATGCTGCATGACTTCGAGCTCCTGCGATGGGTCGGTGCCAACTCGTTCCGGACCTCGCACTACCCCTACGCGGAAGAAGTACTCGACCAGGCCGACCGCCTCGGGATCGTCATCATCGACGAGACCGCTGCGGTCGGGCTGAACCTGGGCGTCGGAGGCGGCCTCTTCCTCGGCGGACCACGGGAGACCTTTTCCGAAGACACCATCAATGCGGCGACCCAGACGGTGCACCGCCGGGCGATCGAGGAGCTCATCGACCGGGACAAGAACCATCCGAGTGTTGTCCTCTGGAGTCTCGCCAACGAGCCGGAGTCGCACTCCGACGCGGCGCGGACCTACTTCGAACCGCTCTTCGACGCCGCCCGTGCGGCGGATCCGACCAGACCGGTCGGCTTCGTGAACATGATGTTCGCCGGGCCCAAGAACTGCACCGTCACCTCGTTGGCCGATGTCGTCATGATCAATCGCTACTACGGGTGGTATATCGAGCCAGGTGACCTGGTCGCCGCCGCCCGGGGACTGGAAACGGAGCTCCGCGGCTGGGCCGAAGAGCACAACAAACCCATTCTCGTCACGGAGTACGGAGCCGACGCGATGCCCGGTCTCCACACCATTGATGCCGCCGTCTGGAGCGAGGAGTACCAGGCCGCGTTGCTGGACACGTACCACGAGGTCTTCGATCGCATCGAGGCCGTCGTCGGCGAGCACGTCTGGAACTTCGCCGATTTCGCCACCGGTCCGTCGTTCATGCGCGTCGACGGCAACAAGAAAGGCGTCTTTACCCGCGACCGCCACCCGAAGGCCGCCGCGCACCACCTACGGAAGCGCTGGCTCGGCGTTTCGTGACCTTCCCCGTCGACTCTCGCACGACGAACTGGCCGAAGAGTTCTGTCGTCGAAGTCATCTGTCCTCTGAGCAGCGCGACGGCGGTCGTCCCTGCCTCCTCGGTCGGCAGACTGATCGTCGTGAGGGGGGGCGCCACCATGGCGGCCATCGGAACGTCGTCGAGCCCGATCACACTCATATCCCTCGGGACGGATACACCGGCTCGCGAGAGGCCGGCGATGACGCCCAGCGCCATCTGGTCGTTGAAGGCCATGACGCAGGTCGCCGTGGTCCCGAGCAGACGGGGCACGGCGTCCACCGCCACCTCGAATGTGGGAGCGGCGGTCTCGAGCACAATGACGTCGAGGTCTGATGACCCCCCCATGACCTTTCTCACTGCCGCCTTCCGTTCTGCCGCCGCCCACGAACCACTGGGGCCGGCCAGGAAAGCGAGGCGCCGATGACCGAGACTCCACAGATGAGCCAACGCATCGCGCACGGCCGGTGCACTGCGCAGCAGAACGGACCCGTAGTGGGGCACCGGACGGTTCACGAATACAGCCGGCTTGTCACCCAGCGCGTCGAGCTCCCGGTGCAGGCGACGGGGCGACAACACGACGAAGCCGTCCACGTCGCGGGCAAAGGTGCGAGCCGCCCGGACCTCTTCGCTCGGATGTTCGCTGGTGTCGGCCAGCAGGACCTGCAACTTGCTCTCCCTGGCCGTGCGCTCCACCGCTCGCAGCATCGATCCGAAGTAGGGGTTGGTGATGTCCGGAACGATCACTGCAATATTTCCGGTGCGGCCGGTCTTCATGACCTGCGCCGCTCGATTCGGCACGAAACGGAGCTTGGCCACGGCGGCCTCGACGCGCTTGCGTGTCTCCGGTGCGACCTTCTCCGGCCGACTGAGCGCTCGCGACACGGTGGCGGGATGGACGCCGGCTCGCGCTGCCACGTCGAGAATGGTGACTCGTCGAGACGGCGGCACGACGCTGGACGTTACACCGACCTTCGGGAGCGTCCGGATTGACACCCGATCGGCTTGCCCTCCTCTCTCAGTCGACCAAGTTCCTCGCTCACGCCGCAGTACCGACGTACGCCCGACCGGCAGCTTCCGAGATCGTCCACATCGGTGTCGGTTCGTTCGCCCGGGCCCATCTGGCCGTCTATGTCGACGAGCTGTCGAACCGAGGCCACCCGACGACCATCCACGGCGTGTCGCTCCACAGCCACAAGGCCCGCGACCTGCTCGGACCTCAGGACTACCTGTACGCAGTGTCCGAACGGGAGCCCGGGGAAGAGGCAGAGCTCAGGGTGATCGGCTCCCTGGGGTCGTTGTCCGCTGGTCCGAGTGCCGTGCTTCGGGCCCTGCGGGCGCCCACCACCCAGCTGGTCACCCTGACCATCACGGAGAAGGGCTACGACCTCGAGGACTCCGAGCTCAGCGGGCCCACCGACTCCGTGACGGTGCCCGGACTCGTGGCCGAGGCATTGGTGGAGTGGCGCCGGGCACACCGAACGCCGCCCGTCTTCGTCTCCCTCGACAACCTGCTCGGAAACGGTGATCTGCTGCGTTCCCGTGTGATCGAAATAGCCTCGGCGAGAGATCCGTCGCTCGCGGAGTGGATTGCCCACGAAGTTCGGTTTCCCAATTCGATCGTGGACCGGATGGTGCCTGCGCCGACCGATGAGGACCGCGACGAGGCAAGCCGACAGCTCGGGCTGTTGGATCGCGGTGCCGTCACCACCGAACGCCACCGGTCCTGGATCGTTGACGAGGACGACGCATTGCGACCATTTGCCGAAGTGGGCGTCCAATTGGTGCCGGATATCGGGCCCTTCGAGCGGCGCAAACTCTGGCTGCTCAATGGGCCGCATTCCGCATTGGCGTACTGCGGCCTCTTTGCCGGGTGCGACACCATCGCGGCGGCCGCCGGTCACGACACGATCGCTCCGTTCGTACGCCGTCTCACGGGGGACGTCCTGGAGGTCGCGGATCTCCCGACGGCTCTTCGCGGCTCGGAGTTCGCGCACGATGCGCTGCGGCGGTTCGGCAATCGGTACCTCCGTCACACCTGTGCGCAGGTCGGGGCAGACGGATCACGCAAGCTTCCGCAACGCTACGCGGCCATCGTCGAAGCCCGCGCCAGGGCCGGCCTGACAAACCGCCGCTTCGCCGTGGTGGTGGCTCTCTGGTTGGCCGCGGTGACCGGAGTCGCGGTCGCCGGTCACACGTTGCCCCGAGTCGCCGATCCCGATGCAAGTCTCCTGCGCCAGGTCGCCCACGACGCCGTGCACGACCTGGCCTCCGTCGCACTGCGAAAGCACTTCGACCGGTCCTTCGTCGGCGACGCTCAGGTCGCGTTCGACGATTTGCTGCGCGACGGTGCCCAGGTGCTCGAGACCGTGCCATGAAGTCCATCGGGAACGCGGCGACGATCCTCGACGAGGACAGAGTGCGAAGATTCGTGCACGAGGCCGTGACTGGCCTCGATCTGCAGGGGCGCTCCCTCTGTTTGGTCATCCCGGACGCCACCCGCAGCTGCCCGCTCCCACTCATCCTCTCGGAGATCGAACGCGCCGTCGGCAACCGGGTGGGCTCGTGCCACGCCCTCGTTGCCTTGGGTACTCATGCACCGATGTCCGACGCGGCCATCGAGACCATGGTGGGACCTCTGGCGATTCCGGTAGGCAACCACGAGTGGTGGAACGAAGAGACGTTCGCCGATGTCGGTCAGATCCCCGCACAAACGGTGTCCCGGCTTTCCGGGGGCCACCTGGACGAGCCGGTGAATGTGCGCATCAATCGCAAGGTTCTCGAAAGTGACGTGACCATCATCATCGGACCGGTCCTGCCGCACGAGGTGGTCGGCTTCTCGGGTGGCAACAAGTACCTGTTCCCGGGGCTTTCGGGTCAAGAGCTGATCGACGTGACCCATTGGCTCGGCGCTCTCATCACGAGCAGCGCAATCATCGGGACACCTGGCATCACGCCGGTCAGAGCCCTGATCGATGCCGCCGCCGCGCTCGTTCCGGGTCAACGCCATGCTCTGTGCGTCGTCGTGGACCACCAAGGCCGAGGGCTTCACTCTCTGAACTTCGGCCGACCCGAAGATGCCTGGTCAGCCGCCACCGAGGTGGCCGCCGAGACTCACGTGACCTATCTCGATCGGCCGGTCCAGCGGGTGCTCTCACTCGTGTCACCCCGCTACGCCGATCTCTGGACGGGGGCGAAGGGGTTCTACAAAGTCGAGCCGGTCGTGGCAGACGGCGGAGAGGTCGTGCTCCACGCCCCCCACATCACACAGATCGCCGCCACGCACCCAGGCCAGGAGGCCATCGGGTATCACTGCCGCGACTACTTCCTGGCTCACTGGGACCGGTACCGCGCACTGCCCCGAGGCGAGCTGGCGCACTCCACCCACCTCTACGGGGCGGGCACCTACGACGCTGTCGGAGGGGAGCACCAACGAGTGCGTGTCACATTGGCCACTGCGATCCCCGAAGAAGTCGTCCTGCGGGCGAACCTGGGTTACACCGACCCGGCCTCGATCGACCTGGACGGGTGGCGCAACGATCCCGATGCCCTCGTCGTCGAGAACGCAGGAGAGGTGCTCTACCGATTGCGCTGAGACGGCTCCTCACCGGGGTAGACGAGGCCGATTTGCTTGCGGATCGAGTCGAGCGTCGACGCCAGCGTTATCGTCTCGTCGAGCGGGATGACCGCACTCTCACTCCGGCCTTCACCGAGACACCGGTGCACCTCTTCGATCTCGAAGCGCAGGCCGTTGCCCGCGTAGGAGCCGTCGATCTCCTCGACGCCGGCGGCCGTCATGACGGTGATGGAGTTCGGGCAGTGCATCAGCGCGGGCACGGTGATGACACCGTCGGTACCCGAGATCCGGGCCGAGCACGCCATCGGGGCTCTGAGCCCGGCCTTGATGACACCGAGTTTCCCGCCGCCGTGGCGCAGGACGGCCGCCACGACCTCGTCAACCCCGGTCGACCCGAGCACACCCTCGGCCGCGACATGCTCGACCGGTCCGAGGAGCAACGTGCAGAGCTGGAGCGGATAGATCCCGAGATCGAGCAGACCGCCACCGCCCAGGTCAAGACGGAAGAGTCGATCATCGGGGTCGAACGGGCGACGGAACCCGAAGTCGGCCTCCACGAGCAGTGGTTCGCCGATCGCTCCCGCGCCCACGACCTCGACGAGCGAACGATACGAGGGCAGAAAGCGGCTCCAGATCGCCTCCATGAGGAACAGGCCCTTGGCCCGGGCCACCTCCACCATCGTCCGAGCCTGCGCCTCGTTGAGCGCGAACGGTTTTTCGCACAGGACGTGCTTCCCAGCTTCGAGGAGGTCGATGGTGTCACCGACGTGCCTGTTCTGCGGTGTGGCCACGTAGACGACGTCGACGTCAGGATCCCGGGCCAGGTCCTCGTAGCTCCCGTAGCGTGTGCGGACATCGAAGCGATCCGCGAACGCATGCGCTCGTGCGATGGATCGCGACGCCACCGCGACGATCTCACCGTCATCCACCATGGTCATCGCGTCGGCAAAGCCGACTGCGATCGAGCCCGGACCGACGACACCCCACCGGATCATGTGCTTCCTTCCTGGTCAGCCAGCCCGAGAGGCTGCGGCTCGAGTGTCCACCCATGTCCGCTCCCTCTGATAACGCTATCATCGGCGTGCGCAGGGCCTCAGGGAAGCCGGACCGTCGCTCCAGCCCCCCAGGGGTCCGCCGCCCGCGGCCTGCGGACCGCACGAGAGGAGCCGACATGTCAGATCCCTACACCCCGCGCCCCGAGCACCGATTCACCTTCGGCCTCTGGACGGTGGGCAACCCCGGGCGCGACCCCTTCGGTACCGCAGTGCGGGCTGACGTCGACCCCGTCGAGACCGTGCATCGCCTGGCCGAGCTCGGCGCATACGGGGTCAGTTTTCATGACAACGACTTGGTGCCTTACGACGCCACGCCCGCCGAACGTGAGACCGTGGTCAAGAATTTCCGCCAGGCGCTCGACGAAACCGGCATGAAGGTTCCGATGGCGACCACGAACCTGTTCTGGCGCCCCATCTTCAAGGAGGGAGCGTTCACCGCGAACGATCGCGCCATCCGGAGATTCGCCGTCAAGAAGACCTGCGAGGCCATGGAGCTGGGCGCAGAGCTGGGAGCCGAGATCCAAGTCATGTGGGGCGGACGCGAAGGTGTCGAGGCCGACGCGGCAAAGGACATCCGTACGGCGCTCGATCGCTACAAGGAAGCCATCGACCTGTGCTGTGAGCACATCAGGTCTCGTGGCCTCGGGTTGCGGATCGCGCTCGAACCGAAGCCGAACGAGCCGCGTGGTGACATCTTGCTGCCGACGGTGGGCCACGCGCTGGCCTTCATCGGCCGCTTGGAGTGGCCGGAGATGGTCGGTCTGAATCCGGAGTTCGCACACGAGACGATGAGTGGTCTCTCCTTCTCGCACGCGGTCGCCCAGACGCTGTGGCACGACAAGCTCTTCCACATCGACCTCAATGCGCAACGGATCGGGAAGTTCGACCAGGACTTCCGCTTCGGGTCCGAGGGGATCCGCGACGCGTTCTACACGGTCAAGGTGCTCGAAGACGCCCAATGGACCGGTATGCGGCACTTCGATGCCCACCCCTACCGCACCGAAGACGCAGGCGGTGTCTGGGACTTCGCTCGGGGCTGCATGCGGACCTACCTCATCCTGGCCGAAAAGGCGCAGCGGTTCCGCGACGACGCCGAGATCCAGGAGGCCTGTCGGGTGGCCAAGACAACCGAGCTGCTCGAGCCGACCGCCGGGTCCGACGGACTGGATGGGATTCTCTCCTCCACCATCAACGAGGATGCCCTGGCGGGCCAGGGATACGGTCACGAGCGGTTGGACCAGCTCGTGACCGAGCTGCTCCTCGGGGTTCGCTGAATGGCCCTCGTGGTCGGGGTCGACTCGTCCACGACGGCCTGCAAGGTGCAAGTCCGGGACTCGGAAACCGGAGCGGTGCTGGCCGATGGTCGTGCCGCACACCCGGCAACGACCCCGCCGCGCAGCGAGCAGCAGCCACAGGACTGGGAGTCGGCCTTTCAGCAGGCCTCGGCCCAGGCGGGCCTCTCGGAAACCACACCTCCGGCGGCCATCGGGGTGGCGGCCCAGCAGCACGGCCTCGTCGTCCTCGGTTCTGACGACACGCCGCTGCGGCCGGCGAAGCTCTGGAACGACACGGAGTCGGCGCCGGACACCGCCGACCTCCTGGCGTCGCTCCCGGGTGGCCCAGCCGAGTGGGCGGCGGCCTGTGGCAGCGTGCTCGTCCCGAGCTTCACGATCACCAAGTTGAAATGGCTGCAGCGCTGCGAGCCCGATCTGCTGCGACGCACCGCCTCGGTCATGCTCCCGCACGACTGGCTCACCTTTCGCCTGACCGGTCGCAAGACCACCGATCGCGGTGACGCGTCGGGCACGGGCTACTGGTCGCCGTCCGAGGAGCATTACCGCTTCGACCTCCTCGAACTGGTCGAGCCAGCGATGGACTGGCCGGCCCTGGTGCCGGAAGTTCTGGGGCCGGCGACCCCGGCCGGGCAGTGGGGTGTCACGGGAACGGTCGTGGCTGCGGGAACGGGCGACAACATGGCGGCGGCACTGGGCCTTGGACTTCGGTGCGGCGACCTGGTGCTGAGCATCGGCACCAGCGGCACGGCGTACACGGTGTCCGACCACGCAGTCGTCGACCCGAACGGCGCGGTGGCAGGATTCGCCGACGCCACCGGTCGCTTCCTCCCGCTGGTGTGCACACTGAACGCCACCAAGGTGACCGATGCCATGGCGCGCCTGCTCGGCGTGGACCACGACGCCTTCGACGCGCTCGCACTCGAGGCCGCTCCCGGCGCCGACGGCGTCACCCTCGTACCGCACTTCGACGGTGAACGCACCCCGAATCGGCCCGATGCCACCGGACATCTCAGCGGACTGCGCGGGGACGTGACGCGGGCCCAGCTGGCCCGGGCCGCAGTGGAAGGGGTCGTCTGCAACCTCCTGGCCGGAGCGGAGACGCTTCCCCCGACGCCCGGTCGCGTGTTCCTGGTCGGCGGCGGTGCCCGCAGCGCGGCCTACCGGCGCGTCGTGGCCGACTTGTTGGGCCGTCCCGTCGTGGTGCCCGACGACGTCGAGCTCGTGGCGGCAGGCGCTGCCGTCCAGGCGACCGCCGCCCACCTCGGATGCGACGTCTCCGAGGTGGGTGACGCCTGGGGTTTGGGCGTCGGCCACGTGGTCGAACCGGACCAGCGGGTGGACGCGGCTGGGATCCGGGCCGCCTACGCCGGTGTCGCCGGCCGAGCCGCGGCATGACGTTCTCGAACCCGGTCGTCCCGGGTCTCTTTCCCGACCCCAGCGTCTGTCGCGTCGGGTCCTCCTACTACCTCGTCGCTTCCTCCTTCACCTACTCGCCGGGGGTGCCGATCTTCCGCTCGGACAACCTCGTCGACTGGACCCAGATCGGCAACGTGCTCGATCGCCCGACGCAGCTCGATCTCACCGAGACCGCGGCGTGGTCGTCGCTCGGCATCTACGCCCCCACCCTCCGTCATCATGACGACCGGTTCTGGATGATCACCACCAACGTCGGATCGAATGGGGCGACGACCTTCTTCGTGACCAGCGAGGACCCGGCGGGACCGTGGTCCGATCCGGTGCGCATCGACGTTGCCGGGATCGATCCGGACCTGTGCTGGGACGACGACGGCAACTGCTGGGTCCATTTTTCGGGACTCGGTGGGATCGCGCGCTGCCGGATCGATCCACGCACCGGAGACGTCCTCGACGACCCAGAGCAGACCTGGTCCGGGAGCGGGCTGCAGTTTCCCGAAGCCCCCCATCTCTTCGAGCGGGACGGTACCTGGTACCTCGTGATCGCCGAGGGCGGAACCGAACGGGGCCATTGCGTGTCCGTCGCCTGCGGTCCGAGTCCGGTCGGCCCCTGGGAGGGAGCACCGTCGAACCCGATCCTGAGCCATCGGAGCACCGACAGCCCGATCCAGAACACCGGTCACGGTGACCTGGTGGCGGCTCCCGACGGTTCCTGGTGGATGGTCCTCCTCGGCGTGCGGCCCCGCGGCACCTCGCCCCGGTTCCATGTGCTCGGACGCGAGACGTTCCTGACACCGGTCGAATGGATCGACGGCTGGCCGGTTCCCGGTCCTCTCCTGCTCACCATGACCACCCGTCCACCGGGTCCGTCAGCCCCACCGGACTCGACACGGCGCGACGACTTCGAGGGCACCTCCCTGGGTCCGCAGTGGGTCGCGCTCCGTCGTTCGCCGGGCCTGATCAGCTCGCTGACCCAGCGTCCCGGCTGGCTCACCTTGACCGGAACCGCACAGACCCTCGGCATGAGCGAGCCGGTGTACGTCGCTCGGCGACAACAGCACCACGACTGTTCGGTGCGCACTCGGGTCGAAACCGGCTCGGCGGGCGAAGCGGGCCTGGCGCTGCTCCTCGACGCCACCGCACACTACGAGGTGGCCCTGGCCGGCAACGGGATCATCGTGCGGGCCCGGGTCGGAGAATTCGACACGCTCGTTGCCGAAGCACCTCGGCCGCCTGGGCCGGTCATCCTGACCCTGCGGACCAGCCCGCACCCCCAGGGACCGGACACGGTCTCGTTGGGCTACGAGGACGAGGCAGGACAACCGGTCGTGTTGGCAGAACTGGATGGGCGCTTTCTCTCCACCGAGGTCGCCGGGGGATTCCTTGGTCGGACCATCGGCATGTACGCCGTCGACGGGGACGCGAGTTTCGACTGGTTCGAGTACGAGGCAGGCTGAATTGGCAACCTCGCAGCGGGCGGTCATGGCGGACGTGGCCTCACGAGCCGGCGTCTCGGTCATGACCGTGTCCCGGGTGCTGAACGACTTTCCCGGCGTGGCCGACGAGACGCGCCACCGGGTGGAGAAGGCGATCGCCGCGCTCGGCTATCAGGCCAACACCGCCGCCCGAGTCCTGGCGGGTGGCCGCTCCCGCACTGTCGGCGTGGTGGCGGTCGAGACCGAGCACTTCGGTCCCTCACACACGCTGTTCGGCATCGAAGCGGCGGCCCGCACCACGGGACACACACTCAGCTTCGTGACCCTGGGTCCGTCGGGCCACGACATCGCCGCCACCCTGGACCAGCTCCGGGCTTCCCACGTGGAGGGTGTGATCGTCATGGCCCCCGTGCGCAAGGTGGTCGAGGCCGTCACCAAGGTGCACGGCGACCTTCCCCTTGTCGTGGTCGGCGGCGATCCGACGATCGGTCTCCCCACCGTCACCATCGATCAGCGGGCCGGCGCCCGCAGGGCGACGGACCACCTGCTCGGACTGGGACACCGGACGGTGCATCACGTCCGTGGACCCGAGGATTGGATCGACGCCGCCAGTCGTACCCGCGGTTGGACCGACGCGCTGCGCGCCGCGGGAGCAGCGCGTCCCGCCCCCCTCGTCGGTGACTGGGGACCCGGGAGTGGCTATGCAGCCGGGGCGCAGCTCGCCGCAGACCCGGACGTGACGGCCGTGTTCGCTGCCAACGACCAGACGGCGCTCGGCGTCGTTCGGGCGTTGCATGATGCGGGCCGCCGCGTGCCCCACGACGTGAGTGTGGTCGGCTTCGACGACACGCCCGAGTCCGCGTACTTCGTTCCGGCGTTGACGACGATTCGCCAGGATTTCGGCGAGGTCGGCCGTCGTTGTGTCGAATTGCTGCGCGCCTTGATCGACGACTCCGAAACAGAGCGCCACGTCATCGTCCCAGCCGAGCTGGTGGTCCGGGAGAGTACTGGCGAACCCGCTGCGGGGCGTGCCTCGAGGGACACCTAGCGGACGAGGGTCTCGACGTCGTCGAGCGCTCCGGGCCGGCAGGCCACGACGACCGTCCCACCGCAGCCGCCTCCGCTCGAGCGAGCGCCGTAGACGCCCGGTCGATCCAGGGCCTCCGCCACCGTGGCCTCAGTCGCCGGGTGGCCGAGGCCCATGGAGCGGTAGGCCGCGTCGCTGGCCGCCATCAGCGGCCCGAGCGCCCCCACTTCGCCCCGCTCGAGAGCGCCGAGCGCGGTCAACGACCGCACGTGTTCCTCGACCCCGAAGGTCGTGGCTGCCCGAACGGGATACGTCTCGCGCTCGTCGACTTCGGTCAATGTGTCCTCGGTGCCCGACCAGCGTTCGAGGAAGTCCGCGCCCACGACCTCGTCGGGCAGCGCGCCGACCGCGCCCGCCGGCACCTCGCTGACCCAGCGCCAGGTCTGCGCCGCCGCGTCCTCGACCATCCGCTTCCCCATGAACGTGGCGGCGCGCACCCGACCGTAGGGCGCGCCGCCGACATCGTGCTCGGCCTCGGTCGGCCACCCGACGATTTCGAGCCCGGCCGGCAATGCCATGGGCGGCCGGACCGTCGCCGGACGGCACAGGATCGGGAGCACGGCACCGATCCGGCCGGCGGCCACGGCAACCTGATCCATGATCCCGCATGGAGCACCGACCACGTGGTTCTCCGCCTCTTGGCAGAGAGCGGCGAGCCGAAGAGGGTCTCCGCCTACACCGAGCGCGCGTGCCGTCGCCACCTCCAACGCGGCACTCGATGCCACACCCACCGAGATCGGGAGATCGGACGAGACGGTGAGCTCGACGCAGGGCGGATCGATGACCTCATGGCGCAGCAACACCACCGCCACTCCGAGCATGTAGTGGGTCCACCGAGGCAGTTCTTCGAAGGCCCGGCGCACTTCGGTGTAAGGGACGCCGGCCAAATACTGCATCTCTTCCACGCTGAGCATGGCCGGACCGACGATCAAGGCCTCCGCCGGCTCCGACACGACGACCGTGCGCTGGCGGGTCGGGAGCTCCAGGACCAGTGCCCCCGAATAGTCGGCCACGCCTCCGAGCAGGTCCAGGCGCCCCGGTGCGCTAGCGCGCACGGAGCTCGTCGACCAACTCGGCCAGCACGGGTCCGATCCAGTCGGCCAAGCTCGGATTGGCGTAACCCACCCAGGCCACCGGGGTCACCGTGTCGAGCGGGACGTCGAGCGGGCCGCCCCAGGGATCGGTCACCACGCCTCCCGCCTCCTCGAGCAAGAGTGACGCACAGACGTCGTAGGGATGGCAGGCAAACGTGATCCCGTCGACGAGCGGACGCAGGTCGGCCACGAAACGGTCCCGTCCGGAAATGAGCTCGTGGATCTGCCCACCGGACGAGAGGTACTCGTCGTCGAACACGTGCCGACAGCCGAGCCGCCGGAAGAGCTCCGCCTCGAGCGAAACGAGGGCCGGCTTCCCGGGCAGGAAGAACTTCGCCACGCCGCTGAAGCTGTGCTCGAGGTCGGTGGCAGCCGAAGGACGGAGCGACAGTGTCTGACGCACCCCATTGCCGAGGTCGAGTCGGTCGGCCACCAGACCGCTGCCCCGTCCGGCGCTGAGCTGGTCGGCTGCCCCTTGCTTGGCCGTCGGAAGCTCGGTCATCGCCGCTGCGACCAGATCGGCCGAGGTACCGCCCGGCGGTGCCGCGGCGGCCAGGCACCAGGCCGGCCGCTTGTCGTACATGAGTCCGCGTGTCCCGTCGATGGTGTCGACGATGACCGTCCACTCGGGCTCGTCGCCCACGACGACGGGCTCGTCGAGACCCTCACTGACCACCGTGACGCCACTCCAGTGCTGATCGAACCAGTCCAGCAGCGCGTCGTCGGCCACCTTGTCGATCGCGTAGATGGTGTCGGCCACCGTCTGCCCGCTGACCGCAGCCATCTCCATGCCCCGGGCATTCACGACGAGGGAACGCACGTGGTCCCCCAGTGCGCACAACCGCTCCCGGACCTCTTCAGACGACAACGGCACGGAGCTCAGCTGCCTTTCCGTCGGGATCCGACTCGTTGGTCATGGAGCCGCCCCCCACCTCGGGTCCCGAGAGGTACTTTCGCAAGCCTGGTGCCCGCAGCGGTGGATGGAGTTCGAGGTGGAACGGGTAGTGAGGATGGTCGCCCACCGGGGCTTGGTGCACCGCGAGCACGTAGGGCATGCGGAAACCCCACAATCCGTCGTAACGCCGGACGACGTCGCGCAGAACGAGCGCCAGGGACGAGCAACGACCGTCGTCCAGATCCACCAGTGACGTCGCCGGCCGGCGAGGCAGGATGAGCACCTCGTAGGCGTACTGCGCGAACCACGGGACACAGGCGAAGAAGTGTTCGCCTTCGCTGACGACACGCGGGCCGGCGGCCTCCCGGGCCACCACCTCTTCGAGCAACGAACGACCACTTCGGTGTTGATGTTCGGTGGCGACCGCCGCCTCGCGCTCCATGGTGGCGTACACCAGCGCCCCGGCGTAGATCTGGCAGTGCGGATGCGGATTGGACGTGCCCACGATGGAGCCGCGGTTCTCGAAGATGAGGACGTGCGCGACACCCTCCGTCGACTGCAGGACCTGCGTCCTTTCCCGCCAGGTCGTGACGACCGCCTCCACTTCCTCGTCGCTGAGATCGGCCAGCGACCGGGTGGGATCGTGGTGGTAGCAGACCACCTCGGCCGTGCCCGTGGCGCGCCGGGTGCGGTAGACGTCGTCGGCGGGACTGGGTTCGGGTGCGTCCGGGGAAAAGACCGGCAGGTCGTTCGTAAAGACGTAGACGCCGCGATAGTCAGGGTTCTTCGTGGCGAGGCGCGAACCGAGCGGGCCGAGCGTGTTGTTCTCGGGTACCGGAGCCTCTTCGGGCCCCACCGCCTCGCCGATCCATGGTCGGGCGTCACGATGCGAGGTGAAGAGAACCCACTCACCGCGAAACGGATGCCACCTGAGCTCCCAAGTCACGACGGTGCGATTCAGGACGCTGCGTCGATGCAGACGACTCGATCGTCGCACCCCTCTGACTTCACCGACACCGAGATCCGTCCCGCTCCGCTCGGACGGACGACGGCCAGCGCCCGGCCGTCGAACGTCCTGCAGCTCGTCGCGGCAAAGCCTTCCTCGGTGGCGGGATCAGCGCTACCGAGCGCCTGCAGGACCGCAGGACCGTCGATGTGGATCTCGACCGCGCGATCGGTGGCACCGTGCGGAACACCGTCGCCGTCGACCAGGGCAATCGTGACGAAGGCCAGATCCGACGGATCAGCCGAGATCTCCGTCCGATCGACGTCGACGGCGAGATGGGCCGGTCCGCGGGCCGACTGCAGTGTCGTCCGGCCGACCTCCGAGCCACCGCGGCGTGCCACGGCTTCGATCAGTCCCGGTTCGTAGGTGGTCTCGAAGACCGACCGGTAGCGCCGTGACGATCCGGCGGGTTCGCGTCCGACGGCCTCGCCGTTCACGAACAGCTCGACCTCGTCCGCATCGGCGTAGACCTCGACGGTGACAGGACCACCCTCGTACCCCTCCCAGCTCCAGGTCGACACGCTGTCGCTCCAGGACCACGGGGTGGTGCCGCCGATCTCGCCGTGATGCTCGGGCCGCACCACCGTGATGTAGGGATCGCTGCGCAGACCGAACACGATCTCGCGGTAGTACGACTGAGGCCGGCGGTGACCTGTGATGTCGATGTCACCGCACCAGGCCGTCCGCCACGGGTAGTCGCCCAGGAACGAGGGCGGTCCGGCCAGCTGCTTCTCCCCTTCGTACACCGTGCGCCCGATACCGGCTTCGCCGAGGTAGTCCCAGCCCGTCCAGGTGAAATCCCCGATCACGTGCGGGTGGGCGACGACGGCAGCCCACCCGATGTCGATGGCGGCCGGGTGCGTCTCGCTGCCCACGATCACGCGCTGTGGGTACAGTTTGGCGTCGAGGTCGTAGCGCGAGTCCATGTAGTTGTACCCGGCGACGTCGAGATAGGAGAAGGTCTCGGCGGAGTGTTTGGCGACGGCCGGAACGCGCATGACCTGATTGAGCTTGTCGGCCAGATCGCTCATGGCCGAGTTCGGGCCACGTTCCTCCCCCTCCTCCTCACGCTCCCGAGTCAACGCACTCCTGATCTCGTCGAACATCTCGGGACCGCCGATCAGCATCCCGCTCACGGCTTCGGTCACGAAGCGCGTCCCGTCGAGCGACCTGACCTTCTCCGCGATGGCCCGGCCCACCCGAACCCCGGCCGGACGACCGGCCTCGGGGATTTCGTTGCCGATGCTGTAGAGGATCACGCTCGGATGATTGATGTCCTTGCGCACCATCGCCTCGACATCCGACTCCCACCACTCGGCGAAGCGCAACGCATAGTCGTGTTCGCTCTTGGGTTGCTCCCACATGTCGAACGTCTCGTCCATCACCAGCACACCGAGGCGGTCGCACGCAGCCAGCATCGCTTTGCTCGCCGGGTTGTGGGCGCTGCGGATCGCGTTGAACCCCGCCGCCTTGAGCAGCTCGACCCGGCGCTCCTCGGCACGATCGATCGTGGCCGCACCGAGCGGGCCGTTGTCGTGGTGGACACATGCGCCACGAAGCAGGACGCGGTCCCCGTTGATGCGTAACCCCCGGACCGGGTCAAGCGTCAACGAACGGATGCCGAAGGAAGTCGTCTCCTCGTCGAGCATCTGGTCGCCGTCGTGCAACCTGACCCGACAGAGGTACAGATACGGATGCTCGGGACCCCAGCGACGCGGTGACCGCACTGAGAGACGCTGGCGGATCTCCAACGAGTCGGCGGGGAACGTCGACACGGGCGCCTCTGCGCCGGCGACGACGATGCCGTCCTCGTCCAACAGCTCCACCGAGAGGCGGGCCTGGGACAGCCGCGCAGACTGGTTGCGCACGACGGCGAGAATCGAGACCACCGCGACCTCGTCGTCGATCTCGGGCGTCAGGACCTGCAGACCCTCTGGCGCCAGGTGGACCCGCCCCGCTTCGAGCAGCCAGACGTTGCGATAGATCCCCGCACCCGGATACCAACGGCTGTCCTGGTTGGTGCGGGCTTCGACCCGGACCTGATTGGTCCCGCCGTGCAGCAGATGGTCGATCTGCACGGTGAACCCGGCATAGCCATTGGGCCGATGGGCGACCACGTTGTCGTTCACGAAGACGAGCGCGTCGCGATAGACACCTTCGAACTCGAGGAAGGTAACGGTCTCAGACCCCTCCTCCCGCTCCAGGGTCGTCCGGTATTCCCACTCTCCCCCGGCGTGGAATGCGGTGGCCGCCGAACCCGACGGCGATCGGAGTGAGTCGCGCAGGGCGTCGTGCGGCAGCGTCACCGGGCTCCCCTGCGGCCCCGAACCCAACCGCTCTTCGAAGCGGTTGGACTTGGGCCGCACGGTCCATCCCTCGAGCAAGGGCGTCTGTCGCATGGGCGGCGATCCTATTGGAGTTCGGATGTTATCGCTACCATCATCGTTTTCCCTGGTGGGACGGGTGTGGAAGCTGACTATTCGCCGACCACGTCGAGCCAGGTCCGCGCCACGATGTCGGCCGAGCTCCGTCCGATCAGGATCTCGTAGCGGCCAGGGTCGACCTGCCATCCCGGAGACCGCCGGTCGTGTCCCGCCACCTGGGGCGAGATCTGGGTGAATCGGCCCGCCACCTCCTCCCAGTCGGGTTGGCCCGGGTCCCAGTAGGCGAATGCACGGTCGTCGAGGACCATCTCCACCGTTGTCGAGGATCCGGGTTCCAGCCTGACCTTGGAAAAGGCCTTCAGCTCCTTGAGCGGGCGGGGCAAGCGGGTGGATTCGGGTGCCACGTAGCACTGGATCACCGTGGCACCCGATCGATCGCCGACGTTGCGCACCTCGATCGACACACGCAGCTCCCCGCCTGCGCCGAACGCGGCCTTGGACAGGACCACATCGCCGAATTCGAATCTGGTGTAGCCGAGCCCGAAGCCGAACGGGAATCGCGGCTCGATGCAGCGGTGCTCATAGCCGCGGTATCCCATGAACAGCCCCTCGCCGTACCGCAGCTGGCCGTTCTCGCCGGGAAAGTTGTCGTACGACGGACTGTGCTCGAGTGTGAACGGGATCGTCGTGGGCAGTCGACCACCCGGTTCGCAGACTCCCGTCAGGAGGTCGGCGATGCCTCCCGCCATTTCCTCCCCCCCGAACCACGGCTGGAGCACGGCCGCGACATCGTCCGCCCACGAGAGATCGACGGGCGCCCCGGCGTTGACCACCACCACCGTGCGAGGGTTGGCTGCGGCGACGCTCCGCACCAGCTCGACTTGGCGCCCCGGAAGCTGCAACGTGGTGCGGTCGCGGCCTTCGGTCTCCCATTCGTATGTCGTGCCGACGAACGCGACAACCACGTCGGCGGACCGCGCCGCCGCGACGGCGCGCTCGAGGAGGGCGTCGGTGTCGATCGTCCGGAAACCCACCCGGAAAGCGGCGAGCGCAGTCTCGACCCGGGCGTACTCGAGCTCCACCTCGACGGGCTGACCGGCCACCAGTGCGACCTCGCCGACGAGCTCCTTGCTGGCAAAGCCGAAGAAGTCCGACCCGCCGGGTGGTGGCGGGTTCTCGAACCCGTCGAGGACCACGACGCCGTCGACGAGCACCCGGGCCCGACCCACCTGCGACAGGGCGATCTGGAACGTGCCGGTCTCGCCCGGCACGACGGTGCCTCGAGCACGGAGCGACCAATCGGATGCGGGATAGCGCTGCACCGATGCGCTGAAGACGAAGAGCCGCAGCTCGTCGAGCTCGGTGCGGTGGACGACCTCGCCGGACCACTCGAGCCCGTCGAACACTTCGACCGCGAACCCGTCCGGTACACGCAACACGGACCGTCCGATGGGCGTGGCCGAGAGGTCGACCTCGCACCCGCGCTCGAAGAGGACTTCGACGTCGTCGCCGAGCGCAGCGGACAGGGCCTCGAGTGGAGACTCGAGGCGACGGAGGACCACCTGCGCGGAGCCACCACCCTGGACCCGGGGCATGGCGGCATGATCGCCGACCACCGCGACAGATCCGAGCGCCGATCGGTCGAGCGGCAGGATCCCGTCGTTGCGGAGGAGGACGGCGGCCTCGGCGGCGGCGCTGCGGATCAGCGCCCGTTCCTCGGCGCCCGGTGGCTCGGGGTCGATCTCCGGCGTAGGGCCGTCGAGCGCGCCGATGCGTTGAAAGCCACCGAGAAGGCGTCGGACCGCCTCGTCCAGATCCGCTTCGGGCACCGCTCCGTCGCGGACCAGGGCGGCCACCCCGGAGCCGAGGGCCCGCCCGGGACCCGGCATTTCGAGGTCCAGTCCGGCGCCGAGAGACGTGACGCTGTCGACCACGGCGAACCAGTCAGTCATCACGAGGCCCTCGAATCCCCACTCGTCGCGCAGGAGCTCGATGAGGTAGCGGGGTTGTTCGGTCAGCCACCTGCCGTTGAGTCGGTTGTAGGCCGTCATGATGGCGAGAGCGCCGCCCTCGCGCACCGCCAGCTCGAAGGGGACCAGATACAACTCCCGGAGGCTTCGCTCGTCGACGACAGAGCTGATGGCGTTTCGCTCGAATTCTGCCTCGTTGGCCACGAAGTGCTTGACCGTGGCGAAGACGCCGGTCGACTGCACTCCGCGCACGTATCCGGCGGCGAGTCGGCCGCTCAACAGCGGATCCTCGGAGTAGCACTCGAAATTCCGGCCGGCCAGGAGTGAGCGGTGGAGGTTGACGGTGGGCGCCAAGAGACCCCGGCAACCACGGTCGAGGGCTTCGCGTCCTACCAGGGCACCCAGACGTTCGACCAAGGTCGGGTCCCAGGTGGCACCGAGAGCCGAACCACAAGGGATGCACGTGGACGGTTCGCCGCCGATGCCCGGATAGCTCGGCCCGCGGGCGCCGTTCGGACCATCGGTCACGGCAATCGTCGGGATGCCGACCCGCTCGATTGCAGCCGTCGCCATCATGTCTCCACCTGCGGTCAGGGTTGCCTTCTCCTCGAGGGTCAGCGCAGCGAGCAGGGCGTCGATGTCGGCCATCTCTTCCTTCCGTCGTCGTGCGGACGAGCGCGGTCACTCTTTGGTGCAACCGTGACCGCGTCGACCGACTGCAAAGCTTTGCGAAGCTTTCTACCAGAGCGTCCCGGGACGAGTCGGCGGCTCGCGCACGCACGGGGGACTCCCCCGGGGTTACCGTGACCGACGACGCCGACCGCACGAGCGGAGCGGTGACACGGGGAGGTTCGCAGCAGATGGCGACGTATGTGCTCGTGCACGGGGGTGGACACGGCGGATGGTGCTACCAGCGCGTGGCGCGCCTCTTGCAGGCGGCCGGACACGTGGTGTATGCCCCCACGCTCTCGGGCTTGGGTGAACGGTCCGGACTGCGCACCGACGCGGTCGACCTGGCCTTGCACACGCGCGACATCGCCGCCGTCCTGCACTTCGAGGACCTCAGCGACGTCATCTTGGTCGGGCACAGCTACGGGGGCATGGTCATCACCGGCGCAGCGGACCTGGCGTCCGACCGGGTGGCAAAGCTGGTCTATCTCGACGCCGCCACGCCGCGCAACGGTCAATCACTCGTCGACGTGGCGGGACCGGTCATCAATGCGGTCCGGCCGATGGGCGAGGTGGTCGACGGTATCGAGCTCGTGCTGCTCCCTGCCCCCGACGCCGGCCTCCTCTACGGGGTCACCGATCCGCACGACCTGGCCTGGATGTCCGAGCGGCTGACCGGGCATCCCTGGAAGTGTTTCGAGCAACCGCTCGCCCTCACCAACGAGGACGCCTTGTGGGCCATTCCGCAGTTCCACATCATCTGCAGCTCGACCCTGCCGACCCGGGATCGCTCGCTCATGGAAGAGGCCCGTGCCCAGGGCCGGCTGTGGCAGATCGACACCGGGCACGATCTGATGATCACCGAGCCGGCACTGACCGCCGATGCGTTGTTGCAGGTGGCGACCGCCTGACACGCATTGAGGGCCACGGGCGTGTATGCCATGGACCTGGAACCCGGGGGGATCCGGGTGATTCTTGGGGAGGAGAACACCATGAGTGCTCACTCAGGTCGGCTGCTGGGCCGACTGGGACTGGCGACGCTGGCCACGATCACCGCCGCATCGGCGATGATCACGCTGGGTGCTGAGACGGCCGGAGCGTCCACGTCCGGCAAGCCGATCCTGCTCGCCATGGTCACGTCCCTGACCGGAGAGGGGTCGTCCGAGTTCAGCCAGGCGGCGGCCGGATTCAACGCCCGCATCGCCATGCAGAACGCCGAGGGCGGCGTCAACGGTCACAAGCTCCAAGGGCTCGTGCTCGACGATCAGACCAGCCCCTCCGCCGTCGCGACGGCCGTCCAGGAGGCCCTGTCCAAGGGCGCTTTCGGCATCGTCTCGGACAGCCCACTGTTCTTCCTGGCCGACAAGCCCCCGAATCAGCAGGGCGTGCCGGTGACCGGCGGGTTCTTCGACGGGCCCGAGTGGGGCACCCAGCCCTTCACGAACATGTTCGCCTCCGACGTCGGGAGCGTCGATCCCAAGTACCCCGTCAACACCTCCATCGGAGGCTTCATGAAGCAGCACGGCGGTAGCGTGGTCTGCTCCTACGGCTATGGCATCTCCCCCTCGTCGTCGCGCTCGGCCATCGGCACGGTCGACTCCTTCGAGCACGCCGGTGGCAAAGAGGGCGTACTCGACACGTCGATCCCGTTCGGCTCCGTCGCCATGACCACTCCTGCCCTCGTGGCGAAGCAGAAGGGTTGCAACGCCTTCTACGCCGGGCTCGACGACAACTCGAACGACGCCCTGGCCAGCGCCCTGCACCAGGAGGGACTCAAGCCCAAGGTCCTGCTCTTCCCGACCGGCTACGAGCCCAGCACGGTGAAGTCACCGGCGTGGAGTTCCGTGCAGGGCGGCTACTTCGAGACCGAGTTCCGCCCCTTCGACCTCCCCAACTCGGGCACCAAGCAGATGCAGGCGGCCCTCGAGAAGTACGCACACTTCACGTCGAGCGAGTTCCCCAACTTCAGCCAGTACGAGTCGTGGCTCGGTGCCGACCTCATGATCAAGGGGCTGCAGTTGGCCGGGAAGAACCCGACGCAAGCCGCCGTCATCAAGGACCTGCGCGGCCTCAAGAGCTACAACGGCAACGGTCTGCTGCCCGAGAACATCAATTACTCCACCGCCTTCGGTCACGACCTTCCGAAGTCCTGCGGCTGGTACATGATCGCCGAGAAGAAAGGTTTCGTCCCGTCGTCGCCCAACACCTACTGCGGCACGGACCTGCCGGGGACGACCACGGTCCAGAACTGAGTCTCGGCCCAGAGCGAGTGGGCGCACTGCCCGCTCGCTCTGACCGCTCAGTCCTCGATCGAGATGGCGTTCTTGGGGCAGGTGCGGACCGCCTCCATCAACTTCTCGCGCAGCGCCTCAGGGGGATGCTCGTCGAGCAGGTAGAGGAAGTCGTCGTCGCGCACCTCGAACACTTCGGGCAGGATCGCCATGCAGAGCGCGTTGCTCTCGCACAGATCGAAGTCGACGACAACACGCATGGCGCTCAGGGCTCCTTTTCTCGCGGGCGTTCCGCGGTGCTGAATGCTACGACACCGCCTCAGGCTCGGCGCGACCCGCTCCCGCGACGACGCGGGCCCTCCAGGCGGGTGAGCAGCTGCTCGACGAATGCCACGGTCTCGGCATGGCCGGTCGACATGGAAAGCGTCTCCTGTTCGATGACCAGGAACTGCGAAATCGCCGTCAAGAGGACGGTGCACACGATCGGCGGTGCGAGTTCCAGGTCCACCGCATAGCGCCCGAGCACCGTTTCCATGCCCTCGAGCTGGTCGGCCCGGAAACGTTCGGCCGACGCCGCGATCTCGGCCCGGATCGCCTTGCGATGATTCGACAGCGCCACGAACTCCATCGTCAGGGCCGTCCCCCGGGGGTCCCGGCTGAGCTCCCAGACCTCCCACAGGGGTTGGTCCGAAGCCAGGGCTGCAGCATGACGCTCGAGCCCGAGGTCGGCCCGACGCCGGTAGAGCGCAAGGAACAAGTCGTCCATGGTGCGGAAGTAGTAGTGGACGAGCTGAGGCTTGAGGGCGGCAACGGCAGCAACCCGGCGGGAGGTGACCGCGGCGTAGCCCTCCTCGAGCATGAGCCGTTCGGCGGCGTCGAGGAGGGCGGTCCGGTTCTTCGAGGTCTCCGTGCCCAGCCGTCGGGGCATGCCGCTGGTCGTCGCCCCGGCGGCGGGCTCACTCGGACCGGCCGCAGCCGTTCGCCCGGTTGCGGCGGCCGGGCTCAGATGTACATCCCTCCGTTGACGCCGATCACCTGTCCGGTGACGTAGCCACCCTCGTCGGAGCAGAGGTAGGAGCAGGCCGCCGCGATGTCCTCGGGCGTTCCGGCCCGTCCGAGCGGGACCATCTTGGCCATCGTCTCGACCGGCGGCACGTCGCCGTGGGCCTCGCCCTTGCGAGCCATGGGCGTGTCCACGATGGTCGGGGGAATGGTGTTGGCGGTGATCTGATGGTGGGCCAGCTCACGGGCGAAGGCCTTGGTCAGGCCGATCACCCCCCCCTTGGACGCCACATAGTGCGCCATGTTCGGTGCGCCGGACTGCGCACTCGACGAGGAAATGGTCACGATCCGGCCCCACCCGGCTTCGATCATGTCCGGCACGGCCAACTGGAGGCAGGTGAACGTACCGGTCAGGTTCACCGCCAGGAGGCGGTCCCATTTCTCCGGCGTGATCTCGACGATGGGCTCGAATGCCTCCACGCCGGCGCTGGTCACCACGATCGTCACCGGCCCGAGATCGGAACGGACCGACGCGTAGGCCGCCTCGACGGCGCTGCGGTCCGCCACGTCCACATGGAAGCCGGCCACTTGTCGACCTTGGGCCGACAGCTCGGCCGTGGCTCGATGCACCCCGTCGCCGTCGAAGTCGAGCAGGGCCACGGCGTGACCGTCCGCGGCCAGCCGGCGCGCCACCCCCAGCCCGATGCCCGAGGCCGCCCCCGTGACCACAGCCACCCGGGCGCTCACGCCGTCACCTCGGCCGGGGTGAATTCGATGTGCAGCTTGTGCAGGCCCCGCAACACCCAGGTCGGCTCGTACTCGAACCGCCGATCGCCGGGTGGACCATGGTGCTCCTCGGACAATCGGATGTCCCGCATGCGCTCGAGAATCCGGGCGATGCTGACCCGACCTTCGACTCGGGCCAGCGGGCCGCCCGGGCAGGCGTGGGGACCACGACCGAAGGCGATGTGCACCTTGGCGTTGGGGCGATCGACGCGGAACTCGTCGGGGGCATCAAAGAGACGCGGATCGCGATTGGCGGCACCGTTGAGCAACATGACCGGCGTGCCTGCAGCGATGTCGACCCCGGCCACGGTGGTGGACTTTCGGGCCAGGCGGAAGTCCGCCTTGACGGGGCTCTCGATGCGCAGGGCCTCCTCGATGAAGCCCGGGATGCGCTCGTTGTGCTCCCGGAGTTCGTCCTGGAGTTCGGGATACTCGCAGAGGTACTTGAGCCCGACGGCCAGCAGTCGAGCCGTCGTCTCCTGGCCGGCGGCGAAGAGGAACGTGGCCGTGCGCACCACCGAGGTCACGTCGGGCGTGGTCCCGTCGGGGTAGGTGGCGAGGGCCAGGTCGGTCAGCACGTCGCCGCGGGGCTGGCGACGCCGGTCCTCGATGTACTCGCTGAACCAGTCGTCGAGCCAGTTCAACGCGTTGCCCGCCATGCCGTCACCGGCGCCCCCCAGCTGTCCGGGATTGCCGGTCAAGCCGAAGCCCTCTCGAAACCGCTGATGGTCCTCCACCGGCACGCCGAGCACGTCGGCCACCGCGAGCATGGCAAAGGGTTGCGAGTACGCGGCGATGAACTCACAGTGGCCGTCGCCGGCGAATTCGTCGATCTGCCGATCGGCCAGGCTCCACATGAACGCCTCGTTCTCCTTGAGGCGCTTCGGAGTCAGCAGGCGCATGATCAGCGACCGTTCTCGCGTGTGCATGGGCTGGTCCATGGTGACCATGTGTTCGGCCATCGGTAGCTGGTCGCGGTACTCGTCCACGATGGCCCCGACGTCGTCGCCCTCGAGGGGGACCGGAAAGGCGGCGAACGGGCCGATCACCGAGTTGCAGGAGGAAAAGTTCTCGGGATCGAGATAGATCTCGGAGGCCTCCTCGTACCCCGACACGGCCATGACCCCGTGGGGTTCGGTCGGCAGGATGGGGCACTTCGACCGGAGATGGTCGAAGTAGGGGTAGGGATCCTCGAGCAGTGATGCGTCGGCGAAGAAATCGACCGAGTCGAAGTCGGGCATGGCGGCTCCAGTCCGTGTGCGGGCTTTGCTGTGCACCTGCTCAGCATTTGCTGGGCACTTGCTTAGCATCTCCCCTGCAGACCGGTCAACGCGTGAGCGGGCACGACACGGCAGGCGCGGGCCGACCCCGGGCACAATGGGTCGCCCCACTGCACCATCGAACGGAGACGATGTGACCTCGACGGAGTCCGCACAGTCGCTGCACGTACCGGCTCGGGAAATTCCGATTCCTTCTTCGGTCAGTCCCGAGGCCCAGTCGATCCTGGCCCTCGGCAGTTTCGGGGGTGAGGACTACCCTCCGCTCGACGACCTCGATGCATGGCGCGCCATGGTCGCCCAGCAGGACGAGCTCGTTGCCTCCATGATCGGGGACCGAGGAGGAGCCGTCCCGGCCGATTCCGAGCTCATCGACGTCGAGGGTGTCCCGGTGTACGAGATCACGCCGCACGGCGTGGCCGCGGACGACCGACGCGTCGTGCTCGAGGTGCACGGCGGCGGCTTCGTGACGGGGGGCGGTGACCTCGCTCGCCTCATGGCACTCCGGGTGGTGCGTCGCGGCCAGTGCCGCATCTGGTCGGTCGACTACCGGATGCCGCCCGACCACCCTTATCCCGCCGCCCTCGACGACTGCGTCGCCACCTACCGAGCGCTGCTCGAGCAGTACCGGCCCGAGGACGTCATCGTCTCGGGTTCCTCGGCGGGCGGCAACCTGGCGGCCGCCCTCGTCCTGCGGGCACGCGACGAGGGACTCCCGCTTCCGGCGGCCGCCGTCCTGGGCACCCCCGAGGCCGACCTGACCGAATCGGGCGACACCTTCCGGACCAACTTGGGCCTCGACAACCTGCTCACCAAGAGCCTGATGCCGGCCAACCTTCTGTACGCGAACGGTCACGACCTGAAGGACCCGTATCTCTCGCCGCTCTTCGCCGACTTCTCGAAGGGGTTCCCGCCGACACTTCTCACCACGGGCACGCGCGATCTCTTCCTCTCCAACACCGTCCGCTTCCATCGGGCGTTGCGCGCCGTGGGCATCGAGGCGGAGCTCCACGTGACGGAGGCCGCCGGGCACGGCGGCTACCTCGGGCAGGCTCCCGAGGACGAGGCGATCGAAGTCGAAGTCAGGCGTTTCATGGCCGGCCACTGGCCGGCGACGGGCGGGGCTTGAGCGTCCAGGTGTTCCCGCGAGACAGATGTCGGGAGGCTGCGCTCAGGTCTCCTCGACGAAGGGGTAGATGCGGGTGAAGTCGGCGCCCGGCTGGGCGGCGGCGAAGCGTTCCCACAGTGCCGCCGTCGTCGGCCCGAGTGCCGTCGGTGCGTGCTGCGTCTCCACTTCGCCCAGGTAGAGGCGGAGGTCTTTGGCCATCAGCGTGTTGGTGAATCCCGCTGCGTAGGTTCCGGTCACAACGTGGTTCGGGAACTTGTCACGAGTGGCCGCACTCTGCCCGCTCGACTGGTCGAGCACCTCGACCATGGTGGCGAGGTCCAGTCCGACCGACACCCCGAAGGCCACCGCCTCGCTGGTCGCCGCCAGCGCCGTGGCCGAAAGGAAGTTGTTGGCCAGTTTCAAGGCCTGCGCCATGCCGGGCCGGTCCCCCACCCGGCGGCGCCGATCACTCAACGAAGTCAGGACGGGCTCGAGTTCGGCGCAGGCCGCGTCGGAACCGGCGAACATCACGTTGAGCGTGCGGGCCCGCGCCCCCGCCACACCTCCGCTCACCGGCGCGTCCAGGTAATCGATGCCGGCCGCGGACAGAAGGGCGTCGATAGCCCGTGCGGCCACCACCCCGATGGTCGACGTGTCGACCACCGAGCGGACCCTCCGCCCTTCGGACGCCACGAGGGAGCGGGCAACCTGCTCCGACACGGATCCGTCGGGCAGGCTCTGCACGACGACATCGACCAGACGGGCCAGCTCCTCGAGCGACGCCACGAAGCGAGCCCCTTCGGGGTTCCGTTCGTCGCCGGCGACATCGTGGGTGACGACGACGTGGCCGCTGGAGACGAGGTTGGCCGCCAGGACGCTCCCCATGTTGCCGAGACCGACGAAGCCGAGCGTCACCATGTCAGCGTCCCGCCTCCTCGGCCCGGACGGCTTGGAGCGCCCGCCTGGCCGAGATGCCCGCTGGCGCGCCGCAGTAGGCGGCGATCTGGAACAGCAGCTCGTCGAGCTCGTCGTCGGACACTCCGGTTCGTTCCCGGGCGCCCGCATGCAGCTTGAACTCCTCCATCCGACCGAGGGCGGCCGTCATGGCGAGGACGAGGAGACTGCGATCACGCGTGGTGAGCGCGCCGCCGCGGGCCCAGACACCCCACGCCATGTCGGTGATGTACTCCTGGAACTCCCCCATCACCGGATTCGGGTCGGCGGCCTGCGCGTCCACGTAGGCATCGCCGAGCATGGCCCGCCGCATGGCAGCAGCCTCGTTCGGTCCGTCGTCGGCCATGGAGCCTCCTCTTCGTTGGGCAGGCCGTCCGCTCAGACGCCCTTGTAGACGCGGCCATCCTTCATCACGAAGCGCACGTCCTTGGTCACCGTGATGTCCTCGGAGGGATCACCGGGCACCGCGACGATGTCGGCCAGGTACCCGGGAGCCAGGCGCCCCAGGTCGTGCGCGTGCTCGATGAGATCGGCGCTCGTCACCGTGGCGGCCTGCAGCGCCTGCATCGGCGTCATCCCGCGAGCGCACATGGAAATGAGCTCTTCGGCCTGGCTCCCGTGCGGGATCGCCGGGGCGTCCGAGCCGCAGGCGATCTTTACGCCGTACTCGAGGGCCCGGCCGAACATGCGCCGGGCCTGCGGGAAGATCTCGGCCGCCTTCTTCTGGAGGATGGGGTGGATGCGGTCGACGGCCATGTGGTCGGCCAAGGCGGTGGTGCCGACCAGAAAGGTCCCCGCCTTGGCCATCTCCTGCAACGTGTCGTCGGTGGCCAGCGACCCGTGCTCGATGCAGTCGACGCCCGCCCGTATGCAGGCCCGGATGCCGGCGTCACCGTGGGCGTGGGCGGCCACCCGGAGGCCATTGCGGTGGGCTTCGTCGACGATGGCCTCGAGCTCCTCGTCGGAATACTGCTGGGCCCCGGCCGCGGAGCTGAACGACATGACGCCGCCCGACGCCGAGATCTTGATGAGCTTCGCCCCGTGCTTCATCTGGTAGCGCACGGACTTGCGCACCTCGGGCACGCCGTTGGCGATGCCCGATTCGACGCTTTGGGGCATGATCCCCGGGGCGAGGCCCTGGAACATGGTCGGATCGAGATGACCACCGGTCGGCGTGATGGCGTGACCGGCCGGGAAGATGCGGGGGCCCGGGAACCAGCCGTTGTCGACGGCCTTCATGAGGTCGACGTCGAGGAGGAACCCGGCCGTATAGACCATCAGGCCCAGGTTGCGGCAGGTGGTGAACCCCGCCATCAACGTCGTCTTGCAGTTCACGACGCCGCGGAGCGTGCGGTAGACCGGCGAGTCCTTGACCCCGTGCATGGGATCGGGCAGGCCGTCGGGCCCACCGGGGCCGCCGATGAGCATGTTGAGCTCCATGTCCATCAGGCCGGGCAGCAGGGTCACGTCACCGAGGTCGATCTCGGTGGCCGGGCTGGGCAGCTCACCCGGGTTGAGCGCGACGATGGTGTTGCCGTCGACCACCACAACGGCCGGAGAGCGCACCTCCCCCGCCTCGACGTCGACCCAGCGGTCGGCTCGCAGAATGGTCACGTCGCTCATCGATTGCTCCTCTTCATCGGAACTGGTTCATCGGATCGGCTCGTCGCCGCTCATCGTCGTGCGATGCATTTCGCGGGCGGAGTTCTGGTCGTAGGGAGTGACCCGGTGCAGGACACCCGTGTTGTCCCAGATCACGAAGTCACCCTCGGCCCACTCGTGCCGATACACCCGTTGCTCGGTGGTGGACCGGCCCAACAGCTGATCGAGAAGTGCTCTTCCCTCGGCGACGGGCAGCCCGACCACATGGGACGCCGTGGCCCCGATAACCAGCGAGCAGCGCCCGGACCGGTGCTTCCAGACCAGCGGATGCTCCTTGTCCGGCTTCTGGCGCCAGCGGGTCACCTGCTCGGGCGTGGGATCGGGATTGGCCAGGCGCTGTGACGACTCGAAGGAGTGCAGCACGCGGAGATCCCCGTAGCGCGCCCGCTCGTCCGCGCTGAGCGCGTCGAAGGCGGCGTACGTGCTGGCGAACTCCGTTGCGCCGCCCGACTCCGACAGCGTCACCGCACGCAGCGTCGTGGCCTTGGCCGGTACGTCGTCCTGCGCACCGTCGATATGCCAGGCGAAGGTGCCCTTGGTGTATTCGGCCGTGTGGGTCTTCGCCGGGTCCTGCGAGACCACGTAGATGAGGGGCGCTGGGGCCGGCTCGGTCTTGGCCACGTCGTCGAGGCGTTTCGAAAAGGCGATCTGCGTCTCGTCGTCGATGCCAAGGCGACGGAAGACCAGCACCCCGAACTCCTCGAGCGCCCCCATGACCGCGGCGGGCAATGCCGAGTCGTGGAGCAGTCGGTCGCGCTCCAGGTCGACGACCTCGGCGCCGACCGATCCGAGAGGCCGCGTCTGCAACGTGACCGTCACAGGTACCAGCCGCCGTTCACGTTGATCTGCTGCCCGGTGATGTAGCCCGCCTCCTCCGAGCAGAGGAACGCCGTGGCGACGGCGATGTCGTCGGGGGTCCCCGCCCGTCCCAGCGGCGCCCGGGCGATCACCTGCTCCATGCTGGCCATGGCGCCCGACTCGATGGGCCGACGCATCATCGGCGTGTCGATGACGCCGGGGGGGATGGTGTTCACCGTGATGCCGTCGGGGGCCAGGTCGAGCGCCAAGGCCTTGGTGAACGCGATGACGCCGCCCTTCGACGCGACGTAGTGCGACATGCGCCTCGTGCCCGACTGGGCAGACGAGGAGGAGATGGTGACGATCCGGCCCCAGTGTGCGGCCACCATGTCGGGCACGGCGAGCTGGACGCAGTGGAACGTGCCGGTGAGGTTGACCGCCATCATGCGGTCCCAGGACTCGGGGGTGATGTCGAGGAAGTTCTCGAATCCCTCGATGCCGGCGCTCGTGACCAGGATCTCGATCGGCCCGAGCGCTGCCCGCACCTGGCCGTAGGCGTCGTCGATGGCGGCGCGGTCGCTCACGTCGACGGCGATGGCCGTGGCGCGACCGCCCTCCCCCTCCACTTCCTGGGCTACCTGGCGGGCGCCCTCCTCGTTGAGGTCCAGCACCGCCACGGAGCGACCCTGCCGGGCCAGGTGGTGGCATATCGCCCGACCCATGCCCGACCCGCCCCCGGTGACGACAGAAACCCGGCTGACCTGCGACATCGAATCCTCCCCGTGACGTACCGCCGACCGGGGCCTGATCCGCACTCCAGCAGCCCGATCGGAACAGAAATAACATATACCTTTGGCGAGAATGGCATTTCCCCGATGGAAGGAGTCCCGTGATGCGAATCGGTCTTCAGGTCAGCGCCGACCGGGGTCGCTACGCGACCAAGGTGGAGAAACTGCAGGCTGACGCCCGCTGGGCCGACGAGGCCGGCCTCGACACCATCTGGACACCGCAGATCCCCGACGAGATCGACGTGATGACGGCGGTGACCCTGCTCGGACTGGCCACCTCGCGCATCGAGATCGGGACCTCCATCGTCCCCCTCCAACCGCGTCATCCGGTGGTGCTGGCCCAGCAGGCCCTGTCGAACCAGGCCGTGTGCCGAGGGCGATTCACCCTCGGGGTCGGCGTGTCCCATCACTGGATCATCAACGACATGATGGGCCTGCCCTACGAGCGCCAAGCCACCACGGCGCGCTGCTACCTCGACGTGCTCGATCAGGCGCTGGCCGGTCCCGGCGTGGTCGAGGTCGACAACGAACTGTTCAAGATCCGCCAACCTCTCGACATCACCGACGTCACGCCCACGCCGGTCATGCTGGCCGCGCTGGGACCGATGATGTTGAAGCTGGCCGGCGAACGGGCGGCCGGAACCGTGCTCTGGTTGGCCGACGAGCGCACGATCGCGTCGCACGTGGTTCCCCAGATCACGAAGGCGGCCGACGGTGCCGGCCGGCCGGCACCCCGCGTCATGGCCGGCGTTCCCGTGTGCCTGTGTCGTGACGACGAGGTGGACGCAGCGATCGAGCGGACCAACCGCACGCTGAGCGAGGTCGTGGCCTCCCCGAACTACGTCCGGCTGATGGAGCACGGCGATGCCGAGTCCATCGGAGACGTGCTGATCTGCGGGAGCGAGACGGCCATGGAAAAGCGGTTGCATGCCTTCGCCGAAGCGGGCGTCACCGACCTGAACTGCCGTATCGTGCCGCTCGGTGAGGGCAGGGACCAGATCAAGGCCTCGGCCGAACGGACGCGCGAGTTCCTGGCCTCGGTCGTTCCCGCACTGCACAAGGCGGGCTGAGGGCGTGCAGTGAGCATTCCGGGTTCGGTCGAGGCACTGACGGCGCCCTGGTTCGGCGAGACGCTCGGGACCGAGGTGCGGTCCGTCGAGGTGATCGATGCCCATTCGGGGACGACCGGACGGGCCCGCGTGCGGATCGACGCCGACGGCCCGCCCGAGACGCTCTTCGTGAAGCTGCAGCCGTTCCTCCCCGAACAACGCCAATTCCTCGCGGTGACCGGACTCGGGGTGGCCGAGGCGCGCTTCTACGCAGCCGTGGGCGGCGAATTGCCCGTTCGCTCCCCGGAGGTCTGGCACGCCGCGTGCGACGAGGAGGACGGCTCGTTCATCATGGTGCTCGAGGACTTGACCGCGTCGGGTTGCCGCTTCCCCGGGCCGGAGGACGCCGACGTCCTGGCGGTGGCGTCGTCGCTGATGGACGAGTTGGCCGCGTTGCATGCGACATTCTGGGAGCAGGAACTGCCCTGGCTCGGTACCCATGCCCTGAGCTCGAAACGCCGCGAGCGGCCGGCCTCGGGGAAGTCCGGCGGCTCAGCGGACGGCTCCGCCGGATCGGAGAAGAAGAAAAAGGGCGTCGGAGGCGGGGCGGGCGTGGTGCGTTCGGCACTCGATCAGTTCTCGGGCGAGATGCCTCCGGCATTCCGCTCGTTGGGCGAGCTCTATGTCTCGGCCTACCGCGACATCGCCGCCATGTGGAGCGAGGGTGACGCCACGCTGATCCACGGGGACGACCACATCGGGAACCTGTTCGTCGACGGCGGACGAACCGGATTCTTCGACTGGGCGGTGGCCAGCCGGTTCCCCGGCATGCGCGACGTGTCCTACTTCCTGTGCAACTCGCTCCCCACCGACGTCAGGCGGGCCGAGGAACATGCGCTCCTGACGCGGTACCGCGAAGGATTGGCCCGCCGGAAGATCCAGTTGGACGAAACGCTGCAGTGGCAGCAGTACCGCACCTTCTCGGTCTACTCGTGGGTGTCCGCGACAACGACGGCTGCCATGGGGTCACAGTGGCAACCGGCCGAGATCGGCCGGTCGGCCATGATCCGCACGACCCAGGCGATCGTCGATCTCGACGTGCTCAGCCTCTTGCGCGAACGACTGGCGCTTCCCTGAGGGAGGGCAGCAACCGGCGCGAGATCAGACGGCCGACAGATCCGACAGCACGCCACCCGAGATGAAGGCCCAGATCTCCTCGGACGCCGTGTCGGCGCTGTGCGGCTCGGCCCCACTGATGGTGGATGCATAGGCGGCGTTGAACATGATGGTGGAGAGGATGCGGCCGGCGGCATCGTCAGTGTCGAGGCCCGGGCGGACCGCACCGACTTCGACTGCATCGGCCAGGGCCTTCTCCAGCAACGCGACGAGTGGCACGAAGGCTCGCGCCGCCTCGGTCTGGTGTGCCGTCAGCAATTGGTGGCAGAACTCGGCCATGACCGGGGTCGGATTGTTCTTCGACGGGCCGCCCTCGGCTGCGGGCAGGCACATCCGGTAGTACTCGACCACGAAGCAGCGCAGCCGGTCGACCGGCGTCGTCTCGTGCGCGATGAGCTCCTCGAGGCGGTCGGCGGTGGAGCGGATAGCTTCGTCGAACAGGGCGAGCAACAGCTCGTGCTTTCCTGCGAAGTACTGGTAGAAGCTGCGGAGCGACTGACCGGAGCGGTCGACCACCTCCTGGACGGTGAACTCCTTGCCCGACTCGGCGCTGGAGAGGAGCTCGAATCCGGCATCGAGGAAGCGCTGGACCCGCCCTTCGCTCCGTGCCCGGGCCGAATCGAGCGAGCGGGCCACCGCCAGATCCCGCCGCCGCACCGGGGCGTCTCCGTTCGAGGCGTCGGCAGGCGGGTCGGCCGCAGTCATCGCGGCAGTGTACCGGGTTTCCCATACACGAGAGTGAGACTCTCCCTGGACTCGGCCCCGCCTCCACCCGTTCGTGCAGTGGCGCTTTCGGTGTCGTCGCCCCGTGTGCCGAGCCGGTCGTCGAGCGAGCCGGATCGCAACAGCGAGCAGCCGTTCCACACTGTTTCCGAAAATGAGAATGCTGTTATCGTGCAGGTCCATGGACCAGTCCGAACTGGCAGACGTCAAGGAACTCGAGCAGGTGTTGGCCCGCTACGCCCTGGGAATGACCCAGGACGACATCGAGGCGGTGATGGACGTCTTCACCCCGGACGGCACCTACAGCGCGTTCGGCTCCACCTACACGCTGGCCGACTTCCCGTCGCTCGTGGCGGCCGCTCCCAAGGGTCTGTTCCTCACCGGCACACCCGTCCTCGAGCTCGACGGTGACGCCGGGACGGGCGGCCAACCGCTCTGTTTCGTGGACCAGACGAACCATCACATGCGCATCGGCTGGTACACGGACACGTACCGCAGGACCGCGCAGGGGTGGAAGCTGCACACGAGGGCGATGACCTTCCTCCGCCGCAACGGCTCTCGCGATTCGGGGAAAGCGCACGACCCCACCCGGCCACTTCCCACCGACGCATCGGCGGGATAGCGCCGGGCGATGGAGCTCGACCAGTTCAAGGGGGCGGTGGATGCGTGGCTCGACGCCACCACGGCCGAGCTCACGCCGGACTACGAGGGCATCGGCACCCTCGACGCGCAGATGGCGCACCTGCGCCGGGTGATGCGCCTGGCCTACGACGCCGGGTTCATGCGGATGGGCTGGCCCGAGCGCGTCGGCGGACTCGGCGGCACCAACCTGCTGCGGGCCTATCTCGGCGAGCAGCTGACCGCCCGGGAGTTCGTCGAACCCGGCATCTACTCCATGACCGAGGTGCTCGCCCCGACGATGATCGACTTCGCCTCCGACGCCCTGGCCGCCGACATGGTCCCGAAGCTCCTCAGCGGCGAGGAGACATGGTGCCAGGGGTTCTCGGAACCCGAGACGGGCAGCAACCTCGGGGCACTCATGTGCCGGGCCACCCGCACCGACGACGGTTGGCGGGTCGACGGCCAGAAGGTGTGGACCAGCCTGGCCCAGTTCGCCTCGCGGTGTGTCCTCTTGACGAGGACGGGCACCCCCGAGTCGGCCCACCGCGGCATCACCGCGTTCTTCATCGACATGGACACGCCCGGGATCAGCGTCCGCCCCATCGAGACCATGCACGGCGTAGCCGAGTTCTCCGAGGTCTTCTACGACGACGTGCGCATTCCCGAGGACCGGATCCTGGGCCAGGTGGACGAGGGTTGGGCCATCGCCATGAATTTGCTGCCCTACGAGCGCAGCACGGCGCTGTGGCATCGCGCCGCCTACATGCAACGCCGCCTCGAGAAGCTGGTGGCCTCGGTCCCACCCGGCGTGCTCGACCCGGCCAGCGTCGGAGAGACGATCGAGCTTCTCTGGGCCTTCCGGGCTCGCTCACGAGCGACCCAGCGGCGGCTGGCCTCGGGCGACACCCTGGGAGCCGAGACGTCGATTGACAAAGCGCTGGTGGCGGCGGCCGAACAGGCGGTCTTCGACCTGGCTGCCGATGGGTTCGGAGAGGACGTCGCCTTGGGTGACGATCCGGAGAGCATGCGCTGGCGGGCGGAGTATCTCTACTCACGCGCCGCCACGATCTACGGCGGCAGCTCGGAGATCCAGCGCAACATCATCGCTCGTCGGCTCCTCGACTTGGGAGACGATCGGTGATCGAAGGAGCGGAACTCGATCTCTTCGCTCGGAGCATCTTGCACGCCACCGAGGCGGGCCAGGCGGAGGAGGTGGACAGCGCCCTGTCAGAACTCGGGTGGCGTGATGCGCTCGAGGTAGACCAGCGCGCGGCGGTCTCGCTCCTGTTCGACGCGCAGGGACGCACCGGGGCCACGTCATCGGCGCTCGACGACGTGCTTACCTCCGCCCTGCTCCCGATGGGCGACCACGTGGGCCAGGTTGCGATCGTGCTTTCGCCACTGCGCGGTCACGACGCGCCGGGTCGGATCAGGTCGGAGGGATTGGCCGTCCGGGGCCTGGGCACCGGGACACTGACCCGGCGCGAGCGCGTCGTCGTCGTGGCCCACCTCGACGACGGGTACGGGGCGTACGAGGCGTCGGCGTCGGCGTTCACGACGCGGCCCGTGCAGGGGATCGACCCCTGGTTGGGGCTGGTCGACGTGGCCGGGACGCTCCCGTTGGCCAGAGAGACCCCCGCCCGACCCGCAACTTGGGACGCCGCAATTTCGCTGGGTCAGCTGGCGCTCGCCCATGAACTGGTCGGTGCCGGCCGGGGCATGCTCGAACTGGCCCGCCAGCACGCGCTCGACCGGGTCCAGTTCGGCCGGCCCATCAGCATGTTCCAAGCCGTGCGGCACAGGCTGGCGGAAAGCCTGATCGCGATCGAGGCGGCCGACAGCCTGCTCGCCGCCGCCTGGGACAACCCGTCGCCGGCGAGCGCCGCCATGGCCAAGGGCATGGCCGGCCGGAGCGCGCGCACCGCCGCGAAACACTGCCAACAGGTCCTGGCCGGCATCGGCTTCACCGCCGAGCATCCGTTCCATCGCTATCTCAAACGGATCGTGGTCCTGGACCAACTCCTCGGTGCCGGCAAGAGCCTCACTCGCCAGCTGGGGACCGACGTCCTGGCCAGCCGGACACTCCCGCCGACCTTCCCCCTCTGAGCCGTAGGCCCGGCTCCACCCCGGACCGTCCTCGACGGCGTCGATTATGCTTCTGGCAGATTTTGATAATCCGGTTTCCGCTCAGCGCGAAACCCAGCACAGTCAGGGGTGGGCCATGACAGAACCCGGCCACGAAGTCAGGATGCTCGTCGACGGCGCGCTGGTCGAAGCCGAGTCGGGCAGGACCTTCGACAACATCAATCCCGCCACCGAGGAGGTGCTCGGTCCGGTGGCCGACGCCTCGAAGGGGGACATGCATCGGGCCATCGACGCCGCCCGACGCGGGTTCGACGAGACGGACTGGTCCACCAACAAGGACCGACGCAAGGAATGCCTGAGCCAACTCCAGGAGGCGCTCGAAAAGGACCGGGAGGCCCTGCGCGAAGAGTTGATCCTCGAGGTGGGCTGCCCGCGCATGACCACGCATGCCAACCAGTTGGACATCCCCCTCGACGGCGCGCTCCGCTACCCCGTCAAGCTCATCGACGAGTACGCCTGGCGCAGCGACCTGCCGTCGATCGTCGACCGCCGGGGCACGGCGAACACCCGGCAGGTCTGGAAGGAGCCCATCGGAGTCGTCGGGGCGATCGTGCCGTGGAATTTCCCGCTCGAGGTCACGCTCAACAAGCTCGGCCAGGCCCTGGCGACCGGCAACACGGTGATCCTCAAGCCGGCTCCCGACACGCCTTGGAACGCGACGCGCCTCGGCCGGCTCGTGGCCGAGCAGACCGACTTTCCCGCCGGCGTGCTCAACGTGGTGCCGTCTTCGGACCACCTGGTCGGCGAGGAGCTGACCCTCTCGCCGAAGGTCGACCTCATTTCGTTCACCGGCTCGACCGCAGTGGGAAAGCGCATCATGGAGAAGGGTGCGGCGACGCTCACACGCGTCTTCCTCGAGCTCGGCGGCAAGTCGGCCACCATCGTCTTGGACGACGCCGACTTCGCGACATCGGTACCCTCGGGCATCGCCGTCTGCTTCCACGCCGGACAGGGCTGTGCCATTCAGACCCGCATGCTCCTCCCCCGTTCGCGCTACGACGAGGGGGTCGAGATCCTCAAGGCCACCTTGGGCTCGGTCCCCTACGGCGACCCCCAACAGCCCGACGTGCTCATGGGCCCCGTCATCTCGGCCAAGCAGCGCGACCGCGTGCTCGGCTACATCGCCAAGGGTGTCGAGGAGGGCGCCACGCTGGCTCTCGGGGGCGGCCGCCCAGCACATCTGCCGAAGGGGTGGTTCGTCGAGCCCACCCTCTTCACCCATGTGGACAACTCCATGACCATCGCGCAAGAGGAGATCTTCGGGCCAGTGCTCGTGGCCATCCCCTACGACGATGACGACGACGCCGTGCGCATCGCCAACGACAGCGTCTACGGCCTCTCGGGCGGCGTCTTCTCCGGTTCGCTCGAGCGGGCACTCTCGGTGGCCGAACGCATCCGCACCGGCACCTTCGCCGTCAACGGTGGCATGCCGATCGGTCAGGCCGACATGCCCTTCGGCGGCTACAAGCACAGCGGCATCGGCCGTCAGAACGGGTTGGCCGGCTTCGACCAGTACCTGGAGACCAAGTCAGTCGCCTGGCCCACGCCACAATAGGTTCGGGTGTCGGGCCTGCGGCGGGCCGCACGCGAATCGCACCGGGAGCGGAAACACATGAACGAGCAGACCCGCGTCCTGCGCGAACACGGCTATCACCGACTCAGGGTCGCCCAGGTCATCCACGAGACCGAGGACGCCCGCTCGTTCGTGCTCGAGGTCCCCGACGACGTGGCGGACCTCTTCGGCTACCGACCGGGACAGTTCTGCACCTTTCGATTCCACATCGACGGGGAGGAGCAGTTGCGCTCCTATTCGATGTCGAGTGCACCCGTGACCGATCGCGACCTCACCGTCACCGTCAAGCGGGTCCCGGGTGGCCTCGTCTCCAATCACTTCATCGACCGGGTGTCAGTTGGTGACCCGGTCGAGCTGACCAAGCCCGCCGGCGTCTTCTGCCCCCAAGAGGGTGAACGTCCGGTGGTGGCCTTCTGTGGCGGGAGCGGCATCACGCCGGTCATGTCCATCGCCAAACACACCCTGGCCGCGACGGGGCGGCCCGTCCGTCTGCTCTATGCCAACCGCGACCGGTCGTCGGTCATATTCGAAATGGCACTGACCGATCTGGCTGCCGCGCACCGGGATCGGCTCGAGGTGCGGCACCACATCGACGCCGAGACAGGTTTGCTCACACCGGAGGACGTGGAGCGCTTCGTGGGCGGCACCTCGCACGCCGACTTCTACGTCTGCGGTCCCGGTCCGTTCATGGACCTCGTCGAGTCCGCGCTCGCACGCTGCGGCGTCCCGCCCGAGCGGATCTTCATCGAGCGCTTCTTGGTGCAACAGCAGGAGAAGGAGGTGGCGGCCGAGGCCGCCGGGGATCCGGACACGGATACCGACGCGGTTCCGGCCGAGGTGACCGTGGTCCTGAACAAGAAGAAGGTCGTGGTGACGTACCAGCGCGGGGACACCTTGCTCGAGACGGCGCGGCGGGGCGGCCTGCGCCCACCCTTCTCCTGCGAGTCCGGCAACTGCGCCACCTGCATGGCCATGTTGCGCGAGGGCGGAGCCACCATGCGGGCGAACAACGCGCTCACACCCGAGGAAGTCGAAGAGGGATGGATCCTCACCTGCCAGGGCGTGCCCAAAGGTGACAAGGTCACCGTGGAATACGAGGCAATGTGAGCATCGCCCTGGCCGGGTGACAGAGTGGGCGCATGGCAGAGCGCATGCGTGACATCAGGGACCTGGCGGACGACACCGAGGCCTACCGTGAGGAGCTGACGCGACGTTGGTCGGGACTCCTCAGCTACCGCTACATCGGGCGCAACCACTCCTCCATGAACACTGGACCAGAGGACAACACGGTCCGTGTCCGCCGTGACATGCGCAACGAGGCCGGGGGCCTCATGGTGGCCCCCCTCGCCATCTGCTCGCCCGAGGGCTGCCAGGCCGATCTGGTGTCGGTGCCCAATCCGGTCATCGCGTCGATCCAGATCC
This sequence comes from uncultured Acidimicrobiaceae bacterium, assembly GCA_963754445.1. GTDB lineage: Bacteria > Actinomycetota > Acidimicrobiia > Acidimicrobiales > RAAP-2 > Bog-473. The sequence continues at coordinate 1,449,474 of CAVWFT010000002.1, read as the reverse complement.
TCGATCCCGGCTTCGACGTCCAGACGATCGAGGTGCGCGACTCCGGTCTGATCCACCAGGGCCGCACCATGGGCTACGGGCGCTGCCTCATCGTCGACGCGGACAACCGCGACCGCGTCCTCGCCTTCATCGACGGGCAAGGTGCCTCCATCGGGACACCGCCCGAAGGGCTCGAGCGCATGGACCTCGACGAGGCCAGGATCGAGATCGAGGATTCGCCGGACCTGCCGCCGTTGTGGCAGGTCTTCGGAGCCACACGGCGTCCCGACGGCCACTGGATCCTGCCCGAGCTGACGGCCGAGTTCGCCTCGCCCGACGCCGCCCTGCACATCGGACCCCAGCACATCGCGCTCGAGACGGCCGCGGTCGACCTGGCGGCCGACGTGGCCGGCACCCGGCGCCTCCAGGTGCTCAGCTGGCACGTGATGTTCCTCGCTCGGGGCAAGGTCGGGCCGTTCCGGGTCGACGGGACCGCCTACGCGGCGCCCGAACACCGGATCGGCGTGCGCCTCCTCGTCCACGACGAGGGCAACGCCGACCGCCCCATCACCTCGGGATCGGCGCTGTTCTCCGTGCTCCCCTGAGGATCAGGGACCAGGCTCGACCAACAGGTCGAGATAGGCCGCACCCGTGTCGGGCACCGGCCCCTGCCCCCAGCACTCCACGGGGAAGGAGACCATGACCATGGAGTACAAGAGGTGGAGCAGGTTCACCGCGTCCTCGGGCATGTCGTCGAGCGGGAAGGCGTCGAGGTAGGTCATCGCCTCCTCGGCACGGGCCGTGACGGCGTCGTAGAACGCCTGCATCTCGTCCATCGGCACGGCCAGGCGCTGAGCGAAACGCTCCGCCTCCGAGGCCAGGCACCACGTGGCCGCAAAGGGCTCCAGATCGGAAAACTGTGTCGGCAGCATTGCGTCAGCCATCTCTCCTCACACCTCCGCCGTCTCGCGCGTCTTCTTGTAGTCGTCCACCCAGTCGGCGGCCACCTGGTGCAGGTGACGGCACAACAACTCCTGGTCGTTCAGCGGGAAGCGCTTCACCACGCGTGACTCGAGCATCGACTGCGTGGCTTCCAAGGTGTTGGCGTCCTGCAGCCCGTACTCCTTGAAGGTGACGGCGGCGATCTCCTGGGCCACCCGCTCACGTGCTGTCTTCGGCGGCACGAAGTACAGCGTGCCCTCGAAGACATGTTCGTTGGCCGCGGTGGGCCAATAGTGATAGGTCAGGTACCAGCTCTGCCCCCAGACGAGGATCACGAAATTGGGGAAGATCTGCCACGAGTCGAGACCCCACGGATCACAGCCCGCCGGATTGATGCCTGCCTCCTTCGGGTCGTAGTCGAGGTCGGGCGCGTCCCACGGACCGAAGAGCCCGCTGCGCGTGATGCGCTCCATGGGCTTGAGCATGTTGTCGGGCAGGGTCCACGGATGCACCCCCGCCGTGCTCACCAGCCGGTGCGGCCCCGAGATCGTGTACGCGGGCGCTTCGAACCCGGCCTGTTGCATGCTGTTGGACAGGTCGGGCGGCGTTTGCTTCGCGTGCAGAATCGGCGCGTGGTAGAACTCCTGAAAGGCGTCCATGTAGAGCTTCCAGTTGGCCCCGACCGTGCCACGGTAGAAGTAGCGCTCGGTCTGCGTCTCGAACGGGTAGTTCTCGAGCTTCGTCACGTCCGGGCCGAGGAAGTCGGTCAGGCTCTGCTCCGGCTCTTCGGCCAGGTTGACGAAGATGAAGCCGGCCCACACGTCGCAGTGGAGCGGGACGAGCCCGTAGTCGCCCTTGTCGAAGTCGAAGAACTCCTGCTCTTGTTGAACGAACGTGCACGCGCCATCGAGGTCGTAACGCCAGCCGTGGTACTTGCAGACGAATTGACGCGAGACGCCGCTCGTCTCCTCGCGCGGGAAGTCGCGCCAGACCAACTTGTTGCCGCGGTGACGGCAGACGTTGTAGAAGGCGCGGACCTCGTCGTCGGCGCCGCGCACGATCACGACGGAGGTGCGTGCGATCACCAGCTCCTTGGTGAAGTAGCTGCCCTTGCGGGGCAGTTGCTCGACCCGGCCGACGTTCAGCCAGGCCCGCTTGAAGATCGCCTCACGCTCGAGCTCGTAGAACTCCGGTGAGATGGAATCCTCGTAGGAGATGGGCTCGGTCCCGAGCCCGTAGTGCTCGGTCCAGCTTCCCTCCGGCGGCTTCGGCCAACGTGCCATGACGGGGTCCCTCCCTCGACGATCGACTGCTGATCGATGGTAGCACCCCTCTCTCTGAATGAGAAGAGCGTTTCCGGTTTTGGGATGATCGGTACATCGTGGCGAGACGGACCTGCGGGCGACCTCGAAATGGCCCCTCGGCTCAGGGGCCGCCCGCCAGCGCGGCCTTGTGCAGCGTGTTGGCGGCGAGGCGCATGTGGGCTGCGTCGACCAGCCGGCCGTCGCGACCGATCGCGCCGACTCCGCCCTCCTCCGCCTCCCGGTAGACGACCATGGCCTCCCGGGCCTCGGCAATCTCCTCTGCCGTGGGCGAGAAGACCTCGTTGGCGATCGGGATCTGGCTCGGGTGGATGGCCCACTTGCCGTCGAATCCTAGGGCGCTCGCCGCCGACGCCGAGGCGCGGTAGCGCTCCGGTTCCTGGTACGCCGGGAAGGGGGCGTCGATGGCGTCGACCATCCCGGCTCGCGCTGCGGTCAGCACCTGGCTGCGGGCGAAATGCCAGAAGTCGCCCGGATACGGGACGACCGGATCGAAATTGCCGTCGACCCGTGCATGCAGCGACGCCGACAGATCGCCCGCCCCGAAGATGAGCGCCTCGAGTCGGTCACTCGACTGCGCGATCTCGAGTGCGTTGGCCAGACCTTCGGCTTCCTCGATCAGCACCTCGAGGCCGATGGACCGGCTGATCCCGAGCTTCGACTCGAGCTGGCTCAAGAGCACGTCGACCCACCAGACGTCGCGGGCTCGCCGGACCTTGGGCACGATCAGCACATCGATGGCCTCGGGCGCACCGGTCACCACTTCGACGATGTCGCCGTAGCACCACGGCGTCTCGATGCCGTTGATCCGTACCGCACGCACGGTGCGGCCCCAGTCCAGGCTCGTCAGCGCGCCGACCGCGATGGAGCGGGCTGCCTCCTTCATGGACGGCGCGCAGGCGTCCTCGAGGTCGAGGAAGACCAGGTCCGCTCCGGAACGGGGGGCCTTCTCGCACATGCGCTCGCTGCTGGCAGGCGTGGCCAGTTCGGACCGACGGGCTCGGGGTGGACGCACGACTCTCCTTCGCTCCCTCAGATGGTGCCGGCGGCGCGCAATGCGCCGAGGCGGCCGGCATCGAGGCCGAGCAGATCGCCGAAGACGGCATCGTTGTCGGCCCCCACCTGCCGGCCAAGGTGGTCGATCCGGCCCGGGGTCTCGCTGAACTGGGCCACGGGTGCCTGCACCGTCATTGTCCCGAGATCGGGATCCTCCACCTCGACGAAGGTGCCCCGCGACCGCAGGTGCTCGTCGGCGAGCAGCTGCGCGGCGTCGTAGACCGGGGCCGCGGCCACCTCGGCCCGCTCGAACGCGGCCATGACCTCGGTGAAAGGCCGGGCTCGGATCCAGTCGGCCACGATGGCGTCGATCTCGTCGGCGTGCGCCTGGCGCCGAACCGGGTCCACGTAGTCCGGGTCCTCGGCCAGATCGGGACGGTCGACCGTCCGGTACAGCCGCTTCACGATGTTCAGCGAGGCGCTGGACAGGGCCACCCAGCGGCCGTCCGACGTCACGTACGCGTTGCGCGGCGCACTGGCGTCCAGGCGGTTCCCGGTGCGCTGCTGCACGACGCCCTTGTGGCTGTAGGCGAGCGTCGTCGTCTCGATCAGGCGGGCCAGGGGTTCGATCAGGCTGACGTCGATGTGCTGCCCGGACGCTCCGTGCACATCGCGGTGGTAGAGCGCCATCATCACCGCGTACGTGGCCGCCTGAGCCGCCACGCCGTCGGCCAGGAAGAACGGAGGCAGGGTGGGCGGCCCGTCGGGCTGGCCGGTCACGTGGGCGAAGCCGCTCATGGCCTCGGCCAGGGTGCCGAATCCGGGCCGGTCGCTCGCCGGGCCCCCTCCGCCGAAACCGCTCACGTGCAGCATGATCAGTCGAGGGTGACGCGCGTGCACCGTGTCATAGTCGAGCCCCCACTTGTCGAGCGCACTGGGCCGGTTGTTCAGCACGACGACGTCACTGACCGCCAGCAGTCGGTGGAAGAGATCCTGGCCGTCCCCCTGGCGCAGGTCGAGGGTGACGCAGCGCTTGTTGCGACCCATGCTCTTCCAGAAGAGCCCGACGCCGTCTTTCAGGTGGCCCCAGGTGCGCAAGGGATCGCCGGCGCCGGGCTGCTCGACCTTGATGACATCGGCCCCGAACTCCCCGAGCGCGGTGGCCACCATCGGGCCGGCCGCCAGCGTGGCCGCGTCGACGACGCGGATGCCCCGCAGCGGAAGGTCCGGAATGTCAGCCACGCGGCTCGGCGTCCGGGCGTTCCAGGCCCAGGTGCTCGCGCAACGTCGTGCCGCTGTACTCGGAGCGGAAGACACCTCGACGCTGGAGTTCGGGGACGACGAGGCGCACGACGTCCTCGTAGGCCCCCGGCGAGTGCGTCGCCGCAATGACGAAGCCGTCGCAGGCCCCGCCGTCGAACCAGGCCTCCATCTGGTCGGCGATGTCCGGACCGGTCCCCACGAACCGTGGGCCCTGGAGGAGGGTGGCCCGGTGGCCGGCCAGGTCGCCGAGCGTCATCGTGTCGCCACCGATGTGCTTCTTGATGTTCTGCACGAGCCCGCGGATGCCCGAGACGGACTCGATGAGCTCGTCGGTGATCGGCGAATCGAGGGACAGGCCGGAGAAGTCGTAGTTCATCAGCTCCGAGAGCAAGGTCAACGACGCCATGGGATCGACGAGCTCGTTGAGGAACAGCTGCTCCCGCTCCTCGGCGTGGGCCTTGGACTCGCCCACGACGGTGTAGGCCATCGGCAGCATCTTGACCGTCTCGGGGTTGCGCCCGCGCTCGCCGATCTTCTCCTTCTGGTCCTTGTAGTGGGAGCGTGCGATATCGACGTCGGGATCACCGGTGAAGATCAGCTCGGCCCACCGCGCCGCGAATTCCCTGCCCCGGCCCGACGATCCGGCCTGCAACAGCACCGGCCTTCCCTGCGGCGTGCGCGGGACGGTGAGGGGGCCCCGCACGGAGAACCAGTCGCCCTCGTAGCCGAGCTCGTGCACCTTGGCGGGATCGGCGAAGAGCGGCGTCTCGCGATCGAGCACGAGCGCGTCGTCTTCCCAGGTGTCCCACAAGCCCGTCGTCGCTTCGAGAAACTCGTCGGCCCGGTCGTACCGCTTGTCGTGCGGCAGCGCCTCGCGCATGCCGTAGTTCTGCGCTTCGCCGTCGTTGACGGACGTCACGACGTTCCAGGCCGCTCGACCCCCGGAGAGATGGTCCAGCGTGGCGAACGTGCGGGCCACGTGGAACGGCGTGTAGTACGTCGTCGAGTAGGTGGCACCCAGCCCGATGCGGCTCGTCGCGGCCGCACAGATCCCGAGCACGATGCTGAGGTCCAGCTTCACCGGCCGAGCGCCGGTGCGTACCGCCTCGGCCACCGAGCCCGCGTAGATCCCGGGCATGGCGAGACGGTCGTCGAAGAACATGAGGTCGAAACAACCTTGTTCGAGGGTGCGGGCCAGCTTCTCGTAGTAGCTGGCCTTCAGGAACCCGTGCTCGGTCGCCGGATGGCGCCACGAGCCGGCGTACACCGTGGCGTTCCCCGCCTGCATGAACCCCACCAGTGCCATCTGGCGCTTCGGACTGACGGCCATCGGCTTTCCCTTCTCCCCGCGAACTCCAGGCGGAATGCGACTCCGGGCAACATAATATGTAATATTTCAGATATCAAACTGATCAGCTCCACTATCCGGGCCCAAGCGGCAAACGAGTTGCGCGACCGGATCCTCACGGGCCGCCTCCAACCGGGTGACCGGCTGGACCTCGACCAGCTGACCTCGGAGTTCGGGATCAGCCGGACACCCATCCGTGAAGCCCTCCTCGAACTGTCTTACGAAGGGCTGGTGGCCATCACGCCGCGTAGTGGCATGGCCGTGGTCGGCATCACCCCGGCAGACGCGGTGGACAACTTCGCCATCCTGGCCGCACTGGCCGGCATGGCGGCAGAGCTGGCCACCGCCCGCATCACGACGGAGGAGCTGGAGGAGTTACGCCGGCTGGCCGACGCCATCGGAACCGGCGGCGACGTGGTCCAGGCCAACCGGCGCTTTCACCGGGCCATCAATCTGGCCACCCGGTCCCCGCGGCTGCTGACCTTCTTGCGGCAGGCCGTCCGGGTCGTCCCGGGCAATTACTTCGAGCTGTTCCCCGAGCAGGAAGGGCGCAGCCAGAGCGAACACGCCACCCTGCTCGACGCCATGGCCCGCGGCGACGGGTCGGCGGCTCGTTCGATCATGGAGGCGCACGTCCTCACTGCCGGCGAGGCGTTGGGCGACTTCCTGACCGGCCTGTCCGAGGACGAAGGCCGAAGCCGCGGGCGCGTCGCCGACATGGCGCCCTGACGGCGTCCTGCAGACGCCGACATCGGCGGTCACGTGGCCTTGTGGTCCTCCGTGTTGAGCATTCGATCGAGGTTGGCCCGCAGCTCTGGCGACGTGAAGGAGCGGTCCTCGGCACTCAGCGCGAAGTCGAGGGACGCCAGGACGGCCCGCTCCAACTGGATGTTGACCACCCGCTTGGTGTCCTCGACCGCACCCTTCGGCAGGCTGGCGATGCGACGCGCGCACGCCATGGCCTGCTCGAGGACGTCGTCGTCGGGACACACATGATTGACCAACCCGATCTCTGCGGCCCGGCGCGCGGGAATGCGATCACCGGTGAGGGCGTACTCCTTGGCCAGTTGCAGGCTCGTCAGCAAGGGCCACACCACCGGTCCACCGTCTGCAGCGACCAGCCCGAGCAGCACGTGCGGATCGGCCAAATGCGCACTTTCGGCCATGTAGACGATGTCGGAGAGCGCCACGAGGCTGCAGCCGAGCCCGACCGCCGGACCGTTCACGGCGGCCACGATCGGCAGCCGGCAACCGACCATCCCGGTGACGATCTGGCGTCCGTGCGTCAGGGTCAGCTGCCGCAAATCGGCGTCCTTGGACAGCTCATCGATGTAACCGAAGTCGCCCCCGGCCGAGAAGGCCCGGCCCGCACCGGTGATCACGGCGACGCGTGCCTCGCGGTCGGCGTCCAACTGGGGGAACAGCGCGGCGAGGCCGGCATGGAGCACGTGGTTGGTGGCGTTGAGCTGTTCAGGTCGGTTCAGTGTGACGACGCGAACAGGCCCGGCGCTCTCCACGACGAGCTCGTCGGGTAGGTCGTAGGTGCTCATGACGAAGGAAGCTCCAATATGCGACTGGCCACCAGGTTGCGCTGTATCTGCGACGTTCCCCCCATGACGCTCTGGGCCCGACTGTAGAGGTAAACCTTGAGCCAGGTGTCGTCCCCGTCCGCGGGAGCCACCCCGCCGACGGACAGACAGGCATGTCCGACCGCCTGCTCGCACATCGTCATGAGGAGCTTGTCCACCGAGCCGTCGGGTCCGTGGACGACCCCGTCGAGTCGGTCCGAGAGCCGACGGCTGACGTGGCAGCGCAACATCTCGGTCTCCACCAGGGCCCAGGCCAGGTCACGCCGGGCCTCGACCCCGTAGGCCGTCGGACGCTGACCCACCACATGGAGCAGCTCGTTGACGAGCTTGCCGTAACGGGCGACGTAGCCGAGCTCGCCCGGCTCGCGCTCGTGGCTGACCACCGTCATGGCCAGGCGCCACCCCTCACCGGGCTCGCCGATCATGTTCGCGGCATCGACGCGGGCCTGATCGAAGAGGACCTCACCGAACTCCCGGGTGACGCCGTTGATCATCTTGAGCGGCCGCTGCTCGATCCCGGTCTGGCGCATCGGCACAACGAAGGCCGAGATCCCCTTGTGCTTCGGGACGTCATGATCCGTGCGGGCCAGGACCAGGCACCAGTCGGCCGCATCGGAATAGCTGGTCCAGACCTTGTGCCCGGAGATGACGTACTCGGATCCATCACGTTCTGCCCGTGTCCGCAGGGACGCCAGGTCCGACCCCGCATCGGGCTCACTGAACCCCTGGCACCAGCGCTCCCGGCCGCTGACCAAACCGGGCAGGAAGCGCTGCTGCACGAGCTCGTTGCCGTGTTCGAGCAACCCTTGCACGAGGTAACCGATACTCGGCCGCGGGGGAGCTGCGGCGGCGATCAGCTCCTCGTCGAGGATCACGTCGTAGACGCTGGGCAGATCGTGACCACCCACCGCGGCGGGCCAGGTGAGCCCGAAGAACCCGGCGTCGTAGAGCGTCTGGTGCCAGGCCGCCTGCCCCGCCCAGTACTCGTCCGCGGTCGAGGACGGCGGGAGGCCGGGATTGTTGTCGTGCAACCACGCGCGCAAGCGGAGACGGAACTCCTGCTCGTCAGCGGAATCACCGAAGTCCATCGTCACCCCCGATGTCATGCGCGTCGAGCACGCGGGCCAGGTTGGCGCCCACCCCACCGAGCACATCGGCCGACAGCAACGCCCGACGTAAATAGACATGGGCCAAGCACTCCCACGTGTTGCCGATGCCACCATGCACCTGAATCGCGGTCTCGCACACCATGCGCGCGGCTCGCGCGCAATAGGCCTTCGCCGCCGACGTCGCCGCCAGGGCATCGTCCGCAGCCAGCGCGTCGACGGCCCACGCCCCGTGCAGGGCAATGCTGCGCGATCCCTCCATGGCGACGAGCGCGTCGGCCAGCAGGTGCTGCACGGCCTGGAAAGAGCCGATCGTGGCCCCGTACTGCTTGCGGGCGCGGGCATACTCGGTCGCCAGCGCGAGCGCGCCGCGCATGATGCCGACGAGGTCGGCACTGGTCGCGGCGAGACCGAGACTCAGCCACCTGCTCCGCTCGGCCGATCCCAGGTCCCGCGTCTGGCCCGAAAGGGCCGACGGCGGCCCCGCGGCCAGAGCCGATGGCCGGGTGAGATCGACCCCCATCGTCGTGGCGATCAGCGGAACAAGGCCCAGCGCGCGTCCCGACTCGTCGAGCAAGAGCCCCGACGGTGACCCGTCGGCATCGATGGCCACCGCCCCCGGGGGCACCGTCCCGTCGTCCGTGATGGCCAGGTTGGCGAGTTCGTGCGCCAACACGACCGTCTCGTTGCCGTCAGCCGGCGCAGCACCGGCCATCCGCCGGAGCTCCGCGGCCAACGTCGGACCGATGAAGGCGACGTCGGCCAGCCCCCGGCCGAGTTCCTCGGCGACCACGGCCACTTCGACGGCGGACGCCCACGGGTCGCCGTCCTCGTTCGCGGACCGCAATTCCCGCCAACCGGCGCCGCCGACGACGGCGTCGAGTTTGGCGGCGCGGTCGCGGTCGTCCAGGTCGACCGGTTGGTGCACCCCCAGGCGGTCGACGGCTTGCGCCACCGCGTCGCGCAGCGTGATCTGCTCGGGTGAGAGTCGGACGTCCATCAGCGCGCCGTCGTCGCGGACGGGCCCACGCTCCAGTCATCCTTCAGGGTGCGACGGAGCACCTTGCCTGACGGCGTTCGCGGGATGGCATCGACGATGACGACGTGCCGGAGATGTTTGTACGTGGCCAATGTGTCCCCCACCAGGCGTTGAAGCTCCTCGGGTGTCACGCCGGAGCCAGGCTCCAGTTGCACTGCGGCAACAGGGACCTCGCCGGCTCGTTCGTCGTCCACGCCGAAGACGGCACAGTCTGTCACCGCCGGATGGCCATGGAGAACGGCCTCCAGCTCAGCCGGAGCAACCTGGAAGCCGCTGACCTTGATCATCTCCTTGCAGCGATCGGTCAAGTGCACCCATCCGTCCGCATCGAGCCGGCCGACATCTCCCGTGCGGTACCACCCGCGGTCGAAGGCAGGCGCCGTGGCCGCCTCGGGCACGTACCCAGCCATCGCGGACTCGCTTCGGACCTCGATCTCCCCCTGCTGTCCCTGAGCCAGGACGTCGCCGGAGTCGAGATCGACGACGCGCAACGCGATGTCGCCCACGGGAAGTCCCGGTGAATCGAGGCGCCATGCGTCGGGTCGTCCCACTGGGTTGCACGTGATGACGGGCACCTCGCTGGTCCCGTAGGCAGGGAGCCAGCGCACGCCGGTGCGCTCCGTCACCACCTGAGCGACCGACGGGGTCACGGGTGTGGCGCCCCACATGATGTAGCGCAACGAGGAAAGGTCGTACGACTCGAGCCCCGGATGGTTGGCCATCGCGAGGGCGATCGGCGCCACGGCCATCTCGAGCGTCATGCGGTCACGTTCGATGGACCGCAACTCTTCGTCGAGATCGAAGCGACGATGCAGGCGCACGGTCGCACCCGCATGTGCCGCGGTCAGCAGGTTCAGCAAGCCGAGGATGTGCGATGGCGGTGTCGCCACCTGGAAACGGTCCTCGTGGCCGAGACCGAGGGCGAGGGCCCAGTGGGCGGTGGACAGGGCCATCGATCGATGAGTGTGCCGCACGGCCTTCGGCAGCGCGGTCGTGCCGGAACTGAACACGAGCACGGAGTCCGCATGTTCGCTCACCTCGGCCGGGGGTGGCGGTGCGCGATAGGCGCCGTCGGCCAGGGCCGATCCGTCGTGGTCGAGGTCGAGAACCTCGTCGCCCATGCAGGCGACGAGGAGGTCGACCGCGCCGCCGTCGGCCACCGCGCACCGCGGTGCCGTGAGCCCGACGGCGGACTCGACCTCGAACGCCTTCCAGGCCGAGTTCAGCAGGACGGGTGCCACCCCGACCTTGCTGGCCCCGAGCACGACCGCCACGAACTCCGGCCGGTTCGACGTCATCATGGCGATGCGATCCCCCCCGACGAGGCCCCTGTCGACCAGGGCGCGCGCCACCGCGTTGCTGGCGCGATCGAGCTCGGCATAGGTCCAGCAGGACGAGCCGGCCAGAACCGCGGGATGATCAGGAAATCGTTTCGCTGCCGACTCGAGCCCGTGGTGCATGAGGCTCCCCGTCATTGCGGAAACAATCCTCTCCGAATTGAGATTCTGCGTCAACACCAGCGAAGTGTATGGTTTTCACTTTGAGGAAAGGGGTGCCGGCGTGACGGGAGCGAACCCTCAGGAGGTGGACGAGGAGGTCCGGGCGGAGATCGTCGACACCGTCCGCAAATTCGTCGCCCGCGAGGTCATCCCGGTCGCTTCGGAGCAGGAACGCTCCGACACCTTCCCCGCCGAGATCGTGGAGCAGATGCGTGACCTCGGCCTCTTCGGTGTCACCATCCCGGAGGCCTACGGCGGTCTTGGTCTCGATCTCCTCACCTACATCGGCATCATCGAGGAGCTGGCCTACGGCTGGATGAGCCTGACCGGCATCGTCAACACGCACACCATGGCGGCGACGCTGATCATGACCCACGGCTCGGAGGAACAGAAAGGGCGACTCCTCCCCGACATGGCCTCGGGGACCCGCCGGGGCGCCTTGTCGCTTTCCGAGCCGGACGCCGGGAGCGACACCCGGAACATCTCGTGCCGCGCCGTGCGCGACGGCGAGGAGTTCGTGGTCAACGGCACCAAAGCGTGGGTGACCAACGGAGAGCGAGCGAGCATCGTCGCCCTGGCCGCTCGCTCCGAAGAGGGCATCTCCGCCTTCGTCGTCGAAAAGGAGCCCGGACCGCGATTCGAAGGGATCTCGGTCAGCAAGCACATGGGCAAACTCGGCTATCGCGGCGTCGAGACGGTCGAGATGTCCTACGTGGATCACCGCATCCCGGCCACGAACCTGATCGGTGAAGCCGGGCGTGGTCTCCCGCAGATCCTGAGCGTGCTCGAGGTCGGTCGGATCAACATCGCAGCCCGCGCCACCGGTGTCGCCCGGGCCGCCTTCGATGCCGCGCTCCTCTATGCGCAGCAGCGCGAGACCATGGGCAAGGTGATCGGTGAGCACCAGGCCATCCAACTGAAGCTGGCCGACATGGCGACCAAACTCGAGGCCTCGCGCCTCCTGACCCGCAACGCGGCGGAACGTCGGTCGAAGGGACTGCGCTGCGACGTGGAGGCCGGTATGGCGAAGCTCTTTGCGAGCGAGACAGCCCTCGAGCTCAGCATGGAGGCGATGCGGATCCACGGGGGCGTCGGGTACACCACCGAATTCCCCGTGGAGCGGCTCTACCGTGACGCGCCACTGATGGTGATCGGCGAGGGCACGAACGAGATTCAGCGACTCGTCATTGCACGCGGGCTGCTGGCCCGCGCCCGCGCTCAGACCTGAGGCGACCGCTCGGCGGCCAGCTGCTCGAGGACCTCGGCGGTGTGCTCACCGAGACGCGGGGCCGGGCCCGCAGGACCGACCCGCGCGTCGGAAAACCCGACGGGACCGTTCACGAAGCGTTGCGACGAGCCGTCATTTGCGTTCACGACGTCGACGAAACCGTCATTCGCCGCCAGCTGGGGGTCCTCGAGCACTTCGGCGGGCGTGCGTGCCGGTGCCCACCAGACGCCCGCGCGATCGAAGCGCTCGGCCCAGATGTCGAGTGGCTCGGAACCGATGATCTCGTCGAGAACGGCAATGACTTCGGTGCGGTTCTTGCGCAAGGCCCGGGCATCGGCGAAGCGTGGATCGGCGAGGAGGTCGTCACGACCGAGCGCCCGGTAGATCCGCTCGATGTGGCGGTCGGCCTCGAGACCCATGAAGAAGAACCAGCGGCCGTCCTTCGCCCGATAGGAGTTCATGAACGGCGTCTGGTTCGACTCACGCGCTTCTGCGGGAGCCACCTTGCCCAGGGTCGACTGCAGGCTGAGATCCCAACCCAGGACGTAGGTCCCGGTCCGCAGCAGGGAAACCTCGACCACACGGCCGCGCCCGGTGGTCCGCTGTTCGAGCACGGCCGCCAGGATCCCCGACAAGGCAGCCAGACCGCAGATGTGATCGCCGATCCCGCCCCGGGCGTTGAGGGGGATCCCCTCCGCATTGGTCGCCATCTGCACCGAGAGGCCGGTCCGGGCCCAGAAGGCACCGATGTCGTAGGCGGGACGGTTCCGATCCTCACCGCGAAGTCCGTAACCGCTCATGCTGCAGTAGACGAGATGCGGATGGCGCTCGACGGTCTCGGTGGCCTCGAGGCCCAGACCGTCGAGCGCGTCGGGACGCAGGTTGCTGATGAACACGTCCGCCGACTCGAGCAACTCTTCGAGACGGTCCTTCGATTCCTCGTCGCGCAGGTCCAGGACCACGCTTCGCTTGCCGCGGTTGTCCTGCGCGAAGGCGGGGTTCGGGCGATCCCCTATGCCCAACGAGCCGAGCGCTCCACGAATGGGGTCTCCGTTCGGCGGCTCGACCTTGATGACGTCAGCACCCCAGTCCGCCAGGAGTGCGGCGGCGGACGGCGCGGCCACCCACACGCCCATCTCGATCACGCGCAGTCCGCGCAGGGAGGAAAGGCCCGTGGGCTCGTCTGTGCTCATGCCGTGCCGTCCCCCGTCCGCGCGCGGACCGTGGCCCGCAAGGACTCCTTCATGACCTTTCCCGTGGCGTTGATGGGGAGTGCCTCGACGACGTCGACCACTCGCGGCACCTTGTAATTCGCCATGTGTTCCCGGCTCCAGTCGATGAGCTCCTGACCGGTGACGGGCTCGGACGCGACCACGAAGGCCATACCGACTTCCCCCAGGCGTTCGTCGGGGATGCCGATCACGGCGACCTGGCTCACCGCAGGGTGACGCAGGAGGGCGTTCTCGATCTCGGCCGGGTAGGCATTGAATCCACCCACGATGAACATGTCCTTGACTCGTCCGACGATGCGGAGACGTCCGACCTCGTCGAGCGCACCGAGATCGCCCGTGCGGAGCCACCCTTCGGGAGAGAGCACCTCGGCGGTGGCCTGCGGATCGTCGAGGTAGCCGAGCATGATGCTGCCCCCGCGCAACAGGACCTCACCGGCATCGCCCGGTGTCACGTCGCGGTCGTCGTTGTCGACGATGCGGAGCTCGAATCCGGGTCGCGGCCGCCCCACCGTGGTGGCCACCGCCTCGGCGTCATCGTCCTCGGAGGTTCCGCACGCCGTGCCACCTTCGGTCAGCCCGTAGCCGGTGATGACTCTCGAAAAGGGCAGCTCTTCGTCGACGCGGCGAATGAGCTCGACAGGAATGTCGGCCGCCCCCGTGACGGCCAGCCGGAGACTCGACAGGTCGTGCACGGAGCGATCCGGATGATCCAGGATCGACTGATAGAGCGTCGGAGGTCCGGGGAGCACCGTGACCCGTTCCGCCGGTACGCGAGACAACACGGCGTCCACGTCGAACACGGGCTGGGGCAGCATGGTGGCACCCGCGGCAACGCAGGCCAGGATGCCTGCTTTCAATCCGAACATGTGGAAATACGGATTGACCTGGAGATAGGTGTCACCCGCCGTGAGCCCCGTCATGGCGACCCAGTCGGTGGCGATGGTCAACGTGCGGCCATGGGTCATGACCACGCCCTTCGGGATCCCGGTCGTGCCCGACGTGAAGAGGATGTCGGACGGATCCTCGGGTCCGAGGCTGCGGGCGCGGCGGTCGACCTCGTCCCCTGCGGACGGCGTGGCCCGCTGCAGGAAGTCAGCCCATGAGATGGCGCCCTCGCCGACCGGACCCTTCGCCACCACGATGGTCTCGAGCGCCGGGAGAGGGGTTCCGGTAGCGGCCAGCATGGCGACGTAGTCGGTATCGAGGAAGTTTGTGACGGCGACGAGGAGTCGCACCTTGGCCCGGACCAACATGTCGGCCGCTTCGGTTCCCTTGAATCGGGTGTTGATCGGCACGAGCACTGCGCCGGCCGAGAAGATGCCCAGAACGGCGACCACCCACTCGACGCAGTTGCAACACCAGATGGCCACCCGGTCCCCCGGCTCGACTCCGGACTCCACGAGGGCGGCACCGAACGTGTGGGCGGCGGCGGCGAGTTCGCCATAGGACAATGCGACGTCGCCGTCTCGAATGGCCAGGACGTCGGCGAAGCGATCCTCGGTTCCGCGGAGCATCGCCGGGATGGAGGACCACGGCGCCGTGGTGGGCGTGCTCACGGGCACTTCGGCGCACGGGGCGCGCCCGCGGCTGAGAACGCTGCTCTTTTCATTCAATAATGATACTTTCAGGACGGGGGCACACAAGGGAGACGTGATGGCCACACCGACGCCTGGGCCGTACTACGACCCGTACGACTTCGATATCGATGCCGATCCGTACCCGGTGTGGAAGAGATTGCGAGACGAAGCACCGCTCTATTTCAACGAGAAGTACGAATTCTTCGCCGTCAGCCGGTACGACGACGTCGAGAAGTGTCTCGTGGAATGGCAGACCTACAGCTCCGCCCGGGGATCGGTGCTGGAGATCATCAAGGCGGGGATCGAGATGCCACCGGGCATGTTCATTTTCGAGGACCCGCCGGACCACGACCTCCATCGCAGCCTCCTGAGCCGGGTGTTCACGCCCCGGCGGCTCGCCGCCATCGAGCCCCAGGTGCGGACGTACGCAGCGCGAACGCTGGACCCACTGGTGGGCCAGGGCGGATTCGACTTCATCGCGGACCTCGGGGCCGAGATCCCGATGCGCACCATCGGCATGCTGCTCGGCATACCGGAGGAGGATCAGCAGGCGATCCGCGATCACATCGACGAGGGGCTGAAGCTCGACGCCGGAGTGATGCCGGAACCCGATCTCACGGCTCGCGACGCGTCGGCGTCGGACTATGCCGCATACATCGAGTGGCGGGCGGAACACCCCTCGGACGATCTCATGACCGAGCTCCTTACCGCCACCTTCACGGACGAGACCGGCAGCGAGCGCACGCTCACCCGCGACGAGATCCTCGGCTACATCGGGCTGCTCTCCGGTGCCGGCAACGAGACGACGACGCGCTTGATCGGGTGGGCGGGCAAGCTCCTGGCCGACCACCCCGGACAGCGCCGGGCGATGGTAGAGGACCCCGGTCTCATTCCCGGAGCGATCGAGGAGTGCCTGCGATTCGAACCGCCCTCTCCCGTCCAGGCCCGCGTCGTCATGCGCGATGTCGAGCTCTACGGTCAGACCGTGCCCGAAGGCAGCACCATGGTGGTGTTGAACGCCTCGGCCAATCGGGACGAGCGCCAGTACCCGAATCCGGACGTCTTCGACATCGGGCGCAAATCACAACGCCATCTCAGCTTCGGCTACGGACTGCACTTCTGCCTCGGTGCCCACCTGGCCCGCCTCGAGGCACGGATCGCGCTCGAGGAGGTTCTGCGCCGGTTTCCCGAATGGGAGATCGACGAGGCCAAGGCCGTCCAGGCCCGCACCTCGACGGTCCGTGGCTGGGAGAGGCTCCCGGTCGTCACACCGTGAGACTGCGCCGCCGGTTCGGACGGAACCGGAGGCCCACGCAACCCCGGACACCACCGACGGCGTGGTGAGGATCGAGTCTCCGGGCGTCAGCCCGATACGTCCCCACCGCCGAACGAGCGGAGCTCGGGCGTCGCACCCTCGAGCCAGGATGTGACGACCTCGTCGAGCACGTCGAGCTGACTCTCCAACACGTAGAGCCCCCTCGTCGGCACCGTGGCGCCGAGCTCCACCAGCAGGGGCCGGAGGTGGACCTCGACCGCCAGCGCGTGCTGTGGTCCGGCACCCACCATCACTGGGATGGCGGTGACCCCGTTCAGGTCGGTCGTCGAGAACCAGTCGAGAAACGACTTGAGCAGTCCGGTGTACGTCGCCTTGTACGTCGGTGACGCCACGATAGCGATCGCGCAACCCCGCAGCGCCGTCACGGCCGCAGCCACGTCACCCGACGACCAGTCGAAGAGCTGGGGACCGAGCTCAGCGAGGTCGAGGGTGAACCGATCCCCGTCGGCGAGGCCACTGACGTGGGCCACGGCATCTGCCACGTGAGTGGCCACGTCGAGGGTCCGCGATCGTGGCTTGGGATTGCCGACAACGACTCCGACCGTGCTCATGCGGCACCTCCCGCCGTCCTGCGGACGTTCACGTCAATGTGGGGATGATCTGCGGCAGATCAACCGAGGTCCGGATTCCGGGAGCGGCCGCACACACGAAAGGCACTGCATTCACCGGCCGGTGAGCGGTCAGCCCCGGGGAGGTTGCCGCCCATTCCTCCGCGGCGACCGGGAACCGGATGTCGATGTCCAACGGCGTGTCACCCTCCACCAGTACGTGCCATCCCGTCTCGCGCAGGTCCCACGCCGGCTCGACCTCGGTGGTGAGGTACCAGTTCGCGCTGAAGGTCAGGAGCGGCTGGCCCTTGCGCATCCCGGTGACCTGGAGGCGTTGCGCACCGATCGTCCCCGCCTCGATGCGCCCTGCAGCCACGTCGACGGCATGGCGGGCCGTGGCGACGACACCGGTGGCCACCACGTCGTCGAGTGGGAGAGAGAGCGCGTCCGCCACCACGCCCAACGAGCCCGCAAACGACGCGCCACCGTGCATCTCGACGCCGCGGGGATCGAACGACTCGGGGGGGCGGCCGAAGCCCATCAAGTCGAAGATCATCTCCGGCGAGTTGCGTGAGGACATGTCCGCGAACTCCTCGATCAGGAGATGGTCGAGCCGACGCTGGAGGGACAGGACGGCGAAAGGAAGCGCCTCGGTGATGAAACCCGGGCTCGATCCGGTGCTGAAGAGCGTCGAACCACCCTGCGCGCAGGCGGACTCGAGTCGGTCCCTGACCTCCGGGTCCAGATTCGCTGGTCGGTGGAACTCGCTCCGCGTCGACACGACATTGGCACCCGACGCAAGGAGCGAGGCGATGGCGTCGATGTCCAGCCGGTCCCCCATATAGAGCACGCAGTCGGGCCGGAGTGCCACGATCTCGTCGGCATTTTGTGTGGCCCGCACCCCGACGGCGTCGAGGCCACAGAGCTCACCGGCGTCCGTTCCCGCCTTGGCGTCGGAGTACACGTAGAGCCCGACGAGCTCGAGATCTGGGTGCTCGATCACCGCCCGCAACGAACGAAGGCCGATGTTGCCCGTCGCCCATTGGACGACCCGATAGGGATCCCCGCTCATCAGTCATTGCCTCCCGGTCGACCACATGTGTTGGATCGGGACGCTATTGGACCGAGCGCCCCACCCGCCCATCGACTCGGATCACCGCCTGTTACTTTGGCTGTACGATTTCACAATATCGAACAGCTTCTGGGACGAGGGAGGGGGGTGACCACGGCCCCCGTCGAGGTCGGTGGCGGGTCGACGAGGAATCTGGGCTGCGCTCGCTCCGACGCCCTCGCCTTCCGGTTGGCGGAGCGAAGTACTCTGCCCAGCCACCGCCGACCGGGCCGGACACGCGGTGGTCGGCGGCCCGGCCCCCGACACAACGCTGGGCGACCTCCTGGTCGAGGACACGGTTGCGCGGTGCGCCCGCCGATTCGCTCGGGAAGGGTCGGACGTTGATGGCCACGAACACGAGGAGGTACGAACAGCGATGAGCCTGGTGCAGAACCTGAAGGCAGTCATCCGCCTCGAGGATTTCAACAGAGATCCCGTCGAGCGCCGTTTGGCCCATGCCGCCTCACTGAAAGACCTGAGACGGATCGCCAAGCGGCGGCTCCCCGGCGGCGTGTTCGACTACGTCGATGGTGGATCCGACGACGAGCGGACGCTGGCCGGCAACACCGACGCGTTCGCGCGGACGGTCTTTCGGCCCCGGGTGTTGCGCAACGTGAGCGCAGTCGACGTCTCCTCCAGTCTGCTCGGCCAAGAGGTCACGTATCCCCTCGCCCTGGCTCCGACGGGCTTCACCCGCATTGTGCATCCCGATGGGGAGTTGGCCGTGGCGCGGGCCGCCGAGCGGCACGGTCTGCCCTTCACCCTCTCGACGCTCAGCACCTACTCCATCGAGGAGGTGCGGGCCGCCAGCGACGGGCGCCTCTGGTTCCAGGTCTACGCCTGGAGAGATCGTGGCCTCGTCAAGGAGATGATCACCCGCTGCGCCGACGCCCGCTACGAGGCCCTGGTTCTCACGGTTGACACAGCGATGTTGGGACGCCGCGAGCGTGACGTCCGGCGCGGTTTCTCCATGCCGCCGTCGATCGGACCGCGCACCTTCGTGGACGGGGCCCTCCATCCGCAGTGGACGCTGAAATTCCTGCGCAACGATCCCATCCGCTTCGCCAACGTGCTCGGCCGGGACGATGTGGGTGACGGCGCCACGCCGGTCAAGGTGTCGGACTACATCAACACCCAGTTCGACCCCGCCCTCTCCTGGTCGGACGTGGAGTGGCTGCAGGCCAACTGGGACGGCCCCATCATTCTCAAGGGCATCCAGTGCGTCGCTGATGCCGTCATCGCAGCCGACATGGGCGTGACCGCGGTCGCCCTTTCCAATCACGGGGGTCGCCAGCTGGACGGCTCCCCTGCACCCTTCTCCCTCGTCGCCCCCGTCGCCGATGCTGTCGGTGATCGCGTTGCGGTGATCTGTGACGGCGGCGTGCGTCGGGGTAGCGACATCGTGAAAGCGGTCGCCGCGGGCGCCACGGCGTGCATGGCGGGACGGGCCTACCTCTATGCACTGGCGGCGGGAGGACAACAAGGCGTGGACCGGGTGCTGTCATGGTTCGAGAACGACATGGTGCGCACGATGACCCTCCTCGGGGTATCGACCATTGGCGAACTCGATCGAAACCTGTTGGAAGTGGGGGACGCCAGCCGGTGAGCGTCGACGCCATCGATCGCCTCGAACGGATCTGCGAAGAGGTCGACGAACGGGGACGGGTCAAGGTCAGCGATCTGGCCGCGGACCTCGCCGTCAGCGAGATGACCGTCCGACGCGACCTCGATACCTTGGCGGAACAGGGACGCGTCCGCCGCATGCGCGGCGGCGCAGTCGC
Organism: uncultured Acidimicrobiaceae bacterium; assembly: GCA_963754445.1. Taxonomy (GTDB): domain Bacteria; phylum Actinomycetota; class Acidimicrobiia; order Acidimicrobiales; family RAAP-2; genus Bog-473. Next base: position 1,429,578 of record CAVWFT010000002.1, on the reverse strand, counting down.
GCTTGGGCCACAACGATTCTCAGAGCGCTTCGGGCTACAGGCCCGAGCGAAGGAACGCATCGCCGCCAAGCTCGCCCCCTATGTTCCCGAAACGGGCGCCATCGGCATCGACGCCTCATCCACCCTGCAGCGCCTGGCCACGTCGATCACGGGGGCCCGTCAACTCACGGTGACCACGAACGGGCTGGAAACGTTCAACGCCCTCCGGGAGCGAATTGGCCTGACCGTCCTCCTGACCGGTGGCCAGCACGACCCGCGCACCGGCAGCCTCGTCGGTCCGCTCGCCTGGCGCGCCGCACGCGATTTGGCGCTTGACCGTCTTTTCCTGTCGGCTGCAGGGCTGACGCCCGACGGGACGACAGAGGTGACCCTCGAGGAGGCCGAGGTGAAGTCGGCCTTGGTCGAGGTGAGCCGCGAGGTGGTCGTCGCCGTCGACCACACCAAGCTCGGGCGCTCGGGTCCGGCCCGCTGCCTGGCCCTCGGACGCATCGATCTCCTGGTGACCGACCTCGATCCCGAGGACGAACGGCTCAACCCCTACCGGCAGATCGTCAGCGTGCTCTGAGCGGCGCTGCGGCGCGCAGTGGCCACCGGGACGACGGCAGTGCCATGCTGACAACAGACCATGACAACGACTCCATCTCCGGGGAGCCGGATCGCTCCCGTACCCTTCGCCCAATGGAATGACGAGACCCGCGCGTCTCTCCTGGCCCATTTGCGAAGACCAGAGCTCTATCTCTCCGGCGCATCCGACGCCCCGCCCATGCCGATCGTCATGGAGATCTTCGCCAATCACGTGCCCCTCAGCGACTCGTTCATGACCTTCACGGACGTGATGGTGGGCGCGGATTCCCGGCTCGAGCCCAAAGTCCGCGAACTCCTGATTTTGCGGGTGGCCTGGCGTACCCAATCGGGCTACGAATGGCACCAACACAGGCGCATGGGCGAGGAAGCCGGATTGACCGAAGACCAGCTGGCCGCAGTGCCCGCGGGACCGGTCGCCCACGTCTGGTCGGACGAGGAACGCTCCTTGCTGACCGCCGCCGACGAGATGATCGAGAATTTCTGCGTGAGCGACGAGACGTGGCGCGCCCTGGAGCGATGGTGCAGCCCGTCCCAGGTCCTCGAAGCGCTCTTCGTGGTCGGTGGTTATCTCTGCCTGGCCACGGTCCTCAACAGCATCGGGCTGCGGGGTGACATGCCGTCATTCGATGACTCATCAGGGGAGATGGCGCAGCGGTGAAGGCGGTGCGCAGCCACGAGGGCGCGGTGGAGGTGGTCGATCTGGACGCACCACCGGGTATCGGTGGCACCCTCCTCGACATGAAGGCCACCAGCGTGTGCGCCTCGGACCTCAGCTACATCCGCTTCGGCGTCACTCGCATCGTCGGTCACGAGCTGGCCGGGGTGACACCCGATGGCACCGCCGTCGCCGTCGAGGCTATCTACGGATGCATGGCATGCGATCAATGCGCCCGTGGTGCGTACAACCTGTGCCCGACCCATTCCGAGCGCGCCCTGGGCTATTCAGCCGATGGAGGCATGGCCGAGCAGTTCTTGGCGCCGCAGGTCCGGCTGGTGCCCCTGCCCGACAGCCTGCCGTTGCGCAACGCGTCGATCGTGGAGCCTGCGTCGGTCTCTTGGCACGCATTGAACCTGGCCGAGACCGGTCCGGGAAAGCGCGTCGCCGTCGTGGGCTCCGGGGCGCTCGGTCTCCTTGCCGCGGCGGGGGCTCTCCGCATGGGGGCCGCGGAGGTCGCACTCGAAGCTCGCCACCCGCATCAGCAGGCGGCAGGCGAACGCATCGGAGCCCGGATCGGCACCAGCGGCACCTACGACGTCGTGATCGAGGCCGCGGGCACCGAGGCGAGCTTGGCCCGCTGCGCCGAAATCGCCGCGCCCCGAGCGACGATCTCTGTGTTGGGCGTCCATTTCGGACCGGTGCAGCTCAATTGGATGACCTTGTTCCACCACGAAACGCGCCTGATCCCCTCTTTGGGGTACTGCGCGCACGACGGGATCCGTGAGATGGAGGAAGCAGCAGCCATGCTCGCCGAAAGTCCCGACATTGCCGAGGCGGTCATCACGCACCGCTATCCACTCGAAGAGGCCACGGAAGCATTCAGGGTGGCGTCCGATCGTGGCAGCGGCGCCATCCGGGTCGTGATCGAGCCGTCTTAGAGCGGCCGTGGCCGGGCTCGTGGCCACGCAGCTTGCCCGATGCTACGAGCCAGACGCGCCAAGCGGGACCACGACCGCGTCCGGATCATGTGCGTGTGCACCGACTTCGAGAACGATCGAGGCCACTGGCGGAACCACCCGCTGGCGGCGCTTCGCATCCCAGGCGGCCAGCGGCACAAGCGAGACCGGCACCCGCACCGAACTCTGGTCCCCGGCGCCGACCTCGATGGGAGCGAAACCGGCAAGGAGCAGTTCACCCGCGTAGGGCCCCGTCTCGGCTCGTGCATAGACCTGGACCACGTGGCCACCGTCACGCTCGCCGGTGTTGCCCACGTCGACGACGAGCTCCAGGGCATCATCGCCGAGCGACGCCACCACGGCTCGACGGATCTCGAAGGTCGTGTACGACAGCCCGAACCCATGGGGAAAGGCGGCGGCCACACCGAGACGGTCCAAGAGGCGCTGCCCGTGGTCCCGGCCGTAGGTGATCGCCGTGGCATTGCGATCGAAGAAGGGCAGGTGGTCATCGGACGTCGGAATGGAGAAGGGCAGACGGCCGGTCGGGTTCACTGCGCCGGTCAGGACATCGGCCAACGCGTGGCCACCCTCCATGCCGGCGTACCACATCACCAAAACGGCAGGGACATCGGGACGCCATGCCTCGGTGAGCACAGCGCCGGCCGTCACAATGGCCACGGCGGAACGGGGATTCGCTTTCGCGACAGCCGCGATGATCTCCTCGTCAACCGGTCGCAACGTCAACGAGGACCGATCGCCCCCCGAGCCCGCGCTCTCCTCACTCTCGGCGAAGGCCTCGCCCAGGACCGACATCATGGAGTCGGGTATCGGAGGCATCAAGGAAAGCAGTTCGGGCGTCATGCTCCCATCGGGTCCGATGTACTCACCCTCGTCGTTCTTGTCGTACCCGGCCACCACGACGGCTACGTCGGCCGCCGCGGCAGCCGCACTCGCGGCCGCAACGTCGTCGTCCTCCACGACGGTGAACGCGGCCTCCGGGAAGGCCGCGCGCAGACCCTCGAGCGGAGTGACCCAGGACGGAGGGCGGACATCGGACGATCCACGATCACCCATGTTCGGGGCTGTCGCCAGTCTCCCGATGAGGGCGATCGACCGGATGGCTGTCGAATCGATCGGCAGGACGGCTCGGCCATCCACCGGCTCGTTCTTCAAGAGGACCATGGCGCGACCGGCCACCCGGCGGGCCAATGTCCGAGCCTCGTGGTCGGCCACCACGCCGATCGGCGGATCTGCCGTCGCTCGTTCTGCATACGAACGCAGCTGGGCCGCCAAGAGGCGCACTCCGGACCGTTCCACCATCTCCCACGACGTCTCGCCCGCTTCGAGCTGGTCGGCAAGGTGTTCCGCCCTCTGCTGGCGAAACGGCTCCTCGAGATCCATCCCGGCGTTCAGGGCCGCCGGCCCGTCTCGCAGACCCCAGATGAAGTCCGTCACGGTCACGCCCTCCCACCCCCACATGTCGCGCAGGACCGTCGTGAGCAGGTACGTGTTCTGACCACACCATTCACCGTTGACGGAGTTGTAGGAACCCATGATGGCGGCGACGCCCTCGTCGACTGTCCGCTTGAAGTGGGGCAGGTACACGTCGTGCAAAGTCGCTTCCTCGACGGTGACATCGACAGTGAATCGTGCGTTCTCCATGGAGTTGAGGGCGTAGTGCTTGGCGCAGGCCATGACCCAGCGCTGCGTGCCCCGGGTCAGCGCAGCTCCGAATTCCCCGAGGTGGTACGGGTCGTCGCCGTACGTCTCCTGAGCGCGCCCCCATGCCGGGTGGCGGGGCAGGTTGATGCACACACCCCCGAAGAAATTGCCGCCGAGGGCGCGGATCTCGCGCCCGATGACGTTGCCGACTTGTTCCTCCAAGGCGAGGTCCCAGGTGGCGCCCCGGGCCATGGAGACCGGGAAGGCCGTGCCCGCTCCCGCCACACACCCACGCGGGCCGTCCACGAAACGGGTCCCCGGAACGCCCAGTCGGGGCACGGCCCCGTGGACGATTGGGGTGTGGTTGTAGCCCTCCGTACGGAAGCCGGTCAGACCCTGCCAAAAATCCGTATCACCGTCGAGCAACCACAAGCGCTCGTCCGGTTCCAGGGCGTCGAAGATCTCCTTCGCCACTTCGGCACTCGGACGTCCCGCGCGCACGGCGTCGACACCAATCTCGAAATCCGTCGTCATTGCGGCCCTCCTTCGGCCATCGCATTCTCCATCAAGGTCGATCCGAGCGAACCGCGCTCCATGATCGACCATCACCAGGTGTCGACGAAGGGCCGCCGGCCCCAGGCAGGTGACCCGGAACGAGCGCCCCACTCCAGGCCGTCGTCGCCGGCGGAGGCCAGCGCGTGCACGATCCGAGCCCGGGTGGACGCGGGATCGATCACGTCATCGATCTCAAAATGTGTGGCAACGTTGAGCGCTTTTCCGTGCTCGTAGGCACGGGCGACCATGGAGGAGAAGGCCGTCTCTCGCTCTTTTGGGTCCTCGATGGCATCGAGCTCGCGCCGGAACCCCAGCCGCACGGCGCCTTCGAGACCCATGCCGCCGAGCTCACCGGTGGGCCAGGCCACCGTGAAGAGCGGGCGATGGAAATGCCCGGCCGTCATGGCCTGCGCGCCGAGCCCGTAGCCTTTCCGGAGGATGACCGCGCAGAACGGCACGGTGAGGGATGCACCGACGACGAACATCCGGCTGACGTGGCGTACCAATGCCGTCTCCTCGGCTTCCGGGCCGACCATGAAGCCGGGGGTGTCGACAAGCGAGACCACGGGCAGGCCGAACGCCTGACACAACTGCAAGAAGCGCGACGCCTTGTCGGCATTGGCACCGTCGATGGCACCGGCTAAATGGAGCGGGTTGTTGGCGATCAGACCGACAGACTTCCCCTCGATGCGGGCGAGCGCGGTCACCATGCCGGGCGCAAATACCGGTCGGAGCTCGAGAACCGACCCTTCGTCGGCGAGGATCTCGATGGCTGCGTGCACGTCGTAGACCCGGCGCCGATCTGGCGGCACCACGTCGCGCAACGACCCTTGATCGGCGGCCGACCACTCGCTCAGATCCCCCTGGAAATAGGAGAGATAGCGACGGGCCACCGCCACGGCGTGACCCTCGTCCTCGCAGAGGACATCGATGACCCCGTTGGGCACCTGCACCGACGTGGGACCGATGTCCTCGGGCGCGTAGGCACCGAGACCACCCCCTTCGATCATGGCCGGGCCTCCCATGCCGATATTGGCGTCGGGGGTGGCAATGATGACGTGACAACACCCGAGCAGGGCCGCGTTGCCGGCAAAACATCGGCCGGACACGACGCCGACCAAGGGGACCAGCCCGCTCAGGGACCCGAACCGGGCAAAGGCCTCGGTATCGAGCCCCGTCACGACGGCGTGGTCCGTGTCTCCTGGGCGCCCTCCCCCGCCCTCGGCAAAGAGGACCACCGGAAGCCGGAGCCGCTCGACCAGGTCGAAGAGCCGGTCCTTCTTGCGGTGGTTCATCTGTCCTTGGGTTCCCGCCAGCACCGAGTAGTCGTAGGACAACACGGCGCAGCGTGCCCCCGCACCGAACGCGTCGCCGTTGACCCGCCCGATGCCGGCGATGAGTCCGTCGGCCGGCGTGTGGGCGATCAGGTCCTCGGCCGTCCGTCGAGCTCGCTGCGCCGCGATGACCGAGCGCGCCGTATTCCTCGAAGCTGCCCGGGTCACACAGGGCGTCCACGTTCTCACGGGCCGTGCGGCGCCCTCCCTCGTGGCGGCGGTCGGTGGCTGCGGGACGGCCGGCATCGGTCGTCGCGAAGACCCGGTCACGCAACTCGGTCAGCTCGGGACGCGGCTCGCGGACGCCGGCCATCGGTCCCGCCACCTCCGCCGCCCCTCCGATCTGGTCTGGCTCCGTGGTCGGCGTGAGAGTGAGCAATCCGTCGCCGGCCTGCACGGAGTCACCGGGCACCACGTCCACGGAGTCGACGCGACCGGACGCCGTGGCCTCGACCACGTGCTCCATCTTCATGGACTCGAGCACCAACAGCACGGCGCCGGCGGCGACGACGTCGCCAGGGACGACGTCCACCCGGAGCACCGTGCCGGCGAAGCCGGCCTTCAGCGGTGCGGCCGCGTCTGACATTGGTGGCACCGGTCGATCACGGCCCCGATCATCACGCATCCGACGGCATCGGGCCAATGGCGAGTACCACGGACCGTCCGGACCTCCCTCACCGCTCTGGAAGTGGTCTCCAATTCTGCACCACGACCCAGCACACGCCTGCGGCGGGTGCGGGAGCCGGGCCGCGCTTGCAGAGACTCGTCGGCGGATGATTGTCGTGGACCTCGACCACCCGGTATTGCGTGGGACCGGAGAATTTGTCAGACCCGTAGCTCAGAACCGGGGAGTACCCGCCCGGAAAATCCATGACGTGCGCCATGGATTCGACGAACGTCCGTCGATTGAGATCTCTCCCCGCCATGCCGGCAGCCTTGGCGAACAGACGGATCTCCTGGCACCAGCCCTGGATCGGGCCCTGCTCCTCGATGTCGTCGTTGATGTTGCCTGGTGGGGTTTGTGGGTACGCCTTGTGCCAGACCGCCCAGCAGCTGCGTACTCCAGGGTCGTAACCGCCCTGTGATTCCGGCACCGGGAGGTCGATCCCACCGAGCGTCTCTGCCGTGACGCCCTCCTGACCATTCAATGCCTTCTCGTACGGGATTGGAATGAGTCCGAGCGCGATCTCGATTTCGGATTGATAGTCACTCAACAGGAGCTTCGGGTAGTAGCCCTGCGACGTCTCGGCGCCGAGGTACGGCGTGAATGCATTGTCGGGCAATAGGGGAATGACCGATTGGATACCCTGCGCCTTCAGCCGTTCGACCGCCAGGGTCGCGTCCGAGTCCGTGCTGGCAGTCTCCTCGACGGCGGCAGCGATCGTCACGACTTGGGGCACCACTCCAACCTTCTTGAGTTCGGGGAGGAGATACGAGGTCAGCGCACTCTGGTCGCTCGCCTGGTCGGACACCACCACGCCGACCTTCTCGCCGTGACCGAGGCGGCCTGACGCCAGTCCCCATCGCACCGTTGCCGCCAGGATGGAAGCGTCGTCAGCGCCGGTCCACCACAGATAGGGCGAGCCGAGGTTGGTCCAGTTGGTCGTGGTCGTCCACTGGGACAGCATCGGGGTATGACCCTCTCGGGTGACGCAGAGCTCATCAACGCCTTGAAACGTGCCCAGGCCGTCGAGGACGGCGAAGACCGGGGGGCTCCCCTGCGTCCACTGTTCGCAGAGGCTTCGCTGCTCGGCGACGTTGGTCGGATCGAAGCTCTCGATCATCGGGTTGATCGTGCGGCCGTTGATACCTCCTGCAGCGTTGATCTGATCCACGAAGAGGTGAATGGCCTTGCTCTGTTCGCCGTATTCGGCGTCCGATTTGATCTCGAACTCCCCCTCGATGCTGGAGAACGAGATGACCGGAAAGACCACATTGATGGTATGGACCGACACCCCACGGGTGCTCGTGCTGGCAGCGCCAACGGGCGTCGGTCCCGTGGTCGCACCGGACGGCTCGGCCGTCGGGGCCACGACCATGCTGCCGACAACGGTTGCAATGACGCCAGCCCACCTCAACGGGCGCCTCATCAGCCAGACGGCCTCTCGCCGTGCACGGGCTCGATTCTGGCCTCGCCGAGGCGACAACGCCAGCATGAGCCCGGCTCAGGTCACGAACCGTCGGTGGACGCTCTCGATGGAGGCAGGGCGCGGATCACCGCGGTCCGCCCGGCGAGCTGTCAACCTGAACGCTTTGCCATCGTGGCCGTCTCGATGTGGTCACCCACCGCCTTGTCGATGGCACGCCAGTACTCGAAGGATCGCTGCAGCACCACGTCGCGCCGCAGCTTGGCCAGGTTCCCCGAGACATTGTCGACCAGACGGTCCCGGGCGGCTTCGTCCATCACGGTGTTGATCAGCGTGTTGGCCTGGCCCACGTCATCGTCCTCCGGATGGAGTGTGTACGCGGCGCGCACCATGTCGCCGTCGGCCGCCCACACGGCGTGCTCGGCATAGGTGTCGGTGTCCGCGGCGGGCGCGTCAGCGAAAGAATTCGGGTAGTAGACGGGATCGCTGACGGTGTCGACCCGCATGGCCCCGTCCTTCGAGTAACTGCGCACTGCCGAGCGGGGTCGATTGACGGGGATTTGCTGGTAGTTGACACCGAGCCGGGCTCGGTGGGCGTCGGCATAGGAAAATCCACGGGCCAGCAGCATTTTGTCGGGAGACAGCCCGGTACCGGGCACCGTGTTGTTGGGCTGGAAAGCCACCTGCTCCATTTCCGTGTGGTAGTCGGTCACGTTGCGATCGAGCCGTAGTGTTCCTACTTCGACCAGTGGATAGTCGCCGTGCGGCCACACCTTGGTCAGGTCGAATGGGTTGAAACGATAGGTCTTGGCATCCTCGAACGGCATGATCTGCATGCACAGCGTCCAGCTCGGGAACTCTCCTCGGTCGATGGCGTCGTAGAGGTCGCGCTGGTGGTAGTCGGCGTCCTCGCCGGCGATGCGATCGGCATCGGCCTGGACCAGGAACTCGATGCCCTGGTCACACTTGAAGTGGTACTTCACCCAGAAACGCTCGCCGGATTCGTTGACCCACATGTAGGTGTGCGACGAGTAGCCGTTCATGTGACGCCAGCTGCGCGGGATCCCACGGTCACCCATGAGCCAGGTCACCTGGTGGGCGGACTCGGGCGAGAGCGTCCAGAAGTCCCACTGCATGTCGGGGTCACGCAGATTGTTCGCGGCCAGGCGCTTTTGGGACCGAATGAAGTTCTGGAATTTGATCGGATCGCGGATGAAGAAGACCGGCGTGTTGTTCCCCACGATGTCGAGGTTGCCCTCGCTCGTATAGAACTTGACCGAGAAGCCCCGCGGGTCGCGCCAGGTGTCCGGCGAGCCGCGCTCGCCCGCCACGGTGGAGAACCGCACGACGAGGTCGGTCTCGATCCCTGGTTGGAAGACTGCCGCCTTGGTGTAGGCGCTCACGTCCCCCGAGACGACGAAGGTTCCGAAGGCACCTCCCCCTTTGGCGTGCGGCTGGCGCTCAGGGATGCGCTCCCGGTTGAAGTTCGCCATTTGTTCGATCAGGTAGAAGTCCTGGAGCAGGATCGGGCCATCGGGCCCGACGGTGAGCGAGTGCTCCTGGCTGGCGACCGGAATACCGGCATCCGTCGTCGTCGGTGGGCGATCAGGTTGGGTGGGGGTCATCGGAGAGTCCTCCCGTCTACGGTTCAATTTCGTTATACCCAACGCTAGTCATCTCTCCCAACGAACGGCCCTGTAGACCGCGCGACCAGCCGACACTGCCGTGTCGAAGTCGTTACAGATCGACGGGAGAGCCGAGGCGATGCGAATCGAGGGCGGCGAGCAAGACGTTCAGGATCTCACGGGCCGTTGGCCCGTCCATGAGGGGCGTCGGCTCACGCCCCAGATAGAAATCGGCGCTGCGAGCGGCCATCGCGGCGAAGGCATCCGGAGGCGTGTCGTCTATGGCGTGGAAGGCACGAAGCTCACCGTCGCGGTAACACTCCACCGAGGGCTCCTGGATCCCGAAGGCACTGATCCTGTTGCAGCGGACGAACCCCTTCGACCCGGTGACCTCGACCCGTTCGTCGCCGCCGTAATGCGTCGAGTGGAAGAACGTGTCCACGGCAAACGTGATGTCGACCACCGTGCGCACCCCGGAGACGTGCTCCCAGACCAACGTCGTCGGCGCGTCCATGATGATCACGTCGGGAACGATGACGGTCTCCCCGATCCATGCAAAGACTCGACGAACCGGTCCGAACAGCCACAGGGCCAGGGCCAGCTGATGCCAACCGTGGTCGAAGACGAGCATCCCGCGGCCGTCCTGTTGCTGCTGGAACTGCCATTCGTAACTCTCTGGCAGCACGTCCCAGCCGCCGAGGCCGGTGGCCACGATCTTCATATGACAACCCACAGGGTCTCCGATATCGCCGCGACGCACAATCTCCCCCAGGCGCACCATGGGGGGTAACAGCGATAGTCCTCGAGCACGTTCAGCGTGGCACCGTGGACTTCGGTCGCGGCGATCATTCGATCCGCTCCTTCGAGGTCTCGCGAAATCGGCTTCTGCACCTGCACGTGGAACCCCCGAGTGAGGAGGTCGGTGACGACCTCGGCATGCAGAGGAGTGGGCACGAGCACGTCGACCACATCGGGCCGCGCCGCCAGCACTTCATCGAGATCGGTCGAGGCGACCGCTTCGGGGAACACGGCAGCCCAGCGCGCCACACGCTCGGGATTCCGGTCGCAGAGGCCGACGACGAGGAACTCGGGGTTCGCCGCATAGGCCGGCAACATGAGCTCCGAGATCTGTCCGAGGCCGACGAGAGCGAGGCGTACGGGGGCGGACAGCGGCAGCGGGCTGGGCATGGCAGCAGTATCGCAGTCGGTCAGTTGACGGCGATGAGGACGAGACCGACAAGAGCCAGAGCCAGGCCGACCAATTGCTGACGCGTGACGCGTTCGTGGAGGTACCACCACGCATGGCCGGCGGTGAACGCGGGGGCCAACGAGGCCACGGGGGCGATCACTGCAGTCAGATGAGACTTGAGCGTGACCAGCAGGATCATGGTGGCACTGACGTCGAGCAGGCCGGCAGACACTGCCTCGCGTTTGGGGACCTCCGCGATCGATGACACTTCCCCCCGGGCGACGACCAGGATCCACACCAATGCGCAGGCGGCCAGGCGGGCGCCGAACGCCGGCCACATCCCGCCGTGGTGACTGGCCGCGGCGAAGAGCACGAGCGAGACCCCGAAACCGACTCCGGCGGCGATGGCGAGGAGGAGCGCAGGGACGTGAAGCGGGCCGCGTTGCGATCCGGGCGCACTGGAGAGGAGCGCTCCGGCGAGAACGGCCAACACGATCCCGATCAGTTCGGGCAGGCTCAGCGACTCACCCCGTAGCAGGCCCCAGCCCACCGGCACGACCGCACCGATGACCGCCGCCACTGGCGCCACCTGCCCCATCTGACCGATGGCCAGACCCCGATAGAGACACCCGATCGCCATCACGTTGAGCAGCCCCGCCACGATGCCGAACTCCAGGTCGTGGGCGTACGCGGGACCGCCCACGGCGACGGTGACCACCAGGGCCAGGGCCAGGGCTGCCACCTGGGCCACCGTCAGCACGGCCAGTGTCCTGGCATGGCGGGACGCCAGTCCGCCCAGGAAGTCGCCGCTGCCGAAGCAGGCGGCAACGAGTAAACCGAGTACTACACCCACTGGACCGCGGTCCTCCGATGCGATGGTCTGCCGAGTCGGCCTGCCACGATAGGGGGAGGCGGGAGACCCGAGCGCCCATCGGAGGCCGAGGCGTCACGGGCCCCGCCGCAGGGTCAGTGCCCGGCGGCCATGTCCACGGCGTTCACCCGTACGGGGCGCACCGTCACCACGACCCTGCTCTGACCCGGGCCGTCGAAGGTGCGCAGGTCGGCGCCGTACTTGGGTCCCACCAGGTCGGCGAACACATAGTCAGGATCCTCGGAGATCTCGGCGTCCCCGCGGATCTCGAGGTACCTGCTGTGCCGGCTGGGATCGAGAATGAAGAACGTGAGACCAGTCCGGTCCCTGAGGTTCTTGACCTTTTGCCGCGAAGAGTTCAGGGAGATCCGAATCGTCTGGCCATCGGCCAGAAACCAGACCGCGCTGAGCTGCGGCCGACCGTCGGGACCCACCGTGGCCAGGATGGCCGTATCGGAGGACAGGAGATCGAGATGGGAGTCGGGAATAGTCGCGGTCATGCCCTGTGCAACCGCTGAGTCCTTCGCCTATTCCTCTCAGCTTCCCGTCGGGCCAGACCCGACCTCCTCGACCCCCCATCCACCGCGGCGCCGATCGCCCATGGCGAGGCGATCGGACGGACGGTGGGATCCCGACACGTGCCGCGATCCTTCGATGCCGGAAACGGCGTCGTCCTTGAACCGCTCACGATCGTTGTACACCTCGTAGCGATCCTTGCCGTTGCGCTTGGCGCTGTACATGGCCCGGTCGGCATTTTGGAGGAGCTGCTCCACCGTGGCGCCCGGGGTATCGAACGTCACCCCGATGCTCAGCGTGGTCCACAACAGGTTTGCCCCCACCTGTACGGGCTCCCGGCACGCCTGCAGGAGCTGGTCGGCCAGGACCGAGGACCCCCCGAGGTGCACCATGTCTTCGACGAGGACACCGAACTCGTCACCACCGAGTCGGGCGGCCGTATCCGTCGTCCGGACGCAGCTGCGGATGCGCTCGGCCGTGGCTCGCAGGACGGCATCGCCGGCGGCATGGCCGAGCGTGTCGTTGATGTTCTTCAAGTTGTCGACGTCCAGGAACAGCAAGGTCAGGCGCCGGCCACCCCGACTACTCCTCTCCACGGCCTTGGCCAGGCGATCTTGAAAGAGCGCCCGGTTACCGAGACCGGTCAGAGAATCGTGAAAGGCCTGGTACTGAAGCTGCTGCTCGAGTCGGCGACGCTCCGTCACGTCCACTCCCGAGACGACGAACCCGGCGACCGTGGGGTCGTCGAGCAGATTGACGAACGAGAGCTCGAATGGAACGACCTCACGCGATCCAAAACGGACCATCGAGACCACGACCAGGACCGGGTTGACCGTCGAGGCGCCCCGGCCCGCCCGGGCCAGTGCTTCGCGTAGCGGAGGCCGATCGCTGTCGACCACCAGGTCTTCGAGAGGTCGCCCCTCGACCAGCTCCGAGTCGTGGCCCAAAAGGCGCGTGAGCGCACCCGAACACGATCGGACGACCCCGTCCTCGGAGAGCAGGATGGTCAAGACAGCTGCATTGTGCACCAGGCTCCGGAATCCCGAATCGGCGTCGTGGGAGACCTCGAAGCGCCGCCGCTCGGTGAGATCGCGGATGCTGAGCAACACCGAGCCCTCGTCCCACCAGGAGATCGGCGTTCCGATGAGCTCGACCAGACGCCAGCCTGCTGTCGAGCGGAGCCGGATCTCGATGGGCGCGCCGGTCTCCTTCTGCTGCACGCTCGTCAGGGAACGCAGGGTCAGCTCGACATCCTCGGGGTGCACGAAGTCGAGACCCGAGACGCCGACACCGGCCTCAACGGTCAAGCCGAAGAAGGTCTGGGCGGCGTGGTTCCCCCACTGGACCGTCCCCTCGGCGTCGACGACGAGGACGACGTCGGGAAACTCGTCCATGCAGCGCACCAGGGCGGAAATATCGGGAGGAACGCGGCGGCGCGAGGGGTCGCCGGGGACGCTGGCCATATGGTGACGCTTCGGCTGTTTGCTCCCCCTGCTTGAGCCCAATTCCCTTCGCGGGTGAGCAGAACACCCAGCTCAGAGGCTAGAGCCCGATGCACGTGCGCGGCGGTCCACCGACGGTCACGCCACTGGGCGCACGACAAGTCCGGGGCGCGGCCAGATGGCCTCGGCGGCCCGTCCCGACCGAGAGAGGGTCAGGACGGCCCGCCGCCCGTCGGCACCCCCGAACGCGATGTTCGTCGTGACATCGCCCGGAATCGGATGGACGTCGATTTCCCCACCGTCTGGGGTGATCACCACCACGCCGTCCGCGATGGCGCCGATGACGATGCGGCCGTCAGCCTCGATCCCGAGCGAATCGAACGAATAGGGGGTGGCGGCAATGCAGCGACCACCGTGTCGAACGGCCAGGTTGCCGGCGGCGGGGACGATCTCGCCCGGCTCGGCCAGGTCCCAGGCCCACAGTCGCCCGGTGTGCGTCTCAGCGACGTAGACGCGCTTGCCGCCGGGCTCGAGCCCCACACCGTTCGGACCCAGGAGAGGAAATGCCTTCTCGACGACCGCAGACCCATCGGGAGGTATGTAGTAGAGACCCCCACGATCGACGCTGGCGTAGCGACCCTTGCCGTGGTCGGTGAACCAGATGCCACCGAGCTCGTCGAGGACCAGATCGTTCGGCCCGCGCAATGGCTTCCCGGCGCAGGTGCGGTGCAGGACCTCCACGACGCCAGACGTCAGGTCGACTCGCTCGATCCAGCCCCCGGTGAAACCCGGAGGCTCGTTGGTGTGCGACGCGTGATCGATCGGAATACGGACGCCGTTGACCTCTGTCCAGAGAAACCCGCCGTTGTTGGCCACGAGGACGGTCGAAGCCGACTCGGGCGCCATTCCGTTCGGGCCGCCACCGGTGGACGCGACCACCTCGGCCCCGTTCCCGGAAATGCGCCAGACGCGCCCGCCGTCGATGTCGACCACGTGCACGGTGCCGTCGTCCGCGATGACCGGGCCCTCGGGAAATCCGAGGCCCTCGGCCAGCACCTCGAACTCCAACGGCTCGTGCGTGGTCACCTTCATCGCCGATCTCAGGTTCCGGCGGCGAGGCCGGGCACTGTCGCACCGTCCACGAGCACATCGATCCCGGAGACATACGACGCCTGATCCGAGAGCAGGAACGCGACCACCGCGGCCACCTCGTCGGCCCGACCCGTCCGCCCCAGGGGTACGTGTTCGAGCATGTCGTGCATGACCGGTTGTTGGTCCAACTCTTGCCGACCCATCGGCGTGTCGATGATGCCTGGCGCCAGGGAGTTGACCCTGCCGCCGCGACGTCCCCAGCGCACTGCGGCGCGGGCGGCGGCGCGGACCACCCCTCGCTTGGCCAACCCGTAGGCCAGACCGCTGTCGGTGATGAGCGCGCTGGCTTGATCGAGAAAGGTCGGATTGAGGGCATCGTCGATCAGCGCATCCATCCGTTCGTCGGCGAACGGAGCGATCTGGTACGCGGCCATCGACGAGAAGCAGACCGCAGCTGACCCCGGGACGACCAAGTCCTCGAAGGCGCCCAGGAGTCGTTCCGTCCCGACGAGGTCGACGTCGAAAATCCGACGTGCGTCGGCCATGGTCGGTGAGATGCCGGCCGCGTGGGCCAAAGACGCGAACGGACCGAGTTCGGCCACCGTCTCGATCAGCGAGGCGATCGCATCTGGGTCCGAAACGTCACAGGCCACACCCACGGTTCCGTCGATCTCCGGCGCGCGCAGGTCCACCGCGACCAGATGCTCGGTACGGCCACGCAGTCGGTCCACACAGGAGCGACCCATGCCGCTGCCGGCGCCGGTCACGACGGCAACGGTCACCGGAACACCCCTTCCGAGAAGATGGTCATCAGGCCAACCTACTTGAGCGGTCCCTCGGGAAGCGGCTCGACCAACTGGGTCTGGGCGCAGCGCCCGAAGACCCCTTCCTCGTCATGGAGCATCGATGCGGCGATGCCGACTCCCGTTTCGGCCACGATCGATGGCCCGGCGGCCAAGCCGATCCAGTCGCCCCTAGGACGGCGGGCCAGGTTGACCGTGAGGTCCGTGCTCTGGAACATGAATCGCTTCATCGACACGACGAGCAGCGTTCCGCCCGAGGTGTAGTCGGCGGCCGCCAGTGCCATTTGCACACCACTCACCGGATGGTCGTCCAATGCGGGAACGAGGAGGCGAAACCATCCCCGCATGACGGTGCGGCGGTCACCCGTGGTGTGAAGCGCCATGGCCCGATTCTCGAACCCGGGCCATCCGGCCCGAGACTCCGGCAGGAGCGCGAGCTCAGCGGGAGGCGTTGTCGGCTGAGCTCGACCTCCCGTCTCGATCGACGGCGCCGGCACCTCAATCGGTGCCCCGTTCATGTACAGCGCAGTCGCCCGAGCCACCGGTCGTTCGTCGTCGAACAGGACCGCACTGCGACGGCGCACGCGGCGGCCGCCGTGGACGTCGCCGACCTCCAAGCGCAAAGTCTTCAGCCGCACGGCGCCGAGAATGTCCATGGTGACCCGGGCGACCGTCATCTCGGAATCTTCCAGCGCCGCACCAAAGAGCGCGGCCACGGCGGATCCGTGCGCCGCATCGGGACGCCACGGACCGACCGCACACACGGTCGGGGAGAGATGGTCACCCTCACGGGCGAAGAGGACGTCCGTCCGGTCGCTCGCCGCCACCGTGTCCCCGCTCACTGCGTCCACGCGTCCTCCGTCTCCATGGGAAGTCCCAATGCGTTGCCCCACAGCCGGGTCAGTTGGTCCACGGCTTGCTCGAATTCGTAGGTCCCATAGCCCTGGACCAACCATTGCTCGGCGAAGCGAGCCACCATGGCGCCGAGGGCATCGGCAGCCATGGATGGGTCGAGTCGCTCGTCGGCCAGGCCGCGCTGTTGGAGTTCGACGACCGCCTTCTCCGCCCTCGCCACGAAGTGGCGCATTGTCGCCATGCGCGCCTCGTTGACGTCGGCATCGTACCGAGAGACTTGTTCGATTACTCCCATCAACTGGGCATGATCGCGATACCGCTCCAGGTAGCGACGGTTGGCGCGACGAATCCGCTCCCACGGAGAACTCGGCGCGACTCGGAGGGAAGCCCGGACGGGAGGAGCCGTGAGGCGCTCTTCTTGCATCCGCGCCACCTCGCGGAATATCTGCTCCTTGGATTCGAAGTAGTGGTAAAACGATCCCGCCGCAAGGCCAGCCCCGTCGGTGATGTCGACGATGCGGGCATTGAGGAACCCATCGCGCTCGAAAACGTTCCGCGCCGACTCCAGGAGCTGCATCCGGGTGCGGACTCCCTTACGCGTCCGCGGACCCGCGGCGGGACCCGTCCCCGGTTCAGCCCCGGCGAGCGGCTCAGCTGGTCGCGCCGACACGCGTTCACGCACCGACTGACCCACCCGATGGCGCCGGCATCGGACGCGGTTCGCGGGGTAGCCCGAGCCCTCGCTCGGCAATCACGTTCCGCTGGATCTCGTCGGTCCCGCCACCCAGGCGAAGACCCGGGGCGAAGAGCAGTCGATCGATCCAATGCAAGGAATCCTGTCCCGCACCGATGATGCCCGAGGGTCCAAGGATCGTCATGGCTGCATCAGCCGTGCGCCGAGCGTGCTCGGAATAGAGCAACTTCGTGATGGATCCACCGGCCGGGACTGGGTGCCCGGCGGCGACCCTCCCGACCAGAACGTCGAGCACGCGCTCTCGGCCCACCGCCTCCGCCACGAGTTGCCGCACGATCGGCTGGCGGGACCGGCCCGTCCGCTCCGCCAAAGCCCGCAACTGACCCGCGCCACGGGCGCTCGTGCCGCCGCCGATTGCGGCGCGTTCGCTGGCCAGCATCGTCTGCAGCACCTGGCGTCCACCGCCGAGGGATCCGACCAGCCATGCCGCGGGCACGAAGACCTCGCTCAGGAAGACCTCGTTGAAGTGGTAGCCGCCGGACATCTGCCGCAGCGGTCGAACGTCCACTCCGGGATCGGACATGTCGAGAATGAAACAGGACACTCCGGCAAGACCGGGCGCATCGGACGTCCGGGCCAAGAGCAACGCATAGGACGCACAGCCGGCAACCGAGGTCCATACCTTCTGCCCGCGCACCGTCCAGCCACCTTCGACCGGTGTCGCACTCGTCCGAACGCCCCCGAGGTCAGAACCGGCGTCGGGCTCCGAGAGCAGCTGGCACCAACCCTGGTCTCCTCGCAGCACGGCGGGTAGGAACAGGGTGCGCTGTTCGTCGGTGCCATGGGTGAAGAGGACTCCGGGCAGCATCTCGAGGGCGACCGCAAGCATTTTCGTGGACACGCCGTAGCGGGACTGCACTTCGGCGACCGCTTCGTCCTGCCAGGCCGGTGCCCCGAGGCCGCCGTAGGCCACAGGCCAGGACCGCCCGGCGAGGCCGGCTTCGAAGAGACCGGCCTGCCAGGACCGGGCGGTATCGAAGGCCTCACGCTCGCGATGCTGGAACTCGGGCACCGTGGTCCCGCTGACGATGTGGCTGGCCGAGAAGTCGTCGGGCGCACCCTGACGCGGCGCGTGCTCTTCGAACCACGCCTCAACGCGCGGAAGAAACACAGCGCGTACCTCCTCCGCCCCGGCGCGCAGATCGGAATTCACGAGCGCCTCGTCCGTCGGCTCACCCGAGCAGCTCGGGTCCGAGCACCATGAGGCTTCTCTTCGTTCGTCGGCGTGGAAGGCACGTCAGGTTCGCAACAGGTGAGCCATGGCCTGTCGATCGGATTCGGTGAGAGGCCGCAACGTCTCTCCTCGTGACGGGCGCCAGTACACGTCGCCGACGAGCCAGGAGTCCCCGCGCAGCGTGGTCTTGTCCACCTTCATGCTCGCCAGCTTGGGCAACTCGGCCGCGATCCGTACGAAGGCGGGGACCCACTTCGGACCGAGGTCGGGTTGTTCGGACAAGAACGAGTCGAAGGCGACCGGATCGAATGTCACCTCGCGTGTGAGTTCGATTGCCGCCATCACTCGGTCCCCCACCGGATCATCCGGGACCGCATAGACGACGGCCGTTCGGATGTCCGGACTGCGCCCCAGGATGGCCTCTACGGGTGCGGCCGCGAAATTCTCGCCGTCCACCCGGAGCCAATCGTTCGACCGCCCGGCAAAGTAGAACCACCCTTCGTCATCCCGGTAGGCCAGGTCGCCGGACCAGTACCAGCCGTTTCGAAACCGGCTGCTCGTCGCGTCGGGATTGTTGTAGTACCCCTCGAAGCCCGCAGTGGGGCCGGTCTCGACGAGCTCGCCGGTGGCCGCTTCCAGATTGGTGATCGCCCCATTGGCGTCCCGAGCAATCGGTGGGCACTCCAGCAACGTGTCCGGGTCGAGCACTTTGACTGACTCGTTGGCCGAACCCAGCGCGCCTTCGGGCATCGTGGGGTCCCGACGGACGATGATCATGCCTTCGGTCGATCCGTACGAATCACGCACCGTGCACCCGTATCGCCGGGCGAATTCCCTGATGTCGCTCATGGACGCCTCGTTGCCCAGGGCGAGCCGGAGGGGGTTGTCCACGTCGTCCTGTTGTTCGGGTACCGAGAGGATGTAGTTGAGAACCTTGCCGGTATAGGTGAGCATCGTCGCCCCATGACGGCGGAGATCCGGAAGCGTGCCCGAGGCGGAGAACTTCCTTCGGATGGCGATCGGCGCTCCGACGGTGAGGGCGCCGGCCCACCCAGAGAAGAGCGACGACGAGTGAAAGAACGGGAGCGGGCAATAGACGACGTCGTCGGCCGTCTCCTCGCAGATGGTGGAGACATGAGCCCCGGTGCGGGCGAACCTGCCCTGCGTGCAGCGGACCGCCTTGGGGAGGCCGGTGGAGCCCGAGGTGAAGATGAGGAGAAACAGGTCGTCTTCGACGACCGTCGCGCCATCCTCCGGGCTGACGGACTCGAGCCGATCCCGATACTGCGCGGAGTCGACAAGGAGGAGGTGGTCGGCGTGGACGACCTCACCCGCGCCCTCGAGCAGGGTCTGATGATCGCTCCCCGACACGACGACCTCGCAGTCGGTGTGTGAGATCAGGTGACCCAGTTGCTCACCCCGATAGGTCGAGTTGATGCCGACGACAACTGCGCCCGAGAGACCGGCCGCGACGAGCCAGAAGATGTACTCGGGCGTATTGTCGAGAAGCACGCCGATGTGCGGTGGCCGATCGCCCACGTGGAGTTGCCCGAAGAGCGCGGCACGACGGCGACCCTCCTCCAGGAGGGCGCGATAGGTCCATTGCTGATCCTCGAAGAGCAGAGCAGGTCGATCATCGTCGCTGCGCCGCAGGAGCAATTCGGCCACGGTCGTCACGAGGCGCGATCCGGACCCGTTGCGGCGACGTCGTCCTCGGGAAGTCGCAAAGCGTTCGCCCAGAGCAGACCCAGCTGCTCGACGACCTTCTCGAACTCGTAGTCGCGATACCCCTGCACGAGCCAGAGCTCGGCGAAGCGCCCGACCATCGCTCCGAGGGCATCGGCGGCGACGACGGGGTCGACCTTCGGATCGGCCAGTCCAGACTCCTGGAGTCGCCTACAGGTACGGGCTGACGTCTCGGCGAAATGCTGTCGGGTGGCCAGGCGCGCCTCGTTGACGTCGGCGTCATAGCGGGAGACCTGCTCGATCACTCCCATGATCGCGGCCTCGTCTCGATAGCGTCCGAGGTAGTTGCGATGTGCTTCGCGGATCCCGGCTCGCGGCGAGCGTGTCACGATGGGTGGGCCGTTCCGATCCTCGGACCCAGCGACGAGACTGCGCTCCTGATCGCGCGCCAGTTCCCTGAAGATGGCTCCCTTGGAATCGAAGTAGTGGTAGAAGGTCCCGTGCGATATACCCGCTGAGGCGGTGATGTCCGAGACTCGGACCGACAAGAACCCATGGCGTTCGAAGACATCCTTGGCGGCCGCGAGCAACCGGGCTCGTGTCTCGGCCCCTTTGCGCGTCGCCGGGCCCTGGACCTTCGCATCCGAGCCTCGCGTTGCCACGTGCCGGGTCCCGTCAGTCCAGAGCCGAGCCGAGGAGCTCGGTGGCGTTCGTGCGAGCGACCTTGCGCACCGCATCGGGCGCAAGGTCCGCCAGAGCTTCGCTGATGAAGTCCGAGGGCTGCCGGGTTCCCTCGGCGTGGGGCCAGTCCGATCCCAACAAGAGCCGATCGACGCTGACATCGCAGATGAGCTCACTCACACGATCCTCCCAGAAGGGCGTGACCCAGACGTGCTCGCCGAAGACTTCACGGGGATGCACGGCGAAGAAATTGGGGTTCCGATTGGCGGCGTCGTCGAGCCCGTGGAGAAGGCCGGGCACCCAGGCCGCCCCGTTCTCGACGCTGGCCATGTGAAGCTGCGGGAATCGCTCGAAGATCTTGTGACAGATCGCCGCGCCGTAGAAGTCACTCACTGCCCGACCCTTGGTCACGATGTTGCGCAACGGTGAGCGAAACAACGAACTCTCAGCGCCGCCGGGTTCCCACATCTGGACGATGGCGTCATACCCCTCGATGCCAGCATGGGTGGCCACGATCACCCCCGATTCGGCGGCCAGGCCCCAGAACTCGTCGTACAGGGGGTCGAAGGGCGACCGGTATCCACCAGGGACCGGGACCGGCGCGCTGCGCACATTGACGACGATTGCTCCCGCGTCGAGCACTCGGCGCAGCTCGTGGGCCGCCGCCACGGGGTCGAGCAACGTCACATAGGGCGCCGCGAAGATCCGGCCCTCGTAGGCGAACCCCCAGTCGTCCTCGAGCCAGCGGTTGAAGGCGCGGAACACGCTGGCGCACGCGTCCGGATCCCCCTTCAACGGCTCCTCGAGTCCAACCGCCAGCGTGGGAAAGAGAATCGTCCCCGCAACCATCTGTGCGTCCATCGTCGCGAGGCGGACGTCGCGCTGCTGGTACTCGGGGCGCAGCGGCTCGAGCTCCCCGAAAGCGTCTCTGATCTCCTGGCGGTGCGGGTTGCCTCGGTACCAGTCGTAGAGCGCACCGGGCTTGGACACGGGGTCGAAGGTCGGATTCGCAACGTAGGAGTTGATGGTTCCGCCTACCAGGAGACGCCGTCGGCCGTCGATGTCGGCCCAGCGCACGCCGCGATTCCTCAGCGCGGGATCCTGGTATCTCGTGAACGCGTCCGTGGCTTCGTAGTAGTGATTGTCGAAGTCGAAGATCCATGGGGCGTCTGGGCCCGGTCGATCCACCATCAAGAAGGTCCTCTCAGGTCGAGCGAGATCGCCTACACCCGACGTCACGACAAAATATCGAATCTGACACCGAATTCAAAAAACATGCGCACTCCGTCCTGCGACCCCTCGGAACATCCGCTGTTTGCAATTCCCATTGCAGGCAGAGGCTCTTCCCACGACCCGGCCGCGACCCGGTGAGCCGGGCGGCGGTTGTCCTCGGACAACGAGTCGGACCCTTCGACGGACGCGTCGACGCCCCGTGGCTGGCGCGGTTCGCCGCCGCCACGACCAGCGGTCTCGACGAAATCGTCGATCAGTCGGCCGTGCCTCCGGTCGCCCTGGCTGCCCGGCTGTGGACGGCCCAGAACGAGGCCCGCCTCGCCCTGATCCCCCGTCCCTTCGAGGCATCGGCGAAGAGCGGCGTCCACGGTGAGCACCAGGTGCTCTTGCATCGACGAATCGAGCCGGGCGAACCGCTCCTCACGTGGGTCGAAGGTCACGGAGCGCGACGGGTGGGACACAACGCCGCCGTGGTCCTGCGCTATGGCACGTTCGATGGAGCGGGCACCCTGGTCGCCGAGCAATGGTGGTCGACCGTCTTCCTCGGGGTCGAATGCGACGCGACGGGGATCACCGCGCCCGACCATGCATTCACGGCGCCCGCCCGAGCGTCCCCTGCCGCCCGATGGAGCACCGAGGTGGACCACGCCATGGCCCGTCGCTACGCGGACGTCTCGGGCGACTGGTCGCCACACCATTTCGATCAGGAGGCAGCTCGGCGCAGTGGCTCGGACCGGCCGTTCCTGCACGGTCTGTGTGCACTGGCACTGTGTGCTCGGGGCGTGGCCGACCTTATCGCCGACGGTGACGCCGGGCGACTACGCCGGATCGCGGTGCGCTTCTCCAACCCGTTGCCGCTCGGCGAGCGGTTGGACCTGGCGCTCTACGAGGACCCGTCGGACGGGTACGCCTTCGAAGCCGATTGTGCCGGAGCTGCCGTCATTCGGCACGGAAGGGCCGAGCTTTTTTGAATCGGCCTGGGACCACGGACCCGGCCGGGCGGACCGTGTGCCGGATCAGACCATCGACCGAAGGTCCCGTTTGAGGACCTTGCCCGAGGGATTGCGTGGCAGTTGCTCGAGGAAGGAGACGGCCTTGGGCACCTTGAACCGGGCCAACTGGCCGTTGCAGTGCGCGATGAGATCGTCGGCCGTGACAGACGCGCCGGGCCGGACGACCACGAAAGCAACAGGGACTTCGCCCCACCGGTCGTCGGAGCGGGCGACGACGGCCGCCTCGAGCACGGCGTCGTGGTCGTAGAGCACGCGTTCGACCTCCGAACTGGCGATGTTCTCACCGCCCGACACGATCATGTCCTTCAGACGGTCGACGATGAACAAGTAGCCGTCTTCGTCGTAGACCCCGATGTCGCCCGTGTGGAACCAACCACCCTCGAACGCTTTTTCGGTGGCATCGGGATCGCGCCAGTACCCCTTGAACACCTTGGGGCCCCGCATCACGATCTCGCCGCGATCCCCGGCCGGGACGGGCTCACCCGCCTCGTCCCACACCTCCAGCTCGAGGTGGAGGCATGGGCGACCGACGCTCCCGAGCTTCGTCACGATGCTGGCTCGGTCCAAGAACGTGTCGCCCGACACCGTCTCCGTCATGCCATAGGCATCGGCGAACCAAGCGGAGGGGAACGTCCGCTGAATGCGTTCGATCAAGGGGATGGGCATCTTCTCGCCACCGTTGATGATCAGGCGGACCGAAGACAGGTCGCGCTGCTCCACGCCGGGCAGGCTCATGATGGCGTTGACCATGGCGGGGGCGAGCCATACGGTCGAGACCCTGGACCGCTCGAGCTCGTCGACGACCGCCGCCGCGTCGAAGACCCGGTGGATGATGGTGGTGGCGCCGGCGGCGATGAGCGACGTCGTCGTCAAGTCGAGCGCACCAACGTGGTACAGCGGTCCGCAGGCGAGCCCGAGGTCCGCACCGGTGAACCCGAACTCGATGATGTGGGCCAGATTCTTCCAGGCGAGATTGGCGTGGGTCAGCATCACGCCCTTCGGCCGTCCCGTCGTACCGGACGTGTACATGAGGCGGTGTACCGCCTCCTCGCCGGTCAAGGTGCGATCCGGGGCCACCACAGTCTCGCCGACGTCGGCGAACCGCGTCCACCCTTCGTCCACCTGATCCGAGAGGCAACAGCGGATCAGGCTCGGCTCGAGGCCACGCGTCGCCTCGACGGCCAGCCCGAGCAGGGCCTCGTCGCACACGAGCGCCCGCGCGCCCGAATGCTCCAGGATGTAGCGCACCTCGGGAGCCGCCAGCCGCCAGTTGATCGGCATGGCCGCGGCCCCGAGATAGTTGGCGGCGAAGATGGTTTGGAGGAACTCCGGGCAGTTGTAGGTCAACAAGGCGACCACGTCACCCTGACGAACTCCTCTTTCGAAGAGTCCTCCGGCCGTGGCCACCGACGCCTGCTCCATCTCGCCATAGGTGCAGGCCCGACTCTCGAATATCGTGATCGCCCTCTCGGGCGTGCGCGACGCATGGTGGGACAACACGTCGAACCAGTTGACGTCTGCCCTCATCGGTCGCCTCCTCGACACCGCCCCCCGTGAGCACGGGAAACCGTGCCCCGGGTCCGAATCCCACTAGCGTCGGCGGCATGAGCACCGAGGTGAGCAGCGACACGCGCCGAGGTCCCAAATGGGAGCAACGACGCGAAGCGATCATCGACGCCTCGGCCCACGTCTTCGCCCGACAGGGCTATCACGCCACCGGAATCATGGAGCTGTGCACGGCCAACGATCTGGGCAAGGGTGCCCTGTACCACTACATCGGGTCGAAGGAAGAGCTCTTGGCCGCCATTCACGACCGCGTCATGGACGAGGTGATGGCTGGAGCGAACAGGGTCGCCACCGCGGGTGGCACACCGCCGGCGCAGCTTGCGATGTTGGGGGACGAGCTCCTCGACGTCATTCATCGTTACCCCGATCACGTGTGGGTCTTCTTGCACGAGTTTCCCGCCCTTACCGGCGACAGGGCCGAACGATTCCGGCTTCGGAGACGCGAGTACGAGAGCCGTGTCGAGGCCGTCCTGCAGGCTGGGGTCGACTCGAAGGATTTTCGAGACGTCGATCCCTGGCTGACCGCGCGGGCCTGGCTCGGCATGCACAACTACACCTATCTCTGGCTCAAGCCGGGAGGTTCGCTCACCGCCCGCTCCGTGGCCAAGCCGTTCGCCGACATCTTCATGCAAGGGATCGCCAACCCCGAGTCGTAGGTGCAGTCGGCATCACGGCGCGGAATAGCCGCCGTCGACCACGATGGCTGCCCCTGTCGTCCAGCGCGCCTCGTCCGACGCCAGATACGCATACGCACCGACGACGTCGGCCGCCGCGCCGAGTCCGAGCGGGTGCCGCACCGCGATGGTGTCGAGGGCCTCCTGCGGGAGCCCCTCGTGAATGGCCGACAGGAAGGTGCCGGGGCAGACGCAGTTGACTCGAATACCGTCACGGGCGTATTCCACGGCCGCCACCTTTGCCAGCTGAATGACCGCTGCCTTGGTCGCACAATACGGAGCGGAGTGGGACCACGCGGTGAGCCCGGCGACCGATGCGGTCAGGATGATCGATCCGGACCCCTGCGGTCGCATCACGCCAACCGCCGCCCGGATGCCGTTCACCGCACCGAGGACATTGACCCGGAACGACCGCTCCCAGTCCTCGACGGCCAGATTGTGGATCCGACCATTCGGAGCCAGCACGCCGGCGTTGCTGATGAGGACGTCGAGCCGTCCGAAGCGTTCGACGGCCTGGGTCACCACGGCTTCCACCTGATCGAAGTCGCTCACGTCGGCAAGGGTGGTGGCGACCGGGGCCTCCGTCCCGGCGAGCCCCGACACGGTGGCTTGGAGCGCGTCGTCCGAGACGTCGCTCAGGACCAGTGCGGTATCGGGCTCACCAGCCAAACGGAGGCAGATGGCCGCACCGAGCGTGCCTCCGGCGCCCGTGACAGCGACGACGCGTCCGAACTCTGCCGAAGCGCTCATACGAGGAGATACCCGCCATCGACCGTGAGCACCGAGCCCGTCACGAAGGCCGCGGCATCGGAGGCCAGGAATTGGTACGCGCCGGCCAGGTCGCTCGAGCGGCCCCACCGTCTCAAGGCGGTGTGCCCGATGATGGCATCCGCCAGCCGGGGGCTGCTCTTCCACCCATCGGCCAGCGGGGAGTCGAACCAGCCTGGCGCGACCACGTTGACCGTGATGCCCGAGGCGGCCAGATCCTGGGCCAGCGACTTGGCCAACGCCGTCAGGCCGGCCTTCGATGCGCTGTACGCGGACAGACCCTTGCGTGGACGTTCACCGAGTACCGAACCGGTGAAGATCAACCGACCCCCGTCACCCATGACTCGAGACGCAGCCCGCGCCCCGAGGAAGGCACCGGTGAGGTTGACTTCCAGGATGCGACGCCACACGCCGGGATCGGTGTCACGCGGTCCGGCAACCACCGGCGAGATGCCGGCGTTGCAGATCCACACGTCGAGGCCTCCCCACTCCGCCTGGACCGCGTCGGCCACCGCTTCGTTGAAATCCTCGTCCGTCACGTCACCGGAAAGGACCAGCGTCGGTCCCGGCAGCGACTCGGACACCGCTTTGAGGTCACGTTCGGTCCTCGCCACCAAGGCAACGGAGGCGCCGGCACCCGAGAAGGCATGGGCCAGGAGCATCCCCAGTCCCCGGCCGGCACCGGTGACGACGACCCGTTTTCCCGCGACGACGCCGGGAGGGGGAAAGCTGTCGGGGATCTCGATCTGCTCGGGCATCATGCTCCAGTTTGTACCGATCAGTACAGTACACGATCGTGAACGCCGTTGACCCTGGTCCCCCGCCCATGACGACCCCCGACCTTCTGGAGATGCAGCGACGCATGGCACTCATCCGCGGGTTCGAGGAGCGCGTGTCCGCGCTCTATCGCGATGGCCTAGTTCCTGGCTTCGTACACCTCTCCATCGGGCAGGAGGCGTCCGCGGTGGGGGCCTGCTGGCCCCTGAGGCCCGACGACGTCATCACGTCGACCCACCGGGGTCACGGTCACTGCCTGGCCAAGGGTCTCGACCCCTTCGGCATGTTCGCCGAGCTGATGGCGCGCGACGCCGGGACGAATCGCGGCCGGGGCGGCTCGATGCACATCGCCGACCCGCATCTGGGGATCTTCGGAGCGAACGGCATCGTCGGCGCCGGACTTCCGATCGCCACCGGTGCCGCGACGGCAGCGCGCCTCCACGGCAGCGACCAAGTCGCCGTGGCGTTCTTCGGCGACGGAGCGGCGCCCCAGGGCGCCTTCCACGAAGCGCTGAACCTGGCCTCGGTCTGGGAACTGCCGGTGATCTTCTTCTGCGAGAACAACGGTTACTCCGAGTTCTCCCCGACCGAGGCCCAGAACGCGGCATCGCTCAAACGTCGGGCCAAGGGATACGCCATCCCATTCGTGCGGGTCGACGGCAACGATGTCGTGGCGACGGCGCAGGCCATGCACGATGCCGTCGTGATCACTCGCCATGAGGGCGGTCCGGTGCTCGTCGAGGCGACGACCTACCGCTGGCACGGCCACTACGAAGGCGATCCACAGCGGTATCGATCGGAGGAGGAGGTGGAGTCCTGGCGCCGACGTGACCCCCTGGTCCTCCATCGCGAGCGGCTAGTCGGACTCGGTGTGGCCCCAGAGGAGATCGATGCCCTCGAGTCGGCGGTCGATGCCGAACTGGACGACGCGCTGGCTCGGGCGCGACTCGAGGTTGCGCCCTCTCCGACCACGCTTTTCGATTTCGTGCTCCGTCCGCGAACCGTGCGACCGGAACCGCCCGCTCCGTCGGGCGACGCACCGCAGTTCCGAACCATGGATGCCATACGCCTGGCGCTCGAATACGAGCTGGCCGCCGACGACGAGGTGTTCGTGGCGGGTGTCGACGTGGGTACAGGGGGAAACGTCTTCGGGCTGACCCGCGGATTGAAGGATCGCTTCGGCGATCGAGTCCGCGACACCCCGATCTCTGAGATGGCCATCGTCGGCCTCGGCGTCGGTGCCGCCATGGCCGGGATGCGGCCGGTGGTCGAGGTGATGTACCTCGACTTCATCGGCGTCTGTCTGGACCAGTTGCTCAACCAGGCGGCCAAGCTCCCTTTCATGACCGGCGGAGCAGCCGAGATGGCGCTGACCGTCCGAACCCAGTTCGGTGCGGGCCGCTCCTCTGGGAGCCAGCACTCGCAGAGCCTCGAAGCCCTCCTGGCGCACATTCCGGGCTTGACCGTGGTGATGCCTTCGACGCCGGCCGACACCTACGGGCTGTTGCGTGCCTCCATCGAAGACCCGAATCCGGTGGTCTTCATCGAGAACCGGCTTCTCTATGGATCGAAGGGTCCACAGCCTCCGGAAGACTTCGTGCTCCCGCTCGGTCGCGCCGCGGTGGTGCGACCCGGTTCCGACATCACCGTCGTGTCCGTCTCGCGCATGGTCCACGAAGCGATCGCCGCGGCCGACGAGCTCGAGGACGACGGCGTCTCGGTCGAAGTCATCGACCTGCGTACCGTTGCTCCGCTGGACATGGAGTCGATCCTGAACTCTGTGCACAAGACGAGCCGACTGCTTGTCGCTCACGAAGCGGTCGTTCCCTTCGGTATCGGCGCCGAGATCGCCGCTACGGTCGCCCGAGAGGGATTCTGGGACCTTGACGCACCGATCGAGCGGATAGGTGCGGCGGCAACCCCGCCGCCGTATGCCCCCGAACTGGAGAAGGCGTGGTTGCCCGGGAGAGCCGACATCGCAGCGGCGCTCCGCCGACTTGCGGCCGTCTGAGTACGGCGGCGTCAGCAGCCGAGCGAGCGGGCGATGACCAGGTGCTGGATCTCGTTTGTCCCCTCCCCGATTTCGAGGACCTTCGAATCGCAGTAGAAACGGGCGACCGGGGTGTCGAGCATGTACCCCAGTCCACCGTGAATCTGCACCGCCTCCGAGGCGGCCCAGGCGGCAAGGCGGCTCGCCTTGAGCTTGGCCATGGCCGCCTCCTTTTGAAACGGTGCTCCGGCGTCGCGCAGAGAAGCCGCCCGGTACGTGAGCCAGCGGGCCGCCTCGAGCTCGGTCGCCATGTCGGCCAGCTTGAACTGCACGGCTTGGAACTTCGAGATCGGCTGCCCGAACTGCGTGCGCTGGCGGGCGTAGTCGGTCGCCAGGTCGAGCACGGCCTGGGTCAAACTCAGGGACAGCGCGGCGATGGAAATGCGGCCGACCTCGAGGGTCCGCAAGAACTGGCTGAGCCCCATGGCGGGATCGCCGACGAGGTGTTCGTCCGGCACCCAGACGTCATCGAAATACAGCTCGCGCGTGTCGAGACCGCGCCATCCGATCCCCCGCATCTTCGGACCCTGGGTGAAGCCGGCGGTGTCCTTTTCGACGACGAAGCTGGCGTAGGACGAGACGCCGGCGTCGCCGGCGTCGGTACGGGCCAGCAAGGTCACCCCGAATGACATGTCGGTGCCGGCATTTGAGATGAACGTCTTGCGCCCGTTGATCAACCAACCGCCGTCGCGACGTGCGGCCCTGGTCCGGATGCCCCGGGCGTCGGAGCCGGCATCGGGCTCGGTGAGGCCGAACGCACCGAGCGCCCGTCCCTCGGCCAGAGGCCGCAACCACCGCTCGCGCTGGGAGTCATCACCGAAGAGCAACAACGGCAGCGAGCCGATCGTGACATGAGCCTGCCAGGCCGCGGCCACCGACTGATCGGCCAGGCCGATCTGCTCCATGGCGGCGACGAAGCCGACCGTCGACATGCCGATACCGCCCCATTGCTCGGGCACCAACATGCCCAGCAGTCCGAGTTGGCCCATCTCGCGCAGGAGGTCCGTCGGACACCGGGCCTCATCCCAGGCCGCCGGCGCCCGCGTGGCGATCTCATTCTGGGCGAACCCCCGGCACAGATCCACCAACTCGCGCTCTGGTTCGCTGAGGCTGAAGTCCACGAGGACCAGTCTATGGACTGACCGGTACAACAGCCCGTACACTGGGTTCATGGCATCCGATCGCCAGCCCCACACGTTCCCCCGCTTCGAAAGCGTGGAGGAGGAACGTCGCCATCGCAAGCAGCGCCTGGCGGCCGCGTTCAGGCTCTTCGGCCGATTCGGCTTCGGCGAGGGCACGGCTGGTCACATCACCGCCCGCGATCCGGAACGGCCAGACCATTTCTGGGTCAATCCGCTCGGCATGAGTTTCCGGCAGATCCGCGTCAAAGACCTGTTGCTGGTCAATCACAACGGCGAGATCGTCGAGGGCACATGGCCCCTCAACGAGGCCGCCTTCGTCATTCACTCTCAGATCCACGCGGCGCGCCCTGACGTCATCTCGGCTGCGCATGCGCACTCGGTCAACGGCAAGGCCTGGTCGTCGCTCCACCGGCGCCTGGACCCACTTACCCAGGACGCCTGCGCGTTCTACGAAGACCACGCCGTCTTCGACGACTACACGGGCGCCGTGTTCGATATCGAGGAGGGCAAGCGGATTGCCCACGCATTGGGCGAGTGCAAGGCCGCCATCTTGGCCAATCACGGGCTGCTCACCGTCGGGCGCACGGTGGACGAGGCAGCCTGGTGGTTCATCACGATGGAGCGAGCCTGCCAGGGCCAGCTGCTCGCCGAGGCGGCGGGGACACCGATCCCGATCAGGCCGGAGGTGGCGACGAAGACCGCCGGGCAGACCGGGAGCCACCGGGCCGGCTGGGCGCAGTTCCAGCCCCTCTACGACCAGGTGGTGGCCGAGGAGCCCGAACTCCTCGACGAGTAGCCGCCTCTCGGCTACTCGCTCGCGGCTTCCAGGTGGTCCATGAACGCGGCCGACCAGGCCATCAGGTCCGGCGGCACGAAGTAGCCCGACTCGTCGTTGATGGCACCCCAGTGCTGCGCCACGTCCTCGATCGTCGCACCCGCTCCCGGGTGGACGTAGCCCGGCGTCGTGGCGATGAAGATGCGGGCAAAGCGTCCTGCGCCGGCCGCGTACATCTCCCCGCTCACCGGGCACTCCTCGTGGGCCAGATAGGCCGCCATCGGGGCGACCTCTTCGGGAGTCATCGCCTCGGGTCCCGCGCCGCCGGCCATCCGAGTCACCGCGGCCGGAGCGATCAGGTTGACCTTTATCCCCTGTTTCCCGCCGGCCGTGGCGAGGCTTCGGGTCAACCCCACCACGGCGGCCTTGGCCGTGGCGTACGACGTGTTGTTCGGCAGTCCGAACATGCCGCTCGACGTGGTCATCACGATGCGTCCGTAGCCGTGTTCGACCATATGTGGCCAGGCCGCCCGGGCCGTGTGGAACGAACCGAGGGTATGCACTGCCAGGTGCTGCACCATGCTCTCCTCGTCCACGTCGGGAAAGCGAGCCCAGCGCATGATCCCCGCATTGTTGATCACGATGTCCAACCGGCCGAAGCGCGCGACGGCGGCATCGACGATGGACTGGGCTCCCAGGGCTGTGGCCACATCTCCCGTGTCGGCCACGGCGGATCCGCCGGCCGCCGTGATCGTCGCCACCACCTCGGAGGCGGGTCCGGCGTCAGCGCCTACCCCGTCCATCGACCCCCCGCGATCGTTGACGACGACGTCAGCACCTCGCGCGGCCAGCAGCAGCGCGTAGGCGCGTCCGATCCCCCGACCTGCGCCCGTGACGACGGCGACCCGCCCGTCGAAGCGATGCTCGAGGGGGTTCCGCTCGGTCAGGCGGCTACCGATGCCTTGAATCCGAGGAGCCCACCGAGCGTGCCTCCGAGCATGGCGTCACGCTCGGCGTCGGGAATGCCGGCGAACTGCTCTGCGATGAGCTGGCGGCTGCCTCGGAAGGTCCCTTCGGCGTGCGGGTAGTCGTTGCCCCACACAATGGTCGAGAGGCCGGTGATGTGCCGACAGGCCACGGCGACCGGGTCGTCCTGGAACGAAACGTGGAACTGGCGACGGACGTACTCGCTGGGCATCAACGGGTAGGGCCACTTCTCGTTCAGACGGAAGAGCTGCGCCATGCCGGTCTGCCGATCGGCCGGGAGCTTGTCGTCCCACACTCCGAGCCACCAGTCCGCGTCCTGGCCGATCCCGGTGAGCCAGCACTTGTCCATGCTGCCCACCAGTGATGCCAACCAATGTGCGTTGAACTCGATGAGTGCGAAGTGGAGGTCGGGATAGCGCTCGGGGACGCCGCCGCCGACCAGCTGGCAGATCACCTGCTGCGGCACCATGGTGCTGTAGATGCACTGCGTGATCATCCGCTTTGCCGCCGCCTTCTCGGTCATCGGCTGATTGACCTGCTGCGCGTTCTCCATCACCACCTTGAGTGTGATGGCCTCGGGATCGTTGACCTTGACGCCGCCCGTCTGGGTGTGGATGAAGACGTGGAGACCGTTCGCCTGGGCCGCGGCCCAGACCGGGTCGAAATCCCGCGAGTAATACGGCTTGGGCGGCGTGGCCGGGAGCAGGATGGCCCGGAAGCCGCCGGCCGCGACACGCTCGATCTCGGCCACGGCGTCTTCGACGTCGCTGAGGGGTATCGGAGCGGTCGGGGCCAGCCGCGAGAAGTAGGGGGTGAAGCGCTCCATGATGTAGTCGTTGTAGACCCGGGCGTGTGCAATCGACAGCTCGTGGTCGTCGGAGTAGAGCCCGAAGAGCGAGAGGTTGGGATGCATGACCCCGACATCGACCCCGTCCTCGTCGAGGTCCTCGAGGATCAGCTCCGGATCGCCTTCGGGCGTGCGGCCGCCCGTCTGGCGGTAGCGCGAGATGGTCCAACCCTCGAATCCCGGGGTGTGCAACCGGCGGAACGCTCGGGCACCGCCTTCGACGAGTGGTTCGATCTCGAAGTCGTCCTCCCAGACCCCGCGATCGCGCAGGTGCTTGGGCAGGCGCGTCGTGAACAGATCGGTGGGTTCGAGGATATGGCCGTCGGCCGAGACGACAAGGGGCTTGTCCGGCATGTGCTGTCCCTTAGATCGGAGTTCCAGGATGGGCGGCGCGAATCGCGCGATGCTCCGTGTCCAAGGGTAGACCAACCGGTCGGTACAGAGCAACGGCGGCCAGGAGGGAGCACAGACGGTGACGAAGCGATGGAAACAGCGGCCACCGGGTTCGACATGGGGCGATTGGGGTGACGACGACGAGCTGGGACGAGTCAATCTGATCACGGCGGACAAGGTCCTCGAAGGGGTGCGCGAGGTGCAGGACGGGGTGAGCTTCTGCCTCAGCCTGCCGCTCGACTATCCCGGCGGAACTGCCTTGAACCAGCGCCGTCACCCGCCGGTCGTGGCGCCGACCGAGGACATGAATGGTCAGCCCGCGAACTTCTACAACGTGCGCATGAGCGAGATGGAGGACTGGGGAGATCCCAAGTACGTCGACGTCTGGGCCGACGACGTCGTGACCCTGTCGCTCCAGTACTCGACCCAATGGGACTCACTGGCCCACGTCGGGGCGGAGTTCGATGCCGACGGGGACGGCGTGGAAGAGGCCGTGTACTACAACGGGTACCGGGCCGGCACCGACCTGGTCGGCCCCAGTCCTGACGCCCGGGGTGACGGCGGAGGCCATCGAGCATTTGCCCACCACCTGGGCCTCGAGCACATGGCGTACCACGGCGTCCAGGGACGCGGCGTCCTCGTCGACCTGGCGCACCACCTCGGGGACGGCTGGCAGGGCGTGAGCCTCGACATGCTGCGACAGATCATGGAAGCCGACCGTGTCGTCCTCGAGCCCGGCGACATGCTCTTGCTCCACACGGGATTCGCCACCAAGGTGCTGGCGTGGGAACGCAACCCCGATCCGGTCAAGATCCACACGTCGTGCTGCTATCTCGACGCCCGCGACGCTGCCCTTCTCCAATGGATCGCGGACTCGCAGATCTCCGCACTCGTGGCCGACAACTACGCGGTCGAGGGGCTCGTCGGTAAGGACCGGGACCCGAGCCGGCACTCGTTCCTCCCCATCCATAACCTCTGCCTCTTCAAGCTCGGCGTCCCTCTCGGGGAGATGTGGTACCTGCACCAACTCGCCGCGTGGTTGCGCGAACACGGCCGGAGCCGCTTCCTCCTGACCGCTCCCCCCCTGCGCATGCCCGGCGTGGTGGGCTCGCCGACGACCCCGGTGGCCACGGTCTGATCTGGCCAGGGGTCAGCTGGTCGCGTCCACTGGCTGGCCGACCTCGGAGAACGAGAAGGAGTCGTAGTCGTTGGCCTTGACGTCGGCGATCACGGAGAACAGCTTCGGACGACCCGCTGAGTTCAGCAAATAGCTCGAGGGCTTCCCCGGGATGTTCGTGCCGAAGTAATAGCTCTTCTCGCCGAACGACAGTGGCGACGCGGCTCCTCGCTCGATCATGCGAGTCCAGCGATCCTCCGCTCTCTCGCTCACCTCAATGACGTTGCACCCGTGGGCGCGGGCGAACAGGAGCACATCGGTCACGAAATCGACCTGATCTCCGTTGTAACGCGGATTGTTGCCGGCTGCCGCGTGGGGGCCACCGGGGAAGAACAGGTTCGGGAACCCGTGGGTCTGGAGGCCCAGAAACGTCCGTGGTCCCTCCGACCAGTAAGAGGTCAGCGTCTGACCCCCGCGGCCCACGATGCCCATCCGGGCCAAGGCGCCGGTCCCGAAGTCGAACCCGGTGGCCCACACGATGATGTCGAACTCCTGCAGACCCTCGGTTGTCTCGATCCCAGTCGACGTCACCCGGACGATCGGCGTCTCCCCCAAGTCGACCAGCGAGACGTTGGGACGATTGAATGCCTCGAAGTAGCCGGCCACGAAGGGCGGGCGCTTCTCGCCGAAGCGGTGGTCCTTGGGAATCAGCCGCTCCGCCGTCGCGGCATCGTCCACGATGCCGCGGATCTTCTGGGCGATGAATGCACACCACTCCGCGTTCACCTCGGGGTTGGAGAGCAGGTCCAGGTAATTGCTCGTGAGCTTCGTGAAGCCCGGGCTGTTCCACATCGCCTCGAAGAATTCCTGACGTTCTTCCGCCGAGTCCTCGAAGCCGGTCCGATCGCATGCCGGATGGTGGAACCCGTGCACCGACGTGTTGAGGACCTCACGCAACTGTTGGAACCCGTTGCGGAGATCGGCCTGCTCTTGTTCGGTGATCGGGCGGTTGTTCAAAGGTGTACACCAGTTGGCCGTCCGCTGGTACACGGTCATGGAGGCGACGTCGTCAGCGACCGCCGCCACGACCTGGACGCCGCTCGAGGACGTCCCGATGACCGCCACGCGCTTGCCCGTGAAATCCACCGGGTCGGAGGGCCAGAGGCCCGTGTGATACGACTCGCCCCCGAAGTCCTCGCGCCCTGCGATCTCGGGCAGGTATGGGATGGAGAGGACACCGGTGGCGGCAACGAGGTACCGGGCTCGGAGCTCGCTGCCGTCGGACGCGCTGACCTGCCAAGTCCCCGATGTCTCGTCGTAGACCGCTGCCGTCACCCGGGCGCCGAAGCGGATGAAGCGACGGAGGTCGAAGCGATCCACCACGTGATTGAGGTAGCGCTCGGTCTCGGGCTGCGGTGCGAAGTGCTCTTCCCATCGCCATTCGCTGAAGAGATCCTCGGAGAAGAGATAGCCGTACGTGTAGCTCTCCGAGTCGAAACGCGCACCGGGGTAGCGGTTCCAGTACCACGTCCCACCGACACCTTCGCCGGCCTCGAGGAGCAGGGCGGAGAACCCGGCTTGACGGGCCAGATAGAGCTGGTAGAGACCGGTGATGCCGGCGCCGATGACGAGCACCTCCACGCCGTCGTCAGGCCGGCTGGCCGCGGCCGCCTGGTCGGGTGACGTGTTCATCGAAGTGCCCCTGTCGTCGCCGGGTAATCCATGGCGGACCTCGGCGAGGCGCACCATCGGAACGTTGTACCGACCGGTTAGTCTAACGCCAGCCGGCGACAAATCCGAAGGGAGGGCGGCATGACGGTCGTGGAACAGAAGTGGGCGGCATTGCCCGTCCTCCACGCCATCGAGGTGCCCGATCGGATACCGAAGGAACGCTACGTCGACCCCGATTTCTTCGCGATGGAAGCAGAGTCGCTCTGGCCGAGAACCTGGCAGATGGCCTGTCGGTTGGAGGAGATCCCCCAAGCCGGAGACTTTGCCGAGTACTCCATTCTCGACCAGTCGGTCATCGTCTTGCGCGCCGAGGACGGCATCCGTGCATTCGAGAATGCATGCCGGCACCGCGGCGTCCAAGTCGTCCAGGGACGCGGCTCACGCCGCGGCGGTTTCGTCTGCCCCTTCCACGGCTGGTGCTACGGCACCGACGGCCGCAACACGCGGGTGACCGCGCCGAGCGGTTTCGCCGAGCACAACCTGGCGCCCGAGGAGCTGAATCTGACTCCGGTCCGATGCGAGGTCTGGGGTGGCTGCGCCTGGATCAACCTGGACCACACCGCACCCTCGCTGCGCGAGTGCATCGAACCCTTCGCCACCGTGCACGACGCCTGGAAGGTGGAGACGATGCGGGCCGAGTGGTGGTACTCGTGCCGACTCCCCACCAACTGGAAGTTGGGCGTCGAGGCGTTCGTGGAGCAGTACCACGTGCTGCAGTCGCACCCGCAACTGCGTATCCCGGGCCGTTACCCGAATCGCGACGGCCAGTTCGATCCCCGTGATTTCGTCCAGTCCGAGCTGCACTACCTGCGGACGATGAGCGAGGGCATGGCCGGCATGGTGCACGCCCGCGACGTACAGATCGCTGAAGGGTTGGGCGAACTCGATCTCCCGACCGACTTTGCGCAGGCGCGCCTCACGTGGGACCGGACGCTGAACGACGCGGTGACACGGTCACACACCGACCGGGGCTGCGACATCCCGGACCTCAACGACCTGGAGGCGCGCGGTTTCAACCAACCGATGGGCTTCTGCTTTCCCCATTACTTCATCCTCCCCATGTACAGCAGCGCGACCGCCTATCGGTTCCGGCCTCTCGGCCCCGAGGAGACGCTGATGGACATGTGGTCACTCACCCGCTATCCCCGAGGCGAGGAACCCGAGACGCCGCCCGTCCCCGAAGCCTGGGAATTCGACGACCCGCGCTGGCCGCCCATCCCCCAGCAGGACTTCTCCAATCTCCCCAAGCAGCAGAAGGGCCTGCACGCCAGGAGCTTCGAGTACATGCGTCTGGGCGAACGCAACGAGGGTCACATTTCGAACTACCAACGCATCATCGACGGCTTCCTGGCCGGCCTGCCCTACGACAAGATCGTCCCGGCGCTCCACGAGATCAACGTGAACCCGCTCGAACGACCGATCGTCGACATCGAGTTCTGAGCAAAGACGGTATGGGTACGACTCGCAGCTTCGCCGACGTGTCCCAGGGCGTCCTGCGCACCATCGCCGCCTACACGCAGGCGCTCGACGACGGCCGGGTCGACGATGTGGTCGCCACCTTCTGCCCCGACGGGACGTGCGACATCCCCGGTCTGGGCCAACACGCCGGCCACGACGCGCTCAGGGCGGCCTACGGGAAGTGGACGCCGCGCAAGCCGCAGCGTCACCTCGTGCTCAACTGCCTCGTGACCGACTGGACCGACGACGAGGCGCAGGTGTCGAGTGATTTCGTCTTCCTGCTCAAGAGCGATCCGGCCTGGTCGGTCCAACTGGTCGGCCGTTACCACGACGTCCTTCATCGCGACGGGGAAGCCTGGCGCTTCCACAGCCGTGCGGCTGAGTTCACTGCCTAGACCGGGAGGGTCATGAGATTCGGGCTCGATGTGGCGCAGCAGCGCGTGTCCTGGGATGAGCTGTTGCGCCGGGTGCGCCTGGCCGAGCAGCTCGGGTTCGACGGCGTCTGGGGCTTCGACCACTTCCAGCCGATGTACGGCGACGGTCCCGGCGAGACGTTCGAGGGGATGGCCACGCTGGCTGCGCTGGCCGGAGCGACCGAGCGCATCCGCCTCGGGCTCCTCGTGACGGGCGCCACCTACCGGCACCCCTCGGTGCTGGCCGCCCAGGCGCTGACCATCGACCACGCCTCCCACGGTCGACTGGAGCTGGCGCTCGGTGCGGCCTGGTTCGAGAAGGAGCATCACGAGCTCGGGATCCCGTTCCCGCCCACGGCTGAGCGATTCGACCTGCTCGAGGACGCGCTCGAGATTGTGACCCGACTGTTCAGCGGGGAGAAGGTCTCCTATGCCGGTGCGCAGGTGTCTCTCCACGAGGCCCAGATGCAACCGCTCCCGGTGCAACGTCCACATCCACCCATCTGGATCGGGGGCACCGGTCCGAAGCGGACACTGCCGCTGGCGGCGCGCTACGCCGACGTGTGGCATGCCTTCGGCTCGCCGGGGTCCCTGCGCGAGGCCGGGGCACGACTCGACGAGCTGGCCTCCGCGGCGGGACGCGACCCGGCGTCGATCATGCGGGCGGGGTCGCTCTCCCTCGACGACCTGGACACGGCCCGGCGCCACGCCGAGAAGTGGCGGGCCGCCGGCTACGGCTACCTGGTCTGCGGTTGGCCCGGCGCGGGTGAGGCCCAGGTCGAAGCATTCGTGCGGGACGTTCTTCCCGACCTCGCCCAGCCGTGAGGACGCCACCCGGAGCGGTCAATTCGAGTCGACGGAACCAGACCGGAGCCGGCTGAATGGCGCGAGTGCAACCCATTCGGCCTCGCGACTGGCCGCCCGGGATGATCGAGGCCATGGCGGCCGCGCTGCGACCATCGGACCCCGACCGGCCACTGCCGCCGCGGGATCCCGACAGCCCGAAGGG
Source organism: uncultured Acidimicrobiaceae bacterium (assembly GCA_963754445.1). Taxonomy (GTDB): domain Bacteria; phylum Actinomycetota; class Acidimicrobiia; order Acidimicrobiales; family RAAP-2; genus Bog-473. The sequence goes on along the minus strand of CAVWFT010000002.1, from coordinate 1,391,100 downwards.
TCTGAACGCCATGGGTGTCATGGCCCATCACCCCGACGCCACCCTTGCCTTCAACCACCTGATCAGCCACGCCCTCTACGCCACGACGATCACGCCGCGCCAGCGGGAGCTGCTCGTTCTCCGCGTGGCCCATCTGCGCGCGGCCACCTACGAGTGGGCGCAGCACGTCTATCAAGGCGGTGAGGCCGGCCTCACCGAGGCGGAGATCGCCCGGGTGCGTGAGGGATCGCACGCCGAAGGGTGGACACCAATGGAACGGGCCCTGCTGGCAGCCGCCGAGGAGCTCGTGGCGCGGGCACGGATCTCCGACGGCACCTACGCCGAGCTCTCGGCGGAGCTCGATACCAGGCAACTCATGGACATCGTCTTCACCGTCGGCGCCTACGAGTCGTTCGCCATGTTCCTGCGGACGTTCGACGTCGAGATCGACAAGGACCTCGAGAAGTACCGCTGACCGTCTCGTCGACCGGCCGGCTCAGGTGTTGCGACCGCCGTTGACCCCGATGATCTGACCCGTGACATAGCTCGCTTCCTCGCGACAGAGGAACGAGCACATCGCCGCCACGTCCTCGGGCCGGCCGGCCCGGCGGACGGGGGTGCGGGCGATGGCATCGTCGACGCCGCCCGGGCCGAACTCCCCCCGGGCCTCGGAGGCCCGCAGCATCGGGGTGTCGATGAACCCCGGTGGGATGGCATTGATGGTGATGCCCTTGGACCCGAACTCGAGGGCGAGCGACTTGGTCAACCCGTTCAATCCGGATTTGGACGACACGTAGTGGCTCATGAAGGGCTGACCACCGTGCGTGCTCGACGAGGAGATGTTGACGATGCGGCCCCAACGGGCGGCCACCATGTCGGGCAGGGCCGCCTGGCAGCAGTGGAAGGCACCGGTCAGGTTCACGTCGAGGTACTGGTTCCACACCTCGACGGAGATGTCGAGGAAGCGCGTGGAGCGCGGCGACATCCCGGCGTTGTTCACCAGGATGGCGGGAGTGCCGAACGCAGCCCTGACCTGACCGAGCCCGGCCTCGACCTGGGCCCGATCGCTCACGTCGACCTGGACGCTCAGCGCATTCCCACCCGAGGCGGTGATGGCCGCGGCCGCGCCGGCAGCCGATGTTGCATCACGGTCGAGCACCGCGACGGCGTGCCCGTCGTCGGCCAGCCGACGGGCGATGGCCAATCCGATGCCCGATCCGCCACCGGTGACGACGGCAACCTTCTGCTCGCTCATGAATCCCACTTTCCTCGATCGGAGCGACGACGGTACCGCTCACGCGCACGGCCCTCCAAGAGCGCCCGGAAATGACGGCACGGTGGTGACGGGATCACGGCCGGCTCTGCCGGCATCTCCTAGTGTTCCGAGGTCAGAGACCGTCTGCTGCAGGAGGCCGCATGGGTTCCGCGCTCTATCGCATAGGCACGTGGTGCTACCGGCGCCGGAAGCTCGTACTGGTCGGCTGGGTGATCCTGATCGTCGCGCTGGCCGTGTTGGCCTTCAGCTTCAAGCAACCAGAGTCGAACGCCTTCAGCATTCCTGGCACCCAGTCCCAGCAGGCGCTCGATCTGCTCAACGAGAAGTTCCCGGGGACCGGTGGCGCGCAGGCGCAGGTCGTCTTCTCCGTTCCCGCCCCGCGTACCCTTACCGCACCCACCGAACGCGCCGCCGTCGAGGCGACCCTGGCCGGCCTCAAGAAAGCACCACAGGTCGTCTACGTCACCGATCCCTATTCGTCGGGGACGGTGTCGAAGAACGGTCGGATCGCCTACGCGATCGTCGCCTATCCCGTCCCGGTGGCCAACGTCACTCCGGCGGCGGTCCACGCGCTCCTCAACTCCGGCGGCCCGGCGGAAGCGGCCGGCATCGCCGTCGACTACGGCGGGGCGGTGGCGCAGGCCCAGACGAAGACCGACACCGAGGTGGTCGGCATCGTCATCGCGTTCCTGGTGCTGTTGATCGGATTCGGTTCCGTACTGGCCAGTCTGCTGCCCCTGATCGCCGCCATCGCCGGCGTCGGCGTCACCAACCTCGCCCTCCTGGCCCTGACCGGCTTGGTCAACGAGTCGAGCACGACCCCGGTCTTGGCCACGATGATCGGATTGGCCGTCGGCATCGACTACTCCCTCTTCGTGCTGAACCGGCACCGCCAGCACCTGGCCTCCGGCATGGACGTGGAAGAGTCGGCCGGGCGCGCCGTCGCCACCTCGGGATCGGCCGTCTGCTTTGCCGGCATGACCGTGCTGATCGCCCTGGCCGCGCTGAGCATCGTCAACATCCCCTTCCTGACGGTGATGGGCCTGGCCGCGGCCGGCGCCGTCGTCGTGGCGGTCGCCGCGGCCATCACGCTCGTCCCCGCGCTCCTCGGCTTCGCCGGTGGCCACCTCGTGGCCAGCCGTTGGGCCCGCAACAAGATCGCCAAGACGACGGCGGATGGTTACGAACCGCTGTCATGGCGCTACGCCACCTCGGTGCTCAAGCGAGCGCCCTTGGTCGTCATCGCGGTCGGGGTGATCGTGCTGCTGTTCGTCGCCTCACCGATGCTGCACATGCGCCTCGGGCTGCCCGACGCGGGCTCCCAGCCGACCAGTCAGACCACCCGCCGCGCCTACGACCTCATCTCCGAAGGCTTCGGCCCCGGTGCCAACGGCCCCCTCCTCGTCGTGGTCTACGCGCCGGGCGGGTTCACGCCGAGGCAGCAGCAGGCCTTCAACGCCTTCTACGCCAAGGAGAAGGCGCATCTCCCACCGGATGTGGCCTCGATCGGCACGCCCATCCCCAATCCGGCCCACAACCTGGCCCTGGTCACGGTGACACCGAAAACGGGCCCGAACGCGGTGGCGACGGCCAACCTGATCACCGGCATCCGCCGGGTCGTCGCCGGCGGACAGAAGGAGTACGGCCTCACCACCTACGTCACCGGGCAGACCGCGCTCAACGTGGACATCTCGGCCAAGCTCTCCGCCGCGCTCCCGCTCTATCTCGGCGTCATCATCGTCTTGTGCCTGCTGATCCTGATCGTGGTCTTCCGTTCGATCCTGGTCCCGGTCACCGCCGTGGCCGGCTACGTCTTGAGCGTGTTGGCGACGCTCGGCGTCGTCACCTTCGTGTTCCAAGAGGGGCACCTGGCCGGGCTGTTCGGCATCTCCCAGGCCCAACCCGTCCTGAGCTTCCTCCCGATCATCCTGTTGGGCATCCTCTTCGGTCTGGCCATGGACTACGAGGTGTTCCTGGTCTCACGGATGCGAGAGGAGTCCTTGCACAAGGATGCCGTCGCAGCGGTGAGCGACGGCTACGCCGGCAGCGCCAAGGTGGTCGGCTCGGCGGCCATCATCATGATCTCCGTGTTCGCCAGCTTCATCTTCTCACCCGACCCGACGACGAAGTCCTTGGGCTTCGCCCTGGCGCTCGGCGTGCTGATCGACGCCTTCGTCATCCGCATGACCGTCGTCCCGGCCACCATGTACGTCTATCGCGGCGCCGCCTGGTGGCTGCCGCACTTCCTGCACCGCCTCCCCGACCTCGACGTCGAGGGGCAGAAGCTGTCGGCTGCACCCGAGTAGTCCCGGGCCCAGCCGACAGCGACCTGCATCACACCTCGGCCGGCTCCAACGCCATCGGGAGGTCGTCGAGGTCGAGCTCGAGGGAGACGTCCTCACCGTTCTCCTCGGCGAGGGTGCGGGAGCGCCGGACCCCGGCCAGCACGGTCACGAAGGCGGCCATGGCGAAGAGGGCAGCGACGGCGAACACCATGTCGAGCGAGTGCAGCACCACCGAGGCCGAAGGCCCGGTCCCGGGTGCGAGCTGCCGACCGCCCGACAGCGCGTCGAACACGGTGACGAGCACGGCCAGGCCGACGGCGGCGCCGATCTGCTGCGACACGTTCACCAGACCCGAGGCCGCACCGGCGATCTCGGGTTCCACGTCGGCCAACGAGGCCGAGGTGAGCACGACCAGGGTCCCGCCACTCCCGGCTCCGATGAGGAGCAGGGACAGCACGATCTGCGGGTAGGTCGTGTGCACCCCGATGCGCGTGGCCAGGAGCAGTCCGACCGTGGCCAGCGAGGTCCCCATCAACATGACGGCCTTCTCGGGCAGCCGACGGACGAGGACTCGGGTCGTCAGCTGGGACGAGGCGAATACCGCGATCGGCATGGGCAAGAAGGCCAGCCCCGCCCGCAGGGGCGAGTAGCCCTGCACGTCCTGGAGGAACTGGGCCATGAAGTAGAAGACCCCGTAGAAGCCGGCGTAGAGCAGACCACGGGCGGCGTTGGCAGAGCTCCGGGTGCGGCTCGCCAGGAGGTCCAGGGGCAGGATGGGCTCGGTCGCCCTGCCCTCGTGGCGCAGGAACACGCCGAGGACGGCGGCCCCGACGACGAGCGCCGTGAGGGGCAGGGGGTCGGACCAACCCTTGGCGCCCGCCTCCACGAGGCCGAAGACGACGCTCGCCACTCCGACGGTGCAGGTGAGCGCGCCCAACAGGTCGAAGTGACCGTGCCGGGTCTCGGTTTCGGGCAGGACGAGCCGCCCCATGCACCACACCGCGATCCCGATCGGCACGTTGACGAACATGACCCAGCGCCACGAGACCAGCTCGGTCAGCAGCCCCCCGGCCACGAGGCCGATGGCGCCGCCGGCGGCGGAGACCGTCGTGTAGAGGCCGATGGCCCGCACCCGCTGGTTGCCCTCGGGAAACGACGTGGTCAGGAGGGACAGGGCGGAGGGCGCCGCCATGGCCGCGCCGACACCCTGGAGGGCTCGCGCCGCCAGGAGGGCCCAGCCCGACACGGCGAGACCGCCCAGGAGCGAGCTCACGGTGAAGAGGGCGATCCCGATCAGGAACACCCGACGCCGGCCGAACAGGTCCCCGGCCCGGGCGCCGAGGAGCAGGAAGCCCCCGAAGGTCAGCACGTAGGCGTTGAGGACCCACGACAGTCCCGAGGTCGAGAACCCGAGGCTGGCCTGGATGTGGGGCAGGGCGACGTTCACGATGGTGGTGTCGAGGACGACCATCATCTGGGCGGTCAGGATCACCGCCAGGATGACACTGGGGTGGGCGAGGCGGCTGGCGACTCCCCGACCAGGAGATTCAGCTGGACCTCGTGCGTGGGGACCGGCGCCGGGGCGCGGCCCGGCAAGGGTGGACTGGGGCATTGACTACGACCTTTCCGCTGGTATTCTGGAGCAAGCGGAAGCTTCCTCCGTTTAGTATACGGAGGGTGCCTCCGTTTAGCAAGCCCATTGTGAGCATCCCCGCGAGACGGCGGGGGGATCAGGTTCGAGGTAGTGACATGGCAGCGAAGCAGGCGACGGCCGAGCCGGAAGTCGAACCCTCAGACGCCCCGGGACGCGAGGAGAACGGCGCGACGGCGAGCGGCAAGACGATGCGGGCCGACGCCCGGCGCAACCGGGAACGGATCGTGGCCGCAGCGAGAGAGGTGTTCGCGGAGCAGGGGCGGTCGACCTGCATGGAGGAGATCGCCCGCCAGGCCGGTGTCGGCGTCGGCACCCTCTACCGCCACTTCCCCAGCCGCATCGACGTGGTCGAGGCGCTCTACGAGAACGATGTGCACGTCCTGGCCGAGGCGGCACAGCGCTCCGTGGCCGAACTGGACCCGTGGTCGGCCGTGGAAGCCTTCATGGCCGCCTTCGTGGCCTACGCCCACACCAAGCAGGCGTTGATGGCCGAGTTGCACGAAGCGTTCGAGAAGAACCCGGCCATGCGCTCCCGGGCCCGGGAGCTGATCGACTCGTCCTTCGACATCGTCATCGAGAACGGGAAGCGGGCCGGGGTGGTGCGAGACGACATCGAGGGATCGGACGTGACCCAGCTGGTGGGGCCGATCTGCACGAACGTCGCCATCACGCCCGAACAGAGTGGGCGGCTGATGGGAATGATCCTCGACGGCCTGCGGGCGACGTCGGCCCATCGCGCCACGGCCTGAAACGACGAGCGCCTCGCCCAGGAGTCCCACCCGCTCTCACGCTGCGTGGCCCCGGCGGGGGTGCTAGCAGGCGGATTCCGGCGTCGCAGTATCACCCTTGCGCGGCCGGCGGGGTCTCCGCATGATGACCGGTGATGAGGGTCGCCTGGTACAGCAGAGGTGCCACCTGGGGCCGAAGCTGGAGATCGGTGGTGGTGGCGGCCGTCCTCTGCGGCCTCTTGGGCTCGGTAGCCCTGGCCGCCCTGGCCGGGGCGCGGCGCACCGAGTCCGCCTACGGGCGCTACCTCACGTCCATCAACGCCAGCGACGTGTTCGTCAACGTCCCGTCGCCCGACCTGTCGCTGCTGAAGCGGGTCTCGCGCCTGCCGGGCATCCACTCGAGTGCGGCGTGGCTCGGTCTCGATGCCAACCCGGTCGTGCACGGCCGGGTGGATCCGTCGTTCCTCACCAACGGGTTCGCCGGCAGTACCGACGGCGAGTTCTTCACCCAGGACACCATGACGGTGCTGGCGGGTCACCTGCCCAGCCTGCGTTCGCCCGACGAAATCGCACTGTCCGCCGGAGTGGCCCGTCTCTTCGGGGTCGGGGTGGGGGGCCGGGTCACGTACCAGTTCGACGACGCGCTGGACAGCAACACCGTCGTGACCGGCGAGAGAACGTATCGGGTGGCGGCCATCGTGGCCCTGCCCCCGGTGCTGGTGGACCAGTTCGACCAGGTCCAGAGCGCCGTGCTCCCTCCGGCCGCCACCGCGGCCGCGCTGCGGCTCCCCCACGCCGTGGCGTTCTCCTGGGATGCCGTCCGACTGGACCGGGGCAAAACCGGCATCACCGGCTTCCAGCGCTCGGTCGACCGGTTGGCCGCCCGGGTGGGTCAGGGCTACGTGTTCTCGCTGCGCCAGCTCGACCAGGTGCACCAGCAGGTGCAGGAGGCGATCAGGCCCCAGGCGGTGGCGCTCGCCCTGCTGGGTGCCTTCGCCCTGCTGGCCCTCTTCGTCCTGGTCACTCAGGCACTGGCTCAAGGACTCGAGCGGTCGACGTCCCAGGCCCCGGCCTTACGCGCCTTGGGCTGCACGCGGACGGGGGCGGCGCTGGCCTGTGGGCTGGGTGGGGCGCTGTCGATGCTGGCCGGCGTACTCGTCGCGGTCGTGGGCGCGTGGGCCCTGTCCCCACTGGCCCCGGTCGGGCCGGTGCGCCAGGTCGATCCGGCCCGCGGCCTGCAGTTCGACGTGCCGGTGCTCGCCGGCGGCGGGCTCGTCCTGTTCGCCGCCCTCTCGGTCGTCCTCTTCTTCATGGCCTGGCGGGCGGTGCGCCTACCCCACGAGATCCTTGGCCGGCGTTCGATACCCGGCTGGCGCCTCCGGACGGCCACCGGTTTGCCACTGCCGGTGCTGATCGGGAGCAACTACGCGCTCGGGGCCACTCCGGGATCACGCCCGACGGCGGTGCGGGCCAACCTGATCGGATCGGTGGTGGCGGTGGCCGCCGTGGTCACCGCGGTCGTGTTCGGGGCGAGCCTGAACGGGCTCGTCACCAATCCCGATCGCTACGGCTGGAACTGGAACGTGCTGCTGCAGGTCCAGGGTGGCTACGGGAACTTCCTGCCCGACTCGGCGACGCCGAGCACGCTGGGCGACGGCGACGGAGCCCTCGACGCCATCATGGCCGCCACCCCCGGTGTGGCCGGGTGGTCGACCTTCGGCTTCACCCAGTTGTCCGTGGGTGGGCGGACCATCCCGGTGCTCGGACTGGCCACGCACGACGGCACGGTCGAGCCGCCCACGGTCACCGGTGCCGCGTTGACGGACAGCGGTCCGGTCCACATCGGCCACGGCCTCGGTCCCGACGAGATCGAGCTCGGTGCACTGACATTGCAGCAGCTGCACAAAGTGGTGGGCGACACGGTACGGGTCGGGAGTGGCCCGGCGTCCCGGCACCTGCGCGTCGTCGGGACGGTCACGCTGCCCTCCATCGGCGTGAGCCTGTCGGACCATGTCTCGCTCGGCCGCGGTGCCATGCTGCCCGAGAGCACCTTGATGGCCATCGAGGGATTCGGCACGGTCAACAAGTCATTGGGCGCGGAGGCCTTCTCCGCCATCCCCTCGACGGTGGCCATCAACGTCCGCCCGGGGGTGGACCCCCACGCCGTCGTGCAGCGCGTACTGGCGGGCGCACTCGCCGCGGGGGCCGACCCGGGTGACGTCTACCAGGTCACCCAGGTCCGTGGCGCCGCCATCGTCAACGCCGGGCAGATGGGGAGCCAGCCCGTCGCACTGGCCGTCGCCGTCGCCGCTTCCGTCCTGATCTCGCTCTCGGCCACCGTGCTGGCCGCCACACGCAAGCGCCGGCGCGATCTGGCCCTGCTCAAGACGCTCGGTATGAACCGGGGCCAGCTGGGCGCGATCGTCACGTGCCAGGCCGTCTGGCTACTGGTCATCGCGGTGGTGATCGGGCTCCCGCTGGGGCTGCTCGGGGGCCGCTGGGTGTGGTCGAGCTTCGCCGGCTCGCTCGGCGTCGTGCCCGTGGTCGTAGTGCCGCTGGGCGCACTGGTGGCCGGCCTGGCCGCGCTGGTGGTCGCGGGCGCGGCGCTGGCCGGCGCGCCCGCCTGGGTGGCGGCCCACACGCCGACCACGCTCGTCCTGCGGGCGGAGTGACCGTCGCCGTTCAGTCCGATGATTGGGACAGGTCGCCGGCGCCGGCCAGCACGGCCGGACCCAGCTGGTGGATGCTCGCTCCGGCCAGCGCGGGTCCGCTGGTGTGGAGATGACAGCGCACGGTGGTCCCGGCGGGAGTCACGAACGGGTCGGGGTCGACGTGGGCGCAGATCTCCATGGCATACGGGCAACGGGCCCGGAACCGGCAGCCCACCTCGCCACCGGTCAGCTCGCTGACCTCGCCACTGAGGATGATGCGCTGGCGCTCGTGTTGGCGAGCGGGATCCGGCACCGGGATGGCCGAGAGCAGGGCGGTCGTATAGGGATGGGTGGGGCGCTCGTAGACCACCTCAGCCGGACCCTCCTCCACGATCTGGCCCAGGTACATCACCGCGATGCGGTCGCTGATGTGGCGGACGACGGACAGGTCGTGCGCGATGAAGAGGTAGGCGATCCCGAGATCCTTCTGGAGCTCCGCCAGCAGGTTGATGACCTGGGACTGCGTCGAGACGTCGAGCGCGCTGACCGGCTCGTCGCACACGAGGAGCTTCGGCTGCAGGGCCAGGGCGCGGGCGATGGCGATCCTTTGACGTTGGCCGCCGGAGAACTCGTGCGGCTGGCGCGGTAGGACGTGCCCGCCCAGTCCCACCTGGCCGAGGAGCTCGACGACCCGGCGCTCGCGTTCGGCCCGGCTCATGGTGGTGTGAATGGCCAGGGGCTCGCCCACGATGTCGGCGATGCTCTGGCGCGGATCGAGCGAGGAGTACGGATCCTGGAAGATCAGCTGCATCGACTCGCGCTCGACGCCGCAAGGACGGGCCGCGCAGCGCGGTGATGTCGACACCGTCGACCTCCACCCGGCCGGCGGTCGGTTCGATGAGGCGCAGGACCAACCGGGCCAGTGTCGACTTGCCCGAACCGCTCTCGCCGACCAGGCCCAGTGTCGTCCCGGCCGGGACGCGCAGGTCGACCCCGTCGACCGCCTTGACCGAACCCACCACCCGTCGCAACACGCCGCTGCGGATCGGGAAGTCCTTGACCAGCCCCTCCACCTCGAGCACCGGGGCGCTGCTGGACGGGGCCGGGATGTCGACGGCCGCGGCCTCGGCCCGGGGCAGCTCGCCGGGCACCGGCATCGGTCGCGGGCCCGAGAGGACCAGCTCGTCCTGGCGGGCGCAACGAGCCAGGCTCGACGAGACAGGGGCGGGGGCGCCATCGGCGGACGACGCGGCCACCGCCCCGCGCAGGGGCACCGGCCCGTCGGTGCAGGCGTCGAACGCGTAGGCGCAGCGGGGGGCAAAACGGCAACCCGTCGGGAAGCGGTCCGGACGCGGGACCATGCCGGCGATCGCGTGGAGTGGCTCGCCCTTCGGGGTCAGCTGGGGGATGGAATCGAGCAGGGCCTCGGTGTAGGGATGGCGGGGACGGGCGAAGAGGTCGGCCACCGTCGCCTGCTCGGCGATCTGGCCGGCGTACATGACCGCGACCTCGTCGGCCACGTCGGCGATCACCCCCAGGTCGTGGGTGACGAAGATCATCGCCATGTCCTCCTCGCTCTGGAGCGAGTGCAACAGGTCGACGATCTGGGCCTGGGTGGTGACGTCGAGAGCCGTCGTGGGCTCGTCCGCGATCAGCAGCTTGGGCGAGCACGACAGCGCCATGGCGATCATGACGCGCTGGCGCATGCCGCCGGAGAAGGCGTGCGGGTAGTCCTGGGCCCGGGCGGCCGCATTGGGGATCTCGACCCGGTCGAGCATCTCTACTGCGACCTTCATCGCCGCAGCCCGGTCGAGACCGCGGTGGGTCCGTACCTGCTCGGCGATCTGGTTCCCCACGGTGTACGCCGGATTCAAGCTGGTCATGGGCTCCTGGAAGATCATGGCCATCTCGTTGCCCCGCAGGCGGCGCAGGCCGGCGGGGCTGAGGTCGGTGAGCTCCCGACCCTCGAAGCGGATGGAACCCGAGACCTGCGAGACCTTGGCCGGCAGCAACCCCATCACGGCGAGGGCGGAGACGGTCTTGCCCGAACCGCTCTCGCCCACCAGGCCCAGCGTGGTCCCCCGCCGCACGCTGAAGTGCGCGTCCTCCATCACCGGTAACCAGGTGCCGCGGCTCTGGAATTCGATACGGAGGCGCTCCACCACGAGCAGTGCGGTGTCGGTCCCTGTCTCGGGCGGCGTCGCGTCCGCCCGGTGCGTCGTGCGCAGCCGGGCCAGGCGCCCCCCCTGCTCCCGCTCCCCCGCCACCGGGCTGCTGCCGGTCGGCCGTTCGCGACCCAGCGAGTCGCGCAGGCCGTCGGCCACCAGGTTGAAGGCAAGCACGGTGAGCATGATGGCCAGACCGGGGAAGATCAGAGCCCAGGGCGACGAGTTGATGAACTGGAACCCCTCCTGGAGCATGCCGCCCCAGCTCGGGGTCGGCGGTTGCTCGCCCACCCCGAGGAAGCTCAGGCCGGCCTCGGCGAGCAGGGCGAACCCGAGGGCGAGCGCCAGCTGGATGATGATGGGCGACGCAACGTTGGGCAGCACGTGACGCCCGACGAGCCGTTTGGACGTGGCCCCAAGACTGCGGGCCGACTCGATGTAGGACTCCTCGCGCACGGCGATGACCTCGCCGCGCAGGAGGCGCACGAAGCCCGGCACGAACACGATGGCGATGGCGATGGCGGCGTCGTTGATGTCGGCCCCGAGGAGGGCGGCCACCGTGAGGGCCAGGATCAGCGGCGGGAACGAGAAGAGCGCGTCCATCGTGCGCATGATCACGGTGTCGACCGCACCCCGGAAGAAGCCTGCGATCAGGCCGAGCGGGATGGCGAAGACGGCGGCGAGGGCCACGATTTCGAAGGCCGCCCGCAACGAGATGCGAGCGCCCCAGATCAGACGGCTCAGGATGTCTCGCCCCAGGTCGTCGGTGCCCAGCCAATGCGCGGTCGACGGCCCGGCATTGATGGCGTTGATGTCCTGGGCATCGGGAGCGTGCGGTGCGAAGAAGGGGGCGAAGATGGCGGCGACGATCATGACGACGAGGAAGACCAGCCCGGCGATGGCCCAGCGCTGACGCAGGAAGCGGGCCCAGAAACCGGGCCGGCGCTCGGGTAGCTCGTCGGGGCTGTCGCCCGTCTCGGGGACGACGTTGAGGCCGACGAAGGGGTCGCCGGCGTCCGGAGTGCTCCAGGTGCTCACCGGGGCGAACTCACGAGAGCCGGATCTTCGGGTTGAGGTAGGCGTACAGCACGTCGACGAACAGGTTGATGAACACGAAACAGGCGGCGACCACGAGGACGACGCCTTGTATCTCGGGAATGTCCTTGTCGTTGATGGCCTGGATGATGTAGGTGCCGAGACCGGGCAACGAGAAGATCTGCTCGATGATGAGGGTGCCGCCGAGCAGGTAGCCGAATTGGATGCCGATGACGGTCACGGCCGGGCTGAGGGCGTTCTTCATCGCGTGCTTTCCCACCACCATGCGCGGGCTGAGGCCCTTCGCCACGGCGGTCCGCATGTAGTCCTGGTCGAGAGTGTCGATGAGCGCGCCGCGCACCTGGCGGGCGATGACCGCCGATCCGCCGATGCCGAGGGCCAGCCACGGCAGGAGCAGGTCCTCGAACCACTGACCCGGCGACTGGGTGAACGGGGTGTACCCCAGTGCCGGCAACCAGCCCAGCTTCACGGCGAAGACGATGACGAGAAGCATGCCCAGCCAGAAGTCGGGGATGGCCACCGCGATGCTGGTGCCGATGGTGACGCCCCGATCGCGCACCGTCCCCTGATGGAGGCCGGCCACGATGCCCGAGGGCACCCCGATCAGGATGGCGATCAGCATCCCCCCGACGGCGACGCTCAGGGTGACGGGGAAACGGGCGGCGATACCCGAGGAGACCGTCTCGTTGTTGAACAGCGAGTTGCCCAGGTCACCGTGCAGCGCCCCCTTGAGCCAGTTCCAGTACTGGGCGAAGAACCCCTCGTTCAGGTGGAGCTGCGCGGTGATCTTCGCGATCTCCGCCGGTGTCGCCTTGGTCCCCCCGGCCAGGGCGATGGCCGGGTTACCCGGCATGATCAGGATGAGCGAGTACACACCGAGCGAGATGAGGAACAGCAGCAGGACGGCGATGAGGAGCCGCCGAACCAGGAACGTGAGCAGTGAACCACCGCTGCCGGATGCCACGGCCGGCCTCTAACTCGTGGGTTTCCGGTGCAGCGCGACGACTTCCAAGCTCGGTGGTGCTCCCTCGGTGTCGGTGACGGTTACTTCTTGATGTAGATGCCGGCCAGGTCTGATCGGCACTGGCCGATCGGGGCCACAACCTTCCCGCCGACCCGGTCCTTGTTATAGGCCACGATCGACGGCATGAAGTCCAACGGGACCAGGAGGCCCTGCTGGAGCACGATCTTGTCGATCTTCTGCATCAACGGGCCCTGCACACTGGGACTGAGCGACGCGTTGGCCTGGACGATGAGCGGGGTCAGCTGCGCGTTGACCGATCCGAGCTCGCTGGCGACGAACCCGCCCGACTCGAAGATCCCCTCGTACATGTTGGCCAGGTCGGCGCCGTTCGAGAGCTGCTGGGTCAGCACGGCGTCGCCCTCCTTCTTGATGTACACGTCGGTCAGGAAGTCCGCGCCGGGAACCTGCTGCAGGTTGGCGTTGAAACCGGCAGAACCCAGCTCCTGCTGGAGGAGGGCCCCGGCCCGGGCGTATGTGGCATCGCCGGCGGGGATGACGAGAGTGAACTTGACGCCCTTGGGGTAGCCCGCCGCCTTGAGCAAGGCCCGCGACTTGGACGGGCTGTAGGGATCGGGGGTGCCGAGCGACTTGGAGTACCCGGCCGACCAGGTTGGGAGGGGCTGATTGGCCGGCGCTCCGAGGCCGTCGAAGACCACTTTGTTGATCGCCGCCCGGTTGACGGCGTACTCCAGGGCGGCCCGCACCTTCTCGTTGGCGAAGGGACCCGTGTTCTGCCGCAGCTCGATCTCCATCATGTCGTACGACTTGGTGACCGAGATCCCGATGTTGGGATCGGACTTGAGCTGCGGGTAGTTCTCGGGTTCGACCGAGATCATGTCGACCGCACCCGAGGTGAGTGCGGTGGCCGCCTCGGGACCCGACGTCACCTGGGTGAAGTCGACGCCGCCGAGCGGGTAGGCCTTCGAATCCCAGTACTTGGGGTTCTTGGCCAACACGATCTGCGAGCCCTGCCGGTAGCTCTTGAGCATGAAGGGTCCCGCGCCGACGGGCTGGCTCGACTGGGTCGAGATGGCATTGGCCGGGTAGATCTGGCCGTCGACGTAGCTGGCGGCCCAGAGGAAGTCGCCGACGGTGGGCTTGGTCAAGTTGACGACGACCGTCGACGGGTCAGGCGTCTGGATGCTCGAGATATTGAAGAGGGAGGAGCGCAGCGGGCTCTTCTTGGTGTTGTTCAGGCTGGCCGCGACGTCGGTGGAGGTCACGGGCTGGCCGTTGGAGAAATCGAGGCCGGGCCGGATGTGGAAGGTGATGGTCGAGTTGTTGTTCGACACCGTCCAGCTCCCGGCCACGCCGCCGCCGACACCGGCGTTCCCCGGCGTCGTCATGGACTGATAGATGTTCGAGGTGACGGTGTAGGAGCAGTCGTTCTCCTCGCTCTCGGGCGCGAAGTCGTTGTCGAACTCGTTGTTGAGGTCGAACCCGTACTTCAAGACCCCGTTGGCCTGGATATTCGACGACGACGCGGCCGCCGAACCACCCGAGAGCGTGAGGGCGACAGGCGCGACGACGACGCCGGCCACGCCGAGCGCCAGCACGCCCTTCGCTCCCGGTCGCCGGCGCGACCGACCCGGACCCCCCGACGAAGACCGTCGGAACCACTTCTCCGTTGCCATGGCCGTTCCCCTTGATTCGTTCAGCCCGACGTGCTTCGGACCTCGAAGAAAAGAGCATCCCGAATTGGGGGAAATATACAGATTGCTGACATCGGTGTCAGGTCTCCCCGACCTCCTTGACCGATCGAGAATTCACGTCGTACTCTGACACGAACTCACCGTGTCAGCGCGACCCGCCCCCTTGGAGGCCCAGATGAGCGACGTCTACTACGACCAGTACAACGTCGAGATCAACGCCGACCCGTATCCGACCTACCGGCGCCTGCGCGAGGAGGCGCCGATCTATTACAACGAGGAGCTCGACTTCTTCGCGGTCAGCCGCTTCGAAGACGTCGAGAAGGGTCTCCTCGACGCCCAGACCTACATCTCGGGCAAGGGGGCCATCCTCGAGGTCATCAAGGCCGACATCGACATCCCGCCGGGCGTGATCATCTTCGAGGATCCGCCCACGCACACCATCCACCGCCGCCTGCTCTCGCGCGCCTTCACACCGCGCCGGGTGGCCGAGCTCGAGCCGAAGATCCGTGAGTTCTGTGCCCGCAGCCTCGATCCACTGGTCGGATCGGAGTCGCTCGATTTCATCGCGGACCTGGGCTCGCAGATGCCGATGCGGGTCATCAGCATGCTGCTCGGGATTCCCGAGAGCGATCAGGAAGCGGTGCGTGACCATGTCGATGCCAGCCTGCGGACCAGGGAAGGCGAACCGATGAAGGTCACCGAGAACTTCGTCACGGGGGCCATGTTCGCCGACTACGTGGACTGGCGGGCCGAGCATCCTTCCGACGACATCATGACGGAGCTCCTGCACGTCGAGTTCACCGACCAGACGGGGACGGTGCGCACACTGACCCGGGCCGAGCTGCTCACGTACCTCGAGGTCCTGGCCGGTGCCGGGAACGAGACGACGACCCGGCTCATCGGGTGGACGGCCAAGGTCCTGGCGGACCACCCCGACCAGCGGGCCGAGCTGGCCCAGGACCACTCCCTGATCCCGAACGCCATTGAGGAGATCCTCCGCTTCGAATCACCGGCTCCCCACGTCGGGCGGTGCGTGGCCCGCGAGGACCTGCGCGTGCACGACATGACGGTGCCCGCGGGCAGCGTGATGGTCTTCATCATCGGATCGGCCAACCGCGACGACCGCCGCTTCCCCGGCGGCGACACGTTCGACATACACCGGGACGAAGGCCGCCATCTCACGTTCGGCAACGGCATCCACCTGTGCATGGGCGCCGCGCTGGCGCGCATGGAGGGGATCATCGCCCTCGAAGAAGTGCTCTCCCGGTTCCCGGAGTGGGAGATCGACATGGAGAAGGCCCGGCTGTCCCCGACGTCGACCGTCAGGGGCTGGGAGACGCTGCCGGCGTCCATCGGCTAGCACGGCTCCCATGCCGACCTCCGCCGCGCCGGCCAGCCGCAAGTACGACAGCCCGCTCCGGCGTCAACGGGCGCTCGAGACGCGGGCACGCATCCTGGACGAGGCCTGTCGCATGCTCCAGGCGTCCTCGGTGCGGGACTGGCACGGACTCACGATGCGCGGCGTGGCCGAGCAGGCCGGAGTGAACGAGCGCACGGTTTATCGCTACTTCGGCAACGAGCGCGGCCTGCGCGACGCGGTGATGCGCCGACTGGAGGAGGACGCGGGGATCGGGCTGGAAGGAATGCGGCTGGGCGACGTGGCCGACATCACGGCCCGGATCTTCACCCATGTGGCCGCCTACCCGCAGCGACCCAAGGCGCCTCTCGACCCGACGTTGGCGGACGCCCATCTCCGCCAACGGGGCGCCCTGCTGGGAGCGCTGGCGCCGGGGACGAGCGGATGGTCCGAATCCGAGCGCACCGCGGTCGCCGCCCTGCTCGACGTGCTCTGGAGCGTCGGCACCTACGAGCGCCTTACCACCGACTGGGACCTGGCGAGCGACGAGGCGATCCGGACGGTGCGCTGGGCCATCGGTCTGGTCCACGACGCCGTGCGGAGCGGGCGGCCACCGTCCTGACGGCGCGAAGGTGGGGTGTGCCGTCGCGACCGTGATTCAGGCGACCTCGAAGGGGCTCTTGCGCACGTTGCGGTCCCGCTTGCGCGCCTCACGCGAACCGACCTCTTCGATGACCTCGTTCGAATGCTCGACGTCGAACTCGCCCCCGTTGGCCCGCAGCTCCGCCAGGAGGTCGACAAGCTGGTTGCGCTGCTTCTCTGACAGCCCGATGCGCTGGTAAACCTGCTCGTTCAGGTCGCTGGTGGCCTCGGTCGCCGCCTTCTGACCGCGGGGCGTCAGCACGGCCAGCGTGGTCCGGGCGTCGGAGGGATGCGGGACGCGTCGCACCAGCTTGTCCTGCTCGAGCCGATCGATGATGTCGGTCACGGTGGCCGGGGGGATACGCAACGTCTTGCTGATCCAGCTCAACGCCTGCGAGGACTCGGGGTCGGTGGCCAGCCAGGCCAACACCTGGTGCTGGCCGAACGTCAGTCCGTGTGCCCGCATCACTTCGTTGACCTGGTCGTTGAGGAGCTGGTAGGAGCGGAGGATCGCCGTGAACGCCGCCATGCCCGATGCCGCCTCGGGCTCCCAGTGTTCGAGCCAGACGCGCCGCGACGCCTCGACGACGTCGAAGGGTGCCGCCTGGAATCCCACCCGGGAAGGATAGGCCGGGCGGGACCGACGGTCAGGCGCCGCGGGCGAGCGTGCCACCGATGACCCCGTCCGCTTCGAGGGCGTCGATCTCGTCGCGACGCAGTCCCAGGCCGCCCAATACCTCGTCGTTGTGTTCCCCGAGCAACGGCGCGTGACGGGCATGGAGCCGCGCCGGGAGCGCCGACATCTTCATCGGGATGGTGCTGTAGCGCGAGCTCCCGATCACCGGATGCACCACCTCCTCGAAGAACCCGCGGAAGGCGAGTTGCGCGAGGTTCGCCTGGTGATGGGGAGCGGTCAGCTCGGCCACGGGCACCTGCGCCGCCCACAGTTCCTCGACGATGTCCCCCGCCGGCCGGGCCCGGCACCACTCCGCCAGGTGCCCGTCGATCCGGTCGTGCGCCTCGGCCCGTCCGGCACCAGAGTCGAGGGCGGGGTCCCGAGCCCACGCCGGCTGACCGAGGACGCGACGCAGCGAGGCCCAGTGCGCATCGGTCGCCACGGCGATGGCCACCCAGGAGTCGTCTCGACCCGAGTCGTCGGGCCCGGCTGCCTGGTAGAGGTTCTGCGGTGCGGCCAGCGGTCCCCGGTTCCCGGCCCGCTCGAGGAGTGCGCCATAGGCGGAGAACTCGATCGGCTGTTCGGCCGCGATGTTCAACGCCGCATCGACCATGGCGGCCTCCACGAGACCGCCCTGACCGGTGCGCCGGCGGTGCTCGAGCGCCACGAGCAGACCGAACAGCGCATGCAGCCCGGCGTTGGGGTCGCCGATGCAGTACGGCTCGAAGGGAAGGAGGTCCGGATGCCCGGTGAGCCAGGTGAGGCCGGACGCATCCTCGATCACGAAGGCGAAGGCGGCCTGGTCGCGCCAGGGACCGTCGAGACCGAAGCCGGGCATGCGCACCATGATCAGGTCGGGTCGCACCTCTCGAAGAGAGTCGTAACCGAGCCCCAACTGATCGAGCACCCGCGGCGTGAAGTTCTCGATGACGACATCGCAGGTGGCGACGAGCCGGCGCAACAGCGCCATTCCCCGCTCGTCGCGGAAGTCGATGGTCACGCTCTTCTTGTTGGTGTTGAGCGCGGCGAAGATCGGTCCGCGCTCCCAGTACCGCTCTTCGGTCTGGGGAACACCTCCGACGAGTCGGGCGCCATCGGGCCGGGCCGACGACTCGAGATGGATCACCTCGGCCCCGAGGAGGGCCAGGACGTGGCTCGCCAGCGGACCAGCCCAGTAGGAGGTCATGTCGAGCACACGCAGCCCGGCGAACGGGAGCATCGCACCCCCCGGACCCGGAGCGCCGTCGTCGGGCGCGGGACGAGGGGCGACGTCTCCGATCGCCAGCTCGCCCAGCCGCGGGGCGGGCTCGGGTGGCCGCAGGTCCGCGGCACCGAATCGGAACGGCGGCCGGGGGTTCGTGACCCCGTCGCGCGGGTTGGCCGCGAACGTGCCGCGAGCCTCGAAATGATCGAAGGTGGGCACGTTCGCGCCGTTGGCGACCGGCGCGTTGGGGATACGAAACGCCGATGCCAGGTCGAGCACGCCCGCCATGGTGTGGTCGGCGACCCAGGCATCGATGACGGGGGCCAGGGCGGTGCGATCGAGAAAGAGCGATGGATCGTCCATCCACTCCGGATGCTCGACCATTGCACAGAAGTCCAGCCACTGTTGTCCCGTCCCGCAGCCCAGCCCGACCAGACCGTCACTGGCGGCACTGACCCCGGGAGTGGGGATGAATCGGCGCCGCCGCATCGGTCGCCCCAGCTGGTCGTTGAACGTCACCGGGTAATAGGTCAAGGACATGGCCTGCGCTTCGAGCATCGACACGTCGACGAGCTCGCCCTGCGACGGCCTGCGCCGTCGTGCCGCCAGAGTCCCGATGGCGGCGAACAAACCCGAGATCCACTCCCCGACCTGGCCTCCGACGTACACCGGAGGCCGGTCCGGCTTCCCCCGGGCCAGACCCACGATCGCACCCGACCAGGCCTGCAGGGTGAACTCGGTGGCGGCCCGGTCGTGCCAGGGACCTTCGAGACCGAACGGACTGATCGCGGTGACCACCAGATGCCCGTGGCGGCGCACGAGCGCAGCGGGGGCGAGCGGAGCCTGCTCGGCCAACGGAGAGCCGCCGGACCACACCACCGCGTCGGCCGACCCGAGCAGAACCTCGAGCGCATCCCGGTCGTCCTCGTTCCCCCAGTCGACGACCACGCTGCGTTTCGATGCGCCGAGGAAGTTGAAGAGCGCGCCGTCCTCGCCGGCGGCGATGGTGGCTCCGGACGCAGACCACCGGCGCAACGGGTCGCCCTCGGGTGACTCGACCTTGATGACTTCCGCTCCCCCGTCGGCCAGGAGCTTCGTGCAATAGGCACCGCCGATCCACGTCGAGAGATCGACGACGCGCAGCCCGTGCAGCGGCGGGGTCGCCGGCGCCCCGGCCCGGTCGTCCGATGTCGGCGCGGTCACGCTCCGTCGGTTTCGGTGCGCCTGCGACCGGACCGGCTGAGCCGCCACTCCGGAGGGAACGCGCTGTCGTTGTCCTTCACGGCGAGGTTGAGGCCGGCATCCATCGTCTCCTGGCTGAGCGTGGCCCGCCGGCCGTCGTCGTCGCTCCGGAGCTGGCCGCCCATGGACTCGAGCCACGCGCTCAGCAGGCTTCCCATGTACTCGCCCTGATGCTGCTTCATGACCTCGAAGAACACCTTCTGCATGAATACCGTGTCCGTCGGCCTGGTGCGGGCACAGGCAAGGGCATATTTCGCCACTTCCGATTCGAGATCGCCCCGGGGCACGACGCTGTTCACGAAGTTGCACTCGTACATCTGCTCGGCGGTGAACGGCCGCCCCGTGAACACCATCTCCTGGAACTTGCGCATCCCCATCATCATCGCCCACTGCCACATCCGCGGGGCGTAGCCGACATAGCGGAACGCGGGATGGCCGAAGAGCGCGTCGTCGGACGAGATCACGAGGTCCGCGTCCGCGGCCTGGTAGAAGTGCCAGCCGTAGCAATAGCCCTTGACCTCGAGAATGCTGATCTTCTTGAACTCCTGCAAGCTGCGGCAACCCGACCGCGCGTTCCCGTACCAGTGGAGGAGCGATGCACCGGCCCGGTACGAACGGGCGCTCGGCATGGTGACGTCCTCGTCCTCCTCGATCCCGAACTCCTCGTGCAACGCCGTGCCCTCGGCCTGCTTCGTCATGAGCTCGTCGAGGTCGGCCCCCGTGCCCAGGTGGTCGCCCACGCCGCGCACGACGAGGACCTTGACGTCGTCGTCGATGCTCGCCTTGAAGAGGAGGTCGGCGTAGCGCTTGCGGGCCGCAATGGTCGGGATGTTGAGCTGGTCCGGTCGGTTGAGGGTGATGGTGGCGATCCGAGTGTGGGGGTCCTTCTCGTAGAGGATGATCTCCTCGGCCGGCGGGACGTCGACGTCGGGCATTCAGGAGCTCCTCGGATCGCGGAAGGGAGTCGTCGAGAGAATTTCGGGTCCCGCCTCGGTGATGAGGATCGGCTCCTGGCCGTAGACGGCGCCGACCCCCTCGGTCCAGACGTAGGCGGTCAATGCCAGCACCATCCCCGCCTCGACGCACTGTTCAGCCGCAGTTGCCGGCAGCGCCCCGGTCACGAGCGGGAGGTCGAAGCCGAGCCCGAGCCCGCGGGCGACCGGCAACGGCGGCAGCGTCACCCCGGCCCCGTCATAGGCGCCGAGGAGTCCGCTCAGTGGCCGACCCGGCCGGCAAGCCTCGAGCAGGCGGCCCCAGAGGTCGTCCCACTGCCGGGTCAACGCGCCGTCGAGAGCGGCGTCGCCGTCGACGGCGCGAGTCCGGCCGAGCTCGCCGACGTAGCCGTCCCGGACCACACCGGCCTCGAAGGCCACGAGATCGCCGGGTCGTATCGGCGCGTCCCTGCTCGTGCGCTGCCATGGATGCTCGCGGGACGTGATCCACGCGACATCCTGGGTCGCCGGCGTCGTGATGCCGGCCCGGGCCATCGCCTCCATGAACACCCCGGTGAGCTGTCGCTCCGTGGCGCCCGGTGCCAGGGCCGACTCGGCAGCACGCAACGCGTCCTCGGCGATCCTCACCGAGGCTCGGATGGCGTCGACCTCGAGCGGCGTCTTGACCCGGCGGATCCGGCGCAGCATCGGCTCACCGTCGATCAGCTCGGCGGCAGGGAACGCCTTGGGCAAGAGCCCGGCGGCGGACGGTGTCAACGCATCCGTGGCCACGGTCCGAGCCGTGGCGGCGCCCTCGATCCGTCGGAGGGCCTTGACGAAGCTCGCACCGTTGAAGGAGATCCCGTAGAGGTTCTCGTGCGGAATGTCGTCGGGGATCCCCTCGTCCCACGTGCTGAGCAGATGGACCGCGCCGGTTGCCCGTTCGAGCACGCAACCCGGGCCGAAGGCCCGTGATCCGGCCGTCCACAGCCGCGGTGCTCCCGACACGTAGCGGGCGTTGGCCTCGCGCCCGACGACGAGCAGGTCGATGCCCTCCACTTCCATCTCGGCCAGGACGCGGGCGCGGCGGGCCCGCCGAAGCGTCGTCTCATCTGGAAGGATCTCGGTGACGGTCATCGCTCGCTCAAAAGGGGTCGTAGGGGTAGTCGGTCATGGGCTCCCATCCGTCCTCGGTGATGAGCAGGACCTCTTCGGAGCGATAGCCGGCGGCGCCGTCGTCCCACACGATCGGCTCGAGTACCAGGACCATGCCCGGGACGAGCACGAGCGTCTCGTCGAACGCCTGGCCGATGTCACTTCCCACGTACGGCATCTCGGCGCTGTCGATGCCGAGGCCGTGGCCGAGGTAGAAGTGGGGCATCCACGGCTTGATCCCGCCCGCGGCGTCGATGGCCGCCGCGGTCAGGTCGGCCGCCGTGGCTCCGGCCCTCGTGACGTCGAGCACCGCAGCCATGATGCTGCGCCAGCGCTCGAACTGGGCTCGCTGACGGGCGTCCGGATCACGCCCGACGATCCAGGTCCGCCCGAAGTCGGAATGGAACCCTCCATAGCTGATGCCGGTGTCGACCCAGAGGACATCGCCCTCGACCAGCTCCCGCTCCGTCGAGAGGAGGGGGCAGGCGAGGTCGCCGGTCGTCGTCCACGGCCCGTCGGCCAGGCGCGCCGGCATGACCTGCCAGATCGGATCCAAGATGTTGGCGTCCGCCCCGGCGTCGAAGACGGTCCGGAGGAAGGTGGCGGTGAGGTCGGTCTGGCGGACACCGGGCGCGATGCTCGCCTGCACGTCGGCGATCGCGCGCTCGGTGATGCGGAGAGCCTCGCGCATGCACGACAACTCGTCCGGGGTCTTCGTGGCCTTGGCCCGGCTGATCACCCGGCCCCCGTCGACCGGTCCATCGCCCGCAAAGAGGATCGACCGTTCGCGCCGCAGAGCGTTGGTCCACTCGTCGACAGCGATGACCGCGCGCTCGGGCACGAGCGAGGCCAGATGTTCAGCGAAAAGCTCGACTCCCTCGTCGAAATCGAGGTAGACGGGGCCATGGAGGTGGTCGGCGGGCAGCTCCGTGCGGAGCCGATCGTCCTCGCGCAGGGGCGAGAAGAGGTGAGGCCACTCGTCTTCGGCGAGCACGACGGCGACAGGCTGCTCGAAGTTGGCCCGTCCCGAGTCGGCCAGCGGCCAGATGGCGCCCGTGGCATAGACGACGTTCGTGTTCCCGAGCAGGACGAGGACATCGAGGCCCTGCTCGCGCATCACGTCGCGCAGACGCTCCATCCGCTGCCTGCGCATGCGGACGACGTCCGCCGTCGGCGGAATGGTGGCGCGCTGCGACGAGGCCATCAGACCCGCCGGCATCAGTCGTCCAGCCCCAGGTAGCGCTTGATGTTGCCGCTCACGATGGCGGCCGCCGCATCGGACCCCACCGCGTCGACGACCTCGGCCAGCGACTGGGCGCTGTACCCGTACGTGCTCTCGTTGTGCGGGAAGTCCGTGGACCACATCACCCTGTCCACGCCGATCCTGGCCAGCAGCGCCAGCCCGAGACGATCGACCATGAACGAGGCGCACATGTGGTTGTCCCAGTAGTAGGTCGGCTCGTGCTCGATCTCGAGGTTGGAGAGGTGCCGGAACGACGCCGCCAGGTGCTCCGCATCCTGGAGGGCCGAGGGCACCCAGTTGATCCCGCCTTCGAACCAGCCGACCCGCAGCCCCGGGTGGCGGTCGAGGATGCCGCCGAAGATGTACTTGGCGAACGTGTCGCGGAACGGCGCCACCGATTGGAACATCCCGATCGTGATGGCGTTGAACTCGTTCGGCGTGGCGGGCGGGTTCTCCCCTATGTGATGCGAGACCGGAAGCTGCGCCTCCTCGATCGCCTCCCAGACCCCGTTCATGGCTGTGCTGGCGTAGTCGATGGGCCGCTTCTCCACGTCCTTGCCGGGAGAGAGGGGCATGAGAAAGGTCTTCAGCCCGAGGGCCTTGAGCTCGGTCAGCGTCCGGCGGGCCCCGCCGGCATCCCACCAGTTGATGAGACCGACCCCGTAGATCCGGTTGTTCGACTTCTCTTGGATCTCGGCCATGTACTCGTTGTAGATCCGGAAGCACAGTTCTCGGACCTCGCGGTCCGGCCATCCGAACAGGGCCAGGATGGAGTTCGGGAAGGCCAGCTCCTTGGCGACACCCTCCGAATCGAGCGCAGCCAAGCGCGCCGCGACATCGCCGGTGTGTGAGCCGGGCACCGGGTCGTACTGCGTCAGGACCTCGATGAACTCCTTGACCAGGATCGACTTGCCGTCCACACCGAGCACCCACCCCCCGTCGACGTTCATGACACGCGGGGCCCGCTCCTTCATGCTTTCGGGGAAGCGCTCGTAGAAGATGTCCTCGGCCAGCGAGATGTGGTCGTCGGCGGAGAAGACCTCGGTCCCCGGGGGGAGTCCGAGATCCGCCACCGGGCCGGGATGGCGATCCTTCGGGGCACCGACGCCCTCGGCCGGGTACCGCAGAGTCCTCGAGTTGCCGGTCATTTCCCCCCGCTTCACTCGTCGACGGATGCCGACAGATTACTTCGGTACCGTAGCAATCGTCAACGGATCCTGCTAGCTTGCGTCCTCGCTGAGGTCGTCTCGAGGGGGAGAGCAGAGAGGTCGTGACATGACGACGTGGGACTCCACCGTCGACGTCGTGATCGTCGGGTCCGGCGGTGGTGGCATGGTCGCCGCACTCACCGCGGCCGACGAGGGTGCGCGCGCTCTGGTGCTGGAGAAGCAGGCACTCATCGGCGGGTCGACCTGCATGTCGGGGGGAATCGTCTGGGTTCCGAACAACCCGGTAATGCGCGCAGCCGGTGAGAGCGACTCCTTCGAGGACGCGCTGGCCCACTTCGAAACGGTCGTCGGTGACGTCGGACCGGCGTCCTCGACCGAACGACGCAAGGCCTTCTTGAACGCCGGGCCCGAGATGGTGACCTTCCTCGAGCGATGCGGCATGCGGTTCGTCTACTGCCGTGGTTACAGCGACTACTACTCGGATGCCAAGGGTGGTCACGATGTCGGTCGCGGGATCGAGCCGGTCCCGTTCGACGGGCACGTCCTGGCCGACTGGTTGCCGAAACTGCAGCCCGGACTGGCCCAGAGTCTGGGCCTGGCCGTGATGACCAACGAGGCCCGATCGCTCTCCCACTACAACCGGAGTCTCGGCGCGTTCACTGTCTCGGCCCGCGTCGTGCTGCGCACCTACGCCTCCCGGCTCCGGGGGCAGGCCCTCCTGACGAACGGCGCCTCGCTGATCGGGCAGATGGTCCACCACGCCCTCGGACGGGGAATCCCGATCTGGACCGAAGCGCCGCTCGAGGAGTTGATCACCGAGGATGGTCGCGTCGTCGGTGTCCGCACCAAGCGCAACGGCGCACCCGTCCACGTGCGGGCCCGGCAGGGCGTGCTGCTCGCCTCTGGCGGGTTTGCCCACAACCCAGAGATGCGAAAGGAATTCGGTGGCGACCAGCCCAACGCGGGACGCTGGTCGATCTCCAACCCCGGCGACACCGGTGAGGCGCTGCGGGCGGCGATGGGTCTCGGCGCCCGGACCGACTTCATGGACGAAGCCTGGTGGCTGCCCTCGCCCCGGACGGGCCGGTTCGGGCAGTCCACGCTCGACCAGGCACGCCAACGTCCCCGGACCATCTACGTCGACGCAGCCGGCCGTCGTTTCGTCAACGAGTCGAACTCCTATATGGAGGTGGGCAAGGAGATGTACGCCCGGGACAAGACGAGCCGGGCCGTGCCCTGCTGGTTGATCTTCGACGATCGCTACCGCAAGCGGTACGCGCATCAGCGATCGAGGCCCGGTCGCTTCCCACGGACGCTGCTCGAGAGCGGGATGTTGAAGCAGGCCTGGACGCTCGACGACCTCTCCCGTGTCTGCGGTATCGATCCAGTCGGCCTGGCGGACACGGTGGAGCGGTTCAACCTGCACGCCGCAGAGGGCACCGATCCCGACTTCGGACGTGGCGCGTCGGCCTACAACCGGGCCCTCGGCGACCCCAACCACAAGGTCCATCCATGCCTCGGGCCGATCGACGAGGCCCCGTACTACGCCGTGCAGGTCGTGCCCGGCGACATCGGTACCTGCGGAGGCCTCCTCACGAACGAAGCGGCCCAGGTGATCGGCTCGGACGATCTGCCCATTGAGGGCCTCTACGCCACGGGCAACGGCACGGCCACGGTGATGGGGCGCCACTACCTCGGTCCGGGAGCCAGCATCGCCAACACGATGGTCTTCGGGTACGTGGCGGCCCGCCACGCCACCCGGAGCCACCCCAGCGCTCCATGAGCCGCCGTCACGTCAGTGTCATGCCGTCACGACGGACCGTGATCGCCCGCGTCGGACATTTCCGGACCGCCGCGACCATCGTGCCGTCGGGGGAGGCACCGGTGTCCACGACCTGGGCGACGCTGTCGTCGTCGAGTGCGAACACTCCCTCGGTCTCGTACGCGTTGTTCCCCGAACCCATGCCCACGTCGCGGTCGATGTCGACTTCGAGGACCATCGCAGCGTATTCATCTCCGTCATCACATCGAGGTTGCGCATGAGCGAGTTCGACAGCGTCAATTTCTTCACCGACCGATCGATCCAGGACGACCCGTACCCGTACTTCGACTGGGTGCGGGACCAGGGTCCGGTCTGGCGCGAACCACACTCCGGCGCGTTCATCATCACCGGTCACCCCGAGGCAATGACCATCTACAGCGACCCGGCATCATTCCCACCAGACGAGCACGCCTCGGGTACGTATTCTTCGTGCAACGTGGTGAGCGGGTCGTTCGTGAAGATGTCGGCCCCCTTCGAGGGGGACGACATTACAGACGTCATCGTCGCCTGCCGGGACGAGCTTCCTTTCAGCGATCAACTCCCCTCCTTCGACCCGCCGAATCACACGGCACAACGCCACTTGCTCCTGCGGCTCATCACCCCGAAACGCCTCAAGGAGAACGAGGACTTCATGTGGCAATTCGCCGATCGCCTCATCGACGGATTCATCGACAAGGGCTCGTGCGAGATGGTCGGCTCCTACGCGGAGCCTTTCACCCTGACCGTTATCGCAGACCTCGAGGGCGTACCCGAGACGGACCATTCCCTGTTCCGGGAACGGCTGTCGACGGCCCACCAGGACGTGTCCCACAAGCCGCTCGAGTTTCTCTACGAGCGCTTCACCGCCTACATCGAGGAGCGCCGCCGCCAGCCCCGCAACGACGTCCTCACCGGTCTGGCCACGGCGACGTTTCCGGACGGATCGACACCCGATGTCAAGGATGCCGCCCTGATCGCGGCCAATCTCTTCGCCGGCGGACAGGAGACCACGGTCCGGCTCCTGTCCTTCGCCCTCCGCATGCTCGGGGAGCGGCCCGATCTCCAAGAACAGGTGCGCGCCGACCGAGCGCGCATCCCGAACTTCATTGAAGAAATGCTGAGACTGGAGAGCCCGCTGCGGACCCAGTTCCGGATGGCCCGCGTGCGCACCGAGCTCGGTGGGGTCGAGATACCGGCCGGTGGGACGCTGATGCTGGTGCCCGGAGCATGCAACCGAGACCCCCGGGTCTTCGAGGATCCCTACTCCTTCGACATCGACCGGGCCAATGCCCGGCAGCACATCGCCTTCGGCCACGGCATCCACACCTGTGCCGGTGCTCCGCTGGCCCGGGCCGAGGGCAGGGTGACCATCAACCGGTTCCTCGATCGCACGACGAATATCGGGATCTCCGCGGCACAGCACGGTCCGCCCGACGCGCGGCGCTACGAATACCTACCGACGTTCTTCCTCCGCGGCCTGCAGAACCTGCACATCGAGATGACGCCGGCCTGACCCGACGCCATGGCAGCCGGGAACATCACGGGCTGGATTCGCCGGACTCCCCCCGAGGCCGAGCGGTCGACATGATGAGCTTCGTCTGGGCGTAGGGCGGCCCCGCAGTGGTGCCACCATCGATCGGAAAGACCACGCCAGTGACTTGGGCCGCGCGATCGCTGGAGAGGAACACCACGGCATTGGCCACGTCATCGGGCTGCGCCTCGCGCTCGAGCGGCTGCATGTAACGCAAGACCGGACCCATCTCGTAGGTCGTGATGCCGGTGCGGATGTGCGCCGGTGTCAGGCAGTTGACCCGGATGTTGTACTGCGCCAGGTCGATGGCCATGCACTTGGTGGCGTGCGCGACGGCCGCTTTGGAGGCCCGGTACGAGATCATTCCGGTCCCGGCGGTGATGGCGGCGATCGATGCGTTGTTGATGATGCACCCACCCCCGTGATCCTTCATGTAGCGAGCGGCCCGCTGGGCGCCGGCGATCACCCCGAAGAGGTTCACGCTCATGATGCGGGAGAAATCCTCGAGATCATCCGGCAGGAACCGCTTCAGCGGCGTCCCGATCCCGGCGTTGTTGAACATGATGTCCAGCCCGCCGAAGTGGTCCACGGCGAAATCCACCGCCGCCTGCACCTGATCGATGTCGCTCACATCGGTTGGCGTAAAGGCAGCGCCGTCGCCGATCTGATCGACCACCTGCCGTCCGCGCTCCTCGTCGACGTCGGCGATCACCACGCGGGCCCCTTCGGCGACGAGCATCCGGCCCGTGGCCTCACCGATGCCACCCGCGCCGCCGGTGACCACCGCAACCTTCCCCGTCAACGCTTGGAACTCCATGGCCCGACCATAGGACATGGTGACGAGGAGCTGCTCGTGGTCGTGCCGTTCGGGCCTGGCGGCGTCAGGCCACGACCAGGTTGTCGACGTTGACCGCACCCGTGCACGAGAGCACGACCAGGTTCATACCCTCGGCGAGTTCCATCGTGACGCCGACGTCGTGCCACGTGCTCCACGAACGGGACATGGCAACGGTGGCGCGGCGCGTGGCGCGCACCACACCCGAGCGGGGATCGCGCACCGCGACGCCGAGCGTGGCCGGAGCGCCGCTGCCGTTGGCGACACGGCATCGCACGGTGTGCGTCCCGGCACGTGCGACCGACACGGCGACGGTGACGCTGCTGCCTTCGGTGTCGAGACCGGTGACGTAGCCGAGGCCACTGTGTCCCTCGAAAATGTTGTCGAAGTGGGCCGTGCCGGCAAAGGCGCCCACCTCGGCCTGGTGGTGAATCTCTTCTTGGGGAGTAACGAGCACCAGCGAGCAGGCGTGCGGAGCCAGATCGACGCTCCACGACGTCATGAGTCCAAGGTCCTTCTGCGCCCAGAGATCGCGCACGTGGGCGGGCCGGGTCAGACCCAGCGTCGAGGCGAAGTCGACGGTGCGGGTGGCGGTCGCCGGCTTGTCGGCCCGGAAGAACAGGCCCACGGCCCAGCTGCCGTCGGCAAGCTGGCCGATCCACCTCTCGGAATCGCGGCTCGTCTGGTCCCACTCGTAGGCATGGCTGCTCAGGGAGATCGGCTTGCCGACCAGGCCTTTCGTCCGCAGGGCCAGCACTTCGGGGTTGGTGAGGACGTCCTCGTGCCCGTCGATGGTGTCGTACTGGTCGGCCACGGCCTGGGCGGCACCGGCCATGGTGAAGAGGGTGACGACGGACTGACGCTCCTGATCTCTGGTGAACGAGGTGATCTGGAGCGGGTCGCCGTCGAGGATGAGCTGGCCCGGACCGCTGACGTCGGAGAACCCGGTGAAACCCTGGAACGGGTTGTCCCACTGTGACCAGATCGGCTGCCAGGTCTGGCGACCCTCACTGAGGTTGAACCACTGGCCGAAACTCACGTCGTTGTCGATACGCACGAGATCGCCGTATTGGCGCTCGGCGGCGGCGTGGTCGAAAAGGTTGGGCATGACCAGGCTGAGCTGCATGTCGGGTCCCGCGGCCTCTCGCATCCAGGAGAGGGCCTTCACGTAGCTGTCCCGGCCGTGCGCTCGACCGATGGTGCCCTCCGACTGGTCGTAGCCCGTCTCGTAGTAGCTGAGGAAGTCGATGCGCAAGAAGACAGCCCCGAGATCACGGAAGTAACGCACATAGCCCTTCACGTAGTCCTCGGCACCGTCCTTGGTGGCATCCACCCATTGGATCTGTCCACCGCCGTCGAACCAGTCGCCCGGGTTGACGACATCCGCCACCGCCAGGTCTGGGCGGCCGGCGACCCGGATCGACGTGTCGGACACGGCCGACTTCGTGACCCACAGCGGGTTGTAGTAGACGCCGAGCCGGAGGCCTCGCTTCTCCAGATAGTCGGACCACCAGGCCCAGTCGTGCTCCCAGGCGTCGCTGCAGCTCTTTATGTAGCCATGCCTCGTGACGTCCTGGGTGTCGTCGATCCAGCCGTCCGTACAGACCATGTCGTAGCCCGAGGGCGCCAAGGCCGTGGCCACCCAGTCGACGTTGGCCTTCCACACGTCCTCGGGAATGTTGGTGTTGGTCGTGTTGCTGTAGCCGTAAGTGCTCCAATAGAGAGGCCCGGGGCCGCCTCGGCGGAACGGCGTCTCGGTGGCGGACGTGGCCACGACGCCGGCGCTTTCGGGCCGCAGGTCATGCACGTCCGATTCCCGGCTCCGGGCAGCCGACGCGGGTGTACCCGAAGCGAGTGCCGCTCCGACGACGCCGCCCGAGACGGCCGCACCACCCGCCTTCAACAGATCCCTTCGACTCGGCATGATCCGTGCAGCATATGAAATCGGCCGCGCCCGTGACGGTCGAGCCGTCGGACTCGAGCGGGGTCGATGTACGGTGCATGGCATGACCGACTGCTCCGCCTGCGAGGTCCGGGGCCCGCAGAGCACAGAGACCACTGCGTGAGCCGACCCGAGAGCCATCTCTCGACCCGGGTGGCCCGTCTCGAAGACGAGCAGGCGATCCGCCGCATCGTCCTCTCCTACGGGCCCGCCGCCGATGCCGGATTGGCCAGAGCGGCGGCGGCGTTGTGGTCCGAAGAGGGCCACTACGACTGGGGCTCCGACCGGGGGCCCCATCGCAACCGACGTGAGATCGAGACGATGCTCTCGGGCGACGCCCACCGATCCTTGATCGACAGCGGTGTGGCGCACTTCTCGGGCCCCCCGCTCATCGACGTCGACGGAAATCGGGGCACCGCGCTGACGTACTCGCTCGTGATGCGGCGCGACCCGGAGTCCGCCCGGTTCTACCTTTGGAGACTCAGCGCTGTGAGATGGGAACTCGAACGGGATGGCGCGTCGTGGGCCATCCGAAAACGGACCAATCGGATGCTCGACGAGACCGGGGCCGGACGAGACCTCCTCTACGAGACACTGTCCTCGTTGGAGGGGTGGGAGGAGCGATGACGGAGGGTCGGCTGGCCGACAAGGTGGCGATCATCACCGGAGCCAGCTCAGGGTTGGGACCGGTCATGGCCCGGCTGTTCGCGGCCGAGGGAGCGAAGGTGCTGGTGACGGCGCGGCGGGAGGAATTGGTCCGGGCGGTCGCAGCCGACTGCGGGAGCGACGCCGTTGCGGTGCGCGCCGACCTGACCGACGAAGCGGACGTCGTCGCGATGGTGGCCCGTGCCGTCGAGCAGTTCGGCCGAGTCGACGTGCTGTGCAACAACGCGGCGCAGCCGGGCGCGGACCTCGCCATCTGGGAGCAGACCCTCGAGAACTGGAACCAAACCATCGCGGTCGACGTCACGGCGGCGATGTTGTGCACGAGGGAGGTCTTGCGAAAGTCGATGCTGGAACGGCGTTCCGGTGTCATCATCAATTTCTCCTCCACGGCGGGACTCCGGGGTGCCCTCCGCAAGACCCACTACGTCACGGCCAAAGCCTCGCTGCGCGCCTTCAGCAAGAACGTGGCGCTCGAGGTGGGGCCCCATGGCATCCGGTGCAATTGCATCGTGCCCGGTGGCATCGAGACGGACCTCTGGCAGAACTGGGTCCGACGCACGGCCGACGAACGAGGCGTCGACTACGAGGAGCAACGATCCACTCTCCTCTCGTCGACGGCACTGCGGGACATCTCGACCACCGACGACGTCGCCGCCCTGGCCTTGTTCCTGGCCAGCGACGAGAGCCGCACGATCACGGGACAATCCGTCGTGGTCGATGCCGGCGGCTACATGCTCGGATAGCGAACCATGGGTGACGCGATGCGACTGGCCGTCGGTACTCCCATCGTGACGAATCTTCCCGGCGCCCATGCCCGGTGGGAAGAGACCGGGACGATAGAAGACCTGGCCCGGATAGCCGAGACGGCCGACCACCTCGGCTATGACCACCTCACCTGCAGCGAACACATCGGGGTCCCACGAGACCAGGCGGAGCGTCGTGGCGCGACGTACTGGGACCCGCTGTCCACCTTCGGCTTCTTGGCCGCACGGACGCAGCGGATCCGCTTCGCGACCAATGTCCTCGTTCTGGGCTACCACCATCCACTCGAGCTGGCGAAGCGCTACGGCACACTCGACGTCGTCAGCGGCGGTCGCCTGATCTTGGGGGTCGGGGTGGGCACGCTCCAAGAGGAATTCGAGCTGCTCGGTGCGCCGTTCGCAGACCGCGGCGCTCGAGCGGACGATGCCCTGCGCGCGCTGCGCGCAGCATTGTCTGGACGTGAGCCCGAGTACCACGGCGCGTACTACTCCTTCGGCGGCCTCATCGTCGATCCGTCGGCCCAGCAGGCACACGTGCCGGTCTTCGTCGGGGGACGCTCGCTGCGCTCGCTCCGGCGAGCGGTGGAACTGGCCGACGGGTGGTGTCCGTTCGCCGTCACGCCCGAGCAGGCCACTGAGTGGTTGCACCGGGTCGACGTTCCCGAGGCGTTCGAGATCCGCCTGCCACCCTCCCAGCCCTTCGATCCGATGGAGCGATCGGAGCAGGCGCTGGACAGCCTGCAACGACTCCGCGAGGCCGGGGCCACCACGACATTGGCGTACCTCGTCCACCACTCGCTCGAGCACTACCTCGAACAGCTGGAGGCTCTGGCGGCCCTGAATGCGCGCCGGAGCACCTGAAAGCCCCGAAAAAGCGGGAATCGGGCCGTTCGGGAGCAGGAACGGAGGCCCGCCCTGGCCGCACGATCCATGGTGAGTACCATGAAGCGACGCGGTCACGTTTATCCTGACCACAAGGGGGAGGAAGCTCCGATGGAATCTGGAAGCGATCCAGCCGTGCGGTCCCTGCCCGACCGCCTCCACATCAACCAGCGCACCTTGCAGATGGCACTGGGGGTCGTCTGGATCATCGACGGGCTGCTGAAGTTCCAACCGAATCTGTTGAAGCCGGCATTCATCGGCGGGTTCATCCGGGGGATGACGGGCGGCCAACCCACGGTCGTCGGCTCCACCATGAACCACATGGCCAACTTCCTTTCGCACGAAGCGGCCATGTGGGTGGCGATCTTCGGCCTGATCGAGGTCGCCATCGGCGTCGGGATGCTCTTCCGGCGCTCCCTCAAGCCTGCGCTCGTGACGTCGTTCGTCTGGGGTGCCGGGATCTATCTCTTCGGCGAAGGCTTCGGGATGGTGCTGACCGGGCACACGTCGCCGCTGCAGGGTGCGCCGGGCGCGGTCTGCTTCTACGTCCTCCTCGGCGTCATGTTGTGGCCGCGGGACGAACAGGCCAGCACCGTGCCCTTGGTCGGCACGGAGTCCTCGGCCGCGGCGCGCGGCACCTTCGGCGGAACCGGTTCACTCCTCGTGTGGGCGGCCATCTGGCTCTTCGGCGCCATCATCTGGATGTTCCCGTTCAATCGCACCGGCAGCTCCATCACCAACCAGATGTCCGACACGGCGAACGGCGAACCCGGCTGGTACGCCCATCTCCTCAACTCGTTCGGCCACGCCTTCGTCGGTGCCGGCGTCTGGGTGGCGGTGATCTTGGCGGTGGCGTCGATCGTCATCGCGCTCGGGCCTCTCGTCTCGAACCGCCCGCAGATCTTCATCGGTCTCGGCATCGCGCTCGCCCTCGGCTACTGGGTGACCGGTCAGGGTCTCGGAGAAATCCTGACCGGTGGAGGAACCGATCCCAACAACGGTCCGATCGTGGCCCTGATCGGGTTGTCGGTCCTCCCGTTCGTCCCGGCACGGCTCGACGAGCCCACCCCGGCCGCGCGGCTGTTGACCACGCACCCGGTGGCGGCGGTCTTCTCCGTCGTCGGCATCGCTCTCGTTCCCTTGGCGGTGGCGGTCGTCCCGGCCGCCTCCGAGGTCGTCCAGGCCGCTCCGGTGGCGTCCAACACGGCGTCGGCGAGCACGGCTTCGGCAAGCAGCACGTCGATGAGCGGCATGTCGATGTCCGGTGGGACGTCGATGACGGGCTCGGCCAAGGGCAAGACGTCAGCGCCGATGAACATGTCGGCCATGGCGGGCCTGAACGTGACCGACGCCAACTGGAAGTACACCGGACCCGCGCTTCCAGCCGCCGAGGTCAACGAGCTCACGATCGCGAGTGACGAGCAGGACAAGGGCCACGCCATGCAGACGCCCAACTGCACGACACAGCCCACGGCGCAGCAACTCTTGGGCGCCACCCAGTACGTACAGGCCACCTCCGCCGCCGTGTCGAAGTACAAGAACCTCAGCGCTGCCCTGGCCGACGGCTATGTCCCGATCACGAGCACGAACTACCCCGTGGTCCACTACCTGAACTTCAAGTACATGAACCGGCAGGACATCTTGAATCCCAACACGGTGGATTCGCTCGTCTACGCGACCACGCCCTACGGTCCAGTCCTGGTGGCCGCGATGTTCCTGATGCCCGGGGGCGGCAACGGGCCGATGCCCTACGGCTGCCTCGTGCAGTGGCATGCCCACACCAACCTCTGCACGAGCGACACCACGCGTCAGATCGATGGGCTCCAGCCCTGCAGTCCCGGCTCCCATGCCGATCCCACGACGCCCTTCATGACCCACGTCTGGCAGGTTCCGGTCGCGGGTGGCCCGCTGGCCATCGACCCCTCGGACCTCCAGGTGGTCGAGGCCGCGATCATGGCGCAGCAACAAGGTCTGGCGCCCACCGCTTCGGGAGCGCCCCCGGCGGCCACGACCGTCGGCAACACCCCGTAGGGAAAGGACACCGCAGGCGTCGATCCGTGGATGATGGTGGGACGAACGCGTCCCCGAGCCAAGGGGCGACAGACGCTGTCTCGACGACCGGGCGAAGGGGGCCCGCGCCATGAGTGAAGGCGTCAGGCGGCCTGCTGAAGGGTGCGGGCGGCGGCGGTCTGGCGCACCTTGCGGGCCACGCTCGGCGCAACATCGAGAATGCGACGGAACTCAGCCCGATTTCCTGCGTAGACAAAACCGTCGGTGCTCGCCGTCACGGTGGCGTTCCGGCGACCGAACCCGTCCTGCTCGAGCAGGGCCATCTCGCCCACCAGGTCGCCACGCTCCAAGGCGGCAACGAAGTGCCCACCCTGCGTGACCGTGAACTCGCCGTCGGCGATGATCATGAACTCGTCGCCCCGCGCACCCTCGTGCACCAGGACCCTTCCGGCCGCCACGGGCAGCCGGGTCAGGTGGCGCCGGATCACGGCCAGCTCCGAGCGGCTCGCCTCGGCAAATAGTGGCAGTTCCGCCAGGTCATCCCTGTAGAGGCGCATTGTGTTTCCTCTCTGTCTTCTCTTCTGCTTCCAGGTTGCCGCTCCTCGAACTATCTGTCAAGGTGTTGCGACGGATACATTCTATCTGTTTTTCAGATTTGTCGACCATGGACCCGTCCCCTCGGATATGTCTCGTCGATGGACGGTCAGTCCGCAACGGGCTGAGGGGCTACGGAACCAGAGGCCTCATTCGGCGGCCGGGACAATGTTCACTGCCGTCGGCTCCCGTTGCCCGACGGGTCCGCTCAGATGCGGCTACCGCCCTCGGTTGGTGTTGCACGCCGCGCAGGCCGCCACGGACCCGACCACGGTCTCCCGATCAAACCCACAGCGATCGACCGCTACCCCAGCAAGCGAAGCGTATGGATAGCGGGAAAGCCATCGAAGTGTTCGCCAGCGGTCGTGATCACGTCGGCCATGTGCGACGACGCCATATGCGCATCGATGGCTTCCTGCGACTCCCACTTCTCGACCGTGATGAACGTTCCCGGTGCGGACTCGGAGGCGTACAGCTCGTAGGTCAGACAGCCATGGTCGTGCTTGCTGTGGTCGGCGAGAGCCTTGAGGGCGTCCCCCACGATCGTCTCGGATCCTGGCTTGGCCGTGAGCACGGCGACAACATCGACGGTGGGCATGAGGCCACACTATTCCAGCCGTTCCGACCAGGAGCCGACACGACGACTCAGGGCGCGAGCCTCCACTGGAACCCCGGACGTCGAAGCATGTCGAGCGAATCCGAGTACGACGCCGTTGGCGCGCCGAGGATCTCTCTATGACGACCGACCATGATCGACCCACCTTTCACCTCGGCAATGACCTCTGGTCCGGCGATATCGCCCTGTCCTGGAATCCAGCTATTTCGTCTGAGACTTCGTCGACGTCTGGAGGGCATTGGCCTTGGCGTCGTACGTCACCAAGAACACGGGGCCAATTGCGTATGCCTGTCCGGGTCCGAAGGAGACGGGTCCGCCGGAACCGGGGAACGTGACATTGTGCAACCCGTACCCGGCACGGGTGAAGGTGGAGATGGTGAGGTTCTTCCCGGCGCCCTTGGCAATGGTCGTGAAGACCGCCATGTCCTGGCACGCCGACTCGGCGGCCACGAAGGTCTGGTTCGAGCCACTCGGCGGATTGGTGGGCGGCGTGATCCGGTCGCCCGGGTAGGCCTTGCGGACGATCGCCACACACTGCTTCACCGCCGGATCCTGCCATTGCTGATAGGTCGACGGAGTGGGGCTCGATGCGACCATGTTCTTCATGTACACCGCCGGGAGCGGCTTGCCCAGGATGGATCCCTCGATCGCCGTCGCGTCGGTCGCAATCCATGGCGGATGGTAGGTACTTTGATTGGCAGCGAGTCCTGTCGGCCAGGAGGACGAGCCCGTACCGACCGCAACCACCTCAGTGACGCCCGTGCTCTGGAAGCGCTGCGTGATCAAGGCGATCTGCTGGTAAAAAGCTGCCTGGTCGGTCGCGGGAGCAGAATCGACCGCGGATTGCACCACATCGACGTGCAACTTCTTCAAGTTGGACTGGACGACCTTCAACTCGGCCTCGTCCGTCGGTCCGCCGGCGAAGAGGCCGACCTTCTTGTTCTTGAAGAGACCCATCTTCGAGAACACCGACAGCTGGAGAGGGTCGTACGCCGTGACCGGTGCGGTAAGGGTGAAGTTCGGCGTCGTGCCGTAGACCGATTGGTAGCTCGTGTTGCCCTGGATCGTCGGCGTGCCGGCCTGCAAATAGCAATCGGGTTGGAGGGGTGCGATGGCAGCGAAGACTTGATCGTCCTCGGTCAGCTGCGTGCAGGCGGACGCGGCGGCAGCGGTGCCGGTCGGATTGACCGCGACGACGTACGGCGCGAGCTTTCGGCCATCGATCCCGCCATGCGCGTTCAGATTGGCGATCAACGCCTGGTAGGCATGCGCAAAGTTCCCTTGATCGAGCTTGATACCCAGTGCCTTCAGGGAGGACAGGTCCACGTAAGGGATACCCACCCGGATCGTGGTCCCGCTCACCCCCGGAGTCGCCGCGGCGGCGGCTGTCCCATCGAGAGTGACGCCCGCTGAGAGGGACGACACCAGAACCACACCCGAAATGACACTCCACAGCCTCCGCATTGCCCTCCCCTTTCCCGGCCCCCACCTCCGGAGAACGGGCCCACGTCGAGATTTCGACCACTGGACTATATTCCACTGGTACAGAATGATTCAATGGCAGGCCCAGAGAGGTGGACGGCAAGGATGCTGCGATGACGGTCGAGGTCGCTTCCCAGGACACCGTCGGGACGTTCGTCCCACCCCCACCCCCGAGAACGCCGAAGGCGGCGGCGACGCGACGCCTTCTGCTCGAGGTTGCATCTCGCCTCTTCATCGAACAGGGCTTCAGCGGAGTGTCGATGCGCGACCTGGCCGCCGCTGCCGGGCTGACGAAGGGAGCCCTCTATGGTCATTTCCGCTCTAAAGGCCAGCTGCTGGTCGAAGTGATCCGGTCGAAGCTCGCTGAGTTGGACCAGTCCATCGACTTCGTCGAGGCCCGGGCGAACCCCGACAAAGGAGTAGAGCTGATGCACCACGAGGCTGGGCGCGACGTCCGGCTTCTCGAAGTCGACGCCGCCGCCGCGGCCCGGCACGACCCCGACGTGGCAGCAGGCCTGGGCGAGCTCTACCGCGAACGGCATGCCCGCATTCGAGACGCCGCTTACGAGCTCGACGATCCGGACACTGCGGCCTGGGTTATCGGCGCGCTGACGGCCGGGATCGGCGTGCTCGAGTCGTTCGGGCCACGGCCCGATGCCACGCGACTGAACAGCATCCTCGCGGCGGCGCTGACCAATCTGCCGCAACGTGGGTCCCGATGAACTCGCCCCGGCACCGCGCACCGAGCGTTCGCGAGCAAGGAGATCACCACAGATGAGTACCGTCGATTTTCGGACACGGCAACAGGGGGACGAAGAAACGGTCGATCCGAGCACCTTTCTCGGGGACCGAGCCCCAGGGGTGTTCACCGCACCCGGCTCTGAAGACCGAGGGTGGTCGAGCTATCGGTCCCTCGCCCCGCTGACGTTCGACGTCGATGGCCACTTCGTCACCCTCGTCCCACATGACAACGGCATTGCCATCGAATCCGGCAAAGGCGACGGTCTCGTGGTAACTCTCGACCCGACGACGTTCTCCGACCTGATGTTGGACAGAATCTCGACCTTCGGCGCCGAGATGTTGGGCCGCGCCGCCCTTAGGCGAGGACCCGTCGACTCGTTCGTCGCCTGGGAACCGGCGCTTCGTTCCCTCCTCGACGGTCGCCCGGCCTACACGTCCGGAAGTGTCACCTTCCGCGATCGTGACGGCTCCACCCTCGACATAAGACGCTCGTTCACTCTCGACGACGATCCTGAGGAGATCGGGCATTTCCTCGCCGAGGCCGGATATCTGCATGTGGCCGGCGTCTTCTCCGAAACCGAGATGGCTGCCGTATCCCGTGACCTCGACGACGCCATGGCTTCGGCCGAACAGAACGATGGTGCTTCGTGGTGGGCCCGCACGAAGGACGACGAGTGGTACCCCGCACGCATTCTGGGATTCAATCAGAAGTCGCCGACGTTGCGGGAGCTGCTCGACGATGAACGATTTACGACTCTCGGAACCTTCACGGACGATTCCTACGTGCAGCGCGATCCACACGTCGGTGACTCGGCCGAGGGGTTGATGAAACGGATCGGGGTCATCGAGGGTATCTCCGACGTGAGCTGGCACAAGGACTGCTCGATGGGCGGGCACAGCAGAAGTTGCTGCGGTCTGACCGTGGGGATCTCTGTGACCGGTGCAGGTCCCGAGAACGGCGAACTCGGGGTGGTCGCCGGGTCTCATCGTGCCAACATCGCACCGTTGGGGGTGGAAGGAGTCGATCTCCCTCGGCTGCCCCTGCCGACCAGGGTGGGAGATATCACCATCCATTGCTCGTGCACGTTGCACATGAGCCGCCAACCGGTGTCAGCGGAGCGCCGCGTCGTCTACACCGGGTTCTTTCTCGCACCTCGACCGGGCGACGATCCGGTCCAGGGAGACCCTGCGCAGCTTCGTCGCGAGCGGGCGGCACTCGGCGAAACCGTCCGGAGCGGTCAACGCGAGAGCGAGCCCGGGTCGCGGAGGGCAAGTTTCGATCTGTGACCATCGGCCTCGAGCCGTCGCGGCGGCGCGCTTGGCCTAGAGCCGCATCAGTCCACCTGTCGTGGGACTGAAGCCACACGAGCCGAAATAGAAGGCGCCCAACTCTCGGTCGAAGTCGACGTGGAGCCACTCGCACCCGGCACTCCGGCTGGCATCGCGGGCGAGGGCAACGAGTTCGGTCCCCACGCCCTGACCGCGTGCGATTGCTGCGACCATGGTGTCCTGAATCCAGGCGTGGGTGAAACCGTCCCAAAGGATATTGACGAACCCGACGAGATCCTCACGCGACCTCGCCACCACCCATCCCAAGCTGTACCGGACTACGAGGTCCTCCCAGTTCCATTCGTCGTCGCCGTAAACCCGTGTGGCGAAGGCATCGGCGTGGAGTCGATTCACTTCTGCGTTCTGGAATTGACCGCGATACGTGAAGGAGATCGACACCGCAAGATCGTACTCCCGATGCGGTCCTCTTCAGGTCCCCGCCGGCGTCGACGCGGTGACGGCCGTTTTGCTCTGGGCGTCGTAGGTGACGAGGAAGATCGGAGCGTTCGCGTATTGCCGACCGGCTCCGAAGGAGATCGGGGCCGAGACGCCTGGAATCGTGACGTTGCGCAGCGATTCGCCTGCCGCGGCGAATGTATGGTTGTCGAGCGTCTTGCCGGCGGCCCTCACGATCGCGGCGAGAAGCCCGACGTCGCGACACGCCACCGTCGGAGCGGTCCACGTCTCCGCCACCGCACTCGACGCACCGATCGGACTGGCGATCGCATCGGCGGGATACGCCTTGCGAATCACCGAGACGCATCGCTTGAGGGCGGGCTGAGTCCAGGCGGTTGCATAAGGCTCGCTGGTCGTGCCGGACAAAAGACCCGTCAGGTATTTTGCGTCGTTGCCCGTGTTGCTGTTCACGTAACTCTCGATCTGGGTGCCGTTGAGTGCGAGGAGCCGGGGCACGTAGGAGCTCTGGTTCGCTTGCGAGGCGATCGGCCACTCGCTGCTCCCCGTACCGACACCGACCAGGACCGTCGCGCCCGCGTCCTTGAACCGCTGGGCGATGACAGCCACCTGCTGATCGATCGCCGCCGAATCGTTGGGCGCCGCATCCTCGACGGCGCTCTGCACCACCCGGACACCATCCTTCTTGAGCGCGGGGAGGACGTAGCTCTGCATCTCTTTCTTGTCGGCCGCGGTGGCGAAGACGGCGACTTTCTTGTTGTGGAACGCCCCCGTCTTCTTGAATGCCGCGATCAGGCGCGGATCGACGTTGCTCAGCGGCGGGCTCAGATTGAAGTTCGGAGCCGAGCCCGCCGGAGCCGCCGACGGGAGCACACCCTGGATCATTGCCGTGTGGTGGGTCTCGATATAGCAGATCGGGCTCAGCACGATGTAGGTGGAAATCACGACGAACACCCCGTCGTCCTCCGTGAGCTGGGTGCAGGCATGGGTCGCCGGCGCAGTCCCGATGGGCGTCACGGGCGCATACACCGGAACGATCGTGCGCCCGTTGATGCCGCCCTTCGTGTTCAACTGATCGATGACGGCGTTGAAGGCATCCTCGTACGATCCGGAATTGAAGCGCAATCCCGTGAGTGCCTTGACCGACGACAGGTCGGGGTACACGATGCCCACCTTGATCTGATGCGACGTCACGCCCTGGGCCGCAGTCGCGGCGCCAGATGAGATGGGCTGGATCAGGACACAGGTCAAGGCGACGAGACCGAGGATGAGCGTGCATCGACGCGGCGACCGCGTGCCAAAGACCCGGGCCGGAACCCTCCCAGCGTCCATGAGCAACGTGCCTACCGCTCTCGCCACCCGATGGCCCTCGCTTCGAGATGCCCCCTCGAAGCCTTCGATGCGCATGCCGACGTCACCACTGAGACACATCGCACGACCCTTTCTCGATCATCGGCAATCCTCCGTACCCCGAGCCCACGGCGTCGCAGGCGAACATAGAGCGTAAGCAGTCTTTTCGTTCCGAGTCATCCGGCATTGGGAGAATTTGGCCGCTACCGGCCCAACGCATCAAGACTGTTGGCAGCTCGAGTACCTGTTCAGGCGCACATTCCATCGCACATCGAGGCGTCAAGCCTGCCGCGGGTCGCACCTCCGGCGATCACTGGACTTTTGCTGAAAATATCATTTACAGTGACGTCCGTGCTGGGGTTCCCGAGGTGCCCGGTGGGTGTGACACCGAAACCACCGGGCTCCTGCTCGAAGCTTCGAGCGATTCGACATACGTCCGCACCCACGCTGGGTGGCGGACCCCATCTGCACCGTTGCGCACTGGAGGCGAAATGGATCTCGGCCTGACCGATGCAGCCGTCTTGGTCTGCGGAGGCAGCACCGGCATGGGCCGCGCTGCCGCAGATTGCTTTGCGGCCGACGGCGCTCGAGTTGCGGTGATCGCCCGCTCCCGCGGGGGACTCGACAGCACCGTCGACCAACTGCTCTCTTTGGGAGCTGCCGACGCCGTCGGATTGCAGGCCGATCTCACCGATACCGCCTCGGTCGAGGCGGCGATCTCGGAGGTCGATCAGCGATGGGGAAGTCTGAATGCTCTGGTAAACGCGGCCGGCCCGTTCTCGAGCGGCGTCAAGGATTTCGAGAGCTACGACGACGCGGATTGGCACGAGGTGTTCAACGGCGTCGCACTCAGCGCCGTCCGAACGACGCGAGCCGCACTTCCACTCCTCCGGCGAGCGTCCTGGGCCCGGATCGTGAACGTCTCGGCCATGTCCACCAAGCGACAGTCCGCGTCGCTCGTGGCCTATACGGCATCGAAGGCGGCGCTGACCAGCTTGAGCAAGAACCTGTCGATGACGCTGGCCAAAGAAGGCATCCTGGTGAACACGGTGAGTCCTGGCACGTTCGCCTCGGAGTCGTTCAAGAAGGC
Organism: uncultured Acidimicrobiaceae bacterium; assembly: GCA_963754445.1. GTDB lineage: Bacteria > Actinomycetota > Acidimicrobiia > Acidimicrobiales > RAAP-2 > Bog-473. The sequence continues at coordinate 1,348,966 of CAVWFT010000002.1, read as the reverse complement.
TCTCGAGCCGCTGGACGGCGTGGACGAAAATGATCTCAAAGACGTCATGCGGTTCATTGGGCGAGACTTCGGTCACCACGTCCATCTCGACCGCGCCGCCGATCCCTCGGAGATCGGCCCGGTGATCGCCTTCGCCGCCTCCGCACGAAATACCTACATGACCGGCGCCAACATCAATGTCGATGGCGGTTCGGACTTCACGTGAGCCAGACGACTTCACCGCGGGAGGATTCCACGATGCACGTGGACTGCGGCGCCGGCCCCCACCGTCAGAAGGGCTGACCGGTGCCCGGAGAAGACACATCGCCATCGGTATCCAAACTCGACGTCGACCAACTGGTGACGCTCGCGTGTGACAAAGCCGGATCGCACGACTTCGGGGGCGACTCGTGGCGAGAAGGTCTCGAGATCTTGGTGGATTCACTGAACACGGAAGCTGCCCTCAACGAGATGGGTGTCGGCGCCATGACGGACCAGATCATCGGCTACCTGGTCAATCGTCTTCGCGTCGAGCAATGGTACGCGCAGCATCCGGAGATCGACGACCAAGAGATCATCGCTCCCCTGTTCGGGCTTGGCCTTCCCCGAACGGGTTCAACCGCCTTGAGTTACCTGCTGGCCCAGGACCCCGCTCGACGATCCCTGCGCGTGTGGGAGGCGGGCGAGCCGTGTCCACCCCCTGAGACGGCGACCGAGCGGACGGATCCTCGGATCGCAATCGCTCAAGCGGGCATCGATTTCACCAATGAGATGTTCACCGATTTTTCGGGGATGTTGCCCACGGCGGCGGACGGGCCGCAGGAGTGTCTCGTTCCCATGGCCTTCGAGTTCCGCTCCCTGATCTTCGAAGGAATGTCGCTGATCCCGAGCTACACCGATTGGCTCTTGCAATGCGACATGGAGCCGGCCTACAGGTACCACCAACGGATCCTGAAACTGTTGCAGTGGCGCTGCCCGCCAGAACGATGGTGGCTGAAGACACCGGCCCACATGCTCTCGATCGACGCCCTGAACGCCGTCTATCCCGATGCGCGGTTCGTGATGACACATCGGGACGTCGGCAAGGTACTGCCCTCGGTGTGTGCGCTCTACAGCAGCCTCACGACCATTCTCACCCAGCGGGCCGATCCGATCGCCATCGGCTCTCACAGCATCGTCGTATGGCGAACCGCGCTCGAACGACTCCTCCAATTCCGCGACCGGGGTAATGAGGCACGCTTTCACGATCTTTCCTTCGAGGCGGTGCAACGCGACCCCGTTGGACAGGTCGACGCGCTCTATGCGGAACTCGACGATGACCTGAGCACCGAGGCGCGCAGTCGCATGGAGGCCTGGTGGACCGAAAGCTCGAAGGAACGCTCGGGACCGGGGACGTACGACGCAGCGACGTTCGGGCTCGACCCAGCGACGATCAGGAAAGAGTTCGCCTTCTACAACGAGCGGTTCGGAATACCGGTCGCAGCACACACGGAGACATTGCCGCCGACGCCCGACTCCCCCTGACACGGAGTCGTCGAGCGGCAGCAGTTCCGGCGAGGCCGATCCCGATTACCAAAGGAGACGCAATGGACGAGACCACGCAGAAGGTGGTGGACGGCACGGCATGGCGCGAGTTCTGCGAACTTCTCGCCGACGCCGGCACGGCCATACTCGCCGAAGGCAACCCTTCGGATCCGCTGGACCGAGCCGAGGGTTTCCGGATGCTCACCCGGCTGCTCCGCGGTGCGTTGGAGAGCAAGCTCGAGTACGGACGCGCCGCCCAGCCTGCATTGATCTGCACCTGCCACGAGACGATCAAGATCGTTGCGGAGAACCCGGACAATCACTACCTCGGTGCCTCCCTGGATGGGAAGTACGACTACCGGATCTGGGGCACACGAGGTGATGCGAAGTGGATCAGTTTCAATCTCTTCTCGGGTGCGGGGTTCGGCGGCGGCGGGCCGGGCACCGGAGCGACGATGCATGAGGAGCAGATGCACATCGGTGCCGACGGCACGTTCGAAGTAATCATCTCTCAGCGGGAGCATCCGGGTAACTGGCTGCGGTCAGAAGCCGAGACGAGGAGCTTGGCCATCCGTCAGACGTTTCTCGACAAGCGCCACCAACGCCACGCCGAGATGTACATCGAGCGGATTGACAGCCATGGCACCCCGGCTGCTCCGCTGACTGCGGAGGAGCTGTACCACTCCCTTCTCTACGCCGGGTTCTACGTCAAGGGCGTCACCGAGATCGGTGCCCAGTGGGCGACCCGTCAATCCAAGTGGCCCAACGTCTTCACCGATGCCGCCGAGCTGCCGGAGACCGACAAGTTCAAGGATCCCCAAATCAAGTGGCACCAGGCCTATTTCGAATTGGCCGATGACGAGATGCTCATCGTCGAGGTGAAGCCACCGGCGTGTGAGTACTGGATGATCGCGCTCCACAACCACTGGATGGAAACCCTCGACTATGTCCACCACCAGACCACTTTGAATTGTCACTCGGCCGAACTCGAGCCAGACGGGAGTGCCACGTTCGTCGTCGCTCGGACGGATCCGGGAGTGCCCAACTGGCTCGACACCGATGGTCACTCGCGCGGGACGGTTGGTGTGCGTTGGGTGGGCCCCGATATCGTCGACGTCCTCCCCTCGACCAGGATCGTCAAGGTCGGTTCGACGATCTGGGCCGGACCCTCCACGGCCGACGGGCGATGATCCTGAAACGGGAACGAACCCTTTGCAAAAGTCTCTCGCGACTTCATGAGGTGAGCAGATGCACTTTTCAGTGACGTATCCACTGGTGACCCATCCCTACAGCCCCGAGTTCATGAGCCGGGACGGCGTTCTCCGCTTCGCCCAGACGGCAGAACGGGCCGGCTTCGACGGCATCGGCTTCACGGACCACCCGGCGCCCACCGACCGGTGGCTGCAAGCCGGCGGCCACGATGCCTTGGACCCGTTCGCCGCGCTGACGTTTTGCGCCGCGGTCACCGAAAGGATCCGCCTGATCCCCAACATCACTGTTCTTCCCTACCGCCACCCCCTCATCGTGGCAAAGCTGGTGGCCACGATCGACATGCTGTCGAACGGCCGGTTCACCCTGGCTGTGGCCACCGGGTACCTCCGCGGGGAATATAAGGCCCTCGGCATCGAATTCGAGGAGCGCAACCTGCTCTTTGACCAGGCCATCGACGTCATACGCGGCGCGTGGAGCGACGACGACTTCACGTACGTCGGCCACGGCATCGACGCGCTCGGGATCAGCGCCAATCCGAAACCCGCCGCCCCACCCCCGATCTGGATCGGCGGGAACAGCAAGCTGTCGCGGCGACGAGTCGCGCGCTACGGGGACGGGTGGACCCCGTTTCCTGCTCCTCGCTCGCTCTCCAAGACGACAAAGACGCCACCGCTCGAAACCATTGAGGACCTGACCGGCATGCTGGACGAGCTCTGGGCCTACGCCGAGAAGGACGGTCGGGATCCGTCGAGCATCGATGTCTCTTTCGGCACCTCGGCCGGTGGTGCGCCGGGCCGCGCCGGTTTCGACCCTGACGCACAGCAAGAGGGCCTCGATGAGCTCGCCGCGCTGGGTGTGACGTGGGCTGGCGTCGGCGTACCCAATGCGTCGCTGACCGCCTCCCTCGAAGCACTCGAGCAGTACGGCGAGGAAGTGATCGCCCCCCATCGGCTTCGAATTGCCGAATGAGTCCGCAACCGGGACTGGGGGACGAGACGGCACATACCGAGGATCGAGCACCGGAGAGGGCACCGCAACGATCGCTGAGTGCGGCCAAGGCTCACGCCGGCCAGGAAGACGAAACCGAGCGCCTCATCCGGGCAGCGCGGAAGACGATCCAGGAGAAGAATGGTGCCGGTTTCACATTGAACGAGGTGCTCGAGAGATCGGGTCTCGGTACCCGCGCCTTCTACCGACACTTCGCGTCGAAGGACGAACTTGCACTGGCCGTCTTTGCCGTTGAGGCGGAGCGCGAATCACGGCGACTCGAGAAACGGACGAAGAGCGCTGCCACGCCAGTGGAGGGGGTCGTGGCGTGGATCGATGCCCGCCTCGAGTTGGGATTCGACCAGCGCCGGGCCGCCAGCCTGCGGCCCTTGTCCGAAGAGGCCGTGCGGGCCAGTCGGCAGTTCCCGTTCCAACTCGAGCCGGCCTTCAATCGCACCCTTGATCCTCTCGTCGATCAGCTCGGTCGGGGCGCCAAAGAGGGCCACTTCGGAAGGATCGACCCGATCACCGACGCCAAGGCCATTCATTACGTGGTCGCCGGCGTGGTCGAGCAACGGTGGGCCGGATTTCCGCTCCGCTACCGGGAAACGAGGGAACGGACCCTGCGATTCTGTCTCGCCGCTCTCGAGGTCGACCCTTCGAAAGTGGACGCGCTTGTCGATCAGTCGCCTTCACTCGCCGACGAGGAGGAGGCGAAGGAAGACTTCAGAGCGGACTGAGCAGCAGAACGGGTCCCGAAGGTCACTCGACGCCGAGGCCGGTAGGCGCGCCGCGGGTGCGGTGCCGCTGCAGTCCGTCGACGAGGAGATCGAGACCGAAACGGAACACGTCACGGTCATCGGAGAACTGCATGGTTGACGGATCATCCACGGCATCTGCGGTCGCCAACTCCGACGTCACCGCCCCGAAGAGCAGGTAGGCCATCAGTCGTTGCACTCTGTCGCTCACCACGCGGTCGAGGCCGGCCTGCCCCAGGATCTCGGTGATCGTCGTGTAGAGCCGGATCTCGTTCGGGAGACCAGCGGTGCGGCGCAACAAGTGCTGTGCAACGCCGGGATAACGCAGCAGGATGTCGTGGCCACCTTCGAAGAGCAATGTCAGCTGGCGCTCCCAGGGAAGATCTCGGGAGGGAAGCAGGACCTCTCCCAAGACGGCGTCGGCGACGAGATCGAGGAGCTGGCGCTTGTCCCGCACGTAGTAGTACAGGTTCATCGAAGGACTACCCAACTCGGCCGCCAACTTGCGCATGCTCAGATTCGAAAATCCACAGCGCCGTGTCAGCCGGAGTCCGGCTTCGACCACTGCCTCACGCGTCAGCTCGCCATAGCGCCACGCACGCGGGATCTTTCCCGCCGGCTCGGCGGCGGTGATTTCCGCAGGGCTCATGAGGCGGCTTCCGAGGCCGAAACCGTGGCCCGTCGAGTGAGGATTCCGCCGGCCGTCCGGTCGAATGACCTCAGGGGGCGCCGTGGCTGTTCTCGTAGCTCGAGGTGTTCATCCGATTCGCTTTCGCTCACCACCGCCCGCATGCGCTCACTCCTCGGGCCGCTGCTCACGGTCCCATTTGACGTTGAGTTAAACACTGTACGAAACTGAGAGCGAGAAGGCAACGGCAGGCCAGCGCCACGCCTCCCTGACCCACGTGAGGAGTTCTCATGGCCGATTGGGCCTATCCGAAGCTCGATCTGACTCGCCCCGGCTTCTTCCTCCAGCCCGACTATTTCGACATCTTGGCCACCCTGCGGGATCGGTCACCGGTTCATCCCACCGCCGATGGCAGCTGGGCTGTGAGCCGTTACGAGGACATCCGGACGATCAGCCGCGACCCTGCGCGCTTCACCTCCGGACGAGGCGTCCTGATCAACGACCCGATGCGCGGCGCCGGGTCCGAAGGGCTCGGTGCCTTCTCCATCCTCCATCTCGACCCGCCCCTCCATGCCGTGTATCGGAAGATCGTGAACCGCCAGTTCACCCCGAAGGCCGTTGGCTACCTCGAAGAGATGGTTCGCAAGACCGTCTCCGACGTCCTCGATGCTTCACCCGCACGGGAGCCGATCGACGGCGTGAACGACATCGCCGCCGTCGTTCCCATTGCCGTGATCGCGGAACTGTTCGGGGTGGGCGACGCCGATCGACAGGAATTCCGACGTTGGTCCGATGCCATCATCGCCGCACCCGATCAGGAATCGGCCGATGCGAGCGCTGGCGATCTCCATCAGATGACGGACTTTCTGCTGCACCACGTGGACTCCCCCGACGGCGAGGCGAACGGACTGCTTGCTCTGCTCAAGACGGCCGATCTGGATGGACGTCCCCTCAGCCGCCTTGAGATCATGGGGTTCTGTATGACGCTTCTGGTCGCCGGCAACGAGACGACGAGGACGCTCCTCTCCGGAACGATGGAAGCGCTCCACGAGCACCCCGAGCAACGGGCGCAGCTGGCCGCCGATCCTTCGCTGCTGCCCGGTGCGATCGAGGAGTTCCTCCGCTGGGTGACCCCGATCCAGGCCTTCGGACGCACGGCAGCGGTCGACGTGGAGCTCGGAGACCGGCACATTCCCGCCGGGGACTTTCTGGTCATGCTGTACGCCTCGGGCAACCGGGATGCGGCTGCGTTCGGATCGACGGCCGACCGCCTCGACGTCGTCCGGCCGGTCACACCCACGCACGTGGCCTTCGGATTCGGTGAACACCTGTGCCTCGGAGCCGCCCTGGCCCGGCTCGAGGCCCGCGTGTTCCTCGAAGAGCTCTTGCGGCGCTTTCCCGAATACGAGGTGGTCGGCCCAGTTGACTACGTACGCTCGACGCTGGTGCGAGGAGCGTCGCGGATGCCGCTGCAGCTCAGCCGATGATGGTCACCTCTGGGACTCGATGGACTTTGCGGCACGCGGTGTCAGCGTGAGCACATCCTCTCTGGACGGCTCGGGCCGGCACGGCGCCGACCGCGCCCTTGCTGGCGGCCTCGCCCGATGGCTCACGGCCCGGCGGGGGCTGCAGGAAGTAGAAATCGGAGATCTCAGCCGACCGGCGGCGGGCTACTCCGGCGAGACGATCTTCGTGGACGTGGCGAGCGCCGGCGACACCGGGTCATCGGTCACCCAGTTGGTGCTTCGCCTGGTGCCGCGGGAGGCGGCGACGTTCGCCGAGTTCGACCTCCTGCCGCAGTGGGAGGCCCAGATCGCGGCGTCGCATGTGGGGGTTCCGGTGCCGGACCCCGTCCTGGAACCGGACCCCAAGTGGTTGGGCAGACCCTTCATTGCGATGCCCCGCGTGGAGGGGCACGTCGTTGGCGGTCTGCAGTTCCGGGATCCCTGGTTGAGCGGGCTGTCCTCGGCCGACCAGCGACGGGTGCACGACGGCATGCTCGCCGCCCTGGTGACGATCCACCGGGCCGACCCGAATGAGGCTCCTCGCGTGCCCCGCCTGGACAATCAGGGCATGCTGCGCTTCTGGGAGCACTACTTGTCGTGGTCGACCCACGGCCGGCCCGTCCCGACCCTGGTCGAGGCCATCGAGTGGGCCGGCCGCCACCTGCCACGCCATGAGCCGCCTGCCGCGCTCCTGTGGGGAGACGTCCGGCTCGAGAACATGGTGCTCGGTGACGACCTCGTCCCGCGCGCCGTTCTCGATTGGGACATGACGACGGTGGGTGCGCCGGAGCATGACCTCGCATGGTTGACCAGCCTCGACCTCACGGCGCAGCAGATGTTCGGAACACGAGTCGAGGGGTTTCCCGACCGCGATGACTCCGTTGCGCACTTCGAACATCTGAGCGGACGGTCGGTCCGAGATCTCGAGTGGTACGAGACCTTGGCCATGCTGCGGAGTACTGCGATCATGACCCGGATCAGCATCTTGCGACAGGACGCCGGGAAATCGCCGATGCTGCCCATCGAAGACAACCCGATCCTCGATTTGCTGCGTGGCAGGCTCCGATGACGGAACCGGAAGATCTCGCCACGGCGCCGGTGACGACGGCGGCCCAGCTGGTTCGGCTCCGTAGCGAGGACGACGGTATGGGTCTCGTCTTCGAGGGGAGGCGGTGGACGTGGCGCCAGGTGGTCGTCGAAGCCGAGGTGCGGGCCGAGCTCCTCCTCTCCTTGCGCCGTGACGGTCCCTTCCATATCGGCGTCCTCTTGGAGAACACTCCGGAGTACCTGTTTCTCCTGGCGGGGGCGGCACTGGCCGGGGCGGTCATCGTCGGCATCAACCCCACCCGCCGGGGAGCCGAACTGGCCAACGACATCCGACGAGCGGACTGCCAGCTGGTGCTCACCGATTCCTCGCAGATGGCGCTGCTGGACCAGCTCGACCTCGGCCTGGAGCCAGCCGGCCTCATGGCAGTCGACGGAGCGGACTACGTCGGCCGGCTCGACGCGCTCCGGAGTTCGACCGACCAGGCCCGGCCGGCGCTCCCCGATCCGGATCCTGACCAGCTCTACCTGCTCATCTTCACGTCCGGTTCGACCGGAGGACCCAAGGCGGTACGGATGACGCAGGGGCGGGCGGCTCGCTCCGCGGCTCGCGTGCCCTTCGGGCCCGACGACATCCTCTACTCGGCCATGCCGCTCTTCCACGGGAATGCACTTTCAGCCGCCGTGCTTCCGGCCTTCCGTAGCGGTGCCACCTTGGCCCTGCGCCGCAAATTCTCGGCCTCGAATTTCCTCCCCGACGTACGCACGACTGGGGCCACCTTCTTCAACAGCGTGGGGCGGGCGATCTCGCACATCGTCGCTACTCCGCCGACCGAACACGACCGCGATCACCAATTGCGCTACGTGCTCGGGCCCGAGACCTCGGCCCAGGACAAGGCGGCATTCACCGAGCGGTTCGGCATTCCCCTCTTCGAGGGCTACGGATCGAGCGAGAACGCCATCATTCTGAAGCCGGCACCCAACGCCAGGCCGGGTGCGCTGGGCCGGGCCAGCGCACGCGACGACATCGCTGTCGTGGATCCGGAGACGGGACGCGAGCTCCCTCTCGCATCCTTCGACGACCTGGGTCGGCTGACCAATGCCGACTCGTGCATCGGCGAGCTGGTGGGCCGCAACGTTCGATCCAACTTCGAGGGCTACTACAACAATCCCGAGGCCGACGCCGAGCGCACACGGAACGGCTGGTATTGGTCGGGAGACCTGGCCTACCAAGACGAAGAAGGCGTCTTCTACTTCGCCGGGCGCACCGGCGACTGGCTTCGGGTCGACAGCGAGAACTTCGCCGCCGCCCCGGTAGAGCGCATCTTGGCCCGCTTCGAACAAGCCGGCGGTGTCGCCGTCTACCCGGTGCCCGACGCCACGACGGGCGATCAGGTCATGGTCGCCCTCGAGCTCAAGCACGGAGCGGCCTTCGACCCAGACGCCTTCTCCTCCTTCCTTGCCGCCCAGCGGGACCTCGGCACGAAATGGGCGCCGCGTTTCGTCCGGATCGTGACATCGTTGCCTGTCACCGCTACGAACAAGACCGACAAGAAGCCACTGCGGGCCGAGCGGTGGGACACGACGGATCCGGTGTGGCACCGGATCGGGCGAGACGAGCACTACGTCTTGATGACACAGGCTGACGTGCAGACGCTGCTGCAGGCATTCGAAGCGAACGGTCGCTCCATGCTGCTCGGATCGTGACGGCACCGTCAGTACTACGTCTTGCGTAACTACGTGCGACGTAGTATTCTCTTTTTCATGCGAGCCAAGCCTTCCGAAAGTGCGGACCAGAGGAGGTCTCCGGGGCGGCGTCGGACGAACGACCCTCCGACGCTGATCCTCATGAGCCTCGCTGGCGGAGCCAAACATGGTCATGCCCTCCTCAAGGACATCGAGGAATTCGCCGGGGTGACACTCGGTCCCGGCGCACTCTATGGAGCGATCACCAGGTTGGAGGAGCGCGGGCTCATTCAGCCCCTCGAGAACGACGATCGACGTCGCCCGTACTGCATCACCGCTGCGGGCTCCGCGACCCTTGCTGACCACGTAGCCCAGATGCGTGAGCTGGTGCGGGTGGGACAGGCACGCCTCAAAATTGTACACACGCCTGGCCCGAGGCTGGCGTGATGACAACGGAGAATTCCGGTGACCGTCTGAACTATGAGGACCAGGATCCTCGGCTCCGCTGGTACCCGGCCGCGTGGCGCGACCGGTACGGAGACGAACTCATCGCTCTGCTCGATGAGGAGTACGGCACGTCTCTTCCGATGTCCGTGCGCTTCGGCCTCTTGACCGGTGGCCTCCGACAGCGGGCCCGGCTGTCAGGGCTCGTCGGGGATTCCGCACCGGCGGTCGACGGCTTGCGGGCCGGCGCGTTGCTGGTTCTCGCCGCCTGGACCGCTTTCGTGATCGCCGGCGCCAGTTTCGCCAAATTCTCCGAACACTTCGACCAGGCGCTGCCCCACGACGCTGCTGCACACCGAGTCCCCGACGTCGCCTACACGGTGCTCCAGACCGTTGCCGGAGTGGCGAGTGCCCTGGTCCTCCTCGGGGCTCTCCTCGCCGTTCCTGCGTTCGTGCAACTCGTCCGAAGGGAAGGTATGCGCACTGTGCGCAAGCCACTGTTGCGGGCCTTGGCCGCAACGATCGTCGTCGGACTCACCACCGTGCCGCTGATCGTCTGGGCGCACCACCTCACGACTCAACAACGCAACGGTGGACTCCATTGGTACGGGGCGCTGGTCCTGGTGTGGGCGATGGTGATTGCGCTCACCCTCGTCTTGTGGACGGCGGTAGCGATTGCGGCGGCCAGACGTGTCGTGTTCCCGCGGGCAATCTTGGCCGCGGAGGCGCTCCTGGCCGTTGCCCTGGCCGGTGCGATGGCAGTCATCGCTGTCGCGACAGCGGTGTGGTGGGCCGCGATGGCGACGGACGCGCCCAGCTTCTTGCATGCGAACCCCGGCGGCGCATCGAGCACACCCTGGGACATCTGGCTCATCGGCACGGTTCTCCTCATGGTCGGAGCGGTGGGCGTTGCCACGGCCGGCGTCGTTCGAGAAGTCCGGGTATGGACCGCGATGCGGACTCGTTGACGACGCCATCCGGCGCCTCTCGTGATCTTTCGTCCGAAGCATGGAGCGGCTCGGTGACTCTGCGCACCTGCTGAGTACGTCTTCTGAAGCCAGCAAGCCGGCTGCATCTCGGTCCGGCTTGACGAGAAGGTCGACAGGATCCATAGTTATCTAGATGACTAGGGAAATCCTGGACCAGGCGATCACCTTCACACTGCACCCCGACTCGGGCGTCCCCGCGTATCTCCAGGTGGTCCAACAGGTGGAGCAGGCCCTACGCATGGGCCACCTCCAACCCGGCGACCAGCTGCCGACGGTGAAGCAAGTGGTCGCCGAAGTCGCCATCAATCCCAATACCGTGTTCAAGGCCTACCGCGAACTGGAGAACCTCGGCCTGGTCGAAGGTCGCCAGGGAGTCGGGACCTTCGTGCTCCGACGCCCTCAGGGGCCGCCGCCGACGACGCAGGCTCGCCTGGCCAAGAGCCTCGATCGCTGGATCACCAGCGCCCGTCGCGAAGGTCTCGACGATGCCGCGATCGAGGCGCTCGTTCGCACCGTGCTCCACGACGGAGCAGAGCGAGGCGTGGCGTGACCCCCGCAATCGAGACCATGGGTCTTGGAAAGCGCTTCGGTAGCACGTGGGCTCTTCAAGACTGTTCGATCCAAGTACCGCAAGGACGGGTGTCGGCGCTCGTAGGGCCGAACGGAGCAGGCAAGACGACCCTCCTGCGCCTTCTGGTGGGGCTTTCACGACCCACCGCAGGCGGGGCCGAGATTCTCGGCGTCGCGCCGGGACCGTCCGAAGAGTTCCTTGCACGCATTGGCTACCTGGCACAAGACGTTCCGCTCTACAAGCGTCTGAGCGCCGACGATCACCTGACCATCGGAGCCCATCTCAACCACAACTGGGATGCCTCGGGCGCCCGGGAGCGTCTGGCGGCCCTCCGGGTTCCCACGGACCGACCCGTGGCGACGTTGTCGGGCGGACAGCGCGCCCAGGTGGCGCTCGGTCTGGCACTGGCCAAGCGCCCCCAGGTCCTCCTGCTGGACGAACCGGTTGCCGCCCTCGATCCGTTGGCCCGGCGTGAATTCTTGACCTCGTTGAGCGAATCGGTGGCCGAAGGCGACCTCTCGGTCGTCCTGTCCTCCCACCTCCTCCATGATCTGGAGCGGGTATGCGACCACGTCATCCTCCTCTCCTCGTCGCGAACCCAGATCTGCGATGACATCGACCACGTGCTGGCCTCGCACCGGATGCTGCTCGGTCCCAGACGAGCCGCGTCCGATGTCGGGAGGGGATTCGATGTGATCAAGACGACCCACACCGCCAATCAGACCAGGCTCCTGGTCCACCTCGACCAGCCGGTACTCGATCCCGCCTGGGAGGTGAGCGAGGTCTCCTTGGAAGAGATCGTCCTCGCCTACATGGGCATCGACGATCCGGTTTCCGCCGGACCCCTCACAGCCGTGCGGACGGCATCGTGAACCTCCTGGTCTGGCGCCTCCACCGGCACCAGGTCTATTGGGCGGCTGCCACGTTGGCGGCGCTCATCATCCTGTTGAGCATCACCGGCTCCATCATGTCCAACGACTATGACGCGTTTTTCGCCACATGCCGCGCCACGCAGAGCTGCGCGGATGCCGGCAACATCTTGTTCCGCGGTGATGGGGCCATTATCGACCTGGTCAACGCCACCGTCATCGTGCCCCTCCTGTTCGGGCTGTTCTGGGCCGCCCCGCTCGTCGCCAAGGAGTACGAAGAGGGCACCCAGAACCTGGTGTGGACCCAGGCGGTGACGCGACGCCACTGGCTGAGTACCAACGTCGTGTGGGTCTTCGTGGCCGCAGCGATGTGGTCGGGCGCGCTCACCTGCCTTGTGAGCTGGTGGCGAACTCCCGAGAACGCCCTCAGCGGTAGGTTCGACGCCTTCGACATCCAAGGTCTCGTCCCAGTTGCCTACGCCCTGTTCGCCGTGGCCCTCGGTCTCGCCGTCGGGTCTATGTTCCGCCGGGTCCTCCCGGCGATCGCCACCACTCTCGGGGCGTTCTTCGCTGTGCGCGTTGTCACCGCGGTCTACATCCGGCCTCACTTCATGGCCGCTGTCACCAAGACGCTGCCCCTCGCTCTCAGCGACAGCGGAGCGCCGCCCGGAGCGTGGATCCTCTCGGGTGGCATCGTCGGGCCAGATGGCCATTATTACGGAAGCGGCATCAATCTCGATCAGTTGCCGTCGGCGTGCCGAATGGGTGCCTTCGGTGGGAAGGGGATCAGCCCGCACTGCCTCGCCTCCCACGGCTACCACCAGTGGATCACCTTCCAACCCGCCGTTCGGTTCTGGGCGTTCCAAGGTATCGAGGCGGCGATCTTCGTTGTGCTGGCTGCCGCGCTCGTGGCCTTCGCCTACCGCTTCGTGCTCGCTCGGGACGCCTAGGCAAGTCGCCACGTCTACAAGCCTGGCTGGTTTCGGGCTCTCCCGACGTCAGGGCTCAGAACGACCTGGCGTGCACACCGACTGACGATCGATCAGCGCCGCTGCCGCCGTCACGGCACGGACAGAGGGCTGGAGGTGAAATGGTGACTCGCTCCCAGGGACATTTCACCATCGGTCACCCCTCAAACGGGAGTTTGATCTGTTTCACTGCATGTGTTTTGCGCGAAGCCCGAGATCTTGTTTCAGTCGAAGTTACCCGGGTAACCCCGTTGCAACCTAGGAGGGGAGTTGCAATGGTCGGAGCAGGTGGACTCGTAGCGAGCATCATCGCCTTTGCGGTCGGAGCCGTACTTGATTACGCCGTGACGGCGAACCCCGACCAACACGGATTCAACGTCAACAAGGTGGGGGTGATCTTGATGATTGTCGGCGTAGCTGGGGCCATTCTTTCCGTGATCGCCATGGCGATAGGCAACACTCGCCGGCATCGCACCGTCGTTGACGACGGGCGAGGGAACGTCATTCGAGAGGTCGATTCCACGTATTGAGAAGCAACTCTCGGTGGGATGCGTTCGGATTCCACCGAGACCGAATCTCGATTCCGTACTCGATTCGATACGCCCTTTGCACGGATACAGCTAGGAGGAAATTACAATGGCAATACTTCTGTTGGCCCTATTGGTTCTGGTTCTGTTCGGTGCTGGCTTCGCCGTTCACTTGCTCTGGATCGCTGCAGTGGTTCTCGCAGTCGTCTGGGTGGCCAGCTTCGCATTGAGCCGCGGATCGACCCGCGGATCCCTTCGTCGTTAAGCGTGGACGGGCGCTGCGAAGCCAGGGACCATCGTCGTCGCATGGCCGCTGGCCGCTGCGACCGCCTCACTCCATATGGTCTTGCGCCTCGATGCTCGGCACGAGCAGCCGCAGGCCGTAGGGCCGAGGTCGTATGAGTGTTCTCAACACGTCGAGCACTGCTGGCTTAGGCGGCGCTGAGTCCACGAGTGGGGGGGACGTCGTCGAGGAAGCGACCCGCCCCCCCGATGTCCTCATTCTCCCCCCCGACGTCGAGCGGGAATTGACGGGGACCGATGACTCGCTGGGTTCCCTTGGCCGCCCGCTCGACCGTCGGAGTCCCTTCTTCGTCGGTCTGACTGGCGCCTTGGGTGTGGGTGTCGCATACCTCCTGTTTCGCGGACTGGCCGACGTCACAAGCGTCTTGGTCATCGTCGGTTTGGCGCTGTTTATCGCAATCGGCCTGAATCCCATCATCGAAATGTTGACGTCACATGCGGTGCCCCGTGGCGTCTCGGTTGCGATCGTCACCTTCGGATTCCTGCTTGCGGTTGCCGTGTTCATCGCCATTGTTGTGCCGCCGATCGCCCATGAAGTCCAGGTGTTGATCGACAACTATCCGCGCTACAAGTCAAACCTGATCGCGGGAAAGGGTTGGGCGGGCCAGTGGGTACACAAGCTGCATCTGACGGGTTATCTGAACGGCAAGTCCAAACTGAAATTGCCCGTGACGAGTGGCCTCGTTGGTGCAGGGCGCGTCCTGCTTTCGACAGGGGTCGCCACGGTCAGCGTCATCGCTCTGACTATCTACTTTCTCATCGCCCTCCCCGGAGTGAAGAGGCTCTGGCTCTCTCTCATTGCTCGCAGTCGTCGAGAAAGGGTGGCCCTCCTCACCGATGAGGTGTTCAACCGGGTCGGCGGATTCATGCTCGGCAATCTTTTGACCTCAGTCGTCTCAGCCATCGGTACCTACATTTGGCTTGTCGCGTTTGGTGTCCCCTATGCGTTACTGCTGGCCCTCGTTGTCGGCGTGTTCGATCTCATTCCCATGGTTGGTTCAACCATCGCCGGAGTCGTCGTGTCGCTGGTTGCGCTCTCCAAGGGGCTTCCTGTCGGGATAGCCACTGCTGGGTTCTATATCGCATACCGATTCCTCGAGGACTACTTGCTTACGCCCCGCGTCATGAAGCACACCGTCAGGGTGACTCCCGGATTGACCATCATCGCCACGCTGCTCGGCGGTGCGCTCCTTGGATTGATCGGCGCCCTGATCGCCGTGCCGATCGCAGCAACAATCCAGTTGCTGCTGCAAGAAGTCGTCTTTCCCCGACAGAGTCAGCGTTAAATGGCCTCATCGCATTTGGCTCTTACATGGTGCAACGGGCCGAACCCGCGCTCGACGCCTTTGGCGCCCGCGGCGAGGCGGCGTGGACGAGGGCCTGAGGCCTCCGTGGGGTAGGGCGTGGCGGACGATGCACCCAACTGCCGGCCCGGTACCTGACGCCCAGCGACAATTGAGGACCTCTTTGCCGGCCCACGCTCCGTACAGAGCATGTCCTCGGAGTGCCCATTTATCGAGAGATTCTTCGAGACAAATCCGATGGGGGGTCGTGTCCTGCTGCAAGGACGAGTTCATTTGTTAGGGTCGTCACATTCCTCCACACCGGCTTCACGCGCAGTGTCCAGCAGACGGAGCGACCATGAGAAGAGTCATCGGAGCACTTTCGCTGACATGTGGAGTCGTTCTCGCTCTCCTTCCGGCTGAGACTGCTGGAGCCGTCGGGAACAGTCCCATCAGTGCCGGCTACATCGCCACATTTCCGCAGCAGTCCACGACGTTGAACGCCACCTTCACCGTGCCCAAGGCGAAATGCCTCAACGCTCAGGGTCTGGACGGTTATCTGGCCACCGAGGTCTTCTTGACAGGTCCCGATGGGTCGGGAGGAGCCCTGGTGTACACGACGTGCCCGAGCGGATCACCCACGTACAGCGCCGAATTGCTGACGTCGACCGGGACAACGGAGTCGGAGCCGGTTGCGCCTGGAGACACCCTGGTTTTCAAGGGCTCGGCAGGCTCGTCCAGCGAGACTTACCACTTGAACGACTCGACGAGCCATGACCACATCGACGTCATTGGCCCCGGTTTCCCCGTCGACGGCGCGCAAGCGACCGAAGAGGCTCAAGCCGGCCCGTTCCCGAAATTCAAGAAGGTCAAGTTCTCCGGACTCGAGGTGAACTCGGAGCCGTTCGGCAATCTAAATCCCACCGGCTACGACCAGGTCGACGGATCGGTCGTCCAACTCCAGGTGAGCGCGCTCAAGCTCGGGACTGCCTTCTCGGTCACCTACGTCTCGCAGGGCTGAGGTCCGAGGCCGGATAACATCGTTATATGACGAGTTGGTCCCTCACACCCTCGGCCCTCGCGACCAAAACCCTCAATGAGGCCCATGG
The DNA here is from genome assembly GCA_963754445.1 of uncultured Acidimicrobiaceae bacterium. Lineage (GTDB taxonomy): Bacteria > Actinomycetota > Acidimicrobiia > Acidimicrobiales > RAAP-2 > Bog-473. The sequence continues at coordinate 1,332,580 of CAVWFT010000002.1, read as the reverse complement.
CATCCCCTGACTCGCTCGACTTCCGAAGTAGGTGGCTTGACGACGTAAAGCCAATCTCGGTTGCGCATTTCGGGGGCGAGATCGGGCCGGCCCTCATGCAGCAGAACGGCGACACCGCGGCGACTGCCCAGATTGCATTGGGGCTCCCTCCCCTCACGTTGAAGGTGGATGGACTTGCCTGCACCCTGGACAGGGGCTCCGTGCGCTTTGGAGATGGTCCAGGTGGTGTGGTGCTCGAGGTCGAGGCGGATGCGGCCAGCCATCTTTTCAACGGCATTCGTTCGATCAGCGGACTGATCTTCGGCGGAGGCGTCCATCTATTGAGCGGTGAGCTCAGCGACGTCTTGGCGTGGGATCACGTTTTCGACGCGCTCCTGGACGGGCGGCCACTCTATCGGCCTGGAAGCTTGGATTTTCGGTCCCGCCACGGTGATCCTCTCAACCTGGACCGTACGTTTTGCCCTGACGACGACGACTCCGACATTGCAGACTTCATCGGACAGGCGGGCTTCTGTCGGTTGCGTGGGTGGGTGGACCCTGCCCATCTCGACGAAGTAGCGGGTGAGGTGCAAGAGGCCGCCCGCGTGGCCAAACCAGGAGATCCAAACAGGTGGTGGGCTACCCTCGGCGACGGCACTGAGCGGTGCGTGCGAGTCATGTACCTCCTCGAAGCTTCAACGCGTATGGCGGAATTGGTCAATGGCTCGGCCTACGCGCGACTGGGCGCCCTGTTCGGCGCTGGGCGCCGCATCCATACAGAAAACCCTCAAGGATCCGAAGCCCTGATCAAGCCGGTGGGCACGGTCAGTGGACTCTCAGAGTTCCCCTGGCACCGTGACTGCTCCTTGGGCGGCCATACGTACCACTGCGCGGGATATGCGATTGGGCTTCCATTGGCTGCAACAGGCGGGGACTACGGGTATCTCCGAGTAATAGCAGGATCTCACCGGGTCTCCGTGCCCTCCCCTGGCCTCGTCAAAGGCTTCGAATCTGATTTGCCAATGCTTGCACTCGACACCCAGCCAGGAGATTTGACCATCCATGTGGGGTGCACACTCCACAGCACAAAACCACCGCGAACCAAAGAGAGGGTCGTCACGTACACGACCTATTCACTTCCGGCCGAGACCCCTGAGAGCATGGCACGGGAGGATCCGCAATCATTTTGGAGTTGACCGCTCTTGACGGCACGTGATGCTCATTCGCAGCACCCGGGCAGATCAAGCGCTCCGACCTACCACGCACTGCTCTTCACCCGTCCCCACGATGTGGATCGGATCTTGTCCGGCAAGGTCGATCACCCCTGGTACTCCCGCTGGCAGCGCCACCTTCAAGACGATGTCTTCGTGTTCGAGCAACCAGTCGACGGCAATCTTTCCACGCGGCGAATCAAGGCCGACCCGTGCCCACGTGATGTCTCCCCCAGGTCTCGGTGCGATCAACACCCGTTCGTACCCGGGTTCGAGGGGTGCGATACCGCCGATCGTTCGATGCATCCAATCAGCCACCGCGCCCAGTGCATAGTGGTTGAAACTTGTCATCTCGCCGGGGTTGAGGGAGCCGTCGGGCAACATGGAATCCCAGCGCTCCCAAATCGTGGTGGCACCCATCGTGACGGGATAGAGCCAGGATGGACAGGACTGTTCGAGCAGCATTCGATAGGCGGTGTCTAGATGGCCCGTCATTGTCAGTGCATCCAGTACATAGGGCGTACCCGCGAAGCCCGTGCTGACGTGATACCCGCCGTCGCGGATTAGCTCTGCCAGTCGATCACCAGCAGCCTGGCGCTCGCTGGCTTCGAGCAGACCGAAGACAACACCCAGTGCGTACACCGTTGGCGCGTCGCTCGTTAACGTGCCATCTGGTCTCAGGTAGTGCTGTGAAAAGACCTCCCGAGTGCGCCTCGTCAACGAATCGAACTGGTCCGCCCTTTCCTCGCGACCGATCAGTCGTGCAACGTCGGCGACAGTGCGAGCTGATCGGTACAAGCAGGCCGTGGCAACAACTCCTGGGTTCGCCTTGGACGCCCACGGCTGTTCGGGGGGTGCGTCGGGATCGAGCCAATCCCCGAACTGGAAGCCCTGATCCCAGAGTCCGCTCGACGAAAGCTTCCGCTCAACTTGTGCAAGATGTGCTGCCATGGATTCGAACTGGTCCTCGAGAAGGCGCAGATCGCCATACGCCTGCCACAGAGCCCACGGCACCCAGACGCATGCATCACCCCAGATCGCATAAGGCCCGTGCGCAAAGAGTGTCAGTCCCTCCATCAAGGGAGGGCTTGGTACGACGAGTGGTACGACGCCATCGGCGTGGCTCTGTTCGGTCTTGAGATCCTCGAGCCATTCGGCCAGGAATTTCCGGACGTCGAAGAGGTATGCGGCAGCGGGAGCAAACACCGCGAGGTCTCCGGTCCAGCCGAGCCGCTCGTCACGCTGTGGGCAGTCCGTCGGGATGTCGAGGGCATTGCCACGGAATCCCCAGACGACGTTGCGATGCAGCTGGTTGAGAAGCGGGTGTGAACATTCGAACTCCCCGATCCGGCGCAGGTCCGAGTGGACGACCACAGCCTCGATCGAGTCGGATGACAATGGTTCGGGCCGACCATCAATCTGCGCGTACCGAAACCCGTGGAACGTCATCGTTGGTTCGAAGACGTCATCGTGACCACTGAGGATGTACATGTCCGTGGCTTTCGCACTCCGGAGTGGTCGCGTGCCGAGCTCGCCGTTCTCTAACACCTCCGCGTGTGCCACGCTCACCTTTGTGCCGGCTGGTCCGCTCACGTGCAGCTTGGTCCAACCGGTCACATTCTGGCCAAAGTCGATCAACGTGTGGCCCGCGGGAGACTTCGAGATCGCAACAGGCGCCAGACGTTCCTGGCGACGGACCGGGGGTCCTGTCGCAGGTACCAAACGAGTCGAATCGAATGGGAGGACCTCGACATCGACCCAGCCCTCCTCGGCAAACGCAGGCAAATGCCACGAGTCATCTCGGAGACGAGCGTCGATCACCTCCCCGTCGTAGAGGTCGTTCGCCAGCACGCAAGAGGGTCCAGCGCGCCAGGCGCTGTCCGTGGTCAACCGCTCAGTGTGACCATCCTCAAAGCTCATTTCGAGCTGCGCAATGACCGCCAGGCGATCTCCATACAGCGCACGTTGGCCGGCCCACCCGAGCCTCCCCCGATACCAGCCGTTTCCAAGCGCGACGCCCAGGACGGAATGTGTCTGAAGCAACAACGCAACGTCGTATGAGCGATACCGCAGCCGCCATTGGTAGCTGCTCCAACCGGGATTGAGGACCTCATCGCTGACCGCCGAACCATTGATGTACGCCTCATAGATACCGAGGCTCGAGATATGCAGCCACGCCTGCCGCAACACTCCATGGCCCTCAGGCAGCGTGAACACGCGTCGGAGTATCGGAGCGCCCGCGAACTCCTCGCTCGGAGAAATCAGGTCAGCGCACCAGCCCAGCCGTTGCTCAATCGCTGAATTCGGGACCACCTCTCGCTCCTTGCCCTGTCCAGATCGTTCACTCACCGGGTTCCCGGTATCGACCGCGTCGGCGGCGGCCCGATACGGCCGACCCAATGAGGTCGACGCCGCCCTCACCTACCATCCCCGGGGCTTCTATGAAATATGCATAACTGAACCGATCTAATTATGCTCAGATTCGCCCTACTACCTGGGAATTAGAGTGTACATAATTCTGTACGTAACTTCACCTTTGTGAAACGCTCCAAATCCGTTTACAATCGAGTCAAAGCTTGGGCCGATTGTCCAACCGATCGGCCGGCGGGAGCCCACTCGGACCGAGGGCGGGAGGAACATGGTCGAGGTTGATGACATGCTGCAGCGGCTCGGCCAGCTCGAGATCGAACTGCCCTCGTGGGCCTTCGGCAACTCGGGCACCAGGTTCAAGGTCTTCGCTCAGCCAGGAGCGCCTCGTACACCCGAAGAAAAAATCGCCGATGCGGCACAAGTGCACCGATACACCGGCGCAGCACCGCTGGTCGCCCTGCACATTCCCTGGGACCGAGTCGACGACTACGACAAGCTACGGCTCTACGCGGAGGACTTGGGCTTGGGCCTCGGTACCGTCAATTCGAACACGTTTCAAGACGAGGACTACAAGTTCGGAAGCCTCACCCACATCGATGATCGCATCAGGTCAAAGGCGATCGACCACATGCACGAGTGCATCGCCATCATGGATGAGGTGGGCAGTAGTGATCTGAAGATCTGGCTTGCTGACGGAACCAACTACCCCGGGCAGGGAGACTTCCAGGACCGCCAAGAGAGGTTGGCAGAGTCCTTAGGGGCCGTCTACGAAAGACTGAACAGCAACCAGCGGCTCATCCTCGAGTACAAGTTCTTCGAGCCGGCGTTTTATCATACGGATGTTCCCGATTGGGGCACGGCGTACGTGCAGTGCATGGCGCTGGGTCCGCAAGCCCTGGTGTGTTTGGACACCGGGCATCATGCTCCTGGCACCAACGTTGAATTCATAGTGGCCCAACTCCTGAGATTGGGACGTCTCGGCTCCTTCGACTTCAACTCTCGCTTCTATGCCGATGACGACCTTATGGTTGGCGCCGCGGATCCATTCCAATTATTTCGGATTCTCTTTGAGGTGATCCGCGGTGGTGGGTTAGATGGGAACACCAGCGGCGTCAGATTCATGCTCGACCAATGTCACAACATCGAAGAGAAGATCCCAGCTCAGATCCGGTCGGTTCTCAATGTGCAGGAGATGATGGCCAGGGCCCTCCTCGTTGATCGAACAGCGCTGCAAGCCTTACAGCGGACCAACGACGTCCTCGGGGCGCACGAGGTCCTCATGGACGCCTTTTCGACAGACGTACGCCCGCTGTTGGCCGAATGGCGAGTGGCGCGAGGGCTCGCACCCGACCCCATACGGGCCTACCGGGAGAGCGGCTACGCCGAGCAGATCACCTCGGAGCGCGTCGGTGGCTTGGCGTTGAGTTGGGGCGCATAAACCGTGAATTCTGCAGTAGAGGATCTGCTTGCCCGCTCCCACCGACTCGGAGCCGACCGAAGGAATACCAACTACGCGGGCGGGAACGCCTCCGCGAAAGGCATCGACATCGATCCGGCGTCGGGAGAGCCAGTGGACCTCTTGTGGGTGAAGGGTTCTGGCGGCGACCTAGGCACTCTCAACGAGAGTGGATTGGCAGTTCTGCGCCTCGACCGCCTGCGCTCGCTACCCCGCGTCTATCGAGGGATGCAGCATGAGGATGAGATGGTCCACGCATTCGATTTCTGCCTCCATGGTCGCGGAGGTGCTGCACCTTCGATCGATACCGCCATGCATGCTTTGGTCGATTCGCCCCACGTCGACCACCTCCACCCTGACAGCGCTATTGCGATTGCCACCTCGGCTGAAGGCGAACAACTGACGAAAACCATCTATGGCGATCGTGTTCGTTGGCTGCCCTGGCGCCGTCCCGGCTTTCAACTCGGCCTGGACATTGCCGCGATACGGGACGAACACCCAGATGCAATAGGCGTCATTTTGGGCGGACACGGAACCACGGCCTGGGGTGACTCCAGTGAAGAGTGCGAGGCAAATTCACGATGGATCATTGAACAGGCCCAGACCTACATCGATACCCAGAACGTGGCCGAACCCTTCGGGCGCCCCGTTCAAGAGCGCATGCCATTGCCCCACTCCGAACGGATCTGGTGGGCTGCGGCCCTCATGCCCTACATCCGGGCAATCGCGGCGACCGATCACCGGGTGATCGGGCATTTTTGCGATGACCAGATTGTCCTGGAGTTTCTCGCGGGGGAAAAGCTTGCTCGATTGGCGGGTCTGGGAACTTCGTGTCCGGACCACTTCTTGCGAACAAAGATTCGGCCGCTGGTTCTGGACGTATCCCCCTCGGCCGGGCTCCAAGCAGGTGTCGAACGATTGTCCGCTTTGCATAATCAGTACCGAAAAGAGTACGCGGCCTACTACCAGCGCTATGCCGACGATCAGACTCCCGCCATGAGGGGAGCAGATCCCTCGATCGTCCTCGTCCCAGGCGTGGGGATGTTCGCGTTCGGAAAGGACAAGCCAACCGCGCGCATCTCTTCTGAGTTCTACCTGAACGCGATCAACGTGATGCGGGGGGCCGAGTCTGTCTCGACTTATGCGCCCATCGCCGAGAGCGAGAAATTCCGCGTCGAGTACTGGGAACTGGAAGAGGCCAAGCTGAGGCGTCTGCCACCACCCCGATCCCATGACGGGCGGATAGCACTGGTGACCGGGGGCGCCAGCGGCATCGGGCGAGCAATCGCTTCCGATCTTGCAGCACACGGGGCCTGTGTCGTTGTGGCTGATCTTGATCTGGGCAGTGCGGAGAAGGTCGCTCGGGACCTTGGAGGTCCCGATGTTGCCATCGGGTTGGCGGTCGACGTCGCTGTTGCTGACGCCGTCCAATCTGGCGTCGATGCTGCGCTCCTTGCCTTCGGAGGACTTGACCTTGTTGTGAACTGTGCCGGGCTCTCGGTGTCCAAGCCACTCCTCGAGACAACCGAGACCGATTGGGATCTCCAGCATGACGTCATGGCGAAGGGAAGTTTCCTCGTTGCGAAAGCCGCCACCCGAGCCATGATCGGCCAGGGGTTGGGTGGGGACATCGTCTACATCTGCTCCAAGAACGCCGTGTTCGCTGGTCCAAACAACGTTGCCTACAGCGCTGCGAAGGCCGATCAGGCCCACCAAGTGCGCCTGCTTGCAGCGGAATTGGGTGCTGAGGGTATCCGCGTCAACGGCATCAACCCTGACGGCGTGGTGCGAGGAAGTGGGATCTTCGCCAGCGGTTGGGGGGCCGAGCGGGCCAAGGTCTACGGCGTTCCAGAGGATGAACTGGGGGCGTTCTATGCGAGCCGCACCCTGTTGGGACGAGAGGTTCTACCCGAGGACATCGCCCATGCCGTGACCGCCTTGACATCCGACCGCTTCAGCCACACGACCGGGACGATCGTGCCCGTTGACAGCGGTGTAGCTGCCGCATTCCTCCGGTAAGAGCGGTGGAGCGCGTCTTCGGCGCCATCGACCTCGGAGCATCCGGAGGTCGGGTGGCTGCCGGCAGGATCTCACATGGTCGCTGCGAGCTCGTTGTGGTTCACCGCTTTCCCAACGCCCCGGTTCTTCGTGCGGGCCGTTTGTGCTGGGACGTTGCGCACATCTTTTCAGAGGTGCTGGTTGGCCTGCGCCGGTTGCACGAGCAGTTTCCCTCAGTGGAGTCGATCGGTGTTGATGGATGGGGCGTCGACGTTGCACTGCTCGATGCCGAGGGCGACCTTGTCGACGATCCAATCTCCTATCGCGACGGCCGTAGCGCCTCGTTCGTAGACGAGGTCTATGCCGTCATGAATCCCTCGGAGATCTTCGCCGTCAATGGACTTCAGTTCCTGCCCTTTACGACGCTCTTTCAATTGGCTGCCGCACGGGGCGAAGACTCCTGGCGCCGGGTGGCTCACGTGGTTCTCTTGCCCGATTTGTTCGGATACTGGCTCACTGGCCGCCTCGGCACCGAGGTGACCAATGCGTCAACAACGGGTCTCCTTCAGGCTGAAACCGGCACTTGGTCCGATTGCATCTTCAGTGCACTCGGACTGGATGGCGGACTTTTCCCACCCCTTCGTCTCCCGGGAGAGAGGCTCGGTCCCATCACCGATCTGGTCGCATCTCGGACTGGTCTGCCAGCCTCTGTGGAGGTAACCACGGTGGCGTCGCATGACACGGCCTCAGCGGTAGTCGCCATGCCCACTGACACTCCACGGTTCATGTACGTGTCATCAGGAACATGGTCGCTCGTTGGGACGGAGTTGGAACGACCCGTCCTCACCAGTGAGGTCATGGCCACGAACTTCACCAACGAACGGGGAATTGACGGTCGCATCCGCTTCCTCCGTAACGTCGGTGGACTCTGGTTGCTTCAAGAGTGCCTGCGAGTTTGGGCGAAGGATGGCGAGGAGATCGATCTCTCAGAACTGTTGGACTCCGCCGCCGACCTCCCTTCAGGGCCCGTAGTCGATGTCGATCACCCAGATTTCATCGAACCAGGAGACATGCCGGGTCGCATCGCAGCTGCCGTCGCCAGGTCAGGCCATGACCCGCTTCCAACAAGGGCTGCGGTTGTCCGATGCGTCCTCGATTCCTTGGCCGCCGCCTACGCCACCACAGCGCGGACCGCGGCGTTCCTCTCCGGGACCGAGGTCGGAGTCGTCCATATCCTGGGCGGGGGCTCGCGCAACGAGCTCCTTTGCCAGCTCACAGCGGACGCGCTCGGGAAGCCGGTACTCGCGGGGCCGGCCGAAGCGACTGCCCTCGGCAATGTCCTGGTTCAGGCAATGGCGCGGGGCGTGCTGGCGAAGGATCTCGTTGCATTGCGTCAGGAACTAGCTCGGAATGAGGACCTTGTGCGGTACCTTCCCCGGACGACCCGACCAAGGAGCAATCCCACGTGAGCAGCAAGCGTGAGCCTGTAGCGCCCGTCAACATCAAAGACGTCGCCACCCGAGCCCGGGTCTCCGTGGGAACGGTGTCCAATGTGCTCAACCGACCCTCCGCGGTGCGCCCGGCGACACGAGCTCGCGTCGAGGCCGCCATTGTCGAACTCGGTTTCGTTCCGAATGCCTCGGCTCGCCAGCTCGTCGTCGGCCAGAATCACACTATTGCCTACGTCGTGCTCGATGCTTCGAATCCCTTTTTCACCGACGTCGCACGCGGAATCGAAGAGGTAGCCGAGACTCAGAACCTCTCGCTCTTCATCTGCAATTCGGACCAGAGCGAGGAGCGAGAAGACCGATTCCTCGAACGACTCACGGAGTTGCGAGTTCGGGGAGTACTCATCACGGCACTGGAGTACGGAAATCCAAGACTGGGCCAGCTCCGCCAGCTCGGAGTTCCCGTAATCCTCGTTGACCGTGCCCCGACCTTGGCCGATGATTGGTGTGCCGTTGGCGTGGACGATCTCGCCGGTGGGGACCTGGCGATCGCTCATCTTCTCGACACTGGACGAAGCAAGCTCGTCTTCGTAGGTGGGCCCACGAACGTGCCCCAGCTCTCAGATCGCCTCACCGGAGCTCGAAACGCGGTGGCGGGAGCCGGCTTGGACGAGGAGTCCTTCTCCGTCCTGGAAACATCATCGCCCACGATTGCCCAAGGCCGACGGGCAGGAGAGCGTCTGTTGGGCCTTTCCAGACGAAGGCGACCAAACGGAGTCTTTTGCGCCAACGACCTGTTGGCATTTGGACTCGTGCAAGTTCTTCTCCAACACGGAGTTCGGGTGCCTGAAGACATCGCCGTGGTGGGATATGACGACATCGAGCTCGCGGACGCTGCAAGCGTTCCATTGACCTCTGTCTCGCAACCGCGCCACGCTCTCGGAAGAACTGGCGCTGAGTTGCTCCTCGAAGAAGCCACCGACCGACACCATGAACACCGCCACATTCTCTTTCCGCCAGAACTCGTGGCAAGGGCCTCTACGGTGCAGCTCTCAAAACCTTGACTGGGTCGTCATCTCACACCCGTAAACCACATCGACAGAAGGTCGTAGCGCCGAAGACGTTCAAGATCACCCGAACGGCAGAGACTTGTTGACCCGCACAGAGCCGGTCTCCTCGTATTCGCCTGGACCCCGCGTCATCGATTTTCCGTCTGGCAGCGTGACGTGAGCCCGCGTGCCGGGCGGGACGGAAAGGCGAATAGAGAACGAAGTCTCCTCGACGTTCCACGAAGTCTCGATGGGACCGTAAGGTGACAGTAAGCGGGCTTCCGCATGCGTAATGCCTCCCCCCACGAACGGTCGCACTTCAAACGCTCGATACGCCGGAGCGCCGGCCACTGGGCGTAGCCCCGCAACATAGCGATGGAGAAACGAAATCACGGCGCCCTTGCTGTAGTGATTGAGCGATCCAGACCCGTTGCCGTCCAACCCTTCCCAGTTCTCCCAGATCGTGGTCGCACCCGACTCGATCATGTGCAACCACGAAGGAGTCTTCGTCTGCAACAGCAGCTCGTAGGCGATGTCACCGTGCCCATGATCAGCCAGAACGTTGAGGAGAAATGGGGTGGCCAAGAAGCCCGTGCCAACTGTGGCGCCGTCGTCCAAGATGCGTTTTACCAACTGCTCGGCAACCTGTGATCGCTCAGCATCATCGACAAGGCCGAAAGCGAGTGCCCGCGCCAGATTGGCCTGGCTATCTCTCAGAACGGTTCCGTCCGGATCCAAGAATTCGGCTCTCCACGCCTCTCGCACCTTTATGGCAGTGAGCTCGTAGAGACGGGCATCGAACGAGATCCCAACCAGATCGGCGACTTCGGCGAGTGTGCACATTGAGCGGTAGAGATAAGCCGTCGCGATTTCGGCAACATCAGCTTCGCCGCTAAGAATGGCCTCGGAACTCCCACCTGGCTCGCACCATTCTCCCAATGAAATCCAATGTCCCACAAATAGGTTTCGTGCGACGCAGCTTCGGGACGAGACGCAACCCGACTCGGATGCCGGTACCCCGCGGCTCGCCCGAGCGCGAACTCAACCCAAGCCCGCATCGATGTGTATTGTCGGCGCAAGAGATCGAGATCCCCGTACGACTTCCACATTTCATGGGGCACGAGCACGGCTGCATCACCCCAGCCTGCTGACCCAGTCAGGTAACCGGCGACGCCCTTCTCTTTGCCTGGAACGTTGTACGGATCGGGGGCAAAGTTCGCAACTCGCCCATCTTTCCATTGATCCGCAGAGAGATCGCGCAACCATCGATCACTGAACCCAGCTACGTCGTAGAGGAATGCGGCGGCGGGCACAAAGATCTGCCAGTCGCCCGTCCAGCCAGCGCGTTCACGTGTAGGGCAGTCCGTCGGCACTTCACATGCATTGTCGACAAAGCTCAGCACCGCGGCTTCGTGCAGCTTGTTCAACCGCTCATCGCTGCAGCGAAACCAGCCCGTGCGCTCCAGATCGGTGTGAACCAGGATGCCGGTGACGTCATCTGGCGTGAGATCCCGAGCACCAGAAATCGAGGCATATTGAAACCCGTGCGTGGTGTGACGCGGTTCGAACTCAGAGCTGTCGAGCCCTGAACTGATCACTTCGTCGATCTGTCCCACCTCGACCGGTTCGCGCGTTATGAAGTCGAAGGACCTGAGGTGGTCGGTATCGACGTCACCGTCGCGACCCAAGAGCTCTCCGTGACGGACTCGGACGCGGTTACCGGCGCCACCGAGTTTGGAGCCAGCGATCGATACCCACCCGTTGATGTTCGATCCGAAATCGATTACCTGTCGCTCAGAATCCAACCTCCTGATGGAAGCCGGCCGGTAATTGGCGATTCTCTTTGTCGGCGGTGAGGGCGAAACGGCCAGACGGGAATCAGGCTCGGCCACGATGTCAGCGGCTACCCAACCTGACACAGGAGGGAACGGTAGACGCATATCCACCTTCTCTCCTTCCATGAGGTCGGCCGCAGTGATCGGGCCCTCCGTCGACAACTCCCAGGATCGATCGGTGCCGATGCGCACCGTCTCACCTCCAATTGCGAGCACCTCGAGTTGGGCCAGAAGAGCAAGTGACTTTCCAAAGCAAAAGTCTTGATGGGTGAAGCCGACGGCCCCTCGCCACCACCCGTCTGAGACGACAGCCAGGAGTGTGTGATCTCCCGGCCCCAGATGCCGGGTGACGTCGTATGTCTGGTATTCCAGGTGCGAGTGGTACGAGGTGAATCCGGGGGTGAGCTCAAGATCGCCGATCCTCTGCCCATCGAGGAACAGCTCGTACACTCCGTGGGCGGTGGCATAGAGACGCCCGAGAGCGGAGGGACCGTCCAGCACAAACTCTCGTCGCGCATAGAGGGCCGGTCGCTCCCCCCTGGGAAGCGACAACGTCTCGTCGTCGTACAGCCCGATGAAGTGTCCGACCCAGTCGCCAGAGTCCAGCAGTCCCACTTCGAACACATCTGGCTCAGACCATTCGCTCCAGCCTTCATCACCTTCCACCCGAACGCGCCAGTTACAGCGGCTACGAGATCCCAGCGGCCCAAGGGGCCAACGAACCAGCGTCGACTGGTCGGACTCGATCGGCCCCGTCGAGCAGGTCCGCCCATCCACGCAAATCTCCACCTCGTAGCACCGCTGGTTTTCCACGCCAGATGGAAGCCACCACGACAATCGTGGCATCGCGCTGCCGACGCCCAATGAGCGGGGGCCGTGTTCGATTCGGAGCCTCGTCGGACGTCCAACATTGCGGCGCCCCACTTGTCCGGCTACTCCTTCGCTCACCCCGACTTCCCGTAAGCGGTCGACGAAGGCACGAAGGTTCCCTGCGACTGAGACCACTTGTACAGATACAAGGGGAATGATCCGGCCGGAGCGGCCTTGGAATATGTCCCGTTACCGAGTCCTGGGATGTGCACAGCCCCCAATGCGTCTCCCGCCTTCTGGAAGGAAGCCGTGGTGAGGTTCTTTCCTGCCTTCTTGACGATGGCCTGGAAGAGAGTCAAATTCTGACAAGCCTGCACAACTGCCACGAACGTCTGGTTGGAGGAGTGCAGCGAGGCCATGGGACTGGTCACACTTTGCCCCGCAGATTTGACCGTACTGAGGCAGCGCTGCAGCGCCGGGTCCGTCCAGCCCACCGGCTTCGTACCTACCGACAGAGGCTGCAGGTAGGCAGTGACCGCGTTCGCAATGACGGCCGGGGCAGGAGTGCCAGTTCCGGTGTAGGAGCTCAGGTCGTTGAAGCTCGGTGCGACGATCTGTGGGTGATAGCTACCACTGGCGGTGGCGTTACCCCATGTCTGTGCTGCCTGGTCAACAGGAACAACAATGTTTGCTCCGGCAGACTTGAACTTGAGTGCCACAACCCCACTGATCTGCTGAAGCGACGCCTCTGGATCGCTGGTGTTGGCTGTAACAGTCGCTGTCGCTACCGGCCTAATTCCATCATTTTTCAACGCAGTCAACACCGAAGTCGTGAGTCCAGATGGCTCGTTGGAAAGGCTCATGACGGCTACCTTCTTCCCCTTGAAGACACCGGCCTTGGCGGCTGCGTTGATGGTTGCTGGTTCGAGCACATTGTCGATTGGTGTCGTGTCGAACCAGGCCGCCTTCGCTCCAGCGAGAAGCTGCGTGGTCATGGTCCCACCGATGATCGGGGTCTGATGCAGGTTCGTGTAACAGACCGAATCGTTGTTCTGGAGGAATCCGACGACGGCGAACACCTGGTCGTCCTCGGTCAGTTGCGTGCATGCTGCAGATGAGCTGTCGGAGCCAATCGGGTTGACCGCCACGTAATCCGCCTTGATCTTGCGGCCGTTGATTCCCCCGCTGGCGTTGATCGATTTGATCAACGCGCCGTATGCTCCGGGATAGCTCCCTTGATTGAGTCCGCTCGTGAACTGAGCTACCGATGCGAGGTCCACGTATGGGATGCCGATCGTGATCATGCTGCTCGTGACCCCCTGAGTCGATCCAGAGGCCGATTCACTCGCCGAACTGGGCGACGCCGCCACCGCTCCGCCGACGAGCGTCATGGCCCATGCTGACGCGACACCTGCGACACACCATCTTCTCTTCAACATGTGCTCCTCGCTTGTTGGATTTCTTGCTGCTTTTCAACCCGCTTCGATCTCAAGACCCGTTCGTCCGTTCCGAGATAACTCGCGATGACTGCACCGTCATTGCGGATTTCGTCGGGAGTACCCTCTGCGATGACAGTCCCCGTCTCCAGGCAATAGACGCGATCGCTGATCGCCATAAGAAGGGATATGTCGTGTTCGACGACGAGCATGGAAGCCTCGAGCTCCTTTCGGAGATCGAGGATCAGAGGACCGAAGGCATCTGCCTCGCGCTGCGCGACGCCCGCTGTGGGCTCGTCTAGGCAGAGCATTCGAGCACCCATTGCGAGCAGCCCAGCGAGCTCGACGATCCTCCGCGTCCCAGTCGACAGCTCGGCGATGTATCGGTCGGCATAGCGCCCGAGGCCAAGGAAATCGATGAGTTCGGAGGCGTCAGTATGGTTTTTGCGCTCTTTGCGAGACCCAGAGGGAAGGCAAAGCGCGACGCTCAGAAGCCCGGTCCGACCTCTGGCCTCGAGCGCCAACTGTACGGTTTCTCGGACCGTGAGTTCGGGGAACAAACCTGCCCCTTGGAATGTACGACCGAGCCCCGCTCTGGCACGAGAGACCACGCTTGCATGGGATAGATCCTGGCCAAAGAGCTCAACGGCTCCGCTCGCGGCGACGAAGCCACCGACTGCATTGATCAGTGTCGACTTGCCGGCACCGTTCGCTCCGATCAGTGCCACAACCTCGCGAGGACGCACGACCACGGAAGCCTCGTGCAATGCACGATTTCCTCCGAACCGCACGCTCAAGCCCTCGGTTCTCAACGCGAGGGCCAGCTCCTCCGCACCGGGGGCCGCGGAAACGCCGGCGTGGTGCTGGCGTATGAGCGGCGGTGTGCCAGACGTGTGCTTCGCCGGTGGCGGTCCGATCCTCTTCTCAGCGAGCGCAATCAGTGCATTTCGGATCGCTGCACCGATCTGGGCGAACCCACCAGGGAAATACAGCAGTATCACGAGCAAACCCACGCTCGAGGTCAGAAGTGGAACGAGGTCGTTGTTCGGGAAAAAGGCAGGGAGGCCTATGACCCATAGTGCTCCGACGATGGCACCGCCCGTAGACCCGAGACCACCAATCACAACGATGGATACGAGCACGAGAGAGTCATTGACCAGAAAGAACTCTTGCCCATAGGGCACGGACTCAATGGAGCCTGCCAAGAGCGCTCCGCCAAGTCCGGCAAGCGCTCCGGCCAGCGCAAATGCCTTGAGTCGTACGCCACGAGGGGACACGGTGTAGCTGGCGGCGACGTCGGGGTTGTCGCGTACACCGATCATCGCTCGACCGACTCCAGACCTGCGAAGGCGGTTCAAGGCGAGCAGAACGATTGCCAGTACTACGAGAACCACGTAGTAGTAGGTCCGTTGCGATGTCAGATTGAGACCGAATACGTTCCCTCTGACAAATGGCACGGATCCTGACTGCCCGTTCGATATGAACGGCATGTTGTAGAAGAAGTTCTCCGCCGCAATCGCGAGAGCGAACGTCGAGACGGCCAGAAGCATGCCACGCACCCGCAACGCACTGAGTCCAACTATCGTCGCAAAGGTGGCCATGCAAGCCGTGGCAATGATGATGGAGACGGCAAATGGCATTGGATGCAGTAACAGGTGAAACGAAATGATTCCCGAGAATCCGACGTCCACGTGCACACCATTAGTCAGAGCAGCTGCGATGAGTGCTCCGAGGCCAGCGAACGCCATTTGTCCCAACGACAAGAGGCCAGACCATCCGGTGAGAACGGTCAAGGAGGTCGCGCAGATCGCATACGCCAGGATGGTGGCGTAAAGGAGATTGCGGGAGGGCGCCGTAATGATGAGTGGTAGCACCAGCGCGACCCCACCGATGAGCGCGTACGCGCACTTGTCCAAGTAGCGCAGCCACCACACCCGCTTCAGGTATTCGGGTATGACTCTTCCCTTTGGTGCGGTCGGATACGTCTGTAGATCGGGATCGGCGTGGCGACTCTGGAACCAGACTGCGATGAGCACGGCAACGAACAGGAAGAAATCGATCAAACCCGGTTGATCGATGAAGTTGTAATTGAGGATGGAACTGAGAATCCCAATGGCTACTCCCGCCATCAGAGCACGAGGGAACGACCGCAATCCGGCGATCACCGCGGCCACGAGGGCCTGAGCCAGCGTGTCGGGGCCGAGTTGGGCGATCTGAGAAGCGGAGAGGCCCTGACCGGCAACGAGAATCAGTGCAATGGTGCCCACCAGACCGGCGATCGCCCAGACAAGGGTTGACACCAGCTTGGGGCTGATTGCCGAGAGTCGAGCAAGGTCGGGGTTGTCCGAAGAGGCTTGAACCGTCCTCCCGACCGTTGTCCGGTTGAGGAACCAGGCCAGGGCGATTCCGACGATTGGGACGACGACCAGGGTCGACACCTGCGCACCGGTGACTTGGATGCCCGCAATCGTCCAGGTCCCAGACACCGCGACGGGGAAGCCGACGTACGTCGAACCAGTACTAGGGAATGCCGAGGCAACGGCAAGCGCGAACTCGGCAATGCCAATGGTGGCGACGAGGACGATCACACGAGGGGAATTGAACAAGCGTCGGATCACGGCGACCTCGACGAGCACCGCGAAGAGGGTCCCGACGATCAAGGCGATCGGCGCGGCTATCCAGAAAGGCACGTGATAGCGCACGACAAGAACGGAGAGCAACGTCGCGCCGATGAGTCCGATGTTTCCGACGGCGAAATTCAGGACTCGCGTCGCCCGATACACCAAAACGATGCCCATTGCGAGCAGCCCCACAATGAGGCCCGACACGACTCCGTTGAACCCAACCTGCGTCACGACGCCCACGTCTCAGCCGCCGCCTTTGCCCAGGAACACTGCTCGGAGCAGATCATCGCGATCAATGAGGTCCTGGGCTTGGCCTTCGAAACGAACCTCACCTTTTTCCATGAACACGGCCCGATCAGCGATGGACAGGGCAATGTCAATCGACTGCTCGACGATGACGATGGTGAGTCCCTCGTCACTCAGCCGCTCCAGGATCCCGAGTAGTTCCTGGACGATTACCGGTGCGAGCCCGAGAGACAGCTCATCAATGAGGAGGATTTCTGGATCGTGAAGCAGGGCTCGCGCGAGACCGAGCATTTGCTGCTGTCCGCCCGATAGGGAATCCGCTCGGTCGGAGAGCTTTGCCGCCAGGTCCGGGAACAACTCCAGCACCCGGTCAGTTCGACGCTGCCTATCCGCCGGATCCTTCCTGTACACGTAGGCGCCCATCTCCAGGTTCTGCGCCACCGTCATGGAGGAAAAGACCGACTTTCCGCCAGGAAGCATGTGAATTCCGAGCTTCGCTCGGTTCTCCGGCGAAACATAGGTGATCGTCCGACCGTTGAGACGAACCACGCCCCGCGAGGCGGTGCCAAGTCCCGCGATCACTCGCAGGATGGACGACTTTCCTGCTCCGTTCGTTCCGAGCAGCGCGAGGACCTCGCCGCGGTAGACCTCGAAGCCGACATCGTGGAGGACTTGGACATTCCCGTAGGAAAAGTCGATGTTGTTCACTTGCAGGACCGGGATTCGGCCGGGTTCTTGAGCCTGACGCTCGTGCTCAGCCATCTCCTCCTGGAGTTCGGCGACGACCAGGGAGAGGTCTTGGCGGATCGAACGCGAACTGCGGAGGATGAACAACCCTCCCAGGAGCGTTGCTGGCACCGTGATGGCAATCACAGCAACGCGGGCGTTGAATTGGTTGATCAGGAAGGCCGCGATCAGGGCGCCGCCCGTTGCTCCGATGAAGAAGATGTAGATGGCCCCGAGGGCACTTCCCAGTCCACGCAGGCGGTACGGGAGAACGGACTGGAACACGGGCCCACACATCGTGAAAGCGGCAGCAAACAAGACGACCTGCGGTACGCCGACAAGCGTGTAGAGCTCCCAATTCGGCATGAAATACTGAATAGGAGTGAGAACGGCGGCGGGGATGATTGCGAGCCCCAACATCGCGACCGCTTTGGATGGATCGCTTCGATAGAGCTTGTCGTAGCGGCGGCCTGCCGTCGGCAAGATCAGAAGTGCGCATGAAGCTCCGATCGTGGCCACCAACCCTCGATAGAAGGTGTCGAGGTGGTAGTGCTGCTGCAGAAACAGGTTGGCAAGCACGGGACCCGTGAAGAGACAGAATCCCAACGCAGCGAAGCCGATGATCGCCAGCATCAAAGTCCTGACCCGCCGAATCCGAGCAAAGGCAGCCTCGATTGAAATGGGAGCCGGATCGTCGTCGTCAATGACAGTCCCCAGAACGCTCGTTTTCTCGAACTGACCCCGAATGGGTTCGGGAAGTCGGAACGCGAACAAAGCGACGATGACGACCGGTACAGACAGTGCGATAAAGGACCAGCGCCAGCCCGCCGCACCGCCGGCCAACGTGGCGATACCCGCCATGAGGACAGGGCTGAGAGCGCTCGCTGACTGCGTACCGAAGTTCAGCGCGGCGCTGATGCGCCCCCGCACGCCGATGGGGTACTGATCGGCGATGAGAGACCATTGCACAGAGATTGTGTTCGCCTTTGATACTCCGGCTCCGAGTTGCGTCCAGAAAAGCATGAACGCATTTACCGCAAGCCCGGTGACGGCCAACATCGCGCCGAATACCAAGCTTGCCCACGCAATGATCGGGGCGCGGCGGTATCTGTCGGCAAGCCAGCCCATTGGGAGGGCACCAAGAACCAAGAACCCACCGGCTGACGAAGCAATGAACACGATCGCTCCATTACTCACGTGGAGGGTGTCTCGGATGTTGGGAGCGAGGACGCTCAGCCCGGCGCTCGATAGCTGATCCAACGAAGAGAGAAGCACCAGGATGATCAGGGTTGCGCTGCCTCCGACCTGGAGGCCCTGGCGAAGGGTCATCGACTCCGCAGTGACTCCCGGAAGAAGATCGTCGGCGAAAATCACCGGCTCCTTGTCAGGCTCCTCGGTCCGGCGTCGCTCATCCATCTCGAGGACCGCGGCGGCGATGGTGCCGCCGTCTACTGCTCCCTCGACCGTTGATCGCCGAGGCGTCTGGCCATTTGGGCTCACCGGATCCATGAGCACCCGGGCCTGCGTGGCGGACCCAATACACGGCGCGCCCAGGCGTCGGCATTCTCCCCGTTGGTCACTCTGTCGGAACCTGTCATGGCCCTACCGAACCCGGACCCGCACCTCGCACGAGGTCCCCCCCTGGGGCCGGCCTGCAGGGCATGTCCGATTGAACTGAAGCGATTCAAAATAGAATAACGTTGTTTATCTACTCGCCAAGAGGCTGTCAATAGGTTCATATAGTCCCAGTTCACGCGGTCAGCAGGACGGTGCGTGGGGAATCGAGGCAACGCCGAACCACACGCCGTACAACGCCTTCGCTCTTGACCGCTTCAAGTGATACTGCCGGCGACGACCCGAGACACCGACTGGGTCATGACGATGATGCCCTTGACCCGAGGGTGTTGCGGTATCGCCCCATGTAGCCCCTGACCTCTTGACTTTGACCAGCGAGGTCTTGGTTCCTGTTCTCCAATGCCAGGCAGCTCGTGAGGTCAGTGGCGTCGAGGTTCGTCCACATCGCCTCCTTGGTCATCCGGAGGCCGACTGAGGTATAGCCAGCGACGACCTTGGCCGTTTCCAGGGTTTGCTCTTCCAACTGCTCGTCCTCGAAGACCCTGGACAAGATTCCCAGGTCATGCGCTTCCGCTGCTTCCACAGCTCGACCAGTGACGATCATGTCGAACGCTCGCGATGCCCCGACCAGGCGTGGAAGGAAGTAGCTGACACCCATATCGGTGCCGGTCAGTCCGGTGCGAATGAAGGCCGAACAATAAGAGGACGAACGCGATCCGTATCGGAGGTCGCACGCCAAGCTCATAGCGAGCCCGCCTCCGTAGGCGATCCCATTGACCGAAGCGATGACGATCTGCGGCGTCGCCTTCAAATGCGCCATGAGGGACGACATGAACGACTGACCCGTGGAACCCGCAACGCGATGGGGATGTTCGCCGATGGCGGGGAGCGCGCCCCAATCTTTGAGGTCCAGTCCACTGCAGAATGCGCGGCCCCGCCCGGTCAGAATCACGACCTTGCAGGCGTCATCAAGTGCGATCTCATCTAGTGCCGTGTGAAGTTCGCCAACCAGTTCGAAATTGATGGCGTTGAGCCGCTCGGGCCGAGACAGAACGATCTGGGTGACGGCTTCCGCCGGGTACTCAACGTCGATAGTGCTCACGGAATCCCCCGATCGCCAATTCCATTAACTTAGTTATATAACTAAGTTAAGTTTATCCGTTAAGATCGAGACATGCCACTGCAGACCCGCGCTCCGCAGTCACCTCGCCGTCAGGCGGGGTCCGCCCCCGGCACGCGCCGCCGGGCAGACCTCAGAAGGATCGAGCAAGCCATCACAAGGATCGGTCAGATCGGCGGTGGAAAGGACGCGGCCAAGGTTCGTGAAAAGCGGTCTGGGATCACCGTTTCGAGACCGGGCATCGCAATCATGGCGGTGCTGGCCCGGCACGGCGAGCTACGCGTCGGTGAAATCGCCCGCTATTCCCATCTTGAACCTCCGCTTGTGAGTCGAGAACTCAATCGGTTGGTCGACGACGGCTATGCGACACGCCAACCGGACGCGACCGATAGAAGAGTTGCACGAGTAAGTCTTTCGGAGCACGGACTCGCGGCTTACCAGAGCTACCGCAACGCAACTGACGACGTCATTGCCGAAACATTCGCAGCCTGGCAGAGCGATGAGTTGCGGGATCTCGCGGGCACCCTCGAGCGGGTGTTGGGGGACTTTGCCCGCCCGAAACTAAGCGGCAACGACCCCGAAGAACACGGCTGACGGAGTTCGACGAAACCCCGAACAGAAGTTGTTCGCGACGAGGAGGCGCTCAGGTCTCGCGGCACGCGCAACGGATCGATCGAATGGATCGCTTGCGGTAAGAAGTAGAGGCCGTCTCCGGAGCCCACGAAGGGGGTGTTGCCGCGGCCGACGGTGGCCAGTGGCGCTTGCTGGTGGCGGGCCGGGGGGCATCACCTGGCTCATCGAGTCAATGGCGTTTCGATACCCACCTGATCGAATCCCGTCAGGGGATGATCAGCCTGGGCTCATCCCTGAGGTTTGATGACCGAAGTGGTCGCGTACTGGGTCGCATAGCGCTGGGCATTCAGCGGGGTGCCAACGACTGGGCCCGTGTTCTTCACGATGTACTTCGACGAGCAATCGAAAGTCCCGAGCTTCTTCGGGTACGCCTGAACCCACTTGGTCCCATCGAGTTTCATCAAGAGCCCGCAGTTTGGTGGAAGATTCTTCGACGGGTTGCCCGAGGCATTCAGTCCACCGCCGGTCCAGCTCGTCACCATGGCCAGGTGATTGATCATGCACTGCCGGGTCAGCGTCGAAGCACATGCCTTGGCCTCGGTGGCCCACAGTAGGAAGGACGAGGTTGCCTGTTCTCCGAGCTGCGACGTCAATCCGCCGTACTTCTTTACGATCGCGAGGTACTGAGAGACAGCTGGGACGACCTTCGCCGCCTCGAGCGGTTCATACGACAGGCGTACATAGGTGTTGTTCCCCAAACCCTCGGTGTTCCACTTGGCGAACGCCGAGGTGTACGAGGCTGAGTCCTCTACCCAGATCGGGTTGTAGCCGATCTGGTTCTCCGCTTCGAGGGCCCCGTACAAGACCGGCCCGGGTGCGACGTCTGTGTAGACAGTTTGAGCGCCACAGCTTTGCAACTTTTGGACGAATGGGGCGTAGTTGGCCTCCCCGTTGTAGTTCACCTGGAACTGGCAGTTGGGCACGAACTTCCAGCCGGCGGTGGTGTAGGCCTGGACGGCTTTCGCCATGGAGGCCGACTGAGTAGAGAGTGTGGTGTTGTACTCCCCTGCCTTCTGAGTTTTGGATTTCCCGAACAGTTTTGTCGCTTCGTAGGCACTCGAGACGGGGCTGTAGTCCCCCGGGTTTGGCGACGCCTGGTACATCTCATACGCATTGGCGACCACCGGTGCGACGGTGAAACCGGGAACAGCGGCAAGGTTGCATGCGAGCCGCGTCTGCTCAGCAGCACCGTCAAGGGCAAAGCCCTCGCCGACCAGCATGAAATCCTTCTTACATGCCTGACTCATGACAGAACCGACATTGGTCACCGCGGCGTCGTAATAGTCACCGACGATTTTGCGTCCGCTGATGCCACCCTGAGCGTTGCACCAGGCGATCATGGCTTTGACCGCATCGCCAACTTCCTGGTCGAGTCCGGGGATTCCTGAGAATCCCCTGTCGTCGCCGTACGCCAGGTTGATCGAGGTGTCGGTGACGCCCGTGTCGGTCGAACCGCTTGCGTGTCCCTTCCCGCACGGTGAGGGAAGCGTCCCGAATTTCGTAGTCGAGATCGCGGACGACGCGCCGGTGGCCAACGGAGCCACGGCAACTCCAGCCGCGGTCACGAGGACGGTCAGGAGCGCCAGGGCCCCCGCTCCCACGCCCATTCTCCTGCTCATCGTGAACCCCCATCTCTCGCTCGATTCGTCACCAAGAGGGCCGCTGCGGTGCTTCTCATCGACGACTCCCAGTCCGGCTGCGATCTGCCCAAATTGTCGTATGGAATGACGTTGTTATAGTCTGTCGGGCAAGATCCTGCTGGATTTCAGGTCTTGGCCCGTCGGATCCATTCCTCCACCCCAAGCGGTCCCCGGTGGATTCCGACGTGCCAACCTGATTGGGCGGGCAGACCCATGAGCCGAGGGGTGGTGTGATGAATCCAGGGGATCAACTCTTCGACCTGAGTGGCCGTGTCGCGATCGTGACGGGGTCCACCAAGGGCATTGGGAGGGCCATGGCCGAGGGTCTCGCAGCATCGGGCGCCGAGGTGGTCGTGAGCAGTCGAAAACAGGATGCGTGCGAGACGGTTGCCGCGGAAATCCAGGAGGCCACTGGTGCACGTGTGATCGGCATCGCCTGCCATGTCGGAGACTGGGATGCTGTAGGCGAACTCATCGCGGGGGTAAAAGATCAGCTTGGGCGCATCGACGTCTTGGTGAACAATGCGGGCATCAATCCGGCTCGCATCGGACCGACGGACATGACGCTCGACTACTGGCGAAAGGTATTCGCGGTCAACGTTGAGGGTCCTCTGCGTACCAGTCAGCTCGCAGCCCCGATCATGCGGGATCAGGGTGGAGGAAGCATCGTCAACATCGCCTCGATGGGGGGATACTCGGGTGGTGCCTCCATCTGCGCGTATGCAGCCTCCAAGGCGGCGCTCATCAATCTGACGAAAAGCATGGCTCAGGATTGGGCTTCGTGGAAGGTACGGGTGAACGCGTTATCGCCCGGCCCCTTTCTCAGCGAGATGATGGAGGGTGGCGAGCGAACAGCTCCCGGATTCAAGGACATGGTCGCTGCGGGAACGCTCATGCGCCGCATCGCCGATCCAAACGAGATCGTCGGTCCCGTGCTCTATTTGGCCAGCGATGCCTCCTCGTATGTGACCGGAGACGACATTTCCGTCAGCGGGGGCATGCAGAAGTAATCGATGGATGGATCGATTGCGACGGCGGCTGTTTACGCTGCATACGATGGACGGGACATGACCAAGAGGACGGGCATTCCCGTAGAAGCGGCAACAGACGACATCCGCTCGCGTCTGCTGGATCTCGCAGCCGATCAGTTCGCATCCGAAGGGTACGCGTCCGTGTCCGTGCGCGACCTGGCCGGCACCCTGGGACTCACGACGGGAGCGATCTACTCAAACTTCCGGAGCAAAGGCGACCTTCTGGCGGTGGCGTTGGAACGACGCGTTCGAGAGGACATGGAGCGGTCCCGTACTGACATGCCGCTCCCGCAATTCGTCCATCAGAGTTTTCTGCGACTGTCAGAGCGCGCCACAATGCGAGCGCTACTCGTTGAAGCTGCAGCCGCAGCGCGGACGGACGCTGATCTGCGAGATCATTTGAATCCGGTTCTCGCCGATCTCCTCAATCGTTGGGTTGCTGACTATCGCGATTGGCAAAAGGTCCGACACGTGGATCGTCGTATTGACATGGATGCACTTGTCCGCTGTCTGTGGTCGATCGAGCTCGGAATCGGCGTTCTAGATGCATTCGGTAAGAGCCGCATTCAGTCGAGTCGGCTCGCAACACTCGTCAGTACCTATCTGAACGCACTTGAAACGACTGACGGCCCGAGGGAGTCCCTTGCGTCGACTGACTCCACGAAGGCGCAACGCACAGCTCAAAAGGTTTCGGCCAAGTCAGTGCAAAACTCTGCCGAACCGATCGGGTCACTCCGGGGTTCGCCCAAGGCTGTTGCGACTCAGTCTCGACTGATCGACACTGCGATCGAGCTTTTTGCGGCGCGTGGATACCGAGCGGTCACGGTACGAGACCTCGCTCGCGCCACCTCGGTGACGACCGGCTCCATCTATGGCAATTTCGCCAACAAAGCGGTTCTCCTTGTTGAAGTAATTGAGGCCCGTATCGACCAAGATCTCGAGCAATTGCCCACGGACCTCGTCGAGTCTGGGTCCCCGGCCGACCTGGTGGAATACAACCTCTTGGCCTTTGCTGGTCGCGCCAAGCTCCGTGCTCTGATGCTCGAAGGTGCGGCAGCGGCCCGCTCGGATGCAGAGGTACGGCAGAGGCTCCAAAGGCTCCAGGATCGGCACCTCTCAGCATGGGCGGGCGGCCTCGAGGATCGTTTTGCCAACAATGGCGCTCCGAACCACGACATGAGAACGGCCGTGACGGCAGTCTGGTCAGCAGAACTCGGC
Source organism: uncultured Acidimicrobiaceae bacterium (assembly GCA_963754445.1). Classification (GTDB taxonomy): domain Bacteria; phylum Actinomycetota; class Acidimicrobiia; order Acidimicrobiales; family RAAP-2; genus Bog-473. Next base: position 1,308,175 of record CAVWFT010000002.1, on the reverse strand, counting down.
TTGGGCCTTATGGAGGCACTCGGTCTTCCCACCCCATCGCCCAAAGCTCTGGCGCAGACATTCAAGTCAATGTTCACCGACGCTGGGTTTGGCACACACGCAGGGGCTTCACCTCGAAATCCGCCGAAGCGCGTCGCCCGCTAGCTCCTTCAACCCGCCAGCGGTGTCCCGTCGAGGCGGTGGACTGGAAGTGCGAGCTCCGCCAGCAGATCGAGGCTGACATGAGTCAGACCAGTCCTCTCAGGCGGACAATCGCAGAGCGCGACGATGGCCTCGACCATCTCCTCCATGGACTCCACCTGGTCTTGAGTCAGTGGACCGCCGATGAGGACCTCCGCACCTTCGCTCATGACGGCAGACCGGGGCTCGACGGTATTCACCCGAATCTTTGATGACGCAACTTCAACGGCCAAAGCGTTGGTCAGCCGATTGAGAGCGGCCTTCGATGCGCCGTAAATCCCAGTTGTCGAACCCAGGCGACCCACCTGAAAAGGTGGCTCCGTAAGGTGCGCCGTTGCACTCGAGACATTCACGATCCATCCTTCGCCTCGCTCCAGCATCTCGGGGAGCACGGCCTGGGCCAGATCCATCGGAGCGTGGACATTCACCTCGAAGATCAACCTTCTCCGCTTCAAAGGAAAGTCGATCAACGGCTGGTAGATGGCCGCGGCAGCGTTGTTGATCAGGATGTCGATCGGGCCCCCAAGACCTTCCACCGCCCGAGGGACGATCGTCGAGCGTTCTTCAGGATCGGTGAGATCAGCCAGAACAGCCACGGCCCTCCCTCCGAATCCGCTCAACCTGTCGGTCGTCTCACGGAGGGAACCCGAAAGGGTGGGGTGACTTTCAGCCGTCCTGGCCGTCAGGGCCACATCGGCTCCTTCGGCTGCCAGCCGCTCCGCTGTGGCCGCTCCGATGCCCCGGCTCGCTCCCGTCACGAGTGCACGTCGGCCTGCGAGACGCTTGTGTCCAGCTCCAGACGGGGAGCTCGTCATGCCCGCGCGAAAGCCGGAGAGCGGTTGCCCTCAGGGGTGCCCACGAAGGGCTCGGAAAGCTCTTCGAACGTCGGTCCGACCCGTTGCGCAAGCGGCTTGAGCCGGGCCATGTCGAAGTCGTAGACCTCTGCTGCGTTGCCCCCGAGGATCTGTTGGAGCTCGTTTTTCGGCGTGCCCGCAAAGGCGCGGCGCAGCCCTTCGCGTGTGTGCGGATAGGTAGATTCGTCGTGCGGGTAATCGCTCCCCCACATGAACCGGTCCACACCGATATCTTCTCGCGCCGCAGCCTCTCCCGGTGAAGGAAAGCTCACTCCAACCCAGCAGTTGCGCTTGAAATATTCGCTGGGCTTGAGAGGCAGCACCTTGTCGGAGTCGTACTTGAGCTCGCCGATACGTCCGACAGACTTCATTTGGCCGTGATACGAATCGAGTTGGGCCAGCAGGGGCCCGATCCAGGATGCTCCTTGCTCCGTAAGCACGAAGCGGAGCGCCGGGAATCGGTCGAATACGCCGCCCACAAGCATCTGCGTTAGCGGACGCCGGGAGAAGAAGGTGGTCTCGGCGATCCAGAGGATCCCGGCTGCTTCATAGGGTCCGTAGTCGGGCATCCCCGCGCCGCCGGAATGAGTGTTGACGACCACGCCCAGTTCCTCACACACGGCCCAGAGTGGATCATGGTCGGGGGCATAGAGCGGCTTTATGTGCTTCATGTCGTCAGGCACTGGTTGCACCAGCACACCGCCTCGCAGGCCGTGCTCATGACACCATCTGACGTCTTCGATGGCGTCATCGAGGTTGTTCAGGAAGATCTGCCCAATGCCTGCTCGCCTGTCTGGCTGCCCGCCGCACCAATCCGCTAGCCAGCGGTTGTGAGCCCGGACTCCCGCCAGTCGAAGCTCGTAGTCTTCGGGCCCCGGAGGTCGCGCTACAACGGCACCCGTCGGAAAGAAGGGAGGAATGGTGTTGGGAAAGAGGACTTCGGCCACGACCCCATCGGCCTCGAGTTCGGCTAACCGGCGATCGTCGTCCCAGTTCCTGTTTCGAGTTCCACCGGTCAGGTCCTTGAACGGATTGCTGTAGCGACTCCGCCATGCATCGAACTCTTCGAGGTACCTCGACTCGAGATATGAGCGGTACTGCGCATGGTTACCACCGGCGTGGCAATCGGCGGAAATCATGATCAGGCGATCCGCATTGTCCGGTTCACTCATGAAGGAACTCCGCGGCCATGGCCCAGATGTAGTCGATGTCCTGGTCGCTCAACGCATGGTTGGAGGGCAGGACCAGGCCCTGTTCCATGACTCGATCGGCGTTCGGTAGCCCGCCCAATGGGACTCTGTGCGGGACCTTGTTGAAAGCCGGCTGCCTGGTCGCGTTTCCCGTCCACACCATCCGGGTGTCAATACCGTTAGATTCCATGTGACGCTGAAACTCCGAGCGACGGATACCGGATTCGGGACGTATCAACACGGGAAACATGTGCCAGGCCGTGTCCAGCTCCGGAGTGGTTCGAGGCAGCGTGAACACATCGGCCCGTTGGCCGAAGTACTCACTCAAGCGAGCGAAGTTGCGCTTACGAGCCTTGAGGTTGCCACCGAGTTTCTCCAATTGCACCAGGCCGAATGCAGCCGACAGCTCCGACGGCTCGAAGTTCCATCCGACCTCGTCGAAGATGAACAGATTGTCGTACTCGAGACCATCATCGAGCGCCGAGAAGAAGCGGTCCGCACTTCCCTTCTTCGTTCCGAAGAGTTGCACTTCCGACCGGCGACCCCATCGGCGAAGCAAGAGGCAGCGATCGGCTAGTTCGTCTTCGTCCATGCACACCATTCCACCCGTCCCAGCCGCCGTGATGATGTGACTCAGAGCAAAGGAGGTGACTGAGATGTCGGACCGGGCGCCGGTGGGCGCTCCACGGAGCGTCGACCCGAGCGCATCGCAGGAGTCCTCCACCACCGCCAGGCCGTGCTCATCAGCTATAGCTCGGATATCGTCCCAGTCCGGTGCGTTGCCGATGAGGTTGGGGATCAGCACCGCCTTCGTCTTTGGCCCAATCATTTCCGCGATTCCGGCGACATCGACGTTGAATGTGTCCGGCTCGACGTCGACAAATGCCGGCACCACCCCCGCTTTCACCAGCGGAGCGATGTCCGTGGAGAAGGTCACGGCCGATGTGATGACCTCGTCACCCGGTGCGAGGTTCAGCAACTCGATGGCCAGATACAAGGCAGATGACCCTGAATTGCACATGACACCACGGCGTTTTCCAAACAACGCCGCGATCTCTGACTCAAATTCACGCACGTTCTTGCCAATACGAAGCGCTTGGGCACCCGCCCCAAGCACTGCAACGATTGCATTCACCTCCCGTTCGTCGTGCACACTTCCGGCGTATGGAATCCGACGCCCAACGGTCACGACGGCTCTCCCAGCTTGAACACCCGCATCGCGTTCTCACGCAAAAACAGAGGCCAGACGCGGTCCCGGAACGGAACGTTCGGCATCTCGCTGAAAATCCGGTCGAGACTGAGGCCCATGGGGTAGTACCCCGCGTACATGACCTTCTCGGCACCCCTGCTGTTGGCGTAGTCGACAATGGCCTTGGGGTAGTACTTGGGCGCGAAGGCAGAAGTCATGTAGAAGAGGCCGGGCCACTTCAGCATGAGCTTGACTGCCAAGTCCTCCCAGGGCTCGGCTCCGTGCCGCATCACGATGCGAAGATCTGGGAAGTCGTAACAGACCTGGTCGAAATGCATCACGTCCTGACAAGCCGACGGAACCCTGGGCCCGGCGATACCCGCATTGACGATGATCGGAACGTCGAGATCCACACAGGTCTGATAGACGGCGTAGTAGCGACGGTCGCTCACCGGCACCTGGGGATTGCATCCGGCTGGAAATGTGGTGACGGCGACGATGCTGTGCTCGGCGTGTGCTTCCCGAATACGCCGGACGGCTCCGCCGATGTCATTCGGATCGACCTCGAGGCTTGCGACAAAGCGCCCGGGGTGTCGCTGGAGGGCTCCAGCCGTAACTGCATTGCCAAGACCAACCAGGCCGATTTCGACTCCATTTTTGTCCATGGCGGCCAATGTCACCTCAAGAGGATCCTCCTCACCTTCAAGATGATTAGGCACGTCCTTGAACATGTACTCAGCGGGAAATTCCATCCGCTGGCTTTCCTCGTCCTTGGCCAACGCACGCAAAGACTTATAATTTTCCCGCGCATCAGCTTTTGGAAAACCGATCATCAAATCGATGATCCCGATCTCTGTAGGCATCATGCAGACCGCCCCCGCCCCGATGCATCGCCGCCGAAGGGTTCACTCCTGTAGGCAACGTGACGCAGTCCATCAACGAGACGTGGGAGCAGATCAGCCAGACGCTGCTGATCAGTGTCCGACCAGCCCGACAAGACATCCGACATGTGACGTTCAGCAACGAGACTCAGCCTTCGCCTGACTTCGGCGCCAGCCGGTGTTACTCGAACGAGTACGGCACGGCCATCGTCCGAGTCCTTATTCCGGGTAACCAAGCCGTCGGCTTCGAGTTGGCCGATCTGCCTGCCCGTTGCCGCCGGGTCCATTTCAGTAAGGCGAGCCAGCTCGCCGATCTGAATCCCGTCCTCTTCCTGGATCCGTCGCAGCAACTGGAAGCCGGGCTGGGATATCACGACCCCTGCCGCAGCAGCCCGGCGTTGGTGCACCTTCCTGCTGGCATTGAGACGGAACAGCTGCTCGAGGGAGCGTTCGATCGTCCCCAGGGCGGCCTCATCAAGATCGCAGGACGTAGACACGGACATGTCCCCATCCTAAAAATAGTTGTAAGAGTCTGTCAACTAGTTTGGACTCGGATCGAGAGGAAATCGATTGGGCTGCAATCAGTCGAAAACGAAATGGGTCGCCGAACTGAAGACCAGTGAGTCGGTGAAATCGAGCATGAGCCGCAGGTCGGACAGCCGCCAGCGGTTTTCCTCGTGTCGGACTGCTCCAAGACAGATTCCGCTGGCGAGAGCCGCGACGCCGCCACCGACGATTTGCGTCACGAAAATGTAGGAGCGAAACCGCGCATCATCGCCCGCGTTACCGATCAGGTGAACGTTGGTGCCGTTGTGCCGTAACGGGTAAGGACTCTGCTCCCGGTGCTCGACGTTCCAGGCCACCACGGCGCCTCGCCCGCTGACGTCGGCGGTCACGAACTCTTCGAATGCGGTCGCCTCGGAATCGCTCCGACACGAGAAGTGGGCGTCGTGCGTGAAGTAATCGGGCCACGAATCAAAGTTGCCCTGGTCATAGTCAAACCACCAGCCCGCCAGCAGGCTTTGCACGTCGCCGAGAGACGCCTCCATTCAGCTACTCCTTCACATTCATCGTGCGCTGATGGGATCGCCCATGCGTTGGAAACACTCAACGAGGTTTCCGCCCAGGAAGGAGGCCTTGGCTTCCCGAGGCACGGAAGCGAGTTCTTTGTCGTAGTGGCCCATTGGATCACCACTGCCCTCGAAATGTGGGTAGTCGGACGAGAACACGGGCACGTCGGGAAGGAAGTCCAAGGTCGGATTTGGCAATTCGTGAGCAACGGGAAGCGGCGTCACGCGGATGTTGCGTCGCACGTACTCAGCCGGTGTGAGCGGCCACTTGTACTCGCCGATGAGGAGCGGGCTCAGGCCTGGCTGGGCCAGCGCGTCCATTCGGAAGGTGGCCGGAGTAATCCAATCGATCCCATGTTCGGCGAACAGGACCGTAAGTTTTGGATGTCGCTCAAACACGCCGCCGAGGACCATTGCATTGAGGAACACAAGAGCCTGCTGATACGGCTGCAAAACGGAGATCACCCGGATGATGGCCGGATCGTCGATGTTGGCCCAAGTTGGGTGGTAGAGAGCAGGGCTGAGGCCAACGTGGACGATCGGCATCATGCCCAAGTCAGTCACGGCCGACCAGAGGCGGTCGTAGTCAGGGTGGTTGGGTGGTATCTCACCGGTCGGTTCTGAAGGAAGCAGAAAGGTCCGGCTACCTCGCTGACGCATCCTTGCCAACTCCCGAATGGTCCAATCCAAGTCTTCGAAGCGGACAGTCGTCGCCAACATAAGCCGATCAGGTGTGTCCGACAGGCGGTCCGACATCCAGGTATTCACCGCTTCGAGTGCATCCATGCCAAGCCCGGGGTCCGTGATCGCACGAGCAAGCGTGTACGCAGTACCGCTGATCACGTTCTGGAGATCGATGCCCTGCTCGTTCATCCATTGAACGCGGCCAGCTGTGTCCTGGAGTTCCAGGTGCTGGTTAGAGCCGGGGTATCCAACCTCTGGACCTCGATCGGGGTCGTAGAGCATGCGCATACCGTCTGTGACCAGGCGGTCCATCGGCATGCGCTTCTCCGATGGGACGCCACGCAACAGGTCGTCCGAGACAAACCAGGCGAACATCTCGGGTGTCGCCATGGCGAAGCGCGGGTCATCGGTTGGATAGAGGTCTGGAAGTCTGTCTCTCAGTTTCGGAAATTCGTCGAGCCAGTCATGCGCAGGCTCGAAGTGGGAGTCGATGTCGATGACGGGAATCGTGGGCCACCTTTCCTCGTGTACATCATACCCGAGCTGATAACGTTGTTACAAGCGCCTTCCGACTCAGCGCCGAAGTCGACTGTGACGAAGTGAGGCCAAAATGAGCGAAGACTGTTATCGGCCGCCCACCGAGGCGGTGGCTCGCGGCGCTACCCGGGAAAAGGGCGACAGGAATACTGGGATGGTCGTGGCATGAAATCCTGGACCGCGGAGTTCCTCGAGAGCGGGATGTGTGTCGTAGAGGATGCCCTGTCTTCGGAGTTCTGCGAACAGGTCATTGAGCGGCGCCTGTCCGCCATGGGCGTCAACGAGTTGGACACCCGAACGTGGCCTCGTGGTTGGCGGAACTTGCCGGCGACAACTGCCTTTCCTCTGGAAGAAGTCGCGCCGTCCGCAGCCGAAGCACTCTTTGAGATAGCCGGCCCTCCAGGCGACCTCAAGTTCTATGGTCTGCCCGACAATCTCATCATCAACTTCCCCGATAACCCCGAAAAGTGGTGGGCACCCGAGGACAAGAAAGCTGCTGGTGCACACTGGCACAAAGACGGAGACTGGTTCCGACACTTTCTCGATAGTCCCGAGCAGGGAATGCTCGGAATAGTTTTTTGGCGCAACGTAACCGAACAGCAGGGCCCGACCTATCTGCTCAGCGATTCCATCCCGGCGGTTTCACACCTTCTTGCAGCCCATCCTGAAGGCCTCGCTCCCCCCATTCCGCTGGACGATGTCGTTGACCAATCACAAAGACCAATCCCACTGACGGGTCGGCAAGGCACGATCGTCTGGGCACATCCGTTTCTGGTCCACAGCGCATCGGTCAATGCGACAAACAGACTCCGCATCATCTCGAATACCTCGGTCATGCTTCGCTCGCCCCTACGGTTCGACCGTGATAACGGAACACCCCTCGAACGCTCGATACTCAACGCTTTGGGGGTCGCAAGGCTTGACTGGAAAGCAAAAGGAGAGCGCGGACACGTTGTGTCATCCCGCGAGCCGCGCTTGGAGTGGCAAACAAGACACCAGTTGAGACCTCGACGAAAGGCTCGATTCCATGTCGTTAGCTGACATACCCATTCGACTGTGGAACGGAGCTGCCCCCGGGTCCGAGGACTGGACGCATCATGAGATCTTCGTTCCGAAGGCAGCGGGTGGCCACGAGTTGGTCCGCAACGTGACCGTGCCAACGCTGACGCCCTTCGTTCCGGACGAAGTGACAAATCAAGCGGTCATCGTGTGCCCTGGCGGAGCATTCCACTTTCTGGCGACAGAACATGAAGGTCGCGCTGTCGCAGAGCTGGTTCAGCAGTCAGGAACCGCTGCGTTCGTGCTCAAGTACAGAGTCGTACCCACACCCACCGACTCCGAGAGTTATGAACAAGCACTGGTTGATGCCTTCACCCTCGGCATTCACGATGTGGCTCGCGATGTAGTGCCCCTCGCCGTGGCTGACGCTCGAAGAGCGCTCGAGCTTGTCAGAAGTCGGGGATTCGAGCACATCACCATGATTGGCTTCTCGGCTGGTGCGCGGATTGTCAGCAGAATAATTTTCCCGAGTGACTCCGAAGTGCGCCCCGACGCAGAAGCCTTGTGCTACCTCCCGTCCGTAGATCACTGTCACAGCGCCCCGCATTCGCCGCCCCTCTTCGTGATGGCTGCCGCCGATGACCCCTTAGGTGTCGAAGGAAGTTTTGCAGTAACCGACGCCTGGCGCAGCGCTGGAGTTCCGATCGAGTTTCACCTTTTTGAGCGGGGCGGGCACGGCTTCGGGGTAGGACCCACCGGACTGCCTTTAGACGTGTGGCCCGCTCTCTTTTTGGCCTGGCACCGTTCTCTCAGCAGTCGGTAGCTGCATCGATTCCCACGAATCCCAGATCCTCCCCTGATGGACTTCTCGCCGATTGAATTCGGTAACGATCAACGAAAGTCCGGTCGACCTGGGCCGCCAGGTTCGAGGGTGCCTCGAACCGATGCTCAATCGGCGGCTACGACGACCCCTGAAGGCTGCTCCCGAAATCGACCGGGCGAGAAGGCAGGTTGATCCGCAAATTTTGTGGGCAGCCGAGCGTCAAAGCGGGTCAACACCAACAGAATCCCAAACGAGCTGGCATAGCGTCGCAACCTGGCACCCCATAGAATTCGACCAACATTCCGACAAGAGTGGATTTTCGCTCGGGGGGTCATGGCGTCAACTGCAGTTCGCATCGAGCCGGCCTGGGACGATCCCGCCGAAGTGGTGGAACTCATTCGTGGTGCCGGACCGTTCTGGCCGCTCGCCAACTACGCCGCCAGCGATGCCGAGATGGCAGCCCTCGGACGCGAGCCGGCCCAGTTCACCCCGCCGTGGTTCCGCCAGGACTTCGCTCGGGATTCGCGGGTCCTCGTGGGCGGAGCCGAGCACCTTCTGGGCAACGAGCGGTTCGCCGACGCGGCACGGGAGCTTGGCGGCGGACCCGACGCTGTCGTTCGACCACAGGCTGTGTACGTCAACATCATGGGTCCGACCCCGTTCGCCTTCCCACCTCACCTCGACATTCCGGCCTTTCGGGGCTTCACGCGGGCCACCCAGCCCGTGTGGCTGCTCAAGACAATGAAGACTTCCGGGCTGTTTGAGGCGTGGCGGACCAAGATCGCCACTGGTGTCTCGTGGTTCTACGACGGCATCGGTGGCGACTTCCACTACTGGCCAGACGGTCCCGATGGCCCGGTGGCTGTCGAGCGCTCCCCCTTTGCCAACGTCAGCGTCCTGGCGGACAACGAATTCACCTTTCACGGGGTAGCCCCTCTCGGTCCCCCTGATGCGACCATGCCAAAGGGCCTCAACCGGGAGTCGCGCCTCGTCCGAAACGGGTCCGGGTGGGACGTGCGCAACGGCCAGGGGGCGCGACAGGCTCACTTCGACGACGATGAAGTCCGTATCACGGTCTCATGGAAGGCCGACGTCTTCACCAGTGCCGCCGCGGCATTGCTGCATGATCGCGGCGAGGATGCGCTCACCCTCGAGACGGTGGTCGAGCGGTTCCAGGATGATCTGGCCGGTCGTGGAGTCGATGTCCCTGAGCCGACCGAGCCGCTGGCCGATCAATCCTGGATCGGAGCCTTGGCCTCCACGTACCAGGACCCCGCGCCCCTGCTCTAGCGAGAGAGCACGCTGAGCTCGCGGCAGTGACGTGACCAAGCCGAGCGATATGCAATCGGATGGATTTCTCGGATCGGGGCATGGACTACCTTCCCTCGTGTACGTCCGGGTCGTTTCAACCGTCTATGGAGAAAGCTTGGGTGCGTAGTTCACGACCAACTCTCCATAAAGCTGCGCAACCGTCCCCCCGAACACGGGCGTCGACTCGGCCAACATGGCAGCCAGATCTCTGAGGCCTCGCTTGTGCCTCGACGTTCGCTCGACGTAGATCTTGCGTCCCCTGACCCGATCACTTCCCTTCCTAGACCCGAAGATTCCAGACCGCTCCACCCCGCTGCCTCATTGACGCCATGTCCGCTTCCCACCTCATCCGAGCTGCTTCGCATGCTCTACCTGGTAGTTCAAGGATGGCGACACTCGTGGGCTCGTTACAACACGTCTCCGATATCGCTGTCTGAACTGGTCTTTCTTTGCAGCCCCAACGGGATTCGAACCCGTGTCGCCACCTTGAGAGGGTGGTGTCCTAGGCCTCTAGACGATGGGGCCGAGCGGAAGCGTCCGACACCTTCGTCGATGCTTGCCGTGCTCGGGGGGAAGGACTCGAACCCTCAATAACTGGACCAGAACCAGTCGTGTTGCCGATTACACCACCCCCGAATGGGTGGACGTTCACATTAGCCGAGCAAGTCGGCAGGTCGGTTATTCGTCCTGAACTGGGAGGGCGCGTTGAACGGAGGCTGCCCGAGTGGGAAAATGCCCTTCTCCTCGGAGGACCCGGGGTCTGGAGTGGGACACGGAGGTCGTCGCATGGACCGGTGGAGGCCAGCCGCAATGGGCGCCGCCTGCCTGGGCCTCTTCGGCGGGACGGCGGTCATGGCCCTCCTGGCTGGACCCGCCGCAGCGTCGGGGATCTCGGTGCGGGTCTCCCCCAGCCAGAACCTGGTCGACAACCAGGTCGTCACCGTCACGGGACACGGTCTGGCCAGGACGTATGGAGGCAAACCGCTCACGTGGTTCCTCGCCCAATGCACCGCGTCGGTCCAGGGCCGCATGAATCCGAGCACGGACACCCCCCACTGCGACGTCACCGAGGCCAAAGCAATCCGACTCGGTCACCGCGGCACGTTCTCGACCCGGTTCAGCGTGGAAACCGGCATCATCGGCGACGGCTACTGCGGATCGAATGGCCACGAGACCTGCGTGATCAGCATCGGCAACGCCCACGGCCAGGGCACGGTCGTGCGGATCCACTTCAAGAGCCCGCCGATCGCCACCACCTCGACGTCGAGCCCGACCACGACGACCACGGGGTCGCCCTGATCGTCACGCGTCGTGGAGCCACTCCAGGTGGTTGTACCCGATGATCCGCCCCAGTCCCACCCCCACCGTCTCCTTGAGGAAATACGGGACGGTGGACCAGCCGGTGATCGGTGACGTCTGGGTGGGCGTGGGCGACGGCGTCAGACCCTGATCCGTGGCGATGGCCATAGAGCGGTCCTCGTGGAACGGATCCGTAGTAACCAGGACCTCGGTCGCCCTGTGCGCCTTGAGCGCCGGAGCGGCCTCGGCGATGTTCTCGTAGCTGTCGTCGCCTCCGGCTTCGAGGATGTCGGACTTCGGCACGCCCTGCTCGACCAGATAGGCCTTGCTCACGCCGGCCTCGGTGTAGACGTCGCCCGGCTTCTTGTTCCCCGTGACCATGATCAGGTGGGCATCGCCCTGCCGGTAGAGCGCCAGCGCCTCGTCGAGCCTCGCCTGGAGGTCGAGCGTCGGCACCCCGTCGTATTCGGCCGCGCCCATCACGAGGATGGCCCCGGCCGGGTGCGGATCGTACTGACGAGACGTCAGCCAGACCTGGATCAGCGTGACTCCGAAGTAGGTGACGATGACCGCCAGGACCAGCGCCACGATCTTGAGGGCCAGACGGAACGGCGCCAGCAACATCAGCCGGTGACGGCGAGCCGGTCGAGGGCGACGGCCAGCCGGCGTCGCGTCTCGTCCCGACCGAGGACCGCCAGGGAGTCGAAGAGCGGCAACCCTCGCGTTCTTCCCATGACGGCAACCCGGATCGGGGCCTGGGCCTTGCCCAGCTTCCGTCCCACCGCGTCGGCGATGGCCAGCGTGGCTGCGTGCAGGGAGTCGACGTCCCACGCGCAGGCCGCGTAGGCGTCGAGCGCCGCGCCGAGGATCTGACCGGCGTCGGCATCGCCGGCCATCGCCTTCTGCCAGCTCTCGGGATCGTCGGGTGCACCGTCGAGGAAGAGGAAATCGACCAGTTCGGGAACCTCGCCGAGCACCGTCACCCGTTCCTTGGTCACGGCCGCCAGCTCCGCATAGGTCGAAGGAGAGAAGGCGTCGGGCGCCCAGGCAGGGGCCGTGGCCACCGGCGTCCCCGTGTCCGGATCGAGCCAACCCCCCGGGGCCCACTGGTCCGGGTCCGGATCGACCCACGGGCGCGATCGGTCCACGAACGCCGCCGTCGTCAGCTCTCGGATGTAGACGCCGTTGACGTGGGTGAGCTTCTTCACGTCGAAGAACGCCGGCGAGCGCTGCACGTCCTCGAGGCGGAAGCGCTCGACGATCGTCTCGATGGGCAGGATCTCGTCGTCACCCGGGCTCCAGCCGAGCAGGGCCAGGTAGTTCCTGAAGGCCTCCGGCAGGTAGCCCTGCTCGCGGTACATCTCGACCGCCACCGGGTCGCGTCGCTTGGACAGCTTCTTGCCCCGCTCGTTCACGAGCAGTGGCAGATGGGCGTAGGTGGGCAGCGCCAGGTCCGTGCCCTGCGCTGCATTCAGGGCACCCCAGAGCATGATCTGGCGCGGGGTCGTCGGGAGCTGGTCCTCGCCGCGGATCACGTGGCTGATGGCCATGGTCCGGTCGTCGACCGCATTGGCCAGGACGAACAGGGCCTTGCCGTTGCCCTTGACGCAGATGAAGTCCTCGAGGGCGCGCTGCGGGAACTCCACGTCGCCGCGCACCAGATCGTGCACCTCGACGACGCCCTCGTCGGGCGTCCGGAAGCGGAGCGCCCGACCCTCCCCGCGGGGCAACCCGAGATCCCGGCAGTGTCCGTCGTAGCCCGGTGTCGGATCCCCGGCCGCCGCCCGGATCTTCACCCGTTCGTCGATCTGCTCCCGGGTGCAGGCGCAGGCATAGAGCGCGCCGCGCTCCCACAAGGCCTCGATCGCCGCCTCGTGGTCGGCCTCGTGTTGTGACTGGAAGTACGGCCCTTCGTCCGGCGCCATACCCAACCAGTCCATGGCCGAGATGATCCCGTCGGTCCACTCGGGACGGTTGCGCGCCTCGTCCGTATCCTCGATCCGCAGCACGAACGTCCCCCCGTGCCGGCGAACGAAGAGCCAGTTGAAGAGCGCGGCCCGCGCGCTCCCGACGTGGAAATAGCCGGTGGGTGACGGGGCGAACCGGGCGCGGGGTGGTGGGGTCATCACATCGATCATGGACGACGAACTCCCCCGGGCGCGGTCGGGGTGTGCCGCGAAGACTGGGGCGTCAGTCTTCCTCGATGGAGATGGCACCCGTCGGGCAGCCGTTGACGGCCTCCCGGAGGCGGTCCCGGAGCTCCTCGGGCGGGTTCTCGTTCAAGACGTAGAGATACCCGTCGTCGCGCACCTCGAAGACCTCGGGCAGGATGCCCATGCACACGGCGTTGCTGGCACACTCGTCGAAGTCCACGACGACCTTCACGGAGACCTCCTGGTCAGGGCTGGCTTGGCAGGGCCGAGCATATCGGTCGCGCCTCGCCGCTCACGGTTTGTCGGCGCCGACCACCCACATGGCGAAGAATTGCGACCCTCCACCGTAGGCCTGACCGAGAGCCCTGCGAGCATCGGCCACCTGGTGCTCCCCCGCCAGCCCCCGCACCTGGAGGGCCGTCTCGAGAAAGCGCAGCATCCCAGAGGCACCGATCGGGTTCGAGGAGAGCACCCCGCCCGAGGCGTTCCAGGGGATGTCCCCGTTCTCGACCATCGAGGTCGCCCCGGCCTCGGTCAGCTTCCAGCCGTCGCCCTGGTCGCAGAAGCCGAGGTTCTCGAGCCACATCGGCTCGTACCAGCTGAACGGGACGTAGACCTCGGCCATGTCGAAATCGGCGCGCGGGTTGGTGATGCCGGCCTGGCGGTAGAGATCGGCCGCACAATCGCGCCCGGCCTGGGGGTTCACCTGGTCCCGGCCTGCGAACATCGTGGGCTCGGAACGCATGGCCATGCCGTGGATCCAGGCCGGTGGCCGCCCCGTCGCCGCCGTGGACTCCCCGGCCGCCTTCTCCGATCCGATGACCATCGCGGCCGCACCGTCGGAGGACGGACAGGACTCGAGGTAGTGCAGCGGGTCCCACAGCATGATCGACTCCTCCACCTTCTGGAGCGAGATGTCGGGCAGATGCAGGTGGGCGTAAGGGTTCTTCAGCGCATGCAGACGGTCCTTGACCGCCACCATCATGCCGATGTGGCTCGGGGCGCCGGAGCGGTACATGTAGGCCCGGATGATGGGGGCGAAGTATCCCCCGGCACCGGCCAGCAACGGGGCCGAGAAGGGTTGCGGCACCGAGAGCGCCCACATGGCGTCGGAGTCACTCTGCTTCTCGAAGGCCACGGTCAGCACGCGCTGGTGCACGCCCGACGCCACCAGGTGCGACGCCACGATGGCGGTCGAACCGCCGACCGATCCGGCGGTGTGGACCCGGAACATCGGCTTGCCCACCGCGCCCAGCGCCGGGGCCAGGTACAGCTCGGGCATCATCACGCCCTCGAACATGTCCGGGGCCTTTCCGATCACCACTGCGTCGATGTCCCCGAATCCGAGGCCGGCGTCCTCGAGTGCCGCCACGGCCGCCTCGCGCACGAGACCGGCGATCGACACGTCTTCCCGCTTGGACTTGGCCACGGTCTGGCCCACTCCGATGACTGCGCAACGTTCCGACATCACACACCCTCCAGGACGCAGACCAGGTTCTGTTGCAGGCAGTGGCCCGAGGTGGCATGCGCCACCGCCCGGTCGGCCTGACCCGACCAGATGGCCTTCGCCGACTCGCCGATGCGGATCAGTCCGGCGGACATCATCGGGTTGGCGGCCAGGGCACCGCCCGAGGGATTGATCGACACCCCGTCGTCGAGCCCGAGGGCCTCCGACAGGATCAGTTCCTGGTGGGCGAAGGGAGCGTGCAGCTCGGCCAGGTCCACCTTCTTGGTTCCCACGCCGGCCTTCTCTCCCGCCAGCTTGGTGGAGGGCGACACCGTCAGGTCACGCGCCCCCACCGAGTGGGTCTCGATGCGGTGATCGATCCCCGTGATGAAGGCCGGGCGCTCGCACCACTCGTAGGCCTTGTCACCGGCGGCGAGCACCACGGCAGCACAGCCGTCGCTCAACGGCGGGAGTGTGTGCCGACGCAGCGGCGCCACGTCGTACTCTTCCGCCAACAGCGCCGCGACGGAGCGGTCGTAGGCCACCTGTGCTTTTGGATTGTCGAGCGCCGAGCGCCTCGACCGGCTGGCCACCTCAGCGAAGTCGGCCTCGGTGGCCTTGCCGGCATCGATCAGGGCCTGCGCCTGGAGTGCGGCCAGTGACGTCGGGTCGGGCCACAGCGGTGCGACGTAGTAGGGGTCGAGCTGCACGGCCAGGATCTCGCTCAGGTCGCCCATCGACGAGCGGCCGAACGAGTACACCAGTGCGGCGTCGATTTCGCCCTCTTGGAGCAACACCCAGGCCTCGTAGAGCGCCCACGCGCCGTCCATCTCCACGTGGGACTCGGCCCGCGGTGGCCAGACCCCGACCGCGTCGAGCGCGGCCACGAAGGAGAACGGACCGCCGATCAGGTAGTCGGTCGAGCCCGAGCAGATGAAGCCCACGTCGTCCTTGGTGATGCCGAGGTTGCCGAACACCTCGGCCACGACGGGCATCAGCATCTCGACCTCGTTGCGTTGGTCCTCGCTGCGCACGTTGTCGTACTGCGCGAACGACACGACGCCGACGGGTCGCCTGCCCGAGACCAACTCGGGAAAACCACTCACAGGTACTCCTTGTACGTCTCGTAGTCGGCATCGGGCTCGCCGGTCGGGCGGAAGTACTTGACCGAGGCCAACGTGGGTCCGAGTTCCTCGGGTGGCACCCACACGGCCTCGACCCGCAGACCCATGCGCACCTCGTCGGTGGGTATCTCCTGGAGCAGACCCATGAACGAGAGGTTCGCCCCGTCGAGGAGGATCTGGCCACAGATGTAGGGGATCTCGATCGACTGTCCGGCGAAGGGCACGTTGACGATGCAATAGGTCGTCACGGTCCCGGTGTTGGGCAGCTCGACGATCTCGTCGGTGGGCAGACCGTCGGTCGGGCACGAGCCACGTGAGGGCACGTACACCTTCTTGCACTTCGGGCAGCGCTGACCGATGAACTTGCCCTGCTCGTAGCCATGCAGGTTCTTGCCCATGGCCACGCCGGCCGTGAAGAGATAGTCCAGGCGGGTCGTCGCCTCCATCATCGTCACCGGCTCACGCTCGCTCATTGCGCACCTGCGACGGACACGAAGTGTGCGATGTCCTTGACGTGGCCCACCCGGTCGGCTGGAGGAGCGAACTCGGGCCGCACCCGCATCCCGGTCGTGACCTCGTCGGGGGACGCGGCGGGCAGCACGTGGAGGAATGACGTGTCGGCTCCGTCGAACTTCACCAGCACCCAGGCGAACGGCGTCTGCAGAGGATGCTTCGGACGCGGCCGGGGCACCCACGACCAGGAGGTGACGGTGCCCTCCGGGCCGACCTCGACCACTCCCGAGGTCTCCTCCCCCGTCTCGGGGTCGTACTCGGTCGGCGGCACGATGACCCGCCCGCCGGTCCCCGTCGTCCCGACGACCTTGCCGTCGCGCAACGCCGTCAGGAAGGCGCCGATCGTCGGCCCCACCGAGCGCACGAAGGGATACTCCAAGACGTGGTCGGACGTGTAGTTCACCACCTCGTCTGCCATGACACCTCCCCGCTGGGGTCCGTTTTCGGACCCCGGGGGAAACTAGAACACATTCCAGTTCCGTGCCAAAGGGCCCCGCTCAGTCGGCCAGGTTGGCCACGTCGACCCCGGCCAGGAGCTTCTCGATGAAGTCCCGGTCGTTGAGGATCGGCATCTCCGAGACGAACATGCGGCCGTAGCGCTCGAAGTACATGAGCTGTTTGGCCAACAGGAACGTGCCCCGGTCGAACTCCGAGTTCAGGCCGCCCGATTCGTCGGCCATGCGCCGGACGGCCCGCTGGCTGCGCAGCCGGCGGACGATGGCCCGCACGCTGCGCTGGTGCGCCTCCACCCCCTGGGCCTTGGCCATCTGCAGCTGAATCGCCTGCATGATCCCGGCCAGGCTCACCTCGCCGAAGGGCCGGGTCAGCGCCGGCTCGATCACGGAACGGAAGAAGGAGGTCAGGTCGTCACCCGACAGCCCGACGGCCACGCCGATGGCGGGACCGTAGACGTCGGTGATGTGCTTGGTGACCACCGGCCAGGCCGCCTCGTCGCCCATCGCCGCCGCCAGGAGTGAAATGAAGAAGCGGTGCGTCGAGCGGTCCAGGCGGCCCACGATGCCCCAGTCGATGACCCCGATCCGGCCATCGCGCAACATCATCATGTTGCCCGCGTGCACATCGCCGTGGAACGCGCCCCAGCGCACGGTGGTCAAGAAGAAGGCCCGCATGACCTCTTGGACCAGCGGCGTGGGGTCGAAACCGAGGTCGGCCACCCGGGCCAGGTCGTCGATCGGCACTCCGTCGAAGAATTCCATGGTGAGCACGTTGCGTCCGGACAGGTCGAGGTGCGGTTCGGGCACGGCCATGCGCGTCAACGCGAACTCGCCCTGCAGGCGACGGAAGTGCACCAGGGCACGCGCCTCGTTGCGCAGGTCCATCTCCTCACCGATCTGCACCCGGAAGCCGTCGAGCAGCTGGAGCGTGGACCCGGCCATCTGATCCCCCGTCTGGCGGACGAGGATCTCGAGCAGCGGCTGCATCAGGTCGAGATCGGTGGCCACGACCTGTTCGATGTTGGGTCGCAGCACCTTGACCGCCACGGTGCGCCCGTCGTGCAGCCGCGCCTTGTGCACGACGGCGATGGAGGCCGTACCGATCGGCTGGGGGTCGAACTCGGCGAACGCGTCGCGCAGGTTGCGTCCGAGGTCCTCCTCCACCCGCTGGCGTACGTCGGGAAAGGGTACGGCGGGACCGGTGTCGAGACAGGCCCGGAACTCGTCGGCCACCTCGTCGCCGAACATGCCGGGCGAGGAGGCGATGATCTGGCCGAACTTCATGAACGTGCCGCCCAGGTCCTGGAAGCTCTTGCGCAGCGGCCGGGCCAACTGGGCCGCCGGGAGGACGCCCTGGCGGATGTGCAACACCTGGCGCGCCGCCGTCGGCGCGAAGTGGAACCCGACGACCGAAGCGATGGTGCGGCCGCGCCGGAAGAGCTCGCGCCCGGTGGGTTCGGGCAGGCGGCGCGGGTAGATGCGCGGGACGTCCTCGACCAGGGGCTGGGGCTCGGGATCCGATGACCCCGACCTTGCGTCCCTCGAGAGGTTCGTCACCGGGCCAGGGTAGGCGGCGGACCCGGCCGGCTGGTCCGGTCCGCGGGCCCTGGTGGCCACGTCCTCAGGCGAAGGCGTTCTCCAGCGTGGCCAGAGCCGCCTTGTAGGTATCGCCGAAGATGGGCGCCATCTCGTCGGGGGTCACGTCGTAGGCCCAGATGACCCGCGAGCCGTCGTCCTCGGGTTCGACCGAGATGGTGGCGGTGTGGCTCTCGATCGGGACGCCCTCGACCACCGAGTACGTGATCGTGCGGGCGGAGTCGTCCTTGCCGAGCAATCGTTCTCGGATCTCCATACCGAACATGCCGATGATGCGATCGTCGCCTTCGAGACGGAACGACTCGATGCCGGGGAAGAACGCGCCGAGTCCTCCGAAGTCGCCCACCTTCTCCCACACGGCGTCGGGCGCCGCCGCAATCTTCACGTCCACTGCGCCTGCAGCCATTCCAGCCTCCTCGCGTCCGGGCGGAGCTGATCCCCCGAGCCGCCGGTACAGTACTGCCGACCCGGCCGCATCGCACAGGCCGGCGAATCGGACGGAGGTGCCGGGTGGAGACGCGCTCGATCGGATCGCTGAAAGTCAGTGTCGTCGGCCTGGGCTGCAACAACTTCGGCATGCGCATCGGTCGTGCGGAGACCGACGCCGTCGTCGGAGCCGCGCTCGACGCCGGCATCAACTTCTTCGATACGGCCGACATCTACGGCGGCACGAAGAGCGAGACCTATCTCGGTGCCGCTCTCGGGGCGCGCCGCGAGGAGATCGTGCTGGCCACCAAGTTCGGCGGTGCCTACGAAGGCCACGAGGGCGGTGGCTCGGCCGGCTACGTGCGCACCGCCGTAGAGGACAGCCTCACCCGACTGGGCACCGATCGCATCGACCTCTATCAGCTCCACATGCCCGACCCGAAGACGCCGATCGCCGAGACCCTGGGTGCTCTCGGCGAGCTCGTGGCCGAAGGCAAGGTCCGAGAGGTCGGGTGCTCGAACTTCAGCGCGGCCATGCTCGAAGAGGCGGCCGCTGCCGTCGCCGAGGGTGCGCCCGGATTCGTCAGCGTGCAGAACGAATACAACGTGCTCCACCGCGACCCCGAGGACGGCGTCCTCGCCGAGTGTGACCGGACTGGCACAGCATTCCTGCCCTACTTCCCGCTCGCCAGCGGTCTGCTCAGTGGGAAGTACAAGGCAGGCGAGGCACCACCGGAGGGCACCCGACTGGCCGCCTGGGGCGAGCGGGGGGCCGACCTGTTGCGCCAGGAGAACATGAGCAAGGTCGAGGCGCTCGAGGCACTGGCCCGGCGCGAGGGCCACTCGCTCCTCGACCTGGCCTTCGGGTGGCTGCTGACCCGACCCGCCGTGGCCTCGGTGATCGCCGGAGCCACCAAGGCCGAGCAGATCGCGGCCAACGTCGCTGCGGGCGCCTGGCGGCCGAGCGATGCCGTGTTGGCCGAGGTGGACGTCATCGCGCCCCGCTGAGGTAGCTCAGGAGTCGAGCGTCTGCATCACCGCCGCCTCGACGATCTGGATGTCGGGCGGCTGGATGGCCAGCGGGCCACCGGCCACGGGCACCTGCCACACCATCGACATGAACGGCGTCGGCTGCACCGTCGAATTGCTCGGGCACGGCGGGTACCCCGTGATGGCGAGGGGCATCGTCGCCGTCGTCGAGCCGTCGCCGCACACTGCGGTCCGTCGGTGCCACTGGACCAGCGCGCCGTAGGGCATCGGTACGGTGGTGAGAGAGGCCGGAAGGATGTAGAAGGCCCCGGCCAGCACCTCGGCGCCCGCCGGCGTCTGGGCATAGACCAAGCCGTCGATGTGTTGCGGGCTGAGCGTCCGTTTCGCGGCCGCATTGGCGGCCACGATCGCCGGGTTCACGTAGGACACGACCGGGTAGTTCGTGGGCGAGGCCGCCACGTATCCCGCCGCTTGGGCGGCCGCCGGGGTGGCGTAGCGGGCGGCCGACTCCGTCGTCGCCTGCACGTACTGCTCCGCTCCCAGCTCCTGTACCGCCGTCAGCTTGGCCGCACAGCCGTCCGCCGCCATGGCGATGTCGCCCGGTCCGTTGTTCCCGTCGGTCAGGAGCTGTTGCGCCTCGGCTTCCGGGAGGGCCGGACCGGTGTAGTTCCAGTTCTGCTTGGTGATGTTGAACCCGGCCGCTGCGCTGGCGTCCGCACCGTTGAGATCCATGCCGGCGTTGTGACCGCCCATGACCATGTAGGGCGTGTTGTTGAGATCCAGTCCCTGGATCTTCAGCCCGTTCTTGTCCACGCGGCAGGTGGACGACGCCGCCGCCTCCGTGCCCGAAGCCATGGCGCCCGCGCCCTGCATGGTCATGCCGGACATGGCCGTGGCGCTGGGCTCGTCGGACGCGGCCGGGTAGGTCGCGCTCAGGACGAGACCGGCGACCAGGGCAGCGGCGCCCACCCCGGCCGCGGCCGGCGCACGACGGACCACGAGGCGGGCGGGGGATTCCCATTCCTCTCGGGTCGCCGCCACCAACGGCACCATGGCCGCCGCCAGGAGGATGACCAGGGGTCCCGTGTTGGGATCGGTGCCGGATCCGGAGAAGATGTCCCCGACCAGGCCCTGGGCCGCCACCCACATGGCGAACGACACGAGCGCGCCGGCCGCCAGGAAGCCGCCCGGCCGGCGGACGAAGAGGGGTCCCAGACCGATGACGAGCGACACGATCGCCAACACCCAGGCTGTCTGTGTCCCGCCGTGCGCGAACTGGTTGCCCACGCTGGTGAGGAAACGGGCGAACCAGCTCGGTTCACCCGCGGCCATGCCGACGATGGCACTCTGCACCGAGCTCTGGGTCCGGTTGTCCGGGAAGAGGAACAGCACCGCAGCGAGGCACCAGTACCCGCTCCACGCCAGCATCGGTGTGATCGCCCGCCCGATCCCCTGCGCCGCGGCCGACGACGCCAGACCGCGCCGGGCCGGCGGGGCAACCGAGCGCTCGTCGCCTTGCGCCCGCGGCCAGCACATGAGTCCGATGAGCCCGTACATGAGCACACCGCCCGGCGCCCCGGTCAGCGCCGACGCCGTGCCGGTGAAGATCATGCCCAGCCCCTCACCGAGGAACCAGACGCCCAGCACCCAGGCGAACGACACCGCCAACGCCGGCTTGACCGCCGGCCGGAACAGGAGCCCGACCCCGATCCCGAGTTGGATCAGGGCGAAGAACGTGTTCCACACGGCGATGTCGGGTGCGATGAAGTTCCCGATGTGGGTGATCAGATCGCCGATGACGAACGGCTGCCCCTGGGCGTTGGCCAGGAGGTTGGCGTCCACGAAGCCGCGGCCGAACATGAAGGGTTGGAACTGGAGTGCGGCGTCGAGGATCCAGAACAGTCCCAGGACGATCTGGAGCACACGCTGTGACGGGACGGCGAGCCAGGGCCGACGGTCGGGCGCCGCCCCCTGTGTGTCGCTACCCGGATTGCTCTCCTCGTCCATGGCCTCGGATGCAGGGTACCGGGCCGCGGGCAGGCGTCCGGGTCGCCCAGCCGGGGCGCGATGAGGCGATCGGTCGCCGTCGGGCACGCCACCCCGCCCGCCCGGTGGGCGGCGCCAGAGAATGGCATCGGTGCCGGGCTCTGGGGTGGTTGACTGCGTAGACGAGCACGGGCGACGTGGAACTGGTTGCAGCGGTCGACGAGCCGGACCGGCTGGCGGACGCCTTGGTCGGACCGGCGGGCGACCTGGCCCGCCTCTGGCTGGCGGCGGCGGCACCGACCGGGCGGGAGCGCGCCCGGGCGCAACGCCTCCACGCCATGACCGCCGACCCCGAGTCGCTCTCGTTCGCCATGGCATTCTGCGACCGGGTGCTGCGGCCCGAGTCGTCACCGGCGGCCGCACGTCAGTTGCGCCGGATCTGGGTTGCGCCGGGCCCCCCGTTCCTTGCACCGGCCGATCGCCGACTCCTGCGCTGGGGCAGCCGGCTGTCGGCCCGGTTCCCCGGCCCGGTGGTGTCACTGGCTCGACGTCGGCTCCGTGCCCTCGTCGGCGACCTCGTCGCCGATGCCGAGGATCCGGGGCTGGGGCGGCACCTGGCCCGGCTGCGCGCCGAGGGCTACGCGGTCAACGTCAACCTCCTGGGCGAAGCGGTGCTCGGCGACGCCGAGGCGGCGCGGCGCCGTGATGCCGTCATCGCGCTCATTCGTCGCGACGATGTGGACTACGTCTCGGTCAAGGTGTCGTCGCTGTGCGCCCAACTCAACTTGTGGTCCTACGAGGAGACGCTGGAGCGGACGAAGGATGCGCTCCGGGTCGTCTTGGTCGCCGCAGCATCCGGGCCGTCGCCGACCTTCGTCAACGTCGACATGGAGGAGTACCGCGATCTCTCGTTGACGCTCGACGCCTTCACCCAGGTGCTCGACGAGCCCGGCCAGCGCGCCCTCGAAGCGGGGGTGGTGTTGCAGGCCTACCTCCCCGACTCCATGGCGGCGCTCGTCCGTCTCGCCGCCTGGGCCTCGGAGCGCAGGCGTCACGGCGACGCCCCGGTGAAGGTCCGCATCGTCAAAGGGGCCAATCTGGCGGCCGAGCGGGTCGAGGCGTCGTTGCACGGATGGCCCCTCGCCCCCTACGCCACCAAGGGGGGAACCGACGCCAACCACAAGGCCATGCTCGAGTACGCCCTGCGGCCCGGGCTCGGGGACGCGCTGCGCGTCGGCGTGGCGGGGCACAACGTCTTCGACCTGGCCTGGGCCCACCTGATGGCGGAGGGACGGGGTGTGAGCGACCGGGTCACCTTCGAGATGCTGCAGGGCATGGCCCCTTCGATCGCCCGCGTCGTCCGCGAGGCGACGGGTCGGGTGCTCCTCTACACGCCGGTCGTCGCTTCCTCCGATTTCGACCACGCGGTGGCGTATCTCTTCCGCCGGCTCGAGGAGAACGCCGGGGGCGAGAACTTCCTGGCCGCCCTGCCTGACCTGGGCCAGGCCGAGTCCTTCTCCCGCGAGGAGGACCGCTTTGCGCGGGCCGTGGCCGGCCGGGTGGCGATCCGGGCCACCCCGGGTCGTCACGAGTTGGGGCGCCGGCCACGGCGGGATCGCCGGTTCGCCAACGAACCCGACACCGATCCGACCGACCGCGACGCCCGCGACCGGGTCACGGCGGCCCTCGGTCAGGGCCACCTCGGCGCGCTGCCCGGTTTCCTCGACGAGGCCGGCATCGACCGCGTGGTGCGCACCGCGGCGAGCGGGGCACGGCACTGGTCCGCTGTCCCGGCGAGCGAGCGGGCCCGCCTGCTCGAGCAGTGTGGGCGCGAGTTGGCCAACGCGCGGCCAACACTCGTCGGCTTGCTGGCGGCCGAAGCGGGAAAGACCGTCGCCGAGGCCGACACCGAGGTCTCCGAGGCGGTCGACTTCGCCCGCTACTACGCCGTGCACGCCCGTCTGCTGAGTCGGCTCGACGGCGCGCGCGCACGGCCCCTCGGAACGGTGGCCGTCGTCGGGCCGTGGAACTTCCCCCTGGCCATACCGATCGGCGGCGCGCTCGCCGCGTTGGCCGCTGGCAATGCCGTCGTCCTCAAGCCGGCGCCGCAGACGCCTCACGTCGCCTTTGCCGCGGCCGCCGCCTGCCGGGCCGCCGGGATACCGCCCGACGTGCTGCTGTGTGTGCGCTGCCCCGATGGCCCGATCGGCGCCCACCTGGTCCGTCACCGTGACCTGTCCGGGATCGTCCTCACCGGGTCCTTCGACACGGCTGAGCTCTTCGCGACCCTGGCGCCCGGCACGCCGCTCGCCGCCGAGACGTCGGGAAAGAACGCAATGGTCGTCACACCCGAAGCCGATCTCGATCTGGCCGCCGACGACCTCGTCCGTTCCGCCTTCGGTCACGCCGGGCAGAAGTGCTCCGCCGCCTCCCTGGCCATCCTGGTGGGCGACGTCGCCACCTCGGCCCGCTTCAAGCGTCAGTTGGTCGATGCCGCCCGCACGCTGCGTGTCGGTCCCGCCGCGGACCCCTCGACCGAGCTGGGGCCGCTGGTCGAGCCGCCGTCGGAGAAGCTGGCCCGGGCGCTGACCTCGACCGAGCGAGGCCAGCGCTGGCTGCTCGAGCCCGCTCCCGTCGCCGGCACGCCCGACCTGTGGTCGCCGGGCATCGTCGACGGCGTCGAGGCCGGCGACTGGTTCACCCGCACGGAGTGCTTCGGACCGGTGCTCGGCCTGATGGCGGCCCGCGACCTCGACGAGGCGCTCGCCCTGCAGAACGCTCTCCCCTACGGACTGACGGGCGGCATCTGGTCACTCGATCCCGCCGACTGCACGCACTGGGCCGACCGGGTCGAGGTCGGGAACGCCTACGTCAATCGGCATATCACCGGGGCCATCGTCGGCCGCCAGCCCTTCGGCGGTTGGAAGCGCTCCGGTGTCGGCCCGGGCGCCAAGGCCGGCGGTCCGAACTACGTGCTCCAGCTCTGCCGGGTCGACGACGACGGGAGACCGGTGCTCGGGGCCGAGCCGGCACCGCACATCTGCGCCCTTCTCGAGACGCTGGCCGCGACGTTCCCGTTGGACGAGGCCGAAAGGGCCGACCTCGAAGCGGCGGCGCGCAGCGACGCCTACTGGTGGGCGGCGGAGTTCGCCGTCGAGCACGACCCCAGCGCGCTCTCCTGCGAAGCCAACGTCTTTCGCTACCGCCCGCTCCCGTCGCTCACGATTCGCGGTGCTGCCGGCGCCGGCGCGCCGCAGCTGGCTCGGGTGTTGGTGGCCGGCGCGCTGAGCGGCGGGCCTGTTGTGGTCAGCGTGCACCCCGATCTCCCCTTCGACCTCGCCCCGGCGGTGGCCACGCTGCAGGGCGCCACCCTCCTAGTCGAACGGGCGTCGGACGTCGTCGGGCGCCTGGCCACGCCGGCGTCGGGACGCGTCCGGCTCGTCGGCACCGAACCAGCCCTGACCACGCTCGAACCGGCCGTGCACGTCGACGGGCGCCCGCCGGTGCTGCTCGGTCGAGTCGAGCTCCTGCGCTACGTGCGCGAGCAGACGGTGTCACGCACCCTCCACCGCCACGGCAACGTCGTGCCGGGCAGCGACGACGCCACCCGGCCGGTCGTCGTGACCGGACCCGTCGATCCGCCCGAGGGCGATCTGCTCGACGACGCCGACGACCGCTGGTTGGCCGGCGCCGAGCGCCGGGGTCCCGGAGGCTTCAGGCGTCGTTGACCGCGCTGACCAGCTTCTGCAACGTGTCCTTGGCGTCGCCGAAGAGCATGGTCGTCTTGGGGTCGTAGAGCAGGTCGTTGTCGATGCCGGCAAAGCCGGGGCGCATGGAACGCTTGAGGAACACGATGTTCTCCGCCTCGTCGGCGTTGATGATCGGCATGCCGTAGATCGGGCTGCCGGGAGTGGACTTCGCCGCCGGGTTCACCGTGTCGTTGGCCCCGACCACGAGGGCCACGTCGGCCGTCGACATCTCGGGGTTGGCCTCGTCCATCTCCTTGAGCTCGTCGTAGGGGACGTTGGCCTCGGCCAGGAGGACGTTCATGTGACCCGGCATGCGCCCGGCCACGGGGTGGATGGCGAAGAAGGTGTCGACACCACGGGCCGTGAGGGCGTCGGCCAGCTCGCGCACAGTGTGCTGGGCCTGGGCCACGGCCAGACCGTAGCCGGGGATGATCACGACCTTGCGGGCATAGGCCAACAGGACGCCCACGTCGTCGGTCGTCCCGGAGCGCACGGGCCGGGTTGCGTCGCCCGCGTCGCCCCCGGTCGCCGTGATGACCGAGCCGAAGGCGCTGAAGAGGATGTTGGGCAGCGAGCGCCCCATGGCCGAGCTCATGAGGCGGGTCAGGATGATGCCCGAGGCCCCGACCAGGGTGCCGGCCACGATGAGCAGGGAGTTGTCGAGAACGAAGCCCGACGCGGCCACGGCCAGTCCGGTGAAGGAGTTGAGCAGCGAGATGAGGACGGGGACGTCGGCTCCCCCGATGGGCAGTACGAAGATCACCCCGAGGACGAGGGCCAGGACCAGGATGAGCCAGACCCAGATGATCGAGCCGGTGACCAGGGCCAGGATGACGAACACGCCGATGGCCGCACCCACCAGGGCGTTGATCACCTGTTGGCCCGGATAGGTGATGGGGCGACCCGTGATCAGCTCTTGGAGCTTGATGAAGGCGATCGCGCTCCCAGAGAACGAGACCGATCCGATGAGGACGCCGAGCAGGACCTCCGCGGTCACGTAGACGGCAGGTTGCAGGCCCAGGGAGTGCAGGTGCAGGAGCTCGACGATGGAGATGAGAGCGGCCGCCCCGCCACCGACGCCGTTGAAGATGGCCACGAGCTGTGGCATCGCCGTCATCTTGACGAAGCGGGCCACCGGCACGGCGATGATCGCACCGAGCACCATGGCCACGATGGCCAGGACGAGGTTCTTGCCCGAGTGGCGCAACGTCGGCTCGGTGAAGGTCATGGCCACGGCCAAGGTGGCCGCCGCCGCGCCGAGCAGGTTGCCCTGGCGGGCGTGCTTGGGCGAGCTCAGGAATTTGAGCGCCCCGATGAAGCCGATGATGGCGATCAGGTAGGCGAGGTCGCGGCGCGTCGGTCAGCGTGAGCGTCGTGGCCAGCATCAGGCCGCTCCCCCGGCATCCTCGCCGTCGTGCGTCTCGGACACCTGCGCCGTGGACGCCCCCGCCTTGGCCCCACGCTCGGCGGGCTTGGCGCGGAACATCTGGAGCATCCGGTCCGTGACCACGAAGCCCCCGACGATGTTGAGCGTGGCCAAGAACACGGCCAGGAAGCCGAGCGTGATCTCGGCCGCGCCGTTCGCCTCGCCCATGATCAACAGTGCGCCGACCAGGACGATGCCGTGAATGGCGTTCGAGCCCGACATCAAGGGGGTGTGCAGGATGCTGGGCACCTTGGACACGACCTCGATGCCCACGAAGGCGGCCAGGGCAAAGACGGTCAGGTAGGCGACGATGCCCGTGGAGCCGTCGACGGCCAGCGCCGTGTGCAAAATCACGATGGCGATCCTCCTGTCGTGGCGCCGAGCAGGTCCACCGCGGCGGGCGCCAGCGGTCGGCCCTCGCGCAGGACGCACATGCCGGCGACGATCTCGTCGTCGAAGTCGGGGGCGAGGGTGCCTTCGGGGCCCATCAGCCCGAGCACGTTGGCCACGTTGCGGGCGTAGAGGAAGCTGGCGTGGGTGGGCATGCCCGAGGGCGGATTGGCCAGGCCGACCACATGGACCCCTCGGTGATCGACCACCTCACCTGCCTTGGTCAACTCGCAGTTGCCCCCTTGATCGGCCGCCATGTCGACGACCACCGCCCCGTTGGCCATGCCCTCGACCATGCTGGCGCTGACGAGGACCGGGGCCTTGCGCCCGGGCACCGCCGCCGTGGTGATGACGACATCGGAGCGCCCGACCTCCTCGGCCAGGGCGGCGCGTTGGCGCTCGAGTTCTTCGGGGCTGAGCTCACGGGCGTAGCCGCCGGTGCCCTCGGCCGAGACCCCGAGATCGAGGAACGTGGCGCCGAGACTCTCGGCCTCCTCCTTGGCCGCGGCGCGGACGTCATAGGCCTTGACGACGGCCCCGAGTCGCCGCGCCGTGGCGATCGACTGCAGGCCGGCCACGCCCACCCCCATGACCAGCACCTTGGCCGGGGGCACGGTGCCTGCGGCCGTCATGAACATCGGGAAGAACTTGGCCAGGTGCTCCGCTGCGGCCAGTCCGGCCCGGTAGCCGGACACGGTGGCCTGGGAGCTCAGTGCATCCATGCCCTGAGCCCGGCTGATGCGGGGCAGGAGATCGAAGCTGAACACGGTCGCTTTCTTGGCGGCCAGCGCCCGCAGGGCGTCCTCGGACTGGGCCACGCCGAAGAAGCTGAGGGTGGTGACTCCGTCGGGGAGCGTCGCCACCTGCTCGGCGCTCGGAGCGTTGACGAGGACCACCAGGCCGGCACCGGCCACGCTCGAGGGGCCGTCGGGTGCGGTGGCCCCACCGGCCTCGGTGTAGGCGGTGTCGCTGAATGCGGCCTCGTCGCCCGCGCCCGATTGGATCCGGACCATCCAGCCCGCGCCGACCAATTTCTTGACCACATCGGGGACGAGGGCCACGCGGCGCTCTCCGGGACGGGTTTCCGTGGGGACCGCCATTAACACGGCTGCACTGTCTAGCAGCTTGGGCGCCTGACCCCCCCAACCGCCCAGCTCAGCGGATCGACCCGCCCCGCCCCGGCGGGGCCGCCTACTGACCGAGCGCGGCCAGGAACGGCGGCACCTCGCCCCCGCCGTCGAGGACCAGGTTGGCCCCCGATGCGAAGGCCGCCCCGGGCGAGGCCAGGAAGAGACAGGCCTGGGCCACGTCGAAGGGCGTGCCCATCCGGCCGAGCGGCACCGTGGCCGAAACCCGGGCCATCCCCTCTGCCCCGCCGTAGAAGTCGTCGCCGGCGCCGGTGTCGAGCAGGCCGGCGCTGACGCAGTTGACCCGCACGGTCGGCGCCCACTCCATGGCCAGCGTCTGGGTCAGGTTGATCAGGCCGGCCTTGGCTGCGCCGTAGATCGAGGCGCCGGGTGAGGGGCGCAGTCCCGACACGCTGGCCACGTTGACGATGGTGCCGCCCTCCTCCTGGAGCGCCATCACCTTGTGCGCCGACTCGCGCGCACCACAGCGGGGCCAGCAGGTTGAGGTCGACGATGGCCTGGGTGAAGCGCGGCGTGGCCTCGGCTGCCGGTACCGAGGGCGATCCGCCCGCGTTGTTCACGAGCACGTCGAGCCGACCCCACTGCTCGACCGCCTTGGCGATCACGCGCTCGGCCTCGGCCGGCTTGCGGATGTCCGCCGCCACGAACACGGCGCCGTCGATGACCGCCTCGTGGCGGCCACAGGTCACGACGTTGGCCCCCGCATCCAAGAAGGCGGTGACGATCCCGGCGCCGACACCACGCGAGCCCCCCGTCACCACGACCACCTGGTCGTCGAAGTCGAAGGCCGGGTTCACCATGGGCGCCAACCCTACGGCAGCACGTCGAGGTCGGCACCGGGCCCGCCGTCCTGCCGGATGTAGATCGCCACCCGGGCGATCAATGGCCCCACCACGTCGAAGACCAGACACTCGTGCGTCACCATGGGCGCGCCGCCGATCGCCACCGTCTCGCGCAGCTCCACCACGACCCGGTCGTCGCCCACTTCGGTGATGCGATCGATGTCGAGCCGGTAGCCCGGCAGCGTCGGCATGGTCCGTTGCAGGAAGGCGACGTAGGGCTCCGCTTCCTCGAAGTCGTCGCCGAAAGGACCGAGCCGCACCACATCGCGAGCCAGGCAGGTGGTCACGACGTCCCAGTCCTGCGCGGCCACGGCACGCAGGTAGCGCTCGGCCAGTTGCCCCGCCCCGGGAGCCAGTGCGGTCACCGCGCTGCACGTTACCCGGGGCCGGCGTCGGCGGCGGCTCGGCCTGTTGGCCCCGGACCCCGACCTGGCCTAAGTTCCCAGCGGTTTCTGACGCCGCGTCAGGAACGGACGAGCGACGACGAGGGAACCCGGGAGACACATGCCGATCGAGGTGCTCCAGGAGCACGAAGGGATCGCCGAGGTGGTCATCGACCACCCTCCGGTCAACGCCCTCGACGTGGCCGGTTGGTTCGCCCTGGCCGATGCCCTCCTCGCGGCCGGTCGGGTGCCGGAGAACCGCGTCGTCGTGCTGCGAGCCACCGGACGCGGTTTCTGCGCCGGTGTCGACATCAAGGAGATCAACGCCAAGGGCGACGAGGCCCTCGTCGGCGTCAATCGCGGCTGTTTCGCGGCCTTCGCCGCCGTCTACGACTGCGAGGTCCCGGTGATCGCCGCCGTGCAGGGCTTCTGCCTCGGCGGTGGTATCGGGCTGGCTGGCAACGCCGACATGGTCGTCGCCGCCGACGATGCCACCTTCGGCCTGCCCGAAGTCGACCGCGGTGCCCTGGGTGCGGCCACCCATCTGGCCCGTCTCGTCCCCCAGCACGCCATGCGCAAGATGGTGTACACCGCCAAGCCGATCACCGCCGTTGAGTTGGCCTCGTACGGGTCCGTTGCCGCCGTGGTGCCGCCCGCCCGGCTCCGGGCCGCCGCCCTCGAGCTGGCCGCGGACATCGCCACCAAGAGCCCCACGATCATCCGCCGGGCCAAGGAGTCGCTCAACGGCATCGATCCGATCGACGTGAAGCGCAGCTACCGCTTCGAGCAGGGGTTCACCTACGAGCTGCACGTGCGCGGCGTGGCGGACGAGCAAAGGGCCGCCTTCGTCGAGAAGCGCGACGCCGACACCTCCCGATGAGCGCCTGATGCCCGACAAGCGCACCACGGTCGACGACATCGTCGGCGAGCTCCGCCCCGGCATGACGATCGGCATCGGCGGCTGGGGTTCGCGCCGCAAGCCCATGGCGGTGGTCCGCGCCCTGTGCCGGTCCGACCTCACGGATCTGACCGTGGTCGCCTACGGCGGACCCGACGTCGGCCTCCTGTGCGCCACCGGCAAGGTGCGCAAGGTGGTGTGCGGGTTCGTCACCCTCGACTCCATCGCCCTCGACCCGCACTGGCGGGTCGCTCGCCAACACGGACAGGTCGACGTGATGGAGGTCGACGAGGGCATGTTCTTCCTGGGCCTCCAGGCGGCGTCGTGGCGCGTCCCCTTCCTCCCCACCCGGGCCGGCTTGGGCTCCGACGTCCTGACCGTCAACCCGGACCTGCGGCTCGTGCGCTCTCCCTACGGGACCGGGAGCCCGTACCTCGGCCACCCCGACGACGCTGACGTGGAGCTGGTCGCCATGCCGGCGCTCACCCTCGATGCCGCCATCGTCCATGTGAACCGGGCCGACACGGCCGGGAACGGACAGATCCTGAGTCCCGACCACTTCTTCGATGCCCTCTTCCTCGGGGCCGCCGAGCGCCGCTTCCTCACCACCGAACAGGTGGTGGCCAACGGCGAGCTGGCCGACGCGGCGCACCCGCTCTCGAGCGTGCCCATCCACCGGATGCTGGTCGACGGCGTGGCCGAGGCACCCGGCGGTGCGCACTTCACCGCCAACCCGCCCGACTACGGACGGGACGAATCCTTCCAGAAGGAGTACGCCGCCTCGGCCGGCGACGCCGCCGAATGGGAGGCCTTCGCCTCGCGCTACGTCTTCGTGAGCGACGACGAGTACCGGGCCCACGTGGCGGAACGGCAGCCGTCGTGAGCGACACCGGCGTGACCCGTGCCGAGTCCTGCGTGGTCGCCTGCGCCGAGGTGTGGCGCGAGGCGGGCGAGGTCATGGTCAGCCCGTTCGGCACCATCCCTGCCCTCGGAGCGAGGCTGGCCAAGCTCACCTTCTCGCCCGACATCGTGCTCACGGACGGCGAGGCCGCGTTGATGGTCGGCGCGCCACCGCTCGCCACCCGCCCGACCGACCTCGTGCGCGAGGCAGCCATGCCGTACCGGAGCGTCTTCGACGTCGTGTGGTCGGGCCGGCGCAACATGATGATGATGGCGAGCCAGATCGACCGCACGGGCAACCAGAACATCTCGGCCGTCGGGCCTCACGACAAGCCAAAGGTGCAACTCGTCGGCGTCCGGGGCGCACCGGGCAACTCGGTCAACCACCCCACCAGCTACTGGGTGCCCGACCACACCACGCGCACGTTCGTGGAACAGGTCGACGTCGTGTGCGGGGTCGGGTACGCCCGGGCCGCGGCGGCCGGCAAGGGCGCCACCCGCTTTCACCACGTCCCCCGGGTGGTGTCGAACCTCGGCGTCTTCGACTTCGAGACGCCCGACCGCGTCATGCGCCTGCGCTCGTTCCACCCCGGTGTGCGTGTCGACGACATCGTCGCCGCCACCGGCTTCGAGCTCGTGATTCCCGACGACGTCGAGGAGACGCGGCTGCCCACCCCCGAAGAGCTCGACCTCGTCCGAGGCGTGCTCGATCCGGGGGCGTCGCGCGACCGCGAGGTGCGAACCTGAGCGCGTCCAGCGGATCGGTTCCGCTCCACCCGGCGCTGCAGACCGCGTTCTGCACACGCGTGGGCGTCCGCTACCCGCTGGTCCAGACCGGGATGGGCTGGGTGGCCGGCCCGCGGTTGGTCGCTGCCACCTGTGCGGCCGGCGGCCTGGGCGTCCTGGCTTCGGCCACCATGTCGCTCGAGGAGCTGCGTCGGGCCATCGGCGAGGTGCGCGCCCGGACCCAGGCCCCCTTCGGCGTCAACCTGCGCACCGACGTCGCCGACGTGGAACAGCGCATCGAGCTGATGATCGAGACGGGGCGCGGGTGGCCAGCTTCGCCCAGGCGCCCAATCCCAAGCTGGTGGCCCGGTGCAAGGACGCCGGGCTGTTCGTCATGCCGACGGTGGGGGCGCGCCGTCATGCCGAGAAGGTGGCCGAGTGGGGCGTGGACGCCGTCATCGCCCAGGGAGCCGAGGGCGGCGGGCATACGGGCACCGTGCCCACGACGTTGCTGCTGCCCGAAGTGGTCGACGCCGTCGGCGACCGCGTCCTCGTGCTCGGTGCGGGCGGCTTCTTCAACGGTCGCGGCCTGGTGGCCGCCCTGTCCTACGGTGCGGCCGGCGTGGCCATGGGCACCCGGTTCCTGCTCTCGGCCGAGAGTCGGGTGCCCGACACCGTCAAGAGCATCTATCTGGGCACGCCGGTGACCGGCACGGTGGTGACGACCAAGGTCGACGGTGCGCCCCAACGCGTGGTCCGGACCGACCTGGTCGAGCATCTCGAGGGACAGTCATGGCTGCGGTCACTGCCCCGGGCCGTGCGCAGCGCCTACACGTTCCGCCGGGAGACCGGGGCCACGGTGACGTCGCTGCTGCGCGAGGGCCGCGCCATGAAAGAGGGCAACGAGCTCACCTGGTCCCAGGTGGTCATGGCAGCCAACGCTCCCGTCATGACGAAGGCGGCGTTGGTCGAGGGGCGGACCGACGTGGGGGTGCTCCCGACCGGCCAGGTGGTCGGCGTACTCGACGCGCTGCCACCCGTGGCCGACATCATCGGCACCATCATGGCCGAGGCCGACGGCGTCCTCCGGAGCTGGTCCGCCACGTGAGTGCGGACCGGGGGTCGATGCCCCCGGATCCGGACTCGATCTTCGTTCGGCTCAGGCCTCGCCGTTGGCCAGGTTGCCCTGGGCCACCCGGCGCAGCAGGTTCGAGACCCGCTGGTGGGTCACACCGAAGAGGTGGGCGATGCTCGGGATGCTCTGTCCCTCCGCACGCAGGGCGACGACCAGGGACCGGCGCAGGTAGCCGCTGGCCTCGGACTGGCGGCGCAAGATGGCGCTGACCAGCTGCACGGTGCCCGGCTCGTCCTCGTCGCCGAGGATGGCCTTCCACTCCTGGCCGGCCAGGCGAGCCTGACGTACGTCGGCGATGCGCTGGGCGAGCAGCCGCTCGTTCTCCGCATTTTCCTTCAGCGCGGCCTCGAGCTCGTCGAGGGCACGAAGCACCTCGTCGTCGGACCGGCTCGGGCTCCGGTCGTCACTCTGGTCCGGCATGAATTCTCGCGCTCCTCGTAGCTCCCCGCCCTGGTGGTGAAGCTCTCTGACATCCGTGGCCAACATATGTGTATTTACCCTCCTCGCAGGGTCGCCTCTTCCGCCGACTCCCGAAATGGCGCACCTGCGAGTACAGAAAGACTAGGGGGTTGAACCCGCAGTGTGCGTCACCCCGTCCATACCCGGATGGGCCGTCGGTCACACCCCCAATGCACAAACGGGGGCCCTGACCTGGGGTTGCGCCGAGCCCGGCCTGGCGCCCGGGCGGCTCAGCGGCTGAGCAGGACGGAAGAGCCGTGCCCGAACAGGCCCTGGTTGGCCGTGACCGCCACCATGGCCCCTTCGACCTGATGGCCGCTGGCCTGGCCCCGGAGCTGCCAGACGCACTCGCAGACCTGGGCGATGGCCTGGGCCGGGATGGCCTCGCCGAAACAGGAAAGCCCGCCCGAAGGGTTGACCGGCACGCGGCCGCCGATCGTGGTGACGCCGTCGCGCAGGAGCTTCTCCGCCTCGCCCTCGCCGCAGAGCCCGATGTCCTCGTACCAGTCGAGTTCGAGGGCGGCCGAGAGGTCGTACACCTCGGCCAGGTCGACGTCGTCGGGCCCGATACCGGCCTCGGCGTAGGCCGCGGCGGCGATCGAGGGCCGGAAACCCTCGGCCGCCGGGCCCGGAGCCGTCCCCGCGGCCACGGCGGAGTCGGTCGAGAAGTTCGGCATCTCGATCACGGTGTTGGGGAACGTGGGCGTCACGGTGGAGACGGCGTCGATGGTCACGAGCGGCCCCGTCGCCCCGTGGCGGCGGGCGAAGTCGAGGCTCGAGAGCACGAGGGCCGCCCCGCCGTCGGAGGTGGCACAGATCTCGAGCAGGCGGAGCGGATCGGCCACCATCGGC
This sequence comes from uncultured Acidimicrobiaceae bacterium, assembly GCA_963754445.1. Lineage (GTDB taxonomy): Bacteria > Actinomycetota > Acidimicrobiia > Acidimicrobiales > RAAP-2 > Bog-473. Next base: position 1,273,560 of record CAVWFT010000002.1, on the reverse strand, counting down.
GAGGCCAGCACCTCCTCCACCGTGACCTCCTTGCGGTAGCGGGCGTAGGGATTGGCCAGCCCGTGCCGCGCGTTCTTCACCTTGACCTGTGCGAAGTCCTCTTCGGTGGCACCGAAGCGATCCATGCGGCGCCGGGCGTAGAGGGCGAAGTAGGTGGGGTTGGTGGCGCCGAGGAGATGGAAGCGCAACCAGTCGGGATCGTCCTTGCGCTCGCCGCCGCCCACGGGGGCGAAGAAGCCCTTGGGCGTCGTGTCGGCCCCCACGACCAGCGCCACGTCACACAGGCCGGCCAGGATCTGCGCCCGCGCGTTGGCGATGGCCACCGCGCCCGAGGCACAGGCCGCGTAGACGCTCGACACCCGGGCCCCGGTCCACCCGAGCGCCTGGGCGAACGTCGCCCCCGAGATGAAACCCGGATAGCCGTTGCGGATGGTGTCGGCGCCCGAGACGAACTGCATGTCACGCCAGCCGAGGCCGGCATCGGCCAGCGCGTCGCGGGCCGCCGCCACGCCGTACTCGACGAAGGGCCGGCCCCACTTCCCCCACTCGTGCATCCCCGCCCCGAGGACGGCCACCTTCCTGTCGTCGGCCACGCTCACCCCTCTCCCGATCGGTCGCTGCTCAGTGGCTTCCACTTCCAGACCAGGTAGTCGGTCCCGTCTGCGGCGTAGAGGGTGTCGATCACCAGCTCGACCTCGTCGCCCACGGACAGGTCGTCGACCGTGACCCCGGGCACGACCTGACCCATCACGACCAGCTTCTCGGCCGCCAGCTCCACCGCGGCCAGGCAGAAGGGCACGTAGGGATCCGCCGCGACATAGGGGGGCGGCGGTTGGTAGCGGGCGTCGGTGTAGGACCAGATGCGGCCCCGCCGCGAGAGCTCGACCGTGTCGAAACTCGTCGAGGCGCAGTCGGGATTGCCGCAGAACCGGGTGGCCGCCGGGAAGGCGAACGTCCCGCAGCCCGTGCAGCGCGAGCCCAAGAGGGCCGGACCCGCTCCGTCCTCGCCGGCGGTGAACCAGCCCTCCACCGCCGGCACGCTGGTCGGGGCCATCAGCCCAACCGCTCGATGATCGTGGCGTTGGCCTGCCCGCCGCCCTCGCACATCGTCTGGAGCCCGTAGCGGCCACCCGTGCGCTCGAGCTCGTTGAGCAGGGTCGCCATGAGGCGGGCACCCGAGCACCCCGTCGGATGCCCGATGGCGATGGCCCCCCCGTTGACGTTCACCTTGTCCATGTCGGGGTGGTACTCGCGCTCCCAGGCCAGGACGACCGAGGCGAAGGCTTCGTTGATCTCCACCAGATCGATGTCGTCGAGGCGCAGCTTGGCCTTGGCCAGCACGAGCTCGGTGGCCGGGATGGGCGCCGTCAACATGATCTGGGGGTCGTTGGCCGCCACGGCGAAGGTGTGGAAGCGGGCCCGCGGCGTGAGCCCGAGCGACGACGCGCGTTCCTCGCTCATGATGAGCACGGCCGCCGCGCCGTCGGAGATCTGCGACGAGGTGCCCGCGGTCACCGTGCCGTTCTCCGAGAAGGCCGGCTTCAGCCCGGCCAGCCGTTCGAGCGACGTGTCGCGCCGGATGCCCTCGTCCGCCTCGAGCAGCCCGTGCACGTCGGCCGCGCCGGGCACGTCGGGATGGACCCGAGCCTCGAGCGGCACGATCTCGCGGGCGAAACGACCCTCGTCGGTCGCCCGGGCGGCCCGCTCGTGCGAGCGCAGCCCGAACTGGTCCATCTCCTGGCGCGACACCTTCCATCGCCGGGCGATCTCCTCCGCGCACTCGCCCTGATGGATGAGTTCGAAACGCTCCTTGTACAGCGGTCCATAGGCCTCGCCCGGTCCGGGTTCGGTGGTCGAGCCGATGGGCACCCGGCTCATGGACTCCACCCCGGCCCCGATGGCCACGTCCATGGCGCCCGCCATGACGGCCTGGGCGGCGAAGTGGATGGCCTGCTGCGCCGATCCGCACTGGCGGTCGACCGTCGTGCCCGGGACCGTTTCGGGGAAGCCGGCGGCCAGGGCGGCGTTGCGGGCGATGTTCATCGCCTGCTCGCCCACCGTCATCGTGCAGCCCATGACGACGTCCTCGACCAGGGCGGGGTCGAGGTCGTTGCGGGCGAGGAGGGCGGCCAGCGGTTGGGCGGCCAGGTCGGTGGCATGCCACCCGGACAGGCGACCGCCGCGGCGGCCAACCGGGGTGCGGACGGCATCGATGATCACGGCATTTGGCATAGGAACAGCAATTCTGACGCCGAATCAGATTCCACGCCACATGGCGCTCAGGAAGTGCGGCTCCGAGGCCGAAGCAGATCGGATGCACCGTGGCGCCCGCCCGCCCGCCCGACCCGCCGACCCGCCTGTGGGCGCCGCCGCGTCGAGGGTCCGCTCCCGCCGTTCGGCGGGCCTGCTCGCTGTGGTGGGGGCCTGCGTCCTCCTGGTCGCCTGCAGTGCGATCTCGGGTGCCTCGCCGACCCAGAGCGGCTCTGACACCGCGGCCCGCGCCGTCCGGGCCACCCTGGCCACGGCCGATCCGCCGGCTCCGGCCCTGGCTGCGGGCCAGCAGGGCACCGTCACCTACTGCAATCACGAGCAGGCCCAAATCACCGAGCCCGCCGTGTTGCACGGCTCGGCGCCCGCCGTCGTCTACGTCCATGGCGGGGCCTGGGTCTCGGGGAACGACGATTCTGGCGGCTTCCTCATCGACGCCATCGGACCCGCGCTGGCCTCGGCCGGATTCGTCGTGGTCAGCCTCGACTACCGCCTCGGCCCCGCAGCCCAGTGGCCCGACCAGATCGAAGACGTGACCTGTGCCGTGCGCTACCTGCGGGCCAATGCACAACAACTGCACATTTCCCCGAACGCCATCGGCGCCTGGGGCGTGAGCGCCGGTGGCCACCTGGTGTCGCTCCTGGGCACGGCCGGACCGGAGGCGGGCTGGGACGGGGGTCCCTACGCGGGCTTCTCGAGCAGCGTCGAGTCGGTGGTGGACCTGGCCGGCCCGAGCGATCTGCTCACCATGGGCGGCCAGGGCGACGCCCCGCTGGTGGCCAAGGAGTTCGTGGGGCTGCTGGGCACTGTGCCGGCGAAGGACCTGGGGTCCGCGCTCGCCGCGGCCAGCCCGGACACCTACGTCAGGCACGGCGACCCGCCGTTCCTCATCCTGCAGTCGACCAACGACACCGTCGTGTACCCCCAGCAGTCCCTCGAGCTCAGCTGGGACCTGGCGGCCAACGGGGTGCCGCACCAGCTCGTCATGGTCCAAGGTGGTGGCCACGGCTTCGACGACCCCGGCGCGTCCCCCGACCAGGCCCAGATCACCAGCCTGATCGTGCGGTACTTCGTGCACACGCTCGTCCTCCATTCGACGACCGGCCTGGTCGACGGGGGCGCCGCGACCTGAACCGGTGGTGCCGCCGATGCGGCCGGGTCCCGGTCCGCCTTGGCAACGACCCGCCGGCTGTGCGAGATTTCGCCCGCCGTGGATCTCACCTTCTCCCCCGAGCTCGAGGCCTTCCGCGCCGAGGCCCGGTCCTGGCTCGAGGCGCACGTCCCCGCCGAGCCCCTGCCCTCGCTCGATACCGCGGCCGGCTTCGAGGCCCACCGAGCCTGGGAGCGCACCATGTTCGAGGACCGCTGGTCGGTCGTGAGCTGGCCGCTCGCCTACGGCGGGCGCGACCTCGGTCTCTTCGAATGGCTGGTCTTCGAGGAGGAGTACTACCGGGCCCGGGCCCCCAAACGGGTGAGCCAGAACGGCATCTTCCTCCTCGCTCCCACCATGCTCGAGTACGGCACCGAGGAGCAGAAGGCGCGCTTCCTCCCGCCGATGGCGGCCGGCGACGAGATCTGGTGCCAGGGCTGGTCCGAGCCCGACGCCGGCAGCGATCTGGCCGGCATCCGCTCCCGGGCCGCCCGCACGGCCGACGGTGCCGGCTGGGTGCTGAACGGGCAGAAGACGTGGGCCAGCCGGGGCGCCTTCGCCGAGTGGTGCTTCGGCATCTTCCGCACCGATCCCGAGGCCGAGCGCCACCGCGGCCTGACCTACTTCCTCATCGCCATGGACTCGCCGGGTGTCACCGTACGGCCCATCCCCCAGATCGACGGCGAGACGGGCTTCGCCGAGATCTTCTTCGACAACGTCGAGGTGCCCGAGGCGCAGGTGCTCGGCGAGGTCGGTGCCGGGTGGTCGGTCGCCATGGCCACGGCGGGCTCCGAGCGCGGCCTCTCGCTGCGCAGCCCGGCCCGTTACACCGAGGCAGCCGACCGCCTCGTACAGCTCTACGCGACGCGCGGCGGACCACCCGCTTCGGCCGACGCCGTGGCCCAGGCCCACATGCAGGCCGAGGCCTACAAGCTGCACACCTATTGGACCGCCACCAAGGTGTCGCACGGCCATGCCGTCGGTCCGGAGGCGAGCGCCAACAAGATCTTCTGGTCCGAGACCGACGTCGCCATCCACGACGCCGCGCTCGACCTGCTCGGACCGGAGGCCGAACTGCTGCGCGCCGGTGCGCCGGGCGAATGGCTCGACGGGTTCCTCTTCTCGCTGGCCGGCCCCATCTACGCCGGCACCAACGAGATCCAACGCAACGTGGTGGCCGAGCGTCTGCTCGGTCTCCCGCGCTGAGCTCGAAGGCCGGCCCGACCGATGGACTTCGCTTTCTCCGAGCAGCAGGACGAGCTGCGCCAGGGTGTGCGCACGGTGCTCGACACCGAGTGCACGGTCGACGCGTTGCGGGCCTTCGAGCTGGCCGACGACGGGGCGCGGGCCGAGCAGGCGGCCAACCGCTGGGCCGTCCTGGCCGAGCTCGGTGCACCGGCCCTCGTCGTACCCGAGTCCTCCGACGGTCTGGGCCTCGACGACGTGGACCTCGTGCGGGTGCTCGAGGAAGCCGGCTACGCCTGCCTGCCCGAGCCACTGCTCGAGACGGCCGCCCTGGCCGCGCCCACGTTGGCCGCACTGACGCCCGAGCCGGCGGCCACCGCCGCCTTGGCCGCGCTCGTCCGAGACGACGTCGCCTTCGCCGTCGGTGGCATCGACATCACGGTCGACGGCATCCGCTCGCCCAGCGTCGTGTCGGCCGACGGCATGCTCCGCACGCCGCGGGTCGTGGGGGCCCGCGACGCCGACCTCCTCCTCATCGCCTGCCGCGACGACGATTCGGGTTGGCAGCTCCATGCGGTGCCGGCGGCGTCGGTCACCGTCGAGCCGACCCCGGCCCTCAGCTCGACCCGCGATCTGGCCACCGTCCATTGGCCGCTCTCGGCCGAGAGCTTGCTGGCCTACGGCGTCGCCGCCGAGGCCGCGGTGGCACTGCTGGCCGACCGGGCCGCCGCCGGGACGGCCGCACTCCTCGTGGGCCTGGCCGACCGCATGATCGCGATGAGCGCCGCCTACGCCAAGGAGCGGCACCAGTTCGGCAAGCCCATCGGGAGCTTCCAGGCGGTCAAGCACCATCTGGCCAACGCGCGGGTGGCGCTCGAGTTCGCCCGTCCCGCCACCTACCGCGCCGCCTGGTCGTTGGCCACGGCCCAGCCGACGCTCTCGCACGATGCCTCCATGGCCAAGGCGATGGCCTCCGACGCGGCCGATCTCGCCGCCCGGGTGGCGCTGCAGGTCCACGGGGCCATCGGCTACACGTGGGAATGCGATCTCCACTTCTTCTTGAAGCGCTCGTGGGCCCTGTCGCGGGCATGGGGCGACGCCGCCACCCACCGCCGCCTCGTGCTGGCCCACGCCACGAGGCGCTGACCCACCTCGACGCTGCCGCGGGCGCCGGGCATCACGACATGGGTCCGGTCAGACGACGTCGAGTTGCCTGTACGTCCCGTCGAGAAACGACCGCGGGTCGACGCCAAGCACCCGTCCGAACGAGGTGGCGTAGAGCGAGCGGAAGTCGGTCGTGTAGACGGTGTTGCCCTGGTTCAGCTTGGTCAGGCTGGGCGGCTCGCCGTAGAAACCGCCCTTGACCGAGGGGCCGGCGAAGAAGGCGACGTTGGCCCAGCCGTGGTCGGTGCCCCCGCTGGCGTTGCCCCCCACCCGCCGCCCGAACTCGGTGTAGATGAGGACGGTCGTCCTCGCCCCGTGCGTGGTGCCGCGCAGGGCATCGACGAAGGCCGTCACGGCGGAGTCCACCTGCCCCAACAGCTTCGACTGGGTCGGCTCCTGGTCGGCGTGCGTGTCGAACCCACCGAGCTCGACGCTGTAGACGTCGGCCGCCGCCCCGGCGAGGATGAGGTTGGCCACGACGCTCAGCTGGACGGCCAGGATGTCCCCGGCCGCCGCACCGCCGCCACCGTTGGCGATGGCCAGCTGGCCGGACGCGTCGGCGATCTGCGACGACAGGTCCGGGAGGTGCAACGGATTCGACGTCGTGGAACGGTCGAGGATGGGCCCGAGCCGCCGGTGTAGCTCCAGCAGCACCGCGTTCGAGTCGGCCGCCTCCGCGGCCAGCGTGCCGCCGCTGGGCGCGCCGTGGGCCAGCGCCGCGTAGAGCGCCTGTTCCGTCCGATCACCGGGCAAGGTGAGCGGCCCGACCGGAATGGCGGCACCCTGGACGCGGGCGCCGCTCAACGCGGTGGGCAGGGTGGGCCCGAGCGCCAGGGCCCGCAACGGGCTCGACTTCGTCTTGTCGAGCCAGCGGCCCAACCAACCCGTCGACGTCGCCGCGTCGGTCGATCCCGCCTGCCAGATGTCCATCGACTCGAAGTGGCTGTAGTTGGGGTCGGCGAAGCCCACGCCGTGCACGATGGCCAGCTCCTTGGCCTCCCACAGCTTCTTGAAGCCGGGCATCTGGGCGTGGAGCCCGTAGCCGTCGGCCAGGGGCAGCACCGTCGAGGGCGCGACGGCCAGCGGCCCACGGGCCGCCGCGTAGGCCGGGTTCTCGTACGGGATCACGGTGTTGAGCCCGTCGTTGCCGCCGTAGAGGGTGAGCAGCACCAGCTTCGACCCGTCGGACGAGGGACTCAGCGCGCCGCTGAATGGCTTCGTGCTCCCGCCGAACAGGTCGTCCCAGGCCCGCGGCCCCAGGGCGGCGCCGAGGACGCCGACGGCACCCACCCCACCGGCCAGGGCGAGGAAACCACGCCGGTGCAGACGCCCCCCGGGGGCCGGCTCCGCGTGGCGTGTGTCCCCCGCGCCCGCGGTCGTGCCGCGCTGCGTGGGCAGCGTCACGGGCTCCTGCTCTTCGGGGAAGAGCGGATCGGGGGGTGGGGGCCAGGACTGTCCGGTCACGTCGGGACCATCCCCTCAGTTGCCCACGTAGTCGGGCGAGACGAGGGCCAGGGTCATCAGCGTCGGCGGATCGTTTGCGGCCCGCGCCAGCGCGGTTGCCATGCGTGCGCTCCACCGGGTGAGGCCCAGCATGTGCGCCGCGGCGTCGACGCGGTCTCGCGACGACGCGTCCACGACCGGCGAGATGTCGCCCACCCGGGTCAGTTGGCGGGCGAACTCCCAACGGGCGAGGGCAGCCGACGTCGACAGCCAGTACCCGTTCTGCGGCCACCCGCCCACGCTCGGCGGGTCGAAGAGGACCTGACCGAGGTTCTGGAAGGTGCGCACCAACACGGCCGGGCGGGCGGCGACGGTGGCCGGAGCGATCCCGAGGGCGCGCAGGGCACCGACGACGTATTCGGTGGGCTGCTTCACCAGTCCGTTGCGGGCCTTGGCCCCGGTGAACTCGGGGTGGGTGAAGATCGCCGCCAGGAGGTTGGCGATGTTGCGGTCCGCCGCGTAGGTCGTGGCCAGGTCGGCCACCACCTGATCGCCCGGTGTGACCGGGTAGGCCAGGTAGCTCCAGAAGCGGGCCGGCACGAAATGACTCGACGTCGCGCTGTGGGTGACGATGTCGATGACCTGTTGGCCCGAGCTCACTTCGGGCGTGCCGAGGAACGTCTGGGGCGTGGTCGAGTGCTGCCGGGTTGCGATGTCGAAGCCGCCGGTGCGGGGGTCGACGCGCCAGCCGGTGAAGCAGTACGACGCGGCACGGACGTCGGCCTGGCTGTAGGTCCCGACGCCGAGGGTGAAGCGCTCCATCAATTCGCGGGCGAAGTTCTCGTTGGGGTTCGACGCCTTGTTCGAGTTGGCGTCGAGCCAGATCAACATGGCGGGATCCGTGGCCACCGCCTGGGTCAAGGTGTCGAAGTCCCCGCTGCCCCGGGTCCGGAAGAGCTGGTTCTGCTCGTACATGTAGCTCGGGTACTTCACCTTCGAGATGGCCGTCGGGAAGTGACCGTGGAGCAGGAACGTCAGCTTCTCGGTCAGCGGGGTGGTCGTCGCCATCATCCGGGCCAACCACCAGCCGGTGAGTGCGACGAACTCCTGGCGCAACTGCATGCGGTCGGTCTTGCCCCGTGCCTTGCGCTCCCGCTTCGGCACGGGGGCACTGAGCGTCGGCGGGTCGATCGTGGCGGCCCCGGAGTCCACGGAGGAGAGCCCGCCGACCAGGTCGGCCACCGTGGCGTGGTACCCGGCCGCGCTGGCCGTGGCGAGCTGGCTCGGCGACGCGCCGAAGCCGGCCCGACGGTAGAGGTGTGCCACCAGGTCGGCGGTCGTCGTCTCGACCCTCACCATCGAGGCGCCGTGCCCGAGTCGGTCCCCCTGGTGCCATGACGCGCCATGAGAGCAGGATGCGGGCCAGTTCTGACCCGCCGATGTGGGGAGTGTGAGGGAAGTGTCATGGCCACCGGCCCGGCCCCTCGCGCCATCTCCGGGAGGGCGGACGCAGATGTCCGATTTCCGCTAGTAACGGTCACGACGACATGCCACGCTGGAGCCCGTGATCGAGGACCCGGACCGCTGCTACCAGGCGGCACAGAGCAAGGACGCCCGCTTCGACGGCTGGTTCTTCTGCGCCGTGACCTCGACGGGGATCTACTGCCGACCGAGCTGCCCCGCCCGCACGCCCAAGCGGGAGAACATCCGCTTCTACCCGACGGCGGCGTCGGCCCAGCAGGCCGGCTTCCGCGCCTGCCTGCGCTGCCGGCCCGACGCCACACCCGGGTCGCCCGAATGGAACGTGCGGGCCGACGTCGTGGCCCGGGCCATGCGGCTCATCCGCGACGGCATCGTCGACCGCGAGGGTGTCGAGGGCCTGAGCCGGCGCCTCGGGTACAGCACCCGCCAGCTGAACCGGCTCGTGACGGCGGAGGTCGGCACCGGACCGCTGGCCATCGCCCGGGCCCAGCGCAGCCAGACGGCGCGCATCCTGCTCGAGACCACGGACCTGCCGATCACGGAGATCGCGTTCGCCGCCGGCTTTGCCAGCGTCCGCCAGTGCAACGACACCGTGCGCGAGATCTTCGCCGACACGCCGAGCGGGCTGCGGGCCCGGGCGGCCAAGACCGCGCTGGGCAAGCGGGCGGTCCGCCAGCGCAGCGACGCCGCGGGCATCCGATTGCGCCTTCCCTGCCGCCGCCCCTTCGATCCCCGTTCGATCCTCGACTTCCTGGGGGCCCGCACGTTGCCTGCGGTGGAGTCGCTCACCGACGGCACCTACCGCCGCAGCGTGCGGCTGCCCCACGGGCACGGCGTCCTGGCGCTGAGCGCACCGCTGAGCGACGACCCGGACGGTCCCGCCTACGCGGAGGGCGAGCTGCGCCTGTCCGACCTGCGCGACCTGACCACGGCGGTCTCACGATGCCGGCAACTGCTCGACCTCGACGCCGACCCGATCGCCGTCGCCGATGCGCTCGGACCCGATCCCCACCTCGGCCCGCTGCTCGCCCGCGACCCGGGGCGCCGGGTGCCCGGAGCGGCCGACGGTTTCGAGCTCGCGGTGCGGGCGGTGATCGGCCAGCAGGTGTCCGTGGCCGGCGCGCGCACCGTGGCCGGCCGTCTCGTGGCGGCCGCGGGTGAGGCCCTGGCCGAGCCCGTCGGGTCCGTCACGCACCTGTTCCCGACCCCGTCGGCGCTGGCCGCGCTGGCCGAGCGCGAGCCCGGCGCGTTCGCCATGCCGGCGGGGCGCCGGCGGGCCCTGGCCGCCCTGGCCCACGCCGTCGCGTCCTCCGATGTGGTCATCGACCCGGGAGCCGACCCCGCCGAGCTCCGGCACTCGTTGGTGGCGCTTCCGGGCATCGGGCCCTGGACGGCCGAGTACGTCGCCATGCGCGCCCTGCGCGATCCGGACGCCTTCATGCCCACCGATCTCGGCATCCGACGCGGCGCGGCGGCCATCGGCCTACCCGACGACGCGGCACCGCTGGCGACCTGGAGCGAACGCTGGCGCCCCTGGCGCAGCTACGCCATGGCCCACCTCTGGGGCATCCCGGCCGCCTCCACCCCGCGACTCTCCCCCCGATCCGTGAAAGGACGTGCAGCATGACCAGCACCACCGACACCGCCACCGTGCCCTTCGACTCACCCGTCGGGCGCTTCGTCCTCGAGAGCGACGGCGACGTGCTCATCGGGATCTGGCTGCCCAACGAGAGCCGCAAGCGCCGGCGCGACGTGGGCGACGTGCCCCCGGTCTTGAAGGAGACCGCCAACCAGCTCGAGGAGTACTTCGCCGGAGAACGCACGGAGTTCGACCTGCCCATGGAGATGGACGGGACCGATTTCCAACGCCAGGTCTGGGCCGAGCTCAGCCGCATCCCCTACGGGGAGACCGTCAGCTACGGCGAGGTGGCCCGCCGGGTGGGGCGCCCGACCGGACCGCGGGCGGTCGGCCAGGCCAACGGGCGCAACCCGATCCCGATCATCGTGCCGTGCCACCGGGTGGTGGCCGGCAACGGCATCGGGGGCTACGGCGGGGGGCTCCCCCTCAAGCGGGCCCTGCTCGCCGTCGAGGGAGTCACCGCCTGAAGCACAACGTGCCCGGGGGCGAGCGGTCTGCCTAAGGTGCGCCGGTGGAAACCGCCGGGAGTGTGCGTCACGCGTTCGATCTGACGGGCCGGGTGGCCCTCGTCACGGGAGCCGGGAGCGGCATCGGCCGCACGACGGCCGAAGTGCTCGCTGGCGCCGGCGCCACCGTCGTCTGCGCCGACATCAACGTCGAAAGTGCGGCCGAGACGGCGCGGGCCATCGTCGGCGAGCAGGGCAAGGCGGAGAGCGCGGCCCTCGACGTGACCCAGCGCGGCGCGGCGGAAGAACTGGTCGGCCACATCACGGCCCGTCACGGCGGGCTGCACGTCATGTGCAACATCGCCGGCATCATGATCGACAGCCAGATCCTCGACCTCGATCCCGACGAGTTCGACCGCATCGTGTCGGTGAACCTCAAAGGCGTCCTCTACGGATGCCAGGCCGCCGGAAAGGCGATGGTGGACCAGGGCGGTGGCTCCATCATCAACATGGCGTCGACCGCGGTGCTGGCCCCGTCGCCGGGTATCGGGCCCTACGCCATCTGCAAGGCGGGGGTGGTCCAGCTGACCAAGTCGATGGCCGTCGAGGTGGGGAAGCGGGGCGTGCGGGTCAACTCCATCGCGCCGGGTTTCGTGCCGACCAACATGACGGCGCGTTACTACACGGCAGCCGACGGTTCGATCGACGAATCGAGCAGGGATGCGCTGCTCACGCCGATGGCCCGGAGCGCGCCGCTGCGGCGTACCGGCCTCACCAACGACATTGCGTACTGCGTGCTCTACCTGGCCTCGGACGCCAGCAGCTTCGTCACCGGGCAGATGATCAGCCCCAACGGTGGCGTCTCCATGCACTAGTCGGCGGCGTGGCGGCGTCCCCGGCATCCCTCGACGAGCGGGGTCGACGTCGGCCGCCGACCGTCGGCCGGTTCACGACAGTCGGACGAGCTCGAACTGCTCGGTCGTCGTGTCGGAGGCCACCACGGCGGGCCCGGGTCCGAACAACGAGACGGCGGCGCCCACGGCGACCGGGTCCGTGACCGTGCCGTGGCCGTCGATGCGGAAGACGCACGCCGTCGTCGTGGAACCCTGCGGACAGGCGCTGCCGGCATAGGCGCCCTGCTCGAGCACGAGCGGTCCGCCCGCCGTGTCGGCCACGACGTCGGTCGACGAACCGCTGAAGGTACCGGCCCGGAGCAAGGTCGTCGTGCGGTAGGTGCTGAAGGTGGCATCGAGCCCCTGGCCGGCCGGCTCGTCCACCCAGACCAGCCCACCGGCCACCGTGTCGAGGTACTGCACGCCGCCTCCCTCGCCGTTGGGCGTGTCGGCCAGGACCGGACCCCGCGTGGTGGAGCCGTCGGGGTGCAACGCGTCCAGATGGTGATCGCCGCTCTCGTAGTAGACGGTGCCGTCGCTGCCGACGACGGCGCTCAACGCGCTCGAGGAGGCGGTGCGGCGCGCCCGCAGCGCTCGGGTCGATCCGGTACACCCTCACCGAGTTGCCCTGGGTGATCGACACGTCGACGCGGCCGGCGGCCGCCGTCATGGCAACGAGGTCGTCGTTTGACGCGTTGGCGGTGTCGATGGCGGGCAGGCTCCACTGCCCGTTCTGATTGCCGCTGGCCCGATCGAAGGAGTACACGGTGCTGTACGTCGCGGCATAGAAGTTGGCACTGTCGGCGGCCAGGGCGGCGATACCGGTCGCGATGTGCTCGGCCACCTGGGCCGGCCCGTTGCCGTCGATCACCCAGGCGACGGACGGGGCCGGACTGGCCGGGTCCTGCGGCGCGGCGAACACGGCGCCGTCGGGACTCTCGGCTGCGGTGACCGCGGCTGCGGCGAAGGGGAGCTCGATCGGAGCGCCCGGCGTGAGCGGACCCGAGAGGGCGACCGGCGCCAGCGTCGACGGGGTCGCCGGCGCGGTGGTGGCGGCCGGTGCGGCGGAGGTCGCGGTGGTCGCAGTCCGCTTCCCCACCTGCGACGAGGGGGGACTGGGACTGCACGAGGCCGCCAACACCGCGACGAGCGCTGCGCCGCATGCCCATTGCAGGCGCCGGACTCCTTTGCCGGGCATCGAGCCAGTATGGCGTGCACCCGCCACGACTACCGTGCGGGCCCATGGTGACGACACGAGCGATTACGTACGAGACGGACGGCCGCACGATGATCGGCACGCTGGCCCTGCCCGACGGCGAGGACCGCCGCCCGGGCGTCCTGGTCTCGCACGAAGGGCCCGGCCTCGACGACCACGGCCGGGGCATGGCGGTCCGCCTGGCCGAGCTCGGCTACGTGGCCTTCGCCCTCGACTACCACGGCGACGGCAAGCCCCTGGCCGACCGCGAGGCGATGATGGCCCGCATCGGCGAGCTGCGGGCCGAGCCCGAGCGGGCCCGGGCCATCGCGCAGGCCGGACTCGACATCTTGCGGACCGAGGCCCGGACCGACGGGAACCGGCTGGCCGCCATCGGGTTCTGCTTCGGGGGCACCCTGTCGTTCGAGCTGGCCCGGGGCGGGGCCGACCTGTTGGCCGCGGTGGGCTTCCACGCCGGGCTGGGGACGGTGCGCCCGCAGGACGCGTCGAACATCAAGGGCAAGGTGCTGGCCCTGATCGGGGCGGACGACCCGATCGTCGACAACGCGCAGCGCCGCGCGTTCGAGGAGGAGATGACGGCCGGCGGCGTCGACTGGCAGCTGATCGTCTACGGCGGCGCCCAGCACTCCTTCACCCGGCCCGGCGCCGACGGGGCCGGGATCCCCGGCATCGCCTACCACGAGGCCACCGACCGCCGTTCGTGGCGGGCCATGCAGGACCTGTTCGACGAGGTCTTCTCCTGATCGGTCGCATCTGACGCCTCGTCAGGTCCCGGCTACGCTCGATTCCATGCCTGAGCCGCTGCCCATGATCATCTCGGTCGACGACCACGTGGTCGAACCGCCCAACGTGTGGCAGGACCGGCTCCCGGCGAAGTACCTCGAGGTCGGGCCCCGTATCGTGCGGGCGCCCATGCCCGAGGTCGAGTTCCGCGGCGGCTCGCTCAAGGTCAAGCCCGGGGCGAAGGGCCTCCCCGTGGACTGGTGGTACTACGAGGACCTCAAGCGCCCCCTGCTGCGCGTCGACTCCGCCGTGGGCGTGCCCCGCGAGGAAGTGACCATGAAGGGCGTCACCTACGAGGACATGCGACCGGGCTCCTACGAGGTCAAGCCCCGCCTCGACGACATGGACGCCAATCACATCGAGGCGGCGCTGTGCTTCCCGACCTTTCCCCGCTTCTGCGGCCAGACCTTCACCGAGGCCAAGGACAAGGAGCTCGGCCTGCTCTGCGTCAAGGCCTACAACGACTGGATGGTCGAGGAGTGGTGCGGCGATTCCGGCGGCCGCCTGATCCCCCTCACCCTGATCCCCCTCTGGGACGCAGAACTGGCGGCGGCCGAGGTCCGGCGCAACGCCGAGCGCGGCGTGCGGGCCGTGTGCTTCAGCGAGATCCCGCCCTTCCTGGGCCTGCCCAGCGTGCACGATCCCGACCACTACTGGGACCCGTTCTTCCGCGCCTGCTCGGAGACGCAGACGATCGTCAACATGCACATCGGCTCGTCGTCGAAGATGCCGTCCACCTCGGCCGACGCTCCCCCGGCCGTCGGGTCGACCCTGACCCACACCAACGCCACCTTCTCGCTGGTCGACTACCTCTTCAGCGGCGTGTTCGTGCGCTTCCCCGACCTGAAGGTGGCCTACTCGGAGGGCCAGATCGGCTGGATCCCCTACATCCTCGAGCGGGCCGACCGGGTCTGGGAGGACAACCGCGGCTGGGCCGGGGTGGCCGACATCGTCCCGGAGAAGCCCTCGAGCTATTTCAAGGACCACGTGTGGGGCTGCTTCTTCGACGACGCCCACGGCTTGAAGTCGGTGGAAGAGATCGGCGAGGACAACATCACCTACGAGTCCGACTACCCGCACTCGGACTCGACGTGGCCACGCACGAAGGAGATCGCCGAGGAGCAGATGGCGCAGCTGACCGACGAGCAGCGGCGCAAGATCGTGCGCGGCAACGCGATCAAGCTCTTCGGCCTCGACTTCGTCGCCTGATCCCGATCCGAGCGCGCCCGCGGCCCTGACAGATGGACCTGCGCTACACCGCGTCCGAGCAGACGTTCCGTGACGATCTGCGGGACTGGCTGACCACGACCTTGCCCGCGGTCGGCCCGGCGCCCCCCCACGACGACTGGAAGGCCCGGCGGGCCTACGACCTGCGCTGGCAACGCCTCCTCTTCGATGCCGGCTACGCCGGCGTCGACTGGCCCGTCGAGGGGGGCGGCCGCGGTGCCTCGCCGGTCGAGCAGCTGATCTTCAAGGAGGAGTGCGAGCGGGCCGGCGCCCCCTACGTGGGCGTCAACTTCGTGGGGCTGCTCCACGCCGGGCCGACGGTGATCGCCGAGGGCACGGCGGCGCAGAAGGAGCGCTTCCTGCCCGCCATCCTCAAGGGCGAGGAGGTCTGGTGCCAGGGCTTCAGCGAGCCCGACGCCGGCAGCGACCTGGCCTCGCTGCGGACCAGGGCCACACGCGACGGGGACGACTACGTGGTGACGGGCTCGAAGATCTGGACGTCGCACGCGGAGGTGGCCGACTACTGCGAGCTGCTGGTGCGCACCGGGGACGCCGGCAACCGTGGCATCACGTGGCTCATCATGCCGATGGACGCGGCGGGGATCGAGATCCGCCCCCTGCGCACGATCGAAGGCACGACCGAGTTCGCCGAGCTGTTCCTCAACGAGGTGCGCATCCCGGTGGCCAACCGCGTCGGTGACGAGAACGACGGCTGGCGAGTCACGATGGTGACGTTGTCGTTCGAGCGAGGCACGGCCTTCGTGGGCGAGCTGCTCGAGTGCATGCGCCTCCTGGGCGAGCTGCGGGGCGTGGCCGATCGGCTCGGACTGCTCGGCGACGACGGGATCGGCCGGCGCTTCGGCCACCTGGTGGCGGCATTCGACGCGCTGTGGGCCCTCACCAAGCGCAACGTGTCCGACGCGGCCCAGACCGGCATCCCGGGCATCGGTGGTTCGGTGTTCAAGCTCTCGTTCTCCGAGCACGCACAGGCGTTGGGCGATCTGGCCATGGAGGTGCTCGACCGGTCCGCGCTCTGCGCCGACCCGCTCGAGGGGCTCGACGGCACCGCGCTCGGCAACGCGGATCAGGTGCACAACTGGTTCAAGTCCATTTCGCTCACCATCGCGGCGGGGACGTCGCAGGTGCAGCGCAACATCGTGGCCGAGCGCATCCTCGGCCTGCCCAAGGTGCGCTGATGGACTTCCGCGTCGGGGACGACCAGCGCCAGCTGGCCGAGGGGATCCGCACCATGGTGACGGGCCGTCTGCCGCTCGAGCACCTCCGGGCCCGGGAGGGCCACGAGGAGGCCATTGCGGCCGCGGACTGGGCGGCGCTGGGCGAGACGGGCGTGTTCGCGCTGACGCTGCCCGAACCCGACGGCACCGGCCTCGGGCTGGCCGACACCACCGTGGTCTTCGAGGAGCTCGGCCGCGCCCTCGTGCCCGGCCCGCTCGTCGGGACCTTCCTGGCCGCCGCGTCGCGACTGGTGGAGGGAGCGGCCACGGGCACGGCGCGGATCGGCGTGGCCCGGGCCGCGCACTCCGGTCCCCTGCTGGTCGAGCACCTGGGCAGCCTCGACGCCTTGATCGTGCTCGGACCCGACGGCCCGCCCCAGCTGCTGGCGCCCGCACCCCGGGGAGGCGCCCACCGCCTTTCCCAGGGCCTCGACCCCCTCACACCGATGTGGCGCCTGGACTCGCTGCCGTTCGGGGGCAACGTGCCCGACGACCACGGCCGCCTCTGGCGCGACGGCACGCTGCTCACCAGCGCGCTCCAGGTGGGACACGCGGCGGCCGCCCTGGACCTGGCGGTGGCCTACGCCAAGGAGCGCCAGCAGTTCGGCAAGCCCATCGGCAGCTTCCAGGCCATCAAGCACATGTGCGCCGACATGCTGGTGCGGGCGGAGGTGGCCCGTGCCGCGGTGCAGGCGGCCGCCTGCCTGGCCGACGCACCCGACGTGGCCACGTCCGAAGCCACCGTCACCGGGTGCACGCCGCGCCAGCTGGTGGAACGCAGCATCTCGGGGGCGAAGGTGCTGGCCGACGAAGCGGCCATCACCAATGCCCGGGCCGCCATCCAGGTCCACGGGGGCATGGGCTTCACCTGGGAGGTGCCGCTGCACCTCCATCTCAAACGGGCGCGGGTGCTGTCGACCACGTTCGGCACGCCGGCCGAGCGGGCGGCCGGCTTGGCCGCATTCGCCTGAGCAACCATGGGCCAGCGCGCCCGAACGGAGGCCATGTCATGATCGATCGCTCTCTCCTCCCCGCCGACGTGGTGCACGCCGTGCCCGAAGGCACGGTCGTCTACGGCATGCAGCTGCCGATCCAGTCCCAGTCGACGCTCTACGTGGCCGACTGGGAGAAGGGGGCCGGCCCCGACGAGCTGGCCCGGGTGGCGCGGGCGGCCGACGAGGCCGGCTTCTTCTACATCGGCGTCTGCGACCACACCGCCATCCCCCGGCGCCTGGCCGACGCCATGGGCACCATCTGGTACGACACGACGGCGACGTTGGCCTGGTTGGCGGCGCAGACGTCGCGGACCCATCTGCTCTCGCACGTGCTGATCCTGGCCCAGCGGCATCCGTTGCGCGCCGCCAAGGAGCTCTCCACGATCGACCTGCTCTCCGGGGGCCGCCTCATCGTCGGGGTGGGCGCCGGGCACGTGCCCGAGGAGTACGAGCTCTTCACGGGAGACTTCGCAGCGCGGGGCCGCCATACCGACGAGGCCGTCTCCGCGCTGGCCCGCTGTTTCACCGAGGAGTTCCCCGAGCTGCCCGGGCCGCGCTTCGCCGTGACGGACATGGGCCTGGCCCCCCGCCCGGCCCGCCTGCCTCGTCCGCCCATCTGGATCGGCGGTTCCTCGCCGGCGGCGATCCGGCGCACGGCGGCCTTCGGCGACGGCTGGCTCCCCCAGGGCACGCGGCGGCGCGACCTGCCCGCACAGATCGCGCAGCTCCGCGCCCTGCGCGACGAGTACCGCGGCGGCGCGCCGCTCGACATCGGCACCATCGTCGAACCCATTCACCTGCGTGCGAGCGGTTCGGGATGGGACCTGCCGAACTGGGTGATCAGCGGGGGCGCCGAGGAGGTGGCGGCGTCGCTGCGCGAGCTCACGGCCATGGGCGTGAACCACCTGCAGGTGCGCTTCATGGCGCGATCGGTCGAGGAGTTCTGCGAGCAGACGGCCCAGTTCGGGGCCGAAGTGGGGCCCCTGCTGAACCATTGAGGGCCCCCCGGCCGTAGGCTGGAACTGCTATGTCGTTCTTCTCGTTCGTCATCGGGGCCGCCCTCCTGATCCTGGTGCTGCTGCGCCAGATGGCGGTGCGCCCGGTGCCCCGGGTTATCCGCATGGGGCTGCCGGTCGTGATCGGGGTCATCGGCCTGTTCCAGCTCGTCAGCTACCAGAACAGTCACCGCCACGTCGGCGGATCCGCCTGGGTCTGGGTGCTCGGCACCATGCTGGTCGGTGCGGGCGGCCTGGGCATCCTGCGCGGCCTGACCGTGCGCATGTGGACGGCGGGCAACTGGGTGCTGCGCCAGGGCACCGGGCTGACCATGGCGCTGTGGCTCGTCTCGCTCGGCGTGCACTTCCTCGGCGACGCCTTCGGTGCCCACGCCCACGACGGCGCAGGGCTCGAGGCGAGCAGCTTCCTGCTCTACCTCGGGATCACGCTCGGCGTGCAGACGGTCGTGGTCCATCACCGGGCCCAGCCGCTCTGGGCCGAGATCGGCCCGAACACCGGCAACCCGCTGGGGGTGCAGTTCTCCCAGGCGCCGGGGGCCTTCTTCGCCACGTTCCGAGCCGGGCCCGGCGCCCCGGGCGCACCCGGACCGCAACAGGGCAACGGCTACGGCTTCGATGCCGGTCCCTACGTGGATCCGAACATCATCGATGCCGAGGTCGTCGAAGACGAGGACGAACCACCGCAGCTGCCGCGCCCGCGCTGAGCCTCCGTACACTCGGCGTCCGTGACCTCTCCCCCGCGCTCGTTCAGCCAGCGCCCGTACGTCGGCCCGCCCGGCTCGACCGAGCTCGTGCTGGTGCGTCACGGGGCATCGGCCGACGCGGTGGAAGGCGAGACCTTCGAGCTGGTCGAGGGCCAGGGTGATCCGGCCCTCTCCGACGTGGGCCGGCACCAGGCCGAACAGGTCGCCCTGCGGCTGGCCCACGTGCCCTTCGACGGCATGTACGTCAGCACGCTGCGCCGGACGCAGGAGACGGCCGCACCGCTGGTGGCCCGGACCGGCCTGCAACCGGTGGTCGACGCCGACCTGCGCGAGGTCTTCCTCGGTGAGTGGGAGGGTGGCCTGCTGCGCCAGCGGGCGGCCGACGGGGACCCGACGTTCGCCGAGGTCATGCGCGAGCAACGCTGGGACGTCGTGCCGGGCGCCGAGTCGCGGCGGGTCTTCGGTGGACGACTACGGGCCGCGGTCGAACGGATCGCCGACTCCCACCCCGGTGGGCTCGTCGTGGTCTTCAGCCACGGGGCGGCGATCGGCGAGATCTTGGCCCAGGCGACGGACTCCGCTCCGTTCGCCTTCGTCGGGGCCGACAACGCCTCGATCTCCAAGCTGGTGGTGACCGAGGACCGCTGGATCCTCCGGGGCTACAACGACACGGCGCACCTGAGCGACTGAGTCGGAGGCCGTACGGCGCCGGCCGGTGTCGTGCCCGGGCGAGGCGGCCCCACGCGGGCCAGACTCACGTCGTGGCCAAGGCCTCCAAGCGTCGCAAGCCGCGCCAGAAGCTGCCACCGGTCCGTGACTACGTGCAACTGACCGGTGGGGGCCGGCGCTACTGGCGCCTCGGTGGCCCGCTCAGCCGCGACCACGAGAGGGAAGCCAAGGCGGCCCGACGCGCCCGTCCGCCCGGTCGCGTCGGCCGCCTCGTCCTGCGCCTGCTCGGAGGCCGGCCCGGCGGGCCGCCGGATCAGACCCGGTAGGTCGCCGCGACCGCCCGGGCCGCCGCCTCCGGGTGGCGCAGCGGCGCGATGCGCGCCCCGTCGGGATTCTCCAGGGCGGCGTCGATGACGTCGGTGATCTCCGAACCGACCAACTCGTCGCGCTCGAGCAGCGCGTCACGGAGCGCCTCGACCACCTCGGGATGCGCGTCCACGATGGCCTTGGCCGAGTCGCACGAGCCCATGAGGAGCGTGTCGAGCTCGGCCCGGGCGGCGCGGTCGCCCAACACCTTGTCGACCAGGTTGCCCTCCTGGTAGCCGCTGCCGGCGGCTGCGACGGAGATGAGTGAGTTGCCCATGCCGCACGCACCGATCATCTGTGCTCCCATGGCCGTCGCCGCGGCCAGGTCGGACGCCGGTCCCGTGGAGACCTCGTCGAACCAACGTTCCTCGGCCACCATGCCACCCATGGCGATCTGGAGCAGTGCGTGCATCTCCTCGCTGCTCTTGGTGAAGCGCTCCTCGGTGTCGGAGTGCTGGAGCAGACCGAGCGAGTCCCGGCGCTTGACGATCGAGAGCACGTCGAGTTGACGGGTCTGGCCCACGAAGTAGGCCACCGTGGCGTGCCCCGCCTCGTGGGTGGCGACCCGGTCCCGCTCGTCGGGTGTGTAGATGGTCTCGTCGGTCACGCCCAGCTCGACGAGCATCTTGGCCTCGGCGACGTCCGCCATGCTCATGGCCGACCGACCGTGGGTCAGGGCGATGACGAGGCCCTCGTCCATGAGTCGCTCGAGCGCGGCCGGCGAGTACCCGAACGTCATGCCGGCGACGATGTCCACGGCACCGTGCTCGTCGAGGTCGGCCGTGTGCGCCTTCTTGCCCAGGTAATAGGCGATGATGTCGGCCCGAGCCCGGCGCCCGGGCAGGCCGAAGTAGATGGAGCGGTCGAACCGCCCGGGCCGGATGAGGGCCGGGTCGAGGTCGTCCTTGCGGTTCGTCGCCCCCACGACCAGTACGTTGGCCGGCACGACGGCGGGCTTGTGCAGCTTGGCCCCCTCGGGCAGGTAGCGGTTCAAGACGTCGATCCAGGCCGACGCGATCCGCTGGCCCCGGGTGGGCTGGTCGAAGGACTGCAGCTGCACGAGCAGCTCGTTGACGACGCCCGAGACACCCTCGGTGCCCCCGCCGGCGCCCATGCCCCGCCGAGAGGCGCCGATGGCGTCGATCTCCTCGATGAAGCCGATGGCGCCACCCTCGGTCCGGGCGTACTTGCGCAACTGCTTGAAGAACGAACGGATCTTCCGGTTGGTCTGGCCGTAGTACATCGACTGGAAGGCCGAGGCGGAGACGAAGAGGAAGGGGACGTTGGCCTCCTTGGCCATCGCCTTGGCCACGAAGGTCTTGCCGGTTCCGGGCGGGCCCTCGAAGAGGATCCCTCGCCGGGACGTGCCGCCCATGGTGTCGCGGAAGGTCTGGTGGGCCAGGAACAGGTTGATTGAGCGCACGACCTCCGCCTTGATTCCGTCGATGCCGACGACGTCCTCTAGGCCGACCCGGGTCTCGCCCGGACGGATCAGGGTGTGGGGCGAGCGGCCGGCGCCGATGAGCGGGAAGGCCATCACGGCGCCGAGCATGCCCACGATGAGGAGGACGGGCAGGAGCGCAGCGAGCCAGTGCGGCAGATGGACGGCGGGGAAGATGCTGTGCCCGTTGAGGGAGCGGATCACCACCCACCCGAGCATCAGCGCGCCCACGGCGACGAGACGGCGCAGACGGGCCACCCGGCGACGTTCGCGGGTGCGGGACACGTCGGCGCTCCCGAGGACCGCATCGCCCACGATGCCCCGCATGGTGGCGCTGGCCCGCAGCGTGTCCGTGCTCGGGCGCGCCGCGGGAGGAAGGGTTTCCGACGGCCTCTTCATGACCTGACTCCGTTCATCCCCCGAGGAACTGTGCACTCAGAGAATCGCGCTGCACCGGCCACCTTGCGAAGTGTCGAAAGTCACACCAGGAGTGGAATTGGCCGGATGTTGCGACTCCTTTCAGTCCCGCTTCAGCGACCGGGCCGTCCGGGCGACCCTGCGACCCTGCGACCCTGCGATCCTGCGGACCTGGTAGCCAGGGTTTCCCGGGGGGTCGGGGTCGTCGGCGCCGTTCCCCGCCACCTGGCGCTTTTGGCGGGCCGACCCTGGCGGGGGTTGAATGTGACGCGGCGTCAGATCCGCTGACGCCACCCGACCGGGGAGCAGACATGGCCGACACCCAGCAGCGCAACGAGCACCAGCTCCTCATCGGGGGCAAGTGGGTCGACGCGTCGGACGGGACCTACGAGATCCTCAACCCCGCCACCGAGGAGGTGGTGGGCCACGCTCCCAACGCCAGCGCGGACGACGCCGCGGCCGCCGCGGCGGCGGCCAAGGAGGCCCAGCCCGGTTGGGCGGCCTGGTCACAGGACGAGCGCAGCGCCCTCATGCGCGAGGCGGCGGCGGCCATCAGGGCCAAATCGTCCGAGCTGCTCCCGCTGGTCATCGCCGAGACCGGCGCCACGGCCATGGTCGGCTCGCGCATGCAGGTTCCCGTGGCGGCGGACCGTTTCGAGCGCTACGCCCGCGACCCGCGCGGCGTGTTGCAGACTGCGCTGCTCCCCCAGCCGGCGCAGGCGACCCCGCTCGCTCCCGGCGGGATCATCGGCGGCATGGTCAACCGGCAGGCGATGGGCGTCGTGGCCTGCATCACCTCGTACAACTTCCCCATGGTCAACATGGCCGGCAAGGTGGCGCCGGCGCTGGCCGCCGGCAACACCGTCGTGGTGAAGCCTGCGCCCCAGGACCCACTGGCCATCGTCGAGCTGGTGCGCATCCTCAACGACGTGGGCTTCCCGCCGGGCGTGGTGAACCTCGTCAACGGGAACACCTCTGCCTCGTCGGCCGCGCTCGTCGACTCGAACGACGTGGACTGCGTCAGCTTCACGGGCTCGACACAGGTCGGCGTCACCATCGCCGAGAAGGCGGCGCGCACGATGAAGCGGATCCTGCTCGAGCTGGGCGGCAAGGGCGCCTGCGTGGTGTTCGACGACGCCGACGTGAAGGCCGCCGTGGGCTGCATCGGCTCGACCTGGTCGTTCCACTCGGGCCAGATCTGCACCGCGCCGACCCGCGCCGTGGTGCACCGGAGCCTCTTCGACCAGGTCTGCGAGGGGCTGGTGCAGATGGCCGGCTTCCTCAAGGTGGGCGACCCCACCGACAAGACCACCGTCATCGGGCCGGTCATCTCGGCCGCCCAGCGCGGGCGCATCGAGGCCCATATCGAAACGGCCAAGGAGGACGGTGGCGAGGTGGTCATCGGCGGTGAACGCCCGGCCGACCTGCCGGTCGGCTTCTACGTGGCACCGACGCTGATCACCGGCAACAACGACATGCGGGTCGCCCGCGAGGAGATCTTCGGCCCGGTCATCACGGTGATCCCCTTCGACGACGAGGAAGAGGGCATCGCCATCGCGAACGACACCGAGTTCGGGCTCTACGACTACGTGTTCTCCAAGGACGGGGCCCGGGCACTGCGCGTGGCCAAGCTCCTGCAGGCGGGACACGTGGGTGTGAACACCGCCCAGCGGAACCACGACGCCCCCTTCGGCGGCTTCAAGATGTCGGGCATCGGGCGGGACGGTGGCGACTACGGCCTCCTGGCCTACACGGAGCCCCAGGCGATCATCTGGAGCTCGTAGCCATTCGGCCGGTACCCGTCCCGGCTCCGGTTCGATCGATCGCCGGGCGGGCGCGGTACGCCCAGCTCAGCCGGGAGAAGGACCAGGAACGAGCGATTCCGACGGTTGGCCGCCTCTGGCGCCCGGATGCGTCGGTGCATCACGCCGGCCGCCATCCGGAGCCGCCGTCCTTGCGGCACGAATCGGGCTGCAATGGTTGTGTGAACCGGCCCATCGGAGCATAGTGACGACATCGGAGTTGCAGATTGTCGGCTCTGCTCGAAACGGGGGATCACACCATGCGACGCATCTTGGCCGTCCTTTCATCCGCATTCATCGTCTCGCTTGCCAGCGTGGCCGTGGGTCCGGCCACCCACGCCGGCGCGGTGACGCTGGGCTACTCGTGCAGCACCGGATTCGTCCTGAAGGTCAAGGTGACGGGGACGGGTTCGGTCAACACGCTCGAGGAGCCGCAGGAGAAGTTCAAGGTCGCCAACGTGGTGTTCAAGATCCTGAACCCGTTCAGCTCGCCGATGACCGTGAGCAACGTCTCCGTGACGGTTCCGGATCCACCCACCGTGGCCTTCCTGAGCGGGTCCACCACCGGAGCGGGCTGGGTCTTCAGCCATCCCGGCATTTCGACCGACACCCACGCCGGTACCTCGGTAGTTCCCGTCGCCGGAGCACTGACGAGCGGTGCCATGACGATGAAGTACCGAGACGTCAGCACGGACCCGCCAGGGGGTCCCGGCTTCGTCCAGTGGTTCGGCGGCACCATAGGCATGACCGTCATTTCGCCGGCCGGGCTGGGCACCGTCACCTGCACCCCGCTCGCATCGTCGAATGCACCCTTCGCCGCGGCCAAAGATCCGAGCTGACTGCGATCTTCGCCGGACCGACTCCTCCGTGGCCCCATTCGCAGTGACGGACTGAGGCCTCGGATTCGGCCGAGAGCGAGACAGGCGGGAAGGGCCTGAGCCGCCACGCTGCACGCGTCGCGGGAAGCACGACGATGGCACCGCGCCCCTCACGAGCGCCCATCGCACGGGCGCGGCGGGCCGGCTCTCTTGGCACCGGGAACGGCGCCGGTCACCATGCCATACACTGTAACTCCGACAGAAATACTCGGGATTTGGAGGAGCCATGACCACCCTCGAGGTACGAGACACCGCCCTCACGGTTCGCCGCCTCACCGGCCGGATCGGAGCCGAGCTCAGCGGGCTCGATCTGCGCGTGGCCACGGACGACCAGCTCGCGACGGTCAAGGCCGCGCTGTTGGCCCACCGGGTGGTCTTCTTCCGGGGCCAGGACCTCAGTGCCGCCGAGCAGATCGCCTTCGCCCGCCGGCTGGGCCCGCTCACCCAGGGCCATCCGACCCTGCCCGTGATCGACGGGGAGGAGCTGATCCTCGACCTGGACTCTCTCGCCGGCAGCTCGGCCAACCACTGGCACACCGACGTCACGTTCGTCGACCGGCCGCCCGCGTATTCGATCCTGCGCGCCCTGGTCCTGCCCGAAGTGGGCGGCGACACCTTGTGGGCCAACACCGCCGCCGCCTATGCCGACCTGCCCGAGGATCTCCGGATCCTGGCCCGCGGCCTGCGGGCCGTGCACTCGAACGGCCACGACTACGGCCGCGTCGATCTCTTGAAGCTGCAAGCCTCGATCGGAGAGGAGCGGCTGGCCCATCTGACCGCTTTCGTCTCGCAGGTCTACGAGACCGAACACCCGGTCGTGCGGGCGCACCCCGAGACCGGAGAGCCCGCGTTGCTGCTGGGCGGGTTCGCCCATCGCCTCGTCGGACACGGCTCCGCCGAGTCGGTCGATCTCATCCGCATCCTCCAGTCCTACGTCACGCGCCCGGAGAACGTCGTGCGCTGGCAATGGGCGATCGGGGACGTCGCCATCTGGGACAACCGCGCCACCCAGCACTACGCCATTTACGACTACGGCGATGCCCACCGGCGCATGCAGCGGGTGACGACGCAGGGGACGCCGGTCCATGGCCTCGACGGTCGCCCCAGCGTGGCCCTGCAGGGAGACTCCACGCTGTACAACCTGGTGGGGTAAGAACGCGGCCATGGCCGCCGTCTTTCCTCACACACCCATGCCCGAGCACGGGCTCCCCCGCGAGCAGGTGATGCAGCGCCTCCTCAGCATGAAGCAGGGCGATCAGGACTGGCGCGGCGGGCGGGTCTTCAGCCTCGTCTACTCGGCCGGAGACGAGTTGCACGAGCTGCTCTCCGACGCCCTCGCCCTCTACAGCGCGGAGAACGGGCTCAACGTCCTCGCCTTCCCGAGCATCGGCGTCATGCAGCACGACATCGTCTCCAACACGGCCAGCCTGCTCGGCGCCGACGAGCCGGCCTCGGGAGGGGCCGTGGAGGGGTACGTGACATCGGGCGGCACCGAGAGCCTGCTCCAGGCGGTCAAGACGGCACGCGACGTCGGGCGTGAGCGAGGGATCGCCCGACCTGGTGTGGTGGCGGGCCAGAGCGCGCACGCCGCATTCACCAAGGCGGCGGACTACTTCGACGTCGACCTGGTCCGGGTGCCCGTCGACGAGGACTTCACCACGAGCGCCGCTGCCCTCGAGGCGGCCTGCACCGACGACACCATCATGGTGGTCGGCTCGGCTCCGACCTACCCTCAGGGCGTCGTGGATCCGATCGCCGACATCGCAACGCTGGCGCTGCGTCGGGGGATCCTCTGTCACGTCGACGCCTGCATGGGCGGGTTCCTCCTGCCCTTCCTGCGCCAGCTGGGCCGCCTGAGCGCACCTTTCGACTTCACCCTGCCCGGGGTGACGTCCATGTCGGCCGACGTGCACAAGTACGGCTACGCCTCCAAGGGCGTCTCGGTGATCCTGTACCGCTCGCACGAGTTGGCCCGCAAGCAGGTCTTCGTCACCACCGACTGGCTGGGCGGGTTCTACGCGTCGACGGCCATGGCGGGCACCCGACCGGCCGGACCGATCGCCGCCGCCTGGGCCGCCATGATGCACCTCGGCCGGGGCGGTTATCTCGAGCTGACCCGCACGGCACACGACGCCGCCCGGACGCTGCGCGCCGGAATCGAATCGATCGAGGGCCTCGAGGTGCGGGGGGACCCGCTCGCCACCGTCATGGCCTTCGGCGCCCGCGAGCCCGCCGCGCTCGACATCTTCGCCATCGGCGAGCGCCTGGCCGCGGAGGGCTGGTATCTCGATCGGCAGAACAACCCCGACTCGCTGCACGCGACCGTCCATGCGGGCAGCGCGGCGACCGTCGGTCTCCTGGTCGATGATCTGCGCCGCGCCGTGCGAGACGTCGGATCGGCGCGCACCGAGCAACGCGACACGACCTACGGTCAGAGCGGTTAACCAGGCTCGATGGCCACTTCGTCCACGTAGCACCAGATCCAATCCTCGCCCGGCTGGAAGGACTGGATCAGCGGGTGACCCGATCCGTGGAAGTGCTTGGTGGCGTGCCGGTTGGGCGACGAGTCGCAGCAATTCACCTCACCACAGGTGAGGCAGAGCCGGAGATGGACCCAGGTCGCCCCGACCTTCAGGCACTCGCCGCAACCCTGCGGGGTTTGCGGCGCGACGTCGTCGATCTGATCGAGATGGGTGCACTCGTCGGCCATGATCTCCTCCTTGTGACGCGCTCGGGCTTATGACGCGGTCAGGCCGCCGTCGACCGGCAGCACGGCACCGGTGAGCCCGCTGGCATCGGTGCTGCACAACCAGGCGATCAGCGCCGCCGGCTCCTGGGGCGTCAGCAGCCGTTCGACCAGCTGCTGCCCGGCGAACTCCTCGGGCGACGCGAGGCCGTAGATGGCGGCCGAGGCGTCGAGCATGGGACCACGGGTCGAACCCGGGCAGACGGCATTGGCCGTGATGCCGGTGCCGGCCAGGTCGGCGGCCAGGGCACGGGTCAACCCGATGACCGCCGCCTTCGACGCGCTGTAGGCGCTCAGCCGGCGGAGTCCCAAGAGACCGGCGGCCGACGCGACGGCGACGACGCGACCTCGACGCGGCGCGGGCTCCGCCAACATGGCGGGGATCGCCGCTGCGGCCAGATGGCGCACACCATTCACGTTCACGTCGAAGAGGACGTCCCACTGGGCGTCGCGGACTTCCCACAGCGGGGGGCCGCCACTGATCACCCCGGCCACGGAGACGGCAGCATGGAGACCCCCGAAGGACTGCAGGGCGTCGTCGACCGCGGCCTGCATGTCAGCACGTTCGCGAACGTCACCGATCCGCGTGCGCACCGCATCGCCGTGACGGGCTCCGAGTGCCTCGAGCTCGCCGGGTGTGGCCAACGGGTAGTCGAGCGCCGGGTCGTCGGCGGCGCGATCGACTGCCACGACCCGCCACCCGGCACCCGCCAGGGCATCGACGGTCGCCGCGCCCATGCCGCGGGCGGCGCCGGTCACGACGGCCACCGGGCTCACGGTGCCGGCCACCGCGCCGCCACCGCGGCGGTCACGTCGTCGACCAACGACTCGAGCAGGGCGCGGCCCTCCTCGGCATTGGCTCCTGCGGGATCTCCCAGCACGCCGTTGGACGATACCGGCCGCACCCCTTCCACACGCAGACGCGGCAGCAGGGCGGCCAGGGACTCGGTGCTCCCGGCCTCTGCCGCCTCGGCGCGGACTGCCTCGGGCTCGAGGGCCAGCATGAGCGAGGTTTCGGTCCGCCCCGCGTGCGCATCGCCCCCCGGAACGGTCGCCGACCAGACGAGCACGTCGTCACCCTCCTCGCGGCAGCGTGCGCCAAGGAGGTCGAGCGCCTCCGCGTTGCCGCCGTGCCCGTTGACCACGACGACGCCCCGGAAGGACCCGCGCCCGGAGCGGACGAGTTCGGTGAGCAGCTGGGCCAGCACTGCGTGGCCGACGACCAGCGTTCCGGGAAAGCCCGCATGCTCGCCGCTGGCCCCGAAGGCGATCGGTGGGGCCAGCGCGACGTGCGCCAGGCGGACCGTCAAGCCGGCCGCAACGGCCTGCGCGATGCGCGTATCGGTGTCGAGCGGGAGGTGCGGTCCGTGCTGCTCGAGCGACCCGAGCGGCAGGGCCAACACGCTGCGTCCGGCGAGCGCCTCCACCTGCGGCCAGGTGGCGCGCCGGAGCTCCACTCCGCTCAGGCGCGGGCCGGCGAGCGGAAGCGAACGGGCGTGGGCACCGGGACGGGCACGCCTCTGCGGTCGACCTTGGAGTGGCCGATCGAGGAGCGCGGGCGCTCGGCGAGCTCGGCCAGGGCAGCCTCCCCGTGCCCGAGCACGCATTCGGGGTCGGGACCGTCGAGAGGAAGCCCGGTGAAGAACTTGGCCGCCATGCAGCCACCCCGGCAGGCATCGAACGATCCACACGAGGCGCACGCGCCGGCACTCTGCGGCTCGCGCAGGGACACGAAGAGCTCCGAGTGGCGCCAGACGGCCGGAAAGCCCCCTTGGTCGCGCACGTTGCCGGCCAGGAACTGGTCATCGATCACGAAGGGGCAGGCATACACGTCCCCGACGGGGTCGATGAGGCAGACCACCCGCCCGGCGCCACAGAGATTGAGACCGTCCAGCGGTTCGCCGAGCGCGGAGAGGTGGAAGAACGAGTCGCCGGTCAGGACGCCCGGCCGTTCGCGCAGCCAGTGGTACAGCGTCCGTTGCTGCGCCGACGTCGGGTGCAGCGAGTCCCAGGTGTCGACGGCGCGCCCGGACGGGCGGAGCCGGGTCAGACGCAGCTGGGCACCGTACGCGTCGGCGATAGCGGCAAGGTCGTCGAGCTCCTCGATGTTCTGGCGGG
This sequence comes from uncultured Acidimicrobiaceae bacterium, assembly GCA_963754445.1. GTDB lineage: Bacteria > Actinomycetota > Acidimicrobiia > Acidimicrobiales > RAAP-2 > Bog-473. Next base: position 1,244,277 of record CAVWFT010000002.1, on the reverse strand, counting down.
TCATCACGACGCTCACCTTGAACTGCCCGAAGCCGGCCGAGGCCAGATTGTCCATGGCCCGGCGAGCGGCAGCGAACGAACCTTCGCCCCGCACTGCGTCGTTGGTCGCGGCCGTCGCCCCGTCGATGGAGACCTGCACGTCGAGGTAGTCGAGAGCGGTCAGCTGGCGAGCCCGCTCGGCCGTGAGACGGGTGCCGTTGGTGGAGAATTTCACGCCGACGCGACGCTCGACGGCGTAGCCGACGAGGTCCATGAAGTCCGGACGCAACATGGGCTCACCGCCCCCGATGTTGACGTAGAAGACCTTGAGATCGACGAGCTCGTCCACGACGTGACGAGCTTCGGCCGGCGAAAGCTCACCCGGATCGCGACGACCCGACGAGCTGAGGCAGTGCACGCAGGCGAGATTGCAGGCGTACGTGAGCTCCCAGGTCAGACAGATGGGCGCGTCCAGGCCCAGACTGAACTGGTCCTTGAGGGGCAATGGAGCGGTCTCAGCGGGCATCGAGCACCTCGGAGGCGGCCAGACCGGCGAGCGCCCGTTCGTAGGCGGACCACTGCGCCTCGGGCACGAGGTCGTGCAGGGCCGCGGCGGCCGTGTCGTAACGCTCGAGCGACGTCACCAGTTCGACCAGCCGGCGCGACTTGAGGAAGACGAGCCGTCGGTTTCCATAGTGATAGGCCAGGGCCCCGAAGGACTCGTCGCGCAATGCCACGTTCGGACTGATCCGCCACCCGCGATCGAGGGTGAATCCGACGGGACGGCGCTCCTCGACGACGCTCAATAGACCCCGCACATCCCGTCGATCGAGACTTCTTCCACCAGGAGCTCCTCGACGTCCTCCTCGGACAGGTCCTCGGCCTCCCCGGTGTCTTGGTCCTCAGCCAGCATCCCGACCTCCTCTGAACAAAGACCCAGCCTATCGCCGGTCCCGGACTGCCAAGATTGGGCCGTGCATGCGGTGAGCGGCGACGCGCGACCCTCGCCGTTGCGCGCCGCACCCACCCGGGCGACGACACCGCTGCCCTCGACCTTCGGCCTGGTCGAGGACCCGAGCGTCCGCTCGTTCGACGACGGACGGGTCATCCTCGGTGGCTCCCCCTTGCGCCTCTTCCGTCTCACGGAGCGGGCCCACGGCGTGCTCGACCGCTGGCGATCGGGAGAGACGGTCGGGAACGGCGCAGCAGCGCGGCTCCTGGCCCGTCGCTTCGTGTCCTCGGGGGCCTTTGCCCCGCGTCCGGGTGCCCCGACCCTCACGCCCGACGACGTGACCGTGGTGATTCCGGTCCGCGATCGTCCGGCCCAGCTCGCCCGGCTCCTGGCCCTCCTCGTCGACCTCCGCTGCATCGTGGTCGACGACGGCTCGACGGCGCCGGCCGCAACCCGCGACGTCTGCGCTCGGCATGGTGCCCGCCTGGTCGCGTTGCCCGTCAACCGCGGGCCGGCGGTGGCCCGCAACCACGGCCTCGCCCACGTCACCACACCGATCGTCGCCTTCGTCGATTCGGACTGCGTGCCGGAGCCCGACTGGCTCGACCACCTGCTCCCCCATTTCGACGATCCACTCGTTGCCGCCGCAGCGCCGAGGATCGTGTCCCGCCCGCTCGATCCCTCGAGCCCGGTGGCCCGCTACGAGGCCGTCCGGTCCTCGCTCGATCGTGGCGCCAAGGAGGGTCCCGTGCGCCCGGGGACGGAGATCCCCTTCGTGCCGAGCGCCACCCTCCTCGTCCGGACGGACATGACCAGCGGCGGCACCGACCTGTTCGACCCCGGGCTCCGGGGCGGAGAGGACGTCGACCTGGTCTGGCGCCTGGCCGGGGCGGGATGGGACGTCCGCTACGTGCCCGCCAGCGTGGTCGGGCACGACGGCGCCGTCTCCGCCGCCACCTTTCTCAGGCGGCGCGCCTTCTACGGAACGAGCGCCGGGCCTCTGGCCCGCCGTCACGGCGAGGCCATGGCTCCGTTGCAGACGTCGGTCTGGTCTGTCGCCGTCTGGTCACTGATCTGGCTGCGCCGACCCGGTCTGGCCCTGACCGCGCAGGGCGCGTCCATCGTGCTCCTGGCCCGACGGCTTCGTGGCCTCGTCCGTGACCCGGTCGCCGTGGCGGTCACGATTGCGGGTGGAGGCACGGCCCGCTCCGCCGTCCCCGCCCTGGGCAGCGTGGCCCGGGTCTGGTCGCCCCTCCTCGTCATCGGGCTGACGTGGCGCCGCACCCGGAAGTTGTCGGCACTCGCCCTCCTCCTGCCTGCGCTCCGGGACCGGGCCGACCTTCCCGGGACCTTGGACCCGGCGCGCTACCTCGGGCTCCACCTGGCGGACGACCTCGCCTACGGCGCCGGCGTCTGGGTGGGTTGCCTGCGCGCCCGGACCATCGTGCCGCTGGTGCCCAAGCTGGCCTGGCGGTCACGCACGTGGTCGTCTTCGACTCTCGAGCGCGACCTCGGACCGACATGGGGAGGCGACGAGACCTGAGGCACATGCCCCGGCTCGAGCGCGCGGTCTCAGCCGTGTCGACGGGCCCGCCACACCTCACAGCGGTAGCCCACGTCGACCGTCACATCGCCCTCGACCCCGAGCGCGTCGCGCAGGACGCGACGCGCCGTCTCGAAGAGGTGTGCACGCGCCTCGTCCTGCATCAGGATGACCCAGCTGAAGGTGCCGAGCAGACCGACCAGATCGTCGGCGGTCAGGGCCACGTCCCAGGTGAACGCGTGCCGTTCCGGCTGCTCGAAGGGCACGGCGGGCGGGATCTCGAGCACCTGGTCCTGTCCATAGGGATCGTTCACCGCGGACGCCAGTTCCGCCTGGTGCTCACCGACGGGCGACGGGCCATCGCCCGCGAGCAGTGCCTGAGCCTGCTGCATGAAAGGGGCGTCGCGGTCGGGGCCACTCCACATCACACCGAGCACCCCGCCCGGCACCAGGACGCGGCCCACCTCTCGCAAAGTGGGGACGAGCTCCATCCAGTGCCAGGACGACGACGCGAACACCGCGTCGGCGCTCCCGTCGTCGAGGGGGATCGACTCGCCCTTCCCCTGCACCGGGCGCGCCCCGGGCACCGCCTGAGTGAGCACCTCGCGCATGCGGTCATCGGGTTCGACCGCCACCACCTCCTCCGCCCGGCCGACGAGCCGGCGGGTCAGGCCCCCGGTCCCGGCCCCGAGGTCCACCACCCGATGGACGCGGCTCGGAAGCAGCCAGTCCACGGCGGCCGGCGGCGGTCCGGGCCGGTAACGCTCGTAGTGGCCCGCCGCGGAGCCGAAGCTCGAGGCCCGAGCTGCTTTCTCTTGCTCCGAAAGGGAGGGCAGTCCCTCGTCCGGGCTGGTCATGGGCCGACCATACCGGCCGGGCTCCGGGCTCGCCGCGGGCGCCTAAAGTCTCTCGGTCGCGGGTTCTGTCCCGCAGCAGCAGAGAGGTCGGCATGGCAAACGAGTGGTTCGAGACGGTCGCCGAGGCGCAACGCCGGGCCAAGAAACGGCTCCCCAAGTCGGTGTACGGCGCCCTGATCGCCGGCTCCGAGCGTGGCACCACGCTCGAGGACAACGTCACGGCGTTCGGCGAGCTCGGGTTCGCGCCGCACGTCGCCGGGCAGCCGGCGACCCGGGACCTCACGACCAAGGTCATGGGTCAGGAGATCTCGTTCCCGGTGATGATCTCGCCGACCGGCGTCCAGGCCGTGCACCCCGAAGGGGAGGTGGCGGTGGCCCGTGCGGCGGCCGCCCGCGGGACGGCCATGGGCTTGAGCTCGTTCGCCAGCATGCCCATCGAGGACGTCGTGGCCGCCAACCCGCAGACCTTCTTCCAGATCTACTGGATCGGCTCGCGTGAGCAGATCCAGGCCCGGATCGAACGGGCCCGGGCCGCCGGCGCCGTCGGCCTCATCGCCACCCTCGACTGGTCGTTCTCGCACGGGCGCGACTGGGGCAGTCCGACCATCCCCGAGACGATGGACCTGCGCACGATGCTGCGCTTCGCGCCCGAAGTCCTCGCCCACCCGTCCTGGCTCTGGTCCTTCGCCAAGACCGGGCAGACCCCGGATCTGACGACTCCCAACATGGTGCCCAAGGGTGAGCAGGCGCCGACCTTCTTCGGGGCCTACGGCGAGTGGATGCAGACACCACCGCCCAGTTGGGATGACGTGGCCTGGCTGCGCGAGCAATGGGGTGGGCCGTTCATGCTGAAGGGGGTGTCGAGGCTGGACGATGCCAGGCGCGCCGTCGACGCCGGCGTCAGCGCCATTTCGGTGTCGAACCACGGTGGCAACAACCTCGACGGCACGCCGGCCACGATCCGCCTCCTGCCGGCCATCGCGGACGCCGTCGGGGACCAGGTCGAGGTACTCCTCGACGGCGGCGTCCGCCGGGGCGGCGACGCCGTCAAGGCCGTGGCCCTCGGGGCCCGGGCCGTCATGGTCGGGCGCGCCTACCTCTGGGGCCTGGCCGCCAACGGGCAGGTTGGCGTGGAGAACGTGCTGGACCTGCTGCGCAGCGGTTTCGAGTCAGCCCTGCTCGGACTCGGTCACGCCTCGGCCCAGGACCTGGGGCCGTCCGATCTGGTCATCCCCGACGGTTTCACCCGGACGCTGGGCGCCTGACGCGCCGAGGGCGCCCGGCCGCGCTCAGTCCTCGAACTTGACCACGCCGCGGACGATCGTGCCCGCTCCCTGGTCCTCGTAGCCCTGCTGGACCTGGTCGAGCGAGTACTCCTGCGTGATGATCTCGTCGATCTTGAGCTGGCCGGCCTCGAACAGGTTGAGCAGGTTGGGCACCTGCACCCGCGGGCTCTGCGACCCGAACACGGTGCCGAGCAACGCCTGGTTGAACATGGCCAGGTTGAACAGGTTGAGCTTGACGTCCATCTGATCGAACGGGGCGATGGCCGTAACGACGATCCGCGCGTCTTTCGAACCCAACGCGCAGGCGTCGGCGATGAGGTCGCCCTTGAGCACGCTGGGCGTCAGGATGACCACGTCCGCGTTGCGACCCATGGTCAGCTCGGGCAGCATCATCTGGGCGTCGAGCAGAGACGCCGCGCCGTGGGTGGCCCCGACCTCCTTGGCCTTGTCGAGCTTGAAGGGCACGGGATCGACGGCGATGATGTGCCGGGCCCCGGCGATGCGCGCACCCTGCACGGCACCCGAGCCGACGCCGCCGATACCGACGACCACGACCGTCTCGCCCGGCTTCACCTTGGCCCGGTCGACGGCAGATCCGAAACCGGTCGAGATGCCACAGCTGATCAGCGCGGCCGCCTTCATGTTGTCCCACGGGTTGAGTCGCACCAGCGAGTTCTCGTGGACGACCATCTCGTCGGCGAAGGTGCCCAACTGGGCCATGCGATTGAGGTTCTCTCCGGCCAGGTGATAGCGGTAGGTGCCGTCACTGATCATGCCCCCGGCGAGGGTCATCATTCCCAGGTCGCACATGTTCTGCCGACCCGACGAGCACCAGTGGCAGGTGCCGCACGACGGGATGAAGGAGACGGCGACGTGGTCGCCCTCGGCCACCTGGGTCACGTTGGTCCCCACCTCGGTGACGATGCCAGAGCCCTCGTGACCACCGACGACCGGGAACATGGACTTCACGCCCATCAGCTCGAGCACCTCGGGTGTCTGACTGATGTCACCAGTGCGCAGGTGCTCGTCGGAGTGGCACATACCCGACCAGACCATCTTCACCCGGACCTCACGGTTGCCCGGGGGGTCGATCTCGATCTCTTCGGTCTTCCAGGGCTCGTTGAGCCCCGTGCACACCGCTGCACGCACCGTCGTCATGTCTGCGTCCCTCCCTGAGGCTTCCGCGATAGCTCTGACACGGGCCAGTATCGCCCCCCTCAGAGTAAGGGACAACCGAGCCGGCGAGGAGCGGCGGTAGTCTGCGCGCGTGCCTGTCCCCGACGCGTTCACCGAGGTGGCCGCCCGGGTGCGCAATTGGGGGCGCTGGGGACCCGAGGACGAGATCGGCACCCTCAACCTGATCGACGACGCGGCCCGGCGCCGGGGAGCGGCGGCGGTCGTCTCGGGCCGGCCCTTTGCCCTGGGTCTGCCCCTTTCGGAGTCCGAGGGCATCCAGCTGGGCTTCATCGAGGGGCGAGTCAACCCGACCCGGACCATGGTCCAGGTGAACCAGCCGGTCAACGCCGACCAACCGGACTGGGTGTGCTTCAGCGAGGACGTCCTCACCCTGGCCACCCAGTGCGCCACCCACTGGGACGGCCTGGCCCACAGCAGCTACGGCGGCGTGATCTACAACGGCTACCCGGCCACGACCGTCTCCGGCACGGGGGCCGCCCGCTGTGGCATCGACCGCGCCGGGACGGTGGTCAGTCGCGGCGTGCTGCTCGACGTCGCCCGGGCCCTCGGGCGCGACGTGCTCGAGCCCGGCTACGCCATCATGCCGAGGGACCTCGACGCGGCCAGCGATCTGGCCGGGCTGGCGATCGAGCCGGGTGACATCGTGCTGGTACGGACCGGGCAGATGGTGCATCTGGCTCCGGAGCGGCGCGACCTCGTGGCCTACACCTGGCCCTCGCCGGGGCTGACCATCGAAACGGCGGAGTGGTTCCACCGCCACGACGTGGCCGCGGTGGCCACCGACACGCTCGTGTTCGAGGTGTACCCGAGCCAATACGACGAGGCCTATCTCCCGGTGCATCTCTTGCACCTGGTGGAGATGGGTCTGACCCAGGGTCAGAACTGGGTGCTCGATGCACTGGCCGCCGACTGTGCCGCCGACGGTCGCTACACCTTCCTGCTCGATGCCACCCCGCTGCCGCTCACTGCGGGTCTGGGCTCCCCCCTGAATCCCGTCGCACTGAAGTAGGGACCCGCGGCGCTACGGGACGGGCGGAGCCTCCCGACCGGTGACGGCCCAATGGAGCATCCGGGCCTGCGTGTCGATGAGATTCGGCGTGCGGATACCCCAGAACTCGAACCCGTACCGGTGGGCCGAGACGCTGGCGAACATGGCGACGATCGCGCCGGCCACCGCCATGGGATCACGTCCGGCCGGAGACGAACTCGACGCAGCGGTGCCGAGCGAGTCGGGGCACTCCTTCGTGATGACCTCGGCCAGGGCCGCGGTCACCGCGTTGAGGGCACGCACCCGGATGCCGCGCAACTCGCGATCGCCCTCCTCGGTGGCGAGATCGACGACACGGAAGACGGCCCGGTTGTCCTCCCAGTACCCGAGGAAGCCCTCGGTGACCGTGCGCGCCGTGGCCCAACTGCTCCCCTGCGACCAGTCCCCGTCGACGAGCTCGGCCAGCTGCCCTGCCTCGTCGACCATCCCCTCGGCCAGGACGCGGATCGCCTCCTCGACGTTGGCGAAGTACTGATAGAAGGTGGCGGGCGACGTGCGGGCCTGCCGGGCAATGTCCGTCACCTTCACCGAGCGCCACGAGGTGGTCGAGAGCAGCTCGACGGTGGCGTCGAGCAGGCGCTGGCGCGTCTGGCGGCCACGTTCGCCGGCCACCCGGCCGTCGGTCGTCGCCACGGGCTGGCCGAACGGGCCCAGGTCCACGATGGCGGCGTCCGAGGTGCGCAGCGGGGCTGACATGGGACGCCAGCGTAGCGCCGCCCTCACGAAGGCCCTGGTGGGGGCCGGATACCATGACGGAATGGAGCAGACGGTGACCCGCCCGCTCACCCGCGCGCAGCAGGCGAGGCGTCAACGCGTCATCGACGCCGCGATGGCTCTGGGCCTCGAGGGCGGCTACGAGGCCGTGCAGATGCGCGACGTGGCCGCCCGCGCCGACGTCGCCATGGGCACCGTGTACCGCTACTTCACGAGCAAGGACCACCTGCTGGCCGCCACGCTCGTCCATTGGGTGGAGCTTCTCGACTCGCGGATCAGCCAGCACCCGCCCCGCGGCCTGCATCCGGCCGATCGGGTACTCGACGTGCTCGACCGCGCCCTGCGCGCCATGGGGCGCCAGCCCAAGCTCGTGGCTGCGGTCTTCACGTCCCTCTCCTCGCCCGACCCTGCGGCAGTCGGGTGCCAGCAACAGATCACCTTCTTGATGGAGGGGATCATCGCCCGGGCGATGGGCGAGTTCGACATCCCCGACATGAGTGACCGGGCCCGCATGATCGGCCACGTCTGGTACTCCGCGCTGGTCGGGTGGATCAACGGCTGGTCGACCATGGCCCGGGTCTACGACGAGCTGGCCGTCTCGGTCCGGCTGTTGCTCCCCGAGGAGTTGGTCGAGCGGCGCCACTCGCCACTGTGACGACGCTGGTCCGCCCCCTGATCGGCAGGCGTCCGCGCTAACGTCCCCGGTCAATGACCGTCGGCAGCGCCACCCGCGGCCTGCCGATGGAGTTCGAGGGCATCACGAAGAGCTTCGGCAGCGTCCTGGCGGTGGACCACTTGAGCTTCACCGTGCAGCCGGGCCGGGTCACCGGATTTCTCGGCCCGAACGGCTCCGGGAAGACGACAACGCTGCGGATGCTGCTCGGTCTGGTCCACCCCACGTCGGGAAGTGCCACCATCGGAGGTCGGGCCTACACCGAGCTCGATGACCCGACGCGCACGGTCGGCGCGGTGCTCGAGGCAACGAGCTTCCACCCGGCACGTCGCGCCCGCACCCACCTGCGGATGGCGGCGCGGGCTGGGGGTCATGACGAGAAACGGGCCGACGAAGTCCTCGATCTCGTCGGGCTCAGCGGTGACGCCACGCGCAAGGTGGGCGGCTTCTCGATGGGCATGCGCCAACGCCTCGAGCTGGCGACGGCGCTGATCGGTGATCCGGACGTGCTCATCCTCGACGAACCGTCGAACGGCCTGGACCCTCAGGGCATCGCCTGGCTGCGTGACTTCATGCGCTATCTCGCCGGCGAGGGCCGCACCGTCTTGGTCTCGTCCCACCTCCTCTCCGAGATGGCCCAGACGATCGACGACGCCGTCATCGTGTCGTTCGGTCAGCTCAAGGCCCAGGGGACGCTGGCTGAGATCACGGCCGGGATGACCGGTGTGGTCATGCGGGCCCGCACGCCCGAGGCCGACCGACTGGCCGAGGTCCTCGCCGCCGCCGGCATCGCGTTCCGACGGGTGGGCCGCGACGAGGTGGCGATGGACGGGGTCGAGCCCGAGCGCATCGGGCCGCTCCTGGCCTCGCACCAGATCGTCTTGTACGAGCTCATCCAAGAAGGCGGCAACCTCGAGTCGGTCTTCCTCTCGTTGACCTCGGGTCTGGGCTTCGGCGACGTCGCCCGGACGGCCGAATGAAGAACGCTATCTCGGCCGAGCTCCTGAAGATGCGCTCCATGCCGGGCGTCTGGGTGACCTGGGCGCTGGCCCTCCCGCTCACGGTGCTCGGGTGCCTGGTGGTGTTCCTGATCGCCGGCAACGGGGTGCCCGGCCACACCCTGAACTTTCCGCAGTCCCTGCACCAGCGGCGCATGCTGCTCGGCGCGGGCTACGGCACGATGCAGGTGCTCGCACCGATCATCGGCGTGCTGTGCATCACCAGCGAATATCGCAACAAGACGATCACCACGTCCCTGGTCCTCGTCCCGATCCGAACCCGACTCCTGGCTGCCAAGGTCGTGGTCACGTCGGTGTGGACCATCTTCATGGTCCTGCTCTCCGTGGTCACCGTGGCGGCTGTCGGGTTGCCCTGGAATGGCGCGCTCGGTGGCAACGTCTCGCAGATCACCGATCAGGTCGGTGCGGTCATGCCCGGGCTGTTGGCGGCGACCGTCCTGCTCGGCCTCTTCGGCCTCGGTTTCGGCACGCTGGTCAAGAACCAGGTGGCCGGGATCCTCATCACAATCGGGGGCACCTTCATCCTCGAGCAGATCCTCGTCGCCGTCGCCCGCGGCGTCTTCCACTACAACTTGAATTGGTTGCCCAACGGGGCCGGCGGCGCATTGTCAGGCGACATCGCCCGCGGCTTCGGTGGCGCACAAGACGCCACCTCTCGCCTCCTTACCTGGTGGCAGGGTGGTCTGGTCATGTTGTTGTGGGGACTCGTGCCCCTGACCATCGGCTACTTCACGACGTTCCGCCGCGACGTCACCTGATCAGCCGCGCAGCACCGTCCCCGGGCGCTCGGCCAGACCATCGGGGTCGTTCGACCCGTCGACGCGGATCGGTACCCCGTTCACCAGCGTGTGCGTCATGCCGACCGGTTCGTCCGCCGTCAGGCGCTCACCGTTGGCCGGGAAGTCGCGCACCCGGCGGAGCGGTCCGGGCCCGACCGTGTCGGCGTCGAAGACACAGATATCCGCGGCCTTGCCGACTTCGATGGTGCCGCGATCGTCGAGCCCGTAGACGTGAGCCGGTTCACCGGTCAGCTTGTGCACGGCTCGCTCGAGCGGCATGACATCTCTGTCCCGCACCCAATTGCCGAGCAGGTCGGTGGCGAAGCAGGCGTCGCACAACTGCGAGACGTGTGCGCCCGAATCGGCCAGCCCGAGAAGGACGTTGTCGCGCGGCAGCAGCCAGGCGATGCCCTCGGGATCGTCGTTGGCCAGCACGGACCAGAACCGTGACTCGAGGTTGTCATCGAGCGAGACGTCGAGCATGACGTCGAGCGGCGTGCAGCCGCGCGCTTCAGCCAGCACCTGCACCGGCTGATCGGCCAGCTCGGGGTGGGCCCGGGATTCGGCCACGGAGATGGCGGCCCAGTTGAGCGGAAACCCGCCGGCCTTTCCGCTGACGTCGTCCCACGCCGTGGCGCGCCAGGAGGGGTCGCGGTAGGCGGCCAACCGCTCGTCCTTCGACTTGCCCATCAAGGCAGCAAACGTTGGCCGCATGTTCAGCGTGAAAGGCTCGGAGAGGTTCATCTGGAACACGAGGGGTCGGCACGACACCTGCGGCCACACTTCGACGCCGTCGGCCCAGGCGTCATCGTGCTCCGCGATGACCTTCTCGTGGTAGGGGTAGCCCTTCACGGTGAGCAGGGCCGTCCAGGTGAAGGGGCGACCGATCTCTCGCTGGAGCGCGAACACCTCCTGGTTCGAGAAGACACCGCCCGGCAGCAGGGCCACGACGCCGCGACCAGCCGCCTTCACCGGCTGGAGCAACGCTCGCAGTTCGGCCAGATCCCCTACCCGCGACGGCACCGGCCGGCCGCCGTCGCCGTTGTGCGTCGGCGAGGCACTCGAAGCGAATCCCGCCGCCCCACCCGCCATCGCTTCGGCGACGACCGCCTGCATGCGCACGATCTCGTCGGCGGTTGCCGGTCGTTCGTAGGATTCCTCGCCCATGACGTAGAGGCGCACTGCAGTGTGACCGACGTAGCAGGCGTAGTTCAGCGCCGGACCGCGAGCCGTGACGGCGTCGAGGTATTGGGGGAAGGTCTCGAACTCGTCCCAGGGCACTCCCGCGGCCAGCGTGTCGAAGCTCATGTCCTCGACGTGCTGCAGCGTCCGGGCCAGGAGCGAGACGTCCTTGGCCCGGATCGGCGCGATGGAGAACCCGCAGTTGCCGGCGACGACCGTCGTCACCCCGTGGTACGACGAGGGGGTCAGGTCCGGGTCCCAGAACACCTGGGCGTCGTAGTGCGTGTGGATGTCGATGAACCCGGGGCTCACCACCTGACCGGCGGCGTCGAGTACTCGCTTGCCTTCGAGCCCGTCGCCAATCTCGCTGATGCGGCCATCGGTCACGGCCACGTCGGCCAGTCGGCCCGACGTACCCGTCCCATCGATCACGGTTCCCCCGCGAATGACAATGTCGGCGCTCATCCGACCATCGTCGCAGCCTGGGCGCCCGAGTGCACGCCCGATTGCCGGACGCTCGGGATGGTCAGGTACGGTTGATCTCGGGCCCGGATTCGACGCTGGGCGGGTGAAAGACGCGCCAGATCGGCGCGAGAGGAGTGGCGCCATGGCGGTTCGGTGGTTCAAGTCGAAGGCGGCGGCACCGCCCGACGACGAACTCCAGATCTCCGGCGCCATCATCGGCCCCTCCGACGGGCCGTCGCCGGTGGCCCTGGTCGATTCGGGTCACGCCGCCCTCGGCCTCGGTGTGGTGCGCGACCAGTACGCGCGCAAGATCCGGAAGAACCCCACCCTGCGAATGGTGCCGAGCTCGATCATGGTGGACGGCCACCGGCTGCGTTTCGCCGTGTCCGACAACGTGCACGCGCACGGTCCCGACGGTCCGGGAACGCCGCCCGTCTGGGCCGTGAACATCCATGGTTTCTTCGCCGGCGGCGGAATGTACTGGCGCGAGAGCGCCCGACTGGCCGAGCAACTGGGCTGGCGCGTGATCAACCCGAGCCTGCCCGGCTTCGGTGGGAGTGACCCGTTGGAATGGCAGGACGTCTCGATCGAGAGCCTGGCCAATCAGGTCATGGCCATCATGCACAAGGTCGACGCCGGGCCGGCCGTGCTGATCGGTCACTCGATGGGTGCCGCGGTGGCGGTGCAGTTCGCCCACGACCACCCCCGTCGCACCCTGGGCCTCATCTATCGCGACGGCGTCAGCACGCCGGCCTGGAAGGACCGCAGCGGGGTCATCCCGACCTTGCTGTCCCCGTTCCTGCCCGACGTGGCGCCGATGGTCGACATGCTGAGCGCCGTGGTCTTCGACCTCCCCGATCTGGCCATGGGCCGGCTCTTCTCGACGGTCCGGGCGGTGCTGCCCGACGTGCGCCAGAACATCAGGACCATGGGCCAGACGATGCCCGTGGGAAGCATGCTGATGTCGCTCGACCAGCGCAGCGAGGTCCGCACGCTGGTGGCCCAGCAGATACCGATCCTCACCGAGTGGGGGTGTTTCGACCGGATCACGCCCGGTCACACCGCACTCGAGTTCGCCGCCATCGCCCGCTCTCCGGTGCTCTGGGTTCCCGGTGGCCACAGCTGGATGCTGGCCCGGCCCCAGGGGCAGTCCGATGTGCTCACCCATCTGCCCCGCGGTCAGGAATTCATGGACCACGTGGAGAGCCGGTGGCGCCAGCTCACGCCGCGCGAGGTCACGCTGCGCGCCGTCAACTGACCCGACCGATGCGGCAGAGGGCGACGACGACGGACACGATCGTCGTGCGCGCGGTCCCGGCGTGATCGACAAGATCCTCCACCCCATCCTGTCGCTGAGCGGATGGGAGGCCTATGCCCTCGTGGGCGTCCTGGTCTTTGCCGAAGCGGCGATCATGCTGGGGTTCGTCTTCCCGGGCGAGACGGCCGCCATCCTTGGAGGCGTCCTCGCCTCCCACGGCGGCGTCAGTCTGACCGGCATCACAGCGACGGTGTTCGTCTGTGCCGTGATCGGCGACTCCGTCGGCTATCTGGTCGGGGACAAATGGGGACGCAGCCTGCTGAGCCTGGGCCCGCTCCGCAAACGGCAGAAGGGCATCGACACTGCGCTGGACCAGCTGAGCAAGCGAGGGGCCACGGCGGTGTTCGTGGCCCGCTTCTCGGCGTTCCTGCGCGCCGTCGTGCCGGGACTGGCCGGGATGTCGTCCATGCCGTATCGGATCTTCCTGCCGGCGAACGCCGTCGGGGGCCTGTGTTGGACCGTGCTCTACGTCCTGCTCGGCTATTTCGTCGGCGAGCGGGTGGAGAAGGCGACGGGCATCGCGTCGGACGTCCTGCTCGGCCTCATCCTGGTCGTGATCGTGGTGCTCGTCGTCCGACATCTCCGCAAGGGCAAGGAGGAGTTCGAGGGTCCGGGCCAGGCGCCGGGCGACGTCGAGACCTGACGGATCAGGCGCCCGGTTCGAGGACGGCGCGATCCCCTCGGCGCAGGCCGGCCAGGACGCGGGCGTAGGCGCCGGCCGCATCGTCCCCCTGGGCGTCCGTGTCGAGCCAGCGAGGCCGCGCCGGATCGCTGCGGTCCATACCGAACAGGCCGAAGCGTGGCTCGTAGGACCCCCATTCGTAGTTGTCGACGAGGGACCAGTGGAGGTACGCCCCTACGGGCACGCCGTCCGCGATGGCGCCTGCGACGGCTCCGAGGTGCTCGCGCACATAGCGGGGCCGGTGCAGCCCGTCCTGGCGGGCGACGACCTCGCCCCCGCGCACGCGGGTCGCCATACCGTTTTCGACCACCCAGAGCGGCAGACCCGGTCGGAGCGCCGCCTCCGTGTGGCACCAGGCGCGCAATCCCTCCGGGTGCGAGGGCACGTCCCAGATCGCACGTCCGAAGGACCAATCGATCCGCCCGTCCGCCGCCCGCCTCGGCGGCCTCCGCATGGCCTGGCTGGCCACCGGGTCGTACCAGTCGAACGACACTGCGTCGAGTGCGTGCGGCCTGGAGGCAGCGTGCACGGCCTCGACGACCCGACGGGGGGCGGGCCGGCGCGAGTGACGGCGAAGCCGAGACCACGACGACCCCCACCCGGGGTCCGCGTCGGACCCGTAGGGACAGATGGCGGCGAAATAACGCCGGATGAGCGCCTCTCCCACGTGGCGCGGGGGGAAGGCGGCATTGTGGACGGCGCGGCGCTCGTCGATGTAGCGGTCGACTTCACCGACCTCGATGCCGGCGGCGCGCAGCGAAAGCAGGTCGTTGAGCATGCGATCGTGTTCGTAGACCGACGATGAGCTCGTGTTGGCGGTGACCGCGGCTTCGGGCTGGACGGCGGACACGATGTCGGCCGCCAGTACGTGGGCGGTGAGCAAGTTGTCCAGAGCGCAGAAGGCATCCGACACGGCCATGCGGCGACCCGGGGGGCACTCCCCCTGGATCCAACCCATCAGCGTGACGATGTTGGGCTCGTTGATGGTCACCCAGTGGCGGCAGTACGGCGCCAACGCGGGAAGAATGCGCTCGACGTGACGGGCGAAGACGTCCGGCGAACCCGGGCGTAGCCAGAACTCCTCACCGAGCCACCACGGATGGGCGAAGTGATGCAGGGTCACCATCGGTGTCAGATTTCGCGCCGCGCACAGGGCGAGGATCTCGGCGTAACGATCCAGCGCCCCCTGATCGAACTCGCCCGCGCTCGGCTCGAGGCGGGCCCATTCGACAGAGAGACGAAAGGCGTTGCAGCCGAGCGCGGCGGCGCGGTCGAGGGCCTCTTCGGGGTGACGCCAGAAGTCGCAAGCCACGCCCGAACGCTCCACCCGTCCCGTCGCCTCCCAGCTGGCCCAGTTGTTGTGGGGCTCCCCGTCGCCGTTGTAGCCGCCCTCGATCTGATAACCCGACGTGGCGACCCCGGCCAGGAAGCCGTCGCCGAGCAGGCTCTCCACCGGTGCACTCGGAGTCTCGGGCATCCGCTCAGCTTGTCAGGAGCTCGGGCCGCAGGTCGCGCCGACTGCGCCGCGTCAGCCTCAGTGGGCCTGGAGGGAACGCAGGCGCGCCACTGCCGCAGCCACGATCTCGACCTCGTCGCCCGCCCGCTCCACGAGCGAGCGCACCCGGGGTTCGGCGGCGTCGCTGCCCGCCTGGAGTGCGGCGGCCTGCACGTCACGTGACGCCCCGATCACCTCGGCCACCTGGCGACGCACGGCGTCGGGCCGGGCGCCCGCGGGCAGGCGGCGCTCGTGTCGGAGCAGTGCATCGAGCTCTGTGGCGGCGGCTCTGAGGGAGCGGGACACCGAGGGCAGCTCGGCCACGGGTGCGTCCTGCGCTTGTGCGTGGGCGACCGCGACCTCGGCGTCCTCGACGGACGTCCACATCCGGCGGCGCACCCGCGCCGCCGTGCCGCGGCTCAGCTGCTCGGGCGTGGCCCGGGCCGAGAACCGCTCTCGACCGGCGGCCAGAAGGGAGACCCCGGCCAGCACACCCCGGGTTGCCACATGGCCACCCACCGCACGCCAGTGGCGGCGGATGTAGGCCCGGGCGAGGAAGAACGCGGCGACCAGTACCGCGGCCAGAAAGACGCTCACGACGAGCACGAACTCCACCACGTGTTCCAGGAACGTCACAGGATCGAATTGTAGGCGCCGGAGCATCGAAAAGACCCGGCACTAGCCTGAAGCGATGGAGCAGGGCCCCGCCGCAGAGGACGGCGAGCCGCCGCCCGCCGCCGCAGCGGTCCTCGAACCCGGCTGGCAGCCGGGTCTGCCCTCGGTGCGGGAGCACGTACCGAGTGTGATCTGGGGTGCGGTCGTCCCCCTGGCCATCTACTTCCTGATCCGCACCCACGTGCAGACGGACACCCAGGCGCTCATCATCGCCGGCAGTTTCTCCACCCTCTGGGTGCTCTTCCAGTTCGTGCGCCAACGCCGCGTGGACCTCGTGGGCGTGATCGTGCTCTCGGGTTTCGCCATCGGCGTCTTCAGTGCCGAGCTGCTCGGAGGCAACGCCTACGTGCTCAAGGTCCGCGACGCATTCTTCACGGCGATCTTCGGCGCCGTCTGCGTCATCACCGTCTTCACCCATCGCCGCCCGGCCATCTTCTACGTCGGGCGCTATCTGTCCGCCGGCCAGGACCCGGCCAAGATGGCCGCCTACGACGAGCTGCACGACCTGCCGATGGGCCGCCACACCTTTCGCGTCCTCTCCGTCGTGTGGGGCGTCGGGCTGGTCGTCGAAGCCAGTACGCGGATGATGCTCGCCGACCTCCTCCCCACCGGCACCTTCTTGGCCATCTCCCCGTTCATCACGGCGTCGTCGATCGGCAGCCTGTGCGCGTTCACCGTGTTCTTCTCCCGCCGGAACCAGTTCGAGGCCTTCGCCCCGCTCCTCGACCAGCACACGATTCCCGAGGGCGAATCGGAGCCCCAGGCTCCCCCCTCCTGAGGCGCGGCATTAGCCTCTGCGGCGCGCCGGCACGGAGTGTCGCCGAGTCGTCCGACAAGTGAAGGGAATGGGCCCGCCATGGCAGACGAAGTCCTGCGCGAACGTCGCGGTCACGTCGAGATCCTCACCATCAACCGCCCCGAGGCCCGCAACGCCATCAACGGCGCGGTGAGCCTGGCCATGTCGACGGCCATGGACGAGCTGACCGACGACGCCGACTGCTGGGTCGTCGTGATCACCGGCAGCGGCGAGAAGGCCTTCAGCGCCGGCATGGACCTCAAGGCCTTCAGCAGCGGCGAGGGCGGCGGGATCATGGGGGCCAGCGGAGGATTCGGAGGGTTGTCCCAGCGCCAGTTCCCCAAGCCGATCATCGCGGCCGTGAACGGCTCCGCGCTGGCCGGCGGCCTCGAGATCATGCTCTCGTGCGACCTGGTGGTGGCGGCTGACCACGCAACGTTCGGTATCCCCGAAGCGAAGCGGGGCCTCATCGCGGGGGCCGGCGGCCTCTTGCGGCTCCCCAAGCGCCTCCCCGTGGCCATCGCACTCGAGCTGGCGATGACCGGCGACCCGATCGATGCCGCCCGGGCGGCCGAGCTGGGCCTGGTCAACCGGGTGGTGCCTGCTGACCAGGTGCTCACCGAGGCCATCGCGCTGGCCGACCGCATTGCCGCCAACGCACCGCTGGCGGTGCGCTACTCCAAGAGCGTCATGAAACAGGCGGCAGAGGTGTCCGAGGCCGAAGGCTGGAAGATCAACGCAGAGGCGGTCGGGGTGGTCTTCTCGTCCGCCGACGCCATGGAGGGTCCTGTGGCCTTCGCCGAGAAACGGGCCCCCAACTGGCAGGGCAAGTAGCGCAGCCGTCGTGCTCGCCCCCGGTCTCGACACCCTCCGGCTGACCCTGCACGTCCTGGCGGCGACGGTCTGGGTCGGGGGTCAGTTCGTCATGGCCGGCCTGGTCGGACCGGCCCGAGGGCTCTCCGGCGATGCACCCAAGGTGCTGGCCCGTGCCTTCGCCCGCCTGGCCTGGCCCGCCTATGCGGTCCTGGTCATCACCGGTTTCTGGAACATCTCGACCGTCACCTGGGCCGACCAGACCAGCGCCTGGAAGGCAGTCCTCATGGCGAAGATCGTGGTCGTTGCCCTGGCCGGTCTGGCCGTCCTCCTGCACCAACGGGCCACCTCGAAGACCCAGCTGGCTCTCTGGGGCTCGGTCGGAGGCCTGGCCAGTGTGGCCGCACTGGTAATGGGCATCCTCTTGGCCGGGTGACTCCGAATACCTGGACAGACAGTGGCGTGCCGGCACCCCGGCAACGGATCGGGTCTAACCTGGGATCTGCACCGCCACGTGGACCCGGGTGAATGGAGAACATCATGCTTGCTGACCTTTTCGGTCCCGACCTACTGATCGTGGCCATCATCCTGGTCGTGCTGCTCTTCGGCGGCGCAGCCATCCCGAAGCTGGCCCGCAATCTGGGCTCGGCCAAGACCGAGTTCGAGAAGGGCATCGACGAGGGCAAGAAGGGCGCTCTGGCCAAGGACGTCTCCGCCACGACCGATGCTCCGGCCGCGACGGCGCCCAAGGATCAGGCCACCGGGATTTGACCCGGCGGGCCCCGTGGCCCGACTGCTTCACCGCTGACCTCGGGGTTCGTCCCGACAGCGGAACTTCGACATAGGGGAAGACCGCCACGTCCGACGTCCTCTCGATTGCCGACCGGCTGTGGAACGGTGAGTTGTCGACGTCCACCTTTCACCCCGTCGATCACGTCGGGGGCTTTGTCGAGATCACCGACGGCGTGGGCTTCTGCCCCTCCTTCGCCAACGTGTCGGCGTTCGAGACCGGCGACGGACTCGTCCTGGTCGACACAGGCAGCGCTCCGCTGGCCAAGGTCGTGCACGACGACATTCGGACCTGGAGCCCGGCGCGCCTGCACACGGCCGTCTACTCCCACGGGCACATCGACCACGTCTTCGGCGTTCCCGTCTGGGAGGCCGAGGCCAAAGAGCAGGGGTGGACGCCACCCGAGGTGATCGCTCACCACGCCCTGCCCGCACGGTTCGACCGCTACATCTTCACCAACGGCTACAACACGATCATCAACCGGCGGCAGTTCGGCTTCGCCGATCTTCAGTGGCCGACCGAGTACCGCTATCCCGACCGCACGTATCACGACACCCTCGCACTGTCGGCCGGCGGCGTGGAATTCGCATTACGCCACGAGAAGGGCGAGACCGACGACCACACGGTGACGTGGCAGGCCGACGCCCGCGTCCTGTGCTGCGGCGACCTGTTCATCTGGGCCTCTCCGAACGCCGGCAACCCGCAGAAGGTGCAGCGCTATCCCCGCGAATGGGCGCAGGCACTCCGCCGCATGCTGACGCTCGATGCGGAGTTCCTCCTGCCCGGCCACGGCTTCCCGGTCATCGGCGCCGAACGTGTCCGGATCGCCCTGACCGACACTGCGGACCTCCTCGACTCGCTCGTGGACCAGACGCTGGCCGTCATGAATGCGGGCGGGCGCCTCGACGACGCCGTTCACACGGTCCGGGTCCCCTCCGAGCTGGCCGAGCGCCCCTTCCTGCAACCGGTCTATGACGAGCCCGAGTTCATCGTCCACACGGTCTGGCGCCAGTACGGCGGTTGGTGGGACGGAAACCCGGCCACCTTGAAGCCGGCATCCGAGCGTGCGCTCTCCCTGGAGCTGGCCGAGCTCGCCGGCGGGGCGGCGGCCCTGGCCGAGCGAGCCCTGCGCCTCCTCGCCCTGGCCCTCGAAGCGGGCGAGGGCGGAGGAGCGGAGGCCGACGAGGCCCTCCGCCTGGCCGGCCACCTGGTCGAGCACGCCTGGTCGGCCCAACCCGACGACGAGGGCATCGGACGGGCTCGGCACCAGGTCTACGCGGCCCGGGCGGACCGGGCAACGTCGACGATGGCTCGTGGTGTGTTCACCTGGGCGGCCAACGAGGCGGCCAATCCCGTGACCACCCCGCATCCTCACCGGCACTGAACCCGACAGACCCAGGAGAACCCAGGGCGCTCTCAATTCCAGTTTTTTCGCGGGGTTCGATAGTGTCACCTTCGTGGACTCGTCGCTGACCAGCGCCCCGCCCGATTTGCCCGAATCCCCTGCTCCAAGGCGTCGGCGACGCCTGGGTGCCGCGGCATTGGTGATCGCCGGGGCATTGGCCCTGACCGGCTGCCAGTTGCCGACCTTCGGGGCCTACAAAGGGGCCACGACCCAGGCCCGCTCGACCTTCCATCTATGGCAGGGCTTCTTCATCGCCGGTGTGATCGTCGGCGGGTTCGTCCTGCTCCTCATCCTCTGGGCCGTGTTCCGCTACCGGCGCAAGTCCGACGAGATACCGCGCCAGACCCAGTACCACACGGTCCTCGAAATCATCTACACCGTGGTGCCGATCGTCATCGTGATCGGGCTGTTCATCGCCACCGTGCTGGTCGAGAACAAGGTCGACGCCGTCTCGCCCGACCCCGACACCACCATTCACGTCTACGCCTTCCAGTGGGGCTGGGAGTTCCAGTACCCCAACGGCGTCAAGGTGATCGGCCAGACCACGGCCGCACCCACGATGGTGGTCCCGACCGGGCAATCGGTCCACATCTACCTGCGCTCCTACGACGTCCTGCACGGGTTCTACGTCCCCGAGTTCAACTTCAGCCGTTACGCCAGCCCCGGCTACTGGACCGACTTCCAGTTCAACGTCCTCCACAACGGCGTCTACCGCGGCCAGTGCACCCAGCTGTGCGGCCTCTACCACTCGTTGATGTTCTTCAACGTGCGCTCCGTCTCGCCGACGGCCTACAAGACGTGGCTGCGGGTGACTGCGGTGTACCAGCATCGGCACCCCAATTCCATCGGGCAGCTCCCGGCGAGCCTGCACGCCAACATCAACGGCACCGCCCCCAGTTACTCTGGGAATTCGGGCAGTGGCAACACCGGAAACTCTGGAGGTGCGTTCTACGGTGACTGACGTCATTGCTCCCCCCCTCGAGACGCCCGAGGACCCCGGTCTCACCGGTGGCCACGACGCCCATGACCATGGGCACGGCGCACACGAGGATCATGGACCGAGCGGCATCCTCAAGTGGTTGACGTCGACCGACCACAAGGTGATCGGCCTCAGCTACATGATCACGGCGATCACCGTCTTCTACATCTCGGGGATCATGGCCCTGTTCATGCGCCTGCAGCTGACCTCTCCCCACAACTCGCTGCTGAGCTTCGCCCAATTCAATGCGCTGTTCACCATGCACGGCAGCTTGATGCTCTACCTCTTCGCCGGTCCCTTCGCCTTCGGTGGCCTGGCCAACTTCATCGTGCCCCTGCAGATCGGGGCGCCCGACATGGCCTTCCCGCGGCTCAACGCCTTGAGCTACTGGCTGTACCTCACCGGTTCGATCACCATGATGTTGGGCTTCTTCGTCGCCGGCGGGGCGGCCCAGTTCGGCTGGGTGGCCTACGCGCCGCTGTCGAGCGCCACCAGCTCGCCGGGAGCGGGTCCCGACGTGTGGATCATGGCACTCGCCCTGACCGGGTTCTCCGCCATCTTCACCGGCGTCAATCTGTGCGGGACCATCTTCTACCTGCGTGCGCCCGGCATGACCATGTTCCGCATGCCCATCTTCACCTGGAACATGCTGGTCACCGGGATCCTGATCCTCATCGCCTTCCCCGTGCTCACCGCTGCGCTGATCATGCTGTTCGCCGACCGGCACTTCGGGACCCACATCTACACCGCGGTGGGTTGTCATCTGGTGAACGGGTTGCCCATGCGAAGTTGTGGGTCACCCCTGTTATGGCAAAACCTCTTCTGGTTCTTCGGCCATCCCGAGGTCTACATCCTCGCCCTGCCCTTCTTCGGCATCGTGACCGAGATCCTGCCCGTCTTCAGCCGGAAACCGGTCTTCGGTTACAAGGGCATGGTCTTCGCCACCATGGCGATAGCCGCCCTTTCCACGGGCGTGTGGGCCCACCACATGTTCACGACAGGCGCGGTGCTGCTGCCGTTCTTCTCCTTCTTGAGCCTGCTGATCGCCGTGCCGACCGGAATCAAGTTCTTCAACTGGATCGGCACCATGTGGCACGGCCAGCTGACGTTCAACACACCGATGCTCTTCTGTCTCGGGTTCCTCTTCGCCTTCCTCATGGGCGGCGTGACCGGGATCATGCTGGCCTCGCCCCCGATCGACTTCGCCACGCACGACACCTATTTCGTGGTGGCCCACTTCCACCAGGTGCTCTTCGGAACCGCCGTCTTCGCCGGTTTCGCCGGCCTGTACTACTGGTACCCGAAGATGTTCGGCCGAATGCTCCGCGACAACTTGGGCAAGTGGCACTTCTGGCTGATGTTCATCGGCTTCTGGGTCACGTTCATGCCCCAGTACGTGGTCGGACTGCTCGGCATGCCCCGGCGGGTGGCCAGCTACCCGTCCAACCTCGGCTGGCAGAGCTACAACATCGTCTCGACCGTCGGCGCCTTCATCATCGCGGCGTCGTTCGCCTTCCTCCTGGTGAACTTCGTGGTGTCGTGGCGCAAGCCCATCCCGGCCGGTGACAACCCCTGGGACGCCCACACCCTCGAGTGGTTCACCACCTCGCCACCACCGCACCACAACTACACCCATCTGCCGCCGATTCGTTCGGAGCGCCCGACCTGGGACTACAACCACCCTGACCACATCAACGTGGCTCACGGGAAGAACGCCCACACCAACGGGCACGGCGGCAACGGAACGAAAGTGGAGGCGACGGTATGAGGATCGAAGCCCTGTTCCTGCTGTTCCTCGGCGCCTTCTTCGGCGTCGTCGGCCTGGTCTACTGGTTCTGGAGCTACGAGGACGGCGGCGGCGTGATGCTGCTCGGGGCCACGCTGCTCGGCTTCCTCCCCGGGAGCTACTACTTCTTCTGGCACCGTCGCATGGGCAACCGGGTCGAGGACCGCGACGCCGAGATCGCCGAAGGTGCCGGTGAGATCGATTCGTTCCCCGGCACCTCGATCTGGCCCTTCGTGATGGGTATGGGCGCGTTCCTCACCGTCCTCGGCCTCGTCTTCGGGTCGTGGCTGTTGTTCCTGGGCATCCCGCTGATCCTCACCGCGCTCACCGGCGTGACGGCCGAGAGCCGACGCGGGGGCCAGGTCTAGGCCGTCGCCCGACCCGTCACCGGTACCCTGAACCGGTGACGCCACAACCCGGGACCGGCGAAGCACCGGCCGCGCAGAGCAACGCCTTGTCGCGCGGCCTGGTCCTGCTCATCGCCGTGGCGACCGGCGCCGTGGTGGCCAATCTCTATTACGCCCAGCCGGTCCTGCACCAGGTGGCGCACACCTTCCACAGCGGTGCGGGGGCGACGTCGACGATCATCACGGCGACCCAGATCGGTTACGCCGCCGGACTCCTCTTGATCGTCCCCCTGGGCGATCTCCATCCACGCCGGACGCTCGTCACCCGCCTCTTCGCGGTATCCACCCTGGCCTTGGTGGCCTGCGCCCTCGCCCCCACGCTGTGGATCTTCGCCCTGGCCTCCATCGCGGTGGGCGCCGCCTCGGTGGCCGGCCAGGTCATGATCCCCTTCGCCGCCGATCTGGCGCCCGAGGAGCGGCGGGGCCGGGTCGTGGCCCGCATCATGACCGGATTGCTGATGGGCATCCTTCTCGCCCGCACCGTGTCGGGGCTGGTGGCCCAGGCGGCGGGCTGGCGGGCCATCTACTGGTTCTCTGCTGCGTTGATGGTCTGCTTCGCGCTCGTGCTGTGGCGGGCCCTCCCAGCCGAAGGCGCCCGACCACACAGGAGCTACCGGAGCCTGGTCGGCGGGTCCCTTCGTCTCTTGACCACCGAACCCCTCCTGCGCCGGAGAGCCTGGCACGGAGCCTGCGCGTTCGCCGCCTTCAGCGTGCTGTGGACCACCCTGGCCTTCCTGCTGTCGGCCGGCCCCTACGGCTATTCCAATGCGGTGATCGGATTGTTCGGCCTCGTCGGGGCGGCGGGTATCGCCGCGGCCAACCTGGCCGGGAAGTTGGCCGATTCGGCACGGGTCAGGGCCTCGACCGTCGGCGCCGGCATCCTGTTGGCCGGATCCTTCGCCCTCCTGTGGGCGGGCCGGACGTCACTGGCGGCGCTGATCCTGGGCATCATCGTCCTCGACATCGGCACCCAGGGCATGCAGATCACCAACCAGGCCGTCATCTACGCCCTGCGCCCGGACGCCCGGAGCCGCATCAACAGCGCCTACATGGTCTGCTACTTCCTGGGTGGCGCGGCCGGCTCGCTGGCCGCCGGGGCCCTCTACGGGTCGCACGGCTGGGCCGGTGTCTGCCTGCTGGGGGCGGGCCTGGGTCTGGCGACGCTCGCCATGTCCGTCTACGACCGCATGCGGCCGCCGGCGCCCGCTCAGGCCTCGACGATCTCGAGCCCGTTGCCGTCCTGATCGCGGAAGGCGAACATCGGCGGGACTCCCGGCCAGCGCAGCACGTCGTCGGTGTCGACACCACGGGAGCGAAACACGGCGTGGGCGGCATCCGCGTCCCGGGTGGTCAAACGGATGCCGGTCTCCGCCCCGGCCGGACGCCCGGCGTGGGCGACTTCGAGGGCCAGGGACGCCGCGGTGCCGGGTGGCGCCACCTCGATCCACCGGGCGCCCTCCCCCATGGGCACGTCGATGCGGGTCTCGAATCCGAGGCCGACGTAGAAATCCAGCGCGGCGTCCTGATCGGTGACGGGAACGCCGACCGTGTGCAGGCCGGTGATGACG
Source organism: uncultured Acidimicrobiaceae bacterium (assembly GCA_963754445.1). Taxonomy (GTDB): domain Bacteria; phylum Actinomycetota; class Acidimicrobiia; order Acidimicrobiales; family RAAP-2; genus Bog-473. The sequence goes on along the minus strand of CAVWFT010000002.1, from coordinate 1,219,869 downwards.
GTGCGGTCAGACATGTCGACTCCTTCGTGCCGGTTCGAGCTCAGCCGTAACGGAGCGAACCGGGCGTCGTGAGCAGCTCACCCGTCTCGAGCCAGGTCTTGAGCCCCGAGAGGATCATCGGCCAGCCGCCGTAGATCTGCGGGTTGGCGCCCTCGCGCATCTGGTCATGGGTCAGCGTGAGATGGCAGGAGTCACCGACCGCCTCGATCTCCCAGGTGACTCGGGAGAATCCTTCGGCCGTGACGTCGTCGTCCCAGAGGGCGGCCATGGTGTGGACGAGGCGCCGGGGTGGGTCGATCTCGAGCACCTCTCCCTCGCCGAGATGCAGGTCGTCGTGCGCGGCGACGTCGACGCTGATGGGCGAGCCGACCGCCCAGTCCGAGTTGACCGCGGCGCCGAAGTTGTACTTGGCCCGGATCTCGGGATCGATGATGGCCTGCCAGAGGCGCTCGGGCGTGGTCTTGATGAAGATCTCGTACACCTTTTCCATCTGGTTCTCCAACCTCTCCTTGATTTCGCTCAGCCCTGCCACCCAGGGCTCCGCGTACTTGCTGACCCAGCGGTCGTGGACGAGCCTGATGGGCACCGGATTGAGGAAGTGCTGCTTCTCCCGGCCCCGGCGTCTCGTGACGACGAGACCGGCCTCCTCGAGCACTTTCAGGTGCTTCATCACGCCGAAGCGCGTCATCGGGAGGCGCTCCTCCAACGTGCTCAGGGTCTGGCCGTCCTGCCGGTACAGCTCGTCCAGCAGGCTGCGTCGGGTGGGATCGGCCAGCGCCTTGAACACGTCATCCACCTCGGCCACTATATGTGACCTTATAGTCACATGTCAACGGGTCAGGCCCGCACGGCGGCCTGGTCTAGAGGTGAGCTTCGAAGATCTCCCATTCCCCGGGGATGCCCTTGAGGCTGGCCAGCCCCCTGGCCTCGAACACGATCTCGGGATCGACACAGGCCGAGCGCACGTCGGCCGAGGTCAGGAGCTGGCCGCCTTCGGCGCGACCACACAGGCGCTGCGCGAAATGGACCGCCAACCCGGACAGGTCGTTGCGGCCCATGTGGGCCACCTCGCCGACGTGCACGCCGGCCCGCAGTTCGAGTCCGAGACCGGCGACCGCCGCCATGGAGGCCCGCGCGCACCGGATGGCAGACTCCGTGTCGTCGAAGGCCACCAGGTAGCCGTCGCCGGTCCCCTTCACCTCGTGGCCCCCGTGCGCTGCGATCTGACGCTGTACCGCGTCGTTGTGGGCGTCGATGAGCGCACTCCAGCGCGCGTCCCCGAGCGATGCCGCCAGAGGCGTCGAGTCGACGATGTCGGTGAAGAGCATCGTCGTCCGCAGTCGATCGGCGTAGAGGGTGACCCTCCCCGTGGTGAAGCGTTCCACCTCGTCGATCACCGGCGTGCCGTAGCGTCCGAGAAAGTTCTGGTCGGTGCCCGGGACGAGGGCCAGGCGGGCCCCGGGAATGGCCGACGCCAGGTAACGACCGTGGTCCGCCGCCACGCTGACGTTGTCGGCCAGATGGACGACGAGCGTCGGTGCGGTGATCCCGGGGAGCACGGCCCGGATGTCGTAGGAACGGTTCAATTCGAAGAGATGGGCGATCTGATTGTGGCTGGTCGAGGCGAGCTCGGAGCGGCCGCTCGTGCCGGCCGGGCGGTCGGAGGCGTAGAAATTCGAGATCTCGCCGGCGCCCCATTCGGTGCGGTAGCGCTCGGCCATGGCGTCGAGCACATGGGTCGGCACCCCGATCGGGAAATCGTCCGCCCGCTCGAGCCTGGCCCAGGTATTGCAGAGCACCAGCTGGCGGACGGGGTGGCGGGCGGCATAGAGGGCGGCGATCGCGCCACCGTTGTGCGTGCCGAAGAGGACCGGATCCTTGACCCCCGCGGCGTCGATGACCGCCTCGAGGTCGGCCACGAGGTCTTCGAGGACGGGTGGCGCCGACACGTCCATTCGGTCCGAATAGCCCATGCCCCGCTGGTCGTAACTGATCAGCTGGGCGAAGCTGGCCATGCGCCGCAGACTCTTGGCCGCCGCGGCCTCCTCCCAGCGCAGCGAGACGGCCATGGCCCCGGCGACGAAGACCAGATCGAACGGCCCGTCACCGGCCCGCTGGAACGCGATGTGGAGACCGTCGTGCTCAGCGAACTCGATGGGTGGCGGGGCGAGCATCGCTTACCCCCGCACGGCCGGGGTGCGCCATCGCATGCCAGCAGTGTGGCACCGACAGCGCTCGGCTGGGAAGGCCCGAGGGTCAGGGGCGGGCGACCTTGGGCGAGATGATCGCTTCGAAGCTGCAGTATCGTCCGCGCCATGCCCATGTTCGTCGCGTTCCACCCCTTGAACGACAAGCTCGCCGACCCTGCCAGTGACGACTACGCCACGGCACGGGAGGCCATCCTCGAGGCCGACAACTGCGAGGCGGTCGTGGAGAGCCTGGGCCTGCTGGCTGACCTCGACGACGAGGTCGTGGCGGAGGCGCACGCCGTCTTCACGTTCCTCCCCGACGGGGTGGATCAGGGCATTTTGGCTGCCTACCGCGATGCCGTGAGCCGCAGCGCCCCGGTCGTCCTCCACTGGGAGGAGGACACGAGCGACGGCGACCTGGCGGTCAGCCATCGGGCGGTCGAGGAGTCCGGGACGGTCCATGTCACCGTCGTGGCGCCGGACGGCCGCCGGTTCCGCTGACCCTGCCTCAGCGGGCTCCGGCCCGGGCGGGACGCCGTCGCCAGGTGTCGAGGCAGCCGAGGGAGCAGAACAGCACCACCGAGCCCCGCACGTCGTGGGCGATCTCTTCGGCCGTGTCCTCGGTCAAGGGCAAGCCGCAGATGGGATCGCGCCGACCGTCCTCACCCGGATGTGCCATCCGGATGCTCGAGGCCGGCACGGACTTCTCGACGCCGCGGAGGGCGACCTCTTGGTGATGCGCCACGACACCCCAGCTCGGCAGGAAGTCCATGACGCTGGGGTCGGCCAAGGCCTCCCCCGGTGTCGCCAGGTCGCACAAGCGGGCGGCCACGTTCACACAGTGCCCGATGTAGTCGTCGCCCTCCATGAGGATCACCTCGCCGGACGTGACCCCCGAACGGATCGACACCGTCTCGACCGGTCCCGACACCGTGTCGACGATGTGGTGCAGCTCGAGCACGGTCTCGACGAGCGGACGGGTCTCGACACAGACCAGCATCACGCCGTCGCCGAGCCATTTTGCGATGCGCACACCGCGCCGGGAACAGATGTCGCGCAGCAGAGCCCGGACCGCGGTCAGCACATCGACGGCGCGCTCGTCCCCCTCGAGCTCCGTCATCGCGGTGAAACCCGACACGTCGACGAAGCCGAACGTCCGGTGAACCCGCACGCCTCAGATGCTGCCATGGCGCCGGGGCACGCTCCTAATCGGCGAATGGCGGCGCGTCGGGTGAACCTCCTGGTCGGAGCCCTGACGGCGGGGTTGCCTTAACATGGCCCCCATGACGGCCAGGACACCTCGGGGCCGCCCGGCGGCCGCGGCGGACAGGCCGTCCTGAGCCGTGGGCCAGCTGGAGGGCAAGGTGGTGCTGGTGAGCGGGGGCGCGTCGGACATCGGACGGGCGACGGCCCTCGGCCTGGCGGCCGAGGGAGCCGCCGTCGCCATCGGTGACGTCGGTCTCGACACGGCGGCGGCCGTGGCCGACCAGGTCCGTGCGGCAGGGGGTCGGGCGATCGGTGTGGTCTGCGACGTGCGCCAGGAGGATTCCGTCGCCGCGTTCGTCCAGGCCGCCGTGCGGGAGTTCGGCGGCGTGGACTGCGTGGACCACAACGCGGCCTGGAGCCACCCGAGGCTCGACAGCGACGCCGTCGGCGTCGACCTCGGGGTGTGGGACCGCACCATCGAGATCACCACCCGGGGTGCCCTGCTCCTGGCCCGCCAGGCCATCCCGCACATGTAGGCCCGCGGCGGCGGTTCGATCGTCACGATCTCGTCGGGGACCAGCACGATCGGCGAGTCGGTCCGGGTGGCCTACGGCGTGTCCAAGGCGGCACTCAACCAGCTGACCCGTCACCTGGCCGTGCGCTACGGGCGCGACGGAATCCGGGCCAATGCGATCGCGCCCGGGTTCATCCTGACCGAGACCGCCTCGACCCTCGTGCCCACCGATGTCCAGGAGCGACTGAAGGCGGCCAACCCGCTGCGCCGGCTCGGCACGCCCGAGGACATCGCGCGCGTCGTCGTGTTCCTCTGCAGCGATGCGTCGAGCTTCGTCAACGGTCACGTGCTCCACGTCGACGGCGGACACCAGATCGCCGGGATGATGTGATGCGATGAGCCAGCCCCAGAGGATCGCCCTCGTCACCGGAGCGAGCCGGGGCATCGGACGCTGCGCAGCCGTCGCGCTGGCCCGGCGCGGCTTCGACGTGGTGATCACGGCCCGCACCGTGCGTGAGGGCGACGGGCGGGCTCACGCCTCCTCCGTCCTGGCCGAGAGCGAACCGGTGCCCATTCCGGGCAGCCTCGAATCGACCGCCGCCGACATCGAGGCGCTGGGGCGCAGGGCACTGATGGTCCCGATGGACCTGATGGAACGGGCGTCGGTCGAACACGTCGCCTCCGAGGCGTTGGCCACCTGGGGCCGGGTCGACGTGCTGGTCAACAATGCCATCTACCAGGGTCCAGGCACCATGGACCGCATCCTCGACCTCCCGCTGGAACTCGCCGAGCGCTGCCTCGTCGGGGACTACCTCCACCCGCTGCTGCTCATCCAGCTCCTCTTGCCCCAGATGCTCGAACGCGGGGAAGGGCGGCTCGTCAACATGCTCTCCGAAGCGGCGTTCACCACGCCACCGAGCCCGGCCGGCCAGGGTGGGTGGGGGGTCGCCTACGCGGCGGCCAAGGCGGCGTTCCACCGCGTCACCGACATGTGCAACGTCGAGTTCGGCTCATCGGGCATCGCCGCCTTCTCGATCGCCCCCGGGCTCACCCTGACGGAGTCCATGCGGGCGTCGGGCATGGACACCGTCCTGACCGAGGCGGGTCACGTCCCCGCGCCCCCCGAGGTGGCCGGGGAGGTAGCGGCCTGGCTCGGCGACGACGACGGCGCGCTCGAGTACTCGGGGCAGATGGTGTCGTCTCGGAAGCTCTGCCGGGAGCTCGACCTGGTCCCCGGCTGGCCTCCGCCGCGGCGCGACGCTCCTTAACGCTCCGTCACGGGCGGGAGGCCCATGGGGTTCGGGTAGGGCAGGACCCCCGAGGCCGCCACGTCGCGGGCGCACCGCACGAGCGCGCCGTAGAGATCTTCCAGCGCCCCGTCGCCGATGGTGCGGTAGGCGGGCTCGGCCAGACGATCCGTCCACGCCTCCACCTCGGCGTGCAGGGTGCGACCCGAGTCGGTGGCCCGACCGTCCGCGTGCACGAGGCCCCGGGCCGCCAGGACCCGCACCGCGGCCACCCAGTGGTCCTCGCTCCAGCCCCGGTCGTCCCGCAGCATCGCGCTGGGCGCTCCCGTGGTGCCCGCGGCCAGCACGTGGGCTTCGAGCCCGCGCAACCCGTGCACGACCAAGGCGGCCACGTGGCCGTCCCCCCGGTGCTCGCGCAAGGTGGTGCAGGCCTGCCAGGCCTCGGCCAGGCCGTGGGGACCCAGATCCGCCGCCACGGCGGGCCAGAGATCGCGATTGGCCGCGGCCATGATCCGTCCCGGCTGATCACAGGCCTCGACGGCGCGGCGCAGCAGGGGCAGCGCCTCGGCCAACGCCGTACGCGCCTCGATCCCGCAGAGCTCGGCCAACGACCGCGCCGCCGCCCGGGCTCGTAGGGCGCACACGGCATCGGGTGCGACCGCCTGCCAGCACTGGGGCACGGCACGGGCGACCATGTCGGGGTGGAAGTTGGCGAAGGCCGCCCGCACGACGCCGGGGCCGACCGGGCCGAGCGGCGCCGCCCGGGATGCGAAGTACCCCGACCAGAAGCCCTTCAGCCCGGCGTCTCGCAGGGCGCTGCGACAGGGCGGTGCGAAGTAGGTGACGGCGTGAATCGTTTCCAGCGCGACCCAGAGGTCTCGCGGGCGGGTGCGTTCAGCGCGTGACCTGGCGCACACCCGTGGGCGAGCTCTCGGTCAGGCCGGGACCGCCGTTGGCGAGCGGGGCGATGTCGATGAACTCGGGGACCGGCTCTGGCTCGAGTTCCTCGTGCACGTCGTCCGGCCGCGGGGCCGTCGGAGTCGTGGAGTAGGCACCGTCGGCCGAGCGGCTGACGATGACGGCCCGCTTGCGCTTCCCGATGCCATGCACGCCCTGCATCTCCTTGCACAGCTGGTACGTCACCGCACCGGCAATGGCGGGGATGACGAAGGTGGCGATGCGGAAGAACCACAGGGTGGCGTTGAGCGACACGTGGAAGAAGTTGGCCAGGACGTCGGTGGAGCTGGCCGCGAAGAGGGTGAACATGAACGCGAACATGGTCACCCCGGCCGCCGTGCGCTTGGGCCGGTCACGGGGGCGGTCGAGCAGGTTGTGCAATTCGTCGTCCTTGGTGATCCTGCGTTCCAGGCCCGGGTACAGGAGCCAGAACGTCACCAGCAGTCCAGGGAACAGCACTGCGGGCAAGAAGACCTCGAGCGGCACGGTATGGCCGAATCCGGTGAGCTCCCACGACGGCATGATGCGCAACGCGCCGTCGAGCATGCCCATGTACCAGTCGGGCTGCACGGCATAGGAGATCTTCGACGGGTTGTAGCTGCCGAACTGCCAGATCGGGTTGATCTGGGCGAAGGCCCCGAGCACGGCCGTGACACCGGTCACCATGAAGAGGAACCCGGTCGTCTTCGCCATGAAGGTCGGGAACATCGGCGAACCGACCACGTTGTGCTCGGTCCGGCCCTCGCCCTTGAACTGGGTGTGCTTCTGGCGCACCAAGAGGCCCAGGTGTGCCGAGAGGAGTCCGATCAGCACCAAGGGGATGATCAGGACGTGGATGATGAAGAAGCGCGGGATGATGCTTCCGTCGCCCGGGAACTGGCCGCCCCAGAGGAACGAGACCATGTAGCTGCCGATCAGGGGCTGGGACTCGGCAATGGAGTACCCGATGCGGAGTCCCGTGCCCGAGATGAGGTCGTCGGGCAGTGAGTAGCCGATGAATCCCTCGAGCACCGCCAGGAACAGCATCAGGATCCCGATGGTCCAGTTGAGCTCGCGGGGCTTGCGGAAGGCGCCGGTGAAGAAGATGCGGCCCATGTGGACGATGATCGAACCGATGAAGATGTCGGCCGCCCAGTGGTGCATCTGCCGTATGAGCATTCCCCCGCGGACGTCGAAGGAGATACGGACCGTCGAGTTGTAGGCCTCCGAGACCCGCTGACCCTGCAGGGGGGCATAGGAGCCGTGGTAGATGATCTCGTTGGCCGAGGGCACGAAGTAGAGCGCCAGGAAGACACCGGTCGCCAGCAGCACGACGAAGGAGTACAGGGCGATCTCACCCAGCATGAAGGACCAGTGGTCCGGGAAGATCTTGTCGAGAAAGACCCGGCCGCCCTTGGCCACGCCGAGACGGTCGTCCAGCTCGCCGACCACCTTGCTGACGCGGCCGTAGGGGCCCATCTCCTTCTTGGTGCTGCGCTTGGTCTTGGTGGCCGATGGACTCATGTCGTCCGCTCCCAGAAGCCGGGCCCGACCGCTTGATCGTAGGGCGCCGTGGCGATCAGGTAGCCATTCTCGTTGTAGCCGAGGGGCAGCTGGGGCAGCGGCCGTGGCGCCGGACCGAACTGGGGCACGGCGCCGTTGCGCACGTTGAACATCGACTGGTGGCACGGGCACACCAGCAGCTCGAGTTCCTGCTCGTAGAGGCCGACCGGGCAACCCAGGTGGGTGCACAGCTTCGAGTAGGCCACGTAGCCGTCGGGCGCCCAACCCTCGCGGCCCGGCTGGGTCGTGAAGGACCCACCGGGGAGCCGGATCAGCACCGTTTGGTCCGTGGCCAGACCCTGGTCGGTGAAGTTCACCTGGCCGTCTTCGATGCGCAGCTGGTTGGCCGGGTAGACGGTCATGATGCCTCCGGGCACCAGGGTGTCCCGGCTGACCGGACGGCCACTCGAATCGAGCAGGACCGTCCCCTTCTTCCAGTCGGTGACCTCGAGCTCGTTCTTGGGGAGCGGACCGAGAGAGCGGATGAGCGGGAAGGCGGCCACGATGCCGAAGATCCCGGCGCCGGCGGCGAACAATCCGCCCAGCATCTTGCGCCTCTTGACGACCACTGACGAGCGCTCGACGAGCGCCGCCGACATGGCGTCGCGCTCGTCGGTCGTGGAGGCCAGGAGGTGACGCTCCTCCACGAACGGGCCTTGCGGCATGAGGTACTTGCCCCAGGCCGTGAGCCCGAAGCCGAGGGCGAACAGCCCGGCCCCGAGCGCCCCGCCGAGCGTCCAGGGGTTCCAGTTCTGCCAGTAGGCGGCACCGGCCAGGCCGAAGAAGACCATGGAGAGCACGAAGATGGCTGCGACGATCTTCTCGATCCGATCGGGGTTCTTGGCCGCGTCGCCCATGTGCGGATCGCTCAGGGTGGCGATCGGCATGGGCACCCGGGTGCGCGAGGGCTGGTGCTCGTCCACGTCGCTCACGAGCGCTCTCCGATCCAGAAGCAGATCAGGGCGAGGCCGCCGACCCCGATGAGGAGGGCGACGAAGCCTTCCGCCACGGGGCCGACACCGCCGAGCCCGAAGCCGCCGGGATTGGTCGGGTGCTGCAGGCGTCCCGTCACGAAGGAGACGATGTCACGCACCTGGCGGTCGGACAGGTTGCCCGAGAAGCGGGGCATGTTGGCCGGGCCGGTCCGCATGGCCTCGGCCACCTGCTGGGCCGTGACGCTGCGGTTCTCCAGCGACGGGGCGTTGGTCCCGTAGGCGAGGGCATCACCGGCACCTTCGATGGTGTGGCAGGCGGCGCAATTGAGGGCGAACAGGCTGGCCCCCACCGACTGGTCGGCCCCCTGGAGGTGCGGGTAGGGCACGGCGGGCACCGACGGGTCGAGCGAGTTCACCCACGCCGCGATCTCCAGGGCCTGTTTGGGGGTCAACCGGGTCTCGCGCCGCTCGGCCTCGACGGCCTTGACGTCGACGGCCGGCATGCGGCCCGTGCTCACCCAGAAGTCGACGGTGGCGGCACCGACACCCTGGAGGTTGGGGCCGATGGTGGCGCCGCCGACGGGGTTCACCCCGTTGGCGTCGTTGCCGTGGCAGCTCGAGCAGTAGGTGGCGAACAACTGCTGGCCGATTGCCACGTAGGACTGCGGTGGATTGGCGTACGTGATCGCGCTGTTGCCATAGCTGTAGAGATGGCCGCCACCGCAGAGCCGGTTCGTGCTCGAGAAGGGGTTGCCCGTATTGGCCCGGTCCGAGACGCCTTGGAGGTTCACCGACCCGCAGGCCTTGGAAACGTGCGTGGGTACCGTCGACACCTTGGCGGAATCGGCGTGTCCACTCGCGCCCGCGCTCGTTGCCGGGATGAACATCGCGAGGGACGCCAACGTGGCCACGGCCAGCAGACCGGCCGGCAACAGGACTTGGTTTCGCAAAGTTCTCGTGTGTGGTGCGCGCACGCCTCGTATGCCTACTTGAGCAGGAACAGGCAACTGTAGAGCCCGACCCAGACGATGTCGACGAAATGCCAGTAGTACGAAACACCTTGGACAGCGGAGAGCTCGCCGGGGTCACCACCGACGTCACCACGCATCCGGCCGAGTAGGAAGACCATGGCCACGAGGCCGATGAAGACGTGCAGACCGTGCAGCCCCGACATGATGTAGAAGAGCGAGCCGTACGAGTTGGTGTACCAACGGGTCGAACTGAACAGCCACTCGAACGCCTGGTTCCCGAGGAACAATGCGCCGAGGAAGATCGTGATGACGATCCAGAAGCGGGCCTGCTTCCGCCGCCGCCACTCCGCGTGGTACACCGCGTACTGCATGGTGAAGCTCGAGGACACCAAGATGGCCGTGAAGATGCCGGCTCGGATGGTGTCCAGATCGGTGCCTGCCGGGGGCCACGGCCCGACCGTGTTGGCGCGGATGGTGAAGAAGGCAGCGAAGAGTCCGCTGAAGAACATCAGCTCGGACCCGAGCCAGATCATCACGCCCACGGCGAGCATGGGCGGCCGGTCGTGGACGATCTTCCCCTGCGCGGGGATCTCCGCCGAAACAGCCTGGGTCACGACTGAATTTCTAGTCGACGGCACGCCGAAGGCGCCAACTAGCGAATGGAGCGGGCAGCGGTCCCTCGTCGAGCCCGGAACGCCGGCTCAATGGAGGTCGACGGGAAGCGGATCGGCGTGGACGATGGTGAGTCTCTTGGTAGGACGGGTCAGAGCAACGTAGAGCGTGCGCAGGCCTCGGGTCGTGGCCACCGGAGGGGCCTCCCCGGCCGGCTCGTCTCCCACCGCCGCGATCAGCGAAGGTTCCACCACCACCACCGAGTCGAACTCGAGACCGTTGGTCTCGTCGGCCGGCATGACCACCAGTCCAGCGGCCAGGCCGTCGCCCGCCGGATCGCGCGGATCGATGGGATCGAGACCGGACTCGACCAGGGCTCGGGTCAACTCGGGCAGGAGAACGGCCGGGCCCAGGACGGCCACCCGGCCCGGTGCGGCCGCCGCCACCTCCTCGCGCGCCGACTCCGCCACCGCAGCAGCCAGCCCGCCGCGCGGGACCGAGCGGATCCGCGGCTCGAATCCCGACTGGCGGACCGGCCGGGGCGGGGTGATCCCGGGCGCAGCCACGGCGAGGACCTGCGAGGCCAACGCGACGACCTCGGACGGGGTCCGATAGCTCACGGTGAGCTCAACCAGTCGGGGTGGGCGCTGCGGGCTCAGATGGCGTGTGATGTCCTCCCAGCCCTCGGGGGCCCAGGGTCCCGTCGCCTGCGCGATGTCACCGACCACGGTCATGGAGCCCGACAGCGAACGGCGGGCCAACATCCGCAGCTGCATGGGCGACAGACCCTGCACCTCGTCCACGACGATGTGCCCGAATGAGCGGACGTCGTCGTCCGCGGCCGAGGCCACCGATGCCGGCATCGGGGAGGCAGCCAGCCCCTGGGGCCAGAACCCGACCTCGGCGGCCGTGGCGTCGTCCACCCGCTGGACACGGGTCCGGCCGGAGCGGGCGGCACGACGGGGTCCCAAGAGCGTGCGCGCCTCGTCGATCAAGGCGGCGTCGCCGGCGGTCCAGGGCACGGCGTCCAACGCGGTGCTGCGCGGCCGATAGAGACGCTGGACTTCGGGCCCGGTGAGGATCCCCTGGCCGGCCGCAGTCAGGAGGGGCCGGGCGCCGAAGAGGTCGTGCAGGAACTCGTGGGGCGACAGACGGGGCCACATGCGTTCGAGCGCCTCGACCACCTGGGGCACCTTGCGCAGGCGCTGGGCCAGATCGTTCTGCTCCTCCTCGGTGGGCGCGTCCTCGCCGAGGTCGGCCCCACCGCGGGCCAGCCGGGCCCGGTAGTCGTCGGCCAGCCCACGCACCACCTGGGACTCGACGAAGCGCCGCCGCGCGTTGTGGGTCCCCGGTCGCCGGCGGGCCAGGTTGACGATCTCCTCGGTCGTGCGGGCCCGCAGGCGGAGGACGCCGGCCCCGAAGGGGATCTCCGCGTCCTGGCGCAGGGGACGTTCCCTCGTGCGCACCGCCCGGGCCAGGACCTTCACCATCCGCACGTCGCCCTTGAGCTTGGCCACTCCGGGATCGTCGACGCCGCGCACGCGGATCTCGGGCACCAGCCCCGACACCGTGGACAGGCTCACGCCGGTCTCCCCGAGGGAGGGCAGCACCTGTTCGATGTAGCGCAGGAACAGGGGGTTCGGGCCCACGACGAGCACTCCTTGGCGCTCGAGCGGGAAGCGGTGGGTGTAGAGGAGGTAGGCCGCCCGGTGCAGGGCCACGGCGGTCTTGCCGGTTCCGGGTCCGCCCTGCACGATCTGGACCCCGGGCAGCGGGGAGCGGATGATCTCGTCCTGTTCCCGCTGGATCGTGGCCACGATGTCGCCCATCGAGCCGGTCCTGGCCTGGCCGAGGGCCGAGAGCAATGCCCCGGGGCCGCCCAGCACCATCCCGTCGGAGAGCAACCGCTCCCCATCCCGCGCCGCGGATTCCGATCCCGGGGCGGCCGCCTGGCTGCCCGGCCGGCCGGCCGGGTCGACGAAGTACTCGTCCTCGAGCCCCAGCACGCTGCGGCCTCGCACGGCCAGGTGGCGACGCCGGGCCAGACCTTGCGGATCGAGCCCGGTCGCCCGGTAGAACGGCTCGGCCACCGGGGCGCGCCAGTCGACGACCAGGGGTTCGTGGTCCGGTCCCGAGACGGCGAGGCGTCCGATGTGGAACGACTCCCCCAACATGGTCTGTTGGCCTGGCTCGGGGAGGCGGTCGATCCGGCCGAAATAGAGCGCCTGGTCCCCGATGTCGAGCTGTTCCAGCCGGGCCAGGCTGGTGCGTACGACGATGTCGCGCTCGGTGCGTGATTGGAAGGTCCCACCCCGGCCGAGGTCGAGCACGCCTTCGAGCATCTGGCGCGCCTCGCCCCGCATGAATTCCAAACCGTCGAACGCGCGATCGAGGAACTCCTGCTCATCCATGAGATCCGGATGTTCCGGCACCGCTCCCCTTTCTCCCCGGCCCTGGCAGGGAAACGAGCAAGTTTAGACGCCGCCGGACGCCGGGGAGGCCGTGGGGAGGACGCCTACGATGAGCCGGACCTGAAAGGACCGCCATGCTCATCTCCACCATGAACGACGTCCCCGGCTACCGGGTCACCTCGGTGCTCGGCGAGGTCTTCGGCCTCACAGTGCGCTCCCGCAACATCGGGTCCCAGTTCGGTGCCGCCTTCAAGTCGATGGCGGGGGGTGAGCTCAAGGGCATGACGAAGAACCTCCAGTTGAGCCGGGAGGACGTGGTGCAGCGCATGGTGGGAGAGGCAGAGGCCCGAGGTGGGAACGCGGTGCTCGCCATGCGCTTCGACACCTCGGAGATGGGTGGGAACTGGACCGAGATCTGCGCCTACGGCACCGCGGTCGTCATCGAGCCGATCGCGTGAACGAGGCGGTCGACCTCCCAGACCTCGTCGCCGCCTGCCTCCGCAAGCCGGTGGCACGCACGCCGGTCTGGTTCATGCGCCAGGCGGGACGAGCCCTGCCCGAGTACAGGGCCGCCCGGGGCGAGGGCTCCATCCTCTCGGCCATCGGCGATGGGGCCCTGGCGGCGGAGCTGACGCTCCAACCGGTGCGGCGCTACGGCGTCGATGCGGCAATCCTCTTCTCCGACATCGTGGTGCCGGTGCACGCCATCGGCTTCGGGGTCGACGTGGAGCCGGGGCGGGGCCCCGTCGTGGCCGAACCGTTCCGCAGCGCAGCCGATCTGGCTCGCCTGCGTCCCTTCGATCCGGCCTCCGACGCGCCCTACGTGGCCGAGGCGGCGACACTGGTCTCCCGCGAGCTGGCCGGGACGGGCGTCGCGCTGATCGGATTCGCCGGGGCGCCCTTCACCGTGGCCAGCTATCTGGTCGAGGGGGGGCCGTCGCGCACCTTCGCCCGGGTGAAATCGCTCATGCACGGCGACCCCGGCCTGTGGACCCAGCTGGCCGATCGGCTGGCCGCCATGGCCGTTGCCTCGCTGCGGGCCCAGGTGGAAGCCGGAGCCCAGGCGGTCCAGCTCTTCGACAGCTGGGCCGGCTCGCTCTCCCCCGACGAGTACATCCGCTTCGCCCTCCCCGCCACGCGGGCGGTGATCGAGGGTGTGGCCGATCTCGGCGTCCCCGTCATCCTCTTCGGTGTAGGCACCGGTGAACTCCTCGCCCTGATGAGCTCGGCCGGCCCGGACGTGGTCGGGGTGGACTGGCGTGTCCCGCTGGCCGAGGCCAGGCACCGGGTCGGCGACCGACCGGCCCTGCAGGGAAATCTCGATCCCGCCCTCTGCCTCGCCCCCTGGGCGGTCGTCGAACGAGCGACGAGGGCGGTGCTGGCCAGCGCGTCGGACGGCACCGGCACGGGGCACGTGTTCAACCTCGGACACGGCGTGCTGCCCGAGACCGACCCGGGCATCCTGGCCGCCGTCGCCGACCTGGTGCACGAGGAGACCGCGACGGCATGACCATCGGCGTGCTGGTCATGGCACACGGCACTCCCGCGAGCACCGCCGAGGTCGAGCCCTTCTACACCCGCATCCGTCGGGGACGGCCACCGGACCCGGCCCAGCTGGCCGAACTCGTCGGTCGTTACGACGCCATCGGAGGCACCTCACCGCTGGCCGCCCGCACCAGCGCACAGGTCGACGCCTTGCGGGCCGAGCTCGAGGAGCGTGCGCCCGGCCGTTACACCGTCGCCTTCGGCGCCAAGCACACCGATCCGCTCATCGAGGACGCCGGCGCCGCCTTGGCTGCCACAGGACCCGAGCGGGTGCTCGGACTCGTCCTGACCCCGCACGGCTCCTCGATGGGCTCGCAGGAGTACCTGGCCCGCGCCGCCGAGGCGGTGGGACGGACTCCCTTCGTGCCCATCGGCGCCTGGTACGCCGACCCCTCGTTCGTACGCGTGCTCGGCGCCCGCGTGGCCGACGCCCTGGCCGCACAGAGCGGTCGCACGCGAGTGCTCTTCACCGCGCATTCGCTGCCCGAACGCGTCCGTGCCGCCGGGGACACGTACCCCGAACAGCTCGAGGAGTCGGCCCGGCTGGTCGCGGCTGCCGCCGGCCTCACCGACTGGTCCGTGGCCTGGCAGAGCGCCGGCCGCACACCCGACCCGTGGATCGGTCCGGACATCCGCGACGAGGTCCGCCGGCTCGCCGCCGAGGGCGCGACCGACGCGGTGCTCGTCTGTCCCATCGGATTCGTGTCGGATCACCTCGAGGTGCTCTACGACCTCGATATCGAGCTGGCGGCGGTGGCGGTGGCGTGCAACGTGGCCTACAGCCGGACGGCGTCGCTCAACGACGATCCGGCCTTCATCGACGTCCTGGCGGGCATCGTCATGACGGCGGACGGGGAGGGTTGAGGTGCCACCCGGGCGCGTCGTGGTGGTCGGCGGTGGCATCAGCGGCCTGACGGCGGCATGGCAGCTCACCGGCGGGGCCGAGCCGACACGGGGTGGCCCCCAGGTCGTGGTGCTCGAGGCCTCGGGTCGCTTCGGCGGTGCGCTGCGCAGCGATGAATTCGGCGGTCGGGCGGTCGACATGGGACCCGACGGCTTCCTCGGTCGGCGGATCGAGGCGGTCGACCTGGCCCGTGAGGTCGGCCTCGCCGACGCGCTCGTGCCCATCGGCGGACGGGGCGCCTCCGTCTGGGCCCGGGGAAGGTTGCGCCGGCTTCCCGACGGCCTCGCCCTGGGCGTCCCGACGCGGGTATGGCCGGTGACCCGTTCGGGGATCCTCGGGACCCGAGGTCGGTTGGGCCTGGTGCGCGACAAGCTGGCTCCCCGGCCCGACGTGCGTGGCCCTCTGGGTGACCGATCCATCGGCCCCCTGGTCTCCCGCAAGCTGGGCCGAGCCGTGACCGAGACGCTGGTGGATCCGCTCATCGGGGGCATCCACGCCGGGTCCGTCGACGACATGTCCGCCGCCGCGGTGTTCCCGCCGCTGCTCGCCGCGGCCGGACGCCGGGGCAGCCTGATGCGGTCGCTCCGCAAGGAGATGCCCGCACCCGACCCCGACGGTCCTCCCCTGTTTTGGTCCGTCGCCGGGGGCATGGCCGCTCTGGTCGGGGCCCTGACCGTCGGCCTCGGAAAGCGCAACGTGGCGCTGCACCTCGACCGGCGCGCCGACGCGCTGGACCGCGGCGAACGCGGGTGGGCCGTGCGCTGTGGCGATCGTTCCTTCGACGCCGACGCGGTCGTGCTGGCCGTGCCGGCGCCGGCATCGGCCGATCTGTTGCGGCCGCACGACGACGAGGCGGCGAGCCTGCTCGACGGGATCGACTACGCGTCCGTGACGCTGGTCACGTTCCGCGTCGTGGCCGACGACGTCCCCGACACGCTCTTCGGTACCGGTTTCCTGGTGCCCCGGCACGGCGGACATCGCGGGCGCGACGAGCCCTGGGCCGTCACTGCCTGCACGTACCTCGACCGCAAGTGGCCGCACCTCGGCCGGGAGGGCGAGGTGCTGCTGCGGGCGTCGCTCGGTCGCAGCGGCGACACCCGGGCCGACGACTGGAGCGACGAGGACACGGCCGCCCGCGCCTGGGACGAGCTCGGCGCCCTGCTGGGCGTGACCGGGTCACCGGTCGAGGCGGTGGTGGTCCGCCATCGGAACGCCTTTCCCCAGTACCGGGTCCATCACCTGCTCCGGACCGCCGGGGTGGAGGCCGCGGTGGCCCGACTCGGTGGTATCGCCGTGGCCGGCGCCGCGTACCACGGGGTCGGCATCCCGGCCTGTGTGGCCAGCGGACGCAGCGCGGCGCGCTCTTTGTTGTGAGCTCGGGGCGACGCGGGCGCGTGGCCGTCCCGTCGCTCGGGGCGGGAGTCCTGCTGGCGCTCTCCCTCCCTCCCTGGGGTTGGTGGCCACTCGGCGTCGCCGGCGCAGCCCTGTTCTACTGGCGCCTGGCCGACCAGTCGCTGCGCACCCGGGTGTGGTCCGGTTGGCTGACGGGGTTGGCCTGCGACACCATCGGGCTGGCCTGGGCCCGCTCGTTCAACTGGTACGGGGCACTCGTGCTCGTGCTGGTCGAGGCGCTGTTCTTCGCCGCTGCGGCGGCCCTGACGCCGCCGGACCGTGGCCGCGCCCTCGCCTTCGTCGGAAGCTGCACCCTGGCCGAGGCGCTCCGCTTCACCTGGCCCTTCGGTGGCCTCCCCCTCGGTGGTGTCTTCCTCGGGCAGGCCGACGGGCCGCTCCTCCAGCTGGCCCGGCTCGGTGGACCACTGCTGATGACGGCCGGGGTCTACGCGGGTGGTGTCGGTGTGGCCACCGGGGTGGCCGCCATCTCCCACCGGGCGACGGGGCGGCGCGGACCGCGGGCCATCGGTCCCGTGGTCGTGGTGGGCGGCCTCGTCGTCCTGGTCGTCCTCGGAGCCCTGTCGCCCGACGGTGGACCCCCGCTGCGCCACATCCGGGTCGCCCTGGTCCAGGGTGGCGGACCCCGGGGGGTGAGCAAGGAACAGACCTCGGCCACCAGGGTCTTTCTCGCCCAACTCGCGGCGACGCGCACGCTGGCGCCGGCCGCGCTCCACGACCTGGTGCTCTGGCCCGAGGACGTCGTCGCCCTCGGCGGTCCGCTGGTCGGATCGCCCGAGGCGGCCCTCCTACGCGGCGTCGCCCGCACCCTGCGCACCACACTGCTCGTCGGCGTGACCGAACCCGTCGGCGCCACCGCGTTCCGCAACGAGGTCGTGGCCTTTGGGCCCGACGGCACCGTGGTCGGCGCGTTCGAGAAGGTGCACCGGGTGCCCTTCGGCGAGTACGTGCCGGACCGCACCTTCTTCGCCCACTTCGCCGATCTCTCGGGTGTCCCGCGCGACGCCGTGCCCGGCCACGGCAGCGGGCTCATGCGCACCCCGGCCGGTCCGCTGG
Source organism: uncultured Acidimicrobiaceae bacterium (assembly GCA_963754445.1). GTDB lineage: Bacteria > Actinomycetota > Acidimicrobiia > Acidimicrobiales > RAAP-2 > Bog-473. The sequence goes on along the minus strand of CAVWFT010000002.1, from coordinate 1,202,370 downwards.
GACTCCTCGTCAGCTTCGAGGTCTTCTACGCGGACCGCAGCCATGCGTCGGTCCGGGCCGGCGCCGAGCTCCTAGCGGTGCCCACCAACACATCGTCGTACAGCTCGTCCCAGGTCCCGACCCAAGAGGTCGCGGCCGCCGTGGTGCAAGCGGTGCAGACCGGGCGCGACCTGGTCCAGGCCTCCCCGACGGGCTACAGCGCCGTGATCACCGAGCGCGGTGTGGTGGTGGCCCGCAGCACACTCGGGCGACGCCAGGTCCTCTCGGCCCCGGTGGCGCTCCGGGGCGGGTTCACCCCCTACGACCATTGGGGCGATCTCCCCGTCCTGGGGGCCGCCGCGCTGGCCCTGGTCGCCGGCTGGGCCCGCCAGCTGCGCTACTCGTAATAACCGGAATGGATGTAGACGCACGGCACTCCCGCCGCCACGTACATCGCATGGTTCGAGGGGTCGTCCTCGAAGGCCAGGCGGAGATCGAACCCGTGGGAGCGCAGGTCGGCCACGACGGCCTCCTTGAACGAGGTCACCTGCGCGTAGTCACCGCGCGACCGCATCACCAGGAGATCCCAGCGCAGTCCGTAGCGCTCCAGCCAGGCCAGCGTCTGGGGTTGCACCCGGGCCGGGCGGCCGGTGAGCAGGATCACGCCCAGGGACGAATCGAGGAGCTCGAGCAGGCGGGCGATCTCCTCGATCACGGGGTCGTCGCCGCAGGCCTCGAAGAAGGCGTGCCAGTCGCGACGCCCCTGCTCGATGAAGTGCTGGCGCCCGGCGGCGTCCGACAGGACGCCGTCGATGTCGAAGACCACGGCCGGGCCGCTCGTGCGCCCACCTTCCCGCCAGGTCCAGTTCCGTAGCTCTTCGAGGTCCCAGGGCACGAAAGTCCACCTTAACGGGGTCGTACGGGTGGCCCGGTCCGCTCCGTTCGGGGCTCCAGAGACCGCTCGGACCACCCGAAGTGACACGATGGGAGGCGCCATGAGCAGCACCGTCGCCTCCGAAGGCGCACTCGACCGCTCTCCCGGAGCGCAGGGCGACCAGGTCGTCGCCGTGGCCCTGGGCCGCCGGGTGGAGGTCATCGGTGACCTGCTCTTGCCCCCCGAGCCGACCGACTCCTCCCGCGCCGCGTGCCGCGGACATCGCCCGGCGCTTCGAGGAGTGGCAGGGGCCCGGGATCGTCGTCCTGTGCGGCCGCCTGGTGGCGACGTCACCGCTCCCCGGGGCGGCCCCCGCACAGGTTCTCGCCGCGCATGCCGTCCTCGTCGACGCCCTGCGCACGTTCGCTCGACGCCCCGAGTCCCAGGTGATCGCGGTGCTCGCCGCCGACCATGATGCCGACCTCGTCGCCGGGCTCGAGCAGGCCGGTGTGTCCGTACGCGGCGCGCTGGACCTGCAGTGCGAGACCGGCGCCGGCATCCGGACCGTGCTCGTACGGGCCGGCACGCTGCGACCGAGCGCCAACCCACCCCTCGAGAGCACCACCGAGGACCGGCCCTGGCTCACCGGGATCGAGCGCCTCGACGACCCGGACCTGGCCCGGCGCTTCGTCACCTCCCGCCTCCTCTACCGGCGTCTGCGCCGTTTCCTGTGGGCACCGCCCCTGGTGCTCGCCGCCATCGCGCTGCTCTTGCGGGTGGAGTTCGTGGTCGACGGACTGGGCCATGTGTTCCGCTCCCCCCGCCAGCAGAAGGCACTCCAGCACGCCTACGACGCCTCGTGGTTCTCGCGCTTCGTCGTCACCGTGATCATCGCGGTGGCCCTCCTGCTGGTGCTCGCCGTCGTGGTGGCGGTCACCTCACGCGGCATCTGGCGGGCGCTGGGCGGTGAAGGGCTCCCGGCCCCGTGGTCGGGCCGCGAGTCGGGGACGCGGCCGATCGCCCATGCCCTCCTCGACGTCGACGGTCGGGATGCACTCGACGTGACGAGGGAGGCGGTCGAGGCCGGGGCCACCGGCATGATCGTGGGTGGGGCGCTGGTCCCCGAGCTGACGCATCTCGACGTCGGGTTCTTCGCCTGCCCCGGCGCCACGTCCGAAGTCGTGCACGAACACCGGGGCCGGCTCGGGCTCCCCCCGACCTTCCTGCATCATCGCCAGGAATCGACCCTCGAGATCGAGACGGGTGCCGAGCTCCACGTCCGGCTCCTCCTGGCCGAGGCCGACCTCCCCATGGCCACCTGGGGCGAACGGCTCGTCACCGCCGACGTGGTCATCAAGGGGCGATCCCGGGCGGCCGAGGTCCACGCCGAGATGGCCGCCGGCTGGCCGAGCGGGGCCTCGTGGCCGCCGGCACCAGAAGTGGCTGCCGATCGCATCCACGTCCGTCGTATCCGGCGCATCGCCGCCGTGTCGCTCTTCGTGGCCGGTGTGGCCGACCTGCTCTCGTCGGTGACCGCACCCCTGCGGACGCACCTCCACCTGATCGCCCAGTACCTCCCGGTCACCGTGGTCCAGGCCGCCGGTGCGCTCGTCGCCATCGCCGGCATCGGCATGATCATGTTGTCGCGGGGCATCCTGCGCGGCCAGCGCCGGTCCTGGATCGTCGCCGTCGCCCTCCTCAGCGCCACCCTGGCGCTGCACCTGGTCCACGCGGCCGACATCGTGACCCTGATCATCTGCGCGGCCGTGCTGACCCTCCTCATCGTCCGCCGCGACCAGTTCCGGGCCCAGACCGAGCGGGCAACCTTGCTGACCGCCCTCTTCATCCTCGCCGTGGGCGGCATCTTCGCCACCCTGGGCGGCTTCGTGGGCGTCGAGGTGGCGGGCCGGGTGCACCACCACCCGCTCCCGTCGTGGCCCGAGGTGCTGCTCGGCTCGGCCGAACGGCTTGTCGGCATCACCTGGGTGGTCTTCCCGCCCACCATCGACCGCTTCGCCTCCGTCACCCTGCTCGCCGTGGGGCTGTGCCTCATCGTCGTCGCCCTCTACCTGTTGACCCGACCGGTGGTCGACCGGCGCCTCTCCTCGGGACGGGCCAACGTGGGACGACGCGCCGCCGAGTTGCGCGCCCGCGACATCGTGCGCCGGCACGGGACGGGAACGCTCGACTACTTCGCGCTGCGCGACGACAAGCAGTGGTTCTTCCACCGGGACTCGCTCGTGGCCTATGCGGTCTTCGGGGGCGTCTGCCTGGTCTCGCCCGATCCGATCGGACCCTTCTCCGAGCGGGCCCACGTGTGGGACTCGTTCCGGCGTTTCGTCGACCGCAACGGATGGGGCCTCGGCGTCATGGGGGCCGGCGAGGAGTGGCTGCCCACCTATCAGGCCTCGGGTATGCGCTTTCTCTACATCGGCGACGAGGCCGTCGTCGACCCCCGCGCGTTCTCGCTCGAGGGCGGGAAGATGAAGGGGTTGCGCCAGGCGGTGAACCGGGTGGCCCGTTACGGCTACACCACCCGATTCTTGGACCCCTCGCACCTCGACCCCCACGACGCCGCCCGCATGGCCGAGCTGATGGCCAAGAGCCGGCGGGGCGAGCAGGAGCGCGGCTTCTCCATGATGCTGGGGCGCCTCTTCGACCCGCGCGACACGGGGTTGCTCCTCACGCTGGTGGAGGGTCCCGATGGCGAGCCGGTGGCCATGTGCCAGTTCGTCCCGTCGCCGGCCATCGGCGGGTACTCGCTCGACCTCATGCGCCGCGATCCGGGCGATCATCCCAACGGACTCCTCGACTTCGCGCTGTGCTCGACGATCGCCCACCTCAAGGAGATGGGCATGAAGGGGCTCAGCCTCAACTTCGCCGCCATGCGCTCCATCCTCGAGGGCGAGACGGGCGATGGCGTGACCCAACGGGTCGAGCGCTGGGCGCTGCGCCGGCTCTCGGGCGTACTGCAGATCGAGACGTTGTGGCGCTTCAACGCCAAGTACGAGCCCCACTGGCTCCCCCGCTACATCGTCTTCGACTCGGCCGAGCAGTTCGTCCCCGTCGCCGTCCAGATCATGCGGGCCGAGTCGCTCACCGAGATGCCGGTCATCGGGCGCCTCCTCACGACGACGAAGCGGTCGGGGCCAAGCGTGCCCGCCGAAGTCACCGAGGCCATGGAGCACGAGGGCCACGGCGATGCACCGCCCGGCGCGGCCCGCCACGCCGAGACGACGGGCCCCCGGCCGTGAGCGACGGACGCTGCCCGGTCTGCGGCCATGCCGCCTCCCATGTCCCCGGGGCCGATCGGGCCCCCTGCGAGGGCTGTGACCGCTGCTGGTCAGACCAGCAGCGCCGCGAGCGACCGCCCCACCACAACACGAGGTGATGCATCGATGTCCTTGACCATGACGCGAGCCGAGCGCGAGGAGTTTCTGGCCGGGGTGCACGTCGGCGTCCTGAGCGTGGACGATCCGGGCCACGGTCCGCTCAGCATGCCCGTCTGGTATGGCTACGAACCGGGGGGAACCGTGGACGTGCTGACGGGAGGTCAGAGTCGCAAGGCCCGCCACCTGCGCGCCGCGGGCCGCTTCACGCTGTGCGTCCAGACCGAGAACGTGCCGTACTGCTACGTCAGCGTCGAAGGTCCGATCACCCTGATCAAGGACACCGTGAGCGTGGAGGAGACGCGGGCGCTGGCCTACCGGTACCTGGGCCAGGAACTGGGCGACATGTACCTGGCCGCCACCTCGGACGACACCTCGGAGAGCGCCATCTTTCGCATGTCACCCGAGCGCTGGCTGACGGCGGACTTCACCAAGCAGTTCGGCTAGCCGCACCTGCGGCGGGTCAGCCGCAGAGGATGAACAGGACACACGACGCCGGGCTCGTGGTCGTGGTGGTCGTCGGAGGCGGTTGCGTCGTCGTGGTCGTCGTGGTCGTCGCGACCGGACCGGTGGTGGTCGTCGTGGTCGGCGCCGTCGGTGGTGGCGACGCCGTGACCGATCCCGTCTGGGCGGGCGACACCGGCAACGGCGCCTCGGGTGCGCCCGCGCCGATCTGTTCGGGCTCCGTCACCACCTGGGCCGAACCGGTGCTGCGGCCGCCGTTCACCCCCGCCCTGTCCGGCGAGGACGGGGACGAGGACGAGGGCGTCGTCGCTGCGTTCGGGGCCCCGGTCGACGCCGTCCCGGCCGCGCCCGCCGTCGGGGCGGACGCCGGCGCCGTCGGGGTCTGGACCGCCGTCGACGCCTCGCTGGGCTGTGGTTCGGATCTGGGTCCCCCCGGCGACACCGCCACCAGGATCGCCAGCAGCACGGCCACGCCGGCCAGGCCCGCCACCATGCCCCGCCGGTGTGAGCGTGACGGGGCCTCGCCGGGTCCACGGGGCTCGGGCTGGGCGAATTCGGCCTCGATCAGCGCGGCTGCGGACACCTCGTCGCCGGCGCTACTCAGCCCTTGCTCGCCCATCGCCAATCCGTTCCTCGTGCGCCGGCACCGCCGGCCCTTTGCCCCACCCAGGAGGATCTAACCGTAGCCGCCACGCAGACCACGGTGCCCGCTGACCAGGGCGTCTCCGGAGGAGTTGGGTCTACTTGGGCAAGAAGAGCAGCGTGGCGTGGTTGGCGAAGCTGATGAGCGGCGCAGGCCAGAAGCCGAAGAGCAGCGTCGTGCCGGTGCACAGGGCGATGGCCAGGCCGGTCAGCGCCGGGACCGGCGCCGGCTCGGGCAGCTCGTCCTCGCCGGCGGGCTCCTCGTCGGCCAGGAGGATCCGCTCGTTCAAGGTGGCCACGGCGCTGGCCGTGGCGTCGGGGCCTGCACGACCCGCGAGGCCGAGCGGGGCGGGAGATCCGGTCGGCTCCTCGGCCTGCGGGACCGCTGCGGCCTCGGGCCCGGGCTCGCCCAGGCCGCCGCCGGCATACATCAGCACGGCCACCCGCAGGTAGAAGTAGGCGGCGATCACCGCGGTCACCATGGCGATGACGGCGAGCGGCACGTACCCCGAATGGATCACCGCGAAGACCACCTGGACCTTGGCCCACAGCCCGGTGGTGAAGGGTGCCCCCGCCTGGGCCAGCAACAGGACGGCGAAGGCCAGGGCCAGCACCGGTTGACGCCCGGCCAGGCCCCGGTAGCGGGACAGATCGTGATCGCCGTCCCCCTCGCGGCCGAGCACCGTCACGATGGCGAAGCTGCCGATCGTCATGAGCATGTAGGCGAACAGGTAGTACAGCGACGCACTGGCCCCCTGGGCCGTGCCGGCCACCACACCGAGGAGGATGAAGCCGGCGTGGTTGATGGACGAGTAGGCCAGCATCCGCTTCACGTCACGCTGGCGCAGGGCGACGAAGGCGCCGAGGACGAGCGAGAGCACGGCCAGGCCGTAGGCGATGGGCCTCCAGTCCGAGGACACGACGCCGAAGGACGAGAACAGGACGCGCAACAGTGCGGCGAACGCGCCCGCCTTGGCCACGGCGGCCATGAACCCGGTGACCGGCGACGGCGCGCCCTGGTACACGTCGGGCGTCCACATGTGGAAGGGGACCGCCGCCACCTTGAAAGCGAAGCCGACCATCAGGAGCGCCAGGCCGGCCAGGAGGAGCCCGTTGCTGAGGACGACGTTCTTGGAGAGGAAATCGGCGATCTGGGTCAGGTTGGTCGATCCGGTTGCGCCATAGGTGAGGGCGATCCCGTAGACGAAGATGGCCGAGGAGAAACCGCCCAGGATGAAGTACTTGAGCGCCGCCTCGCCCGAGGCCGCCCGCCGATAGTTGAAGGCGGTCAGGACGTAGAGGGCGATGGAGAGGATCTCGAGGCCGAGGAAGATGACGATCAGGTCGTTGGCCGTCCCCATGATCATCGCCCCGGAGGCCGACACCATGGCTAGCACGTGGAACTCGGCGCCGTGCTGGCCTTCGCGTTCGAGGTAGCCGTCGGCCACCAGGGCGCTCAGCAGCATGGCGATGCTCACCAGGATGGTGATCAGCACGCTGAAACCGTCCATCACCACCGCATTGGCGATGTAGGTGTGCGGTCCGTGCTCGGACACGTCGCTCCACTGCCACAGTGCGATGCCGAGCGAGGAGCCCGAGATGATGACCGTGGCCACCGTCGCCACCTTGACCCGCAGCGGTCTGCGTACCAGCGAGGCCACGGCGAGCAGGAGCACGGCCCCGCCGATCATGATGATCGGCGGCATGATCGCCAGGTAGCGGATGGGCGGCACGGCAATCGTGCCGCCGGTGCCCGCGTGGTTCGTCGCCAGCAGCGTGGTGATCACTTCACACCCTCCACACCTTTGACGGCCACCGTCGGCTGGGCGTGACCCGTACTCGACTCGACGTGGGCGATGAGCTGGTTCACCGACGGGTTGATGCGGTCGAGCACGGGCTTGGGGTACACGCCCAGGAAGATGATGAGGATGATCAGTGGGGCGATCACCACCTTCTCGAGCAGGGCGAGGTCGTGCACCTTCTCGTCCTTGTCGGTGGGCGTGCCGTGGAAGACCTGCTGGTAGGCCCAGAGCAGGTAGACGGCGGCCACGATGACTCCGATCACGGCGACCACGCCCCACCAGCGGTGGGTGATGAAGGTGCCCGAGAGCACCAGGAACTCACTGACGAAGCCGTTGAGTCCCGGCACCCCGATGGAGGCGAGCATGGCCACGGTGAAGACGGCGGCCAGGACGGGGGCCGCTTTCTGGAGGCCTCGCATCTCGGTCGTCTGCCAGGTGCCTCGGCGCTTGTAGATGAAGCCGATCAGGATGAACAGGGCGGCGACGATCAGCCCGTGGTTCAGCATCAGCAGGACCCCGCCGGCCAGTCCCTGGGTGCTCAAGGCAACGGTCCCGAGTGCGATGAAGCCGATCTGGGCCAGGGAGGAGTAGGCCACCAGCCGCTTCATGTCGCGCTGGGCGCAGGCGACGACGGCGCCGTAGATGATCCCGATCACGGCCAGGGTGAGGATGAGCGGGGCCAGCGTCCGGGTTGCATGGGGGAACAGGTTCAGGTCGAAGCGGATGATCCCGTAGGTGCCCAGCTTGGCCAGGACGCCCGAGAGCAGCACCGAGCCTTCCTCGGGTGCCTCGGTGTAGGCGTCAGGCGACCACGTATGGAACGGGAACAGCGGCGCCTTGACGGCGAAGGCCGACGTGAAGGCCAGGAAGAGCCAGATCTCGGTGCTCGACGAGAGATGGGTCTGCATCAAGGGTCCGAGCGAGAACGTCAGGTAGTGGTACTGCGACTCGTGGATGAAGGCGAGGGTGAGAATGCCGACGAGGAGGAAGGCCGAACCCAAGAACGTGTAGAGGAAGAACTTGAGCGCGGCGTAGGCCCGCCGCTGGTGGCCCCACCCGGCGATGATGAAGTACGACGGCACGAGGGTGAGCTCGAACATGAAGAAGAAGACGAGTAGGTCGAGCGAGACGAAGCTGCCCATGACGGCGGCCTCGAGCAGGAGGATCCAGGCGAAGTAGACCCGGCTGTTCTGCCGGTTCCGCCCGAGCACGATCACGAGCGGGAAGAGCACGCCCGTCAGCAGCACCAGGAAGACCGAGATGCCGTCGATACCGAGGTACCAGTGCACGCCCAGCGAGCTGCCCGTGTAGTCGTGATCGCTGACCAGCTGGTAGCCGCCGTCGCTCACCTTCATGGCCACCATGGCGGCAACGGCGAAGATCAGGGTCACCGTCGACACGATCAGCGCCAGCGCGTAGGAGAGCTCCTTCTTGAGGCTCTTGTCGAACCCGAGCAGCCCGAGCGCGGCCGCGCCGAGGGCGGGCAGCAGCACCAGGACGGTGAGGAACGGAACGCTGTGGTGGCTCATCCCCACCACACTCTGCTCAGCATGAAGCCGATGATCAGGGCCATCCCGAGCGCGATGCCCAGCGCGTAGTTGCGGGCGTAGCCGGTCTGCAGTTTGCGCGCCGCGCTGCCGGTCGCCCGGGCCAGGGTGGCCGTGCCGTTGACCGCTCCGTCGATGATGCGCACGTCGACCACCCAGGCGCAGAAGGCGGCCAGGCGCTGGGCCGGGCGACCGATGACGGTGTCGTAGAAGTCGTCCCAGTACCAGACCCGCTGGAGGAACTGCGGCTCCCACTTGGGCTGGTAGACGTCGCTGCCCCGCCAGATCATGTAGGCGACGATCACACCGATCACGGCGGCGGCGATGTCGACGATGGACAGGGCCCAGATCGCTCCCCCACTGAGATTGTCGTTGTAGAGCGTGCCGGCGAAGACGGGAGTCAGGAAGCTCTCCAGGTTGTCCGTGTGCACCCAGGGCAGATCGAGCGCGCCGGCGAAGAAGGCGAAGAACGACAGGATGATGAGGGGGATGCGCATCACCCAGGGTGATTCGTGGGGCTCGTGCAGCGCCGGCTCGCCGTTGGGCCCGACCTTGTCGAAGCGCTCCTCGCCCCCGAAGGCGAGGACCTCGAGCCGGCTCATGTAGTACGCCGTCAGCACGGCGGTGATCACGCCCAACACCCAGAGCGGCTTGTAGTGGGCGAAGACGTTCTCGAGCACGTCGCCCTTGGCCCAGAACCCGGACAGGGGTGGGATGCCGGCGATGGCCAGAAAACCGATGGTGAAGGTGATGGTCGTCCATTTCATGTAGCGACGGAGCGCGCCCATGCGCTTGAGGTCCTGCTCGTCTTCGAGCCCGTGGATGACCGAGCCGGCCCCGAGGAAGAGCAGGCCCTTGAAGAAGGCGTGGGCCACCATGAGGAAGATGGCCGCGATGTAGGCCCCGGAACCGACGGCCAGCACCATGTACCCGATCTGCGAGACGGTCGAGAAGGCCAGCACCTTCTTGATGTCCTGCTGGGCGCAGGCGATGGTCGCGGCCACGAACGACGTGATGCCGCCGATGATGGCGATGACGAGGGTGCCGTCGGCCGAGAGATGGAGCAGCGGGTTCATGCGGCACAGGAGGTAGACCCCCGCCGTGACCATGGTGGCGGCGTGGATGAGGGCCGACACGGGGGTCGGGCCCTCCATGGCGTCGGGCAGCCAGTTGAACAGCGGGATCTGGGCCGACTTGCCCGCGGCGGCCAGGAAGAGCAGCAGCACGGCCGCCGTGGCCGAGGCCCCGTTGAAGTGCGACAGCTGGCCGAAGATGCCGCCGCCCGGCCCGCTGGCGTACTGGACCGTCCCCGTCTTCTCGAAGATCAAGAAGATGGCGAGCAGGAAGCCGGCGTCGCCGATCCGGTTGTAGATGAAGGCCTTCTTGCCGGCCGAGGCGGCCGAGTCCTTCTGGAACCAGAAGGCGACCAGCCAGTAGGAGCAGACGCCGACGCCCTCCCAACCGACGAAGGTGAGCAGCAGGTTGTTCCCCAGGACCAAGAGGAGCATGGAGAAGACGAAGAGGTTCAGGTAGATGAAGAACTTCGAGTAGTCCCGGTCCGACTTCATGTAGCCGATGGAGTACAGGTGGATCAGGGTGCTCACCCCGGTGACGAAGAGGCACATCGTCATGGAGAGCGGATCGACCAGCGTGCCCACCGGCACCGAGAGCCCGCCCGCCTGGAACCAGGTGAAGAAGTTGTCGACGACGAGGCGGTGGGCCGAGGGCAGGTCGATCAGCCCGAAGAAGACGATGCAGGCCGCCACGAAGGAGCCGCCGACGGCGACGGTGCCGATCCAGCCCGCCACCGGGTCGCCGATGCGGCGGCCCAGGGCCACGAGCAGCAGGAAGCCGGCCAGGGGGAAGAGCAGCATGAGGTACGCCAGGTGGACCATGGCTCAGCCCTTCAACGAGTTGAGGTCGTCCGCCACGGTGGTGTCGCGCCGGCGGTAGTTGGTCACGACGATGCCCAGGCCGACCACGACCTCGGCCGCCGCCACCACCAGCACGAAGAACACGACGGCCTGGCCGCCGATGTCACCGAGCATGCGGGCGAACGTCACGAAGGTCAGGTTGGCCGCGTTGAGCATCAGCTCGATGCACATGAACATGATCAGCACGTTGCGCCGCACGAGCAGCCCGATGGCCCCGATCGTGAACACGATGGCGGCCAGGCCGAGGTACCACGCTCCCGAGAGGCTCATGCGGGCAGCTCGCTGTCGGACTGGGCGTCGGCACCGACCTCCTCGTCGCCATGCACGGTCGGGGGCCGCCGGGCCAGCACGACCGCGCCCACCACGGCGATGACCAGCAGCGCCGCGGTGGCCTCGAAGGCGAACAGGTAGGTGGTGAAGAGCTGCTTGCCCAGCTGGGCCGGCTCGCCCGACGGGGAGTTGAGCCCGGCCACGTGGCCCTGGATCGGGCCGACCACCCGCTTGGCCCCGGTGACCCAGTGCGACGTGGCCGCCATGGCCAGGATCCCGCCCAGGGTGACCATGGCGAAGAGGAAGGCGAGCGGACGCTGGCCGGCCAACGGTTCGACGTTGACGTCCTCGGCGCGGTCGACGCCGAGGAACATGATCACGAAGAGGAAGAGCACGACGATCGCGCCGGCGTAGACGATGATCTGCACCGCGGCGAGGAAGTCGGCCTCCTGCTCGATGAACAGGACGGCGACCCCGAAGAGCGTCATCACGAGGAAGAGGGCGGCGTGGACCGGGTTGGTGGCGGTCACGACACCCACGGCGCCGACGAGGATCACCAGCGCCGCGGCGCCGAAGACGATGGCGTCGGGCAGGGTGGGGCGCGAAGAAGCCACGAGCAGGTGAAGGGTGAGCATGGGTCAGTCGCTCCCCTCGGCCGGACCCGGGGTCACCGGAGCGGGCGCCGCCTTGGCCTCGGCCTTGGCGGCCTTGCGGGTGGCCCGCAGGTCCTGCATGCGCCCGCGCATCGCTTCCATCTTCTTCTTGTTGCGGGCCGCACCCTTCTGGGCCCGCCACACCCTGCCCTGCATGCCCCGGTGCTCGAGCGGGATGTCCTCGTCGAGCAGGTGGGCCTCGAGCACCTCGCGCAGGGGCTTTGTCCCCGTGGCCTCGTCGTCGCGGCGTCCCGACTGGCCGCCCTCGGGAGCGCGCACGCCGTAGCCGAGCTCGCCGGACCACTGCACCTCGCCCTCGTAGGCCGCATTGCCCGACGGCGAGGTGGCCCGCATCCAGCCCGACGTCATCAGGTCCTCGCCCGCGCGCCAGTCCTCCCAGGGGAGCTTCTTGGGCGTGCCGTCGTCGTTCACCAGAAGCTCCGACTTGGTGTAGATGGCATCGGAGCGGTTGGTGAAGGAGAACTCGAAGAGCTTGGACTCGGTGATGGCCTCTGTCGGGCAGGCCTCCACGCACAGGTCGCAGTGGATGCAGCGCAGGTAGTTGATCTCGTAGACGTAGCCGTAGCGTTCACCGGGCGACACCGGGTGATCGGGCGGGTTGTCGAGCCCCCGCACGTAAATGCAGTCGGCCGGGCACACCCCGGCGCAGAGCTCGCAGCCGATGCACTTCTCCATGCCGTCCTCGTAGCGGTTGAGGACGTGACGCCCGTGCTGGCGCGGCTGCTTCGGCTTCTTCTCCTCCGGGTACATGGTGGTGACCCGGGGCCGGGTCAGGTGCTGGAAGGTCAGCTTGAACCCGCCCAGGAACGAAAGCTGGTCCTTCACCTCGTCGCCCACGCTCATGACCGCTCACCTCCCGATGTCGGCTCGACAGTGCTGAAACGGTCCGGACGGGTGACCCGACCGCCCACGGATGGGATGACCATGTTCTCGTCGCTGCGACCCGAGCCCAGCACGTTGGCCCGGATGAGGAGGAACGAGGCCAAGAGGATCGGCACCAGGAGGATGAGCCCGCCCCAACCCCACGAGACGATGCCGGCCACCAGGAGCAGCCAGCCGAGGGTCATCGGGATGAGCCGCTTCCAGCCCAGGTCCATCAGCTGGTCGTAGCGCAACCGGGGCAACGCGGCCCGGAACCACACGTAGATGAAGCAGAACGCCACCGTCTTGAGGAGGAAGTAGATGATGGGCATGTAGATGGTGGCGCCGGGGATGTGGAAGATGTAGCCGTCGGGGCCGCCGAAGAACAGGGTGACCACGATGGCCGACATCGTGATGGTGTTCATGAACTCGGCCAGGAAGAAGAGCCCGAAGCGGATCGACGAGTACTCGGTGTGGAAACCGCCGACGAGCTCCTGCTCGGCCTCGGTCAGGTCGAAGGGGGGTCGGGTCAGCTCGGCCGTGATGGCGATCATGAAGAAGATGAACGGGATGAAGCCCAGGCGGATCAGGTTCCAGTTCCAGAAACCGTCCGACTGCGCATCCACGATGGCCCGTGTCGAGAGCGAGTGGCTCACCAGGACGACCATCACCGTCGTCATGCCGAGCGCGGCCTCGTAGGAGATCACCTGCGCCGAGGCCCGGACCGAGCCCAGCAACGGGTACTTGGAGCCCGACGACCACCCGGCGAGCATGACGCCGTAGACGGCGATGCCCGACATGGCCAGCACGAGCAGGATGCCCATCGGCGGATCGGCCACCTGCAGCTCGAAGGTGTGGCTCCCGATGGTGATGATGCCGCCCACCGGCACGACGGTGAAGACGAGGACGGCCGGTATCACCGACAGGTAGGGCGCCAGCTTGAAGACGAAGGAGTCGGCCCGGTCCGGCAGCAGGTCCTCCTTGAAGATCAGCTTGGTGCCGTCGGCGAACGTCTGCAGCAGACCCCAGGGACCGGCCCGGTTGGGGCCGATGCGGCTCTGCATGTCCGAGATCACCTTGCGCTCGAACCAGATCATGAGGGCGGTGGCGACCAGCAGGGCCACGAAGGCGACCAGGCACTTGATGATGACGATCAACCAGACCTGCCAGTTGAGCCCGAAGTAGAACAGCGGGTCGCCGTTCCCGCTGTTGGCGCTGTGCGTGAGCACCGTCGGCCCCAGGTTGGACGAGGCCACGTGGCTCGAGACGGCGCGACCGGTTTCGCCCCCGGCGGCGAGGAGGCGCCCGATCACACGGACTCCAATCGCACGTCGGTCACCGGTGCCCGGCTGTCGATGAGGGTGGCGGCAGCGTTGCCCTGGGCGCTCTCGCCACCGGGCACGTTGAAGTCGATGGCCACGACGCCGCGGGGGACGCCGTCGTCGGCCTCGGCCGGCAGGGTGAGCTCACCGCGGGCCGAGCGCACCTTGACCCGGTCGCCCGTGCCGGCCCCGAGGCGGTCGAGGTCGTAGGGGTTGGCCCGCGCCACCAGGGCGGGCACCAGTGGGGTGAGGGAGGGAGACCCGGTCACCGCGCTCCCGGCGTCGTAGAGCCGGCGCCCCGCCACGAGGCGCAATGTGTAGTTGTCGGGCTTGGGGATGGAGGGTCCGGTGCCACCGGCGTCGGACCCGGCCAGGAGCGCCGGCGGGCTGCCCCCGATGGCGCCGCGCGCCGCCGAGAGATCGCTGCGGCCGGTGCCCACCCGGGGCGGTGCACCCTGGCGCTCGACCGACTCGACGCCGGGCAGGGCCATGGGGTCGATGGGCTCGACGCCGTCGCCCGCCGCCGGCGGCAGGCCCCCGACCAACGGCAGCACCAGGCCGTCGTGGGCGGCGTCGGAATGGAGGACGGCCTGGGTCAGGCCGGCGTAGGCAGGTGCCGTGCGCTCGATCTCCTCGGCCAGCTCGATGACACTCGTGACGCCGAGATCGGCGCCCAGCGCATCGGCCAGCTCGACCGCGATCGTCCAGTCGGGCCAGGCGAAGCCCGGCGCGCTCGAGCTTGGGTGCGAGCCGGCTCACCCGGCCCTCGATGTTCGTCGTGGTGCCGGCGCGTTCGTGGGCCACGGCGCAGGGCAGCACGACGTCCGCGTGGGCGTCGACCGACTGCGACGGGTGGCCGGTGACGGCGACGACGAAGTGGCCGCCCGAGAGCGCTTTGGTGGCCACGGCGTGATCGGGGAAATCGCTCAGGGGATCCGAGCCGAGCAGCACGAGGGCCCGCACCCCGGTGCCCCCGTCGCGCCCGTCACCGTCACCGTCGGCGGCCTCGCCGGCCATGGAGGCCAGGATGGCGGCCGCATCGAGCCCGGCCCCTTCCGGCACGGAGCCCCAGGCGGCGGCGTAGCGGGCCCGGCCCGCTTCGAGCGAGACCCGCCCGGGCAGGATCCCGGGCGCCAGTCCCATGTCGAGTGCGCCGAACACGTTGCCCCGGCGCAGGGCCGGGAGGAACCTGGCCTCGGGCAGGGCGTCGGCCAGGGCCCGCAGCGCCGCTGCGGCGACCTCGCCCGACTCGGCATAGGAGGGTCGGCCGGCCACGATGACGACACCGGCCCCACCGGGGTGGGCGGCGAGCAGGTCGCGGGCGGACTGCAGGGCACCGGCGGCCAGGGCGTTGCCCTCGTGGTGGCCGTCGAGCGCGCCGGCGGCGGACTCGTCACCGGTGAGCGCCCGGGCGACCAGGGGCGCGTCCCCGGGTCGGATGGCCAGGGTGGCGCCGGCGAAGGGCGTCAACCCGGTCGTCGTCGGGGTGATCTCGATCAGCTTCGACGTCCCGCTCCCCTGCACGGCGGCCCGCAGGCGCAAGAACAGGACGGGCAGCTCCTCGCGCAGGTCGCCGGTCAATGTGATGAGCAGTGGCGCCGCCGCCGCCTCGTCGATGGTGGCCCGGGGCAGCCCGAGCACCAGCGCGGCCGGCAAACCGTCGCCCAGTTGGGCGTCCACCGAGTCGGTGCCGATGACGCCCTTGGCCAGCTTGGCCCAGGCGTAAGCCGATTCGTTGGTGAGGCGGGCGCCGCCAAGGACGGCCACCGCGCCGGGACCGCCGGACTCCTTCGCCGCGGTGATGCCCGCCGCGGCCGCCGCCAGGGCCTCGCCCCAGCTGACCGGGACGAGCTCGCCCTCCTTGCGTACCCGGGGCTCGACCAGGCGACCGTGCTCGAAGCGGCCGCTCTCGCGCGCCTCGCCCAGGAACTGCCCGCGGGCGACGCCCAGGCTCGTCACCTGGGATGCGGTGGCCGGCGCCACGTCGACGTTCTCCCCCGCCAGCTCGTCGGGTCCGGGGCCGGCGTCGACCTCGTCGCCGTTGACCGACTCGTAGGCGAAGCGGCCCTTGTCGCACAGCCAGCCGTGGTTGACCGGCTCGCTGTCGATCCCAAGCAGCCGGGTCAGGCGGTTCTGCGACGACTGCACGGCCACCCGGCAGCCGACGGAACAGTCGGTGCAGGTGGACTCGACCTGGTCGAGATCCCAGGGCCGGGCCGTGAAGCGGTACGGCGTCGCCGTGAGCGCGCCGACCGGGCAGATCTGCACCGTGTTGCCGCTGAAGTACGACGAGAAGGGCTCGGTCGGGAAGGTGGCCACCTCGACCCGGTCACCACGGCCGGCGAAGTCGATGAGCGCCTCGCCCGCCACCTCCTCGGCGAAGCGGGTGCAACGCGCGCACTGGATGCAACGCTCGCGGTCGAGCAGCACCAGGTCCGAGATCGGGATCGGCTTTTCGAAGTGCCGCTTCTCCTCGACGAACCGGCTCTCGCCCGGGCCGTAGGCCAACGTCTGGTCCTGCAGCGGGCACTCGCCGCCCTTGTCGCACACGGGGCAGTCGAGAGGGTGGTTGGCCAGCAGGAACTCGAGAACGCCGTCCTGCGCCTTCTTGACCCGTTCGTTGGCCGAGTCGACGACCATGCCCTCGGTGACCTCCACGAAGCAGGCCGGCGTGAGCGTGGCGCCCCGCGGCCCCTCGACGTCGACCAGGCACATGCGGCACATGCCGACCGGTTCCATCCGCGGGTGGTAGCAGAATCGCGGGATGTAGGTCCCCTGGCGCTCGGCGGCGGCGATGAGGAGCTCACCCTTGTGGGCGCTGACAGCGCGGCCATCGAGGGTGAAGCTGACGTCGTCCTCGTTCTTCTTCCCGTTCGCCAGCGCCTCGGTGGGGTGCTCGGTCTTGGCCGTATCAGTCAAAGGGACATCCCCCTTCCTTGACGTGCACCAAGAACTCGTCGCGGAACATGCGGATGCCCGAGGCGATCGAGGACGGGATCGAAGGGCCGAGCACGCAGATCGTCGTCTGCTGCGGAGGCCAGGCCACGCCGGGAGAGATGTTGTCGCACAGGTCCATGAGGAGGTCCAGATCTTCCTCGCGCCCGTCACCATTCTCAATTCGCCACATGATGCGCTCGAGCCAGCCCGAGCCCTCACGGCACGGCGTGCACTGCCCGCACGACTCCCGGGAGAAGAACTTGGTGATGCGCCAGGCGGCGCGGACCATGCAAGTGGCCGAGTCCATCACGACGACGGAGCCTGAGCCCAGCATGGACCCGGCCTGGCCCACCTCGTCCTGGCCCAGGGGAAGGTCGACCTGGTCCGGCCCGAACCAGGGAGCCGAGACACCCCCGGGGATGAAGGCCTTGAGCGTGTTCGAGCCGCGGATGCCGCCGCCGAGCACCGGTGCGTAGATCAGGTCGCGGAAGGTCGTCTTGACCATCTCGAGCTCGTAGTTGCCGGGGTTGCGCACGTGACCGGCCAGGGCGAAGAGGCGGGTGCCGGTCGAGCGACCGGCACCGAGGGCGGCGAAGGCGGCGCCCCCGTTGGTGACGATCCAGGGGATGTTCGACATCGTCTCGATGTTGTTCACCACGGTGGGTTCGCCGTAGAGACCGATGGCGGCCGGGAAGAAGGGTGGCTTGATGCGCGGGAAGCCGCGCTTGCCCTCGAGCGACTCGAGCAGGGCCGTCTCCTCGCCGCAGATGTATGCGCCGGCCCCGGGGTGCACGACGATGTCGAGGGAGAAGCCCGAATCGAAGATGTTGGCCCCCACCGCGCCCTCGGCGTAGGCCTCGTTGAGCGCCTGCTGCAGGCGCTCGAGACCGACGGCGAACTCGCCGCGCAGGTAGATGAAGGCCTGGGTCACCTGGAGCGCGTAGGCCGAGATGAGCACGCCCTCGAGGATCTGGTGCGGATCGTTCTCGATGAGGAGGTGGTCCTTGAAGGTGGCCGGCTCGGACTCGTCGCCGTTGATGACGAGGTAGGTCACCGGGTTCTTGCGCAGCATCGACCACTTCCGGCCGGCCGGGAAGCCGGCACCGCCGCGGCCGAGCAGACTGGCCGCGTCGACCTCGGCCGCCACCGCTTCGGGCGTCATGGTCAGCGCCTTGCGCAGCGCCTCGTAGCCACCGGTGGCCAGGTAGCGCGCCATGGTGTGCGAGTCGTCGTAGCCGAGGCGCGACGTGATGATCTTGGGCGCGTCGGTGATCGCCATCAGGCGCTCTCCCCCTGCGCCGCCGCCGCCCGGGCCGCCTGGGCTTCGGCCATCTGCGCCCGCTCGGTGACGATGGCCTCCTTGTCGGCCTGCAGTCCGACGCTGCGGCGCACCCGGACCAGGGTGCCGTGGCCGGGCACGGTGTCGGCCAGCGTGCCGCCACGCAGGTCGGCCACCAGCCGGTCGAAGCTCTCGGGCGTCTGCCCGCCCATGTAGCGGTGGTTCACCTGGACGCACGGCGTGCGGTCGCAGTCGGCCAGGCACTCGGCTTCTTCGAGCGTGAAGACGCCGTCGGTCGTGGTGCCGCCCGGTCGCACGCCGAGGGTGGACTCGGCGTGCTCGAGGAGTTCGAGCGCCCCGCCGAGCATGCAGGCGATGTTGGTGCATACCGAGACCACGTAGGTGCCGACCGGTTCGGTGAAGAGCATGTCGTAGAAGGTCGCCGTGCCGCGCACCTCGGCTGCGGTGACGTCGCAGAGGGCGGCGATGTCCTCCATGGCTTCGGGACGCAACCAGCCGTCCTGCTCCTGGGCCAGATGGCACAGGGGGATGAGGGCGGAACGCTTGTGGGGATAGAGGGCGACGAGCGCCCGGGCCCGCTCCATCATCTCGGTGTCGAGGTGGCTCACCGGTCCACCTCGCCCATGACGGGGTCGACCGAGGAGATGACGGCGACGGCGTCGGCCATGAGCCCGCCGCGAAGCAACAGCGGCAGGCACTGCAGGTTTACGAAGCTCGGCCCGCGGATGTGCATCCGGTAGGGCTTGGAGGTCCCGTCCGAGACCATGTAGCAACCGAGCTCGCCCCGGGGGGACTCGATGGCCACGTAGGCCTCCCCCTCGGGCACCCGGAAGCCCTCGGTGAAGATCTTGAAGTGGTGGATGAGCGCTTCCATGCTCTCGTCGATACGGGCCCGGGGCGGCGGGGTGACCTTGCGGTCCTGCACCCGGTAGTCGCCCGGCGGCATCATCTCGATGATCTGGCGCAACATCCGGATCGACTCACGGATCTCGTTGAGCCGGACCGAGTAGCGGTCGAAGTTGTCGCCGTACGTGCCGACGATGACGTCGAAGTCGAGCTTGTCGTAGGCCAGATACGGCATGGTCCGTCGGAGATCCCACGGCACGCCGGTCGAACGCAGGATGGGGCCCGTGATCGACAGCGCCAACGCCTCCTCGGCCGAGATGCTCCCGACCGCTTCGGTGCGCTCCCGGAAGATCGGCTGGCCGGTGAGCAGCTCGTCGTATTCGAATGTCCGCGCCAGGACGGTCTCGCAGATGATGTCGACGTCGTCCTGCCAGCCGTCGGGCAGGTCGGCGGCCACGCCGCCGGGCCGGATGAAGTTGTTGTTCATGCGGAGCCCGGTCGTCTTCTCGAAGAACGAGAGCACCATCTCGCGTTCGCGGAAGCCGTAGATCATCATGGAGGTCGAGCCGAGGTCCATGCCGTTGGTGGCCATCCACATGAGGTGCGATGACACCCGGTTCAACTCGCACATGAGCATGCGGATCCACGTGGCGCGGGGCGGCAGCTCGACCCCGAGGAGCGCCTCGGTGGCCATGGAGAACACGAGCTCGTTGTGGAGCGGCGAGAGGTAGTCCATCCGGGTCACGTTGGTCGAGCCCTGGACGTAGGTGAGCTCTTCGCCCTGCTTCTCCATGCCGGTGTGCAGGTAGCCGATGATCGGCTTGGTCCTGAGCACGGTCTCACCGTCGAGCTCGAGCATGAGCCGCAACACGCCGTGGGTCGACGGGTGCTGGGGACCCATGTTGATGATCATGGTCTGATCGTCCCGGCGCTCGATGTCGATGTCGCCGGGGTCGATGTAGCCGCCCTCGGGCAGGCGCAGGACGGCGCCCACCTCCTGGCGCAGTTCGCCCGCGCCCGTGTCGCTGCGCGGCCGCAGTTCTTGGTCGCCTTCGGAGGTCTCGGCCTGGAAGTAGCGCTCCTCTTCCGCCTCGCGGTGTTCCTTCTCCGTGGCTTCGAGGCCGAATTCGGCGTCCGCGTCCGGCGGTGGCGCGTCCTGCCAGTCCTGGGGGTCGTCGTGCTCGCTCATCGCGGTCCCGGCGCTTCCTTGAACTGCACGGGGACCCGGCCGACGCCGAAGTCCTTGCGCAGCGGGTGGCCCTCCCAGTCCTCGGGCATGAGGATGCGGGTCATGTCGGGGTGGCCCGCGAAGATCACGCCGACCATGTCGTAGGCCTCGCGCTCCATGGCGTCGGCGCCCGGATAGACGTCGGTGATGCTGTCCACGCTCGGGTCGCTCTCGGGCACCTGCACCCGGACGCGCACCCGCTGGCGCAGCGACATCGACAGCAGGTTCGTCACGACCTCGAACCGTTCCGCCCTGACGCCGTCGGGCAGGGTCCGCCCGGGATGGGTCAGGTAGTCGACCGCGCACACGTCGGCACACTGCTCGAAGCCGGCGTCGCGGAAGGCCTCCACCATGCGGTGGTAGGTGTCGCGCCCGGGGAACGCCAGCTGGTCGACGAGCCGGTCGGGCAGCCGCGGCACGTCGGGCAGGATGCCCGAGGGTGCGGCCGCCGAGGCGGTGGTCGAGGTGGTGTCGGTCACCGCGGCGTGGCCACCCGAACGGCGTCGGGCACCGTCGGCGTCCAACCGCCGGTGGCCTGCTCGCCGGCCGGGACCGACGAACCGGGGCGGCGCGTGATCTCTCCCGTGCGGATCTTCTCGTGCAGCGTCAGGATCGCGTGCAGCAGCGTCTCGGGCGAGGGAGGGCAACCGGGGGCGTAGACGTCCACCGGCACGATCTGGTCGACCCCTTGCACGATGGCGTAGTTGTTGAACATGCCACCGCTCGAGGCGCACACGCCCATGGAGATGACCCACTTGGGCTCCATCATCTGGTCGTAGACCTGACGCAGCACGGGCGCCATCTTCTGGGAGACCCGGCCGGCCACGACCATGAGGTCGGCCTGGCGGGGCGAGGCCCGGAAGACCTCCATGCCGAGGCGGCTGATGTCATAGTCGGCCGCGCCGACCGACATCATCTCGATGGCACAGCAGGCCAGGCCGAAGGTGGCGGGCCACACGCTGTTGCGTCGGGCCCACTTGACCATGTCCTCGAGCTTGCCGGTCAGGAAGTTGTGCTGCAGATCCTCGATCCCCATGGCGTCAGGCCGCCTCGCCCGGCCGGTTCGCGGGGGTGGCACTGATGCGGGTGATCGTCGAATCCGAGGTGCGGCCCGGCATGCCCGATTGCAGGGTCTTCGGAGGGCCCCAGGTGAGCGCCCCGTTGGAGATCAGATAGAGGAAGGAGACGAACACCACGGCGGCAAAGACGATGACCTCGATCAAGCCGAACGTGGCGATCTGGTGGAAGACCACCGCCCAGGGGTAGAGGAAGACGATCTCGATGTCGAAGATGATGAAGATCATCGACACCAGGTAGAAGCGGACCGGGAAGCGCTGGGGGGGCTCGTCGTTGGGGACGATGCCGCACTCGTAGGGCGCCAGCTTGGCCGCGGTCGGCTTCTTCCTCGGCGCCAGGAGGGCCGAGGACACCAGCGAGAAGACGGTGAAGGCGAAACCGAGGAACGCCAAGATGAGGATGGGGAGGTACTGGACCACGGTGCCGCCGTTTTTACCATGCGGCTCCCAGCACTGGCACATCCTCGGGTGCTGGTCAGAGGGGCCCGGTCGCAGACCTACGATGCCCTCGTGACGCCTCCCGACGAAACCTCGCCTCCCGAACCGGCCAAGAAGGCCCCCCGGACGGCGAAGGCCGCGGGGAAGAAGACGCTCCCGGCCAAGAAGGCGACCGCGGCCAAGAAGGCCACTGCGGCCAAGAAGACGACGACCAAGAAGGCGCCCCCAGCCCAGAAGTCCGCCGACGCCGGCCCCTCTCCCACCCCCGCCGCCACGGCCACCGCCACCGCCGCCGCCACGCCCGCGGCGCAGGCGCCCGAGCACGTCTACGACGTCGTCGTCGTCGGAGGCGGACCGGCCGGATCGACCTGTGGGTATTGGCTGGCCGAGGCCGGCTGGGACGTCTGCGTCGTGGAGAAGAAGGTGTTCCCGAGGGAGAAGACCTGCGGCGACGGGCTGACCCCCCGGGCGGTGCGCCAGCTGGCCGACATGGGCCTCGAGGGGGCACTGGCCGGATCACACCGCTTCACCGGACTCCGGGCCTACGGCTTCGGGCACTCGATGGAGATGCAGTGGCCCGAGCACCCGAATTTCCCCAGCTACGGCTACACCATCACCCGCCACGACCTGGACGGACTCGTGGCCGGCCACGCCGCCGCCGCCGGCGCCACCGTGCTCCAGGGCACCGAGGTGACGGGTCCGATCGTCGACGAATCGGTGCCCACCGACGGCCCGCTCCCGACGCTGCTCGGCGTGCGGGTCAAGGAAAAGGGCAGTCGTGAGGACCGGGCGGTCCGGGGCCGCTACGTGGTCGTGGCCGACGGATCGAACTCGCGCATCGGCCGCATGCTCGGGACGGCGCGCCGGCGCGAGCTGCCGATGGGCATGGCCCTACGCGGCTATTACCGCTCGGAGCGCCACGACGACCCGTTCATCGAGTCGCACCTCGACATCCGCGACGCCGAGGGCAACGTGGTGCCCGGGTACGGCTGGATCTTCCCCATGGGCGACGGGCGGGTCAACGTCGGTGTCGGCCTCCTCTCCACCGAGGCCCGCTGGAAGGGCGTCAACACCTCGCACCTGATGGACACGTTCGTGGCCTACGCCCCCGAGTCGTGGGGCCTGACGCCCGAGGCCAGCTGCGGTCCGGCCACCGGGGGCAAGCTGCCGATGGGGCTGTCGGTCGGCCCGCGGGCCGGGGGCAACGTGCTGGTGGCGGGCGACGCGAGCGGGGCCATCAATCCGTTCAACGGCGAAGGGATTGCCTACGGCTACGAGACGGGCCGTCTGGCCGCCTCCGCCCTCGGGCACGCCCTGACCGGCGCCGGGGCAAGCGCGCTCGAGGACTACGAGCGGGAGCTCAACGCAGCGTACGGGCCGTATTACAAGGTGGCTCGGACGTTCGTGCACCTGATCTCGCACCCCGAGGCGATGAAGCTGTGTGTCAGCCTGGGGATGCGCTCCGAGGTGCTGATGAACGCCCTGCTGCGCATCATGGCCAATCTCATGCGTCCCGATGCCAGCGGTCCCGCCGAGCTGGGCTACCGGGTCCTCGAGCTGGTGTCCCGGCTGCTGCCCGACACCGAGGGGCTCGAGAGCTCCGCCGCCTGATCCCGCCCACGGACCGTTCGGGGTTCAACAGGCACGACACACGCTCGGCGCTCTGGGCGCCGGCGGACGCCGGCTCAGGAGCGCACGGCCACGACGATCTCGGTGTCGCCCGGCCAGTCCCAGAACAGCCCTTCGGGCGAGCGGGTCCGCAGCAGGGCCCGCAGATCGGTCTCGAAGGCGTCACGCCGGGCGCCGAAGCGCGGCGGGGCGGCGTAGGACATCGAGAAATAGTTGGCCACCACCGAATCCTCGTTACGGACATAGTCGGGGACGCCCGGGACGTAGCGCAGCCGTGGTGCACCGAAGCGGGTCGCGCGCACCGACTCCTCCCAACGCTGGACCGCCGCCGTTCCACCTCCTGGCGGCGGCACCACGTCGCCCAGATAGTCGGTGATCAAGGCGCGCACCTCGTCGTGAGGGATCGCCGGCCAGCCCGGGCCCAGCGGGACGGGCCGGCCGTCGACGGCATGGCTGATCAGGACCATGGCGCCGCCCGGTTCGAGCAGGTCGTAGGCGGCCTCGGCGGCGCGGCGCCGATCGGTGCGATGGAACGACTGCCCGAACGTCACCACCCGGCTGGGTCTGAGACCGAGCGCCGGTGCCGCGAGGTCCTCGGCCACGCCCTCGATCCACCTGATGTCGGGCCATCCCGCTCGCGCGGCGGCCAGGCGGGCCTCGTCGAGCATCTCGGGTTCGGGATCGAGGCCGACCACCTCTGCGAAGAGGTCGGCCACCAAGAGGGCGATCGTCCCCGGACCGCACCCGACGTCGACCAGCCGACCGCGGCCGTCGAGACCGAGTTCGGCGACCAGCGCGTCGCGCAAGCCGGGAGCGTAGGGCGGACGGCCGGCGGCGTAATAACGCGCCGCGCCGTGGAAGGCTCCGACGGGCATCAGGCGACCATCCGCACCCCGGCGGCGGTCACCGCGCGGCGGGTGGCGCGGAGGCCGTCTCGGCCGATCGAGGCGCCGGGTTCACGGGTCTCCAGCTCCACCGGGGTTGAGCGTACGCAGCCCCGGTGGGCCCGCGCGCCGGCGGGGCCACGGCGCGTGCGCGCTCGATCGGCCCTCCTAGCCTGAGAGCGTGCGACACTCGGTCCGCCTGCGGGCATGGACGGCGCGGCTCGCCGCACTCACCGTCCTGGGCGCCCTCCTCGTGGCCTGCCCGGACGTCTCGAGCCCCGCCGCCTCGGCTGCGCCGTCGACGGCGGCGCAGACGGCGGTCGCCATCGCACCCACACCCGACGGTGGCGGCTACTGGGTGGCCTCGTCCACCGGCGCCGTCTTCCCCTTCGGCGACGCCGTGTCCTACGGGTCCATGCGCGGACAGCCACTCGACGCGCCGGTCGTCGGCATGGCGGCCACGCCCGACGGCAAGGGGTACTGGCTCGTCGCCAGTGACGGCGGCGTCTTCAGCTTCGGCGACGCCTCGTTCCGGGGCTCGGCCGGGGGGTTGGCCCTCAACAAGCCCATCGTCGGCATGGCCGCCACGCACGACGGGAACGGGTACTGGCTGGTGGCCGCCGACGGGGGGATCTTCGCCTACGGCGACGCCGCCTTCTGGGGTTCGACCGGCTCCCTGCGTCTGAACCAGCCCGTGGTCGGCATGACTCCGGCGGCGGGCGGGTCGGGCTACTGGCTGGTGGCCGCCGACGGGGGCATCTTCGCCTACGGCGACGCCGCTTTCTTGGGCTCGACCGGTTCCATCCGGCTCAACCAGCCCGTGGTCGGGATGGCCGCGGCACCGACCGGCTCGGGTTACTGGCTGGTGGCCGCCGACGGGGGCATCTTCGCCTACGGCGACGCCGCTTTCTGGGGCTCGACCGGCTCCATCCGGCTCAACCAACCGATGGTCGGCATGGCCGTGGTGCCCTCCGGGGACGGGTACTGGATGGTCGGGGCCGACGGCGGGGTCTTCAGCTTGGGCCAGGCGCCCTTCGAGGGCTCGGCCACCACGGACATCACCCCGCTGCTGGTGGACCAGCTGGCTTCGACCTCGGGCGCCCGCCAGGTTGTCACCGTCGACGCGCCCGATGCCTCGAGCACCACGGCCACATTGACGAGCTGGGAGAACGACGGCAGCGGCTGGTACCAGGCCCTGCCGGCCATGCCCGCCGTCGACGGGGCCAACGGCTGGCTGCCCGCGCTGAGCCGGGTCGAGGGCGACGACACAACGCCCGAGGGCCTCTACGCCTTCGGCCCCACCATGTACGGGACCGAGCCCGATCCGGGGACGCAGTTCCCGTACCACCAGCTCGTGTGCGGCGACTGGTGGGACGAGGACCCGTCCAGCCCGACCTACAACACCTTCGAGACCGCGCCCTGTGGCACCACCCCGCCCTATGGCGCCGACTCCGAGGCGCTCTGGACCGAGGGCAACGCCTACCCCTCCATGGCGGTGATCGACTTCAACACACCACCGGCCGGTGCTTACGGTTCGGGCATCTTCTTGCACGCCGACACGGGCCAGCCCACGGCGGGGTGCGTCTCGCTCCCCCTCGGAGATCTCGACCAGGTGCTCGACTGGCTCAACCCGGCCCTGCATCCGGTCATCGTCATGGGTCCTGACTCGGTCATCCGCTCGTTCTGAGTCACCGGACGCACGGAGATCACGCGCAGAGACGGAACTCGCCGTCGGCCACCCGGGCCAACCAGGCGGCCTCCTCGCCGTCGAAGCCCTCACCGAGACGGCCGGCCGCCACCACGCGCACCCAGGCGTCGAGCACCTCTCCGTCGATGCCGCGCCCGCCCGTGGCCCTCCGCCGGACGGCCTGCATGAAGGTCGCCTGGGCCCCGGTGCGCTGCCGGCCCCGCAGCACCAGGGTGCGCGCCAGGTCCGCCGCGGCGGGGCCGGCGGCCACGGTCAGCCAGTCGATGACCACCCAACCCCCGGGGCCGACCAACACGTTGCCGGGGTGAAAGTCGAAGTGGCACACCCCGTGCGAGCCGTCGTCGAGTTCGTGGAGCAGGTCGAGGCGCTCGGCCCGGGCCGCTGGGTTCGTCGCCGTCGACTCGACCTCCCGGGCCAGCCGGGGCACCAACGCAGGCAGACCCGGGACCGTGGCGGCATTGATCTGCGCCTGCAGCGCGAGGAACTGCTCGGCCAGTGCGTCGAGCTGCCCCGCCGACGACGTCGCCACGAGGTCTTCCAGCGGCGCACCGTCCACCCGGTCGAGCACGACGCCGCTGCGGCCCTCGACCGTGACCGCGCCGTGAGAACGCGGGACGGGCAATCCGGCGTCGGAAAGCAGGACCAGCATCTCGGCTTCGAACGGCGAGAGCCCCGTCCACTCGGGCCGGTCGAGCTTGAGCACCCGGCCCGCGCCGTAGGCGTACACCTGGGCGTTGCGCCCTTCAGCGAGGAGCTCCACCACGCAGGAGCGTACTCATCGACATGACCTCGATCTCGGGTGGTGTCCCCGGGCGGCGGTCGTTCAGCCTCCGGTCCGTTCAGCCCTCCGGTCCGTTCGGCCCTTCGCGACCGTTCAGCCCTTCGCGACCGTTCAGCCCTCGAGACGGGCGCGCAGACGGGCGCCCTGCAGCTGCAACTCGTCGTCGGCGAGCGGCGCAACGAGCGACTGGAACAAGGCCTCGGGCTCGAGCGGTCCCCCGGCGCACGGATCGTCGAGCGGTCGGGGCACCAGGTGCACGTGCAGGTGGGGCACGCCGTTGCCGAGGTGCAGCCAGTTCATCTTCACCGGCTCGTACTGCGCCTCGACGGCGTCGGCGACCCGGGCCACCTCACTCCAGAAACCGGCTGCCTCCTCGGGTGTCAACTCGCCGGGCTCGACCACATGACGGCCCTTCCACACGACGATGGTGTAGCCGGGACGGGCCGGGTGCCGGCCGAGCACGGCGTCGGACCATCGGCCCTCGAACACCCGCAGGCCATGCGGCCCGAGGTCCTCCTCGGACCGCCGGCACATCGGACAGCCTGTACCCAGACGCAGATCGGCGAACCCGGCCGGCCACTCCGCGACCACGTGCGGCCGCCTCAGGCGATGTCCGCGGCGGCCTCGGCCGCCGCGTCGGCGGCGGCCTCGATCACGCGGGCGAGCACGGCGTCGTCGTGCGACAGGCCGGGGAAGAGCACCTCGTAGGGACCGGGCGCCAACGCCACGCCCCGGCGCAACATGGCATGGAAGAAGGCCCGGTGCGTCCCGTGCCCGACGATGGCCGCGGCGTCGGCGTAGTCGCGCGGTGCACCGAGCGGTCCCGCCGCGGCCGGGGCCACGAACAGACCGACCAGCGGGCCCACCGTCGACACCGTGACGGCGAGGCCGCCGGATGCGATGGCCGATTCGAGCTCCTTGGCGAAGGTGGCGACCCTCTCGCTCAGCTGTCGGTAGTCCTCGGGGCCGACGTGGGAGAGCACGGCGAGGCCGGCCGCCGTGGCCAGCGGGTTCCCCGACAGCGTGCCCGCCTGGTACACCGGACCGGCTGGGGCCAGCGAGGCCATGAGGTCACGACGGCCGCCGAACGCGCCGACGGGCAGGCCGCCCCCGATCACCTTGCCGAAGCACCACAGGTCCGGGGTCACGCCGCTCCACGCCGTGGCGCCACCGGGGCCGAGGCGAAAGCCGGTGATCACCTCGTCGAAGACGAGCAGGGCGCCGGCGGCGTCGCAGGCGGCACGCAGGTCGGCCAGGAACCCGGGTGCGGGCTCGACGAGGTTCATGTTGGCGGCCACCGGCTCGACGATGACGCAGGCGACCGACGGACTCAGCGCGGGCACGACGTTGTAGGGCGCCACCACCGTGTCGGCGACCGCACCGGCGGAGACCCCGGCCGAACCGGGCAGACCGAGGGTGGCCACCCCGCTGCCGCCACCGGCCAGCAGGCCGTCGGAGTGCCCGTGGTAGCAGCCGTCGAATTTGATCACCCGGTCGCGGCCGGTGACACCGCGGGCCAGGCGCACCGCGCTCATGGCCGCCTCCGTGCCCGAGGACACCAGGCGCACCTGTTCGCAGCCCGGCACCCGGGCGCAGATGGCCTCGGCCAACAGGACCTCGCCGGGCGTCGGTGCGCCGAAGGTCGTGCCCTTGGCGGCAGCGGCGCCCACGGCCGCGGTGACGACGGGGTGGGCGTGACCGAGCAACACGGCGCCGTAGGACTGCACGAGGTCGATGTAGCGCGTGCCCTCGGCGTCGACCACGTAGGGACCCTCGCCCGAGACGACGGTGTAGGGCGTGCCGCCGACCGAGGAGAAGGCCCGTACCGGCGAGTCCACGCCACCGGGAATGACGCGCTGCGCCCGGGCGAACCACGCTGCGTTGGTCAGGGACGGGCCATCGGGCGCGCCCGCGCCGGCGGTCTCGCCGACGCGGGTCGGCTCAGCCACCGAGGGCCTCGGCCACTTCGGCGGCAAAGTAGGTGAGGATGAAGTCGGCGCCCGCCCGCTTGAGCACGGTCAGCTGTTCGAGCGCCACCGCCGGCCCGTCGATCCAGCCGGCGGCGGCGGCGGCCCGGACCATCGCGAATTCGCCGCTGACGTGATAGGCGGCCAGTGGCACCTGCACCGCCCGGCGCGCCTCGGTCAGGACGTCGAGCGACGTCATGGCCGGCTTGACCATGATCATGTCGGCACCCTCGGCCACGTCTTCGACGATCTCGGCCAGCGCCTCGCGCCCGTTGCGCGGGTCCTGTTGGTAGGCGCGCCGGTCCCCGCCCCCGGCGATGGTGACGTCGACCGCGTCGCGGAACGGTCCGTAGAGCGCGGAGGCGTACTTGGACGCATAGGCCAAGATGCCGATCTGGTCGTGCCCGGCCCCGTCGAGGGCGGAGCGGATGGCGCTCACCTGCCCGTCCATCATCCCGCTCGGTGCCACCACGTCGGCGCCTGCTTCCGCCTGGGCCAAGGCGATGCGCTGGTAACGCTCGAGGGTCGCATCGTTGAGGACCTCGCCGTGCGGGCCGAGGAGACCGCAGTGGCCGTGGTCGGTGTATTCATCGAGGCAGAGGTCGGCCATGAGTACCAGCTCGTCGCCCACGGCGGCGCGCAGGGCACGCAGGGCCACCTGCACCACGCCGTCGGGGTCCCAGGCGCCCGTGCCCTCGGCGTCCTTTTGCTCGGGCACACCGAAGAGGATGAGGCCGGGCAGGCCGAGGGAGACCAGGCGCTTGGCCTCGAGGAGGAGCGAGTCGAGCGAGTGCTGCACCTGGCCCGGCATCGAGGCGATCGGGACGGGCGTCTCGATGCCCTCGCGGACGAAGAGCGGCGCCACCAGATCGTCGACCCCGAGGCGGGTCTCGGCCACCAGGCGTCGCAGCGCCGGGGTGCGACGCAACCGGCGCAGACGTCGGGTCGGGAAGGCGTCGGTCATCAGGTCCAATGCTACGAGCCCCGGTCGGGGTCGGGACCGGGGCCGGGGCCCGCGTCACGAGCGTCGGCGTCGGCGTCGTCCTCGTCGTGGTGGTCCGCGCCGTCGTGGCCGAAGTGATCGACCAGCTCGTCCACGATGCCGCCGGCCGAGGCGCCCCAGGCCTCGGACACGCCGGACATCCCGGCCGCCCGGGCTGCCGCAGCCGTGGTCGGGCCGATGCAGACCACGTGGGGCGGCACCGGGACCGCCTCGCCGGCCGCGGTGCGCAGGGCCACGAACGCTGCCACCG
The DNA here is from genome assembly GCA_963754445.1 of uncultured Acidimicrobiaceae bacterium. Lineage (GTDB taxonomy): Bacteria > Actinomycetota > Acidimicrobiia > Acidimicrobiales > RAAP-2 > Bog-473. The sequence goes on along the minus strand of CAVWFT010000002.1, from coordinate 1,172,564 downwards.
ATGAGCCGGCGGTGAAGGTGATGGCGTCGGCGTCGGCCACCCGGGCCAGCAGGGCCGGCTCGGGCTGGGACAGCGGGACCGTGCGGTAGGCCTCGACCCTGGTCACCCGCCACCCCTTCTCGGCCAGCCCGTCGGGAATGGTCCCCGGGGCCAGGTCACCCGCCGGGAAGAGCACGCGGCCCGCAGCCGTGTCGCCCGCAGCCGTGTCGCCCGCAGCCGTGTCGCCCGCAGCCGTGTCGAACGTCTCGACCAGACCGCGCGCACTGTGCTCGGCCGGGACCAGGTCGGGCTCGATGCCGCTCAGGCGCAGGGCGTCGGCCGTGGCCGGCCCCACCGCGGCCACGCCCACGCCGGCCAGGGTCCGGGCGTCGCGCTGGGTGGCCATGAAACGGTCCACGGCGTTCTGCGACGTGAACACGATCCAGTCGAACGTGGCGATCTCGGCCCCGGCCGCCCGCAGTGCGGCGCCGCCGTCCCCCGCCTCGACCGTGCGGGTCAACGGGAGCGCGACGGTTGCGGCACCGGCCCGTTCGAGCGCGTCGACGAGGCCCTGGGCCCGGGCGCCTGCCCGGGTCACGACCACACGGCGTCCGGCCAGCGGACCCGCGGCACCCGTCGGAGGCGAGTCCGATCCGAGGGCGGCCACCGGGCCCACGACGATGACGGCGGGCCCCTCGAGGTCGACGCCGGCCAGGCCGGCCAGCGTCGTGCGGGCGACCCGCTGGGCCGCCTGGGTCCCGCGGGCGATCACGGCCACCGGCGTGTCGGCGGCCCGGCCTCCCCGTACCAGCGCCTCGGCGATGGCGCTCCGGGTCGCCATGCCCATGAGGACGACCAGGGTGCCTCCGACCCGGGCCAGGGCATCCCAGTCGGGACTGGACGTCCCGTCCGGCTCGCCCACCCGGCCCGTGACCACGGTGACCGAGGCGGCCAGGCCCCGGTGCGTGACCGGGATGCCCAGGGCGGCCGGCACGCCGAAGGCCGAGGTCACGCCGGGCACGACCTCCCAGGCGATGCCGGCCGCGGTCAGGACCTGCGTCTCCTCCCCGCCCCGCCCGAAGAGGAAGGGGTCGCCGCCCTTGAGCCGGACGACGACAGCGGCCCGCCGGCCGTGCTCGACCAGGAGCCGGCCGATCTCGTCCTGGAGAACCCCGGCCGCCTCGGGCATCTTGCCCACGTCGATCAGCTGGGCGGCGGGCGGTACCAGATCGAGGATGGCCGGGCTCACCAGGCGGTCGTGCAGCACGACGTCGGCCCGGCGCAGCAGCTGGGCGCCCCGTCGGGTCAGCAGCCCGGGGTCGCCCGGCCCGGCGCCGACCAGGTAGACGGTCACGGCGCCGGCGGGATGGCGTCGAGGCCGGGAAATCCCTCGATCGCGTAGGCCCCGCCCTCGAGCAGGTCCCGGGCCACCGACGTCCCGAGCTCCTCGGGGTCGCCCGCCGGTCCGCGCCGGCTCAGCCGGATCACGGTCCGCCCGTCTCCGCTGGCCGCCAGGCCGGTGACCTCCATCCCGCCGTCGGCGTCCAGCACGGCGTGGGCCCCGACCGGCACCGAGCAGCTGCCCCCCAGCGCGGCCAGCACGGCGCGCTCGGCGCGCAGCGTCAGGTGGCTCGACTCGTCGTCGATCCGGGCCAGGCGCTTGCGGGTCGCCGTGTCGTCGGCCCGGCACTGCAGGGCGACGGCGCCCTGGCCCGCCTGGGGCAGCATGTCGACCGGGTCGAGCACGTCGGTCAGCCTGTCCCGCCAGCCCAGCCGGTCCATGGCGGCCACGGCCACCACGACGGCCGTGACGTCGTCGGACTCGCCGACCGCCACCCGGCGGGCCATGTTGCCCCGGAGCTGGGTGAAGACGAGGTCCGGACGCAGCCAGGCCAGCTGGGCCCGGCGGCGGGCCGACCCGGTGGCCACCAGCGCCCCCGGAGGCAGGCCGCCCAGGGTGCACCCGACGAGGCCGTCACGGGCGTCGGCCCGCCGCGGCACGGCGCTCAGGACGAGATCGGCCACCATGATCGAGGGCATGTCCTTGGCCGAGTGGACGGCGGCGTCGGCCCGGCCGTCGCGCACCGCGGCCTCGACCTCGGTCACGAAGACGCCCTGGCCGCCGATCTCGTCGAGCGGTGACTCGGCGTCCTGGTCGCCCCGGGTCCGCACGACGACCGGCTCCACGTCCAGCTCGGGGTGGGCCGTGCGCAGCAGCTCGCCCACCAGCTCGGTCTGGCGCAGGGCCAGGGGCGAGCCGCGGGTGGCCAGGCGCAGAGTTCCCATACGGCGACTATCCCATGAGCGCCCCGTGCGGGCGAGGCCGGGCGGCGCTCAGAGGTCGAAGAGCGTGCGCAGCGCTTCGACCAGGCGCTCGCCCTGCGGCGTGCCCGCGGCGTCCTTCAAGAGCATGGTCGGCTCGTGCAGCAGCTTGGCCAGGGCGGCCCTCGTGGCGGCGTCGACGTGCTCCCACTCGGCCTCGGTCAGGTCGGCCAGCTGGGCCCGGTGCCGCTCGAGCTCGGCCACCCGCAGGGACTCCAGCCGGGCCCGGAGGGAGGCGACGACCGGCGCCGCCCCGCGCTGGCGGCTGGCCGTGCGGTAGCGCGCCACCTCGTCGGCCACGATGGCCCGCGCCGCGATCGATTCCTCGGCCCGGTCCCCGAGCGCCCGGGCCACCTCTTCGCGCAGCGTGTCCATGTCGAGGACCTTGATGCCCGCCCGGTCCCGCACCCCGGCATCGACATTGCGCGGCACCCCCAGGTCGATGACGCGCAGGGGCCCGGTCACCTGGTCGAAGTCCTGCTCGTGCAGCACATGGGCCTCGGCGGCGACGGCCGTGAGGACCACGTCGGCCTGGGCCAGCTCGGCCCCCACGTCGACGAGCGCGGCCGCCCGCATGGAGAACGGGGCGGCGGCCACGGCATCGCGCACGAGGTCCTGGGCCCGCGTGAGCGAGCGGTTCAGCACCACCACCGACTGCGGGGCGTCGGCGGCGGGGATGTCGGAGAGCGCCCGGCAGACGCCCACACCCATGGTGCCGGCGCCGACGACGACGACGCGGGCACCCCGGAGGCCGTCGCCGTCCTCGCCCCGGGCCACCGTGACGGCGGCGTAGGCGAACGACGTCGTCCCCTTGCTGATGCCGGTCTCGGTGCGCACCCGCTTGCCGGTCTGGAGCGTGTGGCGGAACAGGGCCGAGAGCACGGGGCCGCAGGTGCCCTCCTCCTGGGCCCGCTCGAAGGCGCGCCGCACCTGGCCCACGACCTCGGACTCACCCGTCACCACCGACTCGAGCCCCGAGGCCACCGCGAAGAGGTGGCCGGTGACGTCGTCGTCGAAGCGGACGGTGGCGTGGGTCGAGAGCTCCTCGACCGAGGCGCCCGACTGCTCGGCCATGATCTCGTAGATCTCGGCCACCGCGTCGTGGAAGCGGTCCACGACCGCGTAGACCTCGGTGCGCAGGCAGGTGGAGAGGACCACCGTCTCGAGCACGTTGCGCTTGTGGCTGAGCGCGCTCAGCACCTTGTGCAGGTCCTGGTCCGGGACGGCCGCCTGCTCGAGCAGGGGCAGTGGCGCCTGCGTGTGCTGGAGACCTATGACGACGACGGACACTCGGATCCTTCCTGGGTCGGCCCGCAATTGTGCCGGTCCGACCCTCGGTCCCGCCAATCTCGCGGGACGCGCACGCCGTTCGCGGGGAGGAACGGCCTGCCGGTCACGAAAGAGGCTATCGGCCCCTCAGCCGAAATCGGGCGCCGCGGAGAGGCCGACCGAGCGCAGCAGGGGGGCGGGCTCGCCGTCCTCGGACCCGTTGCGGGCCGCCTCCTCCTGGCGGGCCCGGTAGAAGCCGAGCACCTGCAGTTCGATGGAGAGGTCGACGTAGCGCACGTGCACCGCCGCCGGCACGTTGAGCACGCGGGGGGCGAAGTTCAAGAGCGAGGTCACCCCCGCCCGGACCAAGAGATCCGCCGTCTGCTGCGCCGCCCAGCCCGGCGTGGCGATCACCCCGATGTCGGGCCGCTCCACGCCGCGCAGCGTGGCGATCTCGTCCATGTGGCGCACGGTGAGGCCGCCGATCTCGTCGCCCACGACGGCGGGGTCGACGTCGAAGAGCGCCGTGATCTGACAGCCCCGCGAGGCGAAGCCGGCCGAGTTGGTCAGGGCGCGGCCCAGGTTGCCGATGCCGACGATGGCCACCGACCAGTTGGCGTCGACCCCGAGGACGCGGTCGATCTGCGCGCTGAGCACGCCCGGCTCGTAGCCCGAGCCTCTGGTGCCGAACGAGCCGAGGAGCGAGAGGTCCTTGCGCACCTTCGCCGCGTTCACCCGGGCCAGCGCGGCCAGCTGCTCGGACGACACGGTCGTCGTCCCGGCGCGCTCGAGCTCGGCCAGGATGCGCTGATAGACGGGGAGGCGCAGCACGGTGGCCTCGGGGATGCGTCGATGAGCCGACGCCGGCTTCGGATCCTCGGGTGCTTCCGGGCTCACCGCCAAAAGGGTACCGACGAGGGTCCCGGCGGCACCAAACGCCGGCTGCCGCCGCGTCCTACCAGGCCAGGACCAGCAACTCCCCCGCCGCCACGTTGAGCCAGTGCGCGGCCGACGCCGCGCCCGCCACCACGGCCAGGTGGCCGTTGGCGTCGACGAGCACGCCGAGCTCGCCCTCGGCCAGCTGCCCGAAGGCGTCGACGCAGCGCAGCGCTACGCCGCCGGGCACGAGCGAATAGGGCAAGCCGTCGAGGTACTCGCGATCCGAGTCGGCCCGGGCCGCCAGCTCGATGCTGCCCGCCACCGGCATCCCGGCGACGCGGGCGTCGGCCACCGTCGCCGCCAGCTGCAGGTTGCCGTAGTGGTCGACCCAGGTCACCTCGGTACGCACGCAGGTCCGGCCGTCGGCCAGCCGTCCCTGCTCGACCACCCCGCCGACCAGGCGGACGAGCGAGGCCGGGTCCAGTTCGGCGCCCAGCGCGCGCAGCGAGGTGCCGCTGCACAGCGCGGCGGCGGCGGGGGCGAACAGGTCGCGTCCGTCGAAGGTCGGACCCCGGTCGGGCGGCAGTTCGGGCCGGGCCAGCTCGACCGCCCGGGCCACGGGGGTCTCGCCGGCGACCTCGGCCGCGGCCACCAGCAGTCCGTTGTCGGGCCCGACGAAGTGGAGGATCCCACCACTCGGGAGGGCCACCTCGAGGGCCAGGCCGCGGCGCTCGGTCCCCACACCGGGGTCCACGACCCCGAGGACGACGCCCGGGCCGAGATGGGGCACGGCCCGCACCAGGGTGTGGCTGCCGGCGCGCACGTCGTAGGCCGGGACGTGGTGGGTCAGGTCGATGACGGTGGTGCCCGGCGCCCGGCTGGCGATGACGGCGTGCACCACCCCGGCGAATTCGTCGGTCGTCCCGAAATCGGACAGGAAGTAGACGATGCGTGCGGGCGGGCTGGGCATGGCAGAAGGTGGCGACGCTCAGCGGGCCAGGTTGCGGGAGCGCTCCGTCGCGGCGGCCACGGCCTCCATGAACGACGAGCGGGTCGAGCGCGCCTCGAGGCTGCGGATGCCGGCGGCCGTCGTACCGGCCGGTGAGGTGACCTCGGCCCGGAGCGCCGCGGGGTCACGCCCCGTCTCCTTCAACAGGGCGGCCGATCCGGCCATGGTCTCGACGACCAGGGTGCGGCTGACGTCGCGGGCCAGCCCCATCTGCACCCCCGCCTCGATCAGCGACTCGGCCACCAAGAAGAAGTAGGCCGGGCCCGAGCCCGAGAGGCCGGTCACCGCATCGAGCAGGCGCTCGGGTAGGCGCAGGACGACGCCGACCGCGCTGAGCACGTCGTCGGCCCAGTCGAGGTCGGCCGCGCTCGACCGACGAGCCGCCCGAGATCACCGTCACACCCGAGCCCACGAGGGCGGGCGTGTTCGGCATGGCCCGCACGACCGAGGGTTGGCCCCCGAGCGCCGCTTCGAGACGGGCCGTGGGCACCCCGGCCACGATGGAGAGGACCCGGGTCACGCCGGTCACCCCGAGGGCCCGGCAGGCCCCTTCGGCCACGTCGGGCTTGGTGGCGAGCACCGCGCCGGCCAGCCGCGACCCGTTCTCGGCCAGCAGGCCCGGCTCGGGGGCGGCGAGGGTGCGCAGGCCGGGGAACTCCGCTTCGAGCTCGGCCCGGCGCCCGTCCGCCGGCTCGATCACGGCCACGTCGCCCGCGTCGGCCCAGCCCGAACGGAGCAGGCCGCCCAGCAGGGCGCCGCCCATCTTCCCGCCACCGACGATGAGCAGGCTCGACACGCCCGCGACCCTAGTGACCTAGCGGCGGGGGCGGCGGCGGTAGGCCGTCGGGTGGGCCAGCGTCATGGCCGTCGGGAAGTGGTCGTCGGTGTAGACGACCGAGGCCCCGGCGATGCGGTCGAGCTCGTCGTCGTCGATGAGGCGGGCCGGCACCCGGCCCACCAGGTAGACGGCGTCCTCGGGTCCGAGGGCGAAGGCCATGCCGAAGAGCGCGCTGTTGCGCCGCAGGAGGTAGGCGTAGACCTCCTCCTTGTGCTCCTCAGGGGCGGGCATGAACTGGGCCTCGTGCCACAGGGTGCGCTGCTTGAGCGTGAACCACACCGTGATGAAGTCCTTCTCGTCACCCTTGAAGCGGAGATACCACTGGAACGACGCGGTGCGGTCGGTCACCTGCTGGCGCTCGGCGGCCACCAGCGGCCCGTCCGCCGCCAGCTCGCGGGTGGCCCAGGCGTCGATGCGGGCGACGGCGGTCGCCATCTCCTCATCCTCGGGCAGGTCGACCAGCGGCACGGCGCAGCGCTCCGCTCAGGCCCGCACCGCAACTACGGCCACAGCCACAGCTACAGCCACAGCCACAGCCGAGCTCAGCCGCACTCGACCAGGCGTCCCGCCGCGAGCTCGTCGTGCAGGTCGACCAGCGCCCGGGCGGCGGCCCGCCAGGTGTAGCGGCGGGCCATGAGGACCGACGCGGTGGAGAGGCGTTCGGCCAGGAGCGGCTGGTCGAAGACCCGGCGCACGGCGGCGGCGTAGGCGGCGGGGTCGGCCTCCTCGATGAGGAAGCCCGTGTGGCCGTCCTCGACCAGGGTGGTCAGGCCGCCGACGGCGGAGGCCACGACCGGCGTCCCGCAGGCCGCGGCCTCGAGGGCGACGAGCCCGAAGGACTCGGAGCGGCTGGGCACGAGGCAGACGTCGGCGGCCCGGTAGTACGAGGACAGGAGCTCGTGGGGCTGGGGCGTCACGAAGTGCACGTGGTCGCGCACGCCGCGCCCGTCGGCCAGGTCGATCAGGCCCTGGAGCGACTTCTCGCCGTGCGGCCCGCTGGGTCCGCCCACCACGACGAGGCGGTAGGGATCGCCGCCGTGCTCGAGGAGCTCGGCCAACGTCTCGACGGCCACATCGGCACACTTGAGGGGCTGGATGCGCCCGACGAAGAGCAGCAGGCGCCCGTCGAGAGGCAGGCCAAGGGCCCGCCGGGCCTGGGGGCGGTGGCCCGGACCGAAGAAGGCATGGTCGACGCCGGGCGGCACGATGCGGATGCGCCCCGGGTCGCCGCCGTAGAGCGAGGCGATCTGTTCGGCCTCGACGCTGCACGAGGCCAGCACGGCGTCAGAGCACTCGATGATGGAGGCCTCGGCCTCGGCCCGCCGGTGGGGCATGTCGGCCTCGACCTCTTCGGGCATGGACTCGGCCTTGACCCGGTCGAGGGTGTGGAAGGTGCACACGAGTGGCAGCTCGAGCTCGTGCTTGATCACGTGGCCCGACAATCCGGAGAGCCAGTAGTTGGCGTGCACCGAGGTGTAGGGCAGGCCACCGCCGTCCGGACCGCCGGACTCGGCCGCGGCGGACATCGACTCGATGACCCCGGCCGTGAACTCCTCGACCACCGTGGGCAGGGATTCCTTGGGCACCCCGCGCAGAGGCCCGGCCGGGACGTGGTGCACCCGCAGACCGGGCTCGACCTCGACGACGGCGGGCAGGTCGGGCGACCAGGCTCTGGTGAAGACATCGCAGACCACGCCCGAACGGGCCAGCGCTCCGGCCAGTTCGCGCACGTAGACGTTCATGCCGCCGCCGTCGCCGGTCCCGGGCTGAGCCAGCGGGGAGGTGTGGAGGGACAGGATCGAGAGCCGGCGCATGGCGAGGGAGAGCCTACCGGCGGCCGGAATTTCCGTTCCGGTCCTGGCCGGCAGCGGTCTCAGGCCGTGGTCGGGGACACGGTCGGGCTGGAGGTCACGGTCGGGCTGGAAGTGACGGTCGGGCTGGAGGTCCCGGTTGGACCGGAAGTGACGGTCGGATTCGAGGCGGGACCCGAGGCCGGACTGGAGGCAGGACCGGAGGCCGGGCTGGAGGCGGGGCCGGAGGTGGGGCCGGAGGTGGGGCCGGAGGCCGCCTCCCCTTGGGCCGCCCGGACCGGGGCGGCGGATCCCCGACCGGCGGATCCCCCCTCGCCGGATCCATTCTCGGCGGATCCACGCTCAATGGGCCCAGGCTCGGCGGATCCTCGGGCGCCCACGGTCGAGCCCGCTGCCGGTACCGGGCCGGGGGCCGGCGCATGGGCCGCGTGCGCATGGGGGCTGTGCCCATGCTCGTTGGCCTGGGCCTGATCGTCCTCGAACTCGCGACGGAACGAGAGGTAGATACGGACGAGCGCCTGCTTGTGCTCCTCGCTGAGGGAGTGATCGGCCATGATCGCCCGGGTGAGGTCGAAGGTCCCGTCCGGCGGCTCGAGGATCCCGGCCTGGACGTAGAGCGTCTCGGCGGAGATGCGCAATGCCTTGGCGATCTGCTGGAGGATCTCCGCCGAGGGGCGCCGCAGTCCACGCTCGATCTGACTGAGATACGGATTCGAGATGCCGGCGAGCTCCGAGAGGCGCCGGAGCGACAATCGAGCTGATCCCCGTTGCTCGCGTATGAACGCCCCAAGGTCGAGCCAGCGGTCCTTGGGATCCGTGGTCACGCGGGCAATCGTACTGCTGGGCGGGCGGGCGACGGGACGACTCGTGACCCTGGCCGCCCCATTGTGGCGGTCGGGTAGGGTCCAGCACGCAGGACCGATCCGCTGCGGACCGTTACGGACGTGCCGTGCGGGGTAGGACCGACTGGAGCAGCACGACCGGTGTCGACGCCGGCGCGATCGACAACGACACCGACATTGCGAGACCTGAACAGCAAGACCTGAGACAGCAAGACCTGAAATCGCAAGACCCGAACACGACCAAAGACACCGAGACGCCGGAGGAACCCATGGCCGACTACACGCTTCCCGACCTGCCGTACGACTACGCCGCCCTCGAGCCCCACGTCTCGGCCCAGATCATGGAGCTCCACCACGACAAGCACCACGCCGCGTACGTGACCGGGGCGAACCAGACCCTCGAGAAGCTGGCCGCCGCCCACGACAAGGACGACTTCGGCCCCATTGTCGGGCTCGAGAAGACGCTGGCCTTCCACATCTCGGGCCACGTGCTGCACTCCCTGTTCTGGAAGAACCTCAGCCCGGACGGTGGCGACAAGCCGGACGGCGCGCTGGGTTCGGCCATCGACGAGAACTTCGGCTCGTTCGACAAGTTCAAGGCGCACTTCACCAACGCCACGATGACCATCCAGGGATCTGGTTGGGGCGCGCTGGCCTACGAGCCGCTTGGCGGACGCTTGATCGTGGAGCAGATCTATGACCACCAGGGCAACGTCGGCAACGGGTCCGTGCCCCTGTTGGTCTTCGACGCCTGGGAGCACGCGTTCTACCTGCAGTACAAGAACGTGAAGGCGGACTTCTTCACCGCCCTGTGGAACGTCGTCAACTGGTCGGATGTGTCGGCGCGCCTCGATGCGGCCAAGGCGCTGAAGATCGCCAGCTGACAGCCTGGGTTGGGTCGGGCGGCCGGCCGCAGGCCCACGACGCAGGCTTACGGCGTAGGCCCACGGCGCAGGCCCACGGCGCAGGTCGACGGGCGCTGCGAGACGGCCGCAGATGGCGGGCCGCTTTTCGCGAGTAAATCGCTAGGGAAACTCGAGATGCTGTTCGCAGGCACGCGTCGCGTGGGGTCGCGCTCGAGATCGGCCGCAAGGATCTCCGTGCCGCATGTCTCGCACGTCCCGTAGCGACCGTCGCTCATACGTTCGAGGGCCCGATCCACGCCGTCGAGGACTGCCGCCGAACCGGCGAGCTCGGACTCATACCGCTCTTCCACGAGGGCCGAATGTAGCCTCGAGCCGAGGCACCAAACGGAGATTTCGCGTCGATCTGGTTGCGAAATCCGTTTATGAGCGGTTCTCGCGGGGAAGAAAGCAGTGCAACCGGTATGCGTAGCCCGACCCTGCATTGGAGCGAGCCCACTGCTGCCGCTCACAGCGATGTTGACGCGGTCGGCGACGGGATGCTGCGCGCCTCGCGACGGTTCCCGGGCTGTGCGCCTTCGGTCAGCGAGGCACGGCGCTTTTTGACCAACGTGTTGCCCGAAGACTGCGGCGAGGTCGCCGACTCGCTGGCCCTCATGCTCTCCGAACTGGCGACCAATGCGGTCCAACATGCCGCCACAGAATTCGTGGTCACTGTCGAGCTGCTCGAGGCCGGGCGCACCTTGCGGGTGTCGGTCACTGACGCCGCCGAGGGATTCCCCACGCCAGAGTCGGCGGGGCCGGACGCCCCCCGTGGGCGCGGGCTGCACATTGTGAGCACGCTGGCCGATACGTGGGGCATCGACCTCCACCGCGACCCGCCGGCCAAGACCGTCTGGTTCACGGCCGAGTTGCCCGCCCTCCCGCCCATGCCGGCCGACTTCCCGGGTGGGGTCCCGATGCACTGGGAAGCAAGGGCCGTGCTCGATATGGAGACCGAGTCCCCAGAGGACCAGCTCGACTCCGTTCCGTCGCTGGAGCAATTCGACTCGGTCGTGACCGCTGACTCGGTCGTGACCGCTGACTCGGTCGTGACCGCTGACTCGGTCGTGACCGCTGATTCGGTCGTGACCGCTGATTCGGTCGTGACCGCTGATTCGGCCGTCACCACTGATCTGGGGTCCGCGGATCCGCCATCTCCTCCCGCCGACGATGGTTGGGCGGTGCTCGACACCTTGCGTGACGCCGTGCTGGCGACCGATCGGCTGGGGAAGATCGTCTACGTCAACTCGGCGGCCGAGGAACTCATGGGCTGGCCGGAGGGATCGCTGACCGGCCGCTCGGTGCTCGACATCGTCCCGGACTCGTCGGCCGAAACCCTCAAGGACGGATTCGAGCACTTCATGCAGACCGAGGCTGTGGCCCTCCTCGGTCAGCGCGTTCCTGCCATGATCCGGCGAGCCGACGGGTCCGAGGTTGATACCGAACTCGTACTTTCGATGTTCGATCACGAGTCGTCGGGTCCCGTCATGGTCGGGATCTACCGAGCCCACGACAACCGAAAGCTGCAGCGCTGGTCCGAACTGACGAGCGAGCTGCTCGAGATCCTCCAAGATGCGCCACTCGACGATCCACCAGCGGAACGCCTCCTCTCGACCTTGGGCCGGCGGCTGGGCTGGGACGTGACGGCGCTCTGGACTGTCACGTCCCACCACGATCTGGTGTGCCACGACGTATGGGTTCGCGATTCGGACGTCGAGACGACCTCGACCTCGGCTTCTGTGGCCACGGCGCCCGCTGCGTCCACTGCGTCCGCAGAGGGCTGCCGTAGTTGCGGAAGCGAGCAGTTGGCCCGACGCGTGATCGAGGACGGTGAGCCGCTTTGGGTCAGCGACGTATCCGAGGACGAGCGGTGCCGAGGCGACGAGCTCGCACCCATCGGGATCCGGAGCGTGTACGCGTTCCCCATCCACTATCGAGGCGCTTGTGTCGGCGTGGTCGAGCTCCTCAGTCGCCAACGACGCAGCCGAGACCGGTCGGTGGTCGACCTCATGCACGCCGTCGCCGGCCACCTCGGAGAGCTGCTGCATGCCTCGGCGCTGCAGAGCGAGCGGGAAGGGCTGGTCGACGAGCTGCTCGAAGCCCGGCGACGCAGCGAGTTCCTGCTCCTGGCCGCCCAGGTCCTCTCTGAGTTCGTCGACTACGGCGAGATGGTGGAACGGCTGGCCAGGGTCTCGGTCCCCGTGCTGGCCGATCTGTGCCTCATCGACCTCGAGGACGACGACAAGCGGATGCGGCGCATGGCGGCCTGGCATGCCGATGCGGCCAAACGGCCTCTCGCCGAAGAGCTCAAGAGCTGGTACGCCCCGGAACCGGACGGCAACGACCCCATCATGGAAGTGATGCGGACGGGGCGCTCCATGTGGAGCGCGGAGATGTCCGACGAGTTCCTCCGTCGCTCCAGCCGGGACTCCCGGCACTACTCGATTCTCAAGGAACTGGGTTACTCGTCCTACATGACCGTGCCGCTGCGTACCCGAGAGGGGACGGTGATCGGAACGGTGACCTTGGTGTCGTGTGGCTCGGGCCGACGGTTCTCGGAGAAGGACCTCGATCTGGCCGAGCAGCTGGCCAAGCAGGTCGGCTCGGTGGTCAACCGGGCTCGCACCTACGACAGAGAGCGCCGGATCTCCCACGAGCTGCAGCGCAATCTCTTGCCCGACGCCATTCCCGCCGTCGCCGGTTGGGACGTGGCGGCACGCTACCGACCGGCATCGCCGGGCCACGAGGTGGGGGGCGACTGGTACGACGTCGTCCCGGTCACCGACGATCTGGTGGCGCTGGTCGTGGGCGACGTGGAAGGCCATGACCTCGCTGCCGCCAAGTCGATGAGCCATCTCCGCCGGACCCTCGGGATGCTCCTCCTCGAAGAGCGCTCCCCCGGCCGGGCCCTGGAACGCCTCAACCAATTCTGCCTCCTCGGGGCCGAACCCCGGTTGGCCACCGCGCTTGTCGGCGTGCTCGACCGCTCGACCGGCGTGATCTCGTTCTCCTCGGCCGGTCATCCGCCACCGGTGCACATCCGGGCGGGAATCCCGACCGAACTGCAGGTCCCTCCAGCGCCCCCGCTCGGCGTGCAGCCCTGTCACTACAAGGACCACACCTTCTTGCTCGATGACGGCTGCCTCGTCATGTTCACCGACGGCCTCCTCGAGCGCCGGGGCACCCACTTCGGCGACCGCCTCGCCGCCCTGGAGGCGTCACTCGGCTCCACACCGGTCGACGATCCGGGCGTCGTCGCCGACTTCGTCATCGAGGCGATGACGGCGGACGGCCGCAGCTCGGACGACATCGTGGTGCTCACGGCCCGGCGACGTGAGGCGGACAAGCCCGCCTACTTGCACTAGGCCGGGAACCACCCGCTGCGGGGTGCGGTGACGGGCGAGGAGCGACACTCCCTATCCTGTCGGCCGTGACACCAGAGGCCGCCCTCGCACCCCTCGTCGGCGCCCACCAGGCCGTCCCGTGCCTCGACGGGTCCGCCCGGCCCTACCGGGACCTCGATTGCGGTGCGTCCACGCCGGCGCTGCAAGCCGTGGCGGACAGGGTGGAGGAGTTCTTGCCCTGGTACTCGAGCGTCCACCGCGGGGCGGGGTACAAATCCCGTCGGGCGACGGCCGACTACGAGTCCGCCCGGGCCAGCGCGTCGCGCTTCGCCAACCGATCCCCCGACGGCGACGACGTCGCCATCTTGGTGCGCAATACGACCGAGGCCATCAACCACCTGGCCTACCGCTTGCGCCTCGGACCCGACGACGTGGTGGCGACCACGGTGGTCGAACATCACGCGAACCTGTTGCCGTGGTCCCGGGTGGCCCGCCGGCGCTGGGTCGAATGCGGCACCGACGGGACCTTCGACCTCGAGGACGTCGTTCGCGTCCTCGACGACGGACCGCGCCCGGCCCTGCTCGCCATGACCGGCGCCTCCAATGTGACCGGCTGGCTGCCCCCGACCGAGGAGATCTGTACTGCGGCCCGTGCCCGGGGCGTTCCGGTGCTGATCGATGCCGCGCAGCTGGCACCCCACCGACCTCTTCCCCCGTGGGCCGACTACGTCGCCTTCAGCGGGCACAAGCTCTACGCGCCCTTCGGCGCCGGTGCCCTGATCGGCCCGCGCGCCACGTTCGAGGAGGGCGACCCCTTCTTGGCCGGGGGCGGTGCCGTCGACCTCGTCGACCTGGACGAGGTGATCTGGACGGAGCCACCCGAACGCGAGGAGGCCGGATCGCCCAACGTCGTCGGAGCCGTCGCGTTCGGCGCTGCCATGGACGAACTCGAGCGCATCGGCTGGGCCTCGATCGAGGCGCACGAGTCGGCCCTGTCCGCCCAGCTGCACGACGGGCTGCGGGCGATCGACGGCCTACGCGTGCTCGGACCGCCGCCAGGCACCGACACACTCGCCGTCGCGACGTTCACGGTCGAGGGAATGCATCATGCGCTGGTGGCGGCCCGACTGAGCGCCGAGTTCGGGATCGGGGTCCGTCACGGCTGCTTCTGCGCCCATCCCTACCTCATCCGGTTACTGGGTGTGGGGCGAGACGGCGTCGCCCAAGCGCGCGAGGCGGTGCGAAGAGGCGACCGCAGTGGCATCCCGGGCGCGGTGCGGGCCAGCTGTGGCCTGGGCACATCGAGCGAGGACGTCACGGCACTCCTCGATGCACTCGGCGCGCTGGTACAAGGAGCGCCGGCCCCGGTGGCCTACGAACAAGACAGCGTGACGGGAGACTTCTGGCCCGTCGGTGAGGCCAGCGGGTGGAGCGCGGCCGAGCGGCCGGCGGGTGCCGCCTGCGCCCGCGGCTGATGGCTGGTGCGGGCAGACTGACGCGGTGATGAACGGCAGAACGGTGCACAGGACTTTCATGGGACGGGCGACTCGCGTGCGCGTGGCGGCCGGCGCCCTTCTCGTGGTGACGATCCCGATGCTGGCGAGCTGCTCATCGACGCCCGCCGGGAGTGCTTCGACCCGCGACGTGGCATGGGTGGCGACGGACGCGTCGGTGACATTGCCCGGCACAGCCATCACGCCCGTGAACACGGCGACGCGTCATGTCGGCGCCGCAGTGGACACCGGCGGCAGCCTCCCTTCGGCGCTGGCGTACACGCGAGGTGAGACAGGCCTGCTGGTGACCACCCAAGGTGACGACACGCTGACCGAGCTCGACCCGGTCAGCCACGACATCGAGCACTCGGTCACGGTGGGCGTCGAACCCCTCGCTGTGGCGGTGGCACCCGGCGGCACTGATGGCAGGGGCATCGCGGTGGTCGTGAACCTCGACTCCGACAACGTCACGCCGGTAGACCTCGGCACCTGGCGGGCGGGCAAGCCGATCGCAGTGGGCAAGGACCCGGTTGCCGTGGCCGTCTCCCTCGATGCGACCGGTGCGCCAACCGCGTTCGTGGCCGACTTCGGCAGCGATCAGGTGACGCCGATCGACCTTGCGACCATGGAAGCGGGTCCCCCCATCGCCGTCGGCCCGGGTCCGCAGACGCTGGCCGTGGCCACCGGACAGATCCTCGTGGGGAACTTCTCCAACCGGACATTGACTGCCATCAACGCAACGACGCTGCACCCCAGTGCGGCGGTGGCCCTCCCCCTCAACCCGACCGGTATGGCGGTGGCGCCCGACGGCTCGACCGTCTACGTGTGCGGGGGTTCGGGCGTCGTCCCACTCTCGGTGACCTCGAGCGGTCTGTCCGTCGGAACGGCGATCACGGTGCCCGGCGCAGCCCAGGGCGTTGCGCTGACCCCCGACGGATCGACCGCATGGGTGACCGAGCAGGCGGGTTCGGTCGTCCCGGTGACGCTGGCGACCGCGAAGGTCGGTAAACCCGTGTCGGTCGGCGGCCATCCATCGGCCATCGTGATCGGGGCGGGATAGGGGATCGGGCGGAGCCCGATAGGGATCGGATCGGGGCGGATCGGAACGGATCGGATGGGGGCGGATCGGATCGGATGGGGGCGGATCGGATCGGATGGGGGCGGATCGGATCGGATGGGGGCGGATCGGATCGGATGGGAGCGCCGGCTACCGGGGCGAGCGCCCGCGGTCAGTGGGTGCGGCCGGAAAAACGACTGCGTCGTCCGGCGCGGTCGCTGCCCGCACCATGCGGGGCATCCGCATCGGATCGGAGTGCGCCGGCACCGCACTCGATGGGCTCGGGAACGAGACTGAATATCTCCTCGGGCGGATCGTCGAATGACTCAATCCCGCTGTCGCGCACAAGTTTGGTTGGAATACCGAGTGACAACCATCGGGCCTGGTGACGACCGAAGGGGTCGGTGAACCAACCCTCCCAGTCAAGACCTTCTCGCTCCACGGCGTCACCTCCTCGAGGCCGAACAATGCCGTTCCTCGTTACTTCGGCACGGTTCACAGACTGCTGTAGACCGCACGTGCCCGAAATCGTAGTGGGCGTTCCAGGAGTTCCTCCATGTAGTGGGCGGCCCACCCCGCGATGCGGGCCACAGCAAAGAGGGTCCGTCCCGTGTCAGGTGGCATCCCGGTACCCCAGCTGAGCGCGGCCAGCGCGAGATCGCAGTTGGCCCGCGGCACATCGTTGGCGGCTGCGATTGCCATCACGTCGCCTAAGAGTGCTCCTCGCTCTTCACTCAAGAGGGGTTCGGCCAACGCGAGCAGCGCGTCAAAACGCGGGTCGCCGTTCTTGTAGACGGTATGGCCGAAGCCGGGGACGACGCCGCGCTCACGCAACATGTCGTCGAGGGCGCGCGACGCACCATCGCGCTCGGCCATGACGAGCAGTTCAAAGGCCTGTTGGCTCGCTCCACCATGCAGTGGCCCGGCCAGGGTCGCCATCCCGGCCAAAAACGCGTCGTAGGGATCGGAGTGCACCGACGCCGCGATACGCACCGCCATCGTCGAGGTGGCCAGTTCGTGATCGGCCAGCAGGATCAACGCCGCGTTCACCGCGGCGACGGGAATGGTCACGCTCGATCCGACGAGGCGAGCCGCTACGCGCGAGGCGATCGAGTGCTGCGCATCTCCCGGCGCCTGGCCGGCCCCGATCACCTCCGTGACGGCTGCCGTAGCCCGTCGAGCGGCATGGGCCACGGCGGCAGGTCGACGATCGGAGCGCAAGGGATCACTGGCCCCGCACATGACGAGCGCCCAACGCATGCGATCGAGCGTCACGGTCAGCGGACACGGGCCCAGTTGCGGAGCGCTCCAATCGCCGTCTCGGCCCGACTCCTCGGATTGCCAGAGCAACTCGGCGACGTCCTCGAAACTCGTGTCGGCGGCAAGCTCCGTCGCCAGCCGGCCCCGGTAGATCGGGCCCAGGTCCTGGTTGAGCTGCGTCACGCCGGTCGTGATGGTGGCCAACCGGGTGGCGGTCTGGCGACCGCCACGGCTCCGAGCCGCCAGGGCCTCGATGTCGTCGAGGTCGAAAAGACTCCCCCTCCGGGCCGGATCGCGGTGCGACGTCAACTGCCCCCGACTCACATAGGCATAGAGCGTCGGCACCTTGACCCCGAGGCGCCGTGCTGCCTCCTCGCTCGTCAGCATCCGCTCCACGACGGCGATCTTACATTGACTTGATCAACATTTACAGACGCAGGATTCTCTGGGCATAGTTGAGGACATGGAAACCATCGTGCGTGATCTCATGACCTCACCCGCCGTGACGTGCGCGGCGGACGACACCCTGACGGTGGCCGCCGGCGCCATGGAGACGGCCGAGACCGGGTCGGTGGTGGTCACCGAGCACGGCAAGGTCGTCGGCATCCTCACCGAGCGAGACCTCCTCCGGGCGGCGGCGGCCTCTGCGGGCCCGGACCACGAAGCGGTTCGCTTGTGGATGACGGCACGGCCTGACGTCCTCGGACCCGAAGAGCGCGTCGACGCGGCGTGGTCCAGCCTGACCTCTCACCATTATCGCCATCTGCCCGTGGTCGAGGGCGACGCGTGCGTCGGCGTGGTCTCCCTGCGCGACCTGATGGGGGTGGCCCGGATCCGGCCCGCCACCGAGACGAGCGGCGACGTGCCGGCTGGCCTCGAGGGCGTCGTCGTGGCCGAGACGACGATCGGCGACGTGCGGGGACAGGAGGGCTTCTACCACTACCGGGAGCATTCAGCGGTGGAGTTGGCCGAGCGACGCAGCCTCGAGGACGTCTGGTATCTCCTCTTCAAGGGCGTTCTCCCGGATGCCACCGAATCGGCTGCGTTCGCCAAGACCGTCCGGCGCTTGCGCGCCCTGCCACCGGGCCTCCACACCTTGCTGCCCGCCCTCAGCCAACGCGGTGCACCCCTCGACGTGCTGCGCACCGCCGTGTCGTTGTTGGGGGCCGAACTGGGTTGGCAGCCGACCCACGACATCAGCGGAGGCGTCCTTTCTGAGCAGGCGCTCGGACTCTGCGCAGTCGTGCCGACGATCCTGGCCAGCGCACACCGTCTGCGTCAGGGTCACGAGCCGATCGAACCGAGGGCGGACCTCGGTTTCGCCGCCAACTACCTCTACATGTTGACGGGAGAGGAGCCCACGGCGGCCCACGCCCGGGCGATCGAGCAGTACATGATCCTCACGATCGACCACGGCTTCAACGCCTCCACGTTCACCGCTCGGGTCGTGACCTCGACAGGGGCCGACCTGGCGGCGGCGATCGTGGCTGCCATCGGCGCCCTCTCGGGACCGCTGCACGGCGGAGCCCCGAGTCGCGCGCTCGACATGCTCGACGCCATCGGGACGCCGGACCGGGCGGAGGCCTACATCCGGGACGCCGTCGAAAACGGTGAGCGCATCATGGGCTTTGGCCATCGGGTCTACAAGACGGACGACCCGCGATCGCTGCTGCTGCGCTCCGTGACCGAGCAGCTCGGAGGGCCGCTCGTCGAGTTCTCACAGTCGGTGGAGCGGACGACGGTCGACGTCCTGGCCGAGCTCAAGCCCGGACGCCAGCTCTACACGAACGTCGAGTTCTACGCCGGTGTCGTCATGCACACCTGCGGCATCCCCCGGGAGATGTTCACGCCGACGTTCGCCACCGGGCGGACCATCGGTTGGTGCACCCACGTGATGGAGCAGGCCTCCCACAACCGGCTCATCCGCCCTTCGGCCCGCTACGTCGGGCCACCCCCGCCCCAGCCGGTTCCGGCGTCCTGAGGGCGGCCGGCCCGGTCGGCCCCGCCGACCGACGCCACCCAAATCACGACTAAACTGGTCAGAGTTATACGGTTGAAAGAAATCGGGACCTGACACTGTCCAGGGGGTCGGTCATGAGCACGAAGGGCAGCATCGAAAACGCATCGAGCCGAGTGCAGGCATTCTTCTCCTTCCCCAATCCGGTGAACGAGGTATCGGCCCGCCTGGTCGCCGCCGGCGTGGTCGTCATGGTCGTACTGACATTGGCCTTCGACCTGCGCTGGGCGACGATCGTGATCGCGTACGGATTCGTCGCCCGGGTCCTGACGGGTCCGACCATGAGCCCCCTCGGCCAATTGGTGACACGGGTCATCACGCCACGACTCGGCGTACCCGAGCGCCCGGTGGCCGGGCCGCCCAAACGCTTCGCCCAGGGCATGGGGGTGGCCTTTTCGCTCACCGCGATGATCCTGACCGCCCTGGGCTACTGGACGGGGGCCGAAGTCATGCTCGGCCTCCTCGGCGTGGCGGCGTTCCTCGAATCGGCCTTCGCCATCTGCCTCGGGTGCATGACGTTCGCGCTGCTCATGCGTGCGGGCGTCGTGCCCGAAACGGTATGCGAGCGCTGCAATGACATCTGGGCGACGTCGGCTCCGCATACGGCCTGACCACGTGGCCGTCAACGGGAGCGGCGACGGGGGCGGAGCAGTGGTTCGTGAGGCCGGGCCGGCGGTGAGTTGGTCCGTTCCGACGGTTGATCAGTTGATCCGTTGATCCGTTGATCCGTTCGGTCAGTCGTCGTAGATGAGGACGCCGCGGATGTTCTTGCCGTCGCGCATGTCTTGGTAACCCTGGTTGATGTCACCGAGCTTGTAGGTGTTGGTGACCATCGATTCGAGATCGAGCTGACCGTCCCGATAGATCTTGAGCAGCTTGGGAATGTCCGAGTGGATGTTGGCCGAGCCGAAGATGCTGCCGACGATCTGCTTCTCGAGAATGGTCAGCTGCATCAGATTGAGCGTGACGTTCATCTCGAGCATGGGGTGAATGTTGGTCACGACGACGCGGCCCCGCTTGGCCGTGAGGCCGAGGATCGACTCCATCATGGAACCCTGGCCCACGCCCATGGCGCAGATGACCTTGTCGCACATGTGGCCCCAGGTCTCCTGCTCGATCAGCGCCTTGGCCTCGTCGACCGACGGTGAGACGTGGGTGGCACCGAAGTTGGGAGCCAGAGTGCGCTTGAGCTCGACCGGATCGATGGCAAAGATCATCTCGGCACCGGCGAGACGCGCACCCTGGATCGCTGACGCACCGATGCCACCGACTCCGATCACGGCGACGTTGTCACCGGGTGCGACCTCAGCGGCGTAGACGGCAGAGCCCCAGCCCGTGGTCACCCCGCAGCCGATGAGGCAGGCCTTGTCCAGCGGGTAGTCGTCGAGGATCTTCACGCACGAGGCCTGATTGACGACCGTGTACTTGGAAAAGGTCCCGAGGCACACCATCGTGACGATGTCCTGGCCCCGAGCGTGGTGGCGCAGCGTGCCGTCCATCTGACGGCCCGACATGAGCGTCGCCCCCACATCGCAGAGATTGGAGTGACCGGTGGCACACGACGGGCAGGTGCCGCAGGCGGGCACGAAGCCCAGCACGACGTGGTCGCCGGGCTTGAGGCCACGTACGCCGGGGCCGACCTCCTCGATCACGCCGGCGCCCTCGTGACCGCCGATCACGGGCAGCGGCACGGGCATGTCCCCGGTGACGAGATGTTCGTCCGAGTGGCACATGCCCGAGGCGGCAAGGCGCACGAGTACCTCTCCCTCCTTGGGCGGATCGAGCTCGATGGGCTCGACACTCCATTCCCCGTGTCGCTCCCACAGGATGGCGGCTTCGGTCTCCACGGTTCCTCCCCAGGTCCGGTGCTCTCGGCGCAGCTGTTGCCCCAACGCTACAAGCCCGGGAGGGGGTGGACCGAGGCCGGCCGAGAACCCGCGGCGGAGGCCGTAGGACGAAGACTTGACGTGGCGAGCGCAGTGCGAGATGACAGGGGTGTGACGGATCTTCTCGGGCGATGCCGCTCTCTGCTCGACTCACACCGCGTCGAGGCCTTCGGCGGCGTGTTCCACGTACCCGATATCGTCCGCTACCCCGCACTCTTCGCCTGGGACAGCGGGTATCACGCACTGGCCGTCCGGCACTTCGATCGCGACCTCGCACTGGGCGAACTCGAGACCCTCTACCGGTCCAACGGGCTGGCGAACGGCTTGCTGTCGCATCAGCGTTTCGTACCTGGGGCCGAGGACGCACAGGCCTTCATAGAGGAGCTCTTCGGTCCGATGTTCGACGGCGATCGGACGCCGTTCATCGACCCTCCGACGTCCGCCTACGCAGCGGCTCGACTGTCACTCTCCGTCGGCGCCCGGGCGGACGCGGTCCTCGAAGGTGCGCTGCGCCAGCTACGGGCACTGGCCAGGGTGCGGGTCGTCGAGGGCGGGTTGCTTCCCGTTTGTCTCCATCCTTTCGAAACCGGCACGGAGGGCAGTCCGCTCATGGCGCCGCTGGTCGGCGCCCCGAGCGGTGCGTCGTTCGCTCGCTACAAGGAATTGACGGAGTCTGCGCGGGACGCAGAGATGTCAGCGGAACGAGCCCTGGCCCAGGGACACGGCTTCGTCGTCTACGACCCCACGATGTGCGGATGGTTCTTGCTGGCTCTCGAGGAGGTCGCCGCAGCCTGCCGGGCACGCGGCCGCACCGGCGATGCGACGTGGGCCGACGAGGTCGCAGAGGCGGCGGCGCACGAGTTGGTCGCTCGGTCGTGGTGGCCCGAAGGCCAGATCTTCGTCGCCTACGACCTGGCC
This sequence comes from uncultured Acidimicrobiaceae bacterium, assembly GCA_963754445.1. Classification (GTDB taxonomy): domain Bacteria; phylum Actinomycetota; class Acidimicrobiia; order Acidimicrobiales; family RAAP-2; genus Bog-473. Next base: position 1,150,735 of record CAVWFT010000002.1, on the reverse strand, counting down.
GGCCGCCGGCAACTGACCGGTGTGAGCGCCATGGGACTCGTTGCGGCTGCGTCGCGAGCCATGGTCAGGCTCGGATTCTCCGCTCAAGTGGCCTCATCGCACCTCCGCCCCGGAGCGCCTCTCTGGGGGCCCGGGGGGTTCGCTGCCGGGAGGGTCCAGGAGGGCGCTGGCGTCGGGGCCTTCGTCCAGTGGGACGGCAACGCGGTGTGGGGCGCGACGGCCTACTGGGCCCACCTCCTCGCCATCCGGCTCGGCCATCTCGACGTGGCTCAGGTGGTGCGGTCCCAGCACGAGTCGTTGGTGGAGCAGCACGGCTTCCGAGAGTTCTACGACGCCTGGACGGGCGAACCAGGCGGCGCGGGGAGCGAGTCGGGCTTTACCTGGCCGACGCTGCTCCTCGAGATGCTCGACAACGAAAGAGAACTGGCCACCCACTCCGACGGAGCAGCGCCATGACTCGCCGTACCCGGTGCGTTCCCTGTGGTCAGGAGGCAACCGGTGCATCAGCGAACTGCAGGACGTTCTTCGCCGCCTCGTAGGTGACCGGGATCACCGTGCCGAGCGGGTAGGGCCGGTTGGCCCCGAAAGAGACCGGTGTTGCCGCACCCGGGATGGTGACGTGCCGCAGGCCATAGCCGGCCTTGGCAAAGCTGGACAACGTGAGATCCTTGCCCGCCGCCTTGGCGATGGTCGTGAAGAGGGCCAAGTTGGTGCAGGCAGACTCAACCGAATAGAAGGTCTGGTCCGAGCCGCTGATCGGGTTCGTCGGCGGCGTCATCTTGTCGCTCGGGTAGGCCTTGCGCACGATTCGGGCGCACTGCTGCACTGCCGGGGTGTGCCAGATCTGGTAGTTGGAGGGGATGGGGCTCGAGGCCAGGACGTTCTTGAGATAAGCAGAGGGGATGGAGGCCGCCAGCACCCCGGTCTCGAGCGAGGGCTGGCTGGTGGCCACCCACGCCGGGTGGTACGTGCTCTGGTTGGCGGCCAGGGCGTCGGGCCAGATGAGCGACCCGGTGCCGACCGCCACGACCTCGTTGACGTGAGAGGACTCGAATCGTTGAGCGATGATCGACTGCTGCTGATAGACGGCGGACTGATCCGTCGTCGGAGCAGAGTCCACCGCGGCATCGGCCACCTTGACGTGCAATCGAGCCAAGGTCGAGCGCACCACGTTGAGCTCCGGTTGGTCGGTCAGTCCGCCGGCGAAGAGCCCGACCGTCTTGCCTTTGAACACGCCTTGGCGGGCGAACGCGGCCAGCTGCACGGGGTCATAGGCGATGGGTGGCGGCGTCAGCGTGAAGTTGGGCGCGCTGGCGTTACCAGTGACGTCCTGGAACGTACCCGTGATCGTCGGCACCTTGTACTGCTGGAGAAAGCAGTCAGGCTGTTGGGGGGCGATGGCGACGAAGACCTTGTCGTCTTCGGCCAACTGGGTACAGGCCGTGGCAGCTGGAGCGGTACCGACGGGATTGACGGCCACGAGGTAGGGCACGAGATGGCGGCCATCGATACCGCCGTGCGCATTGATGTTGGCGATCAGCGCGTTGTAGGCGTCGGGATAGTTGCCCTGATCGAGTTTGATGCCGAATTGCCGGACAGCCGAGAGGTCCACGTACGGGATGCCGATGCGGATCGTGGTCGCGGTGACCCCCGTGCTCCCGCTGGCCGATGACGGCGCCGCCGAGGCGGGTCCGCCGCCGGCGGTCGCCGCCAAGGCCGAGGCGACGGCGAGCGCACTCACCGCCCAGGTGCGCGGAGCGCGGCCCGGCCGGATCCAGCCGGGGAACGAGCGCCGGCGGACGGCTCGGAACCGACGAAGGGCAGGGGCGACCTGTGGATTGCGCATCACCTGGATCTAGTCCATCTGACGCGGGTTTGCTGGGCACCCGGCGCCTCGCTGCCACTTCGCGCAGGGCGCCGGATCCGCATTGCCTAGGGTGCTCGTCGCGATGACTGAACACGACGATGGGACGAACGAGCTCGAGACGAACGGGCCCCCGCACCCGGAAACGGTGACGAAACTGTCCCGGACGCTGCACGGGGTACGCGTCCTCGACCTCAGCCGGAACCTGGCCGGGCCCTTCTGCACCATGGTGCTCGGAGATCTCGGAGCGGACGTCATCAAGATCGAACATCCGGCTGGCGGCGATGACACCAGGGCCTGGCTCCCGCCGCAGTGGAACGGCCTCAGTGCGGTAAATCTCGCCGCCAACCGCAACAAGCGAAGCGTGGCCGTGGACCTGGACCATCCTGAGGGCCAGGAGATCGTGCGGGCCTTGGCGGCGAGGGCAGACGTGGTGATCGAGAGCTTCCGGCCTGGCTCGCTCGCGAAGCGGGGCCTGGACTACCCGTCCGTGGCGGCACTCAACGAACGCGTCGTCTATTGCTCCATCAGCGCCTACGGCAGTCAAGGGCCCAAGCGAGACTTGCCCGGGTATGACCCGGTCCTGCAGGCGGAGACGGGCATCATGAGCCTCACCGGCCGGCCGGAAGATCAACCGGTCCGGCTCGGAATCAGCGCGATCGACCTCGGGACCGCCCTCTGGGCGACGATCGGCATCCAGGCTGCCCTCATAGAGCGCGCCGCGACCGGCACGGGAACCCACCTCCAAGCCAGCCTGTTCGAAACGTCGACGTGGTGGCTCTCGTACCAACTCGTCGGGTACCTGGGGTCGGGTGTGGCACCGCAGCGTCACGGGTCAGCGGCGCCCTTCATCGCGCCCTACGAGGTGTTCGCCACGTCAGACGGAGACCTGCTCCTCACTGCCGGAAACGACGCCATGTTCGCCACGGTGACCGCACTGCTCGCGGTACCCGATCTGGTGGAGGACGAGCGATATCGGACCAATGCCGACCGAGTGGCGAACCGCCAAGCGCTCCATGACGCCTTGCAGATCCGTCTGAGCACGAAGACGTCGGCCGAGTGGCAGCACATCTTCCGGGACAACGGCATTCCGTGCAGCCCGGTTCGGACCGTGGCCGACCTTGCTGCCGACCCGCAGCTCGATGCGCTGTCGCTGCTCGTGAACCTGGCCCACCCCGACGTGCCCGATCTCCGGCTCGTCGACACGCCGATCACGATGGACGAGGCACGGGCCACGCACCGCTATCCGCCGCCTCGCCTCGGCGAGCACGGAAGCGAGGTGCTGGCGGAGATGGGTTATTCGGAGGCGGCGATCGCCGCGCTGCGCGAGCGGGGTGTGCTCGGCGGGGATCCAGAAGCCGGGGCCTGAAGGATAGGGATCGGCGGGCCCGGAGTCGCCCGTCACCCGGCTCGGCACGAGCCGCCCGCCACGCCTACGATTTCGACCGGCGAGAATGGGAGGACGTCCATGGCGGCAGCGGTCGGCTACCTGGTCATCGACAGCACCGATCCGACGGCGCTGGCCTCCTTTTGGTGTGCCCTGCTGGGGGTCTCCGTAGACACCACCATCGGCGACGGTGAGTTCCTCGTGCTCTCGCCGACGGCCGACGGGCTTACGGTCGGCTTCCAGAAGGTCACCGAAGGGAAATTGGGGAAGAACCGGGTCCACCTCGACCTGGTCGTCTCTGATCTGGACGAGTCGACCGGGGAGATCGAAGGCCTCGGGGGTCGATGGCTCGAACCGGGGACGACCCGCGAGCTCGAAGGTTTCTCCTGGCGCTGCATGGCCGACCCGGAAGGCAACGAATTCGACATCGACGTGCTGCCGGCGACCACCTGAGCAGTTGACCGGGGACGGGAAGCGAGCCCGAAAAAGCGAACATATGTTCGACTAAGCTCCCCGAGGTGAATCACCCTGTGGGCGGGGCGACGATCCTGCACGCCGACCTCGATGCCTTCTACGCCTCGGTCGAACAATTGCTCGACCCGTCGCTGCGCGGCCGCCCGATCGCGGTCGGCGGCAGCGTGGTGCTGGCGGCGTCGTACGAAGCGAGGAGCTACGGCGTCCGCGGTGGCATGCCGGGGTGGAGAGCACGCCAACTCTGCGGCGATCTCGTCTTCGTCGGCGGACACTTCCGTCGCTACCAGGAACTCGGCGACGAGGTCGTGTCGGTGTTCCACGACTTCACACCACTGGTCGAACGGGTCTCGATAGACGAGGCATTTCTCGACGTCGCCGGGGCCGTGCACCTGTTCGGATCACCGACAGAGATCGCGGCTGCCATACGCCGCAGGGTGCGCGAGGAGATCGGTCTTCACCTCTCGATCGGGGTGGCTCGGACCAAACACCTGGCCAAGGTGGCCTCCCAGGTGGCCAAACCCAACGGCCTCGTGGCCGTCGATCCCGCCGACGAGCGTCACTTCCTCGACCCGTTACCGGTCGGACTCATCTGGGGCGTCGGACCGACGACGCAACGACGTCTGCACGACGTGGGGATCCACACCATCGGACAGCTCGCCGAGACGGACAGCCCGATCCTGGGGAAGCTCCTCGGCGAGACGAACGGTGCAAAGTTGGCCGCCCTCTCTGCCAACATCGATGCACGCGCGGTCGAAGGGCCGGCACGTTCCAAGTCCATGGGTGCCCAGGCAGCGCTCGGGCGCCGGCAGCCGACGCCCGAGTTGATCAGAGAGACCCTCGGCTACCTCGTTGACCGCGTTGCCGGCCGCCTGCGACAGGCCAATGTCGCTGGTCGGACGGTGACGGTTCGCGTCCGTTTCGCCCAGCTCCGCTCCGTGACGCGCTCCGTGACACTTTCGGTCGCAACCTCGACCACGTTGACACTGACCGAAGTGTCCGACCGCCTTGCCTGGTCGGCCATAGCGGACAATGAAGGAGAACGCGACATCACCCTGCTGGCGGTGTCGGTCTCGAACCTCCGTCCGGAACATTCGCTCCAACTCGAATTGCCGCTCGATCCTGCTTGCCCCGGCCACGCCACCGGGTGCCGACCCCCTTCCATCGTCGAAGCCGGCAGATGGGGCGTGGACCGCTCCGTCGATGCCATTCGAGACAAATTCGGGCGGGCGGCGGTCGGATACGCCACGTCTGTGCTCTCGGGGGCAGACCGGGTCCCCGAGGAGTTCCGCGAGCTGGCCGAACGAGGAGCGGGTGCACGCAAGGAGCGGAGGCCCGCAGAGAAGACCAGTCGCCGGACCCCACCGAGAAGGACGTGAGGCGCTGCGCCGACTGCCCGACGTCGCCCACCGAAGGACGAGTGGGAAGAGACGGAAGGGAGGTATCTGGTGTCTCGGAGTGATGAGGGTGCGAGAGCCGCGGTTGCCCGTGTCGATAACGTCCAGTCGTGACTTTTTCCGCCGTGCTCCTCGACGTGGGGGGCGTACTCCTCGTCCCGCATGCAGAACCTCTCACCCGCGCGCTGCACGCAGCGCAGATCGATGTCGAAAGCTTCGACCCCGAGCGGACACACGTGTGCGGCATTGCTGCAGTCGACGGCGCCGTCACCCAAGGGGACTTCCAAGGTGCCTACCTGTCCGGCCTTGTCGAGGCGATGGGCATCGAATCTCGTGACCACGACCGTGCCGTCGCGGCATTGACCGTCCTGTGGACGCAACCGGCCATCGACATTTGGCGACATGTCATCGCAGGTTCTGTCGAGGGAATGCGTGCGCTGGCCGAGCAAGGCACGCCACTCGCGCTGGTCAGCAACGCGGACGGGACGGTCGAAGACCAGATGCACCTGCACCGCATCTGCCAGGTGGGCGATGGGCCCGGGGTGTCTGTCCGGGCCATAGTGGATTCCGCGGTGATCGGGGTGGCGAAGCCCGATCCGAGAGCGTTCGCCCCGGCCGTTGCCGCCGTGAACTTTCCGGCCGAGGAGATCGCCTATGTCGGCGACACCGTGGCCTACGACGTCGTCGGCGCCAGGAATGCCGGCCTCGTTCCGATCCATTTCGATCCGTTCGACATGTGTCCCGGCGGCGACCAGCACCGCCACATCGGCTCTCTAGCCGAGTTGGCGGCGTCGCCCTCCTGACGCTCATCCCTCCTCCTCTGACGGCCGACGCCCGCCGCGTGCACCGAATCGTCGAATCCGACGGCTGCACCACCGAAACAACCCTCCGGTAGGTTGAACGGGTGGCAACGCCAGGGCCGCCCGAACTTGGCCGTGGTGTCGTCGTACTTCCCGGACAATCCGCCCCAACCCCCTGGGCAGGGTGCCCGAGGATCGCCCTCGACGACGAGACGCTTGTCGAGCCCGGTCGGGCCTTGAGCTCGTTGCACGAGGCCTGGTTCGAGCGTCGGCCGGTCGTGATCGAGCTGGCGATCGACCCCAAGGCGCTGCAGGAACGGGAGATCTGTCGACTCCCGGTCCACGACCTCGGCCCCGGCTTCGAATTCACACGCGAGCGCCTCCACTTCCTGGTCTGGGCGAACAACTACGACGCCCGGAGCGGGGATCCGATCTGGTGGCACGGCCGCAAGGCCGCAAGGAGCGCAGCCCGACACGGGGTGAGCGAGGAAGCGCCAGCGGATATCGCAACGGCCTCAGGCACAGCGCTCTACGTCGACGGAGGACCATTCGCCCCCGCCGAACTTCCCGATGGGATCGGGGTCACACACCGGTGGAATACCGAGGTGGGTTCGATTGCCACGGTCGGTCACCCACCGCCGACGGCAAGCCTGGCCAGGGATCAGCTGGCGGCCGTCAGCCATCGCACGGGAGGCGCCAGAGTCATCGCTCCGGCCGGATCGGGCAAGACCAGGGTCCTGACTGAGCGCCTGCGCCACCTGGTCTTAGGACAGGGGGTGGACCATTCAACGGTGACGGTGCTCGCCTTCAACCGGAAGGCGGCCGACGAACTGCAGGAACGATCCGACGGTTTCGTGACGCCTGGTGGCCCCCACATCCGGACGATCAACGGTCTCGGGCTCTGGATCTGCAATCAATTCGGTGGGCAGGGGCGCCTGGGCGTTCTCGAGGAGTCCCGGGTTCGAGACCTGGTACAACGTGTCTTCGACGTGCGCCGCCAGGCCAACACCGACACCGTTCTCCCCTACATCGATGCGCTGTCGGCCGTCCGGCTCGGCCTTCGGTCTCCGGCCGCTGTCGAGGACGAAATTCCCGATGCTCACGGTCTTGCCGACGGGTTCGACACCTACCGGGATCTCATGGCCGAAACGGGTACGGTCGACTTCGACGAGCAGATCTATCGCTCGATCGAGATCCTGCTGCGTGACCCCGATGCCCGCAGTGCAGCCCAGGGCCGCTGTCGGCACTTGCTGGTCGATGAGTTCCAGGATCTCAATCCCGCCCACATGCTGTTGATCAGACTGTTGTCGGCTCCCGCCTACAACGTCTTTGCAGTCGGCGACGACGATCAGGTGATCTACGGATACTCCGGTGCGACGCCCGAGTACCTGATCAAGTTCGACGAGCACTTCCCCGGGGCCCGCCACTATGCACTGGAGGTGAACTACCGGTGTCCGCCAGCGGTCGTTGGAGCCGCGACGCACGTACTTTCCTACAACCGGACACGGATCGACAAGAGGATCACGACGCCTCCGGCGCGCACCGATGCGCTCCCGGGCTTCGGGGCTCCTCTCCACAACAGCGGCCCCGTGTCCGTCCTGACCTCCGATGCGGAACGACTCGCCCAGACTGCGGTAGATGCCATCTCGGCGTGGCAGCAGGCCGATGTCATGCCGCAAGAGATCGCCGTGCTGTCAAGAGTCAACTCGACCCTGCTCCCGATCCAGGTCGCCCTGTCCGAAGCCGGCATTCCCTCCACCGCGCCGCTGAGCGCCGAGGTATTGAGACGAACGGGCGTGGCCACCACGTTCGCCTATCTACGCATGGGTATGTCTCCTCGGGCGATTCGAACCGAGGATGTCACTCAGACCATCCGCCGACCCTCGCGAGGGATCGCACCGAACGTGACCAAGATGCTCTCAGATCGGGCCATGACCTCGGTCTCGGACATCCGGCGCCTGGCCGGTCGGCTCTCGGGCCGCGATGCGCCAAAGCTCGTGGCGTACGCAGATTCGATCGACGCCGTCGCCGCAGCGTGTCGAGCGTCCAGCACGGCCGCGGTCAGGGCGGTGCGCACGGAAGTCGGCTTGGGTGAGACGATGGACGTGCTGGACTCCTCCCGGCGCGAGGCGGATCGGTCGACACATGCTGACGACCTGTTGGCACTCGAGTCATTGGCGGCGCTCCATCCCGACGTGGAAACGTTCGAAACCTGGCTGCGCACTGTTCTCGGGCGCCCACCGAGCGAAGGCCCGGCCGTGCACCTGTCCACGATCCACAAGGTCAAGGGTCGAGAGTGGCCGTACGTGATTGTCTACGGGGCCTCGAAAGACCTCTTCCCCCATCGCTTGAGCAACGACGAGGAGGGGGAACGCCGCGTCTTCCATGTCGCGCTTACGCGGGCCATCAACCAAGTGCTGGTACTTGCCGACGCGCATGAGCCGTCTCCATTTGTGGCCGAGCTCGACGGGAGCAGACCGCGCACGCCGATCATGCAGGCGACACGATCGGACCACCGACCGCTGGAGGGAGCATCCCGGAATCGCCCGGCGTCTACGACGGGCAGGTCCGGCAGCAGCGCACACTCGAACTCGCGGCGGCGCCGAGACCCGTCTCCACGGCCGGTCCACGCGGCACCGGGCCTGCGAGCAGAGATCGGGCTCGCCTTCGATCATGCAGGCCACTCAGGGACCGTCGTCGACCTTGCGGAGTCGACAGCGACCATCCGGGTCGGCGACGCTCGGCTGATGGTGCCGTTCGGCTCGGAGGTGCGAGTCCAAGGGGTCACCATGGTGCTCGTCGGGCCCAACGAAGATCCTGCCGGATCATCGGGCGCCGCCGAGCAGTACATCACTGCGCTTCGGGAATGGCGCTCGGGCGCCGCCAAACAGGCAGCGGTGCCGGCCTATGTGGTGTTGAACGACAGCGAATTGACCGGGATCGCGAGAGATCGACCGAAAACCCTCGCCGAGCTGGCTCGATGCAAAGGCGTGGGGCCGGTCCGACTCGAGCGCTGGGGTGACGAGCTTCTTGCCGTTCTCGAAGGAGTCGAAGCCACCTAACCACGAGGCTCAGCTGACGGCATCCATCCGACGTCGCACCGTCGACGTGGATGTTGTCGTGGATTGGCCGGGGCCGAGATCGTCTCCTGTTTGAATGGTCGCCATGACCCTCTACGCACTGGACCAAGAACGACCGCGGATTCACCCGGATGCTTACGTCCACCCTCACGCAGTGCTGATCGGCGAGGTTCGGCTCGGCCCGAAGGCGAGTGTCTGGCCCGGAGTGATCATTCGTGCCGACAACGGACCGATCGTCATCGGCGCACGGACATCCGTCCAGGACGGTGCCGTGATTCACACGCAAGCCGTGAATCAGACTCGCATCGGGGCCGATTGCGTCATCGGTCACCTCGCGCATCTCGAGGGTTGTCTCCTCGAGGATCTGGTGCTGATCGGTTCGGGCGCCGTCGTCCTGGAACGTGCCATCTGCCGTTCGGCCTCCCTGGTGGGAGCAGGGGCCGTCGTCTCGCCCGGTACCGAGGTGCCGAGCGGTGCCATGGCACTCGGAGTCCCCGCCCGCATCCGACCCGGGGTCGTCGAGGCGGACTCCGTGAGAATCAACGCGGACGCGTACTCCTCACGCCATCTTCCCCAGCATCGCGATGGGAGTCACGAAGTCAGTATCGAGGAGTGCCTCGACTCTACGACGTGACCGGCACAGGGTCTCTGGCTGAACGTCGCTCCCGATCTGCGCCTCGCAAGGCTCAGTGCGTCGAGGCGGTCCCGGCCGCCTACCCCAGGCGCGTCAAGACGTTTCGAGTGATCTGCTCGATCTGGGCGTCACGACCAGCCAATCCGTGAGCCCAGTCAGTCGACCCTGATGTGACCACGCTTGCCCCCGCCTCGTTCGTGTATGCGCCGAGGACGGCGTGGCCATGCCTGATGCGCTCCAAGGCTTCTGGCTCTCGCGACCCGAAGACGCGGGATGCGATGTACTCCAACTCGCTCGGCTCGCCCGGCTTCGGCGGCCGCGGTGCGGTCTCACGTGTGAAGTGCTGCGTCGGGCACGTTCCGAGTATCTCGAAGGACTCTGGCGTGCCGTCCTCACCGGTCGGATAAGGCAGTCCATCCCGGTACGTGAAGACGCACCCGTCGCACTCGTAGCCGACGACAGTCGCCGCCACACCGAGCACGTCGCCGTAGCCGAGTCCCGTGCCCTCGAATAGCCAGTGACCGGCGCGATGAACGGTGTAACCACCGAGGCCCTGGGTCACATTGCGACCGATGCGGTGATAACCCCCGCGCGTAAAAGAGACACCGGTCATATGGTTCTCGGGTCGCTCGACGACCACGTCGGACCAGAAGGTCGTTGTCTCTGCCTCGCGATCGGTGCCCATCAGCGGGTCGCTCTTGAAGAATCCCTTGTACCCGACCATCACGTCACGCTCATCACCCTCGAGTCGAACCTGCCACAAGGAGGTGTTCCCCGAGAAAAAGGCGGCATTGCCACCCCCGGCAATGAAGGCCTCGACGGTGTCCCGCATGCCCATCGACCAGTACTCGTCGTGACCGACGGAGAGATAGAGGTTTGCCCCATCCAAGACCTCGGGGTGCACTTCCAAATCTGCATTCGTGCACACGCCGATCTCGAAACCCTCGCGTTCCGCCCATTCGATGAAGGGCAGCTCCCAGTCGGGCCAGCCGGCCGAACCGGCGTAACCCGAGAGGTGATTGATTTGGATGTAACCGACGTGCGCTGCGTTCTGCGGGTCGGGCGCGCCTGTCGCCGTGACCCGGCGCCCCTTACCCGGCGGCTTGTAGAGGTAACCCGCCGCCATCGGTCGGCGCAGAGCGACGTGGGTGCCGCCGGTGTACAGGTTCGGGCCGCCGAAATCGTTGTAGGCCTGCCACGTGTTGGTGGCGAGCGCCAAGACGATGCGGGCATCCCCGGACGGACGGACGACGAAGAAGGCATAGTCGCGTCGCACCTTCGGACCGACCTCGATCTCGAGGACGACCTCGTAGTACCCCGAACGCCACAGGGGATCGACGTCGAGGGTCAGGGCGACGGGCCAACCGCACCCCTTCGAGGCGGCGTCCTTTGGCGTGGCGTGTTCGCCGACAGTGACGGCCGCAGCGCTGAAGACCACATCGCGTCGGGCCCCGACTCGTGCAACCTCGACCCGCACCGGTCGCCCACCAGATGACGACAGGTGCAATCCGACCTGTTCTCCGGCGACTGCCGATTGCGGCCAGCAGTACCCGGTGACGACTTCGCGCTCCATCCCCCGACCCTAACCCTGACGTTCTGTCTACGAATTACCGACGCGCCAACGGGTACAAATAGTCCAAATGGTCCCGCCGAATCAGGGCCAACGTGACAGAGGCAGGCTGTAGCGAACTCAAGGCAGCTGCGCGAAAGACTCCAAGAGAGCGGCCAGTTCGAGCGGGTGGCCCAGCGGCAGCAGATGTCCGCCCTCGACTATTTCTGGCTCAACGCCGAGACGCTCCTCTACCAGCTGCTTTTGAAACTCGAGGGGAAAGAACCGGTCATTCCGACCGATGACGGCGTGGACCGGCACGTCGGGCTGGCGCGGGAGGGACCACGAAGAGGTGAACGGGCCATTTGACTGTGTCCGGACGTGCTGTCCTGCTTCAAGGGCGACCTCGGTCGGCACGTCGTGGAAAAAGGTCATCATCGGGTCGAAGGGTGCCTCTGGATCTCGACCTTCGAGGACGTCTTTGGCGGCTCTTGCCTCAGCGTGGCCCGTGGCCTCCCACCACTCGCCCGGGGTCTCCCCGACAAGCGGGATCATCCCGTTGACATACACAAGCGATGTCGCCTCGATCTGCAGTGAGACCAAGGCAGCCGTGAACGCACCGAGGGAGAGGCCCGCCACCAGCAGATTCGTGCTGGCGGCGACCGCTGTGAGCGCACGCTCAGCGTACTCCTCAATTCCGGCGGACTCATCGTCAGCAGGCAAGTCGATCGACACGGCGTAATGGCCGCGCGCGATCAGTTCCGCCTCGACTCGGCTCCAGACCCACGCCTCGCCTCCGGCTCCGGGTATCAAAAGGAAGTTCATCGGATCACAGTCTGCAGCGCGTCGTCTCATGCCGCGCTTGGTTCCGTAAAGGCTGGCCAGCCGGCGGCGTATCAGGCCCCCACATGGGCAGCCAGAAATCGACGGATCTCCGCCGTGAGTTCGTCGTCCTCCGGAGCACCGAAGAAACCGCCGTGGGGCATCGCCTCGAAGACGTGGAGTTGCGCATCGACGCCGCCGGCCCGGAGTTTCCGGTGCATCCGAACGGTGTTGGACAAGAACAGGTCTCGGGTTCCACCCTGCAGGAAGGTCGGTGGGAAGGGAGCACGGAGATCGCCGAACAGTGGTGACAGATAAGGATGCCGCAGATCATGGTCGCCGGCGTACAGGGCGATGGAGTCGGCCAGGCTGGCAGTCAACACGTTGTCGATGCCCAGATTTGTGTGGAACGAGTCGCCCGATTCCGTCAGATCGACTTCGGGCGTCAGCAGGACGAGGGCAGCCGGCAGCGGCAGACCTTCGTCACGCGCCCGCAATAAGAGGGCGGCGGCCAAGTTGCCACCCGCTGAGCTCCCTCCGACCACCACCCGCTCGGGTCCTCGGACATCGAGCAAGCCTCGGTAGACGGCGAGGACGTCGTCCAGCGCAGCCGGGTAAGGGTGATCGGGGGGCATCCGATAGTCGACAGACCACGTGTGCATCTGCACTTGGGCCGCCATCTTCCGTGCCATCACTTCGCACGCCTTGCCTCCGCCCATCAGCAGCGAACCGCCGTGGATGTCCAAGTAGATCGGCTGGTCGTCGCTCTCGTCGCTCTCGTCGCTCTGGGCCACCTGATCCGGCGTCACAACGACAACGGGCACGTCACCGATCGATATCGATTCGACAGACGCGTGGAGGTGTTCGACCTGCGCCCCAAAAACCGTCACGAGCATCTTGTCGGCCTCTTTGATCAATGCCCGCCATCCAGCTACGTCGCCAGGCGCAACTCGGTCGACATCGCCACCGAACATCTCCATGGCAAGGAACTGCTGGGCTTGCTCGCTGACGGATGTCGGCACCGGTATAAATCTGGTTACCTCGCGTCCCGTAGCGTGCTCTTCGCGTTCCACGTCACGACTCCCCTCGATGGCGGCTCACTCATCGCCACGGTACTGGTGAGGGCAACATTCCGGATCGCCACATTCTTGCCCATATCGGAATGTACCTATTTCCACCGGTCGAGTCAGTATGCAGATAACTGCGAGCTGAACACCGTGAGTCGCCCAGGACCACCGAGATCGATGCGACAATGACTCCATTCGCAACGGAAAGACCCGAGGGCTCGGTTGTCGTGGTGATCTGCTCATGGCTGAAGAGCCGATGTGTCAGGGCGTCGCCAGATAGTCCTGCAGGGCGTCGAGTCGGTCGTCCCAAGCGTTGGCTAGTGCAGCGAGAAACTGCTGGGCCAGTTGTACGGGTGCGGACCGGAGCCGGTAACGCACCCGCCGCCGCTCGCCGGGCTCGGGCGTGACCAGCCCCGCATCCACCATGAGGGCCAGGTGCTTTGCAATGGCCTGGCGGCTGATCGGCAGCCGCGCGGCGAGATCGGTGGCCGTAGATGGGCCGTCCGTGGCGAGGGCGGCGAGGATGGCGCGGCGAGTCGAATCGGCAAGCGCGACGAAGACCTGTTCGGCGACGGCCTCGATATCAGGCGCCATCGAAATGCTCCGCCAGCTCTGCCAGCTCTCGTGCCCAGCCCTCACTGTGCGAGTCGTAGGTCTGGCGCCGGGTTTCGGCGGGAAGCTGGGCGAAGCCGGTCTCGACGACACGCAGCACAGTGCCATCTTGGTCGGGCTCCAGGGTGAACTCGACATACGTGCGGCGTGGATCGTCCTCGGGAAGATCGGGCAGTCGCCAGGTGTACGCGAACACCGATGGTTCTTCGACCCGTTCGACGCGCATCTCGACCGTCATCCCGCTCGCGAAGGTCATCGTGGCCGTGCCGCCTGGGCGAAGGTCGATGCTCGCCCGCTCGCCGAACCAAGCGCTCAGGCCATCGGCCGTGGTGAGCGCCTGCCACACCTCACGCGGGGCGCGGGTCAGGGTCACCGTGCGTTCGATGCGGTCGGGGAACGTCATGACCACCTCCTTGAGAAAGCGATTGTGGATGATGCCGAGCAACGGCCGCTGAGCCAGGGACGGCCTGGTCAAGCCAGGCCGTCCCTGCGCGGACCGTGATCAAGCGTTGTCCTCGGCGGCGCGGCGGGCGAGATCCCGTGGGCTGCGGTTCGGAGCGCCAGGGCCGCCCTCGACAAGCTCGCGCAGGCTGGTTCCGACGAAGTGATCCCAGCTCCGGCTACACATGTCCTTGCATTCGAGGTTGTCGTTCAGGCCACGGTGCTCGAAAGTGAGTTCGCAGGAGTCGGCGTCGACCGGCCTGATGGTGAATGTTGGCTCGGTACCGACCCAGTCCTCCATGAAAGTGCACTCGACGACCGTCCAGCGGACGGCGGTCGGGCGGGTCGCCTCGCTAACACGGACGAGAAGAGGCGGTTGTTCCGCCACCATTGGGAACCGCAGCTCGCCATCGTTCAGGCCCGAGCCCGTCACCGGGTTCCACCAGGCGGCCAGTCCTTCGGTCGTCGTGACGGCGTCGAACACAGCGTCAGCCGGGGCGTTGACACGGATAGTCGTCCGGTAGTCGGTGCTGGTCTTCATCGGGGTCTCCTTCGTGAAGTGGGTATAGCAACTTATTGATTGCTATCGTATAGCAACCGCTTAGTTGCGTCAACAGCCTTCCGTGCCGAATTGGTTGGGGGGTTCGAGTCTCGGGCCGACTCGGCACGAGAGGTACATCACGAAGCTGCTGAGGCCACCTCGTGGATCACGCGGTCGGAGAACTGGGGCAGATCCCGCACCCCAAAAGGCGTTGCGGGGCGCGAAGCGAATCCCTAGACCGTTGACCGCCACGTTCACTGAGCCTCCGACGCACCCCCGAGGCGACCGACGCCGATTGAGACGGTGCTTGGTGGGTAGCCGTGTCACATGCGGGAATCCAAGAAATGCGTGGGTCTTGTCTGTCTACTCGCGGTCGGAGCGGCGGCGTGCGGCTCAACCGGATCAGCAACCGGCGCGAGAGCTAATTCACCAATTCATGTCATCGAAACTGCATATACGTCTGCCCTGAACGCCAAAACAGCAAAGGTAGCCATCACGGCATCGACCCAAGCGACGAGTTCGAGCGGCTCGAACGAGGCGGCCCGGGTCACCGGGTCCGGTGAAGTGGATCTTGCCTCGAAGAGTTTCCAGATCACTGTCAACTCTCCGAGCGGCGGAAGCGTCGAAGTGATCGAGATCAACAACATCGAGTACATCGAAGTTCCACCCGCCGAGCAGAGCACCGTTCCGGGACACTTGCCTTGGGAAAGCGTCGATCTGAACCAGGTCGATGAAGCCAAACTCGGCAAGTCCGCATCGCAACTCGCATCCATCAATTCCGATGACCCGGGCCAGCTCCTATCGAACCTGACTGGGGTGTCGAACAGCGTGACGAAGGTTGGAAACGCCACGGTGGATGGCGTGACGACTACCGAGTACCGAGCTGAGGTCAGCCTCAGTAAGGAAGCAGCACAGGCCACCGCGAAGGCCGGTCCGAAAGCTGGTGCCGCCATCACCCAAGAAGCTCAGGCACTGGGCACCAACACCATCCCGGTCGAGGTCTGGATCGACGGCAAGGGGTTGCCGCGCCAGCTGAGCGAAAAGGAGCCAGTTCCTGCGGCGAGTGCTGGCGCAACGAACGGCAGCGGCACCGAGACCGTCACCATGACATTCTCGGACTATGGCACATCGGTCGCTGTGTCGCCGCCTCCCGCCAGCGAGACCGCCAACATCACGACGCAAGTCGTCCAGCAAGCCCAGGCGGCAGGTAGCTGATTCTTGGAGTCCCGAGGGTGTCCTACCTTCCCAACCTTTCGTGGCGTCCCAGTCAAGAGTGCCGGTACTGGGTGCATGATGCCTATGGGCA
The DNA here is from genome assembly GCA_963754445.1 of uncultured Acidimicrobiaceae bacterium. Lineage (GTDB taxonomy): Bacteria > Actinomycetota > Acidimicrobiia > Acidimicrobiales > RAAP-2 > Bog-473. The sequence continues at coordinate 1,134,764 of CAVWFT010000002.1, read as the reverse complement.
CGCCTGGGATGCGGCCTTCATCGGACGATCGTCCTGTGATCCGGCAACTCTGATTGGTCCAACATTCCTATGCGTCGGACAGTTGGCGAGCCGGAAGTTGCTCCAGGTGACCGACTCGAGGGTGAACTCGAGGAGCCACAACGCGCCCACACAACTCGCCACGAACACAGCAGGGCGGCGATCCTCCTGCGCACAAATGCAATCTGCCCGAGCTCGATACATCGGCTACAAAATTGGCGAGAACCAACCTGATGCACGCGTCGACAATCGCTCGACCAGCGATTCAGTGGGCCGCCCGGGTCTCGATCCCGGCACCTTGGGATTAACGAGTCCGTCGATCCTGACCAGGAGTAACAGTCGCAAGTCCAGGTGTCAGGCAAACCGACCGTCCGACCGTGTCCGCATCCGTCGCATGGTGTCACAAAGATCGCGCCCGTTCGCGCCCGCACTATCGAGCCTTTGGGAGGGTTACCAGCGGTTCTGAAGCAATCCAAGCTTCTCCCCATTCTCGGTTCACCCGAATAGTGGTTCACGAGACAACGCCCTAGTTTGGCGAGAACGAGTAAATGCTGTCACCGGTGCCTAGAAGGATCTCGCCATCGGCAATGGCAGGAGAACCATCGCTCTCTAGGTCAGGACGCGAAGTCCACAGGACGTGTCCGGTTGAGCCGTTGAACACCACTAACGGAGCGGTCCCGTTGCCATTGACTTCCGGAGCAACGCCGGTACTAGGTGCGCCTTCTTTGCTGTATGACGGTGACGGCGATCACCCCGGTGATGAACACTAGGAAGAGGATTGTCCACGTCACTCGAAAGGTCGGGCTCCGGTGTCCAACTGATGCGAAGAAGTTGAAACAGGCCAGAACCAGGGCCGATACCCCGATTATGCATTGCGACCCAATCGCTTCATCGACTTCGAGATTCCCGTTCCTGCGAGCCCAACCTGTCCCCTATGACCGGGACTGGGCGCCACTGGCGCAGAACCCTAGGCTTCGGTGGTCTCGAGTCGGGTACGTTCCTGGCTCCCCGATTTGGCGACGAGGGCACGGGTAAATGTCGAACAATGGTGATTGCGTTGACTGTCGTGCTCGTGATCCCCTTCGTCTGGGTATTGATGACATTGCTCCTGGTTTGGCAACAAGATGCGCCCATCTCGACGGGATTGGGAAATGCCCTCAGCGACCAGTATCGAGAAAGCGTCACGCGCAATCTTGCCTCGCAGCGAAAGCAAGCAGCGTTCATGAGACGGACTGTCTGGCCGGTCTCGGTCGTTTGTGGATCAGTGGCGGTCGGACTGATAGTCGTTATGAACGTGTGATCTGATCATGACCCGATCTGAAGACCCACTGGGACGACTTCGGTACGTGCCCCTGGCGACGCTCCCGATTGGTATCGCTGGCCTGGTGCTGCTCACCTACGGAGCAAACAGGCATGCACACGGATGGGTGCTCGTCGGAGCACTCGTTCTAGCCGCCTGGGGAGTATTCCAGGTTGTTCTTGGATTCAGGCTCTTGCGGCGACTTCGGGATGCTAAGGCCTCATCGCGTGGGAGTTGACCGCTGGGGACCTTTCAGCAGTGATGGTGGGGGTATCCCCTATGGCCGGGAAGGTGGGACGGTTCCTGCGCCCTGCCCCGTCTAAGCCGACATTCAGCGACCCCCAGCGACCACGGGCGGGGGGGACCCCGCGAATCTTGCAAAGAGGGTCGCGCTCAGGCGCGACCCGTGATTCGGCTACCCATATTGCGGGTAGCTCCGAGACCATGCCGATCGCTGCGATTCATAACCCGATCCTGATCGTTCTCGTCTGCATTCTGGCGGTCGTCGTGCTTGCCGGTGCGTATTTTCTCCAGTCTGGGCGGCGGCAAAGATAGACCTCCCGCCAAACAGGGTCGCGCGACCCTGGTCTCGCTGCCCGTCCTGTGAGATCCTCACGCCGTGGCCGGCGATGCCATCAACCTCTACATCGACGTGTCATCCCTCAAGGGCGGTTACTTGGGCGACGGGCCGCGGACATGGCCATGAACGACGAATGCTCCAAGCTGGTGGGAAACGGGACGATCCAGTGACCCTCTACCGCCTTCGCCATCCCATCCGGCGACGTTGGCTCCCAGGGCCCGTCAAGCGGGCGAGGCGGTCATGGTGGAGGGTGCGGCACTTGCGGCCTTAGTCGGCCCGCCGTTACCCCGATTTGGAAAAAACAGGCGCCCGCGACTCCCCCTGGCCGGGCTGCCCCCGAATGTCGGTTTAGGGATACGCACAACCAGCCAATTTGCCGCAGGCTATGCGGCTCGCCGCTGAGGAACGGTTCCAGCGATCGGCAGCGCGGTTTGGGGGGCGGTCATCCGTGGCCCCAGCGGCGTCTGCGGCATTTCGTAACCCCGTCGTCCGCGGTTCTCGCCCGGTGACATTCGACCTCGTCGGTCAAAGGTCGGGAGTCACTCGGGGGATTCTTAATCCTCCAGCCTCCGATCCGATGTTCCTCAGGACTTTGGGCGTATCTGCCTTTCGAGGCCATCCAGAAGCTCACCCGGACTGGTACCAAGTCCTTTGGACATTCGGAGGATGTTGTCCAAAGACACATTGCGTTCGCCTCGCTCAGTGTCACCGATATACGTGGGATGAAGTCCACAAATCTCCGCCAGCTGCTCTTGGGTAAGGCCCTGTGCCATTCGAGCAGCGCGCATCCGCGCTCCAAATTCCTCTCGCCAAGGAGCCTTCGACCGAGCAGCCATTGCCCACCCAGTCGAACTTGGGACAGACTATGGGTCCACAGACGATAAGTGGGATTTAGCCACGGCGATGCGGGAGGCGACCGGTGACTTGGTTCTTGGTTTACATCGTCGGAGGCGCTGCGATTGGAATCGTTGTCGCTCATAGGCGGCGGAAGCAGCCCGAAACCAAGATGGGTGGTCAAGCGGTAGGCCGGGATCGCTGCGCGTATTGCAGAAGCAAGATGAAGTTCAAAGCCGGGACCTGGGCGACCGTCTGCGCTCACTGTGGGCGTCAGCAGCCAGTGCCGAGCATTCGGTGAAGGCACGCTGGGTTGTCGGAGCAACCGCCGCAATTTCGGTCGCACTGAGTGGGTGCGGTAGTCCTCATCATTCGTCCACGGCCAAGAACAGCGGCAATACAGGCAACACTGGAGCCACCATCGTCACTCTCGGGAGTAGCGGCAACTCTGGAAGTGACATAAGCAGCACGACCGTCGCCACCACAACGACAACCACCGAAGACCCGGCCGTAGCGGTCAAGGGATGGCTCTCAGGCAATGAGGGAACACTCCAAGCGCTCCAGAACGATCTTGATTCAATCAATACTGGCGGGAACAGCGGCGATCTGACGGCAGTCCTGAGTGGATGTCAGCAACTGGTGACGGATGTAGCGAATGCCCAGAAGGTGGCACCGGTGCCCAACCCGACCATCGAGGGAGCGTGGCAAGCATCTCTGGCGGACTTCGCCACCGCCGCGCAGGACTGCGTGAGCGGAATCAACAACGCTGATCTGAGCCTTATCGCTCAGTACAAGTCCTACATCTCGAAGGGGATCAACGCTCAGGCGAGTGTGATCAAGCAGATCCAGTCCCTGTCCTGACCGGACTGCTCCGGCGGCGCATATTTCGTGCGCACGTTAATAACGTTAAACGTTAAATAATCACGTTAACTAGTTCTCGCAGGTAGGCGGGTTGAATAACGTTTGCGCGCAAAAATGCGAGACATGAATCGGTGCGTCCATTCAAAAAGTGGTTGACCTTCACGAGCCGAAAATGTTCAATGCGGTCGCCGAGGTTCAACAACAACCGGAGCCGGAGGTAACTCAATGAATAACTAACCGAAAGGAGCATTAGATGGACATGAAAGCAAACAAGATGGCCTTCTCAATCAGCGAGGCCGCAGAACAACTAGGACTGGCACGCAGTTCGCTCTACGGCCTTCTCGCCAAAGGGAGCTTGCGCTCAGTGAAAGCCGGGGGCCGACGCCTCATTCCCGTGTCCTCGGTAGAGGAGTTTTTGCAGGGTGAAGGGCAATGAGCACAACATCGAACACTGATGCGAATACCAGTCGGCAATTCGCGATGGTTCCGCCTACCTTCATCATGAGTGGGCTTTCGGACGGAGCGTTCCGGCTCTGGACTTATCTTGAGTTTCGATGCGGCACCCAAGGATATGCCTCATTTGGGTACGCCTACATTGCCGAGAGACTTGGCGTTCAGCGCGACACGGTTCGGCGTTGGGCTGAAGAGCTAGAGGAACTCAAGCTCGTTCACCTTGATCGTGGCAAAGGTCGGTCAAAGGTCTTCATTCATATGTTGTGGCAGCCTCCGCGACTGAACGAGCCGATCATTCCGCATCCGGTCCTCCCCCCAGTAGCGGAACGATCCCACAATGCTGGGAAAAGAGGAAAGGGTCACAACGCTGAGATCCTGAAGCTGAAGCTGCGATCCACTCACCTGGTTGCACGATCAACGGGTGTCAAAGACGCGTCCGTAGCGGTCGACACTGACCCGTTTGACGGTAGCCCTCTTAGTTCTGAACTAGCTGTGATGGATAGTTATGACTCTGAAGAAGAATCTTCCAGTGGCGCGCACGCCGATGCTTCGAATCTGCATCGCGAAATCGAGAGCCTGGCTCGCGTCATAACTGATAGCTCGGAGTGGCCAGGTGATGGTCTGGTGACTCGATTGCGATGGAAGGCCAGTTGTCTCGGAATCCACGAAGATTCATTCCCCTACAACTGGGACGAACTCACTCGCGAGTCAATATTTCAAATCCTTGAACTCCCAGCCCTGAGACAGGTGACAGAAGATCCGCCGCTTGGGGGTTTCGAAACAGAGGACTTCTCCTACGAGTGGGAGGTAGCGGTATGACTCATTTCAGATCCCACCACACCCGTCCAAGCCGTTCAGGCCATGCAAGTAGATCCGCCACCCATTGTTCCGAACACTCTTCGAGGGCCGAAATCGGGGCGAAGACCCGGGCCGATAACCCGATTCATAGTTCGATTCTGAGAATGCCCGCGGGTGAGCGACCCAAGGCCACGGGTTACTCCTTGAGTCATTTGGCACCGGTGTTCGACTTGAATGCCCGGAGGAGATTCGAAATGGCAGATGCTCGATATTCACCAGAGGAGCTAGCCGAGGTTGCTGCTGGACTTCGGCGGCTACTCGAAGCCATCGCGAGCGGCGACGTGACTGCGGATCACGGCACCATCGCTCGGCTTGAGGGAGCAATCGTCACCCTCGAAGCCCTTTCGAAGGGGCTGTCCCAAGGTCCGGTTGTACCATGACGACCGTTAAGGTACAATCACCTGATGGCAAAGAGCGCTCGGAACAGATCAGCGGCCGCGATTGGCTACGTGCGGGTGAGCACCGAAGAGCAGGCAAACAGCGGCCTCGGGCTAGACAGCCAACGGAGCGTCATCGAGAGGGAAGCCGCGGCTCACGAGTGGGAGCTAAGGGAGATCGTCTCCGACGAAGGGTTGTCCGCGAAGTCCGTTGCGGGTCGGCCCGGGTTGGCGCGCTGCCTCAATCTGCTCGACTCCGGAGAAGCGTCAGTCCTGGTGGTCCACAAACTGGACCGGCTTGCACGGAGCGTTGGGGACTTCGCCGCTCTCGTCCGTCTGGCCGAGAAGCAAGGCTGGGCCATTTTCATTTCCGATCTGGCGATCGACATGACCACTCCAACTGGGGGGCTCATGGCCAATATCTCGGCGTCTGTGGCCGAGTGGGAACGCCGGATCATCAGTCAACGCACAAAGGACGCTCTCGCGGTTCGCAAGGCACAGGGCGTCAAGCTGGGGAAACCTCGACAGCTACCTATCGACATCTTCAACCGAATCCACGAAGAGCGATCAAACGGTTGCACGCTGCAAGCGATAGCCACTGGTCTGAATGCGGAATCGGTTCTCACTCCGAAAGGTCTGAAGTGGACCCCTGCCACAGTACGCAAGATCACACTCCAAGAATCATTGGTCGTGTGACCGATATATGCCCAAAAAGCGTATTTGGGACCTTACCACGTTGGTGCAGTTCAACGGCTATTTCAATCTCCGATAAGCGAACGTCTGTTCACTATGTCATTACTGGCCTATTGATCTCCACATATGAGCACATCGGTGATAGTTCTTATGTGTCACCAGACGCCCCTGTGAGCCTCTTAGAGGCTTTCATTTCCGAGTCGGGTACCGAACTGGCGGCTGATTGTTATGCGCAGCCACGACCACGTCGCAGAGTCAGTCAGTGACGCCCAAACGAAGAGCATCCGGAAGCATCCGCCAACGACCGTCCGGAAGGTGGCAAGTGACCGTAACGGATGGTGGAAGGCGACGGAGCCTCGGAGTATTCGAAACCAGAAAAGAAGCCGAACAACGAAACGCAGAGCACATGACCGGGCGCGCTGGGTCCTGGGTGGACACGCAGAGCGGTTCTTTGTACTTCAAGGATTGGGCCGGGGATTGGCTCGCCAGTAAGCAAGACCTGCGCCCGACGAGTCGGTCGCACTATCGCTCAATCCTTAAGAATCACTTGTACCCCACCTTTGGAGCGACTCCTCTACGACAAATCAGTCCGACCCAAGTACGACTGTGGTATTCGGCTCTTTCTCAATCCAAACCTTCCGTGGCAGATGCCGCTTACAGGGTTCTCAGGGCGATATTGAGCACGGCTGTTCAAGAGGGGGTGTTAACGGAGAATCCGTGTCGTCTGCAAGGTGCCGGACTTGATCGTGCTCCCGAGCGTCCGGTGCCCAGTGTGGATCAGGTCCACGAAATCACGCGCAGAATGCCCGAGAATCTCCGCCTCGCCGTTCATCTCGCGGCATGGGGGACGCTGCGCCTGGGCGAAGTCCTGGCCTTAGAGAGATCCGATATTGACCTAGCAACTGGAGCCGTGACGGTTTCAAAGACACTCAGTGAACAGGGATCCCGGGTGAACGGTGTGCAGTACGGACCTCCCAAGAGCGACGCCGGATTTCGCGTTGTCCATCTCCCCGAAGCAACCCGAATGGTGATGGCGCACCACATGGAACATTTCGTTGGTCTTGATTCAGACAGTCCGGTTTTTACTGGACCTACTGGTAATCGACTCTGGCAGAAGGCAGTGCGGCGTCCATTTCGAGTGGCATCCGAAGCGATCGGGCTTCCGGCATTGCACTTTCACGACTTACGTCACTTCGCAGCGACGGTCGCCGCTCAGGCAGGCGCAACAACGAAGGAACTGATGGCCCGCGGGGGGTGGGCCTCCGTGACAATGGTCGTGCGCTATCAGCATCAGAGTCCAGAGCGCGATCAAGCAATAGCGAAAAACCTCGATTCTCTGGCCTCTAAAGAGGAAGCATCGCGCCCATACGCGCCCGGCCTGTCTTTCGACGGAACGGAGACCGAGGGAAAGAGTGCTTCAACCAGCATGGATGGTGGGCCGCCCGGGTCTCGATCCCGGCACCTTGGGATTAAAAGTCCCCTGCTCTTCCGGATGAGCTAGCGGCCCTCGGGACAGCAAGATAATGGATGCGCCACGACACCGTGGTCGCCCTCCACGCCCACGGGTCGCGGCCGGACCCAAGAGTCCCGCAGTCGATCAGCCGATATCCGCCAGCCTGGGGACGACGGGACCCCATGTCTCCTCGAGCCACTTCGACGGCTCGGCACCGGTCGCACGTATGACGAGCGCGTGGACGCCGATAGCTGCCATGGCCTCGGCCTCACGGAGGATGGCATCGGCGCCAGCCTCCTCGGGGACCATGGTGAGCGCCGTGACTTCGATCTCCTCAGGGTCACGATCGATGTCGGCACAGTGCCGGCGAAGCACTTCGATCTTCTGCGTCACCGTGGGAAGGTCGCCGATAATGTTGCAGGCATCGGCGTAGGTCGCGACGAGCCGCAGCGTCTTGCGTTCCCCGCCCCCGCCGATGAGGATTCGCGGTCGAGGCGAACTGACCGGCGACGGCACGCACAACGTCTCCGCCAGTTGGTAGTGCGTTCCTTCATAGGGTCCGTTGTCGTCGCTCCACATCTGGAGGCAGATCTGGAGGGTCTCCTCGAGCCGCTCGTAACGTTCCCGCAGCGGGGGGAAGGGCACACCGAGACCTCGATGCTCTCGCTCGTACCAGGCCGCCCCGAGTCCCAGCTCCGCTCTACCGCCGGACAGGACGTCAAGCGTCGTGATCGTCTTGGCCAGGAGGCCCGGGTGCCGATAGGTGACTCCCCCGACCAGCATCCGGAATCGCAGACGTTCCGTCTTCGCCGCAGCGAATGACAAGGTCGTGTACCCCTCGAGCATCGGCTCGTCAGCTGGCCACAGCATCTCCATCTGGAACCAGTGGTCCATGACCGACAGTGTGCGAACACCGATTCCCTCGGCGGTCCGCGCCAGCGAGGCGAACGTCGGCCCGATCGCCTCGGGCCCACCGGGCCAAGTGAATCGTGGTACGTGGATATCCAATTCCATGTCGTCCTCCGCTTTCTCAGGCGAGGGTACCGCCTGACTCGCCTCGCCCACGCGACGGGAATCGACACGGTCCGCACCTCGAGCGCAGGACATCCCTACCATGGGGCCATGCGCACGAAGGGCTGCACTCGAGCAGCGCTCCTCCTCTCCGCCGCTCTGGTCGTCGGACCCGTGGCGTTGGGCACCACCATGGGCACGGCCGGGGCACAGGACACCACCACGACCACCGAGGCCCCGACGACGTCGACCACGACGCTGCCTCCGACGACCACGTCCACCACGACGGCACCTACGACGACCTCGACGACACACCCATCGACCACGACGACCCACGAGTCGACGACCACGAGTTCGTCCACGACCACGACCACGATTCCGGCTTCCTCATCCTCTTCGTCCAAGACCTGGATCTGGGTCGTCGTCGCGCTGGTCGTCGTCATCGCCGCCGTCATCGTCGGGCTTCTCATTGCCCGGTCCAAGCGTCAGGGCCGCGAAGCGGACTGGCAACGATCGGCCCGTCCCGCCCTGGCCGCGGCGGAGTTGGCCCGCGATCTCGTGCTCACCCAGAGCGAGAACGACGACGCCCAGCGCAGAGCAAGCGTCGGCGTCCAGGTCGACGATGCCGTCGAAGCCCTCGAACGATCAGCCGAAGCCGCACCCGACGATCTGAGCCGCCACATGTGCACCCGCTGCGCGGAGAGCTTGCGTGGATTGGCCTTTGCCGTGGAGGCCGATCACCTGATGCGCTCCGGCGGCGAGCACCCGACGGGAGAACAGTTGGCCGCGGCCGACGCCGCCCGGCGGAATCGGGCCGCTGAACTCGAGGCCAACCTGCTCGAGTTGCGGTCGGCCGTGGCTCCCCCGGCCCAAGCCGGTTAGTGAGCAGCGCACAGCCATCCCTGACCTGAGCGCGTCGCCAGGCACGGCGACCGGAGTGTCGTCATTCGCTGCGCGACAGGATGTCGGTCCGCGTGGCCGCCGCTGTTCGAGCCGGGATGGCGGCAACGATATTGGCCAGAACGATCGTCCCGGCGCGCTACCGTACCCACACATGGCGGGCATCCGGGTGGCACTGGCGGAGGACAATGCGCTGCTCCGCGAGGGCATCTCGCGGATCATCGACGCGGTCGACGAGTTCGAGCTGGTCGGCCACGCGGCAGACCTGCCTCAGCTCTTGGACCTGATCGAGCGCACCTCCCCGCAGGTCGTCGTCACGGACATCCGGATGCCACCGACGGGGACCGACGAAGGGATTCAGGCGGCGTCGTGGCTGCGCGAGCACAAGCCCGAGGTCGGCGTGGTGGTCCTCAGTCAGTACAAGACCCCGTCGTACGCCTTGGCCCTCCTCGAGACCGGGTCCGCCGGCCGGGCCTACCTGCTCAAGGAACAGGTCGCCGGGGCAGACGACCTGGCGCAGGCGATCCGGGCCGTCGCCCAGGGTGGTTCGGTCATCGACCCGATGATCGTCGACGAGCTCATCGAGGCCAAGTCCTCGCGCCGCAAGTCGGATCTCTCGTGGCTGACACCACGCGAGTCGGAGATCCTGAGCGAAATGGCCAAGGGAAAGAACAACGCGGCCATCGCGTCGTCGCTCCAGGTGTCGGAGCGCGCGGTGGAGAAGCACACGAACTCCATCTTCGCCAAGCTGGGCCTGACCGAGGAGCGCGACATGAACCGCCGTGTGAAGGCGGTCCTCGTCTACCTCAGCGATCCCTCCGCGGGGTGACACCACCACCCAGCAGGGTGGGACACCACTACCGCCGGCGGCGACGCCCCGTGAAAGGATGACGTCATGGGTGAACGGCTCCCTGTGCTCATCGTGGACGATCAGGCGCCATTCCGAGCTGCCATGAAGGCGGTGCTTCGGCGAACCGACGAGTTCGAGCTCGTCGGAGAGGCGGCGAACGGCAGTGAGGCCGTTTCCCTGGCTGACGAGTTACACCCCGCACTGGTGCTGATGGACATCAACATGCCCGAAATGAACGGCATCGACGCCACCCGGGCGCTGCTCACCAGGCACCCGGAGGTGTTCGTGATCCTCTGTTCGACCTACGACGCCGCCGACCTGCCGCCCGACGTCGCGACCAGCGGGGCCCGGGCCTACCTCAACAAGGAGCGGTTGGGCGCCGAAACCTTGCGCAAGCTGTGGTCGGAGCGCGACACGGAGGAGTTCACCTCCGCCTAACCGGCGGTCGTCCCCTCCACCAGGGGAACGGAGCCTCGGATCTGCGACCCCGTCCCGATCTCGGAATCCCAGCGGACGGTGCCGCCGATGGCACCGAGCCGGTCCGCCATGTTCACGTACCCGTGTCCACGTTGGGCCAGACCGGGGTCGAATCCCGGCCCGTCATCCTTCACCGTGAACAGGAGACCGCCGGACTCCTCCCACAGATGGACTTCCACCGTGGCGTCGGGTGCATGCTTTGCCGCGTTCTGCAGCGCCTCGAGACAGCAGAAGTAGATCGCCGCCTCGGTCTCGGAGCTGTAGCGGCCGATCCCCTCGGTCTTGATGTCGACCGGGAGCGGATTGCGGTGCGCGGCAGCGCGTAACGCCTCGACGAGTCCGCTGTCGACGAGGAGGGGCGGATAGATGCCGTGGGCGAGTTCGCGCAGCTCTTGGATCGTCTCCTGCACCTCACCCGCCAGCTGCTCGAGCATCTCGAGCCCGGCCTCCTGGTCGTCGACGATGATGTCACGCGTCAGGCGCAGGTTCACCGCCAGCGCAACCAGGTGCTGCTGGGCTCCGTCGTGAAGGTTCCGCTCGACCTTGCGGCGCTCGGCGTCACCGGTGGCCACGATCCGGGCCCGCGATTCGCGCAGGGCATCGGCCTGTTTGCGCAGCTCGTCGAGCGTCGTCTGCAGCGCAGTGTCGAGCTGCGAGTTGTGCAGGGCCAAGCCGACCTGGCGGGCCAGATCCGTGAGCACACGGTCGTCGTCCTCGGAGAACGAGCTCGTCGTACCCTCCCGGACCACGACGATGAGCCCGAGCAGCTCACCGGCATGGCTCACCGGCGCCACCCGTATCTGGTCCTGTTCCCGCTCCTGCAACAACGAGGGCAGCCAGATCGAGGCCCAGGCCGTGCCCGACACACCGGCCCTCGTGACGACAGGGCGCTCGCGAGGCGACACCACGATCGAACCCGGACCGAGGTCCGGAACCGACGCCGTGCGTTCCAGCACCTCTCCCGCCCCGGTGAAGATCTCGGCACTGGCCAACCCCATCGTCTTGCGCAGAGACTCGGTCAGCTGGAGCAGGAGCTCGTCCATCGGAATGGCCCGCGTCATCCTGCTGCCGAACGTGCGCAGAATCTCGTCCGGCGCCTCCCGGGAGCCGTAGACGAATCGGGTGGCCGAATCGAGGAACCTCGCGCGCACCGGGACGAAGATCACCGCGGCCACACCGGACGCCACCATGGCCAACGCCAGCGCCTGCTTGTCTCCCGTCGTCTTCGGGGCATGGCCGAGCCCGAGCACCACCAGGAGGTAGATGGCCGAGACGACCATCACGAAACCGAAGATCGCCAGCACCTGCACCAGGCCCCGGCTGGCATGGGGCGCCATCCTTCGGCTCTCGCTGGCCAGGAGCCCCAGCGGGACCAATGCCGTCGCGCCAACGGCGAGCGCACCGAGTTGTCCGGGCCAACCGACGAGCAGGTGGAGAACCGTCACGACCAACGTGACCGTCGCCGCCAGTGTGACCCCGATGCCGAACCATTCCATGCGTTCGCGATCGTGCCCCTTCGACCGCAGGTACCGGCTGCGCACGGGAGTGATCGCCAAGGCGCCGGCCGCCGTCCAGCTGATGACACCGTCGATGATGGTGAAGGGTTCGTGCGTCACGACGAGACCGATCGATGCCCCGAGCGCCGCGATGTACGCCACGACCACGCCGCTTCGTCGCACCGGGTCGGGCAACCTACCGTCGGGCAACGCCACGAGGAAGTGGAAGGAGATCGCGGTCACCAAGACTGCCGCGACCGTCGCCACGTCGCGGGCGCCGGCGGTGCCGTGCAGCATGTCGGCCCGCTGCCCCGCCACGAGAGCCACGGTCGCCACGAGGGCATCGACCCCGGCCAGGAGGCGATAGGGCGCCAGACCGGCTCCAGTTCCGGCACCGTCTAGTCGCCGCGTGTCGATCGCCCCGACACAGGCCCACAGGAGGGTGACGCAGAAGGCGACGGACGTCACGGGAGCCACACCGCCGGGCACCGACGTGCGGAACCCGACGACCACACCGGCCACGGTGAGTCCGAGGATCAGCAGCCGGAGCAGTCGGTACGAACCCTTGGGGACCGTCGGGCGGGCGGGCGCAGCGACGGCGGGTGTCCCGCCGCCGACTGCGGCCTCGACCTCGACCTCGACCTCGCCTCCAACGGTCATCGTTCGCTCCCGTTCAGGACTGGACGGCCACCGCGACGTCGGACGCGCTCTCTGTCTCGCCGTCGTCAGTCGTGATCCGGCCGTCTCGCATGCGCACGATCCGGGCGGCAGCTGATGCGACCCCGGCATCGTGGGTCACCAGCACGATGGTCTGCCCTCCTGCGTGCAAACGGCTCAGCAGCTCGATCACCTCCTGCCCACCCTCGGAGTCCAGCGCCCCCGTCGGCTCGTCGGCCAACAGGAGCGTCGGCTCGTTGGCCAGGGCACGGGCGATGGCCAGGCGCTGCCGTTGCCCACCCGACAACATGCCGGGCACCGTGCCCGCCTTGTCACCGATCCCCAAGAGGTCCAGGAGATCACGGGCCCGTGTCTCTGCGATCTTGCGCTTGCGACCTGCGATGACCGCGGGGAGTGCCACGTTCTCGAGAACCGTCATCCCTTCGAGGAGGTTGAAGAACTGGAACACGATCCCGATATGGCGGCGCCGCAGCTGCGACAACTCGTCCTCGGTCCGGCCCGTCACCAGCTCTCCGGCCACCGTAATGGTGCCCTCGTCCGCCACGTCCAGGCCGGCTACCAGATTCAGCAGTGTCGACTTGCCACATCCCGAGGGGCCCATCAAGGCGACGAAGTCGCCCGCCGGCACGATCAAGTTGGCCCCACGCAGCGCCCGCACGGGTGCGTTCTCGGCCTCGAACGTTTTCCGGACCTTGTCGACCACCAAGGCGTCCATGTCATCGCACCTCTCCCGGCGGGCACATGCCCGCCGCATTCGCCTCGTCCACCAGTTTGTAGGCGATCACCGGAGTCTCGCGGCCTTTGACGAGCTGCGCCGGCAGGATCACCGTCTTGCGCTCCGTGCGCCACGCCTCGACTGTCGCCTCGGACACCACCGTCTCGCCCGCCTCCGCCAGCTGTTGCAGCCGTTGTGACATGTTCACCGTGTCGCCGACGAGGGTGTATTCGAGCCGTTCTTCCGAACCGAGAAGAGCCGCCGCCGCCTCGCCAGTCGAGAGACCGAGCCCGAGCCCGAACGAGGGCAGGCCTTCGGCGCGCCAACGTTCGTTGATCACGCCCTGCTTCTCGTGCATCGCCAGCGCGGCCGCAATGGCACGGTCGGCGTGGTCGTCCTGGGCGAACGGCGCGCCGAACACCGCCATGACCGCATCGCCCACGAACTGCATCACGGTGCCATTCTCCCCCAGAATGGCGTCGTTCATCGCGGCCCGGTGCACGTTGAGCTGGCCGGCCAGCTGGCTCGGGTCGGCGTGCTCGGCGATCGTGGAGTACGAGCGAATGTCGCTCATCAGCACCGTAACGGTGACCCGTTCGGTCTCGCCGATGTGCCGGCCGTCCCGCCGGAGCTTCTCGGCCAGGCCGCCGGGGAGCAGGCGGGACAGCGTCTCGCCTTGCTCCTCCCGGTCGACGATGGCCTTGTGCAGCAAGCGCAACCGTCGCAGCGCCCCCTCGGTTCCCGCCGAGACCCCCTCCGCCAGCTTCACGAACACCGCTTCCACCGCGGCGTCGACGGCCTCGGGTGGCAGCCGCTTCGACGCCGCGATCGCCTTGATGGGCTTGCCCTCGGCCACCATCGCCAGGAGTTCCTCCTCCATGGGGGTCAGACCGGCGTCCGACGTCACCGGCCGCACCAGCGCGTCGACGATGGCCGGGTCCAGTGCGTTGCCACCGGTGGCCACGGCACGGATGGCGTCGACCAACTGGTCGCCCTGCGCGATGTGGTCCTTGAGGAGATAGCCGTACCCCGCCGAGCCCTCGGCCAGCAGGGATACCGCGTACTCCGGGTCGTCGTACTGCGAAAGGATGACCACGCCGGTCCCCGGATGCCGCTTGCGTACTTCCTTGGCCGCGTCGATGCCTTCACGGTTGAACGAGGGCGGCATGCGGATGTCGGTCACCAAAACCTGGGGCGCGAGCGACGTCGCCCCGTCCACGACCTCGTCGTAGTCGGCGGCGACACCGACGATCTCGAGATCCTTGTGTCGCTCGATCAGTGCCCGCACCCCCTCTCGGACGATGAGGTTGTCGTCCGCCAAAAGGATCGAGATGGTGCCCGGTCCACCCGTGTCGTCACCCATTGCCCATAGTTCTCCCATGATCACCGGGGTGTCACCAGGGAGGAGCCCTCCCGGCTCCGGTGGTGGTAGGCACACCACCCGCCGCTGGTCACCACACTCGTCAACCCCCGTCCGTGGCATCAACCTGGATCCATGAGCACGCAGACCCTCATCCGCCACGAAGGCCTGGTCACCTCGCTGTCGTGGATCCCGACCGAAGCCATCAAAGGGGCGCAACGTCTGGCCTTCGACTCCGGTGTCACCCACTACGACGTGCCACCACCCACCGAGGGCATGGATCTCGCCTCCCTCCAGGCGGACGATCGCTTCCGCTTCGCCAACGAGCTGCGAGCCTTCATCACGGTCGACGACGCCGGCACGATCGTCGAGCACGGCTACCTCGGCGGTGGCGTGATGGGGTCCACCACGGTCAATCTCGGCGGCCTCCGCCACCGGTTCCAGGCCTTCCAGCTGCCCGATCTCCAGCGCGAGCCAGAGGTGGGGGACGGATGGGTTCGCTTCGTGCAGACATGCGGCGGCCGCACCGGGGTTCCGGCCCCGCGCCGGGTACGCCGCAAGCCGTTCGTCCAATGGCAGGCACCCCTCGTGTGGACGACGTTGTCACTGACCCTCCACGCCGATGGTCGGTCCGAGTACGCGTTGATCGGCGCCAGTCGCTTTCCCCGTCATTGGGTCTACGGCTCCGACAACGCGCTCTCCCACAAGTCCGGCCTCACCGACTTCAAGGACTGGT
This sequence comes from uncultured Acidimicrobiaceae bacterium, assembly GCA_963754445.1. Taxonomy (GTDB): domain Bacteria; phylum Actinomycetota; class Acidimicrobiia; order Acidimicrobiales; family RAAP-2; genus Bog-473. The sequence continues at coordinate 1,119,114 of CAVWFT010000002.1, read as the reverse complement.
ACCGCAAGTCGTTCGGCAAGCACAGCCCCTGGGGTGACGAGGACTCCGAGGCGTTGGTCGCCGCCGTCGAGTCGGCGCTCGAGACCACGCTCTCGGCCCAGTTGATGCAGGGAGGGGCGAAGCGCCGCATCGACAGCTTCCCGGCCGGCTCCGTGCTCTTCAAGGAAGGCGAAGCGGGAAGCGAGGTGCTGCTGATCCTCGACGGCATCGTCCGGGTGGAACGAGGCGGGGAGCGACTGGCCGAGTACGGACCGGGTGCGCTGCTGGGCGAACGGGCCCACCTCGAGGGCGGCACCCGCACGTCGAGCAACGTCGCGGTCACAGCCTGTCGTGTGGCCATGTTCGAGGCATCGCTGGTCGACCGCACCCATCTCGAGGAACTGTCCGCGGGCCATCGCCGCGAGGACAGCGCGCGAGACTGAATTCGTGCGTGTCACCTTCTGCGGAACCCGAGGCTCGACGCCCGCACCTGGTCCCGAGTTCGTTCAATACGGCGGGCACACCTCGTGTGTCGCCCTCTCGCACGACGGCGACGGCACCGTGCCGACCCTGCTGCTCGATGCGGGCACCGGCATCCGCCGCGTCTCGGACATGCTCGGCAATGAGCCCTTCCGAGGCACCGTCCTCCTCACCCATCTCCATTGGGACCACGTGCAGGGTCTGCCCTTCTTCACGGGCGGGGATCGTGAGGGTGCGCGAGTGGGCTTGCTCCTCCCGAGCCAAGAAGACCGCGATTCCACCGACGGCTCCAGCGACGGCTCCAGCGACGACAGAGGTGGACTCAGGGGCGGCGACTTCGGCGCCCGAAACGACAGCACCGACCCCGAGGCAGTGCTCTCGCGGATGATGTCCCCGCCGTTCTTCCCGATCTCCCCGTCCGGACTTCGTGGTGACTGGTCGTTCGGCCTCGTCCCGATGCATCCCTTCGACACGGAGGGCTTCACCGTGACCCCCCACGAGATCCCCCACAAGGGTGGACGGACGCTCGGATTTCGGGTCAGCGACGGTCACTCGACGTTGGCCTATGTACCCGATCACTGCCCCACCGAGTACGGCGCCGGACCGGCGGGTGTGGGCGAGTACCACGACACCGCGCTGGAGCTCGCCCGCGACGTGGACCTGCTCATCCACGACGCTCACCTCCGCGCCGAGGAAGTTGCCGCCGAGGGATTCTTCGGACACGCGGCGGCTGAGTACGCGGCCGGCCTGGGGGTCGCCGCGGGCGCGCGTCTGGTGGCACTCTTCCATCACAAGCCCAGCCGCACCGACGAGGAGATCGCGCTGACCGTCTCTCGATTCAACGATGGACCCGTCCCCGTGATCGGTGCCACCGAATCGTCGACCCTCACTCTCTGAGGCAGTGACGCCATGACTTCTGGTGACCCATTTTCCGCTCGCGCCTCGAGCTTCCGCGTTCCCAGGACCTCAGACCGCCAGCTCGTGCTCGTCCGTCGCTCCCCCGCGGCCCGACCGGCCGGCCCATGAGCCCGACCGGCCGGCCCGTGAGACGGACGGACGTCGTGGTCGTGGGCGCCGGTCCCAATGGCCTGGTAGCGGCCCTCACCCTGGCCCGGTCCGGCCTCACGGTGGACGTCTACGAGGCGGCTGATGAACCCGGCGGTGGATGCCGGACCGCCGAACTCACCCGCAGCGGCTTCAGACACGATGTCTGTTCGGCGGTCCATCCGCTTCTGCTGGCTTCACCGGCCTTCGAGGACATCGACCTGCATGATCACGGTGTGCGTCTCTTGACGCCCGACGTGGCCTTCGCCCACCCGCTCGACGATGGCCGTGCCCTGTGCGTCGGCGCCGGGGTGGCGGACGTGGCCGCAACGCTCGGACAAGACGCCCGCGCCTATTCCACTCTGTTCGCACCGCTCGTCCGTGACATCGACAAGATCCTTCCCGCCTTTCTCGGTTCGATGCGGGAGTTGCCGGACCATCCGCTGGCGGCCACGGACTTCGGACTTCGAGCCTTGTCGTCGGCGCAGCACCTCTCGCGCCGCTTCCACACGGACGAGGGACGTGCCCTCGTGGCCGGTACCGCGGCGCATTCCATGTTGCCCCTCACCGCTCCGCTCTCCGGTGTGTTCCCTCGCCTCTTCACGGCGCTGGCCCACCGCTACGGCTGGCCCGTGGTGGAGGGCGGAAGCGCCGCCATCGTCACCGCACTCGTCGAGGAATTGGTCGGCCTCGATGGCCGCGTCGAAACCGGCACGGTGGTCAAGAGGCTCGGCGACCTGCCGCCGGCCCGGGCCACCGTCCTCGATGTGACGCCGAGGCAACTCGTTCAGATGGCGGGTGACGCGTTGTCGCCCCGGGCTCGGCGGGCCTTGTCGCGCTATCGCTACGGACCGGGCGTGTGCAAGGTCGACTGGGCTCTGAGTGGTCCGGTGCCCTGGGAAGCCGAAGGATGTCGGCGGGCCGTGACCCTCCATGTCGGGGGCACCTTCGAGGAGATCGCCCGCAGCGAAGACGAGGTCAACCGCAACCGGCACCCGGATCGACCCTATTGCCTGGTGACACAGCCCTGCGTCGTCGACCCGACACGAGCTCCCGCCGGGATGCACACCCTGTGGGCGTATTGCCACGTACCCAACGGATCCGACGTCGACATGACGGAACGAATCGAGGCCCAGATCGAACGCTTCGCTCCCGGCTTTCGTGATCTCGTCGTCGGTCGTTCCACGGCCAGCGCAGTTGCCACGGAGGCGCACAATCCGAGCTATGTCGGCGGCGACATCAGCGCAGGCGCCGCCACCCTGCGACAGATGGTCTTTCGACCCACGGTCCGGTGGGACCCATATCGGACGGCGCTCCCTGATGTGTATCTGTGCTCCGCGGCGACGCCCCCTGGTGGCGGGGTTCATGGCATGTGCGGATTGGGTGCTGCACGGTCCGTTCTTCGTCATCTCGCGCCGACGTGAGGCGGCGCGCCGGACCTGCGCCTGGTGCCGGCTCCGCACGACCTTCGGCGCCAGCTTGACCGTCTCGGCTGGTCCTCAAGTCGGCCGGTCGGTTGGTCGGTTGGTCGGTTGGTCGGTTGGTCGGTTGGTCGGTTGGTCGGTTGGTCGGTTGGTCGGCGGGTCGGTTGGTCAGCCGGCGAACCGGTTGACGAGGAGTTCGCCCACCTGCCGGACGGTGTCGGCAGTCCCCGTCGGGACGTTGAACACGAAATAGTCGACGCCCGCCGCAGCGAGCTCTTCGATCCGGGCGATCAGCTGTTCCGGCGTCCCGACGTCGGATCCGCTCGGCACCTCGCCCGTGACCTGACGAAGGAAATCGAGCGTGCTGGCCGTCTCCTCTTCGCTCGAGGTCAGGACGAGCGTGCTCAATCGGCTGACCGTGATCTCGGACGGATCGCGTCCGAGAGCCTCACAGTGTCCGCGGAGCACTTCCACCTTGTGCTCGACCGTGGCGGCATCACCGAAGATGTTGCACATGTCGGCGTAGCGAGCCACCAGTTGGAGCGTGCGCTTCTCACCGCCGCCCCCGACGAGGATGGTCGGCCCATTGGGCTGTACGGGACGTGGGATGTTCCGAGCCTCGTGGATCCGGTAATAGCGGCCCTCGAACGATGGCGCATCCTCCCGGAACATGGCGCGGCAGATCTGGAGTGCCTCCTCGAGACGGTCGAGCCGCTCCCCCGCACTGGGGAAGTCGAAACCGAGGCCCTCGTGCTCGACGTCGTACCAGGCTGCGCCGATGCCGAGAATGGCCCGGCCGGCACTGATGACGTCAAGCGTGGTGACGATCTTGGCGAGGTGGGCCGGGTTCCGGTAGGTGACTCCCGTGACCATGGCGCCGAGTCGCACCCGCGACGTGCGTGCGGCCAGCGCACCGAGCAGGACGTAGCCGTCGAGCATCGGCTCGCTCGGACCTCCCATGGGCGGCAATTGGTAGAAGTGATCCATGACCCAGACCGAGTCGAACCCGGTCTCCTCTGCCGCGGTCGCCCGCTCGACCACTTCGTCGAACAGAGCCTCTGGGCTGTCGCCGGGCCTGAAGTTGGGAATCTGCAATCCGAAGCGCATGGTCGGAACTTAACGGGTCGAGGCGCCGACCATCCGGTGGGGCCGCTGCCGGGTCGTGCCTGACGTCCGGACGCGAGAGCTACCAGCCGGTGCGCCCACGCAACCAGGAGAGGGCGACCTCACCCTGCGCAGCCTGGAACGGTCGCAAGGTGGGCAGTCCGGGGGGCGCCGGCCAGAAGCAGTGGGACACGAAGAAGCCGGCGATCGCGCTGAGGAGCACGGTGATGGCATCGGCATCGAGCATTCGCGACGGGTCGTACAGGTCCAGGAGCTCTTCGGGTGCCGGACCACCTTCGAGTGCGACCGACGGCGCCCAGGCGACGATGTCGAACGCTCGGTTGCCGACGGCACCGTGGGGCCAGTCCACGAACACCACCGCCTCGGTCGAGATCAGGACGTTGTCGGAGCGAACGTCACCGTGCACCAACGTGGAGCCGGCGCATGCTTCCGGCCAGCCTGCTTCCAACGAGGCCAGGCGGTCGAGATTGTCCGCCGCCCATGGGTCCAGACCGGCCGGCGGTCCGCTCGCCGCCATGTCGGCCCAGCCCCCGAAGATCCCCCGGGCGAACTCGGAGAGAGGCTCGACCGAAGTGTGGGACACCGGGGTCAGGTCGTCGTGCAGCGACGCCAGGGCATCTGCCACCCGCTCGAGCTCGGCACGTTGCCAGGGGTACGCCGGCGGTCGACCCTCCACGACCTCGAAGGCGAGGGCAACCCAATCATCGTCGTCGTACGAACCGAGCAGGCGCGGGAAGCGAGGCGTTCGGGGAAGGGCCGAAGACACCTGAATCTCACGCCGATGGATGTCCGGCGAATTTGGGTTGAGCTCGGCGCCGACCGCCTTCACGAAGATGGAGCGGTCGGGCCACTCGAGAATGGAGGTGGCGCCCGGCGAAAAGCCACCCGACAGGTCGCGGACCCTCGGGGGGGACCGATCGGACGTCGAGTGGGTCGACGTCGAATGGACAGAACCCGACACGGCTGAAGGTGATCCCTCCGACGATGGACGGTCGAGTGCGACGTCCGCCGCCCAGGCCTTGATTGCGTCGGGCACCCGCTGCCATGGCAGATGGATGCCGGCCGCCGGAGCAGCCGGTGTGGTCACGTGGCGGCGGCCCCTGCAGCTGCCAACGCCTCCTGGATGCTGGCGATCAGACGGCGGGCCGACTGGGCGCTCAACTCCACGGCCACCCGGGCCCCGGGTCCTCGGGAAGGGTCGGCGAAGTCGATGTTGAGCGTGTGGTCGTACGGCGCGTGAAACGGATGGTCGAAATAGACGTTGGCCGACGTCACGCTGAACCACCCTTGCGGGCCCTTGGCGCTTCCGGTGATCTCGGTGTTGACGGTGAGGTAAGAGCACATGGTCAGGCCCCCAGGTGCTGGCCGAAGAACTCGAAGATGCGCTGCCACCCGTCGACCGCTGCTTCCGGGCGGTAGGCCGTGCGCTCGACGCTGAAGAACGCGTGACCGGCGCCGTCGTAGCGATGGAACTCGTACGTCTTCCCCGCGGACTTCAGGGCAACCTCGAGCTCGTCGACCTGCTCGGGGCTGGGGAACTGATCGTCGTTGCCGAAGAGACCGAGCAGCGGGCAGGTCAGATCGGGTGTGCGGTCGACAAGCGGGGTGACCTTCAGCGGGAAGCCGTCCGGCACCGTGCCGGTGACGAAGGCTCCGTAGCAGTCGACGGCGGCATCGAGGGGCAGGCTGATCGCGGTGAGGAACGAGTGCCGGCCGCCAGAGCAGTACCCGATGCAGCCGACCTTGCCGTTGGAGGTCGGGAGGGCGCGAAGCGTGTCGAGGGCAGCCTTGGCGTCACCGACGAACTGCTCGTCGGGGATGCCCCCGGCCTCCCTCGTCGCCGCGGCGGCGTCGTCAGGATCGACTTCGATGCCTTGACGTGCATAGAGATTGGGGCACAGGGCGTTGTATCCGGCTGCGGCGAAGTGCCGGGCGATCTCCTTCGTGCCCGAATCCCATCCCGGCAGGTGATGGATGACGAACACCCCGGGGAAGGGCCCGTCCCCGGCCGGGACCGCCTGGTAGGCATTGATGGTGGCGCCGTCCGGTCCGGCGTACGTGATTTCCTCGGCCGAGAGGGCCTCTTGTGGTGCTGCCACGGTTGGTCTCCTTTGCGCTCACGGTTGGTGACGTCTTGGTGGTCTACGGGCCCACTATGGCGCGCGCCTCGGGCGCGGCGCCCATCGGACCGGCATGATGAACGGATGGGGCGATGGTTCGAGGGGCCTGCGCCGGTACGGCGCGGCGCGTGGGTGGGACTGCTCACCTCGCTCATCGTGGCGACGGCCGGATTGGGGACGGCGGGAGCGACGGGGATGGCGTGGACGGGGGTGGCGTGGACGGGGGCGGCGAGAGCGGCGACGGCGGGAGCGGCGACGGGGGCCGCGCCCGAGTTTCGGACCGTGCTCGGGCCTGGTCAGGTCGCGTCCCCGGAGGGACTGGCCCTCGACGACCACGGCGACCTCTTCGTCGCCGACACCGACCATTGTCGGGTCCTGGTGCTCGCGCCTCACGCCACGACGTTCGACGGTATCTCGCTGCGGGCCGGCCGCCCGGAGACCTTGGTCGGTGGGTCGTGCCATGGCGCCGACTCGATCGGCCATCCGACCGGGCTGGCCGTGGACCGCTCCGATGACGTGTTCATCGCCGAGGCCACAGCACAGCGGGTCCAAGAGGTCCGAGGCGCATCGCATCGCCCCCTCGCCGTGACCGTCGTGGGTGATGGTCACGGCGGCTACAACGGCGATGGGCTGAGCGGGACAGCGACCGAACTGAACCAGCCAATCGGCGTCGCGGTCGATGCAGCCGGTGACCTCTACGTGGCCGACACGGCAAACTGTCGGGTGCGCATCCTGGCGGCTCGTTCGGGCACCGTGCTGGGTCGTGCCGTGACGGCCGGCCACGTCTCGACGATCGCCGGGACCGGCGTCTGCGGATCGGCCGGTCAGGGGGCCGGCGTGGCCGGTGCACAACTGTGGGATCCCGTCGCGGTCGCGGTCGATGCGGCGGGCGACCTCGTCGTGGCCGACCGCGGGGACCAGAGCGTCCTCGTGGCCTCGCCTCATGGAGGGTCCTTCTACGGAACGCCGATCGGAGCGGACGACATCGGCGTCGTGGTGGGTGGGACCGGGACCTACGGCCCCTATGTGGCGGACGGGCTGCCCGCGACCGGCGTCTCGGCCGAGTTGAACGATCCTCGAGGGCTGGCCGTCGGTCCGACCGGCGCCTTGTTCGTGACCGACGGCTTCATGCACGCGATGCGGGTCGTCCCGGCGACGACCGGCTCGTTGCTCGGGCGGATGATGCAGGGGGGGTCGCTCTACACGGCCGTGGGCGCGGTTCCCGTATCGAGTTCGTCAGGGTTGGGGAACGGGACCACGTGGCTGGGCGCCCACGTGGGGACGGTCGACGGCGTCGCAGTATCGGACTCCGGGACCGTCTACTACAGCGACGCGGCCCTCGATCAGGTGCGAGCGATCGTGGTCGACACGAGCCCGACCGGCGCAGGGGGCGGTTCTCCGTGAGTCGAGTCAGCCGCCGCACCTTTCTCGCCTCGTCGGGCGGCCTCGTCGCCGGCGGCCTCGTCGCGGTGTCGAGTGACGGCGCCCCGGTCGGAGCCAGCCCGTCCGCTGCGGCACCGAGCGGCCCACGGGCGATCGCCGGAGCCCTCGGCACCCTGAAGGCCACGAATCTGGGGGTCAACGGACTGGACTCGCCCGTCGGTGTCGAGCCCGATGAGACTTCGTTCAGCTGGATGTTGGAGGGTGGAGGCCGCGGCGCCGTCCTGGATGGATGGCGCATCGTCGTCCGGCGCACGGACCCGGGATTCACGGGCTCGGCGTGGGACAGCGGGCCCGTGACCTCGGCGCAGCAGGCCTTCGTCGCGTACGCAGGGACCCCACTCGCCGCCGATGCGGCGTACGAGTGGACGGTCCGTCCCCGGGGTCCCGACGGCATCTGGGGTCCGGTGTCTCGGCCGGCGCGGTTCACCACGGGCTTGCGGACTGCGGATTGGCAGGCGACATGGGTTCGACCGGCCGGGGCGTCCTCGCAACCGGATCGGGTGACATACCTGCGCAGGGCCCTCACACCACCGACCGGTGCGCTGACGCGGGCGACGGTCTACACATCGGCCGCCCACACCTACCGCCTCTACCTGAACGGCGCGGAAGTCGACGCGTGGCCGAGTTTCTCGTATCCCGACGAACAATACGTCCGGGCCACCGATGTCACGGCGACGATACGGCCCGGCCAGGCGACGGTCATCGGCGTCCTCCATCGCTGGTACGGAGCGGGACAGGGTCGCCCGGCTTCCTCTCCGGGTCTTCTCCTCCAGCTCTCGTTGCGGTACCGCGACGGGAGGCACATGGTCTTCGGTACCGACGGAGGGTGGCGGGAACTGCCGGCCGAGTGGCTGCCGTCACCGCAACGCAACGCCGACGTGGGCGACTACGTGGAGTGGGTCGACGGGCGTGCCCACCCCTCGGGATGGTCCGAGCCGGGCTTCGACGACGATGGCTGGTCGCCCGTCACAGTGATCGGATCGGCCGGGGTGGATCCTTTCACCCACACCTTTGCGCAGCGGACGACGATAGAGGAGAAGCTCGTCGCGCCGGTCCGCCTGCACACCCTGGCCAGTGGCTCGGTCGTGGCCGACTTCGGAGCGGTCTATGCAGCCCGCCCGCAAGTCACGTTCGCCCGAGGCGTGTCGGGGCAGACGGTCTCGATGCGGGCCGGCTATCTCCTCGACGCTGACGGACAGGTCTCCACCCTGCACGGTACCCAGGGGACGAATCTCTCCTCGTCGTACATCATGCGGGACGGGGCACAGACCTACGAGGCCTTCACATACTTCGGGTTTCGATACTTCCAGATCGACAACGCCGGACAACCGCTCGGCCGTGATGATGTGGTCGCCATCTCCCGTCACGCCGCAATGCCCCCGAGCCCCATGGCCACGTTCTCGACGTCCGACCGCATGCTCGATGCCGTCTGGCGCCTGAATGCACGTTCTTGCCTCTACTGCAGTCAGGAGCAGTTCGTCGACACGCCGACGCGCGAGAAGGGGCAGTTCACCTGGGACGCATCCAATGAGTCCGAGGCCATCATGCGGTGCTACGGCGACCAGAACCTGAGCTGGCAGGGTCTACGCGACGTCAGGCGCGGCCAGACCCGCTATTGGCCCGACGGTCAGACCAACGCCGTCTATCCGAACGGGGACGGCGCCCGGTCCTACGCCACGTCCTGCGCTCGCTACGTCGAATGGCTCTGGCGCTACTACGTCGGAACCGGAGACCGGTCCACGGCGCTCCAGCTCTATCCCTCGGTGGCCAAGGTGGCGGCCTGGCTCTGGTCCACGCGCCAGATCGGGACCGGGCTGCTCTACGGGCTCGGCGATACCAGTAACGGCGATCCGGTCTACGGCTACGACTTGAATGTGGCGGCGGACACGGCCAGCAACGTCCTCGCCGTCAACGCCTTCAATCGCGTCGCTCAGCTTGCGACCATGGCCGATGACGAGGCCACAGCGACGCTGTGGCGCGGCCGCGCCGAGCAACTGGCCAGTGCCGTCAACGCGGTGTTGTGCCGCCCCGACGGCGTGTACGTCGACGGTGTCGACGCCTCCGGGGCGCAGAGCACCCACGCGTCGCAGGAGGCCAACGCCCTGGCGCTCGCATACGGCGTTGTCCCGACGCCCAACCTGGCCCGGGTCGGGTCCTATGTCGCCGGGTTGGGGATCTCACTGAGCCCCAATCATGGGCTCGAGCTGCTCCGGGCACTGGCGATCGCCGGCATGCCCGATGCCCTGGTGCACACACTGACCGATTCCTCGATTCCAGGCTGGGCTCACATCGTCCAGGCCGGCGGTACATTCACCTGGGAGGTCTGGTCGCCGAGCGACCTCATCGGAGACTCGATGTCGCACGGTTGGGGCTCGTCCGCCCTCGTCGCCATGCAGGAGTCATTGCTCGGCGTGACCTTCGCCGCACCCAGCCCCGATGGGGCCCTGCGTGTCGTCGTGGACCCCCCGTCGGCCGGACTGACGAGTGCCTCGGGATCGGTCCCCACCGTCGCCGGTCCACTGCGGCTTTCGTGGAAACGATCGAGCGGCGGACATCTCGCCGTCTCGCTGTCGGTGCCGCCCAACGTGACGGCGACGCTGACCATGCCGGCACGACAGGATGGGGGCCGTGGCGGCGTCGGTGGGGGCGTCCGAGAGGGTGGCGTTGCCGTGACCCATGTCCAGGGCGTGAAGGTGCTGTCGGCGACCTCGGAATCGCTGGTCATGGAGGTCGGTGGCGGCCAATACCGGTTCACGGGCGGCTGAGCCCAAGCGGGCGGCGGGCGCCGGAGATGCCCGGCGCCACGTTTCACTCCGAACAGGTTGCGCCGACCGCCGGCGTGCTGCCTGTCACGAGATACGCCTGGACGTCGTCACGCACACAGGCGCTGTAGAAGTACGCCACGTGGTCATCTCCGTCGACCGTCAGGAGGGCAGATCGGGCGAGCTCGTGCGACACGTTGACGGCCCACTGATACGGCGTCGCCGGATCGCCGGTGGTGCCGACAACGAGAATCGGTGGAGCACCGGAGGCGGTGACAGGGCCGACGACCCGGGTCGAAGCGACAGGCCATACTCCGCACTGCGCCTGACCCCAGGTCAGCAAGGGACCGAATACCGGATCTGACGTCCGGAGCGAGATGGCCCCCGAGGAATACGTCGTCAGATCTCGCGATGTCGGGTGATCGAGGCAGTCGACGGCGGTGCCCGCCACTGCTCCGTTGGTCGATCCGCCTGCGTTGTAGTGGTTCGACATCGACGCGGCGGGAGCGCCGTTGCCCGAGGCCGCCGCCGCGAGGGTGTCTCCGAGCTCGGGCCAACTGTCGCGTGAATACAACCCGTCGAGCAGGGCGTCGTAGAGCGGGCCCGCAGCCGCCGTCTGGGCGGGTGCACTCTGCGCACTGGCGCCGAGCAGGTCCAGCAGCGCCGTCGTCGGGTCTCCGCTCGGCCGCCACGGACACGATGCCGTCTCGGCGCACCAGGAAAAGAATTGGTTCAAGGCCGACTCGAAGCCCTGAGCCTGTTGTTGGGTGATCTGGCTGAAGGAGAGCGCTGGATCGAGGACGCCGTCGAGCACCATCGCCCGGACGTGCGTGGGGAAGAGCTGGGCGTACGTGAGTCCGAGGAGGCTCCCGTAGGACTGACCCATGTAGGTGAGCCCGGAGTCACCCAAGGCCTGACGAAGTCTGTCCATGTCGCGCGCCACGTCTACCGTGCCGACATAGGGAAGCAGGGTCGGGACAGTGTCTTCGCAATCGAGCGCGAACTGACGCAGGCCGCTGATGGTCGTCTCGATCTCCGCCGGCGTGGCGGGCACCAGGTCCGAGGACACCGGCACCTGACCCTTTGGCCGGTCACAGGTGACGGGATCACTTCGTTCGACGCCACGTGGGTCGAACAGCACGATGTCGAAATCGTCGAGCAGCTGTGGGGTCAGAGCGCTGAGCTCGTTGGCAGCATCGTCGATGCCGGACACGCCGGGACCGCCCGGATCGATGACGAGAGAGCCGATACGGGCGGACGGATCCTCGGCCGGGTGTCGGACCAGGGCAATCGGAATGGTCGGCCCAGCCGGGTCTGCATAGTTGAGGGGGACCACGAGCGTGCCGCACTGGAGGTCGCCCATGCACGACGTCCAGGAGACGGGGCTCACGGGCGGTTGTGTCGTCGAGGTCGTGGTTGCCGTGTGGTGCGCCCCGCGGTGCATCGGGGCGGGTTGACCCGCCCGAGAGGGAGCACCCGAGCAGCCGGCCACGGCGGTGGCGGTCACGGCAAGGGCGAGGGCGAGGGCGGCCGTCGGCGTGGGTGCCCTCAGAACCGTCCACCGCCCCATCGCCCCATCGCCCGGCCGACACGCGCCTGATGGGATCTCACTCTCCGGTTTCTCACCACCAGACAGCGTCGCGCGTCCGCTTTCCGCCGACGGAGCACCCGGAGCGACCGTTCCCTCGTGAAAGAAGGTCACCACGGGACATGAGCAATCAATCGGGCCAAGACGATCTGCCTGCTCCGGGTCGGAGCACCGGTCAACCGGGAGCTTCGGCGCGAGCAGAATACGAACGTCGCCGAGAGCGAGACGCGGCCCGGCGCAAGACACGCTTCGGGCGGTTCGCACCGCTCGTCGATGTCCTGAGTGGACCCAGGGCGACAACGGAGGCCTGGGGTCGTGGAGCTCGGGGTGAGGAGGAGGTCGGTCTCTTTCTCGACCGGGCCGTGGGCTCCCTGGGGACGGTGCTCCACGACCGAAGCATTCCCGGGCGCCGGGCCAACCTCGACCATCTGGTCGTCGTGCCCTCAGGCGTGTGGGTAGTCGACACCAAGCGATACCGCGGCCGGCTGGAACGGCGTCAGGCGGCTGGGTGGTTCGTCTCCCGCCAGATCTTGACCGTCGGGGGACGGGACCAGAGCCGCCTCGTGACCGCGCTGAACCGCCAGAAGGCGGTCGTCGAAGAGGTGGTCGGCCACCGTGTCCCGCTCCGGGGTGCGCTGTGCTTCACGGGTGTCGAGGTCTCGTGGTTCACCCGTCCGTTCCTCATCGACGGCGTCCTGGTGACCTGGCCCACGGCATTGGCAAAGACCCTGCAGGCGACCGGGACATTGACACCCCCCACCATTTCCCACGTTGCCGCGGCTCTCGCCGAACGCTTCGTGCCCTACGGCAGTTAACTATTCCGACGTGCTCGCCGGCTCGCGCGACTGCAAGAGACGTCCAACGACCGGAATCTCGGTGACCGCCTCCGCCCGTGCGATTGCCAGGCCCGTCCCAGCCATCCGAAGATGGGGACCTGTCACGGCGTAACGAGGAATCCACGCCGGGTCATACTTCTTGTTGAAGCGCCACAGCGACTCGATCTGCATGGTGTCACTGAAGCGATGGAGAACCGACTTCTCCATCGACAACCACGGACCACCCCGCGCCTCTCCGGCGACAATCTCCCGCATGGTGGCGAAATTCAGGCCCAGTCCCCGGTAGCCCTGCTCGGCCATCCACGCGATCGTCTCGATGATGACAAAGTCCGTCAATCCGTTCGGCGCGTCCGGATCGCTGGTCCGCCGCATGACATCGAGCGAGTACCCCTGGACCTGGGTGGCCCGAATGTACTGGTTGAACGCCACCGGGTTGCCCTGGTCGTCGAAGCACACGGCCAGCAGAAGTCCGCTATCGCGCGGGTCGAACATACGCGAGAGCGTCATGGAGTAGCCGCGTTCGACCTCGCCCTGGCGCGTCTCGGTCATGAGATCGAGGAGGGCCTGACGCAGTTCTTCCGTCGCCTTGAGCGGGTCGAGTACTTCGACCCGGAACCCACCCTTCTTGACCCGGTTGTACGCGCCTCGCAGAGACTTCATCTCCTTGCCCTTCAAGGAGAACTCGGAACAGTCGACGACCGCTTCGTCACCGATGTAGTGGTCGATCAGGCCGGAGCCCCGGTAGATCGGCAACCAGGAGCTCGACGCAGCGAGGATCGACGGGTGCCACCCGCGCGACTGGCAGAAATCGAGGGTGTCGGACCAGGCGGTGGCGCGCTCTTCGAGGGGGCCGATGGGATCCGGTGAGACCAACATGACGCCGTTGATCACCGAGTAGGCGACCACCGTCTCTCCCGTGAAGAACCAGGATTTGTCGTCTCGGAGCGCGAAGTAGTCGAGCGTCCCGCCGCCGTACTGATCGATGGCGGCCCGGGTGCGGGCGAACGCCTCACGTCGAGCGGCCCCCGTTCGCCGCGTCTCACGGCCCGGCAGCGCCACCATGGTCATCATCACCAACACGCCGAAGACCACGACCAAGACGACGTCCAGCGACTCGTGGTGGCCCTTCTGGAACGCTGCGGCGATGAAGGCCACCACCGCTACCGCGGTCAGGCCGCCCACGATCAGCCAGCCCACCAGACGCGACACACCGGCGGGATTCACCTTGAAGTGCTGGTTCTCGGCCAAGAGCCACAAAGCGAGGATGCAGGCGAAGACGGAGCCCTCCAACCCGTGGCCCTGAACGAGCCGATCCACCGTGCTGGCCAACAACACGACGAGCGCGGCGATCCACGCTCGTCGAAATCCGAACCGTACGCCGCGAGCCAATCCCGCCAAGGCCAAACCCCCGATCACTGCGGCCGTGCCCGAGAGCGGATGCAGGCCCACCGGAAGCCAGCGCTCCACCGAGGGTGAGACGGACCACACCAGGGCAAAGACCACATTGAGGAGGCCGGCCAGTACGAGCAAGGCGGCCGCGACCCGGCGCACCCGGCGCCGACGCACCCAGGTCGTGAGGACAGCATTTTCAACCGGCCACGTGGGGCCGACCGGAAGGGTTCCCACGCAGGTCAGCTCCGACAGGTTCGCCTTCATCCTCTTGAGGGCCATGCGCTCGAGGAGGGCGGGTGAGCGACTCGTGCGCTCGCGCAGGAACAGACGCACCTCGAGGACGCCGGTGCCGTGCAGTTCGACGTAGGACAGCCGCCGGACGGCGACGAAAGGCCGGGGAAGCCGAAGGCGGGCGGGACGCGGCACGACGGACTCCGTGCCGCTGCCGGTGTTGGCGTAGAACCCATTCCCCACCACGGAGATTTCCGGCTCGTGGGTGTGACCGCTTATGACCCCGGCATATCCCTCGGTGACCAGACGCGAGCCCTCAGCCCGCGCCGGGCTGTTGTGCGTGGCCGGGTCGGCCCGCTCGCTGACGACCGTTTCGCGCAGGGCACGGTTCACCCGAAGCATCGTGGCCAGGGCAGCCACCACGGCGACGAGCACCATGATCGCGATAAGGACTCCGAAGCTGATCAGCCAACGCTGTGCATGATGGTGCAGGAGCGAACCCACCCCCGGGAAGAAGGCGAGGAATCTGAGGACCAGGGCGGCGAGGAACGGGATGGCGACGAGCCAGAGCTTCCCGACGACCTTGCGGTACAGGAGCCGGGATCCGACGAAGTCGGCCAGATCCCCATCGAGCCACTGCACCCCATCGAGCAGCGAGCCCGAGGCCTGACGGGCCTCGAGCTGCGGCAGGACCTGTTGGACGATGTGATGCCCGAACGGGGTGTCCACCGGCGAGCGTGGATCCTCGAATGTGTTGTACGGGTCGAACTGGTTACCGTGGACGACCCGGACCCGTTGCATGTTGTGGTCGGTCGGGATGATCAGATCGACGGCCAACGCACACGCATAGGGACCGATGCGTTCGCCCAATGTGGCGAGCGCATCGCAGTCCCAGGCCAACCGCCCGTCGTGATTGCCGGGCAAGATCACGAGCTGCCGGTCCTCTGTCGCGGCGAAAGCCGCCAACGCTGCGGTGAAGCGAGGATGTGCGTCGAGGACACGGTCGACGTCCGGTGGTCCGGCCAACAACTCAAAGCCGTCACCTGCAATGACGAAGACACCCGCACCAACCCACTGGTCCAAAAGGTCACTGAGCTCGACCTCGACCGCCGCGCTCGTCTCCGTTGCGATACCGGGCATGTGGAGGTCGCTCACCACGACAGTCCGGGCACCCTTGGGTACCACTATGTCGATGAGGTCAGGAACCTCGGGCGTTTCGGGGACTTCGGGGACTTCGGGAGGTGACGTGTCCGGCGTCGAGGCGTTCGTCTCGGAATCGGCGGCCGGCGTCTGTGTCGATGCCGCCTCGGTCACTCCCCGGCCTCGGGTCGAAGAATCGGGAACAGAATGACGTCCCGAATCGACGTCACTTCGGCGAGCAACATGACGAGCCGGTCCACGCCGATACCGATTCCCGAGGTAGGTGGCAACCCGTATTCAAGGGCCCGCACAAAGGCCCTGTCGGCCGGATGCGCCTCGAGGTCGCCCGACGCCGCGGCGGCCGCTTCTACCGTGAAGCGCTCCTCCTGCTCTTCGGGAATGTTGAGCTCGCTGTAGCCATTGGCCAGCTCCTTGGCATCGATCACGAGTTCGAAGCGGTCTGCGATGGTCGGGTCGTCGAGGCGATGACGGGCCAGCGGGCTCACTTCCACCGGGAATCCGCAAATGAACATGGGGTCGAGGGCTTTTGGTTGCAACAGGTGGTCGTACATCTCGAAGATCAGCTTCCCCGAGCCCCAGCTGTCGAGGAAAGCGATGTCGTGCTCCGCGCACACTGCGCGCACCTTCTCGACGGGGTCGCTCGGATGGAGGCGCTGCCCGACGGCGTCCTCCAGCAGGTCGAGGAGCTCGTGACGCGGCCAGGGTGGTGTGAGGTCGACGTTGTGCTCCGCCACGGTTACGGTGAGTCGCCCGATCGCAGCCCGGGCAGCAGCAACGATGGCCATCTCCGTCAGATCCATCCCGTCATGGACATCGCCGAACGCCCGATAGGCCTCGAGAGAGGTGAATTCGGGGCTGTGACGGGTGTCGATGCCTTCGTTGCGGAAGTTCCGGGCGATCTCGAACACTCGCTCGTACCCACCGACCACCAGGCGCTTGAGAAACAACTCCGGCGCGATCCGGAGACTCAGATCGATGTCCAGCGCATTCGAGTGGGTGAGGAAGGGTCGGGCAATCGCACCACCAGCTTGACTCTGCAAGATCGGCGTCTCCACCTCGAGGAAACCCTCGCCCGAGAGGGTTGTGCGCAGTGAGGCCAGCGTCTTGAACCGAACGTCGAAGATGCGACGAGAGTCGGGATTGGCCAGCAGATCGACCTCGCGCTGGCGATAGCGGGTGTCCTCGTCGCTCAAACCGTGCCACTTGTCGGGAAGCGGCCTAAGGGCCTTCGACAGGAGGTTGAGCCCCGTCACGTCCACCGAGAGCTCGCCCCGGCGACTCGTCACGACTTCACCCTCTGCCCCGACCCAGTCACCGAGGTCGAGCCGATCTCGGACATCCTTCGCCGTCTGGTCGATCTGTGCAGCGCTTATCAGCAGCTGGATACTTCCGCTGACGTCTTGCAGCGTCACGAATGACAGCTTGCCGTGGCCCCTGATGCTGCCGACCCGGCCCGCCACCTGCACATGCGCTCCGGTCCGGGTGTCGGGCGCCAGATCGCTATACCGCTCGTGGAGGTCGGCCGCCGTGTCCGTCCGATCGAATCGCATGGGGTAGGGGTCGATGCCGAGGGCACGCAATCCGTCACGCTTGGCCCGGCGCTCGCTGATCAGAGCATCCGCCGTAGACCGCTCCTCAGGCTCTACCTCCACCCCCACCTCCTCCCAGCGCCAGGGAAATGCACGCACGTGCAACTTGGGATGGGTAGCTTACCGATGCGCCGATGGGACTTGCGATCAACTTCTCCATCGTCAGCGGGTGGTTCCCGACTGTCGTCATCATCGTGGCCGTCGTGTCGGTCGTTTTCGCCATTGGATGGTGGGACGGGGCCTGGAAGATGCAACTCCTCTTGGGGATTCCCATCAGCCTGGCCCTGACCGTTGTGGTTGCACTCTGCATCCACATCTTCGATCTGGTTCCCGACGCCTTTCCAAACACCTTCTACTTGTGGACCTGGCTGTTGCTCTTCTCCCTCGTCGTTGCCGTGTTGGGCTTCACGAGGGCCCACTGGGCCCTCCGCACCTTCTCCGTGTTGGCCCTCGTCTTTTGCGTCGTCGCCGCCTTCACTGTGGTCAACGAAACCTACGACTACTACCCGACGCTCGCCCGGCTCTTCGGCAAGGATGCCGCCAATCAAGTTGCCCTCCCGGAGCTCACCGCCATCAGGAACCAGGTGCGTGCGTCCGGCAAGCTGCCGACGCACGGCGACACCATTGAGATACATATCCCCAACACGCTTTCCAAGTTCCAGGCCGCCGATGCCTTCGTCTGGGTCCCCCCGATCTGGTTCAAGAGTCCTGAGCCCTCCCTCCCGGTGATCGAGATGATCTCGGGGGTACCGGGACAGCCATCGGACTGGACCCGTGCCTCCTACGCCGATACGACGTCCACCAACTTCGCCCGCAAGCACGGAGGCGTCTCGCCGATCCTCGTCATGCCTGATGCGAACGGACCCACCGGTGACTCCGAATGTGCCAACTCGAAGTTGGCCGGCAACGCAGAGACCTACTTGACTCAGGACATTCCCAACTTCATGCGGGCCGAATTCGACGCGGCGACCGGACCGAAGTCCTTCGCCGTGGCCGGCCTCTCCGCTGGTGGTACGTGCGCGGTCACGCTCTCGTTGCGCAACCCGAAGATCTTCCCGACCTTCGCCGACTATTCGGGCTACCTGGAACCCTCCTTCCAGAACGACGACCAGCAACAAACGATCCAGGACCTCTACGGGGGCTCCAAGGCGAACTTCGAAGCGCACGCCCCTGACTATCTGATGACGCACAACACCTACCCGACGATCTCAGGCTGGTTCGAAGCCGGGCAACAGGACCCGGGTGTCCTGATCGTGGCGCACCAGCTCCACGATTTCGCCGTCAACCAGGCCAAGTTCGCCCAGACCTGCCTTCTGACCGAACCGGGAGGCCATGACTTTGCCTTCTGGACGGTTGCCTTCCAGAACTCGCTGCCCTGGCTTTCTTGGAAGCTCGGACTGACACCGGCGCCGACCGTGCCCGATGGCACCAAATGCACACCGCCAGTGGGCTGAGCGCCTCCTCAGCACCAAAGTAGGCAGGTGGCCCGCTGTTGCCTTCCGACTTCGTCCCTCCTAGGGTTTCCCTGCGCCTCTAGCTCAACGGTGGAGCAGCGGATTCTTAATCCGCAGGTTGGGTGGTTCGAGTCCCCCGGGGCGCACCGATCGGCGCCTGCTTCACACGCCACTCCCAGAACTCGCCTTGTGCACCGTCATCACGGGGGGTGCCCACGCGCTGATCAACACGACGCCGGCGGCCATCACCAAGAGGCCGATCACCGAGACGGCGATGGCAGGCGCACTCGTTCTCAGACGTTCCCCGAAAAGCTCGACGCCCAGTGCAATAGACGCAAACGGGTCGACGATCAGGACGGCCGGTTGCGACGCGGCGAGAGGGCCGGCGGTGAACGCCGCCTCGAGCAGGATCGTGCCCAGTACGCCGCTGGCAATGACGGCATAAAGCTGCCAATGCACCAACAGGGCCGTGACGCCCGATTTGGACAGGAGGTCGGTTGCAGCCTTGACGAAGGCGGCGTCGATGGCCCACACAAGGGCCGCCGCCGCGCCCAGGAGGGCAGCCCGACGGGCCGGAGAACCCACCCGGCTCAAGAGCACGAGCACGAGGATGACCACGCTTCGGGTCGATAAGGCCCACACCCAGTCGCGCGCCGTCGCGACCCGATGGCCTTCCATCGGCTGCGCGGCGAAGAGGAAGGCACCAAGGCCGACGCAGATCATCAGGGCAGCCATCCACGTTTTCGTCATGATGCTGTCCCGGAGCCAAAATCGTCGAAGAGCGAGGGTGAAGATGAGCTCCGTCACGAGGATCGGCTGCACGACCGCGAGCTCGCCGAAATACAACGCGATGGCCTGAAACACGAAGGTGCCGGCCATGAACACCAGGCCAAGCAGCCAGCGTGAATCGCGCACCAACGCCAGTGCGCCCCGCCAGCCTCCCCGCTCCTCTTCGGACTGCGATACCGAGGCCAGCCTCTGGAGCACGGCCGTCGTCGCGTTGGACAAGGCCGAAAGGAGTGCGAACAGAATGGCCATCAGCGTGTCCCCGATGTACAGGTGGCCGGCCCCGACGGCTCGTCAGTTGTCAGCCCGAGTCGCCAGGAAAGCCAGGGCAGGGCATCCTTGAAGGCTTGTGTCCACACCCCGTAATCGTGCCCTCCCGGGATGACGAGCACGCAAGTATCGATTCCCGCCGCCCTGGCCTCGGGGGCCAAAAATGCTTCCTCGCGTTTGGGCTCGGTGTCCTGGTCGCCAACCTCGAACCATCCCGCCAGATCTGGATAGCGGTTCTTCGCCACCAGGGCCCGCGGGTCATGCGCGGCGTAGTTCTCCTGCGAGCCGCCGAAGAGGATCTTGACCGACGTCGACACGCCGAAATTCAAGTAGGTCGGCTGACCGAAGCCGGAGAAGCTGGCGAACGTCTGAAACTCGTCTGGATGGCGCAGAGCCAGCATCGTGGCACAGGTACCACCTGCCGAGAGCCCTGCCACCGCCATTGAACGGGGACCGGTTGCAGCGCCGAATCGGGATCGCATGTACGCCGGCACGTCGACCGTCAGGTAGGTCTCGGCGTTGCCGAATTTGCTGTCGACACACTCCGTGTCTTCGGTCAAGAAGCCGTTTGGGTCTGGCATGACGATGATCGGCGCCAGCCCGTCGTGTGACGCTGCATAGGCATCCGCAGTCGAGTCTGCGTCCCCGTCGGTCGTCCAGTCCGCCGGGCTGCCTGGCTCGCCGGGCAAGAGCACGAGGATCGGCAGCGCCGGCCGTGGCGAGCGAAACCACGCCGGGGGCACGTAGATGTAGGCATCCTTGGCCCCGAAGTGCGACACCGAGGGTGGGATGTGCTCGACGACGACCGCGCCCTCGTCAGGCACCGTCCGCGCCGCCTTCGCCTGCTGCTCGATCCGTGACAGCTGAGCCGACGAGACCCTGGTCACGGCGTTGAAATGGATCAGGCGTTCGAGGGTCGGGTAGGTGCCATGCGCCGCGTTGAAGGTACCCAGAGCCACCACGACGAGAAGGACAACACCGATCACCGAGAGCACTCGTCGACCGGTCCCGGCCCCGCTCCAGCCGATCAGCGCGCAGAGCAGCAGGGAGAGCGCTGCCGCAGACCACCAGACGGTGTCGGCAGGGAACGTCGACCCGGACAGCCAGAGAGCGAGCGCTACCGCGGCGGCCGTGCCACCCCCGATCGAAACAGCGACCACGAGCCGACGCCACGAACGACCTCGACCCGTGGCCACCGCAAAAGCGACGGCCACGGATACAGCAATCACCAGCAGCGGGAACCATCCTGAAATGATCGAGATGTCGACGCCGGCCTCCTACGAGGATCAGCCGATCAAATGGTTGGTCGGCGCAAGCTCATGGACTACCGTCACGCTAACGCCGGTCGGAGGACAGAACGGGTCGTGTCGCGCAGGAGGGCGTAATGGCGAAGGAGGTGTCCGTCGTGACTCAGACCGACGGGTCTCGTCATAACGACGAAGGGCTCAAGCGGGATGCCAGCTTCATCGGACTGCTCTTCACCTCCGAAGGCTCCATCATCGGGTCGGGATGGCTGTTCGGAGCGCTGTACGTCTCGACGATCGGAGGACCCGCCGCCGTCATTGCCTGGCTGATCGGATCGTTCGCCGTCATTCTGTTGGCGCTGGTGCACGCGGAACTGGGGGGCATGTTTCCGGTCAGCGGGGGCACCGCCCGGTTCCCGCACTACGCATTCGGTGGCTTGGCCGGTGCCTCCTTCGGCTGGTTCTCGTGGCTCCAGGCCGTCGGTACGGCACCGATCGAGGTAGAGGCGGCGATCCAGTACTCGTCCAACTACGTGCACGGACTGACCTACACCGTCAACAACACCGTCGTCCTCACGGGCCTGGGCTACGTCGTCGCCGTCGCACTCATGGCCCTCTTCACAGTGATCAATCTCTACGGCGTGCGTCGGCTGATGCAGGCGAACAACGCCATCACGACGTGGAAAGTCGTCATCCCGACTCTGACTATCATCGTGTTGTTCTTCACGCATTTCGACGTGCACAACTTCACCCGCGGCGGAGGGTTCGCTCCATACGGGACCAAAGGTGTCCTCGAAGCGGTGGGCGCCGGGGGCGCCATCTTCTCCCTGCTGGGCTTCGAGCAGGCTGTCCAGCTCGGGGGCGAGAGCCGCAATCCGCAGCGCGACCTACCCCGCGCCGTCATCGGCTCCATCCTGATCGGCGCCACGATCTACCTCCTCCTCCAGGTGGTCTTCATCGGAGCACTTCCCGCAAGCTCCCTCCGTCACGGCTGGGACCACGTCTCCTTCACCGGCATCTACGGACCGTTCGCCGGCCTGGCCAAGGGGTTGGGTCTGGCCTGGCTCGCCTACATCCTCTACGCCGATGCCATCATCGCCCCGGTCGGCACCGGGCTCGTCTATACGACGACGTCGAGCAGGCTCACCTTCGGCCTGTCCAAGAACGGTGCCATTCCTTCCGCCTTCGAAAAGACGACGAAGAAGACGCAGGTGCCCTGGGTCGGTCTTTTCTTCTCCTTCGCGATGGGCCTCATCCTGTTCCTCCCCTTTCCGGGTTGGCAGAGCCTTGTCGGATTCATCACGTCCGCAACTGTCCTCATGTACGCCGGAGCGCCACTCGCCCTCGGCGCCCTGCGACGTCAGAAGCCGGACCTCGTGCGCCCGTTCCGACTGCGGGCCGGTGATTTCTGGGCCCCGGTCTCGTTCGTCGTCGCCAACCTGATCATCTACTGGACGGGCTGGGAGGTGATCTGGAAGCTCGACGTCGCTGTGCTGCTCGGGTATGTCCTGATGGGCATCTCACGCGAAACCCATGCCAATCCGAACGCCGGCGATCTCGACTGGGCGTCCGCCATCTGGCTCTGGCCCTACCTGGCGGGAATGGCGCTCATCTCGTTCCTGGGACAATTCGGCGGAGGCCGGGAGGTCATCCCTTTCTGGTGGGACATGGTGATCGTCGCCGCGTTCAGCCTCGTCGTCTATGCAGGGGCGATCAAGCTCCGACTTCCCGAGGAGAAGGTCGACAAGTACACGCAAGAAGTGTTCAGCGTCGAGGACTAGAAAGACCACCTTGCCAAACGCAGGTCGAGAGTGGCGGCGACAGCTCGGCCACCACCCTCCGTCCGCCCGGTCCCGACGTCACGCCCCGGGGGGTACCTCCCACAGGCCAACCGGGGCGCCACCCAAAGGAAAGTGGCCGGGAAGGCGCTCTCCCGACATCGCTCTTTCCAAGCGTTCCTGCATTCCTGGCAGGAGCGTCCCGTCCTTGATCATTGCCATGAAAACGGCACCGGCGTTCCCAACGTCGAAGAAGTCGCGCTGCCAGGACCACTGGAAGTTGCCGGCGTAGCGGAACCAGCTCCCACCCAACCCGGCGATCTCGTAGTTGGAGCCGTCTGCCCTCGTCGCGTCGGCCACCTGCTTCCACAAACCGAGCACTTCTCCCTGTTGATCATCGATGAGCACCCTCTGATAGGGGTAGGTCCACCCCTCGAGGCCAGCCATCTCCAGGCCGAGGGCGATCTCGCGGATCTCGTCACGACCGACTGCCATGAACTCGTCGTTGGGCCCAACGTTCCAACCGTACGTCGCGTCCTCGGTGTACATCTCCGCCTGGCGGTGCCAATCGCGCCCGGCTTCGCTGGCCCGGTTCACCTCGAGCCAGCGCTCGACCATCTCTTCCATCTCAGAACGCGGATAAGCGGGCATTCGTTCAGTCCTCCCCGATGATCGTCCAATGCACAACCGAGCCTGTTTCCGTCCGGCTCTACTCTGTCTGACTGGGTAGGGTCAGGCGGCCGTATAACGGTCGCTGTTTGCCGGCGCATTCGCACCGGGCCAACCGATCGACACAGAGAGACATCGGGACAGCCTGGCTGTGTCCTGGGAGTATAAGTAGCCGGCCAGCAGAAAGGGGACGGACGTGGACCGAGTCGATGATGTCCGCACATGGGCTCATAGCCTGAGACCGTTCATACGAAAGCGCACGGCCCCTGTGATGGCCGCTGATTCGGGCACGGCTGCGACACCCGGCTGCAGCCAGGTGTTAGGCCCATGAGCCGCATCGAGATCGAAGACGTTGCACCCGGTGTGCGGGTCGTGGCATTCAACCGACCCAAGGTTCGCAATGCCTTCGACACCGCCATGTACCTCGAAGTGACGGACGCACTCCGCCACGCCGACG
Source organism: uncultured Acidimicrobiaceae bacterium (assembly GCA_963754445.1). Classification (GTDB taxonomy): domain Bacteria; phylum Actinomycetota; class Acidimicrobiia; order Acidimicrobiales; family RAAP-2; genus Bog-473. Next base: position 1,095,282 of record CAVWFT010000002.1, on the reverse strand, counting down.
AGGACGAATCCGTCGGCGCTGTGGTGCTGACGGGACGGGGCGCTGCCTTCACCTCTGGGCAGGATTTGGCGGAGATGGCTGCGATCGCCACGGGAACTGCCGTCGAAGGCGCCGGGCAAGGGTTCATGGGCTTGCTCGACTGCATCTGCCGGCTCTCGGTACCGCTCTTGGCCGCGGTGAACGGAGTCGCAGTGGGCCTAGGGTTCACGATGTTGGCCCATTGCGACATCGTGTTCGTCGACGAACACGCAAGACTGCGAGTTCCCTTCTCAGAGTTGGGAGTGCCACCCGAGGCGGCCAGTAGCTACTTGTTCCCAGCCGCAATGGGGTGGCAACGGGCCGCGCGCGTCCTTCTGACGTCCGATTGGATCAGCGCCGAAGAGCTGGTCGAGCTCGGTCTGGCCGTCAAGGTCAGCCCGGCTGGATCCAGTCTGGACGAGACGGTCGGCCTGGCCACTCGCATTGCCGCCCAGTCCCGTCCTTCCACCCGAGCCATCACGTCACTGATGCGCGCGGCACGACGGGACGCGGTGCTCGAGGCAAACCGCCGGGAGCAGGGTGCCTTCGCGGCCCTTTTGAGCGGAGCCGCCCAGTCGGGCCCTCTGGCTGACTTCGCCGATAAGCGGCCCGACTAATGCGACTCGGTGTGACCGCTGCTCTGACCGACCTCGACGCGACACCAGCGGCGATGGCCACATGTGCCGAGGATCTCGGCTTCGATTCGTTCTGGTTGCCCGAGCACACGCACCTCCCCCTGCGCGAGGACATTCCTCCCGCCCTGGTCGAAGGCGTGCGGCTGGACGACTACAAACGCTGCGTCGATCCTCTCGTCGCGCTCGCCACCGTCGTTTCCGCCACCGAGCGCATCGGCCTCGGCACGGGAATCCTCCTGGTCGCCCAGCACGATCCCATCGTGCTGGCGAAGCAGATCGCCACGCTCGATCATCTCTCCGGCGGCCGATTCACGCTCGGCGCCGGCTATGGCTGGAATCGGGCCGAGGCGGAGGACCACGGTGTGGATTTCACCCGCCGTCACGCAGTCGTGCGGGAGCATCTCGGCGCCATGGAATGCATCTGGTCGAGCGACCAAGCGGAATTCCACGGTGAATTCGTGGAATTCGAGCCCACTTGGTCCTGGCCGAAACCGCTCCAACAGCCCCGCGTGCGCACCCTTATCGGCGGTGGGGCCACCGAAACGGTCTTTGCTGCCATCGTTGACTATGCGGACGGCTGGATCCCGATCGGCGGAAGTGGACTGTCCGAAGCGCTCCCGCGGCTCCGACGCCTCATGGAGGGTGCAGATCGCGACCCAGACTCCCTCAGCGTGGTCCCCTTCGGCACCATTGCCAACCAGGCCAAACTCGAGCACTACGCCAGCCTGGGGGTCGACGAGGTGGTCCTGCGGATCCGAGCCGGATCCGAGCCAGACGTCCGGGCTCAGCTCGAAGAATTGGCGCCACTCGTACCGTTTGCGGCCACACTGGTAGTCCCATGACGGACCTCATTGACGACACCAGCCCCCGGCTCGGGAGCACGACCCCACTGCCCCGGATCATCAGTGTCGACGACCACATCGTCGAACCGGCACATCTCTGGGATACCTGGCTGCCCACGCGCTTTCGCGACCGTGGTCCCAAGGCCGAGCGGCGCGGCATCGGCGAAATGGAGCACATCGGCGGGGGGAGCTATCGACAGACGTTCGATCCCGAAGGTGCCCCGGCCGACTGCTGGGTCTACGAAGACCTGGTGTACATCAACAAACGCCACGTCGCAGCCGTGGGCTTCGATCGCGACGACATGACGATGTCACCCATCACCTACGACGAGATGCGCCCCGGCTGCTACGAACCGAAGGCCCGCATTGCCGACATGGACGCCAACTGGGTCGATGCCAGTCTCTGCTTCCCGTCCTTCCCGCGCTTTTGCGGTCAGACATTCCTCGAAGCCAAGGACAGGGAGCTCGCCGAGGCCTGCGTCGTCGCCTACAACGATTTCATGGTCGAGGAGTGGTGCGGCGACAGTGGCGGCAAGCTGATCCCGCTCTGCATCATTCCGCTCTGGGATGCCGACATGGCAGCGACCGAGGTGCGTCGCAACGCAGCCCGCGGCGTACGCGCCGTGTGTTTCAGCGAGATCCCGCCCCATCTCGGCCTCCCCAGCATCCACAGCAAATACTGGGATCCGTTCTTCGCTGCGTGCGAAGAGACGACGACCGTCGTGTGCATGCACATCGGCTCTTCGTCGAGGATGCCGGCGACATCGGGAGACGCGCCGGTTGCCGTGGCGGCGACGCTCAGCTTCGGGAACGCCATGTCGTCGCTGTGCGACTTTCTTTTCTCGGGCGTTCTGATCCGGTTTCCCACACTCAAGCTGGCCTACTCCGAGGGGCAGATCGGCTGGCTCCCCTACATCCTGGAACGGGCGGACGACGTCTGGCGGGAGCACCGGGCCTGGGGCGGCGTCAAGGACATCGTGCCCGAGCCGCCATCGACCTACTTTCACCGTCAGGTCTACGGCTGCTTCTTCCGTGACCAGCACGGACTGGACTCCATCGGCGTGATCGGATCCGATCGCATCACATTCGAGACGGACTACCCCCACACGGATTCGACCTGGCCCGACACGCGCATGGTTGCCGAACAGATGGTGCAGCACTTGAGCGACGACGACGTGTATCGCATCATGCGTGGCAACGCCATCGAAATGCTCGGCCTCGACCTCACGTGAAACTCGGGGACGTCGCCAACGAGGAGGCGGCGCATTGGGGCAAGCCCCTCGACGGGGTCCGCATCCTCGCCCTCGAGCAGATGCAGGCACTCCCCTACGCCACGCAGTTGCTCGGACGCCTGGGCGCATCTGTCGTCAAGGTGGAGTCTCCGGGATCGGGAGATCTCGGCCGCAGTGCCTCACCGGCCATGTCTGACCCCGAAGGAAGGCCCGTCGGGGCCACCTTCATGCGCAACAATCTCTCGAAACGATCCCTTGTGATCGACCTCAAACACCCCGAGGGGCGAGAACTGGTGCTCCGCCTCGCCCCTCGCTTCGATGTCGTCGCCGAGAACTTCCGCGCCGGTGCGGCAGAGCGACTCGGACTCTCCTATGCCGACGTCGTCGCAGCGCACGAGACAGTCGTCTACCTGTCGATCTCGGGATTCGGTCGCCCGGTGGGCACCATGACGAGCTCCCCGTATGACGGCTGGCCCGCGCTCGCGTCGATCGTCGAAGCCATGAGCGGGGCATACGAGTTCAAACGCCCCGACGGCCAACCACCAATCGGCGCACCCATGGGTGGCCTCGGCGACATCGTCACCGCCCTGTTTGCGGTGATCGGAACGCTGGCCGGGCTGCGCCAACGAGACAGAACCGGCAGGGCACAACAGGTCGATGTCGCCATGCTGGACGCCATGGTGGCCGTTCTCGACGTCGTCCCGAACTTCTGGTCGATGGGAATGCCGATGGGGACTCCCTGGCCCGGCATCCTGCACGGCTTTCGAGCCAGGGACGGCTGGTTCATGCTGCAGGTCCTGCGCGGACACCAGTGGCCCGACCTGGCCAAGGCGATCGAGAGGCCTGAATGGACCGATGACCCACGATTCGCTACCCCGCAGGGATGGCTGGACCACTTGGAGTCGGACATCCGGCCGGCAATCGAGGGGTGGGCAGCCGACAAATCCAAGCGCGAGGCCTGCGATGCCCTCAATGCCGCCGGACTCGTGGCCGGACCGGTCGCAACCGATACCGAAGTCGTTGCTGATCCTCATCTGGACCGACGAAACATGCTCGTTGAGCATCCCCGCTCCGACGGCGTTGCCCAACCGGTACTTATCCCCGGGCTGCCGGTGAAGTTCGGCGACGTCGCCGAAGGTCCCGAGACCCGCGTGCCTTGGGTCGGTGAGCACACCGACGAGGTTCTCAAGGAGGAGCTCGGTACGAGCGATGAGGAGTTGGCCCGGCTCCACCAGTCCGGAGTCATCGGTTAGCTGCGCCCGCGCCCCACCCGGCCGACGACGCGTCACGATCGAGCGCCCCGACTGGGCCGACGTCCTTCGCGCTCTTGTTGGTGTTGATTTCCATCCGCCGCCCACCAAGGTGGGCGGCGGTCAGGGTTTTCGCCCCTGCCGTTGCGAGACGGCCGTCCACAGAATCGAGGGTTCAGACGTCATGACGCGACCACTGGGTCCGACGAAGCTCAGGGTCTCGTTGGCGTTGCCCGTCAACTGCCAGCCCTTCGAATGCACGAGTGCGTGATGGTGCTTACACAGGAGGGCAAGGTTGGGCAGGTCGGTCCGTCCGCCGTTGCGCCACCAGGTCACATGATGCGGTTCGGTGAACACGGCGTTACGACACCCCGGGAAGCGACAACATCGATCCCGACGCCAGATCTCTCGACGTTGAGTGGCCGTTGCCAGACGACGAGCACGCCCCTCGTACATCGTGTGGCCGTCGGCGTCGTCGACGGCGAGCACGAATGTGGCGTCACAGGCCAAGCGTTGCACCGTTTCGAGACTGATGAATCCACCCCGCTCCAAGTCGCCAGCCAGATCGGATGGGTCTCCCGAACCACCGACAAGCGCATCGAGCGGCGCATGGAACACCCCCACGTACGGGCTGCGAGGTGGGCCTTTGTCCGAGCTCGGACCGCCTGAAGAGGCGGTGTGGATCATGCCCACGAAAGCGTCGTAGCAGCGTCGGTCCCACGGTGTGGTCCCGTCGGAAGGTAACGATTTGGCCTGCGCCTCGATCAGTGCCCGAATCGCAGTGAAGTCCTCGGAGGGAAACAGTACCGACATGCTGCGGCAGGCTTCGTTCAGGCGGAGCGATCGCGACTCCCACTCGACCGCACCCTGGGCGTTCGAGGGTCGCCGAAGCGAGCGCACCACCTGGCCGAGCTCGTGAATCGACGACGTCCTGGCTTTTCTGGCCAGCTCCTCGTCGTTCTCCGGCGTCGCCACAGCAGCAACGCTGCGCATCTTGTCGAGACTGATCTCCCCGTCACCAAGCGCTTGCGTGAGGTGCGGCAGGTCCATCGCCTTCTCTGCCACCTGGTCGTACGCCCTGGCCGAAGCAGGGGCAAGGCCGAATCGCTCGACCTGCCAGTGAGTGGACGACGAGGCCCCGTCCCGGCGAAATCCTTCCCGCCGAATGACCTCTCCTTGAACCTGCACGATCACCCCATCGACCGCGGCCCGAATGCGATGGCACCGATCGAGAGTCAGGGCCAGAGCATCGTCCGACATGCCGGCCACCTTGGCCAGGTCGAAGGGTCCGTCCAGCAGGGTTTGAAGTGCACCGTTCGGATCAGCAGCGGCCATCGGGAAGGAACGGTCGCTCCACGGTCCCGATGTCACACGCGGTGCGTGCCACCCCCCGGATTCCCGCCCACAACCCAGGGAAAAAGGGCTGGGCTCAGTAGCGGGGCAGGGCTACGAAGGCGACGAGGTAGGCGAAGAGCCCGGACCCGACCAGGGTGCATGCATGAAACACCTCGTGGAATCCGAACACCCTTGGCCACGGATCCGGTCGTTTGCTGGCGTAGACCAGTGCCCCTGCCGTGTAGACCACGCCGGCCACCATCATGATGGCGAATCCACCCCAGCCCAGGGCACGGATCAGCTGCGGGGCCACGATGATGGGACACCACCCCACCACGACAAACGGGATGGCGACGACCCACTGCGGTGCGTCGAGCCACACTTGACGCAGGACGATCCCGGCCACGGCGCCGGACCAGACGAGGGAGAGCACCAACACCCGAGCCCACCCCTCGAGTGCGAGTCCGACCACCCCGGTGCACGTTCCTGCGATGCCGACGAAGATCGCACTGTGGTCGGCCCTTCGCATCCGCCGCCAGGCGCTTGCCGACCATTTGATCCGATGAAACGCCGCACTGATTCCGAACATGATCAGCTGGCTCAGGACGTAGATCCCGAGCATCACTTTGGCTGCGGTGTCAGGTCCTGCTGCGATGAGGAATGGCCCGCCGATGAGCCAGCCGACGAACGCAACGACATGTAGCCAGCCCCGCAACAGGGGCCTGCTCCCGCGATTGTCCGCCTCGTGGCCTTGTTCGCCCTGGGCCAGGACCGTCACGGAGTCACTGCCCCGGCCGCCAGGTCCAGCTGGTCCGCCCGCTCGATTTCGCGCCGTGAGATTCCTAGGAGGAAGAGGATGGCGTCGAGGTAAGGGACGCTCAGGGCGGCGTCCGCCGCCTCGCGCACGACGGGCTTCGCGTTGAAGGCGATACCGAGTCCGGCGGCCGCCAGCATGTCGACGTCGTTGGCCCCGTCCCCTACGGCGATCGTGCGGGAGACGGGCACGCCGGCCGTCCCGGCGAAGCGGACCAGTGCTGCCGCCTTCCCGGCTCGGTCGACGATCGGCCCACTGAGTTCCCCGGTGAGGACGCCCTGTTGCAGCTCGAGCCCGTTCGCCGCGAGGTGATCGATCCCAAGGCTTTCGACCAGGGGGGCGATCACCTCGATGAAGCCGCCGCTGACGACGGCAAGCTCGTACCCCAGCCGTTTGAGCGTCCGCACCAGGGTCCGTGCGCCTGGGGTCAGCACGATCGCATCGCGGACCGCATTCAGATCGTCCTGGTTGAGTCCAGCAAGCAAGCGCACCCGTCCGCGCAACGCCTCCTCGAAATCGAGCTCACCGGCCATCGCCGCCGCCGTCATCTTCGTCACTTCTTCGCCGCAGCCACCGCGCGCCGCCAGCAGATCGATGACCTCACCTTGGAGCAGCGTCGAGTCGGCATCCATCACGATGAGGTGCTTGGCTCGTCGATGCAATCCGGCCGCCTGCACCGCGATGTCCACCTCGTGGCGTACCGCCTCAGCGCCGAGCGATCGCCGGAGTTGCCCGAGATCCGCTCCGACCACCGTCAGCTCGTAGCTGTGCACCGGATACGAAGCCAGGCGAACGATGCGGTCGATGTTGCCGCCGCTCTCGGCCACCTGCCCGGTGATGGCTTCGAGGGTCGAGGCGTCGATGTCGGGTGCCAACACCGTCACCAGGTGTTGTTCGGGCTGGTCGTCGACGTCTTGGGCTTCCACCAGCGGGTCGATTGTCACAGTGACTGTGGCGTCCCCGAAACGACGAGCGAGCGTCGAACGAACCATGTCGACCTCGCCTGGCTGCAAAGCGGTCTCGACGCAGAGGAGCAGACGACCATGCACGCGCACCTGCTCCACGTCCTCCACCTCGATCCGACCTGCGGCCAGCCCGGCGAAGAGCTGCTCGGCTAACCCGGGGGCGTCCTGTCCGCTGACCGTGATCAGGTAGGGCGACGTCGTGGTCGACTCGGGGGTGGGCGAAGGTCCCACCGTCACGGCAGAGCCAGATCCTTCTCGTCCACCCAACCGCGGCCCTCCACCCATCGACGCACGATCCGGGCCGGAACACCGGCGACCACGCAGCGGTCGGGTATTACGCCCCGAACGACCGCACCCGCAGCGACGACCACATGTTCGCCGATCTGTGCTCCCGGAAGGATCACCGCGTTGGCGCCCAGCCAACTTCCCGAACCGACACGAACAGCCGCCTCTGTCGGCCACTGGCGTCCTATCGGTTCGACCGGGTCCGTATAGCTGTGGTTCTGATCGGTGACGTAGACGTAGGGGCCGGTCTGGATGTCGTCGCCCAAGACGACTTCCCAGTGCCCGACGATGTGCGAGCCCCGCCCGATCAGGCAACGGCTCCCGATCGACACCACCGGATCGGTGGGCATCACTTGCCCGGGAGCCATTCCGGCAGTGAGGCAAACCCCGGGCCCCACGATGGTCTCCTCTCCGATGTGGATCAGATGCTCGTTGAAGATGGCCCCCTGAGGGAAGGTCACACACGCACCCCGACCCATTCGACCGAATCGACGGCCACGGGGATCGTCAGGGCCGATCGCACCCAGTTCGGCCGCTGCGTCCCAGGCGCCGTGCACCAATCGAGAGAGCGGTCGACGCAACGGTCCGGGAAGGGATCGAGCCCAGGTCACGACGGAATGGTAGGGGCCGGCGAGGCAGGCTTCCGACGAGGCCGCTTGCCAGGAGCCGGAACCAACCGACCGATACACTCACCCCCGTGCAGCGCCCTCCACAGGACGGCGGCTCTCAGGCCGAAGGCCCCGAGACTCCACCCGGAGACGGTCGAGTAGATCGGCGCCAATTCCTTCAGTTCTCCGCGTTCGGCCTGGCCGGCCTGGCCGTGGGCGATCAGGCGACGAAGAAGAAACCCCCGGTCAAAGTCCCGGCCAAGGCACGTCGGCCGACCCACAAGCCCCAGCCGAAGGTGGTGAACGCTCGGGTCGGCGATGGCGTCGTCATGCCCACCGCACCCTGGATCATCGCCGAGAACAAGAAACACGGAACACTCGACTGGGTCTGTTCCCATGTCCAGCCCGACCATGCGCTGGAGGGATACGCCAGTCAAGTCAGCGCAAAACACGGCGATGACGTTGCCCTTTTCGTCAACACCACGGCACAAGCGGTGCAAGTCCAGGCCTACCGGATGGGCTACTACCAGGGGCTCGGGGGGCGACTGGTCTGGAAGAGCGACATGGTAAAGGCGGGCGCCCAACCGCCCCCGGTGGTCGCCTCAGGGATCGGCACGGTGTCGTGCCCTTGGTCGCCCACGATGACGATCAGCATCACGAAGGCCTGGCCTCCTGGGTGCTACCTCCTGAAGCTGGTCGGCAATGGAGGGGAGGAGCAGTTCGTCCCGCTCACGGTCCGCGACGACGCCTCCACGGCGGCCTATGTCGTACAGAACAGCGTCACGACGTGGCAGGCCTACAACCTCTATGGGAGCTACAGCCTCTACTACGGCCCGACCGGTTCGGGGGCCGGCAAGCAGGACTTCGCCCATCGGGCACGGGCAGTCTCGTTCGACCGGCCCTACCCGCAGACCTGGGCTTCCGGAGCGGCTGACTTCGTCGGTAACGAGCTGCCGCTGATCTTCCACCTCGAGCGCCTGGGTGCCGACGTCACGTATTGGACTGACGTGGACCTGCATGCCCGGCCACACCTGCTGGCCAATCACCGATGCCTGTTCAGCATGGGCCACGACGAGTACTGGTCCACCCCGATGCGAACGGCAGCCGAATCGGCCGTGAACCAGGGGGTGAACCTGGCCTTTCTCGGCGCCAACGCCTGCTATCGCCAGATTCGACTCCAGTCGACGGCGATCGGGCCCAACCGACTTCAGGTCTGCTTCAAGGATGCCGCCGAGGACCCGATGACCACGCAGCAGCCGGCCCTGACCACGGTCAACTGGAACCAAGCGCCGCTCGACAATCCCGAGTCCAACCTCATCGGGGCGATGTACCAGTCAGTCGGAGCCAAGGCGGATGCCATCGTGACCGACGCCTCGAACTGGTTCTGGAACGGCTGCAACCTCGACGACGGACACGTCCTGCCCACTTCTATCCTGGGCGAGTACGACCGCTACGTGCCATCCCTACCTGGTCCCCAGAACGTCGACGTGCTCGCGCACTCCCCGGTTCCGGGTCAGACGAACTGGTCCGACATGACCTACTACACCGCACCCGGCAACGGGGGCGGTGTGTTCGCCAGCGGCTCTGCTTCCTTCGTCGGCATGATGTCGACCACCGGGATCATCTTTCCCAACGTGATACCTGGGCCATATCCGGGGGTCAGCGATATCGTCAATCGAGCCATGGAGAATCTGTTAAGCCGCTTCGGCCTGGGCCCAGCCACCACCTATGGCAGTTCAGGCTCGAATTGGACTGAGATCTACACCGGAAGCTCCGCCCACGCCGGCTCGGCGGCGGCCACAAACTCGGCCTGACCGGTCGAACACGAGACCGTCGGATTCGGAGTCCCAACGGACGTCTCGGACGCCGTGCCACCACTTGACCGCAGCACCCCCCTACCATCGACCCGAACAAATGACGACACCTGCCCAACTCCGCCCCCGGGCGCGCCGGATGCACGCCTGGGGCGCGCTCGGCGCCATCGGCCTCGCCGGACTGCTCCTGACCGCCTGCTCGTCTTCACCCCCGGCGCACAAGGCTGCGGCGGCACCGAAGAAGCCGACCACCACGACCACGACGACCCCGCCGCCGGACTGTCCCTTGACGGGTGAGCCGGCCCCCAACGGCCAGGTCCCACAGCGGCCCGCGCTGGCCGTCAAGATCGACAACTATCCGGCGGCTCGTCCCCACCAGGCGGGAATCGACAAAGCGGACATCGTGTTCGAGGAACCGGTCGAGGGCGGCATCACCCGCTACGCCGCCGTCTTCCAGTGCCAGGACGTCGCCCTGGTCGGACCCGTCCGCTCGGCTCGAAACATCGACATCGGTATCCTGGGCCAGCTGGGCACACCGCTCGAAGTGCACGTCGGTGGGATCAATCCCGTTCTGGCCAACATCAATGCGTCGCCCATCGTGAACGTTGACCTGGGATTCCTCCCCTCGATCATGATCCACCCCGCAGGGCTGGTCCCGCCCGACGCCGACTACACCTCGACGGCTGCCGCGTATGGCATCCACCCGACGATGACGACGCCACCTCAGCCGCTGTTCACGTACACCAAGACGGCACCCGCCGGCGGCACCCCCGTCTCCACCGTCAACATCAACTTCTCGGGCACGTCCAACGTCACCTGGAAATACAACCCGACGACGCAGCTGTTCCAGCGCTTCTACAACGGGACCGTGCCGGACACCCTCAACGACGGGGCGCAGGACGCCGCGGCGAGCGTGGTCGTGCAATACGTCCAGATCAGTTACGGCCCGTGGGCCGAGAACGAGGAGGGCGGCCTCGAAGTGCAGGCCGATCTCTACCCGAATGCCAGCGGCACCGCCGTCGTCTATCGAAACGGCATGGCCTATCCCGCCACCTGGCACCGCAGCACCCTTGGTTCACCGACCCAGTTCGTCGATGCCGCGGGAGCCCCGATCCCGCTCCAGCCGGGTCAGACCTGGGTCGAACTCGTCCCCAATTCCATCCCGGCCGTCACGACGCCGTAAGCAAACGCCGACAGCGCCGACAGCGCCGACAGCGGGCGCCCCGTCCGTCCCGCCTGGCCTGTCCCGCCTGAACCAGCCAAACGCCGTCTAACCCGGTTTCCGGGCCACCAGGGCCAGGAGCAGGCACTCCTCGGCCGCCGCGAAGACACCTGGATTGGCGCTTGCCTCGGCCTCGTCGAAGACGCCGGCCGCCACTCCCCGTCGCATCAGGTTGAGTCCCTTGCGCTCGGTCACCTCGAAACCGGCCCGCACCAGCTTCTCGCAGAGCTCGCCAGCGGAATACTCGATCTTGTGGTCGTGGTTCATGGGCACATCCGAGCGCAGCCGCCAGGCCGGCCCGTTCGGGGTGTCGAGACAGAACCAACCACCGGGCGCCAACACCCGGAACGCCTCGGACATGACCGCGTTTCCGTCCGTCTCCGACACATGCTCGATCGACTGGCCGCTGTACACCATGTCGAACGAGCTCTCCGCGTAACGGCCGAGGTCGACCATGGAATGGAACGCGAACTCGACCGGCCCCAGTTCGGACTGCACCGCGTCGCCCGCCGAACCACCCTGATAGATCTCGTCGCGCTCCTCTACCGGCAGATCAACCACCACCAGCTGCTCGAAGGGGTAGGGATAGCCCAGGTGGACCAGCGCACCGTCGGGGAGTCCCTGGTGGGTGCCGCCCAGGTCGAGGATGCGGGCCGCCCGCGGCAACCCGGCCACGAACAGGCTGCGGCTGACGTGCATCGACAGCAGCACGTTCCCGATCGGAATCCGACGTCGGAACTCCTCGGAATGCGCGAGCGCCTCGGCCACCCCGTGCCGGGACAGCTCCCCGTTGGCCAACTTGACCGTGTACTCGGACGCACCAGACTCGTCGGGCTCCCGATCGAGGATCACGTTGAAGGCCATGCGGACCGACTGCTTGGGCGGCAGGTAGCGGAAGGGCACGGTCGGGACGATCCGGTCGAAGACCCGGTAGGCGCGTCGCTTCCAGGTCAGAGCTGTTGCCATGGTCCCATTCTGCTCCGGCTGCGCCCTGCCGGGGTGATGGCCCCGGACGCGAAGCGTCCCGGATCGATCACCCGAGGGAGTGGGAATGATCGTCCGGGAGCTTCGTTGCCGTTGCCGGTGGCGGTCGTTCGATCGCCGCGGCTGTCGCTGTCGGAGGCGGCAGCTGCATCCAGCTCGGAACTAGGAGTCGATCGAGATGGGCAGATCGTCGGCGTCGATAGCACCCTCGGCCAGCTCGTCGGGATCTTCCTTGGGCGTGAGGCAGTCACGAACCCGATCGTTCATCTCGGCCATCAGTTGGGGGTTCTCGGACAGGAACGTCTTCACGTTCTCTCGTCCCTGGCCCAGCTGCTCGCCCTCGTAAGTGAACCAGGCACCCGACTTCTTCACGAAGCCCAGCTCGAGAGCGACATCGAGCAGCGAACCTTCACGGCTGATGCCCTTGCCGTACATGATGTCGAACTCGGCCTGTCTGAACGGCGCCGCGCACTTGTTCTTGACGACCTTGACCCGGGTCCGGTTGCCGACGACATCGGCCCCGTCTTTGATGGACTCGATACGCCGGATGTCGAGGCGGACGGACGAATAGAACTTCAGGGCCCGCCCTCCCGGTGTCGTCTCGGGGGAGCCGAACATCACGCCGATCTTCTCCCGCAACTGGTTGATGAAGATGGCGATGGTGTCCGACTTGGACAGCGTCCCGGTCAACTTGCGCAAGGCCTGGGACATCAGGCGGGCCTGCAGGCCGACATGGGTGTCTCCCATTTCGCCTTCGATCTCGGCCCGGGGCGTCAACGCGGCAACCGAGTCGATCACGACGATGTCGAGCGCGCCCGAGCGAATGAGCATGTCGGCGATCTCGAGTGCCTGCTCACCGGTGTCCGGCTGGGAAATCAGCAGATCGTCCACGTTCACGCCGATGGCGCGGGCGTAGATCGGGTCCATGGCGTGCTCGGCGTCGATGTAGGCGCAGATGCCACCGTTGCGCTGCGACTCGGCCACACAGTGCATGGCCAGGGTCGACTTTCCCGAGGACTCGGGGCCGTAGATCTCCACGACTCGACCCCGGGGCAGCCCGCCGATGCCGAGCGCAAGGTCCAACGAGAGGGCGCCGGTCGGGATGGACTCGATGCCCAGCGAGAGGTTGTCCCCCATCCGCATGACGGAGCCCTTACCGAACTGCTTCTCGATCTGCCCCAACGTGTTGTCGAGTGCCTTCTCCCGATCTTCGGCCATCTGTCTCCCTCTTTCTGCTCTCTTCGACTTCTCTTGTACTTTGCGTGACTGCGGTGACTGCGTGACTTTGCGGGCCCTGTCGCCCGTGAACCCTGTCGCCCGTGAACCCTGTCGCCCGTGAACCCTGTCGCGACCTGCGGCGGCGCTCGCCGTCTGTCTCCGCCCGGTACCACGAGGCCCGGGCGGGCTTGGCGTGGAACCCTACGGAGAGGGTGTGACGGCTCCTTAGCGCTGCCTGTTTGGCAGCATAACGAACATGTGTTCGTAGGATGTGGATACTCGTCGCCGTCCCGCATCGACGGAGAACGGTCCCTCCATGGCCGCCCCGTGGGACAGAAATGGAGAAAATCGCACCCGGAGAACCCACGCCGGCGAACGGACTCGTACCCGACCTGGACCACCCCTGGCCACGTGCGAAGCTGAAAGCCCCGTGCGGGACCGGGCGGAAGGGATGGAAAGGGAGATCGAGTGCGTGTGAGAAGGGCGGCGGCCCGAGACACCATGGCTCCACGTACCGCCTTGCGCACCCTGGTCGCCGGCGCGGCCGCCCTCACCGTCGCCACCACCGCCTTCACCATCTCCGTGCTCGGCGCCCCAGCCCCCGCCTCCGCCGCCGCCCAACAGAGTGCAGCCACCCTGTACCGAGAGGCCCTGGCCTCCACCAAGTCCTGGTACGTGCACTACTCGTCGTCCTCGACGTCGAACAAGGTCACTCTCGTCGAGCACGGGAATGCAGGCCCCGCCTCGGGCACCCAGAGCATCGAGATGGGGAAGAACCGCCAGCTGAACGACAGCGCCACCATCGACGTCATCGGCGACACGACCTACGTGAGAGGAAACGTCGCCGGACTGGAGGCCCTGGCCGGGCTGAGCGCCACCCAGGCGAACGAGGCCGCTGGCCGCTGGATCCAGTTCTCGACCGACAACACCGATTTCTCCGATGTGGTCGCCGGGGTGCGCTCCCAGGATCTCGCGCAGGAGCTGGCCTTGAAGGGCCCGCTGAAGCTCGGCCGCCAGCGCACCGTGGACGGCTACAAGGTCGACGCCATCGAGGGCACCCAGACCCTCGGGCACAAGTCGATCCACGTGGTCCTTTATGTCCGTGCCGATGGTCCTCACGATCCTGTCGAGGAAGATTCGCTCAACGCCAAAGGCCAACGAACCACGGCTGAGCACATCGCCTACTCATCCTGGGGTGAAACTGTGCGTCCGAAAGCGCCGCAGGCCAGCCTCTCGATCGGCAGCACACACACGGTCTGATCGGTCGGTACCCCCGAAACACCCGAAACGTCCGAATCACCCGAATCACCCGAATACCCGAAACGCCCGAGCGCGTTCATCTCCACCTGACTCCAGCTCCCCGCCCAGCCGTGGGATCATGGAGCACATCGACCCGACCGGTTGGCGAGCCTTTCAGGAGCCGCCGGCCCACGACCTCCAGGAGAGTGCAGGTCTTGCGCCCCACGCGTTTGCCTTCCAGTGACCCACGAACGTCCGCGATCCGAACGCGACGGGCGCCCACGGCGGCCCTCGTCACCGCGGCGACGACAGCAGCAACCGCGACAGCCGCGACAGCAGCGACAGCCGCCGTCGCAACCGTTGCGCTCATCGCCGCCGTCGCCGGCCCGTTCGCCGCACCGGCGGGTGCGGCCAACCCGAAAGAGAGCGCCCAGGCCGAGTACGAGGCAGCGCTCAAGGCCGCCAACGACCAGGGCGTGCATTACGTGTCGTCGGCCAAGCAGACCAACGTGGTCTTCTCGGTCTCGGGTGACACCGGCGTGAAGTCGGGCACCCAGACGCTGAGCTTGCAGGAGAAGAAGGTCAAGGAGCACATGACCGTCGTCCTGGTCGGCTCCACTGGATACGCCAACGGCAACGCCGCTGCCCTTCACAACATCATCGGCCTCGCCAACACCCCGGCCAAGAAGTACGCCGGCAAATGGCTCTCGTTTCCCGCCACCAACCAGCAGTACGCGCAGCTCGTGACCGGGTTGCTCAACTCCCAGGTGGCGAACGAGCTGACGATGGTCGGCCCCTTCCACTACGGCACCGCCAAGACGATCGATGGGAAGTCCACCGTGGCCGTCGTCGGCAAGGTCAGCGACGGCAGCGGCGAAACGCTTCCGGCCACGCTCTACGTGCCCGCCAGCGGGACGCCCTATCCGGTCGAGCAGACCACGGGCTCTCCGTCCTCGAAGGCAGTGTCGGGCACCGTCACCTTCACCAAGTGGGGCCAGCATGTGACGCAGAAGGCGCCGACACACACGGTGTCGCTGACCAAGCTCGTCCCGGTCGCGAGTTCGGGCACCACGACCGGTTAGCGCCACGATGGCGCCACGGCTCGAGGCCGCGTTGGGCGACATCATTCGGGAACGGGTCGACGCCGTCGTCAACGCGGCCAACCCGCATCTGGGCGGTGGCGGCGGCGTCGACGGTGCCATCCATCGAGCGGCCGGGGCCGAGCGTCTGCAGGCGGCCTGCCGGATGATCGGCGGCTGCCCGCCGGGCGACGCGGTCGTGACCGACGGCTTCGAGCTCCCCGCTCGCTGGATCATCCACACCGTCGGCCCCGTCTGGCGCGGTGGCGGCGCCGGCGAACCCGACACGTTGACCTCGTGCTACCGACGGGTGCTCGAGCGGGCCGACGAGATCGGGGCCCGGACCCTCGCCTTTCCCGCCATCTCGACCGGTGTCTACGGCTATCCCCCCGGGGAGGCTGCCGCCCTGGCCGTGACAACCGTCGGCGCGGCGGACACCGACGTCTCCCTCGTCCGCTTCATCGCGTTCGACGCCGGCACGCTCGAACTCTACGAACACCTGTTGTCGTCGACGCGATGAGGATGTCTCACTTCGGGGAGGTGAGGTCGTAGATCGTCACCCCGCCCACGGTTTCCGACGTGAAGTGTGACTCGACCCACGAGGTGATCTGCGAGGCGTCGTCACCCGACGACCCGCTCCGACCGAATCCGCCGAAGCCCGCCGTACCGCCACCGATGTAGTAGTGGATCTTGCCCGCGGCGACGTACTTCTCGAACTGGGCCAGGGTCGGCGCCGGATCGGTTCCGTTGAAGCCGCCGATGGCCATCACCGGATCGCCACTGGCCAGCTGGTAGCCCGCTGCGTTGTTGGAGTTCACCGTGGCCGCGACCCAGGTGTAGTGGTCGGCGTTCGCCTGCAACTTCTTGGTCAACGCCGGGTTGGACGTGCTCGAGCCCAAGAAGCCAGCTCCGGCACCGCCGCCGGCGAAGCCGCCACCGGCGAAGGTGCGGCCGGTCCCGTTGCGGCCGAACGGCGACGTGCCGCCGAAGGGCGACGTGCCGCCTGCGCCCCCCGTGCCGGCTGTGCCCCCAGGGAACCCACCCGGGAAGCCCCCGCCGTTGGCACCGGGGAACCCACGACCGGTCGTACCGCCCGGGAAGCCTCCGCCCCCGAAGGCACGCCGGCCAGCACCAGGAAAGCCGCCCCTGGCGAAGGCCCCGCCCGGACCGCCGCCCGGACCGCCGAAGCCGCCTTGTGCGGTCGGGGTCACCGACGGGATGGCACCGCTGTGCGGTGTCGCCGCCGTGGCCACCGTCGAGAACAGCGGCGCCGCCAGCGCGGCGCTCAGGCCGAGCAGTGACACCACGGCGATGGCCAGCTTCGGGACGGCACGAAGCAGCGGCAGGGCCAGGATGGCGACGACACCGAGGATGCCGGCGACGAGCACGAAGGGACGCATGGCCGGGAACCAGTTCGAGGTGCGGCCGAGCAGGACGTAGCTCCACCAGACCGTGGCCGCCAAGCCGGCCGCCAGGCCGACGCGCCCGATCCAGGTCGCCCGACGTTCCCACAGGCCCATGGTGGCGATCCCGACCAACCCACCGAGTGGTGGGGCCAGGGCGACGGTGTAATAGGGATGGATGATGCCCTGGGCCATCGAGATGGTGAGCCCGATGCAGACGAGCGAGCCGCCCCACAGCAACAGCGCGGCGCGCTCGCGGTCGGTACGACGCTTCTTGATCGTGACGGCGAGCAGCACGGCCCCCATGACCAGTGCACCCGGCACGAGCCACGACATCATGTTCCCGAATTCCGCGTTGAACAGCCGGGTCCAGCCGGTCGGCCCCCACATGGAGGTGCCGCCACCTCCCGCGCCGCCCACGCTGCCGGACTCGCTGCCGTCGAGGCGGCCGAAACCGTTGTACCCGAAGATGAGATTGAGAATGCTGTTGTCCTGCGAGCCCCCGACATAGGGCCGATCCGAGGCGGGGGTGAGGGCCACGACGGCCACCCACCAGCCACCGGCGACGACGACCGAGGCTCCCATGACGACCGTCTGCCAGACGCGTCGCCACCATCCGGTCGGCGCCGCCAGCAGGTACACGACCGCCATCACCGGAAGGATGAGGAAGGCCTGCATCATCTTGGTGATGAACCCGAAACCGATAAGGCCGCCGGCCAGCACGAGCCACTTCGTCTGCGCCTTCTCGAGCCCACGCATCGTGGCGTAGGTCGCGCCCGTGAGCAGCAATGCGAGCAGTGCGTCGGGGTTGTTGTAACGGAACATCATGGCCGCCACTGGTGTCAGCGCCACCACGAGTCCGCCGAGGAGGGCGGCCTGTGCGCTGAACCAACGACGGACGGAGAGGTAGACCAGCCCGACTGTCGCCACTCCCTCGAGCGCCTGTGGAACGAGCATGCTCCACGAGCTCAACCCGAAGATCCGGGCCGAGATCTCCATCGGCCACAAGAATGCGGGCGGCTTGTCGACCGTGATGAAGTTCGAGGAGTCCGAGGAGCCGAAGAACATCGCTTTCCAGCTCTTGGTTCCGGCCTGCACGGCGGCGGCATAGAAGGAGTTGGCCCAACCGCTGGCGCCGAGGTCCCAGATGTAGAGGACTGCCGTGCCGATCAGGAGGACGAGCAACGCGGGGCGGACCCAGGCAGCGTCGCTCTCCTTCCCCCGGAAGAACCGAACCGCCCGGTTGGGACGCGGGCCGGGCGGCCAGGTCGACGACGAGCCGTTCGAGGCAGGTGCGCCTCCGCCCACGGGGGCCTGACCCTCGGTCTCCTCGTTGCCCCGCCCTTGGTCAGGGAAACCGGGTGCGAGCGGAGCAGAACCGGGCAGGGGCGGCGCCGGTGGATCGAGCACCCCGATCTGCTCGGGGGGCTGAGTGGGATCCGTCAACGGGAGACCTCCATCGCGTCGGAGTGAGACGGGCCGATGGCCGGTGCGGCCGACCCGTGTGGTGCGGCGAGCGCGGTCGATACCGTCGGTGCCGAGGGGAATCGAAGGTCGACGGAGCGGCTGCCTGGACGGAACACCCAGGCCCGCAGCACCGAGAAGCGGAAGGCGGCGGCGACCAGATTGGCCACCGTCAGGGCGAGGACCTGGGCCAGCAATGCCCCGGGGGCGATCCACTGTGCGACGACCAAGCCGAGCGACGTGAAGGCCAAGCTCACCATGTAGAGCAGCACCGTCACGAGAGCCATGCGACCGTGATGGGTCTGACCGTCGGCTCCGCGGGACAGCTCCTTGTGGACCGCCGTGTTGAAGATCGTGGCGATGGCCATGGCCACCGCATTCGCGCCGAAGGCGCCCAGCACAGGTCGCCAGGCGACGAACAGGAACAGGTAGCCGAGCGTGCTGACCAGGCCGACGCCGGCGAAGCGCATGAGCTGGTCGGCCGTGACTTGATGGGCCCGCACGCGACGCAGATCCCGTTGGCTCCGGAAGAGCATGCGCCAGACACCGCGGAGGTCATCGGTCGCGGTGGAGACGATATTGACCCGGGAATCAGGGTCATCGACCCAGTCCACGGGCACCTCACCGATGCGGAGACCCAATCGTTCGGCGGTGACCAGCAGCTCGGTGTCGAAGAACCACTTGTTGTCCTCGACGAGGGGAAGCAAGCGCTCGGCCGCATCCCGCCGGAGGGCCTTGAAGCCGCACTGGGCATCGCTGAAGCGCCCACGCAGTGTCAGTTTGAGAATGAGGTTGTACGTGCGCGAGATGAGCTCGCGCTTGGGACCGCGCACGACGTTGGCACCGCGAGCTAGCCGCGAACCGATGGTGACGTCGCGTTGACCCGAGAGCAACGGGGCCACGAGCGGCAGGAGCGCATCGAGAGATGTCGACAGGTCGACGTCCATGTAGGCGACGACGGGTGCGCCGCTCGTCGACCACGCTTCGCGTAGGGCCAGGCCTCGGCCCTTGCGGTCCAGGTGCATGGCCGCCACACCGGGCATGGCGTCGACCAGGGCGGTGGCTACCGCAGCGGTGTTGTCGGTACTGGCGTTGTCCACGATGGTGACGAGAGCCCGGAACGGGAAGGATTCGTCGAGGAAGGTGCGCAGTGCCGTGATGCGTTCGGCGAGCTGTGCCGCTTCGTTGTAGACGGGGACGACGATTTCGACGTCGACGGGTGCGTGGCGAGGATCCATGTCAACCTCGTAGGGGGCCAGGGCGGTCATGTCCCTCATGGTGCGGGCGCCGGCTCCGGTCTCCGTGAAACCCAGCTGTGGATCCGGTGTGAATCTCGCCGGCGTGACCCGCACGGGGTGGGCGGCGGCTCAGGTGGCGACGTCGGGCGACGGAACCGGGTAGGCGTTCGATCCACCTCCCTCGCCGCCTCCCTCTCCGTCGCCCCCTCCTTCGCCCTCTCGGTCTGCGGTGGGCGCCGGGTCATTGCCGTTGACGGGCACCGGGCCGGCGTTGTCGGGTCCACCGGGTCCACCGGATCCACCGGATCCACCGGGTCCAGCGGCTCCCCCGTCTCCAGCGGGGACATCGGGCGTGGTGGTGGGCGCGACGGCAGCGATGGCGGGGGCGTCCGGTTCAGACTCGGCCGAGACATCCGGCACGGTGGTCGGGAGGAGCACCGTGACGGTCATCCCTGCGCCGGGGCTGGAGTCGGCGGACACCGTGCCCCCGTGTGCGATCACGATGGCGGCGACGATGGAGAGTCCGAGCCCGCTGCCCCCGCTGCTCCGGGCCCGCGAGGTGTCGATCCGGTAGAAGCGCTCGAAGACGCGTCGCGCCTGTTCCGCTTCCATGCCCGGACCGCTGTCCCGGACTTCGAGGCGGGCCTCGGTCCCGACCTGGTCGACCCGGACCGTCGTCGTTGTGCCCGCCGGTGTGTGGGCCCGCACGTTGGCCAACAGGTTGTCGACGACCTGGCGCAGACGGTCCTTGTCCCCCGTCACCTCCACCGGCTTGGCGGCCCAGAACCGCACGGGCCAGTCGGGACCGACTGCGCCGGCGGTGCGCACGGCTTCCGACGCCAGCGACACCAGCTCGACGGGAGCGAGGTGCATGGGGACACCCTCATCGAGCCGGGCCAAGGTGAGGAGGTCGTTCACGAGCCGATCCATGCGAGCCGTCTCGGTACGAATGCCGGAGATGACCCGGGGCAGGTCCGTGGGGTTGGTGGCGGCACCGCGTTCGAAGAGCTCGGCATAGGCGGAGACGGCGGCGATCGGTGTCCGCAACTCGTGCGATGCATCGGCGACGAAGCGGCGGAGGTGCTCCTGGGACTCCTTGAGGCGTTCTTCGGAGGCGACGCGCGCCGAGAACGCGGCCTGGATGCGCTCGAGCATGACGTTGAGCGCACGGGCCAACCGCCCCACCTCGGTGGGCTGATCGGCGCCCGGAACCCGCTGATCGAGGTTGCCCGCCGCGATGGACTCGGCCGTGGCCTCCACATCGGCGAGGGGGCGCAGGCCGAGGCGGACGAGCCACCAACCGCCGGCGAGCGCCAAAACCAGCGCGCCGGCCGTCACCGCGAACTCGGTCAAGAAGAGCGTGTGCAGCGTGCTCGTCTGGTCGACCAGGGGCTGGGCCACGACGGCGATGTAGCCGTTCTCCTTGACGGCGCGCACCCGAAAGGCGGGGCCGTCCGGATCGATCGACGAGGTGGTGAAGTAGACCTCCTGGCTCCCGTCGGCTTGGGTACTGAAGCCGGTGATCGGATCCGGCAACGATGGCCGGTACGCATGGTCCCCGACGTAGGCGGCACACTCCAGCGCACCTGGCGTCACGACGTTCGCGAAGTCCTTGCCTTCGAGGACCTTGCCCTTGTCGTCGACGTACGCGTTGTACGAGTAGCCCGAGACGTTCGGGCTGCCCAGGCCACCGGGTCCACCGCCCCCACCGCCAACACCACCGGCGTCGCCATCACCGCCTCGATTGGCGATCCGGTCCGATGGTGATCCGCAGGTCAGGGAGTCGGTGACCGGATTGACGAAGGGGCCCGGTTGGCGGCTCGCCAGCTGTTGATCGACCTGTTGGTAGAGCGAATTGCGGAGCGCACTGTACGTGGCGAAGTCCGCCACGATCAGTGCGACCATGGAGATCAGCCCGACGGCGACGAGGAGCCGAAGGCGCAGCGACACTCAGGCTGCCCCGCTGGCCGCTCCGCTCGTCGTGCCGCTGTTGTGACCGCTGCCGCCGCCACTGCTGACGGCCGGCTCGGGCTCGCGCAGCGTGTAACCGACGAGGCGAATGGTGTGGATGAGCGGCGGTCCGAACTTCTCGAGCTTCTTGCGCAGGTAGCTGACGTAGGTCTCGACGACGTTGCCGTCACCGCCGAAGTCGTAGTGCCACACGTGGTCGAGGATCTGCGACTTGGAGAGGACGTGGCGCGGGTTGAGCATGAAGTAGCGCAAGAGGTTGAACTCGGTCGCCGTGAGGTTGATCACATGGCCGGCCCGGCGCACTTCGTGCGCGCTCTCGTCGAGCTCGACGTCGGAGAAGCGCAGCACGCCGTCGTCATCGGGTTCGTAGCCCGTGCGGCGCAGAATGGCGTGCACCCGGGCGATCACCTCGGCCAAGGCGAAGGGCTTGGTGACGTAGTCGTCGCCGCCTACCGTGAGTCCCGCCAGCTTGTCCGACAACGTGTCCCGAGCGGTCAGGAAGAGGACGGGAACGCGGAGGCCGTCGGCGCGCAGGCGCCGGGTGACCTCGAGCCCGTCGAGATCGGGGAGCATGACATCGAGAATGACGAGGTCCGGGGGATCTTCCTGTGCCTGGGCGAGGGCTTTGCGACCGGTCATGGCCTCGTCGACGGTGAATCCCTCGTAGCGCAGTGACGTGGCCACCGCATCGACGATTGAGGGCTCGTCGTCAACCACCAGGACCCTGGGTCCACTTTCCGTCTTCACAGGTCGTACCTCCCTGCCCCACAGGCTCACATGCTCCCGTGGTCCCCCAGTGTGACTCCGCTGTGGGGTTCCTGTGAAACCCGGGGCCTACCCGGAGATGGTGTCCAGTGCCCGTCGGAGCAGGTCGAGGGCCGAAATAGCCCCGTATTGGCGGACCCGTTCCCGGTCTCCCGGAAGCCTGAGCTCGCGGGTCTCGGCGGGCTGATCGGGCAGGCACAGGCCGACGAAGATCGTCCCGGGCGCCACACCCTCCTGCTCGTCGGGCCCGGCCACACCGGTGATCCCCAGGCCGACATCGGCCTGCGTCACCCGCCGGACCCCCTCGGCCATGGCGGCTGCGGCCGCCTCGGTCACCACCGGGCCAACGGGCACGCCGAGAACGTCGAATTTGACCTGCTCGTGATAGGCGACGACGCCGCCCCGGAACCAGGCCGAGGCACCCGGGACGTTGACCAAGCGGGAGGCGATGAGACCACCGGTCAACGACTCGGCCACGCCGAACGTCAGTCCCTTGGCGGCCAGGCGGGCGGCCACGGCAACCTCCATCGACTCCTCGTCGACCCCGAAGACGATGTCGCCCAACACGGACTCGATGGCGGCCCGCACTTCGACCTCCTCCTTGTCGAGGAGGGCACCGACCTCGGGCAGCGTGCGGGCCCGGGCGGTGATCCGCACCTTGATGCCCTCGATGCCCGAGGCCAAGAAGGCCAGGGTCACGTCACCGCCGCCCGCGTCGAGTACGTCGATCCGACCTTGGAGCGACTCCGCCAGACCGGACTCGCTCGCGCCCCAGGTGCGCAACACCCGCGAGGCGATGACCGCCTCCTCCCCCACCTCGGCCATCCGCGACCGCAGGTCCGGAAGGATGGCCCGGTCGAACATCTCGGCCATCTCGTAGGGGACTCCCGGGACGGCGTAGACGACCTTGTTGCCGACGGGGCAGATGAGGCCGGGGGCGGTGCCGATGGTCTGGGGGATGATGCTGGCGCCGACCGGTACGTCGGCCTGGCGCTCGTTGTTGGCCGTCATGCTCCGACCTCGGGCGGCGAAGAAGGCGACGATGTGCTCCATCACCTCGGGGTGCCGGACGAGTGCGACCCCCATGACATCGGCGATCGCCTCTCGGGTGATGTCGTCTTGGGTCGGGCCCAACCCACCGCACATGATCACGCCGTCACTGCGGGCCAGAGCCGTTCGCAGGGCCAGCGTCATGCGCTGATGATTGTCACCCACGGCCTGGTGGAAATGGGAGCTGACGCCGTTGGCGGCCAGCCGGTCGCCGAGCCAGGCGGAATTGGTGTCGGCGATCTGCCCGAGCAGCAGCTCGGTGCCGACGGCAACGATCTCGATCCTCACGGCGACGACCTTAGGGGGAGGTTGGTTGGTGCAGCTCCCGGCGCCCGTCGAGCAGGTACTCGGCCCCGGTGTAGAGGGTCAGCGCACAGGCGAACCAGATGGCGGCCACCTGCAGGGTGTGCTGGTGGGCCAGGGGCGGGATGATGCAGGTGCCGACGGCGATGTCCTGGACCAGCGTCTTGATCTTGGCCGACTTGCGGGCGGGAATGGAGACGCCGCGGCGACCGACCCAGGACCGGTAAAGCTGCATGCCGACCTCGCGCAGGGCGATCAGGATCACCGGGATCCAGGGAAGGTGCCCCTGTGCGGCCAGCGTGAACAGCGCCCCGAGGACGACGGCCTTGTCGGCCAGCGGGTCCAAGAAGGCGCCCGAGCGAGTGGTGCCCTGGCGGCGGGCCATGTACCCGTCGAGCCCGTCGCTGCCGGCCAGGACGAGGCCGACCACGACGTTGACCCACGAGGCGCCCCAGGCCACGAGCATCAGGACGTAGATCGGCGCGCCGATGAGTCGGGCCACGGTCACCGCGTTCGCCGGGGTGGCCAGCGCGCTGGGGCCGAAGGTGAACTGCCGGGCCGGGTGCTCCTGGGCCGCGTCGCTCATCGGGTGATCGCTCCGGCCACGGCGACCAGGTTCGGGTCGTCGAGGGGGACCGCCACGAGGTCGGGACCCTCGGCAGCCGTGATGCGGACGTCGACGAGGCTGCCCACGGCCAGGTCGGTGGGCACGCGCACGATGCCGTCGATCTCGGGAGCCTCGTGGACGGTGCGGCCTTCACCGGGGGCGTCGACGAGCACGGCGCGGACTTGACCGACGAGGAGGTCGCGTTGGGCAGCAGTCACCGTGTCCTGTATCTCGGTGCATTCGCGCAGGCGCTCGAGCGCGAGCTCGGGTGCGACCTGGCCCGGCAGGCCGGCGGCGTGGGTGCCCTCCTCGTTCGAGAAGGAGAAGAAGCCGGCCCAGTCGAGTTGGGCCTCCTCGAGGAACTCGAGCAGGAGGTCGTGGTCGCGCTCCGTCTCACCGGGGTAGCCGAGGATGAACGAGGAGCGGAACGTGGCCTCTGGTGCGGCCGCCCTGATGTCGGCGATGCGGCGCAGGAAGCGCTCGCCGTCGCCCCAGCGACGCATGCCGGCCAGGAGGGGCCGGGAGACGTGTTGGAGCGAAAGGTCGAAGTACGGCACGCCGGTGGCCAGCACGGCCTCGATGAGCTCGTCGGTCAGGCCCGAAGGATAGAGATAGAGCAGCCTCGTACGCTCCACCCGGGCGGCCACCGCGTGGGTCAGGGCGGCGATGGGTGACGGCCCGTTGGCGATGCGGTTCTGCCTGCCGGGTCCGGTGCGATCGCGACCGTAGGAGGCCAGGTCCTGGGCCACGAGGACGACCTCGCGCAGGACCGGGCCGTCCCCGTCGGCGGAGGCCAGAAGTGCATCGACCTCGGCCAGCACACTCTCAGGAGAACGCGACCGCTGTTTGCCCCGGAACGACGGGATCGCGCAAAAACCGCAGATGCGATCGCAGCCCTCGGCCACCTTGATGTAGGCCCAGGGGGCATTGGCGGCGGGACGAGGTAGCTCGAGGAGATCGAAGCCGTTGGTGAAGTCCACCGCGGTGCGCGTGGCTCCCAGAGCGACGGGCACCCCCGGCGCCCGCAGGGACGGGGCCAGCTCGTGGCCGAACCCGGCGACGAGGTCCACCTCGGGCAGGGCATCGCGCAGCTCGTCCCCGTAACGCTCGGCCATGCAGCCGGTGACCACGAGCCGGGCTCCTTCGGCACGCTGCTCGGCCAGCTCGAGCACGGTGTCGATCGACTCCTGGCGAGCAGCCTCGATGAAGGCGCAGGTGTTGACGACGACCAGATCGGCCGAGCCGGGATCGTGTGCCTGCCGGTAGCCCTGTGCCGCCAGGTAGCCCTCCAACTTGTCGGAGTCCACCTGGTTCTTCGGACACCCCAGGGTCTGCAACCAGTAGCGACCCACGACTTCACACACTCCTCGCACCAGGCCGACACCCGCCGGTCAGGGCGAGGGCACGGCGGACCCGCTCCGGGCGGGCCACATCCTTGCGGAACGACCGAGCCCGGTGGGCTCGGCATCCGAGCGGAGAGGGAGGGATTTGAACCCTCGGACCCGGTTACCCAGGTCAACTCATTAGCAGTGAGTCCGATTCGGCCGCTCTCGCACCTCTCCAGCAGGACTTTCGCGTTTTGCCGGACGGGCACATCCATACCCTGTCCATAGCCGCACCGCTGAAGTCCGTGAAGGGCAGCCTACGTGAACGCTCGCCAGGCGTTTGGCAGGTCAGAGTGTCCGTCGGCCGGACACCAGACCAAGCGGTCTATGGGCATCAGGCCCACAGTGCGCTGAGGTCGGCAACCCGCGCAGCGCGAGCCCGACTGGTGAAAATCGCTTCACAGGGTCAGGTCCCGCTCGAGCCCGCGACACCGGGCGGCCTGCTCACTGGACGGACCAACCAGCACGAGGCGAGGGCTCGCCCGCCGAAGACCTTGCTCGAGAGCCGGAGAGTGGCCACACCACCCGTCAGGACAAGCCCGACGTGGCCATCACAGCGGCTTCGACGATCTGAATGTCGGGAGGCTGGATGGCCAGGGGTCCACCTGCCACCGGCACCTGCCAGACCATCGCCATGTATGGCGTGGCCCGTTCGACAGTCCCTGCCGGGCACGGGGCGGAACCCGTGATCTGCAACGGGCTTGCCGACGGCGTGCTGGCGGGCCCGCAGACGTCCGTTCGTTGGTGCCACTGAACGAGGGGGCCATATGGCCGG
Source organism: uncultured Acidimicrobiaceae bacterium (assembly GCA_963754445.1). Taxonomy (GTDB): domain Bacteria; phylum Actinomycetota; class Acidimicrobiia; order Acidimicrobiales; family RAAP-2; genus Bog-473. The sequence goes on along the minus strand of CAVWFT010000002.1, from coordinate 1,068,781 downwards.
GGCGCCGGGGACACCGAGGGCGGGAGAAGGTATATCGCGGCAGCCAGTACCTCTTGGCCTGAGGGAGTCTGTGCGTAGACCAGGCCGTCGACGGATTCTGGATTCAGCGTCTGTGACGTCGCGGCATTTGCCGCGAATCCGACAGGGTTCACGTAGTAGGTGACTGGGTAGTCGGAAGGGGACACGAGCTCATAGCCCGCGGCCACGGCACTGGCCGGGCTCGCATACTTGCTTACAGCGGCGCTGGTTCTCTGGACGAACCCGAACGCTTCGATCTCCTGGGAGAACGTCGCCTCCGGCGAGCAGCCAGAGGCTGCCATATGCACGTCGCTTGGTCCGTTCTCGCCGTCCGTGAGCAGTTCATTGGCTTCAGCTGTGGGGAGAGCCGGCCCGGTGTAGGACCAGTTCGACTGCGTCATGTTGAGGCCGGCCGCGGCGCTGGCATCTGCGCCATTCATGTTCATCGTTGCTCCCGAACTGGTTCCCATCGCCATAGTGGGCGAGTTGGTCACGTCAAGGCCGCTCCGGGGGGCGCCGTTGTTTCCCGCGCTGCAGTGCGCGGTGCTGGCAGTCTGGGAACTGCTCTCCATCCCCTTCATCGACATCCCGGTCGTGCTCGACGATCCTGACGTCGACATACCGGACATGGTGCTCCTCCCGCTTGTCTGCGCAGCAGCCGGATACGTGGCGGCCAGAAGCAGCGCGCACAGGGCTCCCACCATGCCGGCTCCTGACAGCGCTGGGTGTCGTCGGACCAGTTGCTCGATCGGTGAGACCCACGACGAACGATCGGTCACCACGGTCGGCACCATGGCGAGGGCGAGGACGATGACGAGGGGCCCGGAGTTCGGATCGGTGCCCGAGCCGGTCAGAACACCCCCCAGCCCCTGCGCCGTGACCCAGAACAGCAGCGACAGGACCGCCCCGACAAGCAGGAACACTTCGAAGCGTCGGAAAAGGAGCGGCCCCAGACCGACGGCCGCGGCCACGATTGCCAAGATCCAGGTCTGCTGCACACCCGCGGCACCGAACCAGTTGCCCACATGTGTAAGGAAGCTGGCGTACCAGCCGGGTTCGCCCGACGCCATCCCGGTGATCGAGCCGGACACCGAGGCGGGGACTCGGTTGGCCGGTAGGAGGAAGAGCACCGCACCGAGAAGCCAGTAGCCAGCCCACACGGCCAGAGGAGTAAGTGACCCGCCCAGACCCTGGGCTGCTGCGGACGAGGCGATGCCGCTTCCACGGTCGTCGTTCGATGAGCCGTGCGACCTGGGCCACGCCATCAGGCCGACCAACCCATAGATGAACACCGACCCGGGCGCGCCACCGAGAACGCTGGCCGAACCCAGCAGGAGACCGCCCAGACCCTCGCCGAAGAGCCATACCCCGAAGGCCCAAAAGAACGAAGTCACCAGCGCAGGACGCACCGTTCGCGGAAAGAAGAGTCCGACCCCGATCGCGACTTGCACGGTTGCGAAGAGCGCGTTCCACACCGCGACGTCGGGCGAGATGAAGTGACCCGCGTTGGTGATGATCCAGCTGATGGGCTCGGGCTGTCCCGACGCGTTCGCAGTGATGTACGTCGATACGAATTGGTTCCCGAACATGAAGGGCTGGTACTGCAAGGCGGCGTCAATGATCCAGAACACGCCGAGAACTATCTGGAGGCCTCGCTGGGTTCGGATCGGTGTGGACCAGCGGTGACCAGGTGTGATCACGGCGTCGGAATCTTCCGTTCGTTCATCGAGGCTGGTCATAGCTCCGTTCCTCTCGATACTCGGGTTTCCGGCTCGATCTCACCTGTGGTCATACGGAGCAACCACCGAACCCAGATGTCCGACCAGGCGTGCACGGCGCCTATGTCCTGGCAACGGCTGGGATGTTCCGCCCCACGAGCCAACTGATCGAATTCAATGCACTGGAGAGTGTCCAGTCCGGCCGAGATTGGTCGTGAAGATTTTGTAGCCCGCCGGCATTGAGCAACCCGGTCAATTTCTTGTCGAGGTGTCCATTGAGATTGGGCGGGTTTGAATCGCTGAACCGCACCCGGCCTGCGGCGTCGATCAGGAAGTACCCGTCGGTGTGATCCACGTCGTAGGTGAGTGGCGTCCCGGTGTACCAGTCGATCTTTGCCGGTGACGCTTCGGGCACGATCTGCACCGAGACGCCCAGGAACTTCCAGAGGGCGTCCAAATCGGAGGGCTTTCCGGTGAGCAACGGCCAGTTCGCTCCGAATTCTCTCGAGTAGGCGGCCAAACGAGCCGGACTGTCGCGTCCCGGATCGACGGTGACCTCCATGAAGACCACTTTGCGGCCCAGGCCGGCCGCGTCGACATCCCTCTTGAGTGCGATGAACGCACCCGTCACGAGCGGACACTCGTCCTGACACAGCGAGAGGAACGGCGCCAACACGACGTCCTTGCCTCGGTACGCGGCCAACGAGGTGGCCACACCAGACGACGAGATCAGGGGAATATCGGGAACTGCTCGGTTCTGCACCAATCCCTGGCTCGCAGGCGGGGCAGGGGGATCTCCCCCACTGTCACAAGCGGCAAAGAGTGCAGAACAGCACAGACCGAGGACGGCCCACCGACAGGCTGAACGGAAACCGCGTCGAGAAGACGAGGGTACCGGAGTCACGAGACCGGCTCGGGCTCTCCCACGAACTGGAGCGCGGCCGCGGCGTCGAGCTCGCGGTCGATCCGAGCCGCCCTGCGCTCGTCCATGTGCAGCCAGCGCAGGGCGACGGGGATCATCGGCCAGAGCATCAAGGTGTCGCCGACGACCCACATGATGTCGCCACCTATGTGGAGGTCCTCCACGTACGACGGTCCCCATACTCGGTGCGTGGCGAAGTAGGCCGGGAACATCTCTTTGGAAGCACCGGCCAACGAAAGTCCGGTGAAGGTATCGATGGGGATGGCCATGAACAGATAAAAGAACTGGAGCGCCGGATGGAGGCGGTAGCAGTTGGGATCCGAACCGAAAATCTGACGCCAGAAGAGGTAACCGACGACAAGAAATGCCAGGTGCTCGGCATTGTGCACACTCTCGTGGGTGAGTGTGTAGTTGTACCAAACGGTCAGGTGCGTCATCGGGATCATGACGGCATAGAGCACGAAGGCCACGATGGGGTGCCCGAGCACCTTCGCCACGCTGGAACGCAGCACTTCGCTCACGACGATGTGCCCGGTGCCGCTGGAAGCCCGCCAGGCCAGATCCATCGGAGAGGCAATGGCGAAAAGTGGTGCGGCGACCATGATCAGCAAGAGGTGTTGAACCATGTGGTCCCAGAACAGTTCGCCGTCATAGACGCCGACAAAGCTGAAGATGGCCACTCCGGTCGTGAACAACGCACCGAGGAACGCCACCGACTTTCCGACCGACCACGGATGACGGGGGTGAAGGACGTTGTTCCGACGCACCCCCCACAGGTAAAGGATCAAGGCGGCCAGGATCATCGCCACCGGGACGAAGTCGAACTGATTCGAGGCGAACTCCGAACCACGCAACGACGGGAGAGGGGCGTCGTAGAGAGCGGCAATCACGCCCATGGACGGTACTACTACAGCGTGTAGTAGTACAATGCCACCGTGGCCTCTGAGGTTCGCGAAACTGCCAGCATGAGGTTTGAGCGATGAAGCGTCTCGGGGACCTCGAGCGCAAAGTGATGGACGTGCTGTGGGACTCGACGGGAGGCCCGCAGACGGGACGCCAAGTCGCCGACCGCCTCCCAGATCGCGCCTACACCACGGTGCTCACCATCCTGGACCGTCTGCGACGAAAAGACATGGTCCTTCGGACATCCGAGGGACGGGTCCATTACTTCGCCGCCTCAGATACGCGTGAGAGCTACATGGCCGAACTCATGATCGACGCAATGGGTGACTCGGGCAACCGTGATGCAGTGCTCGTGCGCTTCGCTGAGTCAGTCACTCCCGACGAGGCCAAGCTCCTGCGTCGGGCACTCGAACGGCCGAAAGATTCTCGGTCGCAGTGATAAGCGACCCGACTGTCGTGGTGCTGCTGGCGGGGATCTCCCTCGTCCTGGTCGGACCAGTGAGTACCCGGTTGGCCCGGGCCTCATGGGTGGATCAAGCCCCTCGTTCCGCAGTGCTCCTCTGGCAGGCAATCGGTCTCGGCGCGATGACGTCCGGCATAGGGGCGGGCCTCGGGATTGCGGTCTACAAATACCACGTCGGATTCGCGGCAGGCGTCGTGGATCTGGTGACCAACCTCTTCGGTGCACGTCCCCTGCAGGGGCTCGGAGTGCCGAATGCTCTTGGCCTCACGCTGGCTGCAGACCTCATGATCGTGCTGATCTCCTGCTTTGCCTACCTCGTCGCACGGACGGTGCGATCACGAGCACGACACCGTTGCCTCTTGAACCTCCTGGCCCAGCGATCGTCCGATTACCCAGGCACCGATCTCATCGACGATGGTCGACCGGTCGCCTACTGCCTCCCCGGCCGCCACCCGAGGGTTGTGGTGAGTCTGGGCGCACTCCGACTGTTGAGCTCCCCTGAGGCGCAGGCTGTCATCGAGCACGAACGTGGCCACGCTCATGGACACCATGGGCTCGTCATGCTCCCCATGGACGGGTTGCGGAAACTCTTTGCGTGGGTCCCCTATGCACGACTCGCGCCCAGCGAGATCGCGTCTCTCCTCGAGATGACGGCGGACGACTACGCAACGAAACACCACGACCCGATGAATTTGGCGGCTGCGCTCGTCCGCATGTCGAGCTCCGGACGTGTACCCAGTTGCGCACTTGGGTTGGCCGCCAACGCCGTTCCGAGGCGGGTCCAGCGACTGCTACACGAAGGACGCACCTCCAAAAGCACCGCAATCGCAACGGGGCTCCTGGCCGGTGCCGTTGTCTCGGCTCCGCTGGCCTTGATGCTGCTCAGTTGAGGGGCGTCGGCGATCCGCCGGCGGGAGCCGTCCCCGCAGCATCACAAGGCACCACCACCACCGGCACGCCTGCGTGCTCGACCAATTCGAGGCTGGTGCTGCCCAAGAGGGACCCCTCGTGTTGCCCCGCGCCCCGAGATCCGACGACCAGGAGATCGACGCGGGTCGGTGGATCGGCCAGCCGGAGTAGCGCCGAGCACGGGTCCCCGTCAGCAACCATCCACTCGAAAGCGTTCTCGTCGAACCCGGCGTCCACGACGATCCCGGTGGCCTCGTCTCGGTGGGGACTGGCATTGGCGGCGAGACCGGCGTGTTCGAGCAGCCCCACGGCGTGGAGCGCGAGGAGCGTCGCCCGGCACTGGCCTGCCAGTTGGGCCGCCCATCGCAACGCCGTCTTCGAGTCAGGCGACCCGTCATAGCCGACAGCGATGGTGGTTATGGCACTCACCATTGACGTCCACTATCAAGATTCGCCATCCCCAGTGTGTCGATAGCGCTGTCTCGCACGCGTTTGGTCGTGACGACGGCCTCGTTCCCGACGCCACCCGAAGTCGGCGCCTCGGTCCCGTCCGGCAGATCGAGCAGGGCGCCGAGAGTGGCCGTCGTCGAGGCACGTAAGGCTGCGCTGCTGTACCCACCCTCGAGGAACAGAGCCAATCGGCCGGCCCGCGGGGCATACCCGCGCACGAGACGGGCGAGGCAAGCGAAGTCGCCCGCGGAGAGAGCCAGTTCGCCCAGTGGATCGGCCCGATGGGCGTCGAAACCGCACGAGACCAGCACCCAATCCGGGGCGAATCGGTCGACCACCGGCTGGGCGACATCATCGAACGCGGATTGGACCACGTCACCCGTGGCTCCCGGTGGGAGGGGGATGTTGACCGTGAGCCCGAGGGCATCGGGACCTCCGACTTCGTCGGCCCGACCAGATCCCGGGAACAACGGCCACTGATGGGTCGACACATACAACACGTTGGGATCGTTCCAAAAGATGGCCTGGGTGCCGTTGCCGTGATGCACGTCCCAGTCGACGATGAGCACCCGATGTCCCTTTGCCGTCAACGACGCCGCCGTCACGGCAACGTTGTTCAGGAGGCAGAAGCCCAGAGCGCGGTCGCGTTCGGCGTGGTGACCGGGCGGTCGTACCAGGACAAAAGCAACCCCATCACCGCGACGCTCGAGTGCAGCAACGGCTTCGAGGCCACCCCCAGCAGCGCGGCGGGCTGCTCCGAACGAGTCGGACCGGGCGTAGGTGTCGGGGTCGAGGTCGCCTCCGCCCTGGTTGCAGAAAGAGTCGAGCTCGGCGAGGTAGTTGGTCGAGTGCACACGGGCAAGATCCTCGAGCGCAGCTTCGGGGGCAGCGACGAACTCGATCTCGTCGTCGAGATCAAGGTCGCGCACGCCATCCATGACGGAAAATACGCGACCTTGCTGTTCGGGATGTAGTCGGCCACCATCATGCGCGTTGGCGCCCGACGGCCCCGCCACGATCAACACCAGGGGACTCCAGCGATTTCGATCACGGAACAGGTCGGTGTGACGTGACGAGTCCGCTCCCTGGTGGCCAAAGCTCGACGGGAGGCCTCGGTGGGAGTGAGGTCGAAGTGCAAGTAGACGGTCCCGAAGTCGTTGTCCGTCTGGACCTCGAACCCGGCATGCAAGAAGACGTCCAGCATGGTGTAGTTCTCTGACAGGGTGTCAGCTCGGAAAGTCGTGATCCCTCGCTCCCTCGCGGCCAGAACAAGCTCGTCGAGCAGGAGCGATCCGATCCCGTGATGTTGATAGTCATCGGCCACGACGAATGCGACTTCTGCTTCGGTCGTTGCCTCGTGGCGGTCGAAACGAGCCACCGCGATGAGCGCGCCGTCGACCTCCGCGACAAGAGCCAGGCGCTTGGAATAGTCGACGCAGGTGAAATGCTCGACTTCCTTCGAGGACAGCGTCGGGTGAAAGGAGAAGAAGCGCAGGTAACACGAACGGGGCGACAGGTGGCTGTGGAACTCAACAAGTCGCTCCGCGTCGTCGGGCCTGATGGGCCGGAGATGGTAATGAAGATCTCCCTCCGAGACGACGTCGCGCTCGAGATCTGCGGGGTAGTTCGGTGGCACAGGCGTCCCGGCACTCATGATGATGGTCCCTAGTGCACGACGAGAGTCGGGACCGACGCATGGTGGACGCAGTACTCCGAGACCGATCCGATCAGCAGATCGGTCAATCCGGAGTGTCCACGCGAACCGACGACGAGCAGCTGGGCGTCCCTGGCTGCCTCCACCAGGATCTTGCCGGCATAGCCGTGGAGGTACTCGCCCTTGACCACGAGCTCGGGGTAATGGTCGTGGACGGTGGCTACGGATTGGTCGATGATGGCCGCGGCGCTGTCCTCGAACGGGGTGAGCGGTATGGACCAACCTGCCGTCGGCGCCACCTCGTAGGCACTGATGACATGCAGCAGAGCGCCTCGGATCGCCGCCTCGTAAGCACCCAGGACGAGCGCGCGCTCGGCGCATGCTGAGCCATCGACTCCGACCACCACTTTGATTTCGGCTCCGGTCTCTGCGGGTTGGGTGAGGGGTATTGAAGTGGGCACTCGTCCATGCTCGCCCATGGGACGAACCCTCGTACGGGGACCTTGGTCCCTAGCCATAGAGACATGGGTACCTTTCGCGCCGCCTTCCTTCCTGGTTCCGAGCCAGCGTTGTGTCTCTTGCACCAATAGGACGGCTCTTGTGGGCAAGCGTGTGAACGAGCCGAAGGGAGCAGCGCAAGCAGGTCTTCATGAAACTGCGGTCGCACGCGCAACGCCGGCCCGACAAGCGGGCCGGCGTTGCTTCCAACTCGGGCAAAAGGTGGACTACGCCGTGGCGACCCTGGCCGGAGGGGTGTGCGACGGGAGGAGCTCTTCCCTGTCGCCGGTCCGCCTCGCATGGACGAACCCGAACACAGCCAACACGGCCATCACACCGGCGAGACAGAAGGCCGCAATGGCACACCACAAGGCGATGGCGGCGATCAGACTGAACCCGTAGGCCTCGAGGAGCAGACCACGAAGCGTGGTGCCCTGGAAAACGGTCTGGACCTTGGCCTCGGCGGCCGTATAGGCCGGCGAGCCCTTCGGCAGAGCCATCGCCGCCGCGCTCAGCTGGGAATAGGTCTTTCCGCCACCGATCTCGTTCAGATGCACGTTGATGAAGTCATTGGCGTACACCTGAGCTTGCTCGCCCGTGAGCAACTGCTGACCGGCGTATTGCGAGACTGAGGGAACCATCGACTTCGTGATCTCCTGCCCATCCGGATGGGCGAACGCGGCCGCCGTCGGGAACGTGATCTGCTGTTCCGCCAGCTGCGTGTGCACGTAGTCGTTGGCGAAATTGTAACCAACCAACAGCAGCGAACCAGCGACGGCCAAGACAATGACCACCACCACGCCACCCACACTGGCCAACATGTCGAAAACCTTGCGTCGCATTTGTGTCTCCTTGCTCCTGACCCCTCCTGATGAGAAGATCTCTTCCCATCGTCCATGACCGATGGCTCGCCGAGATCAGCGCAAACGTCCCGACGGCTAGGGAGGAAGGTCCTGCGAACCCCGCACCGACGGTGAGGGGCGGCCCTGACAACTGAGACCAACTCGACGCTTTCTCACCCCCAGGCTCAGCAGGTCCTTGCGAGACTCACTCCTGCTGGACTGCATCACTAGGGCCCTTGGTCACGATCAGACCAGGACCAACGTCCCTAGTGGGTTCAACAGAGCGACAAGGGGAAGAACGTCCCTATATCGGCGCCTGATGCGATGGTCACACTGGCAGCGTGAGTATGTACATCGAGATCCTCTCGAGCGCCCTAGATGAGTGGGTAACCGACCTTGTCGGTGCCGAGTTGCTCGAATACACAGCGTTGTGTCGTGCTGAATTGCAAGTCGTCTCACTCCACGCGGGGTGTCCGGCCTTCACCGTCGTGGCGGCCGAGATTGCGTATGACCGGGCGCTGATCGCGCTTTGCACCGAACATGGAATCGACGCGCACGCGACAAATTTTGCGTACCCGAGCAACGAGAGATCGAGGATCGAAGCGCTGCTGGCCCAGGTTGGCGTCAATCTCAGCTCATCACCCCGAGTCTCGACGACCTGTACCGGTTCGACATGGATGGGGAGCGATGGCAGAGTCTGACGTCAGCAGCAGTGGCTCCGCCGAAACCGGCTAGCCCCTTACGTTCTCAGGGGACAAAACACGAAGAACGCAGGTCGCTTCCGCTGACATTGGTCGAGACGCCCCACCATCGGAGTTGGAGCCGCCGAGGTGACCTGGAGCCGCCGACGTACCGCGAGGCCCGCTGGGCATTTGGGTCCATCAGGTCGGCCCGGCTTCCTCGGCCTTCCGCTTCGTCGCATAAATGGCAGCCTCGGTCCGACTCGACATTTTGAGTTTCCGAAGCAATCCCGTTACGTAATTCTTCACTGTGTGTTCGGCGAGGAACATCGACTCCGCGATCTGCTTGTTCGTCATCCCCTCAGAGATGTGCTCGAGGATCCGCAGCTCCTGGGGGGACAGGGAGTCCATGGTGGGATCGGATTTCGGCGGGTTGGAGATCCGTTGAACCACTCGCGCCACCGCCCTAGGGTCGAGCAACGACTCACCAGCCGCCACTCTCTTGACATCCTCGATGAGGTCGCGTGCCTTGATCTGCTTGAGAACATAGCCGGCGGCGCCAGCCATCACGCTCGCGTAGAGGGCGTCGTCGTCAGCGAAGCTCGTGAGCATCAGGCAGGCGAGATCCGATTCGGTCGAGCGCAATTCACGGCAGACCTCGATCCCGCTCCCCTCCTCGAGACGAACGTCCAGAATGGCCACGTCAGGTTTGGCCAGGGGAACCCGCGTCAGGGCTTCGGAGGCGGTCCCCGCTTCGCCCACCACCTCGATGTCCGGATCACTCTCGAGGAGGCTCCGGATGCCCTCACGTACCAGTTCGTGGTCATCGAGGAGGAAGACGCGGATTGTCATGGCGCCATTGTGCCAGCGTCACGTCTTTCCAGAGCGCAATCTGGCGGCCAAACCCACCCGCACATGTCCGTCGCTATGCTCACGCCGTGCCCTACACCAGGGTGAACGATTCCGAGAAGCTCCAGAGACTTCTCGGCGCGATCCTCACGATCACCCATGATGCCGAGCTCACCCAGCTGCTCAGGACTTCGATCACCGAGGCGCGGTCACTCGTCGGCGCTCGTTATGCGGCGCTCGGAGTCCTCGATGAGGCGCACACCGCACTGGAACAATTCCTGACCGTCGGCCTCGAGGACGAGCAGGAGCTTGCCATCGGCACCCGTCCGACCGGTCGCGGCGTGCTCGGCCTCCTCATCACTGATCCCGTCCCGCTCCGGCTGGATCAGATCAGCCAGCACCCGGTCAGCTACGGGTTTCCCGAGAATCACCCTCCCATGACGTCGTTTCTCGGCGTCCCGCTCAAGGTGCGAGAGGAGGTGTACGGCAACCTCTACCTCGCCGACAAGATCGGTGCGGACCGCTTCAGCGACGAGGACGAGGCGCTGGCCGAGGCGCTGGCCATGGCGACGGGCGTGGCTATCCAAAATCATCGGCTGTTCGAGCGAGTGCAGGCGCTCAGCATTCTCGACGACCGAGACCGTATCGCTCGGGATCTGCACGACCGCGTGATCCAGCGGATCTATGCGGTCGGCATGGGCCTCGCAGGGGCGGCTCGGCTCGACGATCTCCCGCAAGTGCGGAACCGTGTGGAGCGGGCGGTCGACGATCTCGATGCCACGATCACCGAGATCCGCACCGCCATCTTCCAACTCGGAGATACCTCGTTGCCGAGCGGACTTCGCCAAGCGGTGGTCCAATTGGCCGAGGACCTCGAACCTCACCTTGGAACGCGGCCCGAGGTGCGGTTCAACGGCGCCGTCGACAACACGGTCCCGCCAGATGTGTCAGAGCACATTCTCGCCGTCATCCGTGAGGGTCTGACCAACGTGGCGAAACACGCCGAAGCCTCTCGGATCGCAATTGAGATCAGCGTCACGGAGAACTCTGTCCTGCTCGAAGTTACCGACAACGGCAGAGGGCTGCCGCCAGATCACTCCGGTCAACAAGGTCACGGTCTGGCAAATATGCACAGTCGAGCGCAGACGCTGGGCGGGAACTTCGAGACATTGCCCGCCCAAGGCGGGGGCACCCGACTCAGCTGGACGGTGCCATTCTGACGAAGAACCGCATACCGGTCACTCAGTCCCGATCAGAGTGAACGATCACGCGACCTGTGATCTCCACTGGTTCAATGGCGACCAGAGCGTGCCGATTGCCTCCGGCCCAGCTCTCGAGGTCGAGAGACGACAGCCTCACGAGTTCTTCGGGATCATCGATCAACTTGGCTGATCCCGTGATCAACACACTCCAACCTTCACTGAGGACGTCGTCGATCCGGTCTATTTCGAAACCAACGGTCTCCTGGTCCTCCAGCCTCGTGGCCTTGGTCGCATCCGTACTGACGATGATCCGGTCGTCGCTGTACTCGTAGTTGACGGGAAGGGCCACCGGTCCCCGATCGGTTGAGAACACGATCCGGCCGATCCCGCCGGCGACGATGTGCGCCTCACATTGCTCAGTCGTGAGCGACATGAGCTCGGGGTGTGGCCCGGCACGCCCGCCTCCAGGGGGCCACTCGTTCTGGCCGCGCAGGGCGGTAGGCGTGGTGTCGAGCGCCACCGCCAGCAGGATCGTCGATCCCGCACTCAGACGGGCGTCGCCATTGCTCTCGAAATACCTCAAGTAGGCGGGATCCATGCCGGTGTGCTCTGCAACCTCTTCGACTGTGAGGCCGAGTTCCTCTCGACGATGAGCGACGCGGCGTGACATGTCCCCGGCGAGCGATGGGCTTTGCGTGTTGGTTGCCATGCTCCGAAGTCTGGGATCTCGCGTGCCACTCCGCGTAGGGACCAAGGTCCCCTCCAGGTGGACCATGGTCCATTTCGGGTTCCAAAAGGTCCGAAACCCCGTCAGTTCCGGCTTCGTCGACTTCAGCGACCGCCAACACAGGAAAGTGGATGGCCGCCGAGAGGTGGACCTGAATCGCCGACTGTCCCCCGACCTCTACCTAGGAGCGGCCGGCCCTGGGACCTTGGTCCCACGTGGCCATGCCTTCTGTCCCTAGTGGCGCTGGCGAAACAGGTGTCAAATGAAGGGACCTGAGGTCACCCGGCCTCCGAGACCAGAAGGATTCGAGATGTTCACGCCGAGCGACATTACTCAGACTGAGTCGGAAGCCGAACTTGGGGCGGCATCTACAGCTCTTGCAAGTCTCAAGACAAGAATTGACGAAATGAGGCTGCAAGCCGAGCTCGCGCAGTTCGATGTCGGTGACATTGTGCGCACGCAGCTCGGAGTTGCCGAGAACTCGTACCTTGCTGCCGAGTCCAGACTGCGACAAATCGGACCCGATGTCGCACGCGGCTTCGATTCGGCGCGCTCGACGGTGGAGGCATTGCTCAAAGATGTGCGGGCCGCACTGGACGCAACTGAAGCAGTCATCCGGCGAGGCTAGGAACGGCCGAGGGGCACCCAAGCACTTCGCCGACAGAACCGAAATGGATTCAACGGTATCGGCGGCACTCCAGGCAAGCCAAGGTCGTGCGCGATCCCGGGAGCGCAGCCAGGCAAGCCCTCGTCTGTCCCGGTACTTGAAGTGGACCAGCGAGAGGACCGTTCTCTTCGCTTTCAGCGGACTGAATCGTCTTCGATCTGGGGGACTGACCTGCCCGTCATGACCCTTCTGGCCAGGCTGAATCGACCGGTTGACCCACCAGAAAGGTGCTCGTGGTGGGCGCGACTCGACCCGCAAGAAGACCAGGCACCAGCGCTGCAGCCGTCGGGTTTCAGTGTCCGACTCCGGCTGATCACTCTCCGATGGCCGACGGCCCCTGAGCCCCGGTCGGCGGTAGCGTGTCCCTTTTACCTCTCGAGTGCGGCCTCAGCCGACGGAGAACGTCCTTGACCTCCCTTGCAACAACGTCGCCCGGCCCGCCGGCCCCCCCTGAGCCGGGACAGCTCGCCTTGTCCTTTCAGGGCGTCACCCACTGTTACGGCCAACAAATCGCTCTCGATCGGCTGGACCTCCAAGTTTCCCGTGGTGAGGTTCTTGCACTCCTCGGACCAAACGGAGCCGGGAAATCCACCACCATCTCTGCGCTGCTCGGTCTCGTCCGACCGCAGCAGGGCTCAGTGGAAGTCCTCGGCGGTGATCCGCGCCAGGCCGTCGCCTGCGGGAAGGTCGGCGCCATGCTGCAGTCGGGATCGGGCGTTGGACTCCCCCCGGGCGTCCGCGTCGACCAGGCGCTCGATTTGGTCCGACGCCTGTACCGTCGGCCGGCCGCCCGTGAGCAGATCATCCGACGCGCGGATATCGGAACGCTCCTGCGGCGGCGGACCGACCGCCTTTCGGGAGGTCAGGCCCAGCGGGTCCGGTTCGCCATTGCCATTGCGGGTGACCCTGAGATCGTGTTCCTCGATGAACCGACTTCCGCCATGGACGTGGAGTCCCGTCGAGCCTTTTGGCGAATGATGCGCGAATTCGGAGACGAGGGCCGGACGGTGCTCTTTGCCACCCACCATCTGTCCGAAGCCGACGAGATCGCTGATCGCGTGGTCGTGCTCAACCACGGCAAAGTCGTGGCCGACGGGCCCGCCGCGACTCTCAAGGCGGCCGTCCCCACCCGGCGGCTCCGATTCGTCGTCGATCGACCCGACCGCGAGGCACTCTGGGAGCTTGACGGCGTCACGGAGGTGGACGTGTGCGGCACGGGTATCTCGATCGACTCCTTGGATGCCGATGCAACCATTCGTGACCTCGTAAGTCGTGGCCTTCCGTTTCGTGACCTCGAGATAACCGGGGCAGGGCTGGAACAGGCCTTCGTTTCTCTGACAGGGTGCGGCGCTCCTCCCGTGGCAGTTGTACCTCTCATGAATCCGTCGTCAGCGTCCACTGTTGGTCGAGACGTCCGGTGACGAGCCTTTCCGTCGCCCCCACGGACCAGTCCGACTCACCTCCAGAACGGCAAACAGCGGAGTCTCCGCCCCGTCACAGCTGGCTCGGTCGCTTGTCACCCCTTTTGGCCTTCGGCCGGTTCGAGTTGGGGCGACTCCTGCGCAGTTGGAAGTTTCTCGCAATCACCGTCGGCTTCCCGGTGATCTTCTACATCCTGTTCCTCGGCGACCAATCCGGGGACAAGGTGGTGGACGGCACGGTTCCTTGGCGCGTCTATCTCATGGTCTCGATGTGCTCGTTCGGGGCCTTGGTGGCAGCCCTCAATGCGGCGGGCACCCGCCTGTCGATGGAGCGGGCCTCCGGGTGGGCACGCCAACTCCGGATCACCCCTCTCCCGGCTTGGTCGTACGTCGCCACCAAGGTCGTCGCCAGCATGCTTGTCGTGCTTCCGGTCATCGTGTTGGTCGAAGCAGTCGGTGCCGGATTCGGTGACGTCCGACTGGCCGCCTCGAAATGGGTGGGGCTTACCCTCCTGTTGTGGGCCACTTCGCTCCCCTTCGCCGTTCTCGGTGTCTTCATCGGGTTCTTGGTGACGACGGAGGCTGCATTTCCCGTCGTCACAGGGCTGATGTTCGTCCTCGGTTATTTCGGGGGGCTGTTCACCCCGGTGGACCAAATGCCAGGTTCCCTCCAGTTCGTCGCTCATCTGACACCGAGCTACCACCAGGTCTCACTCGCTCTGGCCTCCCTCGATGGGCAAACCCTTGCCCTCAGCCATTGGCTGATCCTCGCCGGCTACGTTGCCATCCTTGGCTTGGCCATCTTGTGGAAGCACCGGGCCGAGGAGGCTCGTGGGCTCGCCTGAGTAGAGCGTCCTCTGTCCATTCGGTGACGTCGATTTCATGTCTCGTCAACCGATAAGAACGCGACAGCAATATTCCCCAAGAGCAACGGGGAACACGCCGGCCGGACGTATCTTCCGCTCTGCCAGAAGCTCAAGCCGACGCCCCCGCCATCACGGCGACGACACCAAAGACTCCTGCGGCGAGCAACGCCGGAACGACCGCTCGACGGAAAACCAGAAGCCAGATTCCCGCCAACACCAGGATGCCCAACTGCCACACATGGGCCAGCTCCCGCCCGAGCGGAATGGCGGACCCCGCGATGGCCCCAATGACCGTGGCACCTGCTCCGGTGAGAAATGCTTGGATGCGGACGTCCGCGCGCAACCGGTCGAAATGGCCGGCCCCGGCGAGGACAAAACAGAACGACGGAGCGAAGGCGATGAAGGCGGCCAGCAGGCCGCCCCCGATACCGCCCGCGGCATAGCCCACAACCGCAACCGTTTGGACGACTGGTCCCGGCGTGATCTGCCCCAGGGCCACTGCATTGAGGAACTGGGCGCCGCTCATCCAGTGGTAGGTCACCACGGCGTCATGTTGCATCAGCGGGATGATCACGAATCCTCCGCCGTAGGACAATGCCCCGACCTTGAACGCCACCCAGCTGAGTGCTGCCATACCTCCCACGACTGGCACGCTGGCGGCAGGGAACCCGAGAGCCGCGGCCCTGTTCGGACTGTCTCGGAATCCACCTCGCACCGCAATCTCGATCAGCCCACAACCAACGAGCACGAGCACGAGATAGGGACCAACCGTGGCGGCCGAGGCACCACCGGCGACGAAATAGCAGAGCCAGCGGACCTTGGGGGCGCGGTCGTCACCGGTTCTCCGCCAGCTCGCCGGGATGAGGCCCAACGCGGCGTTCAAGGCGACGACGGGCACCGCCGCCCCGGCTCCAGCGGCTGCCCCGAGAACCCCGAGCGGCGGGTGGGCGGCGAGGAACAGGACCGAGAGCGCGAGGATGATCACCAATCCGGGCGCAATGAAGCAGGCGCCGCCGATGAGGCCACCCGCACGACCCCGAAGCCGCCACGCACAAAAGATGGCCAGTTGGGTCGAGGCGGGACCGGGCAGCAGATTGGTGGCGGAGATCCCGTCCTCGAACTCATGCGAGGAGATCCAATGGTGATCCTCGACGCAGAGTTTCCGCAACAGCGCGATATGGGCCGGCGGCCCCCCGAACCCGATGACGCCAATCCGGGTCCATTCGCGCATGATGGTGGCGAGCGACACACGGTGGTCGACGGGTTCGTTCATGGTGGATGTGAAGTTACGCGGAAGGGAGTGGGCGCCTAGGCGGTCGTCCACAGGACCGTTGCGCTGTTCCCATCAGCTCTGATCGGCGATCGTGATCCTTCTCAGCTGTCTCTCTCAGCTGTCTGAACGCGGACCGGAGTTCTGCCAGCCGGCCGCGATCCAGTGAGTACCAGACCCATTTGCCGCGACGGTCACCACGAACGAGCCCAGCTTCGCTGAGGATCTTCATATGGTGCGAGATTGTCGGCTGGCTCTTGCCCAGGGGTTCGACGAACTCGCACACGCAGACCTCGCCTTCGGGCGAAGCGGCCAGGATGCTGAGCACACGGAGTCGGACCGGATCGGCGAGGGCCGAGAACCCCCCGGCCAATGCGGCCGCCTCGGCGGCATCCAACGGCGCCGTCAGCACCGCGGGGCAGCATGACGATGGTGCACTCGGCTTCCTGGTCGCCAATTGTCTCGGCATCGACCCTCCTATTGACACTTCTCAATGCATCGATGATACTCCATGCATCGATATCTGTCGATGCATATGGAGGTGAGCATGTCCCGGGTTCAGCTGGCTCTCAACGTCTCGGACATCGACGCGGCGGTCGTGTTCTACTCCAAGCTCTTCGGAACTGAACCGGCCAAGCGCCAGCCGGGTTACGCCAACTTCGCGATCGCGGACCCACCCCTCAAACTGGTCCTGATAGAAGACCCGACCGCACGAGAGGACGGGGTCGCGGGTGCCCTCAACCACCTCGGCATCGAGGTCGATCGCCCTGACCAGGTCAGCGGGGCAGCTGGTCGGCTGAGCGGAGCGGGCCTCGAAACCGAGATCCAGGAGCAGACCACCTGCTGTTTCGCGGTCCAGGACAAGGTGTGGGTCGCCGACCCCGATGGTGCGCCGTGGGAGGTGTACGCCGTGCTCGCTGACGCATCGGCCGAGACCGGTATTGCCGGCGATGGGTCCTGCTGTGTTCCCGGGAGGGACGGCGACGTCCCGGTGACGATCGGTCGCAGCCACGACGCCACGTCAGCCTGCTGCTGACGGTCGGGGCGAGACCGGAGGGCTGCGGTGGACGGCGCCTTGTGGCGACGATTCCTCGCCGAGTTCTTGGGCAGCGCGTTTCTGGCTGCCATCGTCGTGGGCTCGGGCATTGCCGCCCAGAACCTCTCCCCCGACAACGTCGGTCTCCAGCTCTTCGAGAATGCAGCAGCAACGGCGACTGGTCTCTTCGCCGTCATCTTGATGTTCGGAGCGATCTCCGGTGGGCACTTCAACCCGGTGATCTCCTTCGTCGACGCGTGGTTCGGGGGTGTCTCGTGGAGACACGCCGCGGCCTATCTGCCGGCCCAGGTTCTCGGATGCATCAGCGGGGCGATCGTGGCCAATGCCATGTTTGCCGCCGCCGCCATCTCCATCTCGACGAAACATCGGGCCTCGGGTCCCCACTGGCTGTCCGAGGTGGTCGCAACGGTGGGCCTCGTTCTGGTCATCTTTGCGCTCGCCCGAACCGGACGTTCCAATCTGGCCCCGGCGGCCGTCGGGGCATACATCGGTGCTGCGTACTACTTCACCAGCTCGACCAGCTTCGCCAATCCGGCCATCACAGTCGGAAGGATGTTCTCCAACTCGTTCGCCGGCATCGCCCCCTCCTCGGTACCGAGCTTCATCTCTGCACAGGTGGTTGGAGGTGTGGCGGCAATTGCCATTCTCTGGGCCCTCTATCCCGGCATGAAGCCTCGGCAAGCATCGAGTGTCGTCGTCGCTCACCGCACGACAGTCGATTCCGTCGAGAGGCCCCATACGAAGGACTCCGGGTGATCGAGCGACCGGTCGTGTTGTTTCTGTGCACCCACAACGCCGGACGAAGCCTGGCAGCCCGGGTCCTGCTCGACCGGTTCGCCGACGGGGCGATCGACGTCCGCTCTGCTGGCTCGGAGCCGGCCGCCGAACGCAATCCGTCCGTCGTGTCCCTCCTCATCGAGCGCGGGCTCGATCCGAGCAAGGAGTTCCCCAAGCTCCTGTCCGATGGGGTGGCACGGCGGGCCGACGTGATCGTCACGATGGGATGTGGCGACACCTGTCCTGTCTATCGAGGAAAGCGGTACGTCGACTGGGACCTCGAGGATCCGGCGGGCAAGCCGATCGACGAGGTGCGCCCTATCCTCGACGACATCGAGCGACGGGTTCAGATCCTGTTGGTCGAAGTCCTAGGTCAGCATGAGTGACGCAGTTCGTCGTCGCCTCGTTGCGACGTCACCGGCGGCTCGGCAGGGGCAGCGGCTGCGTCCTCATGCACCTTCGCTCACGGCGGGGCCAACCGGAGCGATCCGCACCAACGCGTTGTACGTCACCACGGCGATCGCCACGTGCATCGCCATGAGCACCGCGACGGCCTTGCCCGGCGCGCCGTTGTGGAGGATGTAGAGGTCAGGCAGCAACAGGACGAGGGTGACCAAAATCGCGAGACGGAGGAACAGCCATCGGGGCGCTGAGCTGATCCGGGTCACGATCGGCCACCCCGCACAGGCGATCAGGACTCCGATGATGGTCAGGCGGGCGTAGTCCTGGAACTGGAAGTGGACGTAGCCTTTCGTCGAAGGGAACAGGTGCTCGCCAATGAGGACGAGCAGAGCGTCGGCCAGCAACGAACCGACAACGGAGACGACCGTGGCCACGACGACGCGGACGTTCGACGGCTGTCGGTGTTTCGGGGCGAAATCGACCTTGACGAGGTCGAGCGTGCGGTCGAGAAGCGAGACCTCTGTCACCAACGTCCGTCCAATCCACCTATGTGCACCTGACCAGGGTGTCCAGTGCAGTCAGCTCGTAGAGATCCACTCCGCCGTCCGAGATCCCGGTTCCCCCAGACTATGCATCGACCATTACGCCAAAATGAAGCCCTTCGAGTGAAACGACCTGCTATCGATGAGTTTGCGGTCAGCGTGGAACTAGCTGATCGGAATCCCGAGGGCGTTCCGCTCTCGTCCTCACGTCGCGGTCGATGCGCTCTTTGTTCCCGGATGACCGATGCCAGCGAACCTCCATCCGAGCTCCCCCCAACGGTGAGGTCTCGACCCGCCATTCGCCGCCAGTCCCTCGCACGACGGCGTCGCCGATGGCAAGCCCAAGGCCGGCTCCGTTGCCCTCCTCGGTTGCCCGATGGAACCGGTCGAAAAGATGTGCGCGCGCGTCGACTGGGATTCCGGGTCCGTCGTCATCCACAATGAGGCGAACGCGGTTGCCGCGTGACCAGACAGTAATTCGCACGTTTCCGTCCCGACCGGCATATCGACAGGCATTGTCGACCAGCACGCCGACGAGCCGGTCGATCCACTCAGGCGGGGCACTGACCCACGGTTGCACGTCGCCTTCGGAGACAACCGAGAGTTGAACACCACGACCGAGCGCGACCGCCTCGAAGCGATCGGCGCAGACGGCAGCGATCGCAGACACATCGACGGGCTCACTTCCCGGTGGAGGCGGCTCCGAGTCGAATCTCGAGAGCCAGAGAAGATCCTCCACGATGTCCCTCAGGCGAGTGCTCTCACGGCTGACCCTGCCCAGCGTGTCACGGTACTCACCCGTGGTCCTGGTGGTTCCCAGTGCGAGACTCACCTCGGCCTCGATCACGCTCAGGGGCGTTCGCAATTCGTGGGAGGCGTCCGCGGTGAATTCGAGCTGGCGGCGCCTCGCCAGCTCGACCGGCCTGGCCGCCTTGATCCCGATGAGCAGCGTGCCCAGGAGCACACCGATCAGCAAGACGGGGCCAGCGAGATATTCGAGGTCGACAAGAACTTCCTCGACGTGATCGGCCTCGGCGAGACTCTGCCCTGCCACCACACGTTCGCCGTTGATCTCCCGAGAATGCAGCCGGAACGACTGCGTACCGAGCACGGCCACAGACACAGGCGCGATCGCCGCCACGTCCGCCCTCGGAAGCGTTGGCGCGCCGGGTGTCAGCGAAACCGGAGGTCCGGACGTCGCCACCTTCCAGAGGAACACTGGAGCGTTGTCGACATCGTGCGCATTGTCGTAGGTGTTGTTTGCCGCCGCCTGGGCCAGGTTCACGGCCGACTGGTCGAGCCGCTGGGTCAGGCGCGTGTCCACCTCCCCATAGAGACGATGGTGATCGATCACGTCGAATGCGACCACCAGACACACGTAGGCGGCTCCGATGATCACCGTGCACACGAGGGCGACGCGGAGTGCATGGAGCACATATGGGCTACGCCAATTCGGCGGCAGTTTCACGCTGGCACCAGTCGATAACCAAGCGATCGAACGGCTTCGATCTTGGCGCCGCTCGTTGCAATTTTTCCGCGCAACCTGGCCAGGTGGACGTCGAGCGTGTTCGACCCCAGAGCGTCAGCCTCGTCGTTCCACACCGCCAGGGCGATGGAGCGTCGCGAGACGGTCGCCGGTGACCTTTGCATGAGCACCTCCAGAATGGAGAGCTCAGTCGCGGTCAGACGCGGCTCGGTCGTACCGGCCCTCACTTCGCGGGTGACCGTGTCGAAGGTCAGATCGGCCACCTTGATGACGAGCGACTGCACCGCCTCTCCCCGACGCTGGAGCGCCCTGACGCGGGCGAGCAACTCACTGAAATCGAAAGGCTTGACCAGATAGTCATCGGCTCCCTCGTCCAGACCCGTGACCCGGTCGCTGGATGCATCGCGGGCGGTGAGCATCAAAACGGGGACTGCCGATCCACGTCGGCGCAGTCGTTGGATGACTTCCAAACCCGAGACCTTCGGCATGCGCCAGTCGATGATCGCCACCTCGTACTCATAGGTATCGAAATGGAGCAGCGCCTGCTCGCCGTCAGCTGTCACGTCGACGGCGTACCCGTTCTCTCGCAACCCGCGTTCGAGAACTGACCGCAAACCAGCGTCGTCTTCGGCGACGAGCACTCGCACCAGGACTTCCTACCCCTTCTCCCTGACGTGAACATGAAGCCATCTGAGGACAGGATCTCCACGAACGACCAGCACAGGCTATGTGCCCCGCCGGTCCAGCCGATATCGCCCGACACGGGGCACCCCCGTTTCGTCGGGCCGCGTCTGTGCTGGGGGCTGATCTCAGCAGTTCGTGCTGGCCAGACGCTGCGTCCTTCATGAGTTTCTTATGGAGGCTTCATGCCAGCGTAAGACTCCATCCTTAGGGTTGAGGGAGGCACCTGGCCTGCCACAATCGCTTCAAGAAGGATGACGCGTCACTCGTGAGCAACCGCAGTGCGCAACACTCGTCGGCGTCGAGGGAACGGGCCAACCGTCGCGTTCGCGTGCTGACCCGCATCGCCGCATTGGCCGCAACCGGAGCGACGGCACTTCTCGGGGTCGTGGTCGCGCACGAGCACCCGGGTTCGAGCTCTGCTGCGACCACGACCCCCACGACCGAACCGAGCTCCAGCTCGACAACCGTCGCTCCGCCGACCACGACTCCGTCAACGACCACGCCCTCAACGACCACGCCGACATCCGCTCCGACTCAGTCCGAAGGCGGTAGCGCCCCGGCGTCGGCGGCGACCACCCAGCCGACGCTTGCACCTACCACGACGACGTCACCACCCACTACGACGACGACGTCTCCACCCACCACGACGACGAGTCCTCCCGTTGTCTCATCGGGTGGGACGTCGCGGTGAACGACCTGGGAACTTCGCAGCACGAGACAACGAAGACCCATTCTGGGCGGGCCTCGAGCGTACATGTGAGCGCGGGGTAACAGTCTTCGTGAACTCGACTGCTCTGTGGTACACCACCCGCGCTTCCGGCATCATGACGCTCATTCTCTTGACCGCGACGATGGTCCTGGGTCTTGTCACGGTCACCCGAGCCAAGGGCCGCAATTGGCCCGGCTTCGTCCAGCAGGAACTTCACCGCCGTATTTCGATCATGGCCATGGTCTTCCTGGCCATTCATGTGCTCACCAGTGTCCTCGACACTTATGTGCATATCGGTTGGGTGGCGATCGTGGTTCCCTTCACGTCGCCTTACGCGCGTTTCTGGGTTGGAGTCGGTGCCGTCGCGCTCGACCTCATGGCCGCCGTGTTCATCTCGAGTCTTCTCCGCACTCGCCTCTCCTTCGGAACCTGGCGAGGCATCCACTGGCTCGCCTACGCCTGCTGGCCGATCGCACTGGCGCACACGTTCGGCTTGGGTACCGATGCCGGGGAGCATTGGACCATTGCCATCGGTGCAGGTTGCGTCCTCGCCGTGGGGGTGGGTCTCATCTGGCGCCTCCGCGTGAAGTCCGCACTGGGTGTCGCGCCATCGACGATCGCGTCGTCAGCCCCTCGGGTCGCACCATCGACCCGGTTGGTGTCGTCCAGCCGTCACCGGACCGGGCGCGATGGCAGGTAGCGCGAGCGCGACGACCGTCCGGTCCGACGTGCACCACCTCCTCGGCCACCCGCGTGGCCTGGCCCAGCACGTCCAGACCCACGGACCCATGGCCGTGGCCAATGAGAGCGGTGGCTCGTGGCGTGGAGCCCTGGCGGCCAACCTCGAGGCGTCGGGGCTGACCGGCCGGGGCGGAGGAGGGTTTCCCACTGCCATCAAGTTGGCGACGGCGTCGTCCGGAGGGCGGGGGGGCTCCATTGTGGTGAACGCGATGGAGGGCGAGCCGGAGAGCGACAAGGACAAGATCCTCTTGACGCACGTTCCCCACCTCGTCCTCGATGGCGCCCAATTCCAGGCTGCCGCGTGCCACGCCAGACGGGTCGTCGTCTGCGTCCCTGCGGGTCGAGAGTGGGTCGCCGAGGGGGTGGCGCACGCCATCGCGGAACGCAGGGCCGCCGGATATGCGCGCGTGGCCGAGACCCTGATCCGACCGCCCGACCACTTCATCGGCGGCGAGGAGTCCGCGCTGGTCAACTTCATCGAGTCGGGCTCGCCACTGCCTGTATTCCGACCGGACAAGGGTCAGCCACTTCGCATCGGCAGACGGACTGCACTCGTGCACAACGCAGAAACGCTCGCCCATGTCGCGCTGATCGCCCGCAAGGGACCGGGCCCGTTCCGAGCACGAGGACTCGCCGAAGAACCGGGTACGTGTCTGGTCACCGTAGGAGGTGCGGTGGCAAGGCCCGGCGTGGTCGAAGTCGATCGAGGCACTCCTCTGTGGGATATCGCCCAGAGAGGTTCTCCCACGGAGGCGACGCAAGCCCTTCTCGTCGGCGGCTACGGCGGAACATGGGTGGGACCGGGGGACTTTTCGACCCCGTACGCCTCGATCTCCCTTCGCTCTATCGGTGCCAGTGCCGGCGTCGGCGTGATCGTGCTCCTCGGAGATTCATCGTGCGGCGTGGCGGAAACTGCACGCATCGCCCGCTACCTGGCAGATCAGAGCGCTGGGCAGTGTGGCCCATGCGCACTCGGGCTTCCCGCCATGGCCGACGACCTGAGCCGATTGGCCAGCGGCCGAACTGATCGGGACCTCCTGCCGCGTCTCCAGCGCCGACTTTCCGAGGTCAACGGACGCGGCGCCTGCCGTCACCCGGATGGTGCCGTCGCCCTGATTCGCAGCGCCCTGCGTGTCTTCGCAGCCGATGTGGCGAGCCATGACGGAGGTCATCCGTGCTCGCGCCATCGACGGCCGACCGCATTGCGATTTCCCTCGCCGGCCGCGCTGTGACGTGACGGCCCAGCGCCTCTCGGTCGATCCCGTGGCCTGCGATGCCTATGGGTATTGCGCCGAGCTTGTCCCAGAGCTCATTTCCCTCGATGAGTGGGGCTATCCAATCGTGCTTCCCCATGCCGTGGACAGCCGGTTGATGGCCTCGGCCAAACGGGCGGTACGCGACTGCCCGAAACGCGCCATCACGTTGCAGCCGATGCCAAGGGGTTAGTCGGCGGAGAGCTCGCCGTGGTACGTGCGCCAGGTCTTCCAAGAGGTCGGGCGGCACAGCCCGTGGGGGGTTGACCTCCCTATCGATAATAGGTTAATCTCCTATCGGTGATAGGAGATCGGACCGTGTCGTGACGACAGTGGCGGAACGCAGAGAGGCCCGGATGGCCGGCATCGTGGCTTCCGCATGGAAGCTGGCCCGAGAGCACGGGATCGCAGGCGTGTCGCTGCATGCACTCGCGCGCGAGGTCGGGATTCGGCAACCTTCGCTCTACGAGTACTTCGATTCCAAGGACGCTCTGTACGACGCGATGTTCGCCGACGGCAACCGGCAACTTCTCCAGTTCCTCGACGCCCAGAAGTTCTCACGCCAGCCACGGCTGGCACTCAAACAATGGCTCGCCGCGTTCGCGGACTTCGCCTTGGAAGATCCCGCCCGTTACGAGCTCCTGTTCCAGCGCCACATTCCAGGTTTTGCCCCGTCGGCGGCGTCGTATGCCCTGGCCGAGCAGGTCCTCGCGCAGGCCGTGAGCTTGATGCATGCAGCCGGGGTGAACCAGCAGAGCGACATCGACTGCGTGGTTGCCGTGACAGGTGGCATCACCGACACACAACTGACCAACGAACCCGGTGGCACCAGATGGGTCCGCCATCTCAACCGACTCGTCGATCTGCTGGTCGACGATGCCCTCTCAAGGAGTACGAGATGATCTCTGCACCAACCATCGCGCGCATTGCCCGTCCGGAGGCTCGCCGTCTGGCGGAGGAGGAGTTCCGGCGGTTTGCCGAGGTAGCCGGTTCACTGACGAGCGACGAGTGGGGGATGCCGACCGACTGCACCGGGTGGGACGTTCGAAGAATGTGCCTGCACGTGCTCGGGTCCGCCGACGCCCAGGCTTCGGTGCGCGAGTTCGTCCACCAGATGCGCCGAGGCATGCCGCTCAACAAGCAGATCGAATCACATCACTGGGTGGACGGCCTGAACGAGCTGCAGATTCGCGAGCGCGAGCGGATGGCGAACGAAGAGCTGGTCCGTCTCCTGGCCGAAGTCGGGCCCAAAGCGGTCAAGGGGCGCTGGGGCACACCCTTTCCCATGCGGTACCTGCCGGTCCCCTTCGGTCCCCCTATTGGCTGGGAACCGCTCAAGTACCTTCTCGATGTTGGATTCACCCGGGACGTCTGGTGCCATCGCATCGATCTGTGCGCTGCAACAGGCCGTCCCATGCACCTCAGCGAGGAGCACGACGGGCGTCTCGTCGCTGACATCGTGGCGGAATGGGCGTCCCTCCATGGCCAAGCCTTCGAACTTGTGCTCGCGGGACCCGCCGGCGGCAAGTTCGCGCAGGGCAGCGACGGCGACCTGATCGAGATCGATGCAATCGAGTTCGTCCGCACCCTCGCCGGTCGGCTTCCCGGCGAGGGAATCCTCGCCAACCCCCTCCCCCTCTGATCCACCCAACCCTGAAAGGACATTCCATGGAGACCCAGGTCGACGAGATCGCCGACGGCATCTTCCGATTCTCGACGCATGTTCCGGATATCGGCCCCACCGGATTGACGTTCAATCAGTTCTTGGTTCGAGCCGAAGAGCCGCTGCTGTTCCACACCGGTCCACGGGCAATGTTTCCGAGCGTGAGCCAAGCTGTATCCCAGGTGATACCCATCGACTCGTTGCGTTGGGTCACGTTCGGCCATGTCGAATCCGACGAATGCGGGGCGATGAACCTGTTCCTCGCTGCGGCCCCGAATGCGCAAGTCGCCCACGGGGCGACGGGCTGCATGGTCTCGCTCAACGACCTGGCCGATCGGCCACCGCGGGTCATGGCTGACGGCGAGGTGTTGGATCTGGGAGACAGGCGTGTGCGACACATCGACACACCACACGTCCCACACGGATGGGAGGCACGCGTCCTGTTCGAAGAGACCACCGGTACGTTGCTCTGCGGAGACCTGTTCACCCACCTCGGGAATGGGCCAGCACTCACCGAGGACGACATCGTGGAACCTGCAGGAGCGGCCGAAGACATGTTTCAGGCCAGTTCTCTTCATCCCTCGACGGTCGCCGCAGTGCGCGACCTGGCGGAACTCAACCCGCGGACGCTTGCCCTGATGCACGGTTCGTCGTTCGCCGGCGATGGCGCCGACGCCCTGCAACGCTTGGGGGATGACTATGAGAACCGGATCGCCCGTGCCTCGGGCCCCGCATGAGTGCAGAGCGCTGTCTCGCTACGATCGCTTATAGGCCAGCGACTCGTCCCGTACGACCTGGACGAGGTTTCCGAGCGCCAAATTGACGTCGTCGTCGTGCAGTCCCCACCCGGGGCCGGACGTCTGCTGCAGGACCGGTCGACTGTCCTTCGGGCCGCTGATGTCCGTGACCTGAAGCCAGGTAGCGCCGCCTGACGTTCGACACTGGGCGCGATAGAGATTCGGGTAGGACACCCACGGCGTCGAGAATGATCCTTCACTCGGGAAGTACGGTACGAGCGGTCCCGATCCTCCCGCCAATGCCGCAGGATTCGCGCAGAGGACCTGCAATCCCTGGATGGACTTCGGCTCGAAACCGTCGTTCGCGTTGATGCTGGTGCTGAGTCGACCGAAAGAGCTGTATTCCGATGGTTGCGAGTTGAAGGTGGAATAGGCCACGACGCAGCCGATCTGGGAATTGGACTGGCACGCGGGTACGTGGGCAAAGTCACCGCCCACCGCCTTTCCGATCGGCACCGCGAGATTGCCGCCCATCAAAAGTGCTGAAACAAGGAGGTGGCGTTCGGCCGGGTTGGGGTCGATCTCTTGCTTGATCAGCCCGATGAGGAGCGCCGCACCTTGCGAGTGCCCGATGAGAACGACGCCCCGGCCTTTGTTGTCGTGTGCCAGGTAGTCGTTCCATGCCGACAGCACACCTCCGTAGGCGATCGCAGTCGTGTGCGTGTTGATCGTGCCGTTCCGCAGCGCGGTAAGGGTCAGTTGGGGGTACATCGGGGCATACACGCGACAGACCTGCGAGAACCGCGACGCCTGCTCTCTTGCGACCCCGCGTTCCTCGGGGTCGATGTGGAGATTGGCGTTGTCCGTCGGCTGCGTGCTCACGGTCGGATAGACGTAGAAACAGTCGACCGGTGGATTCTTCGCGGGGACCGCCCGCTGGATGGAACGTGTCCCATTGGCCCGCACGACGGTGGTCGCCAGATTGGCCGTGCAGGGGTTGTTCCTCAATCCGGGGCGACACAACCAGACTGTCGACGACCTGGAACCGGCAGCTTGTGCAGCGGGCGCGGTCACACACGTCGTGGACAAGAGGGCCAGAGCGATGGCCAAGGTGAGCCAGGCAGCCGGGGCCGTCTTCCGTGCAGGGTCCCGAGGCACCGGGCGCGCCCGATCTCGGCTGATCGCAGAAGCCATGGCCAATCATGGCCGCTCGCTCGACGAACGTGGCATCGGCACCTATCGCCCATCCGGACGCGTGCGTCCCGTGAGAGAAGGGCCGATGGGATGGCCGAGACCGTCGACGTGATCCCAGCGGAACGACTGGGTACTCGAATGCGCCGTTGTGGACGCGGAACGGTCACGGGCAAGAAGTGACCGGGGGTCAGGCGAGCAGATCGGGCGGCCCCCCGACGCTGGGTGCGTCGCCATCGTCGTCGAACGCTGATCTCCAGCGCGCGGCCTCGATGTCCGAAAGTGGTGGTCAGAAGGGTGTGGCACAGAAATTTGGTTTGGTCGGCATCCGGATCAGTGGCCCGTGACGAATGCGTTCCAGAGGCAGTTGCGAACGAGTAGCAATTAGGTACCATGGCGAGACGCCCTCGGGGCGGTGCTTCGAAACGGCGGTTGGCCACAGGCCGGCTGTCAGGCGATGCAGCACCAAGGTTCAGCAAGGTCGCAGCCGACGAAGGGCGAGATCACCGATGGCCACCCTGAGCGAATCCCTGCCGATCTCCCGGCCTCCAGGGATGATCGCCAAGCTCCGGGCGGCGATGGATCCCGCGCAATGGCGACAAATGCGCTGGATGTTCGCCAGTATCGCTCTGCTCCACGTCGTGGGCTTCGGCGTCTTCATCGCGTTCGTGGTTCCCGGGCACTACAAGGGTCTCGGGATCGGGGTTTCCGTCCTGGCCTACACCCTTGGTCTCCGACACGCCTTCGACGCCGACCACATCTCGGCCATCGACAACACGACTCGCAAGCTGATGAGCGAAGGGAAGAAGCCGGTCAGTGCCGGGTACTTCTTCTCCTTGGGCCATTCGACGATCGTGGTTGCCATCGGTGCCGGGATCGTGGTCGCCGAAAAGGTGACCTACAACGCCGTCGCGCACAACGGATCGGCACTGGAACAGTTCGGAGGCATCTTCGGCACGATCGTCTCAGCGTCGTTCCTCTATCTCATTGCGATTCTCAACATCATCATCCTGGCCGGCATCGTCAAGGTCGCCCGGATGATGCGCCAGGGAGATTTCGATGAGGCCGAATTGGAGCGCCAGCTGGAAAACCGGGGCTTCATGTACCGAATATTCGGAAAGTGGATGCGATCGATTACGAGCGAGTGGCAGATGTATCCGGTGGGTGTGGTGTTCGGTCTGGGCTTCGATACCGCGACCGAAGTCGCCCTGTTGGCCACGACCGCCGTGTTGGCCGTCCAGAGCCTTCCCTGGTACTCGATCATGTGTCTGCCCATCCTCTTTACGGCCGGGATGACGCTGATGGACACCATCGACGGATGCTTCATGAACTTCGCCTATGGCTGGGCGTTCTTCAATCCGGTCCGCAAGGTGTATTACAACCTGACGATCACCGGATTGTCGGTCTTCATCTGCATCTTCATCGGCACCGTCGAGGTCCTTGGTCTGATACCCCAGGAGTTTCACGTGAGCGGCCCCTTTTGGAACGCGATGGCAACGTTCGACCTCAACAAAGCTGGATTCATCATCGTGGGCATGTTCGTCGTCACCTGGGGCCTCGCCTTGGCTTTCTGGCATTTCGGCCACGTCGAAGAGAGGTGGTCGTCGAAGCTGAAGGAACACGGCGACTGCGAACTTCAGGCGGGGGTGGAGTCGGACTTCGGACCGCGGACCCTCGGCCATCCTGCTGCGTGAAGAGAGCGCAGCGGGCAGAGCGACCGGAATGACGGGCGAGAGCAGCGATGCATCGGCCCGATCCGGGTCAGGGCTGGACGCACAGGAGAGACACCAAAATAGTGCTCTCGGCCGAGCTGGAGGACGTCGCACTCACCCAAAATTGACCCAGCTGCGATTCCACCGCGAACCAGTAGTTCCCGGCGACGAGGTTAC
Source organism: uncultured Acidimicrobiaceae bacterium (assembly GCA_963754445.1). GTDB lineage: Bacteria > Actinomycetota > Acidimicrobiia > Acidimicrobiales > RAAP-2 > Bog-473. The sequence goes on along the minus strand of CAVWFT010000002.1, from coordinate 1,039,591 downwards.
CCGTCGTGATCGTGGTTCCCGAGGTCGATCCAACCACCGTCGTGAAGGGTCCCGCAGCAGATGCGGTCGACTCGAGCACGACATAGGACGTCGCTCCCGTCACGGACGACCAAGTGATCACGACCTTCGGTGCAAGCGTGACGCAGCTGGCGGTAGGACCTTGGGGAGTGGAGGGCGGCCCGCCGGCCGCTGCCTGAGCGTGGCCGGCGGCAGCGAGAGGGACGACCCATGTGGCGGCATTCGCACCGCCGGGCGCTATGAGCAAGGTCAACGGGAGGACGACGAGCACTCCCAGAGAGAACTTCAGGAGCCGAAGCACACATCGATCCCTCGACGACGGCTCAGCTGGTCCAGCCGTCGACAGCCGGACTCGACGTCGCCGGTGTCCCGCCACCAACTGCGACGACTCCGGTCAACGAGGGCATCGAGAAATAGGTCGCCTCGCAGGCTGCGGGCGCCGCCGTCGTCATGCTTGCATCGTTGGTCAACGTCACGACCAGGGGATTGCCCGCCTGGCCACTGGCTGCGATCACGAGCGGTGTGGCGAGAGTGTGGGAGGAGCCGGAGGTCGATGTCGAGTAGTTCCAGACGACATCACTCGTCGTCGAGCTGCAGCCGGTCTGGGGGGTGGAGAGCGCGCTCGTGGTGAAGCCGGAGGCATAGGTGGTGTTCGTCGGCAGGTCGACACCCGTCAAGGTGACCGGGAATGGATTGCTGTTGGACACGGTCAGCACCACGTCACCGTTGCCTCCGGGGTAGAGCAGGTTGGACGGTGCGGGAGACGCGATGGCTGAAATCGTCAAGTTGCTGACGGTCGCCGATTGCCCCTCACCATTGGACCCGCTGTCGAGTCCGACCGTCCAGTTCATGGTGGCGAAGGCGCCACCACCCGCGAGCAACGCACCGATCACCGCTGCGATGGCCTTTGACTTCTTCGACTTGCGTAAATTCCGCCCGATATCGCCGACGGTCGTCGTCCACACCGCTGGCACCCCCTCGTTTCCCTTGACCTCTGACGCCGGTCAGCACCGGCCTCCGCTTCCCGCCGGACGCCGGCCCGTGCCGGCCGGAGCCTCGAGCAGCGGATGGCACCGCTCGTCAGCCTCGTCGCACGATTGCGTCCTTCATCCCTTCGACGGGGCCCGCCCGTCTCTGGATGCCGTGGTGATGATTTCGGTGATGCAGGTGACGCATCACCGAAGAGCGAGAAGGGCGTCTCCTACGCGTCGGGGGCGATGCGATAGCCCGTGCCGAGGCGGGAGCGGCACGCCACGATCACGTCGACGAGCTCGAGAACGGCGTCCGCCTCGTGCTGCGTTCGCCAGGCCACGCAGAGGGGAATCCCCGGGAGGGCCGGGTCAATGGTGCGGATCACCAGTCCGGGAGTATTCGCTCGGCGGAACACAGCCTGCCGGGCCAGTCCGATTCCGAGCCCCGACTCGACGAGCAGGAACATGGAGGTGATCGAGTCAGCTTCACTGACGATGTTGTGTGGCGTCAGACCCCGACCCTTCATGGTGGCGCTCAACGAATCGACGACGGGAATTCCTGACGGTTCCCGGACCGAGATGAACGGGTGGTCCATCAGGTCGCTGATCGAGATGGTGGGGCTGGCGGCCAGGGGATTGTCCTCTCGCATGACGGCGCCCAGGAGCTCGTCGACGAGGAGGCGGCTCCGCAACGCACTCGACGGGACCGGTGGTCGAATGAACGCCAGATCGACATCCATGTTGATCAGCGACGGAACGATCTGATCGGCCCCGCTCTGAATCAAACTGACCTCGATGGCCCGAGTACCCGCATGGAGAGCCGAGAGAGCGAGCTCGACCAGCTCCAATCCCCGCGTGCGGCCATAGCTGAGTCGCACCATCGGCGTGCTCGCCACGGGCGGACTCGGGCGCGCCGTCTCGATGGCGTGCAACAACCGCTCCGGAAGGTCTGTCACTTCCGGCAGCAACTTCACGCCCTGTGGAGTCAGGCTGACCCGATGGCGGTCCCTGATGAAGAGTCGGAAGCCAATTTGGTGCTCCAGGTCGTCGATGTGCCGCGAGAGCGACGATTGCGACATGGCCAGGCGTGCCGCGGCCTTTCGGAAGTTGAGTTCCTCCGACAGGACTTTGAACTCGATGATCCGATCAGTTTCCATGAGTGAACACCCGTCCGTCGCTCATCGAGCGCCAGTGACTGGAGCTGCCGCCACAGCATCCTGTATACGGGGAATGCAAACGTTCGATCAAGGACCCCCCATCGCCTGCTGCCGGTCGCAGCTCTTCCTCGAACCGCCTTTCGGGCGGTGCAAGGAGACCCTGGATCCCCACAGTCCGCAGATCTCTACGCTCTCCTCGTCCTTCTGTGCGCGCCAGGTACTTCGGAGTGGCCGGACCCTCACTCTCGAGTACTCTGGATCGATCGCAACTACTCTTCACCCCGGGTGCTGTTGCCTTGCCCGACATCATTCGGCTGATTCCCGAGCGCCTGTGAACCGTCTCGCAAATCCACGGACACGGGTACCCAGGCCACCCGTTGACTTCCCTGGTCCGCCAACGGGACCGATGCTGACGGTGCCGGATCCTCCTTCTTGCACAATGGTGCGATGAGCGTCGACTTCGACGAGTTGCGCCGACTCCGTCGGGCCCGCGATCAGATGGACCGGGAGTATGCCGAGCCGCTCGATGTGGCCGCGCTCGCCCGCACCGCGCTGATGTCCCCGGCGCACTTCAGCCGGCGCTTCCGCGACACCTACGCCGAGACGCCCTACTCCTACCTCATGACCCGACGCATCGAGCGGGCGAAGGCGCTCCTGCGCCGGGGTGATCTGGGCGTGACGGACGTGTGCGTCGCGGTCGGCTGGACGAGCCTGGGCTCGTTCTCCACGCGTTTCGCCGATCTCGTCGGGGAATCACCGTCCGCCTACCGGGCACGGGCTCATGACGAGCTCCACGTGATGCCCACCTGCATGGCCATGGTGATGACCCGGCCGCGGAGGAACGGCGGACCGGACCACCTGGGATCGAGCAGCTTCGGAGAAGCGTCCGTCCCGGCAACTGTTTAGAGTCCTGGTCATGACCGTTTCTCTCAGCACCGTTCACATCCTCGTCGACGACCCCGATGGCGCACTCGGCTTCTACCGCGACGCGCTCGGCCTCGCGGTAACCAATGAGGTCGGCAACGGAGGGTTCAAGTGGATCACCCTCGTGGCGGAGAGCCAGCCCGGTGTCGGGATCGTGCTCTCACAGCCGCACGCCGGCCGCTCCCAGGAGGACGGGGATGCGCTGGCCACCATGCTGGCCAAGGGTGAGATGTATCCCGTCCATTTCCGGACTGACGACCTCGACGCCACCTTCGAAAAGATTGCCGCCGTCCCTGGGGTCGAGGTGCTGCAGGAGCCTGCGAGTCAGCCGTGGGGCGTCCGCGACGCCGCGGTCCGCGATCCCGCCGGAAACCGGCTTCGCATCGAACAGGGGTAGCAGACCTGGTCGAGGGCTGGCGACCCTCAGAGACCCCCTTTCGCCTGACCCTCACGCCAGCGCCGTCCCACTCCGAGAACGCGACGCGGACCGCACGACCGACTACGTTCCTTCCCATGAGCCGCGGTTCGCCTGCCGCGGCGCGCCGTTGATGGATCGCCGGTCTTTCCTGCGCGGGGCGGTTGCGGCAGGCTCGAGTGCGATCGTCGGGTCGGCCGCCGCGGGATGCTCGAGTCCTGGTTCGCCGCGGCGCTGCACCCCACGACGCCACGTCGACTCCACCTTCCAGTACGCCACCGGCGGACCTGGACTGGCAGGTGCTGGCCAACTCGCTTACCGGGTCGTTGCTCCTGCCCGGCGATGCCGGGTACGGCGCGGCCGGCGAGCTGTACAACTCGGTGTACGTCCCCAGCGCCGCCGCCATTGCCCAATGCCGGACATCGAGCGACGTGCAACGCTGCCTGGCCTTCGCCCGGGCCCACGGCGTCCGGATCACCGCCCGCGCCGGTGGCCACAGCTATGGCGGGTATTCCTCTTGTCCAGGCCTTGTCATCGACGTCTCCCTCATGAACGGCGTCTCGGCACCCGGAGCCGGAGGCGGCATCGCTCGGGTCGGGGCCGGGTCGACTCTGATCAACGCATACAGCCAACTGGCCGCCCAGGGTCTGCTCCTGCCCGGTGGTTCCTGTCCGACGGTGGGCGTGGCCGGACTGGCCCTCGGAGGAGGCATCGGGGTCTTCGCGCGGGCCTACGGGCTGACCTGTGACCAGATCGCGGCCGTCGACATCGTGACACCCGACGGCACGATGCGGCGCTGTACACCTGCCCAGGACGAGGATCTCTACTGGGCCTGCCGCGGGGGCGGGGGCGGCAATTTCGGGGTGGTCACGTCCTTCGACCTGCGCGTGCACCCCATCCCGGACGCGATCACGCTCTTCACGCTGGAATGGCCCTGGGCGACGGCGGCCACCGTCCTGTCGTCATGGATCGAATGGATCCCGAAGACTCCCGATCAGCTGTGGGCCAACTGCCAGCTCCTGAGCAACGAGACGGGCGGTGCAGGCCCGGTCAAGGTGACCGGGGTCTTCGTGGGCACCGTCGCCGCCTGCTCCGCCGCGTTGAACCCACTGACGAGTGCCGTCGGCGAGCCGACGACGTATCGATTCGTCGGCCCAGAGGAGTACATGACGGCGATCATGATCGAGGCCGGATGCGAAGGGAAGCCGGTGGCGCAGTGCGCCACCCCGGTGCAGTCTCCGTTCGCCGCGAAATCCTCCTACGTCGGCGGGCCACTCCCGTCGAGCGTCGTCAGCGGACTCGTCTCTGCGGTCTCCTCCCTGCCGACGGCCCTGCCGGGTGCCGGAGGCGGCATCGTGTTCGACGGGTACGGGGGGACGATCAACCAGGTCGCGGCGGGCGAGACCGCCTTCGTGCATCGCGATGCCGTGGCCTGTGCCCAGTACTCGGTCACCTATCCCACCGCGCCGCCCTCTCCCGCCGCGACGTCAGCCGCGTCAACGTGGCTCGAGGGCCTGCACGATCTGTTCGCTCCCGTCACCCAAGGTTCGTACCAGAACTACATCGACCCCACGTTGGCCGAATGGCCGAACGCCTACTACGGCGCCAATCTGCCGCGGCTCGAGCAGGTCAAGGTGAAATACGATCCCGATGACGTCTTTCGATTCGCCCAGTCGATTCCGGTCCCCGCCCGGTAGTGTCGCGGACCGCCCCGGTGGCCGCGCCGATTGCGCCGGGGAGCTACGCCTTCACCTTGATGGTGAACCCCTGCGTCGCCGCTCGCCCGATGCCGTTGGCCGCCGTGATGGTGATGGCGTAGGTCCCCGCACTCCCGCCCGAGGGGGTGCCCACGATCGATGCCGTGCCGTCCCCGTTGTCGACGAAACGGACTCCGGGGGGAAGTGCACCTGTTTCGCTGAGCGCGGGCGGCGGATACCCCGTTGTCGTCACTTCGAACGACAGCGCCGAACCGACGGTGGCCTTGGCCGACGCGGCCGAGGTGATGGCCACCGCCTGGTCGACGGTCAGGGTGAAGGTCTGCGCCGCCGTTCCCGCGCTGTTCTTGGCCTTCAACGTGAGCACGTAGGTGCCACCGGTCTTCGCCGCCGGCTTACCCGACAGTGTCGCCGCGCCGTTGACACCTTGGATGAACGTCACCCCGGAGGGCAACGTCCCGGTCTCGGTGATCGCCGGGCTCGGTGGTCCGGTGGCACTGATATCGAAGACGAAGGAGGAGCCGACAACCGCCGTGTCATTGGCCGGCGAGCTGAATGTGGGTCCCTGCGCGACCGACAGCACGAAGCTCTGCGAGGCGGGACTTCCGATGCCGTTCGACGCGCCCAGGGTCACGTCGTACGTCCCACCCGTCCCCGCCGCCGGAGTGCCGGCGATCGTCGCCGTGCCGTTGCTCTTGGCGGAGAAGGTCACACCCGTGGGCAAGGCGCCCGACTCGGACACGGTGGCGACCGGGTACCCGCTGGTCGTCACCTTGAACGACAGGGCGCTGCCGACGGTGGCCGAAGCCGATGCCGCCGATGTGAAGGCAGACGGCTGATCGATCGTCAAGGTGAAGCTCTGCGTGGTCGAACCTGCGCTGTTCGTCGCCTTGAGAGTCACGGTATAGGTCCCACCGGTGCCGGCCGCCGGCGTCCCGGCAATTGTGGCCGAGCCCGATCCGCTCCCTCCTGAGGTGAAGGAGACACCCGAAGGCAGGCTGCCCGTGCTCGAGATCGTGGGGGTAGGAGTCCCGGTCGCTCCGACGGCGAAGCTGAACGCCGTGTCCACGGTGTCGGACGTCCCCGCAGCGGAGGTGAACTGGGGAGCCGCGCCGCTGGTCACCACTTCCACCACCGAGCCCGAGGAGCCGGTGAAGAAGGAGTCGTTGGCATAGGTCGCGGTGATCGTGACGTTGCCCGCGGCGGTGAAGGTGATGAAACAGCTGGCCGAGCTTCCGGAGAGGGGAAGGCTGGTGCAGCCGGACACAGCGGCATTGTTCTTCGTGAACGACACCGTGCCCGAGAGCGTGCCGAATCCCTCGGTCTCGTTCACTGTCGCCTTGAATTTCACCTGCGTTCCCGTCTGCACGGACGTTCCCGGAGATGCGGTGAGCGTCAGCGAGGTCTGGCCTGGGTCGATCGTCACGAACTGCGAGCTGCTCGTCGCGGATCCATCCGAATCACTGGCCACCACCTGGTAGCTGTAATAGTGCGGGTTGCCTTCGGGGATGATCCCGCTGATGGCACCGGTCGAGCTGTTGATGCTCAGCCAGGACGGCGCCCCCGATACGAAGCTGTACGTGAGTGGCACGTCGGCCCCGCTCCCCGTCGCCGTCGCCTGGTACTCGGTGCCCACGACCTGAGACGAGGGACCATCGACGGTGACCGACGTCGGAGCGATGACCACCGTGACCGTCTGCACGCTGCTCGTGGCCGATCCGGCCGCATTGGTCGCGGTCACCTGGTAGGAGAAGGTGGTCGGGCTCGACGGGGGCGAACCCGAGAGCGCACCCGACGTGGCCCCGATGTGCAGCCAGGTGGGTGCACCGGTGGCGAGGGTGAACGTGGGCGCAGGGGACGCACCGGGAGCGGACGCCGTCGCCGAGTACGGCGCACCGCTGTTCACCGACGAAGGACCGCTGATGGTCACCGTCGTGGGCGCGGCGTTGTCGATCGTGAGCGCGAAGGCCTGGGTGCGAGATGGCGATACCCCATTCGACGCGGTGAGGACGACGTCATAGGTGTTGGCCGTGCCGGGATGCGGTGTGCCGGCCAGGGTGGCCGTGCCGTCGCCGTTGTCGGTGAACGTGACGCCGGCGGGCAGGCTGCCGGACTCGCCCAGGGACACCTGCCCGTCACCGGCGGCGTCGTAGCCGGGGGTCGTCGTCACGGTGAAGGTTCCCGCCTGCCCGACGGTGAACGTGGCTGCATCGTTCGACGTGATGGTCGGGGGCTCGAGATCGGTCAGGGTGAAGTCCTGCGTCGCGTCCGGTGGCACACCGTTCGACGCGGTGATCGTGATCGAATAGGAGCCGCCGGTCCCGACCTGGGGCGTGCCGGCCAGGGTGGCCGTGCCGTCGCCGTTGTCGGTGAACGTGACGCCGGCGGGCAGGCTGCCGGACTCGCCCAGGGACACCTGCCCGTCACCGGCGGCGTCGTAGCCGGGGGTCGTCGTCACGGTGAAGGTTCCCGCCTGCCCGACGGTGAACGTGGCTGCATCGTTCGACGTGATGGTCGGGGGCTCGAGATCGGTCAGGGTGAAGTCCTGCGTCGCGTCCGGTGGCACACCGTTCGACGCGGTGATCGTGATCGGATAGGAGCCGCCGGTCCCGACCTGGGGCGTGCCGGCCAGGGTGGCCGTGCCGTCGCCGTTGTCGGTGAACGTGACGCCGCTCGGGAGTGCACCTGTTTCGGACAGGGCCATCGGCGCATCGCCGGTCGTGGTCACCGTGAAGGAACCCGCTTGATTCACCGTGAACGTCGTGGAGGCGTCCGAGGTGATGCTCGGCGGTTGGGGTGGCTGCGCGCCGGCCGGGCCGAGCGTGACGACGCCACTCAACACCAGTGCGACGAGCGCCGCAGTGATGACACCGGCGAACACATGAGTTCGACTCATCCATCTCCAGATAGCCAACTGATTTCCGCCCTTCGGCTATTCGCGAGGGACCAGGCTAGGCCGGACCATCGGCAACGACAACCGCGACCAGTCGCCGTCTGGTGATAATTGGGGCGTGGCGATCCTGACCGACCTGGATACCGAAGGCCTTCTCGAGGGCGTGGCGCGCCTGGCCGAGCCCTTGACCCTCCAAGCCGTGCGCGAGGAGTCGGTCCAGGTGGTCCATCGCCTGATCCCGTCGGTGAGTGCCAGTTGGAACGAGATCAGATCGGATGGTGATGTCGAGGCCATCGAGCGCGCCCGCCGTGGAGCTCTGGCCCGGCGGGGACGAAGCGTTCACCCGGGCACTGGCCGCACATCCGGTCATCGCGTACATCCGCAAGACGAACGACGGTCGGCCGCGGTCCATCTCGGACTTCTGGAGCGCCGAGGAGTACCACGAGAGCGCGCTCTACCGCGAGTTCTACGCACTTCTCCAAGCGGAAGACCAGCTTTCGTTCACCGTTCCGACACCCGATGTTCTCATCGGCGTCGCGATCAATCGCGACGTCATCGGCTTCTCCCCGCGCGACCGCACCGTTGCCAACCTCCTGAGGCCGCACATCTTGCAGGCGTACCGCAACGCGGTGGCCAACGAGCAGATCGGCATGCTCATGAGCATCGTCGACGACCTCACCCACGACCGGGACGCGGGACTCGTGGTGCTACGCACCGCGGTGTCGGCCGATCAGGTGACACCGGCCGCGGCGGCCCTGTTGGCCAAGTGGTTCCCGGACGACACCTCGGGCCAGTTACCCGATCAGGTGGGCGAATGGCTCCGAAGCCTGGACGAGCAGACCGCCCGTACCCCCACCTGGCCACTGGTGTTCGAAGAGGGTGGGCGCCGGCTCGTGGTGCGAAAGCTGCAGGGCCTCGAACCGTCCGACAGCGACGTCCTCCACGTCTCCGAGCACACGGCCGGGCGCCATGTCCGGGATCTGACCCGCCTCGGTCTCTCCCCCCGCCAGGCCGAGGTCGTCCGACTGGCGGCGGCCGGTCGTAGCAACGCCGAGATCGCCGTCACGCTCAGCCTGAGCGTACGAACCGTCGAGGGTCACATGGCCCAGGCCCTCGAACGCCTGGGAGTTCCCAGCCGGACCGCGGCGGCCAACTTGATCCATCAGCTCGACCTGAACGATGGGCGGTCTCTCGGCGCGGCCGGCTGAAACGAGGAGCGTCGGCCGGTCAGGCCCGGTCGAGTCGATCGGCCACGGCACCCAGCTCGTCTCGGAAGTCGGGATGCGCGATCTCGACCAGCGCGTGCGCCCGCTCCCGGACGGTCAAGCCGGTGAGCTCCGCGGCGCCGTACTCGGTGATGACCACGCCCGTGTGATGACGCGGCGTCGACACGACGGTCCCCTCGGGAGGTAGTCCCGCGATGCGCGACACCACGCTCCCGGCGCGAGTTGCCGTCGAGCGCAGGCAGATCAGCGAGTGGGCATCGAGCTCCAGCTCGGCTCCGGCCACGAAGTCCTCGTGACCACCGACACCGGAGATCTGGCGCCCGTCGACGTTGTCCGCCACGACCTGCCCGTAGAGGTCGACCGAGAGGGCGCCGTTGATGGAGACCAAGTTGGCGTTCTTCGAGATCACCGTCGGATCGTTGACCGCTTCCACGGGCAGGAAGGCCACGGCGCGGTTGCCGTCCAACCAGCGGTAGAGCTCGGCCGTCCCCAGCGCGAACGTCGTCACCGAGACGCCGTCGAAGATGCCCTTGGCATCGTTGCTGACCTTGCCGGCCTGGTGGAGACGCATGAGGCCCGTGGTGAACATCTCGGAGTGGATCCCAAAGCCTCCGAGCGGTCCGCTCGCCAGTTCCGTCGCCACCACATTGGGGATCGCCCCGATGCCGGTCTGGAGGGTCGATCCGTCGTGCACGTAGGTCAGGGCATGCCTGGCGATGGCCGCATCCACGTCGTCGGTGGGCTCCTCGGCCAACGCGAACGGAGGTGCATCCGTCTCGACCAGGGCGTCGACCAGGTCGAGGGGAATGGTGTTGTCGAACTCCGGTGGCAGGCTCGCCGTGCGCGGCAGATTGGGATTGACTTCGACCAAGAGCAGGCGGTCGGGATCGCGCCCGGCGCGGAGGAGTTCGGGACGGGTCGCCCCGTAGTGCAGAGCCAGATTGATCGCACCGTCGCGGGGAGGCGCCGCTTGGACCACCATCACCCGCGGCGCGTACCTGGCCAGGATCGGGCCCATCTGCCGGAAGCCGCCCGGCACCAGTTCGACCTGATGGCCCATCGAGTGGAGCACACGCTCGGCCGGACCGAAGAACCCGCAGCGGTACGAGACGCCGGGCTTCGTGAAGACGTCGTAGAGGTTGAGGCAGAGGGCCCCGCCCACCTGGAGGTCCTGCCAGTCGTCACGGCGGCCCAGTGCGCTCAAGAAGGTGTCCGGGTTGGCCGGACCGAGCCCGAAGCCGATCGAGTCGACCGGCCGTATCAGGTCGACTGCGTCTTCCATCGAATAGGTCGTCGGCACGGGCCCATGCTGGCACCCACCGTGACCTGGGGCCAAGGATGTACCACCGCCTCGGGTGAGGGGCCGATGCGCCGAAATCCGTGACTTTTGGCCCTACTCGTGGGTCCCGCAGAATCGCCACAATGTCCGCGACACCCTCCTCTTCCCAGACAACGGTGCTTGGAGAATGGCGGCCACCCCCCTCGGTCGCCATTTTCCAATTCCGGGGTGCTCGTTCCCCTTCGCCTCAGGGCGCGTCCGCTCCGGACCGATATGCGTTGTGTGCGCTGTCGGACCGGATCCGGCGGGGGGCGTCGGGGACACGCCGGTTGTGACCTCCGGCCCTGACGGATGGTGTCGCTCGGGCTCATGCTGAGCCAAAGCCGTTCGTCGGCGCGGACGCGGGAGCCGCCGATGTCGATGTACACCCAACTCTTGGACGCGGCGTTGGACCATCGCCGGGTCGCGCAACCGACGGAGACAACGCGCGTGCTGGCCGAGCTCAGGGTCCGCCGTTCGGAGCTCCTGCACGACGTGCGGGAAGACGCCGACGACGTGTCCGTGGTGTTGGCGCGCCAGATCGCCTATGACCTCGCACTCCTGCGCCTGGCCGCCGTCGTCGGCCTTCCGGCGGACCCGAGCCGCTTCGAGCCGCCCGAGATGGAACGCCATCGTCTCGAAGAAGCGCTCGGCCAACACGGAATCGAGCTGGAGGATCCGGGCCCGGGCGACGCCGACCCCACCGCATCCTGAGCGCGACGCCCGAGCGTCGGGTCAGGTGCCGCCTGCGTCCGACCTTGCCCCGAGCAAGGTGCGCTCGGTCATCCGGGCCACGAACGATGCCGCCTGCGTGCGGCGCTCCATGCCCAGCTTGGCCAACAGGTTGGACACGTAGTTCTTGACGGTCTTCTCGGCCAGGTACATCGTCTCTGCGATCTGGCGGTTGGTCTTGCCCTCGGCGATCAGGTCGAGAATCCGGCGCTCCTGTGGGGTCAGGCTCTTCAATCGGGGATCGATCTCGGGCCCGTCGCTCAGTCGCTCCAGGACTCGGTCCGTCAATGACGGGTCGAGCAGTGATTCGCCGGATCCCGCCCTCCGGATGGTGTCGAGGAGATCGAAGCTCCCGATCTGTTTGAGGACGTACCCTGCCGCACCCGCCATGATCGAGGCGATCAGCGCCTCGTCGTCGGCGTAGGACGTCAACATGACACAGACGATCTCGGGGTCGGCGGAACGAACGTCGCGGCACACCTCGACACCGCTTCCATCGGGCAGCCGCACGTCGAGGATCGCCACATCGGGCTTCATCACGGGAATGCGCACCAACGCGTCGGTCACGGTTCCTGCCTCACCGATCACTGCGATGTCGTCACCGGCCTCGAGCAGGGCGCGCAGGCCGGTGCGCACGACCTCGTGGTCGTCGACGAGGAAGACGGACAGCGGCACGGCGGTATCTTCGCACCTCACCGGCGAAGATGACGACTGATCCGTCCCACGAGGAGCTCGGTAGGCTCCCCACCACCGTTGCGGCAATCCCCGGAAAGCCGCCGCACGATCAAGGAGATTGCACCATGGCTGCAGAGGCGCCCGGCAAGATCGTTGTCGGGATCGATGGCTCCGCTGCGTCGACCGAAGCCCTTCGATGGGCGGCCCGCCAAGCCCATCTGACCGGCAGCCCGCTCGACGTCATCATGACCTGGGAATGGCCGGCGAGCATGGGGTGGTCAGTGCCCATTCCCGACGAGTACGACCCCGAGAAGGACGTCCGCCAGATCCTGGACCAGGCAATCGCCCACGCCCTCGTCGACTACGCCGACGTCGAGGTCACGTCCCACGTCGTCAACGGGCACCCGGCTCCCCTCCTCGTCGACGCCTCCAAGGATGCCGACCTGCTCGTCATCGGCAGCCGGGGCCATGGGGAGTTCGTGGGCATGCTGCTGGGTTCGGTCAGCGAGTTCTGCACCACCAATGCCCACTGCCCGGTTCTGGTGCATCGGGCCCAGTCCTGACGGCAGGTTCACCCTCCCCCGCCCTCGAGGGCGCGGCGCCGGTCTGCCCAATCCGCCTCGAGCGCGGCATACCCCGGACCTCCCTCGGTGGGTGTCCCGCCGTGACCAGGCAACTCGAGCAGCGCAGCCAGCGTGACCTCGGTCGAGGCGGCCAACGAGACCGGGTTGTAGCCACCCTCGAGGAAGAGGGCGAGGCGTCCGGGCGGCGCGAACTCTCTGACCACCCGGGCCATCTCCGCGAAGTCGCCGGCCGAAAGAGCCAGCTGGGCCAACGGGTCGTCCCGATGGGCGTCGAAGCCACACGACACGAGGACCCAGTCGGGCGCAAAGCCCTCGATGGTCGGTCGGGCGACGACGTCGAGCGCCTGTAAGACCACGTCGCCCGTTGCTCCGGGCGGAAGGGGCACGTTGACCGTGCACCCACGCGCCCCGGGTCCGCCGACTTCACGGGCGCTCCCGGTGCCCGGATAGAGCGGGTGCTGATGCGTCGACACGTACAGCACGTTGGGATCGTCCCAGAAGATGTCCTGGGTTCCATTGCCGTGGTGCACGTCCCAGTCGACGATGAGCACGCGCTCGCCCATTGCCGTCCGGGATGCCGCCGCCACCGCGATCGAGTTGAGGAGACAGAAGCCCATCGCACGATCAGCGGTCGCATGATGGCCAGGCGGCCGGATCGGGACGAAGCCCACGCCATCGGCACGCCCTTCGAGCCCGGCGAGTGCGCCCAGCCCGGCCCCGGCCGCCCGCCGGGCGGCGCGCCACGAATCGGGGCGCGCGTACGTGTCCGCGTCGAGCGCTCCACCACCCTGCGCGCAGAACTGCTCCAGCGCGTCGAGATAGCCGGGGTCGTGCACCCGCGCCAGCGCCTCGAGGGGGGCTTCCTCGATCGGCGGCGTCACCACTTCGAAGTCCCTCCCGAGCGCGGCGACCCCTTCCATGACCGCGGCCACTCGACCCGGGTGCTCGGGGTGCTGAGGGCCGCCGTCGTGGTGGGAGCCACCGGTCGGACCGGCCAGGACGAGCGCCTTCACCGTCGCCCTTTCCGGCGGCGGTGAGCGTCTGCGTAGCGAGGTCTCGGGTCCATGGCGGCCAGGGCGCCCATGCTACGAGTGGACTCCTAGGCTCGTCACGATGGCCGAACGCATGCAGTCCTGGGTCGTCGATCGTCCGGGCCCGATCGACGGCTCCCCCCTGCTCAGGGTGGAGCGTCCGGTTCCCGAGCCGGGTGCCCACCAGGTGCGGATCCGCGTCATCGTGTGCGGGGTCTGCCGCACCGATCTCCATCTGGCCGAAGGTGACCTCCCACCCAGCCGGCCCCGGGTGACGCCCGGGCACGAGGTGGTCGGCCTCGTCGACGCATTGGGCCCCGGCAGCGCGCGCTGGCGGCTCGGCCAGCGCATCGGCGTCCCGTGGCTGGCCCAGACCTGCGGCCGCTGCCGCTTCTGCACCGCGGCAAGGGAGAACCTGTGCGTCGCGCCACGCTTCACGGGCTGGGACCTCGATGGCGGCTACGCCGACTACGCCGTCGTGGACGAGGCGTTTGCCTATGCCCTCCCCGACGCCTTCAGCGACGAGGAGGCGGCGCCTCTCCTGTGTGCCGGCATCATCGGCTCTCGCGCCCTGCGGCGGGCCGATCTCCCCGAAGGTGGGCGCCTCGGGATCTACGGCTTCGGTGGATCCGCCCATCTCACGGCACAGATCGCCCTGGCCCGGGGCGCCCGCGTGCACGTCATGACGCGTTCGCCCGACGCGCAGGCACTGGCACTGGCTCTCGGCGCTTCCAGCGCGCAGGGGGCCGACGCGTCGCCGCCCGAACCGCTGGACTCGGCCATCCTGTTCGCTCCGGTCGGCACCCTGGTCCCGCCCGCTCTCGCCGCGCTCGACCGCGGCGGCACCCTGGCCATCGCCGGTGTCCACCTCAGCGAGGTGCCGCCGCTCGACTACGCCCGCCACCTCTTCGAGGAGCGCAACCTGCGCAGCGTGACCGCCAACACGCGGACTGACGGCGAGGAGTTCCTGGCCGAGGCCGCCCGCATCGGCGTGCACGTCACCACGGCGCCCTACCCCATGGCCGAGGCCGATACGGCGCTGCGCGACCTCCGTCACGATCGGGTGAACGGCGCGGCCGTGCTGATGAACTAGTTGCACTCCCAATGCAGAAGAAAAACCGCCGGGGGAGCGAGCGCGGCGACGGAGAGGAAATGCGGCAGAAGCGCCGACGGTGCCCCAGTCGATTTACGTCGAAGCGCTGTCACAGGGCCCTTGGCGATAGGTCCTGGATTTCTCGACTGGGGCACGCACGCCGGCAGTGCGATCAGGCGGTAGATCGCTGAACCACATTATTCCCCACTCAGCTTGTTCTAAACCACAAATTTCCGACGACCGGAACACGCCCGTTGCAGCGGGCGGTGCGGTTCTAAGTGAGCGGTTCGACCTGGTCGGCCGCCTGGAGCACGGCGACCAACTCCAGGTCACGGGGGTAGGAAAGGAGGTGGGAAGCCTCGTCGAGGCTCAGCCAGCGCAATTCGTCGACCTCGTCGTTGGGCACGAAGGAGCCCTCGAGGGCCGCCATGACCCAGTAGGCCACCGTCTTGGGCCGACCCTTCCGGTCGATGTACTCGGTGTGCCCGATGAAGCGCAGGAGGCGGCACTGCATCCCCGTCTCCTCGCGCACTTCACGCAGCGCCGCCTCTTCGAGGGTCTCGCCTTCTTCGAGCTTCCCCTTGGGGAAGGACCAGTCCAGATGGACGGGACGGTGCACGACGACGATCTCGAGCTCCGCCTCGCGGCGCCGCACGATCAGGCCACCGGCCGCCTGGACGACCTCCGTCGGGGTCGGAACTTCCGCGGTCATCGCCCGTCGCGCCACCGGCCCGACCTTACCGGGGGGCCTGTGGCCATTGGTGGCAATGGACCCTCAATTCTTCCCCGGGACGTCCTCGTCACGCCGAACTAGCCTCACCGCGATGTCCGGTTCCAAGCAGAAGCAAGGTCGATCCGACGACCCTGTTGAGATCGAGTGGCAGTTCGATGCACTCGACCTGCGTCCGGTCGAGCGCTGGCTGGCCACCTTGCCCACGCTCTCGGTCGAGACCGACGGCGGCACGGTCACCGCATTGGCCCGCACGCCGCGCCGGCTGACCGATTCGTACCTCGACACGCGCGACTGGCGCCTGGCCCGGGCCGGGTTCGTGGTGCGCACCCGGCGCCGGGGCCGGCTCGACGAGATCACCCTGAAGGACTCCCGCCCGGCCGAGTGCTCGGGTCTGCGTCAGCGACTCGAAGTGACCGAGGTGCTCCCCGACGCCGGCCTCCCGGGTCTCGGCCAGGACGGACCGGTCGGCCGGCGCCTGCGGGCCATCGTGGGCGCGCACCCCCTGCGCGAGGTGCTCCAGGTGCGGACGCGGCGGCGACCCTTTGCCCTGCGCGTCGGCGGCGTGGACGCGGCAGAGGTGGCACTCGACGACACCGTGATCGTCGTCGGCGCCGGGCAGCGGCCGATGCAGCTTCGCCGGGTCGAGGTGGAGGTCCAACCCGAATGGCTGCACGCGCTCGAGCCGATCGTGGATCAGCTGCGGGTCTCCTGCGGCCTCCAGCCGGCCGGCCTCTCCAAATTCGAGGCCGGGCTGCTGGCCCTCGGCCAGGACATCCCCGGGCTCCCTGACCTCGGCCCCACCACGGTCAGCCCTGAATCGAGCATCGGCGAACTCGCCTACGCCGTGTTGCGGCGCCAGCTCGCCGTCCTGCGCGACAAGGAACCGGGCACCCGGTTGGGCGAGGACATCGAGGAGCTCCACGACATGCGGGTCGCCACCCGTCGCCTGCGGGCCGGGCTGGCCCTCTTCGCCGACGTGCTCCCCGTCCGGGCCCAGGCGTTCTACGAGGAACTGGGCTGGCTCGGACGCGTGCTGGGCGCCGTGCGGGATCTCGACGTGCAGATCGCCGGCCTGGGGGCGATGGCCGAAGAGACGGCGGACCTGGCCGCCACCCTCCTCCAGGTCGACGGTGACCCCCTGGCCGAGCTGGCGGCCCTGCTCGATCGGGAGCGGGCCGAAGCCCGCATCCACATGCTCGACGCCCTGGACTCGGTGCGCTGGGATCGACTGGCCAAGGGTCTGGCGGCCATGGTGCAGCAGGGTCCGGCCCGGCGCTCCGTGGCCACCCGTGTCCCGGCGGTCATCGCGGTGCCCGACCTGATCTGTGCCCACCACACCGCGGTGGCCAAGGCGGCCCGCCGGGCCAAGAGGTCAGGTGTCGTGGCCGACTTCCACCGACTCCGCATCCGCTGCAAGCGCCTGCGCTACTCGCTCGAATTCAGTGCCGATGTCTACGACGGCGCGACCAAGCGGTTCGTCCGTCAGCTGACCGCGCTCCAAGAGGAGCTCGGTCTCATGCAAGACGCCGAGGTGGCCTCGCTCCGCCTGGCCGAGTTGGCCACCGGCGACGAGCGCCTGCCCGCCCGCACGGTCTTCCTCATGGGAGGCGTGGCCGAGCGACACCGGCGCGAGGTCGAGCGGATCGTGCGCGAGCTGCCCAAGGAGGTCCGCCGGGTCGGAGGCCGCGCCTGGCGGGAGCTGGCCGAGGAGATGGCGCGTCGCCGGGACGAGGCCGAAGCAGCGCGCCCACCCGTGCGCACCACGCTGCGCGCCGTCCCGCGCCCTCCGGCCGACTTGCCCCAACACACGGCTCCATCGGTCAGCTCGCACCACCCCTCTGCCGGCCCCCCGCCACCAGGGCTCGAGTCGGCGTCCACGCCTGCCGCCACACACGGTGGACCGGGGCTCACGGCGCTGGCGCCACCGCCCTCACGCCAGGGGGAATGACGCCGCCTCGTCGCCCATGATCACGCGTGGGTGCTCGGTGAGGATGAAGTGCATCCGGTGCGTGTCGAGAAAGCGCTCGATGTCCGTCCAGATGTCGGGAAAGTCCGGTTCGCTCATGTGCGCGTTGTAGTCGGCCATGCTCTCGAACCACTGCACGGTCACGCCGTCGAAGCCCGGGTCGTCGTCGCCCGAGTAGTCGTCGAGCGAGCGGGGATGCTGCTCGTAGCGCACCACGTACTGGCCGCTCTTGCTCCCTGCGATGAGCGGGCCGTGGACCTCGCGCCAGTGAGCGTGGAACTCGGCGGGCGACATCCCGTCTTTGCGACGCAGCATGCAGGTCAGCCTGACCATGAGACCTCCTCGGGCCGGGGACGAAACCCCGACCCTATGCGGCGACCATTGCGCCGGGAGTTTCGGCCTTAGGGCAGGGTGAGGGTGGCGCCGGCGTTGGCGCCCCCGGTGTTGATCCCGACGGAGAGCCCGCCCACGGTCACCGTCGTGCTCACCGAGACCGGCGCCGGCGGGGTGGGGACCGATACCGTGGTCGAACCGCCGCTCGACGTCACCGTCGGGAGGCCCGGGGTGGGCAGCGAGGGCACGGTGGGCGTGGTCACCGGCAAGATGGGCAGCGAGCCCGAGCCGAGGCCGCCCGCACCCGATCCGGCGCCGCCCGACGAGCCGGCACCGCCGGTCGTGGGCAGCGGCAACGGCAACGGCAACGACGGGGAGCCGCTCCCCCCGGTCACGGCACCGGTCACGCCGCCAACGCTCGAGCTGACGCCCTGGAGCGCCGTCGAGACGGAACCGGACGTGGGCACGGGGACGGAACCTGACCCGAGGGACCCGGACCCGGTCGGCAGCGACAGGCCCGACGTGGGGAGGGTCACCGGCAGGCCACCCGCCCCGCCGGGCAGTGACAGCAGTCCCGTGAGATCGGTCAGGGTGCCGGTCACGTCGGTCGCCAGGCCGCTGAGTGACGGGAGGAGCCCGTTATTGCTTCCACCGGGCAGCGATCCGATGCTGCCCAGCGTGCACGTGACGTCCGAGATCAGCGCGCCCAGTCCGACGGGGCTCGAATCGCAGACCAGGCCCGTCCCGGTACCGCCCGAACCCGAACCGGAACCAGAACCGGGCCCCGACTCCGAGCCGCCCGTCCCGTGACCCGGCTCGGCAGCCGGACCCTGACCCGGGCTGAAGACGGCGAGATTCGTGGTGGGCTGACCGGTCAGGTTGGCGAAGGAGGCCAGGCCGCCGGTGAGAGGCCCGGTCACGTTCGAGAAGGAACCGAGGCCGCCGGTGCTCGAGCCGTGGTCGGCCAGCACCGCGTCGTCATGACCGGCCGCAGAGTTCACCGCGGCGGCCAGCGGCGTGTCCTGCGCCGTCGAGCTCACCACGTGCGCCGTGGCCGGGTTGACCGTGAAATAGCCGCCGAGGCCACCGAGGAACGCGCCCACAGCGGCGCAGGCCAGTCCGCCGGCGCCGATCAACGCGGCGTTGCGATAGCGGGCCAGGCCGTCGGTCCCGGCGACCGTGGCCTCGGATGCCTCCGCTCCCTCAGGCGCTTCCCCCTCGGGACCCTCCGCCTGCGGGGCTGCCGCTTCGTCGGCCGACGCCGGCGCCGGGGTACCCAGTTCCTGCGCCAGCAGCGTGTCGTACGTCTCGTCGGTGTTCATTGTCCGTTCCTCCTCCAGCCCCGACGTCGGGCTCTCAAGGAGAAAACGGCTCCCACCAGCGCCTCTTGCGGTCGGGTGCGCAACGAACCGACAACCTTGCCCGCTCAGCCGAAGGTCCAGCTGCCGATGGTCACGACCCCGTCGTGGACGGGCAGGACGACCGTCATGGCGTGCTCGCCCGGCGCCGATCCGCCCTGCAGCGTCACCGTGGTCCGCAGCACCACCTGGGTCGGAGTCCCGGCGGTCGAGTCGATCTCGACGTCGAGGGCCGAGTCGTGCCCGGTGACCACGGCTCCGGAGAGCTGCGGTGGCATGGCGACTCCGGGCGCCAAGGCCGACCACCAGGCCGCCTGTTGCTGCGCTCCCGAGTGCAACCCACCGAAGTACGTCTGGAGCGCCGCCGCCTCGAGCGACAGGGGACCCGGCGACTGGGAGAAGGCCTCGGATGCATTGACCAGGTTCATGGTGCCCATGGGCGCCTCGTTCTGCTCGAGCGTGAGGCCCTGGGCCACCAATGCGGGCGGAGCCGAGGTCCGGTAGCTGGTGGCCTGGACCGTCTTGATGAACTGGCCACCGGGATCGAGATTGGCGCCCTTGGTCGCCGCTCCCACTTCGGTGGCCCGGATCAGGAGCCGGTCGGGCGTGAAGAACAACGCGTTGGGGGGCCAACACGTGTCGAGCACGAGGCTCGGGTCGGTGGAATTGTCCACCGGTGAGCCCGCCGGCACGACCTGTTGCCCGCTCACTTGGAACTTCACCGTGTTGCAGGCCGTGGCGTACGTGATGACGTCGCCCGGCTTGAGTGCGTTGAGGTGCACGAAGTAGCTCACGTCGTGAGCCAGGAAGACGGCCGAGCCGTCGACGCCCGGCCAGACCGACTGCGGGTCGTGCCCGACCGCCACGTTGAGCTCGGGGTCGTCGGTGCCTTCTTCGACCGGCGCGCTCAGGTTGATGGCGGGAATGCTCAAGATGCCCGAGAGCTGTCCCGGCTGGACGCCCGTCACCTGGCACGAGGCACCGTGGCTTGCCGTGGCGATCTTCGCCATGGCGTGCTTCTCACTCGCGATCAGCACGGTCTGGGCGTGGCGCTGGTGCGACTGGTGGGCGTAGGCGTAGCTCGACGCGAACAACGCGGTGAAGAGGAGCAGCACACCCAAGAACGTGGTGCCGAGGCGACGGACACGCGTCAGAGACTTCATCGCTCGGACCCCGCAGGTCCTGTCGTCCACCCGGACGCAGTCGACCCGTCGGTCTCCGTCCGTTCCCTCGGCCAGTGCCACCGCTCGGGACGGGATTCCGCCATCCCGTCCCGAGCAGCTCGCAGCATCGGTTCCCGCTGCATCTTGTATCCCCTCTCCAGATCCTCCGAAGATCTCTCGCTCAGGGTCGTCCGGCGTGCCTGCGCACTCCCGACCGCCCGCACTTCAGGCCTCTCGGCTCTTTGTCGGTTGACGTTGCCTGTCTCTGATGACTGCCGCCGGGCCGGCCCCCGAAACCGGAGGGGGAACGGAGGAGGTCCCGAAGGCCGGGCCCGGTGGCGGTCCGCCGCGATCCGAACCGGTGGTCCGGGGCGGGAAGGCTCATTGGCCTCCCCGGCGGCGGGTGATGGGATGAACTGAACGGATCACCGAGGCGATGCGACGCCGTCCCAGCAGGGAGAGACCGATGAGGCCCATGCCCGCCAGCAAGATGATCGGCAGGGTGCCGGACCAGAACTCGCCCGTGTGCACCGTGGTGACGTTGGGAACGGCCGTCGGCGTCAGGGCCGCCACCGGCGTGGCCGCCGGGGCCGCCGTCGGCGTGATCGGCGTGGTGACCGGGGTCGAGGTGACGTTCGGCGTGCTCGAGGCCGGATCGAAGGTGGCCGAGGTGCCCACGTTGCCCAGGTCGAGCGAGAGCAGGTTCACGGCCGGCGCCAGGTTGAGGTCGACGCTGTCGGCGGTGGCCGACCCGGACGTCCCTCCGGAGCCGGTCGTCGGCGAGCAGCTGAGCACACCGCTGGGCTGGAAGTTGAGCAGTTCGTCGATGACCGTGCCGAGCGGGCTGGCGCCCAGTTCGGCCAGCACCAGCTGAATCGTCGAACCGAGCGAGTTCAGCTGGGAGAGCGGCAGCGGCGAGCCGGCGGCGGTGACGTTGATCACGCCGGACGTGCAGCTCGGCGTGACCTGGCCGGTGGCCGTGTTGACCGAGACCGACGACGTGGTCGGGGTGACCTGCACGTCGATCATGCCCAGCACGTTGAGGTCGACTGCCTCCTGTGTGGCCGTGGCGGTGAGGGTGGCGCCGTTACCGGACGAGGCGACCTTGGAGTCGGAACCGCCGACGGTGAGCGTGACGAGCGGGGGCAGGCCCGAAGCGCCGGCCGCGCTGGTCAGGGCAGTGAGCAGTGCGCCGGCGGGCGAGCTGCCGAGCTCACTGACGACACCACCGACGATCGAACAGATCGCCGCCAGGGGGCTGCTCGAGTCGACCGAGGTGGCCGAGAGGGGCAGGCCGTTCGTGATGCCCGAGAGCAGACCGTTGGCCGTGCCGAGAATGGTGCTCACCGGGGCCGGGAGCGTGCCCGTGCCGGTGCCCGGAGACGGAGTGGCGGCCGGGATACCCGAGCACAGGTTGCTCGGCGAGGGCAGCGACAAGCCGCCGATGCCCGAACTGAGCAACGAGCTCAGGCTGACGGAGAGCGCCTGGGCGCCCACCAGGCTGCCCGTTCCCTCCGCCGTCGGGTTGCCGTTGGCGTCCTCTGCCGCCCCGGCACTCCCGCAGGCCGGTGCCAGGGTGAGGATGGGCGACGCGTTGACGGCCGGGACGGCGCAGTTGCTCGATCCGGCCGGGCTCGGCGTGGCCGCGCCTCCCGCCCCCTTCTGGATCGCCGTCTGCGACGTGTCGAGCGCGAAGCCGCCGACCGCACCCGGGCTGGTCGGGCAGGGGTTCGACGAGGCGTCCGTCGACAGGCAGGCGCCGGTGCCGAGTGCCTCGGCCAGGTCGGCGCTCGAGGCGTCCGCCTCCGAGCCGCCGCCCGAGACCTGGACGGTGTTGAGCAGGTTGAGTGACACGAAGCCACCATCGGCCTTGAGATTCCACGTGGCCGGCGTCGTCGCCGCACCCGCGGTCGACGTCAGTGCGCAGACGACGGCCAGTGCGGCCACGCCGGCTGCGGCGATACGGATACGACCCCTCATGACATTCCCCTTCCGGCTCCCGATGGGGAGTCCTCTACATGGCAGGAAACGGGGTCTCGGCGGGAATCTTTCGGCGTTGCGGAAGATTTGCGTCGTGACACCCGGATTGGGCCCCATGTCGGGCCGGCTCTGGCAGAACCGGCACCGGAAGGGAAACGGCGGGCGTCCCGTACTCTTGCGCTCCATGCCGGTTTCCCACATGGTCCTGCTGGTGCTGGCCGGATTGGGAGCCGGAATCTTCAACGGGGTGGCGGGCGGAGGAAGCCTGATCTCGTTCCCGATCCTCCTCGGGCTCGGCTACCCCGCCCTCACGGCCAACATCACCAACACCATCGGCATCTGGCCCGGGTACCTCGCCTCGGCGGCCGGCTTCCGCAAGGAGATCGGAGATCAGCGCGACCGGCTCGTGCGCCTCCTGCCCGTCGCGCTCGCCGGTGGGATCGGCGGGGCGATCCTCTTGCTGACCACGTCGACGTCCACCTTCGACGACGTGGTGCCGTGGTTGGTCCTGGGTGCCTCCGCCCTCTTCGCCGCCCAGCCTCTGCTCCGGCGGGCTCTCGACAAGGGCTCCGGACAACCCCGCACCCGGCCGGTGCTGCTCGTCGTCGGGGTCTTCCTGGCCTCGGTCTACGGGGGCTACTTCGGCGCCGCCATGGGCGTCATGTTCCTGGCCGTCCTCGGCCTCGCCCTGCCGCTCTCGCTCGCCCACACCAGTGGTCTGCGCACCGTGCTCTCCATCTTGGTCAACGGCATGGCGGCGATCGTCTTCCTCATCCACGGCGGACTGGTCTGGGAGGCCGTCGGGCTGCTCGCACTGGGCAGCCTGGTCGGAGGTTTCATCGGGGCCAAGGTCGCCCTCGCCCTGCCGGCACCCGCACTGCGGGTGGTGGTCGTCGTGATCGGACTGGGCACGGCGATCAAGCTCTTCGTCTGATCAACCGGCACCGGGCGGCCGGAGGCACGCGGATCGATCGACCGCGGTCGATCGCGCCGGTCAGCCGGTCTCGATCGGATAGTGGCCCTGGACCGCCTCGTCGAGGCTCCGGCGCGCGGCGCGCCACGCCGCGCGCGCCTCGCCCAGCGTGATGGGAACCAAGCGGACCTCGGTGCCCGGACCGCATTGTCCCAACAGGCCCCGATCGGCGGCCGCCACGACCGCCGCCACGGGATAGCCGCCCAAGGTGGCGTGATCGGGACCGAGAACCACGGGCTCACCGCCCGGAGGGACCTGGATGGACCCCGTGACGACGCCGTGCGAGTCGAGTCCCCCCGCGCCGGGCGCCAACAGCTCGGGAGCTGACGGGTCCGCCGCGTGGAGACGCAGGCCCACCCAGTTGCTGTCGGGTCCGAGGCGAAAGTGCGCCATGGCGAGTCGCTCGAGCACGTCGGCGACGAAATGCTCGGCGTGCGGGCCCGGCACGACGCGGAGCTCGACCGGGCCGCGGGACGGCCCGGTTGCCTCGTCCCGTGGTTGGAGATGATCGCCCAGCGGAGGTGCCCAGGCTCCGGCGAAAAGCACGGACCCCCGGGCGAGCGGTCCGGGACCGAGACCGCACAGCTCGTCACTGGCCACACTGCCGAACGCGCCGGCGCCGAGCAGGCCCCCCGCCACGGCCAGGTAGGTCCGCATGCCGCGCCGCAACGACCCGACCTCGAGCGTCTGGCCGGCCGAGAGCGGCAGCACCTGTCCCCACGGGACGACCACACCACTGAGCCGGAGGTCGGGCTCGGCACCGACGAACGCCACGTGGCACGGGCCGAGGCAGCGGAGACGGCTTCCGCCCGCCGTGATCTCCACCGCCGCCGCATCGTCGCCATTGCCCACGAGTCGATTGGCCAGTGCATGCGAGGACGGATCGGCCGGTGCCGCCCCGGGCACGCCGATGGCGGCGACCTGCGCGCGCCCGCTGTCCTGGAGCACGGCCCGCAACCCGGGCGCCATCACCTCGAAGACGGGTCGGGCTGATGGGGGTGGCGTCCACGGCGGCAACACCCAGGCCTCGGGTTCGACGGGTTGGTGTCTCGTGGCGCGCGTGAAACGCACGGCGTCGCCGGGCTCGAGCGCGGCGTAGGGAGGACCGTCGAGCGTGAAGAACCGAAAGCCGGTCCGGCCGAGCAGCTGCCATCCTCCGGGCGACGCGCTCGGATAGACCGCGGCGTGCCCGTTGGCCAGCGCCACCGAACCGGCGGGCACCAGAGGGCGCGGACTGGAACGACGCGGTATCGAACGCAGGGTCTCGGGCAGGCCCTCGAGATAGGCGAACCCGGGCGAGAATCCCATGACGGCGACGTGCAAGGAGGCGCTGGTCAGCTGCGCCACGACGTCGTCGGACGTGCACCCCGCCAACGCCGCCACGTCGTCGAGGTCCGGACCGTCGAAGGCGCACGGGACCGTCACGGTCCGCCCCACGCGCCCGGGACCGATCGCTCCCTCGTCGACCGGACGGGCCAGAGCGGCTTCGACGGCCGACACGTCGACTTCGGGCGACTGCACCTCGACGAGCACCGAGGAGAAGCCGCACACCAGCGCGACCGACACGACCGGCCACTCCGCCGTCGGCAGCGACGCCGCTTGCGCCCGAGCCGCAGCAGCGCTCTCCGCGCCGAGCAAGAAGGCCCGGTCACCGAGCGGGCGGATGTCCCCCGTCGGAATCGATGGGTTCATGCACGCGTCGGCGCAGCGACAGCGATATGCGCGTCGGCCAAGGTGCGCCTGACGGCCAACGCGATCGCCACCGCCTCGGGCGTGTCGCCGTGGATGCACAGCGTGTCGACCCACAAGGTGAGCACCGACCCGTCGCCCGTGGCCACGGCCCCCCGAGCCAGACCCAGGGCTTGGCGCGCCGCCTCTTCCGGATCGTGCACGAACGCGCCCGCCTCCGTCCGGGAGACGAGGCCACCGTCGTCTCGATAGGCGCGATCGCAGAACCCCTCCTCACGCGCCGCCATCCCGTCGCGCAGCACCATGGCCAAGGCTCGACAGCCCGACGGGAGCACCAAGGGAGTGGCCTCGCCGCAGGTCTCGCGCACGGCGTCACGGAGCGCCACGTAGACGGCCCCGCCCTTGCCGACTTCTTCGTAGAGAGCACCGTGGGGCTTCACCGACTCGATGGCCACGCCGGCGGCCCGGCATACCTGCGTGAGCTCTTCGAGCTGCGCGGCCAGCGATCGGCGCAGGTCGTCGTGATCGATGTCCATCGGCTGACGACCGAAGCCGGCCCGGTCGGGATAGGACGGGTGGGCCCCGATGCGGACAGAGTGCTCCAGGGCCGCGGCGACGGTGGCCGCCATGGTGGACGCATTGCCGGCATGGCCGCCGCAGGCCACGTTGGCCGAAGTCACGACGCCGAGCAGCGCCCGTTCCCGTTCGATGCCTTCCGGATCGCTCGCCTCGCCCACATCGGCGTTCAGATCGATCGTGCGCTTGGCCACGCGGTCAGCCCGCCTCGAGGCGTTCGACCACGACGCCGTCGCGGTACACCACCCGCTGGTGCCGGCGCGTCGGCACCCGGGTGCCCCCGACGATGGCGCCGGTCATGTTGAGCGGATCTGCACCGGCCACCGTCACCTGCTCCCCGTCGCCCTGGCGCCGGTGCACCCTCTGGAGTTCCTCGAAGGCCTCGGGGAGCGCGTACTGCTCCCCGGAGAGACCGGCCACGAAGCGTCCGCCCAAGGCGACGCCGCGGGCCTCCATGCGCCGGAGGGCCCAGACGACCTCACGCCAGGGCACCTTGAACGACTCTCGTCCCCAGATCTCCCAGGCGACGACGCCCCAGCGCAGCAACAACTGCTGTGCCACCGCTTCAGCCAGCTCCTCGTTGCCCGGTAGCAACACACCGTCGTCGGTCGCCGGTGCCCCGAGCACCTCTGGTCCGGGAAGCAGCGACCACCGGCCCTCCCCGATGCCCGAACCGGCCGGGCCTCGCCGGCGGGCCAGCCGGTTCGACGGGCGGCGGACGGTGCGCGTCCGCCAACGGTCTCGAGCCGAGAGCAGCGAACGCACGGCCGAGAATGCATCAGCCGTCACGAGTCCACGAGCCACCAGGTCCCACAGGCCCTCGTCCACCTCGGCGGGCAGCCGGCCGGTGAGCGGGGCCAGCTCCGGTCTGAAGCACGCGCCCCGGGTCCGCAGGGCGTCGAGCACGTCGCGCGCGGCACCGACTTCCGGTTCGGCCGCGAACGACCCGGCGCGCACGGCCCGCAACATCGTCTCGAGGTCGTCGCGCAGCACGAAGGCCAGGGGGGTGGCCGGCGACGGCGCCCCGGCGCGGCCGGGACGTTCAGCCCGCGGGGTGAGGCGGCCCCAGACGATCTCGCCCGAGAGGCAGAGCTCGTCGAGCCACCGGGGCTCGTAGTCACGCACGCGGGCGGCCAGGATCTGCGATTCCCACTCGACCGCAGGCGCCTCGATACCGGCCAGCTGTTCGATCACCTCGAGCAGTCCGGCCCGCCCCTCGAGCCTTGTCTCGGGCGTCACGTGCTGCCAACGGGTCAAGAAGCGGACGAAGTCGGCGATCGGTACGGCGTTGACCATGCCGCGCCGACGACTCCTGCTCGCTCCGTGCAGGCGAACCAGCAGGTTCCGCGCGCACCAGCGGCCGTCGGGCAACTCGATCGCCGACCCTTTCCCCTCGAGCCGGGACAAGGCGGTGCGCGCCCGCGCCACCCCGAGCGGCGCACCCATCGGAGCGCCGGCAGGCAGCGGTGCGTCGGCCACCAACTGCTCGATGGTGACCGGACCGGCCAGCTGCAGGTGTCCGGCGATGCAGGCCGCAGCGGCATCGTCGTCACGATCGAGCGCTGCGGCCTCGTCGGTTCGCTCCGTGGCCACCCAACACCCGTCGATGAGCGAGGCCCGGCCGTCGTCGGCCAGCGCGCGGAACCATCCCGCCCACGCCTCATGCGGTCGCGCCGCCACCAGGGAGAGGAGGAGGTCGTGCAACTCGTCCTCGCTCCGCGGCTGCGGCGACACCTGTTCGAGCACCATGGCGACGGCGTCGGGGTCGAGCGCCGCCAGCTGATCGGAGGGCACCGGCAGGCCGTCGGGTCCGAGCTGACCCAGACCACGGCGCAGAGAGAGCGCGCGCGGTACGACGCTCCTCGAGGGGTGCGTCGTCGAGGTAGGTGTAAGGGCGCCCGCTCAAGATGGCGTGCGAGAACGGGGAGGGCTCCGACGATTCGACGGTGTGCACCTCGATGACGCCCGACTCGATCTTCGACCAGACGTCGACCAATCCCTCGACCCAGAGGCCTTCGTGGAGGCAGTCGTCGACGGTCTGGCGGGCGAGCACGTGGTCGGGCACCGCCACCGGCCCCGGCGGCGCGTTCTCCTGGCAGGCGGCGAGACCGGGCCACACGGCGGCCAGCAGGTCGTCGGCCTCCATGCGCTGGAGGTGGATGGGTCGCCGCTTCCCCCCGTTCATGCGGGGAAGGACCAACGCCCGATTCAGGTTCCAACGCCAGCGCGCGCCCAGCATCGGGTGTAACAAGACGGCCTGGGTCAACACCTGCGGAGCGGCCGTGCTCGAGAGCATCGACTGGACCCGGGTGAGCGGGAAGCTGTGCTGGGGTCCGAGCGAGAGCACGACCGTGTCGTCGTCGGCGGCCGCCTGCAGCTCGAAGTCGAACGACACGCAGAAGCGCTTGCGCAGCGCAAGGCCGAGGGCGCGGTTGATACGCCCACCGAACGGGGCGTGGATGATCAGCTGCGAACCCTCGCTCTCGTCGAAGCAGCGCTCGACCACGATGCGCTCGCGAGTCGGGAGGTGCCCGAGTGCGGCCAGACCGGCGGCGCAGTAGGCGACCACCTGTTGGGCCACATCGGCCGAGACGCCGGCACGAGTGCGCACCAGCGTGCGCGCCCCGTCGCCGTCCCCCGCCGCCAGGATCGGCTCGAGCGCTCCCCGGAGGTCGCTCACCGCCTCGGACAGCTCGGGCGTGCGGGCGGGTGACTCGCCCAGCCAGAACGGGATGGTCGGGGGCAGGTCGCCGGCATCGAACACCCGCACGGTGCCCACTTCGACCTTGGCCACCCGCCACGAGTGGGTCCCGAGGAGGAAGATGTCCCCTGCCGTGGCCTCGACCGCGAAGTCCTCGTGCACGGACCCGACCGTCACGCCGTCGGGATCGAGCACGACCCGGTAGTCACCAGTCTCGGGAATGGCTCCTCCGCCCGTCAGGGCGGCCAGACGGGCCCCGCGACGAGCCCGGAGGCGACCGTTGACCGCGTCGTGGTGGAGGTGCGCGCCGCGTCGGCCACGTCCGGTCTCGATCCCCCAACTGGCGAGGGCGACGACGTCGTCGAAGTCCTTGCGGGTCAGGTCGGCATAGGGGGCCGCCCGGCGCACGAGATTCCAGAGATCCTCGACATCGCGCTCCTCGGTGGCGGCGACCTCGGCCACGATCTGTTGGGTCAGGACGTCGAGCGGGGCCACCGGTGGCTGCAGGAGATCGAGCTTTCCCTCGCGCACGGCGGCGAGCAGTGCCGTGCACTCGACGAGCTCGTCCCGAGTCGTCGGGTAGATGCGACCGGCCGGTGTCCCCTCGCGATGGTGGTTGGCCCGGCCGACGCGTTGGAGGAACGTGCCGATGGCCCGCGGCGACCCGATCTGACAGACAAGCTCGACCGGACCGACGTCGATGCCCAACTCGAGCGACGCGGTGGCGACCAGCGCCCGGAGGTCACCCGCGCGCAACCGGGTCTCGACGATGCGTCGCCGTGCCGCCGACAGGCTCCCGTGGTGGGCCGCCACGAGGAGCGAGGCGTCCACGTCGCCACCACCGCGCCCGGGCTCGTCCTCGGCCAGTCGCTCGGTCAGGAGATGGGCCACCCGCTCCGCCATCTTCCGGGTGTTGACGAACACCAACGTCGTGCGGTGGTGTCGGGTGTGCTCGGCGATGTTGTCGAGGATGTCGGAGAGCTGCCCACCGCTCATCACCGCCTCGAGCTCGGTCGTCGGGAGCTCGATCGCCACGTCGAGGTCGCGGGCGTGACCACAGTCGACGACGGTGGCCGGTGGGCGATCGCCGTGGATGCCAGTGAGGAGGCGGGCCACCATGTCCAGCGGGCGCTGCGTGGCCGAGAGGCCGATGCGCTGGAGACGGCCCCCGCCCTCGGTGACGAGGGCGTCGAGCCGCTCGAGGCTGAGCGCGAGATGACTGCCCCGCTTGTCGCGGGCGAGCGTGTGCACCTCGTCGACGATGACCGTGCGCACGCCGCGCAGGAACGCGCGCGACGACGGTGCGGTGAGGAGGAGATAGAGGGACTCGGGTGTCGTGACCAACAGATCGGGCGACTGCTTCTTCATGGCAGCACGCTCGGCAGGTGGCGTGTCGCCGGTGCGCACGGCCACGCGTAGGCCGGGGTCCGGGTAGCCGAGGCGGGCCGCCTCCTCGCGGATCTCCGACAGCGGCACGTGCAGGTTCTCGTGCACGTCGACGGCCAGCGCACGGAGCGGCGAGATGTAGAGGACTTCGGGTGTGCCCGCAGTCCGGGCCCCGGACACGGCGGCCCGGTAGGCGGCGTCGATGGCGACGAGGAATCCGGTCAGGGTCTTGCCGGACCCCGTGGGCGAGGCGACGAGCACGTCCTCACCGGCTGCGATGTGCGGCCAGGCGGCGGTCTGGGGGGGCGTGGGGCCGTCGGGGAAGCGACGGGCGAACCAGCTCGCCACGGCGGGATGGAAGAGGGTCTCGGGTGAGGCGTCCAACTCGGGCGAGGCCACGGACATCGTCCTATTCCACCAGGGCCCTGTGACCTCTGCGACGGCGGCCGCCCGACCTGGTCGGTTCCGGGCGGACGGTCCTCAGTCGGGCCGGCGGCCCCAGCACGAGATCATCGGCGGCTGGGTGACGTCGAGCCGGCCGGCGGCCACGTTGTCCAGGTGTTCCTCGATCTCGGCCTCGGTGGCGATGGCATGGTCGAGCAACTGGTCACGGATGAGTTCGATGGTGGCGATCTCGAGGAAATTGCAGGCCGGGTGGCTGACAGGGAAGGCGGCATCGGCGGCCACGTCCACGAGTCCGGCCTGGCGCAGGCGCCGGGGCAGTGTCCGGCCGTAGGCCAGGTCGACGCCCCGCTCGGCCAAGAGGGCGCGGAAGCCTCGGCGTATCCGGTTGGCCAGGACCTGGGGCGGCCCCGTCTCCTCCAGGCAGCTCAGGGGCTGGAGCGCGGGATCGGCGTCCTCGACCAGGAGGACCCCGCCGGGGCGCAGGACGCTGACCATCTGCTCGAGGGCACGGTCGCGTTCGGGGACATGGACCAGCACGAGCCGGGCGTGGACCAGATCGAAGGACCCCGGGGGCGGGGCGTCGAGGGCCACGTCGTGGGCGCGCACCTCCACGGTGGGAATGTCGAGCGTTGCGGCCCAGGTCACGTTGAGGTCGGTGGCCAGGACCCTTCCCTCGGGTCCGACCCGGCCGGCCAGGTGGGCCACCACGGAGGTCCCGCCGGCGCCGACCTCCCAGACCCGCCAGCCCAGGGCCAGCCCGAGGCCGTCGAGGTGACGGAAGGTCGAGGGATCGAACAGGGTGGCAAAGGCCTCGAAGCGGTCCATGGCCTGCGGCGCCTCGTTCGACAGCAGGTAGCCGGCGGGCGCTGCCGGCACTCCCGGTGCTCCGGGCGGTCGAGGCGCTCCTGTGGTCACGGCCCGTGCTCGGTGGGCGGCGGGGGCGACGGCGCGAGGGGTGGCAGGAGACCAGCCACCGTGGCGGCAGTCGCCGCGGCCGCGGTGGCCTCGGTGGCGCTGGTCGGGTCGGGGGCGCCACCGTGCGAGTCCGCCGGCGCGGGTCCGGCGGGCGGGGGCGGCTGGCTCACCGGAGGCAGACCCAAATCATGGGAGGTCCCGGCGTAGCGGTCGAGCACGTCGCACACCTCGGCCCGGCCCTCCTCGATGAGGGTGGCCGTGCCCGAGAAGTCGCGGTACTGACCCGACAGTTCGCCGCCGCCGCTGAAGACGACCACCTCGACGCCGGGGGGCAGCATCGTCAGCTCGCGCACGAAGCGGGCGTGGATGGCCACGAAGAATGCGGTGAGCGCCGCCTCCACGGGACGGCGGGGCGGGCGGGGGTGGTAGTGCAGCGGCCCGCAGAGCAGCACGTAGATGCGATCGCACCCGGCGGCGATGGCGCGGCTGATGGGCACGTTGTTGACCACGCCGCCGTCGACGAGCACGTCGCCGTCGATCGTGACGGGCGGGAACATGGAGGGAATGGCGGACGAGGCGAGGATGGCCTCGGTGGCGGGTCCGTGGCCGATCCAGCGCTCGCGCCCGTCGGTAAGCGACGTGGTCACCACCTCCATCGGGATCACGGCGTCCTCGAGGTTCTCGTAGTCGAGCCCCTCCTCGATGATCCTGCGCAGGCCGGTGTTGGCGTGCACGGCGGCTCGCTTCTGGAACCAGGCCCAGGGGCCGTCGAAGGTGCCCCGGGGGAAGACAGCGGTGCCCGTGATGCGCATCCAGACGCCGGCCATGTGCGCGATGCCCTCCAGCGTCGGGTTGCCGGCGTAGGCGGCGCCGTTGATCGCACCGACGGACGCCCCGAAGATGCGGTCGGCCCGGATGCCGCGTCGGGTGAGCTCCTCGAGCATGCCGATCTGCACGGCACCCCGCCCGCCCCCGCCGGCCAGGACGAAGGCGGTGCGCTTCGGATGCGGCACGTGGGCTTCGGTCGGGGCGTGGCGGGCGGCCCAGCGGGCCCGGAGCCGCTCGGTCCAACTCGGACGAGCCTCCGCGTCGTCGGTCCGGCCGTCGGCTGTGGCGCCGTCGTCGGCCGCGGCACCGTCGTCGGGAGGAATCGCACGCGTGCTCGTGCTCTCGGTGGTGAAGAGACCACCGCTGGTGCCGGGGTCGGGGACGGGGAGGCCGCCACCGCCGGGCGCCTCGCCGGTGCCGTTCCCTTCGACGCCGGTCATGGTGCGGTCGGGCGGCGCGGGCGCGCCGGGGGCGGCGGGGCGGGCGTCCCGTCGTCGCCCTCGTCGTAGGCCGCCTGCGCGGCGAGCTGCTCCTTGCGCCACGTCTTCCAGCCGGCCATGTCGTGGCGGACGGCCCAGCGGATGATGATGACCATCAGCACCAGGATCGCCACCACGAAGACGCCGAAAACAACGAAAAATGCGGCATTCGTCGCCAGGAGCGGCGGAGTGAGGGCGAGTGCCATCACTTGTCAGGGTAGAGGAGTGTCACAACGCGTGGGCACACTGCCCCGATGGTCCTCGTCGCCCCACGTCCGACCCCGCAGGCGCCCCCCGGCGCCGCAGCGGGTCCGGTACCGGGTGGCTCCGAGGTGTTGGCCCGGCTGCGCGACGGGGTATCGGCGCGGCCACGATTCGACCCGGGATTGGCCGGCGGGCTGCGGGCCTGGCTCGAGGACGCCGCCTACGGCGCGGCGGCCGCCCGGGGCGAAGGGTCCGGACCGCTGGTGTTGGGCACCCGGCGGCTCCTGGGCTCACCGGCCGACTCCTGGGGCGACGAGGTCATGTCCGACGACGGGGTGGACGATCTGGTCGTGGGCCGGCTGGTCCACGCACTCTTCCGCCAGCTCGTCAACGTGGGCACCATCGGTGACCCCCTGAGCGACGCGCTGGACGCGCTGCGGGCGGAGGGTGCCGAAGCGATGGTGAGCCGGATCGAGTCGATGGCGGGGCCGGAGCGGGCGATGGTGGCGGAGTCGGTGTCGGCGCAGGCGGGTGTGCTGGCGGGCCTGGTACCCCGCTTCGCCGCCGGGTGGCTGCCCCGGACCGACGACCGCATCGCCATCCCCCTGGCCGGAGGGCGGGTCGTGCTGCACGGGGTGGCGGACCTGCTCGTCGGCGTGCCCCAGCCCGAGGTGGCCTCCCTGTGCGCGCTGGCCGTCGCGACCGGTGAGCCCTGGGCGCTGGCCCGGCGGTCACTGCACTTCGTGGCCCTGCTCGAGACGTTGCGCAGCGGGACGCCGCCGTTCCGCCTGGCCCTGCTCGAGTCGACCAGTGGGCGTTACGGAATCGAAGACGTGCGCGAGGAGCACCTGCGGGCGATGGCCTCGCACATCTGCGCCTGGCTGACCCACCCCACCCAGCGGCAGCGGAATGACTGAACGACTCACCGACGCGCTGCTGGCCCCGCTGCCACTGGTCGACGAAGTGGCGTGGGGCTCCGTCCTGGCCGACGCCCGCGACGCCTTGGCCGGCCTCTCGGTGAGGCGGGCGGGAGGCGGTCCGTTCCGCGTGACCGATCACGAGATCCGGCGGGCTCTCGGCATGGCCCAAGCCGACGACGCGCTGTCGTTCGCCTGGTCGGCCCGGACGGCCCGGCGGGCCCTCGGTCTCGCCGCGCTGCGCGCCCTGGTGGCCGGAGAGGCCCGGGCACCGGTGGACGCCGTGCGGGCCCGCGTGGCCGAGATCGTCCGCCTGGTCGACGGGGGCAGCCCTTCGGTCTCGGGTTTCGACCGCTGGCTGGCCGGGCTGGCCCCGGCGGGACGGGCCGCGGTGGGTGCGGAGGCCATCACGTGGACGACCCGTCTGTGGTGCGCCCTGGACTGGCGACAGGTGGGACCGGCGGTGGTGGTCGGGCGCGATCGCTGGTGGGACAGCCCGCACTCCGCCCTCCTGGCCCTCCGCAGCCGGGCCGAGGTGCGGACCGCCCGTGGGAGCCTGGTCGTGCTCACGGGCCCGCGCCGCCCGTCGGTGCGGGCCGAGCTCTCGCTGATCACGCTGGTGGAGTCGCTGCGCAGCCCCGACGGGCCCGGTCCGGGCCGGGTCATCGGTTGGTGGCCCGACTCCGGGCACTGGGTCAGGGTGGAGCCCGAACCCGCCGTGCTGGCCCTGGCCACCGAGGCGGTGGCGCAAGTTCTGGCCGGATCAGGCGCCTCACTGCGCACCGCGGCCTGAGGTCAGCCCCCCGTCCTCTATCGTTGGCTCCCCCATGCAGAGTCGCAACGACATTCGTAACGTGGCCATCGTGGCCCACGTCGACCACGGCAAGACGACCCTGGTCGACGCGCTCCTGCGCCAGACCGGCGCGTTCCGAGAGAACCAGGAGCTGACCGACCGGGTCATGGACTCGGGCGACCTCGAGCGTGAGAAGGGCATCACCATCCTGGCCAAGAACACGGCCGTGCGCTGGCAGGGTGTGAAGATCAACATCGTCGACACCCCCGGCCACGCCGACTTCGGCGGCGAGGTCGAGCGCGGGTTGACCATGGTCGACGGCGTCCTCCTCCTGGTCGACGCCTCCGAGGGTCCGCTGCCCCAGACCCGCTTCGTGCTGCGCAAGGCCCTCGAGGCCCGGCTCCCCGTCGTGCTGGTGGTGAACAAGGTCGACCGGGCTGATGCCCGCATCGCCGAAGTGGTGGACCAGGTGGAGGAGCTCTTCCTCGACCTCGACGCCGACGAGGACCAGATCAGCTTCCCCATCCTCTACGCCAACGCGAAAGCCGGGTGGGTCAGCGAGACGGCGGGCACCGAGGGCGTGAACGTCGAACCATTGTTCCGGGCCATCATCGAGCACGTCCCGGCGCCCTCCTACGACGAGGACGCGCCGGCACAGGCCCTGGTGTGCAATCTCTCGGCCTCGCCGTATCTCGGTCGGCTGGCCATCTGCCGCGTGCACAACGGCTCGGTCACCAAGGGGTCGACGGTGGCCTGGTGCAAGCTGGACGGGACCATCGAGAAGGCGAAGATCACCGAGCTCTACGTCACCGAGGCGCTGGACCAGGTGCCCGCCGAGTCGGCCGGACCAGGCGAGATCGTGTCGGTGGCCGGCATGGCCGAAGTCACGATCGGCGAGACGTTGGCCGATCCGAACGATCCCATCGCCCTGCCGGCCATCACGGTGGACGAGCCGAGCCTGGCCATGACGATCGGCATCAACACGTCACCGCTCTCGGGCCAAGACGGCACCAAGTTGACGGCGCGCCTGCTCAAGGCGCGACTCGACTCCGAGCTGGTGGGCAACGTGGCCATCCGGGTGGCCACGACCGAACGCCCCGACATGTGGGAAGTGCTCGGGCGGGGCGAGCTGCAGCTGGCCGTCCTGGTGGAGACGATGCGTCGGGAGGGATTCGAGCTCACCGTGGGCAAGCCCCAGGTCGTGACGCGCGAGATCGACGGCAAGGTGCACGAGCCGGTCGAGCGGGTATCGGTCGACGTGCCCGACGAGTACCTCGGTGTCGTGACCCAGCTGCTGGCGCTGCGCAAGGGCACCATGCTCGAGATGGTCAACCACGGGACGGGCTGGGTCCGTCTGGATTACAAGGTCCCGGCCCGCGGCCTCATCGGCTTCCGCACCGAGTTCCTGACCGACACGCGCGTGGACGGGCATCCTCCACCACGTCTTCGACGGCTGGGAGCCGTGGCACGGCGACCTGCGCACCCGGCGCAACGGCTCCATGGTGGCGGACCGGCGCGGCGTCACCACCACCTTCGCACTGATGAACCTGCAGGAGCGGGGCACCTTGATCGTGGGACCGGCCGAGGAGGTCTACGAGGGGATGATCGTCGGCGAGAACGCCCGGGCCGACGAGATGGACGTCAACCCCACCAAGGAGAAGAAGCTCAACAACATCCGCTCCTCCACGGCCGAGGAGTTCGAACGGCTGACCCCGGCCTTGTCGTTCTCCCTCGAGCACTCCCTCGAATTCATTTCCGAGGACGAATGCGTCGAGGTCACGCCCAAGGTGGTCCGCCTGCGCAAGGTCGTGCTGGAGCAGGCGATCCGGGGGCGCCAGCGCTCACGGGCCCGCGACACGGCCAAGGGGTAGTCCGCCGAGACGTAGGCTGAGCCTGTTCCGCCTGGAGGGATGGCAGAGCGGACGAATGCACAGCTCTTGAAAAGCTGCGAGGCGCAAGCCTCCGCGGGTTCGAATCCCGCTCCCTCCGCTCCGTGGTGACGTGGGCACACACCCGCCATCGGCTCGAACCGGATCTCGTGAGGTGCAGGTGAACGATGGAGCGCAGTGATCGAGCGTGCGGATCAGGCACCGGAGAGTCGCTCCGCGCCGGCTCCGTGGGCCTCGTGCTCGCCATCGTGCTGACGCTGCTGGGAGGAGCACCCTTTGCGGCCGCAGCACCCTCGTGGTCGATCCAGCGCAGCGCGGATGACGGTGCGACTCCCAATTACCTCGTGGCAACCTCGTGCCTGTCGCCGGGATTCTGCATGGCCGTCGGGCATTACTCGGACCAGGCCGGTGACGACCACGCACTCATCGAGACCTGGAACGGCACGTCCTGGGAGGTTCTTCCGAGCCCCGCTGCGGGCAGCGCCCCCAGCGATCTCACCGGCGTCAGCTGCCTTTCCATCACTTCCTGTTGGGCCGTCGGTTACGACGGTCAGGGGTCTGCCGACGACCAGACGCTCGTCGAGTCGTGGAACGGCACCGCCTGGTCGATCGTGCCCAGCCCGAACAGCGGTCCCGGCTCCGGGCTGAACGGCGTGACGTGCACGTCAGGCGGACCCTGCATCGCCGTGGGGTACGGAACCCTCGAGAGCACCGTGGCGCAGACACTCGTCGAGTCCTGGGACGGAACGGATTGGTCGATCATCGCCAGTCCCGACGTCGGATCGAACGGCAACGTCTTGGACGGCGTCTCGTGTACCTCGGGGAACTCGTGCATGGCCGTAGGCCAATACGCCACGGTCGGCGGCTACCCGGAGCAGACCTTGGCCGTACGGTGGAACGGAGCCACCTGGGCCGTCGTCGCCACGCCCGACCGAGACAAGAGCGAGACCAACTCGCTCGACAGCGTCTCGTGCGCCGGTCCGCAATTCTGCATGGCGGTGGGCGAGTACCCGAACACGCACCACAGCGCGAGCACGCTGTCCGAAATGTGGAACGGGGCGTCGTGGACCGTCGTCCCGAGCCAGGACGAGGCGACGGGCAACTCCCTCTACGGCGTGTCGTGCACGGCGCCCCGGCAGTGCCTGGCGGTCGGACGGGGTGCTCGGTCCGGGAATCAGCCCCAGACGATGGTCGAGCGTTGGAACGGCACCGGCTGGCAGCTGGTCGCCAGCCCGCCCCGCGGGGTGACGTCCACCCTGGCCGCAGTGGCGTGCATCTCGAGTCACTCGTGTGACGCCGTCGGCTTCAGCCTCAACAATTCGACCGCGCGCACCCTGGTCGAGGTCGGTGGCGGCTGAGGGCTCCGCGTCTCGGGAGTCGCCGCTGCGCACCGTGTGACCGCCGATGAAATCGTCGTGACGGCCGGGTGAACCCCTTTGTGGCCGACCGATCCCGGTGCTAAGCAGACCGAAGGGTTCCTCGACAGCTCGTGACGTCGAGATGGAGCGAGGCCAGGGGGTATGTCGGTGCGGGTGTCGATGCGTGTCCTCTGGAGCGCCGGTGCAGCGTTGGTGCTTCTCGCCACCCTGGCCGGCCAGGTGGCGTCGGACGCAGCGCCTGTACCGCGGCTGACGTCCACGGGCTCGAGCTTCGCAGCCGTGGCCATCACGCAGTGGCAGGATCAGTTCAACGAGGTCGACGGCGGCAACATCGACTTCGCCGTGAGCAGCTCGATCCTCGGGCTGGACGGGTTCTGCAACCAGACAGTCGACTTCGGGGCCACCGACATCTCCTACGCCACGAATCAGGCGGCCTGCACCGCCGAGCAGGTTCCGTACCACTACCAGTACGTCCCCGACGTCGGCGGGTCGCTCGCCTTCGAGTACAACCTGCGCACGAAATCCGGGAAACGGATCACCGACCTGGTGCTCGACGACACCACGATCGCCAAGATCTTCACCGGGGCCGTCGCCGACTGGGACAACCCGGCGATCGAGGCGTTGAACCCCGGTCTCCGCTTGCCCCACGAGCAGATCACCCCCTACTACCGCTCCGACCCCGCCGGGGAGAGCTACCTCCTGTCCGACTATCTCGTCCACACCGATCCCACGCTCCTCGCGGCCTTCCAACAAGTAGCGGGCGACCCGACTGCGCCCGGCACCGCGTCGGCCACGTGGGCCGCCTTCCCCAACGGGAAACCCACCAGCGGGGGAGGCTTTCCGAACATCGCTGCGCTGGTCGCCGCGAACGGCGGCGATGCCGCAGCCCAAGGGCCCGTCCACCGAGAGGGCGGAATCTCCTATGTCGAGACCGCCTCCGCAGACACCGTCGGCTTTCCCGTGGCATCGGTCGTCAACGCGGCCGGGGACGCCGCCCAACCCAGCGCGCAGGACTCGGCCGACGCGCTGCAGGGTGTGCAGTTCCACAAGGATCTGACCGAGAACCTCACCGGGGTCTTCGACGACACGGCCTCCGACGCCTACCCGCTCTCGGCCTACAGCTATTTCGTCACCCAGTGCGTTCCGAAGCAGGCGGCGGCCCAGAACTTCTCGTGCGACGGCAGGGGCAAGGTCACCATGAGCGACAACAAGGGCGCGGCACTGGGACAGTTCTTCACCTACGTCGCCTGTCTGGGTCAGGCCAGGATGGCGGACCTCGGCTACACGCCGCTGCCCGCGAATCTCGTCGAGGACGACTTCCAGGCGGTCGGGCGACTCCCCGGGGGCACGACGCCACCCCCGCCGACCGCGACGAACTGCCCGAACCCCACGCTCTCCGGGGGCTGAACCCAACCCCTGGTTCCGTCGTCGGGGGCCGGTCCCCAACTAGCTTCGTCGGAAGATGGTGAGCCCGAGCGACCCGAGCGTGGCTTCCGTCCAGGTGGACGAGGAGCGGGCCCCGTCCTCCATCAACCGCATTCGGCGACTCGAGCGCTTGGAACGGGAACGCCTCGAGGAGAAGGAGCGCAAGGAGGAGCGGCGGCGACAGACCGTCGCCGGCGCCAAACCGGCGGGCGGACGCCACGATCTCGTCGACGACATCGAGCGGGTCACCAAGTACCCGCTGGCCCTCCTCGGACTGGCCTGGCTCGTCATCGCCATTGTCATCCTGACGACGGACCTCAACGGCTCCGCCTCCACCGCCCTGGTGGCCACCCTCTTCGTCCTGTGGGCGATCCTGCTGGTCGAGTATCTCGTCCGGCTCGTGCTCTCGCCGGACCGGCGCGGCTATCTCAAGCGGCGCTGGGTCGAGCCGGCGACTGTCGTGGTACCCCCACTCCAGGGCTGGCACGTCGTGGGGATGGAGAGGGTCAGCCTTCTCGTCTACGAGGGGCAGCTTCGGCTCGAGACGATCCTCAAACACCACAGCCTCTTCCGGGTGCTCATCGCCGCCGTCGGCACCATCTTCCTGGGCGTGTGGTTGGTGCTCCTCTTCGAGGAGAAGGCACCGGGGAGCAACATCCACAATTACCCCGACGCACTGTGGTGGGCCATCGTCAGCGTGACGACGGTGGGGTACGGCGACCGGTTCCCCGTCACCGCAGGAGGCCGCTACGTGGCGGTGTTCCTGATGCTGGTGGGTATCGGTCTCATCGGCGTGCTCACGGCCACGGTGGCGTCGGTCTTCGTCAAGGAGCACACCGACGCCAATAAAGAGGTGTACAAGAAGGGACACGCCGACCTCGGCCTGCGGTTGTCAGTGATCAGCGAACGATTGGCCGACGTCGAGCGCCGGCTCGGCGCCACCCCGGGCGAGATGGCCGCGGTCGACGCGACGGCCGATGCGGCAACGATCGCCATCGGTCCCGACGAGCCGGATCAGGGTGGGTCGAGCTCCTGAACGCCCCGGGCAGCGCAGGGGGCGTCGCCTCGGATCAGGTGCCGGCCAGGACGAGGCCGATGTCATCCATGAACGCATGGTTGTACGTCGTCCCGCTGAGGCGCTCGAAGATGAGCTGCACGTAGGCGCTGCGCGCGTTCTTCGGCACGGTGGCGGCAGCCGTCTGCTTCACCAGCTCGGTCACGCCGCCCCGCTGTGACTCGGTGACCGCTCCGATCTGCATGGAGGTCCCGACGAGGAAGCCCTTCTTGTTCTTGAAGTCCACTTCCACGAGCGCCTGGTCGGTCTGCGTGCCCGATCCCCCGAGCCAGCCCGAGAGCTTGGCGGTGACCTGGCCCCCCTTGATGGCCCCGGCATAGGAGGAGAGGTTCACCGTCTGCGTCGCCACGATCGAGTCATTGGGGTCGTTCGGCCCGCCGGCGAAGAAATTGAGCCCACGATTCGTCGGACCGGGCGATGTTGCCGTGAGGAAGCCACCTCCCGTCGCCCCGTATTTGACGACGGTGAACGAGGCCCCGGTGGTCTCGGTCCAATCCGGCACCGTCACGACGCCACCGTTGCCGCTGCCGGTCCCCAATTCGGCACCGCCGTTGGTGATCAGATTCTTCGTCGTCGCCGCGCCCGCCGGGAGTGCGCCCGCGACACCGATACCCAGTGACGCGACGAGCCCCGCGAGCGAGATGACTGCACTGCGCTTCATCGTCCACCTCCCGCTTCGTCGATGGGCCGCACGTTATCCACGGCCCCGGCGGGACGCTCGTGCCGCGGTGGAGGGCGGAGGCCACCTCCCTTGACCTGCGCTGACGTCGTGGCCCGGCCCAGAAGCACCGGCCGCCACCACGCGCGTTCGGCTCAGAGGAATCCCAGGGATTCGGCAGCGACGTCCTGCCCGTCTACCGATGGGACGGCCACGGACCGGGCCCCGGCTGCGTGGCCGTGGGTTTGCAGGAAACGCCCGGTTGCACTAGCCACTGCTGGACCATGAACGTCGACGAGGCGAAGTCCGATCAGCTCGATGTCATCCTCACCGAGTACGTGGACGAACTCCGAGAAGCCGGCGACGACACCGCCGCCGTCACCTTGCAATACACCCACAGCCTGCACCGATCATGGCGCACCGCCCTGCGGATGTTGCCCATGCCGCCCGAATGGTCGGTGCTGGACGCCGGCAGCGGGCTCGGCATCCTCGCCTTCGAGCTGGCAGCGAACCTGCCCATCGCCGTGCGCGGCATGGACATCAACGCGGGCTTCGTCCGGCACGCGGACATCCTGCGCGACCGCCTGGCTGCACAAGGCCTCTTCGTCGACGGGAGCACGATCCGCTTCTCCGAGGGAGACGTGTACGGTCTCGACTTCCCCGACGGTTCCTTCGACATCGTCTTCGTGCGCGAGCTGTTGCAGTTCCTGGCCGAGCCCGTCCGTGCCGTCTCGGAGACCTTCCGGGTCCTCAAACCCGGTGGGTACCTCTGCATCGGCGACATGGACGATCAGATGCGGATCACCTGGCCGCCGGGGAGCGACGAGCTGCAACAGCTGGTGGCGGCGGTGGCGGCGGTGCAGGAGGAGCGTGGGGGTGATCGCCAGGTCGGACGGAAGCTGTCGACCTACCTGCGTGCGGCCGGGTACGACGTCGCCTCGGTCGTCGTCCTCCCCGAGGCCCAGCATCGGACGATCGGGACCGAGGACGTGGAGCGGACCCTGATCATCGAGCAATTGCACGTGGCGCGCCAACGGGTGCTCGACGCCGGGGCCATGGACGCCACGACGTTCGACACGCTGCTCGCCGAGGTCGAGCGGCAAGGGCCTCCCGACGAGGAGTTCCGGATGAACGCCCGTATCATCGTCGTCGGGCGTCGTCCCCTCTGACCGGCAGCGACTCGAGGCTCTGCCCATCGGGCGTCGCCGCGAAGCGGCCGGGGTCGGCCTGGAACCTCGAGAGGCACCGATCCGAGCAGAAGGAGTAGGCCCGCCCCTCGTACGCCGTGTGCGCCGGGGCATGGACCCGCTCCACCTGCATGCCGCACACGGGGTCGCGGGCGTAACCCTCGCCACCACCGAGGCGGTCCCGGTTGCGGTACACCCAATAGAGCAGGCCGAAGAGCATCAAGAAGACGATGTTCAAGTAGGTGGTGTAGTTCCACTGGAAGCTGTCCGCCACGACCTGGGCCGGCCGGGTCGTGGGCACGAGGCCCGCCACCCCGAAGATCCCCTCCGTGATCAACCCGGCCGCCGACATCACGGTCCAAAAGACAGCCAGCATGCGCAGGGACAGCCGGGACCCGTAGAAGCGCCGGTAGATCAGCAGCAACGGCAGCGCGATGAGGTCGGCGAAGACGAACGAAATCACGCCACCGAACGAGATTCCCCCGTGCCACAGCGCGGCGGCCAACGGGACGTTGCCCACGGAGCACACGAAGCTGACGATGGCGATGAAGGGACCGATGATGACGTTCTCGAGACTGGTCCAGAAGCCGTGCCCGTGGAGAAACAGCACGTTCCAGAAATGCACTGGTACCAGCGTGGCCAGATAGCCCGCGACGAGGTACCCGATGAACAGCTCCTTCCGGATCATCGTGAGGTCGGCCATGGTGTAGGTGGCCGAATCGGCCCAGCCGGCCGTGGAGCGCAGTCGCCTGGACCATCGTTCGCCCTGCAGCGCGCTGTTCTCCGGCGGACCGTGGAGGTGCCCGTCCTCGGGCACGGCGCGCAGGCGCTCCCGCGCCTGGACCACCAGCCGACCACGCAGATAGAGGCCGGCGAGCAGCGTGAAGAGCACGATCATGATGGTGCCGCCGATGAATTCGGCTGCGGCGAACTGCCAGCCCATCAACACGATCAGCACGATGCCGAGCTCGATCACCAGGTTGGTGGAGGCGAACATGAAGACGTTGGCCGCGACGAAGTCGGCGCCTTTCACGAACAGCGACTTCGACATCGCAGAGGCGGCGTACGAGCAGGACGAGGAGACCATCCCGTAGGCCGAGGCGCGCGCCACCGACGCAGGCCGGTGATCGCCGAGCTTGCGCTGCATGGACTCGCGACTCACGAAGGCCTGGACCGCTCCGGACAGGCCGAAGCCCAAGACGAGCGGCCACAGGGTCTCCCAGAACATGAAGAACGCCTCGCGCAGACCCCGGCCGATATCGCCGAGCCACACGACGTCGGCCAGTGTCATGTCATGACCGCACGAGCCGGGCAATGGCCGCCGATGCCTCGTTGATCTTGATCGTCGCCTCCTCACCACCCTGTTTCGCCGCATCCGCCACGCAGTGCGCCATGTGGTCGTCGAGCAATTCGAGTGCCACCGACTGCAACGCCTTGGTCGCCGCGGAGACCTGCTCGAGAATCTGGATGCAATAGCGGTCCTCGTCGACCATGCGCTGAATGCCGCGTACCTGACCCTCGATCCGCCGCAGTCGCTTCTGGACTCCGTCCTTGTGGTTGCTGTAGCCGGGCGTCGTCTGGGTCATGGCCACTGATT
The DNA here is from genome assembly GCA_963754445.1 of uncultured Acidimicrobiaceae bacterium. Taxonomy (GTDB): domain Bacteria; phylum Actinomycetota; class Acidimicrobiia; order Acidimicrobiales; family RAAP-2; genus Bog-473. The sequence goes on along the minus strand of CAVWFT010000002.1, from coordinate 996,230 downwards.
ATACCCCCCTGGGGTATACTCAGTGCGGCTGCTGCCAGGAGGGGTGCGACCGGGTGGTCGACTTCAGTCCGCCGGTTCCCGAACCGATAAGAGCGAGGCGACGTGTGGCCACGAGCGGCCCCACGGAGGGAGGCATTCCATGGCGACGAGCAACCCGACGGGAAAGGCAATCCTGCGTGCCTCCCTGCACCTGTTCCAGCAGGACCGTCACATGATCTGGCTCCCGGTGATGGCCGCCTTCACGAGTCTCTTGGCCTTCGCCGTCGTCACCGTGCCGCTGGTGCTGGCGGTCGGTCACACCCCGGTGCTGGTGTTCGTCGCCCTCCTTTGTGGATCCGTTGTCGCCAACGCGGCGACCGTCGTCTTCAACGTCGCCCTCGTCTTCGCAGCAACCGACCGGATCGAAGGGCGCGCACCCACCATCGGGGGATCGCTGGCGCAGGCATGGACGCGCAAGGGTGTCATCTTCCGGTGGGCCCTCCTGGCCGCCGTCGTCGGCACGACCATCCGTGCCGTCGAGAGCAGGCTCGGCGTGCTCGGCCGCGTGATCGGCATCTTGGGTGGTCTCGCCTGGGCGGTCGCCACCTTCCTGGTCATACCGGTCCTCGCCTTCGAGAACGTGGGACCGATCGAAGCACTGAAGCGCTCTTCGTCGGTGCTCAAGGCACGCTTCGGTACCGTCGCTCGTGGGGGCATCCGGTTCGGTCTGCTGTTCGCCGGCCTGACGATCGTGGCTCTCCTCCTCTTCGCCCTCGGCGTCGTCATCACGATGAAGCACGTCTACGTGATCGGTGTTCCCGTTGCGGCCATCGGACTCCTCGGTGCGATCGGGGTCGGCATGTACTCCTCCGCCGCCGGCATGTACATGCGGACGATCCTCTACCGCTTCGCCACGGACCAGCCGATTCCCGACCTCGGCGTCGACCTCCGCCGCGCCTTCGAGACCCGCTAGGCGACCGGCCCGCAGGCCGGTCGATGCTTGACAGGAGCCGCCAGGCAGGCCCACTCTGTGCCGCTCACATCAAGCGATCTGGGGGGTTCTCGGTGTCCGTCTTGACGCGTACGGGTCTGTTGCTGGCGCTCGCCTCCATCCCCCTCCTCGGGTCCACGGTGATCTCTTCGGGCGCCGGCGCGTCAGGGTTTCCACCGACGACGTCACCGGGAGCGCCGATCCAGTTGTCCACGCCGGGATCGGCCGCGCTCCCGGCGACAACGGTGGAGTCGTCCAACTGGTCGGGCTACGTGGTCACCGGTTCGACCTACTCGAGCGCAGCGGCCACGTGGGTCCAGCCGACCGCGACCTGCTCGTCGGCAAGCACCGTCTCGGGAACCTGGGTGGGGCTCGACGGGTACGACGACTCGAACGTGGAGCAGACCGGCACGATCGCGGGCTGCCAGGACGGGGTACCCGACTACGCCGCCTGGTACGAGACCTATCCGAGCCCGCCGGTGTACTTCGGGAACCCGGTGCAGCCCGGCGACGTCATGGAGGCTTCGGTGGTGGCCAACACCCTCACCTCGTTCACCATGACCATCATCGACTCCACCAGGGGTTGGACCGAGACGTCGACGCAGAAGGTGCAGGGTGCCGCCCGGACCTCGGCGGAAGTGATCGTGGAGGCGCCCTGCTGCAAGCCGTCGGGCAAACCGCTTCCGCTGGCTGACTTCGGCACGTTGGACGTCACCAAGGCCAAGGTCAACGGCGCGGCCATCGGCACGTTCAGCCCGGTGACGGTCCAGATGGTGTCCGGATCGATCCAGAAGGACAGCGTCTCTCCGCTGTCGAAGAACAAGAACTTCTCGGTGACCTGGCTGCACAAGTAGGCGGCCCGCACTCCCCGCTGTGGGTCGGTCGATCGGGGGGTGACTTGTCGCGGGCCGCGTGGCCTGGGAAATTAGGGCCGGGTCGCCGTCGCACGCCTCGGACGGCACGAGCGAGTGGCGCTCGATACGAGCGCAATCGGACTGTCCGCCATGACCGACACCAGACCACCCGACCAAGACGTGGTGCCCCGTGGCGCCGAGGCGATCCTCGACGCCCATGGAGCGCCTCCGGTCGAGGAGGCCGCGCCGGCGCCGCGGCCCCGCACCCGGCGCTTCTACGTCCGGGTCGGTCTCTTGGTGGTGGCCTGCGCACTCGTGCTGTCGGCCGTCGGTTGGCTCGTCGCCGACCAGATTGCCGAAAGGGACCAGTTCACCCGTGCCCACTCGTCGCTCGTCGACACGAGGCAACACATCGCGGCTGAGTCGGCGGCGCTGACGAGGCTGCGGCACAAGCTGGCCGACCTGACGACGCAAGTCGGCAACGACACCACCGCGGTCTCGCAGACCACGGCCCAGCTCAACGGCGCCCAGAGCGAGCTGACGGCGGCCAAGACCCATGCCACGGAACAGACCTCGCTCATCGGCTCGCTCCAGACCTGTCTGGGCGGTGTCCAGCGGTCACTGAACGCCCTGTCGCTGGGCGCGCTCAACGCCGCCGTCAACGCCCTGAACTCGGTGACCGCCAGCTGCAACAGTGCGTCGGCCGCCAATGGCTAGGTCCCGGGCGACCCGCAACCGGCAGCTGATCGCCGCGACCGCGCTCGTACTGGCCATCGGACTCCTGACCGCTGCCATCTGGACCGATGTCGACGCCCGGACCCGGACGCGCAAGGAGGAGGCGACGCTGACCGCCGCCAAGAGCCACCTGGCCTCACAGCGCCATCACGCGTTCGTCACCCGATACGTGAACGCAGTCACCACCTCGAAGCGCAACGTGCTGGCCGAAACGATCGCCTCCCTCCAGCAACAACTCGGGGCGGCGAATGCCGCCCTGGCCGCGGCCAACGCCAACGTCACGAGCCTCCAGGCCAACATCGGGGTCCTCAATACGTGCCTGGGCGGGGTCCAGGCCGCAATGGGTGCGATCAAGAACAACAACAACACCCAGGCGGCCAAGGACATCTCGGCCGTCTCGGGCCCGTGCGCCCAGCTGGCGGGCGGCACGACCACCGGGCTCGTCTATCCGTTCGACTTCCCGGATCCCGACGTCATCCTTGTCGGCGACACCTACTACGCCTACGCGACCAACTCGGTGGCCGGGAACATCCAAATCATCTCGTCGACCAATCTCACCCACTGGACCGCCGTGGGCAACGCGCTCCCCAGCCTTCCGGCCTGGGCCAATCCCGACAACACGTGGGCCCCGGCGGTGGCCCGTGTCGGCGGGGTCTTCCTGCTCTACTACGCCGCTGTCCTGAAATCGAGTGGCAACGAATGCATCTCGGTGGCCAGTTCGAACAGCCCCCAGGGGCCCTTCTCCGACGCGTCCACCGCACCGCTCGAGTGCCAGCAGTTGCTCGGTGGTTCCATCGATCCCTCGCTGTTCTTCGACACCGGCGGCGCCCCCTATCTGGTCTGGAAGTCCGGGGGCGAGGGCAATGCGAAGATCTGGTCCGAACAGCTCGACCCCGCGGGCACCGGTTTCGTCACCGGAGCGACACCCACCGTGTTGCTGACGCCGGACAAGGGCTGGCAAGCCGGCACCGTCGAGGCACCGGACCTGGTCGCCGCTGACGGCCGCTACCTTCTGTTCTACTCGGGGAACAACTGGAACGGGGCCAACTACGGCGTGGGCGTGGCCTCGTGTTCCGGACCCCTCGGCCCCTGCACCGACCTGAGCAGCAGCCCGCTCTTGTCGAGCGATTCCGATCTGGCCGGTCCGGGCGGCGAGTCGGTCTTCGCGGACACCTCGGGCTCGTTCTGGATCGCCTTCCACTCGTGGATCCCCGGTGCGGTCGGCTCGCCCAACAGCCGGGACCTGTTCATCCGGCGCATCGACCTGACACAACCGACACCGACCATCGGCGCCCCGGCGGGATAATGGCCTTCGCAGGCCGCCGGGATCGGTGGCGGGACTACGAGGCGCGCTCGGCGGCGAGGGCCTGAGCCCGCTTGGCCACCGGAACGGCGTCGAGATCACGGCAGAGGTCGACGAAGTCGTCGCGGGGCCCGGTCCAGCGCAGGTCGTCGACGGCGCGGAGCAGGGTGCGGTCGATGCGCAGGAGAGCCAGCTCCTTGAAGAGCAACGCATGCGCGAGGTCCTGCTGCAATGTGCTCGCGAGCTTGGACGCGCTGCGCACGGTCACCTCCCAGTCCTGCGCATCCCCAGGAATGTCCTCGATTCGTCCCCACCGGGCCAAGACGGTCGAAGCCGACTTGGCGCCCCAGCCGGCGAGCCCGGGAAAGCCGTCCGCGCTGTCCCCGACCAGCGCCAGATAGTCGGGAATGGAGGCCGGCGACACGCCGAACTTCGCCACGACCCCGTCCTCGTCGATGAGCACATCCCTGCGCCGGTCGAGCTGCACCACCCGGGTCCCGCGCACGCACTGGCCGAGGTCCTTGTCGGGAGTACAGATGACGACCTGTTCGACGGACGGATCGTCCTCTGCCACGGCCGCGGCGCTGGCGAGTGCATCATCGGCCTCGGCGTCGACCATCGGCCAGACCAGCACGCCCATGGCGGTCAGCGCCTCTTCGAGTGGCCAGAACTGTGACCACAGGTCGGGGTCGATCCCCTCGCCGGTCTTGTACCCCGGCCACATGTCGTTGCGGAAGGACTCGATCACGTGATCGGTGGCGACGCCGACGTGGGTCGCCCCATCGCTCAACATCTGCAGCACCGAGCTCAAGACGCCGCGGGTCGCCGCCACCTCCTCTCCGGCCCTGTTCCGGTGCGGCGGTGCGCCGAAGAAGTGGCGGAACAGCTCGTAGGTACCGTCGACGAGGTGGACTTTCATGACGGAGACGAGTCTCTCATCGGGTGGACACCCGGGCGCGGGCCCGCTCCAGGAAGGCGCGCTCGGCCTCGTTCTCCGTCCGGGCCAGGGCCGCGGCATAGGCGGCATCGGCCTCGACCGGTCGGCCGGCGCGCACCAGGAGGTCGGCTCGGACGGCGTGCCACAGGTAGTAGGTCTCCAGTCGGGCGTCCTCGAGCGCCCGAAGGCCGAATTCCGGCCCTTGGACCTCGGCCACGGCGACCGCTCGGTTGAGCGCGACCACCGGCGAGGCGTCGACGGCGGCCAACTGCTCGTAGAGGGCGACGATCTGGAGCCAATCCGTGTCCTCGGCCCTGGCGGCGTCGCTGTGCACCGCATTGATCGCCGCCTGCAACTGGTAGCGGCCGGGCGCGTTGCGGCGCAGGCAGGCCCTGACGAGGTCCTGGCCTTCGACGACGAGGGACCGATCCCAGAGCGACCGGTCCTGGTCCGGCAGGACGACGAGAGAACCGTCGGCGGCGATCCGGGCGGGTCGACGAGACGCCACCAGGAGCATGAGCGCCAGCAGGCCCATGACCTCGGGTTCGTCGGGCATCAGCTCGCTCAGCACCCGACCCATTCGGATGGCCTCCTCGCAGAGATCGTCCCGGACGAGCGCGGCTCCCGTGGTGGCGGTGTACCCCTCGTTGAAGACGAGATAGACGACGGCGAGGACCGCCCGCAGCCGGTCGGGCAATTCCGATCCGTCGGGGACCCGGTAGGGAATGCCTGCGCCCCTGATCTTTGCCTTCGCCCGCGTGAGGCGTTGGGCCATGGTCGGCTCGGGCACCAGGAACGCCCGCGCGATCTCAGACGTGGTCAGCCCGCCGAGGAGGCGCAGGGTCAGTGCCACCTGGGCCGATTGCGCCAAGGCGGGATGACAGCAGGTGAAGATCAGTCGGAGGCGGTCGTCCTCCACGGCGAGCTCCTCGTCGGGTTCGGTGAACTGGTGGACCAGCGCGGCCTGGGCCTGGCGGTCTGCACGGCTCGACTCACGGCGCAGGCGGTCGATGATCCGGTTCCGTGCCGTGGTGATGATCCAACCGGCCGGACTCGGCGGCGACCCTTCACGCGGCCAGCGCTCGGTGGCGGCGGCGAAGGCATCCTGGACCCCGTCCTCGGCCAGTTGGATGTCCCCGAACGCACGCACCAGCACCGAGATGGCGCGCCCGTACTCCTGACGGAAGGCACGCTCGATCTCGGACCGGTGGGCGTCGGCCGGCATGGTCGGGCTCAGGCCTCGGGCATCTCCTGGAAGGGGCGGACCTCGACCGGCTCGGCGCAGGCGCGGGTGGCCTTGGCCGCCAGGGCGAGGGCCGCATCGAGATCTGCTGCCTCGACGACCCAGAAGCCGCCGATGTGCTCCTTGGACTCGCTGAACGGACCATCGGTCACGATGGTCTCGTCGCCTTGGGCCCGCACGACCGTGGCGATGTCGGCCGGCTGCAGTCCCCCACCGAACACCCACGCTCCGCTCTCCATGAGCTCGGCGTTGAAGGCGTCGACCCGCCCGTAGGCCCGCTGATTGTCCTCGTCCGAGCGGGTGGGCGCTCCCTCGACCATGTGGACGCTCAACAGATACTGCTTGGTGGTACTCATCGAAACCTCCTCGTCCTGACCGGTCCATCGCCGGTTCGCCCACTACACGAATGCGACCGAGCGAATTCGACATGGCTACCCGAATTCCGTGTCCCCCACCTCCCCGACGTGGGCGCCGCGGCGTCGACGCAGGACGGCGGGGTCCGTCCCGCCTGGTCAGGCGGGGAGCGCGGCCACCGCTTCGACCTCGACCAACTGATCCGGATACCCCAGTGCAGTGACGCCGAGCAGCGTGCTCGGGGGATCGTGGGAACCGAAGCGCTCCCGCACCACCGTCCATGCCGCGACCAGGTCGGACCGATCGGCGCTGGCCACGTAGACGGTCGACTTGACCACGTCGGCGAGACCGGCGCCGGCGGCGTCGAGGGCCCGGGCCAAGTTCGCCATGACCTGGTCCGCCTGTGCCGCAACATCACCCGGGGCGACGGTGCCGCCCGCGTCGTCGAGCGGGCAGGCACCGGCCGAGAAGAGATAGAGGCTGCGACCTCGAGGTACCGCGACGTAGGCGTACGGAACGCCCGGCGCGAGCCCCGCCGGGCGCAGCAGATCGATCTCGGGTGGTTCGGCCATCACGGCCGAGCCTGTCACAACTGTCACACCCGGCCGGTAGACCGTGAGGTCTACCCGACAGCGACCGCCAACCCGAGCCAGGGAATAGCACTCTCCCCGCGTGCGTTGGTCCGACGCAAGGCGTCGCATCCGGGATTCACACTGGGAAGGAAGACGCGTGCTCGAAGACACCAGCAGCGGCATCGAGATCTCACCGGGAAGGGTCGTTCCGGCCGGGGTCGTGCTCGGCCTGATCCTGATCGGTCAGTTCATGGTCGTGCTCGACGTCTCCATCGTGAACGTCGCGCTCCCATCGATCCAGAAGGACTTGCACTTCAGCACGTCGGGCCTGCAGTGGATCGTCAACGCCTACACACTGACGTTCGCCGGCTTCCTCCTCCTCGGCGGCCGGGCGGCCGATCTGTTCGGGCGGCGCAAGGTGTTCCTCATCGGCCTCACCGTGTTCACGGTGGCGAGCCTGCTCGGCGGTCTGGCCCAGAACCAGACCTGGCTGGTCATCGCCCGGGCGGTGCAAGGCCTCGGCGCGGCCATCCTGGCCCCGGCCACCCTGACCATCCTGACGTCGTCGTTCGCCGAGGGGCCCGCCCGCACCAAGGCGCTGGGCGCCTGGAGTGCGGTGTCGTCGGCCGGCGCCTCGGCGGGTGCGCTCTTCGGCGGCATCCTCACCCAGTTCCTCGACTGGCGTTGGATCCTCTTCGTCAACGTTCCCATCGGCGCCGTGGCGTTAGTGGCGTCCCTTCGTTACGTGCCCGAGTCCCGCGCCGATCTGCACCACCGCCACCTCGACCCGTGGGGCGCGGTGACCGTGACCGCCGGATTGACCGCGCTGGTCTTCGGGATCGTGCGCACCGAGACCTACCCGTGGGGTTCGTCGCAAGTGCTCCTCCCCGTGGCCGCGGGCATCGTGCTCCTCGGCGTCTTCGTCTACCTGCAGGCCCGGGTTTCTCCGGCACCACTGATGCCGCTCGGCATCTTCCGGTCGCGCAACGTCGCCGGGGGCAACATCGTCATGCTGCTGTTGTTTGGTGCCCTCTTCGGCTCGTGGTACTTCGAGACCCTCTACATGCAGCACGTGCTGGGCTACAGCCCGCTCAAGGCCGGCCTGGCCTTCCTGCCCCAGACGCTCATCATCGCGGCGGGCGCCCAACTGACCGCGCGCCTCGTACCCCGATTCGGACCCCGGCCCTTGATCGTCCTCGGGTCGCTCGTGGCCGCGGTCGGATTGGGCTGGTTGACGCTCATCACGCCGGAGTCGACGTTCGCCGCCGATCTTCTCTTCCCCTACGTGCTCATCGGACTGGGCATGGGCCTGGCCGTGACGCCGATCGCCGTGGCCGGGACGGCCGGCGTGCCCCGCGAGAGGGCCGGTCTCGCGTCGGGCATCCTGAACACGTCGCGCACGGTCGGCGCATCCCTCGGTCTGGCCGTTCTGGCCACGCTGGCGGCGAAGAAGACGGCCACGTCGCTCGGAACCGGGATCCCGAGCGCCGCGCACACGGCGGCCGCCCTGACCGACGGCTACGTGCTCAGCTTCACCATCGCAGCCGGGCTGCTCGTGGTCACGGCGCTGGCGGCGTTGCTGACCGTCCCCTCCCTACGCTCCTTGAGCCAATTGGCCCAACCGAACGTCGCTGCCACGACGGCGTCACCCGACGCCGTCGTCGAGGAGATCGCCGTGCTCGAGACGTCCTGACCCCTCAGGGCGTGGCCCGCTGCGGCGGGGCGCCCTTGGCCTTGTCGAGGGCATCGACGATGACGGCGACGGCATCGTGCAGACCACCCTCCGTGTGGATGTCGAGAAGGTCGATGGCTTTCTCTATCTTTCGACGAGCATCTTCGACGTCCTCGAAGGTCTTGGCCGCTCGGGCATCGGAGGCGCGGGCCTGCAGATTCTGCCCCACGATGATGATGGGGAGCAGGACCAGCTGGATGAACTCCGAACTGATCCACAGGACGATCACGGTGGCACTGTGTGCCTTGATGGTCGAGGGCAGCGAGACGAACGCGATGACCGCGAACAAATAGGCCGCCCACATGGTGCCGACCAGGAGCGTGATCTTCAGGCCGACGCGGGCGTTGAAGCGCTGGATCGCGGTGTCGGTCTTGACGAAGTGGTGCACCTTGCCCCAGACGGGGACGCCTTCCTTGGTGTAACCGTGCTTCGGTGACGTGGTCGTGTGGTCGGTTGCCGTCGTCGTGTCGGTCGTGGTCATCCGGTGCCTCCTGTGCGATGGATCAGCGCATGCCGAGGATTCCACACGCCGTCAGCAACAGGACGGTGCGCGCCGGCACAGAAGGCAGCACCATAAACTCGATCCGAACTCCGGGTCCGGGTTGACGTCAGGTGCTCGGGGGCGGCTCCAGCTGCTCCATGAATTCGAGGCGGATTCCCCCCGGGGCCTCGACGAAGGCGATGCGCCGGGTGCCGAAGCTGCCGCTGACGACCCGCGGGCCCCAGAGCACGCGGTGATGGGCCAACTCGGCGTCGAGATCGTCCACGAAGAGCGCAGGGTGCAAAAAACCATCGTCCGGCAGGTCGCAGGCCTCCTCGTAGATGGCCCGGGTGAACAGGGTCAGGGCCAGGACGCCCAATTGGACGTCGGCTCGCCGGCCGTTCTCCCACTGCACCGGCTCGGTCACCGTCGCCCCTGCTGCGGCGTACCAGGCGCAGGCCGACTCCAGATCCTCCTCCCGCACCTTGACGGCCAGGTTGGCCATCCCCGTGACGGCCATCAGTGCAACGGCGTCCCGTAGAGCGATCCCAGGTCCTCGGCGATCAGTTCGAGCCGAACGCCGTCGGGATCCGAAAAGTACATCGAGACCTCGCTCTCGATCATGGTGGTGACGCCGGCCTCCTCGAGGCGCACCCTGGCCCGGTCCCATTGAGACCGATCGACCGAGATGGCCAGATGGTGGAAACCGCCCAACACCTCGGCGTAGGGCCCGAGACCGAGGCCGGGGAAATCGAAGAACGCCAACGTGTTGTCGTGACCGAGATCGAAGAAGAGGTGGGTCGAGCCCTGGTAGTCGCGGTTCTCGAACAGCTCGACCAGGGGGAAGCCGAGCAATCCCTGATAGAAGCGGATGGTGCGTTCGACGTCCGAGCAGAGCAGCGCGAGGTGGTGCACGCCCCGGGCGCTCGAGGCCGGACGCTCGCCGGTCGGGGCCAGGTAGGCCGCCCGCAGGCGCTCCCGCTCGGCCGCCCGGGCCTCGAGGTCGAGGCTCACAGGCCCAGCAGCCATGCCGCGTTCCCACCGAGCAGGTTGTCGCGCGCCGACCCACGGAGGCCGGCCACCGCCCGCTGCGCCGCCGCCTGCGGATCGGCCACTCCTTCGGCGTGGGGCCAGTCGCTCCCGATCATGTAGGTGTCCTCCCCGACCTTGGGCACCAGGCGGTTGGGCATCTCGTAGGGCAAGGCAGCGACCCGGACCTGGCGCAAGAAGTAGTCCGAAGGGCGAGCAGCCAACGTCCGAAAGGGCGCCCCGTGGCGCAGGGCGTAGAAGTCCGAGGCCCCGTCGATGTGCAGGAGGAAGTGCGGGACCCAGCTCGCCGTGAGCTCGATCACCCCGATCCGCAGATCGGGGAACCGCTCGAGGACACCGTTGAGGATCAGGTTGGCCAGGGCAACCGCAGGCGCCAGGTACAAGAAGATCGAGTCGAAGAGCTGCTCGCCGTCCTCCTGTTCCCCGGCTCGCCAGGCCGGGTCCAGCGGGCTCTCGAAAGCGGAGACATGGAAGACCGGCGCAACCCCGTGCTCGCAGAAGGCGGCCCACACGGGATCGAAATCCTGGTGCGACAACGGCTTCCCGTCGACCGGGGCGGGGGCGATCATGGCCAGGCGGAGGCCCTGACGACGGACCCGGCCGATCTCCTCGACGGCCCAGGCGGGATCGTGCAGTGTCACGTGGGCGACACCGAAGAGCCTGTCCGGGCTCTCGCCGCACACGTCGGCCGCGAAGCGGTTGTAGGCGCGGGCGTTGGCTCGTTGCGCCGCCCGATCCGTGGCCAGACGCTGCTCCCACAAGAGCCCGTAGTTGGGGAAGAGCACCGCGGCGTCGAGACCGAAGGCGTCGAGCGCCTCGAGCCGGGCGCCGGCCGAACGGTACGACTCCGGCACGAGGTCGTCGAACGACGCCGCAGCACGCTCACCTCGGAGACGCTGCCGGCGCTCGTCGCCGATCAGCGAGGAGCGTTCGGGAATCGGCACTTCGAGCGGTGTCAGCCGATCGCCCCGCCAGGTCAGCCAGGGCCAGCCCGCCTCGTCGTCTGTGATCGCCAGGGCGTCGGCGCGCCGCGCGGGCTCGATGTAGTCGCTCCAGGTCGTCCTCGACTCGAAGAGATGCTGATCGACGTCGATGAGCTGTGCCACCATGCCCTCCCGGCGCAGAGTACCAGTGGCCCGTGGGCACCGTCTTCCCCGATCAGATCGGACGGCGCCGCTCAGTCGATCGCGTCGCGCAGGCCCTTCAACCAGTCGTCGGCGGCCTGCCACGCTGCATCGGCCTGCCGCCGGTGCTGCTCGCCGTGCTCGCCCGCCGCGGGATACGAGCCGAGGAATTTCACCCCGGCCAGTCCGGCGTGCAGGTCGCGCAAGCAGTCGGCGACCACCTCGTCGGCCACATGACCGCGCAGATCGATCACGAAGCAGTAGTCGCCGAGACCTTGCTTCGTCGGCCGCGACTCCAGCTTGGTCAGGTTGATGTTGCGGGCCGCGAACTGGCCCACGATCCCGTGCAGGCTGCCCGGGTGGTCGGCGCGCTGGAAACAGACGATGCTCGTCTTGTCGTGACCGGTCGCCTTGTGGACCCGGTGCCGGGCCACCAGCACGAAGCGGGTCTGGTTGTCCGCGTGATCCTCCACGTCCTCGGCCAGTATGACCAGGCCGTAACGCTCCGCGGCGAGGCGCGGCGCGATGGCCGCCCCATCGGCCGAGTCGGACGATCCGAGCAGCCGGGCGGCGTCGGCCGTCGAGTTGGCTGCCCGCTGCTCCGCCTCGGGAAGCGCCCGGGCCAGGTACTTCTGACATTGGCCCAGTGCGTGGGGATAGGAGGAGACGTGGGTGATCTGGTCGATGCCCACGCCCGGACGGGCCATCAGGTGGAGGTGGATGTCCATCACCACCTCGCGCTGGATGTGGACGTCCACGTCGTGGATCAAGCCGTCGATGGTGGCGTTGACGGTGCCCTCGATGGCGTTCTCGATGGGCACGAAACCCAGGTCGACCGTGCCCTCGGCCACGGCGTCGAGCACGGCCATGATCGATCCGAGGGGTGTCAGCTCGGCCGACGCCAGGTCGGGCTGGGTCAGCAACGCCTCCTGCGTGAAGGTGGCCGGCGGACCGAAATAGGCCACCGTGGTCGCAGGGGTGTTCACAGTTGGGCAGGATAGAGCAGGTCATGGACCCTTCCTCGCTCCGCGCGCTCATCGAAGAGGTCGCCGACGGTCGCTGCGCCCCCGATGACGCAGTGCGCCAATTGCGGCGACTCCCCTACTCGGACCTCGGCTTCGCCAAGGTCGACCACCACCGCGACCTGCGCCAGGGGATGCCCGAGGCGGTCTACGGGCCGGGCAAGACACCGGAACACTGCGCCGCCGTCGTCGAGGAGCTGCTGGCCGCCACCGACGGGCCCGTCCTCCTGACCCGGGCCGACGACGACCAGATCAAGGCCGTGAGCGCCGTCGCCGGCCCGCTGGGTCACCACGGGACGCTGGCGGACAGCGGCACCTTCTCGACCCTCACCTTCCGGCCGGCCACGCCCCGGTCCGGTTCCGTGGTGGTCCTCACCGCCGGCACGGCCGACCTCCCCGTGGCCACCGAGTGTGTCGCCGTCCTGACGGTCCTCGGTTTCGCACCCGCACTCGTCGTGGACTGCGGCGTCGCCGGACTGCACCGCCTGTTGGCCGAAGTGGACACCATCGCCATGGCGGACGCGGTCGTCGTCATCGCCGGCATGGAAGGGGCACTGGCCAGCGTGGTCGGCGGCCTGACCCCCGCTCCCGTCGTGGCGGTGCCGACCAGCACCGGCTACGGCGCCGCCTTCGAAGGCATCACCGCTCTGCTGACGATGCTCTCGGCCTGCTCGTCCGGCATCACCGTCGTCGGCATCGACAACGGCTACGGCGCGGCCAGCGCGATCGCCCGGCTGCTGCCATGACGCGCCGCGCGGCCTCCAGCGAGACGATCGCCTGGTTCCACTGCTTCGCCGGGATCGCAGGCGACATGGCTCTCGGTTCCCTGCTCGACGCCGGCGCCGACGTGGCCGAGGTGCGCGCCCTTCTCGATCGGCTCGCCCTCCCCGGGTGGGACATGCGGGTCGAGGAAGGCCTGCGAGGCGGCGTCGCCTGTTCGCGCGTGCTCGTACGGGGAGACGACGTCGTGGTGCGGACGCACGCGTCCATTGCCGCGCTCATCGGCGAGGCGGCGCTCCCGGCCCGCGTCGCCGAGCGGGCCCAGAGGGTCTTCCTCGCTCTGGCGGAAGTCGAGTCCACCCTGCACCGGCGCCCCGTCGACCAGGTGCACTTCCACGAGGTGGGCGGCCACGACGCCATCATCGACATCGTGGGGACCTGCGCTGCGCTCGAGGTGCTCGGGGTGGACGAATTGTACGCGTCGCCCGTGGCGACGGGCATGGGAACGGTGCGCAGCGCGCACGGCCGGCTGCCCAATCCGGCGCCCGCCACCGTCCGCCTGCTCGAGGGCGTCCCCACCTATGGACGTGACGTGACGGTCGAGCTGACCACGCCGACCGGCGCCGCCCTCGTGGCCACGCTCTGCTCTTCCTTCGGGCCCATGCCGGACATGACGATCACCGCGTCGGGCTTCGGCGGCGGCTCGAACGAGCTCGAGGACCTTCCCAACTGCACCCAGGTCGTCATCGGCCGCACCGCCGGCTCCGACATCGGGCCGGGCCAGCCCGCCGTGGTGCTCGAGACAAACCTCGACGACGCCACCGGCGAACAGCTCGGTTTCGCCGTGGCGGCCGCCCTCGACGCAGGCGCGCTCGATGCCTGGGTCACCCCGGTCACCATGAAGAAGGGCCGCCCGGGACACGTGCTCCACGTCCTGAGCGACACCATCGCACTCGACGACCTACGGCGCACCGTCGAACGCGCCACCGGTACCCTGGGCCTCCGGGCGACCTCCGTCGCACGCTGGCCGGCCGCCCGCACGATGGAAGAGGTGACCCTCGACGGGATGACGATCCGGATGAAGGTCACGGCCGGGCGAGCCAAACCCGAATTCGACGACGTCGCGCTCGTGGCGGCCAAGACGGGCGCTCCCCTGCACGACGTGGCCAGCCGGGCCGAAGAGGCGTGGCGCAGTTCCCGACGACCGGAAGGACCATCTGCGTGACGGGGAATTCGATGTTCCACTACGACGAGGCAATGACCGATCTCATCGTCGCGGCCTGCCGGGAACGACTCTCGATGGACCCGGTGTCCCTCGATTTCGGAGGCCTGGTGTCGTCGCTCGACGCGGAGTTGGCCGGGCTCATGCGACCCGAAGGGAACGACGCGGCGGACGTCCTGAAAATCTGGACGGACACGCTGGCCCTGGCGGTGGTGTCGTGTGACAGCCCGCGCTTCTTGTCCTTCATCCCCGCCGCACCGACGAAGGCGTCCCTGCTCTTCGACATGTTCGTCTCCTGCTCCTCGCTGCACGGCACGTCGTGGCTCGAGGCGGCCGGCGTCGTGGTGGCGGAGAACCAGGCCCTCGGGGTGCTGGCCACGCAGGCCGGCTTCCCGACCGGTGCCGGCGGCTGCTTCGTCGCCGGGGGCTCCGCGGGCAATCTGTCCGCCTTGATGGTGGCCCGCGACACCACGGCCCACCGCCGGCAGTCCAATCCTCCCCTCCGCCCGCTGATCGCCATGAGCGAGGACGCCCATTCCTCGGTGGGCAAGGCATGCCACGTGCTCGGCGTCGGCACCTTTCCCGTCCCCACCAGTGATCACCGCCTGACCGAGGAGGCGCTGCGCAACGCGCTGGAGAACGATCCCCGCGGTGAGGACGTCATCGGCATCGTGGCCACGGCCGGCACGACGAATGCCGGCATCGTCGACGACCTGAACGGCGTGGCCGACGTCGCCGCGGAACGCCGGCTCTGGTTCCACATCGACGGCGCCTACGGCGGAGCCGCCGCGCTGTTCGCCCCGTCGGTGCGCCAGCAGTTCGCCGGTTTCGAACGGGCCGACTCGTTCATCGTCGACCCCCACAAATGGCTCTTCGCGCCGTTCGACTGTGCGGCACTCGTCTACCGGCAGCCCAACCTGGCCAAGGCGGTCCACACCCAGGACGCCCAGTATCTCGACGTGCTGCACAGCGAGAACCCCGAGGAGTGGAACCCGAGCGACTACGCCTACCACCTGACCCGGCGGGCCCGCGGGCTCCCCCTGTGGTTCTCCATGGCGGTCAACGGCCTCGACGCGTACTGCGAGGCGGTCGAGGCCGGGCTGCGCATGGCGCAACAGGCGGCCGAGCGGATCGAGCGGGCGAGCCACGTGGAACTGGTGCGCGAACCGGGTCTGTCGATCGTCCTGTTCCGACGACCGGGGTGGGAGAAGTTCGACTACGAGGCCTGGTCCTCCCGCCTCCTGCGCGAGCAGATCGGCTTCGTCACCCCGACGAGTTGGGAGGGCGAGACGGTGGCCCGCTTCGCCTTCTTGCACCCCGACGCCACGGCGGAGATGGTGGACGAGATCCTCGACTCACTGCGCTGAACGGGCCCAGGCCCGCTCGAGCACGGTGACCAGCGTGTCGACGTCCTGGGCCCCGGGCACGGGCCAGGCGCCGTTGATGAGGAAGTACGGCACCCCCGTCACCTCCCGCTCCTGTGCCGCCGCCTCGTCGCGCCGCACCTCGAGCGCGTAGAGCTCGCCGCCGAGCACCTTTTCAGTGATGTGCTCGTCCAGCCCGGCCGCGGCAGCCACCTCGCGCAGCACGCCATGGTCCGACAGGAGGCGACCGTCGGTGAAGTAGGCGCCGAAGAGACCCTGGACGAGGCGGTGCTCACTGGCCGACCCCTGCGCCGCCTTGGCCAGCCGGTGCGCGTCGAACGTGTTGCCCAGCTGGATGCGCTCGAAGTGGAACGTGAATCCCACCTCGGCGCCAAACTCGGTGAGCCGCACGTGACCGGCGTCGATCTGTGCGGGACTCATCCCGTACTTGCGCACCAGCGCCTGCTCCATGGTGATGTCGCGCCGGGCCGGGGCCGACGGGTCCAGCTCGAAGGACCGGTGCACGATCTGCACCTCGGCCCGGTGTGCGAACCGCTCCAGTGCCGCGTCGAGGCGAGCGAAGCCGAGGGCGCACCACGGGCAGGCGAAATCGGACCAGACCTCGATCTCCATGCCTCGCCAGCCTAGGGCCCGATCAGGAGGCCCAGTCCTCCATGGACCATCCCTCGGCCTGGGCCATCAGCGTCCAGCAGGTGGCACCGTCGATCGACTCTCGCACGATGTCGGCATGGCCGGCGTGGCGAGCGGCCTCCTCGATGAGGTGCAGCAGCACCCAGCGCGGGGTCCAGACGAGCCCCGGCGCGATCCAGGGCACCACGTCGGTCGTGGGCGTCAACGGCGCGCCCAGGTCGCCGATGTCGCGGACGATCTTCTCCGTGTCGCCGGCCTGATCGGCGGCGAAGGTGAGCACGTCGGCGAGACTCTGGCCGGCGCTCAACCGAAACCCGTCCTCGTAGTCGTCGGCCGGAGCGAACACCGTGGTGTCGCCGGTCCGCAGGAAAGTCATCCAGGCCCGCTCCACCTGGGCCACGTGCTTGATGAGACCGGCCAGGCTGAGCTCGCTGACCGAGGGCCGTGCGGCGGCCTGCTCGTCGGTGAGGCCGTGGGCCGCGTAGCGCAAGGCGTCGCGCTGCTGGGCCAGGAAGGCCAGCAGCGCCTCTCGCTCGTCGGCGATGGGGGCAACGAGTCCGGGCATGTGATCACTCTTTTCCGCCGGCCCATCGGAGCCGGCCTCGCGTTCGGGACGACGCCATGGTGCGCCCCCAAAGTGGCCATCTTGTGGCCATTTATCGGGACATACTTGTCGCATGCGTGCGGATCGCCTCGTCGCCGCCCTCCTGGTCCTCCAGTCCCGGGGGCGGATCACCGCGGCGGAGCTGGCGGCCGAGCTCGAGATCAGCCAGCGGACCGCGCGGCGGGACCTCGAAGGACTGGCCCTGGCCGGCGTGCCGGTGTACTCCCAGCCCGGGCGCGGGGGCGGCTGGGAGTTGGTCGGTGGCGCCAGGACGGACCTGAGCGGCCTGACCGCCGACGAGGCCCGTGCCCTCTTCCTCCTGGCCGGGCCGTCGGCCGCCACGCCCGAGGTGCGGGCCGCGCTGCGCAAGCTGGTCCAGGCCCTCCCGGCCACCTTCCGCGCCCACGCCGAGGCGGCCGCGGCCGCCATCGTGCGCGACCCCTCCGGATGGGATCAGCCCGAAGCGGCGCCGCTCGACCACCTCGAGGCGCTGCAGGGGGCCGTGATCGAGGGCGCGCAGGTCGAACTGGGTTACCGCCGGCGCGACGGCGAGGTGTCGCTCCGCACCATCGACCCGCTCGGGCTCGTGGTGAAGAACGCGACCTGGTACCTCATCGCCGGCACGGCCGCCGGTCAGCGCACGTTCCGGGTCAGCCGGGTGCGCTCCGTCGTGGCCAACGGGCAGCGGGCGGTGCGCCCGGACGACTTCGACCTGGCGCAGGCCTGGAGTTCGATCGTCACCACCGTGGATCGCCAGCGCGCTCCGGTCGTCGTCCGCCTCCGCACCGATCGACGGGTGGCAGACGTGCTCTCCTACATCTTCGGCAACCGGCTACGGACCGAGTCGACCGGACCCGGCGACATCGTCGAGCTCGAGCTGCGATCTCACTCCGAGCTCATGGTGGCCCGCCAGCTGGCCGGCTTCTCCGATGCGCTCGAGATCATCGAACCCAACGCCGTCCGGGCCCACCTGGCCGAGATCGGCGCGGGCCTGGTGCGCCGACACGCGGGCTGAGTCAGCCCGCACCCGCCGCCGCCTCGAGATGGGCGCCGGCGGCGAGGAGGCGCTCCTCGCTTCCGGCCGGCCCGACCAGTTGGATGCTCGCCGGCAGCGGGGCTCGGCTCGGCACCGGCAGGGACAGCGCGGGCACGCCGGCCAGGTTGACCGGCAGCGTGCAGCGCGAGACCAACAGGTCGTCACCCTGGTCGAGCGGGGGCGGGAAGATGCTCAGCGTCGGCGTGACCACGATGTCGAAGCGTTCGAAGGCTCGTTCGAGCTCCGCACTGAAGGCGCGCTGGGTGTCCCAGGCGGCGCGGACGATGGCGTCGTCGAACGACGATCCCATCCGCAGGCGTGCCTGCACGTCGGCTCCGATGCCGTCGGGGTCCTCGGCCAACAGGGCGGCGTCCGTATGGAAGGCCTCAACGACGAGGAGCAGTCCGGCCTGCGCCGTCGCGTCCTGCCAGGCCGCGGTCAGCGGGACCTCCGTGCAGGACCAGCAGCTGCGGTGCAGCGCCTGCGAGACGGCGTCGGCGATCGCCGGGTCTGACTCGACCGGCACCACGCCGACGCGGAGGTCACGCGCCTCTGAGGGTCCGGCCACGACGAATCCCGGCTCGAGCAGCTCCATCCCGGTCACCAGCCCGGCCACGTCACGCGCCATCGGCCCCACCGTGTCGAAGCTCGGCGACAGCGGCCACACGCCCTCGAGCGAGATGCGCCCCCAGGTGGTCTTGAGTCCGGCCGTGCCGCAACAGGCCGACGGGATGCGGATGGAGCCGCCGGTGTCGCTGCCGTAGGCCACATCGGCCTCTCCCGTGGCCACCGCAACGGCCGACCCGCTCGACGATCCACCGGGAACCAGCCCCGGATCGAGCGGATTGACCGGGGTCCCGAACCAGGGGTTGACCCCGGTCACCCCGAGGGCCAGCTCGTGCAGATTGGTCCGGCCGACGATGGCGGCGCCGGCGGCCCGGGCGCCGGCCAGACATGCGGCATCACGTGCAGCCGGCCGCGCCGTCCTCTCCACGGCTCGGCAACCGGCCAGCGTCCGTTCGCCCTCCATGTCGATGAGGTCCTTGACGGCGAGCCGGACGCCGGTCCCGGCGGTGTCGTAACGGGTGACGAAGGTGGTCATCCACACCCTTCCTCGAGTGCGACCGCGGTCGTCACGTGGTCGGAGTGGTGACCGTCGCCCCCGGGGGCAGTTGGAACAGGGAGGCGTCGGGCGAACTGGAGTAATTGGTGATCTGGAAGCTCGTCGAGTCCGATGCCACCTTTACGTAGCCGAGGATGTTCTGCGACGTCGTGCAGATGGTGCTCGTGCCCGCCACGCCACTGGCCACCAGGTCCACGCAGTGCATGTCGAAACCGTTCAACGACATCGTCGACGTCGTCACCTTGTCGCCGGCCAGACCCGCGGCGAGCGAGGCGTCCTTGAGGAAGTTGACCCAGTGCGACGGGGTGTAGAAGTCGACCAGGTTCTCCTGGTCCGCCGCGCTCGCCTTGTCCAGCTTGTTGCAGGACCAGGCTGCACCGTTCTGGGTGCAGGCGTAGTTGCCCGACGGATTGGTGATGAACTGGACATTGGACGCGCTACTCCCCGTCTGTGTGAGGTGGAAGGCCAGTTCACCGCTCGACGGGTTGGCTGCATAGACGACCGTGGCCGGCGCACTTCCGGTCGTGGTGTATGTCGCCTCGAAGGGCACGTCCTGCCCGTTGCTCAGGTTCTGGGTGAAGGCGTCGATCGTGCCCTTGTTCCCCTTCACGTCGTCGTAGGCCTGCTTGGCCTTGTTGATGGCGCCGCATCCCGCGCCGAGGAGGCCCACCGCGACCAACCCCGCCACGACCAACCCGATCCGACGGTGGGACTGCCACATGTCTGCCTCCTGCTCTGGGACGCTCCGGGAGCGAGCGGGCCGCCTGGCTCGATCCGAGACTACGACAGCCCACTCGCCAAGGGGCGCTCCCATCGGGCGCCGTCCGGCCGAAGACCGAGCCGGGCCACGAGGTGCTCAGGCGGCGCTGATCGCCTGCGGGTCCCCGCCGCCGTCGGTGTCGCTCGGCATCTCCTGGCGGCCCCGCTGGAGGCCGACGAAGGCCACCACGGCGGCAAAGCCCATGATCCCGCACATCACGGCGAGGACCACGGCCGTGGCATGGGCGAAGTCCACCGAGACGTAGTGCGGGATGGAGCCGCCCGATCCGCCGCCCTGGGTCGATTGGGTCGCCTTGGCGGCCACCGCGGCTGCGTTCGGCACGTGCATGGCCTGGAGCGACACGGTGAGTCGAGAACGGAAGTTGAACAGCTGGATCGTGCCCAGAGCGGCCAGCCCGAGACTGGCCCCGAAGTTCCGGATCGTCTGGGTGATACCGGTGGCTTCGCCATACGAGAGGTTGCCGGCCCGGTTGACGGCATCGGTGTTCGCCGGTCCGAGCATCAGCCCCATCCCCGCGCCGGCGACGATCACCCAGAGCTGTTGCTTGCCGAAGCTCAGGGTCGTGGCCTTGGAGGCCCAGAATCCAAAACCCACGGCAGCGATCGCGCACCCCAGGACGACGGCGCGCTTCGCACCTTCCCGGTCGAGGATGCGGCCACCGACCTGGGCGGCGACCACGAAGCCCAAGAAGAAGAAGAGCAGGAACACGCCGGCCTCCGAGGCCGTCTTGTGCAACGCGATCTGGGCGTACTCGCTGGCGAAGAAGAAGATCGGGATGAAGGCCATCATGGCGATCAGCAGCACGATGTTCTCCACCGAAAAGGCGCGTATGCGGAAGATCGAGACCTGGATGAGTGGCGAGGCGACGCGCATCTCGACCAGCACGAAGGACCCGATGATCAGCAGGCCGACCACGATGCAGATCCAGATCCATGGATTGCTCCATCCCCACAGGGCGGATTGCTGCAGCCCGAAGATGCTCAGGCCGATCCCGACCGCGATGAGCACGGCTCCGAGGTAGTCGAGGGGTGCCCGCTGGTACTGCGTCTTGGGCTTGGAGACCGCGATCAGCACCAGGGCGATGATCGCCACCGGGATGTTGACCCAGAAGATGGCCCGCCACGTCCACTGGGTCAGGTACCCGCCCAGCAGCGGGCCGATGGCGGTCAACCCGCCCGCGATGCCGAAGAAGAGAGCCAAGGCCTTGCCCCTCTCACGCAAGGGAAAGGTGGCGACCACGATGGCCAGCGCGGCGGGGAACATGAGGGCGCCGCCCACTCCCTGGACGACCCGGAAGCCGACGATCCAGGCCTCTGCGACGGAGCCCTTGGGGGTGAGACCGCACATGGTGGAGGCCACGACGAACACGACGACGCCGATGACGCAGAGTTTGCGGTGGCCGAAGATGTCCGACAGTCGCCCACCCAGGGCGAACAACGCGGCCAACGCGATCAGGTAGCCGTTGACGACCCACTGCACGCCGGTCGAACTGAGGCCGAGCTCACGTTGGATGTTGGGAACGGCGATCGACACGATGGTCTGATCGATGAAGGTCATCGAGACCGCGAAGATCATCGCGGCCAAGACCCAGTTCCGTCCCTGCATCCCACCCGCAGCCACGTGCCCGCCTCCCGAGGTCTCTGTGTCCAATGTACCGATGGGCGCCACCGCGCGCCCGGACCGATGGTCTCACTCAGGGAGTTCCTAGACTCACGGCCCGATGGTGACGACGAGTTCGGCGTTCGCACCGGCGCACGGGGCCTTTCTGGTGCTCCTCGTCGTGACCGTCGTCGGGTGGGCCGTCTTGGAGGTCCGACAAGGCCTGCACCGGCGTGCCGGCAGCACCCACGCCGACCGGGGAAGCCAATTCGTCGTGCGCATCGGTGTGGGCCTCGGGGTCCTCGGCGCCATCGCCTCGGTGCACGTCGTCCCAGCGGCGAAGATCGAGCCCGAGGCGTTGGCCGCCTGCCTCGGCCTGCTCGTGCTGTGGTGCGGAGTCGTCCTGCGGCTGTGGTGTTTCCACACGCTCGGCACCTACTTCACGTTCACCGTGCAGACCAGCAGCGATCAACCGATCATCACGAGCGGCCCCTACCGCGTGCTCCGCCACCCGAGCTACGCCGGCATCCTGCTCGCGTTCTGCGGCGTGGGCTTCTTCATCGACAACTGGTTGTCGGTGCTGTCGATCGCCGTCGGGACGGTCCTCGGCTTGGCCTATCGGATTCGGGTGGAAGAGCGTGCCATGACCGCGGAGATGGGTGAGCGCTACCGCACCTTCGCCGCGTCGCGCAAACGGCTCGTCCCCTTCGTCTGGTAGAGACGCGCGCCTGGCCCGGTGCTCACGCCGGCGGCGAGTACCGGTAGACGTTGGTGGCGCGCACTGCGAAGCCCAGGCGCTGGTAGAGACGGTTGGCCGCCTCGCGCTCGGGGCGCGAGGTCAGGTCGACCGTGCGTGACCCCTGCACTGCCGCCAGGTCGAGTGCCGCCCGGATGAGGGCGCTCGCGATGCCCTTGCCGCGTGCCTCTTCGTCGACCACCACGTCCTCGATCCACGACCGCACACCCGTGGGGACCTGGAAGGAGGCCAGCGTCAGCATGCCGACCAGGACGCCGTCGTCACGGGCGAGGAAGAGCGTCGTCGCCCCGTCCTCGACGATGCGCCGGAGCACGTCCTGACCCGCCGGCTGCGACGAGCGTGACAGCTGCGGGATGAGTGGGGCCACCGCCGCTTCCAGCTCGTCGTCGACCGCACGGGCGATCTCGACTGCGATCATGACGGGGGGTCCGGATCCCCACGCCACATGGGCTGGCGCACCCGGTCGTAGAGCACCGGATGCTCCTCACCGTTGATCGCCGCGAAGACCTGATCGCCCCAACGTTCGGATCCGACCAGCGGGTAGGGCAGGCTGTCGCGGCTGAACCACCCGACGTCACGCGTTTCGAGGGGATGCGGGCTGAGCTCGCCGCCGATGGCCTTGCAGTAGAAGAGGAGCGAGTAGAGCGGGATGCGGGTCATGCCCAGGCGCAGGCCGTCGAGCACGGCGATGAGGCGCACCGGTTCGACGAGGATCCCCGTCTCCTCCTCCACCTCTTTCACGACCACCTCGGCCGCCGAGTACCCGATGTCGCACCAGCCGGTCGGATAGAGCCAGATGCCCGAATCGGCCCGCTGGATCAAGAGGAGCTCGCCCTTGTCGTTGCCTACGGCCGCGCCCACCGCCACCTTCGGGGTGACATAGCCCGGCACGCCCTTGCCGACCGTGTCCATCCACTCCTGGACGAGGCCGCCCGTGTGGTCGGGATCGTCGGACTCCCCATCGGCCTCGACCCGGATGTCGGCCGCCACTTTGAGGATCTCCTCGAAGCGCTCCTGCTCGTACAGGCTCTCGGTGAAGCCCAGGCCGGTGCGGGCGATCCCGGCCAATGCCTCGCTCCAGCGGAGCAAGGTCTTCTGGGGAACGCTGCGATCGTCGCTCTGGTCCACGGCCGGTGACGCTACCGCGGCCCGCCGTCTGGGCCAGAATGGGACGTGCCCGTCAACGAGGATTGCTCCCATTACGTGATGCGGACCACACCCGGCGGTGAGCGCCTGGAACGCTGCAAGGTGGACGCCAACGAGCCGCTGCCGTTCGCCTGCCCGGAAGGCTGCGTCTTCTACGAACCGCGCCGGGTGTCCTCGGCCGGCTGGCACGTTCCCAAGAGCGATCCCGACCCCGGCTGACCGTCGTCGGGCCGCGGCTCAGCTCTCGAGCACGTCCCCGAGCAGGTCGACCGTGATGCGCTCGGTCCGCAACCATTCCAGCGAGGCCTCGACCTGCGAGGCCTCCCCGTCGATTTCGCAGACGATCCAGCCCCGGTGCTCCTCGACGTCCGCCCGCCTGATGTTGGGCTCCACGTCGAACCGGCGCACGAGCGTGGCCAGGACGGCCCGGCGTACCTCGGACTCGGGAAACGTCAGCTTGACCTTGACTCGGACCTCGCTCACTGGCCGTGTCCCTCCTGTGCGGTGATGGCGCGGTTCAGACTGCCCGACCGGAAGCCTTCCAGGTCGAGAGCGACGAAGGTGAAGCCGGCCTGGCGTACCACCCGCACAACCTCGCCGCGTCGGTCGAGCACCGTGCCGAGCTCGGAGGCCTCCACCTCGAGGCGCGCCGCGTCGCCGTGGTGGCGCACCCGGAGCTGGCCGAGGCCGAGGGAGCGCAGGGCTGCCTCGGCCCGCTCGACCTGGGACAGGCGACCCAGGGTCACCGGTGTTCCGTAGGGGAGGCGAGAGGCCAGGCAGGCGGCCGCCGGCTTGTCCCAGGTACGCAGGCCCAGGCGCTGGGAGACGGCGCGGATGTCGTCCTTGGTGAAGCCGGCCTCGACGAAGGGGAAACGCGCCCCGGCCGCCGCGGCCGCCGCCTGCCCGGGCCGGTGGTCGCCGAGATCGCTCACGTTGACGCCGAGTACCACCGTCGCTCCTTCATCGGTGGCGAGCGGGCCCAGGGCCGACATCAGCGCCGTCTTGCACCGGGCACAGCGGTCGGACCCGTTGGCCACGTAGGCGGGATCGTCCATCTCGTCGGTCGGCACCCCGACCCAGCGCAGGTCCCATTCGTCGGCCAGGGCGCGGCAGTCCTGCTCCTCGGCGCCGGCCAGGGACGGGGAGAGTGCGGTGGCACACAGCACCGAACCCCGACCCAGCGTGTCCTGCGCCACCTTGGCCAGGAGGGCCGAGTCGGCGCCCCCGCTGAAGGCGACGACGACCCTGCCCAAGCGGTGCAGCGCGCCCCGGAGCTCGTCGAGGGAGGCCGTCACGCCCCGAGCGCCGCCAGCACCTCGTCCAACGTTCCCACCATGCCGGTGTAGAAGGGGCCGAATTCGGCGTAGTGCGCGGACGCCTCGTCGAAACGCATTTCGTAGACGCAGTCCTTGAGGTCGTCGGGATGGGTGCCGAAGAGGGTCACCCCCCACTCGTAGTCGTCCAACCCGGTCGACCCGGAGATCACCTGGAGCACCCGCCCGTGGAAGGTCCGTCCCACCTTGCCGTGGCCCATCATCAGTTCCTTGCGGGCGTCGTAGTCGAGGGCGTACCAGTTGTGGTCCTCGCTGCGCCGCTTGCTCATCGGATAGAAGCAGAAGGCCGCCTTGCCCTCGGGGGGGAGCCGGGGGAACAGGCGGGCCTGGCGCATCTCCTCGGGGACGCCGGCGGCGTACTCGGAGATCTCGGTCAGCGAGACATAGGACTCGCACGGGAGCGCTCCGGCTTCCGCCGCCTCCGTCTGGAACTGGCGCAGTCGCCACAGATCCGGGCCGAGCACCATCAGGCCCAGATCCGCCTTGTGGCCGAGCAGCGCCACCGGGATCACCTGGTAACCGTCGGCCTCGGCTGCGGCGGCCGCCTTGGCGAGCGCGGCCGCGTCGAAGCCGGGGGCCAGGCGGCAGAACAGGTGCAGAACACCCCAGCCGGTCGTCGGGGTCAGAGCCATAGGACAGGGAGTCTAGGGACGCCAGAACGCCCGGCCTCCCGGCCGGGCGTTCTGCTCAGTCCAACGTCGAGGCGAGGCGTCACCGGTGGCGACGTCCCGGACCCCGGGGTCTCGGATGCGGCGACTTAGAAGTCGTCCATCCCGCCCCCGGGCATGGCCGGCGCGTCCTCTTCGGGCTTGTCGACGATGACCGCCTCGGTGGTGAGGAAGAGCGCCGCGATGGAGGCGGCGTTCTGCAGCGCAGAACGAGTCACCTTGGCGGCGTCGATCACACCGGTCTTGAAGAGGTCCTCGTACTCACCGGTGGCGGCATTGAGGCCGTGGGAGCCCTTGAGGCCGCGCACCTTCTCGATGATGACCCCGCCCTCGAGGCCGGCGTTGACGGCGATCTGCTTGAGGGGCTCCTCGACGGCCTTGCCGACGATCCGAGCACCGGTGGCCTCGTCGCCCTCGAGCTTGTCGGCTCCCTCGTAGATGGCGGTCTGGGCCCGCAGCAGGGCAACGCCACCGCCGGGAACCACGCCTTCTTCGATGGCGGCCTTGGTCGTCGACACGGCGTCTTCGATGCGGTGCTTCTTCTCCTTCAGCTCGACCTCGGTGGCCGCGCCGACCTTGATCACCGCCACGCCGCCGGACAGCTTGGCCAGGCGCTCCTGGAGCTTCTCCCGGTCGTAGTCCGAGTCGGTGTTCTCGATCTCCGTCTTGATCTGGTTGATGCGGCCCTTGATGTCGACTTCCTTGCCCGCACCCTCGACCACCGTCGTCTCGTCCTTGGTGATCACGACCTTGCGGGCCGTGCCCAGGAGGTCGAGCGTCACGTTCTCCAGCTTGAGGCCGACCTCTTCGGTCACGACCTGGCCACCGGTCAGGATGGCGATGTCCTGGAGCATGGCCTTGCGACGCTCACCGAAACCGGGGGCCTTGACGGCCACCGAGCGGAACGTCCCACGGATCTTGTTGACGACCAGGGTGGCCAGGGCCTCGCCCTCGACGTCCTCGGCGATGATCAGCAGCGGCTTGCCGCTCTGCATGACCTTCTCGAGGATCGGGAGCAGGTCGCGCACCGCCGTGATCTTGGTGCCGACCAGCAGCACGTAGGCGTCCTCGAGGACGGCCTCCATGCGCTCGGGGTCCGTCACGAAGTACGGGGCGATGTAGCCCTTGTCGAAGCGCATGCCCTCGACCAGGTCCATGTCCATGCCGAAGGTCTGGGACTCCTCGACCGTGATGACACCGTCGCGGCCGACCTTGTCGATGGCCTCGGAGATCATTTCGCCGATCTCGGTGTCGGCGGCCGAGATGGAGGCCACCTGGGCGATCTGACCCTTGGACTCGGTCTCCTTGGCCAGGCCGTGGATGGAGCCGACAGCGATCTCGACCGCAGCCTCGATACCGCGCTTGAGCGACATCGGGTTGGCGCCGGCGGCCACGTTGCGCAGGCCTTCGCGGACCATGGCCCAGGCCAGGACGGTCGCCGTCGTGGTGCCGTCCCCGGCCACGTCGTCGGTCTTCTTGGCCACTTCCTTGACCAGCTCGGCGCCGATTCTCTCGAACGGGTCCTCGAGCTCGATCTCCTTGGCGATCGACACACCGTCATTGGTGATCGTGGGTGCGCCCCACTTCTTGTCGAGCACCACGTTGCGGCCCTTCGGGCCGAGGGTGACGCGTACCGCGTCTGCCAGCTTGTTCATGCCGGTCTCCAGGCCGCGGCGGGCCTCGGAGTCGAAGGCGATGATCTTTGCCATCTTGGATTAATCCTCCATCCGCATTAGCACTCTCGTCGTGTGAGTGCTAACAGGTAACCACCTTAGGCGGCGCCGCGCAAGAGCGAGCGCGGCCCGGCGGCCCGGATCAGCCCCCGGCGACGGCGGGGACGATGGAGAGGGTCTGGCCCGCGGCGACCGGTGTGGCCAGCCCGTCGAGGAACCGCACGTCCTCGTCGGCCAGGAAGACGTTGACGAATCGACGCAGGTTGCCACCCTCGTCGAAGAGCCGTTCGGCCAGGCCGGGGTGGGCGGCGTCGAGGGCCTTGAGCACCTCGCCGACCGAGCTCCCGTCGGCCTGGATCTCGCCCGCGCCGCCCGTGAGGGTGCGCAGCTGGGTGGGGATACGGACGGTGGTGCTCATCGGCTGGCCTCCCAATCGTCGGCGATGGCGGCGTCGAAGGCGGCCAGCGTCGGGGCAATCGTTGCGGTGGGTCCGGCGCCGGCGTGGCTGTTCAGCGCCTCCACCGTCTTCAGCCCGTGCCCGGTGACGAGTGCGACCACCCGCTCGTCGGGCCGGATGGCCCCCGAGGCGGCGAGCTTGCACAAGGTGGCGATCGTCACGCCACCCGCCGTCTCGGCGAAGATCCCCTCCGTGCGGGCCAAGAGCCCGATGGCCTCGATGACCTCGTCGTCGGTGACGGCGGCACACGAACCACCCGTCCTGCGCATCACGTCGAGGGCGTACCAGCCGTCGGCCGGATTGCCGATGGCCAGCGACTTGGCGATCGTCTTGGGCTTGACCGGCCTGATGGCGTCGGTGCCCTGCAAGAACGCGGTGGCCACCGGCGAGCAGCCCTCGGCCTGCGCCCCCGAGACCCGGACCGCCGGCTCCTCGGGCAGCAGCCCGACCTTGCCCAGCTCGGCGAATCCCTTGGCCACCTTGGTCAGCTGGCTGCCCGAGCCGATCGGCACCACCACGTGGTCCGGGGCCTGCCAGCCCAGCTGCTCGGCGATCTCGAAGGCGAGCGTCTTGGACCCCTCGGCGTAATAGGTGCGGACGTTGACGTTGACGAAAGCCCAGCTCGGGCGTTCGCTGGTCAGCTCCGCGCAGAGGCGGTTCACGTCGTCGTAGGTGCCTTCGACGGCGATGACGGTGCCCCCGTAGACGGTGGTCATGGTGACCTTGGCCGCCTCGAGGTCGTGGGGGATGAGGACGACCGAGTCCAGTCCCGCCCGGGCCGCATGGGCGGCGACCGAGTTGGCCAGGTTGCCCGTCGAGGCACAGGCGGCCACCTTGAAGCCCAGCTGGCGTGCCTTGGTCAGCGCGACCGAGACCACCCGGTCCTTGAACGATCCGGTCGGATTGGCGGTGTCGTCCTTGATCCACAGCTCGCCCAGGCCCAGCTCGGCGGCCAGCCGATCCGCCCGCACCAGCGGGGTGAAGCCGGCACCCAGGTCGACGGGGTTCTCGTCGTCGACCGGGAGCAGGTCCTTGTAGCGCCAGATGGAGCGGGGGCCCGCCTCGATGCGGGCCCGGCTGACCGTGGCGGCGATGCGCTCGTAGTCGTAGGCGACCTCGAGCGGCCCGAAGCAGTAGTCACAGACGTGCAGCGCCTCGGCCGGGAACTCCCGCGCGCATTCACGACAGCGCAATCCGGTGACGAAATCGACCATTGGGTCCTCCTCATCGATCGGGCATTGGCACCAGGTGCTCCTCCGGTCAGGAGACGCACAGGTTGCCGCGACGTCAGCGGGCCCGTCCCTCAGTCGCTCTGGATGATGTGCACCATGGTAGTCCCCACGGCGGCGTCTGCTCAACGCGCCTGGGCTGCTTGAATCTGATGCGTGGTCCAGACCTACCAGCACGGCGACTTCCCCATGGCGTCGGTGCTCGAAGCCAAGGCACGGGCCGGGCGCAGCGTGTCGGTGTGCATCCCCGCCCGCGACGAGGCCTCGACGGTGGGTTCGGTGGTCCGGGCCGTGGTCCAGCCCTTCCTGAGCGGACACGGCGGCAACGGTCTGGTCGACGAGGTCATCGTGCTCGACGACGGCTCGGGCGACGACACGGCGGAACAGGCCGCCGACGCCGGGGCACGGGTGGTGCCCGGGCCCGGCGGCTCCGGGGGCAAGGGTGAGGCCATGGGCGCCGCCCTGGCCGCGGCCTCGGGCGACGTCGTGGTCTTCCTCGACGCCGACGTGGCCAACACGACGCCCGCCTTCGTCACCAGCCTGCTCGGTCCGCTCCTCACGACCGAGCACGTCGCCCTGGTCAAGGGCTTCTACACCCGGCCCATCCACGGGGAACCGACCGGGGGCGGCCGGGTCACAGAGCTGGTGGCGCGTCCGGTCCTCGAACTGTTGTTCCCCGAGCTGTCGTGGGTGCGCCAGCCGCTGGCCGGAGAGACGGCGGCGCACCGCTGGGTCTTCGAGAAGCTGGGCTTCGCCAGCGGCTACGGCGTCGAGCTCGGGCTGCTGATCGACGTGGCCCAGTCGCTCGGCGCCGACCGCCTGGCCCAGGTCGACCTGGGCGAGCGCATCCACCGCAATCGGCCGCTGCACGAGCTCCGCCCCCAGGCGGTCGACGTCCTGCGGGCCGCCCTCGAACGGGTCCCGCCGAGCGCGCTCCCCCGCCGGTCGTCTCGGCCCGGATGAGCGACACCGTCGTCGTCTCCAATCGGGGCCCGCTGACCTTCCGCACCGACACCGACGGCCGGCTGGTCGCCGTCCCCGCCGCCGGCGGCCTGGCCTCGTCGCTGCACGGGTTGCTGGCCGGGACCGGCACGACGTGGGCCTCGGTGACGATGGGAGCGGCGGACCGCGAGGCGGTCACCCAGGGGCGGATGCACGAGGACGGACTCGACCTGGTCCCGGTCGTGCTCGACGACGAGACCTACCGCATGGCCTACGACGTGGTGGCCAACTCCACCCTCTGGTACTGCCATCACCACATGTGGGACCTGCCGCTGCGACCCCGCTTCGACCGCCACTGGTGGGAGGCCTGGGCGGGCTACCGGCGCTACAACGAGGCCATGGCCGACGCCGTGGCCGCCCGGGCCGACGAGGGCGCCGCCGTCTTCGTGCAGGACTACCACTTCTCGCTGCTCGGACGGATGCTGGCGCAGCGCCGCCCCGATCTACGCACGGTGCACTTCCTCCACACCCCCTTCGCCGACCCGGGGGTGCTCCGGGTCCTCCCCGACGCCGTGCGGCTCGAGCTGCTCGAGGGGATGGCCGGCTACCACGCCTGTGGCTTCCACTGCCACGCCTGGGAGCAGGGGTTCACGTCCTGCTTCGCCGCCGCCGGCCTGGAGGCGCCGCGGACCTTCGTGGCGCCTCTCGGTCCCGACGCCGGTGTGCTCGAGTCCGAAGCGGCGGTGCCGGCCTGCGCGGCGGCTGCCGCGGCACTGCGGGAAGATGTCGGCGGGCGTCGCATGGTCGTGCGCTCGGACCGCATGGAGCCGTCGAAGAACATCGTGCGGGGGATGCTCGCCTTCGAGGAGCTGCTGCGCACGCACGACGAGTGGTGCGACACGGTGGTCCACGTGGCCCTGGCCTACCCGAGCCGGCAGGGCCTGGCCGAGTATCTCGCCTACGGCGCCGAGGTGGAGCACACGGCGGAGCGGATCAACCATGCGCTGGGCACGCCGACCTGGACGCCGATCCTGCTCTCGGTGGAGGACGACCGGAACCGCTCGCTGGCCGCGCTGACGACATCGGACGTGCTGCTGGTCAACCCGGTGCGCGACGGACTCAACCTGGTGGCCAAGGAGGGCCCGCTCGTCAACGCCGTCGGCGGAGCGCTGGTGCTCTCCGCCGAGGCCGGCGCATTCGAGGAGCTCGCCCCGGCCGGGGCATTCGGCGTCAACCCTTTCGACGTGTCCGGCACGGCGGAGGCGCTGCACGCCGCCCTCTCCATGACGGCCCACGAACGGGCGGCGCGGGCCGCTTCCCTGCGCCAGGTGGTGCGGGCCCGCACCTCGGCCGACTGGTGGCAGGACCAGGTGACGGCGGCCGACTCCTAGCTCCTAGTGGCTGAGCGGCCACACCTGCGCCGCCACGTCGGCGCACTTCACCGCGGCCACCGAAGCATCCTGGGTCGCCGCGGCGGCCTCGAGACACTTGGTCTTCGCCGTGTTCTCGATCTGACCCGACTTGCTGTAGAGGAAGCGCTCGGTCGGGCCGAAGGTGCACGGGTTCATCGACACGTTCTTCTTGCCGGAGAAATCGAGACAGTCGCCGGCCGATCCCCCGATGATCACGAGGGAACCGTCCGCCGCGTGGGCGAAGGTCCAGTGCTGATTGTCCCGCGCCGCACACTGGGAGATGCTGGCCTCCGACGCGGGATCGTCCGGAGCGACCGAGTCCTCGAGGCAGAAGTTCTGGTCGCCCTCGGTGTGGATCGTGAAGTTCACCCCGTTGGGCTGGACCCTCGGGGAGACCTGCGTCCCCGACGCCCCCGCCCCGGCCGCGCCCGTGACGCCCAGGCCGGCCATCATCGCCAGGCCCGCTGCCGTCGCCGCCGCCCTGCGGACCATGTCCCGCTTCCTCATGTGCTCTCCCCGCTCGCTCGATCCCGTCCCATGCTGGCAGCGCCTGCTGGGTCGGGCCTGGGGCCCGGGCTGTCGCCGCCGCCGTCGCCGGTGCCGGGTGCCGGCGCCCGTCGGGCGGATGCAGTCAGCCAGTCAGTCGGTCAGTCGGCCGTCCGGATCCTCGGTCGCCCGGTCACTCGGTCGCCCGGGTCCCGGCGCTCCGCCCGCGGCCCCGCCGGCCGGGCCGACGAACGCGGCCAGGTCGCGCGAACAGGTCCACCGCGCCGGACGCGCCGGGCACCGTGAGGTCGGCCCGCTGGGCCACCGCAGGCGGACTCTCGTCGTCGACGGCGGCCACGCGCACGGCGCCGACGGGGTGCGCGTCGTCGCCGAGAGCGACCACCGCCTCGAAGGCGGGGAGGTCGCCGATGTCGTCGCCGAACACCGCCACCTGGCGCAGTGCCCCGCCCCGCTCGGCGACCAGGGCGCGCACCACCGTGCCCTTGTCGACATCGAGGGGCGGCCGTAGCTCGAGCTCCATGCGGCCTCGATGGACCGCCAACCCACCGGCGTCGCGCTTGCGGGCGGCGAAGGCCTCGACCCAGGGCCGGGCCGCCGGGGCGTGGCGCCAGTGCAACGTGACGGTCAGGCCCTTGGGCTCCACGTACACGCCCGCGGGGGCGCCAGCTCGGGCCTCGGCCACCAGTCCGTCGATCACCGAGCCCCACTGCGCCGCCTCGTCCGTGGCCCCGAGCGCCCGCTCCAACCCGTAGAGCCCGACGAGCTCGACCCCGGGCGGCGCCCCGAGCGCGTTGCGCAAAAAGGCGGTGGGCCGGCCCGAGATGACGGCCACCAACGCGAAGAGGGCGCCCAGGACCTCGAGCAATGCGGGCACGCCGGGCAGCGGGCGGGCCGCCACCGGATCATCGACGATGGCCGAGAGGGTGCCGTCGAAATCGAGAAAGAGCGCTCCGTGCGCCGGATCGCCGGCCAGGGGCAACAGCGCCCCGGGCAAGGCCGGCGCGGGCACGACCGGTCAGCTCGACGTGGCCAGGTCCTCCCCGACGACGACCACCACGTCCGTGTTGGGCGCGTAGGTGACGGGGGTGGCACTGGTGAGCGGCAGCACCGCGGTGGGGTGCACGCCGATCGTCGTCGCGATGGCGGCGGCCGAGCTCTGCTGTCCGGCGGCGTAGTAGACGGCCGACGTGGCCTCGGTGGTGTTGGCGTCGACCGGCGTCTGCATGGAGAACCCGGCGCCACCGATCGTCGTCGAGTACTTGGCGGCCAGGCCGTTCGTGCTCGTCGCGTTGGCCACCAGCACGCTCACGCTGCTGCGGGGGACCGTCGTCGTGGTGGTCGTGGCGCCCTTGTGGCCCTTCGAGGAGTGGGTCGTGGTGCTCGTCGTGGTGCTCGAGGTGGCGGCGCCGGCGGCGGCCGTGGTCGTGGTCCCGCCCGCGGCCGTGGTCGTCGTGATCGACGACGGGGTCGTGGTGGGTGCCCCGATGACGGCGGGCCGGGTACCCCATCCGACCAGGATCAACGTGGCGATCACGAAGACCACCAGGACCAGGACCGCCCGGAACACGGAGAAGGATCCGGAACCTGTGTGTGAGCTGGATCTGGAGCTGGACGTCCCCGCCTGAGGTTGCTCGTCAGCCATTGAGGTTCCAGCCTGCCCCGCCACCCCGGCAGTTGCAAGCCTTTGCGCTGGTGGGGCCGAGGGGACGTCATGACGAGCACTAATCTGACCCGAGCGCCCGAGTAGCTCAGTCGGTAGAGCACTTCACTTGTAATGAAGATGTCGCGGGTTCGATTCCTGCCTCGGGCTCGAGGGTGCCGGCACGGGTACGGGGGCGACAGAGAGGACCGGTGGGATGCTGAGCGATTTCAAGAAGTTCGTGCTGCGGGGCAACGTCGTCGACCTGGCCGTGGCCGTGGTCATCGGTGCCGCGTTCACCGCGGTGATCGCCGCGTTGGTGGCCGACTTCATCACACCGTTGATCGCGGCCATCTTCGGCAAGCAGGACTTCTCCGAGCTGACCTTCACGATCAATCACTCACAGTTCAAGTACGGCTCGTTCATCAACGCACTGCTCTCGTTCCTCATCGTGGCGACGGTCGTCTTCTTCGCCGTCGTGCTCCCGCTCAACGCCTTCATGAAGCGCATGAACCTCCTCCCCGAGGAGAAGCCCGAGCCCGAGACGCGCGACTGCCCCGAGTGCCTCAGTGCCATTCCGGTGGCGGCGCACAAGTGCGCCTTCTGCACGTCGGACGTGTCGCCGGCCGCGTAGGTCGGGTCAGCGGGCGCCGGCGCGCTCGGCGCGCCACTTCGAAGCAGGCCACTGCGCCGGCCACGCCCACGTTGAGCGACGGCAGGGTGCCGTGCTGGGGTATGGCAGCCACCGCGTCGCAACGCTTGCGGACCAAAGGGGCCAAGCCCTTCTCCTCGCTCCCCACCACGAGGGCGATGGGGCCCTCGCCGAGGGGGAGCGCGTAGAGCGACTGCTCGGCCTCGCCGGCCAGCCCGATCGACCACACACCGAGGTCGCGCATCGTGGCCAGCGCGGTCGGGATCCCGCCCACGGCGGCGAAGGGCAGGTGTTCGATGGCGCCGGCCGCCGTCTTGGCCACCGTGGGCGAGAGACGGGCCGAGCGGTGCCGCGGCAGGACCACGCCGGTGACGCCGGCGCACTCGGCGCTACGCAAGAGCGCGCCGAGGTTGCGCGGGTCGGTGATGCCGGCCGCCACCAACAAGAAGGGCTCCCGGCCGCCCTTGCCCTTGCGGCAGAGATCCTCGAGAGCCACCGGTTCCACCGGATGGGCCAGGGCGAGGACGCCCTGGGGTGCCTCGGTGCGGGCCTGGGCGTCGAGGCGCGCCCGCGGCACGGTCTCGACGGGAATGCGCATGCGGGCCGCCAGCTCCTCGATCCGGTCCAGCTGGGCCGAGGGATCCTGCTCCTCGGCCACCAGGATGCGACGGACGGTGCGCCGCCCCACCGTGAGCAGTTCGAGGACGGCCCGACGCCCCTCCACCTGGTCACCACCGAGCTCGCTCTGGTCCTGGGGTCGACGACCCCGGGGACGGCCCCGGTCGCCCGGCGCGGGCCGCTGGCCCGGACGGGGGCCGCGGCTCACCGCGGCTCCAAGAGGACGACGGCGAGACAGGCGATGCCCTCGGCCCGTCCCAGGGCGCCCAGACCCTCGGCCCGGGTGGCCTTCACCGAGACCGGCGCACCGAGCACCGGGCTGAGCCGTTCGACCATGCGCGGCGTGTAGGGGGCCAGCCGGGGGGTGTCGGCGATGACGGTGCAGTCGGCATTGGCGCAGCGAAAGCCCTCGCCGGCGGCCATGCGCGTCACCTCGGTCAGCAGGGCGACGCTGTCGGCTCCCTCCCACACCGGATCGGTGTCGGGGAAGTGGCGGCCGAGATCGCCCAGACCGACGGCCCCGAGGACGGCGTCGGCCAGGGCATGGCACACGGCGTCGGCGTCGCTGTGGCCACCCAGGCCGCGGGCGCCCTCGATCACGACCCCGCCCAGCACGAGGGGCCGATGCGGGTCCTCGGAGAAGCGATGGACGTCGATGCCCTGGCCGATGCGCACCCCTCAGCGCTCCGCCGGGCTCGCCGCGCCGGCGAGGAGGTGCTCGGCCAGGGCGAGGTCGTCGGCCGTCGTGATCTTGAGGTTGGCCGGATCGCCGGGCACCACCCGGACCCGCCCGCCGGCCGCTTCGACCACCATGGCGTCGTCGGTGGCCTCCGCGGGGGCTGCCGCGTGGGCCCGGCGCAGCGCCGAGGCCACGAAGCCCTGCGGGGTCTGCGCGGCGACCAGGGTGCTGCGCTCCAGCGTGGCCGAGATGATGCGGGTGCCGTCCACCTGCTTGATCGTGTCATGGACGGGAACCCCGGGGATGGCTCCGTCGACCGGGGCGCCGGCAGCGCCGTCCTCGGCCAGTGCGGCCAACACCGCCGCGAAGAGGGCGCGCGAGGCCAGCGGCCGTGCCGCGTCGTGGACGAGGACCACCTCGGCGTCGTCGGGAACGGCGGCGAGCCCGCAGCGCACGGACGCGGCCCGGCTGGATCCACCGGCGACGACGACGTCGGCCCCGTACCGCGCTGCGCCGGGCCCGGCGGCATCAGCGGGGACGACGAGCACCACGCCGGCGGAGTGCTCCCGGCAGGCCTCGACAGCCCGTTCGACGACGAGCTTGCCCCCCAGCGGGGCGAACTGCTTCAAGTCGCCGAAGCGCCGGCCCGAGCCACCCGCCACCACGATGGACCACACCTGCCCCGTCCGGCCACGGCCCGGTCCAGCGATCAGGTCAGCGCCTCGTTCAGGCGCTCCTCGGCCGTCTCCTCGTCGACGTTGAGCGCGAAGGTCAGCTCCGAGACGAGGATCTGGCGGGCCCGCTGGAGCATGCGCTTCTCGCCGGCCGACAGGCCCTTGTCCTTGTCGCGGATGGAGAGGTTCCGGACCACTTCGGCCACCTGGTAGATGTCACCGGAGCGGAGCTTCTCGGAGTGGTTCTTGTAGCGGCGGGACCAGTTGGTGGGCATGCGCGCTTCCTTCTTGCGCAACACGGCGAAGACCTCTTCGACCTCTTCGTCGTTGATCACCTCGCGCAGGCCGACGCCCTCGGTGTTGTCGGCCGGCACGTTGAGGATCAGATCCCCGTAGGCCAGGCGGAGGACCAGGTACTCGCGCTTCTCCCCGAAGGCGACCTTGGTCTCCCGCTTCTCGATGACGGCAGCCCCGTGATGGGGATACACAACTTTGTCTCCGACTTTGAAGGACACAGGACTCCCTTTGGATGAATCAGGCGCACGGGCACGTAGCTGCGCCGGTGGCGGCGTTGTGAGAGGTGGGCCGGGGCAGGATGGCACCCGTCCGACGGTGGCCTTCTATTTTACCAGACGGTCTTCGATCACTCGTATCGCTCGAAGATGCTGGCCTCCACCAGCCGGGCCAGGCCGTCGCGCACGTGGCGGGCCGTGGCGGCGCCGATGCCCTCGATGGACTCCAATTCGGCCGCCGAGGCCGAGAGGATGTCGGGCAGCGAGCCGAACTTGTCGACCAGACGATCGATGAGGGTCTCGGAGAGCTGGGGCAGGCGGTGCAGCATCCGGTAGCCGTGCGGGGCCAGTTCGGCGTGCATCTGGTCGCCCGAGGCGGGCAGATTGAGGGCGGCCACCACCTTGGGCAGGTCCATGAGGGCGTCGGGCGAGAGCGAATGGAGGTGGCGCACGCCGCGCTCGTCCGCGTAGTCGCGCAGCACCAGGCCCAGCGCCCCGTCGACCCCGGCCCGGAGCTCCTCGGTCTGGAGATGGATGAGCCGGCCGTCGGAGCCCAACTCGACCAGATGGCCCTCGATCTCCTCGGCGATGCGCCGGACCATCTCGCCCGGCTGCAGCACCGACACCACGTCGCGTACCGCCACCGCGTCCTCCATCTCCAGCCGGGTCAGCGCGCTCAGGGCATCGTCGAAACGGGCCCGGAAGCGCTGCAGGGTGGCCAGGGCCTGGCTGGAACGGTCGATGAGCCAGCCGGCGGACTGGGTGGTGTGCTTCTTGTCGTTGCGGTAGACGGCGATGGTCGCCATGGCTTCGGACACGGCGATGACGGGCACGTCGATCGACCGGGCCACCCGTTCGGCCGTGCGGTGGCGCGTGCCGGTCTCGGTGGTGGCGATGGTCGCCTTGGGGACGAGGTGCACGTTGGCCCGGGCGATGCGCGAGGCGTCGGCGGCCAGGATGATGGCGCCGTCCATCTTGGCCAGCTCGGAGAGCCGCTGGGGCGTGTACTCGGCATCGAGCAGGAAGCCGCCGGTGCACACGGACAGGACGGCCGGGTCGTCGCCCACGATGATGAGCGCGCCGTGCTTGGCCTGGAGGATCCGGTCCAATCCCTCCCGCAGCGCAGTGCCCGGCGCAACCAAGGCCAGCGCGTCGTGCAGCGGCGGGTTGGCGCCGTCAGCGTCGACCACGTGGGGCATCGTACCCGTCCCGACCGTCGAGAGACGGCGCCGTCGGACCGAGCACCCGAACGACAAAACCGGCCCTCCGGCTCGACCGCACGAGGGCGGTGTTGCCGAGGGGGCCGGTTTCGTTACAGCCGCATGCGGTGAGCCCGGAGCTACTCGGGGTCGGCGCCGGCGCCGGCCAACTCGAGCGGCGGCGGCTCGATTCCTTCGATGGCCCGGAAGCTCAGCTGCGCCTCCTCACCGTCGATCGGCGACTCCTCCACGTCGACGACGATGGTCTCGCCGACACGGAATTCCTTCCACAAGATGCGCTCCGACAGCGGGTCCTCGACCAGCTGCTGGATGGCCCGGCGCAGCGGCCGTGCCCCCAACTGCGGGTCGTAGCCCTTCTCGGCCAAGAAGGCCCGAGCGGCCGGAGTCAGCTCGAGACCGATGCCCTGATCCGACAGTTGCCTGATCGTGCGCGACATGAGCAGATCGACGATCTCGGTGACCTCGGCCCGTGAGAGCTCGTGGAAGACGATGACCTCGTCGATGCGGTTCAGGAACTCGGGACGGAAGTGCGCCTTGAGCGCCTCGTCCACCTTGGCCTTCATGCGCTCGTAGGTCACGGCCTCCGACGTCTTGGCGAAGCCCATGTTGGCCTTGCGCAAGTCCGCGGTACCGAGGTTCGAGGTCATGATGAGCACGGTGTTCTTGAAGTCGACGGAGCGACCCTGCGCGTCGGTGAGCCGGCCGTCCTCGAGGATCTGCAACAGCGTGTTGAAGACATCGGGGTGCGCCTTCTCGACCTCGTCGAAGAGCACGACCGAGAACGGCTTGCGTCGCACGGCCTCGGTCAGCTGACCGCCTTCTTCGTAGCCGACGTAGCCCGGGGGCGAGCCGACCAGACGGCTGACGGTGTGCTTCTCCATGTACTCGGACATGTCGAGCTGGATCAATGCGTCCTCGTCGTCGAAGAGGAACTCGGCCAGCGTCTTGGCCAGCTCCGTCTTCCCCACACCCGTGGGTCCGAGGAAGATGAACGAACCGCTAGGACGCTTGGGGTCCTTGAGGCCGGCCCGCGTGCGACGGATCGCCCGCGACAGCGCCTTGAGCGCCTCCTCCTGGCCGATGACCCGCTTGTGCAGCTCGTCCTCCATGCGCAGGAGCTTGGCCGTCTCCTCCTCGGTGAGGCGGTAGACGGGGATGCCGGTCCAGGCGGCGAGCACCTCGGCGATGACTTCCTCGTCGACGACGTCGAAGAGGTCCACGCCCTCGGCCCGCAGCTCGGCTTCCTGGCTCTCCTTGCGGTCCAGGCGCTCCTTCTCCTGCTCGGCCAGCTTCTTGGCCTGCTCGAAGGCGCCCTTCTCGATGGCTGCTTCCTTGTCGGCCCGTAGCCGCGTGATCTCCTCTTCGAGCTTCTTGGCGCTCGGCGGTGTGTTCATGCGGCGGATGCGCAGGCGGCTCCCGGCCTCGTCGATGAGGTCGATCGCCTTGTCCGGCAGGTAGCGGTCGGCCAGGTAGCGGTCGGCCAGATTGGCCGCGGCCACCAGCGCCTGGTCGGTGATGCTCACGGCGTGATGCGACTCGTAACGGTCGCGCAGGCCCTTGAGGATGTCGATGGTCAGCGCCACGGAGGGCTGGTCCACCTTCACCGGCTGGAAGCGGCGCTCCAGGGCGGCGTCCTTCTCGAGGTGCTTGCGGTACTCGTCGATGGTCGTCGCCCCGACCGTCTGCAGCTCGCCGCGGGCGAGCATCGGCTTGAGGATGGACGCGGCGTCGATGGCACCCTCGGCCGCGCCCGCACCCACGAGCGTGTGGATCTCGTCGATGAACAGGACGATGTCGCCCCGGGTGCGGATCTCCTTGAGGACCTTCTTGAGGCGCTCCTCGAAGTCACCGCGGTAGCGGCTCCCCGCCACCAACGCGCCGAGGTCGAGCGTGTAGAGCTGCTTGCCCGTCAACGTCTCGGGAACCTCGTTGGCCACGATCCGCTGGGCCAGACCTTCGACGATGGCCGTCTTGCCCACGCCGGGCTCGCCGATCAGCACCGGGTTGTTCTTGGTGCGGCGCGACAGCACCTGCATCACGCGTTCGATCTCTTTGGCACGTCCGATGACCGGGTCGAGCTTGCCGTCACGGGCGAGTTGGGTCAGGTTGCGCCCGAACTGGTCGAGCACCGGCGAGCCCGACGGGCTGTCGCCCGAGCCGGCGCCCTGGGCCGCACCCACCTGCTCCTTGCCCTGGTTGCCCGACATGAGCTGGATGACCTGCTGGCGCACGCGCCCGAGGTCGGCGCCGAGGCTGACGAGCACGGTGGCCGCGACGCCTTCGCCCTCACGGACGAGGCCGAGCAGCATGTGCTCGGTGCCGATGTAGCTGTGGCCGAGTTGGAGCGCCTCGCGCAAGGAGAGCTCCAGCACCTTCTTGGCCCGCGGTGTGAACGGCGGAGACCCGCTGGGCGCCGTCCCGGCCATGCCGATCGTCTCTTCGACCTTCTCGCGTACGGCTTCGAGCGAGATCCCCAAGGACTCCAGGGCCTTTGCAGCCACGCCCTCACCCTCGTGGATCAAACCCAGGAGGATGTGCTCGGTCCCGATGAAGGAGTGGTTCAGCAGGCGCGCTTCTTCTTGCGCCAGCACCAGTACCCTCCGTGCCCGGTCGGTGAAACGTTCGAACACCCTGACCGCCTCTCTTTGTTCCTAAAGCTTCTCGGCCCAGTGTACCTGTGGCCTTAGTTGGAACAGACCTCGGGTTGACCGGCCCGGGTCGGCAGGGAGAACCGCCCGCTCCGGTATTGCCATCGGGGCTGCGACCAGGTGGTTGTCGGATTCGGCGCACGTTGACCTAACGTTTCGACAGTGAACCCGACCGAGGCCCTGGCTCTTCCCCGTCTGCAAGAGGGAATGCAGCGTCTGGAGCCCCTGCTCACCGCCTCCGTCATCACCGGCCACGGCTTTCTCGACGAGGTGGCCACCCACCTCATCGCCGCAGGTGGCAAGCGTCTGCGGCCCCTCCTCGCCCTGGCCACGGCCACGGGAGGCCAGCGAGAGGCCAGCGAGGACGACCTGATGGGCGGGGTGGCGGTCGAGCTCGTCCACCTGGCGTCGCTCTATCACGACGATGTGATCGACGAGGCAACCATCCGGCGCAACGTGGAGAGCGTCAACAGCCGGTTCGGCAATCTGGTGGCCATCGTGGCCGGCGACTACCTGCTGGCCCGATCCGCCTCCATCGCGGCGGATCTGGGCACGGAGGCCGCGAAGTTGCTGGCCGACACGCTGGGACGCCTCTGCCAGGGCCAGGTGATCGAGGTGCGATCGGCCTTCCAGATCACGCGCGACCGCGAAGACTATTTCGACACGATCGCCGGCAAGACGGCCGCCCTCTTCGGTGCATCGTGTCGCATCGGCGCGCTCACCGGGGGGCTGTCGCCCTCCGAGGTCGAAGCCGCCACGGAGTACGGGCGCTGCTTCGGCATGGTCTTCCAGATCCGCGACGACATCCTCGACTTCACCGCCACCGACGGCCAGCTGCTCAAGCCGGTGGGCCAGGACCTCGCCGAGGGCGTCTACACCCTGCCCGCGCTGGTGGCCCTCGACGATCCCGACGCCGGACCCGACCTACGGGCGTTGCTCGGCGTCCCGCTGGCCCAACCGGAGCGGGACAAGGCGCGCACGATCGTGATGGGCACCGCTGCCATCGCCGAATCGACGGCCGAGGCGGCGCGCTGGGTGGAGCGCGCGCAAACGGCCACCGACGGGATCGACCAGCCCGAGTTGCGGGCGGGACTCTCCTCGCTGGTGGCCGAATTGCTCAGCGACCTGGGGTAGGCAGCCCCGCCCCCCTCGGGCCGGAGCCGGCGCGGCGCCGCCGGACCTACGAGGTGGTCGTGGGAGTCGTGCTGGTCGACGAGCCGCCCGAGGCGTTGCACTTGCTCTGCAGCCGCGAGAGGCGGGCCTTGACCTTGGCCTGGTGGGTCTCGACCTTCTTGATCTTCGCCTCGATCTTGTCGGCCGCCTTGGTGTGGCCCTCGTTCTTCAGTTTCGCCGCGCTGGCCTGTGCCTTGGAGATGCGGGTGTTGACCTTGCCCGCACGCGACTTGAGGTGCGACTCGATCTTGGGCAGCCGGGCGCATCCCTTGGCCTTGGCCGGGTGGGTGGCGGTCGTGGTGCTGGTGTTCGTGCCACCCGTCGTCGACGTCGTGGCTCCCGCCATACCCGTCATGCCGAGGGTCAGTGCCCCGACGACCGCGCCTCCTGCGATGATCCTGCGAATCATGAGTCCCGATTCCTCCCTGGACGTCCGTGCCCTGCGCACAACGGCGCCACCGTTCGGCGGCACCCCGACACTCTGACCCAGACATGTGAAGAAGGTGTGAAGAGCGTGCGACGCCGGCGGGGAATCCGCGTCCTGGCCGGTCGCACCCCCGTGGCGGCGCCGATGCGGTCACCCTCCGGGCGGAGCGGGACGGTGACCGCATCAGGCGTGCACCCGGCACAGCCGTTCAGGCGGCGCTGGTGCTCGTGCTCGTGCCGCCGCACGTCGACTGTGCCTTGGCCAGGCGGGCGTTCACCTTGGTCTCACGCGCCCCGACCCGGGCCACGCGCTGCTTGATCGCGTCGGCCCGCTCCGTCTTGCCGGCGGCCTCGAGCTTCGCCTCGCGGGCCTGGGCCTTCGGAAGGTAGGCGTTGACCTTCGCCTCGACCTTGTGCACCTTGGCCTCGATGGCGGGCAGCTTCGAACAGACCGTGGACGCGGTCGACGAGCCGGGCGAGGCGGACGAGGTGGAAGGCGTGGTGGCGCCGGCGATGCCGGCCGCGCCGAGGACGAGGGAGCCTGCGATGGCGGATCCTGCGACGATCGAACGGAACATAAGTGGGTCTCCTTCAGCTCACGGCGTGCGGTCTGCACCCGTCCGCCCGTTCGGGCGGCATCGCTCACACTGAGGTCGAGGTGTGAGGAAGCGGTGAGGCCGGTGTGAGCGAAGCGGCGCCGGCCTAAGACGGGGCGAAGAATCCGCGCAACGGCGGCACAACACCGTCCGTCGCGTCGACGCGGCGCGTCAGGCGCGCTCGGGCCGCAAGGTGGGGAACGCGATGACTTCGCGGATGTTGGTCACGTCGCCGAGCAACATGAGCAGGCGGTCCACGCCGAGCCCGAAGCCCGAGGTCGGTGGAAGGCCGTACTCGAGGGCGCGCAGGTAGTCCTCGTCGATGACGGCGGACTCCTCGTCGTCACCGGCTCGGGCCTTGGCCGCCTGGTCTTCGAAGCGGGCCCGCTGCTCGACGGGGTCCACCAACTCGCTGAAGCCGTTGCCGAGCTCGCGGCCGGCCACCACCGGCTCGTAGCGCTCCACCAGTTCGGGCCCGTCACGGTGACGCCGGGCCAGGGGCGACACTTCGGCCGGGTAGTCGGTGACGAACACCGGGCCCCACAGCGTGGGCTCGGTCGTCTTCTCGTAGATCTCGAGCAGCAGCTTGCCCGGGCCCCACCCCGGGTCGGGTTCCACCCCCACCTCGAGGGCCACCCGGTCCAGTTCGGTCCGCGGCGTCCGCACGTCGATGCCGATGCCGATGGTCTCGCTGACCAGTTCGGACATCGAGGCGCGGCGCCACGGTGTGGCGAGGTTCAGGGCGCGCCCGCCGTAGCGCAACTCGGTGGTGCCCAAGACGTCGTCCGCCACCCCGGCCACCAGGTCCTCGAAGACCACCATGGTGTCGCGGTAGTCGGCGTAGGCCTGGTAGAGCTCGAGCATCGTGAACTCGGGGTTGTGCCGGGGCGAGATGCCCTCGTTGCGGAAGATGCGGCCGAGCTCGAACACCTTGTCGAAGCCGCCGACCACCAGGCGCTTGAGGTAGAGCTCGGGCGCGATGCGGAGGTAGAAGTCGACGTCGAGCGCGTTGTGGTGGGTCACGAACGGACGGGCGGTGGCACCACCGGCGATCGGATGCAGCAAGCGTCTCGACCTCGACGAAGCCCTGCTCCCAGAGCCGCTCGCGCAGTCGGCGCACCACGAGGCTGCGCAGCTGCAGCAGGGCGCGGCTGCGTTCGTTGGCCCACAGGTCGACCTCGCGCTGGCGGTAGCGCATCTCCGTGTCCTTGACCCCGCGCCACTTGTCGCCGAAGTTGCGCCGCGCCTCGGCCAGCAGCTCCCACGACGCCACCTTGACCGAGAGCTCGCCCCGCTTGGTCCGCACGACCTCGCCCGTGGCCCCGATCCAGTCGCCCAGGCTGAGCTTGGTGAAGGCCTCGAACTCCCCGGTCAGCGCGGCGAGCGCGAAGAGCTGCACCGACCCCGAGTCGTCCCGCAGCTCGGCGAAAGCGAGCCTTCCCTGCGGCCGCGACAGCATCAGGCGTCCGGCCACGGTCACCGTGACACCGGACTCCTCACCGGGAGCCAGCGCGTCCCAGCCCTCGACGACGGCCGCGGCTGCATGGGTGCGGGCGAACCGGTACGGGACGTCCCCCGCCGCGCTCATCCGGTGACGTTGCGCTCGTAGACGATGCGGAGCCCGTGCAGCGTCAACCAGGGCTCGACGTGTTCGATCGTCTCCGAGTGGGGCGCGATGAGCGAGCTGAACCCGCCGGTGGCCACGACGGTCGAGGGACCCAGCACCTCCATGAAGCGCCGCGCCAGTCCGTCGACCAGACCGGCGAAACCGTAGAGCGTCCCCGACTCGATCGACTCCACCGTGGAGCGGCCGATGACGTTGCGCGGTTCGACCAGCTCGACCCGGCGCAGCGCCGCCGCCTGCTGGTACAGCGCGTCGAGGCTGATGGCGACGCCGGGCGTGATGGCCCCGCCCATGTACTCGCCCTTGGCGCTGATGGCCTCGACCGTCGTCGCCGTCCCCATGTCGACGACGATGCAGGGGCCGCCGTAGAGGTCGTAGGCACCCACGGCGTCGGCGATGCGGTCGGCCCCCACCTCCTTCGGGTTGTC
This sequence comes from uncultured Acidimicrobiaceae bacterium, assembly GCA_963754445.1. Classification (GTDB taxonomy): domain Bacteria; phylum Actinomycetota; class Acidimicrobiia; order Acidimicrobiales; family RAAP-2; genus Bog-473. The sequence goes on along the minus strand of CAVWFT010000002.1, from coordinate 951,739 downwards.
GTAGAGGATGGGCATGCCGCTCTTGATCCCGGGGCCGAGAACGACGCAGGGCAGCTCGGCGAACCAGCGTGTCGCCATCTGGCGCAGCTCGGCCGTCACGTGGGGCACCGACGAGCTGATGGCGATGCCGCTCACCGACGTCGCGATGTCGAGGCCCTCGAGGTCGAGGAGCTGGGTCAGGAGGACGGCGTGCTCGTCGGGGGTCCGCGTCGGCACGGTGGACAGGCGCCAGTGGTGGGTGAGGCCCGAGGGGGCCCGCGGGTCGCGCTCGGTGCCGATGCCGACACCCACGCTCTCGTCGACGACCGGGACGGTGTCGGTGTCGTCCCGGGTGTAGAGCCCGATGACCGTCTCGGTGTTGCCGACGTCGATGACCAGCAGCACGTCAGCCGTTCCCGCCGGTGTCGCTCGACCAGATCAGGTCGAGGCCCAGGTCGAGCACGGTGGCCGAATGGGTCAGCGCGCCGACGGAGATCCGGTCCGGCCCCGCCGCCGCGTAGGCCCCGATGGTGGAGAGGGTCACCCCGCCCGACACCTCGGTGAGGATGGGACCCGGTGCGTCGAGGCGGGCCACGCCGATGGCCTCGATCACGGTGCCCGGGTCCATGTTGTCGAGCAGCACGGCGTCGGCGCCGGCCCGGGCCGCCTGGGCGACCTGCTCGAGCGAATCGCACTCGATCTCGACGCCGCGCCCGGGCCACAGGGTGCGGGCGCGGGCGACGGCGTCGGCGATGCTCGTCCCGGCCAGGTGGTTGTCCTTGACGAGGACGGCGTCGGAGAGCCCCTGGCGGTGGTTGGTGCCGCCACCCGCCCGCACGGCCGCCTTCTCCAGTGCGCGCAGGCCGGGCGTCGTCTTGCGGGTGTCGAGCACCTCGACGCGCGGATTGTGCTCGTGCGCCGCAGCCACGAAGCGGGCCGTCAGGGTGGCGATGCCCGAGAGGTGGCACACGAAGTTCAGTGCGGTCCGCTCGGCGGTCAGGATCGGCCGCAGCGGCCCCGTGACCTCCATGACCGTGTCACCGCTCTTCAGCTCGTCGCCGTCCCGCGCCTGCCAGACCAGCACCAGCTCGGGGCCGAGGCGGCGGAAGGCCTCGTCGGCAGGGGCCCGCCCGGCCAGGACGCCGGCGTGGCGGGCCCGCATTGCGTAGCGGGCCGTGGCCGTCTCGGGCACCAGGGCGACGGTGAGGTCGCCCTCGGGCCCGAGGTCCTCGGCCAGGGCCCGGTCGACGGCCTCGGCCACGGCGGCCGGGGCGGCGTCGAAGGGACCAGGCGCCATCGTCATGCGCCGTGCACGAGCCGGCGTCGCCACGACGGCTCGGTGTCGGGGTACTCGGCGCGGGCGTGGGCGCCCCGGCTCTCCGTGCGTGCCTCGGCCGAGGCCAAGAGCGCGTCGGCCAGCTGGAGCAGGTTGGCCAGCTCGCCGGTGGCCACCGAGGCCGCCGGGTCGCCCAGCGCGGCGGCGGTGTCCTCGACGACGGCGCGGGCACCAGCCAACGACGCCGCCGAGCGGACGACGCCCGCACCCCGGGTCATGGCCCGCTGGAGCGTGTCGCGCAGCTTGGTCGCGTCGGGTGTGCTCCAGAGGCCGGTGCTGCCGGCACCCGGGCGCAGGGGTGCGCGGGCCGCCAAGGCGGTGCAGCCGATGCCGTCGAGCGGCTCGCCCCCGAGCACGGCCCGCAGCGCACCGCTGCGCTCGGGCCCCTCGGCCCCGTCGGGGATGTGCTCGGCCAGGCGGGCCCCGAAGACCATGCCTTCGAGCAGCGAGTTCGAGGCCAGCCGGTTGGCACCGTGCACGCCGGTGCAGGCGACCTCGCCCACGGCCCACAACCCGGGCAGCGCCGTGGCCCCCCAGAGATCGGTCACCACGCCGCCCGAGAGATGGTGGGCGGCGGGGGCGATGGGCAGCCAGTCGTGTTGGGGGTCGAGCCCGATGCCGCTGATCGATGCCGCGATGGTCGGGAAGCGCTGGGAGAAGCGCTCGAGCCCGGTGGCATCGAGCCAGAGATGGTCCACGCCCTGGGTGGCCATCCGGGCCGCCATGGCCCGGCTGACGACGTCACGGGGCAGCAGCTCGTCGACGAAGCGCTCGCCGTCGCGGTCGCGCAGCAGGGCGCCGTGCCCGCGCAACGCCTCGGAGAGCAGGGGCCGGGGCATGGCCGGATGGTGCAGGGCCGTCGGGTGGAACTGCACGAACTCCACGTCGGCGGTGGGCACCCCGGCCCGCAGCGCCATGGCCACGCCGTCGCCGGTGGACTCGGAGGGGTTGGTGGTCACCGAGAACAGCTGGCCGCCGCCGCCGGTGGCCAGCACGACGTGCCGGGCCGGCACGTCGACCGGGACCGCGCCGCCCGGGGGCAGGGCCCGGACCCCGACACAGCGCCCACCCTCGACCAGGAGATCCAGGGCGAACCAGCCCTCGAGCACCGCGCTGGCCGAGCGGTAGGTGGCGTCGACCAGCGCCCGTTCGACCTCGGCCCCGGTGGCGGCCCCACCGGCATGCACGATGCGGGGTCGGGAATGGCCGCCCTCGCGGGCCAGCGCCAGCGAACCGCTCGACTCGCGGTCGAACTCCACCCCCAGGGCGATGAGCTCGTGCACCCGCCCGGGTCCCTCGTCGACGAGGACCCGGACGGCCTCCTCGTCGCACAGGCCCGCCCCGGCAGCCAGCGTGTCGGCCAGGTGCAGGTCGGTCGAGTCCTCGTCACCCCCGAGGACGGCGGCCACGCCGCCCTGGGCCCAGCGGGTAGCCGACTGCGACAGCACACCCTTGGTGAGCACGCCCAGCGTGCACGTGCGCTCCGCACCGGCCAGGCGGACCGCGGCCGACAGGCCGGCCACACCGCTGCCCAGGACCAGGACGTCGAACGGTCCCGGCCGGACCCCCGAGCTCACGCCCGTTCGGAGAGGGGCGCCGAGAGCTCGGCGTCGAGCCGGGCCGACACCTCGTCGATCACCCGGTTGCGCCCGTCCACGTGGACCACCCGGGGCACGTACCCCTCGAGCTCGGCCCGCTCGTAGTCGGCGTAGGTGATCAGGATCACCTTGTCGCCCGGCGCCACCAGGCGGGCGGCGGCGCCGTTGAGGCAGACCTGCCCGGGCTCGCCCTCGATGGCGTACGTCTCGAAGCGGGCTCCGTTGTCGATGTCGAGGACGGTGACCTGCTCGTAGGGGAGGATGTCGGCCAGCGCCAGCAACTCCGTGTCGATCGACACCGAGCCGACGTAGTGCAGGTTGGCCCCGGTCACGGTGGCCCGGTGGATCTTCGACTTCATCATGCGGCGGCGCATCGGCTCACCCGATCCTTTCCAGCTGTGCGGACTGACGGAGGTCGGCGGAGGGGACCGCGGCTGACGGCGCCACGCCGGCCACCGGCGCCCGCTCGTGTTCGGCGGCCACGCTCATGGCCGCGCTGTTGTCGATGAGGCGCACCGGTCCGACGGTGGCGGCGATCAGGAGCCGGGTGCGCTGGGGGTCGCGCACCGTCTCGGACTCGACCAGCGACGCCACGTCGACGGCCACGGCGTAGTCGAGCGCGACCAGTGGTTCGGACCCGACCACCTCGGCCATGCGGGCCCCCAGGACCGCACCCGAACGCTCCCCGGCGTCGACGGCGGCCCGGCCGGCGGCCAGGGCCCGGGCCAGCACCGTGGCGGCGACCCGCTCGGCGGCGCCGAGCCGCACGTTGCGGCTGGAGAGGGCCAGCCCGTCGACCTCGCGCACGATGGGACACCCGATCACCTCGACCGGGAGCGACAGGTCGAGGGCCAGGCGCCGCACCACCGCCAGCTGCTGGAAGTCCTTGAGCCCAAAGTAGGCCCGGCAAGGGCCCGCCGTGGCGAACAGCTTGGTCACCACGGTGGCCACGCCGTCGAAGTGACCCGGGCGCGACGCACCCTCCCAGAACTCGCTCACGCCCCGGACCGTGACGGTGGAGGCCGGTCGCTCGGGCCAGCTCGGGTACATCTCGGAGACCGGCGGCACGAAGACGACGTCGGCGCCCGCCTCCGCGCACACCAACAGGTCGCGCTCGAGGGTGCGCGGGTAGTGGGCGATGTCGTCGGGATCGCCGAACTGCAACGGGTTCACGAAGATGCTCACCGCCACGACGTCGCACTCGTCGCGAGCCCGGGTGATGAGCGAGACGTGCCCGTCGTGGAGGGCACCCATGGTGGGGACCAGGCCGACCACGCGGCCCGCAGCGCGGGCCGTCTCGAGCCGCTCCCGGCACTGCGCCCTCGTCTCGAGGACGGTCATCGCCGTCATACCGGCGCCTCGACCGAGGCCTCGGCGAGCTTCGTGGCCAGGGCCGCGCCGGCCTGGTACCCGGCCCGCTCGCTCTTGGGCAGGGCGTCGAGGTGGCGGCTCAGCGTGGCCCAGTCACCCCGGCGGGCCGGGCCGGTCAGTGCCGACGACGCACCGAGCACGGCCACGTCGTCGACGGCGGCCCGGGTCAACGGCAAGAAGGAGTCGAGGTCGAGGCCGACCGCGGCGGCCACCCGCTCGACTTGCCCGAGGAGGGCTACGACATGGTTGGCGGCGATGCAGGCGGCGGCGTGGTAGGCGGCCCGGTCCTCGTCGGCCACCTCCACCAGGCGACCGCCGAGGGTCTCGACGATGGCCCGGGCCGCCGGGGCGCCGGCCACGGCGAAGGTCACGCCCGAGCCGAGCCGCTCCGCCCCCACTTCGCCGTTGGGCAGGGGGACCAGCGGGTGCACGGCGGCACGGAGCGGGTGCGGCGCCAGCGCCTCGAGCCCGAGCGAGCCCGAGAGATGGACGACGGTCGTCGTGGGCTCGGGGATCACCGCCGCCGCCACGTGGGCGATGACGTCGTCCGGCGTGGCCACGACCAGGACGTCGACCCCGTGGGCGGCCCCCGTCACGTCGTCATGGCGGCCCAGGAACCCCGCGAATTCCCAGCCGCGCGCCGAGAGGGCGGCGGCGAGGGATGAACCGGCCCGGCCTGGACCGAGAACGCGGAAACTCAGCATCTGACCTCCTTCGGCGTTCCAGCCCCGGTCGGGTGCCGTTCGCCTACAGACGGAAAGAAAACGTCCTCTACAGGTTACCCATACGGACCACCTGACCACCAGCCCCCCTGAGCAGGTCGGATGGCACGAGGTCGGGGGCCAGGTCGGCCAGCGGGGCCAGCACGAAGCGACGCTCCCACATCCGCGGGTGGGGGACGACGAGGTCCGCCTCGTCGACGGTTTCGCCTTCGACCCAGAGCACGTCGGCATCGAGGGTGCGCGGTCCCCAGTGTTCGTTGCGCACCCGGCCCGCCGCCGCCTCGAGGGCCTGACAGCGCTCGAGCAGGCGCCGGGGCGGATCCGCCGTCGACAAGGCGACCACCAGGTTCAGGTACGGCCCCTGCCCGCCCGGGCCGCCCACGGGCTCGGTCTCGTAGAGGGGGGACACCGCGACCACGTCGCCGGCGCGTTGCAGCTCGTCGACGGCGTCGGCCAGGAACCGACGCCGGTCACCGAGATTGGAACCCAGGCCGATGAAGGCCCGCCGGGCCGGGCCGCCGAGCATCAGCGGCCGCGGCGCACCCGCACCCCGGTCGAGCCGATGTCGAGCGGGAGGGGTGGGCGGAGCTTGCGCACCGTGACCTCGACCGACTCGATCCTGGCGTCGACGATCAGCAGGGCCTCGGCCAGGCGTCCGGCCAGCGCCTCGAGGAGCTGGAAGGACCGGGTGGCGACGATCTCGGCCGCCACGGTGGCCAGCGCGCCGTAGTCGACCGTGTCGGCCAGGTCGTCGCTCTGCTGGGCCGCCGCGGTGTCGACCCGGGCCACGATGTCGAGGGAGAACGGCTGGGCCTGCGTGCGCTCCGCCGGGAGCACGCCGTGCACCCCCGTCACCCGGAGGTCACGGATTTCGATGCAGTCGCTCACGCAGAGTCGCGCGACGGCATGCCCGTGAGACCCGACATGAGCTCACGCCCGGGCTCCCCCATGGCGTGCCCCACCATGTGCTCGACCAGCGCCACCGCCTGGGGTTCGTTGCCGATGCGGCCGGACCAGACCAGGTAGCCCGCCACCACGCCCATGAGGCGGTCGCCCAGCTCGTCCTGGTGCATCAGGATGCGCAGGCCCGAGGCCAAGGAGGCGTCGATGTCCTGGTAGCACGAGGCCAGCACCTGGCGCGGGTCGCCGGTGCGCTCGAGCGGGTAGTGGGCCCAGGCCAGGCCCTCGTCGTCGTAGGCGGCCAGGTTGTGGGGCGAGGGCAGGAGGGAGATGACCCGTCCGAAGCCCTGGACGCGCAACCAGATGATCTCCTCCTGCCGGCGCACCCGGCGGTGGTTCACCCCGAACCCGCCCGGGCGCTCGCTGACCGCCAGGTGGTCGGTGATGATCCAGGTGAAATTGCGTGGCGGAATGCCTGCGGCCCACTTGCCCTTCATGCGGCTGGACCATACAGCCGCACCAGTTGGACCGTGGCCGCCACGTCGTGGACCCGGACCATGCCGGCCCCGGCGACGAGCGCCGCGGCGGCGGTGGCCAGGGAACCCTCGAGCCGCTCGGTCACCGGGGCCGGGACGTCGCCCCCGCGGGCGGCCAGCACGCCGAGGAAGCGCTTGCGGCTGGTGCCGACCAGCACCCCTGCGCATCCGGCGGCGCGGGCCTGGCCGACCAGGTCCGGCAGGTGGCGCAACAGGGAGAGGTTCTGCGCCGTCGACTTGCCGAAGCCGATGCCCGGGTCGACCCACACCTCGGCCACGCCGGCCGCCAGGGCCCGGCGGGCCCGCTCCAGCACGAACCCGTGCACCTCGGCCACCAGGTCCTCGTAGAACAGGTCGTCCTGCATGGTGCGCGGCTCGCCCCGCATGTGCATGGCCACCCAACCGGCACCGCTCGCCGCCGCCTCGGGCCAGAGCGAGGCCGAGATGTCGTTGCACAATGTCGCCCCGGCCGCCCGGGCAGCCGCGGCCACCTCCGGCTTGACCGTGTCGACCGAGACCCGCAGGCCCTGCGCCGCCAGGGCCTCGATCACGGGGACCACCCGGCCCAGCTCCTCGGCGACCGAAACCGGTTGGGCGCCGGGCCGCGAGGACTCGCCCCCCACGTCGATCACGTCGGCCCCCTCGGCCGCCATGGCCAGGCCGCGGGCGACCGCCCGCTCCGTGCTCTCGTAGAGACCTCCGTCGGAGAACGAGTCCGGGGTGACGTTGAGCACTCCCATCACGAGCGGCCGCGCCGAGGCCACCGGATCAGCGGCCCCGGATGAACTGCATCGCCTCGGCGCGCGTCGCCACGTCGGAACGGAACAGGCCGCGCACCGAGGACGTCACCGTCACCGTGCCGGGCTTCTTCACGCCGCGCATCGACATGCACAGGTGCTCCGCCTCGATCACGACGAGCACGCCCCGGGGTGAGAGCACCTGGGCGATGGCGTCCGCGATCTGCGTCGTCATCCGCTCTTGCACCTGGAGCCGCCGGGCGTAGCCGTCGACCAGGCGGGCCAGCTTCGAGAGCCCGGTGATCCGGCCGTCCTCGGCCGGGATGTAGGCGACGTGCGCCTTGCCCAGAAAGGGCACCAGGTGGTGCTCGCAGAGGGAGGCGAACGGGATGTCGCGCACCATGACCATCTCGTCGTGGTCGGCCGCGAAGGTCACCTCGAGGTGGCGGGCCGGGTCGTCGTGCAGGCCCGAGAAGAGCTCCTCGTACATGTGGGCCACCCGCTCGGGCGTGGCCAGGAGACCGTCGCGCTGGGGGTCCTCGCCGATGGCGATGAGGATCTCGGACACCGCGGCGCGCACCCGCTCCACGTCGACACTCACGACTCGCCTCCCTTGTAGCGATGCACTCCCGACAGATTGCGGTACCGCTCGGCCACGTCGAGCCCGTAGCCCACGACGAAGTCGGGCGGGATGGTGAACCCGATGTACTTGAGGTCGAGCTCGACCCGCTGCTCGCCCTCCTTGACCAGCAGCGCGCACACCTCCACGCTCTTGGGCGCCCGCGCGTGCAGGTAGCGGCGGAGGTAGTTGAGGGTGAGGCCGCTGTCGATGATGTCCTCGACGACGAGCACGTGGCGCCCGTCGAGCTCGGAGTCGAGGTCCTTGACGATGCGCACCACGCCCGAGGTCTTCGTGGCGCTGCCGTAGGAGGAGACGGCCATGAAGTCGACGTCGACCGGCAGCGCGATGGCCCGGCACAGATCGCTCATGAAGAGCATGGCGCCCTTGAGGACGGCCACGAGGAGGGGCGGCTCGCCGGCGTAGTCGGTGGTGATCTGCGCGCCCAGCTCGGCCACCCGGACGGCGAGACGCTCGGCGTCGACCAGCACGGGACCCACGTCGGGCTCGGCCCAGGCGGGCACCCCCGAACCTGCCTCTCCCTGGGTCACCGGGGTGACACTACCGGGGCGCCGTTCGACCCTCATCCGGCCGGCGGTCCGGCGGACCCGGTGCCCGCCCGCCAGCTCGGTCCCCGCCGCCTCGCCGCGCGCCACCGCGAGCACGCGGGCGACCTCGGCCAACGAGGGCGGGTGCGTCCCGCCGGCCTCCTCCCGGAGCCAGTGGCGCACGGCCCGGCGGGCCAGCACGACGTCAGCCCCGGCGACGGCGCGCGCGTCGGCCGGATCGGGGAGCGTCGCCGCGGCCAGAGCCTCGAGCAGCGCCGCCTCGTCGCGGGCGAGCCCGGCCAGCCGGGCCAGCAGCGGCACCGGATCGCGGCCGGCCACCTCGGCGCACAGCGGCAGCAATTCGTGCCGGACCCGGTTCCGGACGAATGCCGGGTCGGCGTTGCTCGGATCGAGCACCGGCTCGAGCCCCGCGGCGCGGCAGAGCGCGTGCGTCTCCGACCGCCGCAGCGCGAGCAGGGGATGACGTGGTCCGGGCTCCATGGCAGCCAGGCCGCCGGGGCCGGCGCCCCGGAGCGCGTTGAGCAGGACGGTCTCGGCCTGATCGTCCATGGTGTGCCCGGTGGCCACGCCCGCCGGCAGCGCGGCGAAGCGGGCGGCCCGGGCCCGGGCCTCGAGGTTGGGTCCGGGCTCCACCTGCACCCGCAGCGCCACTGCGACGGCACCGACACCGGACGCCGCCTTGGCCACGACGTCGGCCTCGGCCGCCGAGCCGGGCCGGAGCCCGTGATCGACGTGGTAGGCCGTCACGGTGCAGCCGGCGGCGGCGGCCAGCACGAGCAGGGCCAGCGAGTCCGGGCCGCCCGACACGGCACAGGCGAGTTCGGTCCCCGGGGGCGGAAAGGTGCACCGGGTCAGCAGGTCGGCGAGGAGGGAGTCGGTCGCCCCCTCAGCCACCGGCGCGGGTGACCCACAGCGCGGGGTCGCGGATCTCCTCGAGCGTCGGCAGCCACTCGGGACCCTCCCAGACCCGGGCCATGAGCACCGGGCCGCCGGCCGCCTCGACGTCCTTGACAAAGCGCTCGCCCTCGGCGTACTGGCGCATCTTGGCCTCGAGCCCGAGCAGCTTCGACATGATCCGGGTCAGGCCCTTGGCGTTGCTCCGGCGCTGGTGCAGCACCTCGGAGAAGTGGGCCGCGCCCGGCACCTCGCCCGCACCGGCCCGGTCCATCGTCACGTCGCCGTGACCCTCGAGCAGGCTCATCATCCCCGAGATCCTCGAGAGGGCCAGACGCTGTTCGGGCGTGGCCAGCATGCCCATCACCCCGGCCTCGCGGACCGGGTTGCGGCCGGCCCGCACCTCCGACGCCAGACGCTGCATCATCTCGGCGAAGCCGGCCGGATCGGCCGTGAGCGGACCGAGTAGCTCCGAGATCAGCCCGACGAAGTGGTCGCGCAGCCAGGGCACGGCGGTGAACTGGAGCCGGTGGGTGACCTCGTGCAGGGCCAACCAGAGCCGGAACTCGCGCGGGGCGAACTCGTACTGCTGCTCGACGGCGACGATGTTCGGCCCGACGTAGGAGACCAGGTCCTGGTCCTCGGGCGTGGTGTCGTCGATCAACAGGTCGTACTGGCCGAGCACCCGCGTCGCCATGTAGGCCAGCATGAGGCCGAGCTGGGTCCCGGCCACCGTGCGGCCGACGACGAGCGCGGGGCCGCCGACCTTGTCCCCCCGGGAGTGCTGCAGCTCCAGCAGGGCGGGCCCGACAAGGCGTTCGATGGAGCGCACGTTGGCGGCGGCCCAGCCCGAACGGTCGGTCACCTTGGCCCGGGCCACTCCGTGGCGCGAGTGCAGCCCGGTCGCCTCGCTCACCAGCGTCTCGGCCCGCGCCGTCAGGTCGTCGAACTCCCCCTGGAGGGCCGAGGACCGGTACGAGGCCGGGGACGGCTTGAGGATCAGCGCTCCCGACGCCACCCGCTGGGCCAGGGCCCAGTCGACCATGGCCGGCACGGCGTCCGGGGCCGGGGCCCCCGCAGCGAGCTCAGTGCTGGTCGTCGTGGCGGCTTTCCTCGTCGATGGCCGCTGCCACCCGCTCGATCAGGCTCTGGGGCACCCGGTCCTTGCACCGGTTGGCGATGACGCGCCGCAACTCGGCCTCGAACTCGGCCGCGCCGCCGCAGGGCCCGCAGTAGTCGAGATGGACACGGATCTCCTGGCGCCGCTCCTCGGTCAGCTCACCGTCGAGGTAGTGGTACAGCTCGTGCACCGCCTCCTCGCAATTGAGTGACGGCCCGAACAGCCCAGCCGTGTCTGTCGTGTTTCCCATCCCAATGTCCCCGGTCATTCCCTCGACCCCCCCGGCACGCTGCCCACGAGGCCGCGCGCCTCAGCCACATCGTGCAACGCCTTCTGGAGCGCCCTTCTTCCCCGGTGGATCCTGCTCATGACCGTCCCGATAGGGACGTCGGTGATCTCGGAGATCTCCTTGTAGCTGAAACCCTCCACGTCGGCCAGCAGCACGGCCATGCGGAACGCCTCGGGCAACGCCTCGAGGGCGGCCTTGACGTCCTCGTCGGTGAAGCGGTCCAGTGCCTCGTCCTCGGCCGAGCGGCCCTGCTCGGTCCCGCCCGAACCGGCCAGGCGCTTGTAGAGGTAGAGCTCCTCGACGTCCTCGACGTCGGTCGTCTCGGGCCGGCGCTGGGCCGCCCGGTAGGTGTTGATGTAGGTGTTGGTCAGGATCCGGTAGAGCCAGGCCCGCAGGTTTGTCCCCTCGGTGAAGGAGCCGTAGGAGCGGTACGCCTTGAGGTAGGTCTCCTGGACCAGGTCCTCGGCGTCCGCCGGGTTGCGGGTCATGCGCAGGGCGGCCGAATAGAGCCCGGGCATGAACTCCATGGCGGCCGCGGTGAAGGTCGCCTGGTCTGCCATGGCTCAACCCTACCCACCCGGAGATATCGTCTCCGCCGTGACCACCGCCCCCGCCGATCTCCGCATCGACCTCATGGACGGGGCGTTCTACGGGCGCGAGCCCCACGACGCCTACGCCTGGATGCGGGCCCACGCCCCCGTCTACTACGACGAGGCCAACGACATCTGGGCCGCCGCCAGCTATGCCGCCGTCAAAGCGGCCTCGGTCGACACCGAGGCGTTCTCGAGCGCCCAGGGCATCCGGCCCAAGTACCCGCCGTTGCCGATGATGATCGACTTCGACGCGCCCGAGCACGTACGCCGGCGCCGGCTGGTCTCCGAGGGCTTCACCCCCAAACGGGTGCGGGCCATGGAGGACCAGCTCCGGGTGGCCTGCGACGCCATCCTCGACACCGTGTGCGAGAAGGGCAGCTGCGATTTCGTGGCCGACATCGCGGCGCCGCTCCCCATCGCGGTGATCGGCGACATGCTCGGCGTGGCCCCGGCTGACCGGGCCGAGTTGCTCGAGTGGTCCGACGTCATGCTCAAGTCCCAGGGTTCGCCCGATCCCGACGCCATGGTCGGGGCCATGCAGGCCTTCGAGGGGTACACGAACTACATCACGCCGGTCCTGGCCGATCGCAAGGCGACGGGCAGCACGGCCGACCTCGTGGGCGTGCTGTGCCAGGCCGAGATCGACGGCGACTCGCTCGACGACTCCTCGCTGATCCACGAGACGCTGCTCATCCTGATCGGAGGCGACGAGACGACCCGCCACGTCATCAGCGGGGGCATGGAGGAGCTGCTGGCCCGACCCGACCAGCTGGCCCGGCTGACCAACGACCCCGAGGGCCTGATGCCCGGAGCGGTGGAGGAGATGCTGCGCTGGGTGTCACCGATCAAGAACATGACCCGCACCGCTACCCGCGATGTGGAGCTCGCCGGAGCCACCATCAATGAGGGCCAGGAGCTGCTGCTGCTCTACCCGTCGGCCAACCGGGACGAGACGGTGTTCGACGACCCCGACACCTTCGACATCACCCGAAGCCCCAACCCGCACGTGGCGTTCGGCTTCGGCGCCCACTTCTGCCTCGGCAACCAGCTGGCTCGGCTCGAGCTCAAGGTGATGTTCGAGCGGCTGCTGGCCCGCATGCCCGACATTCACCTGGCCGCCGGGCGCGACACGCTGCCCCGGCGCCCGGCCAACTTCATCTCCGGCTTCGAGGCCATGCCGGTGGCGTTCACGCCCTCGGCCCCCCTCGGCGCAGGCGCCGCCTGATGGCCGAGACGACGGGGGTCGGGATCGCCGGCCAGGCCATCCTCGTGACCGGGGGCGGCAGCGGCATCGGCCTCGGCACGGCGGAGCTGCTGGCCGCCCAAGGGGCGCACGTCACCATCTGCGGACGCACGGAGCAGAAGCTCGAAGACGCCGCGGCGCGCATCCGCGACGGGGCCGCGGGCGAGGCCACGGTCCGCCATGTCGTGGCCGACGTCACCGTCGAGGAGGAGATCGCGGCCGCCGTCGCCACTACCCGGGAGGCCACCGGCCGCATCGACGGGCTCTTCGCCTGTGCCGGCGGCTCCACCCACATCGGCTCGATCCTCACGGCGGACATGGACGCCGTGCGGGCGACCATCGACCTCAACCTGACAGGTTCCGCCATCTGCGTGAAGCAGGCCGGGCTGGCCATGCAGGAACAGGACGGCACAGGCGGTTCCATCGTCCTCATGTCCTCGGGCGCCGGGCGCTTCCCACACCAGTTCCTGTGGGCCTACGGCATCGCCAAGGCAGGCATCGTCTTCCTGGCCAAGACGGCGGCGGAGGAGCTGGGCCATGTGGGGATCCGGGTCAACGCCGTGGCCCCGGGCATCATCGACGACGAGCTCATGAGCTTCATCACCGCGGGGGGTGCGCTGCTCGAGCACTACCTGTCCCAGATGCCGGTCAGCCGGGTGGGCACGGTCGAGGACGTGGCGGCGGCGGTCCGCTACCTGCTCGGCCCCGAGTCCTCCTGGGTCACCGGCGAGACGATCAGCGTCGACGGCGGGCACCACCTGCGCCGGGGGGCCGACTACTCCCTGCTCTTCGGGGGCTGACCCCGCTCTTCGGGGGCTGACCCCGCTCTTCGGCGGCTGCCTCCGCCTGGCCCGGCCCACACCGCCCGGGTCCGCGGCGCGACGGCGGCCCGAACGCCACGAGGGCCGAGATCCCGGCCACTCTTGCCATTCTTATCCGAAATGATTACCGTTATGGTTATGAAGGCAGGCCATTCCTCGCGAACGATCACCCGGCCGGCCGTGGCCCTGGCCGTGCTCGCGACGCCGGCCGTCGCCACACCCCTGGCCGTCGCCACACCCGGTGCAGGCGCCGCCACGGCGCACGCCGGTGCCCCCGTCCGGGTGGTGGCGGCCGAGAACTTCTGGGGCAACGTCACGGCCCAGATCGGTGGCCGGGACGTGCGCGTCACCTCGCTGATCACCAACCCCAACGCCGATCCCCATCTCTTCGAGACCGACGCCCAGGACGCGGCGGCGCTCGCCCAGGCCGCGGTCGTGATCGAGAACGGGGCCGGGTACGACACCTGGATGCGCTCCCTCCTCGCCGCGGACAACGGGCACCGCAGCGTGGTCACGGCGGCCAGCGTGCTCCACGTCACGGGCAGCGACCCCAACCCGCACCTCTGGTACGACATCCCCGCCGTGCCGAAGATCGCCGCCGCCATCGCGGCCGCGCTGGCCAAAGCCGCCCCCGCCGACGCCGCCACCTTCAGGGCCAACCTGGCCACGTTCGACGCGTCGCTGGCCCCGCTCGACGCCACGCTGGCCACGATCAGGACCCGCTTCCACCACGTCGGCGTCGCCTACACCGAGCGCGTCCCGGGGTATGCGCTCGCCGTCGCCGGACTCGACGTGAAGACACCCCCCGGCTTCGCCCGGGCCATCGAGGACGGCGTCGACCCCGGACCGGCCGATACGGTGGCCATGCAGCAACTGCTGAACGACCACGACGTCAACGTGCTGCTGTACAACACCCAGACAGTGACGCCGGTGACCGCCCAGATGCGCGCCCTGGCCAGGGCCCACGGCATCCCCGTGGTCGGCGTGTCCGAGACGATGCCGGCCGGCGCCGTCACCTACCAACAGTGGCAGCAGCGCCAGCTGACGAACCTGCTCCACGCGCTCGAGCACAGCCGCAGCCCGTGACCGCGGCCATCGATCTCGAGGGCGCCGCCGTCACCATGGGCGGCCGCACGCTGTGGTCGGGGCTCGACCTGCAGGTCGCCCACGGCGAGTTCCTCGCCATCCTCGGCCCCAACGGCACGGGCAAGACCACGTTGCTGCGCGTCCTGCTCGGGCTGGTCCCGCTGGCCGCCGGCCGGGCCCGCATCGAGGGACAGCCGCCCCGGCGCGGCGATCCCACGATCGGCTACATCCCCCAGCAGCGGGCCTTCGACCGCAGCCTGGCGCTGCGCGGTCGCGACCTCGTGCGCTTCGGGGCCGACGGCCACCGCTGGGGCGTGCCCCTGCGCGACAACCGCGCCACCAGGGCGCGGGTCGACGCCATGATCGAGGCGGTCGGGGCCGGCACCTACGCCAAGGCTCCCGTGGGCACGCTCTCGGGTGGCGAGCAGCAGCGCCTCCGCATCGCCCAGGCCCTGCTCGGCGAACCACGGGCCCTCCTGTGCGACGAGCCGTTGCTCGCCCTCGACCTGGCCAGCCAGCGCGGCGTGACCCGGCTCATCGACGAGCGCCGCCGGACGGCGGGCACCCCGGTCCTCTTCGTCACCCACGAGGTGAACCCGGTGCTGCCCTATGTCGATCGCATCCTCTACCTGGTCAATGGGCGCTGGGCCGCGGGCACCCCCGACGAGATCCTGACCAGTGAGCGACTGAGTGCCCTCTACGGCACCGAGGTGGACGTGCTCAAGGTGCGCGGCCGCTACCTCGTGGTGAGCGGCGAGGACACCTTGGCCACCGAGCCGCACGGCCACGCCCATCACCACGACCACGACCACGCCCACCACGAGCGCCACGACGCCGGGCCGACCATCTGATGGGCATCGGGTTCTACCTCCAGTTCGGCTTCGCCCAGCACGCGCTCGAGGCCGCCGCCCTCGTCGCCCTCACGTGCGGCCTCATCGGCCCCTTCGTCATCACCCGCTCCATGGCCTTCGCCGTCCACGGCACCAGCGAGCTGGCCTTCACCGGCGCGGTGGCCGGACTGCTGGTGGCCGACGACGCCCTCCTCGGCGCGCTCGTCGGCGCGCTGGTCGTGGCCACGCTCATCGGCACCCTGGGCCAACGCCAGGCCGAGCGCGACTCGACCATCGGGGTGATCCTGGCCGGGGGACTCGGACTCGGCGTCTTCCTCCTCGGCTACTACCACGGCTACGCCAGCGAGGCCCTGAACATCCTGTTCGGCAACATCTTCGGCATCAGCACGGGCCAGATCCTGCTGCTCGGCGTGATCGCGGTGGTCGTGGCCGCCGTGCTGCTCGCCATCTGGCGACCGCTCCTCTTCGCCTCGGTCGACCCCGACGTCGCCCGCGCCCGCGGCGTGCGCACCGGTCTCCTCGGCATCGTCTTCCTCTTCGTGCTCGCCGTGACGGTCACCGAGGCGGCGCAGATCGTGGGCACCCTGCTCGTGCTCAGCCTGGCCATCACACCGGCCGCGGCGGCCCAGCGCCTGAGCGCCAGCCCCTTCGTGGTCACCGTGCTCTCCGTCGTGATGGCGGTGGTGGCCGCCGACGGCGGGCTGCTGCTCAGCTTCCAGTTCCCCACGGTCAAGCCCAGCGTCCTGATCGTCGCCCTCAGCTTCGCTTTCTACGTGGTGGCCCGCCTCGTCGGACCCGCGTTGGCCTCGCGGCGGAGGCACCGGTCGGCGTTGCCGGACCTGGCAGAGTTGACCCATGGCTGAGCGCACCCGCCAGACCCGCCAGGGCCAGGCCGTGCTCGACGTCGTCGTCGGCTCGGACAACTTCCGCAGTGCCCAGGACATCCACGCCGAACTGCGGGCCCGAGGCCAGACGGTCGGGCTGACCACGGTCTACCGGCACCTGGCCCTCCTCACCGACGAGGGCCAGGTCGATGCGCTCCAGACCGCGGAGGGTGAGCTCGTCTACCGGCGCTGTCATTCCGCCGAGCACCACCACCATGTCGTGTGCCGCGTGTGCGGCCGGGGCACCGAGGTCGAGCTGCCCGACCTCGAGCACTGGGCCGAGACCACGGCCCGCGACCTCGGCTACAGCGACCTCACCCACACGGTCGAGATCTTCGGCGTCTGCGCCACCTGCCGGGCCTGAGCCACGGCGCGCTCGTCTGCTCGGGGGCGCCGGGCGACGACCGTGCGCTCAGGCGAGCTGGAACAGTCCGGAGTCGATGACCGTCTCGCCGCGCTGCGTCTCGGTGCGGAAGCGAAAGAAGCCCTCGGCCTCGGCGCCGATGTCCCACACCGAGACGGTGAGGGCGTCGCCCGGCATCGTCGGCTTGGAGAACCGGGCCCGCATGGCGCCGAAGCGTGCCGGATCGGAGCCGCAGACCAGGTGTAAAAGGGCCCGCCCGGTGAAGCCGTAGGTGCAGAGGCCATGGAGGATCGGCTTGTCGAAGCCGGCCCGCTTGGCAAAGGCCGGATCCGAGTGGAGCGGGTTGCGGTCTCCGCTGAGGCGGTAGAGCAGTGCCTGATCGGGACGGGTCGTGTAGGTCACCACTTCGTCGGGCTCGCGGGCCGGGAACGGCAACGCCGCCAGTTCGCTCTCGGTGTCGGGCTCGGGATTGCGCGGGCCACCCCAGCCGCCCTCCCCGCGGATGAACAGCGCACTGCGCGAGGTGAACGCAGGCGAACCGTCGGCGTAGTGCGACAACGTCTCGAGCACGACCAGTCCGGCCTTGCCCTTGTCGTACATGCCGGCGACCGTCGTGACGTTCGTCACCTCACCCTCGGTCGGGATCTCGCCGTGTTGCTGGATCGACTGCTCGGCGTGCACGAGCATGGCCGGGTCGAACTCGCCGATGGAGGTCCGGCCGCCCCCGCCCTGCCCGACGATGGTGGTGAAGGTCGGCAGGACCCGCTGGGTCACCCCGTCGGAGTTCTCGGTCGTCAGGTCGAGCTCGAAACCGGTGGGGTCGAGTGCCCCCGAGCCCACGCCGAGGGCGTAGAGCAGGGCGTCCTTGTGGTCCCATCTCCTGGTGATCGGGTCCGACGTCGATCCCACCGCGTCCGGATTGAGCGCCATGAGCCGCACCTCGCTTTCTTCGGGTTCTCTGGCTTTCTAGCCTTTTCTTGCATCATCTAGGCCAGCCGTTAGATTCCGAGCTTATATATCGGTATTTCATGTTACATAGATATATGTCATAGTTGTCAAGTGCCATCCGCTCCCGTCGGCCTCCTGACCATCGACGGGCTGGCGGCGGCCAGCGGACTCACGACCAGGCGCCTGCGCTCCTACCAGACGATGGGGTTGCTCCCGCCACCGCAGATGCGCGGCCGCACCGGCCTCTACGGTCCCGCCCACGTCGAGCGTGTGGCCGCCATCGTCCGCCTCCAGGACGAGGGTTTCTCGCTCGAATCCCTCGGCATCCTCTTCGAGGCCCTGGCCGCGGGCCGGTCTCTGGGCGACGTCCTCGGGCCGACGCGGTCGGGCGACGAATCGCCGTCGGCGACCACCGACCCTCCGGCAGCGCGCCCACACGACGAGGCCGACCTCTACGGCTTCGCCCAGTTGGACACCGGCTCGGCGCGGCGACGTGCGGGCCGCCCCCTGCTGACCCTGGTGCCGACCACCCTGTGGGACGAGAGCGCGGCCTCCTAACCTCGCGCTCGTGCCCGGATCCGTCGTCCTGTTGCCCTGGGAGGCCGCGGGCCGCCTCGGCGCCGCCGTGGCCGTGACCACCCGCTTCGGTGGCGTCTCGCTCCCCCCGTACGATTCGCTGAACCTCGGGCTGCACGTGGGCGACGACGCTGCATCGGTCATCACCAATCGCCGCCGGGCGGCCGCGGCTTTCGGGGTCGACCTGGCCGACATGGTCTTCGCCCGCCAGGTCCACGGCACCGCCGTCGTCGTGGTCGGAACGTCCGATCGCGGCCGGGGCACGACCGGCGAGGACGACGCCGTCGAAGGCGCCGACGTGCTCGTGACCACGACGCCCGCGGTCACGCTGGTCATCGGGGTGGCCGACTGCGTCCCTGTGGCCCTGATCGACCCGGTCGCCGGTGTCCTGGCCGCCGTGCACGCCGGGTGGCGCGGCACCGCCGGGGGCGCGGTGGCGGCCGCCCTGGCCGCCATGGAGGGACTCGGCGCGCATGCACACCGTGTCCACGCCTATCTCGGACCCGCCGTGGACCAGCAGCGCTACCAGGTCACGGCGGAGGTCCACGACGGTCTGGCTCACGCCGTGCGCCCCGATCCGCTGGGGCCCGGTGTGGCCGAGCGCGATGGTCCGCGCCACTGGCGGGTCGACCTGGTGGCCGCCAATCGGCAACAGCTGCAGCGGGCCGGGGTCCCGCCGGGCAGCATCGCGATGTCGGAACGGCGCACCGACGACGACGCGCTCTTCAGCGACCGGGCCGCACGACCCTGTGGCCGCTTCGCGCTCTTGGCCCGCCTCCTCGGATGACCGGCCCCGCCCGAACCGACCCGTAGCATGGTGCGGCCCCTCGGGGCCCTTCGCTGATGCCCACCTCCGACCACTTCTTCTACGACGGCTACTCCGTCGACCCCGACGCCGGGACCGTGTCGTGTGTGTACGCCGTCGGCGACCGGCGCTTCACCGAGGTCTTCACCTTCGAGTCCGGCGGAGCGTGGGATCAGCCGGCCGTCGAGGTGGCGGTGCGCATCCTCTTCCTGCTCGCCGGGGTCTCGTACTACAAGACGACGGCGGCTCCCGTAGTCGACCTGGGCCGGCATCCCACGTCGCCGGCCGAACGCGCCTTCCTCGGCGACTACTACGTGCACGGCCTCGGTGAGTTCGCCTACGTGAACGGGCTCGACCTGCGAGGCCTGCGCGTCGTGGGCCCCGACGCCCCGCCCGCCGGGCCCGCCCGCTACGAGCCGAGCGCCGGGCGACCGCTCGTCCCCTTCGGGGGCGGTATCGACTCCATCGTCACCGTCGAGGGCGTGGCCCGGCAGCACGCCGACGCCGCGCTGTGCATCGTCCACCCGGCCGGACAGCGCTTCGCCGCCATCGAGGACGCCGCGGCCGTCACCGGCCTTCCCATTCGCCGCATCGGTCGCACCATCGATCCGATGGTCCGACGGTCGGCCGAGCTGGGCTTCCTCAACGGACACGTCCCGGTCACCGCCATCATCACGGCCGTCGCCGTCGTCGACGCTGTCCTCGACCGCCGCGACGCCGTCGTCCTCTCGAACGAGTGGTCGGCTTCCGCCCCAACCATCGTCGTCGATGGCCGGCCCATCAACCACCAATGGTCGAAGGGCGAAGACTTCGAACGCGCCTTCGCCGAGTTGGTCGTCGCCACACTCGGACCACACCTCGACGTCTTCTCCTATCTGCGCCCGCGCACCGAGCTGTGGGTGGGTCGCCAGTTCGCGGCGCTCACCGCGTTCCACGGCGCCTTCCGCAGCTGCAACCGCGCCTTTCACCAGGATCCCGACCAGCGGCTGGACCGGTGGTGTGCGCGATGCGACAAGTGCTGCTTCATCGACCTCGTGCTGGCACCGTTCATGGCCCGCTCCGCGCTGGCTGATGTCTTCGGGGATTCCGAACCCCTGGACAACCCGGACAACGCGGGGCGCTTCCGCGCCCTGCTCGGCCTCGACGAGGACACCAAGCCCTTCGAATGCGTCGGCGACGTCGACGAATGTCGCAGCGCCCTGCGCCGAGCGGCCCGGCGGCCGGATCGAGCCCACTCGCCACTCCTCCAGCAGCTGGTCGCCGAGCTCGACGCCGCCGTCCCCGCGCCGACCTCGAGCGACGACGCCTCGCTGCTCACGCCCCTCGGAGCCCACCACATCCCTGAGCGCTATGCCCCGGCCGATCTCCTGGTCCGCGCTCGCTGACGCGTCGGTCGGCGTCTGGGGCCTCGGCGTCGAGGGGCAAGCCAGCGTGCGCCGCCTGCGCGTCGCGGGCGTCGTCCCCGTGCTGGTCGACGACCGTCCCGCCACCGGCGGGTGGGACGGACTCGAGGTTCTCGCCACCGACGAGGGTGGGCTCGCGGCGCTCGGGTCCTGTGACGTCGTCGTCAAGAGCCCCGGCATCAGCCGGTACCGGGCCGAGGTGGCCGCGCTCGAGCAGGCGGGCGTGGCCGTGTGCGGTGGCCTCGGGCTCTTCATGGCCGAGGCCGATCCCGACCGCGTCGTCTGCATCACCGGCACCAAGGGCAAGAGCACGACGACGGCGTTGGCCGTGCACCTGCTGCGCCGACTCGGTCACGATGCGGCCGCCGGCGGCAATATTGGCCGCCCGCCCTGGGACCCCGCGGGCGGACCCCAACCCGGTTACTGGGTCGTGGAGACATCGAGCTTCCAGGTTCCCGACCTCAGTGTCGGTCCCCGCGTCGTGGCGGTGACGTCGCTCTTCCCCGACCATCTCGACTGGCACGGCACCGTCGAGCACTACTACTCGGACAAACTGTCCCTCGCCACCAAAGAGGGCGTCGACGTAGCCCTGGCCAACGGGGCCGACGACGAACTGCACCGCTACGCCGATCTCCTGGGTCCCCGAGTGCGCTGGGTCGACGAGCCCGGGTCCGGCGGTGGTGCATGGTGGCGAGCCTCGGGGCTCCCTGGGCGGCACAACGAGCAGAACGCGACGATGGCGCAAGCGATCCTGTGCGCCCTCGGCATCGCGGGTGCCGACGACGACGACGTGCTGAGGGCAGCGGTGTCAGGGTTCGAGGGTCTGCCCAGTCGTTGTCACTCGGTGGGCCGCGTCGGCGCGGTCGAGTTCGTCGACGACTCCTTGTCGACCAACGTGCTCCCGACCCGGGCCGCACTCGAATCCTTCGCCGGCCGACCAGTGGCCCTGCTGGTCGGAGGGCACGACCGCGGCATCGACTACGCACCGCTGGGCACCAGCGTGGGCGCACGTGACGCCCCCACGCTGATCGTGACCATGCCCGACAACGGACCCCGCATCGGGCAGGCCATCCGGGCCGCCGATGGCGAGGTGCCGATCGTCGACGCCGCGCACCTCGACGAAGCCGTCGAGATCGCGTTCACCTGGGCCTCGGGCGGCGGCGTGGTCCTCTTGTCCCCGGCCGCGCCCAGTTTCGGCCGTTTCAGTGACTACCGGGCCCGGGCGACCGCCTTCACCGAGGCCGCCATTCGTTGTGGCCCGCTGGAGACCTGAAACGGGTCAGGAGGTGGCGCCGACGGGCGCCAGCTCCTCGCGCTCGCTGAGGAAGAGCCACCACGAATCGGCCGATACCGTGGCGGCAGCCTGGACGATGTCCGGGTCTGCGCCCAGTTCGGCCAGCGCTTCGACCGACCAGTCGGCATGTTCCGCTTCCTGGTCGCGGTGCACGTCCCAGAAGCGGGTTCCCTCGGCGTCCATTCCGTAGTGACTCCGGAGTCCGTCCGACTTCGATGCCGCGATGTCCGCGGCTTGGACCTCGTAGGCCGCCACCATGGCCAGGGCCAGGGCCGGGTCAGTCGAGGCCGCCGTCCGGACCAGGGCGAGCAGTGCGGCCGTCGAGGGCGTCGCCGGCACGTCCTCCCGGGCACCGGCGGCCCGCGCGAAGGACTCGAAGAGCTCGATATGCGGTGCCGGGGTGCCCAGTTCGTCGGCCAAATTGGCTTCGACCAGTACGCGGGCCCGACCCTCCGGGAGAGCCTCCACGATCGAGGCGAGCGTGACCGGCAGCTCGCGTTCGATGTGCCGATATTGCTCCGCGTAGGCGGCCAGTTCGCCCTCGGTCAGCGAGCCGGCCTCCCAACGACGGTAGAAGGGGTGCGCAAGCAGGTGACGCCCGACAATCGCCTCAGCCAGCACCTCACGAATGCGTTGAGTGTGCATGGCGCGAACCTTATCCCCCCCGGCCGGCCCCGACCCTGGAAAGGGCGAAGGCCCAGCAGGGCACAATGCTGGCCGTGCTCAGCCTGGTCTGTTTCGTCGTGGGAGGGCTGCTGGGCTGGGGTGCCGCACAAGGGGGCGCGGCGGTGCAGCGGGTCTGGCCGGTCGTCCTGCGCGTCCAGATCCTGGCTACGTCGGCCACCCTCTACCTCGTCGCCGTTTGGCGGTTGACCTCGGCGGGCCAGCTGCTCGGGCCGTTGGCCCTCTCGGCCGGACTGTGGGTCCTGTTCCTCTTCGCCCAGTACACGCGAGGAGAGCGCAGCGCCGGGACGGGTTCGCTCGAGGCGTGGGCAGTCAGTCCGAACAGCGGCTTTTGGGTTGTCCCGGCGGCGGCGGCCTTCGCCGGAGCCGCCGGGACGATGATCGCCGTGCTGGCGAATGTGATCACCACGGCCTGGGGGGCGGTCTGCGTCCACCTGATGCGCCGCGACGCCCCTCATCGGCAGCGTCGGGCCACGTCGTGGGTCGACCAGTCACCCATCCTGGCCTCGGTGGCCGGGCTCTTCCTCCTGTTGATCACGGGACCAGCCCCCGCGTGGAGCTCCGACGTGCTGACCCTGGCCGGACCGTTGCTCGCATTCTCGGGCGCGGCCCTGTTCGCCGGTTCGGTGGTGCATCCACACAACGTGGGTGTGCCCCGGACCGAACACGCGCTCCGACGCTGGGCCTGGCTGACGTCGGTGCGCGTGGTGTATTTCGTGGGGGTGGCGACCATCGCCGGGGTCGCGGGGTCGAACGCACTGGCCGTGACCGCCGTCCTCAGCGGACTGAGCGCACCCTCCTTCCAGCCGGTCCAACAAGCAGTCCTCTACGGTTACCGCTCCGAGGTCGTCATGGCGGCCGTGCGCTGGGGCTGGGTGCTGGCACCCCTGGGTCTCGGGGCCGCCGCACTGATCCGTTCGTAGACACCCCCGGGCCCCGCTGGACCGGCACATCTTGTGCGCGTCGGGCCGGTCCGGCCGGCGTTTGCCCACGGGTCCCGCCGCCCGCACCCCTTGTTCCCGCACGAAATGACCCGCCGCAAACGGTTGCAGAGGGCGTCCACCTCGCGTTGGTGCACCGTCGGTGCTTGCGACCTCTCCGACGGGGTATGTCCGAATTGTCGACAACGAAGGAGACGCAATGTCAGCCGAAGACAAGCTCAACAACACGAAGGACGCCGTCAAGGGCGCCACCAAGGACGTCGCCGGTCGCGTGACGGGCGACAAGGACAAGGAGACCGAGGGCCGCGCCGACCGCGCCGTCGCCGATCTCAAGCAGGCAGGCGAAAAGGTGAAGGACGCTTTCAAGCGTTGACTTCGTGAGGGGGGAGCGAGGGCCTTCGGCCGCCGGTCCCCCCTCCAGCAGTTCATGCGGTCAACGACACACGAGAGGAGCATCCCGCATGCGCAGTGTCACGAAGACCAACCGAATGGCCGGATCACTGCTTGCCCCAATTTTCATCCATGGGGGCATGGACGCATTCAGGAACCCCGAAAGCAAAGTGAAGAAGGCCGACGCCGTCGTGCGTCCGCTCTCATCTGTGCTCAGCTTCATGCCGGACGACCCCGCGCTCATGGTGCAGGTCAACGGGGCCGTCCAGGCCGGTGCCGGCGCGTTGTTGGCCCTCGGAAGGGTGCCGCGCCTGGCCGCGATGGTCCTGGCGGGCTCCCTCGTCCCGACCACGTATGCCGGTCATGCCTACTGGAAGGAGATCGACAGGGAGGTGCGGCTGCGAGAACAGACGCACTTCTTGAAGAACGTCGCTCTCTTGGGCGGCCTGTTGCTCATGGCCTTCGAGCGCGGACATGGAACGCGCTCCGGCACAGGACGAAGGCACACCTTCCATCGAACGCCGCGCACATCGAGCCACTAGCGCTCCGACAATCGAGAGGCGGAAGATATGAAAACGATCACACCGACGAACGGCGATGCTCTCGACCTCCTCGAGAGCGAGGACCTCGAACTTCGTCGACTGTTCAAGCGCATCGAGATGCTGCAGGGTGTCTCGGTGCAGGAACGGGCGGACTATGGCGACCTGGCCAAATCCACCATTCATCACCTCGCGACGCGCGAGGCGGCCATCACCCAAGTGGCGGATGCCCTGACCCAGTCCGCGGAGCTCGAACCCCTGGTGTCGCGCCTCGAAGCCGACATGTCGGTGCGCCGCCCACTGATCGATCGGGTCGAGAAGATGTCACGTGGCGTCCAGGGGATCAACCTGAACCAGGGCCAGGATTTCGACGGCGCGCTTCAGGACGTCATGCAAGAGGTCGGTTCGGAAATCGAATGGGAGCTCGACGAAGTGCTCCCGGCCGTGAAAGCCACGCTGCGCAACGAGGGCGATCAGCCGGATCTGCCCGACGCCGACTACGTGACCCGTCATGCACCGACCAACCTTCACCCTGACGGTCCCCGGTGGGTCGAGCGAGCACCGGTGATTTCCAGGCTGATCACCATCTACGACCGCCTGCGCGACTTCCCCCAGAGCCGGCGCAAGATCTAGCAGGCCCGTCCTCGAGTCGGACCACCCCGAGCGGAGCAATCCCGATCCCTACCGGAGCACCTCGGTCTTTGCGGCGAGGATGGCCCGAAGGCGCTCGTCGACCTCTCGGGCCGAATGGTCATCGGTGAAGACGTAGGGCCGATTGCGACGTATCGCATCGAGCACGTTGGTGGCCACCGTGGCCGCCGCAACGGTTCCGACAGGGTTCATGCCGGTGCGGATCATGCCCGGCATGACGACGCTGACACCGACAGGGGCCTCGATCGCGGCCAGTTCGGCTCGCAGCACGTCGCTGAGCCCGAGTACCCCATGCTTCGCCACGGTATAGGGACCAAGACCACCGATGGCCAGGACCGCGGCCATCGACGATGTGTTGACGACGTGTCCCTCGTCACCCGAGGCGAGGATGAGTGGCACGAACGACCGCACGCCGTGGATCACCCCCCAGAGATTGGTGTCGAGCACTCGGTGCCACTCCTCGAGAGACAGCTCCCAAGAGTTGCCTCCGTTGACGATCCCTGCATTGTTGACGGCAACGTGCAGGACTCCGAAACGCTCGACCACCGCCCGGGCCACCTGGTCGACCGAGCCCTGGTCCCGCACGTCGGCCACTACGGGATGGACCGGCGCGCCCAGCCTGTCCGCCTGGGCCCTCAGTGCGGGCTCGTCGATGTCCGTGATCACCACGCGCATACCTTCGGCGAGGAAGGCCTCGACCAGGGCCAGGCCGATTCCACTGGCGGCGCCGGTGACGACGCCGACCCGATCCTTCAGTTGCTCCATGTCAGGAGTCTCGCGCTGACCCAGGCGGCACCACGAGCCGGCGCACCCCTCGTGAGGTTCTCACCACCGCCGGAGGAGCGCCGCCGCCAGCGCGACAGAGCGTCCTCACCGCACTCAGCTGACCGTGAAGTTGCTCGAGCTCTGCGCCACCCCCTTGGACGTCGTGACGTCGATGGGCCCGGTCGTTGCTCCGGCCGGCACCTTGACCACGAGTTGTGTGGCGGTATCCGAGGAGATCTTGGCCTTGACCCCGTTGAAGGTGACCGTCGCCGTCGTGAAGCCGGTGCCCTTGATCGTGACCTTGGTCCCGACTGCCCCTGACGTGGGGCTGAAGCTGGTGATGGTGACCGCGGAGGCACCGGTCACGGCGTGGACCAGCTGGTTCTCCACATCCTCGGGTACCCCGTTCTTGAGCGGCACCACGGCGAACTCCTCGGGCGTGTTGCCGGGCAGGCCCGACACCGTGTCCTTGGTCACCGCCCCGACGGTGGCCTGCGGCGTCGTGCCGAACTGGGTGAGCGAGAGGTAGGGCACCTGGGGCAACGGGTCGGGCCAGCCGGCGGTGGACCAGATCTCGTACCCGGTGGCGCCGGGGACGGCCTGCCACTTGAGCTGGGCCCCGCCCGGCTTGGGCTGGGCGCTGGCGGTGAGGCGCTGGCCCTGGTCGGGTTGGGCATTGATGACCGCCGTGTCGTCGACGGCGCCACCGGCGGTCTTCTCGGTGACGTACGACAGGTTGGGCAGCAGGTCGCCCGAGAGGTCGGGATAGATGATCCCGTTCAGGGAAAGGGTCTGACCCGGATCGAGCTCGGCCGTGCTCGCAGTCATCTGCTGGTGGGGCTGGTAGACGAAGTTGATGGCTCCGTCGGTGAGAAAGGACAGACCGACATTGAAGAGCGGGATCTCGTCTCCGGGGTCGCTGTTGGTGACGTTGGTGATCGAGACCGTGACCGCGTAGGGCTCTCTGACCTGAGCCGTGGCGTCCGCGCTCACCGAGAGCTGGATGGCGGACAGACCCCAGACGTGGATGGGGTCGGGATCGACCGCATTGATCTGGACCGGCTGGTCGACCGGATCGAGGGTGGCGCTGTAGGACGCGGAGAGGTTCCACGAACCTTCCTCGTCGCCGCGCACCAACCAGCTGACCGTCTGGGACTCACCCCCAGCGATGTCGCCCACGGCCTGGCTGGCCGGCTGGGCCTGCCCGAAGAGGGCAGGGAGCGACAGTGGGCTCGAGCCGTCGGGGGCAATCGGCAATTCGAGCTGGGCCGAACCGCCGGTCAACGTGAAGCCGGACGAGCCGAGGTTCGTGACCGTCATGGACACGTTGTAGAACTCCTTGAGCCATTCCGCCTGGACCGGGATGATGAGTTCCAACAGCTCGGGCGTGTTGTCGACGTATTGGACCTGGGTGACGAGGGTGTAGCCGGACCCGCTGCCGGACGGTCCCGGAATCGGGCCACTACAACTGAAGCCACTGCAGGACCAGCTGCCTCCGCCGCCTCCACCACCACCGCCGCCGCCGCCAGCACTCGTGAAGCCCGTGCCGGAGCCGACATAGCCACCGCCCTGCGAGACGTAGCCCCCGAGGGTGTCGGTTTGGCCACCGAAGACGAGATGGATGAAGAACTTCTCGACGTTGTAGTTGTTGGGATCGTTCGGATCGATCCCATCGTTGATCAGCGTCTGATAGTCGGTGACGCGACTCGACGTCACCGTCTCGGAGGCAATGCCGCCGGCGGCGAGGGCGACGGTGACGGATCCGGTCCCGCCGGCGACCGTCAACGTTCCTTGGTTGGGGTCGTATCCGGACTTGACCACATAGGCGGTGTATTTGCCACTGGCCAGCCCGGACAACGACGCTGCGCCACTGCTGTCGGTGGAGGCCTGGTACTGCTGGCCCCCGGCAGAGAGCACGACGACCTGGGCCGACTGAAGCGGATTGCTCGAGCTGTCGGTGACGTGGACCGTCGGCCCAGTCGAGTTCTGAGGCTCGACGGTGATCGTGGTGCTGGCGCTGTTCGAGTTCGCACCGGTCTGGACCGTGAGAGTAGCGGTGTAGGTGCCGGCGGTCGTGAAGGTGACCCCGCTCTGCACCTTGTTGGTGAAGGTCTCGTTGAACGAACCACCGTTGGTCACATCCCACGAGTAGCTCACGATGCAACATGCCGGCGTCGAGGCAGAGCCATCCAGGGTGACGCCGTTCGGGTCATTGGCCGTCGTCGTCAGATCTGGACCCGCGTTGGCGACGAGCGGCTGTCCTTGACTGATCGAGACGCTGGTGGTGGCCTGGCCCACCGCACCGGAGGGATCGGTGACCTGCACCGAAACGCTGTAGGGCCCGGCTGCTGTGTAGGCGTGCTGCAGGCTGAGTGACGTGCCGGAGTAGCTCCCGCTCGCCGTGGCCCCATCGCCGTACTGGACGCTGTACGTCAAGGCGTCACCATCGGGGTCCGACGCGCTGATCGTGAAGCCCACCTGCGCCCCGACCGTGGTGGCGTTGGGCGACGCCGAGATCTGGGCCGTGGGCGGGCGGTCCACGAGGAGTCCGAAGGACTGGCTGGCGTGGCCGCCGCCCGAGCTGGTGGCGTTGACCGTCAGTGCGTAGGTGCCGTGGTCGCTGGTCGACGGCGTACCGCTGAAGGTTCCGGTCCCGTTCCCGTTGTCATTGAACGACACGCCAGGAGGGAGGGTGCCGGTGACCGCGAGGGACGGGGTCGGGTAGCCGTCGGCCGTGACCGAGAACGTGCCGTTGGTCCCCGTGATGAAGGTCGAGCTGTTCGCCGACGTGATCGAAGGGCTCTCGTTCACGGTCAGGGTGAACGACTGGGTCGTGGAAGGCACGGCGCCGTTGGACGCGATCAACGTGATCGGGTAGACGCCGCCCGATCCCGCCGACGGCGTGCCGGCCAGTGTCGCCGTGCCGTTGCCGTTGTCGGTCAAGGTCACACCACTGGGGAGCGACCCCGTCTCGGCAAAACCCGGTGTTGGCGTGCCGGTGGCATGGATGGCGAAGGTGTTGGAACTGCCCGCTGTGAAGGTGGTGCTCGTCCCCGTCGTGAAGGCAGGTGTGGTCGCGTTGACGCTGGTCGCGACCAGTTGCACGCCGTTGGTCGGGTAGTTGACGTTGTAGAGCTGCGAGCCGAAGCGAGTGCACGAGAACTGGCCCGACACAGAAGACGCCGTGATGACGTTGAGCGCGGTCCCGGTGGGCAGGTTCGGACCACTCGTCCCGACGCATCCGGCCAACGTGAGGGTGGCCTCGTAGATGGTCCCGGTGGCTCCAGTGGCGTCGTGGGCAAAGTTCATGACGCCCGATGCCGTCTGCACGAAGGTGCCCGACTGCACGACGCCGGTGGAACTCACTGCAAGGGATCCACCGTTGGTGATCGTTCCCGAGCTATCGAACGTGCCCTCGGCCGTGACGATGCCCGTGTTGTCGATAGTGCCGGAGCTTTGGACGTCGGCAGATCCACTACCCGCGGCAACGTCGAACGTCCCCACGTTGTTCAGGGTGTGATTCTGGAGATAGAGCAACGACGGGTGGGTGCCGTTCGTCTCCAGTGTGATCTTGCCGTCGTTGGTCAGGTCGTTGGCCAGCAACAGCTGGCCGGTCTCGTTGCTATTGGAGGGCACGTCGATGCTCTGTCCCGACTCGAGCGGACCGCCCTGGACCGTCATTTCGATGGCCGAGAACGACGCCGTGCCGCCGCCGGCGAGGATGAGGGTCGAGGGGGCCAGGGGCGTGCCGCTGCTCGAACCGCCGGCCTGGGTAAAGGTGCCGACGCCGAAGGAGCCCGACCCGGTCACGGCGATCGTGCCGCCAGTCGAGTTCGTGAAGTTGCCCGAGTTGTTCACGAACGCGCCCTCGGCCGTGACGGTGCCCGTGTTGTCGATGGTGCCGGAGCTCTCGACGTCGGCAGATCCACTACCCGCGGCCACGTCGAACGTGCCCAGGTTGTTCAGGGTGTGGTTCTGGAGATAGAGCAACGACGGATATACACCGTTCGTCTCCAGCGTGATCTTGCCGTCGTTGGTCAGGTCGTTGGCCAGATAGAGCTGGCCGGTCTCGTTGTTATTGGAGGGCACGTCGATGCTCTGTCCCGACTCGAGCGGACCGCCCTGGACCGTCATTTCGATAGCCGAGAACGACGCCGTGCCGCCGCCGGCGAGGATGAGGGTCGAGGGGGCCAGGGGCGTGCCGCTGCTCGAGCCGCCGGCCTGGGTAAAGGTGCCGACGCCGAAGGAGCCTCCGCTCGGAACAGAGATCGAACCGCCAGTCGAGTTCGTGAAGTTGCCCGAGTTGTTCACGAACGTGCCCTCGGCCGTGACGGTGCCCGTGTTGTCGATGGTGCCGGAGCTTTCGACGTCGGCAGATCCACTACCCGCGGCAACGTCGAACGTCCCCACGTTGTTCAGGGTGTGATTCTGGAGATAGAGCAACGACGGATATACACCGTTCGTCTCCATCCGAATTGTGCCGTCATTAGTCAGGTCGTTGGCCAGATAGAGCTGGCCGGTCTCGTTGCTATTGGAGGGCACGTCGATGCTCTGTCCCGACTCGAGCGGACCGCCCTGGACCATCATTTCGATGGCCGAGAACGACGCCGTGCCGCCGCCGGCGAGGATGAGGGTCGAGGGGGCCAGGGGCGTGCCGCTGCTCGAACCGCCGGCCTGGGTAAAGGTGCCGACGCCGAAGGAGCCCGACCCGGTCACGGCGATCGTCCCGCCAGTCGAGTTCGTGAAGTTGCCCGAGTTGTTCACGAACGCGCCCTCGGCCGTGACGGTGCCCGTGTTGTCGATGGTGCCGGAGCTCTCGACGTCGGCAGATCCACTACCCGCGGCCACGTCGAACGTGCCCAGGTTGTTCAGGGTGTGGTTCTGGAGATAGAGCAACGACGGATATACACCGTTCGTCTCCAGCGTGATCTTGCCGTCGTTGGTCAGGTCGTTGGCCAGATAGAGCTGGCCGGTCTCGTTGTTATTGGAGGGCACGTCGATGCTCTGTCCCGACTCGAGCGGACCGCCCTGGACCGTCATTTCGATAGCCGAGAACGACGCCGTGCCGCCGCCGGCGAGGATGAGGGTCGAGGGGGCCAGGGGCGTGCCGCTGCTCGAGCCGCCGGCCTGGGTAAAGGTGCCGACGCCGAAGGAGCCTCCGCTCGGAACAGAGATCGAACCGCCAGATCCGTTCGTCACCGTCACGTTCGGCGTGTCGAGCGATCCCGCTACGTGCAGGCTCCCGGCATTCTCGAAGTAACCGTTGTCGATGCTGGCGCTGCCAGAGCCCGAGTTGACCGTCAAGGTCCCACCGTTGGTGAGGAGACTGTCTCCCAGCTGCAGGGTCGACGCCCCGCTACTCGTGTCCATGGTGAGTGCGCCGTGGGCGCTCACGACCGAGTTCCCGCCGAGGTAGAGGTTTTCGCCGGAGGCGATCTCCAGGGTTTCGGTTTTGGCGGTGCTGCCGACGGCGAGCGTCGCCGCTTCAGCCGACGTGTCCACCGTCACCGTGTAACTCGCAGAATCGACGGTGATGCACACGTTGTCCGAACCCGAGGGCACTCCGGCGGGAGACCAATCGGCCGCATTCGACCAGTTGCCATTCACCGCTTTAGCCCACGACTTGGTGCATTTGGGCAGCACAGGTGCGGCGACCGTGAAGGTCTGGGTGGACCCGGTCACGGCCTGGTACTGAGCAGTGGATGTTCCGTTGGCGGCGAGTTTGCAGGTGCCCGCGGCCAAGAAGTACACGGTTCCCCCGTTGGATGCCGAGCACACGGTCGGCGAGTTCGACACGACCGACGCGGTGCCGTTTCCCGAGTAGTTGTAGCTGGGGACGAATGATCCACCCGGCGAGGCGGTCCCGCTGGACGGAAGGTTGGTGATGGAGATCTGGGGCACCGCGGCCGCCACCGTGAATGACTGGGCGACCGAGGCGGCCGCCGCGTAGGTGGCATTACCGGCCTGGTCGGCCTGCACCGTGCATGTGCCCGCCGCGTCGATCGTGATCGTCGATCCGTTGGTCCCGCCCGACTGGCACGCGCCACCGGAACTGACCACAGAGAAGGTGACGGCCAACCCCGAGGATGCCGTGGCCGACACCGTCAGGGGCGCGTCGCCATAGACATGGCTCGCGAGTGCCCCGAAGCTGATCGTCTGCGGGGTCGAGCCCGCCGCAGCGGCTGGTGCGGCGGCGAAGGGAACTGCCACGAGCGTGCCGATGATGATGGCCGCTGCGGATGCGGCTGCGCCCCGGTGGAGGCGGTGCGCCCCCGGCCCGGTCCCTGTCTCGCCTGGCGCGATACGACGCGCACGCTTCTGAATGACGCTCCCGAACCCCATCGAGACCCCTCCCGTTCCCCGTGCCGCCATGCCGCTGCAGCGGTCCCGACGCTCTGCGCGTCGATCATGGCAACTGCTGTGTCGGGTGTGAGGGTACAACCCCAGATGCACGCAGCGTCGAATCGGCCCGCGTCGGCTGGGTTACCAATGTGACCACCAGGCATGTTTCTGTGTTTTTCATGAGTTCGGTCTCGGTTCGAGATGAGAGCAGGAACCGCTGGTCAAGACGCACGATCCCCCTACTCGGCGCGATCTGCTTCGGCCACCCACCATCTCCTCCATCCACAATCGACATCCGGGTTTACCGTCGGCTCCGAACGATCCATGTACGGACCACACAGGGGTTCCGGCGGGACAACCGCCGGGGCCCCGATGAGCGGGGAGCGGGTGTGTCGCATGGGAGTGCTCAACCGTCGGCAATTTCTCAACCGGGGAACCTTGGCTGTCGCTGCCGCCGGTATCGCCACGGCGATACCGGGGCTCCCGAACCTCCTCGAAGATGACGCCCCCGACGTCGGACCTGCCGCAGATGCGTCTACCGGGGCTGTCGATGACGTCGCCCCGGCAATGGACGAACCGGTCGTTGCCCGTGTGAACGACGTGAACACGGGGGAGATCCAACTCTTCTACGGCACAAACTCCGTGACGATCAACGATCCGCAGCTGGCATCGCGCATCGCGCGAGTTGCGCAATAACGCCTCGGCTTCGGCTGGGCACAACTGGCCTCAGGACGTCCCCACTAACAACGAAAGGTGAACTGAACATGTCGTCACACCGTGAAGCTCCAGAGATCTCGAAGGATCCCGTCGCCGACAGTACGGACGTGTACGCCTTCGTCAGCCCGGATCAACCCGACACGGTGACGTTGATCGCGAACTACATCCCGTTGGAGCCACCGGACTCCGGCCCGAACTTCTACGAGTTCGGAGACAACGTCTGCTACGCCATCAATGTCGACAACGATGGGGACGGCGTGGCCAACATCGTCTACGAGTTCTCGTTCACGACCCAGCTGCGCGACCCGGGCTACTTCCTCTACAACGTGGGCCCCATCACGTCACTCTCGAGCCCGAACTGGAACCGTGTGCAGGTCTACGACCTGAAGATGATCGACGTCAACACGGGCCAGACGACGCAGCTGGGCACGAACCTTCCGTGTCCTCCGTGCAACGTGGGACCTCTTTCGACGCCCAACTACCACGCCTTGGCCACTGCAGCCATCAACAGCGTCGGCAACGGCATCAAGGCCTTCGCCGGCCAGCGCGCCGAGGGTTTCTACGTCGATCTCGGTGCCGTGTTCGACCTTGGCAACCTCCGACCCTTCCAGGGCGATCACGCCGGGTGGTCCGGAACCGGACTTCCCGCCATGGCAGCGGGACTCAACTCCACCAAGGGCGTCAACGTCCACACGCTTGCCCTCCAGGTCCCCATGAATCAGCTCACCAAGGACGGAAACGCACCGACCAGCTCGACCGGCACCATCGGGGTGTGGACCAGCGCGAGCCGCCAGCAGGTCCAGATCTACGAGGGTGGGAAGCAAGCGGGACAGGTGAGCGGTTCTGGCCCGTACGTGCAGGTGTCGCGCCTCGGCAACCCCCTGTTCAACGAGGTCCTCATCCCCATGGCGACCAAGGATTTCTGGAACACCCAATGGCCGGCCAACGACTCGCAGTTCGCCGGCTATGTCGCCACACCCCAGCTCGGCACGCTCCTTCCGTCGCTCTTCCCGGGCGTCTTCCCCAACTTGGCAGCCTTCAACGCGAAGAACACGGCGCGGGCCGACTTGCTCGCCATCCTCCTGACCGGAATCCCGAGTGGCGTGGTCCCCGGCTTTCCCGGCAACTACACCGGCTCGACCCAGGCCGACATGCTGCGGCTCAACATGACCATCCCACCGACCCCGACCAAAAAATTGAGCAATCTGGGCGTCGTCGGTGGTGATA
This sequence comes from uncultured Acidimicrobiaceae bacterium, assembly GCA_963754445.1. Taxonomy (GTDB): domain Bacteria; phylum Actinomycetota; class Acidimicrobiia; order Acidimicrobiales; family RAAP-2; genus Bog-473. Next base: position 917,945 of record CAVWFT010000002.1, on the reverse strand, counting down.
TCGCCGGCTTCCCGAACGGGCGTCGGGTGTTCGATGACGTGGTCACCATCGAGCTGCGGGCCATCGCCGGGGCGACCCTGCCCCTCGTCACCTCCTACACGCCGGACCCGGCGGCCGGCGCCATCAGCATGGGACTCACCTCCGGACCAACAGATCTCACTGCCATGGGAATCGAGAATTACCTCAGGTCCTTCCCGTACCTCGGACAACCGCACTCGGGGTACTTCACGGGCGCAACGGCGGCATCATGACGGTGACATCGCAGAAAGACCTGCCTGACGTTCACGAACACCGCCACCCTCAGGAAGTGGGAACGACAGAGGCATCCTCGCCGCCAAGCGCGCCAGGCAGCGTGGTTCTCGATATCGGTCCGGGTGCCAGTGTCATCATCATCCGCACCGGCCCTGAGGTCAGTGGCCGCGAAATCGAAATCCGTCGCGCCGCCGAGCCCTGGTCGGGCCGCCACATGGAGGTCCGTCCGCGTACGGGCATTGGTCCCCCGCAGTACGCAGCGGTCTTCGGATCGCTGGAGGACGGTAGGTACGAGTTCCGGATCTTGGGACATTCCTCGCCTGAGGTCCACGCCGCGGCAACCGTTCAGGAGGGCTCCATCGCCGTCATCGATTGGGGTTGATTTCATCTGAGTTGAAGCGAGGCGGGTCCTCGATGCAGTTCTCCTGTCCGCCCTCCGGACGGAGCCACTCTGGCCGCAACTGGTCCGCTGGAGCGCGCCAGTGTGCTCTCGACATTTCGGACAATGATGGGCTTCGTGAGTCGTCGTTGCGTGGTTGCGGTGGTGGCGCTCGGGATTCTCGCGGCTGGGTGCGCCTCCTCGCCCGATAGCGCCCTCGGCAAGGAACGATCTGTCGTGGTCGACGAGCAAGCGGCGATCGCCAGGGACCAGGCGGAGTTGCTCCAATACACCGGCCTCATTGCACCTCAGAACAGGACGTGCATACCGGTGGCCCCTTTTACGGCCCCAATTCCTACGTTCTGCCCGAGTCGGATGGCAGTGTCGAGATTGCAAAACACGCTCAAATCCGACGAGTTGAAGCTCGAGAGTGCCAAGGATCAGCTCAAACGAGAGCCGAGCGGCTGACGTCGATCCGGCGGTCCGGCGAGACCGACTGCAACACTGTGCTCACCGTGTCTCCGACGACCGGCACTGCGGCCACAGACTGCAGATGGTGTATCCAAACCGAACCGAAGGAGGCTCGAGTGATGCTGCTGGACCCCCTCGACGAATACCCGATCCATCAAGTTCCGATGTCGATGGCGCAGGTGGTGACGAGCGACCGCAACGCGTATGACCGCTGCATCTACCAGGGTCAGGATCATGCGGCAGAGACGTTCTTCCTCACCGGGCTGGGTGTCTATCCGAATGCGGGCATCACCGACGCGTTCCTCTCGGTCCGTCGGGGCGACCGACAGTGGTCGCTCCAGGCGTCCGGAATCCGATCGGCCGACCGGATGGCCCAGGAAGTCGGCCCGTACCGCATCGAGGTTGTCGAACCGCTGCGCCAGATCCGGGTGCGCTGCACGGACCCGGAGCTCGGCGCCGATCTTCTCTTTCGGTCCGACTACGAACCCCTCCGTGAACCACAACACATCAAGCATGCCTCACCCACGGGCAAGGTCTCGCTGGAGGGATGCCGCTTCGCACAGTTGGGCACCTGGGAGGGGCGACTGACCGTTGACGGCATCACGATAGAAGTGGCGCCTCAGCGCTGGACGGCAACCCGGGACCGCTCATGGGGAATACGTCCGGTCGGCGAGCCGGACCCGGTCGGTCGCCCGTCGACCGAAGAACCCCACGTGTGGTGGATCTGGGTGCCGCTCCGATTCGAAGACTTCGCGATCCACGTCATGGTCGACTCCGAGCCCGACGGCTTCCGCACGGTCAACTACGCGGTTCGCTGCTGGCCCGGTCCCGGCGGGATGAAAGTAGAGCAACTCGGATGGCCCGAGATAGATATTTCATATCGGCCGGGCACCAGAATTCCCGAGCGAGCGACGCTTCACTTCCGCACGCTGGAGCGCAGGCCACTGCAAGCCGACGTGGAGTGCCTGAGCTCCATCCCGCTCCACCTCGGCTGCGGCTACGGAACCGATCCGGAATGGAACCACGGACGTTGGATGGGCGAGTCGTGGCGACGGCTTGTTACCTTCGACTACCTCGACCCCGAGGTCCAGGCCCGGGTTCCCTGGGGCGGCATCGACCACCTGGCCCGGGCGTCCTGCGACGGTCAGACGGGTTTCGGGATCTTCGAGCACGGTTCGGTCGGACGCCATGAGCCCACCGGAATGACAGACCTCTTGGCGGTTGCCCCTGCCTGATCTCTGATGGCGGAGTGGAGCTCGACCGGCTTGGGCCGGGTTCGTGTTTCGGAGAACTGGCTCTGCTTTACCGACAGGATCGGGCTGCCACGGCGTCGCCGACACCGACATGGATCTCTTGGTGATGTCGATCCAGGAGTTTCGGTGCCCACAATTCCTGATTGGACCGGTCAAGGACACGATGATCGCCACGGTCGCCGAACGCCTCAGGAGGACAAACGAGGCCTGGTCCGACGCGGTGGACGAACTCGCCAGACGATCAGTTCTTTCATGTTGGCCCAGCCCATCCACGGTCGATCTGCGTGAAGCCGAACGGTCTCGAGAGGGTCGAGAGCGGGAGCTCGAGCATCGAGAGAGGACCGCGCCCCGCGCACACCGCCGCCTCTCGTAGCAGTTTGGCTGCGATCTCTTGAGAGTTGCCTCCGTCGTGTGAGGTAGGTCGGATGGTCGGCGCGTTGCGTCGGGTCGAATCTGGCACGGTTGGGGTGAATGCAGCATTTCGAATTGTCCTGAGCTACAAAACGCCGTCTCCACTTCGGGGACTACTCCAACGGAGGCTGCCGACCACTCCACGACTACTCCCGACGGGAGCACTGTCCACCTGATCGGAACATCCCGACGACCGCCCGGGTCCGTGCCACGACTTTCTCGGTTACGGCAGGGATGTCGTCACCACAGTCGCCACTCTCGCCGCTCGTCTCCGCTGGACCAATCCCGCCTGCCCTGGCGTGCGGATGCATGCAACGTAAAGCGGTTTGCCGGCCACCCGAGTCCTGTCACTGAGTCGGTGAGGACTGCAACGTCACCCGTCTTGGATCGGCAATTGACCGAAAATTGACCACCGCCATGCACAGTGTCGTTGACCCTGACGCTCAGCGAAATCCGCTGGAGGCCAGGAGGGCAGGCGCACTTCTGCGCTCCAGAGGCGCGCTCACGCCCGATCTAGAAAGGAAGGCTAGCGATGTCGAAGTGGAGGAAGTTTTTCCTCGGGACCATGGCAGCATGCCTGATTCCGATGGGCCTGGTGGTCATGTCACTGACTTCACAGGTGGCAGGAAACGCGTCGAGCGTCCCGATGGGAACCGTGTATCAGGCTCATCAGCCCTGTTGCCAAGAGATCCCGGTCGGACAGTGGCCGGCCTCCAGTGCTCCAGTGCTCACGACCAAGACAATCCCTCCGGGTACCTACAACGTGGTGGCGAACGTGTTCTTGGTCATGCAACCGAGCGACGCCGAGAACTGTTGGCTCACCAGCGCCAACCCTTCCGACGTCATCAACGGAACGGGTGGCTCCACCGGGAACGGTGCAACGGAATCGGGTATCGGGCCGTCTGGGGTGTACGGGAACGCCGTTTTGACCTACACCGTCGTCGTCACGGCGCACCATGACACGCTCACCGTGAACTGCGACTCGAAGGCTGCGCCTCCGATCACCAGCTACGCAGCGGAAGTGTCGTTGATCGCCACCAAGATCCCGGCGATCAATGCGATCTGACTTGGGCTAGGCACGCTTCCACGGCTGGGAGCGGGTGGATGCTCGGACAGACCGGGCATCCACCCGCTCAATCCGGTGTGGACCCACGACCGGGCGTTGCGTATGCCAGCCGGTCTTCGGCCGCCCACGGCCGCACATTTCGTCATCTCTACAACAGGGGTGGGTATAGGGTTTCGCTCCCTTCTGGGGAGCCCGATGAGGAGGTTTCCGTGCACGTTCTTCCGAGGTCCCAGATGCGGAGGGCCCTCTGTGTCTTCGCGCTCAGCGCCGTCCCGACCGTGGGCATCGTGGGGGCCGCCCCGTCGACCTGGTCTGGCGTGGCCGGCGCGTCGCCGCCTGCGGCCATGACCCCCGACGAAGCGCTACTCGCTACCCTGGCCGACCCGAACGGGGTCAGCGTCGATGAGTTCGGCTACTCCGTCGGAATCTCCGGCGACACCGCGGTGGTGGGTACGCCCCGTGCGGGTTGTCGGAATACCTGCCCCGGTGCGGCGTACGTCTACACAAAAGGCAATGCCGGCTGGCCGACGACGCCCACCGTCACTCTGAACGGACCAGCCGATGCCGTGTCCGACGAGTCCGGCACATCGGTGGCGATCTCCGGCACGACCATCATCGTCGGGGCCACCGACAAGGCGTACGTCTACGTGGAAGGAAGCGCCGGATGGCCGACGACTCCCACCGCGACGCTGGCTGACCCCGTCCCCAATGTGAGTTCCTACGAGCTGAACTACTTCGGTCAGTCGGTTGCTATCTCTGGAAAGACTGCCATTGTCGGCGCTCCCGGCACGTCCCCCGATGGCGCCGCGTACGTCTATCTTGACGGACCGTCCGGCTGGCCCACCGTGCCGACCACCACACTCCAGGAAAGCGGCAAGAAGGTGCGCGGCGGCTTCGGATACTCAGTCTCGGTGGCGGGCTCGACCGCATTCGTCGGGGCACCGGCAGGAATTAATTTTGGCGGGCCGGGAGCGACATACGCGTTTGCGAAGACTCCCAACGGCTGGCCCAGCCTCCCGTCGGCCATCCTCCGGGATCCCGCGGCGAACGACGCCGATGCATTTGGATCGGCCGTCTCGGTCTGGGGCCAGATCGCCGCCATTGGTGCCGATCGCGCCGACGACGACGGGGGCTTGGCCTATCTCTACGTCGAAGGATCGTCCGGCTGGTCATCCGCGAGGTCGGTGACTCTACACAGTCCCGGAGCCGAGGGCTTCGGCGAATCGGTCGCAGTGTCCGGCTCGTCGGCCGTTGTCGGCGGCACCTTCTCCGGCGATGCATTCGGTGGCGGCGCCTACCTTTACGTCGAGAAGTCGTCGGGCTTTTCCCCGACTCCGACCTTCACCTTTCAGAACCCGGTGCAACAACCCGCTGAGTCGTATTTCGGCTCATCGGTCGCGGTGTCCGGTCACACAGTTGTCGTCGGCGACGACGGCCTCAACGGACAGGCCGGCGGGGGATATCTCTTCGGACCGTGAGCCCACCATTGCGACGAGGGGCATCCGATAGCAGCCGGAGCGACAGAGGCTGGCGTCTCCCGAGGTACCGGCCGACAGGAGCGACGGAGGCAATTTCGAGGCTGCGGATTTGGCCGGGTCCCCGCGGGCCGGGAGGATGGCCGGTGCGTGGCTAGCGATGCATTTCAATCCGCCACGAACCCGGAGCCATGATCAACCTCCGACGAGGACCGGCCTGATCGATGTCTCCGCCGTCGTAGGCGACGTCACCGTGCCAAAGAGCGATCATCACCCCCTCGTGCGTGCGCATGCGGGTGGCAAATCGTTCCGGATCGCGTGATCGAGCTGCGGCCATCGCACCCTGCGGGTCGGTGTGCTCCCTCAGCCACCACAGGGTCTCGAACGTAGGAGGCGCCATGGTTATGCGGGCGGCATTGACGCGGGTGATCGCCGTCGCCGGGGTCATCCACTCGGATCGGTGGATCTCCATCTGGTCGACCACCACGGCGCTCGCGTCATTCGGCACCTCGGCGAGGAAGAACCAGGTCGCGAAGCGCTTCGGGCCACCGAGCGGGGGGACCCAGAACGAGAAGGGCACCAGGCCAGAGGGGTCGAGGTGGAGCGATGCTTCTTCGGCCGCTTCGCGCACGGCGGCAGTCCGGGCCGCTGCCATTTCGACATCGTCGTCGCCGCCGACCATCGAGCCGGCGTCGTCAGGGTCAACCCGACCGCCGGGAAAGACCCACATGTCCGCGAACTGCCCCCGTGAGTTGCGCTGGAGCAGCAGTACCTCCATGCCAGCGGGCCGCTTCCGGAGTGGGATGACCGTGGCCGCCTGAATCAGTCCCGTTTCAGCCACCGGCACCTCGACCTCTCGGGGCGCCCGACCGCTGCTCGTGCCCTCGTGTTCGTTCGACATCGGGAGGACCGTACTTCCGGTTCCGCCCCTCACAGCCCTCCGCTGCCCAACGTGGCGGACGGAGCCCGAGAATCGAGCACCCGGCCGACCGGATGCGTGCACCTCACGCAGATCCGAAGATCCGCATCGGAGCCTGGGAGGAGATTCGAACTCCTGACCTGCGCATTACGAGTGCGCTGCTCTACCGACTGAGCTACCCAGGCGTGGCCAATACGAGCCGTCATCCTACGGGACGGGCCGCAGGGCCAGGAACTGGGACGATAGGCCCGATCGGGCTCGCCGGAAGGGGAGCCGGGGTTCGTCCGAGACGGCCTGCAACAGCCCTGCAACAGGCCTGTAAGCCCCCGGGCCCACAGTGGTCCTCTGGCCGCTCACCCCCCCGGCGGCCGGCAGAGGAGGCGACACGAGCATGTCCGCACTGATACGAGAAGCGACGGTCGAACAGCTCGCGTCGGCCTCCCTCTTTCGAAATTGTTCCCGCTCCCAGCTCGAGGACGTGGCCCGACTGGCCGAACGTGTGCGGGTCGGCTGCCACGAGGTCCTCGCGGGAGAGGGATGCATGGAACGAGCCTGCTTCCTCATCCTCTCCGGGAAGGTGACCGTCACCCGCGGTCAGCGACACGTCAACACCCTGGGACCGGGCGAGTTCTTCGGCGAACTCGCCGCCATCGATCCCGGACCCCGGAACGCCACCGTGACGGCGCTCTCCGAGAGTGACCTGCTGATGATCGGGCCCCGCCAGTTCGCTGCACTCTCGGAGATCCCCGCCTTTCGCGACGCCCTCCTGAAGAGCATGGCCAACCGGCTGCGGGCCAAGAGCGCCGCGCGGGTGGCTCCCATGGATGAGGCGTACCGGGCCCCGGTGCCCGCCATGGCGGCGCCGTCGTGAGGTTCTCCCACGACCCACCGTCGAGGCCACCCGGGATGCATCCCCTCGGCACGCCCCTGGACCTAGCCTCGACGAGGCCGGTACACGTGCACAGGGGGACCGATGGGTAGCGAGTCTACGAAGACCGACAGCGCGCAGGCCCTGCGGCTCCAGGCCGTCCCGTGGTTCGACGCCTGCACCGAGGACCAGCTGGCCCAGGTCGCCCGCATCGCGGAGCGGCTGCAGATCCACGCCGGCGAGGTCATCCTCCGCGAGGGACGACTGGGGCGGGAGCTCTTCCTCATCCTGGAGGGAACCGTCACCGTGACCCGCGACGGGATCGTGGTCAACATGCTGCACACCGGCGACTACTTCGGCGAGCTGGCGGCCATCGAGGCCGCCCCGCGCAGTGCAACCGTGACCGCCACGACGGACCTCGATGTCCTCATCATCGGCCCGCGCGAGTTCGAGGCAATGATGGACGTCCCCGGTTTCCGCAATGCCCTGCTGGCCGGCATGAGCCGGCGCCTCCGTGCCGCGGACGACAAGTTGGCCGCCATGGCGGCGCGCCTTCCCGAGAACCAGGCCGGCGCCGGAGCCTGAGCGCCGCCGATGTCAGCGCGCTGCAAGGTCGCTGCAATGGGCGGAGCACATGCTGCACCCAGAAGCACGGCCGGCCGGAGACATCCAATCTCCCGGCGACCCCGTCGAACGGAGCACATCATGCGACACGGTGGCAAGACACAGTCGATCCCCGCAGACCTCAGGCAGGTGTCGGCCTTCCGGACCTGCAACGAAGACCAGCTGGCGCTGGTCGACCGTGTGACTGACCGGGCCACCGTGCTCCCGGGCCGGGCGGTCCTGCGCGAGGGGACCACGGCACGCGAGGTGTACGTCGTGATGCGGGGCACGGCCGTCGTCACCGAGCAGGGTCGGATCGTCTCCACGCTCCGACCGGGAGACCTCTTCGGCGAGGACGTCGCCATCGACGGTCGACCGGCTCTGGCCACGGTCACCGCACTGTCGCCGCTCGAGCTGCTCGTGATGACTCCCAGGGGCTACGCCTCTCTGATGGCCAACGCACCGGGATTTCGCGAGGCCGTCCTGCGCTCCCTCGTGCGGCGTCTCCGTGCGCTCGACGAGGACCCGGGGCCGATCACCTACCCCGGGCACGACGCCGGACCGCCGTCACCCGCCGACGAGCGGCACGGGTCGAACCGGTACCTCGAGGCACCGTACGAGCGCCTGGACCGGTGTCAGCCCGGGTCGGCCGCCATCCTGGCCATGCGATGAAGGCCCATCCTCACCGCAGTCTCCTCGGCGCTCCGTAGGAGCACCGCCACCCGCTCCTCCTCGCCGCGGCGACCTCGGCGGCGCAGGGTGCGGGCCAGCTCGAGTTCCGCCGCCGCGCCGAAGGGTGCCGAACGCATGCGGCGGGCCAGGCGGAGCGCCGCCTCGAAGTGGACTTCGGCCAGGGCCAGATCGCCCATGCAGCCGGCGAGCAGGCCGAGATACTGGTCCGCCGGTCCGACGCATGCCGCCGCGGGCACCCGGATCACCACGGCCGTGCCGGCGTAGGGCCGCAGGCGCTCGTAGATGCGCTCGGCGTACTCGGCCACCGGCGCCCCGATCACCCCGCAGGTGCCGGCCGTCATGGCCAACGAGACGCCCTCGGTCTGGTCGTTCGCCACCGCATCCCAACCGATCGCCGTGAGTGCGGCCAGCTCGTCGATCGCCTTGTCCCACTGGCCCGCCTCTGCGCAGGCGAGGGACAGGCCGGCCCGAACGGTGGGAAAGTCCGCCGGCGCCTGCGCGAGCACGTCGCGGAACGTGTGCTCGAGGCTGGCCAGCTCGCCCCGTTGCCACCAGGCCCACAGCATGAGCGCCCCGTAGAAGCTGAACGCCATGTCGTGGAAGCCTTCGGCCAGCTCGAGCGCCTCGAGACCCATGCGGTCGAAGGCGGCCAGATCGCCCTCGACGAGGGCCATCATGGCGGCCACGTTGCAAGAGAACGACGTCGTCAGCGGATGGGTCGGTCCGGTGCGCTGCCCGAACCGGGCGATCTCCTCGGCGACCGCATCCACGTCGCCCTGGGCCAGGAGCTCGCGCACCCGCCACATGTGCCCGTGCAGGGCCAGCAGCTCGTCGCCCACGTCGTCGGCGATCTCGAGCAGCTCGGTGGCCGCGGCCAGCCGTTCGGGCGCCGGCTCGATCCCCCAGAGCGCCTGCATCCGCGCGTTCAGGGCGTAGCCGAGGGCATTGCGGTCACCGAGCCGGCGTGACATGGCGACCGCTTCTGCGCTCAAGCTCAGCGAGCGCCGGATCACCTCGGGAGCCGGGACGCCCGAGGTGTACACGCTGACCATGGAGAGACGGGCGGTGACCATGGCCCGCAGGTGTGAGTCCTCGTCGGGCAACGCATCGTGCGCCTCTTCGAGGAGACGCCTCTGGTTCTCGTTGGCGCCGACGATGCCGATGTAGCTCAACGGGCCGGCCCGCAGGGCGGCGCTGGCCAAACGCCCGGCGTCGGGCAACTCCCGGGCGATGGCGGCGGCCTGTTCGAAACTGGCGTCCGCCCCCGTGGTGTCACCGGCCCGGTTCTGCGCCTCGGCCAGAGCCAACAACGCGTCACAGCGAGTCTCCTGGTCGTATCCACCGTAACGTTCGGCCACCTCGAGACTTCGACCGAAATGGCCGATGGCATCCTCGAAGGCCAGGAGCCGCATGGCTCGTTCGCCCGCGGCGCGGCAATAGCGAACCGCTTTGTCGGCGTCGGCCAGCGGAGCGCCCAGATAGAAGTGATGGGCCAACTCGTTGACGACCGTGTCGATGGTCCGACCGTGGATCCGCTCGGTGGCCACCGCGATCTTGTGGTGGTATCGCACGCGCCGCCCCCGCAGGAGTTCGCTGTAGATCGCGTCGCGCACGAGTTGGTGGGTGAAGGCGTACCGCTCGCCCGCCTCGTCCCCGATGCCGCGCAGGATGCGTGACTCCACGGCGCGGTCGAGGGCATCGAGGCGGGCCTGCGCGCCGAGCTCGGCCGCTTCACCGACGATCGATGCATCCCATTCGGGGCCGGCCACCGCGGCCGCCTGGAGGAGGTAGACGACGTCGTCGGGCAGCCGGGAGACCCGGCGGGCCACCAGCTCGCGGATGGCCTCGGGCGGCGCCAGGCTCGGGAGGACCGAGGCCGTCCCGTCCTCGCCGCTCCCGCCGTCGCCCAGCTGGCGCAGGAGCTCGTCGAGGAACAGAGGGTTGCCGTCGGTCAGCTCGTAGAGCCGGGGGGCGAGGATCCCCTCCGCGGGTGCCGCCGCGGTGGCGAGCTGCTCGATCGCCGGGAGGCCCAGGCCGCCCAGGTGGAGCGACGCCCGCGGATAGTCCGACCGGCCGTCCGCCAGCAGTTGGCGCAGCGGATGCTCGGGCGGGACCTCGGTGTCGATGTAGATCCCGACGACACCGAGCCGGGCGTCGTCGATGGTCCGCAGCACGTGACGCAACAAGAGAAGTGTCGCCTGGTCGGCCCAGTGCAGCTCGTCGATGACGAAGAGGACGGGCCCGTTCGAGGGCAGCTCGTCGAGGGTGGCCGTCACCGCCTCGAAGAACCGGAACCGTTCGCTTCCGGGGTCGTTGCTGTCCTCGGCCAGTCCGGGCGCGTGCTCGCGCAGACGGAGGACGAGTCGCGAGAGCTCGGTCAGCTGCCACGAAGGGATCTGGGAGATCCGGTCCGCCGACAGCGACTGGAAGTAGCGGCCCAATGCCTCGGCGAAGGGCTGGAAGGGCGCCACCGCCTCCTCGTCGCAGCGACCCCAGAGGACCAGCGCGCCCCGGTCTTCGACCGTGCGGGCCAGATCGGCCGCCAGCCGCGTCTTGCCGATGCCGGGGTCGCCTTCGAGGAGCATGAGCCTGCCGTCGCCCCGCCCGACCGAGGACCACCACTCCTCGAGTGTCGACCACTCCTGCTCTCGCCCGACCAGTGGGCCCTCGTTCTGCAACGTCGGGACACGCACGCGGTAGTCCGAGCCGTTCGCCCCGTCGGGGGTCTCGGCCGTACCGCCTTCGGGAATTGCTTCGGGCGGGATCGGGAAATCGAGCGCCGGCTCCTGTCGGAGGATGGCGTTCTCCATCCAGCTCACGTCGTTGCCCGGCTCGATCCCGAGCTCGGCCACCAGGATGGAGCGCAGGTCCTGGAAGACCCGCAGGGCCTCCGCTTGGCGGCCCGAGCGGTAGAGCGCCAGCATGCGTTGCGACCAGAGGCGCTCGCGCATCGGGTTCTCGTGCGTCAGCGTCTCCAGCTCGCCCACCAGGTCGGCATGGCGGCCCATGGTGAGCTGGGCGTCGACCCGGAGCTCGACCGCGGTGAGTAGCAGCTCCTCGAGACGCCTCGCCTCGGCCCGGGCGAACGGCTCGTCGCGCACCTCGCTGTACGCTGCACCGCGCCAGAGGGACTGCGCCTCTTCGAGGATGCGGGTCGACTCGGTGGGCCTGCGCTGGGCCAGATGGCGTCGTCCCTGGGCGACCAGCTCCTCGAAGTAGGCGGCATCCGTCGCCTCGGCCGGGATCTCGAGGGAGTAGCCCGGGTTCCGGGTCACGATCAGGTCATGGTTCGCCCCGGCCTCGCGGAGGCGCTTGCGCAGACGCGACACCGTGGAGCGCAGCGCGATCTCGGCCCCGCTCCCGTCGTGATCGCCCCAGAGCGAGTCGACCAGCCGGTCCACCGGCACGACCAGGTTCCGGTCGATCAGCAACCGGGCCACGAGCGCTCGGGCCTTGGCCCCGCCGACGTCGACGGGCGCTCCGCCCCAGAGGATCTCGACCGGCCCGAGCACCCGGATCTCGAAGCCGGGCGCGGCGCCCGATGTCCCCATGACGAGTCGCGCGTCGCTCAGGCGGCCAGGGCAGCGAGACGGACGAAGAGGGACTGGAGGAGCAAGGTCTCGTTGGGATTGCGGGGGAGGGCGACAGTGGCCTCCGTGATGAGGTCGACCGCGGCGGCGGCGGCCCGGACGTCTTGGTCTCCGACCAGCATGGTGGTCCCGGACCCGGTGGCCGCCCCGGTGATCCGATTCCGGTAGGTGCGGGCCAGCACCCCGAGTCCGGCCCGCAGCGCGTCCGTCCGGAAGCGCCGCTCCTCGCGCTGGTACTGGTCGACGATGTCCTTGCGCCCCGGGAGCGACCGTTCGCCCATCTCCTTGGCCGCCTCGGTCAGCGTCTCGAGCTGGCGACCGTGGGCCACCCGCAAGGGCTCGACGGCACGGTCCGACGACTCGAGCACCCGACGGGCCAGGTCGGCGGCGGACATCCCGGACCCGTTGAGCGCGCCCGGGACCGACGACCACAAGGCGACTCGGTCGGCCACGTCGGGGTCCTCGAGCATGATGCGGGCCCGCTCGGGGTTGCCTCCGCTGCTGTCGGACACCGCAGCGGCCAGCTCGGCGTCTGCCCCCTGGTCCTCGAGCCAGCGCACGAGCACCTCCCGGGAGACCCGCGGGAACGGCACCGTCACACAGCGGCTGGCGATGGTCACCAGGTCGGCGTTCATCTCGTCGGCCAGCAGCACGAAGACGGTGTCACCGGGAGGCTCCTCGAGAGCCTTGAGCAACACCGGTGCCCGATCCTGCACCAGGTGCATGTCGAGCACCACGATCACCTGTCGGTCCGACGCCAGAGGCCGGTGATGGGCCAGCGTGACCACTTGGCGCATCATCTCCTTGTTGACCGTGGCGCCACTCCGACGAACGAGGTGCAGGTCCGGCGCCGTCCCGGCCAGGGCGGCCGCGCAGGTGGCACAGGTCCCGCAGCCGCCCTGCGGGCAGAGCAGCGCCGCCGCGAATCCGAGAGCAGCGGACAGGCTGCCGTTCCCCGACGCGCCCTCGAAGAGATAGGCGTGCACCGGATTGGCCGCGGCGGCACCGAGCGCGGCGAGTGCGCTCTCCTGCCCGACCACGCCGGTGAAGAGGGACGCCGCCGGGCGGGAGTCGCTCATGGTGTTCCTGTCGTTGGCTCTCCGAGGCGCGCCCGCACGGCAGCGACGATATGCGCCGTCAACGTCGCCGTGTCCTCCGTGCCGTCGACCACGACCCAGTGCTCGGGGTCGGCCACCGCCAGGGTGAGGAATCCCTCGCGCACCCGGGCGGCGAACTGCGGTCCCAACCGCTCGAGTCGATCCGCCGCTCCCAGCTCGGCCAGTCGGGCCGCCGCCACCTCCACCTCGACGTCCACCAGGATCGAAAGGTCTGCGGCGAGCCCGCCCGTGGCGAAGCGGACCAGCGTGGCCAGTTCCGCCGGCGCCAGGCCGCGCCCGTAGCCCTGGTAGGCGATGGTCGACCCCGAGTAGCGGTCGCTGACGATCCAGGACCCCGCGGCCAGTGCCGGTTCGAGCACCGCCGCCACGTGCTCGGCCCGGTCGGCCGCCATGAGGAGCGCCTCGGTGCGCGCCGAGATGCCGTGCCCGACGCTTCCCGGAGCGAGCAGGATGGTCCGCAGGGCCGCACCGAGCGCGGTGGCACCGGGTTCGTGGGTCAGCTCGGCCCCGAGGGCCGCAGCCAGCGCCCGGGCCTGAGTGGACTTCCCGCAGCCGTCGATGCCCTCGAGCGCGAGGAGGCGACCTCGAGGAGCCACGTCAGAACGGTTCGCTCGACGTCGCCTTCATGCTGGGCAGATCATCCGCCTCGACTGTGGCGGCGGCCTTCTTGGTCGCGCCCGCCTTCTTCGCCGTCGTCTTCTTGGCCGAGGCCTTCTTCGCGGTCGCCTTCTTCTTGGCCGGGGCCTTCTTGGCCCCCGCCTTCTTCTTGCGCGTCGACGGTCCGGCCGCGCGTCGGTCGGCCAGGAGCTCTGCCGCCCGCCCGATGTCGATGGACTCGACCACGTCGCCCTTCCGCAGGCTGGCGTTGGTGGTTCCGTCGGTGACGTACGGGCCGAAGCGCCCCTCCTTGACGACCACAGGCAGGTTCGTGGCCGGGTCAGGACCCAGCTCGCGCAACGGGGCGGCGGCCTGACGGCCCCGGCGTTGCTTGGGCTGCGCAAAGAGCGCCTTCGCCTCGTCGAGCGTCACCGTGAGCAGTTGCTCCTCGCTGGTGAGGCTGCGGGTGTCGCTCCCCCGCTTGAGGTAGGGGCCGAAGCGGCCGTTGTGCGCCACGACCTCTTCACCCGTCTCGGTGTCGGTACCGACCGTCCGCGGGATGCGCAACAGCTCGAGGGCCTGTTCGAAGGTCAGCGTGGCCGGGTCCATGGAGGAGAACAACGACGCCGTGCGGGGCTTCTCACCGCCGTCGGTGACCTCACCCACCTGGACGTACGGGCCGAAACGCCCGGCCTTGACCTGCACGTCGAGCCCGCTGTCGGGGTCGACGCCGAGCACACGGTCGTTGGAGGGTGCGGCGAGGATCTCCTCGGCCCGCTCGATGGTCAGCTCGTCGGGTGCCAGGTCGTCGGGGATCGAGGCCCGGTCCTCGCCGCGCTGGAGGTAGGGGCCGTAGCGCCCGACCCGGGCCACGATGGCCTCGCCGTCCGTGCCGGTGCCGAGCGGGATCGAGTTGATCTCGCGAGCGTCGATCTCGCTCAGGTGCGTGGCCACGCTCGCCTTCAGGCCGAGCGTGTCGAACTCCCGACCGTCGGTCGCCATGGCCCCCGGGGCGTCGCTCCCGAAGTAGAAGCGGGTGAGCCAGGGCAGCGCCTCTTCGGAACCCGAGGCGATCTCGTCCAGGTCGTCCTCCATCGAGGCCGTGAAGCCGTAGTCGACGAGGTTGGTGAAGTAACGCTCGAGCAGACCCACCACGGCGAACGCGGTGAAGCTCGGCACCAGCGCCGTCCCCTTCTTCCACACGTACCCGCGGTCGAGGATGGTCGAGATCACGCTGGCGTAAGTGGACGGGCGCCCGACCCCGAGCTCCTCCATGGCCTTGACCAACGACGCCTCGGTGTAGCGGGCCGGCGGTTGGGTGGTGTGCGAGCCCGGCACGAAGGCCGTGCCCTCGATGCGGTCGCCCTCGCGCAGCGGCGGGAGCACCATCTCCTCCGCGCTGTCGGTGTCAGGGTCGTCCTCGTCGCGCCCCTCTTGGTAGGCGCGCAGGAAACCGGCGAAGGTGATCACCCGGCCGCTGGCCGAGAACTCGGCCTGCTCTCCCGCCGCCAGACCCTCGGGCACGTCGGCCACCAGTCGGAGCTGGGCGCTCGTCCCCGTGGCGTCGTTCATCTGCGAGGCGACGGTGCGCATCCAGATCATCTCGTAGAGGCGCAGCTCGTCCCCCGAGAGCTCACGACCGACCCGTTCAGGCGTCCGGAACGTCTCGCCCGCCGGGCGGATGGCCTCGTGGGCCTCCTGGGCGTTCTTCACCTTGCGCTCGTAGCGGCGCGGTGCGTCGGGCACGAAGGCGTCGCCGTACATTTCGCGGGCCTGGCTGCGCGCCGCGGTGAGGGCCTGGTCCGACAGCGTCGTCGAGTCGGTGCGCATGTACGTGATGTAGCCCTGCTCGTAGAGGCGCTGGGCCACCTGCATGGCGCGCTGGGCGCTGAAGCGCAGCTTGCGCCCGGCTTCCTGCTGCAGGGTGGACGTCATGAAGGGCGGAGCGGGCGAACGCCGGAAGGGACGCTCGGTCACCGAGCTGACGGTGAAGCTCTGCCCGGCGAGCGCGCCCGCCACCGATGTGGCCTCGTCCTCGCCGAGGATCCGCACCTCGCTCTTGCCGGTCGGCGCGCCCTGCTCGTCGAAGTCCTTGCCACTGGCGATCGCGGTGCCGCCGAGACTCACCAGCGCCGCTCCGAAGCCCTGCGGCGTCGTGGCGTTGGCGAACGTCCCGTCGATACCCCACCAGGTGGCGGACCGGAACCGCATGCGGGCCCGCTCGCGCTCGACCACCATGCGCGTGGCCACGCTCTGGACCCGCCCGGCCGAGAGCCGGGGCATCACCTTGCGCCAGAGCACGGGCGAGACCTCGTAGCCGTAGAGCCGGTCGAGGATGCGACGGGCCTCTTGCGCATCGACCAGGCGGCGGTCGAGGTCGCGGCACTCGTCCACGGCCCGGGCGATGGCGGCCGGCGTGATCTCGTGGAACACCATGCGCTTGACCGGGACGGTGGGGGACAGCACCTCGGAGAGATGCCAGGCGATCGACTCGCCCTCGCGGTCCTCGTCCGTTGCCAGGTAGAGCTCGTCGGCGCCCTTCAACAGCTTCTTCAGGTTGGCCACGACCGACTTCTTCGGGGCCGAGACCACGTAGAGCGGCTTGAACCCGTTGTCGACGTCCACGCCGAGGCGGGCCCACGACTCGCCCTTGTACGCCGCCGGGACCTCGTCGGCCCCGCGCGGCAGGTCGCGGATGTGCCCCACCGACGACTCGACGATGTAGTCGGGACCGAGCATCCCGCTGATGGTGCGCGCCTTGGCCGGCGACTCGACGATGACGAGCGCCTTACCCACGGCACGCCCCCGACGGGGTCAGGCGAATCGGGAATTCAGTGGGCATGGTGAGGCACACAGTGCGGTCCAGTCATCCGGCTGTCAAGAGCACCGGATGCCGGCATCGTGGTCAAGAGACCTTCTACCCTGCCGCTGACCAGGTCAATCGCCCGAGGCGACCGCCGCCACAGGAGCCGGCGTCGAACCCTCCGAATCGGAGTCCATGGCGTCACCGGCCCGCTTGGAGAAGGCCAGGGCGCCCAGCAGGATCACCAGGGCCACGCCGGCAATGGCGAGCCGGGCGCCGGTGTGCGCCCGCAGGGAGATCACCGCGGGCAGGATCAGCAGCGAGACCAGGTTCATGACCTTGATCATCGGGTTCAGCGCCGGGCCGGCGGTGTCCTTGAACGGGTCGCCGACCGTGTCCCCGATGACGGCGGCCTTGTGGGCCTCGGACCCCTTGCCACCCTCGTGTCCGTCCTCGATGTACTTCTTGGCGTTGTCCCACGCCCCACCGGAGTTGGACAGCGTGTTGGCCATGAGCTGGCCGGTCAGGATGGTGCCGGCCAGGAACGCTCCGAGCGCCAGATAGTTGATGCCGAATCCCACGATGACGGGCGTCAGGATGGCCAGCAGGGCCGGCGTGGCCAGCTCGCGCTGGGCCGCCGCAGTGCAGATGCTGATCACCCGTCCGTACTCGGGCTTCTCGGTGTAGTCCATGATCCCGGGGTGCTCGCGGAACTGGCGCCGCACCTCGAGCACGACGGTCCCGGCCGAGCGGCCCACGGCGCGGATGGCCAGGGACGAGAAGAGGAAGGCGATCGAGCCGCCGATCAGGAGTCCGATGAACGTGGTCGGGTTGGCCACGTTGATCTGGATCACGCTGAAGAGCTTGGACCCGGTGGCGTGGAGGCTCGGGATCTGCTGGCCGATCGTCTCGATGAACGACGCGAACAGCGCCACCGAGGCGATGACGGCGGAGCCGATGGCCACACCCTTGGTGATCGCCTTGGTCGTGTTCCCCACGGCGTCGAGGCTCACCATGATGCGCTCGGCGTCCCCGGTGAACTCGCCGGACATCTCGGCGATGCCGGCCGCGTTGTCCGACACCGGACCGAAGCTGTCCTCGGAGACGACCATGCCGGCCGTGGCCAGCAGACCGATGCCGATGAGGGCGATCAGGTAGAAGGTCAGTTCGATGTTGCCGTCACCCAGACCGATGGCCACGCCGATGGCGATGGCGATGGCGATGATGGCCCAGACCGAGGACTCGAGCCCGATGTAGATGCCCGAGAGCACGGTCGTGGCCGGACCGGTGCGGGCCGACGCCGCGATCTCCTTGACCGGTCCCCGCTCGGTGGAGGTGAACTGCTCGGTGATCTGGCTGGCCACCAGGGACAGGACGACGCCGGTCAGCACGGCCCAGAAGACCTTGAGATCGTGCACGTAGTACTGGGCCACCAGGAAGGCCCCGACCACCGTGAGCAGGGCGGAGAGCCAGAAGCCCCGGTTGATGGCGGAGAGGGCGGTCTTGTCGTTGGTGCGGTACCGCACCACCAGGACGCCGATCACCGAGGCGAAGATGCCGATGGCCGGCACGATCAGGGGGTAGAGGACCGCCGGCGTCGGGTTGTGGCCGATGGTCCGGAAGGCCGAGTACCCGAGGATGAGGGAGGAGATGATCGTGATCTCGTAGGACTCGAAGAGGTCGGCCGCCATGCCGGCACAGTCGCCGACGTTGTCGCCCACGTTGTCGGCGATGGTCGCCGCGTTGCGGGGGTCGTCTTCCGGGATGCCCGCCTCCACCTTGCCCACCAGGTCGGCGCCGACGTCGGCCGCCTTGGTGAAGATGCCGCCGCCCACTCGCATGAAGAGGGCCAGCAGGGAGGCGCCGAAGGCGAACCCGATGAGGACGGCCGTGGCCGAGTTCTGGAAGATCAGGACGATGGCAGTGGCGCCGGCCAGGCCGAGGCCCACGCAGAGCATCCCGGTGACTGCCCCGGTGCGGAAGGCCACCCGCAGTGCGTCGGCCATGCCGCCACCCTTCGAGGCCGCGGCCGCCGTGCGGACGTTGCCCCGGACGGCGATGCTCATGCCGATGAAGCCGGTCAGGCCGGAGAACGTGGCGCCGAAGAGGAAGCAGATCACGCGGTAGAGGCCGTCCTGCTGGAAGCTGAGCGCGATGCCGCCGTCGGGCTTCACCACCTTCGTGGCCGTGAAGAAGATCAGGATGGCCAACGGGACGACGATCATGACGATGGCGCGGAACTGACGGGCCAAGAAGGCCTCGGCTCCCTCCTGGACCGCCTGGGCGATCTCCCTCATCTTGATGGTTCCCTGGTCGGCCGCCAGCACGTTGCGGGCCAGCAGGAGACCGGAGCCGATGCCGACGATCCCGGCCACGAGGCAGATGTAGAGCCAGGTCTTGTCCGCCCCACCGAGGTGGAAGGCCTGGTAGCCGCCGTCGGCTGCGAGCAGATTGATCATTCCCGGTGTGCCCTCTCTTCTTCAGGTTCTCAGGTTCGGCGGGGAGTCGGCACAAGCGCCGTCCTCCCCCGCTCCGGCAGCGCTCGGCACCGTTGCGTTCGATGTCGTGGGTCCGGCTCGGGAGCGCGCCGACAGAGGACGCACCCGGTTCCGGGCCGTCGGGACGTTAGCGACTGAGCAGGCCTACGGGCAATTCATCGGGCCGGCGGGGTGCGCGGCCTGCCGAAGGCTCAGGCCTCGGCGGGGTCGGACGGAGCGCCCTGGACGAGCTCGAACGCCGGATTGAGCATGGCCGGTCGCCGGCCCCAGGCGCCCACCATCCCCTCGGCCACCAGCCGTGCTCCGGGCTCGATGCCGGCGATCTTGGGCCGGCCCTGGAAGACGAGCAGCAGCCCACCTGTGCCGTCGCTGAGGACGCACTCGAGGTTCTGCGTGCCCGCCCGGGGCTGGACGCGCACCGATTTCACCCGGCCGGCCACCCGGACCCGTTGGCGGGGCACCACGGCCGCGATCGGCGTCGTGGCCCCGGCCCGCTTGGCCAAGGTCTGGTCGGCGGCCAGCACGGTGGCCGGTCGTTTGGGCCCGTCGCGGCGACCCATGCGGTCGAGCCCGGCCCGCCCCTCGGCGTCGACCGGGGCCCCCGTGCCGTCGTTGGCCCGGGCCAGCTCCTGCACCGAACGGCCGTAGCTGCGCACCTGCTCGCCGTAGCGCCCGCCCACGTTGAAGGGAACGATGGTGGCGCTCACGTGGGGCACCTGACCGAGCACGGCGGCCACCTTGTCGGCCGTGCGGTCGTGCAGGAAACGCTGCCATCCCCGGGCGAAGGCCCGTCGGGGCAGGAGCACGGTGCACTCCGTGTCGCCGTCGAGGGTGGCGTCGGCCACCAGCTCCACCGCGGCCCGGCCCAGCCGCCGGTCCGGGCACTCGATGATGTCGAGCGGGAGCCGCGACAGGCCGAGCCGGCCCCACTCCGCCTCCAACTCGCGCGCCGCCTTGGTGTCGATGTCGAAGTGGACGGCCCGCAGGTCGTCGGGGGCCAGCGTCCGGGCGTACTGCAGGGCGCGGGCCGTGGCGGCGTCGAGCCGGTCCACCAGGACCACCACCACGTGGCGCCGCAGGATCGGCGTCTCGGCCACCTCGACCACGCCGGTCTCGAGCATCTCCGCCTCGCGGGCGTACTGGTGGTGCAGGCGGATGAGCCCGATGTAGAGGAGCGGCCCGACCACGACGATCAGCCACGCGCCTTCCTTGAACTTGGCCACGGCGAAGATGAGGACGACGGTGACGGACAGGAAGGCCGAGAAGCCGTTGATGGCCACGCTGCGCCGCCAATGGGCGCCCCGCTCGGTGAGGTGGTGCTTCACCATGCCCGAGCCGGCCATGGTGAACCCGGTGAACACGCCGATGGCGTAGAGGGCCACGAGTCCGTTGAGCGAGGCCCGGTACACGAGGATCAGGGCCAGCGCGACCCCGGTCAGGACGAGGATCCCGTTCGAGAAGGCCAGGCGATGACCGCGCCGGGTCAGCTGCCGGGGCAAGAACGCGTCCCCCGCCACGAAATTGGCCAGGTAGGGGAAGCCGTTGAAGCTGGTGTTGCCACCCGTGTAGAGGATGAGCATGGTGGCCAGCTGCACCACGTAGAAGAGGAAGTGCCCCAGACCGCTGGTGCCGAAGACCGCCTTGACCTCTTGGGATACCACGGTCGGCGAACCCGCCTGGTAGGGGATGGCATGGGTCCAGCGGGCCAGGAGGGTGACCCCGAGGACCAGGGTCCCGAGCGTCGTGCTCATCACGACGAGCGTCTGGCGGGCGTTCTTCGCCTCGGGCTTCTGGAAACTGCTGACCCCGTTGGAGATGGCCTCGAGACCGGTGAGCGACGAGCCGCCGTTGGCGAAGGAACGCAGCAGCGAGATGAAGGCCAGGCCCATCAGCCAGCCCGAGCTGGGCGTGCCGATCTTGCCTCCGAAGACCTCGTGGGCGGGGGGCAGGGGGATCGGGTGCAGCATCCCCAGGATCTCCTTGATGATGCCGACGATGATCACCGAACCGAGGGAGAAGATGAAGAAGTAGGTCGGGATGGCGAAGTAGCTGCCGGCCTCCCTGATGCCCCGCAGGTTGCCGTAGAGGAGGATCAGGACCACGGCCACCGTGATGGCGACGGTGTCGAAGGTGTTGGCCAGGCTGGGCACCGCGCTGGTCAGCGCGGCGGTGCCGGCCGACGTCTGCACGGCAACCGTCACCGTGTAGTCGATGAGCAGCGCGACGGCGGCGATCTGGGCCACCCGGGGGCCGAAGTTGTCCCGGGCCACCACGTAGGAGCCCCCGGCCTTGGTGTAGAGCTGGATGACCTCGAGGTACGACAGGGTGACGAAGAAGAGGACGCCGAGGATGGCCAGGGTGATGGGGACCACGAGGGTGAAGGCGGCCAGGCCCACGTAGGGCACCATCTGGGTCAGCATCTCCTCGGTGCCGTAGGCCGACGAGGAGATGCAGTCCGGCGACAGCACGCCGAGTGCGATCGGCTTGCTCAGGCGCTCCGAGGCCAGCTGCTCGGTCACGAGCGGTGGGCCGAGCAGCTTGTTCTTCAGCCGGTAGCGCCGCGACTCGGGGATCTCGGCCGCCGCCGGACCGGGCAACGGCACGCTCGGGCGCGCCGGATGACGGGTCGTCGTGGCCGGTGGCTCGTCCTTGGGTTCCTCCGCGGACGCAGCCGTCGTGGTGGGGGTGGCCACGGCCCCACAGTAGAAGCATTCCTGGGGAGTCCCAGAGAACCGCCTTTGCGCGACCCGACCCGGTGTGTTGCAGTGTGGCGGTGCACGTGATCGTCGTCGGCTGCGGACGGGTCGGTTCCGGCCTGGCCATCACGCTCAGCAAGGAGGGCCACTCGGTGGCCGTCTTGGACCGGTCCCCCCGCGCGTTCCGTCGCCTCAAGAACTGGGACGGCCTCTGCATCGTGGGTTCGGGCTTCGATCGCGACGACCTCGAGAAGGCGGGGGCCCTCGAGGCCGACGCGCTGGCCGCCGTCACGAGCGGCGACAACACGAACATCCTGACCGTGCGCATCGCCCGGGAGACCTACAAGATCCCCCACGTCGTCGCCCGCATCTACGACCCTCGGCGGGCCGAGATCTACCAGCGGCTGGGGATCCCCACCGTGGCCACCGTGACCTGGACCACCGATCAGGTCCGCCGGCGGCTCCTGCCCGAGGAGACGACCGGTGACTGGTCCGACGCCAGCGGCCGCCTGACCCTGGTCGACCGCTCGCTCCCCGACGCCTGGGCCGGCCGGGCGCTGCGCGAGATCGAGGACCCCGGCCGGGTCTCGCTCGTCGCCGTCACCCGCTCGGGCACGCCCCGCCTCGACGCGCGGGAGCTCGTGGGCCAGGAGGGCGACGTGCTCCACCTGGCCGTGCTCGATGACGCCCGCAAGCAGCTCGACATGGCCCTCGCCGGCGTGACGGGCCATCACAAGGACGGGGCGGCGTGAGGGTCGCCATCGCCGGGGCCGGCAGTGTCGGCACGGCCATCGCGTCGGATCTGCACGCCAACGGGCACGACGTGCTCGTGCTCGAGCAGGACCCGGATCTGGTCGAGCGCCTCCGTCCCACCCTCGATGTGACCTGGGTGGCCGCCGATGCCTGCGAGGTGTCGTCGCTCGACGCGGCCGGACTGGCCACCGTCGATGTCGTCGTCGCGGCCACCGGGGACGACGAGGACAATCTGGTCATCTCGCTCCTGTCCAAGCAGGAGTTCGCCGTGCCGCGCGTCGTAGCCCGCGTCAACCACCCGAAGAACCAGTGGCTGTTCAACGAGAGCTGGGGGGTCGACGTCTCGGTCTCCACACCCCAGCTGTTGACCGCTCTGGTCGAGGAGGCCGTCTCGGTGGGCTCCTTGGTCCGGCTCCTCCAGTTCCAGGGCGGCGCCGCCCACCTGGTCGAGATCACCCTGGCCGAGGACTCCCCGGCCAACGACATCGCCATCGCCGATCTCGACTTCCCTCGCGACGGCGTCGTCGTCGCCGTGGTGCGGGGCGAGCGGCTGGTAGTGCCGCGCGGGGACACGACCTTCCAGTCGGGCGACGAGGTGCTCGTCCTGGTCACCGCCGAGGCGGAAGAAGCCGTCCACACCCTCTTCATCGCGGCCGACGGTTAGGGGCAACCGGCTCGCAACCCCCGGAACACCCCTGTTCACGGGCACCGTTTGTTCGCGCTGCGGAGGGTGAACCGTCACGGTGGCTAAAGCCGAGGTCCCTGTCACCCGTACCATTAGAGGTATGGAGGCCGCGTTTTTCGACTTGGACAAGACGGTCATCGACCGGGCCTCCATCGCTGCCTTCGGCCGGCCCTTCATGAAAGGCGGCCTCATCAACCGGCGCCTCGTGGCCCGGGCCGCCGTCTCGCAGCTGATCTACCTCTACTTCGGAGCCGACGAGGAGCGCCTGGTGCGGGTCCGTGAGTCGATGCTCGCCATCACCAAGGGATGGGACCGGGCGCAGGTGCGCCAGATCGTGCGCGAGACGATGCTCCAGACCATCGAGCCGATCATGTACGCCGAAGCGCTCGAGCTGATGGAGCTCCACCGGGCCGCCGGGCACCGCGTCTACCTCGTGTCGGCTTCGCCCGAGGAGATCGTCCTCCCGCTGGCCGACCTGCTCGGCGTCGACGGCGCCATCTGCTCACGGGGCGAGGTGGACGAGCAGGGTCGCTACACCGGCGCCATGGCCTTCTACGCCTACGGCGAGGCGAAGGCGGAGGCCATGCACGAGCTGGCCGAGCGCACCGGGATCGATCTCGGCGCCTCCAGTGCCTACTCGGACTCCGCCACCGATCTCCCGATGCTCGAGGCGGTCGGTCGTCCCGTGGCGGTCAATCCCGACCGTGCCCTGGCCAAGGTGGCGCGCGAGCGCGGCTGGGAGATGCGCAACTTCACCAAGCCGATCCGCCTGCGTGATCGCGTCGGGCGCACTACGCCGGTCGTCACGACCAGCCTGGCCGTGGCGGGAGCCGCACTGATCCTGTGGCGCCGCGGTGCCAAGGGTCGGCACACCGCGGGCGCGGGCGTCCGCGCCGCGTAAGGGGCGTCCAACCGACCCAGCACCTCCGCCCCGGGGATACGACCCGGGCGGGCCGGGCGAGGCGAGCGGCCTAGGCCGTGCGCAGGCGCTTGGCGGCGAGAACGCCGATGGCAACCAGCAGTGCGAGGATCACGAGCTTCTTCATGGCCTCGATCCTAGGCCGGTGGCGCGAGGCGTTCGATCACGACCGGGGGCGTCAACCCCCCGGAGCGGGATCAGACCGTCAGCAGATCGCGGGCGCCGGTGTCGGACGACGGGTGCCGCAGCTTGGACATCGCCCGCGCCTCGATCTGACGAATGCGCTCCCGGGTCAGGTTGAAGTGCTCGCCGACCTCTTCGAGCGTCCGCGGCTCGCCCCGGTCGAGACCGAAACGCAGGCGCAGGATTTCCCGCTCGCGCTCGTCGAGCGGTGAGAGCAGACGACCGATCTCGTCGGGCAGCAGGGAGACGGCGGCCACTTCGAAGGGGGACTCGGCCGAGCGGTCCTCGACCACGTCGCCCAGTTCGGCGTCGCCGTCCTCACGCAGTGGCTCGGACAGCGACAGCGGCTCGGCCCGGAAGCGGAGTGCCTCGACCAACTTGTCCTCGGGCATCTCGACCTCGATGCCGAGCTCGGCCAGCGTCGCCGGGCGACCCAGCTTGAGCTCGAGACGAGCCTGTGCCTTCTGCACCCGGGCCAATGTGTCGCCGGCATGCACGGGGAGGCGGATGGTGCGACCAGTGTTGGCGATGCCCCGGGTGATGGCCTGGCGGATCCACCACGTGGCGTAGGTCGAGAACTTGAAGCCCTTGCGCCAGTCGAACTTCTCGACCGCGTGCATCAAGCCGAGGTTGCCCTCCTGGATCAGGTCGAGCAGCGGCAAGCCCGACGCTTGATACTTCTTGGCGATCGACACCACGAGGCGCAGGTTCGACTGGACGAACGTCTGCTGGGCCTGCTCGCCCTCCATGACGGCACGGCGCAACTCGCGCTTCTTTGCCGTGGTCAGACCCTTGGGGGCCTTGGCGACCTCGCCCTCGGCGGCGCGCCCGGCCTCGATGGCCTGGGCCAACCGGACCTCGTCATCCTTGGTCAGCAGGGGGTACTGTCCGATGTCCGTCAGGTAGAGACGTACGAGGTCTTCGTCGTCGCGCTCGAATTCGTTCCTTCGCCAAGATGGATGCCCGTTCCTTCCATGGCCAAGGCGGGGGAATTCGCCGGCCGTGTTCGCGCTCGTTTAACGCAGCAGACGCCCGTTCCTGGCGCTTCCCGGCTGCTCACTCAGTGTAATGGGGCTGTCAAGATGGGCGTACAGCAGGGAAAACGCGCGCGTTCGCCGTCATCTGGTCGAAAAGCGTCACCTCGGAACCGACGCGCAACGCACGTTCCCGGTCGTCACGCAACGTTTGCCCAACGGATCGGCCGCCCCGGATCTCCCCGAGCACCGTCCGGCGTGCCTCCACCAGGACCTCCGCCACCGAGGCCTCGTTGACGGCAGACGCCGTGGCGAGATGGGCCCGGTAGCGGCGATCGACCCAGGGGAGCACCCCCGCGACTAGGACCCCGACACCGACCGCCAGCTCGTCGAGCGCGGCGATCCGCTCCAGCGCCTCCGCCAGCCCGTCGCCCGGGACCCGGACCAGCGCCGGCGCGTCGACCCCGGCCCGCAGGGGCAACCGCTCCGCGAAGCGGCCGGCCAGCTCCCCGTGCCGACGCGCCACGGCGGCGCACCACACGGCCAGCTCGTCTTCCTCGGCCCGCGACCCGTCGCTCGCGTCCGGGGCGGTACGGGTCCGGGTGGCCCAGTTCCCGGTCAGCTCGAAGAGTGCGCCTTCGAGCCAGGCATGGGAACCGACGAGCGCGGCCAGGGCATCGATGCCCCGCCACCCAGCCTCGTCTCCGTGTGGCCCGGCCTCAGCCGCCACCTGACTCCTCGAGGGCCGAGGACCGGTAGCGGTTCGTGATCGGCATCCGCCGGTCCTTGCCGAAGGCCTTGGTCGTGATCCGCACGCCCGGCGGATTCTGTCGCCGCTTGTACTCCGCCCCGTCGACCAGCCGGACGACCTGGTCCACGACAGCGGGGTCGAACCCCTCGGCCACCAACTCGGCCGCCGTGCGGTCCCGCTCCACGTAGCCGGCCAGGACCGGGTCGAGCTCTTCGTAGGGCGGCAGCGACTGGTCGTCGCGCTGATCGGGGCGCAACTCGGCCGAGGGCGGCTTGTCGAGCACGGCGTCGGGGATCGGACCGGGCAGCCCTTCGAGCACCGCCTCGGTGTTGCGGTACCGGCACAGCTCGTAGACCAACGTCTTGGGCACGTCCTTGATCACGGCGAACCCGCCGGCCGAGTCGCCGTAGAGCGTCGAGTAGCCGGTCGCCATCTCGCTCTTGTTGCCCGTGGTCAGCACGATCCACCCCTTGGCGTTGGAGACCGCCATCAGGAGCACGCCGCGCAGGCGCGACTGCAGGTTCTCGTCGGTCAACCCGAACGGCTCGCGGCCGAGCACGGGGGCCAGCATCGAGGAGAAGGCGACGTGGGCCTCCTCGATGGGGACGTTCTTGAGATCGATGCCGAGACGCTCGGCCAGGGCCTCGGCATCGCTGCGCGAGCCTTCGCTCGAATAGCGCGAGGGCATCGAGATCCCGTGCACCCGGCTCGGGCCCAGGGCATCCACGGCGATGGCGGCCACCAGCGAGGAGTCGATGCCACCCGACAGACCGATCACCGCTTCGCTGAAGCCGTTCTTGGCCAGATAGTCGTGCGTTCCGAGCACCAGCGCGGCGTAGACCTCGGCATGATCGCTCAAGGCCGGGCGCACCGTCGGCGGCTCGAGGGCGGGGCGGCTCGTGTTACGGGGCTCGGTCACGGCGAGACGCGACCGGTGGGGCTCCGCCAGGCGCTCGGGTTCGCTCTCGGGCTCGTTCGGCCGCCGGGCGTCGAGCGCGATGTCGACGACGACGAGATCGGTGGCGAACTGGGCGCCGGAGGCGAGCAGGGTGCCGTCGGCGCCCACGACGAGCGAGTCACCGTCGAAGACGAGCTCGTCCTGACCCCCGACCTGGTTGACGTAGGCGATGGCGCAGCCCGCCTCGGCCACCCGGCCGCGCAACATGGCGAGGCGCTCGGAACGTCGGCCCCGGTTGTAGGGCGATGCGTTGAGGTTCACCACGACGTCGGCACCGGCCCGGCCGGCCTGGGCCACGGGGCCGTCGTCGAACCACACGTCCTCGCAGATGGTGACCCCCACCCAGGCGCCCGCGATGTCGAAGAGCGTCGGCGGTTCGGTGCCGGCCACGAAGTAGCGCTGCTCGTCGAAGACGCCGTAGTTGGGGAGGCACTGCTTGCGATAGACGCCGGCGACGTGGCCCCGTGCGCACACGGCGGCTGCGTTGGCCAGTCCACGACCGCCGGGGGCGGCGGCGACGAATCCGACGACGACGGCACACTCGCGGGTGGCCGCCGCCACCTTCTCGAGCGCGGCCACGTTGTCGGCGACGAAACCCGGCTTGAGGAGCAGGTCCTCGGGCGGGTACCCGGGGATGGCCAGCTCGGGCATGACACAGACGTCAGCCCCGGCGACCTCGGCGGCGTTCAGCGCGCCGAGCACCCGTTCGACATTGCCGGCCAGGTCGCCCACGACGGTGTTGAGCTGCGCGGCGGCCAGGCGCAGGGACGGCATCGTTCCAGATTACCGGCGCCCTCCCGTCCTCCGATGGGACGCCCGCCGCAGCGTCGTCTCGGCCGGCTGGGAAAGGGGGGTTCGCGGACATGCGAAGCTTGTGCGGTGCAAAGCCAGCGGGACTACGTGCTTCGGACCGTGGAGGAGCGGGGGATCCGCTTCGTCCAGCTGTGGTTCACCGACGTGCTCGGAACGCCGAAGGGGTTCAACATCACCTCGGCCGAGTTGGAGAACGCCCTCGACGAGGGGATGACGTTCGACGGATCGGCCATCGACGGCTTCAGCCGTGTGCAGGAGGCCGACGTCCTGGCCCGGCCCGATCTCGAGACCTTCCAGCTCCTGCCCTGGCATCACGACGACGCCCAGGTGGCTCGGGTGTTCTGCGACATCGCCAACCTCGACGGCACGCCGTTCGACGGGGACCCGCGCCACGCCCTCCGCCGGACCCTGGACCGGGCCCATGACGCCGGCTACACCTTCTTCGCCTCGCCCGAGGTCGAGTTCTTCTACTTCGCCGACGCCGACCCCGAACGCGGGCCGATCATCCTCGACTCGGGGTCGTACTTCGACCTGACCGTGGCCGACCTCACCAGCGACCTCCGGCGCCGTTCGGTGCTGGTCCTCGAGGAGATGGGCATCCCCGTCGAGCACACCCAGCACGAGGACGCCCGCAGCCAGCACGAGATCGACCTGCGTTACACCGACGCCCTCACCATGGCCGACACCGTGATGACGACGCGCATGGTCATCAAGGAGATGGCGCGCCAAGAAGGGGTCTTCGCCTCCTTCATGCCCAAGCCCATGTCCGGCGTCCAAGGCTCGGGCATGCACACCCACATCTCGCTGTGGGAGGGCGAGCGCAACGCCTTCGTCGACGAGCACGACCCCTACGGGCTCTCCAACGTGGCGCAGCGCTTCATCGCCGGCCTCTTGCACCACGCCCGTGAGATCACGGCCGTCACGAACCAGTGGGTCAACTCCTACAAGCGTCTCATCGGCGGCTACGAGGCCCCGGTGCACGTGAGCTGGGCTCGCAACAACCGCTCGGCCCTGGTCCGGGTGCCCGTCGTCAAGATGGGCAAGAACGAGTCGACCCGACTCGAGTACCGGGCCCCGGACAGCGCCTGCAATCCCTACCTGGCCTTCGCCGTGATCTTGGCCGCCGGACTGCGCGGGCTGACCGAGGACTATCCCTTGCCGCCCGAGGCGGATGCGAACCTCTTTTCGCTCACGGACCGGGAGCTGGCAAAGAAAGGGATCGCCTCGCTGCCCTCGAGCCTGCACGACGCCGTGAACGAGATGGAGGGTTCCGAGCTGCTGGCCGAAACGCTCGGCGATCACGTCTTCGAATGGTTCATCCGCAACAAGCGCGAGGAATGGAACGCCTATCAGTCCGAGGTGACCCAGTTCGAGCTCGACCGCTACCTGCCTCTCCTCTGAGTCTCCATGGATCCCCTGCTCTGCTACCCGACTGACCTCCCGGCGGAGGTGACGCTGGCCCTGCAGAACGCGGGGCTCGGCCATCACGGGGTGAGCAGTCCGGACGAGGTCGCACCACCCGGGCCCGACGGACGCACCGAAGGTTTCTCGGGTGCGCTGGTGGTGGCCGGCGCTGACATGACTCCGGCCGTCGCGTTCTGTCGGCACCTGCGCATGCGCGAGGTCCCGATGACGCCGCTCCTGCTCTGCATCGGCACGGAGCAGGTGGGCGAGCTCTTGCTGCGCGACGACCTCTACGACGACTTCTGCGTCCTGCCTGCGCGCCCCGAGGAGCTCGTGGCCCGCCTCCAGCACCTCTTCTGGCGCACCGGGCAGAGCATGCGACCCGACATCATCGAGTACGGGCCGCTGATGCTGAACCTCGAGACGTACCAGGCGGCCGTGTCGGGTCGGGTGCTCGACCTGACCTACATGGAGTACGAGCTCCTGCGCTTCCTGGCCGGCCATCCGGCCAAGGTGTTCACCCGAGAGACCCTCCTCAGCCGGGTGTGGGGCTACGAGTACTACGGCGGCGCCCGCACGGTCGACGTGCACATCCGCCGCTTGCGGGCGAAGTTGGGTGAGGAGCATGCGCACCTGATCCAGACCGTGCGCTCCGTCGGCTATCGCTTCGGCCAGGTGGCGTGGCACCCCAACGTGGCCCAGCGCAACGGATCCACCGGTGGTGGTGGTGCGGCTGCTGCCGCCACACCGTCGACTCAGACCACCGGCGCGTAGGCCCAGGCTTCGACCTCGGCCCTGGCCCCGAGCGGCAGGGCCGTCACTGCGACGGCGGAGCGGGTGGGGCGATCTTCGACGAAGTACTCCACCCAGACCTCGTTCACCGCGGCGAACTCGCTCATGTCGACCAGGAAGAGCGTCGTCTTGACGACGTCGGCCAGGCTCGCCCCTTCGCTGGCCAGCACCGCCGTCAGGTTCTCCAGCGACTGACGGAGTTGGGCGACCGTCCCGCCATCGACCAAGGCACTCTGCCCCGAGTCGCCGGTAGCCAGACCGATCTGGCCCGACGTGACGACCCAATCTCCGACGCGACGGACGGGTGCGTAGGGACCGACGGCTGGACTCATGTCTGTTGCTCCTCTCCTCGGCTCGATGCTGGCACGTGGCGCGCCGGCGCGCGCAGCGCGGACCGGCGGGTCGGCCAGCGCGGGCTGAGCCCTTCGGCCTGCCAGGCCGCGGCGATCGTGGCCACGAAAACGGCGTCAGAACCGTTGACCGGCCAGGTGTCCTGCTCGTGCACCGTCACCGTCACGTCGGGCATGTCCTTGGCCGCCAGGATCCCGAAGGACCTGATGGTGAGATCGACCGGCACCCCGGACTCGTCCACGGCGATGCCCTCGCTCCACACGAGCCCGAGCGCCTGGTGGACGGCGCCCAGTGCATAGGAGCGCAGGGTCACCGCGTCGAGGGCGTCACCGGCCCAGACCTCGACGTCGACCCGGCCCCGCGGCTCCTCCGAGAGGGCTACCCCGACCTGGGCCCGGCCGGCGCCGGGCAGGTCCACCTCGGCCCGGCCACACCCCGTGGCCATGGGTGGCGCGCCGGAGGACATGCAGCGCGGCCAGCGTCTCGGCCCATCCGGCACCGCGCAGCGCCGGTGACACCGGCGGCCCGACGACGTCGACCACTTCCACCTCCACGCCGGGACAGTGCGCCCCCAGGGCGGCGATGGCCGGGGCCAGGTCAGCCGATCCGGTCGTCGAAGCGAGGCGGACGACCCCGGTGCCGTCCGGGCGCAGGGCGATGGCGACGGGCGGCCGCTTCGGGCCGCGGCGCACCACGTCCTCTCGGCGCCACAACACACGGGTCGGGCGGGAGCGTTCGTCGGCCAGCGCGCGCTCGCCAGCCGCGGGACCGGGCTGGCTCGCTTCCCTCCGAATGCGCCACCGTTGGCCAAGGGGGAGGCCGGGGTCGCTCCGGGATGACACCAGCTGGCGTCGGGTTCGACGTAGGCCGGTTCCACCCACGTCGTCTGGAGCGTGAGGATCCACTCGCCTTCGGGTGGCGCCACCGGATGAGTCAGGGCCACGGTGCTGTTGCGCCCCTGCACCCGCCCCGTCCCGAGTCGGGCCGAGCGGAAATCGTTCGCCAGGGGCGCGTCGGCGCCCAGCTGCACCTCGGCCTCCGACGGCGCGGTGTCGTCTGCGAAACCGCCGGCACCGAGGACCACGTCGGGACCTGAGTGTTGGAACGCCGGGCCCTCGAGCTGGGCCCGCCAGGAAGCGAGGAGGGGGTCCCGTGGGATGTCCGTTGACGGGTCCGGCGGCGGAGCCGGACCGGCCGCGAGGGCTGCGGCCTCCACGATCGACTGCCACCCGGTGCAGCGGCACAGGTGGGCGCGCAGGGCGGCCTCGACCTCACGCCGATCGACCGCACGCGCTCCGTTGGCCTGCTCGAGCGCGACCAGGCGGAGGACGATGCCCGGCGTGCAGAAACCACACTGACTGGCTCCGGTGGCGACGAACGCCCCGCTCCAGCGGTCGCGCTGTTCTTCGGAAAGCCCCTCGACCGTGGTCACCTGGCGCCCCGCCACGCGGCGCACCGCCGTGACGCAGGCCACCCGGGGCAGCCCGTCGACCAGGACGGTGCAGCACCCGCACTGACCCTGTGGGCTACACCCGTCCTTGACCGACCGGCAGGAGAGGTCCTCACGCAGCGCGTCGAGGAGCGAGACGCCGTCCGCGACGGCGACCTCGCGCCCGTTGAGGGCGAACGCGACCAGCGGGACGGGAGGGGTGTCGCTCAGGGTGTGGGGGGCCCGGGCGGGCGCCGGCTCAGCTGAAGGAGGAGCCGCAGCCGCAGGTACGGGTGGCGTTGGGGTTCGTGATGTGGAACCCGGCGCCCTGGAGGCCATCGCTGTAGTCGAGGGTCGAACCGGTGAGCAGCTCGGCGCTGGCCGAGTCGACGACCACCTTGACCGCTCCGAACTCGCGCACGACGTCGTCCGCCATGATCTCGGAGTCGAAGAACATCTCGTAGCTGTAGCCCGAGCAACCTCCTGGCTTGACGGCCACCCGAAGGGCCAGCTCGTCCCCGCCGGTCTCCTCGGCCAGTAGGACGGCCACCTTGGCCGCGGCGTCGTCACTGAGGGACACCGGTGCCGGCTTCTTCCCGATGTTGACGGACGTGGAGACTGTCGTCACTGGATCCTCCTCGTTGCGGCACTGCCCTGGGCCGTGGTCGCTCGCGCCGCACTGTGCGGGCGCTGACCCAAATGCTACCGGGGCGGCCCGCTTGCCCGCACCACGGCGCCTTCAACCTGGAATTCACCTGCACCCAGGTAAAATCCTCTCCGTGGTCCCCGCCGATGACATCCCCGAGGTTCCTGCCCGGGTCCCGTCCGGCTCGCCCCGCGAGGACGCGGTCGTCGAACGCCTGCGTGGGGTGATCGACCCCGAGCTGGGGGACACCATCGTGGATCTGGGGATGGTCCGGGCCGTCCACGAGCATGCAGGCGACGTCGTGGTGGACGTGGCTCTGACCATCGCCGCCTGCCCGTTGCGGTCGCAGATCGAAAAAGACGTGGTGGGCCACGTGGAGTCCCTCGACTGGGTGCGCTCCGTCGACGTGCACGTGGCCACCATGGATGCCGACGAGCGGGCGGCCGTGATGGCCCGGGCGCGGTGGAAGGCCCGGGAGGAGGCGCCCGAAACGGCCGTCCCGGCCAGCGCCCGGATCCTCGCCATCGCGTCGGGCAAGGGTGGCGTGGGCAAGTCGTCGGTCACCGTCAACCTGGCCGTCGCCCTGGCCGCCCGCGGCTACGTGGTCGGCGTGCTCGATGCGGACATCTGGGGTTTCTCGGTGCCGCGCCTGCTCGGCATGGAGGGTGACGTCGAAGCCCGTCTCGGCAAGATGGTCCCGCTCGAACGGGAGGTCGGGTCGGGCACGCTCCGCGTCCTGTCGATGGGCTTCCTGGCCGACGAGGAGCAGGCGATCATGTGGCGTGGCCTCGTCCTCAACCGGGCCGTCCAGCAATTCCTCCAAGATGCCCACTGGGGTGATCTGGACTATCTCCTGATCGACCTTCCTCCGGGGACCGGTGACATCCAGATGGGCCTGGCCCGCCTGCTGCCGCGCACGGAAATGCTCGTCGTGACCACCCCACCGATGGCGGCGCAGAAAGTGGCGGCCCGGGCGGCCGACATGGCGCGGCAAGGGCTACCTCCGGGTGGCCGGCGTCGTCGAGAACATGAGCGACTTCACCTGCGAGCACGGCACCACCTACGCGCTGTTCGGCACGGGAGGCGGCGAGCGTCTGGCCCACAGCCTGGGCGTTCCGCTGGTGGGCTCGATCCCGTTGCACCCGGAGCTGGCTGCGGCCGGCGATACCGGGGTGCCGGTCGCTCTCGACAACACCAGCGAGTTGGGCGCGGTCTTCGCCGAGATGGCCCGGGTGGTCGCGCAAGACGTGTCGCCGCCGCTCGAGGCCGACGGCTGTTCGGCACGCATGCTCGAACGGGTCGAGGCGGCGGTCGCCCAGGGCGAGGCAGCCGCCGGCTGAGGCGGCACCGTTCAGGCGGCGACCCAGGAGCTCTCGACGGTGTCCTGGCCGAGCGCCGTGTCGGGCAGGGTGGCCCGGCCTTCCCCGGTCAACGCCCGCAAGTGCGCCCACAGCGAGAACCTCGCCACGGGCAGCTGGCGCTCCGTGACGTCGCCGTAGACCTCGGGCAGCAGCTGGTCGACCGTCCCGCGGCCGCGAGCGGCCAGGGCAGCCGCGACCCGCTCGTGGCGGCCGAGGCGGTGGGCGATCAGCGCGTCGATCACGTCGGGGACGTGATCCATGAGCCGACCGTGACCCGGGGCGAGCACCCGGACAGCAGGCACTGCGTCGCGCACGCGGGTCAGGCTGGCCAGATAGCGGTGCAGGTCACCGTCGGGCGGGCGGATCACCACGGTCGAGCCGTGCATCACGTGGTCACCCGTCACCAGAAGCGCATGCTCCTCGATCAGCCAGCACAGATGGTCCGAGGCGTGCCCCGGCGTATGCCAGGCCCGCAGGGTGAGGCCGCTCGGGCTGGGCAGCACCCAGCCCTCGCCGACGCGCTCGTCGGGACGGAAGTCCTCGGCCGGGCCGAAGCCGACGACCCGCGCCCCTGTGGCCTCAGCCAAGGCGGCGGCGCCGGGCGCATGGTCGAGGTGGGTGTGGGTCACGAGGATGGTGTGGACCGAACCCAGCGGCGCCGCGGCGGTCAGGATGGCCTCCGTGTGGGTCGCATCGGCCGGGCCGGGGTCGATCACGACGGGGTCGATGTCGCCCACCAGATAGGTGTTGGTACCCGGGCCGGTCATGAGGCCTGGATTGGGCGCGGTCAGGCGGCGGACTCCGGCCATGAGGTGATCGAGGCGTCCCGGTTCGGGCGAAGGGCCTTGCCCGAAGTCCGGCACCGCCGGGATGGTCATGCGCCGGGGCGGGGTCCGGGCGCGGCGTCGGGGCCTTCCAGGTTCGCCTGCATGGAGACGGCACGAACCGCATCGTTGAAGTCACCCAGGGTCTCGCCCGTCCCGGGGTCCGCGACCGGCCCGCGCTCGTAGGCCGGGTCGCCGGGCAGAACGATGCGCATGCCGCTGCCGTCGGGAACGACCTTGGGCTCGATGGCGGGCACGGCGCTCGAGGCGGCGGCGGCCGCGTCGAGCAAGGCGGCGCTGGTCGAGAAGCGTCCGATGGCCTGGAGGTTGCGGATCGTCGGGAAGATGATCTCGATCTCGCCGGACCGATGGCGGGCCAGCGCTTCGGCCGGGGTGATCCAAAGATCGGCGATCGTCTCACCGGCGTCATGGGCAGCCCGCTGTCCGGGCGGTGCCGCGGCCACGAAGAACCGGGTGTCGTAGCGGCGGGGGGCGCCACGCGGCGTGATCCAGTGGGCGAAGTAGTGGATCTGATCGACCGAGAGGCGCAACCCTTCAGCCCGGCACAGATCGAGGAAACGCAGGCTGCCGTCGTTCACGTGGAGGCGCGCCGCGGCGAGCCGGGCCTCCTCTTCGGCGTCTCCCGCCAGCAGCGGGGGACCGGCGGGTCGGCGGGCCAGGACGAGCCCGGCCTCCTCGAAGGTCTCCCGGACGACGGCGACCCAATAGGCCAGACCACCGGAGGGGAACCCGAGCAAGGCGCTCGCCTCGGCATCACTCCGGCCGGCGCAGAGGGCCTCCGCCTCGGCGCCGCCGTCGGCCGGGTCGACGGCCCCACCGGGGAAGACGTAGGCGCCCCCGACGAAGTCGGATTTGAGATTCCGGCGCACCATGAGCACCTCGACCACCGTCGCCGGTCCGCCGGCCGGGGCGCCGGTGTCAGGGGCCGGGGCGTCACGCACGAGCATGACGGTGGCGGCGGGGCGGATCTCGACCGATGCGGGCACGCCGGAAGAGGGTACCGTCGCGAAGGGCGGCGCCCCCCGGGACAGGGGCCACCATTGCTACCCTGACCCATTCTGTGAGCCAGACCGACCCCGAGCCCGCGTCGGAACCCGTCCAACGCCAGATCCCGCGCCGCTACCTCGCTCTCGGCCTCATCGTCGTGGCCATCTGCCTGCTCGGTGCGCTGGTGATCGTGCGCGACAACGCAGCCCCGACCAATACGGCGACGACCGAGACCTTCAACGCGGCCCCGTCGTCGCTCCTCTCAACGATGGCCTCGCTGCCTGCGTCCGCCTACGACGCCGTCGGTGTCGACTCACCGACCAACCCCTTGACCGCACTCGTGCCCACGGCCAGCCACCAGACCTGGCGAACGACCTCCGACGGGGACAAGGCCAAGCCGGTCGTCTTCTTCTACGGGGCGGAGTTCGCGCCGTACGCGGCGGCGCAGCGCTGGCCCCTCGTGCTGGCCCTGTCACGGTTCGGGACCTTCAGCCAGCTCGGTCTGATGCAGTCGAGTGCGACGACGGCCTTCTCGGACCTGTCCACGTTCACTCTCTCGGGCTCGGACTATTCGAGCAAGTACGTGGCCCTCCAGCACGTGGAGCGCTACAGCTCGCTCAATCCGACCGGGGCCCGCTACACCAGCCTCGAGAAGCCGAACGCCCGCCAGGCCGCGGCGGTGTCGGTCTACGCATCGAGCAAGACGAACTTCGCCCTGCTCGACGTGGGCAACCGGTGGATCCTCAACGGGAGCAGCTACTCGCCCGCCGTTCTCGACGGGATGACCCAGGACCAGATCGCCGGCGACCTGACCTCACCGCGCAGCCCCTTGACCCAGGCCCTGCTGGGATCGGCCAATCAGATCTCGGCCGCCATCTGCGCGGTCGACGGCGAGGCGCCGACGTCAGTGTGCCAGTCCAAGGGCGTCCTGGCCGCAGACGCGGAGCTCAAGGTCGACCCCTCGAGCGGTGCAGTGACGCGCTCCTAGCGAGAGGGACCCGTCCTTTCGCGGGTCGTGGTGAGTCGGGTGTCAGCGGGTCGGCGAGCGGCGCGTCAGCTGGCCCGGCGATCGAGCATCAGCTTGCGCTCGACCTCGTTGAGGCCACCCCAGATGCCGTGCGGCTCGCGGATCCGGATGGCGTAGTCCAGACAATCACCGCGCACGTGGCACTGATCGCAGATGGACTTGGCCCGGACCTCTCGGTTCGACTTCTCTTCCTTGCGTTCGGCGTGAGACGGCGGAAAGAAGGCCGCGGCTTGCGGCCCCCGACACGCTGCCTTCAACTGCCATGTTTCTGATCCCTGGCGCATAAAAACCCCCCGATTCAGGCAACCGGATCCCCCTCGGGTTCAACCTATCGCCAGACGTTCCGCGCATTCAAGGGTCCTGACCTGGATTTATAGGGAGCGGTTGTCGGAGCGCGCAGGCATGGGAACTACGCTCGGCCCCAGTGGACGTGGGGACCTTCTGCTCTCGGAGCCGTGTCCTCGTCGTTGCCGGCAAGGGTGGGGTCGGCAAGACCACGATGACCGCGGCGCTGGCCCGGATGGCCGCCCACGCTGGGCGTTCGGTCCTGATCGTCGAGCTGGAGGGCAAATCCGGCATCGCCGGGGCCTTCGGGCGTTCGGGCGATCTGGGCTACGACGAGACCGTGCTGTGGGGTGATCCGGCACGCCGGGGCGAGGGCTCGGTGCGGGGCCGGCGCCTGACTCCCGACGATGCGCTGGTGGAGTATCTCGAAGACCACGGCCTGGGACGGGTGTCCCGCCGGCTGGCGCGCACCGGCGTCCTCGACGTGGTCTCGACGGCCATCCCCGGCATCCGAGACGTTCTGGTGCTGGGCAAGGTCAAGCAGCTGGAAGTGGCAGGCGCGGCCGACCTGATCGTCGTCGATGCCCCGGCCACCGGTCACGCCATCACGTTCTTGACCTCGGCGGCCGGCATGGTCGACGCCGCCCGGGGCGGCCCACTGCGCACCCAGGCCCAGGACGTGGTCGACCTGCTGTCGGACCCGGCCCGGTGCCGGGTGATGCTCGTCACCCTGCCCGAGGAGCTCCCGGTGTCCGAGACGATCGAGTCGGCCTACACCCTCGAGGACAAGGCCGGGGTCCAGCTCGGCCCGGTCATCGTCAACGCCTGTGACCCCGCCCCCGTCGGTCTGGACCGGCCGGCGTCCGAGGTCGTGGCCGAGTCCGCCGCGGCGTCGGTGTCGGTGTCGCCCGAGCACGTGGCGGCGCTCGAGGAGGCACGGGTCTTCCGGCTGGCCCGTCACGCGGTGTCGGCCGAGCAGGTGGCGCGCCTGGCCCGCGAGCTTCCCCTGCCCCACCTGCTGGTCCCGGCCCTCGACGCGCCGTCCGTCGGTCCGGCCGAGACGGCGGCGCTGGCTGCCGCGCTGGCCGAGGCCGTGGGCGAGCTCGTGGACGAGGGGGCGCCGTGACGGGCGACGTGGTCGACGTGGGGGACGGCGGGGCATCCGCCGCCCGGTCGGGCTCGGTATCCGATTCGTCTGCGCTGCGTGCCCTGATCTCCGAGCGCTCCGTGGTGGTCTGCTGCGGCTCGGGCGGAGTCGGCAAGACGACGGTGTCCGCCACCTTCGCCTTGGCGGCGGCCCGGGCGGGACGCCGGGCCTGCGTCGTCACGGTCGACCCGGCGCGCCGCCTGGCCGACGCGCTCGGGGTGGAGTCGCTGCCCAACACGCCGACGGAGGTGGCGGGCGAATGGCCGGGGCGCCTGCACGCGCTGATGCTCGATTCCAAAGGGACGTTCGACGACCTGGTCGAGCGCTACGCCCGCACGCCGGACCAGGCCGAGTCCATCCTGGCCAACCGGCTCTACCAGAACCTGGCCGGCGCTCTGAGCGGGACCCAGGAATACATGGCCATGGAGAAGCTCTACGAGCTGGTGCAGTCCGAGGAGTTCGACATCGTCGTGGTGGACACACCGCCCACCCGCAACGCGCTCGACCTCCTCGACGCACCACGGCGGCTGACGCGGTTCCTCGAGAACCGCCTGTTCCGGGCCCTGCTGGTGCCGACGCGGATGTCGTTGCGGGCGGTGAGCGTGGCGACCCAGGCGCTGTTGCGCACGATTTCGAAGGTGGCGGGTGCCGAGATCGTGCAGGACGCGGTGGGGTTCTTCCAGGCCTTCGAGGGCATGGAAGACGGATTCCGCAGCCGGGCCTCCGCCGTGCACGACCTCCTCATCGACCCGGACACGGCGTACGTGCTCGTGACCTCGGCCCGGCCCGACGCGGTCAGCGAGGCGGCGTATTTCGCCGAGAAGCTCGAAGAACGGGAACGGCGCGTGGCCGCCCTGGTGGTCAACCGGCTGGCCCCGTTCTTCGGGCACGAGACGGACGCGGGGTCGGCGGTCGGCGGTTCGGGGCCCGGGTCAGGCAGTGCGTCTTCGGCTCTCGGCGCCCTGGAGGCGAACCTGGCGTCGCTCAATGCAGTGGCGACACGCGAACACTCTGCCTATGCCGGCCTGGCGGCGGCCGTGGCGCCGGCCCCGGTGGGGCGGATCCCCCTCTTCGCCCAGGACGTCCACGAGCTGGGCGGCCTCGAGCGGGCCGCCGACCGGCTGTTCGCCTGAGCACCGGTCGCCGGTTTTCGAGCATCCACCCTGGTCCGATAGTGTCGCCGCGGTGCAGACCATCCTGGTCGCGAGCGATGCGCCCACCCTCCGCCGTGAGATCGAGGCCGTGATCAGCGGACCCGATCGCGAAGTCGTTGCCGTCACCTCGGGGCCGCAGGTCATTGCGTCGGTGCACGAAGAGATGCCCGACCTCGTCATCGTCGACATGCAGATGGGCAACATGGGCGGCATGGCCGTGACCCTCGAGCTCCGGCTCCAAGAGTCCTACGACGCCATCGACCACGTGCCGGTCCTGATGCTGCTCGATCGGCGGCCCGACGTCTTCCTGGCCCGACGTTCGGGCGCCGAGGGCTGGCTGGTCAAGCCGCTGGATCCGCTGCGCCTGCGACGAGCGGTCACCGCCCTGCTCGACGACGGCACGTTCGCCGACGACTCCTTCACACCGGTGCCCGTCCTGGTGGGCTCCGAACAGCAACTGACGGCGGGTCGCGACCCCGCCACCTGACCGATCCGAGCGTGGCGCGCCGCCGGGAGACACCCACCGACCCACCCCCGAGGCGGACACGCAGGCCCTGGCGCCGCGACGAGGCCGACACCGACGCGGCCGGGCACGCCACGTCGCACGACGCCGAGGCGTCGGAGCAGGAGCGGATCATCATCGAGGCGCTGGCCGATCTGCGCGACATGGACGTGCGCGAGGTGATGACCCCCCGGACGGACGTGACCTACCTGACCATCCCCGTGCACGCGGACGACATCGCCGGCGCGGTCCGCACCTCGGGACACAGTTGCTTCCCCGTGGTGGTCGACGACCTCGACGACCTGGTGGGGGTCCTCTTCGTCAACGACATCTTCCGCACCGGTCGGGCGCGGTCGAGCGGGCCGACGGGCGACGAGCGTGAACGCGATGCCACCGACCCCAGCCCGCTCGAGATCTCGCGCAAGGTCCGCCAGCCCTACCTCGTGCCCGAGTCGCTCGGCATCCTCGAGGCCCTGGCCGACATGCGCAAGCACCGCCGGGCCGTGGCCGTCGTGGTGGACGAGTACGGCGGAGTGGCCGGGATGCTGACAGTCAAGGACCTCCTCGAACCGCTGGTCGGGGATCTGCACGACGAGTTCGACGAGGACGAGGAAGCGACGATCATCCGGGTCGACAACAACCGCTGGCTCATCGAGGGGCAGACCAACGTCGACGACGTGCGCGAGCGGATCGGCATCGAGATCCCCGACGGCGAGTACGTGACGCTCGGGGGCCTCCTGTTCGAGAAGTTCGGTCACATCCCCGTCGAGGGCGAGGAGATCCGGGTGGGTGACTGGAACCTCAGGATCATCGAGATGGACAAGCGACGGGTCGCCCAGGTGGTGGCGACGTTCGCCGGCCTCTCCGGGGCCGGCGGCGCCGGCGGCGCACCCTCCCGGGCAGAGGACACCGGCACGGGAACCACGTTCAAGGGCGGCGGGGAAGCGTCGCGCTGATGCCGGGGTAAGGTTGCCCCCGCTCCTTTCGGGGAGTGGACGGGCTGTGGCGCAGCTTGGTTAGCGCGCTGCGTTCGGGACGCAGAGGTCCCCGGTTCAAATCCGGGCAGCCCGACTCGAAAGTTCCTGTTCAGGGTGGGTACGCCCCTGGACGCTCGATCTGCGTCGTCGTCTCGTTCAAGAACGTCGCGCCAGACGAGGTGGCACGTTCTCTGAACAGATCGCCGTCTGCCACGACAGCCCTCGCATTTCGGCGCCGTACCCCGGTTTCGCTCCCAGCTCCGCTCGGCGGCCGGGATTGCGGTTGAATGTCCTCCGAGCCTGGCCACCCTCACATACGAGCGAGTGATTAGAACCGAGCACGAGAAGAGGCGCCCATGTATCCCATCGGTTCCGGCTTGTGGCGCACGGATCACGAGCGGCATCGGCTGCGACTCCCGCTCGCCGCCATCTGCGTCACCTCGGTCCTTGTCTCGGCGCAGGTCGTCGAACTGCCAAAGGCCGGCGCTGCCCCCCTCACGGTGACGAACTGCAACGGAAGCGGCGCCGGCTCGCTGTCGGCTGTCGTCGCCGGAGCGGCGTCCGGATCCAAGGTCACGTTCTCGGTCACCTGCCCGTCCACGTCGCCGATCACTCCGGCCTCCACGATCTACTTGAAGGTTCCGCTCACGATCGACGGTCCTGGTACCAGCTCGCTCGTCGTGGACGGTTCTTTCGTGACGGACCCCAAGGTGACAGGAATCAGCGTGTCGGGCCTCGAAATCGACGGTACCGAGGGCGGCTTCACCAACCAGGGAACGGCGGCGCTCAGCAACTGTGCCGTGAACAACGGTGGTCCGAGCGTCGCGAACTACGGAACCTTGACCGTCAGTGACTGCTCGATGTCGGAAGGCCACACCGGAGGACCCGGTGGAGGGGCGCTCTACAACGACGGAGACCTGAACATCTCATCGAGCAGCTTCACGGAAAACACGGCGGCCTCGGGTCCGAACGGCGGGGCCATCGACAGCGGTGGGGGCTCGGTGACCATCACCGATTCGACGATCTCGGACAACCAGGTCGGTGACGGTACCGGCGGTGGAATCCAGAACGATGCGGGCACCATGAACATCACGGATTCCACCATCTCGGACAACAACTCACTGGACGCAGGTGGTGGCATCTTCAATGCCGGCACCATGTCGGTGACGGGCAGCACCATCGCCCACAACGCTGCCGTCGGCGGTGGGGGAATCGACAACACGGGCTCACTGACCGTCACCGACAGCACGATTTCGGGCAACAACGCCGAGGCGCCGGACAATCAGTCCGGCCCCGGGAGCGGCGGCATCCTCAACACGGGAAGGCTCCTGGTCATCGCGAGCACGATCGCTCAAAACATCCATGGCGGCGGGATCGAGAACAACGGGGGCACAGCGACGCTTGCGGCCACCGTGCTGGCGAGCATGAGTCCGTTCTACGACTGCACCGGAGCGATCGTCGACGAGGGCTTCAACATCGATGACGATGGAACATGCGATTTCTCGGCGGCCGCTCACAGCTACTCGGACGGAAAACCACACATCGGGCCGCTCCAGGACAACGGCGGCCCCACCGAGACCCAGGAGCCCGCTCTGGGCAGCCTCCCTCTCGACGAAATCCCAGCCGGGACAGCAACGGGCGGCGTCACGCTGTGTCCCGGTACCGATCAGCGCGGCATCGCCCGGCCTCAGGGGAACGGGTGCGACATCGGAGCGGTCGAGCTCTCCCCGACCGCCCAGGACATCACGAGCCCGAGTCAGGCCACCGTCACGGCGAAGCAACCGTTCTCGTTCACCGTCACCACGACCGGCACACCGGCTGCACGCATCTCCGAGATCGGGAAGCCTCCCAGCAAACTGACCTTTGTCGACAACGGCGACGGCACGGCGACGATCGCCGGCAAAGCCAAGGATGTCGGCTCGTCCAATCTGGTCATCAAGGCTGTCTTCGGGAAAGGGCACGCCAAGTACGTCGTCTTTCAAGTCCTCGCCCTCGACGTGGTCGGCCCGCCATAAGGTCCGCCGGGCTGCACCGACGCGCGACCGTCTTCACCCCCGCCCTCAGGTCACCGTGAAGCTGGAGGAGGACACCACGTCACCGGACCAGCCGCTCAGGGTGATCGGTCCGCTACTCGCACCCGGCGGAACCGTCACCACGATCTTCGTGGCCTTCTCCGACACGATGGATGCCTGCACACCCCCGATCGTGACCTCGTTGACCTGAGTCAGACCGGCCCCCTTGATGGTCAGCGTGGATCCGGGGGCGCCGCTGGTCGGCGCGAGCTTCGTGACCGTCTCCTTCTGTGGTCCGGCGGTCAGGGTGACCAACTCGTTCACCGGCACGATGACCGTGGTGACCACCGTTCGGCCGTTCACCACCTGCTTCTTGATGCAGGGGGCCACCGCCGGTTTGGCGCATTTGGCCAGGAGGAGGTCCTGACCCAGCTTCTTGCCCGCCGGAGATGCGTTCGGATCGGCTCCAGGAGTGCTGGCGCCCCCGCTCGACAGCGACTGGGCCTCTGCGCACACCGTCGTCTCGGGCACGGGAGGGCCCGGGAACGGCACGCCCTCGGCGTAGGCGGCTTGGCCCTGGACGATTTGTTCGGTCAAGACGTCGAGCGGACTGGTGCTCTGGTCGTCGTACTCGCCCACCGAGACCTCCGCCTGTTCGTAGCTCATCCCGTCGGGGCAACACCCACCTCCGGCGGCGTCACAGGGCGGCGGGAACTCGTCGGTCACCGCTGCGGTGGCCGTGCAGGCGTTGCAGTCGTGGCTGACCGAGGTCGACACACTGGCGGTATCGCCTTGAGCCACCGGGAATTGGACGATCGGGATGGGGCAGTTGCTGGTCTGACAGGTGACGCTCTCGGGGGGCACCGAGGACAGGTAGGTGAACTGATCAGCCGGCGTCGTCGCGCTCGAGCCGATCGGCGTCGTCACGATGATGTCGTCGGCCCCCGCCGCCTGCGCCGGCAGAGTCGCGGTCAACGAGCCGGCGCTGTTGAAGACGACGTTGGTGGCCGCCTGATCGCCGACATCCACCCCGCTGACGCCGGTGAAGCCCGACCCCGTGATGGTCACCACCGTGGAACCGGTGTCGGATCCGATGGCAGGGCTCACACCGGCCACGATCGGGCCGCCGCCGGCCAGGGAGCCGAGGGCGGTCGCGGTGGCCTGGGCACCGCCGTTCCGAGTCGCCGTCTGACCGGTGAAGGTCTGCGCGGTGGAAGTACCACCCGCACTCGTCTCGGTGACCGACGCCGTATAGCTCCCACCCGTGTACACGTGGGTGGTGATCGGAGTGGTCGTGCTGGCGGTCGTGCCGTCGCCGAAGTTCCAGTCGTACGAGACGATGGAGCCGTAAGCCACGGTCGAAGCGGAAGCGTCGAGGGTAGAGGGGGATCCGTTGGCGGCCAAGGTGACGTGGAGGTGGGCCACGGGTGCCTGGTCGGGCGTGATCGCGACAGCCACGGGGTTTGTCCCCTTGCTCCCGAGGGAGATCGGCGTGCCGGCCGTGCCCGTGGCCAGGTCCACCGGGGTCAGCGTGCCGTCCAGTTGACCGGTGACGAACGCGGTGGAC
Organism: uncultured Acidimicrobiaceae bacterium; assembly: GCA_963754445.1. GTDB lineage: Bacteria > Actinomycetota > Acidimicrobiia > Acidimicrobiales > RAAP-2 > Bog-473. The sequence continues at coordinate 873,731 of CAVWFT010000002.1, read as the reverse complement.
CCGTCAGGGGTGATGGCGATGCCTTCGGCCGCGTCGGTACCCAGTGCGATCGGTGTGCCGGGGTTGCCCGAGGCGGTGTCGATGGGAAGGAGGCTCGCCTTGTTGCTCTGCGTGCTGAAGGTGTCGAGATAGGTCACGTAGGCGGTGGAACCGTCGGGAGTGACGGCAACCCCTTCGGGATTGTCCAGCGCCGCAATGCTGCCCCTGGCATCGGTGGCCGTGTCGAGGGTCGCCACCCCGTTGTCGGTGAAGTTCGGGGTGTAGATGGTGTCACCGTCCGGCGTGATCGCTGATGCGAAGCCGTTGTAGGTATTGAGGACGCCCGGACCAGCGGTGTCGGTGGCGGTGTTGATGGGGATGTCGTCGTCGGCGTAGGCCTGGGTGACATAGGCCGTGGAGCCGTCGGGACTGATCGTGATGGCCGAAGGAGCTGCTCCCACAGGAATGGGCTTGCCCGCCGTGTTCGTGGCGAGGCTGATCGGCGTGACGGTGGAATCGTTGTAGTTGCCCACGTAGGCCGTCAGGCCGTTGGGCGTGATGGCGATGGCATCTGGTCCCGAACCCACGGAGATCGGCGTGCCAGGCGTATTCGTCGAGAGATTGATGGGCGTCACGGTCCCAGGGGCCGTGTTCGTGGTGCCCTCGTTCGTGACGTAGGCGGTCGACCCGTTGGGTGTGATGGCGATGGCGGAGGGGCCACTGCCGACGGTGATCGGGGTCCCGACGGTGTCCGTGGACGTGTTCACGGGGATGACGGCGTCGTCGTCGTAGCTGACGACGTAGGCGGTCCAGGCCGGCGGCGTGGCCCCTGAGGCGGCCGTCGCATGGACCGAGCCACTGACGACCGTGGCCGTGAACACCACCACCGCCGCCATGACCAGGGATCCCGCCAGAACGGACCGGTAGTACTTGCCGAATCGAATCTCCATTGCAGTCCCTCCGCGCCTGGGGTGCCGGGGGGGCACGCCCAGTGCCATCGTCCGGCCATAGGCGCGTCACCTACGCGTCAGGAGGGAGCACTCGCCTCGTAGAGGGCGTCGATCTGCGGTATCCAGTTCCGGAAACCGAAGCCACGGCAGAGGACCGACGCCTCGTCGAGCCAGGATCGAGCTTCGGGATCCAGCTCGTTGCGCCCGCCATAGCGAGCCTGGCTCAGGGCGAGGAGCGTGGTCGCCCGGTGATAGGTCCAACCGAAGGCCGACGCGGTGCCGAGAGCGGCGTGGAGGTGGTCCTCGGCCTCCTCGTAGCGACCCAGCAACGAGTTCAGCTTGCCGACGTAGGCGCCAACAGGGCCTTGGCTGGTGAGACCACTGAAGGCCACCTCGTCCGCGAAGGGCTCGATGACCGGGAGGAGCAGCTCGGCCGCCTCCTGGTCAGACAGCTCGATCGCCAACACCGCGTAGCCGATCACCCGGGTCATCCAGAGATTGTCCGCCGGGATGTCGGCGAGACGCTCCGCCACACCGCGCTGCAGGACGTCGCGGGCGATCTCCTGGCGGCCGACGACGGCGCAGCTGATCGCGTACGCCAGTTCGAAGGGAACGACGCCGGGGTTCTCCCTCGCCGCTTGCTCGACGATCGGAAGCAGCTCGCGGTGCCGTCCGGCGAATGTACCGATGACGAAGTACTGACCCGCGAACAGGGTGAAGGCATCGGGCACCCCGATGCCCGTCCCGAGTTCGAGGTTGGCCGAGGCCAGGGTCTCCGCCTCGTGGAGCCGACCCGCCATGGTGGCGTCGAACGTGTCGTAGAGCCCGGCGATCCAGCGGAGGCGGGGCTCGCCGACCGAGTGTGCCGTGGCACGGATCCGGGCCAGGCTGTGGGCGGCCACCGCAGCGTCCCCCGACTCGACCGCCACGTTGTAGGCCACGATGCGCACTGCGAACTCGAGTCGCGGGTCTCCCGAGGCAGCGGCCGAGATCAGCGCGCGGGAGGCGACCGCGCTGCGCATGGATGCGCTCCCAGGGGCCCAGATGGCCGACACGGCGGCGGGCGCGACGTGGGCCAGGAGCACCGGGTCCGGCGCGGACTCGGCCAAGGCGAGCGCCCTTTCCGCGGTCGCTGTGCGGCGAGTGGCCTGCGGTGTATACACGAGGCTCTGGGAGAGCAGGGCGAGCAGGCGTGCGTACGTCCAGGTGTCCGACGGATCAGCGGCGGCCACGGCCGCCTCCACGATCGCCAGGTACTCCGGGGCCCCGGCGTCCGTTCTCATGAAGCCGCGGTCCGCCGCCAAGGCGGCCCGGACCAGTGCGCCGCTGTTGCCACTGCCTATCGCCAGGTTTGCGGCCTCCGTGAGCGTCCCGAGCGCAGAGGCGTCTCCAGCGACGTGCTGTGCCTCGCCCAACCGGACGAGCAGGTCTGCCCGCTCGGCCTCTGGCCGGCCGAGCTCGAGCGCTGCGTCGAGCGCGCTGCGGTAATGGCGGGCCGCTTCCGTCGGCGAGAGGGACCGCAGGGCATCGTCGCCGGCGCGCGTCGACCAATGGATCGCCTCTGGTCCCATCCCGGCCAGGGTGCAGTGCCGGGCGAGCTGGACCACCACATCGGGACTCGGCTCGCCGGCCCGTTTCGAGAGCACGCGGACCGCCTGTTCGTGGAGGTGGGCGCGGCTCGAGGAACCGATCTCCCCGTAGAGCGCAGTGGCGATCAGCGCGTGGGCGAACCGGAGCACCCGTCGGGCCGAGGAGATGTCGATCAGGACGCCGGCCGCCACCGAGGTGTCGATCGCCCTGCGCACGTGGCCCTCCGGGCTCTCGACCATCTCGATGAGAAGGTCCTCTTGGAACTCGGCTCCGAGCACTGAAGCCGTGGTCAACACATCGGCCGCCTCGGCACCGAGGGCGTGAACCCGGCTCCACAACACCTCACGGAGGCTGGCCGGGACCGTCCGGCGTCGATCAGGACCTCCGGTGTCGCCCCAATTCTTGATGACCTCCGTGGCGTAGAGCGGGTTGCCGGCCGTCTCTTCGTGGACAGTGGCCGTGATCTGCGCTCGCACTGCGTCGGAGGCCGACGGCAGGAGGACCGCCACCAGGGCCGTGATCTCGTCGTCACCGAAGGCGGGCAACGGAAGCTGCCGCGTGCGGCCTCGTTCCAGCTCGGCCAGCGCTCCCCGGAGGTCTTCGGACGCCGGCTCGCCCGGGTCGCGCCTGCTTGTGATCAGGAGCACCGGTGCACCGGCCAACGAGCGGGCCAGATGGCGCAGCAACATCAGCGCGGTGGGCTCGGTCCATTGGAGATCGTCGAGCATGAGGACGAGCCGCCCGCGTGCCGCGATCCGCGTGAAGAGGTCCGCCACCGCCTCGAAGGTGAGGAATCGCTGCGTCGCATCATCCGACTCGGTCGGCGGGGGAGTGGTCGGCACCCGGGTGGCGAGCCGCGGGCACAGTCGCGCCAGTTCGCCACCGCACCGGGCCACGTGCTCGATCAACAGGTCGGCGTCGGCATGGTCGACGCAGGCCCCGAGGATCGTGCGAAAGGGTTCGAGCGACAGCCCCGTCTCGTCCGATGCGCCACACAGGACGTTGACGCCCAGCCCGGCGGCGGACCGCGCCAGCTCGGCCAGAAGCATCGTCTTGCCCATGCCCGCCTCACCGGTGATACAGACACAGCGCAATCCCGCCGTGGCGACCATCGCCAACTCGGCGAGAAGCACGTCACGTTCGGCCGACCTGCCCACGAAGTGGCCCTTCTGGGAGAGCAATCCTGGAAGAGGAAAGAGGCCCGCGCCACGAGACTCGTCGGTCGCCGTCGCCGAGCTGACTCCGTCCCACCCGGTGGCGACACGCCGCTCGATCCGCACCACCTCGGGGGAGGGCTCCGTCCCGAGCTCCTCGGCGAGGACCGCGTGATAGTCCTGGAACGCCCTCAGTGCGTCGGCCATCCGCCCGGCGCCGGCCAGCGCACGGATCAAGAGACCCCGCGACCGGTCTCGATAGGGGTACCGGGCGACCTGAGCGCCGAGGACTGCGATGGCCTCCTCGGGCCGTCGAGCCGATACCAGCTCGTCGGCGAGGTCGTCGACGAGTGCGCCGTGGATCTCGGTCAGCCGGGCGATCTCGCCGCGGGCCCAGTCCTCGGCCTCGAACTCCTCGAGGGCAGTGCCACCCCAGAGGCCGACGGCCCGCTCGAGCGCCGCGATGTGGTCATCGGCGCTGGCCGCTCGGGCGGCCTCCTCACAGAAGAACACCGCGTCGACAGGACAGGCGAGCACGTATCCCGTGCTCGCCGTCACCAGGGATTCCGGGCCGAGGACTCCCCGCAGGCGCGAGATGGACCGGCGCAGCGCTCCTGGGGAGATCTCGAGCACGTCGGCGAGCCACTCGGCGCGCAGTCGCCGTGGCGCGTGGACCGCCAGCACCCCCAAGAGCCTCCGTTGGCTGGCGCTCGGGATCTCGATGATGGACCCGTCGGACCCCACCGCGTGGACGTCGCCGAGGACACAGACGAGCCCGAGCGACGAAGGTCCGCCTTCCACGATCCCGTGACCATCTGTCGGCCCTCGCAGGTTCGAGACGCTATCAGTCGAGTCGCCGGTACTGCCCATGCCTCGATTCCGCCGTCAGGCCCTGTGTGACGCCATCGCACTCCCGCAGGAGGCACCAGAACGTTAGGCAAACCACTCTGGTCGGGGCCAAATCAGTGGTGCCGCCGCTGCAGCGAAACGGTCGACGGCCGGACACGGCACTCGGGAGCCGGATAGCCCCTCGACGATGCCGCCAGCACGGACAGACCCCCGCACCGGTACGGAGTGACCGTGGTCGTTCAGCTCTCCTCGAGCAGCCTGATCGCCGCCTCGCGGTCCGGGACGCCCAGCTTGCGCAGGATCGTCGACACATGGCTGCGCACGGTGGTGGGCGATATGAACAGGCGCTTCGAGATGTCGGCCGTGGTCGAACCCGTCCGCATCAATTCGAGAACGTCCCACTCCCGACCGGTCAACCGCGCCGCTGCCCCCTGTGGCACCGCGACGCGCCGGTGTTCGCGGTCGCGGAATTCCTCGACCAGGCGGGCCACGAGACTGCCTGGGAGGGGCGACTCACCATCGAGCACTTGGTGCAGGGCGTCCCCGATGGCTGCCTCGTCCATGCCCTTGAGCAGGTAACCCGACGCACCGGCTCGCAGGGCGTCGAAGAGGTCGCCGTCCTGACGCGACACGGTGAGCATGACCACCGCCGTGTCCGGAAGGGCCGAGGTGATCTGGGACGCGGCAGCGATTCCACTCCCGGGCATATTGATGTCGAGCAGACAGACATCGGGTCGCTCGTCGAGCGCGGCAGAGACCGCGGTGGGCGTGTCGTGCGCTTCGGCACACACCCGGAACTCGCCGCTCTCTTCGAGTGCCAGACGCACCAAGGCTCTCGTCCGAGCGTGATCGTCCGCCACCAACACGCTGATCGTCTCTGTCACGGGAGTGCCACCTCGACTCTCGAACCCCGGCCAGGCGACGAGGCAAGGACGAATCCAGCCCCGATCGCGTCTGCCCGCTCTCGCATGCTCAGGAGCCCGAAGCCGGACCCCCCGATCTTCTGAGGATCGAATCCCGACCCGTCGTCAGCAATCGTCAGGCGGACCCCGTCGTCCCGCCGCAGGCTCACCGTGACGCAATTGGGTCGACCATGGGTTGCCGCATTCGTGATCGCCTCGCGCACGATGCGAAGGACGTGCTCGGTGACCTCGCCCGAGGCATCGACGCCTTCGGCCAGGTCGAGACGGACGGGGACCCCCAGCCGGGCGCCCAGGTCTTCCGCTGTCTGCGTGACCGCCGTGACCAGCGACTGCGGGCCGCTCGAGGACAGCACCGTGATGGCACGGCGCGCCTCGTCGAGCGCCCGATCGGCGGCGCCGGCAAGTTCGACCGCATCGATCTGGGATCCGGCCCGCCGCGAGGTGCGCGCCTTGCTCGCGATGAACGCCAACTCGTGAGCGAGCCCGTCGTGCAGATCACGGGCGATGCGACGCCGCTCCTCGGCCCGCCCGGCCTGCTCGAGTTCCTCGTGGGCCCGCCAGTTGGAGAGTGCGAGTTCGAGCAGATGACCCAAGGCGACGCAGCGCTCCACGACGTCGTCGGTCATCGAACCGCCGGGCGTCACGACTTCGAGGACACCATGGAGATCGTCGCCGAGCAACACCGGGATCCAGGCGACGGTTCCTGCGGGCTCGCCATCGGCGAACGGGATCGCAGCGCCGGCACTCCGACCACCCGTGACCGGCTCACGCGTCGCCACGCATCGCCCGAGGGGGGTCCGCTCCTCGAGGGATGGGACCTCGTCGTCCTCGAAAGACCCGTGACTGGCGTCCACCCGAGCCATCCCCCGCTCGATCCGCACGTAACGGGCCCGAGCCGGGGTCGGTCCGGGCAAGGACGCCGCCTGGGCCGCCAGCTCCGCGCCGATGTGCGCGATTCCGGTGGGATCGAGCAAGGAGGACAACTGGGCGGCGGCGGCATTGATGGACTCGGCCTGATGCAGCAATCGCACGGTCCGTTGATTCGACTCGAAGAGACGCAGCCGCAGCGCATGGATCGAGACCGACAGGACACCGGCGATGCCGCCCAGAAGGACGAGGCGACGGGCGACGGTGACCAGTGGATCCCCGCTGTGCAAGGAGACGACGAGGAGCACGGCGACGACGAGGGTGACGACCCCGACGGATTCCCGACGACTGCCATAGAGGGCGACGCCCACGACCGAGACGAAGTAGAGCGAGCCGAAGCCGCTGCCCGTCCCACCCGTGGCGAGCATGAGGAAGGTGACCGCGAAGACGTACGAACAGGCCGAGAACATCAGTGGGTCGACACGGCGAGGAAGCGGTAGGAGCAGCAGCACCGCTGACAAGGCCAAGAAACCCGCACTGAGCCAGAAGACCCCGATGTCGGCCGGGCCCGGTGGCCAGGCGGCACTGACCTGACCGGCGATCGCGATGGCGAGAAACGGCCAGGCCCGCGTGAGACGGTTCGGGTCAATCAGTGTGGCCACGGGCCCCCTCATCGAGTCTCTCCACCTTTGGACATCGGGCCGACCGGGCCTCCCGGGTGCCGGCGGGACCGGCCAAGCTGCCCCCTCGTCGAGGGAGCAGTGGCCCCCGCCCGGGGCATCGGAACGGGGGCCACCACAAGAACGCAATGCGGAGCGCCCACGGAACTATCGGACGTCTCGGGTGGCGCCTCGAGCCGGTGGGCGTCCAAATCGCTCAACAGGGCCGCTGCCGCAATTCCCGCAGGTTCGTGGCCTGCTCGTGACCGGTGGACGGTCCGCTCCCGGACAGGGATCACTGGCTGATGCTCCAGGTCAGGGGGATCGTGGCCGTGAGACCCTGGTCGGCGTTCGTCGCGCTGCCATCGAGCTGCACGGTGATCACGTAGGTGGCGGAGGCTCCGGCGGCCAGGGGAGACATGGGGTCCGTCGTGAAACTCTGCGAGGCCAGGCCGGCCAGGGTGTCGGCGCTCGAAGGTGCGGGGCATTGCGCAACCTGCGTCGGGTAGACGCATTGATCGGTCGCGCCACTGGTCGTGTTGGCGATCGTGACGTCCACCTTCCCGCAGAATCCGGACGTGTCCGCACCGACGTAGCCGCCGTCGTCCGACGCCGCCCCCGCGGTGCAGGCCGACGGCACCAGGGACGCCACCGTCGTCCCGTCGTTGCCGGCGTTGGTCACGGTGACCGTCGTGGCGACGGGCGGTCCGTCGGGTACTTGATCGATCGACCCACCGAGGTCGTCAATGCTCGAGCACGTGCTCGCGTTGGACGCCGTCACGGATCCGCCGCTGCCCGAGCCGGTCGAGAAGCAGGTCGTCGAGCCCACACCCTCCTCGAGCTGGATGGTCCCCGAGCTGAAGCTGTTCGTCGGATTGGCGACCGTGGCGGAAAAGCCGCCGAGCGTGGTGGCGGCAGCCGCGCCGAGAACGACGACCGCGGCGATGGCAGCGACCAGACCTTTCACGTCGCTCGGGCTCCATTTTCGCCACACCACCCCTCCAGCTGTTGTGAGGCCGTTGCTCTTCGTATCGGCGTGCTCACTGCTTCGATCAAGGAAATGGTGGAACGAGCCGAGCCTCCAGGCCGGACCCGCACTCCCTCTCCCGCAATGGGGGTGTGGGCCGCGGCGTGTTTTCAGTGCCCGCCGACGGCGACCAGCCTCACAAGACGGTCCAGAAATTCCTCTTGAGCTGGGACGATCCTTGAGCGGGCTGCATCGATGGCCATCCACTCGACCCGGTCGACCTCGGGAAACTCTTCGATCCGACCCGAACCGCGAGGCCACTCCATTTCGAAGGAGTTGCTCACCGCCGCCGCCGGGTCGGCATCACCCTGCAGCGCCCACGCAGTGACCCGTTTCCCGCTCCGTTGGGTCACCTCGCCGAGTGGCTGGAGATCGCCATCGGGCACGTCGAAGCCGGTTTCCTCCCCGAATTCCCGCAGCGCCGCCGACTGCGCATCCTCGCCGGGCTCGTACTCGCCCTTGGGCACCGACCAGGTCCCGGTGTCCTTGCGGGCCCAGAACGGACCGCCGGGATGGGCCAGGAGGACCTCGAGGGAGTGCCCGGCATCGAACCGGTAGAGCAACAGACCGGCGCTGAGAGCGGGCACCGACCGATGCTGCACCGCGAACGCCGCCCGGGGCAATGGTCTCGGCGAGGCGCAGCAGCGTGCCCGGAGGCTCCACGGGTTGACTGCCCCGTCGGGGAGGCCCTCGGTAGGATGGCGCCTCCGGCGTGATCGGAGGCCCCGTCGTCCCGGCGGCAGGCCAGTCATCCGACGCCCGGAAACCCACCTTTCGCCCCTACCTCGACGCACCATGAGCCCCCCGAACACGGAAAGCGACCCCGTCCACCAGGGACTCGAGCGCCTGGGCGCCGAAATGGGGGAAGGAGCGCCCGCCACGGACGATCCGGCCCACGACCCCGTCGAGCGCGGCCTCCGCGACCTCGGGCGCCGGATCGACGAGGCGCAACGGGCCCCGAAGGGCAGGCGGGGCAAAGGCGCCCACGCAGCTCGGCGGAGTCGTTCGAGGGCACGCACCGTGGGCTGGGTGCTCGGCTCCCTCGGGGTGGTCATGGCCCTGGTCATCGGGGCAACGGCCGGGTACGCCTGGTACCTGAACCACGAGATCCATCGGATCGATCTCCACAACCTCACCTCGGCACCCGTCAAGGGCGAGGACGCCGGTACGGAGAACATCCTCATGATCGGGTCCACGTCCCGCTGCGCGCTGACCGTGCAGAACCCGGCCTATGGCCTGTGCTCCCAGGGAGTCGACGGCGTGAACAGCGATGTGGTCATGATCCTGCACCTCAACCCAAACGCCCACACGGTCTCGATCCTGTCGGTCCCGCGCGACCTGTTCGTACCGAACGCGCGCTCCGACGGCGCCAACAAGATCGATGCCGCGCTCTATCAAGGTCCCGATCAACTCATCGACGCCATCGAGGAGGACTACGGCATCCCGATTCAGCACTTCGTCGAGCTGAACTTCGACAGCTTCATCAACGTGGTCAACGCGCTGGGCGGGATCAAGATGTACTTCCCCGAGCCGGTGTTCGACGCCTATTCGGGACTGAACATCCAGACCACCGGCTGCTTGCAGCTCGACGGGACGCAGGCCCTGCAGGTCGTCCGGGCGCGTCACGTCCAGTACAAGGGGCCGGGCGTGACCGGGGACGATCCCAGCTATTGGCCCCAGGAGGCCCAGAGTGACATCGCCCGGATTCGACGTGACCACGAGTTCCTTCGCGTCCTGGCCAGCGCGGTCAAGCAACGGGGCCTCAGCAACCCACTGACCGACCAGCAACTCGTTTCGGGTGTGGTCAGCCAGCTCACGGTCGATTCCGGCTTTTCGGCCAGCGCCATGATCAACCTCGTTCTCGGATACCACGACGTCAACGTGAGCACGGCTCCGCAGTTGACACTCCCGGTCGCCGTCGACCAGTTCGGCAACTACGTCTACCAGGGAGGCAGCTACGGGGACATCGAGTTCCCGGCCGAGCCGCAGGACCACCAAGCGGTCGACGAGTTCCTCGGGCTGAAATCGAGCAACGAGAACACCTACTCGGGCGGCGCGTTGCCGTCTCCATCGAGCGTGACGGTCTCGGTCGTGAACGGGACCGGCGCGTACAACCAGGCCACGGACACGGCGGCCGCGTTGGAGGCCCTCGGTTTCCACATCGGCGCTCTCGGTGACACCACGCCAGTTGGCCAGCAAGCCGAGACCGTCGTCTATTACTCGTCCAAATCCCCCACCGAGCTGGCCGACGCGCAGGCCGTGGCCAACTCGATGTCCGGCAGCGTCATCATGGCGGACGACCCGGCCCTGGTGAGCGCAGGCGCCGACGTGACCGTGGTCACGGGAAGCCAGTTCACCGTGAATGCGCCCGCCGCAACCACCACGACCGGGGCAGGGCCGTCCACCACGACGAGCAGTACCGCAGTGGGGAACACGGGCACCACGGGCAATAGCGGAAGCGCGGGGAACAGCGGCGCCTTCGCCACCCCCACCGCCACCGTGGAGAAGCTCCAACCCTGGGATCCCCGCTCGTGCACGCCGAGCGGTGGAGAAGGCAGTTGACGGGCGGTCAGACGAAGATCTCTCCCCCGTTGGTGTCGAGGGCCTGTCCCGTCATGGCACAGGAAAGGTCGGAGGAGAGGTAGACGATCGCTCCGGCGACGTCCTGGTCGCTCGGGATGCGTCCGAGAGGAACCCGGGCGTTGAGTTCGTCGACCACCTCCTGCGCCGGGACGCCCCGTCCGTTCGACGTCATGTCGATGTAGATGTCGACCGACGGACCGGCCATCCACCCCGGGACCACGGCATTCACCCGCACGCCCGACGGACCGAGCTCGTAGGCCAGGACCTTGGTGGCGGTGAGCAGCGCCCCCTTGGAGATCGCGTATCCGCCCTGTGCCGGCTGGGGCTGGCGCGCCACCATGGACGCCACCATGACGACCGAGCCACCTCCTCGGGCCCGCATGAAGGGGAGCGCCGCCCTGGTCATCTGTAGCGAACCGAAGAGATTGGTATCCATGATCTTGCGCCAGATGGCGAGGTCAACCTCTTCGAAGCTCTTGAAGGCATCGAAACGGAAGGCATTGTTGACCAGGACGTCGATGCCCCCGAATGCCTCGGCCGCCTTCTCCATGAGGAGCGCGCACGCCTCCGGGTCGGTGATGTCGGTCGGAACGGTGAGCACGCGCGCGCCCAGGTCCTCCACCTCGGCGGCCACCTCGTCGAGGGTGGTCTGCCGGCGCGCCGCGAGAACCAGATCCGCGCCGTGCGCAGCCAGCGCCCGGGCCGCTTGTCGGCCCAACCCGGGTCCCACCCCCGAGACGATGCACACCTTCCCCCCCAGGAGTCCCGCTGCGGACACCGGGCTCACGTCACTCTTTGCAGTGGTCATGGGCGAAGCGTAGGGCAGGCCAGGAGACCTCACTCGGTGGCTATCCGCGCCGCTGTCACACGAGCCTGAGATGATCGGCGCCAGGGTTGAGCAAGGGAGGGTCATGGCCATTTGTTCGCACTGCGGCGGCGAGATGACCGAGGGGATCAGCTGCCTGACCGATCCCCTTGTCATCGACGGCAGGCCCTACCTTCCCGTCCGCTGGGGCCAGGAACTCCGGCCCCGGCACCGGTACGAACCCGAGGAGTGCCGGGACTGCGGGACGCCGCTCGGCGGGGTGCACCACCCCGGGTGTTGCATCGAACGGTGTCCGGCCTGTCACGGTCAGGCCATTTCCTGTGACTGCGTGAGCGGACCCGATTGTCCCTACGAGAGTCCCCGGATGCCCCGGTGCCGATCCCACGTCTTCCGTCGGGTGGGTGGTCGCTGAGTCCCACCTCGAGCGGCGGGCGAAGTGCTGGTCCCTCCCTGCGGTTCCGCCCCTTGTCGCCTACAACTCCTCGGAGCCGAGGTCCGGTCAGCCGGTCAGCGGCTCGGTCTGGTCCCAGAGATCGCCCAGGAGGTGGCGCACGAAACCCTCGGCGCAATAGAGGGTCTCACCGGACAGGCGTCCGACGGCCTCGTCCACGGGCATCAAGGACATGACCCGGTACGTGTGGACGTCCGCCGAGCTGCCCCCCACGTCGATGACGTACTCCTGAACCGCCGTACGCTCGTTGACCCATTCGCCGATCAGGTCGAACTCTCGCACCGTTCGAGCGAAACGTGGATACTCGGTTCGGTAGAAGGCCTCGATATTCGCCCAACCCGACAACGACCTGTTCGCCGGGTAGAAGGCATAGGTGGGATCGGGCACCAGCGTCGCCAAGATCCCTTCGACGTCGAACACGGCCTCCGCGGCCGCGTGCTCCCGGCACAGGGCCAGGACGTCGGAGGGCTCCATCGCGGTTTCAGCGGATGGTGCCGAAGCCCGGGATCAACGGGAGATCGAGTGCGGTGACCCACCCGGGGGGAAGCTCGTTCAGGGCGGGCACGGCATTCAGCGCCCGGAGTCCCGTGGCCAGGCACCCGGCCGCGGCCGCGTCACGGCCGCTGCCGTCGGTAAATCGAAAGGCCGTCTCTTGGGTGATGGAGGGCGACCCTTGGATCTCGACCCGATAGACGTCGTCTTGGGTCCCACGGGGCCAGTCCGGTGCGGCCGCGGTCCCGACCCTGTTCACGTGTTCGAGCGCGATGCGGGTCTCGCCGCGCAGGATGCCGTTGATCGTGAAGTGGATCGCCGCCACCTGACCGGCCTCGATGACCCCTTTTGCCGTCTGAATCGGATCGGGCGTGACCCACTTGTCCCAGGTCGTCGTGATCTCGTCGAGCTCGATCCCGACCGCGTGCGCCATCATGGGAACCGTGGCCCCCCAGGACATCACGAGGATGTCTGAGTGCTCCAGGAGCGGAGTGAAGTCGGGCGGGCGGCCGATTCCCATCTCCTCCTCGTAGTCACCGGTGTAGTTGATGTAGTCGAGAATTTCGAGGGCTTTGACCGAGCGCACCTCACCACAGAGGCCCATCAACGTCATCGGGAGAAGATCGTTGGCAAACCCAGGATCGATGCCCGTGGTGAAGCAGGAGGATCCGCCCTCCTTGCACGCCTCGGTGATCGGATCGATCCAGGCCGGCGGGTTCAGTTTCATCGTCGGCCACACCCACGGGGTCATCGCCGTCGAGCTGACATCGATGCCGCTGCGCAAGAACGCGCCCATCAGCTTTATGTTGGCGTCCGCGTTCGCCGCCGTCGGTCCATAGTGGACGAGTGCGTCGGGTCGCAGCGCGATGAGCTCCTCGACGGCGTCGGTGGCGACGATGCCCACGGGTTCGAGACCGCAGATCTCGCCCGCGTCACGACCGACCTTGTCCGGTGCGCTCACACCCACGCCGACCAATTCGAAGGCCGGGTGTCGCACGATCTCGGGAATGACCATCTTCCCGACGAATCCCGTTCCCCACACCACGACGCGCTTTCGAGCTGTAGTCACGGGCAGAACCTACTCAGGTCGGCGTCCTGCCGGGTCAGGAGATGGGTGAGCAGCCCCCTGACGTGGCACAACGAGGTGCGTGCGGCCCGGCTCGGTTACGTCGTGGCCACCCCGATGATCGGGGCCACGAGGGAGGCGGCGTCGGGGGCCCCGAGATACGTCGCGTCGCCGTAGGTGTAGAGAGCACCGTCGGATCCCACGAGCCAGTATCCGGAGCCGTCGGGTGTCGCTGCGATACCGGCCACCGGCGCCTGGCCGACGATGCCCTGCCCAGGAACCGATCCGTGGAACGACGCGTCGCCGTAGGTGAACACGCCGCCGTCCGAGGCGACCAGCCAATAGCCGGCGCCGTCGGGAGTGGCCGCCATGCCGACCACCGGGCGATTGAGGGGTTCGGCCCCGGCGGATCCTTCGAACGCCGCGTCCCCGAAGGCGAAGACGCCGCCGTCCGAGGCGACCAGCCAATAGCCGGCGCCGTCGGGAGTGGCCGCCATGCCGACGATGGGGGCGTTGAGCGGGCGTCCCCCGGTCGAACCGTAGAACGCCGCGTCCCCGAAGGAGAAGACACCCCCGTCGGAGGCGACAAGCCAATAGCCGTTTCCGTCCGGAGTCGCCGCCATGCCGACCACGGGTCGATTGAGGGACCGGCCACCCATGGAGCCTTCGAACGCGGCGCCCCCGAAGGCGAAGACGCCACCGTCCGATCCGACCATCCGATAGCCACCGCCGGAGATGGACGCGATGCCGACCACGGGGGCGTTCAGGCGCTGACCGCCCAACGAGCCGTGGAACGAGGCGCTCCCGTACGAGAAGACTCCTCCGTCGCGCCCGGCCAGCAACAAGCCCTGGTTGGACGCCGCCGGCAGCGTCATCTGCTCGATCAACGATTGAAAGGCGGGGTCATTCTCACCCGGCGAGGTCACCGAGCTCCCGACGGCCAGGCAGCCGACCGCCGGAAGGCACGAGACGGAATTGAGGAAGCTGAGGATGGTGACGTTCGGGGTCGGATCGATGGACCAAGCCGAACCGTTCCACGATTCGACGACCGCTTTTGGCCGGAAGTCGACGCCGCCGTTGCCGCCGAACGTTCCCAGCGCTCCCGAGGCCCAGCACTGCGACGGGCCGGTGCACGAGATGCTGCTCAAGATGCCCGGTGCGGATGCATCCGCGACGAGGGTCGAGGTGTCGCTCCAGGCGGAGCCGTTCCAGTGCTCCATCAACAGGCCTGCCGCGTTGCCCGTGTCATCGAGGCTCGAGCCCGACGCCCAGCAGTTCGTGGAGCTCGTGCAGTGGACGCCCGACAGGTATCCACCACCAGGTCCCGGCTCCACGACACTGGGCACGACGGACCAGGCCGATCCGTTCCAGTGCTCGACGAGACCCTGGGCGCCCGGTGCGTTCCCGGGAAAGATGGGCAGGAAGTTGGGATTCTGCTGCACCGGTCCGGCCGTGCCCACAGCCCAGCAGTCGGAGCTGTCCGTACACGTCACCGAGCTGAGCTCGTCGTAGGCCTGCCCGGAGCTGGCCACGGGCACGAGGCTCCACGTCGCCCCGTTCCACACCTCGGAGATGGCGAAGAGACCGGCGCCCGTGTCATCGGTGGCGTAGCCGACCGCCGTGCACCGGACTGACGATGTGCACGTGATCCCCTGAAGGAATCCGCCGACGACCCCGCTCCCGGCCGGGGCCGGGCCCGCGACGACGGACCACGACGATCCGTTCCACTGAGCGATCAGCGTGCCGGTGGAGCTGCCGCCCTCAGGTCCCGTCGTGGCGCCGACGGCAAAGCAGCGGGTGGCGCTCGGGCACGCGACCGAGAAGAAGCCCCCACCCTGGCCGACCGCCAGGGACGGCGCCGTGCCGAGCGTCCACGCCGAGCCGTTCCAGGACTCGACGAGGGGATCGAAGGTACCGCCGCCGCCGAGGTCCGAACTCGTCAGTCCGACGCCCCAGCAGTTGGTGGCGTCGGCGCACGCAGAACCAAGGAGGATGTCGTCCGTGTTGGCCACGGGTGCCGGGACGATGTTCCATCCCGAGGGACCGGACTGTGCCTGGGCCGGCAGACCGAGCGTCAGCACCCCGGCGGTCGTCGCGACGACCGCCAGCAGCGTCGCCGCCGCGCGCGAGAGCTGCAGCTTGAGATGCCGAGCGGACACCTTGCCGGTACGGGGGGCCTTCACGGTCCACGGGGCCTTGCTCATGTGGTCAACCTCCATTGGGTGCCCTTTCGGGGGCACGGTGCGCGTCGCAGACCAGCTACGAGACGACGTCGTCGGCCCGCGCCAGGACGCGTTCCGCTGATTTTGAATCGAGCCAGCGCACCAGACCTCGGAGCGTCGGCGAGGTTTCGTCGCCCTGGCGCACATCGGATCGGCTGGCGACCGCAGGCTGCAGCGATGCATCGTCCTTCGCGGCGTCGAACAGCCCCTCGAACGCCACTCCGATGCGGACGTCGCCCCTGAGGGTCGGTGCTGCGTGGGCGATCCTGCCGTCGAGACGGACGTTCACCAGGTCGTCGACTGCCGCCACTTCCACGGTGATCCACTGGCCGAGAAGACCCGATGGTGTGTCGTGGTTCAAGGTCAGGCCGAGGCCGGCCATGGAGATGTCGATGATCCGACAGGCCTGCCAGTCGGTGACGGCGTCACCCTGAAGGAGACAGAACCCCTCCCACGACGTGGTCTGCCGGGGCACGTCGCGCCGCAGACGAGCAAAGCGATCCTCCGACCGGGGCACGCCGATGGGCTGTCGCAACTCGGGATAGTCAGAGCCCTCGATCGCCAGGGCGTGCTGCTCGATCACCTCTCGCAGGTGCCAGAGCCGTGCGACCATCACGTCACCGTCCGCCCCGATCAACGTCGAACGCACGGTGTCCGCGACAGCGCGGAAACCCATCATCTGCGCCCGCAGATGACGGGCCGCCGTAGTGTCCGGACAGGGATTGGCCTCGAGCCATTGCACGGCGAGGTTGGCCACGTCGAAGAGGTCGTCGTAATCCTCGGCATCGGCGACGGCATCACCCTCGGCCGTGAGCGCATCGAACTGTCGGCTCGCCGCCGAGACGGGGTTCCAGGGGTGTTGGGCCCGATTGAACCACTCGTCGAACTCCGGACCGCGTGAAACTGACCCGCCGGTGGTCCCCAAGGTGTCGCATCCTCCGCTCGTTCGGACACAAAGCGCCGTTCTTCTGCTCGATATCGGCCGATACGTGCACCGCCTTGAGGCGAAGACGCTTCGCGCCGCACAATCCGCGTCGCCATTGTGGGGTCGTTGTCGAAAGACCAGTTCAGCGCACCAAAAGAGAGTAATTCCACTCTGGAGACATCTGGCAGCGCCGCGACGACGGTGGCCCTCCGCCTCGCGTCGACGCCGCCCGCGTGCGCACGATCCAAGGGGGCCGGCAATCCGCGCCCCGTCGGGACACGTACACCGTTGCGACTCACCTGGGAAGTACGGGAAAGGGGATTGGACCAATGAGGACGTCGACACAACGATGCGCGACGCGCGCCGGCATGGCGTTGGCCACACTGACGGGCGTCGCAGTCTTGGTACCAGGAGGAGGCGCCGCGCTGGCCGCAGGTCCGGGAAAGGGCGCCACCGTCGTGGAGCGTGTCGACCGGAGCCCGATCGGGAACATGCTCGCCTCGGCGACCGGCGCCAGTCTCTACATCCATCCGAACGGCCCGTGCACCGGCACGTGCCTCCAGGTGTGGCCCCGACTGCTCATGCCCACCGGCAAGACGAAGCCCAAGGGTGCGCAGTGCCTCTCCACCAAAGCCACGAAGGCCGGGCTCCAGGTGGAGTATCACGGCCAACTGCTCTACACCTTCGTCGACGACACCGGCACGAGCGAGACCGGGAACGGCGTCGGCGGCTTCCTCGCCGCCAAGATCACGAAGAACTGCCCGTAGACCGCCGGAGCCGGCGCGGGCAGTCCGCCACCGCGCCCGGGCTACAGAACCTCGACCGCCAGGTCGCCGGTCTCGCTGCCATCCGGCCCGGCGGCCGCCGGGGCCTGTCCCGGGTGCACGTTGATGAGGACGCCCGCGATCACGGCGGCCAGCACGAAGATGCCCGCCACCCAGGCGCTGGCCGTGGCGTAGCCGTGCACCGTCGCCTCCGACACCACGCCGCGGCTGCGTGCGTGGCTGGCGAGATACGTGGCCGTCGCCGCGGCGGCGATCGTGTTGAGCAGCGCGGTCCCGATGGAAGCGCCGATCTGTTGCGACGTATTCGTCATGGCCGATGTCACCCCGACGTCCTCGGGCTCGGCGTTCTGCGTCGCAGTGCTGATGCAGGGCACCACGGCCAGGCCCAGGCCCAGGCCGAGGAGCAATTCGCTGGGGAGCACGTGGGTCAGGTAGGACGCACCGGGCGTCAAGGTGGTGAACAACACGGCGCCGATGGCCGACAGGAGGAGGCCGGGCACCACCAGGAGCCGCGTCGCCACATGAGGCATCAGGCGACTGGCCACCTGTGTCGCCGCCAACCCGTTGAGGGCGAGCAGCGGCAGGAAGGCCACGCCGGTCATCAGGGGCGAGTAGTGCTTGATCGTCTGGAGGAGGTAGGTGAGGAACAAGAAGGTGCCGAACATCCCGGTGACGGCCAACAAGATGGTCAGGAACGATCCCGCCCGGTTCCGGTTGCGCAGCACCCGCAACGGGAGCAACGGATTGGGGCCCATGCTCTGCCACACGATGAACGCCGTCAGCAGCACGCCGGCCACGACGAGCGCCACGACGACGTGGGTCGCACCCCAGCCGCTCGTCCCCGCCTCGCCGAGCCCGTAGACCAGTGAGACCAGACCTCCGCAGCCGAGGACGACGCCGAGCACGTCGAGTCGGATGCCGTCGATTCCGGCGCGGTCGGGGATCATGGTGAAGGCCCCGAAGAGGACGAGCACCGCGATGGGCAGGTTGACGTAGAGACACCAACGCCAGTCGACGTACTCGGTCAGGAATCCGCCGAGAATGAGGCCGAAGGCGGATCCGGCAATGGCGATGGTCGCATAGATCCCGAAAGCGCGTCCGCGTTCGCGCGGATCCGTGAACGTGGACGTCAGGAGCGAGAGCACCGACGGCGCCAACAGCGCACCGAAGAGACCTTGGAGCCCGCGGGCGCCGATCAGCATGAGCGTCGTCTGGGCGGCGCCGCCGATGGCGGATGCCAACGCGAAACCGACGACGCCGGTCATCAACGTCCGCTTGGGGCCGAACATGTCGCTGATGCGCCCACCGAGTAGGAGAAAACCGCCGAAGGCAAGTGTGTAGGCGGTGACCACCCATTGCCGATCGGTGTTCGAGAACCCCAGGGCATGCTGGGCCGACGGCAGGGCGATGATCATGATCGTCGAATCGAGCACGACCATGAGCTGCGCTCCGGCGACGACGACCAGGATCCACCAGTGGGCTCGGGTCGTGCCCGTGGATGCCGAACCCGGTCCGGCTTCCTGCAACGTCGTCACCGAGCCAGCCCGCTCGGCTCGCCCGACGATGGGTGGCGCCTGGCCAGGACCCGGTCGATCTGGGTCTGGCTCAATGCTCGATGCGGCAGTGCACTGTCCGACGGGCGGATTCCCGCCACGAGGAGATCGAGGTGGCGTCGACGCACTGCGGCGTTGGATCCGGTGGTCTCGAGCACGCCCCGTATCGACCACAGGACGAGCGAGATGTCGGTGCTCGTCAGATCCGGGCGAACTCGCCCGTGTGCCTGGGCGTCCGCCAGGAGTTCGCCGACGAGCTCACGCGCCGTCGCCACGAGGGGGTGATCGGTGCTCCAGAGCCTGGGCAGGCAGCCCAGATGCTCCGCTTGGTACGAGCTCGACGACTCCAAGAAGTGTTCGAGCCCGGTGCCGTCCGGCCGTTGCGCCGCCTCACGAGCCATGGAGATCGTGGCCTCGAGGACCTCGGTCACCAGCGCGTCGATCAGCGCGTCCTTGGAGGGGAATCGCCGGTAGAGCGTGCCCATCCCGACGCCGGCCTCGCGCGCCACGTCGGCCACGCTGGCTTCGAGCCCCTTCTCCTCGAACACCCGGCCTGCGGCTACCAGGAGCCGCGCACGATTCTTCGCCGCGTCGCGCCGGATCGGTCGAGAGACCGTGTCCGAGGGCAGCCGGCTCCGCGCCTCCGCCAGGGTCTTATCCGGAGATTTCACTCCGCTTAACTTACCCCGGAAGCGGAGCGATCAGTCCACTTCGACCGACATCGTGCATACGAACGCCTCGGGACCGCGCCGCCGCCGCCTGGTCGTCGCGGTCAGGGAGCGATGCGTCGGGAACCCCGACGATTCGTCGGTCAGAGTTCCTTCGTGGAGGTGAAGGGACTCGAACCCTCGACCTACGGCTTGCAAAGCCGCCGCTCTTCCAGCTGAGCTACACCCCCGAAGCGGCACGATCCGACACGCCGGGAATCGCAATTCTACGCCGGTTGGGACTGGACCCTCGTCGCAGTCGTCCGCAGTCCGCGTCGAGACCGGGCCGTCCTCGACGCTGCGGTCGCTCCCGGTAGGGTGCGGCCCCGTGGACGCAAAGACCTTCTTCGGCATGAAGCCCGGACGCGACGAACTGCACTGGAGCATGAAGGTCACGCCAGAACTCACCACGCCGGGCAATTTCCTCTTCGGTGGGTGCGGGCTGGGCGCAGCACTCGTGGCGCTCGAAGCTGCTGCCGGTAGGCCAACGGTGTGGGCGACCGCTCACTACCTGTCCTACGCGCTCCGCGGTGCCGATCTGGACTGGGAGGTCACACTGGCCGCCGTCGGTCGTCACGTGACCCAAGGTCGCGCCGTCGGCAGGGTGCAGGGCGAAGAGATTCTCACCGTCAACGCGGCCCTGGGCCGGGACGAGCTGGAGTTCGAGGGCATCTGGGTCCAACCGCCCGCGGTGCCCGAGCCTGATCAGTGCCCACCGAGATTCCTCCCGGAGATGTTCCGCAACACCATCATGGACAGCATCGAGGTCCGCACGGCGAGTGGCCGGACGTTCGAGGAGATGGACGGCACCATGGGTTCGCCCAACTCGGCACTGTGGGCCCGCGTCCCGGGGCATCTGAGCCCCTCGGCGGCGACCTTGGCCATCGTCGGCGACTACGTGTCGGGCGCGGTCTCTCAGCCAATCGGTCAGCGCGCCATGGGCCGTAGCCTCGACAACACCTTGCGCATGGTGCAGATCCGGCCGACCGAGTGGGTGCTGTGCGACATCCGCATCGACGCGCTCGTCGGGGGCTACGCGCAGGGCATCGCGTACCTGTGGTCCCAAGATGGCCATCTCTTGGCAACCGCCAGTCAGTCCATCGGCGTGCGTCTGTGGCCCGAAAACGCGGTTCTCCCTGGTTGAGTGTCCAAATTCAGGGGTGACGAAATTCTCGCCCCGTAAATTGACGACAATTGGCTGATGGCACGCAGCGCGGCCCACGCACCAACTCCGGACCCAACGGTTCGTCGATCCACCAGATCCGTCCCTTTCGTCCTGTGCCTCCTGCTGGCGGCCCTGGCCATCGGTGCGGCGATCATCGCGTCGGGATCTCCGGCATCGGCACCGACGCGCCGCCTGGCCAGCACCTCGGCGCGCTCGAGCACGACGACCTCGCCCGATGCGAACACCACGACCAGTACCGCCCCGTCCGCTACGTCGACCACACCGACCACCGCACCCTCGGCTTCGACGACGACCGCTCCGCCAGTGACGACGACCACGGTCCCCACCGCACAATCAGCGCTGCCGGCCGCGGCACCCGGCTTCGTCCCAGGGCACGTCACGGCAGTCGGTGACTCCGTCATGTTGGACTATCAGGATCCGCTCGAATCCGACATACCCGGCGCGGCGGTCGACGCCTCGGTCAGCCGTCAGTGGAGCGCAGGTGAGGCGATCCTCCAGCAGGACAAGGCCTCCGGTCAGCTCGGCGCGGAGGTCATCGTTGCCCTGAGCACGAACGGACCCATTTCGAGCAGCGATTTCGACGCCATGATGTCCGTACTGAACGGCGCCAGCCGGATCGTGTTCGTCAACGTCCACGTCGATCGACCCTGGCAGGATCCGAACAATGCGGTGCTGGCGGCGGGTGCGGCCCGGTACCCCAACGTCTATGTGGCCGACTGGGCCTCGCTGGCGGCCCAGAATCCCCAATGGTTCGGTTCTGACGGCACCCACCTCGCCATCGACGGACCGGGTGCGGATGCCTTGGCGAACCTGGTGACGACCACGCTGAACAACGGCTAGCAGACGGGCCGGCCTGGATCCTCGCCCGCCGAGACCCGCCGATCTTCGGCGGAGAGGCCAATGGGTATAGTCAGGGGCTCCTCTTTTTGGGGGCTATAGCTCAGTCGGTTAGAGCGCAGCACTGATAATGCTGAGGTCGCTGGTTCGATTCCAGCTAGCCCCACCGTTGCCATCCTCTGGCCCGGGCCAGATGGATCAGGACCGGAATCAGCGGATCCTCACCAGTTCCCGGACACGGATTTGGACCAGTCTCCCGTCGTGCCGTCTGGTCCTCGACCTCTGTCGTGCCACCCGGACGGCGGCACACGCCACCGACGAGATCGAGAGTGTCGAGGATCTGACTACTCCTAACCGTTCCCGAATTACTCCCGGACCGGAGGCAGCTGATCGTTCCGCCGCTTCCACTACTCGCCGGAGTCACCGCGGACCCGACACCGAGAATCCGAGCAGGTCCGTGCGATGACGACCCAGCGACTTCACAGGAGCATGGGTCTTGCAGGGATTCCGTGATCCCCTCTGGCGTCGACGACCTCGGATCGTCGGCAAAAAGCCTGACCGACTCGGGCGGAAAACAGTTCGCGATGTCACTCATCGTGTATCGATGACTCCACTCCAGGTGAAATTGCTCGCCGACGTTCGGTGGAGACACCGTTCCGAGCAACGCAACGCGGCCCTGTTGATACTCAGATACAACTGCTATTTTCAAGGGCATGCGCAAAAACCTTGCTCGCATCAGTGTCGGGGTCGTTTCGCTCTTGGCGGTGGTCGGAACCGCGTGCGTTGCGGGGTTGTCCGTGGCACCGTCAGCGGCCGGGGCGAGCCCCGTCAACCTGATCCAGAACGGGAGCTTCGAGACGGTCGCACGGTCGACCACGACCTTCTACCCCGTGTACTCCGGCGACTCCACGACAATCAGCGACTGGACGTCGACCACCCCGCCCATTTTCGGCGAAGTCCGTTCCAGCGTTGACGTGACGGGGAACCACTATTGGAAAGCGGAGGACGGCAAGTACTCCATCGACCTGGCCGGCAGCAGCAATGCTCCGGGCGGGATCTACCAGGATGTGACGACCACTCCCGGCGTCGAATACTCGTTGTCCTTCTGGTCAGCCGTCAACGGATACCAGAAGCCGGGCAAGAAGCACACCATGGGCGTCTCTGTGAACGGCTCATCCGTGGACACCGTGAAAGCTGTCGGTGTCGGCCTGCCACTCGACTGGGTACAGAACACGGTGACATTCACGGCGTCCTCGCCGGACAGCCGAATCGAATTCGACGACACCACCCTGGCGGACAAGCATCAAGGGCCTGTACTCGACAACGTGTCGCTCACCGCCATTGATGACACCATCACGGCCAGTCCGGTCACCATCGATCCACAGACGACCGGGGTCTCCTTCAGCACACCCGTTGCCACCTTCACCGACACCTACGCGTCTGCTCCCCCGACCGATTTCACGGCGAACATCTTGTGGGGTGACGGTGGCACGAGCAGCGGGAGCATTTCCCAGTCCGGAAGCACATACACGGTGACCGGGTCCTACTCCTACGCGGCGCATGGTGACTACACGGTCGAAGTGGACATCGTCCCCCTCGCCGGATCGCCGGCCTCGACGTCAGACTCCGTTTACGTGGCCGATGCGGTGACCGGATGCACCGGGGAAGGCTGCTCAGGGAGTGTCACAACGCCGACCGAGATGGTGCAGGTCAACTCGACGTCGACAACCGGCACCATCCTCACGACGGTCGACCCGGGCGACACCGGGCCTGTCTGCGACAACGACCCATTCCGGCACGCGCCGCAAGTTGTGACGTACGACGCGGTGGGAGTGACAGCCAACATCGTCTTCACCGTGACGTTCAACAATGCCGACGCCGGCGGCCTCTGGTACGTCCCCTTTGCCGTGTGCTTCCAAGCACAGACACCCTTCACGGACGCCTTGGGCAACACCGACGTGACCACGGGTGACTTGCCGCAGTGCGGGGACCCCGTCGTCGCTCCGTGCGTGCAGTCGATCGTCGAGTCGCCCTACCCTCAAGGCAACCCCAGCTACACCGGCACGGTCGTCGAGACCATCGTGGTGCCGCCAACCGATCCCCCCAAGTTCCACTAGCCGTCGCTGTGCGCCCCCGGGTCCGGCCCCTGGGGAGCGGGTACCGCGCACTCGGGTCACGAGAAGCCGAGCGTCGATAGTGGTATCGATGCGTGGCTTGGCGAGGTGCGGGGTTGGGGTGCAGAGGGCACGGCGGCCTACGCCTCAGCCGGGACTGACGATTGCGCCGGAACGGCGGCGGGTGCGGGTGCCAGGAGATCCGGTGTCCAGTCCACCTTGAGTTTGGCGAATATCTCTGCCGCCGATCGAGCCAGCAGCTCCTGCTCGCGCGGGTCGGTCTCGACGGCGGCCAGGACCTGCATGGTCAGTGCCGCCTCGTACTCCACGTCGCGCACCTCGGCGGCTCGCAGGCTCTGGCGCAACGATGTCCGGGCACCGTCGCGGTCCCCGGCGAGGGCCAGGGCTGCGCCACGCACTCGGTGGAGGGCGGGAGTCTGAGGCGCCACGCCGCCGAGGGCGTGGGCTTGAGACATCGTCTCGTCGGCAAGCGACAGGGCGCCCGCGACGTCTCCACTGAGGAGCAGATATTGAGCCAGGCCGGCCTGGACCTCCAACACCTCGCCCCGGCTGCCGATGTCCGACAGCTCTTCGATCGCCTCCTCGAAGAGACGCAAGGCATCGCCGAACCGGTGCTGACTGGTGGCCACCCGGGCCAGCATGCCCTTGGCGTATCCGGTTCCCGACCGATAGCCAGCGGCACGCCAGGTTCGGAGCGCCGACGTGAGGGCGCGTTCCGCCTCGTCGAGATGGCCCTGGTCGCGCGCGATCTCGCCCAGATTGAAGACGTAGAACGCATCCATGACCGCGTTGCCAGTCCGGCGCACGGTGGCTTGGGCCCGGAGGTAGAGGGCCGACGCCTGCTCCCAATCGCCCTGGTAGTAGGCCAACCCGCCGAGCATGTTGAGCACCCCGGCCTGCCCAGGCAGATCGCCAAGCTCCTCGAAGAGGGCCAGCGCCCGCACCCAGTTGTCCGGCCGCTCGAGATTCCCGAGGTCCATGGCCGCCCAGTCCATGATCCGGAGAGCCTCGGCGAGCACCGCCTTGTCCCCGACGGACTCGGCACCCTCGACTGCCTGGGTGCACCATCGGAGGGCCCGACGGTGGTATCCCTGCTCCTGACAGAACCGCCCGTACCAGACCATCAGCTCCGCCCGTTGCCGGTCGGCACCCGGATCGGAGGACCCCTCGAGCAGCCGCAGTCCCCGACTGATCCAACGCAGCGCGTTGCCGTATCGGTCAAGCCATCCTTGGACCCGGGCGACCTTCAGCATCAGGCGAGCCTGGGACACCGTCTCATCCCCGACTTGCCGGCGGGCCGATTGGTAGGCGACAGCTGCAGCCGTGTACTCGCCCGTCCGGTTTCGGGCGTCCCCCACCGCCTCGTAGACCTCGGCTATTTGGCTCGCGGTCAGACGCGGCAGTCTCTTCGCCGCAGTGATGGCCCGTTCGAAAAACTCGGCCGCCTCAGTGTCGGCGGAGACGGCAATGGCCCGGTCGGCCGCCACGAGCGAGAATTCCCAGGCCTCGTCGAAGCGCTGCGAGTGCAGATAGTGAAACGACAGGAGCTCAGGTTGCTCCTCGCCGCCATCGGTCGATCGTCGCCGTATGGTGTCGGCCGCCCGCGAGTGCAGCTGACGACGGAGCTGAAACGTCAGGCCGCCATAGGCGCTGTCCCGCAACAGGCTGTCGCGGAAGGACCAGACCTTGGTCCCGTCCCAGGTAACGAACTCCTCCAACTGTTGCCACGTAGGGTCGTCTGGCCCTGGGAGATCGTCGACCACGTCGGCCAGCAAATCGAAGGTGAACGATTGCCCGAGCACCGACATGCGGCGCAAGAGTCGCCGGGCGTCGATGTCGAGACGATCGATACGGGCGGCGGCGACCTCCTCGATGGATTCGGGCAGATTCTCGACGGAGTCCCCACTCTTGGCTGCAGCGATCAATTCCCGAAGAAAGAGTGGGCTCCCTCCCGAACGCTCGACCAGCAGAGTCAATTCACGTTCAGACAGTGGTGCGTCCTCAGTGGCGGCGCGGGCCAGTTCCAATGCCGCCGCTTGGTCCAGCGGCCCTAGCTCCATCCGGATACCGCTCACCTCGGGGGCGACGAACCCGGACGACACGTCCGAACTGGTCGTACACCACATCCAAGAGGTGCCGCCGACCTGAGCAGCCAAATGACCGAAGAGGTCGGCCGAGGCGTCGTCCATGTTGTGCGCGTCCTCGATGATGAAGAGTCCGGTGTTGGGCAGGAGCCTGGCCAGGAGTTCCGTGATGGCAATGGCCAGCCGGGGCCGACGGAATTCCGCGTCCAGGTCTCGAGACTCCGGGGTCTCGGGGACGGTGACGCCGATGGTCATCGCGATGAGCGGCGCCCAGGGCAGGAGTTCGGGGGCGCGATGTTCCAGCTCCGCCAGGAACCTGGCCGACATCGCCTGGTCTCCGCCCTCACTGGGGAGGTCGAGCAGGGATCGCAAGAGCCGCCGAACCTCGTGGTACGGGGTCGACGAGTCGTAGCGTTCGCACACGGCAGTCAGCTGCATCCGGTCCGAGGCAATCTGTCGGAGCGCGGACACCAGCCGCGACTTCCCGCTGCCCGTCTCACCGACGATCTCGACCACAGAGCCCTGACCCGCGGCGGCCTGTGCAGCCAACTCGGCCAGCCGTTGCGTCTCGGCTTCGCGACCGAGGAGGGGCAGTTCCACAGAGGCGCCCACCGCCCTCGCACCGACGCGCG
Source organism: uncultured Acidimicrobiaceae bacterium (assembly GCA_963754445.1). Lineage (GTDB taxonomy): Bacteria > Actinomycetota > Acidimicrobiia > Acidimicrobiales > RAAP-2 > Bog-473. The sequence goes on along the minus strand of CAVWFT010000002.1, from coordinate 847,249 downwards.
CTCCCACCGCCTGGGCCAGGACCGGACGGGACTTCCCCTTGACGTAGAAGGGCTCGAGGTCGACCGTCTCGAACCGGGTTCGCGAGCGGGCCAACAGCTCGGGTGTCGACAGGATCTGCCCGCTTGCGGCCTTGGCCATCAGCCGGGCGGCCAAGTTGACCGCGTCGCCCATGACGGTGAACGTACGCCGGTAGGGCGGACCCACCTCGCCGACGAAGACTGAGCCGCGGTTCACCCCGATACGGATGGGCAACGGAGAACCCGCGTCCATGATCTCGCGCACCGCGAGGAGCATGCGGTGCTCGTCGTCACCCGACGTGGCCGGTGCGCCCGCCGTGAGAATGATCTTGCCCCCGTCGCGGTCGGCGTCCGTGGCGAGAAAGGTGACCTCTTGGCGCTCGACGGCGCGCTGCGTGATGGTGACCAGGGCCTCGAGCCGGCTGGCCGTCACCTCAGGGCCCTCCGCGTTGATCAACTCGTCAGTCCCGTCGAAGTGGACGAACGCCACCGTGACACGGCGGTGCTCGGACTCCTGGTGCGCCGAGACCAACGCATCTCTCAGCCCGACAGGAATTCCCCGGACCAGGTCGACAGCGTCAGACACGGGCTCGAACGGCACGAACGAGTCATCGGGGACGGACGGGGCCCGCCGCAACAAGAGGCCAGGACCTTTGGTCGCACCGACGACTGCCGGCCGGAGCGCGGCGGCGGTGGCCGGACTCAACACGATCTCGCCGGCAGCCGCCGTACCCTCCATGGTCACCACGGTGCTCGCCCCGGGGCCGGCAACGATGAACTCGCGATGCGAGTCTCCGACGAGGAAGAAATGGAAGAGCCCGCTGTGGACCCCAACTGACATCCGCAGGGCGACTCGTTGACCGAGGACGTTCATGCGCCCGACTTCTCGAAGGGCGCGGCGCATCTCAATGGCGGCGCGGCAGGCGCGCGCCTCATGTGCTTCACCCGAGAAGAAGAGCAGCAGCGCGTCGCCGCCGAACTTCAGCAAACGGCCCCCGTAAGCGACGGCCAGGTCGAGCAACCTGACGAAGCAGGTCCCGATGGCCGTCGTGAGCTCTTCAGCCCCCACCTTCCCGTGCCTGGCCAGTCCCTCGGACAGTTTGGTGAAACCCGAGATGTCGACGAAGGCCACCGTGCCGATCTGCTCCCGGTAGCGCTCGTCGGGGTTGGTCGTGAACCAATCGATCACAAGCCGGGGGAAGTACGGCGCAAGGGGGTGAGACGTGTCGTCGGCCGAGGCGCCAGCAAAGGAGCTCCAGGCTGGGCTCGAGTAAGGCCGAACGGCGAGCTCGTCGCGTCGTGGAACAGACTCGGACGAATCCGGAGCCGATCCCTTCACCGGCCCATCGGCCACCACATCGCCGCGGGTCCCTGTTCCCACTGCCATTCCGTATCCGGGCCGACCCGCCTAGAGGCGCGCCGAACCCTCCGTCCCGGTGAACGCGCTCTCGCGCCTGCCGGCGTGTCCGCTGTCGACGATCCCCACCATCGGCGACGGCCAGCGGATGCCCTGCACGCCGAGATCTGATCGAGCGGTCGAATAGACTCCGATCATCCGCTCAAGGTAGCCGATGGCGAGAAGTCCTCGGCTGGCGGCCTCCTCCTGGGTTGTCGTCGTTCTCCCGACTGGCTCGGTCACTACATCGACCGTGTCGACAACACCGGGGCCTTCACCACGCCCATGCGGATGTCGGATGGAATCTGCTCGGCTACCTGAGCCCTCTGGGTGCCAGACACGTCGGATGGGGGAAGTCCCCGTCTGGAACGTGACCCTCGTCTTCATCCACGGTCTTCATCCACGCCGCCGGGTGGACGCTGCCGGTGGCTGCGACCCGGTCGGAACCAGGACACGGCTGCATACCGGAACGCGCCGTATCGAAGGTCAACGAGCCCTGCCGCGACCTCGTCCTGCGATCCGGCGGCTGCTCCGGCCGAGCTGTCGTCGTCGAGGGCATCCGGCGTGAAGAGACTCATCGAGAGGTCGCGGCCCTTGGTGTCCACGACGTGGGCGCCGCGAACCAGCAACACGTGCATCTCCAACGTGTCCCGGGGGTCCCTGCGGAGCCATGGTCTCATCCCGATCACCCACGCGAGCGCCCAAAGCGAGTGGGCCCGCACGATCTGCTCTGCGGGTCCACCCGTCGATAAGGTGCACCCTCGGCCGTCCGACCGAGGAGGCCGCACCAAGGGGAGGCCCGATGCGTTTCATCCTGCAGTACCCCGAGGCGTCGGGGACCGACGTCGACCTGCTCGACGCCGGATCCATTCCCGAGATCGCCGCGGCAGCCGAGGCGGCCGGCTGGGACGGCATCGCGTTGACCGAGCACCCGGCACCGAGCGCGTCATGGTTGTCGACGGGCGGCCATCAGAGTCTCGATCCCTTCGTTGCACTGGCCGCCGCGGCCGGCGTGACCACGTCGCTGGCACTGGTCACCAACCTCAGCGTCATTCCCTATCGGAACCCACTGCTGCTCGCCAAGAGCGCAGCGACGTTGAACCGGATGTCCGAAGGCCGTTTCCGCATGGGCGCGGGCGCCGGCTATCTCAAGTCCGAATACTTCGCTCTCGGGGTGAACTTCGACGAACGCAATCAGCTCTTCGAAGAGGCGCTCGAAGTCATGCAGTTGCACTGGAGCGGCGAACCCTTCGACTTCGAGGGTCGGCACTTCTCGGCCCGCAACATCCAGGCTCGTCCGGTTCCGCGCCATCAGGGTGTTCCGGTCTGGATGGGCGGGAACTCCGATGCCGCGCTCCGGCGGGCCGCCAAGTTCGCTGCCGGGTGGATGCCCATGACCGCACCCGCCTCGGTCGCCAAGACGGCGCGCACGCCACCGGTGACGACACCGGAGGAACTTCGGGAACGCCTCGCGAAACTCGAGCTCTTCGCCGGTGAGCGCTTCGAGGAGTTGGAGCTGATCCTGGGCTTCGGGGTGGGGCTCTCCGATTTCGAGCGCGATGCCGAGCAGATTCGCGACCGGATGGGGGAAATGGAAGCGATGGGGGTCGATTGGACCATCGTCGGCCCACCCTGGAGCCCGTCGCCGGGCCCGGTGGAATGGTTGCAGGCCTTCGGCGAGACCTTCCTCGCGCGCTGACCCGACCGTTCGTTCTGATCCATCGGCGTTGGCCGCCGGGAGTTCGACCGTCCACTTAATCTGCGTTCGTGGAGTTCAGCCAGGAGCTGCGCGACGACGTCGCCTCGGGCGAGATCACGGTCACCTACCGACTCTGGCGGCGCCGGCAGGTGAAGGTCGGTGGCCGCTACCGGGTCGGCCCAGTCCAGATCGAAGTGGACAGCATGGACCTGGTTCCCTTTGCCTCGATCACCGACGTCGACGTCCGCCTGGCCGGAGAACTCGACCGCGAAGCCCTGCGGCGCCGTGCCGCGCATGCCGGACCGATCGACGACGACACGCTGGTGTACCGCATCGAGTTCCACGTGGTGACGGGCACCTGAGCCGCATCCGAGGCAGGGGCACGGGATCAAGTGCCCATCTGGTCCCCATACCGGTATCGTCTGAACCAGCGCGGAGAAGCGGACCCTGTCGTCGCCTCCGTCACCCCGAGGAGGTTCGAGATGAAACAGCGTCCTATCGGTAATCGCACGGTCAGCGCGATCGGCCTGGGAGAGATGCCTCTCTCCATCGAAGGACGGCCGGATCGCACACGGGCAATCGCCACCATTCACGCCTCCCTCGATGCCGGGGTCACCATCATCGACACCGCTGATGCGTATTCCCTCAACGTGCAGGAGCACGGTCACGGCGAAGAGCTGGTGGCCGAGGCGCTCGCCGCCTACGGCGGCCCGACCGACGACGTCATCGTCGCCACCAAGGGCGGCCACCGCCGACCCGGCGACGGCAGCTGGACGGTGCACGGCGACCCGGCCTATGTGAAGGAGGCCTGCGAGGCCTCACTCAAGCGACTCGGCGTCGACGCCATCGGCCTCTACCAGTACCACCGGCCGGATCCGAAGGTGCCGTGGGCCGAATCCGTTGGCGCACTGGCCGACCTCCTCGACGAGGGAAAGATCGTGATGGCCGGCGTCTCGAACGCGACCATCGAGCAAATCGACGAGGCGCAACAAGTCCTCGGAGGCCGCCTGGTCAGCGTGCAGAACCAGTTCTCGCCGCGCTTTCGCTCCTCCGAAGCCGAGCTGGACCATTGTGAGCAGCTGGGCATCGCCTTCATCCCGTGGAGCCCGCTCGGGGGAATCGGGAACACCGAGAGCATCGAGGCGCACCATGCCGGGTTCGCCGAGGTGGCGGCGGAGGTCGGTGCCACCCCGCAGCAGGTCACGCTGGCCTGGATGCTGGCCAAGGGTTCTCGAGTGCTTCCGATCCCCGGCAGCTCCCGGCCCGAGACGGCGGTGGCGTCGGCCGCGGCAGCCGATCTCAGCCTGACCCCCGAGCAGGTGACCCGCCTCGACGCCTCCTGACACGGTGCCGGGTGGAACAGAACAGGGTGTCGACGTGTTGTACACAGGTCGTCCGGACGCGGCGCGACGGTCCAGACGAGGCACCCACGGTGCCAGGAGTTCGCGACAGGAAGTGAGGCGACCATGCCAGCCGTAACCGTTCCCGACAATCTGGTCCTCCCCCAGGTGCAGGCAGCCGCTGGAACCGTCGTGCGACCGGTGAGGGCAGTCACCGATGCACCGTCGGGCTACGAAGGCGAGGGGTTCCCCGTCCGGCGCGCCTTTGCCGGCGTCTCCGCAGCAGACCTCGATCCCTTCATCCACATGGATCAGATGGGCGAGGTCGAGTACGCGCCCGGGGAGCCGAAAGGCACGCCGTGGCACCCCCATCGCGGATTCGAGACGGTGACCTACATGATCGACGGCACGTTCCAGCACCAGGACTCGATCGGCGGAGGAGGCCTCATCACCAACGGGTCCACCCAGTGGATGACGGCCGGTTCGGGGATCCTCCACATCGAGCGGCCGCCCGACCAGCTGATCGCCAGCGGCGGGCTGTTCCACGGCATCCAACTGTGGGTCAACCTGCCTTCGACCGACAAGATGATCGATCCGCGCTACCAAGACCTGGAAGCCGGCAATGTCGTCCTGTTGACCTCCCCCGATGGTGGCGCACTCGTCCGGGTGATTGCCGGTGACGTCGCCGGGCACCGTGGCCCCGGCAGCACACACACCCCGATCTCCCTCGTGCACGCCACGATCCAGCCGGGAGCGGAACTGGTCCTCCCCTGGCCTCAGCAATTCAATGCCTTGGTCTACGCACTGTCGGGCGACGGCACCATCGGACCCGACGCCCGGCCCTTCCACACCGGCCAACTCGCGGTGCACGAAGCCGGTGACGCCATCGCACTGCGGGCCAACGCAGCGCAGGAGTCACGCCATGCGGGACTCGATGTACTCATCCTCGGTGGACAGCCGATCGGCGAACCCGTCGTGGCCCATGGGCCGTTCGTGATGAACACGAGGGCGGAGATCATCCAGGCGTTCGAGGACTTCGAGGCCGGAAAGCTCGGGACCGTCCCGGCGGACCACATCGGGAATGCATGACCGTCGTCCCCGGCACCGAGGTGACCAACGGCGCCACCTGGAGCACCCAGGACATCGGTGACCTGACCGGTCGCGTCGCGTTGGTGACGGGGGCGAACAGCGGTATCGGCTACGAGACGGTGCGCGCCCTGGCCGACCACGGGGCGCACGTCGTCATGGCCTGCCGGAACGAGGACAAAGCGCGCAAGGCCCGGGACAAACTCGAAGGAGAGCTGGACCGGTCCTCGCTCGAACTGCTCCCTCTCGACCTGTCGGACCTGGCCTCGGTTCGCTCCGCCGCCCAGGCCTTCGTGGCCTCTCACGCCGCGCCTCGACCTCCTCATCAACAACGCCGGCATCATGGGTACGCCCTATGCCCGCACCACCGACGGCTTCGAAGTCCAGATGGCCACGAACCACCTGGGCCACTTCGCCCTGACCGGCCTTCTCCTGGATCGCCTCGTGACCACCGAGCGCTCGCGTGTCGTGACGGTGAGCTCGCAGATGCACCACATCGGCCGCATGCGGGTCGACGCCGTGGCCGGCACGCCCATCCACAACACCTGGGTTGGTTACGGAACGTCGAAACTGGCGAACCTGCTTTTCACCCACGAATTGAGTCGGCGGCTGTCCGCTGACGGCCTGTCCACCATCGCCGTGGCGGCGCACCCCGGTTGGGCGCGGAGCAATCTGGCGGGGAGCGGCGCCGCCCAGAGCACGAGCCGGGTGCGGCGCAAGCTCAGCCGCACCGTCGGCGCCACCTTCGGACAATCCGCGGCCGCCGGTGCGTTGCCGATTCTCTGTGCCGCCACCTCGCCCGCCGTCCATTCCGGTCAGTACGTCGGGCCGTCGCGACTGTTCGGTATGGCCGGTCCGCCCAAGATCACCCGGCCGGCGGCGTCCGGACGCGACGGCCAGATGGCAGCCGAACTCTGGACCATGTCCGAAGACTTGACCGGGGTCTCCTTCTCGGTGGGCAGCACCGTCTGAGCGCACACGCGGCACGGGGAGGTCCCACGGAGAGCGGGTAATCGCTCGAGAAAGGCGGCGTGGGCCGCCAGTCGTTCCGGCCGAAGGACCCGACCGATGGCCACGATCCGCACCGAGCGGGCGCCGGCGAGGCGCAAGGAGGCGGCGGCGCTCTGGGCCCGGGCCCCGCTGACGTAGGTGTCGTCGAGCAGGAGGACGTGGGCGCGCTCGATCTCCGCTCTCCATGACGGTCGGACCGCGAACCCTCGGCGGTCCGGTCGCATGTGCCCGAGAGGGCCGTCGCCGCGCCGCAGCGCTCCCTCCAGCCAGCGGGCCCCCAAAGGCGAGCAGACCGCGGCAGGCAATCCGTCGACCTGGGCCAAGGGGGGGCCGGCCGGCCGAGCGCTCGAGGGGACGGCGAGCACCGCATCGATCGGGCCGGACTCGAGCAAGCAAGCACCATGATCGGCCACGAACGAATCGACCAGCTGACAGACCAGGGGCACCAGACGCGCCCGCTCCTCGGCGACCGGTGACTCCTTGTAGCCCATGAGGACGGAGTACAGCGGCCCCGGCAGGGCACAGAATCGGATCGGCGAGACGGGCACGAGGGGGAGCCCGAGCCGGCCGGCCACGCACCGACAGGCGAAGCAGATCGACCCGGTTCCAGACGGTCCACAGCAGATCCTGCACGCGCCCGGGGCGGGGCAGGGGATCCGGTAGGGATCAGGCGGTGGGGGCGGGGTCGGGTCGATGCAGGAGAAAGGTCCCCGTGGCCCGGCTTATCAACGCACCGTCCTGTGCCCGCAGGGAGGCCTCGCCGTAGGCGACCTGCTTGGCCATGCGTACGACTTCACCACGGAGATCGAAGGTGTCACCCTTCATGGCCGGTCGCATGCATTCGGTCTTCATCTCGAGGGTGCCCCGTGTCCGTGCCTTGCCGGGCAACGCCGAGTTGATGGCGAAGTTCATGGCGGCGTCGAGCAGGAGCGAGTGGATACCGGCCTGGGTGACCCCGTGCGGGTTGCAGGCCAGGTCGGTGGGGGTGAAGGTGCCGGCCACCCAACCGAGGTCCTCGCCGTCGACCCCGTAGGAGACGAAGGCCCCACCCACGACATCGATGATCGGCATGCCGCCGTCACCGAGCCAGCGGTCCATGTCCTTGCGCTTCGCCCGCTCCGTCTCAGCCATTGCCGCCCGAGGCTACCGGCCGGCGTGGACCGGACCTCGACCCCGGTGGCCCCGATTCGGGGTCCAGGTAGACTGTCCGTCTGTCCTGAACCGGCTGGGAGCGAGCCCGCCGGAGTTGGAAGGAGACCCGCCATGACCACCGCAGTGATCGTCGACGCCGTTCGTACCGCCGGCGGCAAGCGCAACGGGAAGCTGCGAGGTTGGCATGCCGTCGACCTGGCCTCCGAGACGCTCCGGGCCCTGGCGGAGCGCAACAAGCTGGACCCGGCGCTGGTCGACGACGTGATCATGGGCTGCGTCATGCAGGTCTCCGAGCAGTCGCTCAACATCGGGCGCAACGCCGTCCTGGCCGCCGGGTGGCCCGAGTCGGTCCCGGCGACCACGATCGACCGCCAGTGCGGCTCGTCCCAGCAGGCCCTCCACTTCGCCGCCCAGGGGGTCATGGCCGGGGCCTACGACATCGTCGTCGCCGCCGGCGTCGAGAGCATGACGCACACGCCCATGGGTTCGTCGGTCGTGCGTGACTACGGCTTTCCCTTCGGCCCACGCATGATGGCCCGTTACAACGACGAGGAAGGGCACAGCCGCCTGAAGGGCCAGGGCATCGGGGCCGAGATGATCGCCGACCAGTGGAACATCTCTCGTGACGAGCTCGACGCCTTCTCGGTGCAGAGCCACCAGCGGGCGGCCCGGGCCACGGCAGAGGGACGCTTCGAGAACGAGATCGTCCCCGTCGCCATCAGGGACGAAGAGGGCAACGACACCGAGGACCGGCTGACGGCCGACGAGGGCATCCGGCCCGACTCGAGCGTCGAGAGCCTGGCCAACCTCAAGCCGGCCTTCAAGGAGGACGGCAAGGTCACGGCGGGCAACTCGTCGCAGATCACCGACGGCTCGTCGGCCGTGCTCATTATGAGCGAGGAGAAGGCCAACGCACTGGGCCTGCGCCCGCGGGCACGATTCCACGCCTTCGCGCTCGCCGGAGTCGACCCGGTGACCATGTTGACCGGGCCCATCCCGGCGACGACCACGGTGCTGGAGCGGGCCAAGCTCACGCTCGACGACATTGACGCGGTGGAGATCAACGAGGCCTTCGCCTCCGTCGTGCTGGCGTGGGAGAAGGAGCACCACCCCAACATGGAGCTCGTCAACCCCAACGGCGGCGCCATCGCATTGGGCCACCCCCTGGGCGCCTCGGGCGGCAAGCTCATGGGCACCCTGCTCAACGAGCTCGAGCGGACCAACGGCCGCTACGGACTGCTCACCATGTGCGAGGGCGGCGGGCTGGCCAACGCCACCATCATCGAGCGCCTGGGCTGATCGGGTCCGGCGCCCCGGCGGGAGTCCGGCGCCGGCGCGGGGTCGTCGCGCTCAGGGGCAGGAGGACTGCTACTTGTAACGGGTGGCCAGCAGGAAACCGACGAAGATCATCACGAGGCCGATGACCAGGCCCCAGGGCGAGCCGTGGGCGAGTCCGGGCAGGCGGCCCAGGTAGTTGACCGTGATGACGGCCACGCCTCCGATGAGGAGGACGAGGATCAGAGCGCCGAACCAGGCGGGGCTGTGACGCACGCTCTTGGGGATGGGCGCCGTGTAGCGGCCGCTCTCCTCGGCCGTCTTGTAGCGGCCGATCTTCGACGTGGTGCGGCCGGTCGCCGACTTCCCCTTGCGCGATGCGCCGCCCGGTCCCTTGGTGCTGGTTGCCACGGGTGAGAGGTTAGCCAGCGCCGGATCGGGACTCGGGCCGGGACCTCCGGGCGGCCGGCCCGGGGTGGGGCCAGTACCATCGGACGCCCATGGGAGCGCGGGTACTCGTCGTCGACAACTACGACTCGTTCGTCTACAACCTGGTCCAGGAGCTGGGTGAGCTGGGCGCCGATCCGGTCGTCTTCCGCAACGACGCCATCGACGTGGCCGGCATCCGGGCCGAGCGCCCCGACGCCGTCCTCATCTCACCGGGGCCGGGACGACCCGAAGACGGCGGCGTGAGCCTCGAGGCCATCGAGCAGCTCGCGGGCGAGATCCCGCTCCTCGGCGTGTGTCTGGGGCACCAGTGCATCGGCCAGTCCTTCGGTGGCGAGATCGTCTTGGCTCCCCATCTCATGCACGGCAAGACCTCGGAGATCCACCACGACGGTCTGGGCATCTTCGCCGGGTTGCCCAATCCCTTCGTGGCCACCCGCTATCACTCGCTGGTGGTGCGACCCGAGTCGGTGCCCGACTGTCTCGAGGTGACGGCGACGTCGACGGACGGCGTGGTGATGGGACTCCGTCACCGCTCGCTTGGGGTGGAAGGCGTGCAGTTCCATCCAGAGTCGGTCTTGACCGTCTCGGGGCCGGCGCTCCTGGGCAACTTCTTGTCCCAGCTGGGGGCGACCACCCGAGGCTGACCGACGGCTCGCCAGGACGCGGTCGGCGGCTCAGGGGTGGGCGGTGGTGGTCGTCGTGGTCGTCGAAGAGGTCGTGGTGGTCGACGAGGTGGTCGACGTCGTGCCCGAGGTGGGCGTCGTCGACTGACAGACCGAGATGGTGACGGTGGAGCCGCTGGTGACCTGGGTGCCGGCGCTTGGGTTCTGGCTGTCGACGTTGCCGTTCTGTGCGCCACCGGGGCACGCCGTGTCGAACGTCGTGTTGGGGACCAGGCCCGCCCCGCTGATGGCACTCTGAGCCGCCGTGGCTGACTGACCGACCACGCCCGGCACAGAGGCACAGCTTCCGTTGGAGACCACGATGTTGACCGCAGTGCCGGGCTTCTCGGTGGCCCCCGCAGGCGGGCTCTGTGACGACACCAGGCCCTGCGGATACTGGCTCGAGCAGGCGTTGGACTGCGTTCCTGCCGTCAGGTTCGCATTGGTGAGTATGGAGCCCGCCGAAGCCGGCGACTGGCCGACCACGCTCGGGACCGAGACCGAGCTCTGCTCCGACGAGACGGTCAGCACGATCGGAACGTTCTGGCGCACCTTGGCCCCGCCAGCGGGCGTTTGGGCCAGCACCGTGTTGACCGGCTTGGTACTGGTCTCGTCCTTGACGCTGTAGTTGAGGTGTTGAGCCGAAAGGGCGGAGATGGCCGCGGTCAGCTGCTGGCCGACCACGTTGGGCACCGTGACGAAGGGGATGTTCGGTCCGTTGCTCACGACGAGATCCACCTTGGAGTTCTTGTCCACCGAAGTGCCGGCGCTCGGATCGGTGCTCAACACGTTGCCCTTGGTGGCCGCGTTGGTCACGAACGACGTGGTGCCGACGTCGAGGTTGTCGTCCTTGAGCGTCTGCGTGGCCACGCTCTGGGGCACGCCCACGACGTTGGGCACGTTGACCTTGCTGACCAGGACGGACCGGAACAGGAAGAACAGGATGATCCCGAGCAGGACCAGGAGGGCGATGAAGACGATGAGCAGCGTCCGATTGCGCTTCTTGCGGGCTTCCTCGTCCTTGTTGGGGTGCGCCAGCGCGTTCCCGTCGAGCACGGCCATGGTCCGACCGGTCGTCGGCACTGCGGTGGTCGCACCGACGCCGACCGCCGTCATCATCGACGTCATGCCCGGATCGGTTGCCTCGACGGGCCGGCCGTCGGCGAAGCGGAGCAGGTCGGCCCGGAGCTCTTCGGCCGAGCCGTAGCGGTCGTCGGGGTTCTTCGCCATCGCCTTCATGACGATGGCGTTGAGGGCCGGCGGGACCGAGGGATTGGCCACCCGGGGCAGCACTGGCTGGTCCCGCACGTGCTTGGACGCGACGGCGACCGGCGAGTCGCCCGTGAACGGAGGCCGGCCGACGGACATTTCGTAGAGGACGACACCCAGCGAGTAGATGTCGCTCCGGGCGTCGACCGGCTTCCCCTCGGCCTGTTCGGGGGAGAAGTAGGCCGCCGTGCCCATCACGGCTCCGGTCTGGGTCAGGCTCTCCTCGGTGTTGACCGCCCGGGCGATGCCGAAGTCGGTGACCTTGACCTCGCCCTCCGGCGTGATGAGGACGTTGCCCGGCTTCACGTCTCGGTGCACCACGCCGTGGCGGTGGGCGAAGGCCAGGGCGGCCGCCACCCCGGCGCCGATGTTGGCGATCTCCCGCGGTGCCAGCGGCTCGGGGTCCTTGAGCACGGCCGAGAGCGCTCGGCCGTCGACGAACTCCATGACGATGAAGTACGAGCCGTCGTCCTCGCCCCAGTCGAAGACGGGGACGATGTTCGGATGCGACAGATTCGCGGCGGCCTGCGCCTCCCGGCGGAAGCGCTCGACGAAGGTCTTGTCGATGGAGAGCTCGGGGAACAGGACCTTGAGGGCGACCGGCCTATCGAGCTGGCGGTCGACGGCGCGGTAGACCTGGGCCATGCCACCGCGCGCGATCAGGTGGGTGATCTCGTAGCGACCTGAGTAGGTGCGCGGTGCCTCGACGGGTTGCATGGAGCCCTGAGCCTACGCGGGGAGTTCCGGGCGCGGCCGGACGGTCGTGGTCGATCCTGCGGTCATCGGCATCGTGTCCGTCATGGAACGGTCGTCGTGGCGACGGTCGGCGTCGTGGTGGTCGGTGCCGGAGGGGGCACCGTCGTGGTCGGGAGTACGGGCGCGGTCGTGGTGGTGAGCCCCGACGTGGTCGGGGTCGTCGCCGGTGGCGCGCCGCCGGCCGGAATGAAATGCACCGGCTGCGTGGTCGTCGTCGTGGTAGTGGTGGTGGTCGTCGTGGTGGTGGTGGTCGTCGTGAGATTGGCAATGTACGCCTTGGCCTTGGCCAGGGACGACTGCTCGACGCCCGCCTTGAGGGCCACCAGGGCGAAGAACGGGACGTCACTCGTCGAGTGGTCCGAGCGATAGACGACCTTGGGGTGGAACCACAGCACGCCACCCTTCTGCCCCTGCTTGACGACGATCTGGTTCCCCACGGTCGTCACGGTCCAGTTGTCGTAGGCGTACCACTTGATGGCGTAGTAGGCCCCCACGGGCACGGCGGCGACGAGCACCACGAACCCCACGACGCGAAAGGTCAGCCGACGCGGGATACCCAGCCGGCGGCGGCGCTGGGCCCGGCTCTCCTTGTCGGTGGGCACCGCCGTGGTGCGCCGGGGTTGGGGCGGGACCCGGGTCGTGGACCGGGCGACGGGGACGGCCGCGGCGGCGGTCCCGGCGGCCGCTACGGCGGCACCGTCCAGGAGGGTGTCGTCGCCGTCCCGGCCGTCGTCGGCCGACGCGGTCTGCTCGGTCTTGTCCCCGAAGCCGAGCGTGGACCCGGGGGCGAGCGTGTCGTCGTCGCGCTGCGCGACTTCGAGGGGTGACGCCGTGAGCAGCGCCGTGGCGCCCAGCGCAGGGTTGCTCGCCGTGACGGCTTCGCCGCCCACGACGGGCACGGCGGTCGTCGGGGCGTCGCCCGAGGTGTCCCCGGCATCGGGGGCGCGCGATCCACCCTCGTCCGTGCCGGGCTCGTCGCCGACCGCGGCTCCCACCACGGGGATCGCGGCCGTGGCCGCCAAGACGTCGGGAGAGGCAAGGACGATCGGCGTCACCACCGACGCGCCGTCGGGCGGATCCCCGACCTGGACGTCGACGATGACGACGGTGATGTTGTCGGCGCCGCCATTGGCGTTGGCCAGATCGACGAGGCGCTGCGCGGCGTCGGTCGGATCCTCCACCCCGCCGAGAACGATCGACATCTCGTGCATGTCGACCTCGTTGGAGAGGCCGTCGGAGCAGAGCACCACTCGGTCACCGGTTCGCAGCCGGAGTTCCCACATGTCCGATTCGACCTCGGAGGCCACGCCGAGGGCGCGGGTGAGGATGTGGCGTTGGGGGTGGACCGCCGCCTCGGCCTCCGTCATCTCGCCCCGGCGCATGCGCTCCTCGGCCAGGCTGTGGTCCGCCGTCACCTGGGCCAGGTTCCCGTCGGAGAAGACGTACGCCCGCGAGTCACCCACGTTGGCCAGGGCGACGACGTCGCTGCCGTCCTCGGTGCCGACGAGGGCGATCGCCGTCAGGGTGGTCCCCATGCCCCGGAGATCCTCGTTGGCCACGCTCTCGCGCCAGACGGCGGTGTTCGCCTCGGCGAAGGCGTCGCGCAGACCCTCGAGGGTGGGCGCCCGCTCGAAGGACTGCTCGAGCGTCTCGACCGCCACCCGCGCTGCCACCTCGCCACCGACGTGACCACCCATCCCGTCGGCCACGGCATAGAGGTTGTCCCGCTCGAGGGGCATGTCCTGATTGATGGTGCGAACGCGCCCGACGTCAGTCGCCGAGCCCGATCGCAACACGGTCATCTCTCGACCTCGAAGACGGTGGAACCGATCTGGAGCAGATCACCCTTGCCGAGCTTCATGGCCTGGGAGATCCGCTCCGAGTTGACGTAGGTGCCGTTCGTCGAGCCGAGGTCTTCGACCCAGAGTTGCTCGTTGTGGCGGAAGAGCCGAGCGTGCACCGTCGACGTGTAGATGTCGTCGGTCATGGACACGCCGCAGCCGGGCGATCGTCCGATGGTCAGCTCGTCGTCCAGGTCGTAGGTGCGACCGGCCTGCGCAGGGGGCTGCAACACCTTGAGGAAGAGCGGACGGCGCCGCCCCTCGCGTGTCCGCTCGGGAGCCAGGGCGGCGGCCGTGGCCACACCCTCACGGCGCTCCTGGCGGCGGACCGACCGCGGCTTGCGGATCGTGGCCGGGCTCATCTCCACCCACACGGCCCGGACGACGCGGAGGAAGAAGATGAAGATCAGCGCGATGACGCTCCACTGCATGATGTGCAGCACGGCATTCAGGTTCTGCGTGGCGAGCAGGACCGCCACCGCGCCTGGTGCCGTCACGACATTTCGAAGATGAGCCGCGTCGAGCCGACGCTGATCTCGTCCCCGCTGGCCAGGAGCTGTTCCCGCACGGGAACACCGTTCACCCTGGTGCCGTTGGTGGAGCCGAGGTCCGTCACGAAGACCCCGTCTCCTTTCCGCCGCAACTCGGCGTGGCGGCGGCTCACGTTGGAGTCTGCGAGCACGATCTCGCACTCGGGCAGGCGGCCGATGACGACCGCGTCCGACCCCACCGTGACCCGGCGACCGTCGGAGAGGACGAGCTCGGCCAGGAAGCCGCCGTCCTCGCTCTCCCGCACCTCGGCCGCGACCGTGAAACGCCCGGCCTTGAGGGAGGACCCTTCGAAGATCTCCACCTCGACCGGGCCGACGAAGGAGTAGCCCTCGATCTTGGCGTGCTCCCGGGCCGCGTCGGACAACTCGCGGGACAAGGCGTCGATAAAATTGGCGAACCGGCTGACGTCGGCCGGGGACAGGGTGACCGCAAAGGCATTGGGCGCGATGAGGCCCCGCACGCCGACCCGGCGATGCAGGTCCATCTCTCGGGTGAGTCTGCGCCCGATCTCGACCGGCTGGAGGCTGCTCCGAAACGGCTTGGCCAACGTGCCCTCCACCAAACGCTCGAGGCGCTCCTCAAACTGCTGGAGTCCCATGGTCTCCCACAGATTACCGGCCGGTCGGCCTTCGCTGGGATGCATCAAGCGTCTGACCTGGTCACGTAGGCCCCGGCGGCCGAGAAGGGCCTTCAGGCCGACTACTCTTGGCCGGTCGCTCGGGCGAGTGGCGGAATTGGCAGACGCGCAGGATTCAGGTTCCTGTGTCCGAAAGGATGTGCGGGTTCAAGTCCCGCCTCGCCCACTCGCGAGCCCCTCCCGGTGTTCGCGCCGTCCTTGCCTCGTCCTGCCGTGGTCCGACCCCGATGACCCGTCGACGCGGTGGTCCGCCGGCGGCGTCCGATCCGGCCTTCGACCACCGTGTTCGGTCGGGACCTCCGGTCCGGCGCCTCTCGCACGACCCCGTGCATGGCGTCTGTGGTTCGTCCACGGGCGAAGAGCGACCGTTCCCCGTCGGAGGACAACCCCCATTGCAAGCTGCGCTGGCACGATCCGTCTCAGTCGCCTCGGGGCCGCCGGGGGGGGGCCGCCTCGGGCCCGCCCGGCCGCGCACCGTCCTACGAGGCGCGGGCGTAGGGGCTGAGGGAACGGCCGTCGTCGGGCAGCAACGGGAGCACCGCTCCGTCCCGCAGGAAGACCGGGATCTCCTCCGGTCGGACGGGCACCTCGACGGTGCCAGGACCGTCGAAGGTGACGGTCGGGTCGAACAGACCGCCCCACCGGCCCGGCGGCACGAGTACCCGGCGCCGGGTCGCCCCGGGCTCGAGCACGGGGGCGACGAGCAGATCGGGCCCGAGCAGGTACTGGTCGTCACAACGCCCGACGCCCGGATGAGCCAGCTCCAGCGCGCACATGATGGGCCGGCCGGTGCGGCGATAGGTCTCGTGGGCGCCGGCCAGGTAGTCGTTGAGCCTCGTGTGCCAGCGGGACCAGCGAACCCAGTGGGGCAGGATCTCGTCGTCCCAGATCTGGGGACGGCGGTAGGCCGGCACCTCGATACCGGCGGACTTGGTCCGCATCACAGGACAAAAGGCGCCGAACTGGATCCAGCGGATGAGGAGCTCGGGGGTGAGCCTGTCCAGCGTCGAGAAGAACCCACCGATGTCACTGCCCCACATGGCGATGCCGCTGGCCCCCATGGTCAGGCCCTCGATCACCGCACTGGCCAGTCCGTCGAAGCCCCACGACGTGGTGGGGTCGCCACCCCAGACGATCGGGGTCGAGGCGGCTGAACCGGTCCAACCCGAGCGGGCGAAGCGGGCGAAACGCCGCCCGGTCTCCCGTTCCAACGTGACGGCGGCCCGGTGGGCGGCGGCATGGAAGTGCCGGGCATAGGCATTGTGGAAGGCCGTGGCGGTCGTCCCGTCCGAGGCAACGGCGTCGAGTGGCGTGTCCTCGCCGAAGTCCTCCATCCAGCCGTCGTAGCCGGCCGTGGCAAGCCGTCGGGCCACGTCGCCCCAGGTGCGCTCCGCCGCGGTGGTGGTGAAGTCGTACTGCGTCTCCATGGTCACCGGAGGTTCGCGTCCACCGGCATACGCCTGGAAGACGTACGTCGAGCCGTCCGCCGCCCGGATGAGGGCACCCGCCTCGTCGGCGGCAACGAACGCTTCGGGATAATCGACGCTGACCAACGGGTTGAGGTACGACACGACGGCCAGCCCGCGCTCGTGGAACATCTCGGCCCGAGCCCGTTCGCTCTCCTCGAAGCCACGATCCTCGCCGACCGGGAGATACCGGCAGTGGGTCTCCACGGCCGAGACCGCGGCGCCCGCGCCGAGGACGGCATCGACCTGGCGGATCTCCTCCTCGAGGGGTACGTGGTTGGTGTGGCCACTCTGGTACCAGGGGCCGAACCACCAGCGCTCGGGAGCCGGTTGCCGACCGGTGCGTGCGGTGAAGCGCTCGAGCGCATCGAGTGGGGTCGGGCCGCAGAACACGCGGTAGGCCAAGGAGGGGGACTCCACCTCGATCGCCCAGCGGTCGTCGGTCTCGGTGCGGAATCGGCTGTAGCTGACCTCGTCGCGCTCGACGAGGACGCCGTAGCCGCGGGTGGAGAGGACCCAGGGCACCGGGAAGTAGGTCGCGTCGGGACGGTTGCGCAGTGCCCAGGCCGGGACGATGCCCTCGAGGAACGGGTACTCGTGCTGCTGATATGGCCCCTCGGCGACGTAGTGCTCCACCACGCCACGTTCGAGGCTGACGGCGTCGGACCGCTCGCCGAACCCGAGAAAGCGCTCGCCGGGTAGGGCGACGAACCCCTGGCGGCAGGCCGTGGCCCCGGCGACGTCGGCCCGAACCGACACCGTGCCGTCGTCGGAGAGCTCGACCTCGAGGGTTGCGGTACCCACGCTGCCCCGGGTGGGCCCGACAGCGACCGTGGCCCGGTAGCGCCGACCCTCCTCCACCGACTCCTCGAGAACGTGTCCCATCCCTCGCCAGGCACCCGTGTCGTGCGGATCGTCGTCAGGAGGAAGGTCAGGGCCGGGGGGCCAGCGATGCTCGGTCAGGAACTCGATCGGGCCGGACGCATGGAGATCGGGCCCCACGAAGGAGAGCCTCCAGGGGTCAGCCGCCACCACCACGTCGAGGAGCGACGAGCCGAGAACCGTTCGCACGCGCTGCTCGTTCGTACTGGCCCCGTCGGCTCAGCCGTTCCGTTCGGCCTCGTCGGCCAGCCTGACGTCGAACGTCGCCTCGAGCCGGACCACCCCGTCGCCCGCTTCGAACGGCTCGTCGAAAGCCTTCTGGAGGCGACCGGTCAGCGGAGCTACGTTCTGCTCTTCGGCCACCGTGATGACCGTCTTCAGCTCGTATTTGCCCGTGCGGCCGACCGTGTCCTCGGTGCGCAGGGCATGGGTCAGGCGATGGGCCGCCTCGAGGAGCACCGTGTTGCCGACGTCGTAGCCGTGGTCCTCGTTGATCCGTTCCAAGTTGTCCAGCGTCACGGTGATGATGACGACCTCGCCGCCGTGGCGCGGGCGGCGAACGAGGGCCTGGTTCAAACGATCCTGGACCACCATGTCGTTGGGCAGGCCCGTCTGTGGGTCGGTCATGACCAAGGCCCAAGCCCGGTCCTTGCCGTCGCCCGTCGTCTTCCGTCCGTCGGGTCGCGCCATGCTGTCCCGCGTGGGAGTCATGCGCGTAACGCTATGTCACGCGGACCCCTCCGCGCCGTGTTGCACCGGCCGCTCGGAACACGAGGGTTGTCGACCGGATCAGCCGCCGAGCTTCGTTGCTGCAATCGAGTCGAGGGTCGCTTGCTCCGCCGCGTCGTACGACGCGCCGTCGTGGGCCACCTCGACGGTGCCGCTGACGAAGTTCCCGACTCGGAAGATGTGGACGGTGAACCCGAGAGCCGACCCCCGCGCCGGGTCAGCGAGACGGTGAAAGCCTGGCTCTGCGGGGCCCGGCCGAGCAGGTCGAGTGCGTGCACGTGTCCCGTCGCCCTCTCGGGTCCCGAACCCAGCGCGATGCTCCGGCAGTGGGCGAGATCGGCCGTGTCGTCGGCGTAGAGCGTCTCGGCGCTCGTCGTGCTGGGTGCCTCGTAGAGGATCTCGGCCCATTGGTCCATCGTCGAGGGTTTGGCGAAGGTCCGTGAGGCCCAGGGATAGGGCGAGCGGTGGGTGACGAGCGCCGCCAGGAAGGCCAGGCACTTCGAAGCGGCGCCCGCGCTCGTGGAGGTGGATTCCCTGCGAAGCACCCAACCCGCTGGAAGTGCCGAACGGACCGGCAGATGCGTCGCCACGGCAGCCGACGGTCTGGCGTTGTCGGCCGAGACGGGCCTCGTCGTCGCGGTCGTGGTCGCCGCCCCGGCGGCGGAGAGGCCGAGCACGACGACAGCGGCCACGACGAACCCTGCGCTGATCCGCGGCATGGAAACGGAACCGGGCGCGACTACCTGGTACGGGGGAATCCCAAATCGATCTCGCTGGTCTCGGGGTCCGGCCAGCGAGTCGTCACGACCTTGGGGCGGGTGTAGAAGCGGATGCCCTCGGGGCCGTACATCGCGCTGTCCCCGAAGAGCGATGCCTTCCAGCCGCCGAAGGAATAGAAGCCCACCGGGACCGGGATGGCCACGTTGATGCCCACCATGCCCGCCGTCACGTCGCGCTGGAAGCGGCGTGCCGCTCCGCCGTCCCTCGTGAAGAGCGCGGTCCCGTTGCCGTAGGCGTTGTCGTTGACCAAGGCGACCGCGTCGTCGTAGGTCGGGACCCGCACGACGCTCAGGACGGGGCCGAAGATCTCGTCGTCGTAGGCCTGCATCCCCGGCCTGACCTGGTCGAGCAGCGTGCAGCCGAGAAAGAAGCCCTCCGCCCACTCGCCCCGTCCGTCCACCACCAGGGTGGCCCCCTCCGACTCGGCGCCGTCGACGTAGGAGCGGACGCGGTCGCGATGCTCGGCCGTGACCAGCGGGCCCATCTGCGAGTCCGGGTCGTCTCCGGGACCGACCACCACCGACGGCATCCGGGACGCGATCGCCTCGACCAACTCGTCGGCGACAGCTCCGACGGCGACCACGACCGAGATGGCCATGCACCGTTCCCCGGCCGAGCCGAATCCGGCCGAGATGGCGGCGTCCGCCGCCGCACCGACGTCGGCATCGGGCAGCACCACCATGTGGTTCTTGGCGCCGCCGAGGGCCTGCACCCTCTTGCCGTGGCGGGCGCCCGTCTCGTAGATGTGCCGGGCAATGGGCGTGCTGCCCACGAACGACACCGCGGCGACGCCGGGATGGGCCAACAGCGCGTCGACGGCCACGGCATCACCGTTCAGCACGTTCAGCACGCCGTCGGGGAGGCCGGCCTCCCGGGCCAGCTCGGCCAGGAGCAGGGAGGGGGACGGGTCCTTCTCCGAGGGCTTCAGCACGAAGGCGTTGCCGCAGGCGAGCGCGTTGGACAGCATCCACAGGGGCACCATCACCGGGAAGTTGAACGGTGTGATGCCGGCCACCACGCCGAGCGGCTCGAGGATCGTGTGCACGTCGACCCCTCCGGACACCTCGGTGGAGTGCGAGCCTTTGAGCAGGTGGGGCAGGCCGCAGGCGAATTCGATGTTGTCCAGACCGCGGGCGACCTCTCCGGCCGCGTCGCTCAGCACCTTGCCGTGCTCCGCCGTCACGGCGGCGGCCAGGTCGGGCGCCGCCGACGCGACCAAATCCCGGAAGCGGAAGAGCACCGCCGCCCGGGCGCTGAGCGAACTGGCCCGCCACTCGAGGGCGGCCTCCGTGGCGACGTCGACCACTGCGTCCACCTCGGCCTGCGATGCCAACGGGACCTCACCCGTCTGCACCCCGCGGGCCGGGTCGAAGACCGGGCTGGTACGGCCGGACGTGCCGGCGACCGACTTGCCCCCGATGAAGTGCTCCAGCGTTCGCATCACCAGATCCTCGCGCTACGAGACGGCGGCCGGTTCCTCCACCAGTTTGGCCAGCTCGGCCGAGACGATCTGCTCGTGCTCCTCGAAGTCGCGCCGGGCCGCCCTCGGACTCCAGCGCCCGCGCATGGTGAAGACCAACACGGCGAAGACGAGCATGCCGGCCAGGCACACGCCCCACCAACGCTTCCACTCCCCCGGGGACGTCTTCTGCGCCGGCACCAGCTTCTGCTCGGCCACCAAGAGGTTGGCCAGGTTCGGGGAATACTTGGCCACGCCGGCGATCTGCGCCTGCGTCACCGCCTTGCCGTCCTGAATGTCCAGGGCGATCGGGTTGAAGGCGTTCAATCCCAGGACGTGCGGGTTGGTGAGCCCGCCGGCAGCCGAGAGCGCCTTGGTCAGGCTGTGGTCGCTGTTGCAGACCGCCAGGATGGTGGCGAGGGTGCTGAGCTCGGGCCGGGCCTGGGCCGTCGTCTTCAAGTCGGCGATGACCACCGCCGGCGCCGGTGTCGGGTTGCACTTCAGGGTCGACGTGTCCGGTGCGTAGGGCTGCGCCGCCTGGATCGTCTGCAGCGTGGCGCCCGCCGTCTGGTTGTCGACCAGCACGTTCGAGGTCGTGATCACGTAGGGCAGCACGAGGAACGACAGCGCCACCGTGATCCGCAGGATCCAACCCCAGACGGCCAAGCCGGTCGCCGTCAGAGCCGGATTGTGGGACTCGACCTGCTCGGTGTAGTTGGCCATCCAGGGCGCGTAGGCAAAGGAGATGGACACGGCCAACAGCACGACGACGAGGACGTTGTTGTAGTACCCGGTGTGCGGATGATTCGTCTGCACGATGAGCAGTCCGAGCATGATCATGGCCGCCACGGCGCCGCCCAGCATGAAGGGCTTGCGGACCCGGAGCTTGTCGGACAGCGCGCCCGCCAGCACGAGGCCGATCGACAGGAACCCGGCATACCAGACGTTGATGCCGTTGGCCTGCGGCGTGCTGCGGTTGAAGGTGACGACCCAGTAGATGGTGAGGACGCTGACCGACGCGTAATAGAAGAGGAGGAAGACCGAGATCCCCACGGACGAGGCGATCAGGTCGAGCTTGAGCATGGAGCGGAGGGGATGCGTCTGGGCCGCTGCCACGTCGATGCCCATGGCCCGCGCCTCCACGAGAGCCCGCTCGCGCTCGGACACCATCAGCTGATCCCGGAGCTGTGGCGAGAGCTCACGCAGGAAGAGGAAGGCGATCACGACGACGACCAGGCAGACGATCCCGGAAATGATGAATTGGTCCTGCCACGGTTCGAGGTGGCTCAACGTGTGGGTGGCGACGAGGCTGGCGGCCAGGGCCCCCATGGTCGGGCCGAGCGCCCAGAAACCCATGGCCACACCGCGGCCCATCTGAGGCGAGAAGTCGCGCATGAGGGCGGGGGTGGAGACCAAGATGATGCCCTCGACGAAGCCGATCACGCAGTAGCAGGCGGCGAACCAGAACTTGTCGCTGATCTGGGGAATGGCGAAGAGCTGGATCAGCGCGACCAGGAGCGTCCCGAAGATCGTCAGGTTGGCCCGCCCGATCTTGTCGGAGAACCCGCCGATGAAGGCGCTGAAGGCCCCGATGGCGTTCGAGACGACCAGCAGGTACAGGAAGTACTGGAACGACATGTGGTAGTAGGGCAGCAAGAGCGGCGTGACCGCGCCCTCCACGTAGTACAGGTAGTAGAGCATGATCGTCGTCAAGACGACGATGGCCAGGTAGCCCAGGCGGGGCAGCGTGTCGGGGTACGTCGAGAGCTGCCGCTTCCACAGCGCGTGGGCGAATCCCCTGTCGGGCCGTTCCGCCTTTCCAACCGCCGTCGTGGTCATGTGCCCACCCCTTTCCCGAACCTCGTCCCCCAACGAGGCCGGATCGAGGTCGATGCTACGACGAGGATCGCGGCGTCGCAGCCATTCACGTCGGGTTGGCGGCCCCGAGGCTCTCGTCGACGGGGTCGAGGGGGACATGCCACGACAACCGGGTCCCGCCCTCACGCGAGGTCCCGATATCCATGCCTCCGCCGCGCCGCGCCGCCCGCTGGCGCAGATTCTTGAGCCCGAGGCCGCCGGGGGTGATCTCCCCGATCCCGGTGCCGTCGTCCGCCACCACCAGGCGCAACTCGTCGCCGGCGGCCGCGACCGTCACCACGACCTGGGTGGCCTGGGCG
Source organism: uncultured Acidimicrobiaceae bacterium (assembly GCA_963754445.1). Classification (GTDB taxonomy): domain Bacteria; phylum Actinomycetota; class Acidimicrobiia; order Acidimicrobiales; family RAAP-2; genus Bog-473. The sequence goes on along the minus strand of CAVWFT010000002.1, from coordinate 824,612 downwards.
TGCTTGCCCACGTTGGTCAGCGCTTCACGCAGGACGGCCAGGATCTCCTCGGCCAGCTCGTTCGACACCACCTTGTCGACCGGGCCGACGAAGGACACCTGGGGATGCAGTTCGAGCACGGGCCGCAGCTCGTGGACCAACTCGAGGACCTTGGGGTTGAGACCCATCTTGTTGATGGTGAGCTCGATGTCGAAGATCGCCTTGCGCAGCTGGCGAATGGTCTCGTCCAGCTTGTCGATGGCCTCGCCGATGCGCAGGACCGCTTCGGGGCGCTCCACCAGTCGGGCCGTGCCCTGCAACGAAAGGCCGATGGCGAACAGGCGTTGGATCACCGAGTCGTGGAGGTCCCGGGCGATCCGGTCTCGGTCCTCGGTGAGGGCCGCATCCCGCACGAGCGAATGGAGCCGCGCGTTCTCGATGGCGCTCCCGGCCGAGTGGGCCAGGGCGGAGACGAGCACCTCGTCCTCCTCGGAGAACTCGGGCGCGCTGCGCTTGTTGGTCAGATAGAGGTTGGCGTACACCTCACCCTGCACCCGCACGGGCACACCGAGGAACGAGGTCATGGCCGGGTGGTGGGTCGGCACGCCGATGCTGTCCGGGCTGTCGCCCAGTTTGGTCAGCCGGAGCAATTTCTCGTCGGCGATCACCGTGCCGAGGACTCCCCGACCCGTCGGCCGCGGGCCGATCGCATGCTCCTCGTCGCCGCTCAGGCCGACCGTGATGAACTGATCGAGGGTGAGCCCGTCCTCGCTCAGCACCCCGAGCGCGCCGTACTCGGCATCGACGAGGTCTCGGGCCTCCTCGACGATGCGGCGCAGGACGATGGGCAGGTTTAGCTCCGCATCGAGGATCAGGATGGCCTGCAACAAGCGTCGCAGCCGGGCGGGATCCTCGAGGCGGTCGAAGGGCTGCACAGCTGGTCAGGCTACTGGTGACACGGCCGGCTTGGTGACCCACCCGACTGCGGCGACACTGCCAGTCGCGTCGGAGAAGGGGGGCAGCGTGCAATGATTTGCCCATGTCGATCCGTGTGTTCCTGCTCGACGATCACGAGCTCGTCCGGACCGGATTACGCACGCTGCTCGACGGCGAGAGCGACATGGAGGTGATCGGCGAGGCCGGCACCGCCACCGAGGGGCTGGCCCTGATCCGTCAACTCGAACCCGACGTCGCCATACTCGACGTCCGGCTGCCCGACGGCAACGGCATCGAGGTCTGCCGCGAGGTCCAGTCCACCTCGCCCAACATCCGCTGCCTCATGCTGACGTCGTATTCGGATGACGACGCGCTCTTCTCGTCCATCATGGCCGGCGCGTCCGGTTACGTCTTGAAGGAGGTCGGTGGCGGCGACCTCCTCGGCGACATCAGGCGGGTCAGCCAGGGCATGTCGCTGCTCGACCCGGCCTTGACCCAGGAGCTGTTCGACCGCCTGCGCAAGGACCAAGAGGCCGAGTCACGTCTGACCGTGCTGACCCCCCAGGAGCGTCGCGTGCTGGAACTGATCGCCCAGGGGCAGTCGAACCGCCAGATCGCCGAACAGCTGTTCCTGGCCGAGGCCACGGTCAAGAACTACGTCTCGAGCCTGCTCTCGAAGCTCGGGATGCGGCGGCGCACCGAAGCGGCCGTGTACGCCGCCGTGCTGGCCGAGCGCAAGGCCGGGGGCCCGCCCCGCACGTGAGGGACGGTCGGCTCCTCAGCCGACGCCGATGCGGCGGTTGTCGTCGAGGGTGCGGAAGTCGACCCCTGCGCTGCGCAATTTGCTCTCCAGGCGCTCCCGCTCGACCAGCGGGTTCACGAAGAGCGAGGGATCGCTCTCGATACCCAGCGCGCGGCAGAGGCGGAGCAGCATGCGGTCGTGATCGAGCTCGAGGGCGAGATCCTCTGCCATCACATGGCCCTGCTCCAGACCATGGCCGTGCAGCCGTCGCCGGCACTGCAGCAGGACGACCACGAGCTCGTCTCGCGACGTCGGCAGTTCCACGGGGTCCATGTCGGCGCACAGAACGCTGAGCAACTCGCTGTACATCGACATGGTCCACTCAGCTTGTCCCGATTGAGGTGGAGGCACTAGGGCCGATACTCCTTGTTTTGCTCGCTCCGGCACCCCCCCTGGAGGTGTCCTGTACCCCAGATCGGTCGATCACCAACACGGTCACGTGAGAATCCTTGGAGCTGCGGCTGATTCGTGCCTGGGCGCGGGCCCGCCCGACGGGACGACGCGGTCGGGCCCAGGGGGAAGGAAGGGCTCTCAGTAGGAAGAATGGGTACGATGGTCGTGACCCGTGGAGAACGGGTCCGGGGATTCGGGGAATCGTGATGCGGGCTGGCCGGGCGTCGCTCAGCCACACGGCGGCGGGCCGCCGGTCGTCGGACGGTGACGGCGCGTGACCACGACCGAGGAGCCGCTCTCGGCCACCCGCCGCGTGGCGACCAGTGACCTCGTGGACGGCCGCTTCGAGCTGGCCTCGCTGATCAAACGGGGCAACGGGATCGACACCTACGCCGGCGTCGACCAGCTGCACGGGTCCGACGTCGTCATCAAGGCGGTGGACACGGCGAGCATGCCCACCGCGGTCTACATGCGGATAGAGCACGAAGCCCGGCTGCTCGAGCGGATGGATCTCGGGCGGTCGCGTCGCGTCCTGTGGTGCGGGCAGCGCGATCGGTACTTCTACCTGGTGCAGCCACGTCTCCGCGGCGAACCACTCGATCTGGTGTTGACCCGGGGCCCGTTGTCGGTGGCGGCGACCCTCCAGATCGCGGACGGCGTCCTGTCCACGCTGGAAAAGGTGCACGGGCACGCGGTGCTGCACCGCGACATCAAGCCGTCGAACGTCATCGTGCACGGCGATCCGACGTCCCTCACGGCCGAGTTGGTCGACTTCGGCCTCTCGCGCGGCGCCGACCTCGATGCCGCCTCCCGCGGTGAACCGGCCGGCACGGTGCGCTACATCGCCCCCGAGTCCGCCGGGCTGATCACGGTGGCCGTCGACCAACGGGCCGACCTGTACTCGGTCGGGGTCGTCCTGTTCGAGTGCCTGGCCGGACGCACGCCGTTCCGGGGCGACACCGTGGGCGAGGTCCTGCGCCAGCACCTCAACATGGAGGCGCCCCAGTTGCGGACACTCGGTCTCGCCGTACCCCGCTCGCTCGAGGGCGTCGTGCAGCGGCTCCTGGCCAAGAACCCCGACGGGCGCTACCAATCCGCCTCCTCGGTCCTCGAGGACGTGCGGGCCATCGCCGCCGGCCTCGCTGCAGGCTCCGACGACCCGTCCGTCACCCCTGGCGTGCGTGACCGGCGCCACGTGCTGGCCGAGCCCTCGTTCATCGGCCGCCAGGCCGAGCTGGCGGAGTTGATCGGCGTGCTCGAGCAGGGCGTCACGTCGCCCCATCGCCTCGTTCTGGTCGAAGCCGAGTCCGGCGCGGGAAAGACCCGGCTCCTCGACGAGCTGGCCGCGCACGCCGCCCAGCGCGAGACGGTCGTCCTGCGCGGTCACGGTGTCGACCAGGCGGCACCGCAACCGTTCCAGCTGCTGGAGGGCATCGCGCGCGGCCTCGTCAGCTCAGAGCTCGATCGCCGGCTGCCCGGTGGCCTGCGGGCCCAGCTCGGGGACCGGGCCGCCGCGTGCGCGGCCGCCCTGCCCGCCCTGGCCGAGTTGATCGGACCGGTCGACCGCTCCGGGTTGGGACCCGAGCAGTACGGCGAGACCCGCAGCATCGAGGCGCTGCTCTCACTCCTCGACGTGGTGGGACGGGCCGCCCGGCCGGTGCTGATCCTGCTCGACGACTGCCAGTGGGCCGACTCGCTCACGCTGACCCTCCTCGACCGCTGGCTGGCACTCGAGGTGACCGAACCGGGCTGCGGCGTGGTCGTCGTGGCCTCGTTCCGCTCCGAGGAGGTACCCCCCGGGCACCGGTTGCGCTCGCTCGTGCCGACCGCCGCCGTGGCCCTCCAGCCGTTCGACGAGACGGACGTGGGCGCCTTGTGCGAGTCGATGGCCGGTCCACTCCCCGACGAGGCCGTCGCCACCGTCGTGCGCCTGGCCGACGGCAGCCCGTTCATGGCCTCCGCCGTGCTGCGCGGCATGGTCGAGTCCGGGGCGCTGCGCGACGGGTCCGAGGGCTGGGAGATCGACCCGGGCCCGATGGCCGCGGTGCAGACGTCGCGGCGGGCGGCTCTCGTCCTGGGCCGGCGCTTCGATCTCTTGGCGCCCGAGGCCGTCCGCTTCCTCACGATCGGCGCCGTGCTGGGGAAGGAGTTCGACCTCGACCTGGCCATCATGCTCGCGGGCCGGGACGCGGCGGCCATCACGCCGGCCCTCGACGCGGCCAGGCGGCGGCGCATCCTGTGGGTCCAAGAGGAGAGCGGGCGTTGCTCGTTCACGCACGACAAGCTCCGAGAAAGCCTGCTCGAGCGCCTGGAGGCGGCCGAACGGCGCCGGCTCCACCTCGCCGCGGCCGAGCGCATCGAGTTGCTCCATCCCGACCGGTCGTTCGAGCTCTCCTACCACTTCGACGCCGGGGGCGACCCGGCCCGTGCCCTGCCCCATGCGCTGGCGGCGGGCGCGGCGGCGCGGGAGCGCCACGCACTCGACGCTGCGGTCGGGCATTACCGCATTGCCGAACGGGCGGCCTCGGCCGACCCGGCCGTGCTGGCCACCGTGGCGGAGGCCCTCGGTGACGTGCTCATGCTGCAAGGCGACTACCCCGGTGCCACCATGCAGCTCGAACGGGCGCTGGCGCTGAGCGACGAGCCGACGGCGCGCGCCGTCATCAACGGCAAGCTCGGTGACGTCGCCTTCAAACAGGGCGACCAGGTCACCGCGGCGCTGGCCCTCGAGGGAGCGCTGCGGGCGCTGGGACGCTGGGTGCCGCGGGGGCGCCTCACCCGACTGCTGGCCGTGCTCTTCGAGACGTTCGTGCAGACGCTGCACACGGTGGCGCCCCGGATCTTCGTCGGTCGACGCCCGCGCGCGGGGGCCGACCGCGAGTTCGTGGCCATCCGGATCTACTCGAACCTGGCCCACGTCTACTGGTTCAGTCAAGGCAAGGTCCCCTGCGCCTGGGCCCACCTCCGCGAGATGAACCTGGCCGAGCGCTACCCACCCTCCCCGGAACTGGCCCAGGCCTACTCGGAACACGCTCCGGTGATGACGACGGTGCCCCGGTACGCGCGCGGCCTGGCGTACGCCAACCGCTCGCTGGTCATCCGGCGCGCCGCGGGTGACGTCTGGGGCCAGGGCCAGTCGCTCAGCTTCGTGGCCACCGTCCTCTACGCGTCATCGCGCTACCGCGAGTGCATCGACGCCTGCCAGGAATCGATCCGCCTGCTGGAGCGCAGCGGCGGGCGCTGGGAGCAGAACACGGCCGCCTGGCACCAGATCTTCGCCCACTACCGGCTGGGCGAGCTCGATACCGCGTTCGAGCTGTCGCGCCGGCTCTACTACAAGGCGACGGCCATCGGCGATGCCACCGCGGCCGGGATCGCCCTGAGCGGCTGGGCCCGTGCCGGCGTCGGCCGAGTCCCGGAGGCCTTCGTGGCCATCGAGATGGGGCGCGACCTCGGCGACGCCCACACGGCCACCGAAGTGCACCTGGCCGACGGGGTCCGCCTGCTCTACGCCGGCGAGACGGAGCGGGCGCTCGAACGATTCGGCCAGGCCCAGGTCGTCGTGGACCGGCACGGGCTGCGCTCCGAGTACGTGGCGCCCGTCCTGCCGTGGCTGATGACGGCGCTGCGCACCCAGGCCGAGTCGATCGACCCGCGCCAACGGCGGGCCCGGACCCATCATCTGCGTCAGGCCGCCCGGGTCGGGCGGCAGGCCCACCGTGTCGCCCGGAAATACCGCAACAACCTCCCGCACACGTTGCGTGAGCGCGCCACGGTGGCCGAGCTGCGCGGACAGCGTCGTCGGGCCAGCCGCTGGTTCGAGGCGAGCCTGCGCGCCAGTCGGGACCAAGAGGCCGAGTACGAGACGGCGCTGACCAGCATCGCACTGGCCAAGGTGGCGGTGGCCCAGGGTCGCATCGGGGCCCGGAGCGACCTGTCCGAGGCCGAGGTGCAGCGGGTCAGCCTCGAGCCGCACGAGCCCGACGTACCCCAGGCCACCTACTCCCTGGCCGACCGTTTCGAGATGCTGCTCGACGCCGGCCGCCGCATCGGGGCGGCTGTCTCGCCCGGTGCGGTGTACCAGGAGGTGCACCAGGCGGCCATGCTCATGCTGCGGGGCGACCATTGCAACGTCATCGGGCTGGGCGACGCCCAGCAGGACGACGTGATGGTGAGCGACTCGGGGTCGCTGGTGCCCGATGTCAGCGCCACGCTGATGGCGCGGGCCATCGCCACGGGCTCGCCGGTGGTGTCGAGCGCGCTGACCGATCCCGAGACCTTCGACAGCATGCTGCTGGCCGACCTGCGTTCCATCCTGTGCGCGCCCATCGTCTCGGAAGGGCGGGTCGTGGCGTGCTTCAACGTCACCCATCACCGGGTGAACGACCTCTTCGGCGACGTCGAGGTGCAGCTGGCCGAGTTCATCGCCACGCTGGCCGGTGCCGCGCTCGAGCGGGTCGCCGGGAGCGAGGCGCACTTCCGCTCGCTGGCCCAGAAGTCCTCCGACGTGACCACGGTCATCGACCGCAGTGGCCGCATCACCTACCAGAGCTCCTCGGTCGAGCAGGTCTTCGGCTTCACGCCCGAGGAGATGGTCGGCCGTGCGCTTTCCTCGTGGCTGCATCCGGAGGACGCGGCCCAGCTGTTGGCCTACCTGGACCAGGACGGCGGCCACACCCTCGGCGAGGGCGCGGGGCTGGTGCAGACCCGTATGCGCCACCGCGACGGGAGCTGGCGGGTCGGCGAATCAGCCGTGCGCAGTCTCTTCGACGATCCCAGCGTCGAGGGGTTGGTCCTCAACACCCGCGATGCCAGCGAGCGCGTCGCCCTGGAGGCCGAGCTGCGCGACCGGGCCTCGCACGACCCGCTGACCGGCCTGGCCAATCGGGCGCTGTTCGTCGACCGGGTCGACGAGGCGTTCGCACGGCGCCTCAGCCGCGGCCATCCCCTCGCCGTGATCTTCTTGGACCTCGACGACTTCAAGTCGATCAACGACACCCTGGGACACGCCGTGGGCGACACTCTCCTGGAGCTGACCAGCACCCGGCTCGAGCGGTGCGTCCGCCCGGGTGACACGGTGGCCCGCTGGGGCGGGGACGAGTTCGCGCTCCTCCTCGAGAACGCCGACAGCCAGGCCGCCGAGACCGTCGTCAAGCGGATCATCGCCGTCCTCGGCTATCCGTACCGGATCAACGACCAGGAGATCCTGTCGCGGGCGAGCGTCGGCGTGGCCGTGGCCGACGACGGCGAGACGCCCGAGGACGTGCTGCTCGGTGCCGACGTGGCCATGTACGTTGCCAAGTCCCGCGGCAAGTCCCGCTACCAGTTCTTCGAGCCGGACATGCGCGAGGCCGCCATCGAGCGGGCCGCGCTGCGCACCGACCTGGAGTGGGCGCTCCCGCGCGGCGAGCTGTCCGTGCACTACCAGGCCATCGTCGACCTCGGTGCGGGCGTCCTCAGCGGCTTCGAGGCCCTCGTGCGTTGGAACCACCCGACACGGGGTGAGCTCCTGCCCGACCAGTGGATCAAGCTGGCCGAGGACAGCGGGATGATCATCGCCATCGGGCGCTGGGTCCTGCGCAACGCCTGCCTCCAGGCGGCGGCGTGGCGGAGCCTCCTCGGAACCACTCTGGTGCTCTCCGTCAACGTCTCGGCCCGCCAGCTCCAGGACCCCGGTCTGGTCGACGAGATCGCGGGCGCCCTGTGCGAGGCGGGTCTCGAGCCCGGAGCGCTCGTCCTCGAGATCACCGAGAGCGCCACCGCCGACGATCCGGAAACCGCCATCACCCAGCTCGAACGGCTGCGCGCCCTCGGGATCGCGCTCTCCATCGACGACTTCGGCACCGGCTACTCGTCCCTCAGCTACCTGCGCCGCTACCCGGTCCAGCACCTCAAGATCGATCGCTCCTTCATCGCCGGCATCGTGGAGAGCGCCGAGGACCGCGCCATCGTCTCGAGTGTGATCAACCTCGCCCATTCGCTGGGACTCGCCGTCATCGCCGAGGGCGTCGAGACGGCGCAGCAGTACGACATGCTCCACGGTATGGGGTGCGACCAGGCGCAGGGATTCCTCTGGGGCCGGCCCCTGGCCGAGCCCGTCGCCACCGAGTGGCTGTGGGAACTGCGCGGACCCGACGACGAGGGCGGCGCCGGCATCGTCCAGGCCGGCGGGATCCCGCTCGTCGTCGCCCCCGCCCGCTGACACCGGTCCCCGTGCCGGCGCGGTCACGCGGGAGCGCCGCACAGACCGTCTTCGCCGTGGTCCCCGGCCGCTCCGCCGTGCTCCTCAAGGCCCGATCGAACGTCGGTCCGATCGCGTTCGCCACCAGCGAGGCCCGGGGGGAGATCGAGTGCACCTTCGACGGATCACGGATCGTGGTCGACCCCGAGGGGCCGCAGGTCCGGGGCACGCTGGCGATCTCGCTCCGCGCGCTGACCTCGGGCAACCCGCTCTACGACACGGAGCTCGCCCGGCGCATCGACGGTCGACGCCACCCCGACGCCCGCGTCGAGCTCGAACGCGTGGCGCCGGGCACCGGCGCCGGTCGCTACCTCGCAGCAGGCCGGGTCGAGATCCACGACGTGAGCCGGCCGATCGAGGGCTCGATCACGGTCGAGGTGCACGGTGTCGGGAGCGCCGGTGGACCCGTGCTGGTGGCCCGCGGGCAGCACGTCCTCGACATCCGGGAGTTCGGTCTCGAGGTGCCGGCCACGCTGGCCCTCAAGATCCGTCCGGAGATCTCCTTGGAGCTGTACCTCGAGGCGCGGCCGCGCTGAGGAGACCCGCCGCTGCGGCGGCCTGCCCGTTCAGCGATTGCCCACCCGGGCCGAACGGTCGGCCCGCACCAGGACGTCCTCGGCGGTCTCGTTCGGCTCGGCCACGGCGACGCCCAGGGTGGCCCGCAGACGGACCCCCTGCCCACCGACCACGACCGGCTCGTCGAGCGCAAGCTGCAGGCGCCGGACCAGCGGGCCGACGTCCTGCTCGTCGTTGACGGCCAGGACGGTCACCAGTTCGCTCCCGCCGACGCGCCCGACCGTGTCCTCCGTGCGCAGGATCGACGTCAGACGCCTGGCCATCTCGCACAGCACGGCGTTGCCCGTCGTGTACCCGAGGTCGAGGTTGATCTCGCCGAGGTTCTCCAGCTCGACATTGCACACGAGCACCTCGCCGCCGTGGCGCCGGCGGCGGGCCAGGGCCTGGGTCAGCCGGTCGAGCAGCAGGAGCTGGTTGGCCAGCCCGGTGTGCGGGTCGGCCATGGAGAGCTGCCAGAGCTGGTCGTACTTGGCGCTCGTCCGGCCCGCGCCGCTGGCGCGCACCGACGAGAGCGTCGACTCGCCGCCGCTGAACTCTTGGAGCATGGACTCGACCGAGCGCGGTGCACTGCCGACGTCGTCGACCGGGCCGGCAGCCGCCGCGGGACTCGAACGTGCGTCGGGCGCCGGAGGCCGCTCGTCCGGCGCCTGCCGGGCGAACAATCTCTTCCTGGCCTTCTTCACTGCCCCCTCCGATCCTCCGAATGCGCTGTGATGGACCTCGGTCGACTCCGACGGGGCCTTAAGTCGCGAGCCGGTTGTTGCGTGGGCCGGGTAATCCCTGTTTCCCCAGGCCAGGGGGCCATTGTATCTGCCGCCCGGCCCAATTCGGGGCCAACTGCGCCCCCTTTGGACGTGCAAGCGGATTGCCACCGGATGGCAACGAAATCCCCCGCGATAACGTCGCCGGAAGTCTTGGCACGATCCCGCCGCACCTCCACCCGATGACGAACGCAGCGCCCGCCCGCATGGTGGTCGACGAGAGCGGGCTCGACGCGCTGGTCGAAGAGCTCTCGGCCGCCGACGCCTACGGCTTCGACACCGAGTTCCACACGGAGCGCACCTATGTCCCCGACCTCGCGCTCATCCAGATCGCCTGGGGACCCGACGCCGCCGCGCTCGTCGATCCGCTGGCGGTCGACCCCTCCCCGCTGGCGGCGGTGTTCGACGGACCGGGACAGGCCATCGCCCATGCGGCCGGACAGGACCTCGATGTGCTGCTCGCCGCGTGCGGGGCGGTGCCGCCCAGTGTGTTCGACACCCAGATCGTCGCCGGGTTCCTCGGCATGTCGTCACCCTCCCTGTCCCGACTGGTGGATCAGATGCTCGGGGTGACCCTGCCGAAGGCCGACCGCCTCTCGGACTGGCTCGAACGACCCATCCCGGAACGGCAGATCTCCTACGCCCTCAACGACGTGGCCCACCTGCTCGAGTTGCGTCGGGTCCTGAGCGAGCGGCTCGAGACACTCGGACGGCTGGAGTGGGCCCTCGACGAGTGCGACGCCGTGCTGGGTCAGCGGGCGCCGGCCCGGGTGGCCGAGGAGGCCTGGTGGAAGCTGGGTGACATCCGCGGCATGTCGCGGCGCCAACGGGGCGTGGCCCAGGAGGTGGCGGCCTGGCGTGAGCGCACGGCCGCGTCGAGCAACCGTCCGCGCCGGATGATCCTCTCGGACCTGGCGCTCCAGGCGATCGTGCAGCGGCCGCCCGCCAACGGCGAGGAACTGCGTCGCACGCGCGGCGTGGACGGACGGCACCTGGCCCAGGGTCGTTCCCGCGAGATCCTCGACGCCGTCGCCCGGGGCATCGACCTCCCTCCCGAGCAGATCCGCATGCCGTCGGAGGGCCGGGAGGCACCTGCCCCGGCCGCGGCCGTCGCCGTGTGCTCGGGTGTGGTGCGTCAGATCGCCGACGATCTCGATTTCGACCAGGCCCTGCTGGCCACCCGGGCCGACATCGCCCAGCTCCTCTGCGGTGAGCCGAGCCGGCTCGACGTGGGCTGGCGACGTTCCATCATCGGCGATCCGCTGCGCCGGCTGATCGGCGGCGAGGTGGCGGCGGCCTTCGGGCGCAAGGGACGACTGGTGCTCGAAGAGCGGTCCGGTCGACCGATCGACCCGCCCGCCCCGTGACTAGTTGACGCGTCGGTCCCGCCCGGACCAGTAGGGCTGGCGCAGCTTGTACTTCTGCAGCTTCCCCGTCGCCGTGCGATCGAGGGCGTCGCGGAACTCCACCGAGCGGGGCGCCTTGAAGTGTGCCATGCGATCGCGGCAGTGCGCGATGAGCTCGTCCGCGCTGACCGTCTCGCCCTCACGCACGACGACCAGCGCGGCGACCGTCTCGCCCCAGCGCTCGTCGGGCACCCCGATCACCGCCACCTCGGCCACGGCCGGGTGTTGATAGAGGCAGTCCTCCACCTCGATCGACGAGACGTTCTCACCGCCGGTGATGATGACGTCCTTCTTGCGGTCCGAGATGACGACGTACGCGTCATCGAGGTAACCGCCGTCGCCGGTGTGGAACCAGCCGCCGGCGAGGGCGGCCGCCGACTCCTCCGGCTGGTCCCAGTACCCGTCGAAGACGTGGTTGGCACGGGCCAGCACCTCACCCTCGTCGTCGATCGCCATCTCCACCCCGATGGCCGGCACGCCGGCCCGGGAGAGCCGGAGGGAGCGGTCCGCCGCGCTCAACGTGTCCCATTCGGCCGGCGCCCGGTTGATGGTGAGCAGCGGGGAGGTCTCGGTCAGCCCGTAGATCTGGATGAACTCCCACCCGAGCTCGGTCTCCACCCGCTCGATGGTCTTCGACGGCGGCGGCGCGCCGGCCACCACGACACGCACGGTCCCCCGGCCCGGCACGACCCGGCCCTCCTGGGTCCGCGCCTCCGCCGCGGCGAGCGCGGCCGCCACGACGGCCGGTGCGGCACAGAGCAGCGTGACGCCATGACGCTCGATCCGATCCAAGATGTCTTCGCCGTCGATCTTGCGCAGCACGACGTGCATGCCGCCCATCCCGGTCACCGCGTACGGCATCCCCCAGCCGTTGCAGTGGAACATGGGCAGCGTGTGCAACAGGACGTCGCGGTCGCTCACGCCCGTGTGCCAACCGAACATCGCCGCGTTGAGCCAGCAGTTGCGCTGGGTCAACAGGACGCCCTTCGGCCGCGCCGTCGTACCCGAGGTGTAGTTGATCGAGCACGGGCTGTCCTCGTCGGCCTCCCATGGATCGGGGACGGCCGTGGCGGCGGCGGGCGCGAACAGCTCGGCGTCGGCGACATTGTCGAGGGCGAAGCGGTGCGCCACCTTGATGGGGGCCACCTGGTCGGCCAGGTCCGGGTCGTACAGGAGGACCGACGCGCCCGCGTGCCCGACGACGTAAGCGATCTCCTCGGCGGTGAGGCGGAAGTTGATGGGCACGAGCACGCGGCCGTAGCCGCTGACGCCGAAGAAGGAGGCCAAGAAGTGGGCGGAGTTCGGGCTGACGATGGCGACGCGCTCGCCGTGGGCGATGCCGAGCCGATCGAGGGAGAGGGCCAGACCCCGGGCCCGGGCCTCGAGCTCGGTATACGTCTGGCTGCCCCACGAGCCCGCCACGTCGGGCTCGTCGACCACGGCCACCCGATCCCCGTAGACCAGCGCAGCGCGGTTGAGGAAGTCGGCCACCGTCAGCGCGACACGCATGGGCCCCCCGTTCTCTCGCCTGACACGACTGTGCGCGTCGACGCTCGACGCTCGACGCTCGGCATCCCGCCGGACCCTAGTGGCTCCGTGCGTTCCGGGCCCAGGACCGGGGCGCTCTCCTCGGGAACGTCCGGCGTCGCATCAGAAGTGCCCGAGGACGGGATGGGCCACGTAGGGCTTCTCGAGCGCCTCGACTTCGTCGCCGGTCAGGCTGAGCGCCTCGGCGTTCAACGCGTCGCGCAGGTGATGCTCCTTGGTCGAGCCCACGATCGGCGCGGTGACGCCCGGCTTCCCGAGCAGCCAGGCCAGGGCCACCTGGGCGGTCGGCACACCCCGGCCTCGGGCCACCTCGTCGGCGGCTTCGACGACGTCGAAGTCGGTGGGTTGCGAGTAGAGGTAGTCGGTGAAGGGATCGGTGCTCGAGCGTGTGGTGTTGCGGCCACCCTCCCTGGTGCGCGTGCCGGCCAGCACACCACGCGCCAGCGGGCTCCAGGGAATACACCCGACACCCTGATCGAGGCAGAGGGGGATCATCTCGCGCTCTTCCTCGCGGTAGATGAGGTTGTAGTGGTTCTGCATGGAGACGAACTTCGCCCACCCGTGGGCCTCGGCGGTGTACTGGGCCTTGGCGAACTGCCAGGAGAACATGGAGCTGGCGCCGATATAGCGGGCCTTGCCGGACCGCACCACGTCGTTGAGGGCTTCCATCGTCTCCTCTATCGGCGTGCGCGGGTCCCAGCGATGGATCTGATAGAGGTCGACGTGGTCCATCTTCAGGCGCCGCAGCGAGGCATCGATGCCCGAAAGGATGTGCTTGCGCCCGAGACCGCCCCCGTTCTCGCCCGGGGTCACCGGCATGAAGACCTTGGTGGCGATCACGGCCTCGTCCCGGCTCAGGTACTTGGGCACCAGATTCCCGGTGGCCACCTCGCTGGCGCCGGCCGAATAGGCGTCCGCCGTGTCGAAGAAGGTCACACCACCCTCGACGGCGGCTCGGACGATGGGATCGGCGGCCTCTTCGTCGACCACCCAGGCGCGGTCACTGGCGTTCCCGAATCCCATCATGCCGAGACAGATCCTCGAAACCCGCAGACCGGACGTGCCCAAGTTCTCGTAGTTCATGACTGACCTCGCTCGCCCCCGCTCTGGCAGCGGGTGCCCGCATACTTACCAGCCCGAGGGGCGGGACGGTACGAGTCGGGCGACGACCGGCTCGACGGTCAGACGTCTGGCGGTCTCGCTGTCTGGCGGCGGTGATCAGTTACAGGTCTGGACGACGTGCCCATCGTTGGTCTGGGCATTGCAGCTGAACGGGCCGGATCCGCCCCATGACGGAGTCGTCCGGTGCTTGCCGGCGCCTCCCCCGCCATCGGCCGGAGGCGTCGTCGTGGTGGTGGTTGTCACCGGTGGCGCCGTGGTCGTCGTCGTGGGTGCCGATGCGGGTGCGGGTGGCACCGTCGAACTCGTGGTCAGGTTGCCCAGCGATGCGGTCGTCGAACCGCTGCTCGGAGTCAGGTCGACCACCGTCGCCCCGGAGTTCTGGTTCGACGTGATCCCCGATGAGCCCGAGTTCGCGTGGGTCGGCTGCGTCGTCGTCGAGGTGGCCGGCGCAGCCGCACCGGAGCTTCCGCCGCCGGGCGCGGTACCACCGGACGAGGAGGATCCACCCGTCGACGGATTGGTGAAGGTCGGAATGGTCGTCGGACCATTGGCACCTTGCGCGCTGAGAGTCGGCGGCTTGGCCGCTCCTGTTGCGAACAAGGTCGCCACCAACAGAGCGGCGGCGGCCACGCTGACCGTGGCGATCATGCGATTGCGGATCAGTGCGACCCGGGGAAGCGTCTCGACCGTTGCGGTCCCGACACCTCCGTCAGCACCCGGCTCGAGAGGTCGTCCGAAAGTCTCCGAAGTGAAGACGTCCTCAAGGCTGGCGCTGTCAGGTGATTCAGCCCAATAGGGCCCAGAAGCCTCCATCCTCCCCTCCATGGGTCGTGCATCTATGACCGGCTCCTGCGACGGGACCCTGGTTCCCGAAAGCCTTGCGCGACCCCTCGTTTTCACCATATAGGTAGTCGTCAAAAAGGGGAACCAGCCAAAGCAGAGTCTCAGAAATTCACCGAAATAGGCCCTACACCTGGGTTACGGCTTTCAGAAATCCGTGAAACTTGGGTGGCACGGCGCACTGATCGTGCGGAACCCCTGGTCGTGCTCACGTCCTCGGTGCCGGCAGCGTCTGCCCGAGATCCCCAGCCGCCGTCCCCACCTCGTCGAGAACCCCCGTGAGAGTGCTCGTGACGGGCACTACTGACTGCACTCCATTGGCAATTGTTGTGACCGTGTTGTCGACGGTTCCCACCGCCTCGGTGACAGGTGTGGCGACCGCACTCGGAGCAGGGGGCGGCGCTGGCACCGATGTCGCGGTGGACGCAGGCGCTCCTGGCGCGAGGGCCGGTGGCTTTGCCGACGTGGACCCCGTCGTCGTGATGCCGACACCCGACACCGGGGCGCCCTGGTGCTGGCTCGGGCCACCAGAGAAGGTGGACGCGATGTCGACTGCACCAGGCGCTGCGAGGGCGGCGGCGAGAGTCGCACCCGTGCTGTGTGACGACGAAGGTGCGGGCTGAGCGTTCGACGTCGAGGTGCCGGCGGTTCGATTCCTGGCGGGAGACGCGGAGGTGCTCGTCCTACCTGTCGGGTCGGAACCGGCCCGTCCGGTTCCGTTATACCTCTGTGGCGCCGCCACGGCCTGTTGGCGCGACCCGGGCGGCGTCCCCTGATGGAGAACGCCCCAGTTCGTCCCGGCGAGGGCGGCCGCTGCCGCCGCCACCCCGCCGAAGGCGGCGACGGCACGGTGCCTCGCCACCCCGGTCCGCGGGGCGAAGGCCAGCACGGCGGCCAACGGCTCGTCGGCCCGTGCTGCTCCGTCTGTTGACCCTCCGGACTGACCGGTCTCCACCCACCGGTGTGGCGCACGTGACCCGAAGTCGCGCGACACGAAGAGCCGGTCGAGTCCGGCCAGGGGTGGGATGTCCCCCCCGATCGCCGTGGCCCGAGCCCAGACCTCGTCAAGGACGAAGGCCGTCTCGGCTTCTTTTTCCTGGCCCTGGCCGAATTCACGCGAGAGGAAGAATTCCTCCAGGGTCGTGATGCTCCCACCGTCGGACATCGATCCCTCCCATCCTCCATCGGATCAGTCCGACTGGAGAACGGGAGGGTCGTTGCCGCCCTACTGCTCGAACCGTGGGGCCCGACGAATTGTCAGGCTTGTGTCCGACGCACCCGGGCCGCCACGGCGAGGGCCGCACCGAGCAACACCGCGGCCGCACCGAGGAACAGCTCGACCAGGAGCCACGCCCCGGTGAAGGCCAACGAGCCCGCCGGTGCCACGTTCGACGTCGTGGTGGCCGGGCCCGACGGTGTGACCGCCGTCAGCGTGGCCACCGGGCCCGAACCGTCGGAATTCCCGCTTCCGGGACCGGTGCCGCTTGGCGCCGTGGACGGTGTTGTCGTGGGCGTGGTCGTGGGCGTGGTGGGTGTGGTCGTCGGCGTGGTGGGCGTGGTCGTCGGCGTGGTCGACACGTCCGGACACGCAGCGTCCGCACTCCCCCCCAGGGCTCCCTGTACGCCGCACAGGTCGACCGGCACGGTGATCCCGGTCCCCGGATCTCCTGGCCCGCCGATGGGTGTGGTGGTCGTCTGCGCACCGGTGCACGTTGCGTCCGAGGTCCCGTCGACTGCAGCCACGACCGAGCACAGGGTCACCGGACCGTTCACCGGGACCGATCCCGTCTGGGTGGTCTGGACGTGAGTGGGCTCACACGAGTTCGAGGCACTCCCTGCAACGGCGACGACGACGCTGCACGCGCTGACGGGCAGCACACCGTCGATCGGGGCCGTCTGGGTCACCGTGTTGGTCGGCAGGTCGTTGTCCAGCGCCGCGCTGTTCGCCGGCATGCACGATCCCGTCGCCAGGCCGCCGACCTCCGCGATGACCCCGCAGGCCGTCACCGGGACGTAGGCGTCGGCCAGCTCGCCCGACTGTGCGACCCCGTCGGTGTCCTGGGGGCAGCCGGCCGAGCTGTTGCCATCGACCTCGGCGATGATGTCGCACACCGTCACCGGGACGTCGGCATCGACGAGACCGTTCTGTGACGTGGTGCCGTTGGTACCGGTCAGGTTGCACCCGCTCGACGTATCGCCGGCCACGCCGACGTTCACCGAGCACACGCTGACGGGGACGTTGGCGTTGACCAGCCCGTCCTGCGTGGTGGAGGACGAGGACTGACCGGAGGTGAGCCCGAGGGCGGACGCGCCCGCACCGAGCAGGCCGACGGCGTTGTCCTGTGCCGTCACCGGCACGTTGACGTTGGCCAGGCCACTGCTCTGACCCGTCCCGACCGACGTCGTCGAACAGCTGCTATCGGCGCCGGCCAGCGCGCCCACTGACAACGAGCACGCGTTGACCGGTGCGTTGACATCAGCCACCGAGGACGATTGGGTGGTGGTGTTCGTCCCCGTGGTGGAGCTCTGCCCCGGCAACGCCGTGCCCGCGATCTCGTTCACGACTGCCGTGATCGGGACGGCCACTGACAGTGGAAGTGAACTGGGTGAAGGTAAGGAAGGTAGGGAAGGAAGGGGCGCTGAGGGCAGCGATGCCGCTCCTGCTCCCGATTGCGCAAAGCCCAACGCGCTGGCTACAACCAGCATGAGCCCGCACGACAACACACCAACCGATACGAGACGGTTCCGCCACATTTTGAATGCTCCTTTGGACGGGTCGCATCCGCTCTGCGTCCCGCTTGGCATGTCACATGCCCAAAGAACTTGAGTCGAAAACGGTGAGTTGTGGCTCCGTTGACCAACGGCGCTTCGGTGATGCCGTCGCGGTGCTGAGCTACGAAGGGTTGCGCCGGAAGTAGCGGCTCAGCGTTTCCTCTTGCTGTTGGTAGGACGAACCGATGCCAGATCCGTACAGGGCGACCGGCTCTTCGAGCATGCGTTCAAAGGTCAGCTTGCACACCGCCTGCCCGTTTTCGACCATGAACGGAACGTCGTGTGCGCGCACCTCGAGTGCGGCCCGCGAGCCCCGAAACGTCCCGGCGGGGTCATAGCCGAATCCGGGATCGAAGAACCCGGCGTAGTGCGTGCGCAGCTCGCCGCTGGTTGGGTCGTAGGCCGTCATTTCGGCGGCGAGATTCGGCGGGATGCAGACCGCCTCGTCGGACATCAACAGATAGAACCGTTTCGGCGACAACACGAGCCGGTCGCCGTCCTCGCGGTAGACCGGATCCCAAAACGGCCTCGGATCCGTCTCCCGACCGGTGGTCAGATCGAGCAGGGGTGCACTGTCGCGCGTGCTGTGCCCGACCTGACCCGCATCGTCGCCGTGCAGATCCAGTCCGAGGAAAAGGCCATCGGACAACACCAACTCGTCCTCGGGAACCGGCTCTCCCCCCCGAAAGAGCATGGGGACCTCTCGGTGGGCCCGTCGAACGTCGTCATCACTCAGCCAGGGCCGGCCGACGGCGAGCCTGAGTTGGTTGAGGGTCAGGTCCTCGCGCACTCGCACCGCGAACGACAGGGGCACGACTTCGAGATACAGCGGGCCGCTGTACCCGGGCGCCACCTCGTCGAAGCGATCGCTGCCGTCGGTGATGACCCGGGTGAACACATCGATGCGACCGGTCGAGCTCTTGGGGTTGGCCTTCCCCCGCAGGCCCGCCGGGAGATCGAGGCGCTCCTTGAGCTCGATGAGATACGGGCATCGGGCCTCGAGCATCGCGCCGTCGCCGCGGAGGTCGATCTCGTCGAGGATGTAGTCCTTCAGTTTGCGCTCGACCGAGTCGCTCCCGGGCAGGAAACTGCACCGGATCCGCAGAGCCCGTTCGCCGAGGCGGAGATCGAGGCTGGCCGGTTGGATGTTCGATTCTGGGATCTTGAACCGGCCCGCGTGGATGTAGCCCGCACGGATCGTCTGCTCAAGGTGCTGGCCCGGCAGGACTCCTTCCGAGGACGGGGGCAGGTTCAGCACGTGCTCGCCGCCAGCGTTCCCGTTGGCCTCTCGGTCTGCACGATCAGAGCAAAGCACGCGGCGAGGCGGCGCGAAAGCCACGGCGTGGGGACGGCCTCGGGCACAGCCTGTGGATGAATTGGGGATAGGACGGCCCCACACCCCGATCTTCCTGCTCTCTTGGGTTTGTCCACAAGTCCCCGCCGGCGATGGGGAAATCCCGTGGGCCGGCGCGACAAGGGCAATTGCACATCGCTCACGACGCCTCCCGCAGCATGTAAGACTGAAGTGCACTCGAGGGTCGGCTCGACGCAACTCCACGGGGGATGAGGAGGGGAACGGTCCGGTGCGATCGGCGTACGTGCATCCACACGGCGAGCAGGAATTCGATGCGAGATCGAGCTCGTTGCTCTCGGAAGAGGACCCAATCCGCCTCGCCGACATCGACCGGGTCTTGGAGGACTCGGCGGCCGTAGCCCAGGCCGACTTCGCGGCCTCCATCCGCCTGTGGCGAGAGGAGCTGCGCGTCGCCCTCGAATCGTTGACCTACGCCCGCTCCGTGCTGGCCAGCGACGTTGGCATCCTGCGTCACCGCCTCGGGTCGGAGCGGGCCCGCACCGAGGACCTGGTCGAACAGCTTGCCGAGGCCCTGTCGACGACGCCGTGGGGCGACGACTGGGCGGAACCGGGACCCGGAGCCGGGGCGGGCGACGACAATTGGGACGTTTGTGTCCGTTCGGACCTTCTCATGACCGCCCATCAGGAGATGGCGAGCACCGACCTCTCCTCAGCCGCGGACGTGACCCGTGTCCTCCAGGACGTCGAAGCCCAGCTGGCTGACCTGGCCCGGCGGCACGACGCAGTGGAGGAACGTCTGGCGCAGGTCCGGGCCGCCGTCCTGCGTCAGTACGAGACCGGCACCGTCTCTGCTCGGGACTGGCTCGGCTGACCCGGGCCACGCCTCTGACCCGGCACCTGGGGTCGGGTGCAGTCACGACACTAAGCTGACGGGTCGTCAGATTCGCCGCCGGAGCCCTGCCCGCGGCGATTGTCTCCGGAGGTCCCATGCTCGATTACGCCATCCGATCCGGCACGCTCATCGACGGCTCGGGCGGGCCCGCCCGCCAGGCTGATATCGGCATCCGTGACGGGCGTATCGTCGCCATCGGCGACGTCGAGGAGGCGGCCACGGTCGAACTCGACGCCACCGGGTTGATGGTGGCTCCCGGCGTCGTCGACCCGCACACCCATTACGACGCCCAGCTCTTCTGGGACCCGTCGGCCTCGCCCTCCAACATGCACGGCGTCACGACCGTCATCGGCGGGAACTGCGGCTTCACCTTGGCGCCGATCAACGCCGAGGACGCCGACTACATCCGCCGCATGATGGCCAAGGTCGAGGGGATGCCCCTCGCTGCGCTCGAGCAAGGGGTCCCGTGGTCCTGGTCCAGCTTTGCCGAGTACCTGGAGGCCCTCGAGGGCAACCTCGGGGTCAACGCGGGCTTCCTGGTCGGCCATTGTGCGCTGCGGCGCAAGGTCATGGGAGCCGAGCGGGGCGAAGAGGTTGCCACCGACGACGAGATCGCCGCCATGCGGGCACTCCTCCGCGACTCCCTGGCCAGCGGCGGCCTGGGCTTCTCCTCATCCCAATCTCGCACCCACTCGGACGGGGAAGGCCGCCCCATCAGTTCGCGCTACGCCGACCGGCGCGAGATGCTCGCCTTCTGTGAGGAGGTGGCGGCACACGAGGGCACGACGCTCGAATACATCACCAACGGTTGCCTGGACTCGTTCAGCCCCGAGGAGGTGGACCTCATGACGACCATGAGCGTCACCGCCCAACGGCCACTGAACTGGAACGTTCTCACCGTCGATGCCCGCTCGGGCGACCGTATCGAACACCAGCTGTCCGCTTCGTCCACGGCAGCCGCCTCCGGCGGGCGCATCGTGGCCTTGATCATGCCGACGCTGGTCCCCATGAACATGAGCTTCCGCACCCACTGTGCCCTCTTCCTGATTCCCGGCTGGGGTGACGTCATGGGCTTGCCCGAGGCCGAGCGTATGGAAAAGCTGGCCGACCCGGCGGTGCGCGCGAAGCTCGACGAGTTGGTGCACAAGAAGGAGGCCGGGGTCTTCCGGGGTCTCGCCCGTTGGGGCACCTATGTCATCGGCGACACCTACTCGTCCGAAAATGAAGGTTGCGCCGGTCGGACGGTGGCTGAGATCGCGGCCGAACGCGGCACAGAACCCTTCGACACCTTGCTCGACATCGTGCTGGCCGACGATCTGCGCACCGTGTTGTGGCCCAACACCGACGATGGTGACGAGAACACGTGGTCGATGCGGGCCGCCATTTGGAGCGACCCGCGGGCGATGGTCGGCGGCTCGGACGCCGGCGCCCATCTGGACCGCATGTGCGGCTCCAATTACCCGACAGCGTTTCTCGCAGACTGTCTGCGGGGCCGCAAGTTGGTCCCCGTCGAGAAGGCGGTGCACATGATGACGGCCCAACCTGCCGCCCTCTTCGGCCTGCGCGACCGCGGCCTGGTGGCCGAGGGGTACGCCGCCGACCTGTTCGTGTTCGACCCGGCGACCGTGGCCTCGGAACCCGCCCGTCTCGTCTACGACCTGCCCGGCGACACCCCGCGGCTCTACGCCGGCTCCCACGGCGTCGTCCGTGTCCTGGTGAACGGGGTCGAGATCATCCGCGACGGTGAGCCGACCGGCGCCGTGCCGGGCGCTCTGCTCCGTTCCGGTCGTGACACGGCGTCGGTCGTGCCCGTTCCCGTTCCGGCCTGACACCGAGCCCACCAGCCTTCCCCGGCCGTCTAGCCTGCCTGCGGTGACGCCCGACCAGAATGACCCGGCGCTCGCCGTCGAGGAGCCACAGATGGGCGGGCCGACGCCCCCAGACGAGCCCCCTCAACAGGTAAAAGACCGTCCTCAGTCCTCATCGCGCTGGCTGCGCGAGGGCATCGTGGTCGTCGTCGTGGCGGTGCTCGTGGCGGTGTTGCTCCGCGCCTTCGTCGTCCAGACCTTCTACATCCCGTCGGGGTCGATGGAACCGACTTTGCAGATCGGCGATCGCATCCTGGTCAACAAGCTCAGTTACGACCTGCACAGCGTCGATCGCGGCAACATCGTCGTCTTTTCGCGGCCGCCGGCCGAGGATTGTGGCGGGCCCGAAGTCAACGACTTGGTCAAGCGGGTGATCGGACTACCCGGTGAGGTCGTCTCCCTCTCGGGCGGCCACGTCTACATCAACGGGAAGCGCCTCGACGAGTCCTGGCTCCCGGCCTCCGAGCAAGGGGTCACGACGCCGGGCCCAGCCGGCACGTCCTACAGCCTGATCAGGCCCTTCAAGGTCCCCGCCAATGACTATTTCGTCATGGGCGACAACCGGACCGACTCCTGCGACAGCCGGTACTGGGGACCGATCTCCAAGTCGCTGATCGTCGGCAAGGTCGAGTTGCGCGTCTGGCCCTTGTCGTCCATCAAACTCTTCTGAGGCGGGTCCGGGCGACCTGAGTCGCGACCGGGAATCTCCGCCTGGACTGGATCCCTCCGTCCGAACCCGGCTGGAACGGACCGGGCCCGTCAGTCCGTCTCGGCCTCGGCCGAGACTCTGGCCACCGCGGCGACCGATTGACCGTCGTCGAGGTTCATGACCCGGACCCCGGTGGCATCGCGACCCTGCGAGGCGATCTCCCGGGCCTCGGTGCGGATCACCACACCGCCGGACGAGACCAGCAACAGCTCCTCATCGAGACCGATCATGAATGCGGACACGACCGATCCCCTCTTGCCGGTGAGCCGAATGCCGCGCACGCCCTGGCCACCCCTGGTCTGGCGGTTGAAACGCTCGAGCTTGGTCCGCTTCCCGTACCCGGCATCGGTGACGATCAGGATGTCGGTGTCGTCCGCGGCCACGTCGAGTGAGACGACCGCGTCCCCGGCCTTCAGCCGGATGCCCCGCACCCCGGCCGCGTCGCGTCCCATCGAGCGGACATCGTCCTCGCTGAAGCGGATGGTCATGCCGCTGCGGGTCACCTCGAACAAATCGTCGTGACCCGATGTCGTCACCACCCGGACCAGCTCGTCCCCGTCGCGCAAGTTGATGGCGATGAAGCCTTCACGCCGTGACTTGTCGTATTCGCTCATCGCGGTCTTCTTGACCTGACCCTGGGCGGTGGCGAACACCAGGAACTGCTCGTCGGAGAACTCCCGGGTGGTGATGATGGCCGTGATCGACTCGTTCGGCGCCAACGGCACCAGGTTCACGGCGGCGGTACCCCGAGCCGTGCGGTCCTTCATCGGGATCTCGTGGCCGCGCAGGCGGTATACCTTCCCCTGGTTGGAGAACAGCAACAGGAACGAGTGGGCGGACGAGTGGACGACCTGGCTCACCAGGTCTTCCTCTTTGAGCCGGGCCCCCTGGACCCCGCGACCACCGCGACCTTGGGTACGGAACGCGGCGGCGGCGACGGACTTGATGTAGCCGGCCCGCGTCATGGTGACGACGATGTCCTCGTCGTCGATCAGGTCCTCGACGCCCATCTCCCCGGGATCGTGCGTGACGATGCTGCGCCGAGGGTTGTCGAACTTGTCACGGATCTCGATCATCTCGGTCTCGATGACCGCCCGCAGCTTGCCGTCGTCGGACAGGATGGCCTCGAGCTCGGCGATCGTGGCCAGCAGCTGCTGCATCTCCTCTTCGAGCTCGGACCGGCCCAGCCGGGTCAGGCGACCCAGCGTCATGTCCAGGATGTGGGTGGCCTGCACCTCGGTGAAGTCGAAGGGGTTGGCCATCAGGGCGGTGCGCGCTTCGGGCCGGTCGGCAGACCCTCGGATCGTGGCGATCACCGCATCGAGCATGTCGATGGCCTTGAGCAGACCTTCGACGATGTGTGCTCGCCGTTGTGCCTTGTCCAGGCGGAACTGCGAGCGACGGGTAATCACCTCGATCTGATGATCGATGTAGTACCCGAGCGCCTGGGCCAGGTTCAGCGTGCGCGGCACGCTGTCGACCAACGCCAGCATGTTCACGCCGAAGCTTGTCTGCAGTGGTGTCTGCTTGAACAGGTTGTTCAGGACGACGTTGGCATTGGCGTCGCGCTTGAGTCCGATGATGAGGCGCGGCTCCTGGTTGGCCGAGGCGTTGCGCAGCTCGCTGATGCCGTCGAGTTCGCCGGCCCGGACCAGCTCCGTGATCTTCTGCTCGATCACCTCGACCGACGTCTGGTACGGCAGCTCGGTCACCACGATCTGGTCGCCCGAGCGGCCCTCCACGATCTCGGCGACGGCGCGCATTTTGATCGAACCCCGTCCGGTCCGGTAGGCGTCCAGGATCCCTTGGCGGCCCAGGATCAGGGCGCCGGTCGGGAAGTCCGGTCCCTTGACGAACTCCATGAGGTCGTCGGGCGTCGCCTCGGGATGGTGCAGCACATGAATGGCCGCGTTGATGACCTCACCCATGTTGTGCGGCGGCACGTTGGTCGCCATACCGACTGCGATGCCCTGGGACCCGTTGATGAGCAGGTTCGGAAAACGCGACGGCAGGACCGTGGGCTCGACGACGGAGCCGTCGTAGTTGGCCACCATGTCGACGGTCTCTTCGTCGATGTCGGCCATGAGCTCGAGGGCGAGTGGGGCGAGCCGGCACTCCGTGTACCGCATGGCGGCGGCACCATCGTCGGGCCCGCGCCCACCGAAGCTGCCGTGTCCGTCGATCAGGGGATAGCGCAGCGAGAATTGCTGGACCATCCGGGCCAAGGCCTCGTAGATGGCTGAGTCGCCATGGGGGTGGTAGGTCCCCATGACGTCGCCCACGACCTTGGCGCACTTGTTGTGGGGCCGGTCGGGGCGGAGCCCGTTGTCGAACATCGAATAGAGGATCCGGCGGTGCACCGGCTTGAGTCCGTCACGCACGTCGGGCAGGGCCCGGGCCACGATGACGGACATGGAGTACTCGAGGAACGAGCGCTCCATCTCCTCTTGGATTTCGATCGGCTCGATGGACCCGCTGATCGGATCGTCGCCCGGAGGCGGTGTGTCGTCGTTGCCTCCGGAGCCCGCGCCCCCGCGTCCGGACCCGCGTGTCGACTGACGTGCCATGTGTTGCTACTCCTTGCCCGTTCGCTCAGATGTCGAGAAAGCGAACGTCTTTGGCATTCGTTTGGATGAAATGGCGACGCAACTCGACGTCGTCGCCCATCAGAATCGAGCAGACCTCGTCCGCCAGCGCCGCCTGTTCCACGTTGACCTGGAGCAGGGAGCGACGGCCCGGGTCCATCGTGGTGTCCCGCAACTCGCCGAAGTCCATCTCTCCGAGACCCTTCAACCGGTTGAACTCGTGCTTGTGGTCCGGGTGCTCCGCCAAGAACGCCGCCTTTGCCGCGTCGTCCTTGAGGTAGGTCTTCTCTTTGCCGACCAATGTCGAGTACAGGGGCGGCTGCGCCACGTACACGAACCCACCCTCCACGAGCGGCTTCATCTGGCGGAAGAAGAACGTGAGGAGCAGCGTGCGGATGTGACTGCCGTCGACGTCGGCGTCGGCCAGCAGGATCACCTTGTGATACCGGATCTTCTCGACGTCGAACTCCTCGGCCAGACCGGCACCGATGGCGGAGATCAACGCCTGGATCTCGACGTTCTTCAACATCTTGTCGATGCGAGCCCGCTCGACGTTGAGGATCTTGCCCCGGATGGGCAGGATGGCCTGGGTCACCGGGTTGCGGGCGTCCTTCGCCGACCCGCCGGCCGAGTTCCCCTCGACGATGAACAGCTCGGATTCACGCGGATCCTTCGAAGAGCAGTCGGCCAGTTTCCCGGGCAGGCCGGCGCCATCGAGGGCCGACTTGCGCCGGGTCAGATCCCGGGCCCCCTGGGCCGCCATACGGGCCCGTGCGGCCTGCAGCGACTTCTGCACGATCTGACTCGCCTCGCGCGGATTCTCCTCGAGCCACTCGCGGAGCTTTTGATTCGTCGTGCGCTCGGTCAGCGAACGGATCGACGTGTTGCCGAGCTTCGCCTTCGTCTGGCCTTCGAACTGGGGATCGCGCAGGCGCACCGAGATGATCGCGGTCAATCCTTCACGGATGTCCTCACCCTTGAGGTTCTCCTCTTTCTCTTTCAAGAGGTTGCGGTCGCGGGCGTAGCGGTTCATCACGTTGGTGAGGGATTTGGAGAATCCCTCGACGTGCATCCCACCCTCGATCGTCGAGATCCCGTTGGCGAAGGAGTGGATCGACTCGTGATAGCCGGTGTTCCACTGCAACGCGATCTCGACCTCCTGCGCCTCCTCGGACTGCTCGAACGACGCGACTTTGCGGAAGAGAGACTCCTTCGAGGCATTGAGGTGCTTGACGAAGTCGACGATCCCCCCGTTGTACTTGAACGTCGTCTTGGTCACCGGGTCGGTGCGCTCGTCCGTGAAGCGGATCTCGAGGGCCTTGTTCAAGAAGGCCATGATCTGCAACCGCTCGATGATGGTCTGGGCCCGGAACTCGATGTCCTCGAAGATCGATCCGTCGGGCCAGAAGGTGGTCGTCGTTCCCGTACGGGGCTCGCCGGTGCTCCGGTCCTTGGGGGCCGGGCCCACCGCAGTGACGTGCTTGGTGACCTTGCCGCCCTTGGCGAACTCTGCTTCCCAGTGTTGACCGTCACGGTCGACCTCGAGCAGAACCCGGGTCGACAGCGCGTTGACCACCGAGATGCCCACGCCGTGGAGTCCGCCGGAGACCTGGTACCCCTTGCCGCCGAATTTCCCGCCCGCATGCAGGGTGGTCATCACGATCTCGGCCGTGGAGACCTTGGGGTTCTTGGGGTGCGGTCCCACGGGGATGCCCCGGCCGTCGTCGGTCACACGGACCCCGCCGTCAGCCAGGACGGTCACGTCGATCCGGGTGCAGAAGCCACCCATGGCCTCGTCGACCGAGTTGTCGACGACCTCCCACACCAGATGGTGCAGGCCTGTCGGACCCGTCGACCCGATGTACATCCCGGGCCGCTTCCGCACCGCCTCAAGTCCCTCGAGGATGGTGATGTCGGCCTCACTGTACGAGGCGTCGACCCCCCCTGGTGTCTCGTCCACCTTTACTGCCACAGGCGCGCCCTTTCACAAACCCAGTCGTCGCGGTACGCATCGAATCCCCGAAAGGTCGACTCTCGGCCTTTCGATGCGAACGCACCATTCTACCCGACGAATATCCCAATTCAGCACTCAGAACGGTCGCGACGGCCCACGTCAGAGGCCAGTTTCAGGCTCGTTCCACGACTACCTCGAGACGTTCGATGGGACTGTCGCCGAAACCACGAATCCGGCCGAGGATGACGGCGCTTTCGAGGCGGACCCGCGTCGCCCAGGCGGGGTGATCGGCCGCCACCACGAGGACCTGCCGGTCCACCCGTAACGGCCGCACATGGACGCTCAGTTCGCTTCCCACGACCTCATCCCACCGGGTGAAGACGACCTCGAGCACCTCTGTCGGGGGCGCCCCGAGGCGGCCGAGCAGCCGGGGCATCGAAGCACCGATCGGCCGCGGCCCGCGGTCGTTCCTCCTTCGCGTCATCGCCTCACGTCGGTGATCGGGACCACCGCGGCAACCTGGATGCCCTCGGGGAGGGGGGCTGCCGTGGTCAGGATCGATTGGCCCGACGGCAGCTCGGCCACCAGGGCCTTGCTGCGGATGGGATCCAACTCCGAGAAGACGTCGTCGAGCAACAGAATCGGCCGCAGGGGGGTCTCCGCCCGAACCAGCTGGTGGATACCGAGGCGCAAGGCCAGGGCCAGGCACCGTTGCTCACCTTGCGAGGCGTGCGTGCGCGCCTCGCGGCCTTCCAGCAGCAGGAGGAGTTCGTCGCGGTGAGGGCCGACTGTGTTCACCCCACGTCGGAGGTCGTCGCGCCGGCTTGCCTCGAGTGCATCACGGAGCTCTCCGTCCCAGCTGCGCTGGTAGCTCTGCCGGACCAGAGTGTTTCCTGCCGCTCCTGCTCCGGCTCCAGCTCCGGCCAACCGGTCGTAGCTGGCCGAGACCAGGGGTTCGAGCCGGTCGACGAGCCGCTCCCGGGCCGTGACCAGGACCGTGCCGGCCTCCGACAATCGCTGATCCCACACGTCGAGCGTCAGCGCGACGTCGTCGTTGACCCGGCCCCCGGACTGGCGGAGCAACGCGCCGCGCTGACGGAGCACCCGTTCGGTCTCGTCGGCCGCCCGGGCACCGGTGGGATCGAGCAGGGAGAGGGCGTCGTCGAGCAGGTCCCGGCGGCCCTTGGGCGCGCCACTGACCAGCGTCAGGTCCTCCGGGGAGAAGATGGTGCTCGGCACGGCCGCCGCCAGATCCCTCCGAGTGGACACGAATTTGCGATTCACCCGGACCCGGCTCCGTCCCGCCGGCGCGATCTCGGCGTCGACCGTCGACGGGCTGACCTCGCCCTCGACCTCGACCCGGATGATGGCGGAGCTTGCCCCGCTGCGCACCAGGGCCTCGGTTGGAGCACCCCGGAAGGAGCGGCGGGTACTCAGGTACACCACCGCTTCGAGAACGCTGGTCTTGCCTGTCCCGTTCTCACCGGTGACGACGGTCGTCCCCTCCGGTTCTGGATCGATGGCAGCAGCCGAAAAGATCCGGAAATCGGCCAGCTCGATGTGCCGGATGCTCAACGGGGGGCGGCTCGCTCAGGAGACCCGGACCGGCATCAAGAGGTACCGGAAGTTGTCGGCCTCGGCCCCGCGCACCGTTGCTGCCCGTGACGCGTCCGCCGTCTCCACGATCACCTCGTCGCCGGCCACGGCCTCGACGCCGTCGATGAGGTACGACGGGTTGAACGCGATCACCAGGTCCTCTCCCGTGTAGTCACCATCCACGGCCTCGACCGCGTCACCCACGTCCTGGCTCTGCACACTCAGATCCACCCCCGCTTGGCGCATGGCCAACCGGACCGGTGTCGTGTTGTCACGCACCAAGAGCTGGACCCGACGCAGGGCAGCCAGGAAGCTCTCCTTCCCGAGGTGCAGCGTGTTGGGGTAGTGATCGGGGATCAGTTGCTTGTAGTCCGGGTAGCGGCCCTCGAGGAGCCGGGTGCTGATCTGCACCTTTCCCTGCCAGAAGGTGATTTCGTTGCTGCTCGCCGCCACTCCCACCGACGTGGCGTTCTCGTCCGTGTCGGAGTTCCCGGTTCCGGCCGGCAGCCTCTGGAGTTCCGAGAGGGCCCGGGCCGGCACCAGCAGATCCTCCTCGCCGAGGATGACATTCGTCCCGGCCAGGTCGCGCATGGCCATCCGGTACGAGTCGGTGGCCACGAGGCGTAACGACTGATCCACCCGTGACACCAGGACACCGGTCAACAGCGGTCGGCCGTCGTCGTGGGACGCGGCCCGAACGACCTGTCGAATGGCCTCACTGAACGAAGCCTCGTCGAGCCGGGCCGTCGCCTCGCTGGTCTTGGCTACGGGCGGGAACTCCACCACCGGATAGGTGTGCAGCTTGAAGTTCGAGCGCGCCGCCGAGATCGTCAGCGCATCACCCTCGTCGCTGAAGGTCACGGCGCCCGGCTCCAGACGCCGCACGATGTCGGTCGAGAGGCGGGCGGGAACGACACAACTGCCGTCGTCGATGCCGATCACCTCGTCGGTCACCTGAATGGTCAGGTCGAGGTCGGTGCCCGTGACCGTGAGTGTGTTTCCCGTGCACGTGAGCAGCAGCCCGAGCAGAACCGGGGAGGAACCACCGCGGCCGCCCACGGCGCGTCCGGCGGTGGCGAGCATGTCGACGAGGGCGTCGCGCTCGGATCGGAACTTCACGAGTTGTCCTTTCGGCCGTGTGCCCTGTTTTTTGACGAAGGGAAGGGGATATATCCAGCAGTAAAGGTAGTAATGCCTGTGGATTGTGGACGACACCTCGCCCGTCCTGGTGGGACCACGTTCCTCCATCCCCATGGGGTGTTGGCGCCGGCGGCCCTGCGCGCGGCATGGATCGAACGGCTCGCGCGGGTCTGGGGACGCGGGGCACACCTGTCCCCAGGGCTCAGGGTGACATTCCACAGGCTTTGCCTGTTGCGAACCACAGGCGACACGTGGAGAAAGGTCCGGTCAGGAAGCGCCGGCACGGATCTTCTGGATCAATTCGGTCACCTGGTCGTAGATCTGGCGGCGTTCCTGCATCTGGCCGGAGATCTTGTCGACGGCGTGGATCACCGTGGTGTGGTCACGCTTGCCGAAGACGCGCCCGATGGCGGGGTAGCTGTAGTCGGTGAGCTGCCTGGTCAGGTACATGGCGACCTGGCGAGCCGTGACCAGAGGCCGGGTCCGGCTGGGCCCGATCAGCGCATCGACGGAGAAACCGTAGGTCGCGGCGGTCGTCTCGAGGATGAACTGGGGCGAGATCCGCCGCGGTTCGCCCGCCCTGACCAGGTCGGAGAGCACTTCTTCGGCCTGAGCCAGCGAGATGGGCTCGTTGTTGAGCTTGGCGAAGGCACAGATGCGGATGAGGGCCCCCTCGAGCTCTCTGATGTTGTCCTTGACGTTGGAGGCGATGAACTCGAGTACGTCGTCGGGTACGTCCTGATGCTCGCTCATGGACTTGGAGCGCAGGATGGCCAGACGTGTCTCGAGGTCGGGCGGGTCGATCTCGGTGATCAGCCCGGAGAGGAATCGGCTGCGCAAGCGGTCTTCGAGGGTCTCGATGGACTTGGGCGGCCGGTCGGAGGTGAGGACGATCTGTTTGGAAGCACCCTTCAGGTCGTTATAGGTGTGGAAGAACTCCTCCTGGAGACCCTCTTTGCGCTCCATGAACTGGACGTCGTCGATGAGAAGGACGTCGCAATCCCTGTACCGGCGCTTGAACGCCAGTGTGGTCGAGGTCCGGAGCGAGTCGACGAAGTCGTTCATGAACGTCTCGGTGGTGACGTAGAGCACCTTGCGCCGCGGGTAGTTCTCGGTGACGTAGTTCCCGATGGCGTGGAGGAGGTGGGTTTTCCCCAACCCCGAGTCCCCGTAGATGAAGAGGGGGTTGTACGAACGGCCAGGTGTCTCGGCCACGGCTTGCGCCGCGGCATGAGCCAGCCGGTTGGAGGAGGCGGCCACGAAGGTGTCGAACGTGAACTTCGAATCGAGCTGGACGGCCGGGGATTCCCGGCCCGCCCTGTTCGACGACCCGGAGGTCGACCACGGTCCCGACCCGTTGTCGGCCGGACCGGGCCCCGGCCGGGAGCCGGAATGCGCGGAGGCGTGGTCCGCTGCCCCGCTGGCCGCGTTCTGGTGTGAGCCGGTTCCGGGTCCCCGCGACCCCCCCGGGCCTCCGAAGCCGCTCTCGTCGGGCCGGTTGGGGGGGCTGACCGTCGGAACTGCGATCGGATCGGCCTCGTGGACCTCGAGCCGGCCGCGGACGGGAGTCCCGACCTCGTTGGCCAGCGTGTCCTCGATCATGGGCAGGTAACGGGACTCCACCCGCTCCCTGATCAGGCCGTTGGGGACAGCCAGCACGAACACGCCGTCGTTGAAATCGACCGGCTCGATCCCGGAAAGCCACAATTGCCACGTGGTCTCCGACACCTGCTCACGCAGGGACCCTGTGCACCTCGTCCAGAGGTCTCCAGCCTGGTTCACCGTTTGCTCCGATCGCCCCTTCTCCCCCCTCGGCGTCCGGCGCCACGTTCGGCACGATCCTCGGTACGGGTAATTGGTCGAACGTACACCGCGGCGCGCCGATGCGACTAGAGCCGGTCCTCAAATCGCGCCTAACATGGGAGGACTCGCCGCCGGCGGCCGGAATTTCGACCCGAAGGCCGCGGCTTGACCCTGCGACGAACAGAAGCCCGGTCGTCGTCATCGTCGCGAAAGGTTGATTCGACGTGAAGCGCACTTACCAACCAAATACCCGGAAGCGGGCCAAGACCCATGGATTCCGCAAGCGCATGTCCACCCGCGCCGGGCGCTCGATCCTGAAGTCGCGGCGGCTCAAGGGACGCCACCGCCTCACGGTCTGAGGCCGGCCCAGGTGCCCGCACCGACGGTCGGCCGGATCACCACCCGCACCGCCTTCTCTGAGCTGCAGCGCTCTCGGGCGCGCGGGTCGAGTGGCCCCATCCGTGCCGTCTTCGTTCCTGTCGACCCAACGGTCGACGGCGTGTTTCCCCAGGTGGGATACGCAATCAGCCGGCGCTGTGGCTCCGCTGTCGTGCGCAACCGACTGCGCCGCCAGGCGCGAGAAGTGGTCCGGTCCGAGGCGCCGAGGCTGCCCCGTGGCACCTACCTGCTCCGTTTCGAACCCACCTCGGCCGCGGCCTCGACCCGGAACCCGGTCGCATTCCGCGCCGACGTGGCCTCTGCGCTCCAGCGTGCCGCCGACCCGGCAACAGCCTCCCGGGCAGCTGCGAAGTCCGGCCGCCGCCGCGTACCCCACATCCAACCAGGACAGCACGAATGAGCAGGACCGCACCGTTGACCCACGAGCATTCGCTGAGCTCGGAATCGGCACCGACCTCCGATTTCTGCTCCGGGGAGCCGGCCGCCTCCAGCCGCCAGCCCGTCTCCCGGCGGGCCGCATTGTTCCTGCTCAAGGCCTATCAAGGCGCTGCGTCCGGGCGGGTATCCGCTTGCCGGTATTACCCGAGCTGCTCGAATTACGCCGTCGAGGCCTTCTCGATCCACGGGTTCTGGCGCGCCCTCTCCCTGACGGCGCGGCGGCTGTTGCGGTGCCGGCCCTTCGGCCCGCACGGCGTCGACCTCGTGCCTCTGCCCGCCGGGTCGGAGGCCGCTGGCACCAGCCCGACACACCCGGCAACTCAGCGGCACATCGGCGGGCGTCGCCAGGCCGGACATCCTCCCGGACACAGCTGTGACCAGGAACTCGAGCAAGTAGGCACCCCGTGTTGACCCTCTCGCTGCTGGCTTCTTCCAATCCCGTGCAGCCCGTTCTCAATGCCTTCCACCCGCTGCTGAAGCTCTTCGGCTGGGTTATGGCTGGCCTCTACGCGATCTGGCCCAACTATGGGTTCGCCATCGCCGGACTGACGGTGCTCATCATGCTGGCGCTCACGCCGATCACGGTGAAGAGCACCAAGTCGATGATCGCGATGCAGCGACTGCAGCCTGAGATGAAGAAACTCCAGGCCAAATACAAGGGCCCGGAAAACCGAGAGCAGCTCAATCAGGAGATGATGCGGCTCTACAAGGAGAACGGGACGAGCCCCTTCGGGGCGTGTCTGCCGCCGCTTCTCCAAATGCCGTTCCTGATCGTTCTGTATTCACTGATCCGTGATCTCTCAAAGACCACGGCAACAAATAGTGAATACCTTCCGCCCGGATCACAAATGCACCAAGCGCTGGTGGCGAGTCATGGCCACATGCACTGGTGGTTCGGAATGGACCTGTCGACCTCACCGCTTTCGGGCCATGGATTTCCCGGAATCCTCCCTTATCTAGGCCTTATAGCGATAGCGGTCTTCCTGCAGTACTACCAAATGAAGCAGATGAACAGCCGGAATCCTCAGGCTGCCGCTGCGAACCCACAGATGCAAACGATGCAGAAGATATTCCCGATTATCTTCGGTGCCATTTATCTAAAGGTGCCAGCGGGAGCAACCATTTACATGGTGGTGTCTTCGGCGATGCGAATCTTGACCCAAGAAATCATGTTCCGAACGGGCTACGTGACTGCGGTAGCTGCCGAACGCGAGATCGGGTCGGCCAAGGAAGAGAAACAAGAGGCAAAACCCCTTCCAAAACCGAGCAAGAAAACCTCGACTGCCACTGACGGCACGGGTTTGAGCAAGGGGATTGTGCCGCCAAAGAAGGATTCGAGCTCCGGCGCACGCGCGAACGGTAAGGCCAACGGAAACGGCAAGAGCCCGGCTGGAAAGGCTTCCAATGGGAAGGCCCCGCCGGACGAAGAGGACTCCTCGGCACCCAAGGCTCACCCGCGCTCTCGCTCGAAACGGACGAGAAAGGCTCGGTAACACCGTGGAGTGGGTTGAAGTGACGGGAAAGACCGTCGACGAGGCGACCGAACGCGCGCTCGATCAGTTGGGTGTGGCCGTGAGCGACGCTGAGGTGATCATCGTGGCCGAGGCGAAGACCGGCCTCTTCGGGCGTGTCCGAGAGGAAGCCCGAGTGCGGGCCCGGGTACAGCCGGTTGGTGCCCGACCGAAGCGCGAGCGCTCCCGGCGGCCCAAGCCGGCCCGGCAAGGGGATGGGCAGCGCTCGGGGGATAGGCCGAACAGCCGGGCCGGTGCCGATGGTCGTGGTTCTGGCAACCGGTCGACTTCGAGTGGATCCAACGGATCCGGTAGCCGGGACGGCGGCCGGCCACCGAAGGCCAGCGTCGAGACCGAACCCGGAACGGGAGATGGTGGGGCCGGCGAGGAGGCAGGCCGAACCTCTACCGCAGGTGCGTCCGCCGTCGGGACCGGCGGATCCGCCGGTACGGGCACCGGAACCAGCCGGTCCGCCCGCCGCCGGCGGAACCGCAGTCGGGCTGGGGCGGGTGCCGGCGCTCAGGGTGGCCGCAGTGCGTCCGAGACCGGCAACGGATCAGAATCGAATAGCGCGGAGCGATCCGCAACCCGAGCATCGCAAAGCATGGATAAGAAGGAGACGGTGGAGATGGCCGAAGGCATGACGCTCGAGGAGCAGGGTGAGGTCGGTCGGGCTTTCCTGGCCGATCTCTTGACCGAGTACGGCGTGGAGGGTTCGGTGGAGTGTCGGATCCTCGACGAGGAGACGGTGGAAATTGCCGCCGCGGGTGATGACCTGGGCATTCTGGTCGGACCTCGTGGTTCGACTCTGACGGCCCTTCAGGACCTCACTCGGGCAGTCGTCCAGCGACAGTGTCCGTCGAGGACGGACCGGATCCTCGTCGACGTCGCCGGCTATCGCGAGAAGCGGTCTGCCGCCCTCAAGCGATTCAGCGTCGGTATCGCCGAGGAAGTTCTGGCTTCTGGGCAGGAGAAGGCGCTCGAGCCGATGAGCCCGGCGGATCGCAAGGCGGTTCACGACGCGGTGAATGAGATGGACGGCGTCGTCACGCGGTCCGAGGGTGAAGACCCGAACCGCCACATCGTGATCGCCCCCGCGAGCTGACGCTGCCTCGGTGCGCAGCACCGAGGACGACGACGCCTTCCTGACCGAGAGCCCCCTTTTCGCCGTCCTGAGCGACTCGAGGGATCTCGGCTTCCTCGGACCAGGTCCACTCGATCCCCAGATCCGGCATGCCGAAGGATTCGTCGCGGTGGCGCGGCGTGTGATCTCCGCTGGTTCGACCGTGATCGACATGGGCGCCGGCGGAGGACTACCAGGCCTGGTGGTGGCGGCACGCTGGCCCGAGATTTCCCTCCTGCTTCTGGACGCCAGCGAACGTCGGACGGAATTCCTGAGAGAGGCGGTCGAACGGCTCGGAATGTCGGACCGGGTCCAGGTCGTGCAGGCTCGTGCGGAAATCGGCGGGCGGGATCCGGCCCTCCGGGGAGCCTTCGACGGAGCTCTTGCCCGTTCGTTCGGTCGGCCCGCCGTGCTGGCCGAATGCACTGCTCCCCTGCTTCGCCCAGGTGGCTGGCTTGTCGTCTCCGAGCCGCCACCGGATCCCGAAGGCGAACCCGGCTCACCGACCTCGCGGCGAGACTACCTGGACGGCGGGCAGCAGCCCCTGACCCAAAGCCAGCCCCCGTCCCCTGAGTCAGACGACCGATGGCCACGAGATGGCCTCAGGCAATTTGGGCTCGAGCCCCGGGGAACGATCTACGAAGGCTTCGCGTACCAGCTGCTGGAGCAGGTGGACGTGTGCCCGGACAGGTATCCCCGCCGCAATGGTGTGCCGGCAAAGAAACCGCTGTTCTGATCGTCCGGGTCCAGGTCAGTGCGTTAGCCAAGCTGTACCGGGTGAAAAGACACTCGGTGCATCTGACTCGACCTGCCCGCAACGTGGAGCCACTTCCGGCCCGTTCTCGGCCAGAAGATGCGTCTGAAGGTCCCGCCAATGGGCCCGGCCGGCTCCTATCGTCACGAGGCGCCCGACGATCATCACTTCTGAACCGAAACAGGGCGTAGCCAATTCCCTCCGTTGGCCAAGGTCTGGACGAAGGCAATCCTGAGAATCGAATGTCGGAGCCGACCAGGGCAACCGGCGGCCGGCCCGGACACGACCGCCCAGGCGGTTTGGGAGCCACACCCTGCAGTCTGGATCGGACCAGGGGCCACGGATTCGGTCGGGCTCTTCCGCCCGCCTTCGAGCTCCGCACTCTCGCCCGGCTCGGAGTGCAAAACTCCTCTCACCACGACTTCGGGCGCTCATTCCCAGGGGATCGGTGCGCCAACCAATGACCTTTCGGGCTGGCTGGTGAGGGCGACACGGAACCTGACCCCAACCGGGTCCCTCGAGAGGTCAGCAAATGACCGCTTCACCCGCGCTTCGAGGTCTGGTCCGTATCGTCCCTGGTGGCGCAACCGCGGCGCAGACGCAGCCAAGCCGGAAAACACCGTCGAAACCAGAGGGGGTGGCGAATGGAAGGGAAACGGGGGCGGAGGAGAAGAATGGGCGGGTCTCCCCTCCGTCGCCGGGGCCGGCTGCCCGTTCGACTGGAACGTCCGCGGCGGCCGAGAGGCGAGACCGGAGCGGGACAACGCGTCGAGGCAGGGCCAGAGGACGAATGGATCGATGGCCCCGCCTGCGATGTGCCCTGTCTGACCCGCCTGATGTCGCATCCGGGTCGCCCGCACCTCATGAGTCCTTCGGCCTGTCGGAATGACGTGGGAGCCCGGCCGTCCGCTCCTGGACCGGAGCAAGTTGGTTCCCCCGAGGGTTGGCGCGCAAGTGTGGCTGAGGAACAAGGATCACAAAAGAAATCGGGAGCAGGATCACAGAAGAAAAGGGAGGGGACCCGCCCTCCAAGGAGGGGACCCGCCCTCCAAGGAGCGGACCCGTCCTCCAAGGAGGGGAATACGGGTGCCGGAAAAGGGGCGGTTTGGGGACCCCGATGAACCGCCCGGCGCCACGGTGAAGTGCAATGTCCATTGCCCAGAGGCCTCGGACCAGGCATTTCCCCGGCGACAACCCGGGCTCAACCTTGTGTTCCACGTGAAACAACGGAAGATCAACTGTGGTCAAGGAGCGGGCGATCGGTTCCACGTGGAACAGCTGAAGCCTTGACCTCTGAGTGTGCGCAGGCCAGGATGGTTGGCGTGCTCATGGGACCCGGAGACAACGCCTAATGCGCATCCGGCGCCGGGACAAAGACGCTCTTCCGACAGCCCAGCCGCCCACGACAAACCCTGTTGAACAGCCTGGTCCCACCTCGACCGAGCCTGTCAGGAGTATCGCGGCCGACTCGCACGCACCACACGATGCATTGAGAGTGCCAGCTTCGTCCCCGGAAGAAACGATGGGCACTCCCCCGTCAGACGCCGAAGATTCTTCGAACGTTGTGGATTTTGGCCAAACCGCAGGATCTGAACAGGGTGCGGTTTCTCCATTGACAGTGAAACCAACAAGCCCTGCTGAGCCGATGCCCTTCGACGCTGAGGCCCCGCCCATCGGAGATCCTCAATCCGCTGCTGCCACGACGGCCGAACCGACGGCGCCCACAGCCGACACAGGCCCTGAGGCGGCACGCGACCGAGAGAGCACACCGTCAGCGGGAACCACATCGACTGGCGAAGGCCCCCCAGATCCTGTCGACCTTGGGGTCCAGCCGAACAACGAGATGACCGTAACGACGTCCGAGTCACCCGCGGAACAAGGAGCCGGAAGCGTGTCTGGCTCCCTTGACCACGCGAGTTCCACGGCGGTGCACGGGACGATGGCCACTTCAGTACCCGGGCGCCCCGAGTCATCGTCTGCCTCGGAATTGTCGTTCACTGACCAGGAGCAGGTAGTTTCCATTCCAACCCCAGGTGAAGAGCCTCAGGCGGATACCGTGGAGACTGCGAGAACGGATGCACAGCCTGAGGCCCCTGTTGCTCCTGCGGCGGCAACGACCCGAAAATCCGAGAAGCCGGGACCGGTAATGCGTCCCCCGACAATCTCCGACGATGCCAGTGAGTTGCTCAACGGCGACAAGCCAGAGGCACGAGAACTTCCCAGGGTC
The DNA here is from genome assembly GCA_963754445.1 of uncultured Acidimicrobiaceae bacterium. Lineage (GTDB taxonomy): Bacteria > Actinomycetota > Acidimicrobiia > Acidimicrobiales > RAAP-2 > Bog-473. Next base: position 786,922 of record CAVWFT010000002.1, on the reverse strand, counting down.
ATCGCAATCGCCAATCAAAAGGGTGGCGTCGGCAAAACCACGACCACAGTCAACCTGGGGGCTGCTCTTGCCGAGCAGGGATACCGGGTTCTCGTCATCGATCTGGATCCGCAAGGAAACGCCACCACCGGCCTCGGGGTCGAAGCACGGAACTTCGAGTTCTCGATGTACGACGTGATCATGCGAGACCAACCTCTCGAGGACTGCATCGAACCGACCAGCGTCAAGAACCTCTTCGTTGCCCCGGCCACGATCGACCTGGCCGGGATCGAGATCGAGTTGGTGCCGGCGTTCAGCCGGGAGCTCAAGCTCAAGCGAGCCATCGATACGGTGGTGGATGACTTCGACTTCATACTCATCGATTGCCCTCCCTCTCTCGGGTTGATCACTGTGAACGGTCTCGCAGCGGCCGATGAAGTGCTCGTGCCAATCCAATGTGAGTACTACGCCCTTGAGGGACTCAGTCAGCTCCTCCGCAACGTCAAACTGGTCTCGAGCAACCTCAACGAGACGCTGGAGGTGAGCACGATCGTGCTGACCATGTTCGACTCGAGGACGCGTCTCTCCGTCGATGTCGCGAACGAGGTGCGAGAGCATTTCGGTGACCGGGTGTGTCACATCGTGATCCCAAGAACGGTCCGACTGTCGGAGGCTCCGTCCTTCGGGCAACCCATCACTGTGTTCGATCCCGCCTCGCGAGGAGCCGTGGCCTACCGCGAGCTGGCCAAGGAGGTGAGCAATGGCGCGCCGCAGCGGACTCGGTAAAGGGCTGAGCGCCCTGATTCCGAGTGAGGCAACGGGGGAGACCGACTCGTTGCTCCGGGTGGTTCCGATCTCGCACATTCGACCGAATACGTTCCAGCCACGGAGTCACTTCGACGAGGAGTCGCTGGCCTCCCTGGCGGCGTCGATCAAAGAGGTCGGCTTGCTCCAACCGGTGCTGGTGCGAGAGCTGGTCGATGAGACCGAAGGGTATGAGCTCATCGCGGGGGAGCGAAGGTGGCGAGCGGCACGCCGCGCCGGTCTCCAGACCATCCCGGTTCTGGTCCAACAGGCCGCCGATGATCGCTCGAGCCTCGAACAGGCCCTCGTCGAGAACCTCCATCGAGACGACCTCAATGCCCTTGAAGAGGCGGCCGCCTATCAGCAACTCATCGACGAGTTCGGCCTGACGCACGAGCAGGTTGCGATCAGGATGGGCAAGGGTCGAGCCACGGTGACGAACACTCTCCGATTGCTCCAGCTTCCTGCAGGCGCTCAGCGAGCACTGGCTGAGCGGACCATCTCTGCTGGCCACGCCCGGGCGCTGCTGGGCACGCCGGACCGCGCTCTGCAGGAACGGCTGGTGGATCGAATCGTCGAGCAGGGACTGACCGTGCGTGCGGTCGAGGATTTGGTGCGGACCGGTGGGGCTGACCTACGCGTGGTCCCGCCAGTGGTCGACGACGTGGAAGTGGCGCCCGAAAGGGAGCCAGATGCCGACGAAGGTGCTACCTCAAGTAACACCGATGCTGGTATCCGTCGGGTACCCGTTCGTAAACTTCCCGAACCCGGCGTCCTCGAGCTCGAGGAGTTGCTGTCGACGTACCTGAACACCCGGGTCAAGGTCGATATCCAAAATCGACGCGGCCGGTTGGTGGTCGAGTTCGCGACCCTCGAGGACCTCGAGCGGATTTATCGAGCGATGGTTGGTGACGGCGGCGTCGCGTAGTTCACACAACTGTCAAGAGACTGTTCAGCTTCATCCACAACCTGTGCATGACGTTGTGGATTGTCACCCGGTTCACTCTGCGGCAGCTTTGATCGCGTAACCGTCGCCCGAGGCTTCGAGGACAATTTGATGACCGGATTACCGGTAATCAGTCCCAGGAGGCGTCGGCCCAGTGGCCCAATGCTGTCGAGAGCGCGGCCGCCAAGGATGACGCGCGTTCCACCACCGTCGCGGCGGGACCGAGTTCGACAACCACCGCAGGCATTCTGGTCTCCCGCAATATGGGGACTGACATGCCGAGGACGCCACCGTCCTCGATGCCGAGGGCCTCGGGAACGGAACCCTGCACCAGTTCAGCCAGCCGACGGCCACCGGGTGACTCGTCGTGCCTACCGCTCCAGAAGGCGGTGCGGCACGTCGAGCTCGTCGGATTGAGTCGAAGGCCGATGAAAACGTCCACGACGAGCTCGTTCGCTTCTTTGGCTTGAACGGCGTCGTCCGGGTGGTGGAGTTCGGTCACCCGGATTCCGGCAAAGATCAGTCGCCGACGTAGGGCTCCCGTCACGCTGCTCAGGCCGCCGCTCTCACCGACAGCAACATGACGACCCTGAAGGGTCGGGGGAGCGTCGCGCAATGCAGCGCGGGCCCGCACTGCGGAGACGAGTTCGGGATCGTGGTGGCGACTCTCGAGTCGTAGGAGTTCGCGAAGGGTGGCCCCCCCGACGATGCCGTCGACCGGCAGGCCGGCGTTGCGCTGGAACTCACCGAGGGCTCGAGCCGTGTCGTCGCCGAAGATGCCGTCGACACGACCGGTATCGAAACCTAACGTGCAAAGCCGCTGTTGGAGCTCGGCCACGTCGTCACCGCGGAGCATCGGAGTCCGGCGGTACAAGAAGCGGTCGCCGACCCGGAATCCGGCCTCGACCAGGGTCTGCCATGTCTGCAGGCCACACACGCCGTCGACGCGAAGGCCGCGAAGGCGCTGAAACGCCTGGACTGCAGCGCGCGTCGCCGGTCCGAAGATGCCGTCGGTGTCGACGGGCACTCCAGGGAGCACGGCACCCAGGCGATGTTGCACATCGGAGACCGCGTCCCCGCGGTCTCCGATGGCGAGCGGCAGGCCTACAGGTAGGCCGAGATCTCCTCGAGGAGTGCGCCCTTGGGCTTCGCTCCGATCAGACGAACCTGGGGCTCGCCGTCCTTGAACAGGATCAATGTCGGAATGCTCATCACCTCGAACCGACGGGTCACGTCGAGGTTGTCGTCGATGTTGAGCTTGCCGATGCGGATCTTGCCCGCCTGCTCCTCCGCGATCTCCTCCAACACCGGGGAGATCATCTTGCACGGGCCGCACCATTCAGCCCAGAAGTCCACCAATACGGGGACATCCGAACTCTTGACATGCTCGTCAAACGTAGCGTCGGTGAGGGTCTCGATCTTTTCGCTCATCGCATCTCCTTCGTCGGCGTTTCCAACACTGGGTGGCGGGATCTTGTTCCCAGGACGCGGATCGGGCCCGAACTGCCCTGTGACGACGGGCTATTCGCCCTTGGCCTCGAGCCAGCGCTCGGCGTCAATTGCGGCCATGCAGCCAGACCCGGCCGACGTGATGGCCTGTCGGTAGTAGTCGTCCTGGACGTCCCCGCACGCGAAGACGCCATCGACGCTGGTTCGCGTGCTTCCGTCGATGGTCCTCACGTAGCCGTTGTCCTCGAGCTCGAGCTGACCTTTGAGGAGCGAGGAGTTGGGTTCGTGGCCGATGGCCACGAAGAGGCCTGTGGCGTCCAGCTCGGAGTCTTCGCCGGTGACGGTGTTGCGGATCTTGATGCCGCTGACCTTGGTGTCGCCGATGATGTCGGTGACCGTGGAGTTCCACAGGAACTCGATCTTCGGGTTGGCCCGAGCCCGCTCCTGCATGATCTTCGACGCCCTGAGCTGGTCTCGCCGGTGGACGAGGGTGACCTTGTCGGCAAAGCGGGTCAGGAAATTGGCTTCCTCGAGAGCGGAGTCGCCCCCGCCGACGACGGCGATGTTCTGGCCTCGGAAAAAGAAACCATCACAGGTGGCGCAGGTGGAGACGCCGTAGCCCAGGAGGCGACCCTCGTTCGGAATGCCGAGCATGAGGGACCGAGCACCAGTCGCGATGATGAGGGCGTCGGCAGTCACGGTGGGCTCGTCAGCTTCGGGATTGCCAATCCAGAGTTCGAAGGGCCACGCTCCCAGGTCCAGCTTGCTCACTTTGGCCGTACGGAGCTCGGCATCGAAGCGCTGGGCCTGAGCGCGCATGACGCCCATCAGCTCGGGGCCCATGATGCCGTCGACGAAACCGGGGTAGTTCTCCACGTCGGTCGTCAGCATGAGCTGACCGCCTGGCTGATCGCTGGTGGAGGAGGGCTCACCCTCAATGACCAGGGGCTCGAGCTGGGCGCGCGCCGTGTAGAGAGCGGCAGTCAGGCCGGCGGGACCGCTGCCGACGATGACGACCTTGCGACGTTCTGGGATGGTGGTTGCCGTGGGCATATCAGGACTCGGGCGGCAGGCCCCGACGGGAGTAGATGAAGGCGCCGATCGCACTAAAGAGCAGGCCAAGGACCATGTATGAGCCCCAGATGCGGTGGCCGGCGATCGTCGTCAGGCGGATAAAGCCGACGCAGAACAAAATGAGGACGGCGATACCCAGCACGAGGATGATGACGCCGAAGACGACGACCCGGGCAGCCACGATGGCAGGTCGGACCGCCTTGTCGTTGACGGCGGCGACGACCGTGTCGATGGTGTCGAGTGCACGCGCCGAGAGCGCGTCTCCTATGTCGTTCTCTGCCACGGGCGAGAGACTACCTGCCGCTCGCGGCTGCCTGTCCTGGGACGATGTAGCAGACGCCGATCGTGTTCGGTCCGGCGTGGGTGCCGACCACCGGGCCGAGTTCACACGAGAGGATCGGGTGCTCGGTGGCGATGCCCTCCAGGCTCTTGAGGACGTCCGCGAAGTCGTCGCATGCGCCGTCGGCGGCGGCAAGGCGCTCGAGCGGCGAGTCGGCGCTGACCTTGCTCTTCAGGTGGGCGAGGGCCCGAGCGCGGGTCCGTTGCTTCGACTCTTCGGCCACTTCGCCGTCCTTGAGTTGGATGACGGGTTTGATGTTGAGTATCGATCCGAGCAGCGCTTGGGCACCGCCGATGCGGCCGCCGCGCTGGAGGTGTTCGAGTCCACCGAGTACGCCGTAGACGCGGGTGCGCGGGATCCGGTCCTTCGTGGCAGCGACGATCTGGTCGACAGGGATCCCGGCCGCGGCGTCCTCGGCCGCGGCGATGACAAGCAGGCCTTGACCCATGGTCAGTGAGTAGGTGTCCACGACCTGGACCGGGATACCCTCGAACGAGTCGGCCGCCGTCTTGGCGGAGGCGTAGGTTCCCGAGACCTTCGATGAGATCGTGAGGCACAGCACGCTGTCTGCCCCCTCGTCGGCCGCTTGCCGGTAGGCGGCTTGGAAAGACCCGGGGGAGGGCGCCGCCGTCTCCGGCAGGCTGCTCATGGATCGGCAGCGCTCCCAAAACTCGGCCGGGCTGAGCTGGCGCCGGTCTTCGAACTCCTCCTCCCCGAATCGGATGTTCAGGGGCACCACGATGACGTTGTGCTCTTTGACGAGCTGGTCGGTCAGGTCGCAGGCACTGTCGGTCACGATGTGGACGCCGGGCACCTTCGGAGTCTGCCACGGGATGGGGTGGAAGGGACCGACTGGTCTCCTCAGTCGTCGCTTCGATAGATGCTGATTCGACGGACTGTCCCGACGTCAGGGTCCGACCCGGTAACTCGACGGACAGTGCCCACTTCCGGATCAGGTGAGGGCCTCACACTCGGTGACACGGTCGGTTCGGCCGCTGGTTCGACGGGAGGCTCGGATTCGTGGTCCGGCTCGGGCTCGAGAAGCAGGACCGGTTCGGGCACCGACTCGGGCTCGGGTGCCGGACCCGACGCCAAGATCGAGACCGCCTCTGGTCCAAGGCCCGGTCGGAGGTCTCCCACCAGGACCGGCCGGGGTCGCTCGGGCGGACCTGGCGGCCTCGGTCGCTGGTTGCCGCGTCGAGCATCAGCCCGTTGGCCTAGCCAAACGACCACTGCGGCAAAGGTGATGCCACCGGCGAGGACTGATCCGATAACTCGAGTGAGCAGACCGGCCGGCGATGTCGACGCCGACAGGTTTGAGATGACCAGAACGACGACCGCCATCGGGACGGAGGCGATCAACACCCGCAGGAGAGGGTCCCAGGTTTCACGAGGAGCCAGCCGTCCGAACCATTGTCGGAAGACAGCGAGTGTGACGAGGGCCGAGACCGTGTAGGCGATGGAGAGGGACAACGCCAGACCTCGGACGCCGAGTGAGTGGACCAGCAGCAGCGCCAGCACGATGTTGATGCCGTTCTCCACCAGATACAGGTAGAAAGCGACCTTGGTCCGCTGCATCGACTGGAGGACGCGGACCATGTAGAGGTACGTACAGAACCCCGGGAGGCCGACGGCGAACATGGCGAGCGCGGCCCCCGTTGTCGCGGTCTGTGCGGGGGTGCTGTGCCCATTCCCCTGGAGAAGCGCTACCGCGGGCCGAGCCAGGAGCAGCATCCCGATCGCTGAAGGGATGATCAACGCCAACACCGCCCGCAGGCCGCCTGTCATTCGGTGCAAGAAGGCCTCTTGGTCCCCCGTCGCCCAGCGCTGGGACAGGTCGGGTGTCACAACCGACATCACCGTGACCGCGATGACGCCATAAGGGAGCTGGAAGAACGCGTAGGCGTAGGTGTACGACGACACCGGGTCGGGACCGGCGACGCTGCCGGCGAGGACCGTGACCACGAAGAGCGCGATCTGGTTTGCCAGCACGAAGCCGAACGTCCAGGCACCCAGGCGGGTGACCGCGCGGAGTGCGTCGTCGTGCGGATTCCAGCGGAAGCGCAACCGCCCAAGGTCGGCATTCCTGAGGCTTGGGATCAGGGCGACACCCTGGAGAACGACGCCAAGGGAGGTGCCGAGACCGAGCAGTACCAGCTGGGAATGGTGGGCCTCGACAGTCGCCAGGTTCACTCCGCGGCCCGCCCACATGCCGAACCAGACCAGGATTCCGATGCAGACGATGTTGTTGACGATGGGCGCCCAGGCCACGGCGACAAAGCGGCGCCGAGTGTTCAGGAGTGCGGCGCCCAGGGCGAAGAGCCCGTACGCGGCGATTTGGATGACGAACCAACGAAGGAATGTGGTGGCGACCTGGCGCTCCATGAGAACCCGTTCGAGCTGGGCATGGTGAGCATGCGGGTCGAGGGCGGTGAGCGCGTTGATCAGGTACGGCGCTGCGATGAGGGCGGCCACCGTCGTGGTGAGAAGGACGACGACGGAGACCGTCAGGACGGCGGAAATGGAGTCGAAGGCCTCCGACTCCTCCTTGTTGGAAAGGCGATCGACGAAGACGGGGATGAACGTCGCCGAGAGGACTCCGCCCAGTACGACGTCGTAGAGCATGTTGGGGGTGGTGTTGGCCAGGTTGTACGAGTCCGCCAACGGGCTCTGACCCAGGGCCCAGGCGAGCGCGACGAGTCGCAGCAGCCCACTGACCCGGGACACGCCCGTCCCGACCGCAACGTAGGCCGCGGCGGTCCGGAGCGGGAGGGTGCGACTCCGATGGGTGGGGGCTGACACGGTCAATGAGCAGCCCGAAGTCGTTGGCGGCGGGACTTTCTCCAGGTGCGGACCCACCAGACGAGGAGCACGGCGCCGGCCAGCACCGTGAGTGCGACACCCACGAAGGAGATGGCGGTCGAGTGGACCAGGAGTACGGCCCGGGCGATCACGAATCGGCCGTCGGCGGTACGGAGGGTGACGTCGACCGGCAGACGGTCACCGGAGCCACGCGCCTGGGCCACCACCCTGACCGACGTCGTCGGATGATTGAGCGTGATCTCCTGGGAGTTGCCGTTGGGGAACGTGAACTTGTCGCTCGCCAAGGACACGACGACGTGGACGGGGTACGGCGCGTTCGAGATCACGGTGACAGGGATGGCGGCGCGTCGCGAGGTGAAGGTGATCGTGTGCTCCGTCGACAGAGTGATCTTGCTGGTTTCTTGCTCGAAGGCCCTACTGAACGCGCCCAGCGCGGCGTTGCGGCCCGGTGTGGTCAGTGATCGCGCCTCGGTGGTCAACAGACCGTCCGACAGCTGACCCAGTTCGGCTGGGTGCCCGTTGACCGCGTGCTCGAACGACGTCAGTTGCTGGCGGTCGAGAGCGATACGGCTCGCCGACACGTTCGTCATGCCGTGGCCGGGCCCGCCGGACTGCAGGTGGCGCACGGCGGGCTCACCGTTCCCGCCTGCGGGCACGTCGGTGAAGAGCTGACTGACCGTGACAGGCGTCAGCGCAGGGTTGGCGTAGAGGCCGCCCAAGAGTGTCTCGAGGAACGTTCCCGACGGCTTCCAATCCGCTGGGGGGTCGATGATCATGCCCCGGGTTTGGTGGAGCGAGGCGTTCTCGAAGTGCACGAAGGACAAGCCGGCCAGCAGTTGTTCGGCGCCGAGAACCGGATTGTCGGGCGCGGCCGTGAAGCGGGTGTCCAAGGAACTGTCCGAGGCGGCCGCCGGCACGCTCGCTCCGTGGCCGAGATCGAGGGTGAAGGGTTGGGCGAACGTCAGGCCGTTGACACCGTTGATGCTGGCGAGATCCTGGTCGTTGAGAACCAGTGCATTCGACCCGGCTACCTGGACTCCCGTGCTCAGATCCGCCCCGTCTCCTTGGGTGAACGACGAGACGGTGTCGACCCAAGGCCCCCCGCCGGGCTTCAGGCCAGCACCGTGCAGGATGCTGTTGCCCCGGTCGACCTGGAGCCCGATCTCGCCGGCCAGACCCTTCTCGGCCAAGGTGGCGACATTGATCGGCACATAGGACTGGTCGAGCACTTCGGCGTTGTCGAGGGCGGCCAGTTCGGACAAGGCGCGGACGCCGTCCTTGGGTCGCTGCGTCTCGACCCGATCCACCGCGGCGGGGCTGACGGCCAGCGTCGCCGACACGTCATGTTGCTGGGTGAGAGCATCGGCCTCCGAGACGATCCCGGCAGGAGTGATAGGCACGATGACACCGACCAACAAGGGTCCACCGGGTCCATCGGAAGCCTTGATGCCGGGTTCCTGATAGGTGAGGAACGTCGTGAAGCGGGCCACGGGTGTCGAGTCGCCGTTGCGTTCGAGTGCGACCGAAACCGGGTAGATGTCGCCGCATTCGCCGGTGTCGGGGGTGCAATCGAGCGACAGGGTGTTCTGGTTTCCCGCTGGACAGATGTCGACGCCGGTGGCCGGTGGCGTGGCCTCCTCGTCCGGGACGACGGTGACGCAGGCGCCCGCGGAGAGCGACCCGTCGGCCGCAGCGGTCACGGGCACGCCCGAGTCGCGGCCCAGCACATCCTCCTGAGGCGTGCCGGCGAGGGCTTGTTGCAGCTGGGAGTCAGCACTGATCCGCGCGTAGAAGGTCAGGTTCACGTGGAGGTCGGACGCCGACCCCACGTTGGGGTTCACCCCCAGAGCGATGTTGAACCAGGGCTGGGCCGGCGTGACGAGCGTGCTCTGCGACGTCAGCGTCAGAGGTGCCGACGGCTGGGCGGCCGCGGTCGTCGCTCCAGCCCTCAGGGCGGGGAGAGCCAGGGCCGCGGCCACGGCGAGCGTGCTGAGGGCACACCTGGCCCAGCGTGACGACACAGGCAGAGGCTAGAGGGCGCACTACCGTATGCGGGTGCAGTCCACGTCGGTGCCCGAACGATTCCGCCCCTATGTCGAGGCGACCGAGGAGCTGGCCCGGCTCTTCACCGGCGCAGGTCGCGCCGTGTATCTGGTCGGGGGATCGGTGCGCGATGCCCTCTTGCCCGGTACCGATACGACCGGGGCCGACATCGACTTGACGACCGATGCCCGCCCGGAGGAGATCGAGCGGATAGTGCGGGGCTGGGCCGACGACGTGTGGACCCAGGGTGCTCGTTTCGGCACCATCGGGTGTCGCAAGGGCACTCAGGTCTACGAGATCACGACGCACCGGGCGGAGGTCTACGTACCCGAGTCACGTAAGCCCGAGGTGACCTACGGCGACGACATCGAAGTCGACCTTTCCCGGCGGGATTTCACCATCAACGCCTTGGCACTGCGCCTACCCGACATGGAGCTGATCGACCCGTTCGATGGCCTCGGTGACCTGGCCGCTGGCCGGTTGCGGACCCCACTCGACCCGGAGGTCTCCTTCGGCGACGACCCTTTGCGCATGCTGAGGGCGGCACGCTTTGCCGCCCGGTTCTCGCTCGAGCCGGACCAGGCGTTGGTCGCCGCGGTGGAGAAGATGCATGGTCGACTCTCCATCGTCTCGGCCGAACGCATCCGGGACGAGCTGGACAAGATGGTCATGGTCGACGTGCCGTCGCACGCACTTTGGTTCGTCGTCCGCACCGGGCTGGCGGGCGAGTTCTTGCCGGAGCTTCCAGGCCTGGCCTTGGAGCAGGACCCCGTTCATCGCCACAAGGACGTCTTGGCACACACACTGGCCGTCGTCGACAAGACGTCGAAGAACCGACTCCTGCGCCTGGCCGCGCTCTTCCACGATGTCGGCAAGCCCAAGACCCGGGCCATCACGGACGGGGGCGTGACGTTCCACCACCACGAAGTCGTGGGGGCTCGTATGACGAGGGTCCGCATGGAGGCTCTCCGGTACTCGGCGGCGGACGTCGAGACCGTCGTACGGCTGGTCGAACTCCACCTGCGCTTCCATACCTACCGGCTGGGGTGGACCGACAAGGCGGTGCGCCGTTATGTCCGGGACGCCGGACCCCATCTCGACCAGCTCAACGAGCTCACGCGGTGCGACTGCACGACCCGAAACGCCTCGAAGGCCCGAGCCCTGTCCCGCCGCATGGACGAGCTCGAGGAGCGGATCGCCGTGCTCCGCGAGCAAGAGGAGCTCGATGCGCTCCGTCCCGACCTCACGGGCACCGAGGTCATGGAGCTGCTCGGTATCGGACCTGGCCCTGCCGTCGGCAAGGCGCTGGCGTTTCTCATGGAGCTGCGCCTCGACGAGGGCCCCCTCGGGGGTGAGGAGGCCGCGCGCCGGCTCCTCGCGTGGTGGGCCGAGCAGTCCTGACCCCCTAGGGCTACCCTCGTCCATATGACGAGGATCAGCGCTCCTGAATCGGGCATGGGCCAGCACATCGACTGGGCTCTCCTGCGCCCCGAGATGGCTGCGGGCATGGGCAAGCTCTCGGCCGCCGTGTACGGCAACTCACAGTTATCGGTGAGAGAGCGCGAGTCGGCCCGTTGGACGATCGCGCTCATCAACGACTGCGCCGTTTGTCGCGACACCCGAGCCCGGGACGGCGACGCCGTCGGAGCGAGCGAGCCCTTCTACGTGGAGGTGACGGATTGGCGTTCGGCCACCACGTTGAGTGACCGGGAGCGTCTGGCGGCCGAGTTCGCCGAGCGCTTCTCCATAGACCACCTGGCCATGGACGACGACTTCTGGGATCGACTGCACGGTGCCTTCGGCGAGGATGAGTTGGCCGATCTCACGATGTGCTGCGCGTGTTTCTTGGGGATGGGCCGGGCCATGGCCGTGGTCGGCGTGCGTGCGCCCGACGAGCGAATCCTGGTCTGACCACCCACTGATCTGGCGCCCCGTCCGGGGCGAAGCGCGCACGGAGGTCCTGACGACAGGGCTGTCCGTGGTTCGGCAAGAGGGTCGAATGCGGTACGACCTCGATGACGCGTGCGGGCCGCACCACCCGAGCGCTCTTTCCCATCGACGCCTGCGGGCGTCGATGGCCAGTGGTCGCACACAACGAGCGTTCGTAATGGCCCACAGGGCCGTCTCTGCCGACGACGGATCAATCCACCCGCGGGCCGGACCAACCTGCCGCGGGGTGTCGTCCCCGTCAGTCCTCGGGCCAGATCTCCTGTGTCTCGCCCGCAGCGAAGCTCTCGACCAGTGCGTGGGCGATGTCGTCGTGGTACTGCACCGGGGGCGATTTCATGAAATATGCCGAGGGTCCGAGCAGCGGACCACCGATGCCCCGGTCCAGGGCCAACTTGGCGCAACGCACGGCGTCGATGATCACGCCGGCCGAGTTGGGTGAGTCCCAGACCTCGAGCTTGAGTTCCAGATTCAACGGCACGTCGCCGAAGTTGCGTCCTTCCATGCGGATGTAGGCCCACTTGCGATCCTTGAGCCATGGGACATGGTCGGACGGACCCACGTGGACGTCGTCCGCGTCGAGGACGTTGTCCTCGAGCTGGCTCGTCACGGCCTGCGTCTTCGAGATCTTCTTCGACTCCAACCGCTCGCGCTCGAGCATGTTCTTGAAGTCCATGTTGCCGCCGAAGTTGAGCTGGTAGGTGTGGTCCAGGGCCAGGCCACGATCTTCGAACAACCGGGTCAGGATCCGATGCACGATGGTCGATCCGACCTGGCTCTTGATGTCGTCGCCCACGATCGGCACGCCGGCGTCACGGAACCGCCGGGCCCACTCGGGATCGGACGCGATGAAGACCGGGATGGCGTTGACGAAGGCAACCCCAGTGTCCAGGCAGGCCTGCGCGTAATGGCGCTGGGCCTGTTCGGATCCCACCGGCAGGTACGACACGAGCACGTCGGCCTTGGCGTCACGCAACGCCTGGGCGACGTCGACCGGCTCGGCCGGCGACTCCTCGACCATCTCCTTGTAATAACGACCCAGGCCGTCGAAGGTCGGACCCCGTAAGACGGTCACGCCCAGTTCGCCCACCTCCGCGAAGCGCACCGTGTTGTTCAGACCGGCGTGGATCGCCTTGCCCAAGTCGGTGCCGACCTTGGTCTGATCGACGTCGAACGCCACGACCGGCTCGAGGTCGCGGACGTGGTAGCCGCCGAGCTCGACGTGCATGAGGCCGGGCACAACGTCGTCGGGCTCGGCATCTCGGTAGTACGTGATCCCCTGGATCAGCGAACTGGCGCAGTTGCCGACGCCGGCGATGGCGAGGCGGATGGGGGTGTGCATCGTGGTCTCCTTGCTTGGGTCAGGGGATGGTGCTCGGCGTCGGCTCGGCCGCGCTGGCGAGCGCGGCGCGTTCGGACGCGATCAGGTGATCGAGCCAGCTGATGTCCCGGGCCACGCCGTCGGCCGTGTGCTGGACGACCGAGCGGGCGTAGACGTCGAGGTCGGCTCGAGTGGATTCGGCTTCGCCCAAACGCTGCACGAGCAACGCGCGGCGGCGCTCGAGCAACGTGACGCGGGCCTGCGGTGCAAGATGCCGGGCAAACGCCAGTCGCAGACTGAAGCTGCGGTCGTCGTCGGCCGTCGCCCCGCCCTCGGCCAACAGCTCCGCGAAGAGCTGCCGCCCGGTGTCGGTGATGCGGTACACCTTCTTGCCTCTGCGGGCGCGAGCCGGGTTGTGCCTCCGGGATCGCAGCACGGCCAACTCTCCGCTGAGCGAACCGGTCGGCGGCGCCGGGCTCGGAGCCGGGTCTGGCGTCGTTCCGCCATCGGTGGCCATCACGGCCCCCGCTTTCTCCAGACGCGTCAGAGCGGGATAGATCGACCCGAACGACACGTTGGCCAGCAACCCCAGGTGCTCGCGCAACAGCTTGCGGATCTCGTAACCGTGAAGGTCACGTTCTTCCAGCAAACCCAGGATGGCCAGATCCAACATTGCGGTCCACTATATCGGTTCGATATAGCGGCATGTCGGCATTCGTCACGGAAACCTCGCCGGATCGCCCCACTTGGCCCCATGCGGTAGCCGAGTACCGATCTTTGACATCGGATTCCAGGCACGAGGACTAGCCTGACGCCCGTGTCCGTCACCTCGGAGCCGAGGTCCAGTTCCCGTGCCGTGAGCCCTGACGTCACGGCTCAGGTCGAGTATCGGATTGTGCGAAACGGCCTGGTCCGGGAGGTCGAGCGGGGCCGGGTCCAAAAGATCGACGTCTGCGACGCCCACCCCGAACTGCTGCGGGCCGCCAAGAATGTCGGCCGCCCGACAAAAGAGGTCTGCCCCATCTGTGACGACGGGCGCCTCGTAACGGTGACGTTTGTCTTCGGGGCCAAGCTTCCTCCTGGGGGCCGTTGTCCAGGAACGGTCGCAGAGCTCAAAGCACTGTGCCGCCGACCCGAGCCGGTCCTCTGTTTCGAGGTCGAGGTGTGCCCGGCATGCGCGTGGCACCACCTCATGCGCAAGTACCCGGCCGGAGGTGGCAAGCCCCGGAAGAAGACAAGTCCCGACCGGTGAGCTACACGATGAGCGACGCCCCGATCACCGTTCCCCTGCTTCGGGCTCGCAAGCGCCGAACCGGCGCCGAACCGATCGTGATGGTCACGGCCTACGACGAACCCGGAGCACGCATCGTGTCGGAGGCGGGTGTCGACATCATCTTGGTCGGTGACTCGTTGGCCAACACGGTGCTGGGCTACGACGACACGCTCCACGTCGACATCGACGACATGGCCCACCACACCGGCGCCGTGGCCCGGGCCAAGCCACGCAGCCTCATCCTGGGCGACATGCCCTGGATGAGCTACCACCTGTCGGCCGACGAGGCCGTGCGCAACGCGGCCACGCTCGTTCGGGCCGGTGCCCAGGCGGTCAAGCTCGAAGGTGGTCGAGCCCGCCTCGAGGTGGTCGAGGCAATCGTCCGGGCCGAGATCCCCGTGATGGGCCACCTCGGACTCACCCCCCAATCCGTACTGGCCATGGGTGGCTTCCGGGTCCAGGGCAAGTCCATCGATGCGGCCAGCGCTCTCCTCGATGCCGCCAAGGCCCTGGAAGCCGCCGGCTGCTTCGGTTTCGTCATCGAGGGTGTGCCCGACGTCGTGGGCGCCGCGGTGACGGAGGCCCTCAACGTCCCGACCATCGGTATCGGTGCCGGTCCCGACACCGACGGGCAAGTGCTGGTGTTCCACGACCTGCTCGGTCTCGGCAAGCGGACCCCCCCGAAATTCGTCCGCCAGTACGCGGACGTGGGTCGGATCGCCACCGAGGCCATTGCCGCCTTTGCCAACGATGTGCGCAGTGGCAATTTCCCCGGTGAGGCCGAGACGTACCACGCACCCGAGGGCCTGGGTGACGCCCTGAGCTGACCCCGGCTAGGATGGTCGGCCGCAACGAAACCCTGCTCCTGACCGCCAGGAGCCCGAGGCGAAGAGCCCGGTCCAGAGGGAGGTACGCCGCACATGCGGCCTTACGAAGTCATGGCCATTTTCGAGGCCACCACGGAACCCCAGGTGATCCAAGGCGTGCTCGACCGCGCGCTCGAGGTCATCCGGACCACCGGGGGAAACCCTGGCGCCATCGATCGCTGGGGCAAGCGCTCCTTCGCCTACGAGGTGAACCACAAACGCGAGGGTTACTACGTCGTGGTTGAGTTCACGGCGGAACCCGAGACGGTGGCCGCACTCGACCGGATGCTGGGCCTCGCCGACGAGGTCGTGCGTCACAAGGTGGTACGGCTGCCCGATTCCAAGCCGATGGCGGCGGCCGCGGCTTCGACAGAGGAGTAGAGATGCCGGACAACACCGTGACACTTGTGGGGAACATCACCCGGGACCCCGAGCTGCGTTTCACCAATACCGGGCAGGCGAACGTCACCTTCGGGCTGGCGGTGAACCGTCGCTGGCAAAACCGCCAGACCCAGGAATGGGAAGAGGCGACCTCGTTCTTCGATGTCGTCTGCTGGCGTGAGATGGCCGAGAACGTGAGCGAGACGCTCACCAGGGGCTCGCGGGTGATCGTGGCCGGGCGCCTCGAGCAGCGCAGCTGGGAGACCCAAGACGGCGACAAGCGATCCAAGATCGAAGTGGTGGCCGACGAGATCGGACCATCACTGCGTTGGGCCACCGCATCGGTGACCAAGAACGAGCGACGCGGACCCGGCGAGTTCTCGCGGGGCGGCGGGGGCGGCGGAGGCAGCAACAGGCAAGCGCAAGCACCAGCACCGCAGCCGGCGACGGCCGATGCAGGTGGCGGATACGGATTCGACGAGGAGCCTTTCTGATGGCACGCAACAACCAGCGCGGCGGCACGACGTCCCGGCGCGCCCCCAAGGATCTCGGCCGCCGGGTGAAGAAGAAGCCCTGTGCGCTGTGTCGCGACAAGGTGGAGTGGGTGGACTACAAGGACGTTCCCATGCTCCGCAAGTACATGAGCGATCGGGGGAAGATCCGCTCACGCCGGGTCACGGGCAATTGCGCCCAGCACCAGCGGGCCCTGGCCCAGGCGATCAAGACGGCGCGCGAGCTCGTGCTGCTGCCCTACACCCAGCGCACAGTGACCGAGCGTCCGGGCGGACGCGGTGGGCGAGACCGCGGTGAACGCACGCTGAGCGACGCGCAGGGCGATGGTCGTGGGCCGAGGGGTGGTCGTGACCGAGACGGTGACAGCCGGGATCGTGGTACCCCGAGTGCCGGCGCCGGCGCCGGCGCCGACAACGCGGCGGGCAACGGAAGTGCCGACGCCGCCACGGCTGCCGTGGGCGGAGCGGAGCTCGACGGTGACGTGCAGGCCGAGGTCCAGAGCTCGATTGCGGCCGACATCGAGGAAGCGGGCGTGGAGGCATGAAGGTCCTTCTGCGAGACGACATTGCCGGAGTAGGTCGACGCGGTGACATCGTGAAGGTCGCCGGGGGTTTCGCCCGGAATTTCCTTCTCCCCGAAGGCCGGGCCATCGTGGCCGGTGACGGCATCGAGGGACAGGCCCAGCAGATGCGCCGCGGCAGGGACCTTCGGGAAGCGCACGACCGGAGTGCAGCCGAGGCCCAGGCCACGATTTTGGCCGGTGCAGTGATCCCGCTCTCGGCGCGGGCCGGCGGTGGAGGGCGACTCTTCGGATCCATCGGTCCTGCGGACGTCGTCGAAGCCATCAAGAAGGCCAAGGGCGTCGACGTGGACCGCAAATCCGTGGTGCTACCCGAGCACATCAAGGAGACGGGCTCGCACGACGTCCAGGTCGATCTGTTCCGGGATGTGACGGTGGTGGTGACCCTGGAGGTCACACCAGCCGGCTGAGCGGCGCGCTGGCTTGGCCCGGACGGTGGGTCATGTTCCTACCCACCAGGTGATTTCGGGCCTCGCCGGGTCCGCGCCCGTTGCCCCATCGACGTCGGAAGAGCGCCCAGATCCGGGTCGGCTGGTCGGGAACCGGGCGGCGCGAGCCATCTCCGCCGAGCATGGCGGACGAGGTCTCGTCGGAGCTCGGGGCAACGCGTCACACCCTCTTCGCATCATGGCGGGGTGCAGTTCGCCCCGACCCCAGGCCGCACCGGTCGTGCACCGCTTGTCCACAGGGCAGTCGTGCTTGCACCTTCGGTTACCCACACCCGGGGCGAGGTTTCCCACAGCAAGTTCCGGCTTACCGTCCCCAGCCCAGGACCGTCAGAGTAGGGGGGCCGTGGTCCACGCTTTTGAAGACACCCGCTCATTGCGGACCGCTCCGATGCCAAACCCGTCAGGGTCGTCGGGCGCCCGCGTCCCGCCCCATGATCTCGAGGCCGAGGAATCCCTCCTCGGTGCCATGCTGCTGTCGAACGACGCAGCCTCGGTCGGAATCGAGCTGTGCTCAGGCGGTGACTTCTACAAGCCGGCTCATGGCCACATCTTCGGGGCCATCCGAGCCCTCATGGAGCGGGGCGAGGCGATCGACGCCGTGACGGTGACCGACGAGCTGAAGCGCTCCGGCGTCCTTGAGCAGGTCGGGGATCCTTCGATCTTCATCTCGCTGCAGGCCAACACGCCGTCCATCGCCAATGCCCGCCACTACGCCGCCATCGTCGAGGAGCTCTCCCTCCTGCGGAAGTTGATCGGTGTGGCCGGTGAGATCGCCGACATCGGGTACTCGGTGCCCGAAGACGTCAAAGCGGCCGTCGACGACGCCGAGCAGCTCGTCTTCAACGTGGCGGAGCGCCGGGGTGCCGACACCATGCACCCCTTGCACGAGCTGCTGGGCCAGGGCCTGGACCGTATCGAAGAGCTGGGACAACGCGGATCGGACATCACCGGTGTGGCAACGGGTTACCACGAGCTCGACCGCCTGCTCCTCGGGCTGCAGCCCTCGACGCTGAACATCGTCGGGGCCAGGCCCGGTATGGGAAAGACGTCGTTCGCTCTCGGGGTTCTGGCGAATGTGGGGATGGCCGTACAGCGGCCTGCACTCCTCTTCTCGCTCGAAATGGGTCACTTGGAGTTGACCCAGCGCCTGTTGGCCGCCGAGGCCGAGGTCAACGGCCAGCATCTGCAGAACGGGCGGATCCGCACCCAGGACTGGGCGAAGATCGGGGCAGCCGTGACGCGGCTGTCGAGCGCTCCGATCTTCATCGACGACAACCCGGCCGTGACCGTGATGGACATCCGGGCCCGAGCCCGTCGATTGAAGAAGTCGGAAGGGGACCTCGGGATCGTCGTCATCGACTACCTGCAGCTCATGACGGGCCGGGGACGTTCCGAGAACCGTCAGAACGAGGTGGCGGAGATCAGCCGTGGTCTCAAGATTCTCGCCCGTGAGCTCGAAGTTCCGGTCGTCGCCCTTTCGCAGCTCTCCAGAAATCTCGAGTCACGTCAGGACAAGACGCCCCAACTCTCGGACCTGCGTGAATCGGGTTCGCTGGAGCAGGATGCCGACGTCGTGCTGTTCATCTATCGGGAGTCCGAGTACAACGACGAGGTACCGATCGACCGAGCTGATGATGCCTTGATCGAAGTGGCCAAGCATCGAAACGGGCCGACCGGGAAGGCCAACCTGCTCTTCCTCAAGCAGTACGCGCGGTTCGAGAACCATCGGGGGATGTAGCAGCGGTCGCCGAGGTGTGACGCCGATGCCGGGAGGTGGTGACGGCAGCGCACGTGACGAGGGCCAGGACCAGGACCGCCGCGGCCCACGGTGATGCGGCGCAGGCCAAGGCGGCGGCGACACCGAGCTCGACGACGACGATCCCGACGCGGGATGTCCGTCCCCATTCTGCGAACCGACGGTGGAACGTGGCCAAGGCGTCCGACGAGGTGATGCCCTTGCTTGCGAAGACGGCCGCTCCCCGCACGAGCCCGAAGACGAGCCCGACGCTGAGGGCGAGGACGGGGTTGCCGCCGAGCGTGGCCAGAGCGATCAGCAGGTAGACGGCGGATGTCCTGATGTAGGTGGCCAGCCCGGTCCCGATCTGCCACCCGAAACCGGTGGCGTAGACCCAGGGACGATACGTGTCGAGCCAGCGCTCGTTCACCTGGCGGTGGTGCACCGGGAGCGTGACGATGCCGGCGTCCGCCGCGGCGGCGATCAGGCTCAGGGCTGCGGCCACGACGACGAGGACCGACTCCGTCGAGGTTGAGAGCGGAACCCCTCCGACCATGGCTCGGAAGCCGGCGGCGAGGGCCGCCAAGGTCGCGCCGAGGGTGGCGCCCCCGACAACGCCTCCGACGAGGTACCAGGTCGCCGTCGTGCTCCAGCGGTGGCCGCGTCCTCGCTCGGCTATCGGAGTGATGGTCGACAGCATGGATATGCCACAAGGCGACCAGGTGGAGCGGATGCCGGCGGCCACAGCCACTACGACGGCACAGACGGCGATGAGCTCGGTCATGGTAGACCGCTCCTTTCAGGTGGTGTCGACGATGACATCGACGTCATGCCGGCGAACCCAGGAACGGGGCGTTGCCGAAAGCGAAGATTCCCCCGTCACGGGCGACGAGCCAGTAGCCGTTGTCGTTCTTCGAGGGAGCCAGACCGACGACCGGCTGGTTGAGATGGATGGACCCGGTGGAACCGTCGAAGCCGGCGTTTCCGAAGGAGAAGATCCCACCGTCCGATGCGACCATCCAGTAGCCCTTGCCGTTGCTCGTGGTCGCCATTCCCACGACAGGCGCGTTGAGGGCCTGTCCACCCATGGAGCCGAAGAACGGTGCGTCGCCGAAGGCGAAGATCCCCCCGTCCGATGCGACCATCCAGTAGCCCAGGCCCGTCGGGGTGGCTGCCATACCGACGACGGGCGCATTGAGGGGTCGACCACCCATGGAACCGAAGAACGGTGCGTCGCCGAAGGCGAAGATCCCCCCGTCGGCCGCGACCATCCAGTAGCCCTGACCGGTCGGGGTGGCGGCCAGCCCCACGATGTGGCCGTTGAGTGGTTGGCCGCCCATCGATCCCTTGAAGGGAGCGTTGCCGTAGGTGAAGATCCCGCCGTCGGAGGCGGCGAGCCAGTAGCCGCCGCGTTGACAGGTCTCGGCCGCGACGATGGGTGCGCTGAGGGCCAGGTTGGATGCGTCGCCGTCGGGCGGGAAGTCGCCGTAGCCGAAGAGTTTGCCGAATGCCGTGACCACGGCGTAGCCGCCCGCATCAGAGCTCGGCATCATCCCGACGGCCTGACAGTGCGTCGCAGTGGTCGACGGGCACGGCGGCGCAGGCGTCCAACAGGGTTCGTTCTGTTCCGCCGTGCCATTGTCGACGGCCACTGCTGTGGTGCAGGTGGGGTCGATGGTCCACGGAGGAACGCAGGCCACGACCCGGCAGACGATACGACCCATGCAGGCCACGTCCTGGTTGCACTGTCCGTACCGGAACTGCAGGCAGCTGGTCAGATAGGAGTCACATCCATTCGGACCGCATCCGCAGGCGCCCGTCAGGTCGCAGCCAGGTTCGCAGAAGGGAAACCCGTCCGCGCATCCATTGTCGCAGCTGCAGACCGCATTGCAGTCCATGTAGTAACGCGGACCGTCGCAATACGAACTGTTGTCGGCCATCCACCAGCCGCCCATCATGGTGTTGGTGGGGCAGTAGTTGTAACCCGTCACGGTGCAGCAGAACTCCGTGAAACCGGAGCAACACGTGCTGCCGCACCCGCAGCCTGCATTGCCGCATTCGCAAATCTGGCCGTACGCGGTTCCCGGTCGCAAGGCCAGATCCACACCGCCACCGACGACAACTGCGCTGCCGACGAAAGCCGATCTGTTGATGATGCTGCGACGCGAAAGGCGTCGTTCGAGAATCTTGGAAGAGCGCTCGACGAGCGCGGTCGACAGGGTCATGAGACGAGACGGCGACGTACCGCCGCGAGGTTCGGGAGAGCGGTCAGGGCTAGGTAGGTGATCACGCAGCCAACTGTGCTGGCCAGGACGAGGGGGATTCCGTCCCACGGTTGTTGGGCCAAGACGGTGCGGAGGGTGGCGGCGGTGCTGGTTTGCAGGGCGATGCCGGCGGCGCCAATGCCCAGGACGAGGTTGAGCGCGACGTGCAGTCCGTTGGCCGGGGTGTCGGCCTTTCCGAAGCAGCCGCAGCT
This sequence comes from uncultured Acidimicrobiaceae bacterium, assembly GCA_963754445.1. Classification (GTDB taxonomy): domain Bacteria; phylum Actinomycetota; class Acidimicrobiia; order Acidimicrobiales; family RAAP-2; genus Bog-473. Next base: position 765,923 of record CAVWFT010000002.1, on the reverse strand, counting down.
GGCCAGAACCCCCCCATGAAGGCGTACGTAGGCGACGTAGACGGCGAAGAGCACGTAGGAGGCGGCGACCAGGAAGGCGGGAACCGGTCTCGGCAGTGCGAGTGCGAGAACCCCGAGGACGGCCTCAGTGGCGGCGCCCACCCGAACGGCCCGGTCGAGGCGCAGTCGACCCGGGAGCACGTCGGTCAAGGCTCTTGCTGTATCCCCCGGGCGCAGCGCCTTCGAGAGGCCGGCACCGACGAGGAGTGCACACGCGATCAGATAGAGCCCGATCAGTTCCATGTCGGTCTCCCAGGGGGGACGGCGGACCCGGGGCTGACGGACAGCGCGTCGAGCAACGAATTGATCTTGGGCACCAAGGAGCGCCTCAGAACGTGACTGCCGAGAACGGCGTAGAACGAAAAAGGACGACCCGATTCGGTGAAGAAGCGCTGCGTGCCCGACTGGCCCCCGAGTCCGCGCCGCAGCGTCATCGGCGAGAAATCCTCCGGGGCGAGGTTGGAGGGTCGGCCCTGTCGGGCGAAGAGTAGCTTCCCCATGCTCTCGGGGCCGTACTCGAAGAGCGTCGCATAGACGTCTCCGGGTCTCATGAGGTTCACCGCGCCGCCGCCGAAGTCGCCCACGTCGTCGGGAATGGGAAAGGTGGCGAATTGTGCGACGGGATATGTCGTTCCATTCGGTACGGCTCGGACGAAGATGCGTCCTTCGAACCCTCGAGGGAGTTCGGCCGCGATGCCGTGAGCCTCGATGGCCGCCATCAACGATGGGCGGATCCGCTGGCCGACGCGGGGAAGACGTCCTCGAAAGATCGTGGGTACAGGCTCGAGTCGCCGGGGAGGATCCCGGCTGCTCGCAGGACGTCGTCGTTCTCCGCCTCGCGTGCCGGGCCGTCGATGGCGGTCTGCGCCGTCGACGTGTTGGCGCGTCGCGGGCCTTGCTCCAGATAGGCCCGGCCGACGAGATCGACGAGTTGGCTCGCCTGATTGGCCACTCCTTGACCGACCTTCTGTCCCGTGATCCCGTCGACGAGGACGAAGAATGGCGACCCGGGCACTTGGTAGTCGTGCCAAGCCTCTGTCGACATGACCACGGGGACGCGACCGTTGGCCAGCTGGCGAACCTGAGGCGTGATTTCGAGTTCGGAACCTTTGGTCACGATCACGATCCTGGTTCCGTCGGGCAATCCGAGCTGTTCGGGGCGCTGAAGAGCATCCCAGAAGCCGGCACAGGTCTGGCAGCCCGACGAGAGGAACCCGAGCAGCGTCAGACCATCGTTGTGGTCGACGGCGATTGCGCGGCCGTCCCCGCCCGGAGTGATCCCCGCGATGGCCGGTGCGGCCCCGAGCGTCAACCCGTCGGGCCGGGCGAGCATCTCGACCGGGGCGGACGGGACGGCCGACGCGGCGGTGGCGGTCGGGTCTCCCACACCCACTCCGAGCTCATGAAGTGATCGCAGGATGTCCGCGTGACTCCGGAGAAGGCCCGCGACCAGGACGCCGAGCAACAGGACCAGAAACGTCAGTACGACGACCAAAGCAATCAATCCGACTCCTCTTCTCGAGTTCCTCCTCCAGTATCACCTTGCCAGGCGTCCGAAGCGCGTCAAAGTCGCCGGTCGGGCAGAGTATTGGCATGGTGCAGACCGATCTCGGCGAGCTCTTCCTGCCAGAGCCCGAGCCCCGACCCGTCCGATACACGGTGATTTCCGTCGACGACCATGTCGTCGAACCCGCTCATCTCTTCGAGGGGCGAGTGCCGGCCAGCCTGGCGGAGCAGGTCCCCCACATCGTCGAGACAGACCAAGGACACCAGGTGTGGGAGTTCGAGGGGGAGCGATACACGCAGGTTGGGATGAACGCGGTTGCCGGCCGGCGGCCCGACAGCTACAGCCTCGAGCCGTTCCGCTTCGACCAGATGCGACCGGGCTGTTACGACGTGGACGCTCGGATCCGCGACATGGACATCAACGGTGTCTGGGCGTCCGTCAACTTCCCCTCTCAGATCACCGGTTTCTGCGGTCGGGTGTTCTTCGACTCTCCGGATCGGGAACTGGGGTTGGCCTGCATCAGGGCGTGGAACGACTGGCTGTACGAGGAGTGGCATGCGCCGCACCCCGATCGGATCGTGCCACTCGGTATCACCTACCTGTCCGATCCCGAACTCGCCGTCGCGGAGATCCGTCGGAACGCGGCCCGCGGCTTCACCTCGGTGACCTTCCCCGAGCGACCCCACGCGATCGGCCTGCCGTCCTTGTGGGATCGCAGCCACTGGGATCCGATCATGGCGGCAGTGGTGGAGACCGACACCGTGATATCGCTTCACGTGGGCAGCTCAGGTCTCGAGGTCGGGCCGCCCGGAGGCGCCCCGCTCCAGATCGGCGCAACCTTGTTCGGTCAACAGTCCCTGACGTCGTGCGCGGAGTGGCTCTGGTCGGGCTACCCCCTCCGCCTACCGGACCTGAAGATCGCCATGAGCGAGGGAGGCATCGGCTGGGTGGCCATGCTGCACGATCGGCTCGAGAACATGGTCGATCGATCCGGCTACGGGAAGGGGTGGGAGCTGCGTCCAGCCGAGGTTCTCCGGCGGAACTTCTGGTTCTGCACGCTCGACGACCCGTCGACGATCGACACCCGCCATACGATCGGGGTCGAGAACATAATGGTCGAGGTGGACTATCCACACGGAGACGGGACCTGGCCTGATACGCAGCGGGTTATCGAGGATTGTTGGGGGCACATCCCGAATGACGAGTTGCGGGCCATGTGTTGCGAGAATGCGGCCCGCCTCTATCGGCACCCACTCCCCGCCAGCATCCTTCCGAACTGAAGAGGAGCGCCATGTTCTTGCCGACCGCCGAAAAACTCATGCCCGATCTCTCGGCCCGGGAGGAGCTCGTCATCCTTGCCCGGGCGCTGTGGCGCGAGGGATACAACGACCACCTCGCGGGTCACATCACCGTGAACCTGGGCGACGGGACCCTGCTCTGCAATCCGTGGCTGCTGACCTGGGCAGAAATCCGCCCGTCTCAGATCTTGCGGATCGACCTCGAAGGCAACGTCGTCGAGGGTGACTGGCCGGTGCCGCTCGGTATTCCGCTCCATCTGGAACTTCACAAGGCGCGAGGGGACATCGGGTGGGCAATGCACAATCACCCGTTGTTCGGCACGGTGTGGGCCGATATGGGCGAGTTGCCGCCGATCCTCGACCAGAGCTCGGCCCTCGGCGGCGGCACGTTGATGCTCGTCGACGAGTACGAAGGGCCGGTCAACGACCCGAACAGCGCCCGCCGAGCCGTGACCCAGATGGGTGACGCGGCCATGGCCTTGTTGGCCGGCCACGGCGTCTTCGTCCTGGGCGGTTCCGCGAGAGCGGTGCATCAACGTGGCGTCGCGCTCGAACAGCGTTGTCAACATGCGTGGTACGCCAAGGCCGCTGGAGGCGGTGCTTCGTCGCGCGTCCCGCAGTCATTCATCGATGCGGTGGCAAAGAGCGATGGTGAGGGCTTCATCGGTTTCTGGGAGGCGGCAGTACGCGCCGAGCTGGCGGCAGATCCCGACCTTCTCGACAGCTGACTAACCCCCCGGATCCTCTGACTCGCCACCGTCATCAGCCACCGGTTTCAGACGGTCACTGCGAGCCAACGCTTCTGGGCTCGTCACCTGAGTCCACAGGAAGTGGGGGCGGGTCTCCATCACCCGCCCGCTCGGGCCGACGAAGGTCAACTGCTCGTTGGCGTTGCCGGTCATCGACCAGGTCCTGGAGTGGACCAGATTGTGGTGGTGTTCACAGAGGGTGACCAGATTGTCGAGATCGGTCGGACCCATGTCGCGCACCCACCAGCGGACGTGATGGGCGTCGGTGAAGAGCACGTTGCGACAGCCGGGGAAGCGACAGTGCCGATCGCGCCGACGAACCTCCCGACGCTGGGCATCGGTCGGATCGCGCCTGGTCCTGCCTTCGTACATCGTGTGCCCGCACTCGTCGTCGACGGCGACTACGAGCGTCGCTTCGCAGGCCAGGCGCCGGACCGTCTCGGCGCTGATCAACGAACCGTCCTCGAGCTCACCCACCAACGTTGACGACTCGTCCCGGAGGACATCGAGCGGCACGTGAGCGACCAAGGTCGTGGACGCTGCAGATCTCCTCCCGTCTCCGCCGGAACGCACCAGCGACACGAGAGCGTCCGCCAGGCGTTGGTCCCACGGCGTGGCCCCGTCTGACGAGATCCTCTTCGCTCTCTGCTCCAGGACCCGCTTGACCTGGGCGTACGTCAGCCGAGGGAGCTGCGTCACGATCGTCCGACACTCGTCGTTGAAGCGGAGCGATCGGGCCCCGTATTCGACCGCATCGGTTGATTTGCTCGGCGGCATCTTCGATCGGGCCAGTTGGGCCAGGTCCTTGACCGAGAGGGTACGGGCCTTTTCCGCGATCTCCTGATCGCTCTCGGGGGTCGCCCTGTCCACGACCGTTCGCACCTTGTCGAAGGTGAGCTCACCCGAGCTGAGCCCGTGCGCCAGGTGCGGGAGGTCGAAGAGACGCTCGCCGACGTGGGCGTAGGCCCTGGCGCTGGCGGCGGACATGCCGGTGTGGTCGACCATCCAAGCTTGGACCGACGATGCCCCCTCGTCGCGCCAGCCTTCACGGCGATCGAGTTCCGCCACGAGCGTCATGAAGACGGCGTCCTGGTTGGTGCGATTGCGGAAGGCTCGCTCGGCCAGGCCGAAGATCGCTTCGGTCGAGAGCCGAGCGACTTCGCTCGTCGTGAGCGAGTCGACCAGCGCGCCGGACTCATGCAGGCCGCTGGCCGCGGTCGTCGGTTGCGAAGGTGCCATCACCGAGTGAACGGTCGGCCACCGTCCGAAAAAGAACGCCCTTGGTGAGATGACCCCTTATGAGGGGGTACCGAAGACGTCAGCCAGTTCCATCGGCACCGGGGTGTCGAGCTGGGCATACGTGCAGGACGCCGGATCGCGGTCCGGCCGCCAGCGCACGAGAGATGTGGCATGGCGAAAGCGGCTCTCCTGCAGATGGTCGTAGGAGACCTCGCAGACCGCCTCAGCCCGGAGGGGTTCCCAGGTCATGTCCTTGCCCGCATTCCAGCGGTTCCCTCCACCAGGAGCCCGTCCAGCCGTCTGCGCCTCGGCCCATCCGGCCCAGGGATGCCCGGACAGTGCGTCCTTGCGGTACCCGGCGATCTCCTCGACCAGCTCCTTGCGTCGAGCGACGCTGAAGCCCGAGGCCACGCCCACGTGGTGCAGCGTCCCCTGTTCGTCGTAGAGACCCAGGAGCAGTGAACCGACACCCGCGCCGTCCTTGTGGGTCCGGAATCCCGCCACCACGCAGTCGGCGGTGCGTTGATGCTTCACCTTCAGCATGAGCCGCTTGTCCGGCACGTACCGCAGATCGGATGCCTTGGCCACGACGCCATCGAGACCTGCGCCCTCGAACCGGGAGAACCAATCGGCGGCCACATCCGGGTCCTGGGTAGCGGGAGTGAGATGAACGGGGGGAGAGGCCTTCTTGAGCAGCTTCTCGAGGGCCTTCCGGCGCGCCGCGTAGGGGGTCTCGAGGTACGACGTGTCCTCGTGGGCCAGGAGATCGAACGCGACGAATGAGGCCGGAGTGGCCTCGGCCAGCTGGCGGATCCGCTTCTCGGCCGGATGGATCCGCTGGGACAACGCGTCGAATTCGAGCCCTCTGGCACCGGCGATGACGATCTCGCCGTCGAGGACCACCCTCGCAGGAAGCTCTCGCAGGAGCGCCTCGACCAGCTCGGGGAAATAGCGGGTCAAGGGCTTCTCGTTGCGACTGCCCAGCTCGACCTGGTCGCCGTCTCGGAAGACGATGCAACGGAACCCGTCCCATTTCGGCTCGTAGTACATGCCGTCTTGCCGCGGCAGATCCCGTGTCAGCTTGGCCAGCATCGGGGCGACGGGAGGGACGACGGGAAGAGAAAAACTCATCGCGAGGTCCCATCGTGGGAGCCGGCCCACGCCACGATGTCATCGGCCGTACCCCGGTTGACGACCCTGTCGAAGGGAACCTCGGCCGTGACGGCGTTTCGACAGCCCCGGCCCAGCCACTCGAGCTGTCCCGGGGCGTGCGCATCGGTGTCGATCGAGAACGAACAGCCAAGTTCGACCGCCAGCCGAAGGAGATCCTCGGGCGGGTCCTGGCGCTCGGGCCGAGAGTTGATCTCGACGGCCGTCCCCGTCGCGGCGCAGGCGGCGAAAACAGCGTTGGCGTCGAAGGCGGACTGCGGACGACCGCGGCCGGTGATGAGCCGGCCTGTGCAATGCCCGAGGATGTCGGTGTGCGGGCTCTCGATCGCCGCCAGCATCCGCTTCGTCATGTCCTTCGAGTCCATGCGGAGCTTCGAGTGCACGCTCGCCACGACGACGTCGAGTTCCCCCAGCAGGTCGGGGTCCAGGTCGAGCGACCCGTCTTCGAGGATGTCGACCTCCATGCCGGTGAGGAGCCGGAAGGGGGCCAGCTGGTCGTTCACCTCGGCCACCACGTCCAGCTGTTCCCGCAGCCGTTCCTCGTTGAGGCCGTGGGCCACGGTCAGACGAGCCGAATGATCCGTCAGGACGAGATACTCCCGGCCCAGGGCCTTCGCCGCCTCGGCCATCTCGAGGATCGGGCTGCCCCCGTCGGACCAGTCGGAGTGAGAGTGGCAGTCGCCCCGCAGCGAGGACAGGAGAGAGGCCGCCGGGCCGTCGACGATCAGATCGTCGTCCACCGCAGCATCGAGCTTGGTCAGGTAGGCCGGGACCTCGCCGCGGAGTGCCTCGGAAATAGCCTGAGCCGTGGACTTCCCCACGCCCTCGATGGTCTGAAGCTTGCCCGCCGCGGCGAGTCGCGTCAGCTCCTCGGGTGGGATCGGAGCGATGGCGCGGGCGGCGTGGCGGAAGGCTCGAACCTTGTACGTGTCGGCTCCGCTGCGCTCCAAGCGGAATGCGATGCGGTTCAGTGCGTCGAGGGGCTCCATCGCCATGGCCCTACTCGGCTCCCGAGCCCGAGCCCGAGCCCGAGCCCGAGCCTGGGTCCGACGCACTGTCCGCGTCCGAACCCGCCGGCTCGGTCTTCTTGGCCCGACTGGGGGCCACCCGAGGAGGCTCGTCCGGCATCTTGGGATATTGCGGCGGCCACGGGGCGTCGTGCAGTCCGGCCGCTCTGTCCCGGGCGGCCAGCTCGAGCAACGGCGAGATCGACTGCAAGGACGTCGCGATGTCGGCCCAGGGGTCACCTCGTCGGGCCACCAGGTCGGGCACGGTACGGATGGTCAACTCGTCGGCGACCACCGTTTCGACCTCCTCCCAGGTGAGCGGCGTCGACACCTGTCCTCCGGTCCGCGGGCGGGCGAACCAGGCGCCGAAGACGGTCTTGTGCGGCGCGTTCTGGTTGAAGTCGATGAAGACCCGGGTCCCCCGCTCCTCCTTCCACCAGTTGGCCGTGATCTCGGTCGGGTGACGGCGTTCGAGCTCACGGGCCAGAGCCACGGCGGCCGCTCGCACGGCGATGGAGTCCCACTCGGGCTCGAGCCGCAGGTAGATGTGCAGTCCGTTGCTCCCGGTGGTCTTCGGGTAACCGCGGAGACCCAACTCCTGGAGCAGGTCACGGCAGCGCAGCGCCGCCGACCGCACCTCGTCGAAGCCGATGCCCTTCACCGGGTCCAGGTCGATGCGGAGCTCGTCGGCATGCTCGGGGTCCGCCGCACGATACGGCCACAGATGCAGCCCCAGGCACCCGATGTTGACGGCCCACAGCACGTGGGCGATGTCGGCGACCACCAGTGCGTTGGATTCGGTCCCGTTCGGCGTCGAGACCGTCGTCGACTCCAGCCAGTCCGGTGTGCCCTTCGGGATGCGCTTTTGATAGAAGGATTTTCCCGTCGCCCCGTCGGGAAAGCGCTGCAACATGGCCGGCCGCCCCCGGGCCGTGTTCAACAGATGATCGGACACGGTCAGGTAGTAGTTGACCAGGTCGAACTTCGTGGCGTCGAGGGCAGGGAAGTAGACCTTGTCCGGCCTCGAGATCCGGACCTCGTGGCCGTCGATCGCTACCGATCGCTCGTCGTCACCGGGCACCGAACCCGACTCTATCGACGCTCGGCTCCAGCAACGGTCCTTGCACAGGGAGGTCGGGCGTCGCACAATGTGGGCCGAAGCACTTTTGCGGGGGTGTCGGAACCCAGCTCGCGCGTGTGCTTGAAAGGGGCAAAGGGCCGCACGCGCCATGACAGACGGTTTCGAACAGCTTCAGTTCCAGCTCCGAGAAGGCGAGGACTGCACGCGCCTGTCCCTTCACGGTGAACTCGACGTGGCGTCGGCCGCGCAGTTCATCGAGCAGCTGTCCTTCGTCAACCAGAGCGGTGTGGCCGAGCTGACCGTCGATCTCTCCGAGCTCAGCTACATCGACCCATCCGGCCTGTCCGTCCTGGCCATCGAACAACAGCGTGCGACGGCGAACGGGATGGCGCTGCACATCGCGGCGCCCAGCGACTTCGTCCGGCAGATGCTGTCGATCACCGGGCTCATCGATGTGCTCGATGTCAGCCCCGACGAGCCGGGACGAGATGACGGAGGCGACCAGACGCCGACACACCCTCGGACCCCGACGAGTTCGGGAGGAATCACACCGAGAGCCGAGACGGAGACACCCGAGACGGATGTGACCGACCGCGGTGATGCGGGACCCGCCCCTGCGGGCTGGGTCAGACCGGCGAGAGCGAGGACACCGACTCGGCCAGTGGGACACCCCGGGCGATGAGCTCGTCCTCGAGACGCCGCCGCTCCTGGCTCGGGTTGGAGAACCAGGTGGCCGAAGCAGGCACGGACAGTGCCTCGCACAGGCGGATCAGGGCGCCGTCGTAGGACAGTTCCCGGGCCAGACTCTCTGCAGCAGAGTGAAGGGACGCACCGTCTCGCGTCCGAAGCCTGACCCGGGATTCGACGAGCTCGGCCAGCAACAGGTCATTCGACCTGGAGCGGGTCTCATCGGTGCCAAGGGCCCGTGTTAGGAGGTCTACGTACATGACCACCCCTCGATTGTGCGCCCCTGGTTGCCGAATCGGTAGAGGAGAACGTCACGTCTTCGTTGTCCGTCCCTTGTGAAAAGGCGGCCGGAGCACGCGAAATCCCAGCAGAGGAGCCGGTCCCGCTCCTAATGGAGCAGCGAGTCGAGGACGTGGTCGAGGCGTGCTTCCCACGGGTCGGCACTGCCGATCGTCGAGCGCACGTTGAGCGGAGCCGGCGCTACGAGGACCGGCAACGACGTCACCCGGGTCACCCGCTCGCGCACCTGAGCCGCGAACAGGCGGCCCAGCCGACGGCGCCGGGTCGAACCCAAGACGATCGCCCCGGCGCCCCGGTCCTGCGCCATGGCCACGATCTGCTCCGGGACGCCCCGGTACGAGGACACGCACACCGATCCGGCGGCCGGCACGTCGACCTCGGCCAGCTGCCGCAGCGCCCCGGTGACCAGCTCGGTCGCCTCTTCACGGGCGCGCAGCGTCAGACCCTTGCCGCCGACCAGTCGCTCGTTGACGTGCAGGACGTGCACGGTTGCATCGACACGCTGCGCCAGGGCACTGGTGAAGGCGACGGCGACCTCGCCGGCCGGCGAGTCGTCCAGGGCGAGCAAGATGCGGTCGAACATGGCACTGCGCTCCATCGGTTCTTGTTTCGAGCATGTTAACGCCCAGACCAGACGTCGCCGGGGCCCAACACCTCATATCGTGAGGGCCGACAGAAACCTTGACTCACCCGTCCAAAGTCGCAGCCCGAGCCCGAGAGGAGGATCGGGCATGCGGGTCGCCCTCGCCCAAGGCTCCATGCCCGCCACGCCACGCATGACCCACTGCCTGGTTGTCCAGCACGTCGAGGCCGAGCCCGCCTGGGCCGTCGGCGACGCCCTTGCCCGGGCCGGCATCGAGCTCGATGTCTGCCGGGTCTTCGCAGGTGACCCGCTCCCGCCGGATCTGGGAGGGCACGCCGGCATCGTCGTCATGGGCGGCCCCATGTCGGCCGCCTCCGACCACGGCTTTCCCACCCGGGCCGCCGAGGTCGCCCTGGTGCGCGAGGCGATCGAGCGGGCCGTCCCGACCCTCGGAGTCTGTCTGGGCGCGCAGGTGCTCGCCCGAGCCGCGGGAGGTCTCGTCTACGCGGGCCCCGACGGCCCCGAGGTCGGATGGGGTCCGGTGCACCTCACGGCGCGGGTCGCCGATCCCCTCCTCGATGGCCTGCCTTCCCGCCTGACCGTCTTGCACTGGCACGGCGACACCTACGACCTGCCCCCCGGGGCCGTGCTTCTGGCCTCCAGCCCCCGCTACCCGAATCAGGCCTTCCGTGTCGGCCCGGCCGCCTGGGGCTTCCAATTCCACATCGAGGTCACACCGCCCGCGGTCGAGGGGCTCGTGCGGGCGTTCCCCGACGACGCCGGGCGGGCCGCCGGGGGCGTGGACGCCATGCGCCGGGCCGCGGCGCCGAACCTCGTCGCGCTCGCACGGAGCCGCGACCTGGTCTTCGATCGGTTCGCCGCCCTGGTCAGCGCCGGAATCGACCCGGCGGCCGGAGTCGGATCTCCGCACGGTTTCGCCAATATTTCTGACTCGTAAACTCTGACAAGTTCTCTTGCCTATGAGGCAACTTCGGCGCATCATCGCCAGATGGAGCTCGACGAAGCCCTCTCGACCATCGCCGAGTGCCTGCGCGACGAGCGGACCCGGGCCGGGCTCACGCTCGACCAGCTGGCCCAGCGGGCGGAGCTCTCCACCCCGCACCTCTCGCGGCTCGAGTCCGGTGAGCGGCAGCCATCGATCGCCGCCCTGATCTCGCTGTCGCGGGCGTTGGGGGTGTCCATGAGCACGCTCCTGGGCGAGCGCCGGGGCGTCCCGGCCATCGCCACGTATCCCGCCGGCGGTGCGACGCACGAGGCCAACGGGCTTGTCATCGCGCCCTGCAGCGGGTTTCCCGGTTCCTCGACACTCGAAGCGCTGCAGATCACGATCAGCGCCGATCGCGAGCCACCCGAGCCGGCCCGCCACCGGGGTGAGGAGTGGATCTTCGTCATCGCGGGACGGCTCCTTCTCGAGTTCGACGGCGAGACCTTCCTCGTGGCGCAAGGGTCAAGCGCGCACTTCGACGCCAACCGTCCGCACCGGTTGGGTGCCGACGCCGGCCCGGTCGAAGTGCTCGTCGTGGCGGCCGACGCCCCCAACGACTTCCGGAACCATCCGCTCTTCAGCGCGTCCATCACCGATCACTGACACCGACCACTCTCTCGACGGAAGGAGCACCCGCATGACCATGCTGGAAACCGACATCGAAGGCACTGGTGAGAAGTTCTCGCTCGATGCCCTGATGGACATGCGGGTGCGCACCCGCCGTGCCGTGCACCAGATCGCCGATCAGGTGAGGCCGGGCATGGCGGAGGAGGAGGCCAAGGCCATTGCCCGCGACCTCCTCAAGGAGATGGAGATGCGCCGTGGCTGGCATCACATCATCGTCCGCTGCGGGTCCAACACGACGAAGGACTTCATGGAGAAGTCGGAGCCCGGGGTCGTGTTGGAAGAGAACGACATCTTCTTCGTCGACATCGGACCGATCTACGGCGACACGGAGGGTGACGCCGGCGACACGTTCGTCTTCGGTGACGATCCCGACCACCTGCGGGCGAAACGTGAGGTCCGCCAGATCTGGGACGAGGTCCGCGAGCGCTGGTTCTCCTCGGGCAGCAACGGGAAGGAGCTCTACGACTTCGCCATCGAAACCGCCGCCGGGTATGGCTGGACGCTCAACATGGACCTGTCGGGCCACCGGCTCTCCGACTTCCCCCACTCGGCCCACTACGACGGCCCGTTGGCGGAGGTGACGTTCCGACCCAATCCGAACCTGTGGGTGCTCGAGATCGCCATTGCCCATCCCGATCGTCCCTTCGGCGCCTTCTACGAGGACCTCCTGCTCGAGGACCAGTCCTTCCCCGACTGACCGGCCCGCCCGGTTCCGCCCACCCGACCCCAACCCCCCAAGGAGCGCACGACACGATGACATCGACCGCCGGCACGAAGGATGCCCCAGCGCTGGCCCGAGGCCCCGGCCTCAAACGCAACGTCCTGGGCTTCCCCGCTCTCTTCGCGCAGTCCGTCGCGGCGATCTCGCCCACCATGACCGCGGTGCTCATCATCCCCCTGGCCTTCGCCAGCGCGGGCAAGGGCACCTGGTTGGCCTACGCCTTCGGCACGCTCATGCTGCTCTTCGTGGTGTTCAACCTCAACCAGTTCACCAAGCGGACCAATACGGCGGGTTCGATGTACATCTACACGGGCAAAGGGCTGGGTCCGACGGCCGGGGTGCTCTCCGGCTGGACACTGATCTGGTCGTACTTCTTCATCGCCGTCGCCGGCATGTGCGGCTTCGCCGTCTTCTCGCAGGAACTGATCACCGCGTTGGGCTTCGACGTCACGGTATCGCCGGTCATCTTCTTCGCCATCAGCGCCGCGCTGTGCTGGCTGATCGCCTACAAGGACATCCGGGTCTCGTCGATCCTGACCCTCTTGTTCGAAGGGGCGTCGGTCGCCTGCATCACGGCACTCGCCTTCGTCATCCTGTTCAAGCACGGGTTCCACGTGGATACCCAGCAGTTGTCGCTGAGCGGCGTCAACCTGCGAGGCATGGGTCTGGCGGTGGTCATCTCCATCTTCTCGCTGGTCGGGTTCGAGAGTGCGACCGCACTGGGTGGGGAGGCCAAGAACGCCAAGCGGACGGTGCCCAAGGCGGTCATCGCCAGCCTCATCGCCACCGGAGCCTTCATGGTGTTCATGTCGTATGTCGAAGTGAGCGGCACCAACAACTACGGCGCCGACTGGGCCAGCGCGCCCTTGAACTACCTGGCCCAGCTCTACGGCGTCAGCTACTTCAAGATCCCGGTCTCCATCGGCGCCATGGTGAGCTTCTTCTCGCTCTCCCTGTCCTGCCTGAACGCCGGCTCACGGATCATGTACCCGATGGCGAGACACGGGATCTTCTCGGGCCACTTGGGCCGGTCCCACGCCACGAACCGGACACCGCACGTGGCGGTCACCGTCTACATCGCGATGATCTTCGCTCTGCCGGCCTTCCTGATGATCTTCACGAATCCGCTCACTGCGTTCGGAGACGCCGGGACGTTGGCCGCCTTCGGGTTCCTCGTGGCCTATTACATGATCACCCTGGCCGCCCCGATGTACCTGAAGAAGATCGGCGAGCTGCAGCGCACGCACGTGGTCCTCACCGTCGTGGCCATGGTGGCGCTGCTCGTGCCGACCATCGGCAGCTTCTACCCCCAGCCGCCCTGGCCGGTGAAGATCTTCCCCTACATCTTCTTGGCCTATATGGCGGTCGGAGCGGCGTGGCTCTACATCGTGCACAAGCGCCAGCCCGGCATCCTGGCCGACATCGAGGTGGACCTGGCCCGGGCGCCCGAGCTCATCGAGGAGGAGATGATCGAGATCGACGGGGTCTCGGCCCAGCCCGTCATGGCCTGACGGACCGAACCCCCCGGCCCTCGACCTGTGACGAGGCCGGACCCATGCAGGAAACGGACGGCCCGCTCGCACTCTCCTCGAGCGGGCCGTTTCGCGTGCGACTCGCCGCGTCATTGCGCGGGCCGGTTCGCCGGGCCGCCGCGCCCTCAGACGAAGTCGGCCATGCCTTCCCAACCGGTCGGCGGCGGGGCGAGACGCCAGTACTGCTCGGGCACCTTGCCGTGCATGCGGGCGGTCAGGGCGTGGTCCTGCTCGAGGGGTGGGATCTGCGACGTGTAGCACCAGATGGCCCGGCGCTTGCGCTCCTCGTCGGGCACGTGGGGCACGATGGCCGGCGTCGGCCATGGCTTGTTCCGGAGCAGCCGGGCCACCCGCCAGGCCAAGAGGCCCGGGATGTGCTTGTAGCCGTGGTCCTCGTAACAGAACCATTCGATCCCCGGCTGCGTCTCGCGGACGAGCAGCGATGCATCGTGCACCATCACGTGGTCGGGATTGCCCAAGCCCATCGGAAAGAAGACCGAGGTCGGGTTCAGCTCGGCGATCGTCTCGCCCAGGACGGGCGCCACCTGTGTGGGAGTCGGTCGATCGGGCGGCGCAAGGTACTGATGGTCGGCGAACTCGAGCCAGCGATGGTCCGACTCGAGCACCTCCATGGCGGCGAGGTCCTCCTGGCGCCGCGCCGCCACCACGTCGTCACCCGCCTTGAACCCGCCCAGTGCATCCCAGTCCGACGGTGGGTCCGGATAGGCCGGCGGACGGCCCCCCAGCACGGTGACGACGGTGGTGTTGGCGTAGCTGCCCAGCAGGTGCCCGGCTCCCATGGCGGCGTCGTCGAAGTGGGGCGACAGCACCACGATGCGGGTGAACACCTCGGGATCGACTTCACCCCAGGTCGGCTCGGCGAAGGACGAGTTCGGGTTATCGGTGTTGGTCACGGCCGGATCATACGGGGACCTCGTCGATATCTCCCGCGACGTGTTGCCGGAACACCGGCATGAGGATGGCGATGAGCGCGGCCCCGGCGATACAGGCCAGCCCACCCGAGACCACCGAGAACTCGATGCTGGTCAGCGTGGCCACCGTGCCCGACTCCATATCACCGAGACGGGGCCCTCCCTGCACGACGGCCATCTGGATCGAGTTCATCCGACTGCGGAAGCGCACCGGGATGGTCGATTGCAAGATGGTGTTGCGCAGGACGGCCGAGATCACGTCGGCCCAGCCGGCGACGGCCAGCAGGACCAGGCCGATCCACAGGGTGTCCACCAGACCGAACACCGCGATGGCCGCCCCCCAGACGGAGACGGCCGCGATGACGGCCCAGCCCTGGCGGCGCACGTTGGCCACCCAGCCCGTGGTGACAGCGCCGATGAAGGCCCCGACGCCGGGGGCGGCGTAGAGGAAGCCGAGGGTGATGGTGCCGCCCCCGAAGACCGACCCGGCCATGGCCGGGAAGAGGGCCCGGGGCATGCCGAACACCATGGCGTTGATGTCGATGATGTACACGCCCTGGAGGGCCTGCCGGGAGCGCAGGTAGCGCAGGCCCTCCCTGGTCGACTGCCAGGGCGAGAGGCTCGCCGCATCCTCGTCCGGCGGCATGGCCGTCAACATGACGGAACAGACCAGGGCGGCGACGAACGAGAGCGCGTCGAGGGAGTAGACGAGGCGCAAACCGATGCCGAGCAGGACACCGGAAAGCGCGGGGCCAACGATGACGCCCACCTGCATCACGATCTGGTTGATGGCGGCCGCCGCGCTCAGGTGCCGGCGCTCGACCAGACCGGGGACGGCGGCGGAGCGGGCCGTGGCGTTGAAGCCCATGAATCCTGCGGCGACCGCGCTGATGACGTAGAGGGCCAGGAGCGAGGGGTGGGGCAATCCGGCGTTCACGGCCATGCCCGCACTGGTGCACACGGAGCCCACGGCGGTCCAGATCATGATGCGCCGCTTGTCCATGGAATCGCCCAGCGGACCGGCGGTCAGGGCGCCGATGAGGAACGGGATGAGTTGGGCCAGGCTGATGGCACCGACCTGCAACGAGGAGTGCGTCATGGAGAAGACCTGGTAGGGAATGGCCACGACGGTCAACTGGTTGCCCAGCGTGGAGATCAGCTGCCCGATGAAGAGGAGCCGGAAGTCCCGACTCTCCTTGATGGGCGTCGTGTCGACGAGGATCCGGCCCGGCATCAGGGGCAGCCTACGGTCGGACTTTCGAGCGTCTCGACGCTCTTTTTGCACAGGGTCGGGGCGCGGAGCGGGCCCCGGCGCCGGGGTCAGGAGGTGGTCTTGCCGAAGTCCCGCGGGGAGAGGTCCCAGGCGGCGGGCCAGTCGCGGGTGCGCAGCACGGCGTCGCTGCCGCCGTCGCAGAAGACCACCGAACCGCAGAAGAAGGAGGCGTCGGGCCCGAGCAGGAACTCGATCAGGGCCGCGATCTCTTCCGGTCGGCCCGGACGCCCGACCGGAATGGGGAGCATGTCGAGCATCGGTCCCGTCTCGGCGTGGGCGCGCATGCCGGCGATCATCGGGGTGTCGATCATGCCCGGCGCCACCGCATTGAGCCGCAGGCCGGCCCCGGCCCAGTCGGGCCCGACGGCGTGGGCGCGTACCCAGTAGGCCACGGCGATCTTCGAAGCGGGGTAGGTCGCCATGGCGCCGTGCCCGTCGGCCAGTTGCCCGGCCCGGGACTCGTCGAGGGCGAGGCAGGCCTCGACGACGTCTGCGGGCACGCCGGGCTGGACCGTGGTCGAGTTCGAGCTGATGGCCACGGCGGCGCCCCCGTCGGCCAGGAGCGGCCGCAGGCCCTCGAGCACCTCGATCGTCCCGAAGAAGTTCACCGAGGTCAGGAGCGAACCCGTCCGGTCGGGCGATCCGGCGACGCCTGCGCACGTGACGATGCCGGCCAGCGCAGGGGCCAGTGCGGCCGCCTCGCGCACGGCGCGGGCGCGCTCGTCGGACTTGGAGAGATCGGCCACGACGTCGGTGTCGTGCAGGTCGATGCCGATGACGCGCCACCCCGCCGCGCCGAGTCTGGCCGCGGTGGCCCGGCCGATACCCGACGCGGCTCCGGTGACGACGACGTTGCGCTCAGGCACGGCGAGGGGACGTCAGGAGCCCTGGCGGGACTTGAGGAGGGCCAGGGCCTTGTCGGCGTGGCTCGACATGGAGAACTCGCTGCTGATCACGTCGAGCAGGATGCGGTCGGTGTCGATGACGTAGGTCGACCGCTTCACCTTGAGCAGGTTGAGGTTGCGCTTGGCGCCGAGTTGCTCGGCGACGGCGCGATCCACGTCGGAGAGCAGCGGCATGCCGAGCGACTCCTTCTCGTCGAACTGCTTCTGTTTGGCGACGGGGTCGGCACTGATGCCGACGGGCTGGGCGCCCACGGCGGCGAACTCGGCCTTGAGGTCGCGGAAGTGACAGCTCTCCTTGGTGCAGCCGTACGTCATGGCGGCGGGATAGAAGAAGAGGACGACAGGGCCCTTGGTCAGGATCTCGCTGAGCGTGCGGTCCGTGCCGGTCTGGTCGGGCAGGGTGAAGTCTGGAACGGTGTCGCCTTTTTGCATCGGCTCAACATAGAGCGAGCGGGCCGGGCGTGCGCAGGCGAGGGCGGACCCCCGGCCGGGTGGGCCGGTCAGGCCTCGAAACGGAAGCCCACGCCGCGCACGGTGACCAGGTGGCGGGGGTTGGCCGGATCGGGCTCGATCTTGCGGCGCAGGCGCTTGATGTGGGTATCGAGCGTGCGGGTGTCGGTGAGCTCTTGATCCCACCAGAGCCGATCGATGCACCAATCCCTGGTGACGACCTGGCCGCTGTGCGACATCAGGAGGGCCAAGAGGTCGAATTCCTTACGCGACAGGTCGACGGCCTGCTCGCCGACCGTCACCTCGCGACGCCCCGCGTCGAGGCGCACCGGGCCGACGGCCATCACCTCTTCGTGGTGCTCGGCCACCGCCACGCCACGGCGGAGGACGGCGCGCATGCGGGCGACCAACTCACGCAGGCGGAAGGGCTTGGCGACGTAGTCACTGGCCCCGAGCTCGAGCCCGAGGACGATGTCGACCTCGGAGTCACGAGCCGTCACCATGATGATCGGCACCGGTTTGAGGGCGCGCATCTGCTGGCAGATCTCGATGCCCGACTGGTCGGGGAGCATGACGTCGAGCAGGACGAGGTCTGGGTGGACGCGATGGAAGAGTCGCAGCGCTTCGTGCCCGTCGCCCGCACTCTCGACCGTGAAGCCCTCGCGGGTCAGCCCCGAGGCCAGCGCCTGGCGGTAGCTCTCCTCGTCGTCGACGACGAGGACCAGCGGGCGGTTCTCGCGTCCGGGACCGGGGACGGCGCGGCCGTTGCTCGCGGTCGGGGTCGTCATCGTCACGCCGTGCTCCCGATCAGGCTGCGTCGTCGGGCGCCGGCAGGAGGCGAAGGACAGGCGACGACGGTGGACGGGGGGTTCGCACCGACGCCGCCTGGGCGCGCGGGGAGGCGAAGACCCGCGCCCTGGTGACCAGCGATCCGATGAGGCCGCGGCGCACGGGACGGATCACGACGACCTCGGCCAGAGCGTCGTGATCGGCAGGGCACTCGCTGGAGAGGGGGCGGGAGCGGTGCGTCCGGCAGGCCTGCGGCTTCAGTTCGGCGATCGCCATCGATCGTCACGCTACGGAGCCGAGGTGAACGTGCTGTGAAACCGGTGCAACCAACAAGTGTGCTGGAGATGAAATTTGGACTCTTCATCGGCGGGGGCGGAGCGTTACGCTCGACCCGAGATACGAGCGGAGGAACCGATGACCGAGGCCATGGGCCATGGCGTGAACCAGCGCAAGACGATCGAGATGACGCCGGACGAGGTGGACGCCTTCCTGGCCGAACGACGGGCCATGACGATGTGCTCGCTCGGGCCCGACGGCTCCATCCACGCCGTGGCCATGTGGTACGGCTTCCTCGATGGGCGGGTGACGGTCGAGACCAAGGCCAAGTCGCAGAAGGCGCAGAACCTGCGGCGCGACCCGCGCCTCACCCTGCTCTTCGAGGACGGTGACTACTACGAGGAGCTGCGCGGCGTGGAGCTGGTGGGTCGGGCCGAGATCGTCGAGGACCCCGAACGGCTCTGGACGTTGGGCGTGAGCGTGTTCGAGCGTTACTACGCCCCCTACACCGAGGAGCTCAAGCCGTTCATCGAGACGATGCTGCACAAGCGGGTGGGGATCGCGTTGCACGTCGAGCGCACCGTCAGTTGGGACCACCGGAAGCTGGGGCTGCCCTCGACGCGCCCGGCGTGAAGATCTCCATCGCGGCGCCGACGGCCGTGCCGCCCGAGGTGGCGGTCGCCGCCTACGGTTCGCCCGCGTTCTACGAGGGCCGGATCACCCGGGACGACATCGCCGTGCTCGGGGTGGTCGATCACGAGGACCACGGGTCCCGCGTCGTCATGGAGGTCCATTTCGCGTTCGTCGGGTCGGTCTCGGGGGCGGTCCGACGGGTCATCGACCCGGCCAAGATGTCGTGGATCACCCGGACCGAGATCTTCCCCGAGGAACGTCGCTCGGCCTGGGAGGTCCTGCCCGACCATTATCCGGACCGCCTGCGCGCCGGGGGCACGTACCGGTTCGACGAGGGACCCGATGGTCCGCTCAGCACGACGGTGCGGGTGGAGGGTGACCTCAAGGTGCACGTGCCGCTGGTCGGCGGGACGGTCGAGCGGGTGATCGTGTCGGGCCTGCGGAGCTACATCGAGCGCGAGGTCCAGGACATCGCGGCTTTCGACGCCCGGTGAGGAGCGGGGCTCAGGCCCCGTCCTTGCGCATCTGGGCCATACCGTCCTCGATGCCACCGGCCAGCACGTCGATGTCGGGTACGGCGTCGTAGTCGCCGGTGATCCCGAAATTGACCTCGCCGTCGTAGGAGAAGATGGCCACGCCGATGCGCATCTGACCCCCGAGCGGGACGTAGGGGAAAGCCCGGATCATGCGCCGGCCGGCGGCGTAGAGGGGGAACTGGGGCCCGGGCACGTTGGTGGTGATGGTGTTCACGTTGCGCTGCCCGGCCCGGGTGGCCAGCCGCATGCCCAGGGCGAGGAGCATCGGCGGAGCGAAGCCCGACATGGAGGTGAGTGCCTCGCCGGCCACGGCTTGGCGGGACTCCTTGAGGTCCTTCATCTGCTCGCTGATGACGTGTAGGCGCAGGATGGGGTCCTCGATGTCGACCGGGAGCTCGGCGAACATGGCCGACACCTTGTTCTCGTAGGTGCCGTCACCGACGGCCTTCCCCGAGTCGTCGCGCGGGCGGACCGAGACGGGCACGAGCGTGCGGACGACGCGTTCGGTGTCCTCGTTCCGTGAGGCCAGGAGCTCGCGGAACCCGTTGGTGATGCACGCCAGCACCACGTCGTTGAACGTCCCGCCGTACCGACGACGCACCGCTTTGATGTCCTCGACCGACGTCGTGGCCCAGGCGTAGCGGCGGTGCGGGCTCAACGGGCCGTTGAGACTGGACAGCGGCATGGGGCGTACCAACCCGCTCAGGGCGACCAGGCCGCCCGCCACCTCGCGGGCGTACCCGAAGACCTGGCGCACGATGCGGGTCTGGGCCCGGGCGGCTCGGAGTTGCTCGTAGGGCGAGCGCAGCATGTTCTCGATGGCCTCGACCATGAGCGCCGCGCCGGTGGGTTCGGGCGCGGGCGTCCACTCGGTAGGCCGTTCTGGACGAACCGCGTCGGGGCTGAGATCCATGATCACGGCGAGAAGGTCGGTCCCCGACACGCCGTCGACCAATGCATGGTGCGTCTTGGCCAAGATGGCCCAGCGGCCGTCCTCGAGGCCCTCGACGACCCAGATCTCCCAGAGCGGCTTGGACCGATCGAGCTGTTGGGCCATGACCCGGCCGACGAGCTTGCGCAGCTCGGTCTCGCCGCCGGGAGCCGGGAGCGCCGTGTGGCGGAGGTGGTACTCGATGTTGAAGTGCGGGTCGTCCACCCAGACCGGTCGGCCGAGCTCGAAGGGGACGGTGCGCACCTTCTGGCGATAGCGGGGAACGAGATCGAGCTTGCCCTCGACCATGGCCACGATGTCGGAGAAGCGCGGCGCAGGTCCCTCGAAGATCGCCACCGAGGCGATGTGCATGTGGGAGACGTCGTCCTCGATGTGGAGGAACGAGGCGTCGAGAGGGCTCAGTCGATCAGGGCTCATCCGCCCCCCTTTCGTTGCCCCCCTCGACGACCGAGGTTACTACCGGGGTGACGCGCCGGCGGGGTGGCCGGCGGTTCAGCCGGCGTCGGCGCTGGCGGTGAGGGGCCGGCCCAGCGAGGCCAGGAGCGGGGTGTCGCGAATGCGCAGGAGGGTCTCCTCGTAGGCCGCCTCGATGACCCGGGGACTGCGGTCCTCGGCCATCGCCTTGAGGCCCATGACGTGGCGCGTCTCGCCCTCGGGCTCGAGGGTCGCCACGGCGATGCCGGCGGCCTCGAGCCGCTCGGCCTCGTGCTCGATGCGGCGGTGCACCGTGCGACGAAGCAGACCGTCGGCCCCGTTGACGCTGCCGTGGGCCGACGACATGGACGAGACGATGATGACCACGTCCAGCGGCTCGGCCTTGAGGACGTCCGCGTTGGTGGCCGAGTGCACGCCGCCGTCGACGTACTCGGTGCCACCGATGTTCACGGGGCGGAAGTAGCCGGGGATGGCACACGAGGCCAGGACCGATTCGGCCAGCCGCGCCTGGGGCGACCCGGCGCGTCCGAAGACGACCCGGGCCCCGTCGGTCCGGCGTACGGCACAGACGCGCAGTCCCTCGGGCCAACGTTCGCCGATGTACTCGTCGAGGCCGCGGGCGCGTTCGGTGATGTCGACCTGGCCCTTGGGGATGAGGGTCGACACGGCGACTTCTGGGCGGAAGGCCAGCGGCCGGCGGGCCACCCGGGCGATGAGCGCCGGTGAGGGCAGGTTCCACGGCCGCAACATGGAGCGCACCGACGGCGTCGGCAGCGGCGCGGCGTCGGGGGGCAGGATCCGACGCAGGATGGCGCCGCCCTGACGCGAGGTGGGCACGCCGTAGAGAGAAGCGGCGAGATCCGGCGCGGCGACGCCGACCCGGAGGGCCGCGCCGGTGACCGAACCGGCTGAGGTGCCGACGATGACCGCGGCCGTGCGCGGATCCCAGCCGGTCTCCCGTTGCAACGCGGCGAGCACGCCGGCCTGGTAGGCCTGGCCCACGACGCCACCGGCCCCCAACACGAGGCCAATCGAGGGGCCGCGCCGACCCCCGAACCCGACACCGACCACGTTCGTCACGGATGCCTTTCTATCTGCCGTCGTGTGACGCCTACCCAGATTCCACTTGAGAAATTCGTCGGCCCTGGTCACGAAGTAAGAGAAAAGCGGCGTGCACACCGGCCGGCAACCTCTGCGCACCCCAAACGAACGTTGCATGTGCCCGTGGGGAGGCCGGGGCCGCCGACGCCCCAACCGGGGCTGGTCCCTGCACGGAACGGGGGTCGCCGGCGTTACTCTGCGCGTCGGATGCCCGTCCCGTTCCCCAGTGCCGAAGAGGTGAACCTGATGCGGCCCGACGCGGCCGAGGCGCAGGCGATCGCCGATGCGGTCGCCTCGATGGTGACGGGTGCGGACGGGATCCTGCCGCTCCAGCAGCGGATGATCGTGGCGCTGTGCACGGCGATGACGGAGCACCCGGTCACGCTCGAGGATCGGCCGTCACTCACGACGCGGCAGGTCGCGGCATCCCTGGCCCGCCGAGACCTGCAGTTCCGGTCGCGGATCGTCCAGCAGATGCTCCTGTGCGCGCTGGTGCGGCGGCCGATCCCCCCGGACGTGGTGGTCTCCATCGCCACCGTGGCGTCCGAGCTCGGCGTGCACGACGGGATGGTGGACGTGGCGCAGGAGCTCGCCGCCGGTTCGCTCGGCCTGGCCGCCGTCGACTTCGCCCGCAACGGCTACGAGGGTGTGTGGGACGCCGAGGAGGCGGCGGCGGTCGTGCACGCGTCGCACCAGCTCGACTCGGCCTGGGCCTTCTGCGAGGACGACGAGGAGATGGCGGCGCAATGGCAGGCGCTCGAGCACCTCCCGGCGGACGCGCTCGGGCGCAAGGTCTGGGAACTCTACGAAGCACGCGGGTTCACCTTCCCCGGCACGCCCGGTTCTGCCCCGCCGCTGTTGACCCAACACGACTGGGTCCATGTCCTGGCCGACTACGGCACGACGGTGGAGTCGGAGGTCGAGGTGTTCGGCCTCATCGCCCGGGCCAACGACGACCTGCACGCCTTCTCGCTCCTCGCCATGGTCATCTCGCTGTTCGAGACCGGATACCTGGAGACGGGTGCGGGCCTGTTCGAGCACTCCGAGGGACACTTCTCGTCCAGCCCGCATATGGAGTTCCGCTTGGCCGACGCCATGTACCGCGGCGCGGTCTGTCGGGACACCGAGACAGGGTCCGACAGCGTCGACTTCTTGAAGATGGACTGGTTCGCCGTGGCGGAACGGACCTGCGCCGATCTGCGCCGCCGTTTCAACATCGTGCCCAAGTCGGCCTCCGCCGTCGAGGCCGGCGCCGTGGGACCGTGGGAACCGGGCGGCATCAGCCCGTTCCAGCTGGCGGCGGGCCAGGCCCTGGCGGCGTCCCGCGGCACGGCCTACGACGCCCATGGCGCGTCGGCCTGAGGAACGGTCAGGACTCGAGGAAGCGCAGCACCGCCAGGACCCGGCGGTGGTCGTTCTCCGACACGGGGAGGTCGAGCTTGGCGAAGATGTTGGCCACGTGCTTCTCCACCGCCCCCTCGCTGACCACCAGGGCACTGGCGATGGCGCCGTTCGAGCGGCCTTCGGCCATGAGGCCCAGCACCTCGCGCTCGCGCGGCGTCAGGGCGGCGAGGGTGTCCGTGCGGCGCGTGACCCCCATGAGCTGGGTCACGACTTCGGGATCGAGCGCGGTGCCCCCGATGGCCACCCGCTCGAGCGCCTCGACGAAGTCGCTGACATCGGCCACCCGGTCCTTGAGCAGGTAGCCGATGCCGGCGGCGTCGTCGGCCAGGAGATCGGCGGCGTAACGCGTCTCGATGTACTGCGAGAAGAGGAGGATGCCCAGACCCTGGTACCGCTCACGTAATTCGAGGGCGAGGCGCAGGCCTTCGTCGGTGAAGGTCGGCGGCATCCGGATGTCGATGACCGCCACGTCGGGAGGGTTCTGGGCCACCGAACTGCGCAGCGCGGCCGGGTCTCCGACCGCACCGGTGACGACGAACCCCCGGTCGACCAGCAATTGCACCAGCCCATCGCGCAGGATGGCAGAGTCCTCGGCGATGGCGATGCGGAGGGCGGCCTTCATCACACGACCAGCGGCAGATCGAGGGTGACCACGGTAGGCCCGCCGACCGGGCTCACGATGGTCAGGTTGCCGTCGACGGTCCGCACCCGATCGGCCAGGCCGGAGAGGCCGCTCGAGGTGGAGCCGATGGTGGAGGGCTGGGCGCCACCCCGGCCGTCGTCGCGCACGACCAGACGGAGCCAGGATCCCTGCTGGACGCACGAGACCGTGGCTCGCGAGGCCTGGGCGTGCTGGGCCACATTGGCCAGCAGCTCGGCCACGCAGTAGTAGGCGATGGCCTCGATGGCGGGGGTGGGGCGGGCCTGCAGCTCGAAGCGCACCGTCGTCGGCACGGCACTGCGGGAGGCCAGGGTGGTGAGCGCCCCACCCAGCCCGATATCGAGCGCCGGCGGGTGGATCCCACGGGCGATGTCCCGGAGCTCGGTGATGGCCTCCTTGGCGCCGCGGTGTGCTTCGTCGACCAGCTCGCGCACCCGCGCCAGGTCCACCTCGTCGACGGCCAGCTTTTCCTTGGCCATGCCCAGGCGCATGGCCAAGGCCACCAGCTGGGCCTGGGTGCCGTCGTGCAGGTCGCGCTCGATGCGGCGAAGCGTGGCGGCGGAGGCATCGATGGTCTGGCTGCGGGCCTGCTCGAGGCTGCGCACCTTCGAGGCCATGGGATCGGGCCCCAGCAGCGCACCCGCCATGAGCCGGTCGACCGTGAGGAACCCGCGCATGACCCAGGGGGCGGCGAGGAGGTAGAAGGCGCCGCTGACGAGGATGGCGACGCCGTGGAAGAAGCCGCTGGAGCCGAGGGACAGATAGCCCGGCCCGAACAGATCCTTCATCGGGCCGTAGACCGGCGGCGTGGTGCGGCCCGACCACAAGAGCGGATGGGCCAGGCAGGCGAAGGCGTCCCACCAGAAGCTGAAGGCCACGTACAACCCGAAGAGGGTCCAGGGTGCCTTGATGGCGTGGTAGCCGACGGCACGCCAGGCGACGCGATCGCGCATCGACGACTGCAGCCAGCCGAGGAAGCCCGGCCGACTGACGAATGCGTCGGGCTCCTCGATCTCCACCTTGAGGAGGGACCCGGTGAGGCCGCGTTGCCAGCGCCCCAGCCCACGGGCGCTGCGAAGAGACAGGGCGAGGAGGGCGAGCCCGAAGAAGGTGATGGCGAGTACGGCACCGGCGAGCATGGTGACGGCAATGAAGATGAGGCCGGCGCCCGCCAATGCGCCCGACACGAGGTAATACGCCACCTCGCTCCACGGGCGCGCCGTGAAGGGTTCTCGGACAACCCGTCGGGCCAGCTGGCGGATTTGCGCGGCTTGCTCCTCGGTGAGGGAGAGCGACATCTCTTTGCCCCGCAGCCGTACGCGCACTTCGTCGTTCTCGGTCTGCGCAGCCATCATGCATCCCTCAAGGCGAGGAGGACTCCACCGGCCACCAGCACGACGACCGTGTAGAGCGTCATGAGGAGGAACCCGGCCGAACTCGAGAGCGCATCGGGGATCCGCACCACGGCGGCCACCGAGTTCCCGAAGATCTGGACCGGTGTGTAGCGAGCCGGGTGACCGGGCACGCTCTGGAGGATGAGTGCGGTCAACAAGGTGGCGCCGTAGAAGGTGGCGATGGCGCCCGCCGTGTGGCGGATGACGGCGCCGATGCCGAACCCGAACAGCGAGAGCAGGGCGAAGAAGAGGCTCGAGAGCACCAGGACGTGGAGCACGCCCGGATCACCGATGCTGGCGGTGGGGGCGCCGCCGGCTCGGAGGACGGCCTGGCCCTCGAAGAAGGACAGGGCGCACAACGCGAAGCCCAACACCACCGAGAAGAGTCCGAACACCAGCACCTTGGCACCGTAGAAGACGGAGCGACGCGGTGTGGCCGCGAGCGAGGAGCGGATGGTGCCGCTGCTGTACTCGCCGGTCATGCAGAGGACGGCCAAGACGGCGACGACCAGGGAGGAGAAGGCGAGACCCCCGAGCGCGGCATTGGTCGGGTCGAAGTTCCGGTAGAAGCCGTGGCCCTGGTGGGCATCGCCGTTGGTGGACAAGAAGGTGCCGAGCGCGCAGACGGCCAGGGTGATCAGGAGGGCCCATCGGGTCGAGCGCAACGAGACCAGCTTGGTCCACTCGGCACGGACGGCTTGGCCGAGCCCGGCCCGGTCGTCCGGGCCGGCGAGGCGAGTGGGTGCGGGGAGGGTTGTGGTGACGGTCATGACGGTTCCTTTCGTGCGGGATGGTCGGCGACGGCTCAGCGGGCCGCGACCGGCTCGGTCCGGCGGGCGCCGGCGGACGACTGGTACTGGACCGCATCCGCGGTGAGCTCCATGAAGACGTCCTCGAGCGAGGCCCGGACGGGGGTCAGCTCGTGCAGGGTCAACGACGAACGGGCGGCGAGCTCGCCGATGTCCGCGGCGGACACGTCGGCCACGATGATGGCCCCGTCGTCGCCGACGGTGGGCCGGGCCCCGAGGCGCGACAGGGTGGTGACGAAGCGTTGCGGCGTGGGTGTCACGATGCGGACCGATTCGGAGCGATGGCGGGCGGTGAACTCGTCGACGGTGGTCTCGGCGATCAGGGTGCCCCGGCCGATCACGACGAGCCGCTCCGCCGTCAGCGCCATTTCGTTGATGAGGTGACTCGAGACGAGCACGGTACGACCCTCGGCGGCCAGGTCGCGCAGGAGGTGGCGCACCCAACGGATTCCTTCGGGGTCGAGACCGTTGCCCGGCTCGTCGAACAGCAGCACGCCGGGATCGCCCAAGAGCGCGCTGGCGATCCCGAGCCGTTGTCCCATGCCGAGGGAGAACTTTCCGGCCCGGCGGTGGGCGACCGAGGTCAGGCCGACCACGTCGAGGACCTCGTCGACCCGCCGCAGGGGTATGTCGTTGGTCTGGGCCAGGACGACGAGGTGGTTGCGGGCGCTGCGGCCGGGATGGAAGGCCTTCGCATCGAGCAGAGCGCCGACCTCACGCAGCGGCCAGCGCAGCTCGGCATAGGGGACGCCGCAGACGGTGGCCCGGCCGGCGTCGGGCCGGTCCAGGCCGACGATCATGCGCATGGTCGTCGACTTGCCCGAGCCGTTGGGTCCCAAGAAGCCGGTCACGACTCCCGGTGTCACCCTGAACGAGAGGTCGGTGACGGCGAGGGTGCTGCCGAAACGCTTGGTGAGGCTCTTGACGTCGATCATGGTGCGCTCCTCGGCTGATCGGGGACCTCTTCAGCATGCGGAGCGGGGTGGGGAATGTGAATGCCGCCAACGGGTGTCCCGCCCTGGTGCTAACCCCACCAACGAGCGGTCGAGACGGATCCGATCAGGACGTCGCCGCGCCGGCGGCAGGCGAGCCCGGCCAGGGGGCGTACGACGGTGCCAGGTCGGGAGGCGTGGCGTCGCTCGTGACCGAGCCCGGAACCGAGAACATCGGCACGGGTCCCGAGGGGACGGTGCCTGCCTTGTAGCGGGCGCCGCCGTGGACGAAACGGATGAGCCCGGTGCCGTTCACGCCCTCTTCGTCGGGACCCTTGGCCGTGGCGTCGTACCAGATGAACGTGTAGTCGGCCGGCGACGAGTAGCTGGGCAGGGGGGCTGCGCCCTGGTACCCGTACGCGGTGAGCGCCGACGTCGGGCCCCCGCCGGCGGGCGGTGCCCGGAACAGGCCGGTCGTGAACGTCGACGCGGTCAGGTCGGGGCCGGCCAGCTGGATCCCCTCGAAGAGCTGCGAAATCGGCGGGAGGATCGCCGGAGCGGCGACCGAAGCGGGCTGGGTGCCGGCGCCGTACCACCAGCGATAGAGGCGATCGGCATCGCTGACACTGATCGGTGTGGGCACGGCCAGGCTCGAGACACCGAACGCATGGGCCCACTCGCTCTGGGTGTAGTACCGGCCCAGGGCCGAGGTGTCGGTCAACACGATGCCGGTGATGACCCATTCGGGGAAATAGCCGATTCCGGCGCAGGCCCGGGTCAGGTAGATGGGCATGATGGGGTCTCCGGCGAAGATCACCGTGGTGGCTCCGGACGACTTGAGCTTCTCGGCGAGGGTGGCGGCCTGGGTAGGCAGAGTCGTCAGATCGAGTGTGTACTTGAGCGTCGTCGGCGTCGCCATCGTGACGTGCCCGGCACGTAACTTCTGGGTCAGCACCTGGGTGAGTTCTGCCGTGCCCGGGGCCGGTGGCTCCGAGGTCTCGTTGACGACGATGAACGTGCGCCGACGGGTGTGCAGGGCGGTGCTGCCGGCCCAGACGGCGTCCTTGCCGTTCAGCTTGGCGATCACGTAGTCGATCGTCTCGAACAGCGACGTGTCCGCCGTGGGCAGATTGGCCCACTGGTAGGGCGCGTTCTGTTCGATCTGCCCGTAGGTGGCGGAGTCGCCGCAGGCCAGACAGAGGACGTGGAGGCGGGCGAGTTCCACTTCGTAGGCGCTCGTCTCGGCCGGCCCGTTGATCGACGCGAACGTGTGATCCTGTTGCGCCACCGTGACGGCGTCGGCGTGGGCGGCGACGGGATCTCCGTCGGCGCCCGTCGCCGTGAAGGGGATGAGATTGACGTGACGCCCGTACATCTCGTATGTGTGGTTGAACATGGCGACGTAGGCCTGGACGGTGGCCAAGCCCTGGGCCGGTGTTCCGGCGGCGCCCTGCACGACGGAGGTCAGCCCTCCGGGTTCCGCCTGGTAGTAGACGAGATTGATCGTGGTGCCCGTGACCCCGTTCGCGGTGGCCCCTCCGTTCTTGGTTCCGCTGGGGAACACGGGTACGCAGGGCGGGGCGTAGACCGAGGGCATCCTGAGGCGGCCGGTCTTGTGGTCACACTCGGGTCCCCAGTCCTCCTGCGAGGCCTTCCCTGTCTTGAGTGCGGCGGCATAGGTCAGGGGTACCTGGGTGCGCACCTGCTGCCGGGGAATCGTGGTCGACGAGATCCCCGAACCCCCGCCGTTGTTCTCGTGCACGGTGGCCGAGATCCCGGCGGCGATCAACGCCGCCACGACAAGCACCACGGGCCCGGCCACGCGCAGCGTGCTGACCCGGGGCCAGGGACGCTCGGTGGGTCGCGGGGTGCTCATGCCGGTCCCTCCCGGTTTGGGCCTACCGCTCCCGAGCGGGCCAGCGTCAGGGGATCGGAGCCGAGAAAGGCCTCGGACACCGCGGGCGTCTCGAGGACGGCGCGCGGCGCCCCGCTCGCCACGATGCCCCCGCGGTCCATGGCGATCAGCCGGTCGGCGAGCTCGGCGATGAAGGCGATGTCGTGCTCCACGATCAGGAGGGTGGCGTCGAGCCGCGTCCGCACGTTGCGCAGGAGCGAGACCATCGCCTCGACCTCCCGTTGGGCCACACCCGAGGAGGGCTCGTCGAGCAGCACCACGGAGGGTTGCAAGGCAACCACGCCGGCCAGGTCGACGAGCCGCCGCGACCCGGTCGAGAGCTCGCTGACCAAGCGGTCGGCAAATCGATCGAGCCCGAACCCCTCCATGAGCTCTTCGACCCGGGCAGCGACGGCGGCCTCGGTTCGTACGAGCGCGGGGAGGCGCAGGACGGCGTTGAACGGATCGCCGACGTCGGTGAAGCGCTCGAGCGACACGGCCAACGCCTCTCGGACCGTGAGCCCGGAGAACAGGCGCGAATCTTGAAACGAGCGGCCGAGACCGAGCCGGGCCCGGGTGGCGGCGCTGCGATCGGTGACGTCGACCCCCGCCAATTCGATCCCACCGGCATCGGGATGCAGGAATCCCGAGATGACGTCGAAGAGCGTGGTCTTGCCGGCTCCGTTGGGGCCGATGATCCCGACGATCTCGCCATGGCCCGCCTGCAACGAGACGTCGGAGAGCGCCGCATTGCCACCAAAGTTCAAGGAGACACCGCGGACCTCGAGGTCCGGAGGCGCGCCCTCGTCGGGCACGGCGCGGGCGGCCCGGGCTTCGATCGACGCCGACGCCTTCTCCACGTAGATCGACCAGAGCACCTCGGGGTGGGCGGCCAGCTCTCCGGACGTGCCGCTGAAGCGGACCTCACCGCTCTCCATGACATAGACCCGGTCGGCCACCGTTACGGCCACGTTCATCGATTGCTCGACGAGCAGGATCGACGTGCCGGCACGGCGCATGGCTTCGATGGCAACGAGGAGCTGTTCGACGACGAGAGGGGAGAGACCGAGCGAGAGCTCGTCGATCAAGAAGAGTTTCGGGCGTGTGATCGTGGCCATGGCGAGTGCCAGCATCTGCTGCTGGCCGCCCGAGAGGTTCCCGGCTCGCTCGGCGCGACGTGGCGCCAGGGTCGGAAATGCCGCCAGCGCTTCAGCGATCATGTCGGCGTCGTGCTCGCCCCGGCGTCGCCCCTGCCAGGCGGCGGCGCGCAGATTGTCCTCCACGCGGAGATTGGGAAAGATCCCCTCGCCGCCGGGAACCTGGGCCACCCCCA
Source organism: uncultured Acidimicrobiaceae bacterium (assembly GCA_963754445.1). Lineage (GTDB taxonomy): Bacteria > Actinomycetota > Acidimicrobiia > Acidimicrobiales > RAAP-2 > Bog-473. The sequence continues at coordinate 735,668 of CAVWFT010000002.1, read as the reverse complement.
GCCGGGCGATCTCGTCGGGCGGCAGATGGGTGATGTCGCGCCCGTCGAAGACGATGGCGCCGTGGTCAGCCTCCACGACACCACCGACGGCGCGCAGCAGCGTGGACTTCCCGGCGCCGTTCGTGCCGAGCAGGGCCACGATCTCGCCCTCTCCCACTGCAATGTCGACACCGGGCAGGACGGTCACGCCGTCGTATCCAACTTCGAGATTGCGCACGGCCAGCAACGGCAGCTTGCCCTCCCGACGGTCGATGAGCATCTGTGATCGGGCTCTCATCGACGTCCAGACGTTCTGGACGTCGCGTCCGACGAGGCCTCCCGCGGTGGCGACGATGAGCCCCCCGACGATGAAGATGGGAACGAGGATGAGCAACCCGTAGCGAAACCCGATCGCATCACCGATGGCGCCGACGACCGGCAACACGAGGAAGCCCGGTAAGACGAAGAGCGCGCCGATGGAGAACCCGACCGAGCGGACGCGAGCCGGGATGGCCAGGGACAAGGCGGCCAACACGCCCGGACCGACAATGGCCAGGGAAGCGTCGATGCCCGCGTTGCCGACAAATGCCACCGGTACGTTCGGGGCGAGTGCGAACAGGACGGCGAACCCCGCCGCGATGACCGAGGCCACCGCAAGCATGCGAAAGACCAGGCTGATGTCGCGGTTGGCCAGCCGGGTGGCGATCACGGCCCCGACGGCCAGTCCGAGAAGGTCGAAGACCTGGATGGGTGCGATGAGGTAGGCCCGGTGGACGGCGTCGAGATGGAACGTCTCTTGGTACTGGAGCGAGGCCAACGAGGTGAAGCCCGCGATGGAGGCGGCCAAGAAGGGCAGCGCGAAGAAGATCCGGCGGAGGACGCCGATCTTCCAGACCGTTCGCCAGGCCTCCCCGAGGGACGGCGGTGGCTCGATCGGCGCCTCGCCGCCGCCGTCACCGAGCGGCACGGGCTCACCCCGATCCGAGGCCAGCATCTGCTCCTCGAGTTGCAGCTGCTCGTGGCGCCCGCGGGGGGGTTCGCGCAAGCGCAGCCCGATGACGACGACCACGACGACCGGAATGGCGAAGAAGAAGAACGGAGCCCGCCACGACCAGACCGCGGCCAGCCCCGCGCCGAGCAGAACGCCCACGATGGACCCCAGGCTGATCCCCGAGCGGTGAGCCGAGTACACCCGGGGTCGGGCTTCGACCGAGTAGTAGTCGGCGAGAAGGGAATTATGGGTCGGGAAGATCACGGCCTGGCCCATCGAGATGCCCGCCAGCATGATGGCGGCCAGGACGACGCCGTCGACCAGGCCGAGCGCGATCGAGAAACCGGCGCCGACGAGCGCGCCCACCAGCGCGATGGGAACGCGGGGCGATCGGTCGGCCAGGAACGCGATCGGCACGGTGCAGGCGAGCGCCGAGGCGCCGGCGATAGCGACGATCAGGAGGATCCCCGCGTTGGTGAGGTGGAAGGCGTCGCGCACGTTGGGTGTGAGGACGTTGAAGGCGCTCTGCGTCGCCTGATCCAGTAGCTCGATCGAGAACAGCACGACCAGTGGAAAGAGGGAGGCGCCAGCGCCGAACGTGGCGAGTCGGCCCTTCATGCCGTTGCCGCCGGCTCGAGTGGGCCGGTCCCCGTGGCCGCACCCCGGTGTCGCCGGGCCAGGGCGGCCACGGCCTGATCGCGCAGGTCGTAGACGAGCCCGGCCAGACCCCGCGGAAACGCGATGAGCACGATCAACACCCCGAGCGCCGAAGGAAACAACTGCCAGCTGGGCGGAAGGTAGACGGCGCTCCCTTCGACGATGGCTGCCCCCAGGACGGCTCCGAGCGCCGAGCCCAATCCGCCCACCGCAGTCGCCGTGAAGACGACCAGACTGACTGGAACGAGGAACGACGTCTGCTGGTACGACTGGTTGACGACGACGAGCAGGCAGCCGGCGAGTCCGGCGATGAAGCCCGAGACTGCGAAGGCGGTCAGCTTGGCCCGCACCACCCGTACGCCGTAGCCGGACGCGGCCCGTTGGTTCGACGGCAACGAGCGCAGCACGCGCCCGGTCCGGCTGTGCCGGAGGCCATGCATGGCCACCAGGACCAACACGAGGACACCGAGGCAGAGCTCGAAGGTGGACGTCTGCGAGGTGAGGGCGATCCCGAAGAAATACGGGACATTGAGCTGGCCTTGGGGGATCCAGGAGAACTCCACCGGCACCAGGAGGTATCCCGACGCGGCCAGGGCGAAGGCCAACGTCGTCACGGCGGCGAACATGCCGTCGAGCCGGAGGGTCGGGAGGCCGACCACGACCGCCACCACGGAGGCAGCGCTGCCGGCCAGCAGGAGGGCGAGGCTGAGGTCCCAGTGCCAATCGAGCAGCGCGACGGCGCTGACCGTGGCTCCGACGGCGGCGAAGGACATCTGTCCGAGGCTCACCTGACCGGACCATCCGGTCAGCACGACGACCGAGCAGCCGACAATGGCCAGGGCCAGAAGGGCCGAACCGCGTAGGAGCTCCCCAGGGCCGAACCACAACGGAATGGTGATCGCGGCGGCCAGGGTCAGCAGGCCAGCGGCGGGCAGGCCCGCTCGCACCTCGGGCAGATGCTTGGCCGCCGGCGTCAGCTCCCGCACGCTTCCGGCCAGGGCCAGGGTGGTCTCCACCTCGCGGTCGCTGCGTTGGGGCAGGAGCTGACGAACGACGATGGCGGCGAACACGACGGCGGCGAGGACGGCCAGGGCGAGCGACGGATTGGTGGGGTCGTCCCACGCCACACCCTGTTGGAGGATGCCCAGCGCCACCGCCGACGCGGCAATGACGGGCAGTTCGGTGAAGTTGCCCAGGGCCAATGCCGCAAGTGCGGTGACCAGAGCGGTGAGCCCGAAGGTCGGATCGAGGGGCAGGCCGAGAATCGCCGCCTGGAAGAAGATGCTGACGAAGGAGAGGACGCCGGCGACGATCCACGTGATCGATTGCAGCCGGCCGACGGGGATCCCGAGCATCGACGCCCGGTCCCGGCGGTCGCCGGCTGCCTGGACCGCGATGCCGATGTCGCTCTTGGTGAACCAGAGAGAAACTCCGGTGAGGCACGCGACCGAGACGATGATGGCGACGAGGTCGTTGGCATCGAAGACGATCGGATTGAGATGCCACGCGAAGGACCAGGGAAAGGTGATGACCGCACTCGAGATCGGGGTCTGTCCCCAGAGGCGCGGAATGAGCAGGCTGAGCACGACCAGAACCTGTGACAGCCCGATGGTGGCGACGGTCAGGATCAGTCGGGGTGCGCGGCGGAATCGTCGGACCACGACGAATTCGACGATCGCGGTCAGGAGGACGGCGGCGGCCAGCCCCGTCGCCAGACCGAGGAAGTAGTTGACCCCCGACAGTGCGACGAGCCCCACGGCGAGCACCGCCGGGGCCGTGCCCAGGTCACCTTGAGCGAAGTTGACCACTTTGTTGAGGCGATAGGTGAGGCCCAGGCCGACCGCCATGAGGGAGCCGAGGAGTCCGAGCACGGCGCCCTGGACCCAGACGCCCAGAGGCATGGGGAAGAGGACGAGTTGCAGCATGATGACCGCCGCGACGGAGATGACTCCCGCGACGAGTTCACCGCGCTGCTGGCGCAGATGTTGCGGGCTCAGCGAATCACGTCCTGTTCATGCGAACTCGCCCCCCCGGGTGGCTCACGTTCCTGTCGGCGTCTCAGGGTAGCCATCTGGGTTGCGCACCGCTCGGGAGCACCCTCCCGCACGCCATCCGTGCCTCGCAGGCCGGCTGCCTTGTGCGTGTCGTTGCCGCTTGTAAGAGTGGGGAGGACTCGGCTTCTTTCCCCCCGGATCACGAAACGAGGCGCGGTGACGCTCACAGACGAGGCAACAACGACCCCACGCGAGGCGACGCCGGCCGCCCACGCGGTGGACTTGTGCAAGACATACGGCAGCGGGCAGGCGGCGGTCAACGCCGTCGCGGGCGTCAACGTGACGTTCGAACGCGGCCGCTTCACGGCGGTGATGGGTCCTTCGGGATCCGGGAAGTCGACGCTCATGCATTGCATGGCCGGTCTCGATCGACCGACATCGGGGCAGACGTTCGTCGGGGATCTCGACATCGGCAATCTGGACGACGCCGCCATGACCGAGATGCGGCGCGACCGGATCGGTTTCGTCTTCCAATCGTTCAATCTGGTGCCCACCCTCACGGCGGGCGAGAACATCACCCTCCCGGCCGACCTGGCGGGGCGCAAGGTGGACAAGGACTGGTTCGACTATCTGGTCCAACAGCTCGGGATCGCCGAGCGCCTCACCCACCGGCCGAGCGAGATGTCCGGCGGACAGCAACAGCGCTGTGCTTGCGCGCGGGCCCTGATCAACCGGCCCGACCTGGTCTTCGCCGACGAGCCGACGGGAAACCTGGACTCGAACTCCACCAACGAGATGCTGACGTTCCTCAAGCGGTCGGTTACCGATTCCGGGCAGTCGATCGTCATGGTGACCCACGACCCGCACGGTGCCGCCTACGCGGATCGGGTGGTGTTCCTCGCCGACGGGAACATCGTGGACGAACTCCACGATCCAACGGCCGACTCCGTGCTCGAGCACATGCGAACGCTGGGGACCTGACATGTGGAAGGTCACCATCAAGGGGATTCTGGCCCACAAGCTGCGCCTGGCCCTGACCGCCTTGGCCATCGTCCTGGGCGTGACGTTCATTGCGGGCACGTTCGTTCTCACGGACACGCTCAACAACACCTTCAAGACGTTGTTCGGGAACATCTACCAGCACGTCGACTTCCAGGTCCGCGGGGTGGCCCAATTCGGATCGGGCGGGAGCGCCACCCGCAACGCCATTCCCGAATCCTTGCTGCCGACGGTGCGGGCCGTGCCGGGGGTCCAAGAGGCCGACGGAACCGTCGGAGGCAGCGCGCAGTACGTGGGACACGACGGCAAGGCGCTCTCGACGGGAGGGGCGCCGACCATCGGCGTCTCGTGGGATCCGCAGTCGCAGCTCTCGGCGCTCCACCTCGTGCAGGGATCTCCGCCGACCACGCCGCACGACGTCGTCATGGACCTCGGGACGGCCAAGAAGTACGACTTCGCGGTGGGAGAGCACGTGCGCATCCTCCTGCCGGGTCCGACCGAGACCTTCACCATCAGTGGGTTGGCCCAGTTCGGAACGGCCGACAACCTCGCCGGGGCAACGCTGGCCGCGTTCGATGTCCCCACGGCCCAGCGGATCTTGGGCGAGGTGGGCAAATTCGACGACATCAACGTCCTGGCCGCGCCGAACGCAAACAAGGCCCAGGTCCAGGAGGCGATCGCTCGCGTGCTGCCCAGAGACGCCGAGGTCGTCACGGGTCAGACGGTGGTGAACGAGCAGACCAGCGACATCGGGCATGCGTTGAGCTTCTTCAATACGGCTCTCTTGGTGTTCGGTTTCATCGCCCTGTTCGTCGGTGGGTTCACGATCTTGAACACCTTCTCCATCATCGTGGGTCAGCGCACCAAGGAACTCGCGCTCCTGCGCATCGTCGGCGCGAGTCGGCGCCAGGTGTTCCGATCGGTCCTCGGCGAGGCGGCGATCGTCGGACTTCTTTCGTCTTTGGTCGGGTTGGGACTGGGCGTGCTGGCCGCCCTCGGACTCGAGGCACTTCTCAAGGGATTCGGCATCACGCTCCCGTCCGGACCGCTCGCCTTCGAACCGCGGACCGTCATCGTCTGCCTCGTGGTCGGGGTCGGGGTCACCGTGTTCTCTGCCATCAGCCCGGCGCGCCGGGCGGTCCGGATCGCCCCGGTGGAGGCCGTGTCCGAACAGCAGGGTGAGTACGAGATCTCGATGCGCCGGCGCTTCATCTGGGGCATCGTGATCACGCTTCTCGGAGTGGTCTCCCTGACTGTGGGACTGACGGCCCCCGCCATCCAACTCGTCGGGATCGGTGCGCTGTTGATCTTCATCGGCGTCGCCCGACTGGCGCCGGCCGTGGCCCGTCCCATGTCGAGCGTCATCGGACGACCCCTGGCCCGGCTGTTCGGCATGTCGGGTCGCCTGGGCCGGGAGAATTCGATGCGGAGCCCGAGACGGACGGCGCAGACGGCATCGGCGTTGATGGTCGGTCTGGCCCTCGTCTCCGTCATCGCCGTGTTCGGCGCCTCGCTGTCGAAGTCAGCCACGGCGAGCGTCGATCAGGCGATCGCGGCCGACCTCATCGTCTCGAACTCGAACAATGCAGGGCCGGGAACGATCAGCACGACCGTGCCACAGGCGGTGGCCCGCGTGCCGGGAGTCACCTCAACGTCGACCGTTTCCCAGGGCCAGTTCGAGTTCCAGCAGTCGATCGTGAGCTTGATCGGCATCACCACAAAGGATCTGTCGCAGAACCTGAACTTGAACATGGACTCGGGTTCGCCCCGGGCGTTGTCCACGGGCCAGCTCTTGATCGATACCAACACGGCGAGCTCGGACCACCTCCAGGTCGGAGACCGGGCGAGGGTGAAGTTCGCCCTGACGGGATCGACGACCCTACGCATCGGCGGCATCTACCAGACGAACCAGCTCGTCGGAAGCTTCCTCGTCAGCCAGGCCACCTACGATCAGCATTTCCAGGATCCACAGCCCTTTGCCGTGCTGGCCAAGACAGACGGAAGCGCCCGTGTCGAGCAGAGTGTGCAGGCTGCCGTCAGCGCATACCCCAACGTCCAGGTGCAGAGCCGGGCCGAGTTCGAAAAGACCCAGGCGAACCAGGTGAACCAGCTCCTGGGCCTGGTCTACGCACTGCTCGCGCTGGCCATCATCATTGCGTTGATCGGGATCGTGAACACGCTCATGCTCTCGGTCTTCGAGCGGACACACGAGATCGGACTCCTCCGCGCGGTGGGGATGAAACGTCGTCAGATACGGGCGATGATCCGTTCCGAGTCGGTGATCCTCTCGGTGTTCGGAGCGGTCGTCGGCATCATCGTGGGCACGCTCTTGGGCATCGCACTCGTTTCGTCCCTGCACTCGCAGGGGATCACGGACACGGTGGTCCCGGTGTCGAACCTCGTGATCTTCCTGATCCTTGCCGCCCTGTTGGGCCTGCTGGCCGCGAGCTGGCCGGCGCGCCGAGCCGCCAAGCTGGACGTGTTGGCCGCGATCGCCGCCGAGTAGGTCAGGCGGTGGCGGCCGCCATCACCCGGCCGCTCATGGCGCTCGTGGCGCGCCACAGGGCCTCCGCTTCCATGTCCTCGAGTCCCGTCGCCGACCGCAGGAACGGCTCGAAGAGCCGCCAGCCGAGCTCGAGCGCGACGACGTGACCCGCCGCAAGCCGTGCCGCCGTGTCGTCGTCCGTGCGGCGCCGGGCCTCGGTCATGAGCTGACCGACGACCGGGAAGCGGTGCTGCAGGCGTCCCACCGGGTAGCCGTCGAGGATGGCCCGGGCCAGGACCCTCCATTGGCGCTCCGCCACAGAGGCGGTCTCCCCGGAGCCGGACTCGATCGCCCGGTCCAGCTGGTCACTGGCGTGGTCGAGGACCGCCGCGACCAGCTGGTCCTTCGTTCCGAAGTGCCGGTAGACGAGCCCATGGTTGACCCCGGAACGGGTCGCCACCTCACGGATGGAGGTGACGGCCGGACCCTGGCGGGCGAAGAGATCCGTCGCCGCCTCCAGCACGGCCTCCATCACGTCGGACCGACCCGATGGACGCGCTGTAGTCATCTGACTACAGTAGCCGGATGACCACGACGGCCGGGTCCCGTTCCCCCGGGCACTTCCAGCTTCCCGGGTACGTCGTCAATGTCGGGCCGTTCAGTCATCTGGCCGCCGAGCGCGACCGATTGACGTCACTCACATGGCGCTCGTTCGACGCCAAGCAACTCGGTTCCACGGTTGGGGCGGAGCTGTCCGGCGTGGATCTGACCGCCGAATTACCCGACGACGTCATCGATGAGATCCGCCAGGCGCTCTTCGACTACAAGGTCATCTTCTTCCGCGACCAGCCGATGACGCCGACCCAGCACGTCGAATTCGCCCGCCGGTTCGGTGACCTCGAGGTCCACCCCTTCCTTCCCTCCAACACCGGCGAGCCCGAACTCGTCCGCTTCGAGAAGACGGCCGAGGTCACCGGCTACGAGAACGCCTGGCACCACGACGTGACGTGGCGTGAGTGTCCCTCCATGGGTGCAATCCTCCATGCGTTGTCGGTACCCGGGATCGGAGGGGACACCCTCTTCTCGGACATGTACGCGGCCTACGACGTGCTCGACGACGCGATCAAGGGCACGATCGACGGTCTGGTCGCGGTGCACGACTTCACCCAGACCTTTGGCCACGGGATGACAAAGGACGAGCGACGCGCGGCGCAGGAGAAGTACCCTCCCGTCCGTCACCCGGTCGTCTGCACCCACCCGGGCACGGGAAAGCGCCACCTGTATGTCAACCGGCCCTTCACCAGCCATATAGAGGGAATGGATCCCGTCGAGTGCCGGGAGCTGCTGGACCGGCTCTGCCGCCAGGCGGATGCACCCGAACACCAGTGCCGTTTCACCTGGTCCGTGAACGCCGTCGCCTTCTGGGACAACCGAGCCGTCCAGCACTACGCGTCGAGTGACTACTGGCCACATCGGCGGGCCATGGAGCGGGCATCCATCATCGGGAGTCCCCCTACCAGCTGACCAGGATGCGGCGACTTAGCGTGGTGGGCCATGCGCCGACTCGCCGACGGGATCATGCGCGGCTTGGCCCAGCTCCTCATCCGGATCTTCTTCCGCCGGGTGGAGGTTGCGCACGCCGACCGCCTGCCCGACGAGGGTCCCGTGATCGTCGTGGCGAACCACACCAATGGCCTCGTGGACGGCCTCCTGCTCATGGTGGCGCTCCGCCGCTATCCGAGGTTCCTGGGCAAGTCGACGCTGTTCAAGATCCCGCCGCTCTGGCCCTTCTTGAAGCTGGCTGGGGTCATTCCCGTCTATCGGGCCATCGACGGAGCGAGGACGGGGAAGAACCGATCGGCCTTCGCCACATCGAACCGCCTCCTTGCTCGCAGGGGGGTCGTCGCTCTCTTCCCTGAAGGAATCAGCCACGACGAGGCCTCGGTGCAACCGCTGCGCACCGGCGCCGCCCGCATCGCGCTGGAGGCGGCGAGCGATGGGATCACCGTGTCCGTGGTGGCGGCGGGGCTGCTCTACGACGCCAAGGCAACCTTCCGGTCGCGAGCCCTGGTTCGCCTCGGTGAGCCGGCGGTGGTCGGACCCGATCAGGTCGGCGACGACCCCAAAGGCCATCTCGAGGTGCGGGCTCTGACCGAGTCCCTCGGACGTCAGCTCGCCGTGGTCAGCCCTCCGTATGCATCGTGGGTCCAAGCGGACGAACTGACACACATCGCAGAGATCGTCGCCCGAGGCTCGGGAGGCGAACTCCCTCACGACGTCACCCTGCTCAGCCGGTCGGACGTTGCGGAACGGCTGGCCGTCCTCGATGCGCGCCCCGACCTCCGTGCGGACTTCGTCGAGCTCCGCCGTATCTCCGAGACCTACAACCGAGACCTCACGATTGTCGGGTTGGCGGACGCCCAGGTCGCCGCGTCCTACGCCGCTGGGACGATCCGTCGTTCACTCGTGTGGTCCGCCGTCCGGGTGGTCGTCGCCATCCCGTTCGCTCTCGTCGGCGCCGTCATCCACGTCGTTCCGTACCAGATCATGAAACAGATCGCGAAGATGCCGACCAACGAGGGGGTCAAGGCAACCGTGAAACTCCTGGGCTGCTTCATCCTGTTCGTCATCACCTATGTCACCCTCGGCGTCGTCGTCAGCCAGAACTCCGGTCCCTGGCTCGGGGTGATCGCCGCGTTCGGCGCGCCACTCTGCGGGTACGTCGCTGTACGCCTGTTCGAGCGGGTCAAGCGGGTCGGGGGACTCCTCGGCGGGTACCGAGCCATGCGGGGCCGAGGGTCGGTCCGGGAATCGATCTCGACCGACCGGCAGGCCGTGGTGGATGCGGCCAACAGGATCCTGAGCGCAGCCTGATGGCAGCCCGGAACGACCGCTGACCCGAATCCCGGTAGCCGCCGAGCCGGCGGGAGGCGAAGAAGTGCCGATTCCTTGCCCGGCGCAAACGCAATTTTCGACCAATTCGACTGCATACGGGGTGCAATCCTTGAGCGCGGACGTTTGACTGGCAGCACTGGGGGAGCGGTAGCTGCCCGAGGCCCGCTCTACGCCAGCGAGCAGATTCCCGAAGGGCCGTCATTGGCGGAGGCCCTGAGACATTTCAGGAAAAATGCTCAAGCCCATTTCCATCCATTCCGATGTAACCAAGGCACCGGGTCAATAGGCGATCCCCCGCGTGCAGAAGACCCTTGGCGAAATGACACAGACGAGCGAGCACACGCTTCCTCCGGTGGCGGAGCTTCCGGCCACGCCGGACGTGGAGATCAATCCCACCCCAGACGAGCCGCGCTCTGTTCGCATAATTCCGGTCCTCATTTACGGACTTTCTGGACTGGGCATTGCCGCCACCGTCGCCCTCTTGCTCTGGGGTCCTCTGAGTGGGGCCGCTCCGATACGCGTTCTCATCTCGCAGCCGGCAATGTTTGTCGTGCTGACCCTCATGTTCGGCGCTGCGTCATGGGCACCGGTCTCGTTGCACCATCGGGGCACCACGTATCTCCTCGCAATCGAGGACGCACCATTGCTCTTGGGATTGATATTCCTCTCACCGCTTCTCGTGGTCTTGAGCTACGTCCTCGCCGAGGCCCTCGTGGTCACCTTCTTGCGGCGACAGGCCCTCATGAAAGGGCTGTTCAACGTGTCTTCGTGCGCGTTGAGCACCGTGATCGCCGCCTTGGTGTTCAGGCTCATCCTCGGAGATCACCTACCTGTCAGTGCTGTGGGGTGTGTGGCCGCAGTCGTTGCCCTGGTATCCGCCGCCGTTGTGAGATCAATGGCCACGAGCGTGGCCATCAAGATATGTGGCCAGACAACTGAGCGCCGAAGCGGTTTTCAGCACACGACTGAGGCGCTTCTCCTGTCTGCCAGCATCTGTCTCGCCCTCGTCGTGCTCAATGCTGCGTGGTACGACCCCTGGGGGATCCTCCCCCTGTTCCTGGTCGCTGCTCTCATCATCGTGGCGTATCGCGGGTACGCGCGACTTTCTCTGCGGTTCTCCTCTCTTCAGCGTCTCTACGACTTCAGCCGCACGCTCGGAGCGGCGAGCCTCGAACCGTCATCGATGAGTCTCGACGTCCTGCGGCAGGCCTGCACCGTCATGCGCGCTCGTCGCGCCGAGTTGGTGTTGGCGGAACCCTCGGGGATACCGCGACGAGTTGCTCTGAACGAAGACGGTGAGCCCGTCATCGAGCCCATAAGCCTCGACGGCCACTCGCTCGTGACGCACGCCATTCTCACGGGTAAAGGATCCCTGCACAACGCCGAGTCCCACCACAAGAAGTCCGAGTGCGATCCCATCATTGGTGAATACCGCGATGCGGTGATCGCCCCATTGACCAATGGCTCACGTCCGGTTGGCGTCTTGATCGCCATCGACCGCGATGAGGAACTCGATACATTCGATCAGGACGATCTCCGCCTGTTCGAGACGTTGGCCGCCCATGCAAGTGCCAGCCTCGAGCGCGCACGACTCGTGGAAGAGCTGCGATACGAGGTCGACAGTAAGTCGCACCAGGCCAGCCACGACGCTCTGACTGGTCTACCGAATCGGATGTTGTTCTTGAACCGTGCCGCCAGCGCTCTGTGTGAGAGCGACAACGTCGCGATCGTCCTTCTCGACGTCGATCGTTTTAAGGACGTCAACGACACCCTCGGCCACTTGATCGGTGACCGCATGCTTTGCGAGGTGGCGGAGCGCCTCCTCCGTGCTGCGGCCGGCCGGGCCACGGTCGCCCGACTCGGCGGCGACGAGTTCGCGCTGGTCATTGCCGATGTGAAGGACCCCGCAATGGCGGTCGAGCTCGTCTACGACCTCAACGCCGAGATGTCGCGTCCCATTGAGATGGAGGGCTTGACGCTGGCCGTGACCTTCAGTGCAGGTGTGGCCTTGGCGCCCGAGCACGGCAACGACGTCTCGTTGCTGCTGCAAAGAGCGGACATTGCCATGTACCTGGCCAAGGAGCGGCGCAGCATCGTCGAGCTGTACTCGGTCGAGCAGGACAAGAGCGTGCGGCGCTCGTTGATGGTGGGGGGATTCCTCACGCATGCCCTCGAGACAGGTAACGGTTTGAGTGTCATGTACCAACCCCTCGCTGACGTCCGGACGAGGGAGATCGTGCGGGTCGAGGCGCTCGCCCGTTGGCACCACCCGGAGCTGGGTTGGATTCCTCCAGATGAGTTCATCGGCATCGCCGAGCAGATGGGCCTGATCGGGCAAATCAGCGAGTTCGTGCTCGCCGAAGCTTGCGCACAGCTGAGCCACTGGCGTCGGATAGGACTCCGGATCGGCATGGCCGTCAACGTGTCGGGCCGCGAGCTGGGTGATACGACTCTGGTCGATCTGGTGGAGAAGAACCTCCGCGCCAATGACCTTCCGCCGGAACTCCTCACGCTCGAAGTCACCGAGACCGAGGTGATGGCAGACCTCACGCAAGCGAGCAGGGTTCTCGAGGAGCTTGCGGACCTCGGTGTGCGTCTGGCCATCGACGACTACGGGACGGGATATTCGTCTCTGGCCTACATTCACCATCTTCCCGTACAGGAACTCAAGATCGACCGCTCGTTTGTGAGCAATCTGCCCAACGACGAGAGCAACGCGATCATCGTCCGCTCTTCCATTGCCATGGCACACTCCCTGGGGCTGACCGTGGTTGCGGAGGGTGCCGAGGACGCAGCAACGTGCCGGATCTTGGCTGAAGCTGACTGCGATTTCATACAGGGCCACTACCTTGGTCGTCCGCAGAATTCATCTCTGGTTCAGGAGTGGCTGCTCGGCAACGCCGCTTTCGAATTCGGGTCAGCCGACGCCGGCGGCCCCCCTGTCGTCGCGGCCAGTTCTTCAATCGCTCTCCCTGTCTGACGTGACGCCGGCCTCGGCGCCGACTCAGAAAACGATGTCACTGCAGTACTGATCACCGCAGAGGTTCGGCCCACGGCGCTTCGCCCCGTCGATTTCCTGCAGAACGCACACGCTGCCTATCGGTTCTCGCGGCGCGCCGGGACCCGTTCTTTTCGCTCGACCTGAATCGCCTGGGTAGGTGGCGGAGCGGACCGGATTCCGGGCGTTCGTCCGAGCAAAAGCGCCCGCCCCGCGTGGTCGATCGCGACCCCCGCCAGACGGCGGCCCAGGCTCGTGTTCAACTGGCCGTCACGCCGACCGCATGTCCCGCCCCGCGAGCGAATTCCCCTCGCCGCAGTGTCGCAATGCCAGTTGCAAACCATTAACCCTGGTCGGAGCCTCGTAGCGCCCCTCCCGTTTTGTTGAGTTGTGCCTCTGTTGATTTTGGGTTGCAACTTGGATGAAACTTCCGCCGGGAGGTGGAGGGCACCACGGTGCAGCCATTCTCGTACTTCCCGCCCGTTGCCGACACGCGGAAAGGAGGGACTGCCAATGTGTGAACTGGGTGGACACAGCTGGGGCTGAGGACACGCGGCATTAGGCCGCCTGTTCAGCCCGGTATCCAGTCTGCAGGAATTCGTTCTGCACGGAACGAAGTCTGCACTAGGTACTTCGGTACGGCGGGTCGTCGCCTTTAGCAATCTTCGAGATTGCTTTGGATGGCGCCCGCCGTCACCGCGTCTGCTGGGATTTGTGACGAGCTTGCTCTACGGCTCGCGTAATCTCGCCAGCAGTATGGCCAATGATCATTCGTAGGGTGCGAGGTCGAAAATTACGCGGGCCATTCGCGCGACTTTGGGTCGGATTCACATTTGCCGGAACCGGGGACGGCGTGGCCTACGGTGCGACCGCTCTTTTGGCCGTTCTCATCGACCCAAGTCCCTTCGCGGTATCCCTTGTCGCCGCAGCCGACACATTGCCGTGGCTGCTCGTCGCCCTGCCCGCGGGCGCCATCGCTGACCGATTCGACCGGGGCCCGATGATGGCCTTCACGAATGCGTTGCGTGCTGTCGTCATTCTGGTCGGAGCAATCCTCATCGCGACGGGCAAAATGAGTCTCGGGCTGCTTGTCGCCGTGGTACTTCTGAACGGGTCAGGTCGCGCGATCTACTACTCATCGCTGCAGGCGATCACGCCAGAGTTGGTTGAGCTGCACGAGTTGGAACAGGCCAACGGTTTGCTGAGCGGCACCGAGGCGGCCACGGAGCAGCTGGCGGGTCCGGCTCTCGGCTCGGTCCTTTTCGCCGTTGGTCCTTCCATCCCGTTCTTCACGGACTGCGTCGCCTTGGTGTCGTCCACCTTTTCGTTCACCCGGCTGCGGTCGAAGTCACCTCGGCAGGCAACGACGTCGCGCCGTTCGGTCTGGGAGGGATTCAGGTACCTGTTCGCGGATCGTCGTCTGCGAGTATTGCTTGCGATCGTGAGCTCTTTGGCGCTGCTCCAAGGTATGGAGAGCGGCGTACTCGTGCTCCTCGCGACGGAGAAGTGGGGCATCAGACCGGCGCTCTACGGCCTGTTTTTGGCGATCGGCGCTGCGGGGAACCTCTTCGGGAGTTTGGTCTCGGCACGGCTCGTGGCGCGGTTCGGGAGCGCACCGATCCTGCTGGCCGCTGCGGTGCTGTCTGGCATCGGATATCTGATCATGGCCTCTGCCAGCAACTGGCTGCTGGCGACACCTGCCTTTGTGATGGTCGGCTTTGCCATCGCGGCGGGCTCGGTCGTGGCGATCTCGCTCCGTCAGCGGTTCACTCCTCCCGAGCTGATGGGACGGGTTGGCGGCGCCTGGCGGGGAGTCACCTGGGGCGCAACGCCCATCGGCGCTCTGGCTGCCGGTGGTCTGGCTGCACTCGGCAGCCTGCGGCTGCCACTCTTGCTCGCCGGGATACTGCAAATACTCGTGGCGCTGGTCTTCGCCCGTCTGCTCCTCCAGCGCATCGGTACCCAGCGAGGCCCGGAAAACTTTGCACCGAGCCCAGAAGCGCCGTAGGGCACGCCGTCGCGTCGATGCGGGAGAGACCAGGGCGGCGCAGCAAATGCCGGCAATGACCGTTTCGGAAGGGACGTCTTCGCGGGCCTTCTGCTCCGCAACCCTGGTTCCGACGCCTGTGTTCGCCTTTCCGCGCGCATTTCTGGGGCAAGGCTTCCGGCTTGGGTAGCCCTCTAATGAGGCACGCCGTGCCAAACGAAAAGAGAGGGTGCGACATGGCTGTAATTCTGCTGGTTCTCTTGATTGCATTGATTCTTGGGGGACTCGGGTTCGCCGCCCACATTTTGTGGATCGTTGCTGCAGTGGTCTTCATCGCCTGGTTGATCGGCTTTGGACTTGCACACGGAGAGAGCTCGAGCGGGAGCCGTGCCCGCTGGTATCGCTGGTAACCGGTCGCTTCATTCGGAGACCAGAATCGATCGCAGGAGGAGCGCGTTACCGGGACCCGACCGTCATCGTCGGGTCCCGGTAACACCTGCATCGTGGTGCCCTGGGCGCCATTTCCATCAAACAAATCTCGAGGAGAGCTATGACGGACAGCGAACACGCAGCCCCAAACGACGCGACCGTTGCGGAGGATGAGCGCGAAGCACGGAGTGCACATGAGGCCGGGAGAGCTGCGGACGAGAAGGAAGCCGCAGCGGCGGAGGCATCCCGCAAAGAATTCGAAGCCGACGCAGAGGACGTGGCGCGAAACGTCAAGTCCATGAACGAGGTGGGCGCCGACGTCAAGGGAGAGGGCGAGGTGAGGTAGACCTCGCTCGCGTCCCGCAGCAATCGGTTCGCGCCACATCAGGCTGGAAAACGATCGCCCCGGAGGCGATAGTCGCCCCCGCACCGACTTCCTTGCTAGAAGAAGACCGGCTGGAAGGAGGCCGGGGGTGCAGAAACGGAAGATCTGGATGGCCCTCGCTGTCCTCGTCGCTGTCGGTTCGGCCTACCAGGGCGCCTCCGCAGGGGCATCGGTGAGGAGCGCGACCAGCGCACTTCGGGGAGGTGGATCCGTCGACGAGGCCTGGCTGACGGGCGCGCAACCCGGCAGTGCCGTCACGTTGGAGCGCGATGGCACTCCTGTGAAGGATGGAGACAATCCGGCCCCGGCGGACGCTCTCGGCTCTCTCATCGAGCGTAATCTTCAACCCGGCAGCGGTTACGCCTGGTACGACCACACCACGCATCGTCGAACCAGTGAGTTCTCAGTGCTCGCTCCAGGAGCCGATCCATCGGCGAGTGCGGCCCTGTACACCGGTCAACACCTCCACCAAGGCCTCAACTACATCGTCATGCGCGACGGGATCTCGCTGGCCGCAACGGTCCGCTATCCGATGAACGGCGACTGCTCCCAGGCTGCGCCGTGCCCGACGGTGATCGAGTACTCGGGATACAACGTTGCGGGGCCGACCGATCCGATCCCTTCTCTGTTCGCCTCGACTTTGGGCACGCCCTGCACGAACTGCGGCGATCCGAATTTGCTTCCGGACAGCTCGACCGACGTGGGTGCCGTGGTGGCCCGTGTCTCCGGTTTTGCCACGGTCAGTCTGCAGATGCGAGGCACCGGCTGTTCCGGCGGAGCGTTCGACCTGTTCGGCTATCCCTCCGACTATGACGCCTATGACGCCATAGAGATCGTCGCTCATCAGCCCTGGGTGGCGCATCACAAGGTCGGCATGGTCGGGATCAGCTACTCCGGACTGTCCCAACTTCCGGCGGCCGGCACCGATCCGCCTGCCCTGGCAGCTATCACTCCAATGAGTCCGACGGACGACCTCTTCTCGACTGGCTACCCCGGGGGCATCTACAACGACGGGTTCGCGGCCGAGTGGGTTGGGGAGCGGATCGACGATGCGAGGGCGACGGCCACCTTCCGGGACGGTGAGCTCAGGCAGCGGTCACCGATACCGCTCGCGGGCGTCGGTCAGCCGTGGACGTACTACGAAATCGATGCGGAGCTCTCAGCCAGCGACGGCGCTCCGTCGACCTGTTTGGCCAATCAGGCGCTGCACGATCAATCGGAGGATCTTTCGGGACTCGTCGGCCCTCAGATGGTGGCGAACGGAGCCTCACGAGGGCGGGATCCGGGTCTCTTTGATCGGCGTTCCATGCTCGATTGGGCACGTCACGTGACCGTACCGGTCTTCCTGTCCGGCGCCCTGCAGGACGAGCAGACCGGACCACAGTGGCCAGCGCTCATCGACGCCTTTCCCAAGACGACCCCGGTGTTCGCCAACATGGTGAACGGGGACCACATCGATTCGCTCGATCCTCAGACCATCACCCGGTGGCTCGAGTTCCTCGACATCTATGTCGCGGACAAGGTGCCGACGAAGCCGAACGCCGTGGCCACCTTGGTCCTCGACGAGTTCGCCGCCTCGGCAGCGTCGGTCTCCTCCGAGGTGTCACTTCCCGCGACCCGGTTCACCGGAGTGGCAACCGTCGCGACTGCCCGAAAGGAGTTCGCCCGCGAGACTCCACGCGTCCGTATGCTCTTCGACAACGGGGCAGGCACGACCGGTCCCGGCACCATCGGGGCGACCTACAGCGCGGATGCCTCCACCTGGCCGCCTGCGGGAGTGGTGACGAGGTTGTATCTCGGTGCCCCGGGGAGATTGACATCGCAGCGGCCGAAATCGCTCGAGGCAACGTTCGATCTCGATCCCAAGGCTCGTCCCCGGACCAGCTTGCCCGCCAACGACAACGTGTGGGCCGCGCAACCGGATTGGGACTGGGCGCCGGTTCCATCGGCGAACGGCCTTGCCTTCCAGACGGCCCCTTTCAGAAACGCGACGACCATTGCCGGACCCGCATCACTGGATCTCTGGGTGAAGGCTGACGCACCGGTCGAAGACTTTCAGGCCACCATTACCGAAGTTCGACCCGACGCTGATCAGGAGGAATACGTCACGTCTGGCTTTCTCCGCAGCACCAATCAGGTGGATACCGCCAGTTCCACTGCGCTGACGACAGAACCGACGTACCTCCCGAGCTCAGCTCGCCATCTCAGCTCGGACCACTACGAGTTGGTGAAGATTCCCATTGATCCGATCGTGCACACGTTCAGGCCGGGGACCGAACTACGCGTCGTGATATCGGCACCGGGCGGAGACCGCCCCATCTGGACTTTCGACACGTTGGATCATGGCCAGCACGCCACGGTCGGTCTGGGAGGTTCCGTCGCCTCGGCCCTCGTTGTCAACGTGGTGAGTGGCGTTCACGCCACGACGACGCTGCCTGCGTGCGGATCCTTGCGGGGCGAACCGTGCCGGACCTACGTACCAGAAGGAAACCAGTCCTCGTCGTCCTGACATCTCGGTCAATCGGTCGCGAGGATCGGACTGGCCGGAGAGGCGGCTACCGCGCCGGGACGATCGGTCACGAACACTGCTGAGACCACTGAAGCGATCACGAGGAAGCCTGCGCCAATGGCAAAGGCGGTTGCGTAGCCGTGGACGAGTCCGGCGTCGACGGATCTCGGGCCGTTGGTGCGGATGTAGCTCGCAGTCGCCGAAGCGGCAACGGTGTTCAGGAGCGCTGTGCCGAGGGATCCGCCCACTTGCTGCATAGAGTTCACCGTTGCGCTCGCCACGCCGGAGTCGGCAGCTTGGACATTCGTCAATGCGGTGTTGCTGATGGCCGGGAATGCAAAGCCGAGACCGACGCTCATGAGTATTTGCGGGCCGAAAACGTAGAGCCAGAAGGACGTGTCCACTCCGATCTGGGTGAGCCAGGCCAATCCGAGTGCTCCGACCAGAAGCCCGCCGGCCATGGGAATACGCGGGCCAATCCGCGGGACGACCGCCGAGGAAGCGGTGGCTGCGAGGATGAGTCCGAGGGCGAAGGGAAGGAATGCCACGCCCGCTTTCAATGCCGAATAGTCGAGGACGCTTTGCATGTAGTAGCTCAGGAAGACGAACATGGCGAACAT
Organism: uncultured Acidimicrobiaceae bacterium; assembly: GCA_963754445.1. Classification (GTDB taxonomy): domain Bacteria; phylum Actinomycetota; class Acidimicrobiia; order Acidimicrobiales; family RAAP-2; genus Bog-473. Next base: position 716,740 of record CAVWFT010000002.1, on the reverse strand, counting down.
GCCCGCTCCGAGAAGGAAGGTGGCCAGGAACGAGCCACCACGGTTTCGCTCCAGGATGATCCGCAAGGGGAGCAAAGGGTGCTTGGTCCGGGACTCGAGCACAACGAAGGCCGTGAGCAAGACGACGGCAACCCCGAGGAACGCCAGCGTCTGGGCCGCGGCCCATCCATCAGAGCTGGCCTTCGTGAATCCGTAGACGAGGCTGACCAACCCCAGGGTGGAGAGAAGCGCGCCGGGAACGTCGTAGCGCGTGGTCCCGCTGATGCGGCTTTCGTGCATCTCTCGACCGGCCGCTGCCGCGGCGAGCAGGGCGATCGGCACGTTGACCAGAAGGCACCAGCGCCAGGACGCGTATTGCGTGAGCAGTCCGCCGGCAAGGACGCCGATTGCACCGCCAGCACCTGAAACGGCGCCGTATGCGCCGAAGGCCTTGGCCCGTTCGCCGGCATCGTGCTGGAAGGTGTTGTTCAGGATCGACAGCGCAGCAGGGGCCATCAGCGCCGCGAATGCTCCTTGAAGCGCCCGGGCGCTGAAGAGCATCGCTTGGTCCACAGCCAGACCACCGAGAGCCGATGCGGCCGCGAACCCGATTAGGCCCACGGCGAACATCCGTTTGCGGCCCCCGTAGTCGGCGATCCGCCCTCCCAAAAGAAGGAGTCCGCCAAAGGCCAGGGTGTAGGCCGTGATCACCCACTGTCGGTTCGGGGTCGAGATGTTCAGGGCGTGTTGAGCCGAGGGAAGTGCGATCGTGACGATGGAGGCGTCGAGCACGACCATGAGCTGAGCGACAGCGACGATGGCAAGGATTGCCCATCGCCTGGGATCCGGCTCGTCAATGCCGGTATCGGCCGAAGCGCTGAATTCGGGTTGGCTCACGGGTCTCCTTGGGCGGTCTGTCCGCAGCAGGTGCTCGGTGGCGTCTTGAGTCCGAGGGTAGCGGGACGGTGTTCGCAGCTCGCCCGGGCGTCGATGACCGGATCAAATCACCTGGACAGAGGGTAAGTTGCACCGGGCTCGTCGTTCGAGTCACTGGATTTCGCCTGAGTGTCGAGCAGGGGCGCGGTGCGGCAGTGCACTCGATGACTTTCTCGAGGGCGTGCCGCGCCGGTCATCGTCCCATACACGAGAGGCCGTCTACCGACGGCGCTTCGTGAAGCACCTATATCGTCTGAGCATCGACGGCGGGGGAGGGTAGTGGCAGCGCCTGACACTGAGACATCCGCGACTCCTCCGCCTCCCGTGCGAACCCGGGTGGGCGAGATCCTGGGCGTCGACTATCCCGTGATTCAGGCCCCGATGGGCTTCATAGCCCGGGCGCAGTTGGCATCTGCCGTCTCGAACGCCGGCGGCTTCGGAATCATCGAGACGTCGTCCGGGCGGCTCGATGAAGTCAGAGAGGAGATGGTCGCAATGCGCGACCTGACTGACAAGCCTTGGGGTGTCAACATCGCTCAGATGCTGGTTGCCGACCCCGACATCGTCGACTTCGTGGCGCAACAAGGCGTCCGATTCGTCACGACGTCGGCCGGCGATCCGTCTCGCTACACGGACCAACTGCACGAGGCGGGAATCACGGTGTTCCACGTGGTCCCATCGCTGCGCGCCGCCCGCAAGGCCATAGATGCCGGCGTCGATGGTCTCGTGGTCGAGGGCGGTGAGGGAGGCGGCTTCAAGAGCACCCGGCCGGTGTCGACGATGGTGTTGCTTCCTCAGGTGTGCGGAACGTTCGACGTCCCTGTCGTCGCAGCAGGAGGAATCGTGGACGGCGCATCGATGGCCGCCGCCTTCGCATTGGGGGCGGAGGGCGTCCAGATGGGGACAAGGATGGTCAGTGCCGCCGAGTCGCCTGTCCATCACAACTACAAGGCGTTGGTCACCGAGGCCGACGCCACGGACACGGTGGTATTGAGTGCGCACTCGAGTCCGGCCTATCGAGTGATGCGAACGGCATTCAGCGAGAGCCTGGAACGGGAACCGTCTGTCGTCATGGGTCGGACCGTCGGCATGGACGGGGTCCTCAAGCTCTATTTCGACGGAGACTTGGATGCCGGTTTCGCTTTCGGGGGTCAGGTGGCCGGGCGGGTGACCGAGGTGCTCCCCGTCCGCCAGATCGTCCATGAGACGGTGAGAGCCTTCTATGAGGTGGTGACGGGCCTCGGCCGGTTCCTTCCCGATCCATGAAGCCATTCGATCCAGGGTCGGTTTCAATCCGGCTCTATCCGCACAACGAGCTTCCCGCCGTGGGGATCGTCGACGAACTCTTGCACCAGGCAGGCCTGGCGCTCGAGGGCGGTTTCGATGGAGTGATGACCAGCGAGCACCACGGCGGGTTTGCCGGGTACATGGCGCAACCGCTCCAGATGGCCTCCTTCGTCCTGTCCGCCCACTCGGCGGGTTGGGCGGCCGCCGCACCGCTGCTTCTCCCACTGAGGCCGACCGCACTCGTTGCCGAGGAGGTGGCGTGGCTCCATGCTCGATTCGCTGGTCGCGTGGGGCTTGGTGTGGCCGCGGGAGCGCTCCCCCTCGACTTCGAGGTCGCCGGTATCGATCAGGCTGATTCCATCTCTCGCTTCAAATCCGAGCTTCCACGACTCGTCGCCATGCTCAGGGGGGAGAGTCTGGCCGAGCTCGAAGGCGATCCCGCCCTCCTCGAGTGTCGACGATCTCCCGTACCCGTGCTCAGCGCGGCCGTCTCGGTTGCGGCCGCCGCACGCGCCGCCCGATGCGGCGCTGGAATCCTCATGGAAGGCATGTCCTCCCCAGAGCGGCTGACCAGGCTCACCGGGGCCTATGTGGAGGCGGGGGGCAGAGGAAGTCGCATGCTGATCCGTCGGGTCTGGCTCGGTCGGCCACGATCCGACCTGATCGAGAACCAGCGGGCGGTGTACGAGAGCTATGCAGATCGCGCCGACTCGCTCGGCGATGACCAGACGGTCGCGACGGATGCACCCGACGCAATGGCCGAGCGTTTGGTGGCCGCCATGCGAGGCGCTGGTGCCGACGCACTGAATCTCCGGGTGCAGCTTCCCGGTATGGCTCCTGCGGAGGTGCGGGAGCAGATCCGAGAGATTGGCGCGGCGGTCGTTCCCCTTGTGAAGCGGACCCTGGCGGCTTCGTAACGGGGAAACCTAACGGATGGGGGTCCATCCGCTCGAAAGGTGGTTTCCACCGTCCACGTCGAGGGTGATTCCCGTGATCTGGCGGGCGTCATCGGACAGAAGAAAGCAGACCGCCGCCGCAATGTCCTCGGCTTCCGTCAGCCGGCCGAGCGGAAGGGCCGCGCCGGCTGCAGCACCGTCGTCCGTTCCCCAGATTGACCGGGTCGCCATGGTCCGCACCAGCCCCGGGCTCACTGCGTTCACTCGAACTCCCCGACCGGCCAGATCAGACGCAATCGTCCGGGTCATCGCATTCAGCGCTGCCTTCGCGGATGCGTACGCCACCATTGCGGACGTCGTCTTGCGGGGTGAACCGCTCGAGATCATGACCACCGATCCAGTGTTGTCGCCGAGCCCTCGGGCCAGCGCAGCCCGAATCAACGCGATCCCCGGCCACGTGTTGATGCGCACGGTCTCGAGAAACTGAGCCTCACCGATGCTGTCGAAGGAAAGCGGGTACGGCGCGCCACCGAGCGTGCTGACCACGAGGTCGATGCGGCCGAAGGCGTCGATGGCCCGACTGATCAAGGTCTCGACGGCTGGCTCGGTATCCATCGAACCGGCGACGCCGACTGCATCGAAACCCTCTGCCCGCAGGGCCTCTTCGGTGGACGCCACCCGGTCGGCGTTGCGCCCGTTGACGACCACGGAGGCACCCTCCCGGGCCAGCCGAACCGCACACGATCTGCCGATACTCGGATCAGCGGTCGAGCCAGTCACCACGGCGACCCGCCCGGCGAAGCGCTGGGCTCCACCCGAGCCGTCAGCGGTGAGCGCCGTCACGTCTGCCCGGGAGCAACGGTGGCCCGCTCAATTGCGGACCATCCACTCGAGGCCTCCCTGCGCGCATCCTCGGCGCGTTGGCCGCCACGTAGGCCGAAGAGACGCTTGGCGAAGAGAAGATAGAGGGCGACAGCAACGTTTATGACGAAAACGATCAGCTTGAAGGCACTCACGCGGAGGGTGAGCTCATAGATCTCGTACGGGATAAGGATGACCGTTGCCACGAAGGTCAAGTATTCAGCCCAACGTTTGGCGAGCCAGAGACCGACCATTTCCGTTGCCTCCAGCGCAGCGTAGGCAAGCAACACGAACGCCAGCGCCGTGAGATGCGCCGGTGAGTACTTGAAGGCTCGGCCGAGGTAGCCCAGGACACCGCGTACCTGCGTCGAGCCCGGATCCCCGCCAGCCAGATCGGTCATGAGGTTGTGGTAGTCGCTTTGGAGGGCGTTGCGGTGGCTGGCGAAGGCGAAGAGCACGAAAGCCAATGTGACCAGAACGACCACGTGGATCGCCCGGTCGAGCGCGATGAGTCGCAGCACGTAGCGGTCGCGCAACGGCGCGCCGCGCAGCGGGAGCTCGATCTCGTCCCGGCTCTCGACGTGGGCCCGACTCGGGTGTTCGGGGACCGGTCGCAGCTCCCAGGCGTCACAGCGCAAGCACCGATACCAGCGCACCCCGTCTCCTTCGCGCACCACGAGCGCGTCCTCCGGGCCCACCTGAGTCGCATCCGTGCCGACCACGAGATGGCCCTTCCATGCGCAGGTCAGTAGTTCGTAGCGGTTCGCCGGCCGGCGTCGAGGTGATCCCGATGAGGGTGGTTTGCTCACGGGCATGTCTGCTTGGTCGGCATTCGCTCCACGGGCAAGAGCAGATCGTAACCGGAGGTCCATTCCTGGACGGACACGGTGCGAGGTGGATCAATCGATCTGTTGCCCACCGGAGGTGCACCCCCGAAAGGTGCAGGCTGGATACTGGTTGTCGCTGCGTCGGTTGCTGCTGCCGGCCGAGGCGACGGTCTCGCGTCCCCACCCGGTGTTCGGCTTCAGGCCGCTTGGTGCAAGGGAGGCCCGAAGGAGCAAGGTGCAGCGTCGACCGGTCGCCTTGACGTGCGTGGAGAAGGCTCGTGTCCATACCCCGGCTTCTGTCGCCACATGATCGGCCCGGTCGATGAGGTGTCTTCGGGGCCTGGTCAGAACCACCGCGATCTTGTTTCACACCCATGAACAATGTCCATGATGGCCTTCGCATCAGGGGCTACAGTCTGCGAAGAGGCGAGAACGAGGGGCGGAGAACTCATGGCATCGCGAAGCAACCCGCGTGTGGCGTCGAGCGCGGCACAGCATCATTGTGGTCGGGATCGTTGGCGGCGCTCTGCTGGCCGTTTCGCCAGGCATCGCCGACGCGGCCGCGACTTCTTACACATGGTCGGGCGCGGACTCGGCTGCGGGCTCCAACAGTAACTGGTCCGATCCGGGAAACTGGACGGGGAACTCGGCTCCGGCCTCGGGGTCGAAGGTCGACCTGGACTTCCCCGACCTCAACTGCGGCTCTTCGACGTGCGGGAACAATGGGACAAACGATCTCACCGGGCTCAAGGTCGACAACCTGGACCTTGCCCTGGCCACAGAGATTGACGACTCCAACGACTACAACCTGACGGGCAACGGCATCAAGATCGGCACCCTCGACATCACATCCACTACGCCAACCGGTCTGGGCGGGCAGAACGCCAATGTCGGCGTCCCGTTGACGCTCGCCGGGTCGGAGCAATGGTCCATCGACGCCGAGAACAACAGCAACGTCAATCTGGGCACCGTGTCGGGCAAGTCGTCGGACAGCCTGAAGGTCGACCTCCCGGTGGCCAACGGCGACAATGGCGGAGGGTTCGTCGGTTCGCCCTCCTACGAGACCGGTCCCCTCACCTTCCAGGGCTTCGTTGGCGACAACTCGTCCTACGTCACAGGCGCGGCCGGCTTCAACGACGCGACGGGTCAACCGGTCAAGTTCGACCAGACCGCCCTTTTCGAGACCGGTCCCAGCGGTACGACCGCCAAGGCGGCGACCATCAATTACGCGGCCCTGACGATCAGCGATTCGACAGTGTTCTTCGGTAACGGTTACAACGCCTCCGAGAATGGCGGCTATGGGATCGACAGCGTGGCCGGGAATGTGAAGTTGAACTCGGGCACCAATCTCAACTTCAACTCCCTCGATCCGGGTTCGGCCGCGAAACCCAAGGCCGGCCTCTCCTACCCGCAGATCAAGGCGACCGGCAAGGTCAGCCTCGGGTCGGCCAACCTGGGTCTCTTCGCCGCCTGCAGCCAGACCTTGGGCACCGCATACACCCTCGTGAGCGCGGGCTCTATCGGCGGGACGTTCCAGAACCTCCCCAATGGCACCGTGTTCCAAGTCAATGGAGACGCATCCCCGGCGTGTACGTCCGGATCCCCGCCATATCTCCGGATCAACTACGGGCCCTCGACGGTGACCCTTACGGTTGTTGCCACTCCGCCGGGTTCCGCGCCCCACCTCCACAGCGTCACGCCACGGCTGGTGCCTCACCTGAGCGGCCATCGTGCGCAGTTGGTACAGGAGGGCTGAACGCTCACAGGTTGGACAGCCTCGCTGGCGGACTCACCGGGTTCAATTGGCCCGCTTAGGTCAAAGATCAAACCGTGCGGGAGGTGCTCGTGCCACGGCCGCCATGTCGTCGATGACGGTTTACCTCGCGTGGCAGGTCTCAGGTGTACGCCCTGTTCCCTCGGAGCCCCAAGCGGCAGGCCATCTTGACGCTGGACGATCGGGCCCACCCCCCGCACGGCGGACCGCTCGCATAACGCAAAGATTCGCTCATGCGAACCCAGTGCGGCAGCGGGGGCGGCGGGGACTTTCGGGCACCTCACGTTGCCGTCAACCGACGGTCGACCGGACCGTCGAGTGGATCGAATAATCCACCTTGTTCCGAGCGCGAATGTATGAAACGAAACAGCGAAAAGCGACTGTCTCGTCCGCAGCGACGAGAGAGGTGGATACGGCGACCAACCCCGTTGTCGCGGCCGCGCGAAGGACGCCTTGGAGTACCCATTGCGAGGGCCCGGACATGGTCGTAGTGTCGCTGCCAATGCGGGCTTAGCTTGCAGGTTGCGTAACGGCGAAGGAGTTGCAGCCATGCGTCACCGCCCCGTCCTTAATCGCCTGGCCGGTTCGGCAGCCGTCGGATCCCTTTTTGCGTTGTTGCTCGGGGCGTCGTTGCCGAGCGGTGCAGTATCGGCCGCTGCGACGACCGCCGGCTCGGCGGTCGCTGCACCGACATTCCCGGTGGCATTGCAGACCGTGGGCCGGGTCAATCTCACCCAGCTCGCCCAGGCAGCCACCACCAAGGGCCCGGCTGAATCGCTCCAGGGTCAGACGCTGGCCGGACCAGCCGGCTCGTATCGATCGGTGGACGACAGCATCGCCGCGCATGCCCCACAGGGAACGAGCACCGCGGTCCCGAGCCCGGCGACGACACCGATCACAAATACCAACGTGACAGGCGAGAAGGGTTTCAACGGGTTAGGTGGCGTCCAGCAGGCATCGACGGTGGGTGGAGTGGACCTCGAACCTCCTGACCAAGGGCTGTGCGCCGGCAACGGATACGTGATGGAATTCATCAACAATGCGCTCGCCATCTACAGCAAGAATGGCGCACAGCTTTTGGCCCCGATCGGCTCGGCGCAAGCGCTCCTGCAGCCGACGACGGCCTTCCTGTCCGACCCTCGGTGCTACTACGACGCGCCGACGAAGCACTGGTTCTTCCAGGAATTCGTCGTTGGCACGGTAAACGCGAAGGGTCGTGCCGTGACGCCGAGTACCCAGTTCGTGGCCGTCAGTGCGACGTCTGACCCGACCGGTACTTACACGATCTACTCGTTCGACACCACCGATGCGAGCACCGCTGGCTGCCCCTGTTTCGGTGACTACGACCAGCTCGGAGCCGACAACAACGGCATCTACATCGCCACCGACGAGTTCGGCATCGCGACACCGGCGTACAACGGCGCGATCGTGTACGCCATCTCGAAAGAGACACTCGAGATCGCCGCCGCTGAGGGCTTCGCTCCCACCGGGTTCGGATACCGGCTCGCCAAGGACCCGTTCGGACAGCCCTACATCGTTGCACCCACCAGCACGCCCCCGAATGCAAAATTTGCACCGGATACCGAGTACTTCGTCGAGTCCAATTCGAACGCTCCGAGCGACAACCGGCTGCTGGTCTATGCCCTCAACGACACGTCAACGCTCGCGTCACCTGCGCCACCCAACCTCTACAGGACGAAAGTGAACACTGAGGCGTACTCCTTCCCGAACGACGCCGCGCAGAAGGCTGGACCACGCCCGCTCGGCAACTCGGTCCAAGATCCGCCAGGCGGGATCCAGGCTGACTTCAACGCGGAGATGGAACCCACCTACGTCGGCGGTCGTATCTACGCGGAACTCGATACGGGGACGACGAGCGGCAATAACGCGGTCGACTGGTTCATCATCACTCCGACTCTGTCGGGCTCGACGCTGTCGGCCACGGTCGCCCACGAAGGGGTGGTAGCGGTCAAGGGGACCAGCCTGCTCTATCCCTACACGGCGGTGACTTCTGCGGGCGTGGGCTATCTGCTCTTCTCGCTGAGCGGAACCTCCAACTACCCGAGTCCGGCTTACATCTCTTACGGGACCGCTGGACCTACCGGTCCGGTCATGTTGGCGACGAACGGGGCTGCCCCCGAGGACGGGTTCACCTGTTACGCCGCCTACGTCGGGCCGTCATACGGCGGCTGCCGTTGGGGCGACTATTCCATGGGGGTCGCAATGGGCCAGCGGGTCTTCATGGCGACCGAGATGATCCCTCCAGGTTTCCGCGACACCCTCACCAACTGGGGAACCTACATCTGGAGTGCCCCGCCGCCAGCTGGCTGAGCGCCAGGCGGTGTAGCCCAACGGGGGGCGCGGGCACCGGCCCGCTCTGCTCGCCGCCTGTCCACGGGCCGCGGCAAGGACCGACTGACGATCAGCGCCTCACGATCCCGCCTTGACTCTCGGGCGGCCGAGAGTTGGATACTGCTGGTGTGGACTCAGGCGAATTGGTGGGTGTCGGGGCGTTCGCACAGCTGGCGGGGCTGACGGTCGAGACGCTGCGGCACTACCACCAGGTCGGCCTGCTCGTGCCGGTCGAGGTCGACGACCGTACCGGCTACCGCCGCTACGGGTTGCGCCAGCTGCCGCGAGCGCGCACCCTTGCCGCATTGCGGTTCGTCGGCATGCCGTTGGAAGACGCCGCCGCCATCGTCGAGGTTACTGATCGAAGCGCGCGACGGGCGCTGCTAGTCGAGCATCGACGACGCCTGAGAGAGGCGGCCCGGCAGGCGGCTGGTCGGGTCGACGCAATCGACCGGATGATCGAGAGAGAGGACGTCATGGAGTCACCACGGCGAATTGACGACGGGACACCGATGGTCTCGGACGAGAGGCTCGCGAGGGAACTTCTGGGCACGCTCGATCGAACGGACTTCGGCCACCTTGGCGTCCGCCACGAGGGCAAGGTCCGTGACAGCTATGTCGAGGGCGACGTTCGCACCATCGTGACCACCGACAGGTTGTCGGCTTTCGACCGGCTGGTCGGGACTATCCCGTTCAAGGGGCAGGTCCTCAGCGAGATAGCGAACTTCTGGTTCGACGCCACCTCCGACATCGTTTCGAACCATCTCGTGGAGATCGTCGATCCCAACGTCGTGCGCGTCCGCGAGTGCGCTCCGGTGCCGCTCGAATTCGTCGTGCGCGCCTATGTGACGGGTGTCACTACGACATCGTTGTGGTTCAACTACCAGGCGGGAGCGCGGAACTTTGCGGGCAACCAGGTGCCCGACGGGCTTCACAAGAACGAGCGATTGGAGGCTCCGATCCTCACCCCGACGACCAAGTTCGAGCTGCATGATCGAAACGTCGGGCGTGACGAGGCAATCGCCGAGGGTCTCGTGACGGCGGACCTGTTCGACCGGTGCGCCGATGTCTGCTTCCGGCTGTTCGCACGAGGCACCGAGCTCTCGGCCCGACGCGGCCTGATCCTGGTCGATACGAAGTACGAGTTGGGTCTACTCGGCGACGAGATCGTGCTCATGGACGAGGTGCACACGCCTGACAGCTCGCGCTACTGGTACGCAGACACCTACGACGAGCTCTTCCGAGAAGACAAGGATCAGCGAGCGCTGGACAAGGAGCCGCTGCGAGAGTGGATGGTCGAGCGAGGGTTCCGCGGCGACGGACAGGCCCCCGTCTTGACCGACGAGGTCCGGATCGCGACCGCGACCCGCTACATCCTTCTCGCTGAGGAACTGACTCAGCGATCGTTCGTGGCCCCGGAGCTCACGGCGGCCGAACGGGTCGCCGCCGTCCTGAGCGAGTGACTGGCCGACGGTGCATGGAGCGGCACGGAGCCGGCCAGGACCTGCCGGCGCAACCCTTTGCTGGCTGTATCGGTGTTGTGACGCTCATCCTCGCCACCATTACGGGTGCTCAGACGGCTCGTCGGCGCCTGTAGCGGATTCCGATCCCGACCATCAGCAATGCAAGCCCAGTGCTCGAGAGAAGGAAGAGATTCAAGCCCGTCAACGCCAACGGCCCGACGTTCGCGACACTCCCTCCGCCCCCACTTCGTACACCGCTCCCTCCATTGAGACCGGGGGAGGAAACGACCGGCAGCAGCAGGGTTTCACCCACCGTTCCTGCCGGGCTCGACACAGAGTCGCTGACCGCCGTGGCTGCGAGAAGGTCTTCGAACGAGTAACAGCCCGGGGTGACAACTGACGTTCTGGTCGTCACGTAGGTTCCGTCTCCGCTCACCGTGATCGAACCTCTTGCGACCACCGGCGCACCCGACCATACGATGCTGCTGCAACCGTCCGCACCCGAAGCCACCGGGCCGAGGAGTTCCCACGTGAGCGCGGCGGCCCCCACTCCGGGATTGGCGGCTAGGCCCGTGTTGGCGATGCTGATGCGATCGGCCACCGTGCGCGATCCGTTCGTCTGGGCGGCGTCGGATGCAGTCGTCGCGATCGTGGGCTGGTAGTCGTGAACGCTGATCACTTCGTTCGAAGAGCCGGCCGGGAGAATCGACGGGGACGGATAGCTGTTCGGTTTCGTCGCGGTGAGCGTGTCGGCCCAGCTATAGCAGCCGGCTGCGCCCACGGTCTCCGGTCCGGTGACGACTTTCTCATCACCGCTGGTCCCTACTGTCCCAGTCGCCACAACCGGCGCTCCGGCCCACACGGCGGCAACGCAAGAGCCGTGGACGCTCGGGACGGGTCCGACGAGTGACCAGGCCAGTTGACCGGGGTCTCCACTCGTTCCAGCGATGGTCACGGAGTCGCTCACGGCTTGGTTCGGCTCGAGCTGCGAGGCCGACGAATCCGAGGTGAGCGAAGGAGCGATTGCGTAGAGAGTTTCACTGGGAGTGCCCGGCTGGAGAGAGACGGCGACACTGTCGGTCGTCGCCGGCAGCTCATCTCCGAAGCTGTAGCATGCAACCGCTTGGAGCGCGATCGGCGGCGTGTTGTAGGTTCCGCTGTCCGTAACGGGGAACGAGCCTGAGGCAACGATTGCCGCGCCAACCCAGTCCAGGCCGCTGCACGTAGCGCCGACGGGAGCGACTGGACCGAACAGCGTCCATGTCAATGTGTTCGTGGGGGCGCCACGAGGAATCCCAGTGACGGTGACGACATCCGACGCTGAGATGACGGGTCCGTCAACCGAAGAGCCGGCAAGGGTGGCAATGGCGGGAGTGAACGGCGACACCGTCGTGAGCTCCCCGGGTGATCCGGCCGGGCTCGTTCCCGAGTAAGGATATGAGGTGCCGGTCAGGGTGTCGGCCCAGGTGTAGCACCCCGGCCCAGCGACAGTCGTAGGGCCTGTGGTGAACGTGCCGTCGCCAGTGACCGCAACCGCTCCGGAGCTGTCGATGGGTGCACCCGTCCAGTCGATCGCCGCACACGATCCCGAAACCGGGGCGATCGGGCCCAGAAGGCTCCAGGCCAGGGTTCCGGGAGCCCCGCCGGTTCCGACGATGGCGACCTGATCCGAGAGATCCGCGTGAGCCAGCACCGAGGTCGCCGACGTCGCGGTACTGAGCACAGGTGTGCTCGGACTGACGAGACCGACCTTCTCCGGCTCGGTGGCCAGCAGCTTGTTGCCAGGATCACTCACGTCCACAGCGTTCGTTGCTGCGCTGTTCCATGCCACCTGGTTGCCGACGTCAGGAGGTACGGCGACGGTCAGGCTGACCGAGAAGCCGCCTCCGGCCTGGTAGGTCGACGCGGAGAAGAACCGCACCGAGAGGACCTTGGCGAGATTTGCCGGTGGGACCGACGTCCAGTCGTTCACACAGGTCGGGTTGGACGTGTCGGGATAGACCTCGTTGCGGCAAGGGTTATACGACTGCGAGTACTCGACCGTCACCCCGTTCGGGAGCGGTCCGATCGTCGAGAGGGTCGGAGCGAACTGCGATCCTCGCGCATTGCCCGATTGTCCTTGGCTGACGCCGGAGTCGCCAATGTGGGGCAGGATGTCGTAGATCACGGCGTCGTTGAGGTTGTCGCTTCCCACATTGGCCCAGTTGAGGACATAAGTACCCGATCCGCCGTTGGAGGCGTTCCCGATGCCCAATCCGCCCCGAGGCACGCTGTCCAGGTTGCCCTGCACCGTCTTGATGAGGCTGAACGCTGCCCCGGTTCCTGTGATGCGTAGGGACGCTGAGTTTTGGCAGTAGTCCTCACTGAGGTTCCCGTCGCCGGCAAGATCCTGCGGATTCGAGTTCTCGAAGGTGGCGGAGCTGGTGCCACCACCGGTCTGCGTCGGGGTATTGCAACTGGGACTTATCTGGGTGCTACCGAGGTCGTAGAGGAAGATCTGGTCGGTGTTGCCATAGATGCCGAGGGCAGTCGGCGTGGTGACGTCGAGGAAATTGGCCGGTGGGGTCAATGTCCACGACCCGGCCGACGCGATGGCTTTCTTGGGAACCGTCAGCCGGATGAGCTCGCGCCCGGAGTTCTCGTAGTTCGGAAGGTTCTGAACCGTGGCCGTGACGCTTCCAGCGTTCAACCCAGCCTGTGCGAGCGCGACCGACGTCTTGGCCACAGGATTCGCCCACTGCATCCCGGTCGGCAACAGATCGGTGAGCACGATGTTCTGAGCAAGTGGCACCGCGGGCAGGTTGATACCGCCCACGATGTTCACTGCCGTCGTGCGACCGGGCGCACCGCCGGTGGGTCCGAACACCTTGGAGATCCCGAGCTGGACCTGGGCGGGAACGGTGAAGATGGCTGCACTCGCCCGCACGGGAGCGAGTGGTGTCCCGGAAACCAGTTCGGGCACTGCCGTGGCCGTGTTGACGAGTTTGTTCAGGCTGGAGTGCACCGATGCCAGGGATGCGTCGGCGTATCCCCACGCAGTCAGCCCGAGCGACGCGTTCATCAGCGCCGGGTTCGGGGGCAACTCGATACTCGAGACGAGATCGATATCCGGAGCCGGAATGGAGAAATAGGCGCTGGGAGTCGTGTTGCCGGGTGATCCGGTCGGGGACAGCACAATGGACGAACCGTTCGACAGCAGCGCCGTCGGCCGCCAGCCGGCAGCGATGGCCTGCCCCAGTCCGTTGACCTGAGGCCGGAATCCCGCGCTCGACACCTCGATCACGGTGGTGTGAAAGGCCGGCTGGGTGCAGGGGGCTCCGTTGTAGGCGGCAGATGAATAGATGTTGCCGCTTACGTTATTCAGGCAAGGAAGTGGATCGACGAGCTCGGTCTGATACGTGCCAACCAGCCCGTAGGTCACGGTCGTCCGGAAAGAGCCGGCCGCGGCACCCACCGAATAGCTCGGCGTGCTTCCCGAGGGCAACCAGTCGCCCGGGTACGTTCCGACGTACTGGTTCCCCGACACTCCGTGCTGGGCCAGCGGGGCCAGCGATGTCTTGGAGATCGTGGCGTAGCCGGGTTGACCAGGGCCCGTCCCAGGTTGGTTGACGATCTCGATCGGGACCTTCGTGTTCACCGTCCGAGTGATCCCTTGAGGATGGGTGGCATCTGGCCCCGTGGCCGAGAACGTCGCCGTATTGGTCAGCGGCTCGACCACCGGAGCGGGCGTCGGTGCCGTGGTGACCACTCGATAGGAGTTGGGACCACTAGAACCGGTCGCGCAACCGGCCGGTGTCGATGCCGCATCGGGATAGGTCCACGTCACGGTGTCCGTGGCCGAGTCGAAGACACCCCCGTTGGTCGACGACTGATAGATCATGCCCGGCGGCAACGTGTCGACGAGGTGCCCGTTCGTGAGATCGAGGTTCCCGGCGGACGCTGCGCTGCAACTTGCCGTGACGTCGTAGACGACGTTCGATCCCGCGGTGTAGACGCTTCCGCCGTCGGCCGTGAATTTGGTCACGACAGGCAACGGCGCCGCCGTTGCCCTCGATGCCGCGGGAGTCGGCGCCGGGGTGGGATCGATGTTGGCGCCGGTGAGCGTCGGCTCCATGGACCACGAGGTGTTGTTCGGTGTCACATTGTTCGGCGGTGTTGCCAACAGCCTGAAGGAGGCGCTGTTTCCGCCTCCGAGAAGCGCGTCGTTCAGCGCAATGACGAGATTGCTGCCGACGACCTTCGGCTGGCCGATCAGGAGGCCCGCCTCCCCGGCCGTCGCCGAATAGGTCCAACTCGGATCGGGCATCGGTGGCGTGATGGTGGTGTCGAGAGGAATCGTGACGGTCAGATTCGGGCCACATCGCGCGCCTTCTGTCCCGAGACATGCGACGTCGATGTTGTAAGTCTGCGGGCTGCCGCTCGGTTGGGTCTGGGCTGCTGGATCGATCGTGATCTGTGCGCTCTGCACCGCTGCGGCCGTTGCCGGAGTTGTGGTCGTGGTTGTGGTCGGAGTCGTTGCTGGAGTTGTGGTTGTGGTTGTGGTTGTGGTTGTGGTTGTGGTCGGAGTCGGCGTTGTGGTCGGAGTCACGGTCGTGGTCGGAGTCACGGTCGTGGTCGGAGTCACGGTCGTGGTCGGAGTTTCTGCGGCCGTGGCACTGGCGGGGATGATCGTGGCGCACACGGAGAGGACGCCCGACACCAAAAGTGTCGACGTTGCAACGCCTGTACATGAGATCCGTGTCTTCATCGGTCCCAAACCCTTCTATGCGACGTCCGTAACATCGGTTGCACGTCTGGTCTCTGGTAGCCACCAGTTTCGACTCCAGACGTGATGCAACAGGAACCAGTAGCAGTCGAGATCACGCTCGCGGCACACGGAACTCGCGCATCGATCGACGTGCGATTCACCCACCTTGCGATCATTTCGAGATTCAGAATCTCATTACTGACCATCTGTACCCTTTGGACGCTCATAGCCAGTCCGCACCGATGCGAGGCGCATTCGCAGTGGCCTGGGCAGAACCCTAGGCGTTCCACCTCGCACATCAGGGGAATACGGCACATGATGCAGCCGTCTTCGGAGTGGCGGTCGCGCAGGCGTGTGTGCAAGCTGAGGATTGACGTACTCCGAGTCCCGACTCGAGGACGCCGCTTGGCGGCGTCGGCGAGACGGTCAAATGCTTCACGACTCCGTGGCGACTCGAAGGTTTCCCCGCGCCGCGCGTCATCCTCCGCTCTCGCTCCGAGGTCGACCCGATCTGCCGGGAGCTCGCCGCGCACGGAAGCAAGATCGCCCCGAACACCTAGTGCGTGGCCAGAACGCGCAGACCCTCCGGGCCCGCTCTCCACATATGTTTCTCACGATGGCGGACACACGTGGAGTCAAGCGAACCTTTCCTTTGGTGTCGCAGCGTCGACTCCTGCATCTTGTGTCAGCTCAAATTGGAGCGCTGCCGGTGGCGGGCTACTCGACTCTGCCAAAAGAGACCCAGCCGCCAAAAAGGTAGAGCGAGACCCCGAGTTTCTTGTTTCGACCGCTGGCGGAACAACGTGGTCGATGCGAGGCATCCCGATCCCTGACGATGTGCGTGAACTTCCTGCGTACAACGCGTTGCCCGCCGAAACAACCTACTGGCCGGCCGTCGTTGACGCCGTGGACTGCACCGCCGTCGACGTGTGCAACGTCGTGGCCCATCAAGAACAACAAGGAATTGGCCTCCATCGTCGACTGAAAACGGTTTGGTGGCGGGCTGGTACTCAATAAGCCGCACCTCGGCGAACTCGTGCTTCCTCGGGGGAGCACTCGGGATCGAGTCGACCTCAGACGGTGGATCCACGTGGACGTCGGTGCCTTTGCCGCTCGGGACGGAGTCGGTCGAATACATCTCGTGTCAGACGCACGGGTACTGCGTTGCCCTCGGCTTTCCGCCCTCAAACGCCCTCGACAGTTCACTGGTCTTGACGAATCAGGAGCCCTCGTCGAGCTCTTGAGCATCGGCCCGGGATGAGGACCCGGTGGCCGATGAGAATGCCATCGCTCGACCGTTCCGGGGCGCAGGACAAGACAGAAACGAGGAGCGGGAGTCGGGGGCCTGGACTTCGCAGCATTTGCCCAATCCTGATTCGACTGCGCCTAGCTTCTCGACTTGGTGACGAACGAAAATGCGCAAACGCTCCCAACTGTGCGTGGCGTCCTCAGCGGCACGAGCTGAGGACGCACCCCAACGTGTTGCACGGTGTTGCGCGCCTCTTGCACGAAGCCAAATTCGGGGGCCTCGGCTTCATGGAGCCAGAGGTTCCCAGAGGCAGGCTGACCTGCGAAGACGGAAGAGAGCGGGCGACGAGAATCGAACTCGCGTTCTCAGCTTGGGAAGCTGATGTTCTGCCTCTGAACTACGCCCGCGAGAACTCAGAAACCCTACACGCTGGATAATTGCGAACTTCCACCCTTCGTGAAAGCCCAGATGGGGTGCCGGGGCAGCCCGACCGGCCGAACCGCGACCGCCGCCGCCCGTTTGGGTAAGCCCAGAGGGGAGGTGGCCTCGTTTCCACAACTGGGCCCCCCGGGGGTGGCCCCACTATCCTCTGGGCCGCACTGAAATCCCAGGTGGCGCTCGCAACACCGCCACCGACCTGTTCGACGTAACCATGCAGTAACCGAAGGCGAGGAGCGTTCGTGCCCGTCAGAATCATCATTGGACTCGCAGTCACCGTCATCGGCTTCGGCATCGCCGCCCGCCGCTTTCACTGGCTGTCCAAGCTGATCCGTTCCGGCAAGAAGGACCCCAACCGGTCGCGGGGTCCGATCAGCCGGAAGGCGGAAGCCGAGGTCACCGAGGTGGCCGGGCAGAAGAAGCTCCTGCAATGGACCATTCCGGGTCTGGCCCACTTCTTCACCATGTGGGGCTTCACCATCCTCCTGCTGACGATCATCGAGGCCTACGGCGACCTCTTCAACAAGTACTTCCACATCCCGCTCATCGGGACCTGGGACTGGGTCGGCTTCGTCGAGGACTTCTTCGCCGTGGCCGTGCTGGTGGCTCTGATCGTCTTCACCGTCATCCGGATCAAGAACGCGCCGGAACGGCTCGAGCGCAAGTCCCGCTTCTACGGCAGCCACACGGGTGCAGCGTGGCTCGTCCTCCTCATGATCGCCGGCGTCATCATCTCGCTCCTGCTCTACCGGGCGGCGCAGGTCAACACCGACCCCACTCAGTTCCCCTACGGCTGGGGCGCCTTCGCCTCGCACGGCATCGCCAAGTTGCTCCACCCGCTGGGTGCGGGCACCAATGCCGTGCTGGTCACCGTCTTCCTGCTCCTCAACGTGGCCATCATCTCGGGCTTCATCGTCTTCGTCTCGTACTCCAAGCACCTGCACATCTTCATGGCGCCCATCAACGTCGCCTTCTCCCGGCGCCCCCGGGCTCTCGGCGCCCTCTATTCCACGCCCGACATGGACATGGAGAACGTCGACGAGGACACCGTGTTCGGTGTCGGCGAGATCGGCCACTTCACCTGGAAGCAGATGCTCGACTTCGCCACCTGCACCGAGTGCGGGCGTTGCCAGTCGGCCTGCCCGGCCTGGAACACCGAGAAGCCGTTGTCCCCGAAGCTCCTCATCATGGCCCTGCGAGACAACATGTTCACCGCTGCCACGCCGCTCATGGGCGGCGAGGGCGAGCAGGTTGCCCTCGTGCCCAACGTGATCGACCCCGACGTGCTGTGGGCCTGCACCACCTGTGGCGCCTGCGTCAACGAGTGCCCGGTGGACATCGAGCACATCGACGCCATCATCGACATGCGGCGCTACCAGGTCCTGATGGAGTCCGAGTTCCCGTCCGAGGCCGGCCTCATGCTGCGCAACGTCGAGAACCAGGGCGATCCGTGGGGACTGGGCCAGGGCAAGCGGACCGAGTGGACCCAGAGCCTGGACTTCGAGATCCCGGTCATCACCGGCACCATCCCCGACGACATCGAGTACCTCTACTGGGTCGGCTGTGCCGGCGCCCTCGACGAGCGGGCCCGCAAGGGCGTCCAGTCCACCGCCCGCATGCTCCACCGGGCCGGCGTGACCTTCGCCATCCTCGGTCCTAAGGAGTCCTGCACGGGAGACCCGGTCCGTCGCCTGGGCAACGAGTACCTCTACCAGGAACAGGGCAAGCTCAACATCGCGACACTCGACGAGGTCGGGGCGAAGAAGATCATCGCCAGCTGCCCGCACTGCTTCAACACGATCAAGAACGAGTACCCCGCCCTCGGCGGCAACTACGAGGTCATCCATCATGCCCAGCTGCTCGAGCACCTCGTGCAGTCGGGCAAGCTCGTCCCCGGCGCGGGCTACAAGGGCACCGTCACCTACCACGACCCCTGCTATCTCGGTCGCCACAACCGGGTCATCAACGAGCCCCGCACCGTGCTCAGTGCCATTCCCGGGGTCGAGCAGGTCGAGATGCGCCGCTGCAAGGAGCGGGGCTTCTGCTGTGGGGCCGGGGGCGCCCGTATGTGGCTCGAGGAGAACATCGGCAAGCGGGTCAACATGGAGCGGACCGAAGAAGCCCTCGGCACGGGCGCCGACGTCGTCTCGACCGCCTGCCCCTACTGCATGATCATGCTCGACGACGCCGTCCGGGCCCATGCCAAGGAGGACGAGGTCCGGGTGCTCGACCTGTCGCAGCTGGTCGAGGAGTCGCTCGGCGGTGCCGCGCCACCGGCCCCGCCGGCCCTGAGCGAACCGGAGCCCGAACCCCAGCCCGCCGGCTGACCCGACCCCGACCTCAGAGCCCTGACACCGGCCCGGACCCGGCGGAGCCCGCCCGGGCGACCCAGTTCGCCTCCTACGAGGCCACCATGCCGTAGGCCCGTTCGGGCACCAGCTTGAGGATCAGGCGCCCGTCGGCCACCATCGCCGCTCGATACTCCTCCCAGTCCGGGTGCTCACCCGAGCCCTTGCGGTAGTAGTCCACCAAGAGGTCGGCCGTGGCATCGTGCGGATCGGCCGCCACCGGAGTCAGTTCGGCCGTCGCTTCGAGGACCACGTACTGGTAGAAGTTGTCGCCCAGGACGTAGAGCGACGCCCGCGGGTCGCGGCGCAGGTTGGCCGTCTTGGCCCGGCCGTCGGTCACCGAGATGTGCAGGGCGTCGCCCTCACCGGCCACGTACATGATGTTGGACAGCTGTGGGCGCCCGTTGGCCCGGATGGTGGCCAGGACCCCCTGGGAGCGGGCCCCGATGAACGCCAATGCCTCGGTCAGTTCCATTCCTGCGACCGTAGCGGCGGGCACCCGGGTCGTGCCCGAGCTGGCCAGATCAGGCCGGCGGCAACTCGGCCGAGCCTGAGTCGTCCTTTGCTCGCGAGCCGACGACGATCTCGTTCTTGGATTGATCGGCCACGACCAGGTGGATCACTGCCGCCACGATCCCACCGACGAGCGGGGCCACGATGAACACCCAGAGCTGGCTCAGTGCCGTGCCCCCGACGACGAGCGCCGGTCCGATGCTCCGGGCGGGGTTGACCGAGGTTCCGGTCAGCGGGACGCCGATGAGGTGGACGATGACGAGGGCGAAGCCGATGGCCACGCCGGCCGCCCCTTGGATCGCCGCCTTGTGGGTGGCGAAGAGCACGACCGAGACGAAGATCGTCGTCAGCACCACCTCGATCAGGAACGCCCCGCTCTGGCTCACGTGCAGCAGCGACTGCTTGCCGTAGCCGTCCGTCCCGAGACCCTGCTTGCTCTTGTGGTAGAAGGCCGAGGTGGTGAACATCCAGTACAGGAGGTAGGCCCCGCCGATGGCTCCGATGACCTGGGCCACCATGTACAACACGCCTTCTTGGATCTTCATGCGACCCGTCGCGATGAACCCCATCGTGACTGCCGGGTTGATGTGGCAGCCCGAGATCGGCCCGATGGCATAGACGAGGGCGACCAGGACGAGTCCGAAGGCCAGGGCCGTGGCCACCACACCGGCGGCGAGGCTTCCGGTGGCGCCCACCCCACCGTGCAAGGCGATCTTGCCGCCCCACAGCTTGAATCCGAACGATTCGGTGGCCACACCGACCGCCACCACGACGAGGATCGCCGTGCCGATGAGTTCGGCGGCGAGCTTGCGGATATCCGGCATGGGGGCCTCCAATGTCCTAGGCGAGGGATCGGACAAGGGAAGTTTTACTACGCCCTTCGTCGAGGGCGCGGATGCTCAGACGCTGGCCATCGCCTTTTCGTCCGCCTCGCGCAGCCGCGTGGCCATGGCGGCCATCATCTTGCGCGAGAGCGCGGGCACGGCGTCGAGCACGCCGTTGAACTGACGTTGCCCGAGCACGAGCAGCGTCATCTCCGTGTCGGAGATCACGGTGGCCGATCGGGGGCGCCGGTCCAAGAGGGCGAGTTCGCCGAAGTACTGGCCCGGGCCGAGGGTGGCCGCCTTGCGGTTGTTGCGCCGGATGGAGGCCTCGCCCTTCACGATGATGAAGAACTCACGTCCGATCGTGCCCTGCTCGCACAGGACCCTCCCGGCCGGCACGGTGACTTCCTCGAGCGCCTTGTGGAGCGTGCGCAGGTCCTTGGCCGAGGAGGTGGAGAAGAGCCAGATCTTGGAGAGGTCCAAATCGTTGTGCGCCATGGGGCAAACTTAGCCCTCCAGGGCTATGACGTGCGGGTTTGCGTGTCCACCCCTGGCGGGGCCGCTGCGCCGGGCCCCCCCGGCGTCCTCCCGGCAGGCCGGGCGGTACGGCCTCTCTGCAATATGTATTGCAAAGGTCCAGCTCAGATGGCGTCGGCGCCCCGTTCGCCCGTGCGGACCCGGACGACGGTCTCCGCCGGGAGGACCCAGACCTTGCCGTCACCGATCTTGCCGGTGGCCGCCGAGGACACGATGGCGTCGACCACGGTCTCGGCCTGGTCGTCCTCGACGAGGACCTCGACCCGCATTTTGGGCACGAAGTCGACCCGGTACTCGGCGCCCCGGTAGTTCTCGGTGTGCCCCCGCTGGCGCCCGTACCCCTGGGCCTCGGTCAGCGTCATGCCGTGGACACCGATGTTCTTCAGGACGTTCTTGACGTCCTCGAGCTTGAATGGCTTGACCACCGCCACCACGAGCTTCATCGGATTCTCCTCAGATCAGCCAGGCCTGACGGCCCCCAGCGTGACCACCCTAAGCGACGGTCCCCAGCCTCGGTTCAGCCCGGGGTCCCCAGCCCTAATTCACACCGCGTTCATCTGCCGGAAGCAGAGCGTTTCCAGGCCAGGGGTAGCCTTTCCCGGTGCCCAAGAGCCACGACCTCGGCGCGAGCGCCTCCGGCGACGATGTGCCCTCGCTGACCCTCTGGGAGCGGATCAAGTACACGATGGTCAAGCCGGACGACGAGACCGGCCCGAAGAAGGCCGTTGCCGACGACCGCCCCGTCGAAGAGCTCGAGGAGCTCATCGCCGTCTGCGACGACCGGGAGCGTGCGGTCGGTCTCATCGCCGCGCCGGTGGCTGCGCTGATCACCTTCATCATCGTGGACGCCCAGGTCCATCACGACCCCACGAACCAGTCGGAATATCACACACTGGAATTGGTCTTGCTCGGTATGGCGCTCCTGATCCTGGTCTCGGCCTGGCTTCGTCGCCGGGTCTTCATGGGTATCACGATGGCGCTCTTCGGGGTAGGCGTCTTCAACCTGAAGTTCTGGGAGTTCGGGTTCCCCTTCGTCTTCGCCGGTGCCTGGTACCTGGTGCGGGCCTACCGCCTCCAGTCCGAACTGCGGCGGTCCGAGGCGGCGGGCAATTACGAGTCGCCGCCGGTCAAGGGACCGTCTCCGCCGGGCTCGCGCAACGGCGCCAAGGCACGTCCGAGCAAGCGCTACACGCCGCCACGCTGATCACAGTTCGCACGTAGTCACGCGGCGGTCCTTGGGGGTGGTGAACCATTCACCGCCCACTCGGGTGCGCGGCGCCTCAGGAGTAGCCCCTTCGGGCTCCTTGCCCCCACGCAACGGCATGAGCCAGTCCTCGCTCGATATCAGTTGTGGGTCGAGGTGGCGGCGCGGCGTCGCCACAGCAGGACCACGAGCACGCCGGCCAAGAAGACCACGAAGAGCACGGCCGGGAGAATGAACACGTTGGCCGACGTGTGCTCGGTGCGCACGATGTTCACCGGCGAGACGACAGCGGGATCCCCCGGCACGGCGAGGGCCGCCACGGATTCGCCCCGAGCGTGGAACGCGAGCCCGGGCAGCTGTTCGGTGTACGTGTGCCCGTCGACGGCGTAGGTGCCCTCACAGGAGTACCCGGCGGCGTTGCTGCCGCTGCCACCCAGGAGCCCCAAGCAGTTGGTGACGGTCACCGTGACCGGTACGCCCTTGCTCTGTAGCTCGTTGATTTGCTGATTCTTCTGAATGCCGGAGATCAGGAAGGCCACCGAGAGCGCCAGGAGCGTGAGCAGCACGAGGCCGATGGCAACGGCCGCCACCGAGCGCCCGTTGACCTGTACTCCGGCACCGCGCAGCTGCCCGATGCGCTGCGCATCGTTCTCGGCTGGGTTCGCCGACCCGCCCCCGGGGGACGAACTGGTCGGGCGTTCAGCTGGGGCGGTCATGGTCGATGGGGTCCCAAGAAGTGAGATCGGGAGAGCGTAGTAGGCGCCGCCCTCACACGTCTTAAACAGCCTGGATGTGCATAACGGGTGGATTAACGCGCTGGAAACACAGCGGTGACGGAGCGGAAACCCCTGCCTTGCATTGTTTCTGCGGCGGGGAGAACCGTCAGAAGTGGCGCTTGCCGTACTGCGTTCTGCGGTGCTCCATGCAGGCCAAAGAAGGCAGTAGGCCCGACAGACAGTTAGGAGAGCTTGAGTGTTCCACTTGCTAGCTACGGCATACTCGCCGTATCCAAGCTGGCTCAATCCGGCAGACAACACGTGGCAGATAACTGCCGCCACGTTCGTCGGCCTCATGAGCCTTCCGGGTTTGGCCGTCCTCTATGCGTCACTTGTGCCCAAGAAGTGGGCCGTGAACGTGTTGGCGATGATGTTCGCCGGGTTTTCCCTCGTACTTGTTGCCTGGTTCCTCTGGGAGTACAAGTTGGGATTCGGCGCCACATCCTTCGGCGGCGGTGTAAAGGACGGTGTGCAGACACAACTCTCCGGAGTTGGTGGTTGGACGCACTTCTGGGACAACTTCCTCGGCAAACCGGGGGGTATCACCGACAGCATCGGGGAACAGGGTCAGGCGGTCTCGGCTGCCAACACGATCATCCCGTTCCACTTCCCGACGTCGACGTTGGCGTACTTCCAGTTCGTGTTTGCTGCGATCACGCCGCTGTTGTTCATGGGAAGCGTGCTCGGGCGCATCAAGTTCAGCGCCTGGTGTCTGCTCGTCCCGCTGTGGTCGACGTGCGTCTACTGCGTCGACGCTTTCCTGCTCTGGGGCGGCGGTTACTTCGCCCAGGAAGGAGCACTGGACTTCTCGGGTGGTTACGTCATCCACATGTCGGCTGGAGTCTCGGGCTTCGTCGCGGCATGGGTGCTCGGGCCCCGGCTCTTGCGAGATAGGCAGCACGCCTTGCCCAACAACTTGGTCATGGCGGCAGTCGGTGCCGGAATCCTCTGGCTCGGTTGGAACGGCTTCAACGGTGGTGACCCGTATTACGCGGGTGCCAGCGCCGCGGCGGCCGTCGTCAACACGAACCTGGCCACCGCCACCGGCGTGCTGGTCTGGATTGCCATGGATGCCTGGTTGAGCAAGGAGAAGAAGCCGACGTTCCTCGGCGGTGTGAACGGCATGATCTGTGGTTTGGTCGGTATCACACCATGCGCCGGCTGGGTCAACGGACGAGGTGCCATCTACGTCGGTGGCATTTGCACGATCATCGTGTGGTTCGCCTGGAACTACCTCTCCAAGGTGCCGCCGTTCTCGAAGGTGGACGACGCCCTGGGCGTCATCTACACCCACGGCATCGCCGGCTTCTTCGGTGGACTGCTCCTGGGCGTCTTCGGTGACCCGCACATGATTGAGTACGGCTGCGGTCACCTGAACGGTGCAGGTCAGGTCATCAACACGGCAGGAACGTCTGCGGCTTCGCAAGCCCAGTACCTGACGTCGGGGAAGACGTGTGTGCCCTTCGGAGTGAACGGGCTGATGTACACGCACTCCTGGCATCAGATCTGGGAACAGTTCCGGGCGGCCATCTGGGTGATCTTGTGGTCGGCCGTCATCACCTTCCTCCTCATGAAGCTGATCGGTCTGGTCCTGAGGGGCGCTCGCTACAAGGACGAGATCCTCGAAGTCGGTGACCAAGCCATCCACGGCGAGGAGGCCTTCCCCGAGGAGAGCTTCGCAACCCGATCCGACGGGGCCTTCGCCTTGGCCGGGCTCTCGGGTGACAAAGAACCCGATCCGGTGCCACCACCCGGTGGCGGCGGTGGGGCCTAGGCCGGTACGGACAGCACGAAAGGAGATCAAGAATGAAGCTGATCGTCGCAGTCCTCAAGCCGTTCAAGCTCGACGACGTCAAAGAAGTCCTCAAGAACCGAGGTGTGCAGGGCATGACCCTCACCGAGGCTCAGGGTTTCGGTCGTCAGCGTGGACACACCGAGGTGTACCGAGGTGCGGAATACGAGGTGGACTTCGTCCCCAAGATCCGTGTCGAGGTGCTCGTCGATGACGGACAGGCCGACGACGTGGTGGAAGCCATCGTCGGTGCTGCCGCAACCGGGAAGATCGGAGACGGCAAGGTGTGGGTCGTCCCGGTGGACACGGTGGTGCGCGTGCGCACCGGAGAACGCGGGGTTGACGCGTTGTAGGACGCGGGCAGTCCTGTAAACGGTCGGCATGGCCGGGGCGCGGCGAGGCGCCCCGGCCATCCGCCATTTCGGGGACTGGTTGACCACGACCACCGTCACGAGGACGCCGCCGGCCGGCCTGATCCCGACTCGTATCCGTGGAACGGGGGAGGTCAGCCGATCCAGTAGCGGCGAAACGGGGCCGTACCGTCGCTCGGGACGACGAGCCGCTCGAGAAGCCCGCCACACCGCTCGATGACTCGGGCCGACGCCACGTTGTCGTCGTCGCAGATCACGAGGACCCGCTCGACACCCTGGGCTCGCAGGCGGGGCAGGGACTGCCTGAGGATCGCGGTGGCGAGGCCCCGTCTGCGGAAGCCCGGGCGCACGCCGTAGCCGACGTGGCCACCTCTCTGGGCCAGAGCCTCGTTGAGTTCGAACCGGAGCGAGACCCGGCCCACCACGTCGCCGTCGCACTCGGCGAGCAGGAAGTCCGAGTGGACCAGCCCGCCGGGGACGCGTGTGTCGGCCCGCAGGCCGTCGAGGAGCTCGAGATACCTGCTCCAGCTGAGCTGCGGGTTCCACAGGAGGAGGAACGGGAAGTCGTCGAACTCCGCGTGCGCCTCGAGGCAGGCCTGTTCGTCGGCAGGCGTGGGTGGGCGGAGCGTCAGCACCGGGCCGTGGTCCGGATCACCGTCGGGGGACGGGCGGGGCGGACCCGACAGGCCGGTCCGGTGATCATGCTCGGGGCCGCGCTCGGGCCCACGGTGGCGCCAACCTGATTCCCCGCCGGCTCCATCACGGCGGCGACCGCTGAAGATCACAGCCGACCACGTTATGGATCACCTGTGACGCCACCGACCGTGGGGCGTCGCACTGGTGGGCGACGGCCAGGCGGGGGTGGTCAGCGGGCAGGCGGCAAGTCGGGCGGGTGGCGCGGACCGCCGGGTGGTGCAGAGCGTTGACGGATCAGGCCGGGGAACGGTCGCCCTGGCGGGCCACGGCGGCAGCGGCGGCGGCGGCGGCTTCGGGATCTCCCAGGTACTCGGCCGAGCGCACGGCCAGGTCCTCCTCGAGCAGCATCCGGTAGGGGATGCCGGTCGGGACCTCCAGGTTCGAGATCGTGTCCTCGCCGATGCCCTCCAGATGCATGCGCAGGGCCCGGATGGAGTTGCCGTGCGCGGCCACGACGACCCCACCGCCCCATTCGGCCAGTGCTCGCAGGTCGGGCACCATGACCTGTTCCCAGTAGGGCACCACCCGCGTGACGACGTCGGCCAGGCACTCGGTGCGCGGCACCTCGTCCTCCATGCCCTCGTAGCGGGGGTCGCCGGTCACGTCGTAGGGGTTGTCGGCCGTCAGCGCGGGCGGGGGCGTGTCGTAGCCCCGGCGCCAGAGCATGAACTTCTCCTCGCCGAACTGCTCCTTGATCTCCGCCTTGTTCTTGCCCTGGAGGTCGCCGTAGTGCCGCTCGTTCAGGCGCCAGTCCCGGCGCACCGGGAGCCAGCTGCGTCCGGCGGCGCCCAGGGCCAGCTCGGCCGTCCGGATGGCCCGGGTCAGCAGCGACGTGTGCAAGAGGCGGAGATCCAGGGGGTGTTCGGCGTCGGTGGCCGCCTCGGCCAGCAGCGCGCCGCCGGCCCGGGCCTCGGCCTCACCAGCAGGGGTCAGGTCGACGTCGACCCAGCCCGTGAAGAGGTTCTTGGCGTTCCAGGCCGATTGGCCGTGCCGGATGAGCACCAGGTCGAGGGTGGGCGTGGCCACGGAACCAGCGTAGGTGGATCCGGCGGCGAGGCGGTAGCCCACCTGGTCAAAGGCCGGCGGGCAATGGTGGTTGCCATCTCTATCAAAAATCTTGACACGTTGACACTCAACTTTGCTACACTGGTCAACAGCATATTCAGGACGACTGGGACCAGGCGCTGGACGAGAAAGACGTCAGCCGAGAAGACAGGCGTCGGCAGGCGGCAGAACCAGCCGAAGAACACGAAAGAAAACGGAAGGAAGACACGAACATGGCCAAGGCCGTAGGAATCGACCTGGGGACCACCAA
Source organism: uncultured Acidimicrobiaceae bacterium (assembly GCA_963754445.1). GTDB lineage: Bacteria > Actinomycetota > Acidimicrobiia > Acidimicrobiales > RAAP-2 > Bog-473. The sequence goes on along the minus strand of CAVWFT010000002.1, from coordinate 689,555 downwards.
CTCGGTGGTCAGCGTGCTGGAGGCGGGCGAGCCCGTCGTCATCCCCAACGCAGAGGGCGGACGCACGACCCCGTCGGTCGTCGGCTTCTCCAAGACCGGCGAGGTGCTGGTGGGCGAGGTGGCCAAGCGCCAGGCCATCACCAACCCCGACCGGACCATCCGCTCGGTCAAGCGCCACATGGGCACCTCGTGGACCGTCGACATCGACGGCAAGGGCTACACCGCCCAGGAGATCTCGGCCCGGATTCTGGGCAAGCTCAAGAGGGACGCCGAGGCCTATCTCGGTGACTCCGTGACCCAGGCCGTGATCACCGTGCCGGCGTACTTCGACGACGCCCAGCGCACGGCGACCAAGGAGGCCGGGACGATCGCCGGCCTCGAGGTCCTGCGCATCATCAACGAGCCGACCGCGGCCGCGCTGGCCTACGGGCTCGACAAGGAGGGCGAGGACCAGACCGTCCTCGTCTTCGACCTCGGCGGCGGGACCTTCGACGTCTCGGTGCTCGAGATCGGCGACGGGGTCTTCGAGGTCAAGTCCACCTCGGGCAACACCAAGCTCGGTGGCGACGATTGGGACGACAAGGTCATCGAGTGGCTGGTGACGGAGTTCAAGAACACCGAGGGTGTCGACCTCTCCAACGACAAGATGGCCATGCAGCGGCTCAAGGAGGCGGCGGAGAAGGCCAAGATCGAGCTGTCCTCCGTGCAGGACACCCAGATCAACCTGCCCTTCATCACCGCCACGTCCGAGGGACCCAAGCACCTCGACCTCAAGCTGACGCGGGCGAAGTTCAACGAGCTCACCGCCGACCTGGTGGAGTCGTGCCGCGGGCCTTTCGACGCCGCCGTCAAGGACGCCGGCTTCAAGACCTCCGACATCGACCACGTGGTCATGGTCGGTGGGTCGACCCGCATGCCGGCCATCCAGGACCTGGTGCAGAACCTGACGGGCAAGGAGCCCCACAAGGGCGTCAACCCCGACGAAGTGGTCGCCATCGGCGCCGCCGTCCAGGCGGGTGTCCTCAAGGGCGAGGTCAAGGACGTCCTGTTGCTCGACGTCACCCCGCTGTCGCTGGGCATCGAGACCAAGGGGCAGGTCATGCACCGCCTCATCGAGCGCAACACCACCATCCCGACCAAGCGGTCGGAGACCTTCACGACGGCCGAGGACAACCAGCCGTCGGTGGAGATCCACGTGCTCCAAGGTGAGCGCGAGATGGCGATGTACAACAAGACGCTCGGCAAGTTCCAGCTGGTCGACCTGCCACCGGCACCGCGCGGCATCCCGCAGATCGAGGTCACGTTCGACATCGACGCCAACGGGATCGTGCACGTGTCGGCCCAGGACAAGGCGACCGGCAAGGAGCAGTCGATGACGATCACGGGCCAGTCCTCACTGGCCAAGGACGACATCGAGCGGATGGTGCGTGACGCCGAGCAGCACGCCGAGGACGACCGGTCCCGCCGCGAAGAGGCGGAGGTCCGCAACTCGGCCGACACGCTCGTCTACCAGACCGAGAAGCTGCTCAAGGAGCAGGGTGAGAAGTTCGAGGGCTCCGAGAAGGCCGACGTCGAGTCGGCGGTCGCGGGTGTAAAGGACGCGCTCAACGGCACGTCGGTGGAGGCCATCAAGGACGCCACCGAGAAGCTGGTCGGCGTGTCGCAGAGCTTCAGCCAGCGCCTCTACGAGCAGGCCTCCCAGTCTGCCGGCGCCGCCGGTGGGACGGGCGGTCCTTCGGGCGACGGATCCGGTGGTGGCGACGAGAGCGGTGCGGACGACGACGTCGTCGACGCCGAGATCGTGGACGAGGCATGAGCCTGTCCGGCGAAGAGCTCCCCGAATCCGAGGACGCCGTCGACGCCGAGCTGGCCGATCTGCTCAAGGGTGAGGCCTCCTCGGCCGGCGACGTGCCGGTCGAAGAGGCCGACCCGGTCGAGTTGATGGCGCGCCGAGCGCGACGAGTACCTGCTCGCGCTCCAGCGCACCCAGGCCGACTTCGAGAACTACCGCAAGCGGATCGCCCGCCTGCAAGAGGAGCAGTCGGCCCGCGCCTCGTCGGATCTCGTGAACAAGCTGCTGCCGGTGCTCGACACCCTCGACCTGGCGGAAGCGCACCTCAACGAATCCCTCGAGGCGAGCGAGGACGGCAAGGCGCTGCGCGCGGCGCGGGCGATGCTGATGGACATCTTGGCCAAGGAGGGCCTCGAGCGGGTCGACCAGGCCGAGGTGCCCTTCGACACGACCGTGCACGACGGCGTCGCCCACAGCGACGGCGACGGCGGAGAGAACGGCGAGACGTTGGTGGACGAGGTTCTGCGCTCCGGCTACCGCTGGAAGGGACAGGTCCTGCGTCCGGCCATGGTCCGTGTGCGGGGGTGAGCTGACCCATGGCGGCTCAGCGTGAATGGTTCGAGAAGGACTACTACAAGGTGCTCGGCGTCGTGCCGACGGCGAGCGACAAGGAGATCACCCGCGCCTACAGGAAGCTGGCCAAGGAGCACCACCCCGACGCCAACCCCGGCTCGGAGGAGCGTTTCAAGGAGATCAGCGCGGCCTACGACGTCCTCGGTGACGCGGACAAGCGCAAGGAGTACGACGAGGTCCGCACCCACGGCCCGGTCGGAGGCGGCTTCGGCGCGCCCGGCGGCGGCACCTTCCGCATGGAGGACATGGGTGACCTGGGCGACATCTTCGGGAACCTCTTCGGCGGCGGGCGCACCCGCACGACCCAGCGCGGCCCCCAGCGCGGGGCCGACATGGAGGCGCAGCTGCACCTGTCCTTCCAGGACGCGGTGCACGGCGTCACGACATCGGTCAACGTGCCCAACGAGGTGCGGTGCTCCAATTGCCGCGGCTCGGGTGCCGCACCCGGGACCTCGACGCACACCTGTCCGCGTTGCGGCGGGAGCGGGAGCCTCAACGACAACCAGGGCCTGTTCTCGCTGAGCACCGTCTGCCCCGACTGCATGGGCCGGGGGACGCTCTTCGACACGCCGTGCCCCGTGTGCCACGGCACCGGGAGCGAGCAGAAGGTGCGCAGCGTGAAGGTGCGCATCCCGGCCGGCGTCGAGGACGGTCAGCGCATCCGGGTCAAGGGACGCGGCGCGCCCGGCCAGGGCATGGCGCCCCCGGGCGACCTCTACGTGGTCGTCCACGTCTCCAAGCACGAGGTCTTCGGGCGCAGCGGCCGCAACCTCACCATGACGGTGCCGGTCACCTTTCCCGAGGCCGCGCTGGGGACGACGATCACCGTGCCCACCCTCGACAGCAAGGTCACGCTGAAGGTCCCCCCGGGGACCCAGTCCGGCCGCGTGCTGCGCGTGCGCGGGCGCGGTGTCCCGAGTGGCTCGGGACGCAACGGCTCCAAGGCGGGCGACCTCATGGTCAAGCTCGACGTGCTGGTGCCGACGGAGCTGACCGAGGAGCAGCGCGCCGCGGTGGAGTCGCTCGCCGCGGTCACCGAGGCGGCGCCGCGGGCGGCGGTGGAGAGCTGATGAGCATGGCGCAGAACGCGGGCAACCAACCTCAGGGACGTCGCCGCGACGCCAACGCCGCCGTGTACGTCATCTCGGTGGCGGCCGAGCTCACGGGGATGCACCCCCAGACCCTGCGCATCTACGAACGCAAGGGCCTGCTGGACCCGTCGCGCACGAGTGGGGGGTCGCGCCGTTTCTCCGAGCACGACCTCGAGCGCCTGCGCCACATCCAGGAGCTGACCTCGACCGGGCTCAACCTCGAAGGGGTACGCAGGGTGCTGGCCCTCGAGGCCGAGCTGCGCCGCCTGCGCGAGGAGCTGGCCGAGGTGCAGGCCCAGGCGGTCGACGCCGTGGCCGCCACCCACCGCCAGTACCGCCGGGACCTGGTGCCGCTGCGCCAGTCACCGGTGCCCTACCGGCGCCGGCCCGAACCGCGCCGGGCCGACTGAGCCGAGCCACCGCCTCGCCGGGGCGCCCTCGGGCGCCCGAGGAGTCATCAGACCGCACGAACCACAGGATCACGAAGAGGGAACGAGTGCCGATAGACCCAGAACGTTGGACCAACAACACCAAGGCCGCCTTCAGTGCGGCCACGGGACACGCCGCGTCCTCCGGTCACCCGGAGTTGACGCCGGCCCACCTGCTCGACGCCTTGCTGCTGCAGCAGGAGACCATGACCCGCCCGCTGCTGACCCAGGTCGGGATCGACCCCGACGAGCTGGCCGGGCGGGTGCACGACCAGTTGCTGCGGCTGCCCTCGGCCCAGGGCGGCAACGAGCCCGGGCTGTCGCGTGACGCCCGCACCGTGCTCGAGGCGGCGGACCAGATCCGCCGCGACCTCGGCGACGACTACGTGTCGGTCGAGCATCTCGTGCTGGCCCTGGCCGACCAGATCGGCGTGACCAAGGAGACGTTGCTCACCGCACTGCGGGCCGTGCGGGGCAATCACCGGGTGACCACCGCCGACCCCGAGCAGACGTACCAGGCCCTGGCCAAGTACGGCCGCGACCTGACCGAGGCAGCCCGCGAAGGCAAGCTCGACCCGGTCATCGGGCGCGACGAGGAGATCCGCCGGGTGATCCAGGTGCTGTCGCGCCGGACGAAGAACAACCCGGTGCTGATCGGCGAGCCCGGCGTGGGCAAGACGGCCATCGTCGAAGGCCTGGCCAACCGGATCATCGAGGGCGACGTGCCCGAGGGCCTCAAGGGCAAGCGCGTCGTCGCGCTGGACCTGGGCTCCATGGTGGCCGGGGCCAAATACCGGGGCGAGTTCGAGGAGCGACTCAAGGCCGTCCTCAAGGAGATCACCGACGCCGAAGGCGAGATCGTCACCTTCATCGACGAGCTGCACACCATCGTCGGCGCGGGCGCGGCCGAAGGCGCGATGGACGCCGGGCAGATGATCAAGCCCATGTTGGCCCGGGGCGAGCTGCGCCTGATCGGGGCCACCACGCTCGACGAGTACCGCACCTCCATCGAGAAGGACGCCGCGCTGGAGCGGCGCTTCCAGCCCGTGTTCGTGGGCGAGCCCTCGGTCGAGGACACGATCGCCATCCTGCGCGGGCTGTCCGAGCGTTACATGGCGCACCACCGGGTGCGCATCCAGGACGCCGCGCTGGTGGCGGCGGCCGTGCTGTCGGACCGCTACGTCAGCGGGCGCTTCCTGCCCGACAAGGCGATCGACCTCATCGACGAGGCCTCGTCCAAGCTGCGCATCGAGATCGACTCCATGCCGACGGAGCTGGACCAGACCATGCGCCGCATGCGCCAGCTCGAGATCGAGAAGCTTGCGTTGGAGAAGGAGACCGACGAGGCGTCGGCCGAGCGGCTCGAGCGACTCGAGCGCGAGCTGGCCGAGCTGGGCGAGCAGCGCGACTCCATGGCGGCCCACTGGCAGCAGGAGAAGTCCTACCTCGACAACCTGAGCCAGTTGCAGGAGCAGCGCACCGAGCAGATGGAGGAGGCGGCACGCCTCGAGCGCGACGGCGACCTGGCCGGTGCCTCGGCCATCCGCTACGGCGCCGTGCCCGACCTCGAGCGCAAGATCGCCGACGCCACCGAGGAGCTGGCGAAGCTGCAGGCCGGATCGCGCTTCCTCAAAGAGGAGGTCGATGCCGAGGACATCGCGGCGGTGGTGTCGCGCTGGACCGGCGTGCCGGTCTCGCGCCTGCTCGAGGGGGAGGTGCAGAAGCTGGTCCGCCTCGAGGCGACCCTGCACGAGCGCGTGGTGGGCCAGGACGAGGCGGTCTCGGCCGTGGCCAACGCCATCCGGCGCAGCCGGGCCGGGCTGAGCGACCCCAACCGACCCATCGGGTCCTTCCTCTTCCTCGGGCCGACCGGGGTGGGCAAGACGGAGCTGGCCCGCGCCCTGGCCGAGTTCCTCTTCGACGACGAGCGGGCCATGGTGCGCATCGACATGTCCGAGTACATGGAGAAGCACACGGTGTCACGACTGGTCGGCGCGCCTCCGGGCTACGTCGGCTACGACGAGGGGGGCCAGCTGACCGAGGCGGTGCGTCGCCGCCCCTACGCCGTCATCCTCCTCGACGAGCTCGAGAAGGCCCACCCCGACGTCTTCAACATCCTGTTGCAGGTGCTCGAGGACGGTCGCCTGACCGACGGGCAGGGGCGGACGGTGAACTTCACCAACACGGTGCTGATCATGACGTCGAACCTGCCCGGTGATCCCGCCGACTACTTCAAGCCCGAGTTCATCAACCGCATCGACGAGATGGTGCGCTTCAAGCCGCTGACCCAGGACGACCTGGCGATCATCGTGGAGATCCAGCTGGGTCGGCTGCGGGCCCGTCTGGCCGAGCGGCGCCTCTCCCTGGTGGTCACACCCGAGGCCGAGCAGTGGCTGGCCCGGGCCGGCTACGACCCGGACTACGGGGCCCGGCCGCTGCGCCGGGTACTCCAGCGCAACATCGAGGATCCCCTGGCGCTCGCCCTCCTGGAGGGCCGCTACCTCGACGGATCCACGGTCAACGTGGTGGTCGACGGCGATGCGGTGGTGCTGCGCTAGCCGGTGACCGGGCGTCGGGCCGGCGAGGAGAAGCCGGCGTAGGTCCGCAGGTCGTGGTGCTGGGCCGGGATGTTGGCGTACGCCTGCAGCGTCGAGACGCCGTCGGTCGTCATGCCCACCACCTGGCCCAGGCCGCTGTCGGTCGCGCTGCCGTAGAACGGTGCGTCGCCGTAGTTGAAGATCCCGCCGTCGGCGGCGGTGAACCAGTAGCCCCCACCGTCGGGCATGGCCGTCATCCCGACGATGGGCTGGTTCAGGTGGAGCGAGCCGGTCGAACCGTAGAACTGGGCATCGCCGAAGGCGAAGATGCCGCCGTCCGAAGCCACCAACCAGTAGCCACCCCCGTCGGGTGTCGAGGCCATGCCGACGATGGGCTTGTTCAAGGTGAGGGAGCCGGTCGAGCCGTAGAACCCGGCATCGCCGTAGCTGAAGATTCCCCCGTCGGAGGCGACGAGCCAGTAGCCCCCGCCGTCGGGCGTGACCGCCATACCGACGATCGGCTTGTTCAGGTTGATGCCGCCGGTCGAGCCGTAGAAGCTGGCGTCGCCGTAGGTGAAGATGCCGCCGTCACTGGCCACCATGAAGTAGCCACCCCCGTCGACCGTGGAGGCCATGCCGACGATGGGCTTGTTGAGGGGCAGCGATCCGGCGGAGCCGTAGAAGCCGGCGTCGCCGTAGTTGAAGATGCCGCCATCCGCGGCGGCGAGCCAGTAGCCGCCGTTGTCCCCCGTCTGGGCCATGCCGACGATGGGTGAATTGAGGGGGAGGCCCGAGGCGTCGCCGTAGTACCCGGCGTCGCCGTCGTGGGCCACGGCACCGTTGGACCCCACCTGGTAGTACCCGATCGACCCCGTGCCCGACATCGAGATCGAGGCACCCGAGTCGAGGCTGTCGTTGAAGGCGATGGTCGCCGTGCGCAGGCCGAGGGCACCGGGCAGGAACAGCATGGCGATGGTGCAGGTGCCACCGGGGTCGAGGGAGATCTCCTGGTCTTCGTTCAACGGGCAGGTGTCGAGCGGGAAGCCGACGAAGTCGTCCTGACCCGGGCCGGAGAACGTGGCGGACGAGGTGTCGATGACGTCGGTCTCGGTGAGGCTGGTGTTGGTGAAGGTGAATTCCTGAGGCGCCTCGTCCCCGAGCGTCACGTCGCCCCAGCTCAGGGTCGTCGTCGACAGCTCGAGGGCCGGGCCGGTCGCCGCCGCGGGCTGGGCCAGCGCGCCGACGCCGATCGTGGTGACGACACCGGTCAGGAGGGCGGCACTGCCCACGACCCGCACCAACAGAGAAGAGGTCCACCTTGACGGCTTCATCGACGCCGCACTCCCTTCGGCTCGCCACGCCAAAGGGCAAGCCCGGCGATCGTACGGCGGAGGCATCGTGATCCGGTACGGCCGTTCGGCTCTATTGCCCCCGGGACGGACCGAAGTTGGGCGGGTGTTGTTCAGCCGGCGTGGAGCTGGTACGCCTGGTGGCCGTGCCCCTGCTCGAGGCGCTGCACGACGTGGGCCCGCAGGGCGGGCACGTCGAGGATGGCCTGGAGGGTGGGGCCGCCCGTGCTCGCCATGGCGACGTTGTCGTCGACGGCGCCACCGCCGGTGCTGCCGTAGAACGGCGCATCGCCGTAGTCGAAGATGCCGCCGTCCGACGCCACGAACCAGTAGCCGTTGCCGGTGGGTGTGGCCGCCATGCCGACGATGGGCTTGTTCAGATGGATGGCGCCGGTCGAACCGAAGAAGTGGGCGTCACCGAAGGCGAAGATGCCACCGTCGCTGGCCACGAGCCAGTACCCCTGGCCGTCGGGGGTGGCCGCCATGCCGACGATGGGCTGGTTGAGGGGCTGGCCACCCATGGAGCCGTAGAAGGAGGCGTCCCCGTAGGAGAAGATGCCCCCGTCGCTGGCCACGAGCCAGTAGCCCTGGCCGTCGGGGGTCGGGGCCATGCCGACGATGGGCTTGTTCAAGGTGATGCCGCCGGTCGATCCGAAGAAGGGTGCGTCGCCGTAGTCGAAGATGCCGCCGTCGGAGGCGACCAGCCAGTAGCCCTGGCCGTCGAAAGTGCTGGCCATGCCCACGATGGGCTTGTTGAGGTGGATGCCACCGGTCGAGCCGAAGAACTGGGCGTCGCCGTAACCGAAGATGCCGCCGTCGGAGGCGACGAGCCAGTAGCCCTGCGCCGTCCCGGTGCTGGCCATGCTGACGATGGGCTTGTTGAGGGGCGTGCCGGAGGCGTCGCCCTCGTTGACGCCGTCGCCGAAGGCGCTCACGGCACCGCTCGCCGTCGTCGAGTAGTAGCCCATGGTCCCGGTGCCGCTCAGCGCGATGCTCGACGGGCTGTTGGCGTTGTCGACCAGGTTGGCGGTGGCGTTGCGCGGCCCGAGGGCGCCGGGCAGGAACCCGAAGAGGATGTCGCACGTGCCCGAGACCGCCGCCACGTCCGAACAGGCGGCCGGCAGCAGGGCGATGAAGTCGTCGGCGTTCGGGCCGCTGAAATTGATGCTCGTGATGTCGAGCGCGTTCGACCCGGTGTTGTGGACGGTGACCGTCTGCGAGCCGGAGATGACCCCGACCGACCAGGCGCCGAACCCGAGAGCGGAAGGCGTGACCGTATCGCTGACACTGGCCCCGGCCGGGCCCGCCGTGCCGGCCCCCACGACCACCGCCGCTCCGGCGAAGACCATGGTGCACGCCAGCACCCGCAGCGAAGCGCTCCACCTGCTCGGGTTCATCCCATGCCCCCTTCTCTCCGCCTGGTCCCGGTGCCCGGTGGCGGCAAGATAAGTCGTCTCCCTGAGTCCTACCAGAGTCGTTCAGCGGCGCCGGACATGGGCGCCGCCGCAGGTTCATCGGTACCCGGAGCCGGCTGTGGCCCAAACGGTCCCCACTTCGGACCCCCGTTGGAGGAGGGGTAGAGTGGTGCGTAATCCGAGGCGCCGAGCGAACGGAGAAGACGCGTGCCCGCAACCGTGGTGGTGGGGACCCAGTGGGGCGACGAGGGGAAGGGCAAGCTCACCGACCGGGTGGCCTCCGAAATGCACCTGGTCGTGCGCTACCAGGGTGGACACAACGCCGGGCACCGCATCGTGGTCAACGGTGAGGCCTACGCCCTCCAGCTGGTCCCGAGCGGCATCCTCTACGACCACATCACGCCGGTCATCGGCAACGGGGTCGTCGTCGACCCGGGCGTCCTGCTCGACGAGCTCGACGCGCTGACGTCGCGCGGTGTCGACACCAGCCGGTTGGTGGTGAGCGGCAACGCCCACCTGATCATGCCGTACCACCAGGAGCTCGACCGGGTGACCGAACGCTTCTTGGGCAAGAACGCCCTGGGCACCACCAAGCGGGGCATCGGTCCGGCCTACGCCGACAAGGCCACCCGGGTCGGGCTGCGGGTACAGGACCTCTTCGACCCCAAGATCTTCCGCCAGAAGCTCGACGTGGTGCTCAAGGAGAAGAACGCCATCCTGGCCAAGGTGTACAACCGCCTGCCCCTCGACGCCAAGGAGATCGCCGACCGCTACCTCGGCCAGTACGCCCCCCGGATCGAGCCCATGGTCGGCGACACCGTGGGCCTGGTCCACGACGCCATGGACCAGGGGCGTGAGGTCCTGCTCGAAGGGGCCCAGGCCACCTTCCTCGACCTCGACCACGGCACCTATCCCTTCGTCACCTCCTCCAACCCGGTGGCCGGCGGGGCGTGTACGGGCACCGGCCTCGGGCCACGCGACATCGACCGGGTCATCGGCATCGCCAAGGCCTACGTGACCCGGGTCGGGGCGGGCCCCTTCCCGACCGAGCAGGAGAACGACATCGGCGACCTGCTGGTCGAGCGGGGCCACGAGTTCGGCACCAACACCGGCCGGAAGCGCCGCTGCGGTTGGTTCGACGCCGTCATGCTGCGCCAGGCCGTGCGCCTCAACTCCATGACCGAGGTGGCCCTGACCAAGCTCGACGTCCTCGACACCTTCGAAACGGTCAAGGTCTGCGTGGCCTACGAGGCGGACGGCATCCGCTACACCCACCTGCCCTATCACCAGTCGACCTTCCACAAGGTGGTCCCGGTGTACGAGGAGCTGCCCGGTTGGCGGACCGACCTCACGGCGGCCACCGCCCCCGACGACCTGCCGGGGGCGGCGCGCGACTACATCTCGTTCCTCTCCGAGCAGATCGGCGTGCCGGTCGGTCTCGTCGGCGTCGGTCCGGGACGGGAGCAGACCGTCTCCTTCGCCACCGCGTGAGGGTCTGCGTCGTCGGGAGCGGCGGGCGTGAGCACGCGTTGGCCTGTGCCCTGGCCCGCACGGCCGATGTCGTCGTCACCCCGGGCAACCCCGGCATGGCGCCGCCGATCGAGGTCGACGAGGCGCCGGTGCAGGAGATCGAGGCGGATCTCTACGTGGTCGGACCCGAGGCTCCGCTCGTCGACGGGCTGGCGGACAACCTCCGGGCGGCCGGCAAGGCGGTCATGGGCCCGGGCGCTGACGGCGCCCTCCTCGAGGGTTCGAAGGCCTTCATGAAGGACGTCCTCGATGCGGCGGGTGTGCCGACCGCCCGCTATCGCGCCTTCGACGACCTGCAGACGGCAGACGCACTGGACTATCTCGAGACCCTGCCCGGCCCGTGGGTGATCAAGACCGACGGGCTGGCCGCCGGCAAGGGCGTGCTGGTGGCCCACACCATGGAGGAGGCCCGTGACGACGTCATGGCCAAGCTGTCGGGTGCCGCCTTCGGCGAGGCTGGGCGTACGGTCGTGATCGAAGAGGGCCTCGCCGGCGACGAGTGCTCGCTCCTGGTGCTGTGCGACGGCACCCGGGCCGTCCCGCTGGTGCCGGCGCAGGACTTCAAGCGGGTGGGCACGGACGACACCGGTCCCAACACCGGGGGGATGGGGGCCTACGCCCCGATGCACCTCGACGCCGCCACGGTGGACGAGTTGATGGGCACGGCGGTACTGCCCCTGGTCGAGGAGTTGCGCGGGCGCGGCATCGAGTACCGCGGTGTGCTCTACGCCGGGCTGATGCTGACCGAGGAGGGCCCGAAGGTCATTGAGTACAACGTCCGCTTCGGTGACCCCGAGACCCAGGTCGTGCTGCCGCTCCTCGAGTCCGACGCGGCGGAGCTCTTCGCCGCCGTGGCGAACGGCAGGCTCGACGAAGTGGATCCGCCCAAGTTCTCCGGCGACGCCGCCGTCTGCGTGGTGCTGGCATCCGCCGGCTACCCCGATGCGCCGCGCACCGGTGATCCCATCGAAGGCCTGACCCGGACGGGCGCGGCGGCCACCCCGGTCGATGGCGTGCGCGTGTTCCATGCCGGGACGCGGCGCCACGGCGACGGGACCTTCTACACGGCGGGCGGTCGGGTCCTCGGGGTGACCGGCGTGGCGCCCACGCTCGCCGAAGCCCGGAAGCACGCCTATGCCGTGGCCCGTACCATCGAATGGGAAGGGCGCCAGCTCCGACGTGACATCGCGGCCTCTGCCGCGGCGAGCCGACAGGACCTCCGATGATCCCCCGGTATTCCCCTCCCGACATGGCGGGCCTCTTCAGCGACACGGCCCGCTTCGCCATGTGGCTCGAGGTCGAGCTGCTGGCGACCGAGGCCCAGGCCGCACTCGGTGTCGTGCCGGCCGACGACGCCGCCACCTGCCGGGCCAAGGCGCCCACGGTCGACGACGTCTTCGTGCACGACGTGCTCGAGCGCGAGAAGGTCACCGACCACGACGTCGCCGCCTTCGTCGACGTCGTGCAGGAGCGCATCGGCGCGCCGGCAGGTTCGCACATCCACTTCGGCCTGACCTCCTCCGACGTGGTCGACACCGCGCTGTGCGCCACCCTGACCCGCGCCGCCGACCTGCTTTTGGGCGACCTCGACGCGTTCGTCGCCGCCCTCAAGGCCCGGGCTCTCGAGCTCCTCGACGTCCCGGTCACCGGCCGCACGCACGGCATGCACGCCGAGCCGACGACCTTCGGGGCCAAGTTCGCCCTGTGGGCGCTCCAGGCCGACCGGGACCGGACCCGGCTGCGCAACGCCCGCCACGCGGTGGCGGTGGGCAAGCTGTCGGGCGCGGTCGGCACGTACTCCAACATCGATCCCGAGGTCGAGGCGCGGGTGTGCGCCGCCCTGGGGCTGACCCCGGTGCCGGCGACCCAGGTCATCGCCCGCGACCGCCACGCGGAGTACTTCTACGCCTGCGCGGCCATCGGAAGCACCATCGAGCTGATATGCACCGAGATCCGTCATCTGGCCCGCAGCGAGGTCGGCGAGGCGGAAGAGCCCTTCGGGGCCGGTCAAAAGGGCAGCTCGGCCATGCCGCACAAACGCAACCCGATCCTCTCGGAGCGCCTGTGCGGGCTGGCCCGTCTCCAGCGGGGTTACCTCGGCGCCGGGCTCGAAGACGTGGCGCTCTGGCACGAACGCGACATCTCGCACAGCTCGGTCGAGCGGGTGGCCCTGCCCGACGCCTCCTTGCTGGCCTGCTACATGCTGCGCAAGGCCACGGGCCTGGCCGAGGGGCTGGTCGTGCATCCCGAACGGGCCCGGGAGAACCTGACCGAGGGTTCGCTCGGCCTGGTCTTCTCGCAGTCGGTGCTGTTAGCCCTGGTCTCCTCCGGGCTGACCCGCGATCAGGCCTACCGCATCGTCCAGCGCGACGCCCGGGCCGCCTGGTCCGAGCGCCGGGCCTTCCGGGCCGTGCTCGAGGCCGACCCGGAGGTGACGATGAGCCCCGACCAGCTGGACGAGGCGTTCGACCTGGCGCGCAGCCTGCGCCACACACAGCGTTTCGCCGCGGCACTCGAGGCGCTGTGACCTCACCCCGGACAGCCGACACCTTGCCCCGGGTCCACTCCGGCAAGGTGCGCGAGCTCTACGACGCCGGCGCCGGGCGACTGCTCATGGTCGCCTCGGACCGGGTGAGCGCCTTCGACGTGATCATGGCCGAGCCCATTCCCGAGAAGGGCCGGGTGCTCACCGCCATGTCGTGCTTCTGGTGCGACGAGATGGCCGACGTCATCCCCGGCTCCCTGCTGGCGGTCGATCCCCTCGAGATCGAGGCGCAGGTGGGTGCCTCCATGCCCGCGGCCTGGGCCGGCCGGGCCGTGCTCGTGCGCCGGGCCGAGATGCTCAAGCTCGAGTGCATCGTGCGCGGGTACCTGGCCGGCCAGGCCTGGGAGGAGTACGAGAAGTCCGGCACCGTGCACGGCATGGAGATGCCGGCGGGTCTGCGGATGGCGGACAAGTTGGAGAAGCCAATCTTCACCCCCTCCACCAAGGCCGAGTCGGGGCACGACCTCAACATCGGCATGGCCGAGGCGGTGGACCTGGTCGGGGCGGAGTCGGCCCTGGCGGCGCAGGCCGTCTCGCTCGAGCTCTACCGTCGGGCGGCCGCCCGGGCTGCGGCGGCCGGCTTCGTGCTGGCCGACACGAAGTTCGAGCTGGGCTACGTGGACGGTGTCCTGTGCCTGTGCGACGAGGTGTGCACGCCGGACTCCTCCCGGCTGTGGCCGGCCGACCAGGTGGTGCCGGGCACGACACCTCCCGCCTTCGACAAGCAGCCCCTGCGCGACTGGCTGGCCGCCCAACCGTGGGACCGCACCCCGCCGCCTCCCGCGTTGCCGGACTCGGTGGTCGAGGCCATGTCGGCCCGCTACATCGCCGCCTACGAGCGTGTCACCGGACGTGCCCTGACCGACTGGTACGGTGCGGGACGATGAGGTTTCGGGCTCGGGTCGACGTCCAACTCCGTGCCGGCATCGCCGACCCGGAGGGTGCGACCATCGAGCGTGCGCTGCCGGCGCTGGGCTTCGAAGGCGTGGCCCATGTGCGGGCCGGGCGCTCCTTCAGCTTCGAGGTCGACGCCAACGACGAGTCGGCGGCCCGGACCACGGCGAGCGAGCTGGCCGACCGGCTGCTGGCCAATCCGGTCATCGAGCAGAGCCATCTCGAGCTCGAGGTGATCTGAGGTGGCGCCGCGTCTCGGCGTCGTCGTCTTTCCGGGGACCAACTGCGAGCACGATGTCGTCGCCGGCTTCGAGGCGGTGGGTGGCCAGGGCGTCCTGCTCTGGCACGGCGACACCGGCGTGGCCGGGGTCGATGCCATCGTCATCCCCGGCGGCTTCGCCCACGGTGACTACCTCCGGCCGGGCGCCCTCGCCCGCTTCTCGCCGATCATGGACGCCGTGGCTGAATTCGCCGCCGCCGGCGGTCCCGTCGTCGGAATCTGCAACGGCTTCCAGGTCCTGACCGAAGCCGGGCTGCTGCCCGGCGCCCTCCAGAAGAACGGCCGGCTGCGCTTCCTGTGCGAACCGGCCCGTCTCGTGGTGACCTCGACCTCGTCGGTCCTGACGTCGGAGGCGACGGTGGGCGACCAGCTCACCATCCCGATCAATCACTTCTCGGGTAACTACACCTGCGACGCGGTGACCTTGCGCCGGCTGCAGGACGAAGAGCGCATCGTGCTGCGCTACACCGACAATCCCAACGGTTCGGTCGACGCCATCGCCGGCATCGCCAACGAGGCGGGCAACGTCGTCGGCCTCATGCCCCACCCCGAACGGGCCAGCTCGCCGTTGCTCGGTTCCGAGGACGGACTCGTGCTCTTGCGCGCCCTGGCCGGTGCCGCCGGTGAGCGGACCGCCGCCTGAGCGCAGGCCGACACCACCGGCGGCTCCCCGCTCCGTAGGGTGAGCGGGCGATGCGCTCCGCCGCCCGCCCCCTGGCGCTGCTGCTTTTCTGTGTCGTGCTTGCCCTGGTCGGTCAGTCGGCCGCCTCGGCCGCGACCCGGCCGAGCCGCAACTCGGACACGCGCCGCCACGACGGGCCCCATCCGGTCGATGCCGGCCGCTTCGAGCCCGGTGCCTGCCTGGCCTATCCGCCCACGGCGGGCGATCGCCACCTCACAGTCTTCCTCGATGCCGGCCACGGTGGCCTCGATCCCGGCGGGGTGGGTGAGGACGTGAACGGCAACACCGTCGACGAGGCGGACGAGACCCTGCCGGTCGAGCTCGACACCATGGCGTTGCTGCGGGACAGGGGCTTTACCGTGGTGGTGTCGCGCACGCGCAACGAGACCGTGAGCCGCCCCGGTCCCGCGGACGTCGACGACGGGCTCTTCACCGCCCAGGGCGTGCACGACGACGTGGCGGCGCGTGACGTGTGCGCCGACAAGGCCAAGGCCGATCTGCTGCTCGGGATCTACATGGACGCCGGCGGGTCCTCGTACGACGCGGGCTGCGTCACCGGTTTCGACAGCGTCCGCCCGTTCGCGGCGAAGAACCTCCGCTTCGCCGACGAGGTCCAGAACGACGTCCTGGCCGCCATGAACGCACGGGGCTGGGACATCCCCAGCCTCGGTGTGAGCGACGACAGCCAGCTGGGTGGCCCCGCCCTCACGACGGCGGCGGGCGACTACGGGCACCTCCTGCTGCTCGGCCCGGCGGATCCCGGCTTCTTCTCCACGCCGAGCACGATGCCGGGCGCTCTCATCGAGCCGCTGTTCGTCACCGACCCCTACGAGGGCTCGATCGCCGAGAGCCCGGCGGACCAGCAGGTCATCGCCGGGGGCCTGGCCAAGGCGGTCGAGCAGTACTTCTCCGGCGATCGCCACCGGGCCACGGTCGCGACCGGCTGAGGACGTCCCGGGAAGGTCAGTCGGGCCGGCGCGCCGGCCCGGTCCCCGACGCCTCCTCGATCATGAGGCCGATCAGGTCGGCCACGCTGTGCCGTACCTCGTCGATCGGCATGTCGCCCAGTCCGGCCGAGGAGATCAAGGACTCCTCGAGAAGGAACCAGCCCCCCATGAGGGCAAAGGCGGCGGCGGTGATGACGCGGGGCGGGAAGCGGGCGTCGGCGTCGCTGCTGGCAATGGCGCTCTGCAGCAAGGCGATGTGCCGCTCCATCCCGGGATATCCCTGGCCGTCGCGGGGTCGGATCGTCCCGTCGAGCAGGGCCCGCGCCGTCGCCGCGGCAACCGGGTCACCCTCGGCGGCGAAGGCGAAACCGGCTCGGAAGGCCTCGGCCGGATCGGTCACCTCGTCGATGTGTTTCGAGTAGTCGGCGCTGCCCGCCTGCATCACCGCCCGCAGCAAATTGTCCTTGGTCCCGTAATGGCGGTGGACCAGCGAGTGATTGACCCCGGCCCGAGCCGCCACGTCACGGATGGTGACCCGGCTCGGTGGGCGTTCGGCGAAGAGCTCGGCCGCAGCCCGCAGGATGGCCTCCTGGGTCGAGGTGCGCCGGGCCGCGGGTTGCCGACGGGGCGGCGCGACGTCGTGGGTCGGGGTGGTGGGCGCGGCGCGTTCGACCATGTCGATTACGAAGATACCCGTCGGCCGCGACGCAAATCCGTGTGTAACCGATCGGTCACGCGGTCATTCCGCGCCAGGAGCTGCATGCGCGCCTACATCCACGCGCGCATGCCCACGGCCCTTGGCTGAGGAGGGACTGAGAACGGCAAGTCACCAATGCAGATAACTCTAACCAGCGCCGCAAGTCCACTTATTACTAAGGAAAACTGAAATTTCATCCATTCCTGAATCGAGTCCCGGGATTGATGTGACTTTTGTCATGAATTCTGCCAGTTCCCCCAAACGAGCGTTAAATAAGGCTTGCGCGCTCGAGCGGGATTGGTTATGTTGCCCGCCACTGGAGTGGAACCATGTGGTTACCCTCGGGGGGCCGCATACGGGGGAGGACAAATGCAAGAGGAACTGGCAGCCGCGCGCGTCCGTACGGGACAGCGACACCACGGGCCGATCGCACGACTCATCGGCGTCTTGCAGCGAGGCGTGCTGCGTCTGCAGGGAGCCGGAAAGGCACTGCTGGCCGCACTGGTCGTCCTCGGGGTGTCGGGC
Source organism: uncultured Acidimicrobiaceae bacterium (assembly GCA_963754445.1). Classification (GTDB taxonomy): domain Bacteria; phylum Actinomycetota; class Acidimicrobiia; order Acidimicrobiales; family RAAP-2; genus Bog-473. Next base: position 672,210 of record CAVWFT010000002.1, on the reverse strand, counting down.
CTCGCCACGCTGGCCGCGCCCACCGCGGCCTTCGCCGCCGGCGCGCCGACGGTCGCCGGAGGGTACGGCGCGTTCTCGAACAGCCCGATCGTCAACCTGACCGGCTGCACCGGGACCACCTCGTCCACCACGCTGACCTGTACCTCCAACCCGATCACGGCCGGCGTCACCGTCGGCATGGGCGCGTACGGTGTCGACCTCGACAGCACCACGCCCAACTCGGTGACCTCGGTGACGGCGACGACCGTCGTCCTCTCGGGCGATCCGTCGGCGACGGTCACGGCAGCGGCCACGGAGACCTTCACCGGCACCCAGGCCATCGCGAACGCCGTCGACGCCACCCTCTCGACGACGGTGACCGACGCCGGCAACTTCGCCGACTACGGCGTCGTGGCCGGCCTCGAGGTCTACGGGGCCGGCATTCCCACCGCCACCACCGTGGTCAGCGTGAACGGCACCAGCATGGTCCTCTCCCAGGCCCCGAGCGCCGCGCTGAACGCCGTGACCCTCTTCTTCAACGCGCCCGACGTCAACAACGTGCTCACCCAGGTTTCCGGTGGCGCGTCGAGCGTGAACACCGCCTCGCTCACCGTCGTCAGCCAGCCCCCGGCGGCCGACGGCTACGTCACCACCAGCAGCACCAGCACCACGGGCATCGTCAACATGTACCAGGCGCTCAACCCCGTCGACAGCACCTTCAGCGCCACCCTGGCCTACTGCGCCCCCGGGTTCACCTACCCGAGCACCGGGAACTGCACGACCTTCACCGAGACCTACGGCATCGCCCAGAGCCAGGAGATGGGCGAACAGATCGTCGAGGTCATCCAGACCGAGAACATCTACGAGGGCGACTCGCAGGCCCACTTCGGACCGACCACGGCCGCTCAGGGGCAGACGGTGACGCTGACCGAGTCCCCCACCGGTGGTGCCGTCCCCACCACCAGCAGCGGTGCCACCGTCAACTACATCGACGGTGACACCTACATCATGCCGATCCCCACCGGACTCACCTATGTGCCCGGTTCGGTCGGCCTGAGCGGTGGTGACGCCGTCACCTCGGCGTCGGGGGCCACCACGGCCAAGTACTGCACGGCCGCGGGCACCGGATGCACGGCCCAGATGACCGGCAACTACAAGACCACGTACCCGTACATCGAGGAGCAGCTCGGTTCCGCGACGGCGGACGAGGCCAAGGGTGGCCAGCTGCACACGCTGCCGTCGATCACCGCCAGCTTCGTCGCCAGCGGACCGGCGGGCTCGGTCCAGAACCAGCTTGACACCGAGTACCTGGTCGACACCAACGTGACCGACTTCCTCACCCTCAACGTCGCCTTCGACGGCTACCCGACTGCCGGGCAGGTGGCGGAGCCGACACTGCCGCCCTACGTCGCCCCGACCCCCGTCGCCTCCCTGACCATCACCCCGTCGGTGACCGGCACGTCGACCAGCAACGGCAACGACAACGGGTCCGATGCCGGTGGGCAGACCGTAAAGGTCGCCGGGACGGGCTTCACCAGTGCCGGCAGCGAGCAGGTGTACTTCGGGACCAACCCGGCCACCAGCTTCACGGTCAACTCCAACACCAGCATCACCGCGGTCGCACCTGCCTCGACCACCGGCGACGGCCCCGTCGACGTCACGGTGAGCAACGGCGGGCAGACCTCCCCGGTCTCGCAGCCGGCCGACCAGTTCACCTACATCCCGTCGGGCGCCCCCGACTTCCCGCTGCAGGTCGTGCCCACGTCGGACAACGAGCAGGCCGAAGTCTCCTGGACCCCGGGGTTCAACGAGGGATCGGCGACGCAGTCATACCTCGTGACGGCGACCGACACCTCGTCGCCCTCGAACGACCCCAACAACGGCGGGTCCGGTCTCGAGACCTGCACCTACACCGTCGTCGGCACCGATGGTGCGAGCGACTCGTGCACCGTCCCCGGCCTGACGAACGGCGACGCGTACTCCTTCCAGGTCACCGCCACCAACGCGCTCGGCACCAGCCTGCCGTCGCCGGCGACGACGCCGATCACGGTCGGCGACCCTGCGTCGCCCACCGGGGTCTCCGCCACTGCGGCCCAGAACGCCGCCTCGACGATCAGCTGGACCGACCCCACCAACACGGGATCGGGACCGCTCCTGTCGGAGACGGCGACCGCGACCGACCTGACCCACCCCGCCGATCCCAGCAACGGTCTCCAGTGCACCTACTACGAGCCGGCCAGCCCGAGCTACAACGGCACCGCACCGGCCGACCAGTGCACCATCGCCGGCTTGAACAACGGTGACAGCTACACGTTCACGGTCGCCTCGACCAACGCCTCGGGCACCGGTGTCAGCTCCGCGCCGTCCGCGGCCGTGGTGCCCTCCACCGTGCCCGGTGCCCCGACGGGCGTGAGCGCCACGTCCAACGCCAACGCGCAGTCGGTCGTCAGCTTCACGGCCCCGACGGCCAACGGCGGCGCGGCCATCTCGAGCTACACGGTGTCCGCCGCCGACACGACCAACCCTTCGAACCCGATCGTGACCCAATCGGGGACGGCCAGCCCGATCACGGTGACCGGTCTCACCAACGGTGACACGTACGGCATCACGGTGGCCGCCTCCAACGCCAGCGGCACCGGCCCGGCGTCGAGCCCCGCCGCCACGGCCACGCCGGCGACGGTGCCCGGCGTCCCGACGAACGTCACCGCAGCCGTCGGGCCCCCCGTGGCCAGCGGTGCCGCCGCGGTCAGTTGGACCGCCCCGGCCAGCAACGGCGGAATGGGGATCTCCAAGTACACGGTCACCTCGTCGACCGGCTCGAAGACCTGCACGGCCACGGCCACCCCACCGGCGACGCCGGCGACCACCTGCACGGTGACCGGCCTGACCAACGGGACCAACTACACCTTCACGGTGACCGCCACCAACGCCAGCGGGACGAGTGCGGCCTCCGTGGCCGGTCCCGTCGGCGGGGTCGTGCCGTCGGCCGTCCCGTCCACGCCGTCCGCGCCGACGGTGACCGTGGCCGGCCTCAACGGTCAGGCCAACCTCACCTGGACCGCGCCGAGCAATCAGGGATCGGCCCTCACCCAGTACACCTTGAACCCGACCCCGGCCTGCCCGTCGTGCACGGGACTGACGGTGACCGGAAGCCCACCGGCCACGTCGACCACGGTCGGCGGGCTGACCAACGGCACGTCGTACACGTTCACGCTGGTCGCCACCAATGCCGACGGCAACAGTGCCGCCTCGACCGCCTCGGCTGCGGCAGTGGTCGGGATTCCCACCGCCCCGACCGGCGTGACGACGTTGTCCACCAGCAACTCGGGACAGGACGCGGTCAGCTGGACGGCGCCGACTTCGGCTTCGGGACCCATCACCTCGTACACGCTGACCCCATCACCGGCCTGTTCCGCCTGCACCGGGCTGACGGTCACCGGGAGCCCGGCGAATGCCGCGACCACGGTCGGCGGGCTGACCAACGGCACCAGCTACACCTTCACGGTCAAGGCGACCAACGCCGCCGGCACCGGTGCGGCGTCGACCGCCTCGACCGGCGTCGTGACGGGATCGCCGAACGCGCCCACCGGCGTAGTGGCCGTCGGGGGGACCCCCGCTCCGAGCGGTGATCTCAACGTGACCTGGTCGGCCCCGGCTTCGAGCGGCATCGGCACGATCGTCAGCTACACGGCGACGGCCAAGCCGAGCTCGGGGTCCTCCAAGACCTGCACCTCGACCTCGACCGCTCCGGCGACCCCGGCCCTGGCCTGCCAGGTGACGGGGGCCACCAACGGGACGTCGTACACGGTCACCGTGACGGCGACGAACAGCGCCGGCTCCACGTATACCAGCGTCGCCTCACTGGCCTCCGCCGCGGCCTTCCCGTCGACGACGTTCGGCGCCCCGACCATCGGGACCGCGACGGCCGGATTCCAGAAGGCCACGGTGACCTGGACCGCTCCTGCCGCACTGGCCGGGACGCAACCTGCCCTCACCGGGTACGTGGTGACGCCGTTCATCGGCACCACCGCCCAGACGCCCCAGACGTTCAACAGCACGGCGACCAGCGAGGTCGTCACGGGCTTGACCGGAGGCTCGGCGTACACCTTCACGGTGGCCGCCATCAACGCCAACGGCACGGGAACCGCGTCGGCCAAGTCGAACAGCGTCACGGTGACCGGAACCCCCGGCGCGCCGACCAACGTGGTCGCCGCCGGGGGCAACGACACGGCCACCGTCATCTGGACGCCCGGAACAAACGGTGGCTCGACCACCACCTCGTACACGGTGACGGCGACGGACACCTCGTCGCCCGCACTCGATCCCAACGACGGGGGCGAGACCTGCACCTACACGGTGTCGAGCCCCGAGGTCGACAGCTGCACCTTCAGCGGCCCCAACCTGCTGACCAACGGTGACAGCTACACCTTCACGGTGACGGGCACCAATGCCAACGGCACCGGCGCCGCTTCGGCCGCCTCGAACAGCGTCACGCCGTCGTCGGTGCCCGATGCCCCGACCAACGTGGTCGCCGCCGGAAGCAACCGCACCGCCACGGTGACCTGGACACCCGGAGGAAACGAGGGATCGACCACCACCGCCTACACGGTCACGGCGATCGACACCTCGTCACCGGCTCTCGACCCCAACGACGGGGGCGAGACATGCACGTACACGGTGGCCAGCCCGGAGGTGGACAGCTGCACCTTCGCCGGCTCCAACCTGCTGACCAACGGTGACACCTACACCTTCACCGTGACCGGCACCAACGGAAACGGCACCGGCGCTGCCTCGGCTGCATCGAACGCCGTGACGCCGTCGACCGTCCCCGACGCCCCGACCAACGTCCAGGCGAGCCGTGGCAACCACACGGCCACGGTGACGTGGACCCCGGGCTCCGACGAGGGCTCGACCACCACCTCCTACACGGTCACGGCGACGGACACCTCGTCACCGGCGCTCGACCCCAACGACGGGGGCGAGACCTGCACCGACCCGGTGGCGAGCCCCGAGGTCGACAGCTGCACCTTCGGCGGCTCCAACCTGCTGACCGACGGTGACACCTACAGCTTCACGGTGACCGGCACCAACGGCGACGGCACCGGCGCCGCATCGGCTGCCTCGAACAGCGTCGTCCCGGGCGATGTGCCCGACGCCCCCACGGGTGTCGTCGCCACGGCCGGAAACCAGACCGCCACGGTGACATGGACACCCGGTGGAGACGAGGGCTCGCCCACGACCTCGTACACGGTGACGGCGACGGACACCTCGTCGCCCGCACTCGATCCCAACGACGGGGGCGAGACCTGCACGTACACCGTGTCGAGCCCCGAGGTCGACAGCTGCGCCTTCACCAGCCCCAACCTGCTGACCAACGGGGACAGCTACACGTTTGCGGTCACCGGCACCAACGGCAACGGCACCAGCGCCGCCTCGGCGGCGTCGAATGCGGTGACGCCGTCGACGGTGCCCGACGCCCCGACCAACGTCGCGGCCGGACCGGGAAACCAGACCGCCACGGTGACATGGACACCCGGTGGAGACGAGGGCTCGCCCACGACCTCGTACACGGTCACGGCGACGGACACCTCGTCGCCCGCCCTCGACCCCAACGACGGGGGCGAGACCTGCACCGACACCGTGTCGAGCCCCGAGGTCGACAGCTGCACCTTCACCAGCCCCAACCTGTTGACCAACGGTGACAGCTACACCTTCAGCGTGACGGGCACCAACGGCGACGGCACGGGGGCCGCTTCGGCGGCGTCGAACGCCGTCGTCCCGGCCGCGGTGCCCGACGCCCCGACGGGCGTCGTCGCCAGCGCCGGAGACCAGACGGCCACGGTGACGTGGACCCCCGGCTTCGACGAAGGCTCGACCACCACCTCGTACACCGTGACGGCTCTGGACAGCTCGAACGCCGGCAACGGCGGCGAGACCTGCACGTACACGGTGGCCAGTCCGGAAGTGGACAGCTGCACCTTCACCAGCCCCAACCTGCTGGCCAACGGTGACCGCTACACCTTCACGGTGACGGGCACCAACGCCAACGGGACCGGGACCGCCTCGACGGCCTCGAACAGCATCACCCCGTCGACGCAGCCCGACGTCCCGACGGGCGTCGTGGCCACGGCCGGTGACAAGACGGCCACGGTGACGTGGACCCCGGGTTCCGACGAGGGCTCGACCACCACCTCGTACACGGTGACGGCACTGGACACCTCGCCTCCGGCCACGGCGTCGGACCCCAACGACGGAGGCGAGACCTGCACGTACTCCGTGTCGAGTCCCGAAGTGGACAGCTGCACGTTCAGCGGACCCAACCTGCTGGCCAACGGGGACAGCTACACCTTCACGGTGACGGGCACCAATGCCGACGGCACCAGCGCCCCATCGGATCCGTCGAACAGCGTCACGCCGTCGACGGTGCCCGACGCCCCGACGGGCGTTGTCGCCACGGCCGGTGACAAGACGGCCACGGTGACGTGGACCCCGGGCTCCGACCAGGGCTCGACCACGACCTCCTACACGGTGACGGCTCTGGACACCTCGAACGCCGGCAACGGCGGCGAGACCTGTACCTACACCGTGTCGAGCCCCGAAGTGGACAGCTGCACCTTCACCAGCCCCAACCTGCTGACCAACGGTGACAGCTACACCTTCACGGTCAAGGGCACCAACGCCGACGGCACCGGCGCCGCTTCGGCGGCGTCGAACAGCGTCACGCCGTCGAGGGTGCCCGACGCGCCGACGGGCGTCGTCGCCACGGCCGGAAACAAGACGGCCACGGTGACGTGGACCCCAGGCTCGGACCAGGGCTCGACCACCACCTCGTACACGGTGACGGCGACGGACAACTCGAACGCCGGCAACGGCGGCGAGACCTGCACGTACACCGTGTCGAGCCCCGAGGTGGACAGTTGCACCTTCACCAGCCCCAACCTGCTGACCAACGGTGACCACTACACGTTCACGGTGACGGGCACCAACGGCAACGGCACCAGCGTCGCCTCGGTCCCGTCGAACAGCGTCACGCCGTCGACCGTGCCCAGTGCCCCGACGGGTGTCGTGGCCACGGCCGGCAACAAGACGGCCACGGTGACGTGGACCCCGGGCTCGGACCAGGGCTCGACCATCACCTCCTACAAGGTGACGGCCACGGACAGCTCGAACGCCGGTCGCGGTGGCGAGACCTGCACGTACACCGTGTCGAGCCCCGAAGTGGACAGCTGCACCTTCACCAGCCCCAACCTGCTGACCAACGGTGACAGCTACACCTTCACGGTCAAGGGCACCAACGGCGACGGCGCCGGCGCCGCGTCGGCAGCGTCGAACAGCGTCACGCCGTCCACGGTGCCCGACGCTCCGACCGCTGTCACGGCCACCGCCGGGAACACCACCGCCACGGTGACGTGGACCCCGGGCTCCAACGAGGGCTCGACCACGACCTCGTACACGGTGACGGCTCTGGACACCTCGAACGCCGGCAACGGTGGCGAGACCTGTACCTACACCGTGTCGAGCCCAGAAGTGGACAGCTGCACCTTCACCAGCCCCAACCTGCTGACCAACGGTGACAGCTACACCTTCACGGTCAAGGGCACCAACGCCGACGGCACCGGCGCCGCTTCGGCTGCGTCGAACAGCGTCACGCCGTCGACCGGTCCCGCTGCGCTGCAGGTCAGCACCACACAGTTGGCCGCGGGCCAGAAGAGCGTGGCCTACAAGGGGAAGCTGGCCGCCACGGGCGGAACCGCCCCTTACACCTGGAGCCTCAAGTCGGGGACGCTGCCCAGCGGGTTGACGCTGAGCACGGCCGGCAAGATCTCGGGGACGCCGACCCAGAAGGGCACGTTCACCCTCACCTTCAAGGTGGTGGACACCTCGAACCCGAAGCAGAAGGCGACGGCCACGTTGCTGCTGACCATCGGTCCGAGTCCGTCCTAGTCGTGACGACGAAGCCCGCCGGCGCCGACCAACGTCGGACCGGCGGGCTTCGTCAATTCAGGGCGATGGCGTGCACCTGTCCGCGACCGATGGCGTTGCCGTCTTCCGACGATCAGGATCCGGCGCCGACCCGGGTGGCCAGGAAGACCGGAATGCGTCGGTCGGTCTTCTCCTGGTACTCGGCATAGGGCGGGTAGGCGGCCACGGCCCGCTCCCACCACTCCGCCCGTTCGTCACCTTCGATCTGGTGGACGGTGACCGCGAACGGCTCGGGCCCGTCCTGGATCGTGACGTCGTCGGGGTGGGCCACCAGATTGTGGAACCACTCGGGGTGCTCGGGTGCACCCCCCTTCGAGGCCACCAGGGCGTAGACACCGTCGTGCTCCACCTTCATGACCGGGTTCTTGCGGAGGTGGCCGCTCTTGGCGCCCCTGCTCGTGACGACGATGATGGGCATGCCCGTATCGAGCAGCGTGTTGGCCCGGGCGCCTCCGGACGCCTCGTACTCGGCGACCTGGTCGCGTACCCACTCGGACGGGCTGGGCTCGTACTCACCTTCGAGAATTGCCATGCACCGATGGTAGGGGCTCGGGTCCCGCGCCCGCATCGGTCGGCGACCTGGAGGTCAGCCCCCTTCGTAGGGGAAGCCGAGATCGGGTGCCGTGAGCACGGCGCGGAACGGGATGCCCTCGGCGGCCGCCATGGCCTCGACGGTACCGCCGCGGTCGACGACGGCCACGAGGAGCACGACCTGCGCCCCCGCGTCCTGCACCGCGTGGGCGGCCTCGAGCAGCGAGGTGCCGCGGGTCACCGTGTCCTCGGTGACGACCACCTTGTCTCCCGGGTCGAGGGCGCCGGCGATCCGACCACCGCCACCATGGTCCTTGGCTTCCTTGCGCACGCTGAATGCCTTGAGGGCGCGCCCGCGCGTGGCCGCCACGCCGGCGGTGACGAAGGCCACCGGATCGGCACCCATGGTGAGACCGCCGATCGCGGTCGCCTCGTCGGGCAGGACGGACAGCACCGCGTCGGCCACGAGCACCATGGCTTCGGGACGACAGACGGTCTGCTTCGAGTCGATGAACCACGAGCTCTTCTTGCCCGACTTGAGAGTGAAGTCACCGGTCTTGACCGAGTGCTCCAGCAGATGGGCCCGCAGCTCGGGGTAGGTGCCGCTCACCGGTAGCGCACGCCCGCGCCACCCTCGACGACGCCGATGACCGCACCGGGTCGACCCACGGCGTCGAGCGCGCCCAGAGCGCCGGCGGCGTCGTCCGCGGCGACGACGAGGGCCATCCCGATGCCCCGGTTGAAGACCCGATCCATCTCGTCCTCGTCGACCCGTCCGAGCCGCTGGATCTCACCGAATATTCGGGGCTCGCTCCATGCGGCGCGCTCGAGCACGGCACCGAGCTCGGCCGGCAGGACCCGGGGCAGGTTGCCGACGATCCCCCCGCCGGTGATGTGGGCGCAGGCGTGCAGGCCCTGTCCCAGCGCCTGGCGCACGGCCAGCACGGCCGGGGCGTAGATGACCGACGGGCGCAGCAGCTCGTCGGCCACGCTGACGTCGGCACCCGCCCACGCCGGATCATCGAGGTGGAGTCCGGCCCGCTCCAGCAGCACGTGTCGGGCCAACGTGTAGCCGTTCGACCGCAACCCGGGCGACGGAAGGCCGATGACGGTGTCGCCGGCCCGCACCCGATCGGGCCCCAGCTGGGTGCCCTGCTCGACGACGCCCACGGCGAAGCCGGCCAGGTCGATCTCGTCGGCCCCCATGACCCCGGCGTGCTCCGCCGTCTCGCCCCCGATGAGCGCGCAGCCGGCCATGCGGCAGCCCTCGTGGACGCCCGCCACGATGGTGGCCACCTGGTCGGGATCGACCTTGCCGGTGGCCAGGTAGTCGAGCATGAAGAGGGGTTCCGCGCCGACACAGACGAGGTCGTCGACACACATGGCGACGAGGTCGACACCCACGGTGTCGAAGCGGCCCGTGGCCCGGGCCACCACGAGCTTGGTCCCCACGCCGTCGGTCGAGGACACCAGCACGGGGTGGGGGTAGCGGGTCAGGTCGAGCGGGTACTGGCCGCCGAAGCCGCCGATACCGGCCACCATGGAGCGCAGTCGCTCGACCGCGGCGTCGCCGGCCGCGATGTCGACGCCGGCCGCGGCATAGGTGGCGCCGCCCTGGGCCACGGCGCTCACACCCCGGGCAGGACGGCCTGGTGAGCCAGCACGGGCTCGGGCCGGCGCAAGGTGACCGGGGTGGGCAGCGCCGGCACCGCGGTCGGGTAGTCACCGGTGAAGCAGGCATCACAGAAACCACCATCGGTGCCGATGGCGCGACGCAGGTTCTCGATGCTGATGAAGGCGAGGGAGTCGGCACCGAGGATCTGTGCCATCTCCTCGACGGTGTGATCCGTGGCCAGCAGCTCTTCGTAGGAGGGCGTGTCGATGCCGTAGAAGCAGGGCCAGCGCCAGGGCGGCGACGAGATGCGCAGGTGCACCTCTGCCGCGCCCGCCTCGCGCAGCATGCGGATCACCGAGCGCTGGGTCGTGCCGCGCACGATGGAGTCGTCCACCACCACGAGTCGCTTCCCGGCGATGGCGTCGGCCAGCGGGTTGAGCTTGCGGCGCACGGCGTCGGCCCGTTCCTGTTGGCCCGGGGCAATGAAGGAGCGGCCGATGTAGCGGTTCTTCACGAGGCCCTGGCCGTAGGGGATGCCGCTGCCCCGCGCGAAGCCCTCGGCGGCCGGAACACCCGACTCGGGCACGCCCATCACCATGTCGGCCACGGCCGGGGCCTGGGCAGCGAGGAGCTCGCCCATGCGACAGCGTGTCTCGTGGACCTCACGGCCGTAGAGGCGGCTGTCGGGCCGGGCGATGTAGGCGAACTCGAAGATGCACAGGCGGGGCTCGACGGGTCGCAACCAGGGGATCTCGAGACTGTGCGGCCCGTCGCCGTCGATGACGACGAGCTCGCCGGGTTCGATCTCGCGGATGAAGGTGGCGCCGATGATGCTCAGCGCGGGCGTCTCGGAGGCCAGCACCCATCCGACGGGTGCGTCGGCGGGACCGAGGCGACCGAGGCAGAGGGGTCGGAAGCCGTGGGGATCGCGCACACCGAAGAGGCGCTGCGAATTGGTGAGCACCATGGAGAAGGCACCTTCGACGATGGGCAGCACCGCTTGGAGGGCCCGGGCCAGATCCTCGGTCTCCGGGAAGGAATGGGCCAGCAGCTCGGCCACCACGTCACTGTCCGAGCACACCGATCCGGGCAGCATGCCCACCTTCTCGGCCAGCGCGGCGGTGTTGGTCAGGTTGCCGTTGTGACCCAGGGCGAAGCCGGCCCGGCCGACGGGCCGGTAGACCGGTTGGGCACCGTCCCAGTCCGAGGCCCCGTGCGTCGAGTACCGGGTGTGGCCGATGGCCAGGTGTCCGTCGAGGCCCGACAGGGTGCGCTCGTCGAAGACGGTGGCGACGAGGCCCATGTCCTTGACGACGGTGACGGTGTCGCCGTCGCTCACGGCCATCCCGGCCGACTCCTGGCCCCGGTGCTGGAGGGCGAAGAGGCCGTCGAACGTGAGGTTCGCCACCCTCAATCCGGGCGCGTAGACCCCGAAGACACCACACGCTTCCTTCACGGCGCTCCCATTCTCTCACAGCCCTCCACGGTCACGGTTCGCGGAGGGCCTCGGCCAGGGCACCGTGGTGGCGCGCCACGACCGCGGCGACGGGCAGATCGACCAGGTCACCGAGCACGAACCGGTCGCCACCGGCCCGACCGATGACCAGGGCCGGCACGGAGGCCCGCGCCGCCCGGGTGCACAGCTCGTCCGGATCGGGCGTGGCCACGACGAAGCGGGACGGGGTCTCGACGAAGAGGGCGGTCGGGTCGCCGGCGCCGCCGACCGTGCAGCCGAGTGCCGATTCGGCCGCCATCTCACCGAGGGTCACGGCGAGACCGCCGCCCGAGACGTCGTGCACGGCCCGGAGGAGTCCGGGCCCGCCCCCCACCTGGGCCGCCACCTCGCCGGCCACGAACGCGCACACGCGACGGTGCGCCGCGAAGTCCAGCGCCGGCAACGTCCCGCTGCGGTGGCCGCGGCGCTCGGTGGCCCAGCGCGTCCCCGCCAGCGACGCCGACGCGTCCGCCGGGGGGCCGAGCAGCACCAGCGTGTCGCCGTCGGACCAGACCAGCCCGGGCGGGCGCGTGCGCAGCGACTCGACGAGCCCGAGGACGCCGAGGACCGGCGTGGGATCGATGTCCGCCCCCCCGCTCTCGTTGTAGAGGCTCACGTTGCCACCGATCACGGGCAGTTCGAACGCCTGGCAGGCGTCCGCCATTCCGTCGATGCACTCCGAGAGCTGCCACATGACCTCGGGATGTTCGGGGTTCCCGAAGTTGAGGCAGTTGACGACGGCCACCGGCGTGGCCCCGACGCAGGCCAGGTTGGCCACACCCTCGGCCAGGACGAGCGCCGTCCCGGCCCGGGGAGCCAGCGCGCAGGCCCGGGGATTCGAGTCGGTGGTGAGCGCGACGCCGCGTCCCGAGGCGGGCAGACCGGGCCCGGCCAGACGGAGGAGGGCGGCGTCGGCGCCCGGGCCGACCACGGTGTTGAGGAAGAGCTGGTGGTCGTACTGGCGATAGACCCAGCTGGGCGAGCGCAACAGCGCGAGCAGGTCCGCCGTGCAATCGGTCGGTGGTGCGATCGGCGGAGCCGGAGCGTCGGCGGGCGCCTGGCGGGGCCGGTCGTAGAGCGGGGCGTCGTCGGAGAGCGACGCCGCCGGCACGTCGGCCAGCACGGGTCCGTCCACCCCGTCGCGGATGCGGAGGCGGCCGCCCCCGGCGGGATCGGGTTCGGTCACCACCCCGATGACCGTCGCCCGCACCTCCCACTTGGCGCAGATGGCGGCGACGGCCGGCCACGATCCGGGGGTGACGATGGCGAGCATGCGCTCCTGGCTCTCGCTCGTCATCACCTCCCACGGCTCCATGCCCTCCTCGCGGCGCGGGACGGCCGAGACGTCGACGTCCATGCCGACGCCGCCGCGGCCGGCGGTCTCGCTGGTGGCGCAGGCGAGACCGGCGCCACCGAGGTCCTGGATGCCCACGACCAGTTTGGTGTCCAGCAGCTCGAGACAGGCCTCGATGAGGCGTTTCTCCTCGAAGGGGTCGCCCACCTGGACGCTGGGTCGCTTGGCATCGTCCGCCGCCACCTCGTCGCCGCTGAAACCGGCCGAGGCCAGCACGCTCACGCCGCCGATCCCGTCCCGGCCGGTGCTCGAGCCCAGGAGCACGGCCAGGTTCCCCGGACCGGAGGCGATCCCGAGCACCAGGCGCTCGGTGGGCAGCGCGCCCATGCACAAAACGTTGACGAGGGGGTTCTGTGCGTAACAGGGATCGAACGTGAGCTCTCCGCCGACGGTGGGCACGCCGACCGAGTTGCCGTAGCCCGAGATCCCGCTCACCACCCCCTCGACCAGCCAGCGCTGCCGACCCTCGTCGGGAGGACCGAAGAACAGCGGGTCCATCACGGCCAGGGGCCGGGCCCCCATGGTGAAGATGTCGCGCAGGATGCCGCCCACCCCCGTCGCGGCGCCCTGGTACGGCTCGATGGCCGAGGGGTGGTTGTGGCTCTCGATGCGGATGGCCACGGCGATGCCGTCGCCGGCGTCGATGACCCCGGCGTTCTCGCCCGGGCCCACGAGCACCCGCTCGCCCTCGGTGGGCAGGCGCCGCAGGTGCAGGCGCGACGACTTGTAGGAGCAGTGCTCGCTCCACATCACCGCGTAGAGCGCGAGCTCGAGGTGATTGGGGGTGCGACCCAGGATCTTGACGACGGCGTCGAACTCCTCGTCGGTGAGCCCGAGCGCCCGATGCAGGGGCTCCTCCCCCTGCGCGGGCGACGCCTCGGCCGGGTCGGTCATGGTGCCCTCCACGATAGAGCCCCGCACGTCCTCCCCACACTCTCGGGCGGTGGATCCGGGGGCTCGACCGTGCCGGTCGGCTCGCCGAGGCGTGCCCACGGCATGGGGCGTGCGCCCGGGAGGACCCAATTCCGGCCCAACACCAAAAGGGCCACGACCAGTGCCACCTGGTTCATCGCCAGTTCGACCAGGCATTTACGCCTTTGCCCGCACCCCCGTCCGCACGGTCGCGGCGCTCCCCTATACGGAGAATGCCGAGCTGCCGGCATCCTCGGGCGAGCAGCCGGCCGCCCCGTACACGACCCCGGGCGGGCCGCGGCGACCAGGACGGGGGCGACGGGGGCCCGATGCTCCCCGAGGCCCGGAAGTTCCGAGGCACCGGCCCCGGTCCTGCAACGGGCATCGGGCCGCGGCAATGGCCCGCTCGCCAACGCCTTATTTGCGGTGACTCTTGACGCCTTTTTGGGAATTCGAATGGTTTGCCGGCCGTATATGAGGTGCGCTGCAAAATGCGCCCTTTTTTCAATATGCGACCGCGAAGTGCGGCAGAATGGATCCATGGTTCCCAAGGCAAAAGCTCCGGCTCCTCGCAAGCCCATGAGTTCCGGTCACAAGGCCGCACTCGCTCGTGGGCGTGCCGAGAGCGCATCCGTCCGTCACTACCTCGAGGCCCTCGAGACCTCGAAACCCAAGCGCGGGCGTAAGCGGACGCCGGCCTCGATCGACAAGCGACTGGCCTCGATCGACAACCAGCTGGCCTCCGCCGACGCCCTGACCCGGCTGCACCTGCTCCAGGAGCAGAAGGACCTGCTCGAAGAGCGCTCCCGGGTCGACCAGGTCAAGGACCTCTCGGCGCTCGAGAAGCAGTTCATCAAGGTGGCCAAGGCCTACGGCGAGCGCAAGGGCATCAACTACGCCACCTGGCGGGCGGCCGGCGTGAGCGCGGCCGTGCTCCAGAAGGCCGAGATCTCCCGCTCGCGCGGGGCCTGATCGCTCAGCCCGTCTCGGCGAAGGCCCGCACCATGGCGGCCCGCCAGGGAACCAGGTTCGGTTCGCGCTCGAGCGGCGTCTTGCCCAGGCGGACCACCACGAGGTCGAGCGACGGGCAGATGGTGATCGACTGCGCTTCGTAGCCCGAGGCCCGGAACGTGCCGAGGTGGTCGCCGGCCACGCCCCACCAGTGGGCGCCGTAGGGCGAGTCGTCCTCGGGGTCGAGCGAGACCATGGTCCGTCCGTAGTCGACCCATCCGGGCGGGAGGAGCCGGCCGCCGTCCCAGGTGCCGCCGCGCAGGTAGAGCAGGCCGAAGCGGGCCCAGTCGCGCGCCGTGGCCCGCAGATAGGACGAGGCGGCCCAGGTGCCCGCGGCATCGAACTCGGGATCGGCGCTCGCCATGCCGAGCGGTGCGAAGAGGCGGTCGTGCAGGAAACGGGCGTAGTCCTCGCCGCAGCCGACGGTGCGGGCCACGATCCCCGACACGATGTTCGACGTCCCCGAGGAGTAGTTGAAGCGCTCCCCGGGCTCGGCGGCCAGCGGGCGGTCGGCGGCGAAGTGCGCCATGTCCTCCCGCCCGGCGCCGAAGAGCATCTGGATCACGTCGGACACCCGGTCGTCGACGTAGTCCTCGACCCAGTCGAGGCCGTCGCGCATGGCCAGGAGCTGGCGCAACGTGATGGCGTGGCGGGGATCGCCGGCGTCGGACCATTCGGGCACGCCGGCGGGTGCATCGAGATCGAGCCGCCCGTCACCGACGAGGAGGCCGACGACGGCGTGCAGCACGGACTTGGCCATCGACCAGCTGAGGAGCGGCGTCTCCTCGCTCACCGGGGTCGGCGGCGTGTCGAAGTGCTCGAGCGCACCGGCGTAGCGCTCCGTGACGAGCCGGCCGCCCTGCACGACGACGACGGCGAACGTCGTGGCCAATGGCCCGTCCGGGTCGAAGACCTCGTCGAGCAGTGGCGCCAGGTCGACGCCACGTGGCACCGGCCCGGTGGGCCACCGCGTCGTCGGCCAGGACACGCCGGCCGGCTGGGCCGGCAGCGCGACGAGGCCGCTCACACCGAGGAGAGGAAGGACAGCAGGGCGGCGTTGGTCTCGGCCGGCTTCTCCTGCTGCACCCAGTGGGCGGCGCCTTCGACGACAGTGGTGCCCCGGTAGTCGGGGAAGGCGCCGGCCATCTCCTCGGCGGCGTCGGGCATCATCATCGCCACGGGGTCGAGCGCGCCGGTGAGGAAGCCGACCGGCATGGCGTAGACCGCGACGGGGATGTCCTTGGTCCGGGCCCAGTTGGCGTCCATGTTGCGGTAGAAGCTCACGGGACCGAAGAACCCGCCCTGCTCGAACGCCGCGGCATACACGTCGACATCGGCCTCGCCGATCCAGTCCGGCAGGACGTCGGGGGCCGGGGTGAGGATGTCCTGGAAGCGCGTTCCCTCCCGGGGGGCGTCGCTCAGGAGCGGCCCGCCATGGGACATGCCCTCGGCACTGGCCGAGTAGAGCATGGTGCGCAGGAAGCGGCGCGGGTCCGACTCGAACTCGGATTCCGCCGGGCCGACCGGCTGGAAGTAGAGCATGTAGAAGAACTTGCCGGCGAAGATCGCGTCGAAGATCTCCGTCGGCGGGGCCGGAGCGTTCGAGTAGGGGACGCTCATGTTGTAGAGCGCCGACACGCGTGCGGGGTGCATCCGGCCGAGATCCCACACCACCATGGCGCCCCAGTCGTGACCGACGAAGGCGGCCTGGTCGTAGCCGTAGTGGTCGAGCAGGCCGCACAGGTCGGCCGTCAAGCGATCGGTGCCGTAGTCGGCCACCTCCGTCGGGTGGGAGCTCCCGCCGTAGCCGCGCAGGTCGGGGGCGAACACGCGGTAGCCGGCGTCGCTCAGTGCGGCCAGCTGGTGTCGCCACGAGTACCACAGCTCGGGGAACCCGTGGCACAGCACCACGGGTGGGCCGTCGGCCGGCCCGCTCGTGGCCACGTGCAGCTCGATCCCGTTGGTGTGGATCTGTTCGTGGCTGACGTCAGGCATTGGTCGCCGTCCCGGCCCTGGCGGCCTTCTCGTCCTGATGTTTCTGAATGGCCGACATCACTGCGTTGCCGGCGGCCCCGATGAACTCGGGCCGGTTCTCGGCCGCCCAGTCGCGGCTGGCGGTCAGCGTGCGTGCCGAATCCTGGAACCGGGGCGCCACGTAGCGCGCCAGCAACTCGTAGGAGTGACGGGTCGCCGCGGTGTCGGCCCACTCGTGCCCCATGCAGAGGTAGGTGCCGAACCCTCCGGACTGTTCCTGCAGGCGCTCGATCTGGGCGATGGCGTCGTCCACCGTGCCGATGACGGCGATCCCCGACGCGTTGAGCGCGTCGACCAGCGATGCGAAGTCGTCCGTGTTGGGGGCGATGGGCAGGGCGGCCACGCGCTGGAAGTAGTCCACCCACTCCTCGAGGCCGAAGGCGACGTCGGCGATCGCCTGTTCCCTCGTGTCCGCGAGGTGCATGGGTCCGACCAGCCGCCAGTCGTTGCGGTCGACCGTGGTCGAGAACTCCTGCGACCGCTCGTCCATCGTCACCCAGTGCGAGCCGAGCACGTCGAAGCCGCCGGCGGTCGTGGCGCCGAGCGAGAGCAGGCTGAGGCCGAAGCGCCCGGCCAACCGCGGCCCGGCCGGCGAGATCTGCGCCGCCACCGCCACCTCGGGCATGGGCCGCTGATAGGGGCGCAGCTGCAGGCGGGCCTCGACGAGCGTGAACCAGTCCGTCTTCATGGTGACGGTCTCACCGGCCAGCAAGCGGAGGATCGCCTCGAGCGACTCCTCCATCATGTCGCGCTGCTTGGCCGGGTCGATCCCCATCATGTAGGCGTCCGAGGGCAGCGCACCGGGCCCGACACCGAACATCACCCGGCCCCGGGTCAGGTGGTCGAGCAGGACGATCCGGTCGGCCAGGATGAACGGCTGGTGGTAGGGCAGGGACGAGACGCCCGTGCCGAGCTTGATGTGCTTGGTGCGCTGCGCCGCGGCGGCGATGAACACCTCGGGCGAGGCGATGATCTCGTAGCCGGCCGAATGGTGCTCGCCGAACCAGGCCTCGTCGAACCCCAGGGCGTCGAGGTGCTCGATCAGCTGCAGGTCTCGCTCGAGAGCCAGGGTGGGGTTCTGCCCGACCGGGTGGAACGGGGCCAGGAAGATGCCGAACTTCACGTGCCCGTCGGCGCCGATGCTTGTCATTGCTCTCCGTTCTGTGGCTTCACGAGGATCTTTCCGTGCTCGCCGGGGCTGCGCAGGGTGGCGAAGGCATCTCCGGCCCCGTCCAGGTCGACCGAGGAGGTGACCAGCAGCTCGGCCCCCGGCACCCCGGCGCCGAGGCGGGCCAGCGTGGCGGCGAACTCGTCGGGCGTGTAGCCGAACGAGAAGCGCAGCTCCATCTCCTTGGTCACCGCCATGAACGGCTCGATGGCGTCGGTGTGCATGCACACGCCGACGACGACGATGCGGCTGTGGGGCGGGGCCTCGGCGAGGAGCGACTGCAGCATGCCCGGGACACCGACGGCTTCGAAGATCACCGGATCGGGACCGAGGGTTCCGAGCATGGAGGCGCCGATGCGTTCCATCACCGTGCGCGGGATGCCGAAGTCGCCCCAGCGCTCGTGGGGCGAGTTCTGGGCCGGGTCGATCACCACGTCCGCCCCGAACGCCTCGGCCAGCCGGCGCCGGGTCGGGGAGAAGTCGGCCGCCAGGACGGGGCCGTGGCCGCGGCTCTTGAGGGCGGCGAGGACGGCCAGGCCCACGGGCCCGCAGCCGACCACGAGGCAGGGCTGTCCGGGCTGCAGTCCGGCCAGGCCCACGGCGTGCTCGCCGACGGCCAGGGGTTCGGTCAGCGCGGCCAGGTCGGTGTCGAGCGCGTCGGGTACCGGGAGCAGCAGCAGCTCTTGGAGGACCAGGTGCTCGGCCAGCGCGCCCGGATAGTGGTTGGAGTAGCCGATCTGCTCCACGCCGGAAGGACCGAGGACGATGGGGACCGAGCAGACCCGCGTGCCCACCGGGAGCGTGCCGGCGGTGTCGGGTCCGTGCTCGACCACCTCGGCGCAGAACTCGTGCCCGAACACGCAGTCGACCTCGGGGTCGAGGCTGGGCACCCCGACCGAGTCCATCAGGGACGTGAAGTGCGCAAAGTCACCCAGCGCGTGCAGGTCGGAACCGCAGATGCCTGCGGCGAGCGAGCGGACGACCACGTGACCCGACGACGGGACCGGATCGGGAACCCGATCCACCACGAGTCGACCACCCCTGGTTACCGCGGCTCGCATGCCTGCCCACCCCTCGGGCGGCACGCCGCCCGCTTCGTCGCTACGTTTGCCCGGTGAGTCTCACACAGGAGCCGGATCGTCGCCCGTCCGCCCCGGCCCACCCGGCGCGCGGCAGCGGTCCTGTTCCGGGGGAGCGGTCCGACGAGGGAAGAGGAGCGCCATGCCCATCCTGAGCCCCGAGCACGACCTGGCCCATCCGGTCGAGGGCGACACCGCGTGGAGCGAGTCGTGGTACTTCAACGCCTACGACCCCGGAACCGACTCCGGCTTCTTCACCCGCGTCGGCGTGCGCCCCAACGAGGGCACCATGGACGTCGGCATGTCGGTCTGGCTCCCCGGCGGCGACCTGGGCGAGTACCGCGCCGTCAAAGAGCAGCGCACCATGGTGGACACCGTGCTCGAGGTGGGTGACGTCCGCTACGAGATGCTCGAAGCGACGCGCGCCTGGCGCCTCACCATGGACGGCACC
This sequence comes from uncultured Acidimicrobiaceae bacterium, assembly GCA_963754445.1. Lineage (GTDB taxonomy): Bacteria > Actinomycetota > Acidimicrobiia > Acidimicrobiales > RAAP-2 > Bog-473. Next base: position 652,598 of record CAVWFT010000002.1, on the reverse strand, counting down.
GTGGCGGCCCGTCCGTGCGTGCGCGGCGTGGAGGACACGCATCCGGTCGCCGTCACCCTCGACGTCCGCTTCGACGCGGTGACCCCGGCCATCGGCACCGACGGCCAGCCCCGGGGCGGGCCCCGGTCGGCCGAGGCCCGGGCGGCGTCCGGCAGCGTGGGCAAGGGCCATCTCGAACAGGCGGGGACCTGGACCGGCACCCTGACCGTCGACGGCACCGCCCACGAGTGGCAGGGCGCGCACGGCAACCGCGACCGTTCCTGGGGCCCGCGCCGATGGGGCGGTCCGACGATGTGGCGCTGGTTCTCCCTCAACGTGGGTGCGGAGACGCACTTCGGGGGCATCCGGCTCGGGACCGAGGCCGGCGATCTGCACCGGGGCTGGGTGTGGGACGGTGGTCGGGCTACGTCGGTCGCCGAATGGCGGGTGCGCACCGAGCTGGCCGACGACGGCGTGACCCATCGCGTGGTGCATCTCGACGTCGTCGACAAGACGGGCCGCACGCACCGCCTCCGCGGCGACGTCATGCGGGTGGCCGACATCGGCCGGGCCGGCGGCACCATGGTCAACGAGGGCCTGGCCCGCTGGACCTACGAAGCCGAGGGCGGCGGGACCCGCACCGGCTACGGCATCGCCGAGTACCTGCACCAGCTCGACCACGCCGGCAATCCCGTCGTCCCCGTCGCCTAGCCTGCCGCCGACAACGGTGAGTTCCCCAATGCGGGGTGACGTGCTCGCGCGAACCCTCGGGGCGCGGCTGGGAGGCACCGTGTCGGGCCTGCGCCGCCTCTCGGGCGGCGCCTCGCGGGTCACCAGCGCGTTCGACCTCGAGACGGCAGGCGGGCGGCGTCCGCTCATCCTCCAGGTCGAGCGCGGCCGCGGGCCCGGCCAGGGGCGGATGCACACCGAGCGCCGCCTGCTCGACGCGGCACTGGCGGGCGGAGTCCCCGTGCCCCGGGTCGTCGCCATGGGAGAGGCGGACGAGATCGGCCCGGCCTGGCTGGTGGTCGAGCGCCTGGCCGGCGAGACCATCCCGCGCAAGATCCTGCGGGACGACGAGTGGGCCGGCGCCCGGGCCGCCCTCACCACCCAGTGCGCCCACGCGCTGGCGGCCATCCATCGCATCGACCACCAGGCCATCGACGGCCTGCCGCCCTCCGACCCGTTGCGGCGCCCCCTTCCGCTGCTCGATGCGCTAGGCGAGGTCCGTCCCGCTCTCGAGCTCGGCGTGCGCTGGCTGGAGGGCCACCGTCCCGAGCCCGGGCCGCCCGTCACGGTGCACGGCGACTTCCGCTGCGGCAATCTGCTGGTCGGGCCGGACGGGTTGCGCGGCGTCCTCGACTGGGAGCTGGCCCACGTGGGCGATCCGGCCGAGGACATCGGCTGGCTCTGTGCGCCGGCCTGGCGTTTCGGCGGCCCCGGCGCGGTCGGGGGGTTCGGCGCGATCGACGAGTTGCTCGCCGCCTACCGGGCGGCCGGCGGCGACGACATCGACACCGCACGGGTCCACTGGTGGCAGGTCTATGCGACCGTCAAGTGGGCGGCGATCTGCGCGCTGCAGGCGGCGACCCACCTCGGCGGCCTGACCCGCTCGGTCGAACTGGCCGCCATCGGCCGGCGCGTCTGCGAGAGCGAGTGGGATCTCTTCGGGCTCTTGGGGGTGCCGCCGCCCGTGGCCGACGTCGAGCCGGTGGCGGCGGGCGCACCCGCTGCACCCTTCGGCCGGCCCACCGCGGCCGAGCTGGTCGAGGCGGTGCGCGAATACCTCGACGGCGTCACCGCCGAGGGTGAGGGGGCGGCGGGGTTCGAGGCCCGCGTCGCCCGCAACGCGCTCAGCGTGGTCGAACGCGAGCTCCGCCTCGGAGCCGCCTTGGAGGCCGCCCACGCGGACCGGCTGGGTGAGCTCGGCTTCACCGACGACGCCGCGCTGGGCGCCGCCATCCGTTCGGGCGCCTGCGACGACGACTTCACCCGGGTGGCGACGTTGCTGGCCGCGTCGGCCCGCGACCAGCTGCGTGTGGCCAATCCCTCCTACGTGCCGGTGGAGAGCGCGTAGGAGGGAGGCACCGGCAGCACGCCATCGGGATCCGCGCTCACGGATGCGTCGGCGACCTCGCCGCTGCGGCTCCCGATTCCCTGGAGGAGGCCGCCGGCCACGAGGCTGCAGCCCATCATGAAGAGCCAGGCGTGGTGGAAGGCGGGGACCGCCGCCGCACCCGTCGATTCACCGAGGATGGCGACCAGACAGGCGACGCCGAGCGCGATGCCGATCTGGCGGGTCATGGCGTAGAGAGCCGAGCCGGTGGCAAAGCGTTGGGGCGGGAGGGGTGCCGTGGCCGCCCCACCGAGCGAGGGCAGCATCAGCCCGACGCCGAACCCGCCGAGGAGGCTGCCGGGCAGGTAGTCGGTCAGGTAGTGGGGCGCGGGGCCCACGCGCAGCACCCAGTAGAGCCCGCCGGCGGCGAAGAAGAGCGACCCGGCCGTGCCCACGGCCCGATGGCCGATGCGAGCGCCGAGCAGACCGCCCGGGAACGCGGTCAGGGCGGCCAGCAGCGGGCCGGGTGCGATCATGAAGCCGGCCCGCAGCACCGACTCGTGCCACACCCCGGTCAGGAAGAGGACACCGCCGAGGACGAGGGCGCCGAAGCCGCCGAAGAAGGCCAACGAGCTGACGTCGGCCAGCGCCACCGCCCGGTGCCTGATCACCGCCGGCTCGACGATCGGGTTGGGGTGGCGGAACGAGCGCAGCACCAACCAGACCCCGGCGCCGACGGCCAGCGCGAAGGCCCCGAGGATCCGGGCGCTGGTCCAGCCCCAGTCCGAGCCCTGCACGATCGCCGCCACCAGCGCGGCCACCGACACGGACAGGAGGACGGCGCCCACGAGATCGGACTTGTGGGCCGCCGGGTCGCGCACCTCGCGGAGCACCCGCACCCCGAAGAAGAGGGCCAGCAGGCTGAAGGGGACGTTCACCAGGAAGACCCAGCGCCAGCTCACCTGGACGAGCAATCCACCGATCGGTGGTCCGAAGGCGGCGGCTGCGCCCCCGACGGCGGACCACAGCCCGATCGCCGCCCCCTTGCGGTCGGGGCCGAAGGCCGGGAGGAGCAGGCCGAGGGACGTGGGCAGCATGAGCGCCCCGCCGGTGGCCTGGAGCACCCGGGCCCCGACGAGGAAACCGAGCGACGGGGCGACGGCGCACAGGGCCGAGGACACCGTGAAGACGGCCAGGCCGAGCAGGAAGGCGCGCTTGCGTCCGGCCCGGTCGGCCCAGCGGCCGGCGGGCACCAGCGCCGCCGCGAAGACGATCGTGTAGGCGCTGAGCACCCAGGAGAGCGAGCTCAGGCTCTCGCCGTGGAACGAGCTCGAGATGCTGGGGAAGGCGATGTTCACGATGAACAGGTCCAGCGAGGACAGGAACACCCCGGTCAGGACGATCAGGGCGGTCGCGGTCGGGCGCACTCGCTCCGCCGGTGGGGCTTCCTGAATGAGTTGTGTCATAGGACGGACTGTATCGGAGAAAGTTTCACCAAACAACGTAAGGGAGCGAATATCCGATATGCTGGGAAGATGCTGAAGCGTGACTACCCCAGCCAGTACTGCCCGGTGGCGTCCACGCTCGAGGTCGTGGGGGAACGTTGGACCCTGCTCATCATCCGGGACATCTTCTTGGGGGTCCGGCGCTTCGACGACCTCCAACGCAGCCTCGGGGTGGCCCGCAACGTGCTGCAAGCCCGGCTCGAGCGCCTCGTCGAAGAGGGCATTCTCATCAAGCGGCCCTATCAGGAGCGCCCGCTGCGTTGTGAGTACCGGCTGACCGAGAAGGGCGCCGACCTGTGGCCGGTCCTCGTGGCACTCCTCTCGTGGGGTGACCGCTATGCCATCGGAGGTGAGCGGCCGATGGTGCTCCAGCACCGTGACTGCGGGGGCCAGCTCGACGACCGCCGGCGCTGCACCACCTGTGGCGCGGACGTGTCGGTCACCGAGGCCATCGCCGTCCGCACGGGCGCGACGCGGCCGGAGCTGCGCCGGGAGGAGACGATCTCCGTCTGAGCTGCGGCTCCGCCCGGCGTCGCCGACCCCGGCGAGCGCGCCGGCGGGCCGGTCGGTACCGTGCATCGCCATGAGCACCGACACCGCATTCCTGGACGCCACCGCGCAGGCCGCACTCGTGCGGGCGAAGGAGGTGTCGCCGGCCGAGCTGGTCGACGAGGCCATCGGACGGATCGAGAAGCTGAACCCAGCGCTCAACGCCGTCATCCACGAGCTGTTCGACCGGGCCCGGGCCGAGGCGGCGGGGCAGCTCCCCGACGGACCCTTCCGGGGCGTGCCCTTCTTGTTGAAGGACCTCGGCGCCGAGTTGGCCGGGACCCCGTTCTCCGAAGGATCGGCCTTCGCCGGGGACTACGTCTCGACGGTCACCCAGGAGCTCACGCAGCGTTACATCGATGCCGGCTTCGTCATCTGCGGCAAGACGAACGCGCCCGAGCTCGGCATCCTGCCCACCACCGAGCCGCACCGATTCGGCCCGTCGCGCAATCCGTGGAACACCGACCATTCGACGGGCGGCTCGTCGGGCGGGTCGGCGGCGGCCGTCGCTTCGGGGATGGTGCCGGCGGCGCACGCCAACGACGGCGGCGGGTCGATCCGCATTCCGGCCTCGTGCTGCGGCCTGGTCGGGCTCAAGCCGACCCGGGCGCGCAATTCCCTGGCTCCGCAGTACGGCGACATGATGGGCGGTCTGGTGGCCGAGCACGTGGTGACGCGCTCGGTGCGCGACAGCGCCGCCATCCTCGACGTGACCGCCGGTCCCGTACCGGGTGATCCCTACTGGGCGCCCCCGCGGCGCGGCCCGTCGTTCAAGGCGGCGGCGGCCACGACCCCGCCCCAGCTCCACGTCGCGCTCCTGACGGCGTCGCCCACCGGGAGCGACGTCCATCCCGATTGCGTGGCGGCGGCCGAGGAAGCAGCCCGCCTGTGCGAGTCGCTCGGCCACGTGGTGGAGCCGGCGACCCTGGCGGTCGACGGCGACGCGTTCGTGGCCGACTTCGTCAACGCCTGGGCGGCGGGGAACGCCTGGGCCCTGGCCGACTGGGAAGCGCGGATAGGACGCAGCGCCGTCGAGGACGACGTCGAGCCGTTGACGTGGGCCATGGTGCAACTCGGCCGCTCGCTCGACGCCGGGCAGTACCTCGTGGCCATGCAGGGCCTGCAGCGGGCGACCCGCCAGATCGCCGCCGCCTTCGAGTCCATCGACGTGCTGCTCACCCCCACCCTGGCCGAGCCACCAGCGCCCCTCGGCACCTTCGACTCGCCCCCGGGCGAGCCGATGCACGGGCTCTTCCGCGCCGCGGGATACACACCCTTCACGCCGCCCTTCAATGTCACTGGCCAGCCTGGCGTGTCGCTGCCGCTGCACTGGAACGGCGCGGGACTACCGATCGGTGTGCAGTTCGTCGGGCACTTCGGCGACGAGGAGACGCTGCTCGCCCTGGCGGGCCAACTCGAGCAGATCGCACCGTGGGCCGACCGGAGGCCGCCGGTCTCGGCCTAGACGGAACCGGGGCGGTCGGCCACCAGGACACAACGCGTGCCCGAATAGATGGTGGGCATGCACTTGTTGCAGTGGATGCACAGTGACGACGCCGCGAGGCCGGCCTCCATCCGGTTGGGCAGGTCCGGCTCGCGCAGCAGGGCCCGGGCCATGGCGACGAAGGCAAACCCCTCGTCGAGCGCCGCCTCGATGGTGGCGAGTTCGGAGATGCCGCCGAGGAGGATGAGCGGCGTGGTGAGCGCGGCCTTGAACTGGCGGGCGTAGGGGAGGAAGAAGGCCTCCTCGTAGGGGTAGCTGCGCAAGAAGCGCTTGCCGACGACGCGGAAGCCGAGCCGGACCGGTGGGGGCAAGGTGGCCGCGAACTCGCGCATCGGCGCCTCGCCCCGGAACAGGTACATGGGGTTGGCCAGGGAGCTGCCCCCGGTGAGCTCCAGCGCATCGAGCGTGCCGTCCTCTTCGATGAGGCGGGCCACCTCCACGCTCTCGTCGAGCCACAGGCCGCCGTCGACGCCGTCGGCCATGTTCAGCTTGGCGGTCACCGCGGTCCGCGTGCCCACCGCGTCGCGCACGGTGCGCAGGACGCCGCGGGCGAAGCGGGCCCGGTTCTCGACGGATCCGCCGAACTGGTCGTCGCGTCCGTTGAGCTTGGGGCTGAGGAAGGCGCTGAGGAGGTAATTGTGCCCGACGTGGACCTCGATGCTGTCGAAGCCCGCTTCCCCCGCCAGCACGGCGGCCCGGCGGTAGTCGTCGGTGATGCGCTCGATCCCGGCCGCGTCGACGGCGCGCAGGCGCGAGCCCATCGGGGTGAAGCCGCCGGACGGTGACAGCGCCGGCGACCCGTTGGAGCGGGCGTTGGCCACCGGCCCGGCATGGCCGATCTGGGCGGCCGCCGCCGCGCCCTCGGCGTGCACGGCGTCGGTGACCCGGCGCAGGCCGGGCACGTTCTCCTCGTCGAGGAGGAGGCAGTGGCGGTCGGTGCGGCCCTCGGGCGACACGGCCAGGTAGGCCACGGTGGACATGGCGGCACCGCCGGCGGCGACGCGGCGATGGAACTCGACGAGGGCGTCGCTCACGGTCCCGCCGGGCATCACGCCCTCGAAGGTCGCCGCCTTGATGATGCGGTTGCGCAGACGCAGCGGTCCAAGCGCCGCCGGGGCGAAGACGGCCGGCGTCCGGTCACCTCGTCGTGGCGCGGCAGGAGCGGTGGGGTCCGACATGGCCTCCTACCTTTGCCGACCGGGCCGCGGGCCGCACGTCCTGGGCCGCCGAGCCGGGTCAGGGTCTCGAACCGGTCGGCGATCAGCCGGGTCAGGTGACGGGCCGGCCACCGGGAGCGAGCGCTCCCCGAAGCGGCGGGGCACCGACCCCACAGTGGAACGTGGCCTGCGGCTGATCGTCGGCCACCGGGCCGGGACGGTCCGGGTTGCGGATGGTCAGCGCGGCGAGACCCCCGCCGGCGGCACAGGCCACACCGGCGATGAAGACGGCGGTGCGGAAGCCCGAGGCGAGGTGGGCCGGGGCGAGGGCGGCGGCACCGCTCAGTCCGGCCAGCGCGGGGAGGACGGCGACGGCGAGGAGTCCGCCGGCGCGGGCCACCGTGTTGTTCACCGCCGAGGCGATGCCCGAGCGGGCCGAGGAGGCGGCACCCATGGCGGTGGCGGTGAGCGGGGCCACGGTCACGGCGAGCCCGATCCCGAAGAGCACGACGGCGGGAAAGACCTGGACCCAATAGCTTCCCGGCGTGGTGGCCCGGGCCAGCAGCACCAAGCCGGCGCCCACGACGACCGGACCGACGCTCATCTGGAGCCGGGGTCCGATGCGGGCGGACAGCTCCCCGGACCGGGCCGAGAAGGCGAGCATGATCACCGTGACCGGCAGCAGGGCCAGCCCTGAGCGCAGGGGGCTGTAGCCGGCCACGACCTGCAACTCCACGGGGAGGAGGAAGAGGGCGCCCCCGAGCGCGCCGTAGACCACGAACGTCACGGCATTGGCTCCACGGAACTGGCGGGAGCGGAAGAGCTCGAGGGGGAGCATGGGATCTCGGCTGCGCCGTTCGAAGAGCACGAACGCCGGCCCGCAGAGCGCGGCGAGCACGAGGGAGGCCACCACCAACGGGCTGCTCCAGCCGCGGTTCGGGCCTTCGATCAGGCCATAGGTCGAGCCGGCCAGGAAGAGCACGGCCAGGCCGGCGCCGGCGACGTCGACGTGATGGCTCGCACCCGGGTCGTGGGTCTCGGGCACGTGGCGGACGGTCACGAGGAGGACGAGGGCCGAGACCGGGACGTTGATGAAGAAGACCCAACGCCACGACGCCACGGCCAGCAGATAGCCGCCGACCAGGGGCCCGGCCGCGGAGGTGATGCCGGCGAAGCCGGACCAGGCACCGATGGCCCGGGAGCGGTCCTCCTCGCGGAAGGACGCCTGCAGGATGGCCAGGCTGCCCGGAGTGAGGAGCGCACCGCCGATGCCCTGGACGACGCGTCCCACGACGAGGAGGCCGGCGTCGGGCGCCAGTCCGCACAGGGCCGAGGCGACGGCGAACCAGGCGATGCCGATGGCGAAGATGCGCCGGCGCCCGAAGCGGTCGCCCAGCGAGCCGCCGAGGAGCAAGAAGGCGGCCAGGGTGAGCGCGTAGCCCGTCACCACCCACTGCAGGGTGCCGACACCGCCGCCGAAGGAGCGGCTGATGGAGGGGAGGGCAATGCCGACGACCGTGGCATCGAGCGAGGCGATACCCGAACCGAGGATCGTGGCTGCCAACACCCAGCGCCCGCGGCCGCTCTTCAGCAACAGCGCGGGCTCGGGCCCGCGGAGCAGTGGGGACGGGTCGTCCCCGGTAGTCATCGGGGGCAGTGGTGCATGACGATCGGCACGGGCGTGTGCGCCTTGAGCACCGTGCCCGCCGGAGATCCCTGGCTCTGGACGACGTTGCCGCCGTGCGCGCTCAGTGCGGTCAGGGCGGCGGTGGTCGTGGTCGCCGGGTCGGGCGTGGTGGCGACGGTGCCCGCGTCCTTCGGTGAGGAGAAGCAGGACCAGGCCAGCCCGGCCTGGTGCAGCTGGCGTACAGCCTTGGCGAAGGTCAGGCCGACGATGGAGGGAACGACGGTGCCGTTCGGGTAACACTCCGACCAGGTGACGGCGATGCTCGAGTGCGCGGGCAGCGACGTGCCGGGGAGCAGTGGAGTGGCACCCGTCTTGACGTCCGTCCCCTTGCCCGGGACCTCCATCGATGCGAGCACGCTCTGGCTCGCCGGCGACGCGCGCCGGCACGGGATGTTGAAGGACAGGACGACGAAGCCGAGGTCTTCGAGGGCCGTCCGGGCCGGCGCGACCTTCACGCCGATGACGTTGGGCACGAGCACCCCCGCCGTGGCCGCCTTCGACGGTCGGGTCGGTGGCGGGACCGTCGACGGCAGCGTCGTCGGTCCCATGGGGGCGATGGCCAACGGGGTGTCGTCGTCGGCGTCGCTCGACGACGGCGTGGTGCCGCAGGCGCCCATCAGGCACCCGACGGAGAGGACGACCGCTCCGATCCCGACCCGCTGCGCCCGTTGCACGTACGCAGTCTGACCCGGCGTCAGGCGCCGCGTGGGGTCAAGGCGGCACGCGGCTGGATTTGGGCTGGGTCTGCCGTCGTGCGCCCGCGGCTACTGGCGGAGGAACGAGCCCAGGAACTGGAGCGAGGGCGGCTCCTGGGACGTGAAGAACGGCCCGGTGTGACAACCCGAGGAGACGTCGACCGTGGCGGTGCGGGGAAGGGCGGCGGACAGCGCGACGATGCCGGGATGGAAGGGGTCGTCGGATCCCGAGGCGACGCGCACCGGCGTGCCGGACAGGGCGCCGGCGTGGGTCACGGCGTCATAGGACGCGAAGTCGGCGGCGGAGCTGTAGGCGTCGGGGTTCGCCGCCCGGGCCTGGCCGTAGGTGGTCCAGATGGCCGGGCTGATGGCGGCCACGGCCGCGATCACGTCGGGGTACTTCTCGGCCAGCAGCAGCGCCCCGTAGCCGCCCATCGACACGCCCATGGTGCCGATCTGGTGCGGACCGCGTCCGAGACCCAGCGCCTGACACATCGGAATGACCTCGTCCATGACCATGCCCATCGGGTCGTCGCCCCGGTGCGGGTGCCAGTAGCCGCCACCACCGTCGACCGTCACCATCGCCAACGGCGGCAGCGGCCGTCCCCCGACCTCGAGGGCCACGGCCTGGGCCGGCGACATGGAGGTCAAGGCATCTGCGTGGTTGGCCCCGTCACCGTGCAACATGACCACGAGCGGGAGCGCGCTTCCCTCGGCATGGCCGGGCGGCCAGGCGATGGTGTAGCCGACGGTGCGCCGGCGGGCCTTCGAGACGAAGGTGCCCGACTTCGACGGCCCGACCGGACCGAAGCGAGGCGCCGGCGAGGAGGCGACGTCGCAGCCACCGTCGAGCTGGTCCAGCTGCTGCTGTCCGGGCAGCACGCCACGGGACACCAGCTCCACACCGACCGCGCCGGCGGCCACGACAGCGGCCGTTCCCCCCAACACACCGGTGAGCACCCGGCGCCGTGTCCAGCGCGGGCCGTGGTCGGGTGTGGGCGCCGGTGCCGGCGCGGGTGACGGCTGCGGGGGAATGTGGCGGGGCGCCATGTCCGTGGTGACGGGCCCGTGTGGTTCAGCCGTGGGCCGGAAGGCCGGCACCGTGGGAGGCCTGCGCCGCGGCCCGGGCGGCAACCACCAGGGATCCCGACAGGACGACGAGCTCGATCATGTCGATGGCGCCGCGGTGGAAGAGGCCCCGCGGACCGGGGCCGCCGTCGATCACCCAGAGCGCGGCCCCCGTGAAGAAGAGGGCCATCGCACACGCGCTGGCGACGCCGAGGCGGCGCTCGTAGCGCACGAGGCCGGTCGAGAACTCGATCCGGTGGGCGATCTTCACCGCACCCACGATGGCCATCACGGTGGCGACCGGACTGGCCGTCATCCAGAGCAGTTCGGGTCGCGGAAAGTGCACCAGCGCGGCGGGGTGCAGCCAATAGGCGGTGACGAAGAGCGTGGAGGCCCACGCGGAGGCGGCGACGCCACCGGGAACCAGGCCCTGGTGGGTCCATGGATGCCCGCCCGTCCCCGGCCACCCGTTGGCGAAATGATGGGTCCCGACGATCACGAGACCAAGCCCGGCGATCACCATCAGCGACGGCGCGGCCAGACGGCGCCCGTCTCGGCGCACCAGGGCGTGCCCCGTGGCCCAGGCCAACGGGGCCGCAGCGGCGAGGAAGACGAGGGCGAGGAGGGCGATGGCGAGCGTCATCACGACCATGGCGATCTCGGTCTGGAGGGTGTTCGGTCGGGCCCACTGCCAGCCGACCGTGAGCTGGGCCCAGATGGCCACGGCCACGACGAGGAAGCACGACAGCGCCCCGCCCAGGGTCACCAAGGCGCGTCGGGGGCGATCGGCGGGGGCGAGCGCGGTACCGGCCAGCCCGGCGACGGCGAGACGGGCCATGGTGCCGCTGGCGATGACGTCGACGAACCGGGCGGCCGAGTGTGGTCGCTCGTCGAGCTCGTCCACCAAGAACGCGGTGAACTCCTCGCCGTAGCGGGCACGCCACTCCCTGGGATACCAGCGCAGCAGCCGCCGCGCCCGTCGCGTGCGCGATGCCTCGTCGGCCATCACGGCGTACCCCACGTGCCGGCCAGCCGGCGAAGACCGAGGTCGGCGATCCGGCGCTGGGTGGCCAGGTGGGTGCGCAGGGCTTCGGCGCCGACGGCGGTGAGGCGGTAGGGCCGTCGGCGGTCGTCGCTCTCGAGCGGTTCGATGAGGCCCTGTCCCTCCAGACGGCTCAACGCCTCGTAGAGCGTGCCGGGCGCCAGGCGCAGATCGGCGAAGCGCTCGATGTCCTTGGTCAGGGCGTAGCCGTGCTTGGGCCCCTCGGCGAGGCTGGACAGGATGAGCGTGGCCGGTCCGGCGTAGCGGCCGAGGGAGGCCAACTCCTGCGGGGATCGGTCCGGGGTCTCGACCGTGCGGGCTCGGCGGGCCATGCCGCCAGCCTATATCGGATACCGATATACCGTCAACCAGACTATGACGCCGGACGCCGGGCCGGGCGCGCCGCCTCTGCTACACCTATCGGCCTGATGTTCGACGAGGAACTCTCGGAGAAGGACCGGGACGGGTCCAAGGTCTCGACCGGGCTCCTCCCGTCCCAGGGCGAGGTCATCGAAGCGGTGGTCGAGGCCTACAGCCGGTACAAGGGTCTCACCGACGGCAAGATCGCCGACTACATCCCGGTGCTGGCGAAGGCGACGACGGCGCAGTTCGGGATCTGCCTGGTCGGGGTCCACGGGGCCAGCGTGGCCGTGGGTGACGCCGATCACGAGTTCTCCATCCAGAGCATCTCGAAGATCTTCACCTTCGCCCTCGTGTGCGAAGCCCTCGGTCACCGCCAGGCCCGCGCCCGGCTTGGCGTCAACAGCACCGGGTTGCCCTTCAACTCGGTGATGGCGATCGAGCTCAACGCGGACCGCACCATCAACCCGATGGTCAACGCCGGGGCGATGGCCACGACGAGCCTGGTCCCGGGTGAGTCCGCCGACGAGAAGTTCTCCTTTATCGCCGACGGGCTCGGTCGCTTCGCCGGGCGCACGCTGACGGTGGACCAAGAGGTGTACGAATCTGAGTCCACGACGAACTTCAGGAACCGCGGCATCGCGCACCTGGTGGACAGCTACGGGCGGATGTACTGCGACCCCGACGTGGCGACGGAGATCTACACCAGGCAGTGCTCCCTGGCCGTGAGCGCCCGGGACCTGGCGGTCATGGCCGCGACGCTGGCCGACGGTGGTGTGAACCCCGTGACCCGGACGCGGGTGATCAGCGCGGACAACTGCAAGCGGGTGTTGGCGGTCCTGGCGACCGCCGGTCTCTACGAACGCTCGGGCGACTGGCTGTACGAAGTCGGACTTCCGGGCAAGAGCGGGGTGAGCGGGGGTCTGGTCACCGTCTCTCCGGGCAAGGGCGGCCTGGCCACCTTCTCGCCGCCCCTCGACGACGCCGGCAACAGCGTCCGGGGTCAACGGGTCACGCGCTACCTCTCGGAGCGCCTGGGCCTCAACCTCTTCGCCTCGTCACCCGAACCCGAATCGCTGCAGCGCCACGAGACCGTCAACCTCGAAGGGGAGTTCCTGTGACCTATTGCCTCGCGCTCCGCCTCCACGAGGGGCTCGTGTTCCTGGCCGACACCCGGACCAACGCCGGCGTGGACAATGTCGGTTCGTACCGCAAGCTGCACGTCTTCCAACCGGCCGAAGACCGCATCTTCGTCCTGTTGTCGGCCGGGAACCTGGCCACGACCCAGCAGGTCCTCGACACGCTGCAGCGGGACCTGCTCCAATCCGAGAACGAGAACCTGGCCACGAGCAAGCACCTCTTCGAGGCGGCGCTCTACCTCGGGAAGCGCAACCGCGAAGTCGCCGAGCAGCACAGTGCCGCGCTCGGTGCGGCGGGGGCGGACGGGACGGCAACCTTCATCCTCGGCGGCCAGATCCTGCCGGATCCGCCCGACATCCTGCTGGTCTATCCGGAGGGCAATTACATCCGCGCCTCGGACGAGCGGCCGTTCCTGCAGATCGGCGAGAGCAAGTACGGCAAGTTCATGCTCGAGCTGGCGGTGCAGGCCCATGTGGACATCGATTCGGCGACGAAGATCGCACTCGGCTCGATGATGAGCACGGCACGGGCGAACTTGTCGGTGGGGCCGCCGTACGACGTGGCCGTCTATTGGAACGATTCGACCCGGATCGACGAACTGCGCATCGAGAGCGACGCGCCGCTCCTCGAGGAGCTGCGCGACGTCTGGGAGGACCACCTCCTGAGCGCCGTCGCCGAGCTCCCGAAGATCTCGTACGGAGAACTGGAAGCCATCACCGAGGAGTGACGCCGGCGCGGTCACCGCCGCGCCCGCCGCTTGCGGTAGAGCGAAGGCGTCTCGCCCGTGCGCTGCCGGAAGGCCCGGTTGAACGAGCTGACGCTGTCGAAGCCGACGGTCGAGGCCACCTGCATGATCGTCGGACCCGGTTCGGCCAGAAGGGCCATGGCCCGCAGGAGTCGGGCCTGCATCAGATAGCTCCTCCAGGACATGTCGGCCGAGGCTTCGAAGCGCCGCCGCAGTGATCGCTCCGAAAGGCCGACGGAGCGCGCCGCGCCACCGACCGTGGCCGTCTGGAGATGTTCCCGGGTCCAGGCCATGGCGGCGGCCAGGAGGGGATCGGTCGAGTTGGGCAGCCCAAGCGGCGCTTCGTCGTCGAGCGCGTCGGAGACGAGGTGGCCCAGGGTGACGAAGAACCCGGTGGCGACGGACTCAGAGGCGGGTCGACCGATCGGCCAGCGCTCGGAGTAGATGATCATTTCGCGCAGCACGGGCGCCACCGACACGATGCGGACGCGGTCGCCCGGCTCGGGAACCAGATCGGGCTCGAAGAAGACCGAGAGCGTGCGGATCTCGCAGTGGATCGTGGACCGGTGCTCGAGGCCGGCCGGGATCCAGGCCGCCTGGTGAGGAGGAAGCAGGAGGTGCGCCGCGGCCGTCTCCACCTCGACGACACCGTGGAACGCGTACTCGATCTGATGGAGGTCGTGCGAGTGCCACGGGGTGACGAGTTCATCGCCCTCGTAGACGTAGCTCCCGGCCCCGGGGCGCCCGCGGGTGCGCATGTCGACCAGACCCGAACTGGCCGGAAGAGGCACATCTTTGACCGAACGTGCAGAGACGGCCATGGCCTGCGCATCGTACAAGGAGGGTATGAACGAGACCCATCTCCAATTCCTGGCCAGCCCCGAGTGGGCCGACATGCTCGAGACCGAACTCCTGCCCTGGGTGGAGGCAGCCGGCGACCTGGGGGACGAGGTGCTCGAGATCGGGCCCGGACCCGGGCTGACGACCGACCTCCTCCGCCGACGCGTCCCGCGCCTGACCGTGGTGGAGATCGATCCGACGCTCGGCGGTCCCCTGCGGGAGCGCTTGGCCGGCACCAACGTGGAGGTCCTGGTCGCCGACGCCACCGAGGCCGGCCTGCCGGCGCGCCACTACTCGGCCGCGGCGTGCTTCTCGGTCCTCCATCACATGCCGACGGCGGCCCACCAGGACCGCCTCTTCGCCGAGCTCCACCGGGTGCTCCGGCCCGGCGGCATGTTCGTCGGTCAGGAGTCGCTGGATCACGAGGCGATCCGGGCCGGCCACGCCGACGACACGTTCGTGCCCGTCGATCCCGCTGCGCTCCCGGCCCGGCTGGCGGCGGCAGGATTCACCGAGACGAGGACGGACGTGTTCGGTTTCCACTTCCGGTTCGTCAGCCGAGTACCGGGCTGAAGCGGCGACGACGACGTCGCCCCCCCGGGCCGCGCCGGGGGTGCCACGACTCAGGTCGGGTTGGGCGCCGGTGCGGTCGGGACGGCGCCGGCCGCGCAGGCCCGGGGATCCCACCTCTCGAGGTTGGTGCTCGGCGCGTTCGGCGCGGCGATCGCAGCCCCGGCGGCGCTGGGCGGGGACGTCGTCGTGGTGGTGCTCGGCGCGGTCGTCGCGCTCGTCCCCGACGCCGGCGCCGCCGGCGCATCGACCGTGAACTGCGAACCCGTGACCACCGTGACCTGCGCACCGCTGGCCACGGCGGCCGGTTCGTAGGCCATGATGACGGCGCCCGACATCGATCGGGCCACGGACTCGGCGGCGGCCTCGGCTGCGGGCGCCCGGGAGCCGTAGTACACAAAGGTCTCCGAGATATCGCCGACGGGGGCGGTGTCGCCGACGCCGACGACGTGATAGCCGAGCGCGCCGAGCGCGCTCCCGGTGTCGGCGGCCTGGTTGGCGGCACCGGTGCCGTTGAGCACCGAGACCGACACGGTCGACGGCGCGGGAAGTGGTTTGCCGGTCATGGAGTCGGTCGTCACCCCGATGCCGAGGACCTGATCGATGGCGGCCTGGTCCTGGGCCTCGGCCGGGAACTCCACGTCGCCATAGCTGCCGCCCTTGTAGCGGAGAGAGCCTCCGGACCCGTCCGGGTCGGAGACCACCTGGACCGGCAGGGTGAGCTGCGGCACCGAATCGATGTTGACGGAGTGGAAGTCGACGATCAGGTTTGCCATGTCGCTCAGCGCCCAGGTCTGGTCGAAGGTCAGGTCGGCCTTGACCGAGTTGATGAGATGCAGGTCCGTGATCGGGTCCCCGATCCCCCGCTTGGCGACGGTCGTCGCCAGCACGCGGAGGAACTCGTGGTCGCGCCGGATGCGGGCCAGGTCGCTCTGGGCCTCCTGGGGCCACGCATAGGGGTCGTCCGGGTTCGACGAGGACGTCTCGTAACGCAGGTGGCGCGCCCGCACGACCTGGAGGGCGTGGATGCCGTCGAGGTGGACACAGGCGGCGGCCCGTTGGTTGAGACCCGAGCTCACGGGAAGATTGCCGTCCACGCCGCCGCCGGTCGCGGTCCAATCGAAGACGGAGTCGGGAAACGCCATGTTGATGCCACCGACAGCGTCGACCACGTTCGCGAACTGGTCGAAGTTGAGCGAGACCGCGTGTTGGATCGGGATGCCGAAGTCCTCCTCGATGGCGCTGACCAGCTGGGTGAGGCCCTGGAAGAGCCCGGCGTCTATTTTGTTGGCACCGTTGCTGCGCGCGTTGGGCACGAAGAGGTCCCGCGGGATGGAGAGCAGCGCCAGCCGATGATGGACCGGATCGGCGTGCAGGATCATCATCACGTCGCTGTTGACGCCGTTGACTCCCTGGGAACACAACCCATAGGTGGGATTCTGCACGGTGAGGGCGCAGCGAGACGTCGATCCGACCATCAGGATGTTCTCGCTTCCGGCCTCCTGTCCGGAACGAAACGCAGAGTGCAAGCCGTGGACGGTGACCCGGCGCAGGTCGTGGGTCAGGTAGTACAGGTATCCGGCCCCGGCACCCACCACGAGCAGGACGGCGACGAGGCCCAAGACGACCCACATGCGCCATCGCCGTCGGACGGGTTCTCCCGCATGCCGTCCCCGGCCCTTCCGGGCCTTGGAGGCACGATCGATGGCCGCTCCGAGGGCCTCGAGGCCGGGGAACTCGCGGCGCGGCGCACCGCTGCCCATCTCACCGTCTTCGTGCTCTCGTTCTGACATATCCACCTGTCGCAGCGGCCGAGGTCGCGACGCGGATCGCCGGCCGAATGGCGGCCCCCAGTCGTTCTCCGCCCCTTGGATCCAGGGACTGAATCAGTGCTCTGAAGTATTCGGCAAATCCGGGGCCGGGTCAGGTCGGGCCCGGGCAGACCCACCGGAGGCGCCGAGGGGTGCCTGACCTGCCCGTTTGGCGCCCCGGTGCCGGAACGGGCCGGGACCCTCTTAGCCTGGCGTCGTTCTCGCCGGGGAAAAGGATGTGCGATGGCCAAGGTGGAGAAGTGGAACGGTTCGCCCAAATGTTCCTTCTGCGGCAAGTCGGCCGACCGGGTGGCCAAGGTGGTCGCAGGCCCGAACGCCTACATCTGCAACGAGTGCATCGACCTGTGCAACGACATCATGGGCGCCGGGGCTGAGGCCGAGGTGCCCGAATCGCAAGGGGTGCACGCCCCCGCCGCCCGTCTCGTCCTCGCCTCGAGCTCGGTCGCTCGACTGCGGGTTCTGCGCGATGCCGGTCTGGCCCCGGTGGTCGAGGTCAGCGGCGTCAGCGAGGAGTTCGGCGACCTCACTCCGACCCAGGCCGTCGTGTCCCTGGCCGAGCGAAAAGCTCAGGCGGTGGCCCCGCGGTGTCCGGACAGCCTCGTCATCGGATGTGACTCGATGCTCGAACTCGACGGCGTGGCGCTCGGCAAGCCCGCATCGAGGGCGGAAGCCGAGGACACGTGGAGGCGGATGTCCGGCCGGCAGGCGACCCTGCACACGGGACACTGCCTGATCGACACTGCCCGTGGCCGCCGCACGAGCCGCCTGGTCAGTTCCGTGGTGGAGTTCGAAGCCCCCAGCGAGCGCGAGCTGGCCCTGTACGTGGCGACACCCGAGCCGCAGACGCTCGCCGGCGGCTTCAGCATCGATGGTCTCGCAGGCCCCTTCGTCCGGGCGATTCACGGCAGTCCGAGCAATGTCCTCGGGCTTTCGCTGCCCGATCTCAGGGACATGCTG
Source organism: uncultured Acidimicrobiaceae bacterium (assembly GCA_963754445.1). GTDB lineage: Bacteria > Actinomycetota > Acidimicrobiia > Acidimicrobiales > RAAP-2 > Bog-473. Next base: position 634,912 of record CAVWFT010000002.1, on the reverse strand, counting down.
GCGGAGCTTGGAACGCAGATCGTCGATCTCTGGAGGACCGAGCGCACGTAGGCTCGGCGCGCCATGTGGTTGCGTCGGCGACGTTCGAGAGGACGGACTTGCGGATGGGGAAGTCGTTGCTGGCCTGTGGCATCGTCGGTCTGCTCACGCTGATGGCCGTCGACGGTGTGGCGGCCGGGCCCGCCCCGGCGGCGCGCGACCACCAACCGGTTGCACGAACGTCTCCGTCACGGGTTCGGGGGTGCTTCTCCAGGGGTAGCTGGCAGATCCCGAGCGTCGGTCACGTCATGAGTACCGGGAGCCATCACTTCCGGAACATGCCGTCGGACGGGGGTCAGGCAGGCGAGGGTGTCTCGACCGGACTTCACGAGCGCGGGGAGAGGGCAGCTTCGAACATGGCCTTCATGATCGGACCGGCCACGCCCGCACCGTTGTCGTGCTGATACTGGAGCGGCACGACGACGGCGATGGCGATCTGCGGATCGCTGGCCGGAGCGAATCCGATCATCCAGTCATCCGTGTTGGCCAGAGGGTTGCCGGTCTGCGCAGTGCCCGTCTTGACCGCGACATCGAGTCCGGCCGGGAAGCCCACGTCGGCCGCAGTTCCATGCGGGTCGGTCACGACGGATCGCATCAGCGCCGTCACCAGCGCCAAGAGCACACCCAACAACCGAATCCTGCGGCCCATCTACCGTGGTTCTTCATCGGAGGCAGGAGATTTCCATCGCCCGCCGCCATGCCGGTCGCACGCGGAACCTGCACCTTCTCCCATGGAGCCCAGTGTGAAGAGAGCCGACGGTCCCTGACCAGGGAGATCACTGCCCGTTCGTGTGGGCACGATTGCCCACACCGCCTGCCGCCAGGCCACGCCGGCCGGGTCGACCGTCTCCTACTCGGGCGGCCCCAGGTCTGCCGACAGGCGAATCAAATCGATCCGGCGGCGAAAGCCCGTCTTCTCCGCTACCCGGTCGAGATGCGAGCGCACGGTGCTGGTGCTGATGTACAAGCGCTCACCGATCTCCCTGTCGGTGCAGCCCTCCGCAACCAGTGACACCACCTGATGCTCACGTCGGGACAGTCGGGGCCCGTCCTTGCCCACGGCGTCGTTCGGTTCGGTGACATTCGGGTCGTCGACGGCGAGGAAGACGAAGACGATGTCGCCGAACTGAAGCCGATCCCCACTGCGAAGGGGGTGCTGACGGATTCGCCGCTGATTGACGAAGGTCCCGTTGCGGCTCCCCAGGTCGACCAGCAGCCACCGCTGGTCACGAAACTGCAACTCGGCCTGGAGGCGGGAGACCTTGGAGTCGCCGAGCAGCACGACGTCGTTCAGACGATCGCGGCCCATCGTCACGGAATCGCCCACGAGCTCGTACCGAGTGCCGTCCGGCCACTCAAGACACGCCACCGCGAGATCCTAAGTGAAGTCCTGTCGTGTGCAGCGGTCAGCAAAACCACTGGAATGGTTCCTAGCGCGGCCCGTTGCGGTCGAGATACCAGTGGTTCACGACGGTGGGATACCAGCCCTCGCCGGAATCTCCGAACCGGGCCATAGAGAAACGGCTGATGGTTCGTTGGCCGCCCTCTTCGTCGCCGTAGAGAAGGTCGATGAGGAGGGGATTCGACCCCCTGAGCGCAGCCTCGACCTGGGGACGGTCGGGATCGTCGGACGTTCTGATTGCCGCCTGCCAAAAATCAGGTCTCCCGGGGGTGAATACAGGTCTCGGGTCTGGGGCCGAAACGTCGCCGAGTCGGGACGGATCAACGATGTCTCGGCACGCATCTCCTCGAGGGAAGCGTGCGCGTCGATGCGAGTGCCTACGTCGATTCTCCAGCCGAGAATGACGGCCATACCCGCACCGACGTTCTGCAGCGATATCGCCATGTAGATGACGCCGTCCTCTTTCTCGAATATCGCGTGCCCGGGCGGCAGCGCGGCCAAGTGCCCGTCACCCCAGCGGACCTTTTGCACCGTCTCGTGAGGACGAGAGGCAAAGAGAATGGGACGCAACCCGGCCTGCAGCGCCCGCTCGGTATTGCGCGCGGCGGCATTGCCGTAACGGACCGAAGCGAAAGTGGCGACGGCGAGAACCAAGGTGCCGGCGGCGGTGCCCCAGGAAGCCCAGTCGGTTCCGACGATCACGTCCGGCCCACCCCATCGCACCGAGCGAATGCAACAGGGTTTCGCCGCCCCCAGCACGCCACGGATGGGCAGGTCTTCCTCGGTCTCACCGTTCGATGGTTCGCATCTGCTGTTCGTTGTGGTGGTCACCGGAGGCGGGGGGAAGTTTGTCGAGCCGATCGATGTGCTCAGGGCCGAGCGTGATCGCATCGGCGCCGACGTTCTCCTCGACCCGAGATACCCGCTTGGTGCCCGGAATGGGGACGATGTCGTCACCCTTGGCCAGGAGCCAGGCCAGGGCGACCTGACCGGGCGTGCAGTCGAGGTCGACCGCTATCGCCTCGACCTCGTCGACCAGGCGTCGATTGCGCTCGAAGTTCTCTCCCATGAAGCGAGGATTGGTCTTGCGGAAGTCGGTGTCGTCCATTCCGTCCAGCGAGCGGATCGTCCCGGTGAGCATGCCCCTTCCGAGGGGGGAGTAGGCGACGAAGCCGATGCCCAGCTCACGAAGCAGCGGCAACACCTCGCCCTCCTGGTCGCGGGTGAACAGTGAGTACTCCGATTGCAGCGCGGTGATCGGGTGCACGGCGTGGGCGCGACGAATGGTCTCGACCCACGCCTCGGACAGGCCGATGTGGCGTACCTTGCCTTCGGCAACCAACTCGGCCACGGCCCCGACCGTGTCCTCGATGGGCGTGTCCGGATCGACCCGGTGCTGGTAGTAGAGGTCGACATGGTCGGTACCGAGTCGGCGCAACGAGCCTTCGAGGGCGATGCGGATGTTGGCCGGGCTGCTGTCCAGGTGGCCAGGCCCGTCGCCGCGCGTGGGAGACCATGCCGAACTTCGTGGCCAGCACCACCGCATCGCGCCTGCCCTTGATCGCCGATCCCACGAGTTCCTCGTTGACGTACGGGCCGTAGATCTCCGCCGTGTCGATGAGTGTGACGCCCAGATCGAGGGCGCGGTGGATGGTGCGAATGGACTCGGCATCGTCCTTGCCGGCACCGGTGAAGGCGGTGGACATGCCCATGGCACCTAGTCCGATGCGACCGACGGCGAGCGATCCCAGAGTGACGTGCTTCATGATCGGTGCTCCCTTCTTCGTGCTCGGACCAATTTCGCCGTCCTATTCGGACGGCGTGCGTGCAGCTCCTGGGGGGTGGCCACTCCGACCGGTGAGGACGAAGGGAACAGATCCGCGACGAGCGTGCGTCGACCCCTCCACGTTACTCAGCGCCAGCGCCGGTCATCCGATCCGGGGGCCAAATGCCAGCGCCAACGCGTGCCCATGAGCGAATCGGACGCGACGCCGGCGACGGGCGCTCGTCGACGAGAGGGGCCACCGGTGTCACAGATCTGGAGCTGGGTATTCTGATTTCAGCGACGGAATGACGGGAGGAACGTCATGACAACCCATCGTGTCGGTACGGGCGATCAGTGGCGAGAGGCTCGTCTGGACCTGCTGCGGGCCGAGAAGGAGCTCACCCGGCTGAGCGATGACGTCGCTCGCCAACGACGAGAGCTGCCGTGGGTTCCGATGGAGAAGGACTACCGTTTCGACACGGAGTCGGGGGAGTCGACTCTGCCCGATCTTTTCCGGGACCGGTCGCAGCTGCTCGTGTACCACTTCATGCTGGATCCCGAGTGGGACGAAGGGTGTCCCAGCTGCTCGTCGCTCGCCGACGGCTTTGACGAAACTCATCTGCACCTCCAGAACCACGATGTGGCCTTTACCGCGGTCTCACGTGCGCCACTCGAGAAGATTCTCGCCTATCGAGATCGGATGGGTTGGAGCTTCCCATGGGCGTCATCAGGACGGACGGACTTCAACTACGACTTCCACGTCACGATCGATCCCGGCGTCGCCCCGGTGGAGTACAACTACCGGAATCAGGCCGAGCTCGAAGCGGCGGACGTCGCCTGGCGCGAATGGTCGGGCGAGCAGCCCGGCATGAGCGCGTTCGCCCTTGACGAGGGCGTGGTGTACCACACCTACTCCGCCTATGCGCGGGGTCTCGATGTCCTCTGGACGATGTGGCAATGGCTCGACCGGGCACCGCTCGGTCGAAGCGAAGGCGATTTGTCGTGGTTTCACCGTCACGACGAATACGAGGCCAGCTATAGGTAGCGGGCAAAACTACGATCGTCATCCCGAGAGATGCCCGAGCCGTAAGGTCGAGTTGCGACTATCCGTTCCACCCGAACAAGGACCCCGACGGGGGACCGAAGGAGGAGGGCAACGTCAATCCGGGGATCGCAACCCTCCTGGAGTGTGCATCTCCGACCCGGTACGTCGAAAGACCAACAGATATCGCCGTAGGCGAGCTCTGGGCGAAGAAGATCCGAGTGCCATTTGCCGCCCACGTAACCGGGCCCACGGTGCCCTGACCATCTGGAATCTCGACGGTGTCACCAGAACCGACGTCGAGGAGGGAGAGCTCGCACTGCCGATCGATCGATCGTCTGGAAGCGGCAAACTCCGAACCGGCGGCCGGTGCCCAGACGATTGCGAGGTCCGACCCGTTCGGTGAGAAGGACAGCGCGGTTGCAGCGTCGCCGGCCGCTCCGCTTGGCTCGTGCCGCACGACACCGTCGGCCGTGGCGACGCTCAGGTGATTCGCCGACGTCCACGCCACGCTGTGCGAGGACACCGTCACCTGATCGAACGGTCCCAACGTGGTGACAATCGTGTGGGTCGATGGATTCCATAGCTCGAGCAGAGCTGCGGGCTGAGCCGATTGCAGAACGAGAACGGGACCGAATTGGCCGAGGACGATCGACCCTGGCGGTATCGGGACGGCTGGTGCGATTGCCGTTTCTTACTCGTCGAATTCCTGCGCAACACTGGGCTTGCCGTAGGGCTGGGATAGCCATACGTCGGCGGGATCGCTCGCGGGAGCGGGGTATCGACCTGGAGCGAGAGACCAGACGTGAATGACCTTCTGAAGATTGTCGGACAACGACACGGAGCCCTTCCCGTTCGATCCCAGGACGTAATTGCGACGTGGGAAGGCGAGCGCAGCACCCGCCTCCGGGTTTGCAGACTGCACGAGGACTTTCGCCTTGCCAGTGGCAGTCTCGGACACCTGCACGGAAAGCTGCCTCTGCGCCGAGAGAATGTCCAAGTGGTAGCGGGCGAAAGAAGCTGGGGCACTAGTATTGTTCGGTGATTCGACCGTGGGCGGGAGCGTGCCAGCGTGATGTCGTGTTGCGTCGACGACGACGAACGACGCAACGACCCCGATGAGCACGAGACCGATCCGGAGCAGCCGTCGCCGATGCCGACGCCGGTGAGCCTCGCGAAAGAGCGCATAGGCGTCGTGTCCTGGAGCCGGGAGCACCACCGGTTCAACGTGTGAATGCTCCTGTACGCCGATCATCGAGGTCTCCCGATCGGGTACGTGGTCATGGAAGCGACGCGATCATGTCGATGAGCTCCTCGCGGCGGTATCCCTGATGACGCGCGAAGTCCACCAGTTCGCGCACCCGTCCCAGGACGGCCCCTCGCTGCGGAGTTCCCGACACCGTGATGCCGCGCCCACGAGTGAACTCCAAGAGTCCCTCGTCCCGCAGTATGTGCATCGCCCGCAACACGGTGTTCTTGTTCACGCCGAGAACGGCGGCGATGTCTTTCACCAATGGAAGGCGATCGCCGGGACCGGCCTCCCCCTCGGCGATCGCCCGACGGATCTCGGCCGCCACCTGATCGTGCAGCGCCAAAGGGTCCGTGCGGTCCACGTTGACAGATATCATGGTACTAGTCATAGTAGATCTGTGCCCGCTGGATTACTAGAGGCGATCCCGAGGGTTCGCCCACCCCTCGGCCCCCCCGAGACCAGCACCCACTCGCTCTTCCCCGAGGCGCGCCGGCGCCGCAGGAGGCGAATGGTCTGGGTGAGCGTGGCCACGGTTGCGCTGCTGGCTGCCGGTCTGACCGCGCTCGCCGTCGGCGGATCCGGACACGCAGGCGAGCCTCCGCCCACGACCCACGGTGGACACGGCTCGAAGCTGCCCATGAGCCACCCTCCGTCGACGCGAGGTGTTACGGTCCCCACCCGACCGGTCGTTTGCAGCACGGCGACCGTGCCCCTCGCAAATCGCAGCCAGAGGGCGTCCGCTTCGTTGCTTCCCTGTGACGACGCGCCGAGTCTGCGCGGGATCGCCACCTATCCACACGCTCCTTAGCCCGAGTCGACAGGGTCGGGAGTGCGATTAGAATCCTCGTCCTGCTGCACGCTGCGGAGCCGTTTCGCCAGTGTCTGGAGAAGATTCCAGGCGATGGTCGCGTTCTGCTGTACGAGCGGGCGAAACTCCCAATAGGTCAGTCCGTAACAGACGAGTTCTGTACTGGCGGTGACGGTGGCCGATCGGGCGCCCTCGTCGATGAGGGCGATCTCACCGAAATAGTCGCCGTCCGAGAGCGAGGCCCGCTGCTGGCCTCCGACCGAGACTGTTGCCTCACCCGAGTCGATGACGAAGAAGGCAGCACCACCGGCGCCCTCCTTGGTGATCGTCTCACCCGCAGTGAAGCGACGCTCTTTGAAGAGCACAGCGATGTCCGCGATGTCGCGTGGGCTCATGTTGGCAAAGAGCGGCACGCGCTCGATGACCTCGACCGGGCGGTTGGTTCCGGCCGGAGCGATCGACGGAGGGGATGAGCCGGCCCGCGTGACGGCGCGGCACTGCAGCAGATAGAGCTGTCCGTCCGCAAACGCCCACTCGATGTCCCGGGCCGGTCCGAAGATTTCCTCGCACTGGTCGGCCAGATCGTTGAGCTGTCCGAGTTGGTCGTCGTCGAGACACAGAGTTTCGACGAGCTCGGGGGCGACGATCTCCTCGTAGGTCCCCCCATCGGCAGCGGCCCGGATGGCAATCTTCTTCACACCGGGCGTGCGATCGCATACCGTGCCGGTTCGGTCGATGCGAAAGCTATCGGGGATCACGCGGCCCGCCACGACTACTTCACCCAATCCCCAGCTCGCTTCGATGAGCCGTTCGTCCGCCTTGTTGATCGGGTTCTGGGTGAACAACACCCCGGCAACAGTGGGATCGAGCAGTGACTGGACGACGACACCGATACTCGGACGCGCGAAGAGGCCCACGCGTTGGCGGTAGGTAATCGCCGAGTCAGAGTTCGCCGACCACCAGATCTCCGCGATTGCCGCACGCAGGTCATCGACCGAAGGGACATTGAGCAAGGTGAGATGCTGGCCGGCGAAGCTGGCGTCCGCTCCGTCCTCGTCTGCGGCCGACGAGCGGACGGCAAGCGGTCCCGCCAGTGAACGGGTGGCCGTCATGAGCTGTTCGATGGCGCGGCCGTCCCCCGCAGCCACCGCGTCGACGAACGAACCCGAGAGGGCCACGCCGGGCGGGATGGGCAAGCCGGCGCGCAGCAGCCGCCCCCAGCCCCGTCGCCTTGGCCCCGAAGCGCGAGTCATCGTGCGCTTCGGGAGAGCGACGACTTCGGTCACGCGTACCCCGTCACTTCACCTGCATCGCCGTCGACCCGTATCCGTGTGCCATCGAGGATGCGGTCGGTCGCGTCACGCGTCCCGACGACGCCGGGGATGCCGTACTCACGAGCGACGATTGCCGAGTGCGAGAGCAGGCCTCCCGCATCGGTGACGATCGCTCCGAGCAACGGCAGAAGGATGTTGAAGGCTTCGCTGGTCGATTCGGTCACCAGTACGTCGCCCTTGACGATCCGATCGAACTCGGACGGTCCAGAGATGAGTCGAGCCGGTCCTTCGTAGACGCCGCCACTGGCCGCCAGCCCGTGCAGGACCGTCTCCTCGTGTGGCGCCGAAGAACTCCCGAACACTTCGCCTAACGCGATGCCCATGGCGTGCATCACGCGGGCCACGCCCGGCGGGAGTCCGGAAGGGTCGGGGGGTGGTGGCGCCGGTGGTCCGAGTGACACGGGAGCGTCCTTGGCCGAGCGGGCGTTGCGTTCCCTGAAGCGCTGGGCGAGTTCGTCGTCGGATGGGCCGTCCTTTCCGGCCACGAGCGAACACATCTCGTCGAAGCTGGCATCGACGAAGTGCTCGGCAGCGTGAATGCGAGACGTGCCCTCCAGACGGCGCCCGGCCGCCAGCACGGCACGACGCATGATGCCGGACGCCCAAATGTCGCTGAAGACCCCGCGTTCATCGCGCAGGCGATACATGAGGCGGGCCTCGCCGACGAGGTCGTCGAACTGTGGACGGTGCTCGGCGGGGACCTGGGCTCGTATGTCGGCGATCACGGCGTCGACGCCCAGGTCATTGCTCTCCGAAGCGTCCACCGACGATCGGATGGCGCGCACCAGGGCGTCAGGTAGTTCCAGGGCACAGCGCTCCGAGATATCGAAGCCGTCGAGCAGTCGGAAACCGACGAGGTCGAGGTACGCCGACATCGCAGTTCCGACACCACCCCCGAACGCGCGCAGCTCCTCGAGCACCTTGCCGGGGTCGCCCTCTGAATCGAGGAGGTCGCGGGCGGCAGCATCCTGACTTATCGCGACGAGCAGCCGCTCGTGCTCGCCCGAGGCGCCGGCCGATACGGGCGCGGCGCCTCGCATCATGGCGAGTGCTTGCGCCGGAGCGATGTCGGTCCAGGTCCCGAGATGTGCCAGCAGGTCGCCAACCGGAAGCATGGCCGATCCGGTGAACCGCATGTGCTGGTACATCATCCGGGCGTGGTGCTCCCGGCACCGGCCGAGGTAGGCGACCAAGCCATCGTCCGACAGGCCCTCCGCATCTACCGACTGCAGTTCGCGGTGCGTCTTGATCGCGGTGGGCTTCGCCGAGTCGTCCCATTCACGCAACTGCTCGCGCCAGACCTTTTGCTCCCACACGAGTTCCGCCCGAGCGAACCGTTGCAGGATCTCGCTCTCGGGCGCCGGCCGCATGGCGTTGTAGGCGAAGCCGTTGACGTACTGGGTCTCCATCGTGTCGATGAGCGTTCCGTAATACGACATGAACTCGTGCACTCCACGGCGGAAGGGCTCCGGGTGCGTTTCGGCGAAGTACCGCGTCACCGGACGCGGGAAATGCACCGGGTCGAGGTTCCACGATCCCGGCCCCGGAGGTTCGAATTGAAGGTCGCTCGCGACGTTGCCGGACATGTGGGTCCCCCGGTTCTCTAGGCGCAGGCGGTGGTGCGCCGGGCCATTGTCACCCCGGTTGCTGAGGGCGGTCAAGGGCGCTCGTCACGGCCCGACCGAATCCAGCGCCTCTCCAGCGGGGTTGTCCCGGCGGTCGGGAGCGGCGTCGATCCGGTGACCCCCCGGTTTCAGATCGTTCCTTGGTTGGCGGGGTCACCATCCACCCGGAAAACAGGAGGTCCCGTCATGAACTGAATGCGGATCCCTACGGGTAGTCATTCGTGCGAGCGTCGTCTGACGCGCCAGCGACGTCCCAGATGGAGCACCGATACGCCAGGCGGTCGAGGACGTTATGCCGTCCGCAAGAGAACCTGTGGCCTCGAGCGCGTCGCTGCTATCGCAGGGATTGCGATCAGGTTTGCGACGGTTATGACCCCAACGACGATGAGCGCAAGGACCGATATCGGCACGACAGCGACCGGAACGGCGCCGAGATTGTTTGCGAAGGCGAGCCATGTGACCCGTCCGATCACAACACCGATCGGGACTCCTATCACAATGCCCACCACCGCCATCGTCGTGGCCTGCCAAGCGACGACGGATGCCACTTGGCGATTGACGAATCCCACCACCTTCAAGAGCCCGACCTCTTGTCGCCGCCGCGAGACGCTGACCAAGAGCAGGTGAAGCAGCGTTGCGGCCCCGAACACGCCCAAGACGGCCCCGAAAAGAAGCGGGAAATTTACTGCCTCGCCGAAATTGATCAGCGAACTCGGCGTCACGGCGAGGGCGGTCACCGACCGGTACTCGTTGACGAAGTGGGCGATCGCCGCCTGTCCACGCGGCCCGGCAACGACACTGGCCAAGACTCCGCCAGTGGTCGACATCGTCACTCGTTGCCGACACGCAGTTCGTGTGGGACCCGGAGGGCACGCGGCGTCCTCATACCCTCGCAGCGTGAACACGGCGCCGGTGCCCAGGCTTACGGTGTTGCCGAGCACGGGCAACGACATCTGCGCGACGACCCGGAACGGTACGGTCCGTCTGGCACCAGATGCCGATGACACCGTGACTTCGACGATGGACCCGACATCGGCGCCCACTCGACGCATCGTCGTCGCGCCGAGACCAATTTCTCCAGGGGCGTTGGGAACGTGGCCGTCCACAGTGGAGAAGAGGAGTGAACCTCGGATGGCCGTGCCGGCCAGGGCTCCCACAACCACTTTGTTGATCGCGATGACGGGAAGAGCGATCCCTTCGGTGATCCCATTGACGGCCGGGTCATTCTCCAGGCCTTGTATCAGCGTGGGGTCGGGCGTTACTCCGTTATTCGGGTCGGAAATGTTGAGCTGGAATGCGTCTCCGTACAGCCTGGGCGTGCTCGTCAAGTGCGAGAGGCTGGCACCAAACACGGCCGTGCCACAGAGCGCGATCACAGCCAACACGGTGCCGAGCAGTGCACTGCCCACTGGGACATTGGCCCCGCCACTCCTTCGTTCGAGGGCGTTGCGAATACCGATCACCGTGCTCGGCGGTGCCCCGTTCGACCATAGGTAACTGGCCACCCTGGAGGGCGCACGAGGGATGATTCGCTCGCGACGCCTGGTGTGACGCGCCGCTTTGATCGACGGCAGTAGACCCAGACCGACAACCACGACCACGGTGGCGATCAGGCCGATCGCGAGGACTGGTCCGTCAAGCGTGATCCCGGTTGAGCTCTCGGCTATTCGCGCCTCGCCAAGGGGTGCAATCGGGGAGAGGATTCCGGCGACCGCTGCGGCTCCTGCGGCTCCAGCCAGCCCGACCACGAGGTTTCGTGCTGTGCCGAGCACAACCAACTGCCAACGATCTACCCCGAGGGCCACGATCGTCGGGAAGTCCTCGCTCTCCGTGATGCTCTGTCGGCCCAGTGCCTGAGCGACAACCACCAAGCCGACGAGTGCGGCGAGTCCGGCGAGGAGCCACCACCCGATCGCTTGAGGATGGATCGATGCTTCAATGGACGCGACCAGGGAGTCTTCGTTCTGGGTGTAGGTAAACCCACCTCGGGCGTTCACGGCAGCTTCGAATCGAGGTAAGTCAGCGGCGCCGTTGCGCAAGCGGACGAGGTACACATAGCCCGTGGCCGTCCGGGGGACGACGGAGCGGGCGAAGGCCTGAGAGGCATACAGGCTGTAAGAGGGTGTGTTGCCGGACGGGAAATCGAATTCGGTGGCTCCGAAACCCACCACCCGCAAGGCGACCGTGGGCCCGGACGGCGTCTGTGAGGCGCCCGTTGCGCTGTTGTACTCGTCCGATTGCGAAGGCGAGTAGAAGGGGACTTTGATGACGGTCCCGAGACGCACCCCTTCGTCTTGGTGCAGGGTGTACGTGGCCAGTACCTCATTGGGGCTCGATGGATCGGGCATCCGCCCCGACACCAGCTTGAAGGCAGGGGTTCCCTTGGCAGGGAGAACGATCACGCCGAAAGAAGAAGGGTTGATCGGGTGGGTACAGGCGCAGACCGGTTCGCCATTGTCTGGTCCGATTCCCGCCGTTACGGCCTTCACCCCTGGCAGTCGCGAAATCCCAGAAATGGGCCGAGAGGAGTACAGCTCGGCGTCGAAACCGTGGGCGGCCACGAACGACGGAAAGGCGGATTCAGTGCGCCGTCCTGCTGCCGCGGCCGCCATGATCACTCCACTGACGAGGCTGATGAGGATCACGATGGCGAGCCAGGATCGCCATCGGTTGCGCACCTGTGCCCGAAACACCAGCCCGATGGCCCGCAACGATGCCCTCCTCACCTGGACGTCTCTCCATTGTGGCGGTCCCGGCAAGGTCGCCAAGGTTGCTACCTTGTGGGCCGATTGGTAGTAGCACCAAGGTGTCGTCGCCGCTCAGGCATGCTCCGTGGCCGCCTGACGCAGCGTGCTCATCCAACTGGGGCGAACCAGTGTGACTGTCTTGCGGGATCGACGGAGACCGGCCGCCAGCGCCCCTCCATGGCGAATCAGCTGCCCGGCTGATGATCGGGCACGTGCCGGAACCCGCACGTCATGGAACTCGTTCCAGTTCTGAGGGCACGAGGTGGGGGCGAAACGCCGCGGCGGACATCGGCAGCCAGCCTCGGGTGTCATCGAAGCGGACTGTTCCGGTGGTCGGGACCGGCGTCGATCCGGTGACCTCACGCTTTTCAGGCGCGCGCTCTACCAACTGAGCTACCCGACCGGGTCACGTCGTCCACGCACCCGCGAACGGGCGTGAACTCGGTGGCGGACCTGACGGGATTTGAACCCGCGACCTCCGCCTTGACAGGGCGGCGTGCACTCCGAGCTGCACCACAGGTCCATGACGGCGAGCCGTCGTACTCCTCGGTCGGCACCTGGACTCCCGAGAAGCGGCCCTTCACTGTAGCCGGTCCAGGGTATTTCCTCTCCCGGCGGCCAGCCGTCGAGATTCAGGGAGTGGCGGCCCGTAGGGCACCGACCGCAGCCTCGAAGGCGCCGAATTCCGAGGAGTCCAGCGCCTGGGCCAGGGTGAGCGCACACAGCCGATCGGTCGTCTCTTCGGCCTCGTCGTGGCGGGCCTTGATGGCGGCGACGTCGGGGAAGGGCTCCGCCCAGCCGAAGAATTTGGCTTGCCCGGCACCCTCGTTCGTGAGAATGGCCTCGAGCGGCGTCAGACCGGCCGCGGTCGTGGCGACGAGGTGAAGCCCGCCCCGCCATTCGCGGAGCATCTGCATCAGCTGCGCTGCCCGGCCCGCAGCCGATTCGGCCGGCTTGGCCTTCCGCCAACCGACGAAGACCGGTATGGCTGAGCCCTCAAGGCCGGCAACCAGGTCTTCGGTCACGGCCACCATGTTCTCGATCCCCTCCACGCCGGCAAAATGCTTGTCGCCCCACCTGGCGTGGGCCTCGGCCATGCGGGCCGCGGCCGAGACCGAACCGGCTATTGCCGAGCCCTCCGAGTACATCGCCTTGACGGCATTGGGCTCGAACCACCCGAGGGCGGATGTCACGACGTCGTGGTCGACCTCCCCCAACATGCCGCCACGACCAGCGAAGTAGAAGGCGAACGGGTTCGACCAGCCCCATTCGGCGGCCCAGCCGAACACATCGGGACTCATGTACATCGCCGTCCCGATGTCGTGGATCGGAACCGATGTGGAGCGGACCACTGCGAGCGCGGCGTCATGTTCGGTCGTCATCAGGACTCCTCGCACTGTGATTCGGGGATGATCAGGCCGGCTTGGCTTCGGGGGCCGCGGGGCCTGTCGGGGTGACGGGCGGCGGACTCGAACGCAAGACCCGACGCATGCCGGGGATGGTGCCGACGACGGCCTCGACGAGCCGGGCCAGCTCGGTGACGACTCCGTCGAGGTGGGCGAATCGATCGTCGAGCAGGCTCACGACGGTGGAGAGTTCGGGCGAGACCTCCTGCAGGGACTTGGTCGCCTTGGGAAGCTCCGACGCCAGATCCATGGCGATGGAGCTCAGGCGCTCCGTCAGGTTGCGCAGGGCGGTGGCGGAGTCGGAGAGCGAGGGGAGCGAGTTGTCGAGCACGCCGACGGCCTGTTCCAGGCCGCTCACCGCGGTCGAGATGCCGACGGCCGCCAGGTCGATCCCGGACCCGGCCTTGTTCACACCACCTTCGAGCCGCTCGAGCAGCGTCATCAGGCGGTCCAGCCGCTCGGCCAGGTCGTTCATTGCCTCCAAGGCGGTCAATGCCGTCATCGGAAGCCGGATCAGGGCGCCCGGAAAACGGACCATGGTCACGAGCAACGGGGGGGATTCCACGACCGAATTGTGGGGTGAGCTGGAGCAAATGTCCAGTATGGGGGCGGGCGAGCCCGCCGGATCCCAGGTCAGGCCGCCACGAGGCGGCCGTACCGGGTATCCATCACCGCCTCAGGACGGCTCCGTGAGCTCCGCCTCGATGGCCCAGCGAAGGTCCTCGAGAACCTTCTGGCGGGCCCGCAGCTTCGTGGCCTTGTGCGCCGGACCGTCGACCGTCGTCAGGTCCTCGGCGGCCGCCCACCCGGCGGAGGCCACCTCGTCCACCGGGACGACCCGATCGAGCAGGCCAGCGTCGCGGGCGCCCGAGGGGTCGAACATCTCGCCCGTCACCGTTGCATGGTCGAAGTGGGGCGGGTTCATTCGATAGCGGGCCAGCACGATGGCGAACCAGGGCAGGGTCAGGCCGATGCGGACCTCGTTCAGACCTAGCTTGAACGGGCCGTCGGCACCCACTCGGGTATCCGCCGCCATGAGGAGGAACGCTCCGGCCGGAAAGGCGTGCCCCGGACAGGCGGCGGCGACCGGTGTGGGGAAGCTCAGGATCCGCTCGGCCAGGGTGGCGCCGAGGGTGAGCATGGTGACGACGTTCTCCGGTTCCGAACGGATGGTGTTCAAGTCGAAGCCGGCGGAGAAGTACCCGGGCCGTCCGGTGAGCAGGACCACGGTCCCGTCCTCCTCGGCCTGGTCGAAAGCGTCGTGGAGCGCGCGCAGCATGGCGACCGAGAACACGTTGACCTTGCCGTCGTCCATCGTGATCGTGCTGATCCGGTCGGTGCGCTGGTATGAGACGAGGTCGGTCATCGGCTTCGTGCCGCACGGTAGCGCGCCCGACGTGCACCTTTCGCGAGTGCGTTCTGGTAGAGCGTGGCCGGCAGGCGTGACACGAAGTCGATGACCTTGGCATCGGGCCCGATCAGCGCTCTGCGCCGGTCGCGCTGGACCGCCGTGAGGATCTGGCGGGCCGCCTTCTCGGGGGAGGTGATGAAGATGCGCTCCATGTCCGAGCGCGCCACCTCGGTATCTCCGGCGACGGCGGTCACGCTCGGGTCGATCCGGGCGTTGCGCGCGATGTTGGTCTTGATGCCGCCCGGATGCACGGTGGTGACCGAGATGGGAGCCTCCTCGATCTCGAGCTCCATGCGCAACGTGTCGGTGAAACCCCGGACGGCGAACTTGGCCGCGTTGTAGGCGCCCTGCGAGGGCACGCTGACCAGACCGAACAAGCTCGACAGGTTGACGATGTGCCCTTCGCCAGAGGCCTTCAGGTGGGGCAGGAAGGCCTTGGATCCGTACACCACCCCCCAGAAGTTGATGTTCATCGGCCATTCGAAGTCGGCATAGGACATGGCCTCGATCGTCGAGCCCAGCCCGACGCCGGCGTTGTTGAACACGACGTTGACCTGACCGTGGTCGGTCACCACGCGGAGGGCCCAGGCCTCGACGGCCGCCCGATCGGCCACGTCCACGTGGGCCGAGGTGACCTTGACCCCGAGGCCTTCGCAGAGCGAGACGGTCTCGGCCAGACCGGGATCGTCGATGTCGCACAGCGCCACGTGGGCGCCCCGCCGAGCCAGGTCCTTGGCCAGGGCTCGTCCGATGCCCGAGCCGGCACCGGTAATGGCGGCGACCCGACCGCTGAAGTCCTTCATGGGAGTCCTCCGAGTCGCTCGCAGGGCAGGGAAATGGAATTCACGAGCCGACGCCGGCACTGTCGCGGCGCTGGCGGGTCGGGTGGAACTCCATGACGCCGTCGTCCACCTTGCTCCTCTTGAGGGCCCGGTAGTCACGCAGGTAACTCTGGTGCACCATCCAGGGATCGCGTGAGCCCTGCTGGGGCAGGCGTCGCGCGTTGCGCTGGATGTAGCCCGACGTCAGCCCGAGAACGGGGCCACCCGCGACCACCGTCGGATCGGTGTTGCGGGGGACCGCCCCGTTCAGGGCGTGATCACGCATGTAGGTGAGCAGGCGGCAGACGTACTGGCACGTGAGATCGCACTTGAGCGTCCACGATGCGTTGGTGTAGCCGATGGCGAAGGCCAGGTTCGGGACGCCTTCGAGCATCATGCCTTTGTAGGTCACCCGTTGCCCCGGGTCCACGATCTGCCCGTCGACGGTCACGCGGATGCCGCCGAGGAACAACAGCTCGAGGCCCGTCGCCGTGACGACGATGTCCGCCGGCAGCTCCGTGCCCGACGACAGCAGGATGCCCTTCTCGGTGAATCGGTCGATGGTGTCGGTCACGACCGAAGCGCTGCCGCTGCGGATGGCCTCGAAGAGGTCACCGTCGGGAACGGCGCAGAAACGTTGGTCCCACGGGTTGTAGCGCGGGGTGAAATGGGTCTCGATGTCGTAGCCCGCCGGCAGGTCGCGCTCCAGACCGCGACGCAGGAAGCGCTTGACCCGTTCGGGGTGGTGCCGGCTGGCTGTGTAGAACGCCTGGGTCGTGAGCGCGTGGAACCACTTGGCTGCCGTGGCGGCCTGCGGCCGAGGCAGGACACGGCGGAGAAGTGTCGCGACGGGACTTCTCTGGGGCAGCGAGGCGACATAGGTCGGTGAGCGCTGCAGCATGGTCACGTGCGCCGCGGCACGGGCGAGGGCCGGGACAAGCGTCACGGCGGTGGCGCCACTCCCGACGACCACGATCTGTTTCCCGATGGTGTCGAGCTCCTCGGGCCAGTGTTGCGGGTGGATCAGCGTGCCCGCGAATTCGGCCATGCCGACGAAGTCGGGACGGTAGCCCTCGTCGTAGCGGTAGTAGCCGGTGCAGGAGAAGAGGAAGCCGGCCGTGAGCTCGAACGGCTCACGGGCCTCGCCGCGCTCGCCGGTGATGTGCCACTGGGACTCGTCGCTCGACCAGTCGGCTGACGTGACGCGATGCCCGAATCGGATGTCCCGTTCGACGCCCGAATCGGCGGCCGTGTCCTTGATGTACTGGAGGATCGAATCGCCGTCGGCGATCGACTTCTCGTTCTCCCAGGGGCGGAACGAGTACCCGAGCGTGTGCATGTCCGAGTCGGAGCGGACACCGGGGTAGCGAAACAGATCCCAGGTGCCCCCGATGACGTCGCGGGCCTCGAGGACAGCGATGCGGGCCCACGGGCACTCCGTGCGCAGGTAGTGGGCGGCGCCCACGCCCGAGAGTCCGGCCCCGACGACGAGAACATCGAGGTGGGCGGGGGTTTCTCGTTCGTCGGTCATGCTCTCCGTCGGGTTCGTCTGTCGGCCAGTCCGATCGCTTCGTCACTCAGGATGGCGCGGGCCTGCATGAGCCGCACGCGGGGTGTTTCATGACCCTGACGTTAACGTTAAACTTCTGTCATGAGCTCTGTGACCCTCCCCGCCACCAACGGCCACGCCCGAGGGCCGGTCGTCGAGGCCGCCGAGCCGTCCAACTACCGCTGGATTGCCTTGGCCACCGTGACCCTGGGCACGCTGATGGTCTTCATCAACCAGTCCATCGTCCTCATTTCGCTCCCCGACATCTTCCGGGGGATCGGACTGAACCCCCTCACCCCGGGCAACACGGGCTACATGCTGTGGATGCTCATGGGCTTCATGGTGGTGCTGGCCGTGCTCGTGGTGTCGCTCGGACGGGTGGGCGACATGTTCGGCCGGGTGCGGATCTTCAACCTGGGCTTCACCGTCTTCACCATCTTCTCCGTCCTTTTGGCCATCACGTGGCTGCAGGGCGCAGCAGGCGCGCTGTGGTTGATCAGCATGCGGGTCGGTCAGGGCGTCGGCGGTGCCATGCTCTTCGCCAACTCCTCGGCGATCATCACGGACGCCTTCCCGGCCGACAAGCGCGGGCTGGGCCTCGGCATCAACAACACCGTGGCCATCGCCGGCTCGTTCATCGGGCTGGTGCTGGGTGGCCTCTTGGCCCCGGTCGAATGGCACCTGGTCTTTCTGGTGTCGGTCCCCTTCGGCATTCTCGGTACGTTCGTGGCCTATCGGAAGCTGGTGGACCACAGCGTGCGGGTCCCGGCCAAGATCGACTGGCTCGGCAATTCGACCTTCGCCGTCGGACTGATCCTCATCCTGGTCGGCATCACCTACGGCCTCTTGCCCTACGGCGGCCACACCATGGGCTGGACCAGCCCGGTCGTGATGGCCGAGATCTTCGGCGGCATCGCCATCCTCGTGCTGTTCGGCGTCATCGAGACCAAAGTGGCCTACCCGATGTTCCGGCTGCAGCTCTTCAAGATCCGCGCCTTCACGGCAGGCAATATCGCAAGCTTCCTGGGCTCGATGAGCCGGGGCGGGCTCATGTTCATGCTGGTGATCTGGCTCCAGGGGATCTGGTTACCCCTGCACGGTTACAGCTTCGAACAGACGCCGCTCTGGGCCGGGATCTACATGATCCCGCTGACCATCGGACTCTTGCTGGCGGCGCCGCTCAGCGGCCTCCTGGCCGACCGTTACGGAGCGAGACCCTTCGCCACGGGTGGGCTCGTGCTGACCGCTCTGACCTTCATCCTCCTGATCATGCTGCCGGTCGACTTCCCCTACGCCGGCTTCGCCATCATCATCTTCTTCAACTCCGTCGGTATGGGGGCCTTCGTGGCACCGAACCAGACCGGGATCATGAACAGCCTCCCGGCCAGCCAGCGGGGCTCCGGTGCCGGTATGGCGGGCACGTTCAACTCCTCGGCACAGGTGCTCTCCATCGGCATCTTCTTCACGCTCATGATCCTGGGACTCGCGGCCAGCCTGCCGGGGGCCCTGTACCACGGCCTGACCGCCCAGGGCGTGCCCACCGCGGTGGCCACGAGGGCGTCGCACCTGCCGCCGGTGGGCAGCCTCTTCGCGGCGTTTCTCGGCTACAACCCGATGCAGGTCCTGTTGGGCAGTGAGCTCGGGCAGCTGCCCCATCACACGGCTTCGTACCTCACCAGCCGCCAGTTCTTCCCGCACCTCATCGCGCCGGCGTTCCACAAGGGCCTGGCGGAAGCCTTCGCCTTCGCCGCCGGGGTCTGCCTGCTCGGTGCCGTGGCATCGTTATTGCGGGGCGGGAAGTACCACTACGAGGAGGACCCAGTGGGGACGGGAGTCACAGCGGACGAGTTCGAGCCGGTCTCGGCCCAAGAGGCGATCGCAGAGACCGAACCCCTTCTGGTGGACTGAGATGGCCGTCTCGACGTCCCGGCGGTCCTCCAAGGCCGACACTGGCCCCGAGCCTGAGGAAGGCGAGGTGGGGATCCGCATCAGTGACGCCGCCACGCGAGCGGGGGTGTCGGCCCGGACCCTGCGCTACTACGAGGAGCTCGGCCTGCTCAGCCCGTCGCACTACACGCCGGGCGGTGAGCGTCGCTACACCTCCGACGACCTCTCCCATCTCGGACGCATTCTCGAGCTGCGCGAGGTGCTCGGTATGAACCTGGACGAGATCAAGGAGTTCCTCTCGCTCGAGACCCGACTCGACGAGCTGCGGGCCACCTACCGGGCCACCAAGGACGTGGGGACCAAGAAGGCGCAGGCCGCCCAGAGGGCGACCCTGCAAGAGGCGCTGGTGCTGAACGAGTCCCTGGCCGAGCAGATCAGTACCAAGCTGGCCCGGATGGATGCCTTCCGCTCCAAGCTCTCGAGCGATGCCCAACGGTGTCGGGAGTTGCTGGCCGAACTCGACTGACCGGTCGCAGCGGTTGCCTACGATCGAGTAGCGATGGCCCACGACGAGCGACTGGCGGAACGCGTGCGCGAGCTCCTCGCGCCCGAGAGCGCCCTCACCGAGAAGAAGATGTTCGGTGGGATCGCGTTCTTGATCGGTGGTCGTCTGGCCATCGCCGCCAGCGGGCAGGGCGGCATCCTGGTCCGGGTGGACCCCGACGAGTCCGATCGGCTGGTGGCCACGACCAAGGCCACCGTGGCCATCATGCGGGGACGGCCGATGCGCGGCTGGTTGCGTCTCGAGGCGGGTGCCGTACGCACGCGCCCGCAGCTGGCCACCTGGGTGGCCCGGGGTCGTGCGGCGGCCTTGGCCCAACCGGCGAAGAAGCGCCGCTCGTAGACAGGCATTTGCCGGTGCAACGGGGCTCCGGAAGGATGGTGGTGGCCCTATGACCGAGACCGCCAGCTCGCAACGCACTGCCGAAGGCGACCCCGGACGGACACTCCTTGCGAGGATCCGGGACAAGGATCCGGATCTCCTGGCGGTCAAGCGCTCCATCCGGGCGGCCATCGTCATGCCGGCGGTGTTCGGCTTCGCCTTCGTGGTGTTCCCGAACTATCAGGTCAGCCTGTTCGCCTCCTTCGGCTCCTTCGCCCTCTTGCTCCTGGTCGAATTCCCTGGCCGCCCGCGGACCTGTTGTGCCAGCTACCTGGTGCTGTTCGCCGTGGCCTGCGGCTTCATTGCTCTCGGGACCGCCGTTTCGACCCATAAGGCGGCGGCGGTCGTGACGATGGGGATCGTCGGCTTCCTCGTCCTCTTCGCCGGCATCGTCCTCCCTCAAGCAGCGACCAGCGCGACGGCGGCATTGCTGACCTTCGTCCTGCCTGTCGCAGTGGCGGAACCGCCGTCGCAGATCTGGCCGCGCCTGGTGGGGTGGGCCCTGGCGGGTGCGCTCTGCATCCCGGCCTGCCTGCTGATCTGGCCCCGTCCGTGGCACGACGATCTGCGCCGGCGGCTCTCGGCGGCGTTGCAGGCGGTGGCCGCAGTGGTCGAGGCACACGCGCGGGGCACGGCCGACCGGGCCGCCCACAAGGCGATGGTCGAAGCCCTCGCGGCGTTGCGCCAACAGTTCAGGGCGACGCCCTATCCGCCCATCGGGGCGGCCGGCAATGCGGTGGCACTCTCCAAATTGGTGGGCCGGGTGGAATGGGTGGCCAACAACACCACGCTCAACCGCGACGACCTCGGGGTCGAGCTTGAGCCTCATGTCAGTGCGGTGCTGGCCGCCGCGGCGGACGCACTACGAAAGAGCGGCGCACTGGTGTGCGACAGGGGCGGGCATCCGGTGGAGGATCCCGCGGCGATCGAACAGGTCCGTGATGCCGTCGGCAGGCTGGCCGAGCTGTTGGGGAGCGAACTCCAGACCGACATGTCGAGAATCGTCGAGATGGGCATCGAGGCGGAACGGACAGGTTCCCTCGGCGATTTCGCCGCCGATCTCGATCCGGGATTTCACGCCCGCGCTCTGGGCACGGCGGCAGAAATGGTGTGCGACGCAACGCTCGCCGCCGCCGGCGCCGACACGGTCGTGGACACCCGTCTGGGTCTCGGCCTGACCTCCTCCCGTACGTTTGCCTACCGGGTGTTCTCCCATCTCTCGTTCCGATCGGTGTGGTTCCGCAACTCGCTGCGGGGCGCCGCGGGACTGGCCCTCGCGGTGGCTGTCGTCGAGGTGACGAACGTCCAGCACGGCTTCTGGGTCGTGCTGGGCACGCTCTCGGTCCTGCGTACCAATGCCCTGGGGACGGGAGCGACGGCCTTGCGCGCCGTCGGCGGGACTGCCATCGGATTCTTCATCGGCTCCGCGATCATGATCGGCGTCTCCGACCACTGGACGCTCCTGTGGGCGTTGTTGCCGATCGCCGTGCTCATCGCAGGGACGGCGCCGTCGATGATCTCCTTTGCGGCCGGGCAGGCCGGGTTCACGCTCGTGGTGATGATCCTGTTCAACATCATCGAGCCGACGGGCTGGAAGGTGGGGCTCACCCGCATCGAGGACGTCGCGATCGGCTGCGGGGTGAGCATCGTCGTCGGCCTCTTGTTCTGGCCCCGTGGGGCCACGGCCGCCCTCGGCCGCGCCCTCTCGGCGGCATTCGTGGCCAACTCGGGGTACTTGGCCGATGCGGTGGACCGCCTGACGATGACGACCCGGCATGTCGACACCGAGCCGGGTGCGCGACTGTCGCACAGCACCTATCTCCTGCTCGACGACGCCTTCCGGCAGTACTTCGCCGAGCGCGGGGCGAAGGTGGTCTCGGTGGAGACGGTGTCACGGCTCTTCACCGGGGCCAACCGGCTCCGGCTGGCCGCGTACACCCTGTCCGGACTGCCGACGCTCCCGCCGGCCGATGGCCAGCCTGAGGTCGAGTCGGTAGCCGTGGCCGGGGCGGTGTTGCGGGACTCATACGCATCGAGCCACCGGTGGTACCAGGAGTTCGCAGAAGTGCTGGCTCACCGTCGGGAGGCGCTCGACGAGCCCCCGACCCACGACCGCGTGCTGCACGACGTGCTACGCGCCGCCATCGACGACGCCCGCTCCCAACACCGGATCGATCGGTTGCAGGTCACGCTGCAGATGCTGTGGGCCGATCAGCTGCTGGAGAACCAATCCGAAGTGCAGACGGACCTCGCCTCGTCGGCGGACCTCTTCATTGAGCAGCGGGCAGCGTTGGTCTGACCCGCCTCCACCCACGAGGTCACGATTTGGCCGACGTCAGGATGTAGATCGTCTCGCCTCCGACGGTGACCGACTTGTAGTGCTGCTCCACCCACTGCGTGATGGCCGAGGTGGAGGACCCTTCGGGGCCTCCGCCGCCACCGCCGCCGCTGACGAAGTAGTGGATGTCCCCGTCCTTCACGTAGTGCTCGAAGGCGGTGAGGGACAGGTTGCCTCCGTTGCCGTTGAAGCCACCGATTGCCATCACGGCGTCTCCGCCGCTCGCCAGCTCGAGTGAGGCGGCCGTGCTCGAACCGTCGACGGCGGCGATCCACGTGTAGTGGGAGGCATCCTTCTCCAGGTAGCGAGCGAGCGCAGGGCTGACCCGTCCGCCGCCAGCACCGCCGGAGCCAGAACCGCTCGCCGGACCCGAGGGAGCAGAGCCGCTCGCAGTCGGCGCCGACGACGAGAAGGAGGAATGGGAAAGGGCACCGTCCCCGGGGAAGCCATCGCGGGATCTTCCCGTCGCAGAGGTGCCGGTACCCGAGGGAGGTCGCTGCCCCGCACTCGAAGAGCCGGTATCGCTGACAGAGTTCGAACCCGCAACGGCACGACCGGGGAAACCACCCCGCGTGCCTTGTCCGGGCCCGCCGCCGGGCCCGCCCAAGCCGGTCGTCCCCGTGCTCGGTCCTGCGGTGGGAATGCTCCCGGTGTGGGCCGAGGCGATGGTGGCGGTCGTATAGGCCAGCGGACCGGCCAACGCCGCGACGCCAGCCAGAGTGGCCAGCGAGCCGAGGACCACGCGCCGAGCTGAGCGGCCGGCGACGACGATGCCGACGGTGGCGGCCAGTCCCGTGACGAGGACGAGCCAGCGCAACCACGGAGACCACGAGGGCGTCCGATCGAGCAAGGCGAAGGACCACACGGCCGTCAGGGCAATGGCGCCGGCAGTAACGAGGCGGGCCCACAAGCGGTGCCGCACCAACCAAAGCTGGTGACCGGCGATGCCCACCAGGGCCGCAATGGCCGGCGCCAGCGCAACGGTGTAGTAGGTGTGGATCACCCCCTGGCCGAGGCTGAACACGGCGGCGGTCACCAGCAACCAACCGCCCCAGGCGATGCCGGCGGCCCGGACGATGTCGGTGCGCGGGGCTCGCCAGCGGGTCGCGCCGATGACGACGATGCTGAGCAGCGCCGCCGGGAGGAGCCAGGACGCTTGTCCTCCCATCAGATCGTTGAAGAGGCGCAAGAGTCCGGGCGCACCGCTGAAGTTGCCTCCGCCCCCTCCACCGGAGCCCGAGCTCACGATGCGGCCGAAGCCGTTGTATTCGAAGATGAGGTTCCAAATGCTGTTGTCCGGTGAGCCGTCGATGAACGGTCGATCCGAGGCGGGGACCAGGGACACGATGGCCAGCCACCAACCCGCCGCAGCAACCATCGCGACCAGTCCGTACACGAGCTGCAGAAGGCGACGTCGCAGCGACGTCGGAGCGGCGACCAGGTAGGCCAGACCGAAGGCCGGCACGACGATGAGGCCCTGCATCATCTTGGTCAGGAAGGCGAATCCGATGAGGATCCCGACCCCGACCAACCAGGCCGACCGGGCCCGCTCGAGCGCCCGGATCAGGCAATAGCCCGCGGCGACCATCAAGAGGACGAGGAAGGCGTCCGGGTTGTCGAAGCGGAACATGAGGGCGGCCGCCGGTGTGATGGCCAGTACAGCGCCCGCCACCAGTCCCGCTGCATCGTTGCTGACGCGGCGGACGGCCGCATAGAGCAGCGCTACGGCGAGCACGCCCTCGAGCACGTTCGGCACCATCACGCTCCACGTGCTGAAGCCGAAGATCCGAGCGGACAGATCCATCACCCACAGCGCGGCAGGTGGCTTGTCCACCGTGATGAAATTGGAGGAGTCGATCGATCCGAAAAGCATCGCCTTCCAACTCTTGGAGCCCGCCTCGACCGCGGCGGCGTAGAAACTGTTCCCGAAGCCCGAGGCGGAGAGGTTCCACAGGTAGGAGGCGGCGGTGGCGACCAGAAGTGCCAGCAAGGCGGGTCGGGCCCAACGTGGCCGCGCCGCCTCGCCATGGTTCTCGTCGATCGGATCGATATCGGCCGGTTCGTAGTGTCCGAACGGACCGAGTTCCGTGACGCGCACGGAGGCGGTGTTCGGCGAATCGCTGGCGTACGTCTCGGTCGAAGGCATCCCACAGGATCAGCTGTGCAGATTGAGGCGTGCGGTGAGGTTCCGGAGAGCCCGCTGAGAAACTGCTTCCCCACGCGGCCGTGCTGCGGAGGCTGGGTCAGACGAAGTCCGGCGGTCGTTTCTCGCGGAAGGCTGCGATGCCCTCCGCATAGTCATCGCCCGAGTAGACGTCGTGGCGCAGCTGGTTGATCCACTGGGAGTCCTGCGCCGAGAGGGCGACCGCCCGCACCATGGCCGTTGCCTGCAGTTTGTACGCCCTGATGGCCTCGCCGGAGCGGCTGCGCACCGTATGGGCCAGGGCCATCGTGGTCGCTTCGAGCTGGTCGGCGGGCACGAGGCGGTTCATGATCCCGACCTGCAGGGCGCGCTCGGCCGAGATGAGGTCCGCGGTCATGATGAGCTCGTTGACCACGTTGATCGGCAGTCGGGCCAGGAAGTACTGGATGCCCGAAGCGGAATACGGCAGGCCGAGTCGTGCCGGTGTCACCGCGAAGGCGGCGGTCTCGTCGCCCACGACCATGTCGCAGTTCAACACGAGGTCGCAGGCGCCGCCCCAGACGGTGCCCTGGACCATGGCGATGACCGCACCCGGGTAGGAGCGCACGGCTCGGAGGAGCTCCTCGAGGGGATCGCCGAAGGGGAGGGGGTCGATGCCCCGTATGGGCAGCTCGTCGATGTCGTGACCGGCCGACCAGACTTTCGATGGCTCCGCGGTCCGTATCACGACGGCGCGGACCTGCTCGGCCTCGAACGTGGCGAGGGCATCGAGTATCTCGCGCACAGTGACTCCTCCGAGCGCGTTTCGTTTGACGTGATTGTCCAGCGCCAGGACACCCACCTTGTCGTGGTGCGATGTCCGAATGGTCTGGGTCATCGCCGTTGAGGTTAGGCGCGCGAAGTGCCGTGCTACCTTGCCCCAATGATGCCTCCGGGCAGGTCAGGGCGCGGCTATCGCGGGATGGCTCGTCGTGTCGCGGTCGCGACGCTGGCATCGAGCGCTCTCGTGGTGACGCTCAGCGCAGTCTCAGGAGCGAGCGTGCAGGCCGATTCGACGAGCACGACCTCGACAACCGTGCCGCCCCCGCCCCCGCCCACCACCACGACGACCCACCCGGCGACCACGACGACACACCAGGTCACGACGACGACGGCGAAGGCCACGACGTCGACCCGTCCACCCACCACGACCACCACGGCCAAGGTGACCACCACGAGCTCGACGCCGACGCCAGGGAAGGGAGCGACCAAGAAGGGTTACGGCCAGGTCCACGTGACGAACCAGCCCAATCTCAACGCCTTGAGCCCGCACATCGTCGCGCTGAGTGGTCCGGGCACCCTCTATCAGAGCAGTAGCAGTGCAACGTCGCTCGGCACCACACCGGGTGTACCCAGTTACCTGTCCTCGCCCGGCGGCCCTTACATGTACGACTCGTCGGGTCGCATGGTGATCCTCCATGGCGTCAACGTGGTCTACAAACACGCTCCGTACATCGCCTACCCCGACCCCGGCAAGCCCTGGAACTTCGATGACAGCGATGCCAAGCGGATGCAGACCCTGGGCTTCAACGTCGTGCGACTCGGGATCGAATGGCAGGCACTCGAGCCGGGAACCGGGGGCCCGAACCAGCCCAACATCTGCACGCCGGGGACGCCGGCAGATCCGCACGAGTACAACCAGGCCATCGCCGAGACCTACCTGGCGCATGTCAAGGCCACGGTCGACCTGTTGGCCAAGCACGGCATCTACACCCTGTTGGACATGCATCAAGACGTGTACAACAAGCTGTTCCGCGGTGAGGGTGCACCCGACTGGGCCGTGTGTACCGACAATGTGCCCATCGTTCCCAAGGGCGGTCGGTGGTCCAACAACTACTCCAACCCGACCCTCGACACGGCCGTGGGCCACTTCTGGCGAAACGACGTCGTGGGCGACCTGCAGGGCCAGTTCGACATGATCTGGGGAAAGGTGGCCGACTACTTCAAGAACGACGCGTCGGTGATCGGTTACGACCCCTACAACGAGCCCTTCTCCACGGAGACCACCAAGGCGTCGCAGTCCACCTTCACCCAGAACCTCGAGTGCTTCTACACGGGCAAAGCTCACACCGGGTTCCTGGCCGATGGAAAGACACCGGTCGTCTGCCCGCCTGACGACCCGGACAACGGAGTCGTCGCCACCCTCGAGTCCATCGACCACCACCATCTCGTCTACGTGGAACCCGACATCTATTGGGTGACCGGCGGCAACATTCCCTCCCAGCTCGGTCCGATGCCGTTCCCGCGCATCGTCTTCAATTTCCACGACTACTGCGGCGCCCGGAGCCCGGTCACCGGGGATCCGACCAACCTGCTCAAATGCCTGCAGTCCGAGGAGACGTCAGCGTCGGAGCAGGACGTCACCCGCCTCTCGATGGCCTCGGCAGACCAACCCACCGGGCCGGCCATTTTCATGAGCGAGTTCGGTGCCACCTCGAGCGTGGCCTTGGCCGGGTTCGACACGGAGTGGGCCGGCCTCGACACCGTGGGCTGGATCTACTGGGCTTGGAAGTACTACAACGACCCGACGGGGTCGTCGGCCGAGGGATTGGTTCTGACGAACGGCACGTACTCGCCGATCGTGCAGGTGTTGTCGCGCACCTATCCCCAAGAGGTGGCCGGCGTGGCCAATGCCGTGTTGTTCAATCCGTTCACCGGCGCATTCTCGATGGCGTTCACCCCTGGGGCGTCAGCACGCGGCCCGACCATCGTCAACGTCGGTGCGGCCCAGCACTACCCCAATGGGTGGTGCGCGGCGGCCCGGGGGGCCAAGATCGTCAGTGCGCCGGGAGACACCCACTTGCAGTTGCGCACCGTTGGCACTCCGATCGAGGTCTATGTCACGGTGACCCCGGGAGCGTGCCCCACCCACTGAGAGCGGCCCTCCAGCGGGTACCCCCATTGCACAGGGACGACTCGGCCCACCGACAGCAGCAGCCTGTGCTGCAATGCAGGGGGAACAGCAGAGAGGAGTCGCCATGACGACGTTGACCGACCGACCGAATACCGCACTCCTGGTCATCGACGTGCAAAATGGCACCGTCGGCGCGGCGCACCAGCGCGATGCGGTGGTGGCCAACATCCAAGGCCTCGTGGAGCGGGCCCGTGACGAGCAGGTGCCAGTGATCTGGGTACAGCACGACGACGAGGAGATGACGAAGGACAGCGAGGCCTGGCAGATCGTCGTCGAGCTCGAGCCCGGTGAAGGGGAGGCCCGCGTCGAGAAGCGCTATTGCGACTCGTTCGAAGAGACCGACCTCGAGTCGATCCTTGCCGGTCTCGGAGTCGGACGCCTCGTCGTGTCGGGCGCGCAGACCGATGCCTGCATCCGCTCCACGCTGCATGGAGCCGTCGTCCGGGGCTACGACGCCACGCTGGTCAGCGACGCCCATACGACCGAGGACATGACGCAGTGGGGCTTTCCACCACCGGATCAGGTCATTGCCTTCACCAATCTGTACTGGCGATTTCATGCGGCACCCGGAAGGACCGCGGGCACGGTCGAGACCAAGGACGTCCACTTCGGTTCGACGACTTGAGTCGGCGATCGGTTCGGCCACCGGGTGCCAGGCCCAGGCCGAATGTGGGCGCCCGGACACGGTGCTGTCTAATGTCCATGCGGGGCTGACAAAAGGGGGGCCGAATGGCCGACAGGACTTCGACGCACGACGTGGCCGATCTGGGTGGCCTCGACGGCGACTTTGCAGAGACCGCCGTCGGATCCATGAGCGATCTGAAGGATCCCCAGCCGGGCTACCTCGACATGATCGGCCGGGGTGGGTTCGTGCAGGTGGGAGACGGGTTCGCCATCAGTTTCGATCGGGGTACCACCGACCACGTTCTGCGGAACCATCAGCTGTTCTCTTCCCGGGTGGAAATGGGAATGGGCAACGTGCGGCCCCTGATCCCGCTCAACGTGGACCCCCCACTGCATGCCAAGTACCGCAAGCTCTTGGATCCGCTCTTTGCTCCCCGTCGGATGGAGGCCCAAGAGCAGGACATCACGGGACGGGTCAACAGCTTCATCGATAGCTTCATCGATCGGGGAGATTGCAACTTCAGCGAGGAGTTCGCCGAGCTGTTGCCCTCCTCCGTGTTCCTCGGACTCATGGGTCTCCCCGAGGACGAGCTGCAGATGTTCATTCACTTGCGCGACGGCATCCTTCATCCGGACAAGATCAACCCGGATGCGGGGCTCGACCCCGAGGTCCGCAAGCAAGTGAACGACGCCACCGGTCAGGAGATCTACGAATACTTCGGTCGGGTGATCTCGGATCGCCAGAGGACACCGCGTGACGACGTCATCTCCGGATTCCTGGCGGCAGAGATCGACGGCGAACGGCTCTCCACCGACGAGATACTCGACATCCTCTTCCTGTTCCTGATCGCCGGGTTGGACACGGTGAGCGACTCGCTGACGTGCTTCTATGCCTTCCTGGCACAAAGCCCCGCCCACCGGCGCCAGATCGTCGCCGAACCCTCCATCATTCCGGCCGCAGTAGAGGAGCTGTTGCGCTGGGAGTCACCCGTTCCGGCGGGCGTGCCCCGGGTGGCCACCGAAGACACGATGTTGCCCAACGGTCACAAGGTCACCCAGGGAACTGCCGTCGTCGTGAGTTACGGTGCGGCCAACGTCGACCCCGCAGCCTTCGACGACAGCGCGACGGTGCGCTTCGACCGGCAGGAGAACCGCCACATCGCGTTCGGGGGTGGTGTACACCGCTGTCTGGGCAGTCACCTGGCCCGTCGGGAGCTTCGGGTGACATTGCGCGAGTGGCATCGCCGTATTCCCGAATACCGCATCAAGCCCGGACATGAGGATCTGGAGTATTCACCCGGCCTCCGTCACGTCACCAACCTCGTGTTGGATTGGAGCTGACCGGGCCTTCGGATCTACGTCGAGATCTCCGCGGTCAGGGATTGCCACGCGACGTCAGACGGGCTGGTTCGTGTCCTGATCCTGGTGCAGAGGCTCCTTCGTCTCTGTGCGGTGCAAGTCGAATCCGTACGTCGTGAGTTGGCTATTGGCGAATCCGGGGACGTACGGGGTGATGCTCGTGGTCCGAGGACCGAACTCACCTGACCGGTCTGCCTCGGCGGGATTCAGGACCGAGGCGAGGACCTCCGGTGCGATGGGCTCTGAGAACAGGAAGCCCTGCACGTTGCCGCACTTCATCCCTCGCAGGAGCTCGACCTGTTGCTGGGTCTCGACGCCCTCCGCAATGACTTCGAGCTTCAGGTGGTGCGCCAGGTCGATAATGGTGCGCACCATGGCGACCGCATCAGGCGATTCGGCCATCGAGGCTATGAAGGACTGGTCGACCTTCAAGATATCGAAGGGAAACTCCCGCAGATAGCCGAGCGAGGAGTACCCGGTGCCGAAATCGTCGATGGCCAGGCGCACCCCGAGATCCTTGAGTGCATTGAGCCGCGTGAGAGCCGTCTGTGGATTGTTGATCAGCACGCTCTCGGTCACCTCGAGCACGAGCTGGGAGGGATCGAGTCGGCTGCTGTCGAGCGCATCTCGGACCTCGGCAATGAACTCATCCGATCGGAGCTGGAACACGCTGACGTTGACCGCCACGGTGAGCTTCCGCCGTTCTGACTGCCACGATGTCGCCTGCTCACAAGCTTGGCGAAGCACCATCCGTCCCAGTTCCCTGATGGTGCCTGTCTCTTCCGCCAACGGAATGAAACGTCCGGGTGGCAGCAGGCCGCGGGTCGGGTGCCGCCAGCGCACGAGCGCTTCGGTTCCCACCACACACAGATCCTTGAGTCGAACCACCGGCTGGTAGTAGTTCACGAACTGACCCTGGGCGATGGCGGCGCGTAGGTCCATGGTGAGCTGAATGCGCTCGTCGAGCGCGGTCTGCATCTCGTGGGCAAACGGGACGTAGCGGTTGCCGCCCTCGGCCTTGGCGAGGTCGATGGCGATCTCCGCATTCTGGATGAGCTCTCCTCCAGCGGCCCCCTTCGCTGCCACGATGCCGATGCTGGCCGTCACACTCAGCTCGTACCCGCCCACACGGAAGGGCTGCGACGCGATGACGTCAAGGGCTCGTTGCGCCATGAGCTCCGGCGGGCTCTCGTCAAGGACCAGTACGACGAATTCACTCCCGGCAATACGTCCCACCGTGTCGGCCTGGGTGAGTTCGTAGGTCAACCGCTCGCCGACGGCCCGCAACAGTCCGTCCCCGACGTCGCGCCCGTACGTCTCGTTGATCAGCTTGAAATGGTCGAGGTTCAGGCACAATACGGTCGCCTCGGCACTCGACCGCTGGGCCTGCGCACTCAGACGTTCCATGCGATCCATCAGGAGGGCCCGGTTGGGTAGCCCTGTCACCGGGTCGTGCAACGCATTCTCATGAAGCTGGCGTTCGAGACGGATGCGTTCGGTGACGTCCTGAGCCATCACGAGCTCGGCCTGACGGCCACGGAACTCCAACGTGTGCGTGATTATCTCGACATCCATCAGCTCGCCCGACTTCTTGCGGTGGCGCCAAATCCCGGCGTAGTCCACGCTGGGCCGGTCGACCTGCATGTAGTTCAGCAGCTTCTGTGCGTCTTCCCCGGGACGGATGTCGGTGATCTGCTTGGCGAGGAATTCGTCCCTGCTGTACCCGTAGCTATCGATAGCACTCTTGTTGACCTCGAGGAACAGAAGCGTCTCGGGGTCGTAGACCCACATCGGGCACGGGTGCTGTTCGAAGAGAACTTGAAAGCTCTCCTGCGAACGCCGGAGCTCCTTTGCCGTCTCGGTCCGTTGGGTGATGTCGCGGATGCTGGCGACGAACCCTCCGACGGACGGACGGCCACGTTGATCGGCCACCACTGCCTCGACCAGTCGCAGCGTGCCCGATTTGGTCAGCGTCCGGAACTGGACGCTGACGGGCTCGTTCGCCGCACCGGAGGAGAGAATGTGATGGCTGACCCGTTCTTGATCCTCTTCGAGGATGAAGGCAGCAGATGGCCGACCGATCAACTCGTGCGGCTCGAACCCGAGCATCGCCGTGACAGAGGGGCTCACGTAGGTGCAGGCCCCGCCGTTGACCACCATGGTCACGTCGGAGGAGTTCTGTATGAGAGATCGAAAGCGGTCTTCGCTCTGGCTCAATGACGATTCCGCCGACTCCCTTCGCTCCATGATGGCGGCGGCCATCCTGATGACGAAGAACAACATGAAGGCCCCGAGCAGCGCGGCTTCGTTGGCATGGGCCATGGAGAGCACCGACGCCAAGCCGGCCCAAATGGCCAGCTGCCCCACTCCGATCCCGATCAGGCTCGAGAGCGCGGTAAATCGCCAGAGCTGCGACCCATCCCGGGACATGCTCTCCAACGCGACGAAGGCGAAGGCAATGATCAGGAGGGGGCCCCAGCCCACGAGGTAGATGACGGCCGTGACAGCGGCCACGTTCTGGGCGAGCCGGATTCGCACGAAGAGGTCGGAAGGGTGGCGCCGACACAAGTGATCGGCCAGCAGGCTCGTAATGGTGACTCCGACAAAGACGCCAATCCACAGTTCTATGGGTCGGCGGACGATCACACCGAAGTGCATGCAGAGCAGGACGACGACCAAGGCGACCGGACCGATGAGGTATCCAAGGGTGACGGGGCTGATGACCGGCAGCCGGCGACCCGGCTTACGTCCTCCCTCAAAGGGCGTCGGTGACGTACTCGTGTCAGTCATGACACGGTGTGGGTGGCCTGGTGAAGCTCGTGTCCACGCTCCGAATGGAGATCCTCGGCCAGCGTGACACCGTGGGTGCCCAGGTGCTTCGACGTGTACATCGCATCGTCGGCCCGTGCGATCAGTGTCTCGGAATCGACGTCACCCGATGTCCAGGCCACGCCCACGCTGGCCCGGAGCATTACCAGGTGGATGCCGATGCGGACGGATGTCGTCAAGTTGTCCGAGATCCTCTTGGCGATCTCCAGCGCCCGGGCGGCGCTCGCCACACTGGGACAGACCACCAGAAATTCGTCCCCACCGAGCCGACCGACTGAATCGTGCTCGCGTAAACCGGACCTGATCTGCTGCGCAGCGGTCGCCAGGAGTTGATCTCCCGCTCCGTGACCGAGCCGGTCGTTGACCGCTTTCAGTCCGTCGATGTCGACAAAGATCACGGCGCAGCCCGAACCACGGCTGGCGGCAAGCGTCCGGTTCACGAGAGCGAGCGTGGCCGCTCGGTTGAAGCACGACGTCAACTCGTCCGTCGAGGCCCTGATGACCAATTCCTCGTGGAGTCGAGCGCGCTCGGTCACGTCGTTGAGGCAACCGACGGCGCCACTGACGTCGCCCGCGGTATCCGTGAGGGGACGTAGTCGAAGATGGCAGACGCGTTCTTGTGTCGAGGCTGGTGGCGCCTGGGGGGTCGGTACCTTCAGTCGGATCTCGACGCCGTCAACGGAATTGCCGGCGAAGGCCTCGTGCACGGCTGCCTCGAGCACGGGCCGGTCGTCAGGGCACACCGTCGATGTCTGGTCGGCGAAGGACTCTCGCGGCGGCACGCCGACGATTTGGTGAAAAACCTGATTGGTCAGGGTCACGTGACCTGCGAGGTCCACTTGGAAGATGCCCACCGGTAGCGCGTCGGCCAACTGGCTCAGGAGATGTTCCTTGGCCTGGAATTGCTCCTCCAGGCTGGCTTCAGCCGGACTCACCTCGCTCATGGAGCTGATGATCTTCGGGATCTCACCCTCTTCGAACTGGTTTACCGTTTCGACCCATTTCCAGGATCCCTGGCTGGTCCGGTAGCGACCACGCCAGATACCGGTGCGCTTGGTGGTCAACATGTCCATCCAGGCCGCAACGGCTCCGGGCTGGTCGGCGGGGTGAATCAGACTGGTCGAGGGCGACCCGACGAGCTGGTCAGCGTGCCATCCGAGCAGGTCGACGACGGCAGGATCGACCGTCGTGATCACACCGGAGGCGTCACGGGTCATCTGCACGCACAGGTCGGACCGCCCCACGGCCGTGGAAGTCGATCCATCGACATCGCTTTGCTTCGACACAGCCGGCCCCCCTGCCACGCCAGCATCGGACACGTCTGGGCATCCTGTGCGCCAGCCATGCCAGTCCTCAGGTCATCATCGGGAACTCCCGGTGCCGAGCAAAAGCAATTCTTCGACCACAATCCTTGCGGGTGGCTGTCAGAGGAGGTGACGGCCGGGGCCAACGGGCGTTGCGGCGTGCCGCCTGACGGTGGAGCGTCAGATCAACACATGCACAACAGCAGAAGCGACCGTATGCGGGATCAGCGCAGCAGCAACCGGCCAGACGAGCGCCGCCTCCCGGGCGGGCCTGCCACAGGAGATGGCGTCGAGCTGTTCGGTTCGCGGTGACCCTTCGAGATTCGGCGCCTGGGTCAGAAGGCTCCGACGATCGGCTTGTTGAGCGGAATACCACCCATGGAGCCGAGGTAAGGGGCATCACCGAAGGAGAAGACGCCGCCGTCGGCGGCAATCGCCCAATAGCCGAGCCCATCAGCCGTGCTCTTCATGGCCACCATGGGCTGGTTGAGGGGCTGACCGCCCATGGATCCGTAGAAGCTGGCATTCCCGTAACTGAACACCCCACCATCCGAGGCCAGTAACCAGTAACCGCCGCCGTTCGGCGTGACTGTCATGCCGACGACAGGCTTGTTCAGCGGGATCGCGCCAGCTGATCCGAGGAACGGTGCATCTCCGTAGGAGAAGATCCCGCCATCAGACGCCACCAGCCAGTAGCCGCCGCCATCGGGAGTGGCTGCCATTCCCACGATCGGTGAATTCAGGCGTTTCCCGCCCCGGGATCCATAGAAGCCGGCGTCACCGAACGAGAAGATTCCACCGTCGGAAGCCACCAGCCAGTAGCCCTTCCCATCTGGGGTCGACGCCATTCCGACGATGGGCTCATTGAGCGGCTTTCCACCCATCGACCCGTAGAAGCCGGCGTCCCCAAACGAGAAGATTCCACCGTCGGAGGCATCCGTCCAGTAGCCCGGCTCCCCGGTCACTTCGGCCCCGCCCACCATCGGAGCATTGAGCGGTTGGCCGCCCATCGATCCATAGAACTGTGTACCGAAGTTGAAGATGCCCCCATCCGAGGCCACCTCCGTGTAGCCAGGAAGCGCGCCGCCGCCGATTTGGCCGGGACTCGTACTGGGGGAGGCTGCCGTGATGATTCGGACCTCGTCGAGATCGTTATCAGTTTCGAGGTGCACGTGGACCGTGTACGGACTTTCCAGCGTGATTGCGTCCCGACTGTTCTCCAGACCGTCGAAAGGGATCGTTTGGTAACTCGTACCTGGCGCACCGACGACCGGGCTCGTAACGGAGAGCGTGAGTTCGTTGATGATGACACCGATGATGGGAGTGCTAAAGGTCACCTGCCCGTTGTACCCGAAGAAGTTGCTCGGCTGTCCCACCGGATCCGTGTACATGAAGTAGCTGTCCACGGGAGTGCCGCTCGCCAGAGTGCTTGGACTCTGCAGACTCGTTCCGGTGTACTTCTTGGGAAACGTGGTTCCGGGTGTGATGTCGACCGGCACCGCGGACGGCAGTGTGAACGCCGTCTGCTCGGTCCACGCCCTGATCAACGAATTGCTCTCAAAGGTCGTCGAGGGCACCTGGGCTGGCGGTGTGCCAAACACAATCGCTCCACCCTCGGCGACGACCGTCGCGCCACTCGGTGTCGCCTGGGCCAAAGCGCCGATGCCACCCAGGACGAGTGGCACGATCGCCAGCAGCGCGACGCTGCCTCGACGCATGCGGACCCGTCCGCGCAGGTTGTTCGTTCCAGTGTGTGTGAGATCGTGCCGGAGGAGGCCCACGTCTTCACCGCCTTACTCATGTCGATTCGCCGTTGGGAAGTTTATCGATATATGGCTGTCGTAACGAAAAAGCTCAAGAAAAACTGGTTCCGCTTCATTCTCGTTCACACCATTGACCTTCGCCGCGGGAGTCGATGAAGCCACCAGCGGACTGCGCCGTCGTCGTGTGTTCGAGTGACGTGAAACTCGATCCTGGCGAATTCATTGAGGAAAATAGCCAATTCGCAGTGCGCTGGGGCGAGCGACAAGGCCTCATCTCGAGGAGAGAGCATCGTCTGCTGGGCCGCCCGCGTGGCGCCGCGCGGTGAGGTGGTTTCGACAACGCATGGACAACGGGCGTGTCTCGGCCGCGGACGCAGGTTCGCACACAACGGATTCAAAGTGCGCACACAAGGTAGACACAGGCTTTCGCGCCGTCGACCGGCGCGAGTCGAGTCCGGCCTTTCTTTCCAGGAGCCGGGAACGTCTTGGCCAGGCGGCGCGAGGAAGAGCCGCCCCGTAGAGTCCTCTTTCGAAAAGATGAGGAGGCTGAATGTCATTCGCTGAGTCCTATGGACCCTGGGCGGTCGTGGCCGGCGCTTCCGAAGGCGTGGGGGCGGCCTTCGCGGCGGCCGTGGCGAAGGAGGGCCTCAACGTCGTGCTACTCGCCCGGCGCCCGGCGGCACTCGAGGAGGTCGCAGAGCGGATCCGCAGCGAGTCGGGCGTCGAGACCCGGGTCCTTGCCGTCGACCTGACCGAGCCCGCGGCGATGGCCAGGGTGACCGAGGGGACCGAGGGCCTCGAGGTCGGACTTCTGATGTATTGCGCCGGAGCCGATCCGAACTACGAGCCCTTCCTGGCCAACCCGGTGGACGTCGCGACGGCCATGGTACGGCGCAACTGCACGATGCCCGTTGAGATGTGTCATCACTTCGGTGGTCGCATGGCGGCGCGGCAGCGTGGCGGCATCATCGTCCTCAGTTCCGGTGCCGCCTTCGCCGGCGCTCCGAACATGGTCATCTACGGTGGGACCAAAGCGTTCGACATGGTGTTCACCGAAGCGCTCTGGGCTGAGCTGCATCCGTTGGGCGTCGATGTTCTGAGCCTGGTGCTCGGCGAGACCGACACCCCGGCACTGCGCCGGTTGCGCCAACAGCGCGGATTCGCGGTCGACCCGGATGCCCCCCTCCCGGGCGCTGCCACGATCGACGAGGTGGTGGGTGACGCCATCGAGCACCTGGCCCACGGCCCCAGTCGGATCGTCGGTGATCAGTTGCGCCAAGGGCTCCAGCTGTTGGGTGGTATGCCTCGGGGTGATGCGGTCGGCTTCATGATGCAAGCGAGCAACGCGACCATGGGCCAAGGCGAAGGGACGACATGACGGCTCACCTCCGACATGAGGCGAAGCAGGACATCGCCGAGGTGTTGATCCGCTACGCCACCGGCATCGACCGTCGCGATTGGGAACTGTTCCGCACCTGCTTCGCCGACCCATGCCACCTCGACTATCCCGGCATCGGAACCTGGGGCAGTGTCGACGCCATCACGGAATTCATGGCCAGCTCGCATGCCGGGATGGGTCACACCATGCACCGGATCTCGAACATCGCCATCGATGTCGACGGCGACACAGCTCGCGCCCGCTGCTACGTCGACGGCGTGCTCATGGCACCTGACGGCCGGAGTGGGCTCAATCCGCTCGGCTACTACGACGACGAGCTCGTCCACACTGCGGATGGCTGGCGCATCGCCCGCCGGCACTACACCATGGTGCACTTCCGCTCCATCGCGGATTGACCCGAACGGTCAACAGAACGGGTCGAAGGATCGAGCCGCTCGTCTCATTGTCCCGTCGGAGATGGATATCTCCTTGACGGGGACCCGGTTAGCCGAAGTTCTGCTCCAGTGCCTGCGCCACGTACGGGTTCTTCGAGCCGGCGACGGATGAGGTCCCGTAGTCCCAATAGGTCGCCTCGAACGCCCCATGGTTCTGAATCCATCTGTTCATCGCCGTGATGAAGTAGGTGTCGTCCCCGCCGCAGACCTGTTGATTGGCCGCCTTGATCGCTTGTCCGTTGCTCGAGCAGACTCCCCAGCCGAGACCCCATTCGGGAAAGACCATTGGTTTGCCCGTCGACTGGGAGAAGGCGTCGAGC
The DNA here is from genome assembly GCA_963754445.1 of uncultured Acidimicrobiaceae bacterium. Lineage (GTDB taxonomy): Bacteria > Actinomycetota > Acidimicrobiia > Acidimicrobiales > RAAP-2 > Bog-473. The sequence continues at coordinate 597,415 of CAVWFT010000002.1, read as the reverse complement.
CAGTCGAGCCCGTAGGTCTGGGTCTTCATGTACCGGAACTCGGTGGGCTGTCCCGGATAGCTGCCCCACTCGGTGTCGTACACGTCGAGTCCCACGTAGTCCACGTACTTGTTGCCCGGGTAGTAGTTGGCCAGGTTGCCGACTCCGAGGTCGCCACGGGTGGGATTCCACTCGAAGGTGAACTTCTGACCCGCTACCGAGCGCATCGCGTCCACGATCTGCTGGTACGCGCCGACGAAGCTCGACGGACAGCCGTGAGCGGCCCAGGGGAACCAGCCGCCGTTGAACTCCCAGCCGAGCCGGATGATTGATTTCCCGAAGCCTGCGTGGACCATGTTGTGGGCCACGGTGACGAAGTAGGAGTTGAAGTCACCATTCGCCTCTTTGGCCAGGCCTTCACAGCTCGTATTGGGTGCGCCGTATCCGTAGCTGTTGGTGAGCATGGGGACACCGAGGATCATGGTGTAGCCCTTCTTCCTCCACTGCGGGTAGGGATACCCGCTCTGCGTGATCGAGGCCCAGGTCTCGCCGGCCAAGAAGTCCATGGCGTATTTCGGCTTGCCTCCGACCGTCGACGAGAATGCAGAGACCGCAGGTGGATCGCCACCACCTGCGTAGACGCCGAGCACGGGGCTTGGAGCCGCCGAAGCCGGCGACGACAAGGCGATCGGGGCGACAAGAATGAGAACTGCGGCAAGCGCAGTGATATGGCGTCGCATGTGGTCCTTTCCGGGTTACGACGGTCGCCTGTTCGCCCGACCGCCGCTTGAGTGCAGGGCGCTCCGCCTGCATGCCGATGCTGAGGGCGTGCCTCAGATCGTCAGTCGTCCTTTGACGCCGCGTTCCGGCACTCGTGATGAAGCTATGCAGTCGATGACGATCAATTCAAGTGAAAACATAGGAATTCGCGAAGCGTTCAACAGGTGTTCACTTGGGCTGCAAGGGGGCACGTCTGCAGTAATTCCCAATTTTATGTTTCCTTACTCCAAGCATTGCAGCCCTGGTGCAGCGATCACGATGCACTCGCACTGCAAGTGCAAAGGAACCGAATCAGATGGCCGCGGTCAGTGCGGTGAGAAGGGGAGGAACGAATGGCATGCCGGGCCGCAGTGCGTCGGCTCGGTCGTTCTCGGCACCGCGCGGAGTTTCGTGAATGTTCATGAACAGTGCAACCAGGACATGCTCAGTGCACGTTCGCGACGGATCGTCTTCCCGAGTCCGGAGACTCAGACCGTTGGGCCCGGAGTCTTGACGAAGGCGTCGGACGGTGGCTCTTCCCCGGCTGGTGGAACGACTGCGGTGGAGACACCGGTGCGGTTTCCCGGCGCAGCCAGAGCCGGAGGATCGGCGAACGCACGGTGTGTGAGGTCGAGACAGTCGATGAGATCGTGCGCGTTGGCGTCCCGGTACGTCATGGCCGGGAGATTCCACTTGCGCTCGATGGTCTTGAGCACCGACGTGTGGTCGTACACCGTATGTGAGACGTGGTGGGGTCTGCTGTAGGGAGACATCACCACGGTCGGCACCCGGAAGCCGTATCTGTCGTAGCCGCCTGGTTGATCCGCCGCCGTGAGAACTGGCGCGATGTCGTCAGGTGGGATCGCCGGTGGAGGTGGAACGTGGTCGTAATAGCCGCCGTGTTCGTCGTAGGTCCAGACGAAGAAGGTGCGATCCCACGCTTTACCGTTCAACAACGACTCGACGACGGTCGAAACGAAGTGCTCGCCCAGCGCCACGTCCTGAGGGCTTTCCTCGGTCCCGGTCAGGATGTTCGGATCGACATAGGAAACCGCCGGGAGCGACCCTGAGCGGGCGTCCGCATGGAACTGGTCGATCGACTTGATCTTGCCTGGGTTCTTCTTCACGATGTCGGAGATCACGTAGAGCTGGGAGACGTTGGTGGCATAGCTCGCCCAGCTGATGCCGTGCGCGTCGAGCCTGTCGAAGATCGTGCCGTTGGGCGGGATCTCGTTTACCGAATGCACGTCCGTGGCGATGAGCCCGAATGCCGTCGCGGCCAAGAGGAAGCGGCGATTCGGGTACGTCTGAGCCAATACCGAGCAGAAATAGCGGTCGCAGAGTGGAAATGTCCGGGCCAGTGAATAGTAGAAGGGGATCTCCTCGCCCGTGTAGTACGACATCGCCCAGGCGTTACTGCTCTCGGGGCCGATGAAGCCGTCGTTGCGTCCTCCCGCATATTGAAGGTGGCTTGCGTTCCATGACTGGGTGACGTTGCCCGCCTGCGCCGTGTCTGTCTCGTGAAAGGCCCGCACGTATCCGCCGCTGGGGTCAGGGTTCGTATTCATCGGGCGACCCCTGCGATCCAGCGTGAATCCATCACCTCGTCCCAGCATCCCGAGGTAGTTGTCGAACGAGTGGTTCTCCTGCATCACCACCACGATGTGGTCGATTTCAGGCAGCGTGTCGGTGCCCTCGGGCAAGTTGGGGTCAGGACGCGATCCGGGGTGGCGCCAGCTGGAGCGGGGCGGAAGGTGGGGTGAGGTCGCGCCGGCCGACGAGGCGGTCCCGGCCCCAAGAGTCGCAGCGCCCACTCCGAGCGCACCTTGCAGTATCTGACGTCGCGACAAGCCTCTCTCGGCGCTCACCGTGAACCATTAGAGCACGGGCCACGCGTGTCCCAAGGACCGGGTGGCTCAGTTCACGGTCCGGTCGCGCAACGAACACCGAGGGTCTGCTGCCCGCCGATCACTATTTCTTGATGTAGATGCCTGCCAGATCGGTATGACACTGGCCGATCGGGGCCTGGACAGTTCCACCGACCACGTTCTTGTTGTAGCCGATCAGTGAGGGCTGGAAGACAAGAGGAACCTCAGCGCCGATGGACATGGCGAGCGCACCGGCCTTTTGCATGAACGGTCCCTGCTGTTGGGCGGTCACGTACTGCAGAGCTTGCTTGATGTACGGAGCGAGCAGTGGATTGGCCGTGCCGAAGTGCTGGGTCAGAAACCCTATGGGTAGGAACTCGTTCTCGAAGTTGTTGGCCAAGTCGGGTCCGTTCGAGAGCTGCTCGGTCAGGACGGCATCCCCCTCTCCCTTGATGTAGACGTCGGTCAAGAGATCGGCGGGATCCACCTGCTTGGAGCTTGACGGTAAAGCCGGCCGATGTGGCCTCCTGCTGGATCAGCTGGGAGGCTTGAGCGAACGACGGATCGCCGCTCGGCACGTCGAGGGTGAACGAGATTCCCTTCGGGAAGCCGGCCGACTTCAGCAAGGCTTTGGCTTTCGTCGGCTCATAGCTGTACTTGTCCCCAACAGATTTGTTGAAGCCCGGGGACCACGACGGGAAAGGTTGGTACGCCGGTTGTCCGAGGCCATCGTCGATCACCCGATTCAGGGCATTGCGATCGACCGCATACTCCAACGCGGCGCGGACCTTCGCGTTGTTGAAGGGTGCCGCGTTCTGCCGCATCTGAAGGTCGACGTAGTCGTAGGACTTGCCCACGGCGACGGCGAGCCCTGCCCGGCTCTTGACCGGGCCGACTTCGTTCGGTTCGAGGTTCGCCATGTCGATGGCCCCGGTTTCGAGTGCGGTCACGATCTGCGGACCTTCGGAGGCTTGGACAAAGTCGACACCGCCAAGTCGGTATTGATTCTTGTTCCAGTACTTCGGGTTGGCGACGAGCTTTATGGACGAACCCACCCGGTAACTTTTGAGGACGAACGGCCCGGCTCCGACCGGATGCGTCGAGTCCGTGGCGATCGTGGCGGGGTCGTAAATGGTGCCGTCCGAGTGGTACATCGCCTGCACCACGTCGCCGGGGATCGGGTTGGAGAGGTTGAGCACGAGTGTGAGTGGATTCGGCACGTCGATGGTGGAGATCGCGGTCAAGGTCGTCAAGAGAGGACTCTTCCTGCTGTAGAGCAAGCTCGCCTTGATGGCGTTGGCATCGACGGGATCACCGTTCGAGAACACGACACCGGGCCGGATGTGCAGCGTCACGGTGTCGGGCGTGGTGGACCAGCTCGTGATGACGTTCGGAAGGAAGGCCGTGTTGGTGATACCGAGGCCCGAGGCGTAGATGTTCGAGAGGATGGCAAATCCGCACGGATTGAGGCTCTGCTCGGGGCTGAAGGTGTTGTCGAACTCGTTGTTCAGGTCGATGCCATAGGTGAGCACCCCGTTTGGATTGTCGTCCTTGGGAAGAGCGGCGGCGCCCTCGAGGGGCTGGAGTAGTGACCCGCAGGCCAACGTGGTGACTGCCACGGCAAGGACAATTGGGATCCTGCGGCGTCGCCTTGCCAGGCGCGACCCCAGGGGTTGGACGCCGTGCCGATTCAGTGGTCCAGGCATCACCATGGATTCCTCGCATCGCTCGGGCCCACCGTCATGCCTCTCGGCAGGCGATCGTGAGGGCTACGCCCCGGCTCAGCCTACGCAGGAACTGAGGTCGACAGGTGGGCCTGTTCGGGCGTGCGAGAGCCCGGACGGCCGAGGGTCAGACGTTCTGGAGGCGTTCGGTGTCGGCTCGGAAGCGTGCCACCCAGTCCTCGGAGAGGTCGTCCGCCTGACGCTTCATGGCTTTGCCTTCAGGTTGCGGTGGATCGATCCCGAGTTCGTCGAGGATCCGACCAATGGTGACGGCGCGGGAAACGGTGAATTCGTCGTAGAAGACGCGAATGGGTTCCCGATTGATCGCGTGGAACCAGTCCTCCCATCGAGCATCCCACCGGTGCAGCTCGTTGAGCAGATGGTCTATGGCCCGGTAGTCGTACTCCGCATGCCTCGTTGGCTGCTCATCGGGTCTGTGTGCATCGGACTCGGCTTCGGTGCGCCATTGCTGGGTCTGAATCGCCCGCCAGAGCGAGACGGCCTGTGCCACCTTGTCACGGCGCCTCATGAATATGAGCTTCAATCGCGGGAAGACGGCGTCGAGCTGCTCGATGAACGACCGATCGCCAAGGCCCGGGAGCTCGCCCATCCGCGCCTTGAACTCGTCGAGGTAGTTCCACATCATTTTCGCGCCGAACACCCCGTTGCGCGTGGTGCCCCGTTCGAGCACGTAGCGGAACCATCCTTCGAATTCCCCGGGTTGTTCGGGCCGTCCCCGCAGGGTCGGCGAGAGCCGCGCCGCGATGTCCCTCACGGCGCCATCTTCGAAGTACTGGCGTGGCTGCCGGGCCAGGCCCGTGGTCCGCAGCGTTTCGAAGTACTCGTCCGGCACCCCGGCGACCTCGGTGGCCCGCAGAAGTTCGCACAGCAGGGTGCTGCCGCTGCGCTGCGTGGCGCAGACCAGGTAGGAGATGCCATCAACCCTCAGGCGTGAGTCCACCTCCATACCTTATCTTTCCGGTCAAATTAGTAAAGATTGCTACGATCGGACCGGATGAAGCCGAATGTTGTCTACCTCCACTCGCACGACACCGGTCGCTACGTGCAGCCCTACGGGTACCCGGTCCCCACGCCCAACATTCAGCACCTCGCCGACCAGGGGGTGCTCTTCCGGCAGGCCTTTTGTGCCGCACCTGTCTGCTCGGGCTCACGAGCAGCGCTGCTGACCGGCCAGTGCACCCACGCCACGGGGATGCTGGGCCTGGCCCACCGGGGTTATCGGCTGCACCACCCGGAGCGTCACATGGTGAACGTATTACGGGATGCCGGCTACTGGTCCGGTCTGATCGGTGAGCAGCACGTCTCGCCCGATCCGCACGACCTGGGATACGACCATGTCGTCGACCTCGAGACGACGCGGGTCAGTGACGTGGCCCCGGCTGCGACGAAGCTCATAGCCGCACGAGCCCAGGAGCCCACTCCGTTCTTCTTGTCGGTCGGGTTCTTCGAGACCCACCGCGAGTTCTTCGAACCGTCGTCCATCCGCGACGTGCTCTATTCGCGGCCGCCCGAGAACGTCCCGGACAACCCCCAGACCCGTCGCGATATGGCCTCGTTCCGGGCGAGTGCCCGGTCCTTGGACCAGGGGGTCGGCACCGTCCTCAATGCCTTGGAAGAGAACGGTTTGGCCGACAACACCCTGGTTTTCATGACGACCGATCACGGACTCGCCTTTCCCGACGCCAAATGCACCATGTTCGACCGTGGCATCGGCATCCTCTTGATCATGCGGGGGCCCGGCGGCTTCGAGAGGGGCCGAGTGTCGGACTCGTTGGTGACGCACCTCGATCTCTACCCAACGATCTGCGACGTCGCCGGCCTGGAGCACCCGACCTGGTTGGAAGGAAAGTCGCTCCTCCCACTCGTGCGGGGCGACGTGAACGAGATCCACGAGGAGGTCTTCGCGGAGGTGACGTATCACGCGGCGTACGAGCCACAGCGTGCCGTACGCACCACGCGCTACAAGTACATGCGCCGCTACGACGACCAGCACCGGGGGAGAGTGCTGGCGAACCTGGACGACAGCCTGACCAAGGATGTCCTGGTCGAGGCCGGGTGGGGTGATCTCGAGCCACCCAGCGAGGCACTCTTCGATCTGTGGCTCGATCCCTCCGAGGGAGACAATCGAATTGACGATCCGACCCTCACCGGGGTCGCAAGTGATCTTCGGAACCGATTGCACGAGTGGATGGAGCGCACCGAGGACCCCCTTCTCGAGGGCCCGGTGCCCCCGGCAGAGGGGACTGTCATGAACACCGTTGACCAGCTTTCGGCCAGCGATCCCACCACGCCACCGTCCGATCACAGCCTGACCCTCACTCGCCGGTCCCGGAATGCCACCGATCCCCTGGGCTGAGCCGCCCTCCAGTGCCCGCGTTGGGGAGGACTCTCGTGCACCGCAGCGCTGAAGACGACCGACCGCGGCCGTACGCCTTCGGAGTCGTCGTCCCCGACATCAAGTGTCGGGACACAGCCGATTTCCGCCCTTGGCCGACGCAACCATGCCAGCGCGTCGGGCGGGATTGCAGGTCCCCTCGTCGTCGGAGAAACGAGCTGCGGCTCGCCAGTACCGAGGACGCCCACGCCGTCGCCATCCAGGACCGGATCGGATGGCCTCGAGTTGCCCACAGCGGGAACAGGGTGCCAACAACCAAACGACCAGCCTGGCGCGAACGCTCGTCTGCGACTTTGAGAACAAACGAGAGGTGAGGTCGTGGCCAGGGCCCCCTTTCGCCCGTGGTGCAACCATGGCCCACCCCCCGACCTTTCAATGACAACCTTGGGATATCGAACTCTCTTCCTTCCGATCACCGATCTCGATGTTGCGTCGGGTCGGTGATCACGAACGCAGGTGGAAAATAACTATGACTCGACGACGTGTGGCGATTGCGATCGGCGCGGTCACGTCTGTGGTGGCGGGTGCTCTGGTGCCGGTCGTGGATGCGCAGGCGTCGACCACGACAAACGTGACCACCGCCGCCTATGACACCCTGCGCGACAATTGGGATCACCACGAGCAAGACCTCACTCCTTCAGTGGTCCAGTCGTCGAGTTTCGGCCAGCTGTTCTCGACACCCGTCACGGGGTCGGTCTATGCGCAGCCTCTTGTGGTGAACGGCACCGTCATCGTGACCACCGAACAGGCAAACGCCTATGGCATCAACGCCACCACGGGTGCCGTCGAATGGAGCCGCTCCTTCGGGTCGCCGTTCGAGGCGGCAACGATCGGGTGCACGGATCTGACGCCTGACCTCGGATCGACCTCCACGCCGGTGATCGATCCGACGACGGGGACCGTCTATCTGACGACCCGGCTCGAGACCGGGAAGGGTGGACTCGCCAATGCCCACTGGTATCTCCAGGCGATCTCGAGTGTCACGGGCGCAGAGACGCCCGGATTCCCTGTCGAGATCACCGGTACGCCGTACAACACGCCTGGAGTTTCTTTCAACGAACCCACCGAAGAGCAGCGGCCGGGACTGCTGTTGTTGAACGGCACCGTCTACCTCGCGTTCGCCTCGGACTGCGATTCCACCCCGTACCGGGGCATCGTGGTGGGCCTCAGCACCACGACCCACGCCATCACGTCCATGTGGAGCGACGAGTCCGGCGTCGGGACCGACGAGAACTCGCAGGCCGGAATATGGCAGAGCGGCGCGGGGCTCGTCTCGGACGAGCCGAACCGCATCGTGCTGACCACCGGAAACGGCGTCTCCCCCCAGCCCGCTGTATCCCACTCCCCGCCGCCGACCCTCTCCGAATCCGTTCTGAGTCTCAAGGTGGCGCAAAGCGGCAAGATCAAGCCCGTCCAGTTCTTCTCTCCGAGTGACGCAGCGAACCTCGACGCCAACGACGAGGATCTCGGCGCCGGTGGTCCCGTCGCACTGACGCCGGCTGACTTTGGCACGAGTGCACATCCTCATCTGCTCGTGCAGGAGGGGAAAGACGGCCGCGTCTTCCTCCTCGACGCCGATAACCTGGGTGGGTTCTCGCAGAACTCCAACGCCGTGCTGCAGACGTTGGGGCCTTTCGAGGGTCAGTGGGGCCATCCCGCGGTATACGGAGGACAAGGCGGCTGGGTCTACATCATGCAGAGCGCCGGTGGGCCGCTGCGGGCCTTCAGCTACGGACTCAGCGGTCAAGGGCTGCCACGGCTCACCTCGGCGGGGACCAGTGCCCAGTCGTTCGGGTACACGTCCGGTTCACCGTTGGTGACGAGTCACGGCACCACGTCGGGCAGCGCAGTCGTCTGGGTCGTCGACTCCGACGGCAGCAACGGACAGGACGGAACCCTGATGGCCTACGGCGCCATCCCGACGCATGGCGTGCTCCCGCTGCTTTGGAGTGCCTCGATCGGGACCGCCTCGAAGTTTGCCGTGCCGACGGCATCGAACGGACGGGTCTACGTCGGCACGCGCGACGGGCATCTCCTGGCCTTTGGCGCGGGAGCGAACGCGCCACTCCAAGCCGCGCACGTCGACTTCGGTTCGGTACCGGCGGGCTCGAGCCGCAAGATCATTGTCGAGGCGTCCACGACCCGGAGTCTGACCGTCACCGGTCCGGCAAGCATCCGCGGCTACCAGGGGGTGACCGGGCCAACACCGGCACCGAGCTCCGGCACTTCGACTCCCTCTTCAGTGGTGTCAGGCACTCCAACCACCATTCCCGCCGGCGCCACCGCAGGTCCGAAGGTGCCGCCTCCTCCGGTGGCCGCGCCTATCGCCGGTTCCGTATTCGCGGTCCAGGCACCGGCACCGGGGACGGCCTTCGCTCTCGGCGCGACCGTGCGGCTGCCGATCACCTTCACCCCCGACGGCCCCGGCCCGGTGGTCGCCACCCTCTCGGTCCCGACCAGCGCGGGGGTCCAGACGTTCTCGATCTCCGGGTACGGAACTGCTCCGGGGCTCGCACTTTCTGCCAAACCTCTCGACTTCGGAACGGTGAACACCGGCGCCGGAGGCAAGGCCCTCACGATAAGCGTGACCAACTCGTGGAACCGACCCGAGACAGTGACAGGGATCTCGGTGCCGCATGCGCCGTACACGGTCACCGGACTCCCGGCTGTCGGGACGGTACTGGCACCGCAACAGTCGGTGACTGCGTCGGTGGACTTCGACCCGGGTGACGCCGGCTCGTACCCCTCGGCATTGCGCGTCGCGACCAACCATGGCTCGGTAACGGCCCCCATCAGCGGCGCCGCCGTCACGGGCATCGAACACCTCGCGGTCACCAGTACGTCGTTGGACGCCGGGCCGGTACCCGTGGGCGGAGCGGTGCGTGTCACCTTTGCCGTCGGCAACAGCGGCAGCGTGGCGCTCGTCGTCACCCGGGCCATCGCGCCGAGTGGGGCGTTCTCCGCCCCGGTACCGGTGCCCGAGGGATCGACAATTGAGCCGGGCACCTTCTTGAAGCAGACGGTGATCTTCCATCCGACGGCCGTCGGTCCGACCTCCAGCCGGTACGTCTTCAACAGCAACTCTGGACAGGGTCCGGTCGTCGTGACCCTGCGCGGGACGGGCACCTGAATCTCACCCTGCCACGAGAAGCACACCTTACGGAATGCCGCTCGAACCCCACCGCTGGACAAATGGTGGTGCTCGAGCTGACGTGAGGAGGCCTACCCCGGGGACGGGGTCTTCTGTGCGATGCCACCGTGAGCGGTAACCTGGCGGAGGCCGTTTCGGGGAACGGGGCAGTGAGGTGATGGCGGAGACTGCGACGGCGACGATCCTCGTGACCGACCTGGTCGGCTCGACCGAGCTCCGGGTACGCCTCGGTGAAGAACGGGCGGACGAGCTTCGCCGGATCCACGACGGCCTCATTGCAGCCGCGGTCCTCGGCCACGAGGGCACCGTGGTCAAGGGCCTTGGTGATGGCGCGCTGGCCATGTTCCAGAGCGCCTCGGATGCAGTGGCCGCGGCAATCGCCATCCAACAGGGGGCATATGCGCACACGCGCTCGACCCCCGACGCATCCCTCGACATCCGTATCGGGATCTCAGCCGGCGACGTCACGCTCGAGGACAACGACTGCTTCGGGACGCCGGTCGTCGAGGCCGCACGCCTCTGTGCCGCGGCAATCGGCGGCCAGATTCTGGCTGCTGACCTGGTGCGAGCCTTGGCCCGGGGACGTGGCGGCCACAGTTTCACGTCCGGAGGCGAACGTGAACTCAAGGGGCTTCCCGAGCGTGTACCTGTGGCGATCGTCGGGTGGGAGCCCCCCGAACTCGCCGCCACCGCCCGCCCCTTCCCTCCTGGGCTGGCGACCCAAGCACCCCTTCCCTTCTCGGGCCGATCGAGGCAACTCAGCGCCCTCCTCGACGCGTGGAAGCACGCGTGCGCAGGAGAGCGGAGCACCGTGCTGGTGTCCGGCGAGGCCGGGATCGGTAAGACCCGTCTTTCCGCTGAGTTAGCGCGCCACGTGCACGATGGCGGCGGCACAGTGCTCTTCGGACGCTGCGACGAGGACCTCGGTGTCCCCTACCAGCCGTTCGTCGAGGCACTCGACGACCTTGTCCGCTCCAACCCTGATCCGGCGTCGCTGGGCCGCCATGCCCGCGAACTGACGCGTCTGGTCCCCGACCTTCCCCAGCGGCTCCCCGGGGTCGGTGCGCCGCTGCAATCGGATCCGGAGACCGAGCGCTATCGCCTCTTTGACGCCACAGCGGCATGGCTCGCAGCACTGTCGGAGCAAATTCCGGTGCTGCTGGTGCTGGACGATCTGCAGTGGGCGGAGAAGCCGACGCTGTTGCTCTTGCGTCATGTCGTGCGCTCGCCCGAACCCATGCGTCTTCTGATAATCGGCACGTACCGCGACACCGACCTCGATCGCAGCCACCCCTTGGCCGAGGTGCTCGCCGACCTGCGCCGTGATCTCGGAGTCGAGCGGCTTGCACTTGACGGATTGGACGTGGCCGGCATCACCGAACTCATGACCAACGCCGCCGGAGACCGCATGGACCTCAGGGTCGAGGAGCTTGCGCACCTGCTGTGGTCCGAAACCGAAGGCAACCCGTTCTTCGTGCAGGAGATCCTGCTCTCGCTTGTCGAATCGGGACGCTTGGTCCAGCGCGACGGGGTGTGGACCACCGACTTCGAGATCGCCGAGCTCGGTATCCCCGAAGGTGTTCGCGAAGTCGTCGGTCGACGCTTGAGCCGACTGAGCGAGAACACCAACACCGTCTTGTCGATCGCTTCGGTCGTCGGCCAGGCGACGAACGTCGACGTCTTGGTGGCCGTGTCGGATCTTGCCGAAGACGCGGTGATCGACGCCCTGGACGAGGCCAGTGCCGCGGCGTTGTTGCGCGAAAGCGCGTCAGGGACCTACGAGTTCACCCATGCACTTGTGCGCTCCACTCTCTATGACGAGCTGAGCGCAACGCGTCGGACCAGGCGCCATCGCCAGATCGGTGAGTTTCTCGAGGCACACGAAGGCGACGCGGCCTCGCTCGCCTATCATTTCCGTCGCTCCGGCACGTCAGACCTTCGGGCCCTCGACTATGCCGCGGCAGCGGGTGAATCGGCGCTGGAGCAACGCGCCTTCGACCAGGCTGCGGCATTTTTCGGCCAGGCGCTCGAGGTCGTCGAAGACCTCGAAGCACCACCGGCTCGGCGCGGTGCGCTGTTGATCCGCCTTGGAACTGCCCAGCGCATGGCTGCCCAACCCCGATACCGAGAAACCCTGCTCCACGCCGCGGCCGTGGCGTCCGAGCTTGGCGACGCCGATCTGCTTGCCGAGGCCGCGCTGACCAACACGCGCGGGCAGTGGAGCTTCGTCGGCGCGGTCGACGCCGAGCGTGTGCGCTCCCTCGAGGCCGCGCTCAGCGCTGTCGGGCCCGGCGACTCCATCGTTCGCGCCAAGCTGCTCGTGCAACTTGGGGTGGAGATCTTCTGGAGTGATCCCGCCCTTCGTCGGCTCGAGTACGCGGACGAGGCGCTGGCGATGGCCCGGCGTCTCGGAGACGAAACTTGCACGCTCGCCGTCCTCACGGCGCGGCAACTTGCGGCCTGGACGCCGGACAGGGTGCCCGAACTCGTCGGCGAGCTCTCCGAGCTCGTGCCATTGGTCGAGCGGATCGGCGGTGTTGTCGAGCGGGCCTTCGTCCTCGGCTGGGGTTGCATTCACACGCTGGACGTGGCTGACGTCGCAGCGACGGCACACATGATCGAGTCGCTGGCGGCGGTCGCCGAGGACTCGAGCAACCCGGCGCTTCGTTGGTTGGCCGCGGTCTACCGCTGTGCACTCATTCAAGTCGTAGGGACTGGCGAGGCCGTCGAAGCTGCCGCGACCGAGGCCCTGGCACGGGGTGAAGAGGCCAACGAACCCGACGCGTTGCTCTGGTTCGCCCCCCAATTGTTGACCGCCCGGATCATGCAAGGTCGTGTGGCCGAAGTCATGGACGTGGTGCGCCAAGGCGCCGCCAACCCAGGACTCCCCGTGTGGCGGCCGGTGTTCGCTCGCATGCTGCTGTACGTCGGCGACGTCGACGAGGCCGCCGACGTCATGGGGGACCTGCTCGCCGTGGAAGATCCCATTCCCTTTGACGGGATGTGGTTGCTCGCCCACATGTTCTTGGGGGAAGTCGTGGCGTTGCTCGGAACACCTGAACAGGCGGAAAAACAATACCGACGACTGGCGCCGTTCACCGGACGCCTCGGGTCTATAGGCACGGCCACCCGCCACTCGGTGACGCTCGAGCTGGCGACCCTGGCGGCGCGAGCCGGACGGCCTGACCTGGCTACCGAACACTTCGCCGCCGCCCATGACCAGCACATCCGTATGGGTGCTCCGTTCTGGATCGCCGAGACGGAGCTTGCGTGGGGCAGGTTCCTCCTCGATTCAGGGGACGCCGTGCGAGGCCGAGAGCTGTTGCGCTCGGCGACCGAGCTTGCCGAGGAAAAGGGTTTCTCCGCCATCGTCGGGGAGGCCGCTGCACTCCTTCCCGACTGATCCCTGGGGTAACGGGCAGACTCGCGACGCATTGACGGAAACGGCCTGATCGTCGTAACGCTGCAAGGTGCGGCAGCTGTTTCCCGCAAGGGGCCCCCGCAGAAATGCGGCTTGCGGGAGTGTCATTGGTACACGAACGTCTTCGTGAAGGATCCACTGTCCTTGGATTCCACGAGGGAAGGGATGCGTCGTGGAGAAGGACGGCCGTGAAATCGATCGGCGCGAACGTGTCAGTCCTCTTGAGTTACCCCCAGAATTGATTCGGCGAACTCGACGGCAAGGGCTGATCTGTCGAACTTCAGCTCGATCTCAGGTTGTGGTCCCCACCGCGCTGCTCACCACTGCGCGGACAAAGCGCTCGACAACGACGGAGATGGCGATTACCGTCCGTTTTCGGGAGCTATCGGCTGCACGCTTGGGTAGCGAACGGGGGAATCGACTGCAGGCTTCAGTCTGCGGCATACGGACGAAACGGGGGACCCGGAAATGCAAAGACGAATGATGCTCGTTGCTTTACCCGTCGTGATGGTTGCGACGCTCTTGCTGAGCGAAGTATCGGCGCAAGCAATCCTTCCAGTGAAGAAAAGCAAGTTGTACGTGGGGCCACTCATTGCACTATCTGCAAGGGGGATACCGTCGTCCTCTGCGGCAACGAGCTTCACGGTCCCAAGCCTTGCCTGCGGTACTGGCTCGTCAGCGTCGACGGGCATCACCTTCGGTTCAGGCATTTACAGTGCCGAAAGCAACTGGGTCTCGGCGGGGGGCGTGGTGGCCGAGTGCCAAGCCGGGGTTCCGGTTTACACCGCGCAGGTGATCATTGACAACGATGTGACGGCTCTGCCGGTCACTCCCGCTGCCGGTGACGCGGTGTCGACCACAGTGAACATCGTTCCCGGACAGACGCAAGTGACGGTCGACGACATCACGCAGAACAGCAGCACGACGATGACGGATGCCGCTGGGAGTCTGGCGACGTATCTCCTACTCGGTGCGGACGTCGACCGGAATCCCGCCGTGACGGGAGTGCCCAACTTCGGCAAGGTCAAGTTCACCAACGCGTCCTTCAACGGCAAGGCTGCCGGCCAATCATCGGGCGTGAAGATCGCCGACCTCTACAGCGGGAAGACCCTCGAAGTCACTTCGAGCCAGTTGACTCACAAGGGCACCGGATTCACCGAGAACTTCGTGAGTTCGGGAGGGACCGGGGCGTAAAAGGGCACTCCTAGGAACAGGAGAATCGTCTCGCGCGTTCTCACAGTGATCGATCTCGCTGGTTCCGCTGGCGGTGAGCAGATCGATCTCTCCCCGGTACTCCGTCGGTTGGAAGTTCGTCGACGGGAGAGCCCGTGGGTCCGCGTGGGGGTCTGCGTGAATCGTCCTCGAAGCGATCAGAGACACGGGCGCACCCCGGTTCTTTTCGTGGCCGGCTTCATGGCTTCCCCGGTTCCCAAAAGATCGTCAGAAACTGGTTCGGCCGTTGGCGGCGAGGAGAAACATTATGGCGATCACACGTCGGGAGTTTCTCGCCACCGCCGCGACGGCGGCGGCGTTTGCCACCGGTGGGCCCTACGGTCTCATTGATCGGATCGCGGGGCCCGTCCTTCGACGACCCAATGCCTCGGCACCGGGGACCACCACCGGCAAGGTGAGGTCACTCCCACCCGAACAGCACCTCTTCCTGGGCCTTTCAACCGTCAGTGACAATGCGACGCTCGTCACGGTTCCGCCCCTGCATCACGCGGTGGTCACCGCCCAACTCAACGTTGCCGTCACCACGCCCGCCCTCCAGAATGCCCAGCAGGTTCTCGAGTCGGCGATCGCCGGCCTGGAGAATTCTGGTCTGCTGGACTTCAGACCCTCGGGCCTGGGCTTGGCCGTCGCATGGGGACTCCCGTACTTCAATCTCCTGCCGACGGCGCTCACGAGCGAGTGGCTGCCCCTCGACCTGGCCGCCAGTCATGCAAACGGGGAGGCGACCTACGCCATTTTGGATGCGAACAGCTTCGCGAGCGACCCGCCCGGAGTCGTCCTCGAGCAGAACGACATCGCATTCGTGATCGCGAGCGACTACGTCGATCACATTGCGATGGCGATCGATGCCATTTTCAGCGGACCGCCGGCGGAGTTGATGACGATCACGAGCATCCGGCGAGGATTCGTCGACGGTCAGAAGGTCGGTTCCAATCGTCAGAGTTTGACCAAACGGATGGCCCTAGAAGCGCACATCCCTGGAGCTGCTTCGATTCCCGACTCAGCGCAACTCTTCCTTGGCTTTACGTCGACGCAGCAGGCCGCGCGTGGCCCGGGTGTCATCGCAAATTTGGAGACGCTCCCGGGTGTGACCAATCAATGGTCGAACGGATACTTCGTGAACGGCACGACGATGCATCTCTCCCACATCTACGAGGATCTCGTGGCCTGGTATGCCGCCGATCACCAAGAGCGTGCAGGGTTTGCCTTCTCCCCGACCGTCGAGGCAAGTGTTGGGCGCGGAACCCAGACGCTTCCCGAAGGTCCCGCCGACGTCAAGCCCCTCGCTCAGGTGGAGCGTCAGTTCCGGCGGTTCGGTTTCGTCGGCCATTCATCCTCGATGCAGCCCACCTCGCGGTTGCCGGCGGCAATCACCGACAACTACGGGAACACATGGCCGATCGGAACGGCGACAACGCAGAGAGCAGACTTCAACACCCTGGACAATCCCTTCTCCTTCAGTGCCAATCCCACTGTCGACTCGATCAGCCCCGGCCCAGCTGCAGGCGTACATTTCGTGATCTTCACGCCTACGAGCAACGTGTTCAACCGCATGCGGCAGGCAATGGACGGACAGTACGGTCCGGATGTCAATCTCGGGTACGGCGCGGTGCACGGCCCCTTCAACAGCGTCCTTCGGGCCACGCACAGACAGAACTTTCTCGTCTTTCCCCGGTCACATCGGTCGTTCCCTCTAGCCGAACTTCTCACATAACGAGTCGACCGTCTCACAGCAGATTCGACCAGGGCGAGATCGAGTCCCAACGATTGAAAGAAGCGTGCAGCCTTGCCCCAGCTGTGCGTGGTCAGGAACACGGCCTCGATGCTTCAGTTGTCATGCCTGGTCTCCTCGCCCTATCTCGCTCTAGTAGCTGGCGGGTCATCGAGGTACCGCCGAAGCGCTTCTGCGACCAATGCCGAGAGGGACTGTTCAGACTCGATGGCCTGGTGCTTGACCTCCTTAATCAGGTCAATCGGCAGGTACACGTTGAATTGCTTGACGTCTCCGTCCGTCATGCTAGCATGCTAGCATACCAACGGTCTGGCTCGAGAGCGCTCGCACACCGGAGCCGCCAGCGGTGGGACAGGCGCGGTTGATGGCGCGAGAGGAGCTCCTCCAACGGAATCGTCATTCGACATCGCCAGGAAGAGACCCACAGATTCATGGAGGACGATCTGTTTGGTTGGCGCCAAGCCCGGGCTGTGAAGTGACGTGACACACTCTCCGCTGAACTGACATATACAGATTGTGAGAGCGTGGTCTGAGCGGTCGGACGTCGAGTTACTGGCTGTAGAGGATCCAGACGCGTTTGCCGAACTCTACGACCGCCATGTGAATCAGATACTCGCGTGGTCGAGTGCAAGGGTCGGAGACTACGGCGCCGATCTCACCGCTGAAGTCTTTGCGCTGGCGTGGCGCAGCCGAAGGCGGTTCCGAGACGAGCACGATGGGTCCGCACTGCCCTGGCTCTATGGCATTGCGAACAATGTGTTTCGGTCATCTCTGCGCAAACGACGGGTCGAGTATGGCGCTCGAGAACGGTTAGGACTCCCGGTCACCGCTATGCATGCCGACTTCGAGGCCGTGGATGACCAATTGTCCTTTCCTTCGGCTGTCCTACACGCGTTCAATGACCTCCCGGGTTCCGAACGCGAGCTCCTCGTTCTGCGTCTAGTCGAGAACCGGCCGTACAAGGAAATTGCCCAACGACTCCATTGCACTCCTGTCGCAGCTCGCCTGCGCGTCTCTCGATCACTCCGTCGTCTTCATCTCGCCCTAGGAGGGTTCTGACATGACCATGCCTCAAACAGATCTGCAGTCATTCCGCCACGAGCTTCGGTCGGCCGTCGAAGCCGACTTGGCTCGCCACCGGAATCAGCGACGCCACCTCAAGCGAGCGGTTGCGATTGGCGCCCCGGGGTGTCTGGCCGTGTTGGGCCTTGTCCTCGCCGTGGTCCTAGGAGCTGGGGTTGGAAGCGGTCCGAGCCCTGCTGATGCGGCGATTCTCGCGTCCGCTCAGGACGCTCTCTCCCCGCCGCCCGATACCGTGTTCCACGTCGCCGCCACGATCACCATCGGGTCGACTCCTGGTGAGCATTACGAGTTGTGGAGCGCCGGATCCTCGTATCGGTTCATCAAATTCGGCTATGAGGCCGCATTCAACGGAACGACATCGTCAAGCTACGACGCCGCCTCCAATACCCTCTACTTCGACATCTACAACCCTCAGAACCACCCACCGGTTGATACGAGTGCCACCATCCGCTCGCTGATTGCGTCCGGCCAAGCGCAGGTCTCGGGTTCGACAGTCGTGGACGGAGTTCCGGCGTACGTCTTGTCGTTGTCGGGTCTGCCGGACGGTGGCGGG
This sequence comes from uncultured Acidimicrobiaceae bacterium, assembly GCA_963754445.1. GTDB lineage: Bacteria > Actinomycetota > Acidimicrobiia > Acidimicrobiales > RAAP-2 > Bog-473. The sequence goes on along the minus strand of CAVWFT010000002.1, from coordinate 579,496 downwards.
CTCGGCGATGGCACTTATGACGTTGCCAAGAGCGACTACCACCCACTGCTCTTCCAAGGGACGATCGCCTGCCAGCAGGGACCACAGTGCTCGGAGACCGTGCAATTCCAGACCTACGAGTATCTGCCCGAGACTCCTGCCAATCTCAACCTGCTCGATCTGAGCGCACAACACCCTGGCGCGACCGTGGTGAACGCGGGGGGAGTCCCCGGTGTTGGTACGTCCTTCGGCAACGAATGACCCGCCTCCACATGCGGGTCGGCCTTGGCCATGGGTCCGCTTCGGAAGGAGCGGTCGAGGTTTCGGGAGAGCACGTACGCGGGCGTCCGCGCCAAACGCTGTTGAAAGGGCGCCAGCTAGCTCAACGGAGCACCATTCGAACCCACCGCCTACCAGGGGTGGAACGGTAGCCAGCACCCCCAACCGAGCACCCCCAACCGGATTCGAACCGGTGCTGCCGCCGTGAAAGGGCGGTGTCCTAGGCCGCTAGACGATGGGGGCCGGACCGTGCAGTCGCACGCGAAGCGAAACGAGCCTACCGGGCGGCCACGGGCATACCCGCCGGGGAGGGGTTCGGCGCAGCCGGGGCGGTGAGCACCTCGACGGGATGGAAGGTGCAGGCGAGGAACGTCTGCACGGCACCGATCACGAGCACGGTGGCGCCCAGGAGGTGCACTTCGACCAGGAGGGCGGGCAGGTGGGTGAAGTACTGGGTGTACCCGACGGCCGCCTGGGCCACGAGCACCACCATCAGGATCCGACCGGCCCGGCGCACGCGCTCGGGTACGTCCACCATGTGGAGGGCCATCACCATGCCGATGGCCACCCCGATGAGGAGCAGCGCCAGACTGGAATGGAGCTCGGCCATGTCGCGCAACGACACCGGCAGGCGCTTGGCCGCCAGCTGCCCGTTGCTCTCGCCGGCGTGCGGGCCCGCACCCGAAGTCGCAGTTCCCGCTGCCAGCACCAGGGCCAACAAGCCGAGCAACCCGTAGTAGAGCCGGATCAGCGGACGGGGCACCAACAGGCGGGCGGAGTCCGGCGAGTAGTCGAGGCCGTCGCGGTGCACCAAGACCACGGCGTCGACCAGCAGGAACATCGTGGCGTAGAAGTGCACCATGACGACAAAGGGGTTGAGCTTCGTGTAGACGACGATGCCGCCCAGGACGGCCTGGGCCACCACGCCGGCCACGAGGCCGCCGGTCAGCCAGATCAGGTCGCGCCGGCGCGGCGTACGCAGGCAGGCGCCCAGGAAGGCGGCCACCACGGCCACGACGAGCACGACGGTCACCATGCGGTTGCCGAACTCGACCAGCCCGTGGAACTGCAGGGCCGGAGTGAGGTGTCCCGAGGTGCATTCGGGCCAGTTCGAACAGCCGAGGCCCGAATCGGTCAGCCGCACGGCGCCCCCCGTCACCACGATGAGGGCGGTCAAGGCCAGGGCGATGACGTTGAGCCGGTGGCCGAGCGAGGGCGAGATGGAGGGAGTTCGACGCCGCGACACGACCGGCCAAGCGTACCGGGACCAGCGGCTTGGTCCCGGGCGAGGACCTGGTCGTAGGCTGGGCGCCGCCATGACCACCCACGCCACCGGGCCCGAGGCCCAGGCCAGCGCCGCCCCGGCCCTCGCCGAGGAGCAGCCACAAGGTGTCGCCACCCGGGCCCGCCGCACCCTGGCCGGCTACGTGGCCCTGACCAAGCCCAGGATCATCGAGCTGCTGCTCGTGACCACGCTGCCCACCATGGTGGTGGCCCAGCGGGGCCTCCCGCCGCTGTGGCTCATGGCGGCCACCCTCCTCGGAGGGGCCCTGGCCGCCGGAGGGGCCAACGCCATCAACATGGTGGTCGACCGCGACATCGACCGCCTGATGAAGCGGACCAAGAACCGCCCCCTGGTCACCGGGGTCATGACGCCCGCCGCCGCCCTGGTCTTCGCCCTCTCCCTCGAAGTGGCCGCCTTCGTGGAGCTGTGGTGGGCCGTCAACCTGCTCTCGGCCGTCTTGGCCATCTCGGCCACGCTCTTCTACGTCTTCGTCTACACCTTGTGGCTCAAGCGACGCTCCTCGCAGAACATCGTCATCGGGGGCGCCGCCGGTGCCGTGCCGGTGCTGGTCGGCTGGGCCGCCGTCACCGACTCGCTCTCGTGGGCCCCCGTCGTGCTCTTCGCCATCATCTTCATCTGGACGCCACCGCACTTCTGGTCCCTCGCCGTGCGCTACAAGGAGGACTACAAGGCGGCCGACGTGCCCATGTTGCCCGTGGTGGCCTCCATGAAGCGCACGACGACCGAGATCGTCTATTACACGGTGGCCCTGGTCGCCGTCTCGTTCCTCTTCGGACCGGTGGCCCACCTGGGCTGGATCTACATGGCCACCGCGGCCGTCCTCGGCGCCGGCTTCCTCTATCTCGTGACCCGGCTCTGGGGCCTGGCCCAGCGCGGCACGGTGACCAACCGCGACGCCATGAAGGTCTTCGGCTACTCCATCACCTACCTGACCGTGCTCTTCGTGGCCATGGCGGGCGACGTCCTCATCACCAACCAGCTTCACTAGGTTCGACGGTCACGATGTCGAACGACGTGCCGACTCCGCCGGGGGAAGCTGACCAGACGCCGGCTGCGGGCCCCGAACCCGTCGAGCCGGCCGGCGCGGTCGGGACGGCGGTGCGCCCACCGCGCAAGCGCTTCCTCCTCTTGGGGACAGGGATCGGCCTGCTCGCCGTGGTGGCCTTCCTCCTCCTCACCAGTCTCGGAACGAACAAGGCTTCAGGGCACGCGCCCCAGACCGGCGATCCGGTGCCCGGGTTCAGTGCCCAGAACATCGGTCGCAGCGGCGCGTCGACGGTGAACGTGTCGTCGAGCGGCAGCGGCGATCCGGCCGTACTCCTCTTCTTCGGGGCCTGGTGCTCGGATTGCCACCAAGAGCTCCCGCCTCTGGCCGCGGCGGTGAAGAGCCAGCGGGCAGCAGGCGGTGCACTCGCCCACGTGCAGATGATCGGGGTGGACAGCCTGGACAACACGTCGACCGCACGGACGTTCATCAAGGGGGCCGGCGTCACCTTTCCGGTGGCCTACGACCCGAGCGAGACCATCTTGAGCGGGGACTTCTGGTTCACGGGCGATCCGTACGCCGTTTTCCTCAACAGCGACGGGACCATCGAGAAGATCGTCCGCGGTGACACGCTGACGCCGGCGAAGTTCACTGCCGACGAGGAGGAATTGCTCCACAACAATCTCAACAGCGTCTGAGCACGACGGGCGACTCCCGGCCCGCCGGTGGCCGGCGATAGTGTCGGCCGCAGTGAACGCAATCACGCCCTTGCCGGTGGTCGAAAGCAGGGCCTAGCCGTGCCGGGAATGAGCCGCACGCTGCAGGCGGGCAACGGGGTCATCACCTCGGCCTTCCATAGCGCCTTGTTCCATCAGCTCCTCCTCGTTCTCCTGATCGCGGCGCTGTGGGCCATCGGGGTCAACGTCGTCCGCACCCTGCAGTACCGGCGGCGCCCGGAGACGGGACCGACCGTCCCGGCCTCCTCGTCTTCCGCCGGGCCCGAACCTCTGGCCCGGCGCATCGTCAGGATCGGCTTCGGGTGCTTCTGGATCCTCGACGGGCTGCTGCAGCTGCAGTCGTCCATGCCGCTCGGCCTCTCCTCGAACGTGCTCCAGCCGTCGGCGGCCGGCTCGCCGCAGTGGGTACAACACCTCGTCAACAGCGGTGTCACCATCTGGGCGGATCATCCGATCCAGGCGGCAGCGGCCTCGGTGTGGATCCAGCTCGGGATCGGGATCTGGTTGCTCGTCGCACCACGGGGGCGCTGGTCGCGCCTCGCGGGCGTGGCCAGTGCCGGCTGGGGCCTGATCGTCTGGAGTTTCGGCGAGGCCTTCGGCGGCCTGTTCGCCCCGGGCCTGAGCTGGCTCTTCGGAGCGCCGGGAGCGGTGCTGTTCTACTGCCTCGCCGGCGTGCTGGTCGCCCTCCCCGAACGCTTCTTCGACTCGGCGCGGCTCGGTCGGTTGATGCTGAGGCTGGGCGGCGCGTTCCTGGTCGCCATGGGCGTGCTCCAGGCGTGGCCCGGACGCGGCTTCTGGCAGGGGCGTGACGGGACGCTCTCGCGCATGATCGCCACGATGGCCCAGACTCCCCAGCCGACGGTCTTCTCGTCGTGGCTGCGTTCGTTCGATGCCTTCGACGTGTCGCACGGTTGGGCCGTGAACCTCTTCGCCACCGTGTCCCTCCTCACCATCGGGGGCCTCTGCATCTGGGGCCGCCGCCGCCTCGTTCTCGGCGGGCTGATCGCCCTGGCGGTGCTCTGCGTGGCCGATTGGGTGCTCGTCCAGGACCTGGGCGTCTTCGGAGGTACCGGGACCGATCCCAACTCGATGCTGCCGATGCTCGTCCTCTTCGTCGCCGGATACGCCGCCACCTTCCGCGTGCCGGCCGCCGCACCGGCGCCCCTGCCCGGCTCGGTCGCGGACGAACGGCACGCCAGCACCGCGACGTGGTGGGACCGTGCCACGCCCGCCTACACCGCACGCGCCCTGGCTGCACTGGCGGCGATCGCCGTCGTGGCCATCGGCACGGCGCCGATGGCGATGGCCGCCGTGAACAAGAACGCCGATCCGATCCTGAGCGAAGCGCTCGACGGCACCCCGAACGCCCTCGATGCCCCAGCACCCCCCTTCTCCCTGACCGACCAGGCAGGCCACGCGGTCAGCCTGGCCAGCCTGCGGGGCCACGTGCTGGCGATGACGTTCCTCGACCCGGTCTGCACCTCGGACTGCCCGTTGATCGCCCAGGAGTTCCGGCAGGCGGACCAGCGCCTGGGCGACCAGGCCCGTCAGGTGGATTTCGTGGCCATCGTGGCGAACCCGATCTACCGATCGAGCACGTTCACCAACCAGTTCGACCGCCAGGAGGGACTGAACGGGATCTCCAACTGGTACTACCTGACCGGTTCGCTCCCGTCGCTCGAACACGTCTGGAACTCGTACGGCATTCTGGTGAGCACCGTCGCCAACGGCGCCATGGTGGCGCACACCGACCTGGCGTTCGTGATCGACGGCCGCGGTCATGAACGTGACGCCCTGATCGACGATCCGGGCCCGGACACGACGTTCGCCTCGTCGTTCTCGTCACTGCTCCTGAGCCGGATCCAAGCCGTCCTGCCTTCGTGAGATCCCGAAATCCGGGTGATGTGACGTCGCCGATGTATGACGCCGCCGATGCGTGACGCGGCCCGCCGCCTCACCGTCGTCGCGGCCGTGGCGGGAATGCTGTGCGCCTGGTCGGCCCAGCCCAGCGGAGCGTCGGTGCCGCCCGGACCACTGCCGAGCGCGGTCTCGACGCCGAACGGGTCGTGGGTGGTCCTGCCGATGGGTGATCTGTCGGTGCAGACCAATACCTTCTGGCAGGTCCTCCACGCATCGCCCGGCATCACCGCATGGTCGGTGGTCACCCCGCCCGGTGTGGCGGACAACGGGGGCCTGGTCACCGGGGCGGCCGGAGCATCGGTCGTCGTCGGATTCTTGCCCAGCCAGTTACTGCGCTTCTCCCCGTTGGCCCAGAGCGTCAGCGGTGGCGCTCCATGGATCCCCCGGCTCCTGCCCGCCGGACTGGCGACGTATCCCGACTCGTTGGCCTCGAGCGGCGACGGGAGTGCCGTGGCGGGGGTGCGGGGCGATCGTGTGCTGGCGACCAGCGCCGGGTTGACGCACTGGACCCCGCTCGTCTCCGCGGCCCGGCTGCGCCGTCTCTTCCCGCGCTGCGGCGTCACCTCCATCGATGCGGTGGCCACCGAACCCGAAGGGACGCCGCTCGTGGCCACCGGTTGTCGTCGCGGGGGCGTGCTGGGCATCTTCGCCGAGGACGGCGGGTCGTGGACCTTCTCCGGCGCGGCGTCGAGTGGTCGCGCCGGACCCGCCACCGAGGTGCTCCGGCTCCAGGTCATCGGTCCGACGACGACGGTGCTCGCGCTGAACCGGCGCAGCGGCCGTCAGGCGGTCGTGGCCCGCTGGCAGGCACAGAACACACCGTGGACGACGTCGGCGCCACTCGCATTCCCCGCCGCAGACTCGGTCCGCGCCAGCGCCGTCGGGGACACGGGCGCCATTGCCGTCCTGATAGGTCACGGGAATGCGTCGTCCGCCTATCTCGTCTCGCCGCACGGTGCATGGGTACGGCTCCCATCGTTGCCGCCACGCACGATGGCGATCGGGCTGCCGAGTGGCCCGGAGACGGTCGACTCGACACCCGTCGACGTGTTCACGGTGCAAGGTGCCGCCCTGGGCGTGTACGCGGTCACCCCAGCTGGGAGCAAGTGGGTACGCGTCCAATCGACGCACGTCGCCATCGCCTACGGCTCGTCGGGCTGACTGCTCGCGCTACGGTTTCGCCCACGCGCGACAAGGGGACAGCTCCATGAGCTATCTGGTGCAGCACTGGACATTCGACCCCTTCTTGATCGCCGTCGCCGCGACCGTGGTGCTCCACGAGCTCGGACTGGCCCACCTGCGCCGCCGTTCCTCGAGTGGCCACAGCCGGCGCCGCCGCCTCAACTCCCTGCTCTTCTACGCCGGGCTGGCACTTCTCCTGATCGCGGTGCTGTCCCCGCTCGACTACTGGGCCGACGACTACTTCTTCGTGCACATGATCGAGCACATCCTGATCGCCTTCTTTGCGCCGATCCTGATCGTGGCCGGAGCTCCCTGGATCCCTCTGCTGCACGGGCTCCCGGTCCGGGCCCGCCGCCGCCTGCTGCGGTCCGTCCTTCTCCGGCCCTGGTCGGGCGGCTTGCGGGCCTTGGGCCGCTTCGTGGGCAACCCCTGGACGGCCCTCATCTCGTTCAACGCCGTCATGGTGCTGTGGCACTTCCCCGCCCTCTTCGACGCGGGTGAGGAGAATCAGGTGATCCACGTCGGGCTCATGCACACGAGCTTCTTCGTGACGGGCGTCCTGTTTTGGCTCCAGATCATCCCCTCGCACCCTTTCCGCCTGAAGGCATCGCCGCTCTGGCAGGTCGGCGCCATCATCTCGACCAACGTCGTCATGTTCGTCATCGCGATGTCGCTCTCGTTGTTCTCGTCGGCGAGCTGGTACTCGGTCTACGCCCACGTGCCCGGGGTGAGTCTCTCGCCCTACGCCGATCAGCAGATCGGGGCCGCCATCCTCTGGGTCTGTGGCGATTTTTGGGCCGTGCCGGCGTTGGCGGTGACCCTCCGACGCGCCATCGACCACGAGGGTGGCTTCTCGCTCGGGGTCGATCGGCTGTTGCACCGGCCGGCCTCGCCGACGCTCGAGGCCTTCCGCCCCTCGACACCCGAGCACCGGCCTCAGGCATGAACACGCAGGGACCGTAGGCACGATTCCGCCCACCGTCTGCGTCGTGCGTTCCCGACGCCATTTCCATGGTGGTTGACTGAGGGAAGGCTGAGACGTAGCGTCACTCCCGCTGTACAAATCGGGCGAGGGGAGTTCGCCCAGGGGTCAGGGGTCAGGGGTTCGGGGTCAGGGAAATCGGGGGTCGACAATGAGCCTGGCGCGGAAAGTGACCGTCACGGTCGTGCTCTTCGCTGTGGCCGCGGTGGCGGCCGTCGTGCTCATCGTCAACCTCCTCGGTACGCCGCCCACGGTCAACTTCTCGACCGACAGCTCGGGCCAGGTCAACGTGACCCTCCAGACGGTGGGGACGTACGGGTCGGGCAGCCACGCCTCATGGGTGTCCTACCTCGTCCGCGATCCGGAGGGTCAGTGGGTGCACACCACGCTGTTCCAGGTGCCCCAACATGTGCGCATCAACGTGACGATCTACCAGTACGACTCGGGGAGCCCGCTGCGCAACCAGCAGCTCGGGCAGGTCAGCGGGACCTACGGCAACGTCGCCCACCTCAACGGCAAGCCCTTCCGGGTCCTCAACGCCAACATCGGTAACGGCGCGGCCCACACGTTCTCGATGCCGTCGATCGGCCTCAACGTTCCGCTCTACGGCAACAACGGCAATGCCAACCTCTGCGCGGCGGCGCCGTGTACGACGACCTCGCCCTACAAGGTGATCAAGTTCTCCTTCACGACCCCGAGCGCCGGGAGTTACCGCTGGCAGTGCTTCGTCCCCTGTGGAGGGGGATACCTCTACGGCAACGGTGGACCCATGTCGACCCTCGGCTACATGGGTGGATTCATGAAGGTGGTGGCGTGACCGACACCGGCGACGCCGGCACCACCGCTCCCGATCAGGTACCTGAGGAGGCCGAGACCGACACCCACCACTGGTGGCGTCTGATCGCCATATGGGTCGTTCTCTCGGCCATCCTCGATCCGCTCTTCTATTTCCTGGCTGGGCCGCACATCCCACCGGGGACCATGACGAACACGGCCCAAGGGGCCCAGTTCGACTTCAACGTGCTCTTCGTCATCGCCTTGCCGGTACTTCTCGGTGTCTGGATCTACCTGCTGTACGCCTTCGTGATGTGGAGAGCGTCGCGCGGGGGACCTGAGCCCGTCGCCGGGCCGCACACCCGTGGGCACTACGGGATCCAGCTGGGCTGGATCCTCACGACGACGGTCATCGTGCTCTTCCTGGCCGCGTTCGGAACCTACGAGTTGGTGCAGCCGGGTGGGGCAGGTGGCGGTCAAGGCTCGAGCCCGATCTGGACGCCGACGTCGAAGACGATCCTTCCCATTCAGGTCATCGGCCAGCAGTGGAAATTCACCTACCGCTACCCGACCTTCGGTGGATTCGAGACGGATGAACTGGTCGTTCCGGACCATACGACGATCGAGTTCAACGTGACCTCGCTCGACGTGATCCACAGCTTCTGGGCCTACCAACTTGGCGTCAAAGCCGACGCCAACCCGGACTACAACAACGTCGCCTACACGACGCCCCAACAGCTGGGATCCTTCACCGTCCGCTGTGCCGAGCTCTGCGGGATCTGGCACGGTGCCATGTACAACTCGGGAGTCGTCGTGACGCCACAGCAGTTCGATGCGTGGGCGAAGCTCACCGCGTTCCGTCTCCGCAAGAACACCAAGCTCCTGCCGCCCTATGCCCTGACCTATACGCCAGATGCCAACGGAGCCGATGGAGGCTTCTACCCCGACAACGTCGACCCGTACTCCAAGGTGGAGCAGTACGGCGCGCCCCAGCCCAAGGGAGGGTGAGATGGCCATAGACACGTCCGTCGGAACCTACGAATTCCCGGGCGAAGAGGGGGTCGACGACCCGGCGCGAGAGATCCCGACCTGGCGCCGCTCCCTGTGGCTGCGGCCCAACATCTTGTGGGCCCTCGCCGGCGCGGTCGCGGGCTACCTGCTCGGACACTGGCTGGGGAATGTGATCGCCAGCGGGTACGACCAGGTCGCGACCGCTCAAAACGACGTGGCCATCGTCCTCGGCCTCTCGTTCGGTGTCGTCGGCTGGATGACCGGTATCGGTGCCCTCAACTACCCCCTGGCCAAGATCGTCGGGCTCGAGCTCTCACCCCCGCCGCCGGAGAAGAGCTGGGTCCGCTACTTCCGGATGACCGACGACCACAAGGTGGTCGGATGGCAGTACGCCGTCGGCGTGCTCCTGTTCCTCTTCACCGGTGGCTTGTTGGCGATGCTCATCCGGACCGAGTTGCTCAGTCCGGTCAACCACGTATTCGGCCCGGGCACCTACATCGCCATCGTCGGCGAACACGGGACGATCATGATGATGATGGCCTCGTCCGCTGTCGTCGGACCCCTCGGGAACTGGCTGATCCCGCTGATGATCGGCTCGCGACGGATGGCCTACCCCCGGGTCGAGGCGTTCTCGTTCTGGATCTTCATGGCCGGCTACCTGGTCATCCTCAGTGCGCTGTTCTTCGGCGGGTTCCCGACCGGGTGGACCGGTTACGCGCCGCTGCAGACGCAGGCGTCCGGCGGCATGGATTCATATCTGGTGGGCTTTGCCGTTATCGGGATCGGGATGATCCTGGCCGGGTTCAACCTGGCCGCCACGATCATCAATTACCGGGCTCCAGGCATGACCTGGGGCCGCGTGCCAATCTTCGTGTGGAGCATCCTCGCCACCACCGCCCTCTTGACGCTGGCCACCCCCACACTTGTGGTGGCGGGCCTGTTCGGCATTCTGGACCGCACGGCGGAAACCGCCTTCTTCGTGAACGAGCACGGCGGAAGCAGCTTCCTGTGGCAGAACCTCTTCTGGTTCTTCGGTCACCCCGAGGTGTACATCATGGCCCTGCCGGGATTCGGGATCGTGATGGAGATCCTGCCCGTCTTCACCCGCAAGCCACTCTTCGCCTACAAGGTTGCCGCCGCAGGGATGCTCGGTGTCGCTCTGCTGTCTTTCTTCGTGTGGCAGCACCACTTGTTCCAGAGCGGCATCAATCCCGACATGCGTCCGTTGTTCATGCTGACGACGGAGCTGATCTCCATCCCCACCGGGTTCCTCTATCTGGTGACACTCGGGACTCTCTGGAAGGCGAAAATTCGTTTCGACACCCCGATGCTGTTCTGTCTCGGGATGCTCTTCAACTTCCTTATCGGTGGCGTGACGGGCGTCTTCCTCTCGGACGTCCCGGTAAACGTCACCGTGCACGGCAGCTTCTTCGTGCTGGCGCACTTCCACTACACCATCATGGGCGGCCTGATCTTCGCCCTGTTCGCCGGCTTCTACTTCTGGTTCCCGAAGATCACCGGCAAGACGATGAATCGCAAGCTCAGCAAGTGGCATTTCTGGACCTTCTTCATCTTCTTCAACGGCACGTTCTTCCCACTCTTCCTCGTGGGTCTGCTCGGCCAGCCCCGTCGCGTCTTCGAGTACGCCCAGAACCTGCAGACGCTCAACGACATCTCGAGTATCAGTGCCTACCTGCTCGGCGCGTCGTTCATCTTCTTCATCATCAATTTCGTCTGGTCCATCTACCTCACGCCCCACGAGGCGCCGCCCAATCCGTGGGATTCGCTCGGTCTCGAATGGCAGACCCCGACCCCGGTGCCGTGGTTCAACTTCGAGCACATCCCCGTTGTCCTCAACGACCCTTACCACTACGGCGAACCGGACGCCGCACCGGTGGCCGATCTGGGCAAGGTCATGGCGGTCGTCGGAGCGCCGGCGGGTTCTGTTGACCCCGAGGACCTCGGTACCGGCGTGGAGGGCGACCGCGATCCTCGGCCCCCAATACTGTGAGGTAAGAGGACATGGCACAGAACCCAGTCGACAACCAGCAGTTCGAGAGCTTCGTCCAACTCCGGGAGACGCCCGAGGAGATCGCGTTCGAGTTGCGGGCCCAAGAGGGTGCCTTGTGGACAGGCGGACGGCTCCTCATCGGGATCTGGGCCTTCGCCTTCGCGGCGCTGGCCTTCGCCTACTTCTACCTACGCTCGGCCAACGACGAGGACCTATGGCGCCCCGGCGGGATCACCGCACCCACCGCGACAGGGGCCGCCATCTTCGCCATCACGGTGGCCGCCGCGCTGCTGGTCCAGTTCGGCGAACGGCGCTTCCGGAACAACGAGACGCTCGACTGGCAGGTCGCGGGCTGGACCGCCGTCCTCGGCGGGCTCATCGCCATCGGGCTGCAGGTCTGGCAACTGACCGACCTTCCGTTCTTTCCCGGATCGAGCGGCTACGCCTCGTGCCTGATCGCCTGGGGTGCCATGAACATCGCTGTGCTGCTGGCGGGGACCTACTGGCTCGAGACGATCCTGGCCCGGGAGATCCGGCTGCGGCGAGCGATCGCCCAGGATGGCGGTGCGCCGGGCTCGGCTCTTCCCGTGGCAAGGCTCTTCCGAGCCAACCTCAACGGGTGCACCTACTTCTGGGGCTTCATCGCTGTCGTGGCGACCTTCTTTTGGGTACTGTTCTACGTCATCTAGGCCTGGAGAGGTGAGTTTGTGATCTCCGATGTAGCCAGCACACAGGCACTCACATTCGCCATTCCGCTCGGGGTTCTGTGCGTCGTGCTTCTCTGGGGGTTCTTCCAGCGCCGTCCCACCAGGTGAGCGCCGGGGCTGCCCCGCTGCAGCCCCACCCCGCACGCGTTGGGTGGCGCCCGTGGAGCCTGCCCGCCGCACTCGTCGTGCTCCTGATCGCGCTGGCCCCACCGCTTGCCCCGGCGGCCCGTCACAGCGAGTACGCGCAAGCGCTGCAATTCGCACTCCTGGCGATCGTGGTCCCGGCGCTGGCCGTGCTCGGCGCTCCATGGCCCCGGCTCGGGCTGGCCAGAAAGAACACGGCCTCGAGCCCCCCGAAATTGGCGGACACCGTGGCCGACCGCCGCCGCCGTCATCGCGAGCTGCCCTGGTCCCTGGGCTTCATCGCGTTGGACCTGGCGGCGGCCGTGGCCTGGCACACCCCGGCCGCGGTGGCAGCGTCGGTTCGGCATTGGTGGATGGCTCCGGTCGCGGCGATCGTGTTGCTCGGGTTCGGCATCGGGCTCTGGTTGGAGCTCGTCGAGTCGCCACCGCTGTCCCCGCGCTCGGGGTATTTGCGGCGGGCCGTCCTGGCCGCCTTCGTGATGTGGGCCTTCTGGATCCTCGCCTACGTGAGCGGTCTCTCCACCCACGACTTCTACCGGAGCTTCCATCACGTCGGGGGAGGCCTTAGCGCAGCCGCCGATCAACAGATTGCCTCCGCGGTGCTCTGGTTCGTGGCCACCGTCGCCTTCGTGCCCCTGATCTTCTGGAACGCCTTCCAGTGGCTCAAGACCGAGGAGGACCCCGACACCGAGCTCCTCGCCCTGGCCCGGGACGAGCGGCGGAGAGGGCCACACCAAGGAGCGGCCCCGGTCGCCTGAGCCTCAGCTGCTCTGGCCGCCCGCAATCTTGGGAAGGTCGACCGCGGGCAGGTGGATGTCGAGCGACGTGTCGGCGGCCTGCTCCTCCGAGTCGGCGGTGCGACGGTCGGCCGCGAGCTGCCGTTCCTCGCGAGACAAGCCCCGCAGGGCAGCGGCATTGCTCGGATCGTTCATCAGTGTCTGCACGTCTTCGATGGCGCGCAGCGCGTCCGAGGTTGTCCACAGTGTGGCCGCCGCCAGCATCTGGCCGAGACTCTTGCCCGCCGGTGTTCCCGGGACCTGGATGTTGGTCAGGTCGAATATGTCCTCGTTGGTGAACGAGCAGGCCGTCTGGTCATCGCTTAGGAGGCCGGGGGTGGGCGCCCGATCCGCCTCCGTGAGCTCGTGCGCGGCTTGGAGCTTCCATATCCCGATTGCCTGGTGGATGGCCAGGGCACAGCCGGCCAGATCGGTGTTGGCCTCGCTCATCACGCTGCGCTCAGCGCTGATGTCGCTCGCCCGCGAGGTGCTCACGGGCAGGTCGGAGATCACCGTGACCAGGAGCACGACGAACACGACTGCCCCGATGACCAGACCGCGATGGCGCTGCCAGAGGTGTGGCTTGGTCGGTGTGCCGGTTTCGTTCATGAATTCAGGAGGCGCTCGGCGTAGCCGGCGATTCCCTGACCCCAGCGGGCGATGCTGGCTGCCGGGAGGCTGAAACTCCCCGTAGTGCTCTCGTCGGCGAACGGTGTCGCCCGGAAGCGCAGGTCGCCCCGACCGTCGATGAAATCCATGACGTCGGTGTGCGCTTCCAGATCGGTTTTCTTGTCCACGGTGATGGAGACACCGTAGGACCGCCACACCGAGTTCAAGGAGGACAGGGGACCGGTGAGCATGTGCCAGTTGGCAACGGTGCCGAGCCCGGTGTCAGTGAGCACGGGGGTTTCGGCCGAACGGGCCAGCGCGGACGGGTCCGTGTTCACGGTCACGAACTCGACGTGAGCGGCCTCCGCTCCCAAGTCGTGATCGGCCTGCTCGATCTCGCCGGCCAGGACGGGGCAGATGTCATTGCAGGGAGCATTGAAGAAGGACAGGACCACGACCTGAGGCGGCGATGGCACGGTTGTCGGGCTTCCTCGTTGGTCGATCAGCGAGAAGGCCGGCGCGTGTCGCGCCGGCAGCGTGCCCAGCCCCATGAAGGACGAGAGGGACGCACCGAGGGACCGATCCGGCACGGGAGCCCGAGGAGCTTGGGCCGGGGCGTCGCGTGCCGGTGACGTCGGCGTGGCAGTGGGGACCGGATTGAGACCGGCCGACGAGAACAGGTGCTCGCCGAGGAGGCCTCCGAGGCTGACGATCAGGATCACCGCCAGAGCCCAGAAGACGAATTTCGCTGGAATGCCGGGGGCACCCTCGGCCAGCGCCGCCGCCCGGTCGATCGGGGGGGTCGTCAGGGCAGTGCCCGGCCCGGGGTCCCCGCAGGAGGGGTCGCCCTGCGCGCTCGCCACGGGGTTGTCGTTCACCGGCCGACACCCAGCTTGCGCAGCCGCCCTTCGAGCGAGGCGACCGTCTGTGGTCCGAGTGCACTGCCCACGATGCGGCCAGCTGGGTTGAGGAAATAGCTGACCGGGAGCGCCTGGATCAGGTACTGCGTCGCCACACTGGCGTGCGCGTCGACGGCGACGGGGTAGGTGGCATGGGCGGCGGCCAGCAACTGGCCCGCCGCGATCTCCGATGTGTCGTTGGAGTCGACGCCGACGACTGCGACGTGGCCCGCGTACGTCCGGGCGACGCTGGCCACTGCGCCCAGTTCGGCGCGGCAGTCGCGGCACCACGAGGCGAAGAAGTTGACGATCACGGGCCTGCCCCGGAAGGCCGACAAGGTCACGGGAGCGCCGCCCTGGAGGTTGGGAAGCGAGAAGACGGGGGCAGTGGTGCCCACCGCGAGCAATGAGGGTGGCGCCACCTCGAGGGGCGCCGAGCCGACGGCGGCCGGTTTCGTCGGGCCGCGCACCACCACGAAGGCGATGAACGCGGCCAGGCAGGCAGCGGCGATCAGGGCGATCCATTTGAAGACCTTGTCGGGCCTTCTCGTCCGGCCGTCATGGTCTTCTCCGGCGACGGCGCGCCGCTGAGCGTGGCTGGTGCCTCCCCCCGGATCCACCCAGGTCAGGCTAGCCAGCCGGATTCCAGGCTTCGGGTCACCGATGTCCCCGGCGGGACGGGTACGGCCGGCGTCCGGCCGCTCACCACTCCGCCGATCGCTGGGCCGGATCCATGGCCCGCTCCTCCCTCCGAGCGGCGCGCTCGGTCGGGTCCTCGTGGATGAGGTGCCACCACGCTGCGATGGCGATCCCGGCGAAGATGGGCCATTCGAAGGTGTAGAACCAGCTGAGGTCGTTGCCCCCGAGGGCCCGCATGGCCTGCCACGTCGTGGCAGCGGCGCATGCGGCCACGAGCAGCAAGAACTCGAAGTGGAGGAGCAGCGCACGCCCGGACAGCCATCGTTGCATGACAACTGGCATGGTAGGCCTCCACCCCCGTCCGGGTGCTGTGGAGCGGCGGGCCAACTGCGGTTTCGGGAGAGGGACCCAAAGATCGCCGCGACGTGGAGGTTCGGCGCATCTGCCCTGGACAGCGCGCCCGTCTCCGGAACGGGCCGCAGATTTCACCCCGTCGAGCGAGGGTATAGGTCTCGGCAAGGACTTCACAGGATCCGGACAGCTGATTTTGACCGGGGCGCGAAGACCGATTGCGACGCTAGGCGGGTCCTAGAACTCACGAGGAGGTGGCGGGCGCTTCGCCCATGTCCATGGCAACTATCTGGTACATCCTTATTCCCCTGTTTCTGGTGGCCGTCGCGGTCGCCGTCATTCCCGTCCTGTACGGAACGATCAAGCACGAACACTGGGAGCGCAACGAGGCCGCCCTCAAGGAGCACCAGCGCTCAGGGGTGATCGCCGTCGACCCGGTGGAGTATCCGCAGGCTCGTCGGGCGCACATGCATGTCGCGCTCCAAGACGCCCGCGCCGAGGCGCGTGAACTCCTCACGCGCATCGAGCACCTCGAGCGCTTCGGTGCGCAGACCGACCAAGAGGCGCCCGAGTCGGCGCGCCTCATGGCTACCGCCGGCGCGTCGTCGAGGAGCTGACCGCCGGGCGCTCGGCCAGAGGCAGGAGATAGCCGACGAGAGCGGCCATCGTTCCCACCAACATCAGGACCAGGCCGGCGAACCGAGCGGGATGAAAGGCGGCCATCATGCCGCCCGCGGCGGCGACGGCGAGGCCGGCCAGTCCGATGAAGACGCCGGTGCGGCCGAGGCGCTCGCGAGGCGCCACCAACACCAGACCGAGTGCGGCAAGGGTCAAGACGGCGCCGAGCGCGGCGTGGATCAGGTAGACCAGTTCACCCTCTGGCGGGAGCCACCCGTTGGAACGGTTCAGAGGCACCGCCACCAGGGCGGCGACGCCGACCACGAACTCGCACCCGACACCGATCATCATCAGGGCCCAGACCCGCCGACTGATCCGGGGGGAGAGCGCATTGCGCCCGTCCAGGCCGGAACGACCGCGTGCGGGATGCGTCACCGGGTGCACGCTACGACCGACCGGCCGCTCCTGGGGAGCGGAGAGAGCAGAGCGATTGCTCAACGGGTCCCCTTACCGGCGGGACTCTCGGCTCGAGGCCTCCCGGAGCGGACGGGCCAGGCCGTCCCCGGCCATCCCTGACTCTCCGCAGCAAGGTCACTGGCCGGGCGGTGGACCTGGGCCTACGCTGGGCGCCGCCGTGCGTACCCAATCTCCGGTCGCCCCCGAGCGGCTCGTCGCCACCCGGGCCCGCCGCACCCTGGCCGGCTACGTGGCCCTGACCAAGCCCAGGATCATCGAGCTGCTGCTCGTGACCACGCTGCCCACCATGGTGGTGGCCCAGCGGGGCCTCCCGCCGCTGTGGCTCATGGCGGCCACCCTCCTCGGAGGGGCCCTGGCCGCCGGAGGGGCCAACGCCATCAACATGGTGGTCGACCGCGACATCGACCGCCTGATGAAGCGGACCAAGAACCGCCCCCTGGTCACCGGGGTCATGACGCCCGCCGCCGCCCTGGTCTTCGCCCTCTCCCTCGAAGTGGCCGCCTTCGTGGAGCTGTGGTGGGCCGTCAACCTGCTCTCGGCCGTCTTGGCCATCTCGGCCACGCTCTTCTACGTCTTCGTCTACACCTTGTGGCTCAAGCGACGCTCCTCGCAGAACATCGTCATCGGGGGCGCCGCCGGTGCCGTGCCGGTGCTGGTCGGCTGGGCCGCCGTCACCGACTCGCTCTCGTGGGCCCCCGTCGTGCTCTTCGCCATCATCTTCATCTGGACGCCACCGCACTTCTGGTCCCTCGCCGTGCGCTACAAGGAGGACTACAAGGCGGCCGACGTGCCCATGTTGCCCGTGGTGGCCTCCATGAAGCGCACGACGACCGAGATCGTCTATTACACGGTGGCCCTGGTCGCCGTCTCGTTCCTCTTCGGACCGGTGGCCCACCTGGGCTGGATCTACATGGCCACCGCGGCCGTCCTCGGCGCCGGCTTCCTCTATCTCGTGACCCGGCTCTGGGGCCTGGCCCAGCGCGGCACGGTGACCAACCGCGACGCCATGAAGGTCTTCGGCTACTCCATCACCTACCTGACCGTGCTCTTCGTGGCCATGGCGGGCGACGTCCTCATCACCAACCAGCTTCACTAGGTTCGACGGTCACGATGTCGAACGACGTGCCGGCGTCAGCAGCGTGCACGGCCACGGCACTGGCATCGACGCACAACAATCACAACAACGCGTAAGGACTCGCGAAATCTCCTCGCCGTGCGGGCCGGGAAGACCCACCGGGCCCGTACCGTGAAGACCGTCCTCGGTACGCATGAACCTGTTCCCCTTTGGGGCGCGAACAATCACCACGGGGCGACAAATGAAATCCCCTGACGATTTCACCGCGGAAGCAGCCAACTGACGCGTCGTTTCGATCGTCAGAAGTCGCCGCAACGCCGGCGACCGGCACCGAAACGGACATCACCATGAACATCAAACTCATCGGCATCATCCCCGAACGCATCGCGACCAACGACCGTTTCGAGGCAACGAGTGCACGCAGAGCGCAACTTGTTGACAACAAACGGCCGTTCAAAACGGCAATAGAACACAACGGCTCTATAGCGATCGCACCGTCGCTGTCACCATCCAAATCGGAAAAGCGATGGGCTCTACGGAGCGCATTGCGGCGATCAAAGTCCGGTCGGTAGCGCCCCCCGCAGCTGACCGACCGGACAGAGATCGCCAAGCGCTCGGGCCGAGCAGCACTGGCACTGCTGCTCTTGGCGACGGCCCACCTCTTGGAGACAAGGGCACAGCGCTTGGTCGCGATGGAACAGAGACAGCGCAGCAACGGAACACGACGAAAGAAAAGTGAAATCGGTGGAGCACCCCAAGACGGCGATGACGAGCGGCACGGAGGCCCGGCACCGGCCGCGGCTGACCGTGCTCGTAGCGGCGCACAACGAAGAAGAGTGCATCGGCGTCACGCTCGACTCCATCCTGGCCCAAGAACGTGCGGTCGACGCCATCGTTGTGGCGGCGGACAACTGCACCGACCGCACTGTCGAGATCGCCCAGAGCCGCCAGACCGAGTCCGGTCCGGGCTCGTCCCTCCTCGTGTACGAGACAGTGGGCAACACGCGCAAGAAGCCCGGCGCCCTCAACCAAGCCTGGGCGATCACCCGAGACTGCACCGACCTGTTCGTCTGTATCGACGCCGACACCGTGCTGCCGCCGGACGCGGTCGCCGGCTGGGAAGCCGAGTTCGTCCGTGACGAGACGCTCGGTGGATGCAGCGCCAAGTTCACGATGCTCAGCACACAGGAGATGGTCAACCTGGCCGAGGCCGGAATCGTGCCGCCGAGCGTGGGCGAACTGCCCCACCAGAGTTTCCGTGAGCGTCTGTGGTGCCGGATGCAGAAGGCGGAGTTCGCCAAGTGGACCGACACTGCGCTCAGCCGCAAAGACCGGCGGACCAGCGTGCTGGCCGGTACGGCCTGCATGCTGCGGGCCAGCGCACTCGAAGAGGTCGTCACGGCCGAGCGGGCCGCATGGCTCGAGCAGTACATGGCCGGCGTCGAGGGTGTCACCGTCGGCACCTGCCCGCAGGGTCCTTGGACCTACGACAGCGTCGTCGAGGACTACTACTTGACGTATCAGCTCCGAACGTTCGGCTGGGACTGCCGGGTCTCGGCCGACGTTCGGGCCTACACCGGTGCCATGCTCAGCATGCGCACGCTGTGGGCCCAGCGCATGAAGTGGCAAGTCGGCACGGTGAGCGATCTGCGCACCATCGGCTTCAACCGGTTCACGCGCATCGACTGGTGGCAGCAGGTGCTGGGCATGCTCTCGGCCGTCCTGCGGGTGTCGTGGATCGCCCTGGTGGTCCTCGGCGTCGCGCTCACCGGTCACTTCCACCTGATGAAGTTCTGGTGGATCTTCCCCGCGCTCTTCGTCGTCTGCGACGTCCGCGAGGTGTGGCGGGTGCCCCACCGCACGTGGGCCGACGTCGCCACGGCCGCCCTGATCGTTCCCCAGGAGCTGTTCGCTTTCATGCGCGCAGGTTGGTTCACCTGGTCCTGGTTGGAGGTCCTGACGGGTCGCACGCGCGACCGCTGGGCGCTCCAGATCGCCGCGGAGAGGGGGTGAAGCAATGTCCATCTACGGAGGTACCCCCCAAGTCGTCACCGCCGGAGCCGTCACCACGGCCGCCGGAGGAGCAGCCAGCAACCTGGCTTTCACGGGAGACCACATCGCGTCGGAGGCCGTCCTGGCCTTTGGCCTGATTTTCCTCGGCGCTGGCCTGATCAAGGCCGCCCGTCGTCGCCCCCACCGGCTCTAGCCGTTCTGCCGGCCCACCACCGGGGGTGGGCCGGCACCTTCTTTCACAGCACTGATCGTCGACGCCGACGCCGACGCCGACACCGACACCGACACCAACGAGAAACGGATTCGAACTTCATGCACAAGACCATCGCCGCAGCGGTCATCGCGTTGGCCACCGTCGCCAGCTCGGGTGCGGCGCTCTTCGTGGGCGCGGGCACCTCGTCCGCGGCCCCCCTCCCGGTGGAGCCGACCTCCATCCCCGTCTTCGACTGGCACGAGCTCAACAACGGCTGCCTCAGCACGGCGCCGGTCTGCGACGCCGCGGACCCCGAAAGCGTCAGCACGGCACAGCTCACGGCAGAACTGGCCTACCTGAAGGCGCAGGGCTACCAGACCATCACCTCGCTGCAGTACGAGCAGTGGGCGGCGGGCCTTTCCCCCAGGCTGCCGGCCAAGCCGATGTTCCTCGTCGACGACAACGGCATCGAGAACTTCCTGGCCGGGGCCCAACCGGTCCTGGCCGCCGACGGTTTCACCATGGCGGTCGCCGTCATCAGCGGCTTCGCTGACGGAGCCGGTGGTTTCTGCTCGGAGCCGGCGTACCAGCCGGGTTGCCCCGTGGCCAACGACAACGGCTGGGATGCCACCTGGGCCCAGCTCAGAGCGCTCTCGCCTGCGGTCTACAGCTTCATCATCGAGGCCGGCGCGGCGGGTCACTTCGTGCAGACCTACAACTCCTACTGCCCCGCCTTCTACGCATGCGCGGTGCCGAACGAGACCACATTCCAGTACGAGAACCGGGTGGCGAAGGACCTGGCCCAGGGCCAGAGGGAGATACAGAACAAGATCGACGGCGCCCGATTCACGGCCGGCATGTGGGTGGTGCCGTACTCGAACGACGGCTACACCGCCTGCAGCGGCAACGCCTGCACGCCGCAGCCCTCCACCGGTCCCGCCGGTTGGCTGACGGCATGGACGGCAGCCAACTTCAAGGTCGCTTTCGTGGAGGACTCCTTCCGCAACGGCCTGCAGAACGAGCGTTTCCGGATCGACGTGCAGGGGTGGATGACCGAGTCCGAGTTCGAGACCATGCTCTCCCAGGACCTGGCCTCCGGCTACTTCACCAGGGTGCACACGGCTCTGCCCGGAGCAACGAGTGTGGTGACCAACTCGGCGAACGGCGCCTCGGTCACCACCGGCACCTCGGTGACCTTCACCGACACCGTCTCGGGTGCGGCGGCAGAGGGAGCACCCACGGGCTCGGTGACCTGGACGGTCGGCGGCACGGCCGGCCTGACGACGTGTGCCAGCGCGACGACCTCGCTGGCCTCGGGCCAGGCCACCTGCACGGTCACAGCCGCAAATCCCGGCACGGTGACGGTCTCCGCCACCTACGCCGGCGACGAGAACTACGTGGCGGGAACCACGTCCAACACCGGTGTGGCCACGGCGGTGGCCGCACCGGTGGTGCCGGCGACGCCGAGCACACCGGGCGTCGTCACCTCATAGGGGTCAGGCGGGCTTCCAGGCCCTGATGTAGTCGACGACGTAGTGCACCGGCATCGGCGTGCCGTCGGGGTCACCCCCGGCGCCGCCGATGGCCAGGTTGCAGACCACGTAGAGCGGCACCAGCTCTGCGATCTTGGCCGCTTTGGTGAACGACCACTGCTCGACCCCGTCGAGGTACCACGTGATGGCGGACTTCGAGATGGCGCAGCCGAACACGTGGAAGGCGGAAGAGAAGGGCGCGCCGCCGGGCAGCGTGGCCATGGCGTCCTCTGCCTTCGGAGCGCCGGCCGTGCCCCAGTGGTAGGTCATGTCGGCCCAGGAGGGATCGTTGCCGTAGACCTCCATGACGTCGACCTCGGGCGGCCACGTGCCGTCGGCCGGCAGGGCCCAGAAGGCAGGCCAGGTCCCGAGCCCGGCCGGGACCTGCAGCCGGGCCTCGAGCACACCGTGGGTCATGGAGAACTTGCCGAACGTGTTGACCTGCCCCGAGCTGTAGGGCCAGCTCTTGGCGTGACCGTGCGCGCCGGTGCCCGTCACCTCTCCTCGTTGGCCGGTCAGTACCAGGTTGCCGCCGCCGTCGACGGCGACGTTGTCGGGCAGGTAGCAGTTCTCCGAACCGTCACCGTTGTTGTCCTCGCCCCACGGGTACTGGGTGTTCCACAGCGCAGCGTTCAGGCTGGTGCCGTCGAAGTCGTCGTCGAGCACGAGTTTCCAGTTGCCGGGTATCCCGGTCGGGACGGGTGCGGGCTGACCGTTCGAGATCGGTGTCGGTGGCGACCCGGACGGCAGGGAAGCCGGTTTCTGGCCCGCCGAGACCGCGTTCTCGCCCAGCACGAGCATCGGCAGGGTGAAGAGCCCTCCGAGGACCAGCCGGCGCGGCACGTTCTCCATGACTCGACCTCCCCGCGACTCCCCGTCGAGCCGCCGGCACCCGGCATCCGCCGCGTCGGTGCCCTACCAGGATCGCACAGGGACAAGAGGCCTCTGACAAGGGCTCTTTCCCATTGCACCCCGATTCCCACTTGCCTTATTCCCACTTGAAGGTGGCGGCCGCGGCGAGCGGGGCGGCGACGGCCCAGACGGCCAGGACCACCCACGAGGAGGTGGGCACCGCGATGCCCGAACCCAACGTGGCGTGCAGCGCGGCGGACAGCGCCTCGGCCGGGAGCAGCTTGGCGAAGGAGGCCAGGCCGCTCGGGAGCTTCGAGATGGGCACGATCATGCCGCCCAGGAGCAGGAGCACGAGATAGAGGCCGTTGGCTGCGGCCAGGTTGACCTCCGCCCGCAACGTGCCCGCCATCAGCAGGCCGATCCCGGCGAAAGCGGCCGAGCCGAGGATCATGGCGCCGAGGGCGCCGGGGACGACGACCGAGGCCCCGTGTCCGCCGGGGTTCCAGCCGAGAGCCAGGCCGACCGGGAGCAGGATGGCCACCTGGAGCAGCTCGACGGCCACGATGGTGATGATCTTGGCCCCGAGCAGGCGCGGCCGTCCGAGGGGGGTGGCGCCCAGTCGCTTGAGGACCCCGTAGCCGCGCTCGAATCCGGTGGCGATGCCGAGCGAGACCATGGCGGTGGACATGACGGCGAGGGCCACGATGCCGGGGACGAAGAAGTCGACCGGTTTCACCGTGGGCGTGTCGATCACCGACACCTTGGAGAAGAAGAGGAGGAACACGACCGGGATGCCCACGGTGAGCAAGAGGGTCTCACCGCGCCGCAGCGTCATGTAGACCTCCGCCGAGGTCTGCGCCAGGAGGGGACGGGCCGTCACCGGGAGCGCCGCCGACGACGTACGGGTTCCTCGGATGCGTCGGCGTTGTGACGCGCCTGCTCGCCGACGACTTCGAAGTAGACGTCCTCGAGCGAGCGCCCGGTCGTGAGATCGCTCAGGGTGACGCCTCGCTCGGCCAGCCAGGTGGCGATCGCCGCCGTGGCCCGGGGGTCGTCCACGGCATCGCCCTCGACGCGGTAACGACCCGGCTCGGTCTCGGTCACGGTCGTACCGGGGCCGACAGCGTTGGCCAGCCCGGTGACCTCCAGGCCGGCCGGCGCTCCGAACGTGATCGACGGAGTCGCACGCCCCGGCGCAGTGAGCTCGTGCGGTGTGCCCTGTCGGGCGACGCGGCCGGCGGCCAGGATGACGATGCGGTCGGCCAGCTTCTCCGCCTCGCTCAGCTCGTGCGTGGTGAGCAGGACACAGACTCCGGCCTCCTTCAGGGTGGCCACGACGGCCCGGATGTCAAGGCGGCCCTCGGGATCGACCCCGGCGGTGGGTTCGTCGAGGAAGGCCACTTCGGGCCGGCCCACCAAGGCCAGGGCGAGGGAAAGGCGCTGCTGTTCGCCTCCCGAGAGATGGCGCCACGGGGTGGTGGCCACGGCACGCAGGCCGAGCAGGGCCAAGAGGTCGTCGGTCGGGACCGGGTGCGGGTAGTACCCGGCGAAGAGGTCGAGCACCCGGCGTGGTCCCAGCATCGGGTAGACGCCACCGCGCTGGAGCATCACCCCGACGCGACCGCTCAGGGCGGCGTGGTCGCGGCGTGGGTCGAGTCCGAGGACGCGCAAGGTCCCGGCGGCCGGTCGGCGGAAGCCCTCGAGCGCCTCGACAGTCGACGTCTTGCCGGCGCCGTTGGGTCCGAGGACGACCAGGACCTCGCCCGCCTCGGCCACCAGATCGAGTCCGTCGACCGCAGGAGCGCTGCCGGAGTCTCCGTAGCGCACGGTGAGGCCGCTGACTTCGACGGCGGGCATGGCGTCGCAGGCTACTTTCTGTGCAAATGATCGATATCCGGCTGCTCCGTGACGAACCCGAGGCGGTCAAGGCCGCTCTGGCCCGCCGAGGGGTCGAGGCGTCCGAGGTGGACGCGGTCATCGCGGCCGACGCGACCCACCGGGCCAAGATCTCCGCGGCCGAGGCCAAGCGGCACGAGGTCAAGGAGCTGAGCCAGCAGGTCGGGAAGGCGAAGAAGGCGGGTGACGACGCCCTGGCGGCCGAGCTCAGCGCACGGAGCCGCCAACTCGGCGAGGAGGAGCGGGCCGAGGCGGCCGAGGTCGACCGGCTCTGGGAGAACGTGCGGACCGGTCTGCTCTACCTGCCCAACATCCCCGCCGCCGACGCGCCCAACGGCACGGGTGAAGAGGACAACGTGGAAGTCCGCCGGTGGTGGCCGGGGTCGGACCTCGGGCGGCCGCAGCCGGAACGGCTGGACCATCAGCAGGTGCCGCACTGGGAGATCGGGGAGGAGCTGCAGCTGCTCGACATGGAGCGGGGGGCGAAGTTGGCCGGTTCCATGTTCCCGCTCTACCGGGGCGCCGGCGCAAGGCTCCTCCGGGCCCTGACGGCGTTCGCCATCGACCGTCACGCCTCGGCCTACGAGGAGATCCGGCCGCCGACCGTCGTGCTGACCGACACCATGACGTCCACGGGGCACCTGCCCAAGTTCGCCGACGACGCCTACCACCTCGAGCGTGACGACCTGTGGTTGATCCCGACGGCCGAGGTGCCCCTGACCTCGATGCACCGCGGTGAGATCCTCGAGGAGGCGCAGCTGCCGCTGCGCTTCACGGCCGCCACCGCGTGCTACCGGCGCGAAGCGGGTTCGGCCGGCCGCGACACCCGCGGCCTGCTCCGCGTGCACGAGTTCGACAAGGTGGAGCTGTTCGCCTACACGACGCCCGAGGGGGCGCTCGACGCCCAGGCGGACATCTTGGCCAGGGCCGAGGCCATGTTGCAGGACCTCGATCTGCCGTATCGCGTGCTCGATCTGTGCACGGGCGATCTGGGTGGCTCGTCGGCCCGCACATTCGATCTCGAGGCCTACGCGCCCGGAGTCGACCGCTGGCTCGAAGTGTCGTCCGTCTCGTGGTTCCGCGACTACCAGGCCCGCCGGGCCAACGTGCGCTACCGGCCCACGGGCGGTGGCCCCCTGCAGCTCGTGCACACCGTGAACGGCTCCGCGCTGGCCTGGCCGCGCATCTGGGCCGCGCTGATGGAGAACGGGCGCCAGGAGGACGGCACCGTGCGGCTGCCCGAAGCGTTGGCGCCCTACGTCGGCGGCGAGCTCTTGATCAAGGCGCCATGAGCTTCGGCTTCGAGGAGGCGGTCGACGCCATCGCCGAGGAGAGTCGCCGGCTGGCGGCCGTCGTCGCCGGGGCCGATCTCGAGACCCGCGTCCCGTCGTGCCCCGAGTGGTCGGTGCGCGACCTGGCCCACCACATCGGCGTGGTGCAGTGGTACTGGGGGGCCAACGTCCGCGCCGCCAATGCGCAGGAGCGGGCCGGGGGCGAGCTGACGCCGGTGCCGCCCGACACCGATCTCGGGCCGTGGCTCGGGTGGTGCAGCTACTCGCTGCTCTCCGCCTTGCGCGCCACCGGGCCCGAGGCGCCCTGCTGGACCTGGTGGGGTGAACCCCGCACCGCCGCCGCGGTGGGGCGGCACCAGGCGCAGGAGGTCTCGGTGCACCGCTGGGACGCCGAGCTGGCGGCCGGAGCGGTGGGCCCGCTCCAGGCCGAGCTGGCCGGCGACGGGGTGCCCGACTTCATCCAGATCATGGTGGGTACCGACGTGGACGCGCTGACCGGCACGGTGACGTTGACGGCGACCGACACCGGCGCCAGCTGGCGCGTGGCGGCCGGCGACGCCGCAGGCGCGTCGGAGCGGGCGGCCGAGCTCCGGGCGACGGCATCTGACCTCGTGCTCATGCTGTACCGACGCCTGCCCGTGCCCGACACGGCGGTGGTGGGTGACCCCATGCTCGTGGCCGCGTTCCTGTCACTCGCCGACACCCGGTGACCGAGCTCGCCTTTCTCGGCACAGGCAACTTCTTGGCCCCGCCGGGGCGCTACTGGAACAGCTTCGTGCTCGACGGCACGGTGCTGGTCGAACCCAGCCCGACCGCGCTGCCCCACCTGCGCCGGTGCGGCTTCGCGGTGGAGGACATCGCGGTGGTCGTGATCTCGCATTTCCACGCCGATCACTGCTTCGGCTGGCCCTTCTTCCTCGAGGCGGCGGCCGAGGGCAGACCCGGGCGCACGCTCCACGTGGTCGGGCCGCCGGGGATCGAGGAGCATCTCGAGCAGATGATGGAGGTGGGCAAGGTGCGCTCGGTGCTGGCCGCGGCCCGGACGCGACTCGACCTGCGCTTCGTGGAGGTGGACGGGTCATGGCAGGAGGCCGGGGTGTTGCGCTTCCGGGCCATCGAGGTGGCGCACGTGCCCTACCTGCGCTGCTTCGGCTACCTCTTCGATTGTCCCGACTCGGTGGTGGGCTACTCGGG
Source organism: uncultured Acidimicrobiaceae bacterium (assembly GCA_963754445.1). Lineage (GTDB taxonomy): Bacteria > Actinomycetota > Acidimicrobiia > Acidimicrobiales > RAAP-2 > Bog-473. The sequence goes on along the minus strand of CAVWFT010000002.1, from coordinate 553,063 downwards.
CGACACCACCCCGTGTCCGGGCTTGAGCGAGTTGGCTGCAACGGCCGCGACGCTGGTCGTCGAGTGCAACGGGCGCCACACCCCGGCGGGGACGCCGACGAGCCACATGGACGAGGAGTCGGTGCGCGACCTGCAGGCGGCCCATCCCGAGGTGCGCCTGGTGCTGACCCATCTCGGCGAGCAGGTCGACCTGGCCTCGATGCCCGGGGTCACTGTGCCCGACGACTTCGAGCGGCTGCAGGTCTGAATCGGGAGCGGGGCCGGCTCAGTTGTCGGCGGCGAAGCGGTAGCCGACCCCGCGCACGGTGGTGATGAGAACGGGCGAGGAGGGGTCGGCCTCGATGCGCGAGCGCAACCGCTTGATGTGCACGTCGAGCGTCTTGGTGTCACCGATGTAGTCGGTACCCCAGACCCGGTCGATGAGCAGATCGCGGGTCAGGACCCGGCCGGAGTTCTCCACCAGCAACCGGAGGAGCTCGAACTCCTTGCGGCGCAGGTGCACCTCGTCCCCGCGCACGAAGACGCGGCGTTGGTCGAAGTCGACCTTGATGCCGTTGGCCTCCCAGGTGCCGTCGCTGCCGAACTCGAGTGAACCCGAGTCGGAGGACTCCGAGCCCCCGGGGGCGCGGCGCAGGACGGCCCGCATGCGGGCCACGAGCTCGCGTAGGCGATAGGGCTTGGTGACGTAGTCGTCCGCGCCGACCTCGAGGGCCACCACGGTGTCGATCTCGGTGCCCTTGGCCGTGACCATGATGATCGGCACGGACGAGTGGGCCCGGATGGTGCGGCAGACGTCGATGCCCGAGATCTTGGGCAACATGAGGTCGAGCAGGAGGATGTCGGGATCCGTCTCTTCGAAGAGCGTGAGCGCCTCTGCGCCGTCGCGGGCCACGCTGACCCGGAAGCCCTCGTTGGTCAACCCGATGACCAGCGCCTCGACGAAGGACTCCTCGTCCTCGCACAGGAGCACCTTGACGATGCCGCTTTCCCCGGGCGCGCTGCGACCCACCTTCTTGGAGGATTTCTTCTCCTTGTCAGCACTCACAGCACACGCTCCGCCTGGATCGGCAGCACGAGCGTAAAGGTCGATCCCTCGCCCTCGCGCGACTCCACGTCGACCCAGCCCTGGTGGTTGTTGGCGACGTGGCGCACGATGGAGAGGCCGAGCCCGGTACCACCGGTGTCGCGGCTGCGGCCGTGATCGACCCGGTAGAAGCGCTCGAAGATGCGATCGAGGTCACGGGCGGGGATGCCGACACCGTGGTCCTGGACGGACAGGCGCACTGCGTCGCGCTCCTCGATGCGCCAGCTGGGATTGGTGGCGACGGCCTCGGGCGCTGCCTCCCCTTCGGCGGGCGGGGGCGGTCCCGACGTGCCGGTGGCCGCGTTGGCCAGCACCTCGCCCTCGTCCGGTGGCGTGTACTGCTCGAGGATCTCGGGGGTGAAGACCGGCTCCACGGTCTCGGCGCCGACCGGCGCAGCTCCGGGCTTGCTCGTCTCGGGCCGCACCTTGGGATGCACACCCGTCTCGGCGGCTTGGATCTCGCCGAGGGCGGCCAGGTCGATGTGCTGCCCGGTGTCGATGTCGTTCAACCCCGAGGGCCGGTCGTTCCCCGGACCGCCGAGCGAGGGGTGGGCCAGGTTGGGGTTGGAGTGCTGCAGGACCCCGGTGACCACCACTTTGGAGTTGTCGTACGAGTAGGTGATGGCGTTCTCCAACAGCGCGTGCATGGCCGAGACGAGCTGGCGCCGGTCACCCATGACGGCGACGGGTGGCGAGGGTTCGTGCAGGACGATCTCGATGCCGCGCTGATCCGCCGTGGCGCGTACGCGTTCGATCGCGTCGGCCATGACCAAGTTGACGAGGACGGGCTCGCGTGGGGGTGCCTCCTCGGACTCGAGGCGTGAGAGGTCGAGCAGGTCGTCGATGATCCGGCTGACGCGGAAGGCCTCGTTGTGGATCCGGCCGGCCAGGCGCTGGGCCACGTCGGGATCGGGTTCGGACACAAGCGTCTCGGCCAGCAGGCCGAGGGCGCCCATCGGCGTCTTGAGCTCGTGGCTGACGTTGGCCACGAAGTCCCGCCGGATCTCCTCGAGCCGTCGCCGTTCGGAGACGTCCTCGATCAGTGCGATGACACCGAGAGGACGGCGGCCGTCGTCGATCTGGCGCGCCCGTACCTGCAGCGTGCGCCGCGGCGGGCCGTAGAGGTCGAGGATGCGCTCGGCCGATCCCTCGTGCCAGGCGTCCTCGAGCAGCTCGGTCACGGCCTGGGCGGCCAGCGCGTCCCCGTGGCGGCTGACCATGAGGGCGTTGGCCCGCCCGTTGCGGTAGATCACGGTGCCGTTCTCGTCGCAGAGGACCACGCCCTGGGTGAGGGTGTCGAGGGAGCGGCGCAACCGGATGGCGTCGGAGCTGGCCTCGGTCACGGCCTGGGCGGCGCCGCCCGTGACCTGTTCGAGGTAGGCGAGCGACGTCTCGATGTTGTTCTCGTCCTGGGGCGGGTCGAGGCCGAGGCGGGTACCCAGCGCGGCCACCCGCTGGGAGATGGCCCGCCGGCCCGAACGGCGGCCCAGGAGGGCGGCGAGCAGGGCCACCAGCACCAGCACGGCCACGCCCACGGCGAGGGCCGTGATCTCTTGTGACCGGGAGAGAACGACCTCTCCCATCAGGCCGCGTAGTGGCACGTCCCCAATATGGCAGGGCTGGCAGGGCGGGGTGGACGTTTGTCCCAAGAGTTTTGCCGCCTCGGGCCGGCCCGGAACCCGTTTCGAGGGGCCCTGCGGCCTGTCGTCGCTGGTCCGTCGCCTGCCCGGCACGCCGGTTGCCCGCACGGGCGGGTCCGGTCACCCCGGCCGCCGGCCCGGTGCCCGGCCCGCACACCGACCGGGACGCACATCGGGCGCAGACGGGCGAACCGTTCCTCAGGTGAACAGTGGCTCCGGACGTCCCGGGGTCCGGCAGTCATCCCCGGAGGGCATTTGCATGCTGTGGCACCTGGTCGACGTCTCCTTGAACCCCGACATCAACGCGCTGCCGGGGGGCGGCACCCTCCAGACGCTGACCGATGGCCTGGGGGCCTGGGCCCTGATCGCCGCGCTGGCCGGGCTGGTCATCGGCGCGGCGGCCTGGGCCCTCGGCGTCCACGCCCAGAACTTCCAACAGTCGATGGTCGGGCGCCGCGCTGTCCTGGTCTCGGGGCTGGCCGCGTTGCTCATCGGCGCGGCACCGCCGATCGTGAACTTCTTCTTCCACGCCGGCGTGAACCTGCACTGAGGGGCGGACAGAGATGTTGGCAACCGGATGCACCGGTCTCGAAGCGCTGAACCCGGTCTGTCAGGCGGGGAATGCAGCCTCGGCGGGCTTCGAGTCCGTCCTCAGCGACATCAGCCAGTGGGTGGCCAGCGGAGCCGAGTGGCTGCTGGCCCAGGTCGGTGACGTCCTGACCGCCACGACGGCGATCGACGTCGGCGCCGTCTGGTTCAAGAGCCACTACGGCGCCATGACCGCGCTGGCCGGGGTGGTCGTGCTGCCCCTCTTGCTGCTTTCCACGTTGCAGGCGGTGCTGCGCCGCAATCCGGGCCAGCTGGTGCGCTCCTTCCTGGTCCAGCTGCCGCTGGCACTGCTCCTGGCCGGGGTGGCCGTGCAGATCGTGGTGCTGGCGCTGGCGGCGACCGACGCCATGAGCGATGCCGTCGCCGGCGGGACGGGGTCGGACGTCACCGCGCTGCTGCGCGGCATCACCACGGGCATGGCGAGTGCGGCGTCCGACCCGACGATCGCCAGCTTCGTCCTCTTGCTGTTGGCGCTGCTCTTGGCGGTGGCCGCCTTCGTGCTGTGGCTCGAACTGCTCGTGCGAGCGGCGGCGGTCTACGTGGCGGTCCTCTTCCTCCCGTTGGCCCTGGCCACCCTGGTGTGGCCGGCGGTGGCGCACTGGTGCCGGCGGCTCGTGGAGACCCTGGCTGCATTGATCCTGTCCAAATTCGTCATCGTGGCCACGCTCAGCCTGGCGGCCGGCGCCGTGTCGTCGGGCACGGCCGGGACCGGCGACCACGGGTCCGGCTTCTCCTCCGTCCTGGCCGGTGGTGCGCTGCTGGTCATCGCGACCTTCACCCCCTTCGCCCTCCTGCGCATGATCCCGGCCATCGAGGCGGGTGCGGTCGGGCATCTCGAGGGGCTGCGCAACCGAGGCACCGGCGCCATGACGCGGGTGGCCCGGACCGCGGCCACTCACGCCCTGGGGGAGGGTTTGGAATCGTTGGGCTCGGCCCGCATCCTGGGCGCCGCCTCGTCGGCGCCGGGGGGTGGAGGCGAGGCGAGCTACGAGGAGCAGCTGGCCGACGCCACGGCGAGAGCCAACCGGGACAACGGGTGGGCCGTGCCGGACCCCGACGGCCTGGCCATCGGCGAAGCGGAGACGCCGCGCATCATCGCGGAGAGGCTCTCGGGGCGCCAACCCCTGCCGCCGCCGCGGCCGCGGGGACCCAAACCCATCGTGGGCTGGAAGCCCGACGACGAGGTGACGACGGCAGAGGCAGCCGACACGGCCGACACTCCAGACCAACCGGCACCCGCTCCGGCGACGGGTCCGCGGATCCCGCCCAGGCGCAGGGTGACGGGGCCGGACCGTCCCGAGGACGCCTGGAAATGGCAGGGTGTGCCGCCCGGAGGCAGCCTCATCGGGCCGATCGAGCCCGGCAGGAAGCGTCACTACATGGGCGACGACGGCCACGGTCCCCAGTTGCGCTGGCTGCCGCCGGCCTGGCCGCCCGGTGAAGAGCCCGAGGCGGGCGAATGAGCGAGTCGGGTCGGCGCTATCGCTTCGGGCCCCGCGAGCACGGAGGCGGCATCGCCGGCTGGCGCACCGGGCAGATCGTCACCGTCGCCATCGGCCTTCTCTTCGCCGTGGTGAGCCTCCGCTGGGAGCCGAACGCGGCCGGGGTGGCCCTCGCCGTTGCCGTCCTGGTGCTCTACGGCGCGCTGGCCACGGTGCCGGTCGGCGGGCGCACGGGCGACGAGTGGCTGCCCGTGACCGTGTGCTGGGTCGGGCGCCGCTACGGCCGTCCGCCGTCGGGCGCGCTGCGCGGCATCCGGCTGCTCGAGGCGGGATCGCGGGGATGGGCATCGTGCACGACAGGGCGGCGCGGACCGTGACGGCGGCCCTCGCCCTGCGCGGCAACAGCTTTGCGCTGCTCGGGCCCGACGAACAGGACCGGCGGGTGGCCGCGTGGTCCTCGGTGCTGGCCTCCCTCGCCCGCGAGGGATCGCCGATCCATCGCGTGCAGTGGTTGGCCACGTCGTTTCCCGATGACGGACGTGGTGTGCGCGCCTACCTCCGGACAGAGGCGGATCCCGACGCGGCGTCGGCCTGTACGGCCTCGTACACATCGCTGCTCAGCGACATCGACTCCCATGCCTGCGCCCACGACGTCGTGCTGGCCGTGCAGGTGCGGGTGACTAAGTCGGTCGAGGCGGCCTGCGCCACCCTGGCCCGGGAGATGGGCTCACTGGGTCGCATGCTGGAGGACGCCGACGTGGGAGTGGACGCGCTCCTCGGACCGGGGGACATGTGCCGGGTCCTGCAGCGCCGCTATGAGAGCCACCTGTCGCGCCCGGAGGGGGCGGGCCCGTCGGCCGACCCCTGGCCGCTGGCGATGCTCGAAGGTTGGTCGTCGGTGCGGGTCGACGGCATGGTCCACGCCACGTTCTGGGTGTCGGAGTGGCCGCGGGTCGAGGTCGGGAGCGACTTCCTGGCCCCGCTGTTGCTCAGCGCCACACGGGCGACGTTCTCGGTCGTCATGGAGCCCCTCGGTCCCGATGCCGCGGTGCGCAAGGTCGAGGCTTCGCGCACGGCGGACCTGGCCGATGCCGAGCTGCGTCGCCGGGGCGGATTCGTCTCGACGGCCCGACAGACCCGCGAATCCGAGGTGCTGGCCCGTCGCGAGGCCGAGCTGGCCGAGGGTCACGCCTCCTTCCGCTACTCGGGTTACGTGACCGTGTCGGCGCCCAGGGAAGACGAGCTCGAGCGCGCGGTCGACGCCGTCCAGCACGCTGCTGGGCAGAGCCGGCTGGCCCTGCGCCGCCTCTACGGCGATCAGGCGTCGGCCTTCACCTGCACGCTGCCCTTCTGCCGCGGGCTGCGTTGAGCCGGGCCACGCGCCGTGTTCTCGGCTCGCAAGGTTCTCGACCGACTCGTTGCCCCTACCATGGCCCGATGGTGCCTGTGGCCCAGTGGCGTGCCTGACGACGAGCCGCTCCTCGTCCTGCCGCGCATCCCGGCATCATCGGGTGCGCTGATCTTCGATGCGAGCGGGCGGCTTCTCGTCGTCAACCCCACCTACAAGAAGCACTGGACGATACCGGGCGGTGTCATGGAAGCCGACGGCGAAACCCCGTGGGAGGCGTGCCGGCGCGAGGTGCTCGAGGAGGTCGGGCTCCGTGTCGAGCAGGGCGTCCTGGTGGCGGTCGACTTCCTACGGCCGAAGCGGACACAGCCCGGCGGGATGCGGTTCCTCTTCGACTGCGGCTCGCTGCCCGCCTCCGACCTCGACTCGATCGTCCTCCAGGAAGAGGAGCTCTCGGACTTCGAGCTGGCCGAGCCCTCTCGAGCCCTCGCGCTGCTCAGCGGTCCCCTGCGGCGCCGTGTGGGTGCGGCGCTCGCTGCGACCGGCTGTCTCTACCTCGAGGACGGCCTGCCGGTGCCGGTCTGACCCGGGTCGCCCGGGGGATGCGCGCCCCCTGCTCCCACGGAGATGCGTTGTCCCGGGCCCCTACCATGGCGGCGTGCCCCCGACCGCGGCTCCGCGCAATCTGGTCGTCCTGCTGCTCGACAGCCTGAACCGTCACATGCTGGGCAGCTACGGCGGCACCGAGTTCGAGACGCCGAATCTCGATCGCTTCGCCGCCGACGCCGTCCGCTTCACGTCGCACGTCACCGGCTCGCTGCCCTGCATGCCGGCGCGCCATGACATCCTCTGCGGCACGCTGGATTTCCTGTGGCGCCCGTGGGGCTCCATTGAGATCTGGGAGGAGCCCGTCACGGCGTCGCTCCGGAGAGCCGGCGTGACGACGATGCTCGTCTCGGACCATCCCCACCTCTTCGAGATCGGTGGGGAGAACTACCACACCGACTTCAGCGCCTGGGACTACGTGCGCGGCCACGAGGGTGATCCGTGGCGGACCTTCCGCGATCCGACCTACGTCGGCGCACCGGCGCTGCCGGCCCGCGGCGGCGGGTGGTATTGGAGCAGGCTCGGTGCCGCGCTCGGCGGCGACCGTCCCTACGACAGCTCGCGCACGTTCTTCCGGGCCGAGGAGGATTTTCCGGGACCCCGGACCATGCGCACGGCGGCCGACTGGCTGCGTCGCGGTGCGCCGGCCGAGTCGCCGTTCCTGCTCTTCGTCGACGAGTTCGACCCTCACGAACCCTTCGACACGCCCGAACCCTGGGCGGGTCGTTACGACCCCGAGTGGGAGGGCGAGCAGATCATCTGGCCGCCCTACGACGTCGGGGCGGTCGGCGAGGGCCGCCTCAGCGAGCGCGAAGGGCGCCAGATCCGGGCCAACTACGGCGCGAAGCTCTCCATGATCGACCACTGGGCCGGCCAGCTCTTCGAGGCCCTGCGGTCCCGCGACCTGTGGGACAACACCGCCGTCATCGTCTGCACGGACCACGGCCACTACCTCGGGGAGAAGGACATCTGGGGCAAGCCCGGCGTGATGCAGTACGAGCCACTCGGCCACACCCCGCTCCTGGTGCACTGGCCCGGCGTGGCGGGTGGCACGACGCGCCACGCGCTCACGACGAACGTCGACATCCACGCGACCATTGCCGACGTGTTCGGGGTGGCGGCACCCGGCGTGACCCACGGGTTCTCGCTGGCCCCGCTGCTCCGCGACGAGGCGGCGCGCACACGCGAGTGGGCTCTTGGTGGTGTCTACGGCAATTGGGTCCAGGTCACCGACGGGCGGGCCAAGTACGCCCGGGGCCCCGAGGGAGGGAACTTCCCCCTCTCCATGTGGTCAAATCGCTGGTCGACCATGCCGGTGCACGGACTCGAGGACCAGGTGCGGCTTCCCCCGCCCGACCGGCGGGCCCGCCTCGACTTCATGCCCGGGTCCGAGATCCCGGTCATCCGCCAGCCCTTCGAGCCAGGCGACCGGCTGCCCTTCTGGGTGGGACACAACGCGGTGGACAGGCACTTCCTCTTCGACCTCGAGACGGATCCGGGTGAAGACGAGAACCTGTCCGGCACGCATCGCGAGCCCGAGATGGTGGAGTTGTTGCGGCTGGCCCTGCGTTCGGTCGACGCGCCCCAGGAGCAGTTCGCGCGCCTGGGTGTCGCCTGATCGGCGCCCCGCGGCCGGCACCTCATCATCGGGCGGCGCCGAGCTGAAGGGGCGCCTGTCGGCCGTAGTAGATCGCCGACGCGACGTCGACGACGGCGGCCACGCCGAGCGCCGCCGCGGCGCTCACATGGAGGAGGAAGGTGGCGCCCACCAGTGCGCCGCCGAACATGGCGACCACGGAGGTGGCGCGCCGGCCCGTGTTCGGATTCGAGCTGCCGCCGAGGACCGAGTCCGCGGCCAACCCGGTCAGCGTGGTCGTCATGACCGTGGTGGTCATGCCATCGACACCCATGCGGCGCACGCTCACGTTGCGCAGCCCCATGGCGAAGGAGAGGAGTCCGATGATGGTGAAGCGCGGCCAGCCCGTGCCCACGACCGAGACGGTTGCGGCCACCACAGCGGCACATCCGACGAGCGCGGCCTCGGCGACCATCTCGCCCAGCAACATGGTGGGGAGCGAGCTGACCCGGCGGGCGAGACGCCCCCCGATCGCGGCACCGACGAGGAAACAGGCCAGGGCGCACAGGCTGGCGGTGAAGGAGAGTCCGGGGGCGCCGACCGCGGCGAACCCGATGAGGACGATGTTGCCCGTCATGTTGCACGTGAACACGTGGCCGAGACCCAGGTAGCTGACCGCATCGAGAAAGCCGCCGGTCACGGTCAGTGCGGTCAGGGTCACCACGAGCTCTCGGGGCGGGTTGTCGTTCGGGCTCATCGGGTGCTCCCTCCCCGGGACCTCTCCGGAGCGGCCCGGTCTGGTCAAGGTAACGGAGCACGGGGCACACGAGGGCGACCGTTCACCACCGATGAGAGAGAGGCAACCGCGCCTGCCGGCGCACCAGGTCACGACGCGCAACCTCGGGGCGGCGTATCCGTTCATCGCCGAGGCCGGCCTCGGCCAGCGCGGGGTGGTCGTCGGCGACGACCTCCTCGGAGGCTCGTTCGTCTTCGACCCGTTCGAGCTCTACGCGGCCGGCGTGGTCAGCAACCCGAACATGGTGGTGTTCGGCCAGATCGGTCGGGGCAAGAGCTCGTTCGTCAAGACCTTCCTGTGGCGCCAGGCCGTGTTCGGGCGCCGGGCCTGGGTGGTGGACCCCAAGGGCGAGTACGGCGACCTGGCCGACGCCTGGGGCGTCCGTCCGGTGGCGCTGCGCCCCGGTGGCGCCATCCGCCTCAACCCGCTCGATCCGGGGCCCGAGATGCCGGCGGCCGCGGGGCCCGACACGACCGACGGTTCGGCCCGCCGCCGGATGGAGCTGCTCTCCTCTCTGGCCAGCGTGTGCCTGGGCCGCACCCTGGTCCCACGCGAGCGGGCTGCCCTCGAGGCCGCGCTCGACCAGGCCACGCGGCATCGGCCGGTGCCGACGCTTCCACTGGTCGTCGACGCGCTGCTCACGCCCGAGGCCGCCGCCGCCCGCGCACTGCGCACGGGACTGCCCGACCTGCTCGAGGACGGGCGGGACGTGGCCCTCGAGCTGCGTCGCCTCGTCCACGGCGATTTGCGGGGGATGTTCGACGGGCCGACGACCGTGGGCCTGGACCTGTCGGCTCCGCTCGTGGTGCTCGACCTGTCGGCGCTCTACACCTCGTCGGCCCTCGGCGTCCTCATGGCGTGTGCCACGGCATGGCTGCAGGCCACGCTGGCCCGGACCTCGGGGGAGGCGGACCGCCACCAGTACTTCCTGGTCGTGGACGAAGCGTGGGCCATCCTGTCGAACCTGGGCGTGGCCCGCTGGCTGCAGTCGTCCTGGAAGCTGTCACGGGCGCTCGGCGTCTCGAACGTGGCCGTCCTGCACCGGGTGTCGGACCTCCGATCGGTGGGCGCCTCGGACTCCGAGCAGGTGGCATTGGCCCAGGGGCTCCTGGCGGACTCCGAGACCCGGGTCGTCTACGCCCAGTCGCCCGGAGAGCTCGAAGCGGCGCAGGAGTTGCTCTCCCTGTCGGTGACGGAGGCCGAACTGCTGCCGCAGCTGCGCCGCGGCGTCGCATTGTGGAAGGTCGGCCAGCGATCGTTCCTCGTCCAGCACCACCTCAGCGCGCCGGAGCGCCGCATCGTCAACACCGATGCCGCGATGGGTGGTCCCCGGTGAGAGGAGCAGAACCGGTCCTCCTCGCTCTGGCGCTGGGCGGTGCGCTCGTGGCGGCCATCTCCTCGAGTGGCGACCGGCAACGCCGGGGACTCGGACGAGGGGCGCCGCGCCGCGGTACCCACTGGGCCAGCCGACGTGAGCTGCGTCCGCTCACCGTCGCGCCGGGTGCCGCGCCACCTGGACGCCTGCTGCTCGGCCTCGCCCCCGGGTCCGTGGCGCCAGTCGGCCTGGCCGCAGAGGCGGCGCAGTCGCTCGTGGTCGTCGGCCCAACCCAGAGCGGGAAGACCACCTGTCTGGCCGTGCCGGCCATTCTCGGGTGGCCGGGACCGGTCGTGGCGGCGAGCGTGAAGAGCGATCTGCTGCGCGACACCCAGGCCGCCCGGGCGCAGCGGGGTCAGGTGTGGCGGATCGATCCGACCGGGAGCACGGGCGCGCCCCAGAGCACGTGGTCTCCGTTGCGCGCGTGCACCGAGTGGCGCCAGGCCTGTCGGGTGGCGACCGATCTGTGCGAGGCGGCGAAGACGGAGGGGACCACGGCCGACGGGGACTTTTGGTATGCCACGGCAGCCAAGATGCTGGCACCCCTGCTCCTGGCGGCGGCCTCCGATCAGCGCGAGATGGCGGACGTGGTGCGCTGGGTGGACACGCAGGAGGTGGGCGAGGTGGCGGACATCCTCGAACGCTTCGACTTGCGCGAGGCACGGGCGGCGGCGCAGGCCTCGTGGTGCCGCGACGAGCGCACGCGGAGTTCGGTGGCCACGACGGCCGAGACCGTCCTGGCGCCGTTCGCCCACGTGCCCGACGTGTGCGTCTCCGCGCCTTTCGAGCCCGATCGCCTGCTCGAAGGGAACCACACCGTGTACATGTGCGCACCGGCGCACGACCAACGCCGGCTGCGCGGGTACTTCAGCGCGCTGACGCAGCAAGTGCTGTCGTGCTCCTTCGCACGGGCGACGCGTGCGGGAAGGCCGTTGGATCCTCCGCTCCTCGTCGTCCTCGACGAGGCGGCGCACATCGCACCGCTGCCCGAACTCGACGGGCTGGCGGCCACCTGCGCGTCACACGGGATCCAGCTGGTGACGATCTGGCAGGACCTGGCCCAGGTGAAGGGCCGCTACGGCGCCCGGGCGCCCACGGTGCTGAACAACCACCGGGCCAAGCTGTTCCTGCCGGGCATCGCCGATCCGGACACCCTCGACTACGCCAGCCGGCTCGTCGGTGACGAGGAGGTGACCCAGCCCTCGATCACCCGCGACGCGCGTGGCGGTCGTTCCACCACGTCGACGACCGCGCCGCGCCGTCTGCTCCCACCCGAGACCCTGCGCTGTCTCCCGCGCGGTCACGCGGTGTTGGTGTACGGCACGCTGCCGCCCGCACGCGTGCGGCTGCACCCCTGGTGGGCGAGTCCGCGACGAGGGCCGGTCAGCTGGGCCCGGCGGCCGTGACACCCTCGACGCGGTCTCGACACTGCTGGGCCCTGTTCCGGCAGAGCACGCGTTCGGGTTCGTTGCCGGCCAGGTCAGCGGCGCGGTCGAACTCGACTGCAGCCTCGGGCCATCGGTCGAGTTGCTCGAGCAGGTCCCCGCGCACGCTGCACAACAGGTGGTAGCGCTCGAGCGTGCCGGTGGCGACCAGGGCGTCGACCAGCGCCAGCGCGGCCTCGGGTCCGTGCACCTTCGAGATCACGACCGCGCGGTTCAGTTCCACGATCGGTGACGGGGTCACCCGGGCCAGTTCGGTGTAGAGCCCGGCGAGCCGGGTCCAGTCGGTGTTCTCGAGGCGGATGGCATGGGCGTGGCAGGCGGCGATGGCCGCCTGGAGGGCGTAGGGCCCCCGCGCTGCCGCGTTCGAGTCGGCGAGCGCCAGTGCCGCATCGCCCCGTCGGATCAACAGTTGGTCCCATGTGTGCCGGTCCTGGTCGACGAGGAGCACGGCGTCGCCGGTCGGGCTCACGCGAGAACGCAGGCGGGAGGACTGGAACTCCATCAGGGCGACCAGACCGTGCACCTCTGATTCATCGGGCATGAGTCCGGCCAACACCCGACCGAGCCGCACGGCCTCGCCGCAGAGGTCGGGACGGATCCAGCCCTGCCCCGACGTCGCGGAGTACCCCTCGTTGAAGATCAGATAGATCACCTCGAGCACGGCGCCGAGGCGTGACGAGCGATCCGAGCCGATGGGCACTTCGAAAGGCACACCGGCCTGGGCTATGGCCCGCTTCGCCCGCACGATGCGCTGGGCCACGGTGGCGTCGGCCAGGACGTAGGCCCGGGCGATCTCGGGGACGCTGAGTCCGCCGACGAGTCGGAGGGTCAGCGCGACCCGACCCGTGACGGGGACCACCGGGTGGCAGGCGACGAACATCAGGCGGAGGCGATCGTCGGCAATCGAGGCGTCGTCGTCCGGCGCGAACGTGGTCTCCGTCGCGGGAGCGCTCACGGGCAGCTCGACGGCCAGCTCGGCGTACTTGCGCCTGCCCACCCGATCCCGACGGACGAGGTCCACCGCCTTGCGTCTGCCCACGGTGGTCAGCCAGGCGCCCGGGTTCCGGGGTGTGCCTTGCACCGGCCACTGGCGCAGGGCATCGACGAGCGCCTCTTGGGCCAGCTCCTCGGCCAGGTCGAGGTCGCCGACCGTCCGGGCGAGGACGGCGACGACGCGGGGGAATTCGATCCGGAAGACCGCTTCGATCGCGGCGGTCGAATCGGTGGCCGTCACACCACCGATTCAACCACCGGTCATCGCGTGGTGGTTACTCGCCGAAGACGGGCCGCACCCGGGACTCGCCTGCTCCCAGCACCGCCAGAAACCGCTTCGTCCACTCCACCGCTTCGGGGAGATCCCGGCACTCCATCAGGGCCCAGCCGCCCACGATCTCCTTCGCCTCGGTGAAGGGCCCGTCCACGACCGTGAATGCACCGTCAGCCAGGGTGATCTTGGCTCCCATGGCGGTGGGGGCGATGCCACCGGCAGCGACGATGACGCCGGCCTTGTTCGCCTCCTCCATGAATGCACCCATCGCCTCGAAGACCTCGGGCGAGGGGGGTTCGGTCGGTTGGGCCGACTCGTCTGCCAGGGTGTATCCGAGGAACCGCATGATGGTCTCGCTTTCTTCTGTCCGGGGCGCCGTTCGCCTCACTCTGACAGAGCGTCGAACCGGGGTCGGCCCGATCGACACGATGCCGAACTTTTTTTCATGGACTCGGGGTCCCGGCCGACCGGTGTCGAGGGATCGGGTCCCGCGGACGGTCCACCCTGCGCTGCCCGTGCGCTGCATCGTGCCTGGTGGAGGGCCACGAGGGTCGAGACACGTCTCGGCGGCTCCGACGGAGACCGGGCTAGCTTGGATGCGAGTTCGACGAGGAAGGGCGGGGTCGGCAATGAAGGTCAAGGGCGTCGCACTTGCCGTGGTCCTGGCAGTCGCCGCCCTCGGCCTCTCCGCGTGCTCCTCATCGTCGGGCCCGACCACCACGCCCAACACCTTCATGTTCGGCAACTCGGGGAACTCGGGCGAGCCCGGGATCTCCGGTGCCACGGGCAGCACCGGTGACACGGGGGACACGGGCAGTACCGGTGCCACGGGCAGTACCGGTGACACCGGTACCACCGGCGACTCGGGGAGCACCGGCAGCACGGGGGACTCGGGAAACTCGTAACGCGGGCTCGTTCCGGCGCGTCGACGCGCCATGGGGCTAGGCGACGACCCCAGCCACCTTGAGTTCGAGCATCTCCTCGGTCCCACAATCGATGCTGCGGAGGATCTCTTCGCAGTGTTCGTTGAATTCGGGTCCACGTCTGGGTGGATACGGCTCGCCGCCGAACTGCACGGGCGTGGTCACCAACGTGAAGGGCGTTCCGTCGGACGTCTCCGTCTGTCCGAGGTAGCCATTGGCCGCCACCATGGGATCGACGACGACCTCCATCGTGTCCTGGGCGACGGCCCACTGGCCGCTGAACGATTCGAGGCGGGCCCGCCACTCGGTCAACGGTGCCGAGGTGAAGATCTCGGCCAGGATGGCTCGCGCGTCGCGGGCATTGGCGGCAAGGAGCTCGTGCGTGTTGAATCTCTCGTCGTCGATCAGCTCCTCCCTCCCGAGAATGCGGCACATCTCCGGCCAGTACTTGAAGCCCTGCAGGCAACTGAACGCGAGCGTCTTGCGATCCTCGGTGAAGTACGTGCCGACGAGAGGATTGGCCGGCCCACCACCACCGCTCTTGCTCGGACCGGGTCGCCAGGGCATGTCGAGCTGGAGCGAAAGGGCGATGGCGGGACTCATGGCCCACATGCCGACCCCGAGCAGGGACACGTCGACCGGCAATGCCTCGCCGGTGCGCTCCCGGTGGAAGAGCGCTCCCAGGATGCCGCCGGCGATCGTCATGCCACCGATGGAGTCCCCGTAGCCCGGCGCCGGCTGGCTGCACACGTAGTCGACATCGGTCGGCGTGGTGCCCATGGCGCTCCCGGCCCGGCACCAGTAGCTCAAGAAGTCGTACCCGCCCTTGTTGGCGTCGGGTCCTCGCTCTCCGGCCCCCGTCCCCGACACGTAGATGATGTTCGGGTTGTGGGCCCGGATGTCCTCGAGCTCGATCTTCAGCTTCTTGCGGACGTCGGGCAACTTGTTGGTCAGGAAGACGTCACAGGTCGCCGCCAGCCGATAGATGAGCGCGAGTCCTTCCTCCGTGCTCACGTCGATGCCGATGCTCTTCTTGCCGCGGTTGGAGTGCTCGAGCAGGACATGCACGTTGCCCATCGACGGCATCACGCCACTCGAGGCGAGCCCGCGCATGGCGTCGCCGCGCTCGGGGTGCTCGATCTTGATCACTTCGGCACCCCAATCGGCCAGGATGGCTGACGCTGCGGGGACGAAGGTGTGTTCCGCCACCTCGAGGATGCGAACACCTTCCATGATGTCGGCCACCGTGGATTTCCTCCAATTCGTAGGGGTCAAGACGAGCGTCCGCGCTCGCAGACCAGACTGATTCAAGCAGACGGAAATCCGTCCGGGCCAAGGCCCAGCCGTTTCCCGGGTCGCAGCCGGGCCAGGATCGATGCGGTGTCGGCCCCGAATGGAGGAGCAGGCCGGAGGGGCCTCCGGGCTTTCGGCGCCGCCGGCACAATGTCCGACGGGACCGGCAGCGTCGGCCCGGCGAGCTCCGACGCCACCGCGGCCATGGAGACGTCGAGCATCCAGCGGCCCTCCCGGCGCAGGGCCTCCAGGCAGGCGTGCGCTGCGGACAGACCGGTCAGGGGATCGGCGACGGCGTCGGCACAGAACAGAGGCGTTCCGTCCGACCAGGTGACGAGACCACCGCCGACCGCGGCATCGTCACCGAATCCGATGCGGGTGGCCGCCTCGGCCCGGCGCCCGAAGGCGGTGATCGACAACCACACCTTCGGCCCGTTGTGACGCACGATGTCGGCGGCGTGGATCCCGAGTTGCTCGAGCGCCCTCGGACGGCTCGCCTCGATCACGACGTCCGCCGCCGTCACGAGTTGGGAAAGCCGGACGCGGTCGTCCCTGTCGCCGAAGTCGAGGACGACGGACTCCTTTCCTCCGTTCAGCAGGTCGAAGAACTCGGCTGGGCCACGACGAGCACCGTCGGGGCGGCCCCGCGATTCCACTTTGATCACCCGGGCGCCGGACCGTCCGAGGAGATCGCCGCACAGCGGTCCCGCCCACAATGCCGAGAGATCCACGACGACCAGGCCGCGCGGGCTCGGCAGCGCCGGTGCGTCGCCGAGCCGACGCCAGGTGACGCCGGGCCCTCCCGCCTCTCCGAGGCGCGCCACGGGGAGCCCCAACAACACCGCGCGCTCGTGGAGCGGTTCGGAGTCCGGTGCCGCCAGGGCCCGAGCGACGGCTGCCCAGACAGCGGGTTCGGAGGGCGGCATCGACGCCAGCTCGAGCCAGGCGGGCACCAGGTCGCGGTCCTCCTGGCGCGGCAGTGACACGGCGGCCCATCCACCGGCGTGCGGGAGAAGGCGGCAACTCCCGCCACAGCTGACCGCGCCGCGCCGCCACAAACCCATGAGCGCCGCACGCTCCCCGAGGAGCGCCGGCCCGTCGAGCCCCCGAAAGCTCGAGGCCAGTCGGTCGACGCCGTCGACGAATCCGGCCGGCGGTCCGAAAGGACAGTCCGGAGTCCCCGTGAGGGTCATGGCGCCGCTCAGCGCCCAGCGCTCCACCTGCCCGTCCACTCCGGGCAGGGTAACGTCTGGCGATTCTCGACAACCTGAGCGCAGACGAGTTGCTCGCCGAGCTGCAGGGTTCCGTCGTCAGCGAACGCAGCGGGGCCGTGATCGTGCGCCTGAGCGACGCCCCACACGCTCCGAGCGACGAGACGATCGAACGATTCGCCAGCATGCCCTTGATCGTCATCGGCCTGCTCGAGGCACTGGGCGAAATGCGCGAACTCGACGACCGTTGGACGCGGCTCTGTGACGTCATCGTGTCCGATGGTGATCCTGCATTCGAGGCCGTCGCGTCGAATGTCGAGACACACCCGATCGCGGCGACGACCCTCTCCCTCTTGCTGCGCGGCCACGGTCGTCGGACGGTCGACGATGGGCTGGTCGCCGAGTCCGCGGCCTACTCGGTGCTGCAGTCGGGACCGGAGTTCGCCACGTGGCGGGCAACCCGCCCGCAACGGGGACACCACGAGGCCGAGGACGACGGTCCCCGCGTCCGCCTCGTTCGGGACCAGGACACATTGTCGGTCACCCTCACCCGACCCGGACGGCTCAATGCCCTCGACTCGCGCATGCGCGACGAACTCGTCGAAGCGTTCACGGTGGCGATGGCGGACACGAGCATCACCAGGGTCGAGCTGCACGGTGAGGGCCGTGCATTCTGCGCCGGGGGTGATCTGGACGAGTTCGGGTCCCGATCCGATCCCGCATCCGCGCACCTCGTCCGACTGGAGCGCAGCGTGGCCCGACTACTGGCCCGACTACCGCAACAGAGCACGAGCTACGTCCACGGAGCGACGTTCGGTTCCGGCATCGAGTTGGCGGCCTTCACCGACACGGTGGTGGCCTCGGCGGACGCGCGGATTGCGTTACCCGAGATCGGTCTGGGCCTGGTGCCCGGGGCGGGAGGAACGGTCAGCCTGCCACTGCGGATCGGCCGCCACCGGACAGCGTGGCTCGGCCTGTCGGGCCTGACGATCGACGCCGAAACCGCATTGCGGTGGGGTCTGGTCGACGCCGTGGTCGCGTAGGGCGCCGGCTCAGGTGGGCGCGACTCCGCCCGAGCCCGTCGGACCCGACCGCGGGTTCAGACCATCCCGGCTCTCGAAACCACGGCGTCGAGACCGCGGTCGTGCGGGTCGTGGCACAGGTAGGGCGGGACCGCAATGACCTCCAGCTCGGCGGACAGGTCCTCGGGACGATCGTCGACGAACACCACGATGTCCTGCGTGAGTGCGAGGTGCGTCGTCCGGTACCGGCCGGACCCGTCCCGCCCCTCTTTGGAGAAGTAGCCGGTCACCAGGGTCGCGATCTCGAACTGCTCCGCTCGCTGCTGGGCATACTGTTCACCGCCGGCGCTCCAGAGCAGCAACGTGTCGCCGTGCTCGGCCAGGTGCTCGAGGAGGACCCGTGCACCCGGACGGAGCGACGTGCCGGTCAGGGAGTCGACGAGACACCCGTCGACGTCGAACACCCAGCAGCGAGGTTCGGCCCCCGCACGTGCGATCACGCGGCGTCCCTGCGTGAGGCGACAAAAATCATTATTGGTATACTCTATTATTGATGCGGCACCCTTGGGACCAGCGGCTCGGATTCTGGTATCTGGCCGACGATCGGCCCGATCTGCCGGCCATCGTCGCCTCCCCGTCGGGGGTCGTCGTCACGTTCGGAGAATTGGCCGCCCGGGCGCACCAGCTGGTGCACGCACTGCGTGCCAACGGGGTCGGAGCGGGCGACATCGTCGCCTACGCCCTGCCCAACGACGCTGACATCGTCCTGTGGCAGCTGGCGGCCCAGGAGGGTGGGTACCAGTCCATCGCGCTGAATCCCGCCCTTTCGGGCGCAGAGATCAAGCAGATCATGGACCATGCCGGGGCGGCGGCCATCGTGCTGCACGCGGACTACGCCGATCGGGTCGACCAGCTCTCGGGTGCTGGTTCCGTGGTGCTGCGCGTCTCCGTGGCCGGCGCAGTGCCCGGATGGATCACCTATGAGTCGCTCGTCGAAGGCCAGCCCCGCACCGAGCCGGCGGACCGCCAGCTCGGCCTCCCTATCTCCTACTCGTCGGGCACGACGGGCCAACCCAAGGCCGTCGTCCGTCCGAGCGCATCGAAGATCGACCCGTCCGTCGCCGCTGACCATGCCAAGAGTTTCGGCCACGCCTTCCAGTTCCTCCCCTTCGAGGGCGTCCATCTCGTCTCGGCCGGGATGCACCACGGAGGGTGTCAGGGCTTCTACCTCGGCGCACTCAATGTCGGTCAGGCGCTCGCTGTCGTCGGCAAGTTCGAACCGGAGCGCTCGCTGGCCATGATCGAGCGGTACGGGGTGACGACCGCGTACATGGTGCCGACCCAGTTCGTCCGCTTCCTCCGCCTGCCTCCCGAGGTCAAGGAGCGCTATGACGTCTCGAGCCTGCAGGTGGTCGTCCACTCGGCCGCACCGTGCCCGCTCGACGTGAAGACGCAGATGATGGAGTGGTGGGGCCCCGTCATCTGGGAAACGTACGGAGGGATGGAGGGCGCGGCGACCATTGCCAAGCCGTACCGCTGGCTGGAGAAGCCCGGCACGGTCGGACGGTCGGTGGCCGGCATGACGGTCAAGATTCTCGACGACGAGGGCAACGAGCTGCCCCGAGGTGAGATCGGTGGTGTCTACCTCGAGCCCGAGCGCGGTGGTGCCTTTGCCTACAAGGACGATCCTGAACTTACGGCGTCGGTGCGCAGGGGCAAGGCCTTCACGCTGGGCGACGTCGGGTACATGGACGAGGACGGCTACCTGTTCATCAGCGACCGGGCCAAGGACATGATCATCAGCGGCGGGGTGAACGTCTATCCGGCCGAGGTGGAGGGCGTCCTCTCGGGACACCCGGCGGTGGGTGACGTGGCCGTGATCGGGGTTCCCGATCCCGAGTGGGGTGAGTCGGTCAAAGCTGTGGTCGAGGTCGTGGAGGGCGTCGTGCCCGCTGACGACCTGGCGGAGGAGCTCATGGCTTACTGCCGCGACCGCCTGGCCGGGTACAAGTGCCCTCGCTCGGTCGACTTCCGCGAGAGGCTGCCGCGCAGTGATGGCGGAAAGCTGTACAAGCGACTCCTGCGCGACGAATACTGGGCCACCGCCCAGCGCAACGTGTAGCTGGGCACCGCGCAGCCGGCACCGGGGGCACTTGGCGATGGATTTTGGATTCAGCGAGGAGCAGGACCTGCTGCGGGAGACGACCCGTCGGTTCCTGGCCGAGCACGAGTCGCGTTCGGTGGTGCGCCGGCGGCTCGAAGAGCCCGAGACGTTCGACGCCGGGCGATGGCGCCGAGGCGCAGAGCTCGGTTGGTCGGCCATGCTGGTACCTGACGCGTTCGCTGGGGGCAGCGTCACCGATCAGCCACTGGTCGACCTGGTCGTCCTGGCCGAGGAGTTGGGGCGCGTGTTGCATCCCGGTCCTCTCGTGCCGACGAACTGCGTGGCCGACGCCATCGTCCGTTTCGGGAGCGACGTGCAGATGAAGGAACACCTGCCCTCACTGGCCCAGGGCGAGAGCACTGCGGCCTGGTGCATGAGCGGGGACGGCTCGCCGGAACCCAGTGCCGTCGCCATCGAAGCCACCCCGGAGGGCGATGGTTGGCGGCTCGACGGGGTGGCCCGCTACGTCCACGGCGCCCAGCATGCGGCACTCCTTCTCGTCGTGGCCAACGCCCCCGCCGGCGATGTGGTCAACCTTCTGGTGCGCCGCCCCTCCGCCGGTTTGTCCGAGCGCGTGGTGCGCGGGCTCGACCCCACCCGGCGTTTCGCCGAGGTCCGCTTCGAGGGCGTCGCCGTGTCGCCGGGCAACCAGCTGGTGGCGCCGGGGAAGGACGGGTGGGCCGTGGTCGACCGGTGCCTTTCACTGGCAACCGTCCTCCAGTCGGCCGAGTCGGTCGGTGCGGCCGACGTCCTCTTCGACGAGACCGTCGAATATCTGAAGAAGCGGGAGCAGTTCGGGCGGACCATCGCCAGCTTCCAGGCCATCAAGCACCGCGTGGCCGACATGCAGATTCACCTGGAGGCGGCGCGGGTGGCCGCCGAGTACGCCGCGCTGGCTCTGGGAGACGAGCAGGCCGACGCCGAGGACGCGGTGCACACCGCCGGGGCCTACGTGGACGACGCCGTGGCTCACCTGGCCGGGGAGGCCCTGCAGCTGCACGGCGGCATCGGGTTCACCTGGGAGCACGACGTCCATCTCTTCGTGCGCCGGGCCAAGGTCAATCAGGTTCTCTACGGCGATGGTGCCTGGCACCGCGAGCAGCTCCTGCGGCTCGTCGAGAGCGCCGTCCCGGCCGGGAAGGGAGGGTGAGCGGATGGACGTGATCGTTCCGGCCATTCCCGAGAGCTACGACGCCTACCGGGCCACCTTGCGGGCGTTCATCGCCGAAAACAAACCGGTCCTCGAATGGAAGCAGCGCGCCGGCGTCCGCGTTCCCGACCTGGCGTCGGACGTCGACAAGCTGCGCCGCTACGTCCGTGCACTGGCCGACGCCGGCTACGTCCTCGAGCGCTTCCGGACCGAACGGGGCGATCCGTACGAGCAGCGGATCCTCGAGCAGGAGCTCGGCGCGGCCGGTGTGCCCTATCTTCTCGGCAACCCACTCGTGGCGGGCGCCTTCAAGCATTTCGGGACGGACGAACAGCGCGCCGCCTACCTGCCGCCGATGGCCCGCGGGGAACACATCTGGACCCAGCTCTTCAGCGAACCGGATGCGGGAAGCGACCTCGGGAGTCTGCAGACGCGGGGGACCCTGGACGGGGATTCGTACGTCGTCGTGGGCCAGAAGGTGTGGAGCACGTGGGCCCAGTGGGCCGACTACGGGTACCTGCTGGCGCGCACCGAGCCGGTCGACGGACCGGGCGGGATCACGGCGTTCGTCCTCGACATGCGCAGCCCGGGGGTCGACGTCCGCCCGCTCAGGGAGATGACGGGCACGACGGATTTCAACGAGGTGTTCATCGACGAGGTGCGGATCCCCCTGGCCAATGTCATCGGCACTCCCGGGCAAGGCTGGAGGGTCTCGGGTGCCAGCCTGGCCGAGGAGCGTTCAGGAGTGGGCGGCGGGGGCGGGGGCGACCCTATGCACCGGCTGATCAAAGTGGCGCGCCAGCATGCCCGAGGAGCCGGCAAGGCCATCGACGACGGGGCCGTGCGCCAGCACCTGGGCGACCTCGCCGCCCGCAGCCGGATCCAGCGCCACCTGGGACAACGCGTCGCCACCAAGGCGGCCCGCGGCCAGATCTCCGCCGGGGACGCCCCCATGTCCAAGATCTGGTTCAGCGAGCTCAACCTGGAGATGACGGAAACCGCCCTGGCCCTGCTCGGCCCGGGTTCGATGGCCGTCGAGGGCGACGAGCTCAGCGAGGACGATGGGCGCTGGCAGGACTCGTTCCTTTACGCTCGGGCGTGGACGATCGCGGGAGGAACCAACGAGATCATGCGGAACATGATCGCTGAGCGCGGATTGGGGCTGCCCCGGGAGCCCAAGGGTCAAAAGTGACGTCGACCTCTCCCCACAAGCACACACATCCCTCCCCGAGGAACGGCCACGCGCGGGGTGCCGCGGCGGCCAACGATCCTTTCCCCGGCGTGGAGAAGGTGCAGCCCGGCTTGTGGAGCATCCCGGTCCCGCTGCCGCAGAACTCGTTGCGCTACGTCCTCGTCTACCTGTTCGAGACCGATCGTGGCCCGTACCTGATCGACGCCGGGTGGAACACCGACGACGCCTTTGGCGCGCTCGAAGCCGGCATGAAGGTGGCTGGATGTGACATCGCGGAGGTGCAGGGCGTGATGGTCACGCACATCCACCCCGACCATTACGGCTTGGCCGGGCGGATCCGCGAGGCCTCGGGGGCATGGATCTCGTTGCACCCCGCCGACGCCGAGCTCATCCACGACCGCTACGACGAGCCTGACGACCTGCTCGATCGCGTGGCCGCTGCATTGCGTCGGAT
The DNA here is from genome assembly GCA_963754445.1 of uncultured Acidimicrobiaceae bacterium. Lineage (GTDB taxonomy): Bacteria > Actinomycetota > Acidimicrobiia > Acidimicrobiales > RAAP-2 > Bog-473. Next base: position 530,466 of record CAVWFT010000002.1, on the reverse strand, counting down.
GGGGGCGCCCCCCGAAGAGCTCGAACCGCTCCGTAACGCCGCCATGCCGGTACGCATGCTGGTCGACCCCGTGCGGCCGGACATCCTTCTCGAGGACGGGGCCAAGCCCGAGGTTCCGGGCTGGGATCTCACCGCGATCTGGACGCCCGGCCACTCGCCCGGTCACCTGTGCTTCTACGAGTCGCGACGCGAGCTCATGCTCTCGGGCGATCACGTGCTGCCGCGCATCACTCCCAACATTCCGTATCACCCCCAGGCCGGAGCCAACCCGCTGGGCCAATACCTCGACTCACTGGACAAGCTCGAGCCCTACACCGTCGAAGAAGTGCTTCCGGCCCACGAATACCGTTTCACCGACCTCCACGGCCGGCTCGAGGAACTACGCCAGCACCACCGCGACCGCTTCAACGAGGTATTGGCCATTCTGCATGACGGGCCGCGCAGCGCCTGGGACATCGCGGCGCACATGCAGTGGTCCCGCAAATGGGACGACATCGCCGGTTTCATGCGGCGTGCCGCGGTCGGCGAAGCGGTGTCCCACCTGCGGGTCCTCGAGCTCGACGGGAGGATCAAGGTGGAAGAGGGCGAGCCGGCGCTCTGGTCACTGACCGAGCCGGTGTAGTCACCACCAGCGCGCCGACCGTCGACGCGTCAATGGAGAATCAGCCGGCAGCCAGCCGCCGCAGACATTCGGTAGCTCGTCGCTCGGTGGTGCCGTAGCCATGTGTCACCGCGATTTCTCGGGCGCTCGTCAGTAGCTCCCGTGCTCTCTCGAGGTCTCCAGCTGCTCCGCGGAGCAGCAGCATTTTTGCCCAGTTCAGTTCGGTCCGGGCACGAAAACAATTGGCTCCGATACGCGTACAGAAGGACGCTGATTGAGAAAAATGCTCGTCTGCCGTGTCGAAATGACCGAGCACGGTCGCCAGCCCTCCGAGATAGTGGCTGATGGGTCCTTCCGTCGTGACGTCGTTGTAGGAGAACTGAGAGGCCCAAGGGAGGAGTGCTTCGTAAATGGGTCCAGCAAACCTTGGTTCCCCACACTCGATCGCCGCTTCTCCGTACGTGACCATTCCCGTGATCCAGCCGACATCCATTGGCAACTGGAAGCCGGTGGCGGAGAACTGTTCGAGCAAGACGCGAGCGTCCTCCGTGCGATCACCTTCCACATGGGCACCTGCGAGAGCAGCGATGAATGCGGGAATGCCGGGATTCTCCGCGGCGACTTGTTCGATCAATGGGATGAGCTGCCACATCGTGCCGCGTTGTGAGCTGACCGACACGAACTGCGCGCCGAATACCGCACTTGCGTCGGGTTCGCCGCTGTTACTGCCCAATTCGAGAGCCACTGTTGCCAGTCGTTCGGCTTCGTCGAGATCGCCACTGACGAGGACTCGATCAGCGGTTCCGTATGCCTGTACCCATGTGAGAGTGGGTTGATCGAGCTGCTCGGCCAGAGATCGGCTGATCTCGAGGCAACGGTCCACTTCCGCCAGATCGCCTGCACCTGCGGCGGCGACCCGTCGGGCGAACGCAGACCAAAAGTGCAGAACGGGATCACCCAAGCGCTCTGCGAGCAACAACCCTTGCGCGGAGCGCGCCAGAGATTGTTCGATCAATTCGGGCACCCGAAGTGGATCGGAGATGTGGTTGATGACGCGCACGAGGATGGCCTCGTCGCCCAGACGCACGGCTGAGAGCATTGCCTCCTCCGCCAACTCGATCCGCCGTTCGAGCGGACTTCCGAACGTGAGTTCTTGACACAATGTGGCTAGCACGAGGGTGCGGAATGGATCATCGGTGGAGAGACGTGAGAGTGACAGTTCCAGAAGTTCTATCTTTTCGAGGTCGACCGATCCGAATTGGGTGAACGTACCTCGGTCGTTCGCCAGAGCCGCCTTGACAAGACGCTGGTCGTCACCGAGCTCGTCCGCCCGGCGTGCAGCATGCAGCAGAGTCGCCCGGAATGAGGGATCGCCAGTTTGACGCTGGGCAGTGCCGAGCCCGATCCAAAGGTCGAGTGTCGATAGCGGATCCGGCTCGGGCACTTGCGTGGTGAGCTCGAGCGCACGCGAGAAGTAGTCAAGCGCCTCTGCCGGGGCGAGCGCCGCCAATGCCGCCTCGGCAGCTTGCGAGGCGTACTCGAGAGCCCTCGTCCTGTCTTGAGGCCGATTCGTACTGCCCCAATGGCGAGCCAGCTCACGCACTCGAGCACCTGTGTCCGCCTTGTCCAATTCCTCCAAAGCCTCGGCAATCCTCCGATGTGCGCGCGCTCGTCGCGTCGGCCCGAGATTCTCGTGGAGCGTGCGCTGAATAAGGGCGTGAGAGAAGCTGTACTTCCCTGGGTCGGTCTGTTCACGGATCAGTGCTGCGGAAGCGCCCGCATCGAGTGCGTCGAGAACGTCCTCTTCGCTGGCACCGCCCGCCATCGCCAACAGCTCGAAATCAAAGTCGCGCCCGATTACGGATGCCAAGGACAGGAGGAGTTCCACGTCTCTGCCAAGCCGAATGACGCGAGCGGAAATGACTTCGCGCAGGCTGTCGGGTAGGCCCAGGTCGTCGTTGATCCCGTCTGCGACGACCCAGTGGCCGGTGTCATCTCGATGGACCAACCTGGTTTCCAGGAGATTCCGGAGGACTTCACCGACAAAAAATGGGTTCCCATCGGTTTCCCTATGGATAGCGCGGGCGAGGCGCACGCCAGCGGGGTCCATTGCGTGACCGGCGAGAGACTCCATGAACGCTTCGACGCCGGTCATATCGAGACCAGAAAGTTCGATACGCGTCAAGGCATCGCGCCTCCGGAGCGACCCCAGTGTTTCGAGCAGGGGGTCGGCCAAGGGTATCTCGTTGTCGCGATAGGCACCCAGTACCAGCAGCTTCATCGGCAAATTGGACGCCACGATATGGCGAAGCAGCTGAAGGCTTGCGACATCGGCCCATTGAAGATCGTCGAGGACGATGACAATCGGACGATGTTCCGACTCGGCTGACAGAAGTCCCGCCACGGCGGCAAAGAGGAGAAAGCGCTCCGAATCCGAGTCGGTTGCCGACGAGTCGGGAAGGTCGCGCAACCGGTCCCGGAGCGTCGGTGCGAGCCGCACCAACTCGGGTCCGCAGGCGGCGACATGAGCGGCCAGTTGTCCCACGGGTGCGTGAGCGACGTAGTGCTCGAGTGCCTCGGCAAAGAACTGATATGGCCGTGTGAGGTCTTCTTCGCTGTGTCCGAAAAGCACGCAGGCGCCCTCGTCGAAAGCCATCTGGGATGCCTTGGCCATCAGGGCGGTTTTGCCCGTTCCAGCTTCACCGGCGACGAAGAGGACTTTTCGACCTTCGTTGGCGTCGACGTGTTTCAGGGCTACGGCGATCGCGTCGATCTCGGACTGTCGGCCGACCAGGTCGACGTCTGGTTTCACGCTGAGTTCCGCCGGCAGCGGTACCTGGGAGTGTGGCCCGTCGCGAGGAGTGGCGTCCACCTCGTGGAAATCACCGCGCCACACCGCAGCAGGCGGCGTCCATGCGAGTTCGGGCTCGTTCTGCAGGATCTTGTGTTCGAGCGACGACAGTTCTTCACTCGGCTCGATTCCGAGCTCGACGTCGAGGTACGTTCGGAGCTTTTGGTAAGTCCGGAGGGCCTCGGCTTGTCGACCAGAGCGAAACAAGGCGATCATGAGCTGAGCCCAGCGTCTCTCCCGAAAAGGTTCGGCATCGACCGAGGCCATGAGGCCAGGGATCAGCGTCTGATGCGCACCACATTCGAGCAAAGCGGCGAAGTGTTCCTCTTCGACACAGAGCCGCAATTCCCAGAGGCGAGTTGCCTCGTTTCGTCCGAGATCGTGCTCGGAAAGGTCAACGAGCGCAGGTCCCCTCCAGAAACTTAGCGCAGCGCCGAGCCGGTCGACCTTTCGTGGGAAGTCGCCGAAGCGTGGCGCCAGCGCAGTGGCGACATTTTCCTCGAAACAGTGCACATCGACATCGAGAGAGTCCAGGACTAGGCGGTAGCCCGGCGTCACTGTCTCGACCAGCTCCGGAGACAGGATTTTGCGGAGGAGCGACACGTAGCCCTGTATCGCCTTGACGGACGTGGCTGGTGGGTCCTCTCCCCAAAGGGCGCGTGAAATTTCGTCGATACTGACGACATGGGGGGAGCGGATAGCCAGGAGTGAGAGGAGTGCCCGCGGCTTCGGGGCCGGTGCGGCAATTTCGCTCCCGCCGACCCGAATGGTCATCGGACCCAGGACTGCGATGTCCACTCGCATCCCGGCAGGTTGATGGGTGACCGCGGGCGCCGTGCGCGGCGTGTCGCTAGTCAACGAGAACGCCCAGGTCGCGCCGATCCAGTCCTGTGAGACCGGCGCTCCACGTCATGCCGCAGCTTATGACAACACAGTGGTTGGTACGACACCGGTCAGAGCGAGACAGCGTCTACCCGAGAAGGCAGCCGAGGTGCCGTTTCGAACTGACGGGCGTGAAAGCTCCGACGCTTCGCTCCCACGTTCCTCAGATCACCGTCAGGCGTTCGGGAGCGACTCCGCCAGGATCGGAACCTCGGCCAACGAGCGAAGACCGTCGTTGAGATGGGTACAGCAATCGACGGACTTCAGCCGGCTCAGCACTTCCCGGCGCATCTCCCGAAGTTCGGTGCCGTTCATCCAGGCCGCGTTGGGTGCGGCGCCGGTGCATTCGTTGTAGGGCAGGACGCGCGGTTCGGCGCTCACCGAGAGCAGCGTGCCGGTCGCCCGGTCCGCACTGCCCAACATCTGGTACTCGTGAACGACGGACTCCTGGCCGTCGGGATCCCAACAGCTGTCACGGAACATCGCGTCGATGTGCAGCAACCCGTCCTGGTCGTCGTGCCAGATGTCGATGCGACGTGACCGGCGCATGGCCAGATCGGGATGTTCGTCGAGTTCGTGCCAGCTCCACGGATCGTCCACGTCGTTGAGCGACGCCGGGTGGGCGGTGTTCTGCGGCTTTCCCGACAGAGTGCCATCGGCAAAGAGCGCGACAGAGCCGGGCCGGAAGCCCGAGCAGATGTCCTGCATGTAGGGCCTCGGCCCACTTTCCATGCGTGTCCGGAATTCGGGGAGATGGTCGACCCACCGGATGAACGCGAATCCGGCGATGAGTGTGGACCCGGCCATGTCGTCGAGCAACAGGTGCATCGGGGAGCCCGATTCGGCCTCGCCAGGCAACTCCTGGGCGATCTTCTTCCGGAGATTCCCTCCGGCACGTGAACCGACGAGGTTTTGCAGCTCCGGGGGCGCCGGCTGACCCTCGATGCGCATGATCTCGCGTTCGCGGCTGGTCACCGCGTAGAGATCGGCCGAACGCAGCACTTCGGGTCGACCCTGCGCGGGGGTCAGGAGGTCGCGTGCCCGGCCCTTGAGGTGCAGGTCCTTTCCGGCGCCCTCCGGCCAGAACATGAGCACGGTCGACGTGCGCCGCACCGAGCCGGCCCGGCGAGCCGGTGGCTTCGGTGCCGGGTTCGACGGCGGGCTGGTCAGCGACGCCACAGCGGAACCCCCGCAACGAGAATCATGTTTTGCATGGTAAAGCGGTGGATTCGCCAGGCACACTTTTGGAGCACTCTTTTCTCGAATCCGCAGGTCAAAAGCGTGAAGTGGGCGCGTGCGGGATAGTCTGGACTGGTGCCGAGCCCGTCGTCCACCCGTGAGATGCCGCGGCCGGGGGCGGAGGCGAACGCCAAGCGAGCGGCCAAGGTGGCCGACCTCATCGTCGAGGACGTGATGGCCATGGGCTGGCCGGTCGGAGAGGTGTTGGGCTCCGAGACGGACCTGCTCGAGCGCTATCAGGTGAGCCGGGCCGTCTTCCGCGAGGCCGTCCGGCTGATCGAGCATCAGCAGGTTGCCCGCACGCGGCGCGGGCCGGGTGGGGGACTGGTGATCACCGAGCCCACCGTGGGTGCCGTGACCGATGCGGTGGTCCTCTATCTGCACCGCGTCGACGCTCGTCTCGACGAGATCTTCGAGGCCCGGGTGATCCTCGAGGAGATTGCCTGCCAGCTGGCGGCCGAACGGATCGACGAGAAGGACTTGCTGCAGCTCCGGCACTTCACCCAGGAGGCTCCGATCTCGGCCGAGGACGACCCACGGGAGCTGCACGCCATCGTGGCCTCGATCAGTCGGAACCCGGGTCTCGAGCTGTTCATCAACGTCTTCAACCGAGTGGCCCAGATGTACTCCATGGGCTGGCAGCAGAAGCTCGGTTCGACCATCTGGAGCGATACCGAGCACGCGCACGCCAAGATCGCAGAGGCCGTCATGGCCGGCGATGCCGGTTTGGCCCGGAACCGCATGCGCAAGCACCTGCAGGCCGAGGCCGACTTCTATCGACGTCGCCGCCATACCAAGCAGTTCCTGCCCGACTCGGTCGTCCTGGCGGAATCGGGTCAGGGAAAGGGCGCCGAAGCAGTCGCCCGCAACATCGCCACGCAGGTCATCTCGGAAGGATTGGAACCTGGCGCACTCGTCGGCACCGAGGCCGAGCTCATCGAACAAGAGGGCGTGAGCCGCGCCTTGTTGCGCGAAGCCGTACGCCTGCTCGAACATCATCAGGTGGCCCGCATGCGTCGCGGTCCCGGGGGCGGGCTGTTCGTGATGGCTCCCAGTGTCAATGCCGTCACCGAAGTTGCGGCCATCTATCTGGCCCGACACGGCATGACCTTGGGTGATCTCGCCGAGCTGCGCACCGGTGTCGAGTCCTCCATTGCCGAGCTGGCGGCACAGCGGATCGACGACGGCGGGATCGCCACCCTGCGTGCGTCACTGTCCCGCGAGGAACGTGCCACAGACGTCGAGCTCCGCGAGGCGGTGCACGACCTGCACGCCGCGGTGGCGGAGGTGGCGAAGAACCGGGTCCTCTCCCTCGTGGCGCTCGTGCTCATCAGGTTGAGTCGCCTACACCAGATCGAACGCCTCGCCCCCAAGACTCGTCATCAGATTGCCGCCGAGGTGCTGCGCACCCACGAGGGCATCGCGGCCGCGGTCGAAGCAGGAGACCGAGAGCTCGCCCGGCATCGCATGCGCCGCCACCTCGAAGCGCTCGGCGCCCTCGTGCGCTGATCCACGGGCATCGACCGAGGTCGGCCACCCGACGGGGATTAAGTATACTCTTTATGACGCCACCGCCTCAGCGCATGAAGGGAAGTCATGGCGACCACCACGTCCGAGGAATTCGAGAAGGCGACCAACTTCCAGTTCAAGGAAGACGACATCGAGCGGGCCAAGGCGCTCGTCGGGCGCTGGTCTCCGACGGGCGGCCGGGAGTTCCTGACCACGGCGACCGCCGACGCCATGCGGAATTTCGCCCGGGGCTACGGCGACGACAATCCGCTCTTTGCCTCCGACGAGTACGGGACGACGACGCGCTGGGGTGGGCAGATCGCCCCACCCATGATCCCCATCGCGCTGAACAGGCCGCTCTACGCCGACCCGCACCCCGAGCGCATCAAGCGGCCGTCGTTCCGGGGCATCCACGTCTTCGTCTCCGGCAGCACCTGGCAGTGGTTCCGGCCGCTACGGGAGGGCGATGCCCTCCATTCGTTCGGCGGCACCGAGTCTGTGGTCGAGAAGAAGTCCGAGTTCGCCGAGCGTTCGATCATCATGACCTATGCGTCGGTCAAGATGAACCAGCGGGCGGAGGTCGTGGCCATCTCGCGCACGCTGGCCATCTACACCGAGCGCAAGACCGCGCGGGAAAAGGGCAAGTACTCGGCGATCGAGCCGGCTACCTACACCGACGAGGAGATGGCGGCGATCGACGGCGTCTACGAGGCGGAGGAGCCTCGAGGCGGGTCGCCGAGGTGGTTCGAGGACGTGCACGTGGGTGACCAGCTCGCACCGATGGCCAAGGGTCCGTTGACCACGACCGACATGATCGTGTTCCACGCCGGAGGTTACGGCTTCGTTCCCTATGAGCCGTGCGCGAACCGGATCGCCTACAAGAACCGTCAACGCATCGCCCCCTTCTACGTGAAGAACGAATACGGGGTGCCCGACGTGGCCCAGCGGGTGCACTGGGACTCTGCCTGGGCCCAGGCCATCGGCAATCCGATGGCCTACGACTACGGAGTGATGCGCGACTGTTGGCTGTCGCATTACATGACGGACTGGATGGGTGACGACGGTTGGCTCGTCCAGCAATCGTCGGAGATTCGCAAGTTCAACTACATCGGCGACACGCACATCCTGACCGGCGAGGTGGTCGACAAGCGGATCGAAGACGGCCGTTGTGTGGTCGACATCGAAATGCGGGGCACCAACCAGCGTGACGTCGTGACCTGTCCGGCCAAAGCAACGGTCGCCCTCCCGAGCCGGGAGCACGGACCGGCCCCCCTGCCGGACCCGCCGGCCGACCTCGCGGCGCGGGCGGTCTCCATGCTCGAGCGTCACCATGAGATCGTGGCGGAACGGAAGGCCTCGGGCTGAGAAAGCCGGGCGGGCGATGCGGTACCGGAACAGGCCGGGCTCCGGGGCCGATGGGGCACACCCTCTGACCAGGTGAGATCCCCATGGCGGTGACAATTCTTCGGGCCTTCTTAGGGAATGTTCTCCGGACCCACACTTTTCGTGGCGATAGTGCAGGGATGGAACTGGCAACTGGACGAACAGCCGCCGTTGCATTTCTGTGCGCGGCGGCGGCCACGATCGCCGTGTGGTGCGGACCGCTGGCCGCAGCCAGCGGGGGCCTGCACTCATCGGGCACGGCCGGCCATTCCGCGGCGCAGACCCAGGCGGCGGCGGTGAGGTCGCACCGGTAGCGACCAATCCGACGGCCGGGGAGCGTCGTCGGAACGAGCGGCCTCGGGCGGCCAGTACGGCCTTCGAGAACACCGAGCCGGCCAGGCCGATGGAGCCGATCGACGGCAACGAGCCAACGGACGCCACCGAGCATGCCGATCCGACCGAGCCGATGGAGAGCAGGGACCATCATGCCCGACACAGCCTCCGCCCTCAGGCTGGCGCTCGTGGCCGGGACCGGGCACGGTGCTGCGTCCCGGCCGGCTCAGCCCACGAGTCGGTAGGCCGTCACCGGCGTGGCGAAACCCTTGAGCGTGAGGGGACCCAGGGCGTCGAATCGAAACTCGTCGGCACACTCGGAGTAGACCGACACCGACGCCACCACGCTCGACGGCTCGGCCGTCCCGACGAGACGGGAGGCCAGGTTCACGTCGGGTCCGTACACATCGCCGAAAGCGGACAGCACGTGGCCCGACGCCAGCCCGACCCGAACGGGCGGCAGCGGTCCGGCCGCGAACTCGTCGACGAGTCGGAGGGCGATCCGACAGGCACCCTCGGCGCTCTCGCAGACGAACATGGCCTCGTCGCCGAGTGTCTTGACCAGCTGGCCGCTGCCGCGGTGCACAATTCGGGTGACGCGTTCGTCGAATTGCGCCAACACCGTCGCCAGTTCCCCGACGGTCATGGTTGCCGACGCCGCGGTGTAGCCGACCAGATCCGCGAATCCGACGGTGCGGGGCAGCGTCACCGCGGTCTGCTCGGCGTCGGTCGACCAGACCCGATCGGCCACGGCCACCAGCTGGCGTCGCAGCAGGACATCGAGCGTCTGCACGAACATCGGCAGCATCTCCTCGGCCACGTCTGCGTACTCCTTGACGATCTCCGAATAGGCACTCCCTTCGCGGAGGCGAGGAAGCTCGAAGCGCAAACGGAAGGCCCCCACCAGGACCTCGGCCACCCGGGCCATGGCGGTGCCGGCCACCCGGGCGATCTGGATGCTCGCTTCGGGGCCGAGCGTGCTGCTCGTCGCCCCGAGGAGCTGGACCGCGGCGGCCTCTTCGACGGTGACGACGTCATCGGGACGTTCCGGCAGGCCGAGGGCGGTCAGGATGCGCTCGGCGTCGTCCCATGCCAACCCGGAGTTGGCGACGACGTCCTGCAGCTCCAGTCGGGGCCCGGGCCGTAGGTTGAGATCGAGCGCCAGGTCGCCCAGACCCTTGCTGGCGGTGATCTGCTCGACCGTGGCCCCCCGGGCGAGGACGTAGCGCAGCAACGCGAGCCGGTCGGCCGCATCCGGCGCCTCGGGCGCATACAGCCCGAGGCGCGTCAGTTCCTCGAGCGTCGGTTCGTCTGGTGGGTCTCCCATGCCGACTCCTCTTGGATCACCGCGGCGTGGATCCGGTCCCCGTTGTTATCAGGCTCGTGGGCGCCCCAGGTCCGGGACTCAGCGTGATGATCGCGGCAGGACGCCGACCGCCGCCAGTTTGTGCCAGGACCGCTCGACGATCAGCGGGTACGTCTCGAGGTAGTACCCGAGAGCGGCACAGGCCTGATGGATGACGGCGCCGCGACTGCGGGCCAGCGTGGCCTCGTCGATGCCCAGGGTCTCGATGAAAACGGCACGGGACTCCTCGGTGAACAAGGGCGACCAGACGACCTGGACGTCGACCGCCGGGTCCCCGGCGCACATCGAACCCCAGTCGACGATGCCGGACAGACGAACGCCCCGCACGATGCAGTTCCCCTCGAGGTCCCCCTGCACCCACACCGGCGCGCCCTCGTGGGGCGGCGCGGCGAGGGCGTCGTCCCACACAGAGCGGGCAGCGTCGGCATCGATCAGGCCGGTGACCGAGTCGATGGACCGCTGCGTCTCGTCGTTGTAGGCCTGAACAGTGCGGGCCCGATTCGTGGCCCGGGGTGCGCCCGCGACGGACAGGCGCCCGAGCTCCCGGACGACTGCGGCGAGGTCCCGCGCGAACCGGATGGGATCGCCGATCGTCGACGGCCCGGCCGCGTCGCCGGGCAGCCACTGGTAGACACCCCAACGCCACGGGTAGTTGTCGTCGGGTGCCCCGATCGCCACGGGCGTCGGAACGCCGACGGAGAGGGCGGGCGCCAGCCGGGGAAGCCATGTCGCCTCCAGGTCAACCTGGCCGTTGGCCCAATGGATGCGTGGAAGTCGAACCACGAGATCGTCGCCGAGGCGCCAGACCGCGTTGTCCGTGCCCCACGGCTCGACCTTCGTCAGCGATCGGTCGGCCCACTCGGGGAATTGCCTCGAGAGAAGGGCGCGCACCACGCGTTCGTCGATCTCGAACTCGTCCGTGTGCATCCGCACGACGACGAGCTTTCCATGCGGAGTCCACCTCTCGCTCTGGGCCCTCACCGTCCCACACGGCGTCCGACATGGCCCCTCCTTTCGTCAGCGCGTGATCGGTAACCTTTTGCGATGGGCCAGGTCACGATTCGAGACGCCGTCGATGCCGACCTGCCGGCCATCGTCGAGATACAGAACGCATTCGTGGCCTCCACGACCATCGAATGGACCGACGCCCCGCACACCGTCGCGGAAAGGGCGGCATGGTTGCAGCGACAGCGGGCGCACCGCAACCCGGTTCTGGTTGCGCTCGACGGCGACGACGTGATCGGTTGGTGCAGCTTCGGTGATTTCCGGGACAGCACCAAGTGGCCCGGCTATCGCCACACGGTCGAGCACACGATCCATGTCCGGGCGGACCACTGGGGCAACGGCGTGGGAAGGAGCCTCATGGCGAGACTGTGTGATGTCGCACGCGCCCGCGGCGCGCACGTCATGGTGGGTGCGATCACGGGGGAGAACGATGCGTCGATCCGCTTCCACGAACGCCTCGGCTTTGTCGAGGTGGCCCGGATGCCGCAGGTCGGGGCCAAGTTCGGACGTTGGCTCGATCTGGTTCTGCTGCAGAAGCGGATGGACGACGACGGTCCTCCGCCTGCGGCCGGCTGACGCACGAGACTCGCGACCGCACCCGCACCCGCACCCGCACCCGTGACCATCGAGATCGTCTTCGAGACGCACGCCACGACCGAGGACCACGACAGGGGTGTTGCCACGGGATGGCTGCCTGGCCGGCTCTCGGAGGCGGGCAGACAACGTGCGGCGGGCCTCGGAGACCGCCGTCGTGCGGACGGCGTGTCCGCGGTGTTCGTCTCCGATCTGCGCCGGGCCGTCGAGACCGTCGACCTCGCCTTTCCGGACAGCGGGATCCCCGTGTTCAAGGATTGGCGCCTCAGGGAGTGTGACTACGGACTCCTGAACGGGGCCGCGGCGTCGGCCGTGCATGCCGACCGCCGCGCTTATCTCGAGACGCCCTATCCCGACGGCGAGAGTTGGAGTGACGCCACGGGCCGCGTCGGGCGGTTCCTGACCGACCTCCCGACCCGATGGGCCGGGCAGCGTGTCCTTGTCGTCGGACACGTGGCCACGCGGTGGGCGTTGGAGCATTTCATCGGGGGCCGTGCCCTCGAGGAGCTCGCCACGGAGGACTTCGCGTGGCAGGCGGGTTGGGAGTACCGGCTGGTCTGAGCTCGGGCCGCCCCGACCGGTCACTCGGAGCCAGGCGGTGCTGCCTCAGCGGTCCTTTTGCGCCGCCCGCTCCGCCCGCGCCCGCGCCACCGCGATCTGGTTCTCCGCCTCGTGGGCGAAGAGCCAGCGCCGCCGTTCCACCTCGTCCTCGGCCTCGTTGAGGTTCTCCTTGACCCGTGACATGACGACCGAGGGCACCCGCGTCAGCTGTGCCGCGACCTCGTAGGTGTGGGTCCGGAGACGTGCCGGCGGCAAGACGGCGTGGACCATTCCGAGCTCGAGCGCCCGTGTACCGTCGATCTTCTCGTTGAGCAGGTAGAGGCGGCGGGCGAGCGCCGTGCCGCCGATACGGGTCCAGAAGAACGAACCTCCGTAGTCGCCGGCCAGACCGTTGGGGGTGAAGTTCACCGAGAAGAACGCGTCCTCGGACGCGAAGCGGAGGTCGCACGCCGCGGCCAGGCTGCAGCCGGCGCCGACCGCCGGACCTCCCACCATGGCGATGGTCGGCTTCGACATGCCGTGCAGCGCCATGGCGGCGTGGTGGTCGTGCCGGGACAGATCGCCCGAGAGCGCGTCCACCGGCACGCCCTTCTGGCCGCCCGGACCCGATGCCCCGTCCTTGACGTCGCCGCCCGAACAGAAGCCGCCTGACATACCCGGTGCGGCCGATCCGGTCAGCACGACCACCTTGACCTCGGGATCGTCCGCCATCGCCCGCACCGCCTCGTCGAGCGCCGCGATGAGCGCGCCGTTCAGCGCGTTGCGCCGATGCGGGCGATGCATCGTGATGGTCCCGATGCGATGCACCACCTCGGTGAGGATCACGGACTCTTCGTTGTCGGTGACGGCCATGTCCTCCCTCGTCGGCGCTGCCGCTCGGCCTATTGAGTATACTGAAAGGCGAGTTGACCCGTCGGGTGGAGGGACATCATCGGACTTTGTGCGCGGGCGGCGACGATGCCATTCTCAAGGTGCTCGGGCGGCTGGCGCGAGCAGATCGCCGTACGAGAGAGGTAGGTCGCCGACCGATGGCTGACGAGGAAAAGACCGAACCGGTGTTGGTGACCGAGCAGAGGGGGGCCGTCAAGATCCTTCGCCTGAACCGACCCGAGGCCCGCAACTCGCTCAACCCCGAACTCCTCGACGCCATCGGCCTGAACATGGTGGCCGCCGAGAGCGACCCCGAGACGCGAGCGATCGTGTTGACCGGGACGGGCGACAAGGCGTTCTGTGCCGGCATGGACCTCCGCTCGTTCGCCCAGGGTGGGACCGTCGGCGGCAGCAAGGAGGGCATGAGCGGGTTCGTTCGCTTCACCAGTGGGGAGATCTCGGTCCCGATCGTCGGCGCGGCCAACGGCACTGCGGTGGCCGGCGGCTTCGAGCTGTTGCTCGGGTGTGACGTTGTCGTCGCTGCGGAGTCGGCCGCCTTCGGCCTGCCCGAGGTCAAGCGCGGCCTGTTCGCTGCCGGCGGTGGCGTGTTCATCAGTACCCGGATTCCCTTGGCCGTGGCCTTGGAACTGACGCTCACCGGTGATCCCATCGATGCCCGCCGCGCCCAGGCGCTCGGGCTCATCAACGAGACCGTGCCGCATGGCGAGGTCCTCGAACGCGCCGTTGCCATGGCCGAGCGGATTGCCAAGAACGGCCCCCTGGCCCTGCAGGCGACGAAGGAGATGGTGCGCACGGCCTCGACTGACCTCAAGCGAGCGCGTGAACTGGCCAGCGAATGGCAGCCCAAGGTCTTCAACTCGGAGGACGCCAAGGAGGGCTCGACCGCCTTCATCGAGAAGCGCGATCCCGTGTGGAAAGGCCGCTGAGCCTCAGGTCTGGGAGGTGGTCGGCGGCTCGAGAGGCGTCGTCACCCGGGCCACCACAATGTCCGAACGTGTGCGGAGGGCCCGGGAGAGCACCAGGTCGATCTGGTTGTGGAGCACGCGTTGGCGTAGCCGGTCGGGTCGCACCACGGGGATGAGCACGACGATCTGATCCTCGGGATGGTCGCGTCGGACGTCGTCGATGAACTCGACGATGGGTTGCACCACCGAGGCGTACTCGTTGTGCACGACGTGGAGCGCCACCCCGGGGTCCCAATGCCGCCACTGTTCGCGCAACGTGTCGATGTAGCGGGTGCCCTCGTCGCCGCCCTGGAGGGCAACCGTCACCGCCTTGACCTCTTGACCCATTGACTTGGCCTCCGTCAGCGCGTGGCCGGTCAGGCGGGAGAGCCGGTTGACCGGCACGATGACGATGGTGTGCTTGGCCACCGGCTTGGCCGGTGTCTGATCGATGCGCAGATCGATGTAGGCGCGCTCGTAGTACGCGTGGATGCGGAGGAAGAGCAGGATGAAGCCCGGGACGGCGATCACGACCACCCAGGCACCTTCGGTGAACTTCGAGACCAGGAAGACGATGGTGGCCAGTCCCGTGACGATGGCGCCGAACCCGTTGATGGCCGCCCGGTGGCGCCAGCCCGGTGGGCGTTCCCGGTGCCAGTGCACGACCAGGCCGGTCTGCGACAACGTGAAACCGACGAAGACCCCGATGGCGAACAGCGGGATCAGCGTGTTCGTGTTGCCCCGGACGGCGATGATCAGCGCGGCCGCCATGAGCGAGAGCACCACGATCCCGTTCGAGAAGACCTGGCGGTCCCCGCGCAGCGTGAAGAGGTGGGGCATGTAGTTGTCCCGGGCCAGCAGGCTGGACAGGATCGGGAGCCCGCCGAACGACGTGTTGGCCGCCAGGGCCAGCACGATCGTGATCGTGATGGAGATGATGAAGTAGGCCAGACCGCGCCCGATGGCCATTCCAATGATCTGGGACAGGACGGTCTGGCCCGAACGTGGCCCGATCTGCCAGCGCTTGGCCAGAACGGCCAGACCGAGGAGCATCGTGCCCAGAATGAGCCCGAGCAGCAGTTCGGTCCGCTTGGCCCGCACGACCCTGGGTTCGCGAAAGAGCGGCACCCCGTTGGCGATGGCCTCCACGCCCGTGAGGGCGCTGCATCCGGCGGAGAACGCTCGCAGGACGACGAAGATGGTGACCGCCTTCAGCCCCGAGGTGGGCAGCTGGGACGCTCCGAGCGGCGGCTCGTTCAACCCCAGGGGATGGATGAGCCCGATGGCGATCACGGCCAGGAGTCCGACGATGAAGACCATGGTCGGCAGCAGGAACGCCCGCGCCGTCTCGCCCAGGCCGCGCAGGTTCAGCAGCGTGATGACGGCGAGGATGGCCAGGCAGAGAGGGACGGTGGAGCCGCTCAGCGACGGGAAGGCCGAGGTCAGGGAGGCCACGCCCGCGGCGATCGAGACGGCGACGGTCAATGTGTAGTCGACGACGAGCGAGGCGGCGGCCACGAGGCTGGTGCCGGCGCCGAGGTTGGCCCGCGACACGGCGTAGGCGCCACCACCCCCCGGATAGGCGTCGATGACCTGGCGGTAGGAGAAGACCAGGATGGCCAGGAGGGCGACGATGGCGATCGTGATGGGGAGGACGAGGTGCAGGGCACCTGCACCCGCCACGGCCAGGACGAGGATGATCGACTCGGGTCCGTAGGCGACCGAGGTGAGGGCGTCGAGGGACAGGGCCGAAAGTCCCTCGACCGGGGTGATGCGTGAGGCTTCCGTTCCCCCCGCCGGGCGCGGTGGTCCGACCAGGAACTGCCACACCTGCGTCCCCCTGCTCCTGGCGGCTCCGGGGTCGGCCATCCCGGGCACTCTACAAATCCGACCCTCCCGACAGGGGGTTGCTCCCGTAGAGTCCCTCTCCTATGGAGCTCTGGGAGCTGATTGCACGCGAGTGTTGCCGGGACACCCTGGCCCGCTACACGCACGGAGGGGACCGCTTCTTGCTCGACGACTACGTGGGTGCCTTCTGCGAGGACGGTGTCTTGGCCATCCGGGACGCCGAGCCACTGCGTGGCCGGGCGGAGATCCATGCGCGGTTTCGCGGTGGGCTGCTGCAGAACGACCGCGCCCGCCGCAACGAGCGCCTCGGACGCGCCGGCGGTGCGCCCTCTCGTGCGCCACAACGTGGCCAACGTCCGCTTCGAATCCGTGTCACGCGAGGAGGCGAAGGTTGCCAGCTACTTCACCGTGTTCACTCACATCGGGCTGGATCACATGGGTCGCTACCGCGACCGCATGGTGCCCGTGGGCGACGAATGGCTGATCGCCCACCGGTTCGTGTCGACCGATTGGCGCGCTCCCGAGTCCGTCTTCGGACTGGGGGGTCGCTGATGTCGACCACGTTGCTGCGCCGGTGTCGCTCCGGAGCCACCGGCCTCGCCGACCTGTGCGAGGTCGGCTCGGGCCAGGGCGGGCTCCTGGCCATCGCGCACGCCCTCAAGCTGGCCATCCCCGCCTCCTTGACTCTGCTCGCCACCGTCGGCTGCAAGGCCCCGGAACTCTCGCCGGCCGGCTGAGGGGTCAGGGAGCGGCGGAGCCGGCTGCCTCCACCAGGGCCCGACCCGCCATGCCTGCACCCTCGACGGCGGCTCGGATCTGGCGCTTGGCCGCCTCGGGCAGGAGCCCCTGGGGCGGGCGCGACTGTGGGTAGTCCCCGACCGGGAGCCCGATCACCGAGGCGGCGAACTTGAACGACTCGCCCCAGTGGGTGAAGTAGTCGGGGCGCCCCGGGTACTGCACGAGCCACAGACCCATGGCCGCGCTGCGGGCGTCGAGGCCCGACTCCTTGGCGAAGGTCGCCGCCTCGGAGAGACGACCCGACCAGACGAGCTCCCAGTAGGCCCGGTAGACCAGGTTGTCCGGGGTCTCGAAGAGGTAGCCCGCCGTGCCCAGCTGGGCCGGACCCACAATGCCCTGCTGGAGCCAACCGGCGGCGTAGACGATGAGATCGCACTCCCAGATGACGAGGCCCGGTGCCAGGGCGTGCAGGGCCGGTGTCCGGGCCGTGCTGTCCATGACGCCCTCCTTGACGGCGACCACGGCGGGGATCCGCTGGTGGATCGCCGCCATCTCCGGCGCGCTCATGACGTAGCCCGACGAGGGAGAGTTGAACATGCCCAGCGCGATGTCCGTACGCTCGGCGACATAATCGAAGAAGCGCAGCACGCCCTCGCCCGCATGCACCTCCATGGGCGGTGTCTGGAGGAAGCAGATGTCGGCGCCGGTGGCCTCTGCGTGTTGGGTCAGTTCCACGCAGTCCTTGGCCGAGGCCGCGCTCGTGCATGCCTGGATCACGACGTCGGGTGCGATGGCCCTTGCCTCGGCCACCGCGATCTCGAGCAGGTGCTTGCGTTCCTCCATCGTGAGTGACCACCACTCGCCCACCCCGCTCGTGAGCCACAACATGTCGTGGCGCAGTGCACCGACGCAGTACCGCACTAGGGTCCGGTAGGCCTCCCAGTCGATGTCCTCACCGTCGGTGCCGCAGAACGGCGTGTAGAGGGAGTCGCCGATCCCGCGCAGGCCGCCGGCGGCCGCCCAGTCCCGGGCTTCGCGTGCTGTTGGCATGGTGACCTCCTCGACCCCGCGTGGGGGGTCAGCGCATGGTGTAGGTGATGGGGATGCTCTTGGGACCCTGCACGAAGGTGGCGTGGGTCCACGTCGGTGTGCCTTCCAGCTCGACGGTCTCCAGTCGGCCGAGCAGTTCGCGGTACAGCGACCGGATCTCCATGCGGGCCAGGTGGGCACCGAGACAGAAGTGCCGCCCGAACCCGAAGGCGAGCTGGCTCGCGGCGTTGGGACGTTCCACGTCGAGGCGGAAGGGATCGTCGAAGACCTCCTCGTCCCGGTTGGCGGAGGCATAGGACAGCAGGACCATGTCGCCCGGCTGGAAGGTGACGTCGCGCAGGGTGAAGGGTTCGTGGCAGGTCCGCATGAAGTGCTTCACCGGCGAGACGAAGCGGATGAACTCGTCGGCCGCGTGGTGGACCAGCTCGGGCTGGGCCTGGAGAAGGGCAAGTTGGTCGGGATACTCCATGAGGGCGACGAGCGCGCCCCCGATCGCGCTCGAGGTCGTGTCGTGCCCCGCCGTCGCAATGATGACGTAGTGGCCCAACGCATCGAGGTCGGCGATCGGCGCACCGTTGATCTGGGCGTTGGCGATGACCGAGGCCAGGTCGCTCGTCGGCCGGGTCCGCCGGTCGTTGGCCAGCTCGGTGAAGTAGCTGACGAAGTCCATGAGGACGCTGAACATGCCCTCGTCCTCGCCCAGGCGCGCGATGTCGGGATCCTCGGCGCCGAAGAGCTCCTGGGTCAGGCGGAGCATGCGTGGGTAGTCGTCCTCGGCCAGCCCGAGGACCGAGAGGATGACCTGGAGTGGGAAGTGCAGGGAGACGTCCTTGACGAAGTCGCAGTGCCCGCCCAGGGTCGCCATGCGATCGACGTAGTGGGCGGCCAGGTCGTCGATGCGGGCCTGCATCGTGCGCACGTTCTTGGGGAGGAACCAGTCGTTGACGACATGGCGGTGCGCGCTGTGCTCCTCACCGTCCATCTGGATCAGGGTCTTGACCGGGGCGTCGGCCGCCGCCTGCACATTGGCCCTGGGCGCCAGCGCAGGCAGCGGCGCGTTGGTGAAGATCTCCGGATTCCGCTCGATCTCCATCACGTCCGCATGTTTCGTGATGGCCCAGAACTCGGGGTACACGTCCAGGCTCACCCGCAGGATGGGCGACTCCGAACGGATGCGCCTCGCCGCGGCATGCCACGACGCCGGATCGGCGTAGGCGGCGGGGTCGGCGAAGATCGATCCCAGCTGCGCGGTGCTCAACTCGGCCATCGGCCCATCATAGGGATCGTGGTCTCAAAGGTCTAAAGGTTTTGGTTTACCCTTCGGAGACGCATGACCACGGAGCCCCGACGTTCCCACCTCGCTCCCTGGAGCCGAGCCGAGGCGGGCCCTGCACCTGCTCGAATTGATGAGCGGGTCCCGGGGCAGGCCGAGGATGCGTTCGCCGATCTGGTTGCGCTTGATCTCCGACGTCCCGCCGGCGATGGACAGGCCCCGGTGCATCAGGATCATCGCCGTGGTCATCGCGCCCAGGCCCTCGGAGTAGAGCGTCTCGGCCCCGCCGAGTGCGGCCACGATGGCCGCCGCCTCGTGGCCGAGCTCCGAGAGCACCAGCTTGGTGACGTTGCCTTCCGGACCCGGACCGCCACCCATGACGGCCCGGTGCGCGCTGCGCATGTTCATCACGGCCATGGCCTCGTTCTGGGCCACGTAGCGCCCGATCCGTCCCCCGCCGCCGGCCAGGCGGTCCGGGTGACCGTCGAAGGCGGTCACCGCCATCTCCGGCGACATGCCACCGCCACCGCCCGCCCCACTGCCGATCGAGACGGACTCGTTGCCCAAGGTGGCCCGGGCCACCGTCCAGCCCCCGTTGATCGGTCCGACCACGTCGTCGTCGGGCACGAAGACGTCGTTGAAGAACACCTCGTTGAACTCGGAGTGCCCGGTCACCATGCGCAACGGCCGGACCTCGACGCCCTCGGCGCGCATGTCGATGACCATCATGGTGATGCCCTCGTGCTTGGGCGCGTCGGGATCGGTCCGGATGGTGGCCAGTCCGAAACTCGAGAGATGCGCGCCGCTGGTCCACACTTTCTGGCCGTTGACGAGCCAGCCTCCGTCGACCCGGGTCCCCCTGGTCTTGATGCCCGCAGCGTCGCTCCCGGCGTCGGGCTCGCTGAAGAGCTGGCACCAGATCACGTCCTGGCGCAGGGCCGGCAGGACCCAGCGCGCCACCTGATCATCGGTCGCGTGCTGAATAAGGGTGAGGATCACCCATCCGGTGATGCCGTAGGCGGGCCGCGACACACCGGCCGCCCGGAACTCCTGCTCGATCACCAACTGCTCGACGGCGCCGGCGTCGCGCCCCCAAGGCTTGGGCCAATGGGGCATCACGTACCCCGTCTCGATCATGGCCGCCCGCTTCGCCTCGGCGTCGACGCCGGTCACCTGCGTCGCGAAGGCCCGCACCTCGTCGCGCATGGGCTCGGCCTCGGGCGGCAGATCGATCGTGCGCACACGCCGTGTCCCGCCGCGTACGGCAGCGACGACGTCGAGCGCCGCCGCCTCGGGGTCGACGAAGGCCTCGAGCACCGTGGACCGTCGCTGGTAGATGTGGGCGTCGTGCTCCCAGGTGAAACCGATGCCGCCATGCACCTGGATGTTGAGCTGGGCGCAGAAGTCGGCCGCCTCGACGGCGAGCACGGCCGCCATGGCCGCGGTGTAGGTCAGCTGGTCGCCGCCCTCCTCGGCCGCCCGGGCCGCATCCCAGACGTTTGCCGTGGCCAGTTCTGCCGCCACGAACATGTTGGCGCAGTGATGCTTGACGGCCTGGAACATGGCGATGGGGCGTCCGAACTGCAGACGTTCCTTGGCGTAGGCGGCCGCCTGCGCGGTGCACTCGGTGGCGATGCCGACGGCCTCCGCGGCCAGGACGAGCCGGCCGAGGTCGGTCAGCAGCCGTGCCCCGCCGGCGATGACATCGACGGCGGCCCCGTCGAGGGCGACTCGGGCGGCGCGCCGGGTGGGGTCGAGGTTCTTGGGCCGTTCGATCGTGACGCCCGCGCCGGCGGCATCGATCACCACGACGTCGGGGCCCACCGGCAGCACGAGGACGCTGGCCAGGCCGCCGCCCAGCACCGCCGGAACCGTCCCGCTGGCCTTGTCGCCGCGCAACGTCACCTCCGAGGCGAGCGCGACCCCCGCCGTGGCCGTGCCGTCGGCCAGGGAAGAGAGGAGGCGGGCCTTGAGCGCGGCGGGAGCGGCTGCGGCGATGACGGCGCTGGCGACGACCGTGGGGACGAACGGCCCCGGCGTGACCGCACGCCCGAGCGCTTCGACCACGACCACGAGCTCGGGCAGCCCGAAACCCGATCCCCCGTTGTCCTCGGGCAGGTGGATGCCCAGCCAGCCGAGCTCGGCCATGTCGGACCAGAACGGGGGGAGACCCTCGTCTGAGGCTTCGAGGAGTGCCCGGGCGGCGCCCCGGGAATCGTGCTTGGCCAGGAAATCGTCGGCCGTCGCGGCCAGGGTGCGGTGATCCTCGGTAATGGCGATCGGCATGATAAACAGTATCCTCTTTTCGTTTGCACCCTCAGGCTGGGGCGAGGCGCCAGCCACCCCTCGCCAGATTGGCCGACACGGAGAGGTTCAGGCCAACCGAGAGTGGTATCTGCTCGAGCCGTGGCGCCTGCGCCACCCGCGGCAGCGGCGTCAGGCGCCCGATTCGCTGTTCTGACCGCCGCCCCCGCCGGAGACGCCGGCGGGTGTCTGCGAGACCGCGGTGGTCGGGAGCGTGGTGCTGGACGACGGCTCGCCGGTGCTCCCGGTGCTGCCGGTGGCGCCCGTGATCCCCGTGGCGCCCGATGAACCCGAATTGCCGCTCACGCCGGTGTTGCCGACGGTCAGGTACCCCGGCCACACGTAGTCCGAGCCCGGGGCTCCCGTGTAGCCGGGCCAGACGGTGTCCATGGCGATCCCGGGGAAGTCACCCGGTCCGGTCGGGGCGGTGTTCCCCGTGTCGCCCGCCGCGGTGCTCGTCGTGCTCGAGGAACTACCGAGGTTCGTCGGTGTCGTCGCGCGCTGCACCCGTGAGTTGCTCGTCGACCCGGGTGCTGCGATGCCGAGGTGTGTGCCGACGATCGGTCGCACGGCCGAGACGGGGGACGAGGACTGGTGGACGGAGTCGTGGGCCAGGAAGCCGCACGCGCCGAGCGCGAGCACCATGCACACGGCTGCGGTGGCCGGTAACCAGGTCGACCTGGTCTTGATCCACGGGTCGGCGCACTGGGCCAGCCAACGATCGGATGCGGCGAGCGTGGCCGCAGCCGTACCGACGGCACTGGCCAAGGTGCACAGGTAGAGACCGACGCCGATCTGGATGCCGGGGCTCAGCGTGGCCGAAAGGGTCGACAGACGAACGATCTCGTAGACGGCGATCGCGAAGAGAATGAACCACGCCGCCACCAACGCCCAGGTGGTCTCCCGGTCGACCCGACGGACCTGTGGTCCCGTGAGCACCACGGTGACGAAGAGCGCGATGGCGAACACGATCCCCGTGTCCGTCACGACACCCATGTGGAGCGGTCCGTTCCCCGTCACCCAGGGGAGGAAGAGACCCCCGATGGCGACGGCCAGGCTGGCCAGGTTGACCCAGGGCACGGGCGTCGAAGCCCCGCCATCGGTCCTCGACCGGCCACCACCCTCCGGCGCCTCGCTCATCGGCTTCCTCGTTTCTGCCGGGCAGACAGCAGATTCGCCTGCAATTCCTTAGCACCTGGAGCGCTCTTCTTCCCGCAATCCGGACTGCGTGCCGCCGGCCCGGCGCCGCAGCGATCAGCCACCGAACCCGTCGCCACTGTTGCCCGAGTCGCCGGTTCCGCCGTTGCCGGGCCCGGAGTTCCCGCTTCCCGTGGTCCCGAAGATCCCGGGGAAGAGGCCACCGGACCCCGGGTCGCCGCTTCCGCTGCTCCCGAGCCCGCTGTTGCCCAGCCCGGAGTCCCCGACACCGGAATTCCCCGATCCCGAGTTGCCCAGTCCCGAGTTGCCCAGTCCCGAGTCGCCCGACCCTGAGTTCCCGAACCCGTTGTCGGCGGGACCGGTGTTCCCGGTTCCGCTCGAGCCGAACGCGCCCGTGCCACCCGTCGTCCCGGAACCTCCGGGCCCACCCGGATTCGATGCACCCGAGGGTGCGGGGTGCGCCGGAGCGACGGTGGGGATGGGGCCGACCGGGCTCCCCGTCGCCTGGGACCCGATGAACGAGGCGGCCGACACTGCGCCCACGGCGACCACGCCGCCCAGCCAGAGCACGCCGGCCGGCGTCGCCGGCGTCGCCGACGTGGCCGGCGTCGGGAAGGCCTGGGCCCTGCGA
Organism: uncultured Acidimicrobiaceae bacterium; assembly: GCA_963754445.1. Lineage (GTDB taxonomy): Bacteria > Actinomycetota > Acidimicrobiia > Acidimicrobiales > RAAP-2 > Bog-473. The sequence goes on along the minus strand of CAVWFT010000002.1, from coordinate 507,305 downwards.
TCCCACACCTGGGCCAGGTCGAACAGCGCACACAGTGTTCCGATCGACGCGGCGAAGACGCACAAGTAGAGGCCACCACCGACTTCGAGACTCAGGAGCCCGTGGGTGGGGACGGTGATGATGTGCGCGACCTCGTAGATCCCGATGGACAGGGCGCCGAGCCAGAGCAGGGCCAACAGGCCGCCGCTCGTGCGCCCGCGTGCGCCGAGGTGCCACCAGCTCACGCAGGCAGCGGCGACGAGGACACCACCGAGGATGCGGCCCTCACCGAGGTGGATGCCTTGCACCGAGTCGCTGACGTGCACCCCGAAGACGGCGACGCTGGTCTTGGCCCACGCAAGGAACACGCCGACGAGGGCGATGGCCAACGCACCCAAGCCGACGAGACGGACAGGGCTGAACGGGTTGCCGGCTCCGGTTCCACTGCGCTCCGGCGGAGCGCCCCGCCCCCATGTCGCCGTCGCGTCGGGCCACGCGTCCTCCGGAGGAGGAGCCGCAACAGTCGAAGCACTCCCGAACGGAGCGGTGGTCGGCTCCGCCGCCACCCGCACCGGTGCCACCGGGGCGGTGCGCACGTCGATGGCCACGCCACCGGGTGTCGTCGGGCGCTCGGCCATCCACTGCGCCGCGGTCCGGTATTCAGGATGCGACTCGGGCGGGTACCACGTGCCCTCGGGCGACTGCCACCAACCGGGGCCCTGCGCCGTGTCGCTCATCGGCTCAGCCGGGCTCCTCGTAGGCCTGCATCTGTTTCAACGCTTCGCGGACCTCGTCGGGCGCATCGTCCATCGTTCCCGGGCGCAGCAGGTGTTCTTGATACAGCGTGGCCCCCAGCACACCCTCACGATCGCGCAAAGCGCCGTGGTACACACCGCGGGCACCCCAGGCCTTGACCGGTTCGAGGTCGACGAGGACCCAGTCGTCGGCCCGGATGTCCTGCTGGAACCAGATGGCGTGGTCGATGCTCGGCCCGCCCCGTGTCTTGATGGCCGTCATGCGCTGCCCGAATCCCGTCCCCATGTCGGACAGGTAGGTCAAAGCGGCCCGGTGCATGAGCGGGTTGTCGCCCAGCGACGTCTTCGAGCGCGCCCACAGGCAATCGCTGAAGACGCCCTTCAGGAAGTCGGTCGGGGTCACCTCGCGGACGTCGATCAGGGGGATGTGACCGATCTTCACCGTGTCCTCGGGACTCGGGGTCGGGCGGTGCGGCGCCCCGTCGTAGGTTCCGCTCTCGCTCTCGGCGTGGAACGAGGTGAGCATGGAGAAGATGACCTCTCCCTCCTGCATGGCCACGACGTGGCGAGCGGAGAAGGAGCGCCCGTCCCGGTCGCGGTCGACCCGGAGGATGACCGGAAGGTCGGTGCGTCCGGCCCGCAGGAAGTAGCCGTGCAACGAGTGCGGCAGCCGCGGCTCGTCATCGATGGTGGCCGCCGCCGCCATGAGGCACTGGGCCGCCACCTGGCCGCCATAGAGGGTCTGGCGCGGTCCGAGGTTGGCGTTGCGGGCCCGGAACAGGTCGCGATCGACCCGCTCGAGCGTCAGCAGGGCGGGCAGGTCGTCGGCCAGTTCGAGTTCCACTACGTCGCCGCCGTCCAGTCGCGTACCCACTCGCCCCACGAATGGATCCGCTGCCAGAACAGCTCGCGGGTGCCGGCGAAGTTGTGCATGTGGGCCATGCGCGGGCAGACGAAGAAGTCGACGCTGGGCGACGACTCGTAGGCCCGCGTCTCGCCCCGCGGGTCGACCAGGACGTCTCGTTCACCGAGCGCCACGAGCACCGGCGCGCGCACGGCCGCCGCTTCGGCCAGCGCCCCACCCGGCGTGACCGACCACAGGGCCACCGTCATCGGAATGCTCGACGAGCCCCACGGCGGGACGTCGCCGTGCCGGGCCGGGTAGTCGTCCATGTCGCGCCGCACGATCTCGGGATCGATGTCGTCGTAGTGGAAGCCCCAGACCATGGCGTCGGCATGCGCGCCCGAGTTCTCGAGGTTCGATGCCGCCAGGGCCAGCTCGTTGGTGAAGACACCGGCCGACGGCATGGTGTCGCGGGGCACCCACGGCAGGCCGAGAGGTGGCGTCCCCGGCGTGGTCGGCGGGTGGGTGCGCAGCGGGCTGTAGCCGAGCACGCCGACGCCGTCGTAGGAGTGGAAGCGACCCTGTCGCACGACGGTCAGTGCCCCACCCATCGACTGGCCGATCCCGAGTCCGACGACGTCGGGGACGGCGGGGAGCCCGTCGATGAGGGTGCCGGCCGCCAGCTTCTGCCGTACCTCCGCCTCGGCGGCCTCACTCGCCGCCGCGACCGGGGTGTAGGCGAGACGCTCCGGATCGTGCTGGGAGCTGGCGCCGACACCGAGGTGGTCGACGGCGACGACGATCCACCCCCGACCCGCGTGCCACGTGGCCTGCGCCCCGGCGCGGGGTCCCGGATCGGGCCCGGGCAACGTCTCGGTGAAGTAGCCCCGGGAGTAACCGGCCCCCGGCTTGGCGAAGCAGACGATCGGGACCTGGCCCGCCGGCAGCGCGTCCGGTGCGGTGACCGTCACCGCGACGTGTGCCGGCTCACCCAGCCCGGCCGCGTCGGTGACGTCGACGCGCAACTCGATCGAGCGCATGGCGACCCGCCCGGCCGCTATTTGGGGGCGAAGCGGGTGCCGCCGTCGAGACGGATGCAGAGACCGTTGAGCATCGGGGTCTCGACGATGGCGATGGCCAGGCGGCCGTACTCCTCGGGCCGGCCCATGCGCTTGGGGAAGGCCGAGTCCTTGGTGAGGATCTTGGCGAACTCGTCCGGGATGCCCGCGGTCAGACCGGTGCTGAACAGGCTCGGGGCGATGGCCATGGCCCGGATGCCCAGGCTTCCGAGGTCGCGCGCCATGGTGAAGACCATGCCGACGATGCCGGACTTGGCTGCCGCGTAGGCCACCTGGCCGATCTGGCCCTCGTAGGCGGCAATGGACGCCGTGTCGATGATGACGCCGCGCTCTTCGTCCTCGGGCTCGTTCTTCGACATGGCATCGGCCTGGAGCCGGTTGAGGTTGAAGGTGCCGACCAGGTTCAGGTTGATCGTCTTGACGAACTCGTCGAGGGGGTGCGGTCCCTCCTTGGTCAGCGTGCGCTTGGCGTTGCCGCCGCCGGCGGTGTTGACCGCGATGTGCAGGCCGCCGAGGGCCTCCACGGCGTCGGCCATGGCCGCCTCCGTCTGCTCGGTGTCGAGGATGTCGACCTCGTGGAAGGTACCGCCCAGTTCCTTGGCCACTTCGGCCCCGGCCGACGTCGGCAGGTCCATGATGGCGATGTCGGCACCCTTCGCCTTGAGCATCTCGGCCGAGGCCTTGGCCATGCCCGAGGCCCCTCCGACGATGACGGCCTTCTTGCCCTGGATCTCCACGTGTACTCGTTTCCTCTCTGGTCGCTTCGGAATCTGACGTCGTTCCCGTGTGATGCTGTCGGTCCGCCGGGCCTGGCCGCAAACCGGAATAAAAGAGTATACTTTTTCGGACACTCGACGACCGTGGCAGCATCCACCTGACGCCAGGCCCGGGAGGAACCCTTGGAACGCGAAACCATCCTGTTCGACACGGCCGACAACGTGGCCACCATCACGCTGAACCGCCCGGACAGCCTGAACTCGTTCAACAACGCGATGGCGGAAGACATGACTTGGGCCTGGGAGACCGTCCGGGAGACCGACGAGATCCACTGCGTCGTGCTCCAGGCCAACGGCGAGCGGGCCTTCTGCACCGGGACCGACATCAAGAACCCCGAACCCTGGTTCATGCGCGAGAACGCATGGAACGGATTCGACCCCGGCGTCTCGCTGAGCCCGAAGCTGTACCACAAGGTCTGGAAGCCGGTCGTCTGCGCCGTGCACGGGTTGTGCGCCGGCGGCGCCCAGTACTTCGTCAACGAGTCCGACATCGTGATCTGCTCGGACGACGCGGTGTTCTTCGACCCGCACGCCAACGTCGGCATTGTGAGCGCGCTCGAGCCGATGGGAATGCTGCACCGCGGCGTCCCGCTGGGCGACGTGTTGCGCTGGGCCCTGATGGGGAACGAAGAACGGCTCACGGCGGAGACCGCGTTGCGCCTGGGCCTGGTGACCGAGATCACGACGCGCGACGCGTTGCGGACCCGGGCCCGGGAGATCGCCGTCTCGATCGCGCAGCGCAACCCCAAGGCCATACAGGGCACAATCCGCGCCATCTGGGAGTCGCTCGACATGACACGTACCGCGGCGTTGAACAATGGGTTCGCCTACACGCTGATCGGGAACTACCCCATCAACCCTCCTCCGCCCCGGGACAAGTCCGAGACGCAGTACCGCTGACCCGACCGGACGCCGGCGCGCCCCCGGCCGGTGCCGCTTGGGCCGGCGCGCTCAAGCCCCCGGATTGGCCGCCAGATGGTCGAAGCGACCGGCCGGGCGAATGGCCCGGTAGGCCGCGATGACGGGAGCCAGCTCGTCGGGCGTCGTTCCGTGCATGATGACGCCGTCGACGCCGAGGTCGAACTGGCGCAGGACGGCGGCGGCGCAGGCCTCGGGGCTGCCGTAGGCCGCCGGGGCCAGCCACTCGTCAGGCAGCAGGCCCTTGATGTGCTCGAGGGTGGGCGTGTCGGCCACGTTGTCGATCGCCCCGGGCACCGACCGCACCACGTCGTCAGCCCGGAAGCGCACCAGTACTTCGGGGTCCCAGCCGTTGGTCTCGACCATCAGGTCGCCGTAGCCCTGGAGGTAGGTGGCGAGGCGGCCGACCGTCTTCTTCAGACGGAGCTCCTCGTCGATGGTGTCGGGCACGGTGGCGAAGCAGGACCAGACGCGCACCGCGGCGGGGTCGCGCCCCGCCGCCTCGGCGGCCTGGCGAACGGTGCGCACCACCCGGCTCGTCGTCTCGTCCGTGAAGAAGGTATGGAGCACCACCATGTCGAAGGCCCGGCCGGCCAGGGCCAAGGTGTTGGGTCCGAAGGCCACGAGTCCGAGCGGGATGTCCTCGTCGAAGCTGGCGTCGAGGTGCAGGATCTGGAACTTGCCGGCGGGGCCGTCGTGTCCCATCACGGCCTCGCCGTGCCAGAGCCGGCGCAGCAGACCGGCCATGTCCTCCATCTGGGCCGTGGTGATCTTGGGCAGCCCGTAGGCGCCGAACATGGCGTCGATCCCGCGGCCGAGGCCCAAGGTGAATCGGCCGCCGCTCAAGCGGTGCATGGTCGTGGCGAACGACCCGGTGATGAGCGGATGGCGGGTGTTGTGATTGGTCGCCGCGGTGGCGATGCCGATACGCGAGGACACCGCGCCGACGGCACCCGAGAGGGTCGCGGCCTCCTTGATGTTGTAACGCTCCGAGATGAAGGCAGAACCCAATCCCTGCGCTTCGGCGGCGGGCACCTCGACGAGGAGCTCGGCCGGTGACTTCGGCGCTCCGGCGAGAACGTAGAAGCCGAGCTCGTTGAGTTGGGTTTCGGTGCTCATAGCTGCAGATGATGGCACGAACGCTCTGCGCGCCCGCCCCGACGTTTAGCGTCGATCGAGAGGTGGACACGAGCGGAGGTCGCGTTGAGAGTTGTATTCGTTCACGGAGCATGCGTGCGGGACGGTGCGTGGTGGTGGCATCGCACCGGTGAGCTCTTGGCCGCGCGGGGCATGCCCAGCGTGGCGCCCGCGTTGCCGAGTTGTGGCGAGTCGGGTGACGGCCCGGGCACAGGTGGTGCCGGGTTGCCCGAGGACGTGCGGGCAGTCCGCCATGTCCTGGAGGAGAGCGACGAACCGACGATCCTCGTGGTGCACAGTTACGGCGGGATCGTCGCGGCCGAAGCGGCGACCGGGATCGATTCGATACGGCATCTGGTCCTCGTGTCGAGCTACCTGCCCGAAGTCGGGCAGAGCCTTTCCACGTTCAGCGACGGTGCGCCCGCCCCGTTCCTCGACTTGGATCTCGAGGGTGGGACCTTCGGGGTCCGCCCCGATCTCCTGGCCGAGACCTTCCTGCAGGACTGCAGTCCCGAGGTGCAGAGCGACGCGTCGAACCGACTGGCCCGGCAGAGCCTGTGCGTGATCGAACACCCGGTGCAGGCGGCAGCGTGGCAACAGCTGCCGTCGACCTACCTCGTGTGCACCGACGACCGGGGCACCTCAGCGCAGCGGCAGCGCGACTTTGCCCGCACGGCGGGCACGGTGCTCGAAGTCGAGGCCGGGCATCACCCGTTCCTGTCCCGGCCCGCCCTCGTCCGGGACGTGCTCCTGGGTCTGTGACGTCGGAGGTCGTCCGGGTTCAGATGATCATGCGGATGACGGCGTCGGCCGCTTCCTCGGCGGTGTACTGCGACGTCGAGATGTGCAGGTCCGGGTTCTCCGGCGCCTCGTAGGGAGCGCCGATGCCGGTGAAATTCGGGATCTCGCCCCGGCGTGCCTTTGCGTAGAGGCCTTTGCGGTCACGGGACTCGGCCACGTCGAGCGCCGTGTCGACGTAGATCTCGAGGAAGCGGTGGCTGCTGGCCAGGTCGCGGGCCATCCGTCGCTCGGCCCGGTAGGGCGAGATCAGCGAGACCAGCACGATGAGCCCGGCATCGGCCATCAGCGAGGCCACCTCGGCCGTCCGGCGGACGTTCTCGACCCGGTCGGTCGTGGTGAAGCCGAGGTCACGGTTGAGGCCGTGGCGCAGGTTGTCTCCGTCGAGGAGGTAGGTGTGGCGCCCCTCGGCGTGGAGCTTGCGCTCGACGATGTTGGCGATGGTGGACTTGCCGGCGCCCGAGAGTCCGGTGAACCAGAGCACGGCCGGCCGTTGGCCCTTGAGGGTGGCGTGGGCGGTCCCGTCCACCTCGATGGCCTGCCAGTGCACGTTGTCGGCCCGGCGCAGGGCGAAGTTGATGAGCCCGGCACCGACCGTGTTGTTGCTCATGCGGTCGATGACGATGAACCCGCCCATGTCGCGGTTGTCGACGTAGCTGTCGAAGGGGATCGGCTTCTCCAGGTAGAGATTGGCCACCCCGATCTGGTTCAACTCGAGGGTGCGGGCGGCCACGTGCTCGAGCGTGTTCACGTTGATCTGGTATTTGGGGTCGTCGATGGTTGCCCCGACCGTGGTGCCGCCGATCTTCACCAGGTAACGGCGTCCGGGGACCATCCCTTCCTCGCTCATCCAGACGAGGTTCGTCTCGAACTGATCGGCCACCGAGGGGGGATCGAGGCAGCCCGCGATGACGTCACCCCGGCTGACGTCGACCTCGTCGGTCAGGCACAGGGTGACGGACTCACCCGAGGTGGCCAGCTCGAGATCCCCGTCGTAGGTCACGATGCGGCTCACGGTGCTCTCCACACCGGAGGGGACCACTCGGATGCGGTCGCCCGGCCGGACCGTCCCGCCGACGATGATGCCGGAGTAGCCACGGAAGTCGAGATTGGGCCGGTTCACCCACTGGGCCACGAACCGGAAAGGCTGGGTGTCGGTGTCGTCGTCGACCTCGATCGTCTCGAGGTGCTCGATCAGCGTCGGGCCCGTGTACCAGGGCGTGTTGAGGCTGTGCTCGGTCACGTTGTCCCCGCGCAGGGCGGACAGCGGGATCGAGACGATGTCCGTGATGCCGAGCTCGGCGGCGAAGGTCCGGTAGTCGGCGTCGATCTGCTCGTAGACCTCCTGGCTGTAGTCGACCAGGTCGAGCTTGTTCACGGCCAACACGACGTGGCGGATCCCGAGCAGCGACACCAGGAAGCTGTGACGCCGGGTCTGGGTCAGGATGCCCTTGCGGGCGTCGATGAGGATGACGGCCAGTTCGGCCGTCGACGCACCGGTGACCATGTTGCGGGTGTACTGCTCGTGTCCCGGTGTGTCGGCCACGACGAACTTGCGCCGTTCCGTGGAGAAGAAGCGATAGGCCACGTCGATCGTGATGCCCTGCTCGCGCTCGGCCGCCAGGCCGTCGACCAGGAGGGCGAAGTCGAGCTCACCACCCTGCGTTCCCACCTTCTTCGAGTCGGCTTCGAGCGCGGCCAGGTGGTCCTCGAAGACGAGCTTGGACTCGTAGAGGAAGCGGCCGATCAGCGTGCTCTTGCCGTCGTCGACCGAACCGCAGGTGATGAAGCGCAGGAGCGACTTGTGCTGGTGCCGATCGAGGTAGGCGTCGATGTCGTCGGCGATGAGCGGGTCAATGTGCGCCACTAGAAGTACCCCTCCTGCTTCTTCTTCTCCATCGATGCACTCGAGTCGTGGTCGATGACCCGTCCCTGCCGCTCCGAAGACGTGGTCAGCAGCATCTCCTGGATGATCCCGGTCAGCGAGTCGGCGGTGCTCTCGATGGCACCGGTCAGCGGGTAGCAGCCGAGCGTACGGAAGCGGACGCTGCGCAGCTCGGGGACCTCGCCCTCCTCGAGCGGCATGCGGTCGTCGTCCACCATGATCAAGGTCCCGTCGCGCTCGACCGTCGGCCGCGGTGCCGCGTAGTACAGCGGCACGATGGGGATCTCCTCGAGGTGGATGTACTGCCAGATGTCGAGCTCGGTCCAGTTGGACAGCGGGAAGACCCTGACCGACTCACCCGGGTTCGTCCGGGCGTTGTAGGCCCGCCAGAGCTCGGGTCGCTGGCGCTTGGGGTCCCAGCGGTGCTGGGCCGAGCGGATGGAGAAGACCCGCTCCTTGGCCCGGGACTTCTCCTCGTCCCGGCGGGCCCCGCCGAAGGCCAGATCGAACTGGTTGAGGTCGAGCGCCTGCTTCAGGCCCTCGGTCTTCCACATGTCGGTGTGCATGGCCGAGCCGTGGTCGAAGGGGTTGATGCCCAGGCGCACGCACTCGGGGTTCCGGTAGACGATCAGGTCGAGACCGAGCTCCTTGACCACGTTGTCGCGAAAGGCGTACATCTCCTTGAACTTCCACGTCGTGTCCACGTGCAAGAGGGGGAAGGGCGGGAGCGAGGGGTAGAAGGCCTTCATGGCCAGGTGCAGCATGACGGAGCTGTCCTTGCCCACCGAATAGAGCATCACGGGGTGCTCGGACTCGGCCACCGCCTCGCGCATGATGTGGATGCTCTCGGCCTCCAGGCGCTGGAGGTGGGTCAGCCGTCGCTTCGGCGGGCTGGTGGTCACTGCTGTCATCGCTTCACCCCTGGGGAAAACTCTTGAAGTGGGTCGACTCTGATCCTGCGCAGGTGAGTCTTACTGATTGGCCAACAGCCATCTTCCCGCACGTATTCCTCCAGGTCGAGGCCATATCCGTGCCGACCCACCCGGGTACTCGCGTCGGGAGCCGGCCACTCCGCGCCGTCGAACATCGCCACGTGCGCTGGGCGGAGTGGGGTCCGGTGCACGCGATTTCGGGCAGGTGTCCGTGCTGCACCGTCAGGGCCCCCGTCACGGCGCGGCTCACCTCCCGAACCATCTCGGCGGGCCCCCGCAGGGCCAGCACGTCGTCCCTGTCGGCCACCCGTCCAGGATACGGCCGTGGGGAGCCCGAGCCATCTTTCCTGCCAGTTCAGGTGCCATGAACTCCGTCCCGGCCGTCCCTGCGCCGCACCCGAGAGATCGGCCGTACCGGCCGGAGCGGTTTGCCCCGCCGACCGACCGATGATCAAATACCTCTAGATGTTTTGCGACGCCTTGGAGGCGCCCCGTCATGGAAGTCCCCTTTACCTGGAAGCCGACCGGTTGGTTCCAGATCGGCTGGTCGGCCGAGTTTCCCGTCGGCGAGGTGCGCCCGCTCCGCTTCTTCGGCGAGGACCTCGTGGCGTACCGAGGCGACGATGCCGAGCTGCACGTGCTCGAGGGGCATTGCGCCCATCTGGGCGCGCATATCGGCCACGGTGGCACCGTGCAGGGGAACTGCGTCGAATGTCCCTACCACGGCTGGGTCTGGGGGCCGGACGGGGGGAACAAGAGGATCCCGTACCAGGACCGACCGAACCTCTCGCAGAGTTTGCGCGTCTGGCCCCTGAGCGAGCAGTACGGCTGTGTCTTCATGTGGCACCAGCCCCACGGTCGGGCGCCGACCTGGCCGATGCCCGACGTCTTCTTGTCGTTCCCGCAGTTCGAGACCGACCCGAGCGCCTATTACCCGCCGTATCCGACCTTCGTCGACCGGGCCCGCAGCGAACCGGTGCATCCCCAGGTCGTCGCCGAGAACGGGCCGGACAGCGTGCACTTCCAGCGGGTGCACCGGGCCACCGTCACGCCGGTCGCGCTGGACTGGAAAGTGGTCGGCGAGGAGTGGCAGTTCCTCACCGGTTGGCCTGACATCCGGAGCGACGATCCCGATGCCATGGCGCTGCGCATCCACAGCCACCTGTTCGGGTTGGGCGGCGCCATCAGCGCATTCGAGGGGGCGCAGAACCACCGTCTCGTGTTCGCCGTCACCCCGGTCGAAGACGGTCTGTCCGACATGTTCTACACAGTGTGGTGGCCCCGGGTGCCGGGCGACGAGTCCGAGACACCACCGGAGGGACTGCGCAGCCGGGTGGAGAAGGAGTTCATGGTCACCATGTGGGACGACCTCGAGATCTGGCGCTATCAGAAATATGTCGAGCATCCGGCGTTGGCCCGACAGGACGCCAAGCCCTACAAGGCGCTTCGGGACTGGGCCCAGCAGTTCTACGAGGTGCCCGCCACGAGCTGAACGGGCGCGGCAGCCGCACCGCGTCGTTCAGCGCCAGACGTCGATCAGCGCCAGACGTCGATCAGCGCATCGGTGGTCGTGATCGTGGCGAGCAGGGCCAGGGTCCCGTCGATGACCGCGTCGGCATACTCGGTGGGCACGCCGGCCACCGCATCACGAGGGACGACCACGTTGTATCCGAGGTTGACCGCATCCATCACGAGATTGGTGATGGCCACGTTGACCGAGACGCCGGTCGCCACGATGGTGGCGATGTCGAGGTTGCGCAAGATGGCGTCGAGGTCGGTGCCCCCCATCGGTCCCACGCCGTGAAAGCGGCCGAGCACCAGGTCGGAGGCTTCGGGACCCAGTTCGGGGATCACCGAGGCGCCCGGGCTGCCCGGGGTCAGGTCCGGACCTTTCGGCCCCCGGGCAGCGAAGAGGCGGGCGTTGTGATTGCCGCCCAGGCCGTCGGCCCGCCGCTCCGCCACACAATGGACGACACGCACGCCGGCCCGGCGGGCGACCGGCAGCAGGCGGGTGAGGTGCGGGATGGCGACCCGCTGGGCCTCCTCGGCCAAGACCTTGAGTCCGGACTCTGGACCGACCACCCCGCCTTGGCACTCCTGGGTGACGATTGCCGTGTGCTCCGGACGAGTCAGGTCGGCGAGGGCGGGGGCGGGACTCATGGCGCGCAGGGTAATCCAATCGTTTACACATCTCGGAGCTGGGGTCGCTGGCGCCGCCGGTCCGGCGCGGTGGCTGCGCATCCCGGGCCGCCGGTAGCCCAGGGGGGAGGTGGACCGCCCTCTCTCGGGCGGCAGGAACCGGCTGCCGTTTTGAGCGGGAAACCCTGCTATACGTAGAGTGAAAGTCACGCTTTTCCGAACGCCCAGGGGGCAGTGCTGGATGGAAACGACATTCATCGACTACGAGGTCGAGGGGCGGATCGCCACCATCACCTTGAACCGCGCCGAGGCGGCGAACGCCCAGACGTTGCCGATGCTCGACGATCTCGACGAGGCGTGGCGCCGGGCGGCCGAGGACGACGACGTGCGCGTCATCATCCTCCAGGCCAACGGGAAGCACTTCTCGGCCGGCCACGACATCAAGGGAGTCGGCAGCGAAGGCGACGAGCCCCCGACGTGGACGCTGGCCGGCATCTATGCCATTGAGTCCCGGCGCTTCCTCGAGTACTCGCTGCGCTGGCGCAACATCCCAAAACCTTCGATCGCCGCCGTGCAGGGCGTGTGCATCTCCGGGGGTCTCCTGCTCGCCTGGCCCTGCGACCTCATCATTGCGGCGGACAACGCCAAGTTCTCCGACCCGGTCGTCAACATGGGCATCGGCGGCGTCGAGTACCACGGGCACACCTGGGAGTGGGGCGCGCGCAAGGCCAAGGAGATGCTCTTCACCGGCCGATCGATGTCGGCCGAAGAGGCGGAGCGCCTCGGCATGGTGAACAAGGTGGTGCCGCTCGACGATCTGCGCACGGACACGCGTGCCCTGGCCGAGGAGATCGCGAAGAAGCACCCGTTCGCGTTGCGCCAGGCCAAGCGGGCGGTGAACCAGACTCTCGACGTCATGGGGTTCTACGCCGCCGTCCAGTCGGTGTTCGACGTCCACCAGACGGGCCACGGCAACGCGCTGAGCGAATCCGGCCTGCCCATTTTGATGCTGCTCGATGACATGAAGACCGAGATCGCGAAGCCTGCGGCCTCGACGAACGGTTCCTAGGGGGACGAAATGAACATCAACGACATGGTCCTTGTCAGTGTCGACGACCACGTGGTCGAGCCGCCGGATCTCTTCAAGGACCGTCTGCCCAAGAAGTATGCCGACCTGGCGCCGAAATTCCTGACCAAGGAAGACGGGACCAACGTCTGGAGTTACGAGGGCAGCGAGGTGGGCAACGTCGCGCTGAACGCGGTGGCCGGCCGTCCCAAGGACGAGTACGGCATCGAGCCGACCTCCTTCGACGACATCCGCCCCGGTTGCTACGACGTGAAGGAGCGCGTGAAGGACATGGACGCCAACGGGGTCCTGGGCGCTCTGTGCTTCCCGTCGTTCCCACAGTTCTGCGGGCAGATGTTCGCCCGGACCAAGGACAAGGACGTGGCGTTGGCCATGCTCCAGGCCTACAACGACTGGCATATCGACGAATGGTGTGGTTCGCAGCCCGGCCGCTTCATTCCCCTCGCCCTGCCCGCCATCTGGGATCCCGAGACCCTGGCGGCCGAGGTCCGACGCACGGCGGCCAAGGGCGCTCACGCGGTGACCTTCTCCGAGAATCCGTCGAAACTGGGCTGGCCCAGCCTGCACTCGGACCACTGGGACCCATTCTGGAAGGCCTGCAGCGAGGAGGACGTGGTCGCCTGCATGCACATCGGTTCGTCCTCGCAAATGGTCATCACATCGGAAGATGCACCGATCGACTGCCTCATCACGCTGACCCCGATCAACATCGTGCAGGCGGCGACCGACCTCATCTGGTCCTCGGTGTTCCGCCGTTTCCCTGACGTGCGGGTGGCGTTGTCCGAAGGAGGGATCGGCTGGATTCCATACTTCCTCGAGCGCATCGACTACCAGTACAAGCAGCATCACACGTGGACCGGCCAGGACTTCGGGGACAAGCTCCCGAGCGAGGTCTTCGACGAGCACGTGCTGACGTGCTTCATCGACGACCGGTTCGGTGTCGCCAGCCGTGAGTTCTTGAACATGGACAATGTCATGTGGGAATGCGACTACCCGCACTCCGACTCGACGTGGCCGTACTCTCCCGAGGAGTTGGGCCTGTACCTCCAGGGTGTCAGTGACGACGACATCGACCGGATGACCCACAAGAACGCCATGAAACACTTCGCCTTCGACCCCTTTCCCATTCTCGGTGGGCGCGAAAACTGCACGGTCGGAGCACTTCGGGAGCGGGCCGCCGGGCACGACGTCTCTGTCCGTTCCACCCGGCCCAAGGAGAAGGTGACCGGCGTGGTCAAGTCGGCCGACCTGAGCAAGAGCGTCTCGCGTAGGCCGGCCGCCGCCGTCTGATCCTCCGGACACGGACGAGGAGGAGGAGTATCGATGTCCCTGCTGTTCGCCATGCGCTTCGACTTTCGGAACCCGGAGTTGGCGGGCACGACGATGGCCGAGCGGTACGACACGGCGCTCGAGATCGCCGAGTGGGCCGACCGGCTCGGTTGCGTGAGCATCGCCATCTCGGAGCACCACGGCTCCGCCGACGGCTATCTGCCCAGCCCGCTGACGATCGTGGCGGCGATGGCGGCCCGCACGACCACGGTGCAGTTCAGCGTGGCCGCTCTCATCGCGCCGTTCTACGATCCGATCCGCTTGGCCGAGGACATGCTCGTCCTGGACAACCTTTCGAAGGGCCGGGTGGACCTGATCGTGGCGGGCGGTTACGTGGGCGAGGAGTTCGTCATGTACGGCGTGCCGAGGAAGGAGCGCGTGGCCCGAGTCAAGGAGGTCGTGTCGACCTTGCGCGGCGCTTTCAACGGGGCTCCGTTCGAATACCGAGGGCGCACCGTCCACCTGACACCGCATCCGTACCGGACCGGTGGGATCGGGATCACGATGGGCGGCAGCAGCGAGGCGGCGGCCCGCCGGGCGGCCCGCATCGCCGACGGGTTCATTCCCTCGGTGCCCGAGGTCTGGGACTACTACCGCGATGAAGTGCAGATCCTTGGACGGCCCGATCCGGGACCGTCGATCGTCGGTGAGAACCGGGTGGTGGCCCTCGCCACCGACGCCGAGGCGGGCTGGGAGCAGATGGCGCCTTTCTTCCTCCACGAATGCAACGCGTACGGCGCCTGGCAGGACCAGGAACAGGTCGCCTCGCCCTACCGGGTCATGGAGAACGTGGAGCAGCTGAGGGCCAGCGGCGGGTATGCGGTCCTCACTCCGGACGAGCTGATCCGCGAGGTGAAAGAGGCGCCGTTCCCCTTCACCATGCTGCATCCGCTCTGCGGGGGCATGCCGCCCGAGCTGGCCTGGTCGAGCCTGCGGCTTTTCGAGACCGAGGTGCTACCGGCGTTCGCCTGAGGCTCAACCCGGGGCACCGCCGAGGGCCTGGGCGAAGTGGGTCGGGAGATCGGGGTAACGCTTCGTGTGCGCGCCCCGGTCGATGAGTTGCAGCGTGCCGGAGATCGAGGTCGATTCGTCCGAGGCGAGAAAGGTCACCAAACTGGCCACGTCCTCGGCCGAGGTCTGGGTGTCGAGGGGTGCGTTCTCGTCGAAATCCTCGACGATGGCGGGCAGCAGCCACATGCCATCGGTGAGCGGCGTTCGCACGAGCCCGGGGGCGATGGCATTGACCCTGATGCCGCGCGGTCCGAGCTCGAGGGCAGCGACCTGCACCAGCATGGCCAGACCGGCTTTGGACGCGCAGTACGCGCTCATGCCCTTGGAGGCCTGGACGGCGTTCAGACTCGAGGTGGCGACAATCGAGCCACCGTGCTCCATCCGTCGAGCGGCGTGCTTGAAGGTCAAGAGAGGACCGACGAGATTCACGTCTATGACCCGCTTCCACTCGTCGAGGTCGGTGTCGACGATGGCGCCGAACGACCCGATGCCGGCGTTGGCGAACGCGATGTCGATGGACCCGAACGCACCGACGGCGGCTTCGCACAGCGCATCGACATCTGCCTCGTCACGGACGTCGCAACGTTGGCCGACCACGTTGGGACCGAGCTCCTCGGCGGCGGAAGCCGTGGCTTCGCCGTCGACGTCGCCGATCATGATGCGGGCGCCCTCGGCGACGAAGCGACGCACGGTGGCGAGGCCGATTCCCGATGCACCGCCGGTCACCACGGCGTTCTTCCCCACGAGTCGTCCGTCTGGCATGGGTCGACGCTATCAGGAGGCGTTGAAAGCTGTAGAGGTATCATGGCTCCCCGGACCGAAGGGAGACTTGCGTGCGGGCTGCGGTGATGCAGGAGGGTGGGGTGATCGACCTCACGACGGTGCCCGACCCGGTTCCACGAGCGGGTGAGCTCTTGCTGGAGGTGTCCGCGTGTGGCCTGTGCGGGTCCGACCTCAAGGCGCGGGCCATGATGCCCGCCGGTGTGATCATGGGACACGAGTTCGGCGGCCAGGTCGTGGGGACCGGCCCGGAGACGGAGGGCTGGACGGAAGGTATGCACGCTGCCGTGCTGCCGGTGGCGTCATGTGGATCGTGTGCGTCCTGCGTGGCGGGCGACGTCGTGCATTGCGCCTCGGCCGTTCTCTTGGGCCTCGGCGGTGGCCCCGGCGGCTTTGCCGAGCGGATTGTCGTGCCGGCCGCCTCGTCGTTTGCCGTCCCAGAGCCGATCGAACCGGTCCACGCGGCGCTGGTGGAGCCCTACGCCGTCGGCCTGCACACCATCGACGCGGTGGGCGTCGAGCCGGGCGACAAGGTCCTCGTCGTGGGGGCGGGCACCGTCGGACTCACCAGCATCACCTGGGCCGCACTCCGAGGCGCCGAGCGCATCACCGTCGTCGATCCCAACGAGGCACGGCGAAGGGGAGCGACGGCGTTCGGTGCCACCGACGATCTGACCGACGCATCGGCCGCCGTGCCCGGAGCGTACGACGTGGCGGTCGAGTGTGTGGGAAGGCCAGGCCTGCTCGACGCCTGCATCGCGGCCACGCGGGCCAAGGGCAGGATCGTGGTGGCCGGCGTGTGCACGGAGCAGGATCCCTTCTGGTCGATGGCGGCGCTCATGAAGGAGCTCACCATCCACTTTGCGGTGTATTACACGCCCGACGACTTCAGGACGGTGATCGACGCCTTCGCGAAGGGGACTGTCTCGCCGGGTCGGTTGATAGGTCGAACGGTCAGCCTGAGCTCGCTCGCCGACGCGTTCGACCTCCTGGCCCGGGGCACGACACAAGGCAAGATCCTCGTCGACCCGTCATAGTGGGCGGATGTCCTCTGAGTTGCAGCGGGTCCGGTGAGCGCCTCGAACGGGGAGCTGCGGGTCGGATTCGTCTCAGGAAACGACCTTCGGGTGGCGGCGGATCTCGAGCGCCTCGGCGTCGACTCGCTGTGGACGGGGGGACACGTTGCGTCCACCAGTCCGTCCAACGAGGCGATGGTGAGTCTCGCTCGCCTTTCGGCGGTCACCGAACGCGTGCGGATCGGCACATCGATCCTGCTCCTGCCCCTCTATCCACCGGCAGTCGTGGCGAAGCAGATCGCCGACCTCGATCAGGTCAGCGGTGGTCGGGTGATCCTGGGCGTGGGTGTCGGCGGCGAATACCCTCAGGAGTTCCGGGCGTGCCAGGTGCCCATCGCGGAGCGGGGGCGCCGAACCGACGAGGCGATACCTCTGCTCCGTTCGCTCTGGACGGGTGAGGAGATCACGAACGACGGACCGTATTATCCGATGGATGCGGTGCGGATCCTTCCCACACCCGTCCGTACCGGCGGTCCTCCCATCGTCGTGGCTGGGCGCCAGGATGTCGCCATGCGCCGCGCCGCGCTCCTGGGCGACGGCTGGATGCCCTACCTCTACTCGCCCAGACGGTACGCAGCATCGGTCCAGCGGATCAGAGAAGTGGCCGGGGAACACGGTCGTCCGCTCCACGACTTCGCGTTCTACGCGTTCATCTTCGTCAACGTCGATCCGGACGGCCAGCGAGCTCGCGAGGCGGCGGCACGAACGATGGGCTTCCAGTACGGCCAGGACTTCCGTGACATGGTGCACTCGGTGGCGGTCGCCGGCACCGCCGAGGAAGTGACGGCGAGGCTCGTCGAGTTCGTGGAGGCCGGAGCACGCCACTTCATCTTCTTGCCCGCCGCAGCGGGGGGACCGTCCGAACCGATCATCGAGCGGCTCTGGCACGACGTCTGGCCCGGAGTCCGGAGGGCGACCGGGACGTGAGCGACCGGGGCCACATCGGGCGAGCGCGTTGCGAACGGCACCGGGACGAGGTCTCTCGTTGACGTTCTGGAACCTCGTGTGTACGGCCGCCGAGGACGAACCGGACCGGGTCATCCTGGCCGACGACTGGGGCCGGGCGCTGACGACCACGGAATTCCGAGATGCTGCGGAGCGCGTGGCGGCCGCCCTCCCGGTGACCGCCGGGGACCGCGTGTCGTGGCAGCTGCCGACCTCGCTGGAGGCCGTCGTCCTCGTGGCCGCCTTGGCCCGGCTCTCCGTCGCGCAGAACCCCGTCATTCCCGCGCTGCGCGAGCGTGAGCTGCGCCTCATCACGGCCCAGGTCGGGCCATCGCTCTACGTCACCCCCGTCACCTGGCGCGGGTTCGGCCACGCGGAAATGGCGGAAGGCCTCGGGTGCGAGGTCCTGGCCCTCGACTTCGAAGGCGAGCCCGGGCCGGACCTACGTCTTCCCCATGGCGATCCGTCGTCGTTGCCACCAGCCATCCCGGAGGACGCGCAGTGGATCTACTACTCGTCCGGTACGACATCCGACCCGAAGGGGGTGCAGCACACCGACACCTCGCTGGCGGCGGCGTCGGCCGGCATGGTCGATCTGGCCTCGTTCGGGAGGGACGACGTCTATCCGATCGCCTGGCCGATCACGCACATCGGCGGGATCGTCATGCTGGCCACATCGCTACGGACCGGTCTGAAGCTCGTGCTCTTCGATGCCTGGGATCCTTCGACAGCCCCGGCGCGCATGGCAGCACACGGGCCGACGATCCTCGGTTCGGCCCAGCCGTTCTTCCGGGCCTACCTCGACGCGCAACACGAGCGGGGATCGAGCCCCCTCTTTCCCGACCTGCGGATCATCACGGCCGGTGGCGCTCCCACGCCGCCCGCGCTGGTCGGCGAGTTGATCGACACCTTTGGCGTGCGCGGGGTGCAGAGTTCGTACGGGCTGACGGAGTTTCCGATCGCCACGGCGGCGACTCCCGCTGACGCCGACGACATTCTGCTGCGTTCCGTCGGACGTCCGTCGCCGGGAGTACAGGTACGTGTCGTCGACGGCGAGATCCGACTCAAGGGACCGCAATGCTTCGCTGGGTATCTCGACGGTGCGCTCGACGCAGCAGCTTTCGACGAAGATGGCTGGTTCCGTTCGGGAGACCTCGGCGACATCGACGACCAGGGCAATGTCTTCATCACCGGCCGGGTGAAGGACGTGATCATCCGAAACGCCGAGAATATCTCGGCACTCGAGATCGAAGATGTCTTGCTGCGCCATCCCGACATCGCAGATGTCGTCGTCATCGGCCTACCGGATGCCCGGACGGGCGAACGCGTGTGCGCTGTCGTCGTGCCCCGTGGCGAGGCAGAGGTCGGCCTGGCGGATCTGGGAAGCTACTGCGCCTCCGCCGGACTGGCCAGATACAAGTGTCCGGAACAGCTGGAGTTCGTGACGGTGATCGAGCGCAACTCGATGGGGAAGCCGCTCAAGAGCCAGATCAGGGATCAGCTGCTCGAGACCTGACGTTGCCTCCTCGAGCCGCAGCGTCCGAGCAGGTGCGGCGGGTGGGGCAGCAGCGGTTCTTCAGCCGCCCCGCGCCTCGATGAGCCGACCACGGTTCACTTTCGTGGCCGCGCTCCGGGGCATGGCATCGACGATCTCGATGCTCTTGGGAACCTTGTAGGGCGCGAGTCGGCTCTTTGCGTACTGCACGACCTCTTCGGTCGTCGGAACGTCCGCCGGATCGGTGGGCTCGATGATCGCGTGGACGCGGCGACCCCACTCGGGATCTTTGAGACCTACCACCACGACGTCCGCGATCTTCGGATGGTCGATGAGGGCTGTCTCCACTTCGGCCGGGAACACGTTCGCACCGCCCGAGATGATCATGTCGACCCGACGGTCGATCAGGTACAGGAACCCATCGGAATCGACGTAGCCGAGATCGCCGACGGTGCTGAAACCGTCGTCGGTCGTCTGGAGCCGGGGTGCCTCACCCAGGTAGATATATCCCTTGTAGGCCGCCGAGCGGAGGTAGATGTCACCGACCTCACCCGGCGGCAGCTCGGTTCCCTCCTCGGAGAGGATGCGCACTTCGGTGTCACGGAGACCTCGGCCGACGCTGCCCGGGTGCTCCATCCACTCGTCGCAACGCAGCGCGGTGATGCCCAGACCCTCCGTCATCCCGTAGGCCATGATGATCTTCTCCGGCCCGAGAAATCCCGCCCAGCGGTGGACCAACGACGGCGGCATGGGGGCGGCCCCCTGCGTGATCCAGACCAGGCTCGAGAGATCGCGTTGCTCTATGTCCGGGAGATCGGCCATCCGCTGCAGCATGGTCGGCGTGGCGGTGAAGTTGCTGATGCGATGGCGTTCGATCAGCTCGACCGCCCGGGCAGCGTCGAACTTCTCCATGACGACGATGTGGTCGCCGGCCAGAAGGCTGTTCAGCGCCGAGAAGGCATTGACGTGATACATCGGTGCGGGCACGAGGATCGTTTGCGGTCTCGGGATCGGCTGCCACATCTCGGCCAGCGGGGTACTGAAGACCTCTTCGAACACGGCCGGCGCGGCACTCAGGATGACCTTCGGCGTCCCGGTCGACCCGCTGCTGCAGATGCCCTGCCGCTGCGGCGAGACGACGTCGGGGAACTCCCGCACGTCCGATGCTGCCGTTGCTTCCAGCCACTCGATGTCGTCTTCGGCCAGGTACAGCCGCGGTTCGATCACCTCGCGCAGACGTTGGAGCTCCCAGTCGGGCAGGTCCCAGCGCACCGGAACGGGCACGGCGCCCAGCTTCCAGGCGGCGAACACGCTGAGCGTGAAGAGGGGCGAGTTGCGCAATCCCAGGCCGACACGGTCCCCGTAGCCCAGGCCGCGTTCCTCGAAGGCAGCCGCCAGCTGGCTCGACCTCGTGTGCAGCCAGTTCCACGTGAACGCCTGCTCTTGGCCTTCGAGCCCGATGTGCCAGTACGTCGGTTCGTCAGAATCGGCTTCGGCCAGGACGCGTATGCGCTCGGGCAGGCTGAGCACGTCGTCAGTCATGCGCGGCCACCGAGACGGGACACGAGGCGCGCCGCTGGCCGGCCGTGGTAGATCATCATTCTACTGAAACAGAGTGCCGGGCTACCGTCAAGGATTGGTCCGAAAGGCGAGGGATGAACCGCATCCCAGTCGGAAACCGGAGGTGATCGTGCCGCACAAGCGACCGCAGGACATCACACCGAATCCCCGGTGGGATTCGATCGGGGGTTGGCAGTCCGAAGAATGGGGTGCGATGTCGGTGGCCTTCACCGAGACGGGCCCGGCCGACTACACGTCCGTCTATCAAGCGCTCCCGGGCGGCCTGTGCCCGTGCCCGCACTACATGTATCTCTTCGAAGGCCGCATGCGGGCCAAGTACCCGGACTCGAACAGGCCGGACGACGTCGTGTTGGCGGGAGAGGTCTGCTTCATACCAGCCGGCCACGTGCTCATCTACGAAGAGCCGACGAAGGCGCTCGAGGTCAATCCGACGGCCGAGCTCCACGTGCTGATGGACTCCATCAACGAGCTGGCACGTCAGGCCCAGATCTGAGAGCCGAGCACCGTCGGTTCCGCCGGTAGGCGCGACGCGGCGCTACTGATGCGCCGGGAGTTCTTCGGCCCACGCCTCGCGGTGCTGGCGCGAGATGTCGACCATCTTCGCCCACCGGGGCAGGCTCTCCGTGATCTGCATGTCGAACTGGCTCACCGAGCGGAACTCGAGGATCTCGACGCCATCAGGACCTGCGGTGTAGGCATAGGACGCGCCGTCGGCGACGAAAAAGCCCTCGCCCTCCTTCACCACCTGGCGGCCCATGTGCAGTTCGCCCTTGGTCACGTAATAGAGGCAGTCAGCACTGTGGGAGTGCCGGGGCAACGGGAAGTTCGGCGCAAACCACGACCAGACGAGGCTCATGCCTCCCGCCTCGGGGTCGCCGTAGAGCACCTTGACCACCTGACCGGACGAGGTGGCCCATTCCATCATTTCGTCGGGTGCCGGGGGATCCATCGTCGGCATCTTCATCATCTGCGTCTCGTAGAGCATCCGCGCTTCCGGCGGCCCGCCGAAGCGCTGCAGACCCTTGTCTCGTGGCGTCCCCATAGTGAAAGTCATAGTATCGAAAACCGACATGTCCCACTTCCCTGAAACGAAAGCATCCTGGTCGATGCGCCCGCACCGGGCCATCGGGTGACAGCGAAGAACGCCGGCCCCGGACCGACACGCCGCCCGGGTACCAAACCGCGAGAGAAGCCCCAACAGATCGCCGACGAGTTGCGCCGACTTATCATTCTCGGGGAGCTGGACGAAGGTGATTCCCTGGGGCACGAGCCTGATCTGATCCAGCGTTTCGGGGTCTCTCGGCCGTCGCTGCGCGAGGCCTTGAGGATCCTCGAAGCGGAGGGACTGATCTCCGTGGTTCGAGGCGTGCAGGGCGGCGTGGTCGTGCACCGACCTGACCGGCGGTTGACAGCGCGGACGGCCGCGCTCGTCCTCCAGTCCCGAAACGTCTCCTTGGCCGATGTCTTCGAAGCCCGGACGATCATCGAACCGGCAGCGGTTCGCCTGGTGGCGTCGAGTCGTCAGCGCAAGACCCATGCCCGCACGTTGCGGACGTTGATCACCGAAGAAGAAGAGGCGATCGGAGACCCGGAGGCGTTCGGATTGGCGAACGCCCAGTTCCACGAACAGCTGGTCGAGATGGCCGGCAACCAGACGCTGACCATCGTGGCCGAGATGTTGAACGAAGTGGTTGCCCGTGCCGTCACCATCGTCAGCAAGGCGGATGCCGATGGCGAGTCCGCCGCCACGCGGCGACGCGGTGTGCGCTCGCAAGAGCGACTGCTCGAGTTGATCGACGCCGGAGAGGCCGATGATGCGGAGGCCCATTGGCGCACGCACATGAGTGTCGTGGGGAAGGTCATGCTGGGGCAACAAGCCAAAACGGTCATCGACCTGCTGGACCACTTCTAAGCGTGAGCAGGAACGGACAGTTGGAACCCACCGTGGATCCGTCGTTGGCGGATGAGTCCGATGCCGATTGGCAGCGACGAGTGGTCGGACGATCCCTGCGGACTGCGGCGGAACGGTCGGTCGATCGGGGGATGAATCTCATCCGCGCCGCCACGACGGTGCTGGCCCGTGCCAACGGCGAGGACATCACCGTGCAGGAAGTGGCGGACGAGGCAGGTCAGTCGCTGCGCACCCTCTACCAGTACTTCGAGAGCAAGGACGACCTTCTCCTGGCTGTCTTCGAGGAAGCCATGCGCACCTACGCCGAGCTCATCGACAAGGCGATTGCCGAGGTGGACGACCCGCTCGAACGCCTGGCGGGAGCCATGGTGGCCGCGGTGCGCATGCCCGAGTTCAGCGGAGCCGCCATGGACCGTGGCCTCATCCGCCTACGCCTCAAGCTCTCGGAGTCCCAACCCGAGATGATCGGGCGGGCCCAGACTGCAGTGGCCTCGCTGATCCTCGGACTGGTGCAGGCGGCGGCCTCGGCGGGGCAGCTCGACGCGGCCGACCCCGAAGGGGCGACCTTTCTGATCCTCTCGATCAACGCCGCGTTCATAAGCGCCGAGACGGTGGGGAACGACGCCGGCGTACGTCGCCCCGACCTCGCGGGGATCACGTCGTTCTGTCTGCGCGGCCTGGGGGCCCGGCTGGATGACTCCTGGTTCGAGCGGGTCAACGCACAACTGCACTTCCCGGCTCCGGCTCCGGTGACCGCTGCCGCCGCCGCGACGGGTGCGCGGTCCCGGCCCCGGAGTGGCCGACGCACGACGAAGTAGCGCGCGACGGCAACGAGAAAAGTCTCCCGAACGACCGCTGACGAGGCCGCCGGCGGCTCTGGATACATCTAGATATTTAGACCGCCGTGTGCTACCTTCGCAACGAAGTTTCCAAGGCCAGTCGGGACGAGTGCCTCCAGGGGGGTCCGGTGCCGAAGTCGTGCAGTACGTGCGGACCTGGCTGACACGATCCATGGCAATCCGGCGACGTCCTGAGGTGATGGTGCGGCGATGAGCCAAGTCTTCCAGTTCGCAGTAATCGGGCTCGGAGCGGGCTCGCTCTACGCCATTGCCGCCATCGGGCTCGTTCTCGTCTACCGCGGATCGAGAGTCGTGAACTTCGCTCAAGGGGCGATGGGCATGATGGCGGCGTACGTCTTCTACGAGCTGCATCAGAACTGGCATCTCAGCATCGTCATCGCCATTCCGGCCGGGCTCTTGGTATCGGGCGCCTTGGGTGCTGCGTTCTACGTCCTCGAGATCCGCCAGCTCAAAAACGCCTCGAACCTGATCAAGATCGTTGCGACACTGGCCCTGTTCGTCATCGCCCAGGAGGTCATCACGCTGGCCTTCGGAGGCCAGCCGAGAACGGTGACGTCTTCGCTCCCGACGAGCTCGGTGACGATCTTCGGGGCCAGCATCGGGATCGATCGTCTCTGGATCTTCGGCATCGTGATCGTGTTGACGGTGGTGCTCTGGGCCATCTACAAGTACACGACGTTCGGACTGGCCACCACGGCCGTGGCCGAGAACCCGACGGCGGCGGCCACGCTCGCCATCTCGCCCGATCTGGTGGCGGCGGCGAACTGGGCCATCGGAGCGGCGTTGGGTGGTCTGGCCGCCATCCTCCTTGTCCCGATTACGACGCTCAGTGCCGAGAATCTCAGCCTCATCGTCATCCCCATCCTGGCCGCCGCCGTGATCGGAGGTTTCAGCTCGTTCCCGATCACGACCATCGCCGGCCTGGTCCTCGGCGTCGCGCAGAGCGAGGTGACCCGCTACGTGTCGACTCCGGGGTGGGACACCGCGGTGCCCTTCATCGCGGTCACGCTCATCCTTTACTTCCGGGGCCGACGGGTCGCTGGGCGCGGTGAGTTCTTCGGCAAGCTTCCCTCGGTCGGCTCGGGAAGGGTGGCCCCGTACATGCTGATCGCCGGGGCAGGGATCACGCTGCTGTGCATCTGGTTCTTCTTCCCCTACGACTGGCTCGTTGCGCTGGAGTACCAGCTCATCTTCGCCGTGATCATCACGTCACTCGTGGTCGTCACCGGGTACGGCGGTCAGATCTCGTTGGCCCAGGTGGCCTTCGCCGGGGTGGGTGGCCTGATTGCCTCGTGGCTCTATTCGGATTACCACGTCGACTTTCTGATCGCGCTCGTTGCGGGTGTGGCCGCCGTCGTGCCGGCCGCGGTGGTCGTCGCCCTAGCCGGGGTCAGAACCCGCGGTGTCGCCCTGGCCATCGTGACCCTGGGCCTGTCGTTCTCGCTCGAGGCGATCATCTTCACCAACGAACAGTTCACCGGCGGAGTCGAAGGTTTCAATACGGACAATCCACACTTCCTGGGCATCGCGGTGGGCGGCCTCGAATACCCGGCTCGTTACGCCACGCTCACCCTGGGCTTCCTCATCCTGGTGGGACTCGGCGTGGCCAATCTCCGGCGCGGTCGCGCCGGACGGCGACTCATCGCCGTGCGGACGAACGAGCGGGCGGCCGCGGCAATGGGCATCTCGGTGGCCGGAGCCAAGCTGTACGCGTTCGTCCTCGGCGGCATGATCGCGGCCATCGGCGGCGTGTTGCTCTGCTTCTTCCTGCCGACGCCCGACTTCACGAACTTCGTCGGCATCAACTCGATCCTCTTCGCCGAGTCGGCCGTTCTCGGCGGGGTCGGCCACCTGGGTGGCCCGCTCCTGGCCAGCGGCTACCAGCCCAACACGCTCGGGACGCAGATCTTCTCTTTCCTCGGCGGCAATGTCGCCATCTGGCTCGCCATCGGTGGCGCCGCCCTCCTCCTCGTGACCCTGCCCACCTTTCCCGATGGTCTCGTGCCCCTCATCGAGCAGCGCAACGCCCGCCGCCTGGCCTGGATCCGGGCCAGGCTCCCTCGGCGTGTCGCTCCCGACCTCGCCGCGCTGACCGCGGAGAGCGGTCCCGATGCGGTCCCGACCGTGCTGTCGCTCAAGGAGGTCTCCGTCACCTTCGGCGGCACCAGGGCGCTGCAGAACCTCAGCCTCGAGGTCCATTCGGGAGAAGTCGTCGGACTCATCGGGCCCAACGGCGCGGGCAAGACCACGGCCATCGATGCCATCACGGGTTTCGTCCAGCCGAGCGGCGGACAGGTGCTGCTGGGCGACACCGATATCAATGGGTTCGGACCCGAGAAGCGCGCCCGGGCCGGGCTGACACGTTCCTTCCAGTCGCTCGAGCTCTTCGACGACCTCAGCGTCCTGGAGAACATGCAGGCCGCCTGCGACAGTCGTGATCGGATGGCCTACGCCAGCGACCTCGTCCGTCCGGGCACGGGCACCCTGAGTCCGCTGGCCACCGAAGCCATCAAGCGTTTCGGTCTCGAGGGCCAGTTGGCGACCCAGGCGCGTCATCTCTCGTTCGCCCAGCGACGCCTCCTCGGGGTGGCTCGCGCCGTCGCGGTCGGAGGTTCGATCCTGCTCCTCGACGAGCCGGCTTCCGGTCTCGGCCATGTCGACGCCATGGCCTTGTCGGACACGATCGTGGCGTGGGCCAAAGAGCACGGCATCGGGGTCCTGTTGATCGAGCACAACGTCGACATGGTGCTGCGCACCTGCGACCGAATCGTGGCGCTCGATTTCGGGCAGATGATCGGCTCGGGTACCCCGGCCGAGATCAGGACGGACCCCAGGGTGGTCGACGCCTACCTGGGCACGGCCAAGCACCGCGCCGAGGCGGTCGAGGTCGGCTGATGGGGCACGGGGCAGCGGGTGAGACGGAGCATGGCCGCGACATTGTCCTGGCGGCCCGGGCCGTGTGCGCCGGCTACGGGGCGGTGTCGGTCATTCGCGACCTGGACCTCGAAGTGCGGAGGGGAGAGGTCGTCGCCCTGCTCGGCATCAACGGCGCCGGAAAGACCACCACCGTGCGGGCGCTGTCTGGACAGATCAAACCCACGTCAGGCACGGTGTCGTTCTTGGGCAAGCCGACCAAGGCACCGCTCCACCGGCGGGCGAAGGCCGGCATGCGGGTGATCACCGAGGAGCGCAGCGCCATCATGGGTTTGACCACGGCCGAGAACCTCCGCCTCGGTGGTCAACCGAAGGACAAGTGCCTCGCACTGTTTCCGGAGCTCGAGGCTCTGATGGACCGCAAGGCCGGTCTCTTGTCGGGCGGTGAACAGCAGATGCTCGCGCTGGCGCGCGCCATCGCGGCGGAGCCCGCAGTCCTCCTGGCAGACGAGCTCTCCCTCGGTCTGGCTCCCCTCGTGTGCGAGCGCTTGCTGATCGCGCTGCGAGCCGCAGCCGATGCCGGGTCGGGCGTGCTTCTGGTCGAACAGCGGGTGCGCGATGCGCTCGAGTTCGCCGACCGGGCCTATGTCCTCTCGAATGGCAGCGTGGTGATCTCGGGACCGGCCTCCGAGATCGCAGGGCGGATCGACGAGATCGAGCGCACCTACCTGGACTCGTCCGCCCTGGCTGCCGAAAAGGGTTGACGGAACGGCCTCAGGGGCTCAATCGAAGAGCAGCACGCCGCGGATGTTCGTGCCGCTGAGCATGTCCTCGTAGCCGTCGTTGATGCGGTCGAGGGGATAGGTCTGGGTCACGAGATCGTCGAGCGGCAGTTGTCCGGCGGCAAAGAGCTCGAGGAGCTTTGGAACGTCGGCTCGCGGATTACCGGAGCCGAACAGCGACCCGTGAACCGACTTCTCTTGCAGCGTGAGATCGAGGAGGCTGATGGATGCCGAGAGCTCGCTGGCCGGGTGGATGTTGGTGACGATGACGCGACCGCGCTTTCCCACGCAGGCCAGCGCCTGCATGAGCAGCTGCCCCTCTCCGACGCCCATGCAGAGCACGAGCTGATTGGCCATGCGGCCCCAGGTGATCTCCTTCACCAGGCCGATCGCCTCGCCGAGCGAGGCCGCCGTGTGCGTCGCACCGAGCACGAGAGCGCGCTCACGCTTGGACTCCACCGGATCCACCGCCACGACTTGCTTGGCCCCGGCGTGGCGGGCTCCGAGGAGGGCGCTGGCTCCGATGCCACCGATCCCCACGACGACGATGGTGTCTGCCGGACCTGTCCCGGCGGCATAGACGGCTGAACCCCAACCGGTGACGACGCCGCACCCGAGAAGGCAGGCCCGGTCGAGGGGCACGGACTCGTCGACCTTGATGCAGCTCGCCTCGTTGATCACGGTGTGCCGGGCAAAGGAGCCGAGGAGGCACATGGTGGCCAGGTCCTTGCCCCGGGCGTGATGCCGGGGCGTGCCGTCGCTGATCTGACTGCCACCGTTCAGGTGGGCTCCGAGATCGCACAGATTCGAATGGCCGCTGGCGCAGGACGGGCAGCGGCCGCAGGCCGGGATGAACGAACCGACCACATGGTCGCCGGGTCGGAGCCAGGAGACCTCGGGGCCGACCTCGCGGACGATGCCGGCGCCTTCGTGGCCGCCGATGATGGGCGGGGGGAACGGAAGGTCCCCTGTCCGGAGGTGTTCGTCGGAGTGACACATGCCCGACGCCTTGAGTTCGACGAGGACCTCGCCCTGTTTCGGCGGGTCGAGCTCGATCTCCTCCACCTGCCACGGTGCCCCGGTCTGCCAGAGGATTGCCGCTTCCGTTCGCATGGTCAGAGCCTCCTCAGCCGACGCGATCTCGGCCGAGAGTCAGCCGTTCGCCAACGCCTTCTTGATCTCGGGGGCCACGTTGAAGAACCCGCTCGGTTGCGTGAGTTGGCCGTTCTTGAGGACGAAGGACTGCACGTAGGTGTCGAAATCCCGCAGCGTGGCCGGATTGGACAGTGGCTTCATGGAGAGGGGCGGATAGAGCCCATCGGTGTTGACGTTGCGGAGCTTGTTCAGGGCCGCCAGCATCGTGGTGTTGGATGCGCTTCCGTGGATGTTTGCCGCGCCGTCTTCGATGATGCGGGCGATCGCCCACGAGTCGAGACTCGCCGCATCGACCTTGATCCCCTTGTTGACGGCATGCATCTTCTTGGTCACGGCGGCCACGGCCGGCGTTGTCAGCGCCGGTGTGCTCACGATCTCGATGATGCCGTTCCCGAGCGAGCCCATGGAGCTGACCACGGCCGGCGTCAAGATGATGCCGGGCAGCGTGACCGGGACCTTCAACCCGGCCTGCTTCATCGCCGTGAGGGCTTGGGGGACCTGGGTTCCGAGCATGGCCATGTCGACGCACTGCACGTGAGCCTGCACCAGCTTGGCGATGTCAGGAGAGAGGTCCGGCGCCGTGAGTGGCACGAAGGCATTCGTCACCGACTGCCACTTGACGGCGCTGGAGACCTGGGCTGCGTACGACTGGGCGCCCTCGTCGATCACCTGACCCAGTCGGTTGCACCCTTTCTTGTGGAGGGCGACTGCCATCCCGGCGAAGAGCCCCTGCTGGGCGCTGACGTCGAACGACTGCGGGGCGGTGTCGTTGGCCACGCCGACGACGGGGATGTCGGCCTGGTCGACCAGGCTCTGGTCTTCTGACGCCCCCGTCACGACGAAGACGGCAGCGTGATCGGCCACCGCCTCGTGCTCGCAGTCGATGTTTCCCGTCGAGGTGCCCTGGTCGTCACAGATGTCGACGGTGGCCGCCGTTCCCGCGAATGCGGCCTTGAAGGCCTGCACCGCTTCGGGAGAGATCACGCCTCGGCCAGCGCCGCCCTCCCCGGAGATCTGTGTCTCGTAGACCACGGTGTAGGCGGGGCCCTTGCTGGCCGCGCCCGCCGTTGCCGGGAGCGCAGCGGCCAGTCCAGCCACCATGGCCAGTCCGCAGACCAGACCAACCCTTCCGGTTCGCCAAATCGTTCGTGCCACGTCTACCCCCGAGTCCCTTTTGCCCAGCTCAAAGGCTGGGGTACCCCCACCTGCAGCACAATACATCTAGAGGTTTATGATCTGCCAATACCTTTAGATGGATCCGGCGGAAAACCTCTAGATCGTAATGAGTCCGCAACAATTTCTGAGCGTACCCTCGGGGCGGGCGCCGCGGCGGTCGGGCGGCTACAGCACGGCTCCTCGATCCTGATCCACCATGGGTGTCCACCGAAGGGGGAAACCATGAGCGCGATGACCAACCGGATGGTCGAGAACGCGTCCTCCTCGCCCCTCCTCCGGGCGTTGACGCCGAAGCGGTGGCACAGAGCGAAGCTCCACTCGAAGGGCACGACGGCAGCGATCCGGGCAGACGCGCCGAAGCGAACCCCCGAGCTCGAAGGCCGCTGACGTGGATCTCGCGCTCAGCGACGAGCAGCACGAGCTCGTCCGCTCCTTTGCCAACCTGCTGAGCAAGGCGTCGTCGATCGACGACGTCAGGGCGGCCGAGCCGGGCGGCTTCGATTCTGCACTGTGGTCCACCCTCGGCGAGCACGGTGCGGTCACCATGGCCGTGCCCGAATCCGGCGGAGGATGGGGAGCCGGTCTCGAAGACCTCGTCCTCGTGGCCGAGCAGCTCGGCCGGGCGCTGGCCCCCGCCCCGGTCGTCGAGACCCAGGTCGCGGCGAGGCTCCTCTTTCGGGCCAGGTCGGAGCCGGCCCGGCGAGCGCTCGACTCGGTGCTGCACGGCGATCGGATCGTCACTCTGGCTTTGCACCGGCCCGTCGCCACCGAGGCCAGGCTCGTCCCGGCGGGAGCGGTCTGCGACGCGTTCGTGTGCTTCGACGGCCAGACGCTGCATCTGTTCGACGTGGCGTCCGCTGTTCGCCGTCCGGTGGCCAATCTCGGCAACGCTCCGCTCGCCGACATCTCCTTGGCGCAGCACAGCGAGCTCTCGGACCCCGATGCGCGAGACCACGTCGAGCTGGCAATCAACGAATGGCTGCTGCTCACGGCGTCCGTGCTCGTCGGTATCAGTGCAGCGGCCCACGAGCTCGTCTGTGCCTATGCGGCGCAGCGCCGCGCCTTCGGCGGCATCATCGGGAGCTACCAGGGCGTGGCGCACCCGCTGGCGGACGACGCCACGGCCATCGACGGCGCGCGGCTCCTGACCCGGAAGGCTGCGTGGGCGCTCGAGAACGGTCACCAGCGGGGAGCCGAGTTGGCGTCCATGGCCTTCGCCTTCGCGTCCCAGACCGCGGAACGCGCCACCTACGACGCAATCCACTTCCTCGGTGGCTACGGATTCATGCTCGAGCACGACGCGCAGCTCTACTACCGCCGAGCGCGCGGCTGGGCCCGTGTCTGGGGGAGCGCCGACGATGCCTACCGGCGGGCGGCCGGACTGCGATATGGCTCGAGGTCGGAGAAGGGGAGCGCCTGATGGATTTTGCGTGGGGCGACAAAGAGGAGGCTCTCCGGGCCGATGTGCGTTCGTTTCTCGATGAGCACTTCTCCTCCGAGCTCGAGGATCACCAGTACCGAACCGGCGTCTCGCACGACAAGGATTTCGGTCTCGCACTGGGCGCCAGGCACTGGATCGGGGCCGACTGGGAGCGCGAGGGCTTCGAACCGATGGACGTCTTTGGTGTCCATGTCCTCACCGACGAGCTGACCAAGGCCGACGCTCCCATTTACCTCGTCTCCACGTCAATGATGGTGGCCCGCGTCATCAAGGCGGTCGGCTCCGCGGAGATGCAGCGGGCGATCCTGCCCGGAGTTGTTGCGGGTGAAGTGACAATCGCACTCGGGATGAGCGAGCCCGAGGCGGGTTCCGACGTTGCCGCCGTGACGACCCGGGCCAGGCCGACGGACGGTGGGTGGATCATCGACGGCCAGAAGATGTTCACGACGAACGGGCACATCGCCGACTACGTCTTCCTCCTCGCCCGTACCGACCCTGAAAGTGAGCGCCACCGTGGTCTGACCACGTTCCTCGTACCGCTGCGCACGGACGGTTTCGAGGCCCAAGGCGTGTTCACCGTCTCGGGCGAGCGCACCAACATCACGTTCTACGGCGAGATGTTCCTCGAGGACCGGTGGCGGATCAGCGAGGTCGGTGCCGGCTGGTCGTCGCTCATGCTGGCCCTCCAGGACGAACACTCGGCTCCCTTCAGTTCCCACCTCGACCGACTGCTGGAGCACAGCGAGGCCTGGGCGAGCGAACCGGGGCCCGACGGGACGGCGCCCCTCGAGCGCGAGGAGGTTCGGCGCGGCCTCATCCGCGCCGCCACCGACCTTGAGGTCTCGCAGCTCCTCGAGGTGCGTAGCACGTGGATGGAATCGATGGGCGAGGTGCCCGTGGCCGAGGGGCCGATGAGCAAGCTCTACAGCACCGAGAGCGTGGTCCGTCATGCCGAAGCGCTCACCTCCATCGTCGGGCCCGATGCACTGCGCAGCCGCCTTGACGCCACCGCGCTCGAGGACGGGCTCATCGAGCACGCGCTGCGCTATTCGCTCGGCATGACAATCTACGGCGGTACCAGCGAGATCCAGCGCAACATCATTGCCCAACGCCGCTGCGGGTTACCCCGCTCCTGAGGAGGAGACGCCATGACCACGACGCACCCCACGAGGCCCGGGCTCAACCTCCTCGACGGGAGCTGGTATGCCGACGACCCGCATGAAGTGTGGCGTTGGATGCGCCGCCACGCGCCGGTCTACTACGACGACGCGGCCCAGGTATGGGGCATCACCAAGTACGACGATGTGCTTGCCATCGAGAAGGATCCCTCCACCTTCTCCAGTCTGCGGGCGCCACGGCCGCACGGGATGCACCTGCCGATGATGATCTCGATGGACGACCCCGAGCACAAGGCGCGCCGGAGCCTCGTCAATCGCGGCTTCACCCCCCGCCGTATCGCCGAGATGGAGCCTGCGGTCGCCGCGCACTGCCGCGGGATCATCGATCGCATCAGCGACGCCGGTTCGTGCGATTTTGTCTGGGACGTGGCAGCGCCGCTCCCGTTGATGGTGATCGCCGACCTGCTCGGATTCGACGTGAGCGCCCATGAGGACCTGCTGCGCTGGTCTGACGACCTCATGCGCGCCACCACGATCGAGCCGACGCCCGAACAGGCCCAAGCGGGCTTCGACGCCATGGTGGGTTTTCGCGAGTTCCAGCTCGACGTCATCGCCCAACGCCGCTCCGAGCCGCGCGACGACCTGATCTCGAAATTGTGCCAGGCCGAGATCGACGGGGCCCGCCTCGACGACGAGTCGATAGTGAACGAGGCCCTGCTCATCCTCATCGGAGGAGACGAGACAACCAGGCACGTCATCAGTGGCGGCATGCTCACCCTGTTGGGACGACCAGATGCGTGGGCCGAGCTGGTGGCTGACCCGGACCTGATCCCGATCGCGGTGGAGGAGCTGTTGCGCTGGGTGTCCCCGATCAAAAACATGGCCCGAACGGTGACCCGTGACCTGGAGCTACGCGGTCAGCATCTCCGGCAGGGCGACCAGCTGATGCTCTTCTACCCGTCGGCCAACCGCGACGAAGATGTCTTCGCCGTACCGGACCAGTTGGACATCCATCGCGACCCGAACCCGCACCTGGCCTTCGGGTTCGGTACCCACTTCTGCCTCGGTGCCGCCCTGGCCCGCCTGGAGCTTCGGGTCATGTTCCGCGAGCTCCTGACCCGGCTGCCGGACCTCGCACTGGCCGATGTGGCCGCACTGGAATACCGTCCCTCCAACTTCGTGAGTGGTCTCGAGTCCATGCCCGTGCGCTTCACCCCCATCCCGGCCGGCCGATGAGCGGGCCGCTGGAGGGCGTTCGCCTGGTCGAGCTCGGGGTCTGGGTGGCCGGACCCGGTGCGGGCGGCATCCTGGCCGACTGGGGCGCCGACGTGGTGAAGATCGAGCCGCCCGAGGGCGACCCCTGCCGGACCTTTCTCAAGGTCCTCGGCGGCGATCTTCCTTCCAACCCGGTCTTCGAGTTGGACAACCGGGGCAAACGAGCCATCGCCCTCGACCTTTCGACCGAGCGTGGCGTATCCCTGGCTCACCAGTTGGTGGCCGAGGCGGACGTGTTCTTGACCAACCTGCGCCCCGCCGCCCTGGAGCGCATCGGACTCGGTCCGGACCAGGTGCGCGCCCGCCATCCCGGGCTCGTCTACGCCATCATCACCGGTTACGGCCTCGAGGGACCTGATTCGGAGAAGGGCGCCTACGACATCGCCGCGTTCTGGGCTCGGGCCGGTATCGCCGACTCGCTGCGGACGCCCGGTGGACCGCTCCCGTTCCAACGCGGCGGCATGGGCGACCACTCGGCCGCCATGACCGGCGCCGCCATGATCAGCGCTGCTCTGGTCGAGCGGGCACGTACCGGCGAGGGCCAGGTCGTCTCCACCTCGCTGCTGCGCCAGGGCTGTTACACGATCGGCTTCGATCTCAACGTCACCCTCATGTGGGGTCAGACGCTCGGCATCGGAGTGCGCGAGACCATGTACAGCCCTGTGCTCAACAACTACACGGCGGGTGACGGGCGCGCCTTTTGGATCGTCGGCCTCGAGGGCGATCGCCATTGGCCCGCGCTGGCCCGCGCCGTGGGGCATCCCGAATGGCTGACCGACGAGCGCTTCGCCACCGGAACCGGCCGGGCCATCAATGCGCGCGAGCTGATCGGGCTACTCGACGAGATCTTCCTGACCCGGACCATGGACGAGTGGGCGGAGGAATTCGCCGCCGAGCCGGAGCTGTTCTGGAGCCGGGTCAATTCGATCGACGACGTGGTGGCCGACGAACAGTTCCTGGCTGCCAAGTCGGTGGTGGAGGTGCCGGACGACCAGAGCAGCATGCCGATGTTGGCCACGCCGGTCGACTTCAACGGTGAACCTCCCCAGCCTCGGTTCCGGGCCCCCCACGTGGGCGAGCACACCCGCGAGATCCTGGCCGAACTCAAACTCGACACCGACGCCGTCGAGGCGCTCCTCGCCGACGGAGTGGCCGTGGCGGCCGCGGTGGATTGACCGACGCCTGGGAGCGCCCGACGACCTGAGAGAATGCGGGCGTGTCGCTGAGGATCGACAAGAGTTGGCAGGTCCTGGCGAGCCACCAGACCGCCGACGCCAGCCGGTGTGTCGACATCTTTCGCCGACCCGATGGAACGTTCGGGTTCGAGGAGTTCCGCCGCGATCCCGAGGACATGGGCGCCTGGACGCCGGTCCGTTACTTCGCCGGTCTGGAATTCCCGTCAGAGCGCGCCGCCGTCGAAGCCGCCCGGAAGACGGTGTCCTGGGTCGCCTCGCTCGTTCCCGAACCGGACTGACCACGAACCGACCCGAATAACGCCGTCACGCCGGGTTGGTCGTACCTGCCGTGTAGGCATGGGCACCGGCGCCCGCCAGCTGACCTCCGTCGACGATGAGATATTCCTCCCGTATCGGTCGCCCCGAGAGAAAGCACTCGAGAATCTCCCGGGTTCCTGCCGCATACCGTGCCTGAGCAGAGAGGGACGTGCCCGAGATGTGTGGTGTCATGCCCTCGTGGGGCATGGATCGCCACGGATGGTCTGCCGGCGCAGGTTGTGGGTACCAGACATCGCCGGCATAGCCCGCCAACTGGCCGTTCTCGAGAGCCCGCACCACGGCATCTCGGTCACAGATCTTCCCCCGAGCGGTGTTGACGACGTAAGTCCCGCGCTTCATCAACGAGAACATGACGTCGTCGAAAAGATGTTCGGTCTCGGGGTGCAAGGGGGCGTTGATGGTGATCACGTCGCAGTGCGGCACCATGGCGGCGGCATCGGCATGAAAGGTGAGACCCAGTTCTCGTTCGACGTCTTCGTCCAGTCGATGCTTGTCCGTGTAGTGGAGTTGGACGTCGAAGGGAGCCAGCCGTCTGAGAACGGCCAGGCCGATGCGTCCCGCCGCGACCGTTCCCACTGCCATACCTTCGAGGTCGTAGGAGCGTTCGACGCAGTCGGCGATGTTCCAGCCTCCCTTGACCACCCACTCGTGGGACGGGATGTAATTGCGCACGAGTCCGAGGATCATCATGACGACGTGCTCCGCCACGCTGATGCTGTTCGAGTACGTGACCTCGGCCACGGTCACTCCGTGGGCGATGGCCGCATCCAGGTCCACATGATCGGAGCCGATTCCTGCGGTGAGTGCCAGCTTGAGGCGGGGTGCCCGGGCGATCCTTTCGGCGGTGAGGTAGGCGGGCCAGAACGGTTGTGAGATCACCACATCGGCATCGGCCAGCTCTCTATCGAACTCCGAGTCGGGTCCCTCCTTGTCGGCCGTCACCACCAGGGTGTGTCCGGCTGCTTCGAGAAAGGCACGGAGACCGAGTTCTCCCGATAGCGAACCCACCAGCGCGCCAGGAATGAAGTCGATCGCCTGTGGGCTGGGCACCGTCTGGCCCCCGGGGTAGTGGTCGATACGTGGGATGGTGTCCCTGGGGTAGCTGGTCGGGTAGCCGTTCACCGGGTCGTCGTAGAGCACACAAACGATCTTGGCCATTCCTGGGTTCTCCTCTCTCTGCGCGGCAATCCAGCCCTACCAGGCTGAGGCCACGTGCTTGATGCGCGTGTAGTCCTCGAGGCCGTAGAGGGACAGGTCCTTTCCGTAGCCCGAACTGCCGAACCCCCCGTGGGGCATTTCGGAGGTCATCGGCGCGTGGGTGTTGACCGACACGGCCCCGAAGTCGAGACCCCGGCACATCCGTTCGGCCCGCCCATGGTCACTCGTCCAGACGCTGGCGCACAGTCCCTGGGCGACGTCGTTGGCCTTCTCGAGGGCTTCCGTCTCGGATGCGAACGCCTGCACGGTGATGACAGGTCCGAAGATCTCCTCCTGGACGATCTCGTCATCCTGGGCCACGCCGGCCACCACGGTGGCCTCATGGAAGAAACCCGGACGATCGATGCGCCGGCCACCGGTGACAACCCGGGCGTGGTCTGGCAGCCGGTCGAGGAGACCCTCCACCTTGTCGAGGTGGTCCTGGCTGATGAGCGGCCCGAAGGTCACGCCGGGGTCGAAGGGATCACCGGTACGGGCTCGGGTCGCCTCGGCGCAGAGTGCAGTGACCACTGCCTCGTAGGCAGGACGTTCGACGAGGACGCGGGTGGCGGCGGTGCAGTCCTGACCGGCGTTGAAGAACGCCGCGCCGGCCACCGCTTCTGCCGTGGCCGTCACATCGGCATCGTCGAAGATCAGGACCGGCGCGTTGCCACCGAGTTCCAGGTGGACCCTGATGAGTCGCTCGGCCGCGGCCCGGGCAACTTCTCGGCCAGCCCTCGGGCTCCCCGTCAACGAGACCATGGCCACGGCCGGGTGCCGCACCAGCGCTTCGCCGGTCGCAGTGCCACCGCACACGACGTTGAGCACACCGGGCGGGAAGACGTCGGCCAGCAGCTCTGCCATGCGCACCGTCGAGGCCGGTGTCAACTCGGATGGTTTCAAGACGACGGTGTTGCCGGCGGCGATGGCAGGAGCCCACTTCCAGACGGCCATCATCAAGGGGTAGTTCCAGGGCGTGATCTGCCCGCACACGCCGACAGGCTCGCGTCGGATGCCTGAGGTCGTCCGCTCCATGTAGTCCCCGGTCGCCAATCCGGTCATGACGCGACAGGCTCCGGCGAAGAACCGGACCTGGTCGATGAGCGGCGGGAGCTCGTCGTCCCGTGTGGTCGCGTACGGTTTGCCGGTATCGGCTACCTCGATCCGGGTCAGCTCGTCCGCGTTGTCCTCCATCAGGGCGGCTGCTCGAAGCATGGCCGCACTGCGCTCGGCCGGTGTTGTCCCTCCCCACTCGAGAAGGGCTTTGGTCGCCGCCACGCAAGCCGCGTCGATGTCCTCGGCGTCCGACTCGGCGGCTTGCGCGTAGGTCTCCCCCGTCACCGGGTTCTGGACGGGTCGACGCCGGCCGGCCACGGGACCCACGGACGCACCGCCGATCACGTTGTCGAAGACGACCGTTGCGGCATCGGTCACCGGTCGCTCCGCGCAGCCCGTCGGACCGGCGACACAGGCTCCCTGCGCCGTCTCGCCCTTGCCATGGCGGGTAGCGTTCCATAGACTGAACAGTCAGTCAACACAACCATCCGGATCCCCCGGGGGAGCGCTATGGCCATCGAAACAACCCTGTTCGGACCGGTCTCGTCGCGATTGGACGACATCATCAGCGAGGAGGAGCAGGTCTTCATCGACCGCCAGCCCCACTCGAGGGTCCTCCGGGAACGCGCCATGCGAGTCCTGGCGGGTGGCGTGACGTCGAGTTGGCAGATCACCACGCCCCAGGCGGTCTGGATCAGTCACGGTGCCGGCTCGAAGATCATCGACGTGGACGGCAACGAATACGTCGACCTGCACGGAGGGTATGGGGCGGGCTTGGCCGGCCACGGCCATCCCTCCATTGTCGAAGCCGTCCGGACCCAGGTCGCCCGAGGTACCCATTTCGCCCAGCCGACCGAGACGGCCATCGACGTGGCCGACGAATTGGGACGCCGGTTCGGTCTCCCTCTCTGGCGTTTCTGCAACTCGGGCACCGAGGCCACCATGGACGCCGTGCACCTCATGCGCTCCATCACGGGTCGCGACCTGATCATCAAGGTGGAGGGGTGCTACCACGGACATCACGATTCGGTCCAGGTTTCGGTCGCGCCGGAGCCCGACGAGATGGGTCCGAGTTCGGCTCCCCACGGGGTGGCGGGGAGCACGGGAATACCCGACGCTCTGCTCGCCCTGACATTGGTGGTCGGATTCAACGACCTCGATGCCGTGGAGCGCGCGCTCGTCAGCCACCCCGGCCAGGTGGCCGGCATGATCATCGAGCCGATCATGATGAACGCCGGGATCATTCTCCCCGCCGAGGGGTATCTGGCCGCGTTGAAATCGTTGCTGCACGCCCATGGAGCGCTCCTCACATTCGACGAGGTCAAGACGGGCCTCACGGCCGGACCGGGAGGTGCGGTGGGCGTGACCGGGGTGACGCCCGATCTCATCTGTCTGGCCAAGGCCATCGGCGGCGGCATCGCCTCCGCGGCCGTCGGCGGTTCGGCCGAGGTGATGGACCACGTCGCTGAAGGGGGCTACGAGATGGTGGGCACCTTCAACGGCAATCCTCTGGCGATGGCGGCGACCCGGGCCATGCTCACCGAGGTGGCGACCGCCGACGCCTACCGGCGGATCGATCGCTTGAGGGACCGGGCCGTTGCCGGGGTCACGGGGACGATCGCCGCCCACGGGCTCGAGGCCCATGTCGTGGCCGTGGGGGCGAAGGGTTGTGTCGTCTTCAGCAATCGGCCGGTGACCGACTACCGGGGGTTCGTGTCCCTCGACGATCGATTCAATCACGCCCACTGGTTGATCCAGCACAACGGGGGCGTCTTTCTTCCCCCCTGGGGCAAGGCCGAACAGTGGCTGATCTCGACCCAGCATGGCGACGCCGATATCGACCGATTCCTGGCTAACTTCGAGCGGCTGGCCGCTGCGCTGGTCGCGTGACGGGGCCCGGCCCGTCCGGAGACTGCGTTTGTTAACGGAGGGCGAAATATGGCCGGGCGGCTTGCAGCGGTCGGGGAGCAGTGTTTCAATGACCGGACATTTGAATAACTGAACGATCAGTCAGAAGCGGGAGTTGCCCACGGGCACGCCCGACTGGGGAGGTGACGAGTGGTTTTCCACCCACGCGAAGGTTGGTCGTCGGACGGTTCCCGCAGCGGGCCGGTCGTGTCGAGGAGGTCGTTTCTGGCCGGTATGACCGGTTTGGCCGCCGCCGCTGCTGCGTACGCATCGAGTGGCGCCGAGAGCGCTGAGGCGTCGACCGCCGCCGCTCGGGCGTTGCCCCTGCCCCGTCCCAACCAGCCGGTCACCTGGCCGCGCTACGCCTCGAATCCCGCCATCGCCGACGGACTGGCTCCGGAAAAGAACGCCACCCTCAAGCTGTACAACTGGGTGGCCTATATCAACAAGAAGAACCTCAACGACTTTGCCAAGAAGTACAACTGCAAGGTCGAGCTGACCACGTTCAACACGATGAGCGAGGCCATCGCCAAGCTGCGGACGGGACAATTCAATTTCGACCTGTTCGTCCCCACCGTCGATGTCCTGGGTCAGTTGGTGGCCGGCAAGCTGGCCCGTCCGCTCAACCACTCGTACATTCCCAACATCTCCCAGGCCTGGCCCCAGTACCAGAACCCGTTCTACGACCAGAAGTGGCAGTACTCGGTTCCCTACACCATCTACACGACCGGCATCGCATGGCGGAAGGACAAGGTGAAGGAAAATCCCTACGCCATGGCCAATCCATGGGCGATGCCTTGGAACGCCAAGTACAAGGGAAAGGTGGCCATCCTCGACGACTACCGCGAGAGCTTGGCGCTCGGAATGATGAAGAACGGGAACTTCAACCCCAACACCACCAGCAAAGCGCAGCTGAACGCAGCCACCAACGCGCTGTTGCAATTGGACCAACTGGTCAACCTACACATCGACAACAACGACTACACATCGATTCCCACCGGCCAGACCTGGATCCATCACGCCTGGTCGGGTGACATGGCCGCAGCTGCCTCCTATATGCCCAAAGGGACGCCGGTGGAGGTGGTCGGGTACTGGTTCCCCCCCAACGGGCGAGGGCCGGTGGCCAACGACACCATGACGGTCATGGCCAGTGGGAAGAATCCAGTGCTGGCCCACCTCTTCATCAACTACATGCTGGACCTGCCCAACGTGCTGGAGAACATTTCGTTCAATGGATACATGCAGCCCATCAACGGGGTGACGCCGCAGGTCCTGGAGCAACAAGGCATCCTTCCCCCCAGCTTGGCCTCGACGGTGGTGCTGCCGTCCAACTTCGACAACGGGACGAAGCAGCTCGAGCTCGCTCCCTCCGTCGACGCCCAGTACCAGCAGGCTTGGCTACGTGCGAGCAGCGGCGTGTGAGCCGAATGTGAGCGTCGTGTGACCGGCGACTGCTGATGGCGAAGCGGGAGGGCCGCCGGACCAACGTGTGGGCGGATCGGGCCCAGAACAGGTGGTTGTGGGCCGGTTTCGCCATGCCCGGCATCATCTGGCTCGCGTTGCTGTTCCTCGTCCCGTTCTACACCGTGTTGGCGATTGCCGGCGGCCAGCTCAACAGCATCTTCCAATCGCCCGAACCCGTCTGGAATCCACTCAACTGGACCGGGGCCAACTTCACCGCCGTCTTCCATGACCTCGTCGGTCAAGCGGCGTTCGTCGGACCCATCTTCTTTCGCACGCTCGTGTACGTGGCCATCGCCTCGGTGGTCTCTCTCCTCATCGCCTACCCGGCTGCCTACTTCGTCACCCGGTTCGCCGGTCGACGAAAGGTCCTTTTCCTGGCCTTGCTCATTGCCCCGTTTTGGATCAGCTACATGATGCGCATGCTGGCCTGGATCGACCTCCTCCAGATCGACGGGTACGTCAACCGGGCCCTGCTGGACCTCCACGTCGTGGGCCAGCCGATCGACTGGCTCGGCGGAAAGCCGGTGACTGTCATCCTCGGACTGGTCTACGGGTACATCCCCTATCTGATCCTGGTCCTCTACGCAGGCCTCGATCGCATCGACCAACGGTTGATCGAAGCGGGCCGTGATCTCGGTCTCAACCGGACCCAAACCTTCCTCCGGGTCACTCTTCCATTGAGCCGGCAGGCCATCCTGACCGGCATGCTCATCACGGTGTTGCCGATGATCGGTGACTATTTCACCAACCAGCTGCTTTCCGGAGCGCCTTCGACGGCCATGATCGGCAACGTCATCGACAGCCAGCTCAATACATCCAGTCAGGAGGCGCAGGGCGCCGCTCTATCGCTGCTCCTTCTGGCTTTCCTGCTGGTGCCCATGGTCTATTACGTGATCAAGACCCGCCACGCCTCGA
Source organism: uncultured Acidimicrobiaceae bacterium (assembly GCA_963754445.1). Classification (GTDB taxonomy): domain Bacteria; phylum Actinomycetota; class Acidimicrobiia; order Acidimicrobiales; family RAAP-2; genus Bog-473. The sequence goes on along the minus strand of CAVWFT010000002.1, from coordinate 466,112 downwards.
GCGAGGCCTTCTGATGACGGTGACGACCAGGGAGCTGCCCCCGACGACGCTGTCCGGTGAAGACGGGCCTCCGACCGTGACACCATCGTCGGCGTCGCCTCCCCGGTGGCGTCCGCCCTGGCGCAACCCGTGGCGCCGTCCGTGGCTCCTCGAGAGTTTCACCTGGCTTTACCTGATCTGGTCCATCGTCCCCATCGCGATCGCCGTGCTCTTCTCGTTCAACAACGGCAAGTCCCAGAGCGTGTGGCAGGGATTCTCGACTCGTTGGTACTGGGGCGACCCCATCAACTCGGTCTGGCATGACCCGACGCTGCGCAGCGCCGTGTTCCAGACCATCCGGCTGTCGATCCTCACGACGGTGGTGGCGGTCCCTCTGGGTGTGGCTTTCGCCATCGGCATCAACAGGTGGCGGACCCGAACATCCGCCACGTTCAACTTCGTGATGGTCTTCTCCTATGTGATCCCCGAACTCATCTTCGGAGTGGCCTTGTTCTTCCTCTTCACCCAACTCTTCACCTTCATTCACCTGGGCACGGCGGCCGAGGTGCTCGGCCTGGTCACCTGGAACTTCAGCTGGCCGGCGATCATTGTCCTGGCTCGGCTCGTGTCGATCGGGAATACGTACGAGGAAGCGGCAGCCGACCTCGGTGCGTCACGGCTCCAGTCGATATGGCGGGTACTGATTCCCCTCCTGATGCCGGCCATCTTCGCCAGCACGGTTCTCGTCTTCGCCAGTGTGGTCGATGACTTTGTTGTGGTGGACCTGCTCTCGTCGACAGCCAACACCCAGCCGATGTCGGTGATCATCTACTCGACCAGTCACGGGGGCAACGGCGGACCAGCGCTCAATGCTCTGGCCACGATCATGCTCGTGCTCTCTTTCGTGGCGGCCAGTATCGGCCTGGGGGCCTACCGGTGGATGACCCGCGGTGAGCGTGGGAGTAGTCGCCAGGAGGCGATGACCAGCATCGCCGGGATGTGAGCGGCCGGTCAGTCTGAGGGGTGAACGGACGATCCGACCGGCTGTACGGACGGCACCTCGGCCTCGGGCAGTGGCGGGTCCTCCGCTGGGGCAAGTGCCGTCGCCGGCAATACCCGAAGCCCGTCGGCCGGCAGATGGACCTGGACGGCCGTGCCCTGTCGGTACGGTGGCGGACTCCCTTGATTCTGCAAGAGGGCCTGGATCGTCTGGCCGTGGGCCAACCGCATGATGATCTGGGTGGACGAACCGAGGAACACCAATCGCTCGACCATGGCCGGCACCCGATTCGGACCGGACGCATCGTAAGGCTCGATGGTGATCCGCTCAGGTCGGACGGCAACCTTCACCGGGCCCACGCAGTCCGTCGCCCCCTGTTCGGCGGCAAGCTGGAACTCGCCAAGCGTGATCCGGCACGCACCACCGGGGCCGCGGCCGCCGGCATCGGCGTCCATCAGATTGGAGACTCCCAAGAAGTCGGCGACATAGGCATCGACCGGCTTTTCGTAGACCTCGACCGGCGTGCCCACCTGTGCCACCTTGCCGGATTCCATCACCGCGAGGCGGTCCGACATGGTGAGCGCTTCTTCCTGGTCGTGGGTCACATAGAGGAAGGTGATCCCTACGGTCTCCTGCAGCGCCTTCAGCTCGATCTGGAGGGTTCGTCTGAGCTTGGCATCGAGCGCGCCAAGGGGTTCATCGAGTAGCAGCACGGCGGGATTGAGCACGAGTGCTCGGGCCAGCGCCACCCGCTGTTGCTGTCCACCGGAAAGTTGCCCCGGCCGACGCTTCTCGAAACCGAGCAGCTGTACCAGCTCGAGTGCGGCGCCGACCCGGCGGGCCGACTCCGTCTTGGTGACTCGCTGGTAGCGCAGCCCGAAGGCCACGTTGTCGGCCACGGACAGGAACGGGAACAGGGCGTAGCTCTGGAACACCGTGTTGACGTTTCGTTTGTGGGGAGGCTTGTCGGCGACGTCCACCCCATCGAGGTAGATCGATCCACTGGTGGGTTGCTCGAATCCCGCCACGAGTCGCAGTGTCGTGGTCTTCCCACAGCCCGACGGCCCGAGGATGGAGAAGAACTCACCCGAGGGGATGTCGAGGTCGATACCTGCCACTGCCTCGACGTCGTCGAAGCGCTTGCACAGGCGCACAATCCGCACCTCACCACCGGGCATCTGGCCTCCCTCGCTTGCCGGGCTTCGATCCAGGGTCACACGGATGACCACCCCGGGCCACTACCGGTTCACCTTCTTCCGGTTCCGTTCTTTCTTGCCGTGCTCTTCTTCGGCTTCCACGCGAAGCCCAGGCTCATGGCCGCAAATTCCATGGTGGACTTGAAAGCCAGCTGGGGGCCAACGGCCGGGTCCTCGAGGGCGATCTGTATGGCGAACCCGTCCAGCAGCGCGGACAGCATGATGGCGAACCGGGTCGCGTCGACCTTCTCGAACTCCCCCGACGCGATCCCGTCGCGCACCACGGAGGCGATGGTCTCCCGCCAGTGGGCGTCGAATTCCTCGCGGACTCGGGCCACCTCGGGGTGGCGAACCGACTGGGCCCACAGGTCGAGCCACAAAGCCCACGAATCAGGGAGCTCGGTGTCCGTCTCGCTCAGGCAGGTCATCGCCACGATCTCCTCGAGTCGCGCGGCAGCGCTCTCGATCACCGCCATACGCCGGGCGCCGAGGTCGTACCAGAGGTCCTCGGCGTACCGCATGGCCTCCGTCAGGAGGTTGTCCTTGGTTTTGAAGTAGTAGATCACCAAGGCGGGGCTGGTGCCCGCCTGCTCGGCGACGTCGGCGATGCGCGTATCGGGAAATCCCCGTTCGGCGATCACCTCGAGCGCGCTCCGCAGCAGATCAATTTCGGCGCTGATCGGCAGCCGCGCTCGCCACCGTGACGGTCTGTTCGTCCATTGACATGGTCACCTCGGGGACCTTCGACATCGTTACCTCCCGGCCGCAGGCTAGGGCCCGCCCGGTCGGACCGTGGCGCTCCCGTCGGCCCGGATCTTTCTTGTCGTTACGGTAGCAGCGGATTAGACTGAACAATCAGTCAATGATCGCGAGCAGCCGACCACCGACGGGGGAAGCCCCGGCGCGGAAGGGAAATCCATGACCTCGACATACGACGCCATCGTGGTGGGCGGCGGCCACAACGGGCTGGTATCGGGCGCGTACCTGGCCCGCTCGGGAGCCCGCACCCTTGTCCTAGAGGGCCGTTACAAGACGGGTGGGGCTTCGACCACCGAAGCACCGTGGCCCGACGCCCCCGAGTTCAACGTCACCAGGTTGTCCTATGTGATGAGCCTCCTCCCGCCGACCATCATGCGCGACCTCGAGCTCGAGCGGTTCGGTTACAAGGTCTATCCAATGGGTCCTTATTACCAGGCGTTCCCCGAGGGCGGCTCCATCAAGATCTTCGCCGACGACGCCAAGCGGAACTACGAAGAGATCGCGAAGTGGTCGAAGAAGGACGCCGAGGCCATGCCGAACTGGGACGCCTGGATTGCCGGACTGGCCGACGTCCTCGGACCGCTGCTCTTGACCGTGCCGCCCAAGATCGGCTCTCGGAGGCCGGCCGACCTGAAGGAGATGTTGCGTCTGGCTTGGCGCCAACGCGGTCTCGACGTGCGCACGGTGGCGGACGTCACACGGCTGATGACCATGAGCATCGCCGACCTCCTCGACGACTGGTTCGAATCCTGGCAAGTGAAGGCGCCGATCGCCGTCAACGGTGTCATCGGCACCTGGGCCGGTCCGGCCGAACCGGGGACGGCCTATGTCATGGCGCACCACTCCATCGGCGACATCGGCGACGGTCATCTAGGCAATTGGGGGTTCCCCGAAGGCGGTATGGGTGCGGTGGCCGGTGCCATCGAGCGGTCGGCCCGCAGTTTCGGCGCGGAGATCCGCACCGACGCACGGGTGATCCGGACCCTGGTCGCTCAGGGCCGGGTCCGTGGAGTCGTGCTCGAGGGCGGCGAGGAGATCATGGCCCCGGTGGTGGTGACCACGCTCCATCCCCGCACGGCCTTCCTCAACCATCTGAGTGCCACCGAGCTGCCCGACGATTTCGTCCAGGACATCGAGCGGTGGAAGACCCGCAGCGGCGTGGTCAAGATCAACCTGGCCCTGTCCGAGCTGCCCAACTTCACGGCTGATCCGGGCACCGAAATGGCCGAGCACCACACCGGCTCGGTCGAGATGGCCCCGTCCATCGAGTACATGGAGCGGGCGTTTCAGGACGCACGGGAGGGCCGGGCGGCGGAGCGCCCCTTCAGCGACGGTGTCATCCCCACCACGTTCGACCGGACGCTGTGTCCCGACGGCACGCACATCATGTCGTTGTTCACCCAGTGGGTTCCGAAGGAGTGGAGCGAGGAACCGCACACCGCTGAGCTCGAGGCCTACGCCGACCGGATGGTGGACTGTTACAACGAGGTGGCCCCCAACTTCAAGGCATCAATTCTCCACCGCGACGTTGTCGGTCCCTACGAGATGGAACAGGAATACGGATTGGTGGGGGGCAACATCTTCCACGGCGAGCTCAGCGTCGAGCAGCTCTTCCACATGCGCCCGGCGCCCGGGTACGCCGACTATCGCACGCCCATCAAGGGTCTTTACAACGGGAGCTCGGCCACCCACGCCGGCGGCGGAGTGTGTGGTATTCCCGGATGGCAAGCGGCCAGAGCCGCACTGGCCGACCAGAAGACGGAGGCTGGAGTCGGCGCCCGTCTACGTGGGCGGGCCGCTCGACGGTGAACGATCCGGCCGGGGCGGCTGTGCGCCCTCCGGTTCGGGCCATGCTCGAACCGCAGCGGATCGCGGTGGTGGGCGCCAGCGACCGGCCGGGTAGCTTCGGCCAACGCCTGGTGTCCGAAGTAGCCAGGAGCGACGCCTCTCTCGACCTCCAACTGGTCAACCCCCGGTACGACACGGTCCTCGACTATCCGTGTGTCAGGTCGCTCGACCAGATCGACGGCCCCGTCGACCTGGTCCTCCTCGGCGTTCCCGATGCTGCCGTGGAGGAGGAGCTCGGCAGGGCGGCACGACGAGGCGACCGCTCCGCGGTGATCTACGGCAGCCTGGTCGACCCGGTGGGGTCGCGGTTCGGCGGCATCCGCCAGCGAGTGGCCGACGTGGCCCGGTCGGCGGGAATGGCCCTGTGCGGCGGCGGGTGCATGGGATTCGTGAACGTCGCAGCCGGCGTCCGGGCGGTCGGTTACGTCGAGCGGGCGCAGCTGCCCTCGGGGCCCGTGGCCTTCATCACCCACTCGGGATCGGTCTTTTCGGCTGTGCTGCGCACCCGCCGCCGGCTGGGTTTCACTGTCGTCGTTTCGAGCGGGCAGGAGCTGGTGACCACCACCGCCTCGTACCTCGACTACGCCCTCGACGTGGAGGAGACCAAGGTGGTCGGCCTCCTGCTCGAGACGTTGCGTGAGCCGGACCGGATGCGGGCAGCCTTGGGCCGGGCCGCGGAGCAGGGAGTGGCGGTCGTCGCGCTGACCGTCGGTAGTTCGACCGCAGGTCGCAGCCTGGTGGCGGCCCACTCGGGTGCGCTGGCCGGAGCCGACGGCGCGTGGGAAGCGCTGTTCGACGCCTACGGGGTGATCCGGGTGAGCGACCTCGACGAAATGGCCGACACCCTCGAGCTGTTCGCTGGGCGGCCGGCGGCGGCCGGCGGCGGCGGACTGGCCACGGTCCATGACTCGGGCGCGGAGCGTGCGCTGGTAGCCGACCTGGCGGAGTCCCTGGGCGTGCCCTTCGCCACGATCGGTGCGAACACCCAGGCGCGGCTGGCCACCCTCCTTGATCCGGGCCTCGTTCCCGCCAACCCGCTCGATGTCTGGGGAACGGGGGCCGACACCGAGGGTCTGTTCGCCGGTTGCCTCGGGGCCATGGCCGACGACGAGGAGGTGGCGGCGGTGGCGTTGGCTGTCGATCTGGTGGAGGAGTACGACGGCGACGAGTCCTACCCCGACGCGGTGATCAGTGCCGCCGCCCGGACCGACAAACCGATCGTGGTCCTGTCCAACCTCGGCAGCGCCATCGACGACGCGGCGGCGGCCCGGGTCCGCGCGGCCGGAGTGCCCGTCCTCGAAGGCACCCGCAGTGGTCTGTCAGCCCTGGGTCATCTCCTCGAGCGCGGACAGGGGAGGAAGGAGCAGCCGCCGGCCCCGACCATCGATGAGGCTCGGCGGCAGAGATGGCTTTCCCGTCTGCCGGACGGACCAACCGGCGGGGCCGACGCGTTCGCCCTGCTGCGCGACTACGGCATTCCGACGAGCACGTGCCGGACGGTGTCCTCGCACTCCGGTGCCGTGTCCGCCGCCGAGATCGTCGGATACCCGGTGGTGATGAAGACGGATAATCCTTCTATCGCCCACAAATCGGATGTGGGCGGGGTGGTGCTCGGTGTCACCGGGCCCGAGGCGGTGGCTGTCACCTATCAGGAGCTGTCGGAACGATTCGGACCCCGTGTGCAGGTGGCTGAGACGGCCCCCGACGGTGTCGAGCTCGCCCTCGGCATTGTGCGCGACCCACACCTGGGGCCCCTGGTCGTGGTGGGAGCGGGCGGCATCTTCGTCGAGCTGCTGGCCGACCGGGTGGTCAGGCTTCCCCCCATGGACGAAACGAGCGCCCTCGCCGCCCTGGCCCGCCTCCGGATGGCGCCGGTGCTCAATGGGACCCGGGGAGTGCCCCCCGTAGATTGCAACGCGGTGGCCCGCGCCATCGTGGCGCTGTCCCAGTTGGCTCTCGAGATCGGCGACGGTTTGGACGCCCTCGACATCAATCCGCTCCGCTGCGGCACCGATGGATGCCTCGCTCTCGACGTCCTGGTCGAGGGCCGCGCTCGGCCGGACCCGTTGAAACCTAGAAGATGACGTAGATCTTTCGCAGCGTTTCGGCGATTTCCCAGGTACCACTCCAGCCCAACGGGAAGACTGCGGTGTCACCCGCCGCCAGTTCGAGCGGTTCCCCACCGTCGATGGTGACCGTCATCCGGCCGGCGACGACGTGAATGAACTCGTTGGTTTCGAGGAGCCAGCGGGACGGACCAGGCGAGCATTCCCAGATGCCGACCTCCTGATCATCGTGGCTCCAAAGGGTGAGACCCGAGGTGGTCATCTCCGGCCCGCTCGCCTCGTCGAGGGGTCCCCACGGGACCAGTTCGGCCTGGGCGGCGTCGCTGAGGGACGGGGTGGGCGGGAAGGTGGTGTCGGTCACGGTTGGTTCGTCCTTTCAGGGAACGGGAGTGCGATGGGGTCGGGATCGAGGCGGCTGATGCCGGATGCGTCGAACCGGTCGAGCCCGAGAAGACCGACATCGACGACGTCGGTGGAGCCGCTCAACACGAGATCCGCCGCCGCCCGGGACACACCCGGTCCCCACATCATCCCGTGGCCGCCGGCCGAGGCCACGACTGTGCCGCGCACCGGACCACTCTGCGTCAGCGCGGGTCCGATGATCGGGAAGTGGTCCGGGGTGTAGTCGATGGTCGCCGCCCAGACGCGGCGAAGGCCTAGCTGAGCGGTGACCGGCACCAGTTCGGCCAGACGTGCGCGGATGCGTTCCATGTAGGCCCAGTCGATTTGGGTTGCCTCCCCAGGGGGCTCGTCCGGGTTGCTCATGCCGAACAGGACGCCGCCTTCTTCGGGGCGCCAGTACAGGCCGGCCGCAAGGTCGAAGACCATGGGCAGGCGCGACGGATCCAATTCGACGTGGGGCTCGGTCACGGCCACCTGGTGACGGACGCCGCCTGCCGGTATGGCAATGCCGGCGCGCGCCCCGACGGCGGCCAGCTGAGGACCACCGGTGAGGACCACCGAGTCGGTGGCTATCGGTCCTCGGCTCGTCTCGACTCCCGTGACCCGGCCGCCTGCGGTGATCAGGCCCTCGAAGGCGGTGTGCTCGCGTACCTCGACGCCGCTGGTGGCCAGAGCAACGGTGTACGCCAGCACGTTGCGGGGTGGATGGATATAGCCGTCGTCGTCGAGGAAGGTGCCTCCGAGAGTCGAGCCCGGCGCCAAAGTGGGGTTGAGCTCCTCGGCCTCTTCCGGTCCCACCCAACGCACGGCCTGGCCCAGGGCCTGCTGCATCTCCATGCGACGACGGGCCGTGACCACGTCGTCCTCGGTGAAGCAGGGGAGGTAGTAGCCCTGGCGGACAAATCCGGAGTCGATCCCGTACTGCTCGTGCTGGGTGCGGTAGAAGGCGCGTGACCATTCAGCCAGCTGCACGGCGGTCGGCGTTCCCCCCTGGCTGCGCACGATGCCCGCGGCTCGGCTGCTCGCCCCCTGTCCGAGGGTGTCCCTTTCGAGAAGCACCACCCGGCCGGCTCCGGCCCGCTGGAGGAAGACGGCGCACCAGGCGCCCACGGTCCCGCCACCCACGACGACCACGTCGGCGGAACGGTCGGCTGCTCCCGTTCCCCAGTTCTTCATCGCTTGACGCTCGCATAAACTGAACCTTCAGTCAAGGCTGTAGGAGGCTCCTCCCATGTACAACCTCACGCCGGCAGATCTCGAGATCCAGACCCGGGCGCGCACCCTGGTCGACGAGCTCATTCCCTACGAGGAGGAAGCGGAGGCGCACGGAGGCGAGCTCCCTGACGCGGTCGTCGAGCGCATCCGCGAGCGCACCCTCGACCTCGGTCTGCACGCCACCAACATGCCCAAGGAGCTCGGCGGTGGGGGTTGCTCCATGCTCCAACAGGTCCTCGTGCAGGAACAGGGGGGACGGGCCACCAACGCCCTCGGCTGGGTGCTCGGTACGCCGCCGTCATGGTTCCCGCCAGTGGCGACCACCGAGCAAATCGAAAAGTACGTGGTTCCCGGCATCCGGGCGGAGAAAGAGGAGTGCTACGCCATCACCGAGGAGGGAGCGGGGTCCGACGTCGACGCCATCACCGCCACCGCCCAGCGGGACGGGGACCACTATGTGCTCAACGGGGTGAAGTGGCACGTCACCACGTTCAACCACGCCCAGTACGCTTTCTTCCAGGCCAAGCTGACCGACGGGGATCACGCCGGCGATCACGCCATGTTCATCGTCGACCTGCCCAGCGACGGCGTGCGCGTGGTGCGCACCCCCGAGTACACGCACACCATTGCCCACCACCATCCGATCGTGGCCTTCGAGTCGGTCCGTGTTCCGGCGACCCAGATGGTGGGCCGTGAGGGCGACGGCATGGGTTTCGCCTACGAGTGGTTCCGCTTCGAGCGGATCATGGTGGCTTCCCGCTGCCTCGGCGCCGCCTCCCGCCTTCTCGACGACACCACCGAGTTCGCTCGGCGGCGCATTGTCAACGGTCGACCCATTGCCGAATTCGGGGCCGTGCAGATCATGCTGGCCGACAGCCTGACCGAGCTGTTTGCGGCCCGATCGTTGGTCTACGAAACGGCCCGGACCATCGACGCCGGTGCCGACCTCAAGGTGCAGCACACCCAGTGCTCGATGGCCAAGCTCTACGCCTCGGAGATGGCCAATCGGGTGGCCGACCGCTGTGTGCAGGTCTTCGGCGGGCGGGGCTACATGCGGGAGAACGTGGCCGAGCGTTTCTTCCGCGAACTCCGCGTCGAGCGCATCTGGGAAGGCACCAGCGAGGTGCAGCGCTCGATCATCGCCGACCAGATGATCAAGCGGGGACCACAGACCTTCGTGTGACCGGTGGCGTCCGGAGTCGGTCCTCTCAGCCGGTGGTGACCGTCGACCCGGTGTTCCGTACGGGCAGACCCAGGTAGCCACGGGCGATCATGGTCACGAATTGGTACACGGCGTCCTCCTCGCCCCCCAACGGCCCCGGCCGGGCGTGGCTCGAGGCAAGTCCTCGCTGCACCGATGCGCAGGCGTCCCAGTCCTGTTGGTTGGTGATGTCCCAGAAGTTGACCGCGTAGGACGGGTCGAAGCCGGGCTGCTCCAGCGCTTCGGGAGCAAAGGACCAGGAGCACTCGATTCGGGTGGAGTCCGCCGCCAACGGGGTGAGCCGGTGGGTCATGACGTAATCGGGGTGCAGGCTGATCAAGACGTTGGGGAACACATAGATGTAGTTCACGGCGCGCCGGTTCTCGGCGTCCAGACCGCGCAGCGTGACGCCGCCGCTCCTGCCATCGAGCGACATGGTGTCCATGCCGTCGCGAAGATCCATGGTTCCCCCCACCCAGCGGCCCTCGGAGTGGTAGTTGTAGCCGCTCTTGGGCGGGCTGACTTCGCACAACTCGGGATGGATCATCGGGCAGTGGTAGCACTCCTGATAATTCTCGGTCAGGATCTTCCAGTTGGCGGCGACGACGTAGTCGTGGGTACCGCCCACCCGCAACCTTTCGGGCTCGTAGGGGGCGACCAACTCCTCGAGCGTTGTCATGGAATCTCGGAAAGGCGCAGCCTCCCCCGACCCGTCGACGAAGACGAGGCCGTGCCACTCCGTGCACGGCAGCTCGGTCAGGCCGTGTTCGGTGGGATCGAAGTCATCGAGGTCCTTGAACCCCGGCGCCGTCCATACCTTGCCCTCAAGGGTGTAGGACCATGAGTGATAGGGGCAGATCACCCGACCGTGGCGGGCGGTGGTGCCACAGGGAAGCAGTTCGTGTCCCCGATGGCTGCACACATTGGCGAAGGCGCGGAGCGCGCCGTCCTGCCCGCGGGTCAGGAGTACCCCGGAGCCCCCCAGGGACACAGCCCGCTGGTCGCCGGGCTCGGACATGTCTTCGCTGAGGCCGACGCACATCCACTCGCGTTCGAAGAAGTGCCGCCGCTCCCAGTCGAAGACCGTGGGGTCGACATAGGCGGCGCGGGGCAGCATGCGGCTCTGCCCGAAGGGCAGGAGCGACCGCTCGAGCTCGACCCGGTGCAGCGGGGCGACTTCCGGCGGAGTTTGAATGACCATACAGTCAATCCTATGATTCAGCCTGTGTCCCGTCCAGCGTCCAGCGTTTCTGGGCTGCGGCCTGATCACCGGATCGGGTCTGTTCCGACCAGCCCCGGCGAGGGGAGGCGGTCCGTGGCGTGAAGACGAGCGTTCCTACCCGCCGAGCCACGCCGGGCGGACCCGTCGGGTCGGCGTCGCACCCAGCACGGCACAACACCGACCGGGGACGTCCCGGCGTTCTCCCAAGTCAGAGGTAATCGCATGCCATCCGAGTCGCTCCGCAGCCCCTTCCACGAGTCCGCCGCCGCCCTGGGGGCCACCTTCATGGAAGATGGCGGCTGGTTCTGGACCGACGGTTTCGGCGACGCCGACGGTGAATACGAGGCCGTGCGCGGCGACCTCGGAGTGTGGGACGTCTCTCCCCTCAACAAGTGGGAATTCCGGGGACCCGACGCATTGGCCGCTGCCCAGCGCGTGCATTCCAACAACATCCTGGGCCTCGACGTGGGGCAGGTCCGTTACGGTGCCTTCTGCGATGCCGACGGACTGATGGTCGACGACGGCACCGTCTACCGGCTGGAGGACCGCGTCTGGGTGATGACCAACGGCTCGGACCACGCCGATCACTTCGCAGCCGCGACCACCGGGCTGGACGTGGAAATCGAGGCCATCACCCGGACGATGCCGCATCTCGGGCTGCAAGGCCCCCGCAGTCGCGACGCCCTCGGCCTGCTGTGCGACGCCAACCTCGCCGAGCTGGGGTATTTCCGCTTCTACCCGGTGCCGACGAAGGTCGGAGGGGTGCCATGTGTCGTGTCGCGCACGGGTTTCGGGGGGGAACTCGGCTACGAGCTCTTCTGCCGGCCCGAACACGCGGTCGATCTCTGGGACGTCGTGCTTTCGCAAATGGGGGCGACGCCCTATGGCGTGGGCATCGTCGAGACCCTCCGGGTCGAGGCGGGCCTGGTCGTGCTCGACTACGACTACACGGCCGGCGAGCGCACCCCCTACGACCTGTCGTTCGATCGCATGGTCGCCATCGACGCGGTGGATTTTCTCGGCCGGGAAGCCCTGCGGAAATTTGCCGTTCAACCGCCCCGGCGTTTCAAGACCCTTCGTGTCGAGGGCGCCGAGCTCCCCGAGTACGGTGCCGAGGTCACACGTGCGGGCGAGCCGGTCGGAACGCTTACCAGCCCCGCCATGAGCCCGCGCTTCGGGTTGCTCGGACTGGCCGTGCTCGAGACCGCAACGGCCGGAGACGGCACGTCAGTCGAGGTCGCCCTCGGCTCGGGCGTGGTGCCGGCGACGGTGGCTCCTCTGGCCATCTACGACCCCGAGAAGCGTCGGCCGCGGTCGTAGTCGAACGGCCGAGCCGGTGGGGCCGACCACAGTGTCGGCTTGGCCGGAGCGAGAACTGGCTCGGAGACGCCCCGGCCGCGGGCGCCCGCTCACCTCGCGGAGGCCAACCAGACGGAATCGAAAACCTCTAGACTTTTTCCATGGCCGGATCAGAGGAACAGGGCGCAGTGGAGTGGTCGTTCGTCGCCGTGCACGACGTGTTGGCATCGGCGATACCCGAGCGCGACATGGTTGTCTGCGGGTCGGTCCGGCGCACCTTCGGCGAGGTGGCGGGGCGCACGAAGTCCATCGCCACCTTCTTGCGAGCGCGCGGACTCGGCCTTCAACACGAACGGCCCGAGCTCGAACGGTGGGAGAGCGGCCAGGATGCCGTGGCCCTCGTCCTGCACAACTCGACGGAGTACATCGAGGCCATGTTCGGTGCGTACCGGGCCCGGGCCGTCCCGTTCAACGTGAACCAGCACTACCGACCGGCCGAGGTGCAGGCACTGCTGGCCGACGTGGGTGTGCGAGCCATCGTGCACCACCGTCGTTATCGCCCGCTGGTCGAGACGGCGGTGGCCGGGCGCGACGACATCGTCCTGATCGATGTCGACGACGGGTCGGGGGTCGAACCGCTTCCCGGCAGCACCGGGTTCGAAGACGTGGCGCACACCCCCGTCTCAGAGCCACTGCCCGACACCTCTCCCGACGACCTCTTTCTCGTCTGTACCGGGGGCACCACCGGGCGTCCCAAGGCGGTGCTGTGGCGCCAGGCCGACATCTATGTTTCGGCCCTGGCCGGTGTGGAGGGCGCCACGGCCGAGTCCATCGTCGAGGCCGCATTGTCCGGAACAGGCGCCGGGGGCCCCTGGTACCCGGTGGCGCCCTTGATGCACGCCGCCGCGCAGTGGACCGCATTCTCCGGCCTCAACCAGGGTGCGACCGTGGTGGTGCACGAGGACACGGGCCCGTTCGATGCGGCGCAAGTGCTCGCGCTGGCCGAGCGCGAACAGGTGTCCTTGATGTCGATCGTCGGCGACGCCTACGCCGCGCCGATGGTGGCTGAGCTGCAACGCCGACCCTATGACCTGTCTTCACTGGCCCGTTTGGGCACCGGCGGTGCCGCCACCGGTGAGCAGCACAAGGAGGCATTGCTCGAGCTGCTGCCGAACCTCGTCATCGTGGACGGCTACGGGGCTTCCGAGACCGGCGGCATGGCGTACGGCGCCCGCATGAAAGGCATGAAGACCGAGGGCTTCGTGCCCAGCGCGGGAGCCACCGTGATCTCGGAGGATCGCACGCGCTTCTTGGAACCCGGCGACGAGGAGATGGGGTGGACGGCGCGTCGGGGCCGGGTGCCGCTCGGGTACCTCAACGACCCAGAGCGGACCGAGCAGACCTTTCCCATCATCGATGGCCAGCGGGTGGCGCTGCCCGGTGACCGTGCCCGTCTGAGTGCCGACGGGCACGTGCTGCTGTTCGGGCGCGACTCGTTGGTCGTGAACACGGGCGGCGAGAAGGTCTTCGTCGAAGAGGTCGAGGACGTGCTGCGCCGCCACCCAGACGTCGCCGACGCGCTGGTCATCGGGCGCCCCTCCGAGCGCTTCGGCCAGGAGGTCGTGGCCGTCGTGGCACCCGCCGACGGAGCGGTCATCGACGGGCGGGCATTGCGCGAGTTCGTGGCCGAGGACATCGCGCGTTTCAAGGCACCGCGTGCCGTGGCCGTAGTCGACCGGGTGCGCCGCCATGCCAACGGCAAACCGGACTACACATGGGCCAAGGAGGCGGCCCTGGGCGCGGCGAGTGTGGCGGGGAACAAATCGTGACGAACATCGGATCCGGCGAAGGGCGATAAGTGGATCTCGGGGTGCGGGGACGGGGCTATCTGGTCATCGGGGGGTCCGCGGGCATGGGCAAGGCGGCGGCCCGGGCACTGGCCGGCGATGGCGCGCACGTGGCCATCGCGGGACGCACGCGGGCCAGGGCCGACACGGCCGCGGCCGAGTTGTCGGCCCTGGCCGGGGTCGAGGCACCCGTGGTGGCGTTGACGACCGACCTGACCCAGCCGGGCGCGGCCGAGTCCGTGGTCGCCGAGGCCACAGAGGCGCTGGGTGGATCACTGCGCGGGGTGGCCGTGACGACCGGACTCGGCATGCATGGTCAGCGTGAGCTCCTGACAGGTTCCGACGAGGACTGGTTGGCCACCTTCGACGACGTGTTGCTGGCGACCGTGCGGGCCTGCCGGGCGGCCGTGCCCGTCCTCATCGAGGGCGGGGGCGGCGCCATCGTGACGACGGCGGCCCATTCAATCAGGGCCCCCAAGGCGTACCAGTTCCCCTACGCCACGCTCAAGGCGGCCGTGGCCACCATGACCAAGAACGTGGCCAAGTCCTTCGGCCACGTCGGCGTCCGGGCCAATTGCGTATGCCCGGGTGCGACCGAGACCGAGATCCTGGCGTCGCTCCGCACCAGTGTCGCGGGGGAGCGGGGGTGGCCCTTGGAGGAGGCGCTCGAACGATTCATGATCGAGGACTGGGGGATGAAGGTGGCGCTCGGCCGGCCCGGCAAACCGGAGGAGTTGGGCGACGTCATCGCGTTCTTGCTCTCGGAGCGGGCCAGCTACCTGACCGGAGCCACGGTCAACGTCGACGGCGGGACGGATTTCTGAAGAGGCTCGGGCGCCGCTTCGTTGGATTCACACGCCTTTGAAGTTCGGTTCCCGTCGTTCCATGAAGGCTGTCATCCCCTCGGCCATATCCGCGGTGGTGTAGGCGATGTGCTGGGCCCGAGCTTCGTTCTCGACCGCTTCGTCGAAGCTCACGTTCCCGCCCGAATCGAGCAACCGCTTGATCAGGCTCAGCGCTGTCGTCGGACCAGCCGCCAACCGTAGACCCCAGGCCCTGGCCGTCTCCGCGAGCTCTTCGGGTGGGACCACCTCGTTCACCAAGCCCCATTCTAGGGCCGTCTGGGCGTCCAACGCGTCGCCGAAGTAGGCCATCTGCTTGGCCCGCCGGAGCCCGATCTGACGGGGCAGCGACCACGAGGCTCCGCCGTCGAGAGCGAGACCCCGCTTGACGAAGACCTCGGTGAAGCGAGCCCGGTTGCTGGCGATCACCAGGTCGCAGGCCAGGACGAGTCCGAGTGCGACGCCGACGGCGTGCCCGTCGACCGCCGCGATGGTCGGCTTGGGCAACCGCTGCAGCCGGGAGGCGATCCGTCCCATGACGCGCATCTCCTGCACGATGGGCTGCATCCCGTGTCCGGTCAGGCCCAGGGCGTCCCCACCGGTCAAGTCCGCGCCGGATGAGAAGTTGCCACCGGCGCCGGTGAGCACGAGTGCCCGGTCGTTGGGGTCGTCCTCGACCTCAGCGAGAACCTCGTCGAGGTCGTGCCAGTTCGAAGTGTTCAAGGCGTTCTTCTTGTGCGGCCGATTGAACGTGACGACGACCAGGCCATCGCTTCTCTCGACAAGGGTCTTCTCGGTCGTCATCTCGGCTCCTCTGCTCGGCTCCCGTGTTGCGGGAGCGATGGTGATGCGTCCGACATCGAGAACGAAGCGCTGACGGTGGGGGCGCCGAGCACCCCGTCGCGTATCGACACCGTGTCCCCTCCCGATCGTCGAGCGACTGACCCGATCCGATCAAACCTCGGGTTCGGGTACTTCGAAGTACTGGTCGCGCATCTCGAAGGCCTTGCGTGTCCCGTGCTCGGCCCGCGTCTTGACGAAGTTGAACTCGCCTTCTTCGAAGCGCAGGTTCGTGCCGTAGGCGTGGAAGAGGTAGCTGAGCACCTCTTCGCCCTGGTAGCCCTGCAACTGCTCGATCAGGCGGAACGCCTCCTTGGCCATGACGATCCCGTCGGCCGGCATGCGCGCCACCTTGGCCGCCCACCAGGCCGCCCGGGCCTCGACGGCTTCCGGTTCGCAGACCTCGGTGAAGACGTCCTTGCCGGCCAGCTCTCCGGCCGCAATGGTGTCGCCGGTCAGCAACAGGCGCCGGGCCAGCACCGGTCCGAGACGGTAGAAGAACATGTGCAGGGAGCCGAGGGCCGGGCCGAGGAACCGCGTGGCCGGCATCCCGACCTGGCAGTCGCTACCAACCACGGCGATGTCGGCCATGAGTGCAAGCTCGAAGCCGCCGCCGAGGGCGAAACCCGAGACCTCGGCCACAGTCGCCTTCGGGTAGCCGAGGAAGAAGTGGTAGAAGTCGAAGGTCTTGCGGTCGGTCAACAGACGCCGCCGCTGACTGGGCCGCCGCGTGCTCGCCGAGGACGGCGTCGCCTCGGCCCCATTGCCGCTGGCAGATCCGTTCCCGCTGGCCGCGGACTTGGCCCCGTCGCCATACCAGGCGTACGCGTTGTTCATGTCGGCCCCGGTGCTGAAGACCCCACCCTCGCCGCGCAGCACCACCACCTTGATGTCGTCGTCGTAGGCGAGCTCATCGAGGTAGACGCCGAGTTGTTCGCGCATGGCCGGGTCGTAGGCATTGCGGCGCTCCGGATTGTCCAGCGTCAGGCGGGCGATGCCGGACTCGTCGTCTCGCTCCATCCGCACTCGTCCGTCGCTCACCGTGAAGGGCCCTCCTCAGGCGCTGTTGGCGTTCCCGCTCCGGCCATCCTAAGCTAAAAGCTATAGATATTTCCAGTTGCTTGCCCGTGACATCCGTTGAGAGGGAGACCGTGGACACAGAACCCTCCGAGGGTCGCCCCGCACCGTCGGGAGGAGGGGTGCGCGTGCGTCCCGGCGGCGTGCACCTGACGCAGGGGACCTGTTCATGACCGACGGCGTCAACGTCCGTTCGGCCCACGGCGTGCTGCGCATCACCATCGATCGACCCGAGCGCAAGGGCTCACTCGACACCGTCGCCCAACGCCGGATCGTCGAGGCGCTCGAGGCGGCGTCGACCGACGACGCGCTCCGCGTCATCGTGCTCTCGAGCACCGGCGACGACTTCTGCTCCGGTTCCGACTGGGTGGCCTCCAACGTGTCGGGGGAGAGGCCACGCACGGGCAGCGTGCAACGGCGCCTCCCGCTCCAAGCGCACCGCATCATCACCCTGCTCCTCGAGGTCCAACTGCCGGTCGTGACCGCGGTCAGCGGGTGGGCGGCCGGCCTCGGGTGTCAGATCGCCTTGGCCTCCGACTTCACCGTGGCGGCGGCGGACAGCCAGTTCTGGCTGCCCTTCGTCAAACGGGGATTCACCCCTGACAGCGGAGCCACCTGGCTGCTGCCCCGTCTGGTCGGCGTGGCCCGGGCCAAGGAACTGCTCCTCTTGGGGAGGCCGGTGACCGGGACCGACGCCACGGCCTGGGGGATGATCCATCGCTCGGTCCCCGGCTCCGAGCTCCCCGCCGCAGTCGAGTCGCTGGTGGACGAACTGGCGGCGAGTGCCACCGTCGCCCTCGGCCTGACCAAGCACTGCATCAACGGTGCCCTCGGAGGCGGTCTAGCGGAAGCGATGGAGAACGAGGCCATGGCCATCGAGCTGTCGTCACGCAGCGGAGACTTCCGCGAAGGCCTCAGGGCATTTCAGGATCGGCGTGACCCTCAGTTCGAAGGCCGCTGACGACCGGCGGGACGAGAAAGCACAAGGAGAGTAAAGAGACAGGCATGAACTTCGACACCATCCTCTACGAGGTCGAGGAGCGCACCGCCGTCATCACGTTCAACCGGCCGGATCAGTTGAACGCGATCAGCCCGCACATGGCCTTCGAGCTCCGTCGCGCCTATGCCGCCGCGGAAGCGGACGAGGAGGTGTGGACACTGCTCATCACCGCGAACGGACGAGCGTTCTGCACCGGCGCCGACGTGGGCGAGATCCCAGACGACGGACGGGTCATTTACGAGGAGCCGTACCTGTCGACCTACCCGCAATGGGAGGCGCCGCAGGAGGCCACGCCGCCGTTTCGCACCATGACCAAGCCGGTCATCACCGCGGTCAACGGGCTGTGCTGCGGTGCCGGGCTCGATCTGGTGACGTGTGGCGACATCAGCATCGCATCGGAGCGGGCCGAGTTCTTCGACCCGCACGTGAGCATTGGCCTGGTGTCGGGCCGTGAGATGGTGCGCCTGGCCCGCGTCCTACCCACAGGCATCGCCATGCGCATCGCGCTCGACGGGCCGCCACGAGCGCATGAGCGCGCAACGCGCCTACGACCTCGGGATGATCTCCGAGGTGGTGGAGCACGACCGATTGCTCGAGCGGGCCAAGGAAGTGGCGGCACTGGTGAACCGGAACGCGCCCCTCGCCGTGCGGGGCACGCGCCTGGCCATCCGCAAGGGTCTCGACCTGCCGATGCACGACGCAGAGATCCTGGCCGAGACCTTCCGGGAGCGTGTCGTCCGTACCGACGACGCCAAGGAGGGTCCGCGGGCCTTCATGGAGAAGCGGGCCCCGAAGTGGAGCGGCACGTGAGCGACACCCCCGTCCCAGGACCTGCTGCGTTCACGACGATCCGCTACGAGACCTCGGCCGATCACGTGGCCACCATCACGCTCAACCGGCCCGAGGTGCTCAATGCCTTCGACCGCGCCATGTGCCACGAGGTCCGAGACGCCTGGCGCCTCGTGAAGGACGACCCCGGGGTGCATGCGGTCGTGCTGCGGGCCGAAGGCGATCGTGCCTTCTGCGCCGGCCTCGACACGAAGAAGGCTTACGGTCAGCCCGACGACGTGTGGAACCACGAGGACCCGGGCGAACTGCTCAGCCCGAAGTGGCAGAAGGTGTGGAAGCCCGTGGTGTGCGCGGTGCAGGGCATGTGCACCGCCGGCGCCTTCTACTTCCTGAACGAGTCCGACATCGTCATCTGCTCGACGGACGCCACGTTCTTCGACTCCCACGTCACGTACGGCCTCGTCTCGGCGTTGGAGCCGATCGGGCTCATGCGCCGTGTCGGCCTGGCGCACACGTTGCGCATGGCGCTGACGGGCAACGACGAGCGGGTCACCGCGGCGACGGCACTGCACATCGGGCTCGTGACCGAAGTCGTCGAGCGCGCCGCGCTGTGGGAAAGGGCCCACGCCCTGGCCGCCGGCATCGCCGCCTTCCCACGCTCGGCCACCGAGGGCACGGTGCGAGCGATCTGGGAGTCGCTGGACCGACCCTACCGAGCGGCAATGGAACAGGGGCTGCTCTACACCCGCGTGGGAAATCCGATCGGCATGGCCGAAGTGGCCGAGCATCCACCGACGCGTCAAGAACCTCGCTTCCGGTGACGGCCGACATGTCCGCTCGCACTGACCTGACCGCCCGCCCCGCTTCGCCGACCCCATCCGGCCTCTCGTCGCGCATACTCGATGTCCTGGCGGTCGATCCCGACGCACCCGCCGTCGAGTTCGAGGGATCGTGGTCCACGTGGGGCGAATTGGCCACCACGGCGAGCCAGATCGCCGCGCTCGTCGAACGCCCCGGCGCCCAGATCGGGCTGTTGCTCCGCAACCGCCCACCCTCCCTCGGGTTCGTGCTCGGCGTGCTGGCCGCCGGCGGCTGCATCGTCACCATCAATCCCGGCCGCGGTCGGGAGCGGACTCGCGACGACATCGCCGCGCTGGACCTGGCCGTGCTGGCCGGGGAACCGGCCGACCTGGCCGAATTCGTGCCCGACGGAATCGAGGCCACGATTGCTGCCGCCACCGCACTGGGCGAGGCCGTGGTGCTGACCCCGGGTCACGCCATGACCGCCGACGAGGACCGTCCCGAGACCGCGGTGCGGATGCTCACCAGCGGCACGACTGGGCCGCCCAAACGTGTCGACCTGAGTTACCGCATGCTCGAGCGGGTGCTGGTCGGCGCCAAGCACTACGAGTCGAACCGCGACGAGACGGTCCGTCTGCGTCGTGGCGTCGCCATCGTCAACTCGCCCCTCGTCCATCTCGGCGGGTTTTTCCGCGTCCTCCAATGTGTGAGCGACGGCCGGTCCTTCTGTCTGCTCGAGCGGTTCAGCGTCGACGGGTGGTCTGATGCGGTGCGCCGCCACCGCCCGGCCACGGCCAGCCTCGTACCGGCGGCCTTACGCATGGTGCTCGAGGCCGATCTCGACCCGGCCGATCTGTCGAGCCTCCGATCCGTCGTGTCCGGCACGGCGCCGCTCGATCCCGACGATGCCGATGCGTTCACGGCCAAGTACGACATTCCGGTGCTCGTGTCCTACGCCGCCACGGAGTTCGGCGGCGGCGTGGCCGGCTGGAACCTCGAAGACCACAGGAATTTCTGGACGTCGAAGCGGGGCAGCGTCGGGCGAGCCCATGCCGGGTGCATGCTGCGAGTCGTCGACGCGGTGACCGGCGACCCCGTTCCACCCGATGTCGACGGCCTCCTCGAGGTGAGGGCCCACCAGCTGGGGAACGACGACTGGGTTCGGACCACCGATCTGGCCCGCCTGGACGAGGACGGATTCCTTTTCATCTTGGGTCGAGCTGATCAGGCCATCATCCGTGGTGGTTTCAAGGTGCGCCCCGACGACATCAAGGCGGCACTCGAGCGCCATCCCGCGGTGCGCGGCGCCGCAGTCGTCGGCCGTGACGATCATCGTCTGGGTGCTGTGCCCGTCGCCGTCGTCGAGTTGCGCCCGAGCGTCGAACCTGTGACGGCCGAGGCCCTGCTGTCCTACTTGACCGGCGTCCTTGCTCGCTATGAACTGCCCACACGGATCCACCCGATAGAGGCGCTGCCCCGCACGGAGTCGGGCAAGGTCGATCTCTTCGCCGTGAACGCGTTCCTGGACTTGCAGCAGTCCGACGAGCCCCAGACCGCATCGCCTCGGACGGAGGGGTAAGTGGACCGCTGGACGTTCGGCGAAGATCCTCTTCCTCAGACGATGCGTGCCGCGTCGCTACTGCGCCGGATCACGAGCCTGACGCTTGCCCTCGAAGACGAGGACGACGAGGTCGAGCGTCTGATCGCCGATTTGGAGCGAACCGAGGAAGTCCTACGCCAACGTGTTCCCCCAGATCTCTCGCCACGAGTGGGTCCAGCTGCGTCCGGCGATGGTCGGGTCTATCTCGATCATGCCTTCGACATCGGTTCCTACAACGCCTTCTTCCCCGAGTACGAGATCGAAGTGGACGGTGACCGGGCCCGGGGCGTGGTGGCGTTCCCCATCGCCTACGAAGGACCGCCGGGGCTCGTGCACGGTGGATTTCTGGCTCTCTTCTTCGACTGTGCGGTGCAGCACCACAACTGCGAGCTCGGTCTGGCCGGCAAGACCACGTCGCTCCTGCTGACCTACCGGCGACCGGCGCCGTTGCTCGACGAGCTGCGCTTCGTGCTCGACCGCGCCGTCTCGGAAGACGGAATCCGCACCATGGGCTCGCTCGCTTCAGGAGACAAGGTGCTCTGTCAGGCGGAGGTCAGTGCCATCGCCGGTGTGCGGGCAAATCTGCCGGAGGTCTCGCCTCGCCGGACCGTGGCGACGTGACCGGCCCCGCAACCTCGCAAGAGCCGGCGGCTCTTATCGAGACCGGGGACGACCTTCCGCTGACCATCGGGGCATTGCTACGCGTCCGGAGCGAGGAGGAGCCTGACCGGGTCCTCTTGGCTCTCGAAGGCCGTGAGCTCACCTACGCTGAAGCCGAACGGCGCTCCGCCGAGCTGGCTCGGGCTCTGTTGGCAGCCGACATCGGCCCGGGCAGCCGTGTGGCGCTCCTGCTTCCGAACAATCCACAGTTCGTCGTGAGCTGGTTGGCGTTGGCCCGGATTGGTGCAGTGACCGTTCCACTGAGCACGTTTTCGACGAGTGCGGAGCTGATCGGCCTCTTGCGCGGAGCCGACGTCACCCTGCTGATCACAGCACACGTGTATCGGTCCCAGGACTACGTGGCGAGCCTGGTCGAGGGCATCGACGAGCTCGATCTGCTGGCAACTGGGCCGCTCTGGTCGCCAGCCGTTCCGTCCTTGAGGCGGATCGTGCTCGCCTTCGAGGGGATCGCCAGACCTGCACCGGCACGGATCGATCCCAGGTGGACGCTCGATGGCCTGCATGCCGGGTCAGCGACTGTCAGCCCCGAGGTACTGGGCGCGGCGGAGCAGGCAGTGTCGGCCGCAGACCCGATGGTGATCGTGCACACCTCGGGCTCGACCAGCGAGCCGAAGGGCGTCATCCATACGCACGGTGCCCTCATCCGCCATCTGGACAACCTGAATCAACTTCGTCGTTACGACCGGAGCGAGGTCCTCTTCTCCAACTCGCCCTTCTTCTGGATCGGAGGATTCGCCTATGCCCTCCTGGGCACGTTGGTCGCCGGGGCAACGCTGGTCTGTGCCAATTCCGTCAGCGCCAGTGACGCGCTCGACCTACTCGAACGGGAGCGCCCCACGATGGTCAATGGGTTCGCCGCCTCGGTGGCCCACCTGGCGGAGGACCCGACGTTCCCTTCTCGAGATCTCTCGTCCATCCGGCGGGGCAACCTCTATCCGATCATGCCTGCAGCCGTGCGGCCTGCCGATCCGGACCTGCACCACGCCATGCTCGGCATGACCGAAGCGGGCAGCGTGTGCCTGGCAAGTGATGACGAGTCCGAACAGCCCGAACGTCGTCGCGGGTCCTTCGGGCGACCCGTACCCGGTCTCGAGGCCAAGGTCGTCGCGCCGGACGGTTCGGAGTGTGTGGTCGGCGAGACGGGCGTGCTCGCGTTCCGCGGGCCCTTCCTCATGGAGGGCTACGACGGACGAGAACGACACCAGACGTTCGACGCCGACGACTGGTTCCACACCGGCGACCTGGTCACCGAGGATGAGGACGGCTATTTCTACTTCCGGGGCCGGGAGAGCGACATGATCAAGACGGCCGGCGCCAACGTGTCGCCGCGTGAGGTCGAGGCCGCAATCCTCGAGGTGAGCGGTTGGGTGGCCCATGTCGTGGGAGTCGACGACGCAGCTCGGGGCCAGCTCGTGGGCGCTCTCGTCCGTGCGCCGGAGGGAAGCGTCGACGCGGAAGATCTTCGGACACGCCTGCGCGGGCGTCTCTCGGCCTACAAGATTCCGCGCCGCGTCGTCGCTGTACCGGCGGAGAAGGTTCCGATGATGTCGAGCGGCAAGCTCGATCTGCGGGCCCTCAAGGAGCTCCTCGGTGAAGCTTGAGTCACGGACGATCCCCGCCCTCCTGGCTGAGCGCGCCCAGGCCAACGCTGCCCAGCAGGCCATGGTGACCGTGGATGAGGCGGTGTCGTACGACGAGCTCGAGAAGCGCAGCCGTGCCCTCTCGGCCCGGCTCGTGGCCGAGGGTGTCGTCAAGGGTGACCGGGTTGCCTTGCTGGCCCCGAACGGGATCGAATGGGCCACCACCGGCCTGGCGGTGATGAGGATCGGCGCGGTGCTGGTTCCGTTGAGCACGCTCTTGCGCCCGCCCGAGCTCCTGGCCCAACTGAACACTGCGGACGTCTCACATCTCGTGACGATCCGGGCATTTCGAGGTCGCCATTACCTCGACGAGCTCGAGGACGTGGCACCCGGACTGGTCGGGGCCGTCCGCGCCGGAGGCCGCCATGCGGCGGCGCCATCGCTGCGACGGGTGTGGACGACGGAGGGGATTCCTGACGCCTCGGCACCGACGAGCCTCGTGCGGGCCCTCGAGAACCGGGTTCGCCCGTCCGACGACATGGTCGTCCTGTTCACGTCGGGAAGTCGCGGCTCTCCCAAGGGCGTGATCCATACCCACGGCGCTGCCTTGCGCGCCGTGGCCTCCGGCCTCGAGGCGCGTTGCGTCCACCCCGGAGAACGCCTGTACATCCCCATGCCCTTCTTCTGGACCGGGGGGTTCGGGCAGGGCCTCCTCACGGCACTCGTCGCCGGCGCCACCCTGCTCACCGAGGCCGCACCCGAGCCGACCACGACGCTTGAGCTCTTGACACGGGGACGGGTGACGCTGTTCCGCGGCTGGCCCGACCAGGCCGCCCGGCTGGCCGCGCAACCCGGCTTCGCCGGGGCTGACCTGTCGTCGTTACGGGACGGGAGCCTGGCTGCCGTGCTGCCGCCGGAGCGACGGCCCGACCCCGGCGCTCGAGCGAATCTCTTCGGCATGACCGAGACGTTCGGTCCCTATTGCGGTGATCGGCTGGACCAGGACCTGCCACCGGACAAGTTCGGAAGTTGCGGGAGACCATTCCGAGGGGTCGAAGTGCGGATTGTTCATCCGGAGTCGGGACAGGTGCTCGCCGCGGGTGAGTCGGGCGAGATCTGGTTACGGGGCGACCACCTCCTCCGGGCCATCTGTGGCCGTTCCCGGTCCACCGTCTTCACTCGGGACGGGTGGTACCGAACGGGAGACCTGGGCCGGCTCGATGCCGAGGGCTACCTCTGGTACTCGGGACGTCTGGACGACATGGTCAAGGTCAAGGGCGCCACGGTGTACCCGTCGGAGGTGGAGGCGGCGTTGCGTTCTGTCGATGACGTCAGCCAGGCTTTCGTGACCGACGTGATGACCGGAGACGGCCTGCCCGAGATCGGAGCGCTCGTGATCACGGACGCCACGGTCGAGGAGGTGCGCGCCGCGGTCAAGTCCCGCCTCAGCGCGTTCAAGGTGCCGACGCGCTGGCTGCTGACGAAGGATCCCGATCAGGTGCCGATGATGGCCTCGGGAAAGGTCGACAAGGCCGGCCTCCAGCGCTTGCTGTCCTCCGAAACGAACGCAGCGACGTGACGATCACGTCGACGCACCGGTCACGTCGGTGCCGAAGAGGGAGAGGGAAATGACCAGAGCAATCGACTGTCTTGTCAACGTCGACTTCGCCGACCAGAAACAACCGGACTGGATGATCAGGGTCAAGGAGGACTATTTCAAGGGCGGCGATTCGTTCTTCAAGAGCCCGGAGCTGCCCGAGCTGCTCGAGGACATGGACGCCAACGGTGTGCAGCGAGCGATCCTGATCACCAAAGCGAGCGCGACGGGCGACCGGGCCCAACGATTCGCCGAAGCCGAGCCGGAGCGATTCAAGCTCGCGGTGGGTGGATTCAACCTGCTGAAACCGATGAAGACGGTGCGCGCGCTCGAATCGTTCGCGCGGAACTTCCCTGTGGCCTGCACCACGGTCGGCCCGAGTTTCTGGGGCGACGGGATGTACCCGCCGACCGACCCCGTCTATTACCCGCTGTACACGAAGTGTTGCGAGCTCGATCTTCCCCTCTGCATGAACACCGGCATTCCAGGTCCGCCCATTCCCGGCGAGGTGCAGAACCCCATTTACCTCGACCGTGTGTGCGTCCGGTTTCCCGAGTTGCGGCTCTGCATGATTCACGGAGCGGACCCGTGGTGGGACACGGCAATCCGGTTGATGCTCAAGTACAAGAACCTCCGGCTCATGACCTCGGCGTGGTCACCCAAACGTCTCCCCG
Organism: uncultured Acidimicrobiaceae bacterium; assembly: GCA_963754445.1. Taxonomy (GTDB): domain Bacteria; phylum Actinomycetota; class Acidimicrobiia; order Acidimicrobiales; family RAAP-2; genus Bog-473. The sequence continues at coordinate 440,597 of CAVWFT010000002.1, read as the reverse complement.
AGTCGCTGCTCCACTTCATGCGGACCCGGGGCAAGGAGCGGATCATCTTCGCCAGCGACTATCCCGTGCTGTCGATGAACCGCTGTCTGACTGAGGCCAAGGCCCTCGACCTGCCCGAGGACGTGCTCGACCGTTGGCTGCACGACAACGCCGAGGCGTTCTTCTTTGCCCCGAGAGAGGGGTCGAGTCAGCCTTAGAAGAAGCCAGCAGGAAAGCGATACTGTACCTGAGGGGAAAGCGTAAATACCCCACGAAACCGCAGTTGAGAAGGGTTGTAACCATGGACAACAAGCCGATCGATGCCGACAACCACTATTACGAGACGCTGGATGCCTTCACCCGGCATCTGGACAAGAGGTTCCGTGACCGCGGCGTCAAACCGGTGCAATCCGGCAAGCACTACGAGCTTCTGATGGGCGGCACGGTGAACAGGTTCATCCCGAACCCGACGTTCAACCCGATCATCGTCCCGGGCTGTATGGATCCGCTCTTCCGCGGTCAGATCCCCGAGGGCGTGGACCCGCGCTCGCTGCTCCAAGTGGAGCCCCTTCGTAGCGAATATCAGGACCGTGACGCCCGGATCGCCGTCATGGACGAGCAGGGCCTCGGCGGTGCGCTCCTCTTCCCGACGTTGGGTTGCGGGGTCGAAGAGGGCCTCCGCAATGACATCGAGGCGACCATGGCGTCGATCTCCGCCTTCAACCGTTGGCTCGAAGAGGATTGGGGTTTCAACTACCAAGGTCGCCTGATTGCAGCTCCGATGCTTTCCTTGGCTGATCCCGAAGCCGCGGTCACCGAGGTCGAATCGCTGATCGAGCGCGGGGCGCGGATCGTGCACGTTCGACCAGCACCGGTGCCAGGGCCGAACAACACCGGTCGCTCCTTGGGCGACAAGTCCCATGATCCGGTCTGGGCCCGCCTGGCCGAAGCCTCCGTTCCGGTTGCGTTCCACCTCGGCGACAGCGGGTACAACCGTTTTCTGGCGGCCGGCTGGGGTTCGAGCTCTACCTTCGAGGGCTTCGGCAATGTCGACATCTTGAGCAGGATCTTGGTCTCGGACCGAGCGATTCACGACACGATCGCCTCGCTCATCGTGGACAAGGTGTTCACGCGCCATCCGACTCTCAGGGTGGCCAGCATCGAGAACGGCTCCGACTGGATGGCCCTTCTCGTGAAGCGGCTGCGCAAGCAGCGAAACCAGACACCGTGGGTCTTTGCGGAAGATCCGCTCGAGACGTTGCGCGAGCACGTCTGGGTAACCCCATACCTCGAGGAGGACCTCCAGGCACTGGCCGAGCTCATCGGGGTCGAGCGCATCCTTTTCGGATCGGACTGGCCGCACGGGGAAGGCGTGGCTCAACCACTGGACTTCGTCAAGGAGATCAGTGCATTCGACGAGCCGGCGCAGCAGCGGATCATGCACGACAACGCAGCGGAGTTGCTTGGAGCGGCAGCGTGAGCGTCGACAGCGCGCCGGCCTCCGAGGACCGTCCGCACGCTGAGCTCTGGTTGGACGTGCAGGAGTGGCTCACCGCCAACTGGGACCCCGACATCACGGCGGACGAGTGGTGGAAGAAAGTGGCCGATGCAGGCTGGGTCGCCCCGCACCTGACGCCCGAGCAAGGCGGGCGCGGGCTCAACCGGCGGTCCCCCGCCGTCGTCCGCGCTGCCTTCAAGGAATTCGGTGCGTTGCGCCCGCCCGGAGGTCTCGGCCTGCTCATGGCCGCGCCGACAATTCTGACCCATGGCACGCCAGAACAGATCGAGCGCCTGGTGCCTCCGATCCTCGAGGGCCAGGTCGGCTGGTGCCAACTGTTCAGCGAACCGGGTGCCGGTTCCGACCTGGCCGGCCTCACGACCAGGGCCACCAGGGACGGCGACCGCTGGCTCATCAGCGGTCAGAAGGTCTGGTCCAGTGAGGCACAGGTGTCCGATTACGGCATGTTGTTGGCCCGGACGAACTTCGACGTGCCCAAGCACCGCGGGATCTCGTGGTTTGCCTTTCGCCTCGATCAACCGGGCGTCACCATCCGGCCACTGCGCGAAATGACGGGTGACGCCGTCTTCAACGAGGTGTTCTTCGACGACGCCGTCGCCGACCACGCCGATCTCATCGGCGGCGAGGACAACGGTTGGGCGATCACCCAGACGACATTGCACTTCGAGCGGACGGGGATCGGCGCTGGCGGCGCACACAGCGGGTTTCCATGGCCTGGCGTCAAGGGCGGGATGCTCGGACGCCGCTCGGGTGACGCGGCACAAGACGAAGCGCAGAACGAGAAGCTGACGCTCAACTATGTCGACGTGTTGGAGCTGGCACAGAAGAGCGGTCGAACCTCGGATCCGCTGGTACGCCAGCAGCTGGCCCGCCTGTACGCCTACACCGAGACCGGGCTCTGGAACGCATTGCGCGGCCGGGCCGAGGCGAAGCGCGGCGGCGGGCAGTCGGTCGCCAGCGTGGGCAAGCTCTCGCAGAGCCGAATCGTCAAGCTCGCCGCCGCCCTGGCGGTCGAGGTCACTGGCCAGGAGGGCTTGCTCACCGGTGATGCCGGGATCGAGGGCGGCATGGTTGCCAAGGCCATGGCCTTCTCGCCCGCCACTTCCATCTACGGCGGCACTGACCAGATCCAGCGCAACATCGCCGCTGAGCGCACGCTCGGGTTGCCCCGAGAACCGGCACCCGACAAGGACCGCCCCTATGGAGAGGTGCTTCGGGACCGCCGCCCGGTGGGGCCGGACTGATCCAGGCCGTGATCGCGCCCGACGAGTCGACGGGGTACACCAGCCGGCCTGACCCGGTGTGGCCGCCGCAGCACCGCTCGACCGGGGGTCTCCGCTGCCGGAGAACGTGGCCACGGCCTAACCTCGGCACGCTCCAGTGATGGAGGGGCGATACTCGCCCGTATGCCAAGAGGAACAGGAGAGCCTGCCATGGCCAGAGCACGAGAGGCCACGTTCGAGGAGATGCCCGGCGTCGCTCCGGACGTCATGCGGGACTACGACCTGGCCACACTCGGCTATCAGGAGACGGAGTACGTCCTCGAGGGCTCCGCGGTGTCCTACGACCTCGTCGGTGACCGCAGCGCCGATGGGCGTTGGAATGTCCACCCAGGGACGGAAGCGGAGTTTCGGACCCGATTCGTCGTGCGCCGGCCCATCGATCCGAGTCACTTCAGTGGAACGGTCGTTGTCGAGTGGAACAACGTCTCTGGGGGAATCGACGCCGTCCCCGACTGGGGGTTCTTCCACCGGCAGCTGACGGCTGCGGGCCACGCCTGGCTCGGTGTTTCGGCGCAGAAGGTCGGGATCGACGGTGGTGGATTCGTCCAGACGATCCACCTGAAGCTGTTGGCCCCCGAGCGCTACGAGAAGCTGCAGCACCCGGGGGACGCCTGGTCCTTCGACATGTTCGCCCAGGTGGCCGAGCTCGTCCGTCGTCCAGCGGGGCAGAACCCGCTCGGGGGACTCACGGCCCGACACGTGCTCGCCGCGGGTGAATCGCAGTCCGCCGCGTGTCTCGTCACCTTCATCAACGCCATCGACGCCCAGACACCGGTCTTCGACGGCTACTTCGTCCACGGGCGTCCCGGGGTCGGCACCGCCATCGACGGCGTGTTCATCCCGACCCGGGTCGGGCAAGGCTTCGAGGAGACGACCAAGGCCATTTCGTCGAACGGGGAGCTCATTCGAGAGGACGCGCGGGTCCCGGTGCTCATCCTGCAGAGCGAGACCGACCTGGTGGTCCTCGGCGGCCGTCGTGCCTCGCAGCCCGACAGCGAGAAGATCCGCACCTGGGAGATGGCCGGTGCCGCCCATGCGGACACGTACACCATCAGTGCGGGTCGGCACGACGACGGCACGCTGAGCGGGGAACGACTGGCCGAATTGCTTCGCCCGACGCAGAACTTGATGATCGGGGAGGCGACGGCTCCGGTGAACGCCGGACCGCAACAACACTACGTCGCCAATGCCGCGCTGGCCGGGCTCGTGCGCTGGGCGGTGGAGGGCACGCCACCACCATCAGCGGAGCGCCTGTCCCTCCAGGACTCGGGTCTGGCCTACGACCTCGATGCACAGGGCAATGCCCTCGGTGGCATCCGCACACCCTGGGTCGATGCGCCGACGGCGGTCCTGTCAGGTCTCGGGCAGGGCAACGCCGACATGACCGTTCTCTTCGGCACGACCAATCCGTTCGACGAAGCCGCGCTTGCCGCCCTGTATCCCGGAGGCAAGAGCGAGTATCTCGAACGGTTCACCGCGTCGCTCGATGCCGCCATCGAAGCCGGATTCCTGCTGGCCGAGGACCGGGAAGAGATCATCGCGGTCGGCGCCGCCTCGTTTCCGCTCTGCCTGGCCGAGAGCTAGTCGCTCGAGGACGAGCCGAAATCCGGTTGGTCACTCCCTCCGTGCGATGGGGGAATCGTCCGCGCATGCCATCGTCCATAGTCGCGGCTCGCCGTCCCCACCATGTGACGCATCGCCGACACCTGTGTGAATTCGAGGTGAAGCGACCCGATGGACTGACGTCGGCCGGGAGTACCCTGCGTCGTGAACCGATCGGAGGTGCGGGGTGGCAAAGTTGATTCGGCAGAAGCCGGCACGTCGCTTTCGATTCGGCATCCTCATGGCGATGGTCGCCGCAGGCCTGGGCGTCCTTACGCCTCAGGTGGCATCGGCGGCGGGCCCGCAGCTCACTTCCACCGGTTCGTCGTTGGCCGGAGTCGCCGTGTCGCAGTGGCAAGGCCAATTCAACGAACTCAAGGGAGGCAATGTGAACTTCACCGTGTCCGCCTCCAGCATCGGCTTGAACAGCTTCGCCCAGGACACGGTGGATTTTGCGGCTTCCGACTACACGTATGCCGTCAGCTCAGGCCTGCAACCGGCCGCGCCGTACCAATACGTCCCCGACATCGGGTATGCACTCTCCTTCGAATACAACCTGACCGGAACTGACGGCCAGCAGATAACCAATCTGGTTCTCAACGCGCCGACCATCGTCGGAATCTTCACGGGAGCCATCACGTCCTGGAACGATCCGACGATCGTGGTGTTGAACCCCACGGTGGATCTCCCGGCGACCCCTGTCACCGCCTTCTATCGCAGCGACCCCGCCGGCGAGAATGACATCCTCTCCGCCTACGGCCTGCAGACGGACTCCGCCCACCTCACTCATTTCCAGGAGAAGGCGGGGGTCCCCACGCCCGGACAGCCTTCGACGACGTGGGCGGCCTTCGCGGACGGTACCCCGCCGAAGTACGCAAGCCTTGTCGGGGTAAACGGCGCAGATGCCGCGTCGCAGGGTCCGGTGCACGAGGCCGGCGGTATGGCGTACGTCGCAGAACCGTACGCGAAGAACGTCGGCCTCCCGACGGCCTCGGTCGTGAACGTCAGCGGCACCGCCGTGCAGCCGACCACCGAGAATGCGGCCACGGCGCTCAAGGGCGCCACGTTGAACACTGATCTGAGCGCGAACCTGACCGGCGTCTTCAGCGACCCGTCGTCGACAGCGTATCCAGTGTCCGCTGTCAGCTATTTCGTCGTCCCTTGCAGTCCCGCGCTGGCGGGGACTCAGGATCCAACAACGTCGTGTTCGGCCGACAACAACGGCACCTCCACGTTCGGAACGTCTCAGGGCGCGGAGCTCGGCCGCTTCATCCGATTCGATGTGTGTAAGGGCCAGGCCAAGCTTCCGGACCTCGGATACGCGCCACTGCCGAGGAACCTGGTGGCCGACGCGGAGAAGGCGATCGGGAGGATCAACGGGGCGACGCAGCCACCACCGCCGACGCGGGCGAACTGTGCCAACCCGGAAATCGGCAACCACTGAGGAGCCGGATGTTCGATTTCATCTGTTCGCCGGTCCCGCCCCCACCCGCCATCTGAGCTCACCAGCGGCTCTGCTACCCTTCCACAAAAGAGGATCCTCTTTTCCCTCGGGAGGGTGATGGAACAGGCCGGAGCTGCAGAGGCGGAGCCCATGCTGCACTGCCATGGCCTGCGAAAACGGTATGGCGAGCGCCAGGCGGTTGACGGAGTCTCATTCGATATCGGTGCGCAGGAGTGTTACGGCCTGCTCGGGCCGAACGGGGCCGGGAAAACCACCACCATCTCGATGCTGTGTGGTCTGGTGCTGCGCGACGAGGGCCAGATCACGATCGATGGCCACGAGGCCGGCACCATCGAGGCCAAGAAGTCGGTGGGTTACGTCCCTCAGGACCTGGCCCTGTATCCCGATCTCTCCGCCACCGAGAACCTGACCTTCTTCGGGCAGCTCTACGGACTGTCGGGCAAGGACCTCGAGCGACGGATCGGCGACACGCTCGAGCTCGTCGGCCTGGCAGACCGGAGGAAGGACCGGATCGGCACCTACTCGGGGGGCATGAAGCGGCGAGCCAACATGGCCGCCGGACTGTTGCACCAGCCCAAACTACTCATCCTCGACGAACCGACGGTTGGGGTCGATCCGCAGAGTCGCAACGCCATTCTCGAGACGGTTGCCGCGCTCGGCATCGCCGTCCTGTACACGACGCACTACATGGAGGAAGCCTCGAAACTGTGCGACCGCATCGGCATCATCGACGACGGACACCTCGTCGCCGAGGGAACGGCCGAGGGCTTGATCGGTGAGCACGGCGGCCGGGACAAGGTCCACCTCGAGTGCGCGGAAGTGAGCCTGGCCGAGCTGGCCCAAGCCTGCCGTGACCTCGACAACGTCCACGACGTCAGCGAGATCGAAGGGCGCCTGGAGCTGACGACCGATCACGGACCATCCGTATTGCCGGCCGTCGTCGCCGTGGCGGGTCGACACAATGTCGAACTCACCGGCGTCGAGGTTCGCTCTCCCAACCTGGAGGATGTCTTCCTCCGCCTGACGGGGAAAGAGCTCCGCGATTGATCGGGATCATCGCCTGGAACGAGCTCCGACGCCGTCTCCGCGACCGCTCGGTCCTCATCGGTTGCCTGGCCGCGCCCCTCTTGATGTCGGCGGTGCTGGGGCTCTCTTTCGCCGGCGCCACGTCGGCGACCGCGCTGCGCATCGGCGTGTCCGGCGCCTCGCCGACTCTCGTCGCGGCGGCCGAGCGGGCCAGTCAGCTGCCCCGCGACATCACCGTGGTCACGCTCCCGAACCAGGACGCCGTGAAAACTGCGGTGTCGAACGGCACGCTCGCCGGGGGAGTGGCCGTCCTCGGCGACCAGGTGCATCTGCACTCCATGTTGGTACCCGTCGTCGACCCCGGAGCGACCAACACCCCGGGTTTCGACGTGGTGACTCGGGGCACCTCACAGATGGGGCAGGAGTACGCAGAGTCTGTGGCGGCCGGGATCTCGTCCGTCCTCTATTCCCAGCGCGTACCCGGCGGTTCCGATCCGGCCGCGGTCGCCATCACGACCCAGGACGTCGGCAAGTCGGGCGGCAAGGTGAACCTGAATTTCTTCGCCCCCAACATTGCGGTGGTCTTCCTTTTCATCGGAAGTGGACTCGGCATGCGCTCTCTCCTCATGGAGCGCTCGGGCGGGACACTCGCTCGCCTGACCGCGTCGCCCGTGCGCCCCTCGCAGATCGTGTTCGGGAAGTTGGCCGCCATCTTCGTGACCGGCCTGCTCACGATATTCGTGATCTGGGCCGTGACGACGTTCGCCTTCGGGGCCGACTGGGGTAACCCGCTCGGCGTGCTGCTCATGGCGGTCGGTGCCACGCTCGCCATGTGCGGCATCGGCGTATTCCTCACCTCTCTGGCCAAGAACGAGCAACAGGCCTTCGGGATCACGATGCTGGTCGGGCTCTTCCTCGCCCTCGTCGGCGGCAACCTTCTCCCATCGGGTTCATTGCCCGATGCGTTCCAGGTGATCTCCTTGGGAACCCCGAACGGGTGGGCACTCGTCGGTTTCGGACGCCTGGACCAGTTGAGCGAACCGGCAAGCAGCGTCGTCGGACCGTTCGTCATCCTGCTTGTGATTGCCGTCGTGGCCGGCGGCCTGGCCCTGACCCGAGTCCGCCAGATGGTGGAGCCGTAGATGGGAGCCGTCATCTGGGTCAACCTGAAGCGGGCCATGGGCGACCGCCGGCTCCTCATCATCGGCACCCTGGTACCCGTGGTGATCATTCTCATTACCGGGCTCTTGGAGGGGAATCCGCGCGAACCCATCGGTCTGTTGCATCCGTCAGCCCGACTCCTGCACTTGGCCGACACGACCAACGGCGTTCGGGTGCGGGTCGAGGCCAATCGCACGGACCTGACCGATGACATCTTGCGCGGACGGGTGGTGGCGGGAATCGTCCAGCTCCCGACTGCCCGAGGCACGAATGCCGACGGAGTGGACCCACCCCGGGCCGACTTCCTGGTCGAATCGGCCACGACCGATGCCGTCCAGGCCCGCACCGACGTCGTGGCACTCATGGACCTCATGGCGGCCGAAGGGTCGAACGCCCACTTCACCGACGAGACACTGAGGGCGACGCCGACGGAACGACCTCTCTCGCCCTTTGCCTACGTGGCCCCGGCGAATTTGGTCCTCTTCATGGGAATCGCCGTGCTCGTGCTCTCCGCCGGGATGGTCGAGACCCGGCGGCTCGGGGTGCTCCAACGCCTGGCCGCGGCGCCGGTGAGGAAGCGAGCCATCGTCTTCGGTCAGATGGCCAGCATGATGGTCACGGCAGTCTCCATGGCCCTCGGACTCCTCTTCGTCGGGATCGTCCTCTTCGACGTGCACTGGGGAAATCCCTTGAGCGTGCTCCTCGTCGTCATCCTCCTGGGCATCAGCGTCGCCGCGCTCGCGGTGATCATCGGGACCTGGGCGCGGTCACAGGAGCAGGCCATCGCCACCGCCGTGATCGTCGCCATCATCGCCGGCATGTTGGGCGGCTGCGTCTATCAGCTCGACACGGTCGGCAATACGGTACGCGAGGTGGGACACATCGTGCCCCAGGCCTGGGCCATGGACACCTTCGTCAAGTTGATCTACGACCACGCCACGTTGTCCGACACGCTCCCGGCCATCGGAGCGCTTGCCGCCTTTGCCGTCGTGCTCAGCGCAATTGCCGTGTGGTACTACTCCCGCAAGATCGAGGCTTCGAGTCGCTGAACGGCCCGGCTGGCGGTATCGATCAGCCGGTCGCGGCGAAGGTGACCGTGGTGAGCGTCTCGGACACGCCCCAGAGCCGCGTCGCCAGGGCCGGGTCCTGGGCCCGGGCAGCCAGCTTGGCGGCACGTGGGCTCCCGGCGATCTCGCCGGGCCCGGAGGGTCCGTAATAGCCCGCCTTCGTCACGTCGGTCGCGGTGGCCGCATGGAGAATCGGGCGAGCAGCGCTCTCGGCCGTCGGAATGAGCCCCGCCACTGCCTTGGTGAACCAACGCTTGGCGAGGCCGTCGTCCGGTCGCACGATCGCCTCCGTCCGAGCGAAACCCGGATGCGCTCCCACGGACGTCACGCCCCAACCGGCGGCGTCGCTCCGCCGTTGCAGCTCCGCCATGAAGAGGAGACACGCCAACTTCGACTGTCCGTAGGCCTCGAATCTCCGGTAGGAGCGTTCCGACTGGAGATCCTCGAAATCGATGTCCGCCCTCCGGTGGGCCAAGCTGCCCACCATCACGACTCGAGGTGCTTCGGCCGCCTCGAGGAGCGGAAGCAGTGCCGACGTCAACGCAAAATGACCGAGGTAGTTGGTGCCGAACTGCAGCTCGAACCCATCGGTGGTCGTTGCGCGCTCCGGTGGCATGACGACGCCGGCGTTGTTGACGAGTACGTCCAGCCTCTCGTGACTGCGTTGCATCCGGCCGCCGTAGGCGGACACCGAACGCAGGTCGGCCAGGTCCAGAACCTCGTACGTCACGTCGACGTGCTCGTTCTCGGCCCGGATGGTGTTCGCCGCTCGCTCACCGATCATCGGATCACGGACGCCGAAAACGACGCTGTACCCGGCCCGCGCCAGGCCCCGCCCCACCTCGTAGCCGACGCCTCGTGCGCCCGTCACCACTGCTGTCGCCATGCCGCTCCCGTCGATCTCGCGTTCCGGCGTTGCCGAGGACGACGCCAGCGGGAAGCGTAGGAAACGGCGACGGCCTATTCGGTATACTGAATTGCCGGACAGGCGAGGAGGGAGGCACTCAGATGACTGACACGGCGTCGGCCGTACGCCCGCCGACTGACTTGTCGGCTCCTGTCATGTTCGACGATCCGTTCCCCACGTACGCGGCGCTGCGCCGCCACGCCCCTGTCGCACCGGCGTACTCGAAGCAGATGCTCGGCGGCGCCGGATACCTCCTCACCCGGCACGCACACGTGCTACTCCTCCATAACGACGTCCGCTTCTCCAGCGACCCGACCAGCAAACCGCTGGGTGTCGACGGGGAAGGCAACAGCCGCGCCAGTTTCCTGATGCGTCATCTGCCCAAGATGTTCCGCCTCCTGACCAGCAGCATGGTCTACAAGGACGACCCCGATCACGCCCGCCTCCGTCGTCTCGTCAACAAGGCCTTCACCCCGCGCCGGGTCCAGGAGCTCCAGACCGACATCGAGCGGATCGTCCACGACCTGCTCGACAAGGCCGAGCGCAAGGCGAAGTCCACCAACGAACCCGTCGATCTCGTGGCCGACATCGCTGTCCCCTTGCCGTTGTCGGTCATCTCCACGATGCTCGGCGTGGGCGACGAAGACAGAGACGAGTTCCACGTCCTCATGGAGCGCTTCGTCGTGCGCCTCGGCAGTGGGTCGGCCGCGGACGCCCTCAAAGCTGTTCCCACCGGACGCAAGCTCTACTCCGTCCTCCTTCGCCTGGCCGACCAGCGCCGGGCCCGTCCCGACGACGGCATGATCACGGCACTGCTCGAGGCCAGCGAGGACGGCGACTCGCTGAGCGACGACGAGGTCATCGCCATGATCTTCCTCCTCATGCTGGCCGGTCACGACACCACGGCCAACCTCATCGGCAGTTCGGCTCTCGCCCTCATCGAGAATCCCGATCAGGCCGAACGCTGGCGGGCCGACGCCAGCCCGGGTTTCGCCGCCTCCGCCGTCGAAGAGCTCCTCCGCTACACCACCCCCGTGCCCTGCGGCGCTGCCAGGACCCTGTTGGACGACGTCGAGCTCGAAGTCACGATCGATGGCACAGCGGCGACCACGACGATGCCCAAGGGGGCGAAGGTGCTCGGGATGATCATCTCGGCCAACCGGGACGAGAACGTCTTCGAACGCCCCGACGCGCTCGATCTGACTCGGGACCCCAACAAGCACCTCACGTTTGCCTTCGGCAAGCACTTCTGCCTCGGGAACCAGCTCGCCCGCATGGAGGGCCAGATCGCCATCGGCGAGCTCAACCGCCGATTCCCCAACATGCGCCTCGCCGTCCCCCGTGCCAGCCTTCAGTACAAGCCGGTTCAGGCCCTCCGCGGCTTTCGCACCCTTCCTCTCGCCCTGACCTAGCCCAGCGGTCCTACCGCTCCTGGAAATAAATACGGAACGTGCGGACACACACCCGCGCCGACGGACGACCGTTCTCCGGTGATGGAATCCACGCCGACGTCTGCCCTGTCGGCCTCCGAGATCGCCCGCCTCTCCACGGAAGAGATCTTCGAGATGGCCGCCGAATCATCCCGCCACATGGCCTCCCTGGCGGGCCTCATCGTTCTACTCACCGGCGAACTCGATCGCCGTGAGGGCTGGCGCGAGGAAGGTGCCACGTCGATGGAGGACTGGCTGGTGGAGCGCACCGGCGTCTCCATGCCCACCGCCAAGGCCTACGCACGAGTTGGTGACCGACTCTTCGACCTGCCTCACCTGGCATCAGGCCTCTCCTCCGGCACCTTGAGCTTCGACAAGGTGCGTGCTGTGGTCGATACCGCGACACCCGAGACCGATCGCGAGATCGCCGACGCGGCGAGTCGGCTCTCGGTGAAGGACCTGGCCCAGTTGGTCCGCTCGCACAAGAAGCCGACCCGGGCCACCGACGAAGCCGACCAAGAGAACCGCTCGGTCCGTTTCAACGACACGTTCCGCACGATCACTGCTCAATTGCCGCCAGCCTCCTACGCCGAGGTGAAGGCGCGTCTCGAAGGCCGGGCCAAGCGGGCCGAGGGAGGTCCCCGATGGGATCAGCGTCTCGCCGATGCCTTCATGGAGTTCTTCCGGCTGTCGGGCCGGCGTCCCCGGGCCGCCGCATCCTCGAACGGGACGCTTGTCGCCCACGTGCCCCTCGAGGTCCTGCTCCGTGACACGTCTACCCTCTGCGGGGAGCTCGAGCGGGGCGGATGGATCAGCGCGGACGTCGTTCGTCGGCTGGCCTGCGACGCCACCCTGATCGTGGCCGCCGATGACAACTTGGGTCACACGATGTACGAAGGCAGGGGCCAGCGATTCGCCACTGATGCACAGCGTCGCGAGATCTGGCGTCGCGATCGTCACTGTCGCTTCCCCGGTTGTGACAACCTCACGTTCGGCATCCCCCATCACATCAGGCGATGGAAACCGGACGACGGTCCCACCGACCTGCCGAACCTTGTCCTGCTGTGCGAGTACCACCACAATCTGATGCATTCGAACGCATGGTCGATGTCGGGCGATGCCAACGAGACTCTCTCGTTCGTGGGACCGCTCGGACGGCCGATGACCTCGAGACCATCGCCATTGTGGGCCGCCGCCACGGACCCGAATCTGCTCGGCGATCCGGACTGCGAAAAAGGGCAGACGTAGACCCTCAGCTGATCCTTCGATCGGTCATCGTCCGAGCCGGGCCTGGGCCAACCGCTGACGCAATTTCCTCCGACCCGCTTCCCGCTGACCCAGGTTTTGTTCAGATGGAGCGCGCCCGGTCGCGGTTGACCTTCCATTGGGCTCCACTGAAGTAACTCTGGTCCTCGCCCCAGCCCGAGACGCCGCCGTCCCAACGCCAACGGACGAGGGAGTCTCCTCCGTGACCGCGCCAATGCCGGCTGAGAACGTCACCGTGCACGGACAGGCGTCGATCGAATTCGTCGACCGCATCGATCTCGATCGACACGGGCCATCCCGTCTCGGGATCGAAGGCGACCCGCCGCTGCCCGGCCAGGATGTGGCCGTAGCTGCCATCCCGGAGGAGGAATCCGCACGAGACCGATTCGACCTCGGGTCCCGGAATGGCATAGATCAGCCAGGCCTGACCAGGGCCCGCTGCACAGAACGAATACCCGACACCGCCGAAACCGCTCGTGGTCTTGCCGGTTCGGGGCTTGGGTCGGCCGAGTGGCCTGGGCCCCCACGACCGGTCCCGGAAGGAGTAGCAGTCCACGGCGATGGTCTCTCCATGGAGGACCATCGTCCCGGTCACGTGGCCGGCTTGGTCGAAATGCGTGCCTTTGAGGAACGGCACGACGCCGTCGGGGTGAGGGTTGGGCGCCATGATCGCCTCGAACTCGAGGTCGACTTCGAGTGCGCCCGGGTCTTCGTAGGACACGGCGTACTTCGTCAGCGGCTCCACGGCCCGCACCTTCACACCGTTCGGCCATTCGAAGTCGCGCAGATCGCGCTGGATCCGCGGCGGCAACTCGAGACCCGAGTACTCGGCCCGGTACGCCAGCTCCCACGGATAGGCGGCTTCGGCATCCCACACCCAGGCTCCGCCGTTGCAGATATTCGCGTTGGGCCTGGCTTGGCAGTAGGTCCATCCTCCCATCCGTCGTTCGGGCACGTTCCACGAGAACCACATCGTCTCGGTCTCCCACCAACGGTCCGTCAGTTCCTCGTCGTGAAAGTCGTCGTCCGCCGGACCGAAGGAACGGTACGTGCGTTCGGTCCGCCGCTGATCCACATCCACGCCGAAGAGTTCTGTCATGACGAGCTCAAACCGGCCTCTAGGAGCGCGGGCCAGTGCCGGTCAGCCAGCACGCCCATGGCCGGCCGGGCCAGCTCGGTGTCTCGGGCCACCCGTCGCCACAGCAGGCCGAAGTAGGCCTCGTCGCTGACCCGTCCGGCGGCCACTGCGGCGGCGGCCTCCGCGCGGCCTTCGGCCACCGACGCCGGTCGGCTCCCGAGGACGCCGGCCAGGTCGTCCAGCTCCAGGGCCCGGTAGGCATCGCCGTAGCGGTCCGCCTCGCCGAGATACTTGATCAACCGGGCGATGCCCTTCCCTCTTGCCGCCGCCAACGGGTCGGATGTGCGGGGCACGATGACGTCACGCAGCTGCGTGAGCACGGCGTCGTACATCCAGTCGTGGTCACCCCGTTCCCGCGCCACTTTCTCCTCGGCGTGCTCGAGGGGCAAGCCCAGAGACGCACCCAGCGCTTCGAGCCACAAGCGGCGGTGCAGCATGCCGTAGATGAACCCGTTGCCCACGTCGCCGCCGCCACCGGCGTCGTCGACGTCACCACCGGCCTCCTTACGTTCCGGCCGGTGGCTCATCACCTGCAGCTTGGTCTCGGCCATCACCTGGTAGTAGCGCACCCTGGCTTCGTCGATCGCATTGCCAGAGATCTCCGCGTACTCCCGCAGCCGGGTCGGGAAATGGGTAAACGGCTCCTGCGTTGCCCGCAACGACAACCAGGCGATGTCGTCCATCGGGTCGCCGAGGTGGGCCAGCTCCCAGTCCACGACCGCCGTGACTCGCCCGTCGGCGTACATGAAGTTGCCGGGCCCGGTGTCACCCTGTACGAGCACGGGTGGGCCGTCGTAGGACGGAATGTTCCTCCGGAGCCATGACAGTGCGAAGGTGAGCATCGGGTCCACGACGCCGCCCCGAGCGCGCAGGATTCCGTCCCACTCGCCGAGCTCCGCCCGCACGCCATCTTCGACCGTCTTCACGGAGGGGAACTGCGGCAGGACGAGCGCCGACGCGTCGATCCGGTGGAGCGCCGCCAATTTGACGATGAAGTCCCGTGCCGTCGACTCCCGCTCGTCGGGATCACCGATCCGTGAGAACCAGGTCTCGCCCGCCACCCGCTCCGACAGCATCGCCTGATGAATGGGGTGCACGCCGAGCACCCGCGGCACCGGCACGGCCGTCCCCTGCAGGGCCAGGTACACCCCCGCCTCACGATGCAGCGTCCACGGGTCCTTCGTCAACGTCGGATCGGAGCGGTCGTAGCGCAAGAAGAGGTGGAAGACCTCTCCATCTGGTCCCGACACGTCGACAAACCAGGCCTCCTTGCGGGCCCCGCCGGGCCTGCGGTCGGCCGCGACGAGCGTGCCGCCACCGACCTCCTCGACCCAGGCGACCAGGTCGTCGGGCAGTGAGACGGCAACGCTCATCGAATCGTCAGCGGGAGGGATGCGTCGGCGGGTTTACGTCGGCGCCGTGGCCGGCAGGCCGATGGCCTTGATCTCGAGGTACTCCTCGAATCCCTCTTTGCCATTCTCACGTCCGAGCCCGCTCTGCTTGTATCCGCCGAAGGGAACGTCTGGGTGGAACCACGAGCCACCGTTCACCGACAGCGTCCCGGTGCGGATCCGCTTGGCGAGACCCAGCTGTCGTCCCTCGTCTTGGCCACTGATGACCCCGCACAACCCGTAACGCGAGTTGTTGGCGATGCGCACGGCATCATCGTCGTCGTCGTAGCGGATGATGCTCAGCACCGGACCGAAGATCTCGTCCTGGGCGATGGTCGCATCCGGGTCGACATCAGCGAACAGGGTCGGCTCGACGAAGAAGCCCTTCTCGAACTGGGGTGGACGCCGCCCACCGACCAACAAGGTTGCTCCCTCTTCCTTCCCCTTCTCGATGTACCCCATCACCCGATCACGCTGCTTGGCGTTCACCACCGGACCACACACGTTGGCCGGGTCCGTCGGATCGCCGTACGGGATCATCGACATGATCGCCTTGGCCATCTCGACGCCCTCGTCGTAACGGGAGCGGTGGAGCAGCAGCCGGGTCGGAATGGCGCAGCCCTGCCCGGCGTGCGTGCACACGCCACCGACCGCACCGGGCAGCACGTCGCCCAGTTCGGCATCCTCGAGTGCGATCCAGGCCGACTTGCCGCCCAGTTCCAAGAACGTCTTCTTCAGCGTGTCGGCCCCACAGGCCATGATGCGCTTCCCGACGGCCGTCGACCCGGTGAACGTGACCATGTCGACCCGAGGGTCGGTGGTGAGCACCTCGCCGGTCAGGTGATCCGACGGGGTGATGATGTTGACCACCCCCGGCGGGATGTCGGTCTCCTCGAGGATCAGCTTGCCGAGCATGGTGCCCATCCACGGGGTGTCCGGGGCGGGCTTCAGGATCACGGTGTTCCCAGCCGCCAGCGCCGGCCCGAGCTTTGCGATGTTCAGGTACAGGGGGAAGTTCCACGGCGTGATGGCGGCCACGACGCCCTGCGCCTCACGACGGATCAGGCGACGATGCCAGCCACCCATCGACTCGCGCACGGGCAAGAAGTGCTCGTACTCGTAGGCCGTCGCCTGCTCGGCCCAGTAGGTGATGTCGGTCATCGGCTGCTCGATCTGGACCATGTGGGTCAACATCACCGGGCAACCCGTCTCCAGCACGATCGCCGTCCGTAGCTCCTCCTTGGCCCGTTGCATGGCCTCGGACAGCTGCACGAGGCACCGGGCCCGGAAGGTATGGTCCTCCGACCACGTCGTCTCGTCGAAGGCCCTGCGGGCGGCCGCGATGGCGTCACGGGCATCGTCGGGCGTCGCGTCGTAGACCTGGCCCAGCACCTCTTCCGTCGCCGGGTTGACGTTGTCGTACGTCGCCCCGGTCGAAGACTCCACCAGCTTCCCGTCGATCAGTTGCCGTGGTTCGTACGGCCCCAACGCCGTCCCTCCGTTTGCCATTGCCAACCTCCCCTTTCGTGTCGATCTGGTTCAGACGATCCGTGTCGAGTGTTCCGCCCAGTACTTCTCGCGCAGCGGACCCTTGTAGAGCTTGCCGGTCGGCAGCCGGGGGAGCTCGTCCACGAAGTCGACCGTCCGCGGGCATTTGAAGTGGGCCAGGTGCTCCCGGCAGAACGCGATCAGGTCCCGCTCCAATGCATCGTCTCCGACCACCCCGTCGACGGGCTGCACCACCGCCTTCACCTCCTCGCCCAGGTCGTCGTTGGGCACGCCGATCACGGCTGCGTCCAACACCGAGGGATGCGTCACCAGCAGGTTCTCCGTCTCCTGCGGGTAGATGTTCACCCCGCCCGAGATGATCATGTGGGCCTTGCGGTCCGTCAGATAGAGGTACCCATCAGCATCGAGGTACCCGACGTCGCCCACGGTGCTCGTCGAGCCGCCGTCGCGTTTGGACGCCGCCGTCTTTTCCGGGTCTCCGAAGTACTCGTAGTCCGTCGTTCCGCCGAACCACACGGTCCCGGGCGTCCCGACCGGGCATTCCACCCCGGCGTCGTCGAGGATCATGATCTTGCTCAGCACGCCCCGCCCGACGCTCCCACGATGGGCCAACCAGTCGTCGGAGTCGATGAACGTCGCCCCGTTGCCTTCCGTGGCGGCGTAGTACTCCAGCAAGATCGGTCCGAACCACTCGATCATTTGCTCCTTCACCGGCACCGGGCAGGGCGCCGCCGCATGGATGACGACCTCCAGCGAGGACACGTCGGCCGCCGCCCGCACCGCAGGAGGCAGTTTCAACATACGGGTGAACATGGTCGGAACGACCTGTGAGTGCGTCACCCGATGCTTGCCCACGAGTTCGAGATACAGCGCCGGATCGAAGTGCTCCATCACGATCGCCGTCGACTTCATCCGCAGGGATATCGACACGCTCACCTGCGGAGCCGTGTGGTACAGCGGGGCGGGTGACAGATAGACCATGCCCTGGCGCAGCCGCCACAGCCGGGAGATCCCGATGACGGCGATGCTGGTCTCGGCCGGCGAGATGTCGGCGATGGGGCGCAGGATCCCCTTGGGCCGCCCCGTGGTGCCCGACGAGTACATCATCGGCGCGCCCAGTTGCTCATCGGCGATGTGCTCCGGGCTCTGGGAGCCGACCGCCTCGTCCCACGACTCGAACGGTGCGGCGGGCGCCCACCCCTCTGCACCGACGACCGGGGCCGTCATGATCCAGCGCTCGACCTGCGGGCAC
Source organism: uncultured Acidimicrobiaceae bacterium (assembly GCA_963754445.1). Taxonomy (GTDB): domain Bacteria; phylum Actinomycetota; class Acidimicrobiia; order Acidimicrobiales; family RAAP-2; genus Bog-473. The sequence goes on along the minus strand of CAVWFT010000002.1, from coordinate 422,602 downwards.
AGCGCGGGCAGTTGTGTCGCCACGTCCGCCTTGGCCGCAGATGTGAACACCACCCGCGACTGCGAGTCGTTCACGACGTACGCCGCCTCTTCGGTCGAGAGGTAGGAATTGACCGGCGTGAAGTAGACGCCGCTCCGCTCGGCGCCGGCTTCGGCCAGGAGCACCTCGGGGACGTTCTCCATGAAGACGGCGACGTGGTCACCCTTGACCAGGCCGACCTGGCGCAGCAGCTGTGCCACCTGGTTGGCCGCGGCTTCGTAGGCCGACCAGGTCACCACCCGTCCCGACGGTTCGAAGATCAGTGCTGCGCCGTCCGGGTCCTCGGCCGCCTTCTCGGCTACGTACACGCGCCCATCCCCCGTACTGTGTCGCCCTCGGTCGTCGTCACCGGGCACCGCCCCGGCCCGACACGCACGAGTAGAGCACGTCGACCAGGCAGGCGCCCATGAGCGGGAGCGCCTGGTTCTCCAGGTGGTTGCGCACGAAGCCGACCGCGATCCGGCCCGCCGGGTCGGCGAAGCCGATCTGCCCGCCCGCACCCATGTGGCCGAAGGCGCCCTCGTTCGGGCCGTGCATCGGCGGCAGTCCCGGGATCAGGGCGGGCGGTTCGAGCGAGTAGCCCACGGCCCAACGGGTCGGCACGGCCATCACCGCATCGCGTCCGCACACCTGCTCGACCCGCATGCACTCGATGGACGCCCGGGACACGAGCTCCTCGCCGGTGGCGAGGGCGGCGTACGTTCGGGCCAGGGCCCGGGCCGTCGACGTGGCGCCGAGTGCGCCGATCTCCGCCTCTAGCACCCGCGGCGTGTTCATGAAGTCGGCGAAGCGCGGGCGCCCCTCCTCGTCGGCGAACAGGGATCCGTGCGCGCCGGCCAGCACCGACCGCCCGGACTTGGAGGCCGGGTCGAGCCCCCGCAGCGCACTCTCCTGGCCTGGCTTCACCGGGAATTCAAGCACCGCCGCCACCGAGTCGAGCTCGCCGGCCGGCGTCCCGATCGAACAGTCCGACGCCACGCCGACCCGCTCCGCCACCTCGGTCCGGAAGAACGTCCCGAGGCTGACCCCGCTGATGCGCCGGACCAGCTCGCCGACCAGCCAGCCGAAGGTCACCCCGTGGTAGCCGTGGCGCGACCCCGGCTCCCACGCCGGTTCGCCGGCGGCCAACGCCTCGGCAATGGCGGCCGCGTCGTTCCACCCGGTGCCGTCCCAGGACAACAGGTCGTCTGCGCCCGGCAGGCCGATCGCGCCGGACTGGTGGCTGAGCAACTGGCGCACCGTCGTCGACCCCTTGCCCGCCTGAGCGAACTCGGGCCAATAGCGCACGACGTCCGCATCGAGGTCGAGCTCGCCCCGATCGACGAGCACGTGCGCGCACAGAGACGTCAGGCCTTTGGTCGAGGACATGATCACGCCGCGGGTACTTCGCTCCCACGCCCGGCCCGGCCCGGCCGACCCCGTCCACAGGTCGACGACGCACTCGCCGTCGACGAAGGCGCAGAAGGCGCCGCCCCCGTCGCCGAACCCGGCTCGCCGCTCCCGCTCTCCGAGCACAACGGTCGCACCGCTGGCCATGACCTCCGCGACCCGCTCGAAACCGGGGGCCGTAAGACCACCGACCACCGATGACGCGTCCGTCGCCGTCACAGTGCCCGCAGCTCCTTCTCGACGGCGGGCCACCAGTCCTTGCGCCACCAGGACACGTTGATCCGATCGACCAGGCCGCCGTAGCGCTCGGCCACCCGACCGGCCAGTTCGTCGGGCGTGCAGACGATGGTCAAGGCGTCGAGCACGTCGTCGTCGACCAGGCGGGCCATCTCGTCCCACCGGCCCGCGTTCGAGCACTCGTACAACGACGTCTGCAGGTCGCCCCACCCGTGCAGGTCCAAGACGGGGCGGTAGGCCGGCGTCGACGCGTAGTACCCGACGTGCTGGCGCATGGCGTCACGGGCCTTGGCCATCTTCGACGGATCCTCGACCACCGTCGTGAACCCCGGGCACGTCACCTCGATGTCGGCCCGGACCCGCCCCGACACGGCCAGTCCGCGCTCGATCGCCGGCAGCGCCACCTCCCGCAGGTAGCGACCCGTACAGATCCCGTGGGTCAACACCCCGTCGGCCACCTCGCCGGCCACCTCGTTCATACGGGGTCCTACCGCGGCCAAGAACACCCGAGGCGCCCCGAACGCATGCGGTGTCGGGGCGAAGACGGGCGTCATCAACGTGTGCGTGTAGAAGGAACCCGAGAACCCCGCCGGCCCACCGTCGTTCCACGAGGCCCAGATGGCCCGGAGGGCCAGGACGTACTCACGCATCCGGGCCGCGGGCTGCGACCACGTCATGGAGAAGCGCTGCTCGATGTGCCGCCGCACCTGCGAACCCAACCCCAACACGACCCGCCCGCCCGAGAACTCCTGGAGCTGATTGGTCGTGTAGGCCAGGCTCATCGGGTTGCGGGCGAAGGCAATCGCCACCCCCGTCCCGAGCGACACGGTCGAGGAGTGCTCGGCCGCGAGGGTCAAGGACAGAAAGGGGTCGTTCGTTGTCTCGGCCGCCCACACACAGTCGAGCCCGGCACCTTCGGCCGCCGCGACCCGGTCGGCCACCCGGCCCAGCTCCGCACCGAGGCCCGAGTCGATCTTCACCGGGCTGCCCCCGGACCGGTCGCCCTGTGGCGCCTCATCCGGCGCACCGGTGCCGGCGTCGGTGCGGGTCCCTTGACCGCAGGCGTGTCCACCGTGAGCGACAGCGGCACGCCGACCTGGACGAACCGTCCCGCCGCTGGATGCTCGGAGCGGCACAGCAGGTCCCGGGCCACCACCTGTGGGTCGTCGGGGACGGTGGAGTGGTGCACACTCCGCGCCGCGGGAACACGAGCGTCGCGCAGGCGAGCCAACACCTCCTCCACCGTCAACACCCCGACCGCTACCGCCAGACTCTCGATCGTCAGACCGGCGCCACCGTTACCGCCTCCGCCGACAAGCGCCGATCCCAGTCGCTCCACCTCGTCGTCGGAGACGCAGAACACGGCCACCCACCCGTCCTTGGCCCGGTAGAGACGGCGACCAACGGAGGGCCCGCGCAGCTCCGCCCCCACCTGGTCACCCACCATCCCACCGACACCCAGCGTCGCCACGTCACCGGCCTGGTACAACGACGCCGTCATGGCCAACGAGGCGTCGACCGTCGTCACCGCCACCCCACGCGCCCGCCCCAACAGCGCGCACACGATCCCCGCCGCCATCAACAACCCGGTCCCGTAGTCGTTGACCACGACGTTGCCCGGCGTCGGTCGTTCGCCGCCGCCCTGGGCCATCTCCATGCCGGTCGCCGCCTGGACGACGTAGTCGAAGGAGGGGCGGTTGGCCAACGGCCCCGCGACGCCGAAACCCTTGGCCCGGGCGTAGACGAGCGCCGGGTTGACCGCCCGCAGCGCCGCCTCGTCGAGGGCCAGCCGTTCCCACACGCCGGCCATGGCGTTCTCGACCACCACGTCGGACGCGGCAACGAGGTCGAGGAGCCGGGCCCGGTCGGCCCGTGTCTTGAGATCGAGCACCAGCCCGCGCTTGGACCGGTTGCCGTCGACGTAGATGTTGGGCAGCACCGGCATCATCTGGTACCCGCCCTCGCCGCCGGGCGGCTCCACCTTGACCACCTCGGCCCCGAGCTCGGCCAGCAGGCGCGAGGCCAGGGGTCCGGCCCAGAAGCTGGACAGGTCGACGATGCGGTGGCCGCCGAGAGCGCCCTGCTCGCCCCCGTGCCGGCGGCCTGGCGTCCGTCCGCCGGGCTCGGCCCCGATGCGCACGGGTGGGCCCATCAGGGGGACTCGCCCGAGTACGGGGTCGTCCGTCTCCACGAGCAGCTCGTTCGCCCGGGCCTGCGGGCTGGCCAACCATTCGGCCAGGCTGTTGCACTTGGCGACGGCGGCCGGCCGCTCGAGCAGCGCCGCCTCCCACTCGTCGGCCGTCTTGGTGGCGAAGGCCCGCGTGATCTCGTCGAGCTTGGCCCGGTTCCACTCGCGGTCCGACAGCTTGGAGAGGCCCTCGGCCGTGTCGTAGTCGAGCCCTCCGTCATCGATCTCGAGCAGCCGGCACAGCTCGCGCCAGCGCTCCGTGCCGCTGAGGTTGACCATGACCGAGCGGCCGTCGGCCGTCTCGTAGGTCCGCAAGATGACCGAGTTGCGATTGCGCATGGGCTTGGGCCGGCGACCCTCGCGGTGGAAGATCGGGGCGGCGTTGAGGAAGAGCAGCCCATCGAGCAGGGACGTCTCGACGTGTTGGCCGTAGCCGGTCGACTGGCGCTTGACCAGGGCCGCCCCGGCGCCGACGACGGCCAACAGGGCCGCGGCCACGCTGGCCACGGGGAACGGCTGCCAGATGGGCTCGTCCCCGGTGAAGAGGCCCTGCTGCACGCCGGCCCGGGCCTGCACGAGAGGCTCCCAGCCGGGTTCGTCGCGGGCCGGGCCGCTGCTGCCCCAGGCGCTGATGGAGCACGTGACGAGCCTGGGACGACCGGTCCGGATGCCCGAGCCGGCGGCGGAGCCCGAGCCGGCGGCGGAGTCCGAGCGCGACCTGGCGCCCGAGCCCGAGCGCGACCGCGCACCGGCGCCCGAGCCCGCACCCAAGTTCGAGTCGGACCCGGTGCGTCGATTCCCCTCGTCCGGGCGGTCGAGCAGTCGATCCAACGACCCGGGCTTGAGGTTCTCGATCAGCAGGTCGGCATCATCGAGCAGCGCTGCCAGCTCGCGCCGACCGTTCTCCGTCATGAGGTCGAGCTCGATGCTCCGCTTGCCCCGGTTCCAGGCGGCGAAGCGGGCCGGGTCCGCCCGCAACGGGTCGCCCCCCGGTCGTTCGACCTTGACGACCTCGGCGCCCAGGTCGGCGAAGATCGTCGCCGCCAGCGGTGCCGCCACGTACTGGCCGACCTCGACCACCGTGAGGCCGACGAGGACCGGCGACGTGAGCGCAGGCGTCGGTTCAGATTTCACGAGCCGCCCCGTCGACGAGGTCCCCGGGCATGAGATCGCCCTCCGTGTCGCGCGGCAGGCCCAGCAGCCGCTCGGCGATCACGTTGCGCACGATCTCGTTTGTCCCGCCGCCCAGCGAGGCGGAGAGGGAGTTCAGCAGCTGGTAACTCCAACGCCCGCCCTGGGGGTCGTCGGGGCGCCAGGCCGTGGCGTCGATGCCGACGGTCTCCACTGCGACCCGGGCCGACTCCTGGACCAACTGGGCCATGGCCAGCTTGAGCATCGATGCCGCGCCGCCGTCGCCGCCGGATCGGGCCTTGACCGTCAGGTACGCGGTCAGGTGACCGAGCACCATCTGGCGGATCCGGAGCTGGACGAGCCGGTCCCGCAGCACCGGCCGCGCCGCCAGGTCGTGGCGGCCCGCTTCGGCCACCAGTCCGTTGAAGCCACCCTTGCCGCCGCCCCCCGACCCCATGGTGCTCAGGGCCTGGCGTTCGAAGGCGAGCATCGTCCGGGCCACGCGCCAGCCGTCGTCGATCTCGCCGAGCACGTTGGCGACCGGGACGCGCACGCCGTCGAGGAAGACCTCGTTGAAGTGCGAGTCCCCGGTGACTTGGCGCAACGGGCGCACGGTGATCCCCGGGGCGTGCATGTCGACGATCAGCATGGTGATGCCCTGGCGCTTGGGCTTCGTAGGATCGGTCCGGGTCAGGCAGGCCGCGTAGTCGCTGTGCTGCGCGCCCGAGGTCCAGACCTTCTGCCCGTCGAGCACGAACTCGTCGCCGTCCCGGCGGGCCCGGGTCTGCACGCTCGAGAGGTCGGATCCCGCTCCGGGTTCGCTGAAGAGCTCGCACCAGACGTGGTCGCCTCGGAGCAGCGCCGGTACGAGGGTCTGCTTCTGGGCCTCGCTGGCGTGCACGAGGAGGGTCGGTCCGCACATGCCGAGGCCGATCTCGAGCGAGCGGGGTGGCACCTGGAACGCCTTGGCCTCGCGATCGAAGATGCGTTGATAGCGGCCGGGCAGACCGCGCCCCCCGTAGGCGACGGGCCAGGTGATCCCGGCCAGGCCGGCGTCGGCCAGCGCCCGCTGGAAGGCCACCGCACGCTGCACCCCGCCGCCGAACGCCTCCACGGGCCTGGCGGCTCCCCGTTCTCCCTTGCGGGGCAGTGTCGCCGAGAGGAACGCCAGCACCTCGTGGCGGAACGACTCCTCATCGGGAACGGTGTCCGTCGTCGTGGATGTCGCCGTCATGCCGGGATCTCGGCCACGGAGCGGGGGAGACCGACCGACAGCAGGCCGCCGAAGACCATGTCCTTTATGACCCGGGCCAGCGTGTCGCGGTCCATCGAGAGCGTCGTGATGGAGCGCAGCATCCCGTCGACCATGTGGACCGCCGCCCGCGCCTCCTCGTCGGTCAACGACGGACGGATCTCGAGGAGCACGTGGGCCCACTCCGCCGTGCGCACCCGCTCGATGCGCGAGACCCGGCGCCGGGCATCCTCGTCGAGCGCCCGATACGACTGGACGAAGACGTCGCGCAGGTCCCCGTTGCGCAGCTGGAGCTCGATGGCGGCATCGATCAGGCGCTCGAGCGTCACCATCGGTGGCGTGGTCTCGTTGAGGACCTGGTCCACGGTTTGGCGCCAGAGCACTGCGGCCTCTTCGATCAGCACGGAGAGGAGCTCGCCCTTGCTGTCGAAGTAGCGGTAGATGGCGGGACCGCTCACCCCGGCGGCGGCCCCGATGTCGGCGAGGCTCGTCTCCCGAAAGCCCCGGTCGCGAAAGAGGTCGAAGGCGGCTGCCATGATCGCCTCACGGGTCCGGGCCCCCTTGGTCGGCCGTCCCGACTTGGTCCGGGCGGGTCCCGGCGTCGCGTCGGCCGTTCCCGGCACGGCGGACCCCTCCCTCCGGGCGATCTCGTTCTCGGTCACCGGGTCCTTCTCACGGAGCCGGATGTTAGCCAACCATCACAAATTGGGGCCGAGGCACGTTGACGTAGGCCTGGCGTCATGCTTAGATTTTAATGCTCATTAACAAATGTGCAAGGCCGACCGAGGGAGGGTCAGTGGAATTCGGCTTGTTCATGGAGTTGTCGGTGCCGCGACCCTGGACCCCGGATTCGGAGCGCCAGGTCTACGAGAACGCGCTCGAGCAGGTGCGCCTGGCCGACGAGCTCGGGTTCGACTACATCTGGGCGGTCGAGCACCACTTCCTCGAGGAGTACTCGCACTGCTCGGGCCCGGACATCTTCCTCTCGGCCGCCGCCACCATGACCAAGCGGATCAGGGTCGGGCATGGTGTCGTGGCCTGCGTGCCCCAGTACCAGAGCCCCATCCGCGTGGCCGAACGGGCCGCCGTCCTCGACATCATCTCGGGCGGTCGCCTCGAGCTCGGAACCGGGCGGTCGGCGACCTGGCCCGAGCTCAGCGGTTTCGGGGCCAATCCGGACGAGACCAAGAAGACGTGGGACGAGTTCGTCCGCGTCATCCCCAAGATGTGGATGCAGGAGCGCTTCTCCTGGAACGGCCGCATGTTCTCCATGCCCGAGCGGGCCATCCTCCCCAAGCCGCTCCAGAAGCCGCATCCACCGATGTGGGTCGCCGTCACGTCGCCGGGCACCGAGCTCGATGCGGCCGACCGCGGGCTCGGCTGTCTCGGCCTGTCCCCCGGCGGGTTCGCCGATTCGGAGAAGAAGGTCACCAACTACCGCAGGCACATCGAGACCTGCGATCCCGTCGGCGCCTTCGTCAACGACAAGGTCCTGACAGTCAACTTCCTGTCCTGCTGCGAGGACGGCGACCTGGGCCGGCGCAATGGGATCAAGGTGGCCTCGATGTTCTCCTACATGGCGGCCCAGCTGCTCTCGGCCAAGGAGGTCCTGCCGACGCACTCGTATCCGTCGGAGGGTCTGCTTCCGGCACTGCGCCGGGAGTCCGGCAGCCCGGGCGATGCGGCCAAGTCGTTCAAGGGCGTGACCATGGGGACACCCGACGACGTGGCCGACGCCATCGCCGCCTGGGAGAACGTGGGCTTCGACGGCATCAACTTCATCCACCAGTTCATGGAGGTGGTCCCGCAGCAATACGTGCTCGACTCCATGCGGCTGTTCGCCGAAGAGGTGATGCCCCGGTTCAAGAAGCCGGCCGAGCGGGCACTGAGCGCGGTGGTGGCCTGATGCCACTGGCCGGCACGCTCGACATCCGTCCCCTCATCGACGGTGCCCCCGAAGTCGTGCTCGACGATCGGGAGCTGCAAGTCGACGACGTCGACATCCTCCAGGTTCTCTACGAAGTCCGATCGACCGACCGCGAGGCACTGGTTCCCCCCGCGTTGAATCCGACGATCCCCCCAGTCGTCAGCTTCCTGGTCTATCGGGCTCGGGAGAGCGTGTTCGGACCGTTCGCCCTGGCCCAGTTGCGGCTCACGGCCAGGGCGGGCGTCCGGCCGCGCGCCTTCCTGATCTCGGCCCGCTGCGACAATCCGGAACTGGCCGGGGTGCTCGCCGACTCGTACGGATTCCGGGTCTCGCCGGCGACGATCGAGTTGGCGCGCTTTCACGATCGGGTCAACTGCTCCGTCCACGACGACTCGGGCACGATCCTCGACGTCTCGCTGGTCGACCCGGTGCCGGTGACCGGCCACGACGTGCAGTACCCGCCGGGGATGCACCTGGCCCGGATCGCCCACGACGGCGTGCTGGTACCACGCATCGTGCAGGTGGATTCGGAGTACCAGTTCCGTCGGGCCGACCGGGGAGAACCCGTGCTGACCCACTTCGACGCCGAGGCCTGGGGCGACACCCGCCTGGTGCCCTACCTCCCCGTGTCGGCCAGCTTCGCCGCCTGCGACGTCACCATCACCAACGTCCGCTACGTCTGCAATCCCGACATCCCGGCCTCGGAGGGGACCGAGAGGGTCTCGGACAAGTGATCTCGACCCTCGGGTCCGTATCCTGAGCCTCGGTGTCCGTTGAGGCGATCGACGAGGGGCTGCATCCGGCGGGTGACGACGCCGACTGGCAGGAGAGCGCGTACCTGGCCTGGCGCGATACGTCTTCGGGCCTGGGCGGCAACCACCGCATCGGCAACGAGCTGAACCGCGAGACGGCCAACCTGTGGTGCGGGGTCTACCGTGAGCACGGGCCGCGCTTTCGCTGCAACGGCGAGGATCTCCCCCTGGTCCGCCTGCACGAGGCCGGCGTCTGCGCCGGGCCCCAGCGGATGGTCCACGACGGCGAGCGGCTGTGGTTCGTGCTCGACGGAGACGGTTGTCGGGTCGAGTTCGAGGTGCACGACGCCGGTCCTCGTTCCTACGCCAATGCCCAGACCTTCGCCGGCACGGCCGGCGCGACGGGGACGATCTTCTCCAACAACTTCCACGTCTTCTGCCGCGTGCGGGGCACCGTCGAGCTCGACGGGACCACCACCGATGTCGACGCCCCGGCGTGGAGGGATCATTCCTGGGGCGCGCGCCGCTGGGACAGCTTCGTCTCGAGCCGCAGCTTCGGGGCCGAGCACGGTGACCTCCAGTTCCGCTTCGCGTCGATGGTCGGGACGAACGGCAACTTCTTCCGGATCGGCGCCATCAGCCGGGCCGGCGAGTCGGTGCCGGTCGACCACGCCGAGATGCTGGTGCACGTGGACGACGACTCCATCCGCTGTCCTTCGGCCGAGATCCTCTTCACGTTGCGCGACGGGGAGACCAAGACGGTGCGGATCGACACCATCGGCGGCATGATCGGCGTCACCTCACAGCGTTACGGGTGGGAGTCGGTGGGTGATGTCAGTGTGGACGGCGAGCCCGGGGGCTGGGGATTCCTCGAGACCAACCTCAATCCACGCAACGGGCAGCACCCGCCGGTCTACGTGCTGGGCGAGGCCATGACGAACGGCATCATCCGTCCTCCCGCGCCGTGAGCGTCCGATGAGGCAGCCCGCCGAGGACCGGGCCCTGTACTACCGGCAGCTCCGAGAGACGGTCGGCAACGTCTTCCTCCCCGAGCTGACGAGCCCGACCGCCATCGACGCGGCAGCGCTGGTCGACCGCATCCTGGCCGAATTCATCGTGGAGGAGGAGGACGGCCCGGAGTTGAGCGCCACCTTCGGCGCCGTGTTTGCCGAGCTTCTCGGTGCGGACGTCGCTCCTGTGGTGAGCCCCGAGCGCTTTCACGAACTGCGCCGACTGGCGGCGGACGTGCTGGCCGAGAGCGCCGCCAGCACCGACGCAGCCGTGCAGGCGCGCAATCAGGCCCTGGCGGAGGCGGAGCGCCGGTTCCTCGACGAGGTCGATGCGCGACGGCGAGCGGTCTTGGACACCGGCGCCGCCGGGCTCGAGGACCTCGGCCCGTCCCTCACCGATAGTTCGGTGCGCCCTAACCAATTGTCCGTCTACCTGCGCCGGCGACTGCCCGATTCGCCGGACGTGACCGTCAACGCGCTGCAGGTCGTACCGGGTGGCCGGTCGAAGGAGACGATCCTCGTCACGCTCGAGGGCACCACGGAACTGCCCCACGAGGTGATCGTCCGCAAGGATCGACCCGTCGGGCTGCTCTCGACGAAGGCAGCCGACGAGTTCGAGATCCTCAAGGCGGTGTACGACCACGGAGGGGTCCCGGTCCCGCAGCCCTTCTTCGCCGACGAGGAACCAGCAGGACTGGGCGAGGGATCGCTTCTGGTCATGGCCAAGGTGCAGGGGAAGAAGGCGGGCGAGTACTTCCCCGATCTGGCGGCACCACCCGAAGAGCACCGGCCTGCCTTGGGCCGACAGTTGGCCGTCGCCCTGGCCCATCTGCATGCGTTGCCGATCGAACGCCTGGCCGACACCCCGCTCGGCGACGGAGAGCCGGTGACTTCTGAATCACTCACGGCGGCCATCGAAGGGATGGCGGCCCGGATGGGCGAGCTGACCGGCCCTCCCATCGCGGCGGTGCCGTTGGTCCGGCGCTGGTTGCTCGACCACGTCGACGCCGTCACACCATCGGGTCGGCTCTGCGTGCTCCAAGGTGATGTCGGGCTGCACAACATGTTGGTCGACGGTGCACGTTTGACTGCACTGGTGGATTGGGAGGCGGCCGCCATCGGCCCACCGGCTCGCGAGCTCGCTGCCGCGTACCCGGCTGCCACGGCACTCGTGTCGTGGGACGAGTTTGTTCGTGTCTACGTGGACAGTGGTGGGCCACCGGACGCGACCGAGCGCGGCGCCGTGCACTTCTATCGCCTCTTTTTCAGTCTCGGCGTGTGCATGACGAGTCGGACCGGCGGCCACCTGTTCCGCACCGGGACAAAACGCGATCTCCTCACTGCGCACTCCGGCCTCGACGCCCACTTCCGCTCCCAGCGGAATCTCGCCCGGGCGCTCGGGGACGCACTGGCTTTTGAAGCCTGACAGGCCCCACGAAGCCCGCAGAGGTGGCTCCCGGGGCAATTTCGGGGGGTGACGGTGGATTTCAAAATTGTTGCAGTACCGTTTCAAACCGCAGCGGCGACCTGGTCGCCAATGCAAGCCGGCCGTGCAAATCGGGGGGTGACCGCGGCCGGTCATGGCTTCACTTCCCGCGGGAGTGGAGAAGGGGACGACCGCATGCGGTCGTCCCCGTGAAGGCGACCAGGGGCGGCCGTACCTGCCGGGTGTGCGCCGCCCCTGGCGTCGCGCCTGTCGATAATAAGAGGTACCTGAATCATCGCGCCAGGGGAACGGGCGGATGCGCAATTCCGTCGATCCTGCCGGGAATTGCGAAAAGTGTTGCGATATGTTGACGCTCGAAAGAGGGAAACGGTATCCTCTTTTCGGTTGCAGCACCGGGGGGCTCGCTGTGGCCGTGGAGCACAAGTGCACCCCCCTCATTCCTCAAGGAGGACACAGTGCTCACACCAGGTTCGATGCGACGGTGCGGTGAATCGGCCCGAAAGGCCCTCACCAGGGGAGCGCTCGCCGGAGCCGTTCTGTCGGTGGGCGTCGTGTCGGCGGTGGCCGGGTCGAGTGCAGCGGGGGCAGCGACCAAAGCGACCTTGTCACCGGTGACCATCGGGATGATCAGCGATGCCGGCGGGTCTGGCGCCATAGGGACCGGTCCACTCGTCGAGGAGGGTGCCCAGGCGGCCGTGAAGTACGTCAATGCCGATCTGGGTGGCTTCGAGGGCCACAAGGTCACGCTCTACATCTGCGAGAACCAGTCGACCCCGGCGGGCGGGCAGACCTGCGCCAACGACATGGTGCAAAAGGGAGTCGTGGCCGTCGTCGAGCCCTTCACCGGGCAAGGCCAGACCGAGGTACCGACCATCATCGGGGCGGGCATTCCCTACATCACCGTCACCGGAGCGTCCACGGCTGAACTGACGTCACCCGGGGCCTATTCACTCGAAGGCGGCTTCCCCGCATACCTCGGCGCCATGGCGCTGAGTGCGAAGCAGCACGGATTCAAGAAGGTGGCCTTCCTGACCGAGAACGTTCCCGCGGCGATCCAGGGGGCCCAGGAGCTCGGTGGCATCGTCTACAAGGCGGCTCATGTCGGCCTCCAGATCGTCCCGGTCAACCCCGGGACCGCCGACGTGTCGCCGCAGCTGCAGACGGCGGTGTCGGGAGGCGCCAGTGCCGTCGGTGTGATCGGCGACGTCACGCTGTGCAGCTCGTTCCTCAAGGGCTACGAGACGCTGGGGCTGAAGCTGCCCCGCTACGTGCTCTCGACCTGCCAGGACCCGAGCATCGAGAACTCGTCCACCTTGGACAAGACGCTCGCCGGCTCGTACGTGACGACCGGAGCCAAGTCGTCGAAGGCGGACACCAAGGAATACGCCGCCATCATCCACCAGTTCTTGCCCAAGGTGAGCACGAACGCCAACGTCAGCAGCAACCAGTCCGACGGCGTGTCGGCGGTGCTGGCCCTGTCCAACATCATGAAGGGTGCGACCGAACCGGTGACGGCGTCGGGGATCAAGCAGCGGATCGCCACGGCGAAGAACATCCAGTTGCCGCTCTCGGGCGGGCTGACCTTCACCTGCAACGGGACGGCGCTCCCGTTGCTCAAGTCGGTGTGCTCCACCGAGGCGGCCATCGGCACGATCCAGGCCGGCAAGTCCGGCAAGGTCACCGGCATCAAGGTGTACAACCCGACGCCTCTGTTCTGAGCGTCGGCCGGAGCATCGGCAGACGAACGATCGGCGCGGCCAACGTGTGCCGTCAGGCACGTGGGGAACAATGGAGCGCATGACCCGTTCCGCACTGCTGATCATGGATATTCAGGGAGCGACGGTCGAGCGCCTCGACGACCCCTCCGCGCTGCTGGGCGCCATCCGGCGTGGACTCGACGACGCTCGGGCCAACGATCTCATGGTGATCTTCGTGCGGGTGGCGTTCCGCTCCGGTGCACCCGAGGTCCATCGGCGCAATCGGATCTTCTCGCACCTGAGTGGTGGCAGTGGATTCGAGGAGGAGGGTCCAGCGACCAAGATCCACGACGCGGTGACGCCGGCGGGGTCCGAGATCGTGGTCACCAAGCGGCGGGTCAGCGCGTTTGCCGGCAGCGATCTGGACATGATCCTGCGGTCATCGGAGATCGAGGAACTGGTGCTGTGCGGCATCGCCACCAGCGGCGTCGTGTTGTCCACCCTGCGCGAGGCGGCGGATCTCGACTACCAGCTCGTCGTCTTGCGCGACGGGTGTGCCGATCTCGACGACGAGGTGCACCGGGTCCTCCTCGACAAGGTGTTCCCGCGACAGGCTGACGTGATGACCGTGGACGAGTGGATCCTGCGCGGCGTCGCAGGTCGGTTGACATGTCATCGTCGAGTCGGTTGCGGCTCGTGAAGGGCCTGGTCAGGACGCCAGCGCCGACGGACGGGCGGGGACGGTCGACGGTCCGGGGCTGGGCCGCCGTACGCGGACACAATGGTGCGGTGCTCAGGGCGGAGGGTCGTGGTCAGAAGAGGTCGCTCGAGCGGGCGAGCTGAGTGACCCTGCAGTGAGCCTGAATCACGACGAATGTTGGGATCTGTTGCGGAGCGCCGAGCACGGTGTCCTGTGTACGACCAATGCGCAACGAGCCATCGACGCTGTACCGGTCTGTTACGCCGTCGTCGGAGACCTGGTCGTCTCTCCGGTCGATCGGGTCAAACCCAAGACGACCACGGCACTCAAACGATCGGAGAACCTCTGGCGGCACCCGGCGGCGACGCTCCTGTGCGAACACTGGGATGCAGACGACTGGTCGCAGTTGTGGTGGGTGCGGGTCAGGCTGTCGTTCAATCCTGAACCGTCGACGGACGTCGCCGTCATGGAAGACGCACTCCGCGACAAGTACCCGCACTATCGGGACGAGACGTTCGCCGATCTCTTGGTCTTCGAGGTCCGCGGTTTGTTGGGGTGGTCGGCGACGGCGGGCTAGCGCGACGGCGGTGGCGACACCGCGCCGAGGTAGGCGGCCTCGACCACACCGAGGTCGTTGCGGAATTGCTCGGCCGGACCCGTGAGCATGACGCTGCCGTGCACCAACACCATCGCTTCGTCGGCGATCTCGAGCGCCAGCTGGACATGTTGTTCGACCATGATGACGGCTGCGCCGCGCTCGTCGGCCACCTGCCGGATGACGGGCATCAGACTTTCGACGGCAATCGGCGCCAAGCCCATCGACATCTCGTCGATGAGCAGAAGCTTGGGGGACTGCACCAGGGCGCGTGCGATGGCCAGCATCTGCTGCTCACCGCCCGAGAGGTCGGCCACCCGGAGCTTCGCTCGTCGAGCGAGCGCCGGGAACAGCTCGAGGACCGAGTCGATCTCCGCGCCACGAGGCGCTGCGAGCTTCAGGTTCTGGATCGGTGTGAGTTCGGTGAACAAGGCCCGGAAGTCCGGGACCAGCACCAACCCCGCCTGGTTCATCCGCCGCGGGGAGGAGCCCTTCACCCGCTGACCCTGCATCGTCACGGAACCGGCGCGGGGCCCGAGGAAGCCGGCCAGCGTCATGAGCAGGGTGGTCTTGCCGGCGCCGTTGGGTCCGAGAATGGTCAGGACCTTCTTCGACGACAGGGCGAAGGAGATGTCCCGGGCCACCGTGAGCTTGCCGTAGCCGACGTCGAGTCCGTGACACTCGAGCAGCGGGACGGTATCGACGTGACCACCCGGTGCGCCGTCACCGGAGGAACCCGTGTCGACGACCGAGGTCGTCACGACGCCGGTACCTTCTGGTGAGTGGCGCCGAGGTAGGCCCGCGAAACCTCGTCGTTCGTGCGTATCTGCTCGGGCGTCCCGCTGGCGATGAGCGCACCGAAGTCCAGGACGTCGATGCTGTCGCACAGGCTGAGGACGAGGTTCATGTCGTGGTCGACAAGCAGGATCGTCACACCCCGGTCCCGCACGGCCCGGAGGCGCCCGGCCAACCACTGGCTCTCGGTGCTGTCGAGCCCCGCAGCCGGTTCGTCCAAGAGGAGGAGCCGTGGGCTGCCGGCCAGTGCTCGTCCCACCGAGACGAGCTGGCGTTGTCCCTGCGACAGCATCGCCACCTGCAGGTCCCGGAGCTCCATGAGACCCAGATCGGTCAGGATCCCCTCCAGTGCCACTTGGGCTCCCGCTCCACCACCGGTGCGGTGCTGGCCGACCTGTACGTTCTCCTCGACGGTCATGTCGTCGCACACTCCCGCCAGCTGGAAGGTCCGTCCCAGGCCGAGCCCGGCGCGCTCGAAGGGTGCACGCTCCCTCACGTCGTGCCCGTCGAGCAAAATGGTGCCCTCGCACCCGCAGAACCCGCACAGCGCGTCGATGGTGGTGGTCTTGCCCGCGCCGTTGGGCCCGATGAGGCCCACGATCTGGCCTTCTTCGACGGTGAAGGTCACGTTGTCCACGGCCACGACCCCGCCGTAGCGGACCGTCAGGTTCTGCACGTCGAGGAGGGGCCGCAGCGAGCTCGGAGCCGGCAGTGGACCGGCGTCGTGGACCGGCTCGGCCGCACGGACGCGGCCGTTGGAGACGAGCAGCGCCTCGGTCGGCACCGGCGCGACGCGATCGTCGACGAGCGGTGCCGTCGCCGGCGCGTCGGGTACCGAGACAGCGTGGCGACTGGCATCGACACCCCGCACCCGGCTCTGTTCGAGGGCCAGGTGGACCGGCCCCACCATGCCCTCGGGGTTGAAGATCACGGTCAGGATGACGCCGATGCCGGCGACCACGCCGTACCAGTTGTTGACGCCGCTCTGCCCGACACCCGACGAAATCCACGTCACGATCAGCCCACCGCTCGTGACGATGCCGGCCACGATGCCGCCGCTCACCGACGTGATGCCCGCCACGACGGCGACCGAGAAGAGCACGAGTCCCAAGAAGGCGTCGAAGTCCTGGAAGGTCACGTTGCCCAGCTGGTAGGCGAGCAGGGAGCCGCCGATGCCGGCGATGAAGGCGGCGATGGCGAAACCGATGAGCTTGATCCGCACGACGTTGATCCCGGCTGCCGCGGCCGAGCGCTCGTCGGCGCGCACCGCCAGCATGGCGGAGCCCAGCCGGCTCGTCCGCAGCCAGCTCACCCCGAATGCCACTGCGGTCAACACCACGAGGCAGAGGATCCCGAAGGCTGGTCGAGGGAAGTCCTTCCCGGCCCCGATGCCGAGGTTGACGTCGAAAAGGGTGGGTGTCGGGATGGCCAGCCCCCCGGCGCCCCCGTCCAGCGACTGGTTGTCGAACCAGATGGCCTCGACGCCGGCGGCGAACGTCAACGTCACCACGCCCAGCATGAGGCCGCGCACCCGTAGGGCCGGGATGCCGATCAGCACGCCGACGCCCGCCGCGACGAGGGCGGCCAGCAGCGGGGCGATGGGGAAGGGGATGCCCCACGAGTGGGCGAACGTGCTCAGGATGTAGGCCGACACTCCGGCCAACGTGAGTTGGGCCAGTGAGATCTGCCCCGTGTATCCCGTCACAACGACCAGCGAGAGTGTGATCACGGCAGTGATGAAGCTCGAATACAAACCGGCTCGGTTGTTCCCGGTGAACAGGTAGATGGCGGCCAACCCCAGACCGAAGCCGACGACGGTGGCCGGGATGCGCCAGTGCGATCGCGGCGCGCGGCCCAGCGTGACCTGGCCCATCGAACCCCGGCTCGGGATGGTCCTGCCCCGGAAGGCGAGTACCGCCAGCACCAGGATCAGCGGCACCAGCTCGCCTGCCCCGGCCGGGAAGGAAGGGTGGATACCGTTGACATAGACGGACAGCGATTCGAGCGCACCGATGGCCAAGCCGGCGGTGATGGCCCACCCGAGCGAGTGAAACCGCCCCACCACGGCCGCCGCCAGCGCCGGCACGATGAAGAGCGTGTAGGTGCCGGGCACGAGTGGCACCAACGGGGAGATCAGCACGCCGGCGATTCCGCACACAACGAAACTGATGATCCAGTTGACCAGTGCGATGCGATCGGGTGAGAGCCCGCTGACCAGTGCGCCCACCTCCGTCTCGGCCGACGCCCGCGTGGCCAGGCCGAAGCGGGTGAAGCGGAACAGCACGGTCAACAGCACCCCGAGCACGATGATCGTCCCGGCCAGCCAGAGCCGATCCGTCGAGATGTCGACACCGAAGAGATCGATGTGATTTTGCGGGAAGATCGGGTTGACGTTGATCACCGCCGTCCCGCTCTGGTACTGCACGACCGCGGTCAGCACGCCCATCAGGCCGATCGAGGCCACGGCCTTGGTCACGGGACGGTGGTTGCGCAGGGGCCGGAAGACGAGCAGGTAGCACAGCGCGCCCAGCACGGCCTGAATGGCCAGGGTCAGAAGGAGGGCCGGCCAGAAACCCCACGGAGCGCCGACACCGATGGTCGGGGACAGCCCCGGGATCGGGTCGAGCAGCTGGCCGTTTCGCAGGAGCGAGTAGGTGTAGGCGGCGTAGAGGGCCTGGGCCCCCGTCGCGAAATTGAGGACACCCGATGAGCGGTAGGTGACGACCAGGGCCATGGCCAGGGCAGCGAAGACGCCGCCGTTTCCGAGCCCGAGAAGGAGAAACTCGACGTAGGAGCTCACGATGGACCCGAGGGGCCGAGCCGACGTCGATACGCCTCCAACGGCTCCCCACCAGGGAAAGGCACGTATTAAGGATACTCAAATACGTCCTGCCCTGCACAGGGCCGCCGTCTCGCGCCGGGGCCAAGCCCCACAGGTCGATGGACGAGGCGAGGCCCAAGCCGAGCCGATGGAGGAGCGCCCGAGCCAGAACGGGCCCCGTCCCCGGCGCCCACGACCGTTACCCCTCCTGTTGCGCCTCCGTCAGCTCCTCACGCAGCACCCGGCGGAGCAACTTCCCCGTCGGCGAGTACGGCAGCTCGTCACGGAAGTCGATCACGCCGGGCATCTTGGTCGAGCGCAGCTGCCCTCGGACCCAGTCCTTCAGCTCGGCTTCCGACACGTCGGCGTCGACATGGAGGACCACCACCGCCGCCACGGCCTCGCCCCACTCCGGGTCCGGGATACCGATGACGGCCGCCTCGGACACGCCCACGTGGGCCATCAGGACCTCTTCGATCTCCCCCGGCGAGATGTTCTCCGCCCCCCGCACGATCACATCGTCCAACCGGCCGTCGACGTACAAGAATCCGTGCTCGTCGAACCACCCGGCGTCACGGGTCCGGAACCACCCGTCGTCGGTGAGCACGGACTGGCCGACGTACTCGCCCGCCACCTGCTCGCCCCGGACCCAGATCTCCCCCTTCTGGCCTGCCGCCACGACGGCGTCGTCCTCGCCCCGCACCTCGACCTCGAGCGTGGGCAGCGGCCGACCCACCGAACCCAAGCGACCCCGTATGACGGGATCGTCGGACCCGAACGCCTCCCGGTGGTCGTCGGGGGTCAGCATGGCGATGGTCGACGACGTCTCGGTCAGCCCGTAGGCGTTCACCAGGTCCACCTGAGGCAGGTCGCGCAACGTGCGCTCGACCAGCTCGAGCGGCATGCGGCCACCCCCATAGGACAGGTGGCGCAGTGTCGGCAGTCCGACTCCCGTCGACTCCACGGCGTCCAGGATCCGGCCCAGCATCGTCGGCACCACCATGGCGTGGGTGATGGATTCCGACGCTGCCGTGCGCACCCATTCCTCGGCCTCGAAGGACGGCAGGTACATGATCCGGCGCCCCGAGTAGAGGGACGACAACACGGCCGCCACCCCGGCGATGTGGTACGGCGGCACGCAGATGAGCTGGGCTTCGTCGGCCGAGCAGCCCATGAACTCGACGCTCATGATGATGTAGGAGACCAGGTGGCGGTGGCGCAGCACCGCTGCCTTGGGCTCCGATGTCGTGCCCGAGGTGAACAGCAGGACACCAACCGACTCGGGGTCGACGGAGTCGAATTCGCCTTCCGCCAACGACGGGTCGTCCAGCGCGGCCAGGAAGTTTTCCTTGGTCACCACGCTGTCGGCGCCCACGGCGTGCAGGCGCGATACCTCGTCGGGATCGGCGACCATGAGGCCGCCCGCCACGCGCCCGACGATCCCCTTCAGTTGCTCGTCCGGCGCTCGATAGTTGATCGGCGAGAACGGCACCCCGGCGAACGCCGCCCCGAACAGCGCCACCGGCAGCACGTCGGAGTTGAGGCCGAAGTAGCCGACGACGTCGGCCCCGTTCTTGGTGAAGTAGGCGGCAGCCCGCCGCGACCGGTCCAGCAGGACCGAGGCGGTCAGGCCGCCGGACTTGGATCCGACGACGATGCGGTCCGGGTCTCCCTCGGCCGCCATCTCGAGCAGCATGGCGATGTTCACGAGGGCGCTCTCTCCTGTTCCCTGTCGTTGTCCCTGTTGCGTGTGGTCTTGGTTGCGCTTGGTCTTGCCGTTGATCTTCCGCTACCTGAGCGGACGGCGACGCCGCAGCGGGCTCGGCCGCTGCCGCTGCCGCTGCCGCTGCTGCCGTGGTCGTGGCCGGGCGGACGCCGTGGCGGGCGGCCCGTTCAGTCCGACGCCGGGAGCGCCTTGGCCCCCTTGACGGGCAGGATGGTGTCCCCGACCGAGATGGAGCCTTCGCCCGCCTTCGTGCACAGCAGCTCGATCCCGAGATCGTCGTCCGCGTACCGCTTGCCCAACTGCGTCCCGCCGTCGAAACCCGCTTCGATGCTCTGGGGCGCGACCTCGGCATCGAGCGCCGCGAACGGGTGTCCGCCACAGCGCAGGTCGACCGGCTCGCCCGGAGCCTTCACCACTACGACCTCGCAGGCATCGACCGCGCTGCGCAGCCTCGTTCCTGCCTTCAGTTCGATCCCCACTGCTGTCCTTCCCCTGTCCTCGGCTTGTTGTGCCGGTTGTGCATTGTCGTTTCCCCGTCCCGTTGCTCGGGCATGGCTGCGGTAGAGCCGCATCGGATGCCCTCATCGGGGAGGCGGAGCCTCCATTTTTACCGCCCCACCAGGGTGAGCCGCATCCGAGCAGGCCAGAGCGAGTGAGAAATCGGGTTCGAGGGGCTTCGCGGGAGGGGATGGCATGGACGACGGCGCTGACGTCGGCCGCAGTTTGAGGGTGATCGACGGCTTGGGCGACGACGAGGAGGTGGTGCTCGTCGACGACGAGAAGTTGGGTGAGGAGTGCTGGCTGCCCGACCCGGACCACCTGGGCCAGGAGCGCTTCTGGGACGGCTACGAGTGGACTGACCAGGTGCGACCCGATGACTCGGGTGTGAAGCGGTTCCGCGTGCCCGAGCACGTCCCCGAGCTCCAGCGCGCCCTGGCGGCGGCCGCCACCGACATCGACGTGTTCGAGGACCGGCTGTCGCTGCTCTTCAATCGCACCGTCGGCCGGCCGTTGGATCGGGCCGGACCGCGCTCGCTGACCACGCTGGTGCCGCCGCCACGAGGCCGATGACGATGACGATGATGACGAGGCGTGGATCGAGGACGAGGCGTGGATCGAGGACTGGGACGATCAGCTGGCGGTGGATCCGTCGCGGATTTCGTCCGTCTCGGGCCTCTCGATCGTCGACTCGGGCCAATTCGGGAGCAATTCGCAGCCCTCCGACACGGCCTCTTCCTACAGTCGCGCCGCGCTCGATGCCGATGTGGTGTGGGACGAGCTCGACGACGACGATGTCGTGGTGCTCGTGGATATCGACGAGGAGCCGGAGGAGTTCGACGAAGAGGTCGACACCAAGTTCGAAGAGGTGGAGGACGACGACGTGATGTCGGATCTCGATGCGGCCCTGGCCGCGGAAACGCCACAAGAACTCTGACCGCCTGGCTGAGTGCCTCCCCCGGCCCAGCCTGTGACTACTCACCTAACAGACCATCAGCATCACGCAGAAGACGACGCAACGGCCCACGGCTTCTCGCCTGACGACGAGGAGCCGGAGCTCGTCCTGCTCGACGACGACGAGTTCGAGGCGGCCCATCGCGACGACTATCTCGACGAGGCCGACGAGGACCTGTTCCTGGCCGATGACTCCGACTTCGTGCTGGCATTCGCCGAGGAGGCCGACGAACGCGGCTCGACCGGTGGTGGCGGGGCGGACGACGACCGCATGGAGACGCTCTTCCACGCCATGGACGACGAGCCGGCCGTCGAAGCCGAGCCTGTCGACGCCTCGGTCGAGGTGCCCTTCGAGCCCTTGCTGTTGCCGCGGCGGGCCGCCGCCGCCGGAGCCGTCGCCGGCGGCACCGTGGGGCAACCGATCCCCGTGCCCCGCTCGGAGCGGGTCAAGCCTTCGAAGCGGGAGCTGAAGGCAGCCGAGCGGCGGGCCAAGGAGGAACAAGAGCGCCAGCGTGCCGAGGCCCGCCGGACCCAGGCCGCCGCCAAGCAGCGCCAGCGTGAGGAGAAGAAGCAGGCCCAGGAGGACGCGCGTCAGGCCGCGGCGACGCGCAAGGAGGAGTACGCCGCCGCCAAACGCGACGCGGCGGAGGCCAAGAAGCGGGCGGCCGCCGAGGCCAAGCAGCAGGCGGACCAGGCCAAGCAGGAGAAGGCGGCGAGCAAGAAGTCCAAGAAACGACGCGACGACATCGCGCCGGCGGCGTCCGCGCTGACGACGCTGGCCGCAATGGATGCGGCGGCACCCGTAGCGGCAGCCGCATCCGGGCTCACCCTCCTCGAGCCAGCGCGCCACTCACCCGATCCCGACGAGGCCGCCGGGCATGGCGCCACAGGCGTGCAAGCGCCCGCGGGATCGGGTGACGGCGGCGCCACTCGCAAGGTGCTCGTGGCTGTGGCCGTGGTGGTTCTCGTGCTGGCCGGGATCGGCGTCTACGCCAAGACCCGGCCCCGGGCGGTGCCGCCCGCCCCGGCCCGTGCCGCCGGCTCCACGTTGCCCAGTGCGCTCGCCGCGACGGTCGGCGCCAAGACCGCCGTCGTCACCTACGTCCTCGGGATGCAGGGTGCGCAGCCGACGACGATCGACGGGAACGGCACGGTCGCGCTGGGATCGCAGGGCGGCTCGCTCTCGTTGACCTACAAGGGCAACGGCTACACGTTCCCCGAGCAGATCGTGTTCGACGGTGGGCGAGCCTTTTACAACCTCGGTGACATCCTCCGCTACATCGCTCCTGGTTACACCTGGGTCTCGCTCGACCTGGCCACGGTGGGGACGGGCAATCCGGGCGTCGGTGTCGGCGGTGTGCTGGCCGACCCCAGTGCCCTGGTCTCACTGGTCCAGGCCTCGAGCGCGGCAGCCAAGCGGGTGGGGACCACGCAGTTCGGCGGTGTGCAGATGACGGAGTACTCGCTCTCCCTCGATGCCGAGCAGGCGGCCCAGGTGGCCGCATCGGCGAGCCTGCCCACCTTCGTGCGCTCCGAGCTCGGGCTCGTGCCCTACACCGACCTCGATGCGACGGTCCTGGTCGACGGGGCGGGCCAGGTGGCCCAGATCCAGGCCAGCGGGATCTTCGTGCAGGCGGGGCAACCGGTGGCCGTGCACACCACCTTGGGGCTGTCGGGGTTCGGCACGCCCGTTTCGGTGGCGGTGCCGTCGTCGGCCAAGGTGGTCTCCGTGCAGCAATTCGAGGCGAACGCCCAACGCCTGGCCCATGCCTCTCGTTCCTGAGGAGCCGCTCTCCATTTGACGGACCCCTGGTCGCGGTGCTCTTCTCCTGTGCGCCGACTGTGCCAGGGGCGCCGGACTGTGCCACCATTTGGCGGCGTAGAACGAGTGATCTGACGACCTCGAGGGAGAGCCCAACACGTGAACCCGCCGGACCCGGGCTGGTACCGCGATCCGTACTTCAAGAACAGAGAGCGCTACTGGGACGGCGAGATCTGGACTGACGAGTGCCGCATCGTCCAGCCGGCGTTGCCTTCGGCGACACCCGGTCGCCACGCGACGCAGGCGGCGGCCGCCGCCGACGCCGCAGCCGCCGCCGCGACCGCGGCAGCGAAGCGGCCACCGATGCCGATGCCTCCGGCGCGACCCGGTTCACCGTTCCCGCCGGTCGTCCCCCCGCGCCCGGCGGTGCCCGGCGACATCACCCAGGCGCAGCCGGCGGTTCCGAACGACATCACCAAGGCCCAGCCCGCGGTGCCCGACGACATCACCGCCGCGCACCCCGTCGTGCCCGAGGACATCACGGCAGCACAGGCGGCGGTGACGGCCGATCCCATCACGACGCAACAGCCCGCTGTCACGGCAGACGACGTGCCTTCGAGCACCGAACCGATCAAGATCGACAGCAGGGACGCCGCGGCGGCGGCCGCCGGTGCGGCAGCCGTGTCACGCGCGGACGCTGGCCCCGCCGACGCCGCCAGCATTCTGGGGACCGAGCAGCCGGCCGCCGGGGACCGGCCACCAACGCGCAATATCAAGACGCCCAAGGAACCGCCGCCGGAGGCGACGCGGCGTCTCCGCCAGGAGCCCGACCCGCTCCTCGGGGTGAGCATGCCCGGTTCCAACGCCGCCGCGGCGTCGCTGGCGACCGAGGCCGAAGCCGACAAGGCCAAGACCCACCGTCGCGGTGTCCTGGTTGCCGTGCTCGCCGTGGTCGTGGTGCTCGCCGGGCTCGGGGCGTACCTGGTCATCGACCACCACGGGGGCAAGACGAAAAAGGGTGGCAAGGACGGAAGCAGCGGGCCGGTGGCCGCCGCGGCCAAGGCGTCCCTGCACCAGAAATCGGTGCACGTGACCTTGGACGTGCAGCTCCAGGCGTCCAACCTCGGCCTGACCCAGGGATTGTCGGGGCAGGGCGATTTCGACCTCTCGAAGAACTCCGGATCGGTGACGCTGACCGTGCCCGGAGCCACCGGTCCGACCACCCGTCAGATCATCTACATCGACAAGACGGTCTACGTGAATCTGGGTACCCAACTCTCCAGCGTGATTCCCGGAAAGACCTGGGTCTCCACCGACGTCCTCGGCGTCGCATCGGCCGGGGCCAGTGTCGGCTCGACGACCGCCAGCTTCGAGCAGCTGGTGGGGAATCCGTCGGCCCTCATGCGCCAGCTCAGGGGAACCTCGGCCAAGGTCGTCCCGCTGGGCAGCTCGGTCTTCGACGGCACACCCGTCACCGGCTATGCCGTGATCCTCTCCAACAAGGAGATCCACCACAACATCGAACTGGTCCCGTCCTCCCACACGAGAGAGAACGTCTACGTCGACAGCAACGGGCTCATCAAGGCGATCGTGATCCCGACGACCGTGGTGACGGGGACGCAGTCCTTCAAGGAGACGACGACCATCACGTTCTCGAACTACGGCGCACCCGTGACCATCGCGCCACCTCCGGCGAGCGAGACCGTTCCGATCGCCCAGTTCGCCGCTGCCTCGAACGGCGCCTCCGGCACGGGCTGAACCCCGCCGAGCTCGTGAGGAGCGCGCTCGGCCGGCGCTGACGCCCCACTGCGATCGTCCGGCCAACGAGCTCTTTCCCGTCACCCTGCAGATCGGCCCGCCAAGCCAATTGGCGCGCGCTTCCAATGGCTATTGCATAGAGTCCAGGCCATGGTCAGACCGAAGCGAGTTTCTCCTTCACGGGTGCTCGGCCGGGCGGCGATCGGCCTTGCTCTCCTGACCGGGGGACTGGGCGCCCTGACCGTCACCGCGACGCCTGCGGGCGCCGCCTCGCTGGTCGTGTCGAACTGCCACGATTCCGGGGCGGGCTCGCTCCGCCAGGCGGTGCGGGACTCCTCGTCGGGTGACTCGATCACCATTCCAACCGGTCTGGGTTGTTCGGGGATCGGTCTGACCAGTGGCGCGATCGAGATCTCGGCCAGTGTCTCGATCGACGACGCCGGTGGCCTCGCCGTGTCGGGCGACGAGGCCAGCCAAGTGTTCGTCGTCGAGAGCGGCAGCACGGCGACCATCTCGGGATTCACCATCGAGAACGGAAGCACGGCCGCCTTGAAAGACGGAGAGGGAGCCGGAATCGACAACGCCGGCACGCTCACGCTGAACAACAGCACGATCTCCAACGACACCGCCTACATCGGTGGCGGCATCAACAACAGCGGCGTGCTGAACGTCGTGCACAGCGTCCTGCTGGGCGACAGCGCCAGCGACTTTGGTGGAGGCATCGCCAACAGCGGAACGTTGACCGTCTCCGATTCCTTCATATCCGACAACTCCTCGGGAGAAGGTGGCGGTGGGATCATGACGCTTGGCGGAACGACCAGCGTCACCGATTCGAGAATCTCGGAGAACACCGGGGAGTACGGCGCCGGCATGCAAGCGCTGGCGGATACGAACCTCTCCGACAGCACGGTCTCCGACAACAGCGGCGCGTTCGGGGCCGGGATCTATACGCAGTACGGGACCTTTTCGGTTGCCGACAGCACGGTGGCCTCGAACAGCGCCACTGAGGGCGGCGGGATCTATGTCAATGGAGCCACACTCGACCTGAGCCACGGAACCCTGTTCGACAATGCGGCCTCAGACTTCGGCGGCGGTCTCTTCACCAGCGGTGGCGTGAGCAACGTTGCGGCATCCATCGTGGCCGGTTCGGGAGGCCAGGGATCCGATTGTCGCACCGGATCCGCTGGCGGGTCGACGACGAACGACGACGGTTACAACGCCGACGACGACGGTTCGTGCGGCTTCAGCGCTGCCCACCACAGCATCAGCGACTCGAGCGCGCTCGACCTCGGCCCTCTGGCCAACAACGGTGGGTCGATGGAGACCGTGCTCCCCGAACCGGGAAGTCCGACGATCGGTGTGATTCCTCCCGGGACAGAATCCAACGGGGCACCGCTCTGCCCGCAGACCGATCAGCGCGGCGTGGCCAGCGTCGGCGACTGCACCATGGGTGCGCTCGAGGGTGGATTTCTGATCACGACGACGTCGCTCCCGAACGGCATCCCCGGTGCGCCGTACCAACCCCTCCCACTCACGGTCCAAGAGCCTGGGGTGAGTACAAGTCCCTACGAGACCAACCTCACGTGGACCGGCGTCGACCTGCCGACGTGGCTGTCCCTGACCTCCAGCGGCTCGCTGTCCGGTACACCACACAAGAATTCGGGCACGAGCTCCATCACGGTGCGGGTGACCGAGACGGTGAAGACCGTCGTCGGAGGCACGAAGGTCAGGACCAGGGAGACCGTGCAGGCAAGCATCCCACTCGTCGTCAGCAGCGTGCCGGGGCCGCTCGAAGTGGTCCCGAGGATCTCCGCATTCCCGACCGTCACGGTGGGAGAGCGTCCCTATCCCCCCGTCCCCGGCCAACCGGCGACCTGTACGGGGGGCGTGGACGTGAGCGACTTCGCACAGATCGTCCAGGGCACGCCGTCCTACTTCGGAACGTTCTCGGCACCCCAACTCGAATTCGGGGGACACCTGGGTGAACTCGTCGAGGTCGCTGACGACGGCTCGATGGCTTTCGGGAACGTCGAAGGCGGTTGGATACCGATCACCGGCACGCCCGGCGGAGAGCCGGTCCAGAACACGTCGATCACCTTTTTCGTGAGGGATGCGAACGGTTCGATCGGATGGATCACCTTTCCCTGGACCATAGAGAACCCTGACGGGATCGTGGGCTGTTACTGGTATTGATCTCGATGAGGGCGTCGACACCTGTGAGGGCGTCGGTGTTCAGACGGCCCGGCTGGCCTCCCGCACGGATTTGGCCAGCGCTCCCCACCGCTCGAGCGTGCCGAGGTCGCGCACGATGTCGGCGCCGGTGAAGTAGCTGACGACCCGGGTGGCGATCCCCCCGTACTTGCCCACGATCTTGTCGGCGATGTCGCTCCACGTCCCCATGGTCGTGAAGCGCTCGAGCAGGTCGTCGTCGATGACTGCAGCCATGCCGGCCATGTCCCCCGCCCGCTGACGCTCCCGGATGCGCTCGGTGGTGTCCTCCCGGTCGAGTTGCTCGAAGATGAACGCGTAGTTGGGCGTCGAGCCGTAGAAAGAGACCTGGGCCCGGGCCCGCTCGCGCCAGGCGTGCTGCTCCTCGTCCGTATCGCCGACGCAGAGGAAGGCCGGGACGATGACGGCCAGGTCGTCGAAGGTCCGACCTGAACGCGCCGCTCCCGCCGAGAGCTCCGGCACGAGTGTGTCGGCCAGGTAGATCGGCGTGTTCAGGGGGTGGACGTGCACGCCGTCGGCCACTTCTCCGGCCATGCGGAGCATCCAGGGGTTCACGGCGGCAATGTCGATAGGTGGGTCGGGCACATCGATGGGGCCGGGTGCCCACGTCGCCGGCAGGAGCGAGAGGGCGTAGAACTCGCCCTCGACGGCCAAGGGCCCGCCGGTGCGGAAGGCCTCGAAGATCTGCTTCACCGCGATGACGTATTCGCGCAGCCGGGGCCCGGGCGGATCGAACTCCGTGCCGTAGCGGCGGAGTATGTGCGCCCGTACTTGCGTGCCCAGCCCCAGCCGGAAGCGGCCGCCGCTGGCCTCGGCCAACTCCCAGGCCGTCGACGCGGTGACCATCGGGCTACGGGGGAAGGCGACCGCGATGCCGGTCAGGATGTCGATGTCGGCCGCCACGGCCAACGCGCCGCAGGTCAGGTAGGCGGTGCGACCGGCCTCGGTGACGACGAGTCCAGACAAGCCGGCGGCCGCGGCCCGGCGGCCCAGCTCGCCCACCCGGCGCAATGGTTGGGCCGGCAGCATGGCGTCGAACTCGAGCGCCGACGATTCGCGGATCGTCACGAGGGCGCGTCCTCACGGACCTCACGGATGTAGCCGATCAGCTCGTGCACGCTCGACGCGTCCAGCCATGGCGTGAGGTCGACGTCGTAGAGGGCGGACGGCGCGGGGCCGGCATCGAGGGTGTGTGCTTCCGCCGCCATGAACCGTCCATCGTCCAGTCGCACCTCGGTCAGGAGCTCGGCGTAGGGGAGCGGTGATGCGGCGGGAGAGCCGAACCCGAACACCCGTTCCGAGCCCATGACGGCATTGGCGGCGGCCCTCCCGGTCAGGAAGCGCTGGTAGTCGTTGCGCTCGAGCTCGCCGGTGTAGGCGGCCAGGATGTGGCCGGTCCGCTGCAACATGACCTCGTCGAAGGCGTAGAAGACGTTGGGTGCCGGCAGGTCACCCCACACGCCCCACATCCACCAGCGCGTCCCAGGAGGAAGAACAGCCATGGCCTGCTGGACGCCGCGGGCGACGGACTCGTGGCCATGGTGGACGTCGTGGGGCGACGGCGAGACCACGATGGTGGCGTCGTGATGCTCGACGATGCCCGGCAGTTCGGTGGCCACGCGGTGGGTGGCCAGGGCAAGGTCGGCATCGAGGTCGAGGTTCAGGGGCGGATCGAGGAAGATGGGCTCGAATCCTGCCCGCGTCGAGGCCTCGACGGCCTCGGCCCGGCGGCGTTCCCATTGGCTCTCGAAGCCCAGGCTGGCGATGACGCTGACGATCTTCCAGCCCCGGTCCCTGAAGTGGAGCAGTGCGGCCGGACAGCCGACCGCCTCGTCGTCGGGGTGGGGGGCGACGTGGACGATCGTGGGGGCCATGGACGCGCAGATTACGTCCACGGAAGTCCCCGGGGCAGATCCGCCCGGTTTGGGGCAGTCGGTGACGACCAGGTCGATCGCCCGATCCTCGACGAGGACGGCCAGGCGTGGCCGTGACTCGGAATACTTTGCGACGAATCACTCTTTACAGATTACTCTGAATAGAATAATGTGACAGACATGCCGAGGTGGTCCCGTTCCAACCCTCTGGCCCTGGCGGTCTTGGTCTGTCTCTACGAGAAACCCATGCACCCCTACGAGGTGGCCCAGACACTCCGTCAACGGGCGAAGCAGGAGAGCGTGCGCCTCAACTACGGCTCCCTCTACGCCGTGGTCGAGTCACTCGAGAAGAAGGGCTTCGTCAAGGCGACCGGCACGGTGCGCGAGGGCAAGCGCCCGGAACGGACCGTGTATGCGATCACCGACGACGGCGCCCGCGAGATGAACGAGTGGATGACCGAGCTCATAAGCGTGCCGTCCAAGGAGTACCCGGCCTTCATGGCCGGGCTGTCCTTCCTTCCCTCGTTGCATCCCGACGAGGCGCTCGTGGCGCTCAAGCAACGGTCCGACCTGATCAAGGTGAAGCTCGCCGCCATGCGCGGGGCGATGAAAGCGGGCCGAGATGCGGGGCTCCCACGCCTCTTCGAGATCGAAGCCGAATACGAGGAGCGCCAGCTGAGCGCGGAGTTGAAGTTCGTGACCGATCTGGTGGAGGACATGTCCTCGGGCGAACTGCAGGGCATGGAGATGTGGCGCATGTTCCACACCGACGCCTTCAATCCCGACGACGTCGAGTTCACCTTCGAACTCCCCGACGAATGATGCCGATCCAGCATCGTAGGCGCACGAATTTCGCACGACATCGAGACCGAGTGATCTCGACGACCCAGAACGAGTGACGACCTAGCGCGTCCGACGTAGAGAAGAACCCGAGGCCGCGTGTTGGAGCACGCGACCCCGGGCCCACACACCAAGAGCTCGACTCACGGAGAGCCTTCGCCCGAGGCAGCACTCACAGCGTAGGCCACCCCATTCGTCGGGCTCTGCAGAGGTCCACCCACCGCGATGCATGCGGTGCGCAGCACGCAGAGCACAGAGACCAACGACGAAAGGAGTGGCGCGCATGAGTGCCCTCATCGAGGCGGACCGCCTCGACAAACGGTTCGGGAAGGTGCACGCACTGACCGGGCTCACCCTGACCCTGCCAGCCGGCCAGCCCGTGGCCATCCTCGGACCCAACGGCGCCGGCAAGACCACCTTCATCCGGATGATCGCCACGCTGATCGCCCCCGACACCGGCACGCTGCAGGTCAACGGGCACGACGTGGTGCGCGAACCCATGGCGGTGCGGCGCATGATCGGGCTGGCCGGGCAGTCCGCCGCGGTCGAAGAGATGATGACCGGGCGCGAGAACCTGTTGATGGTGGCTCGCCTGTACGGCCAGGGGCGGAAGGAGGCGGTGGCCTCGGCCAGGAAGATCCTGAGCCAGATGAGCCTGGAGGACGCGGCCGACCGCCAGGTGCGCACGTACTCGGGTGGCATGCGGCGGCGCCTCGACCTGGGGGCGTCGCTGGTGGGCGCTCCGAGTCTGCTGCTGCTCGACGAACCGACGACGGGGCTCGACCCGGGGAGCCGCAACGAGGTGTGGGACGTCATCCGGACCATGGGGGAGGCCGGGACCGACATGCTGCTGACCACGCAGTATCTCGACGAGGCCGACCACCTGGCGGCCTACATCGTCATCATCGACGGGGGCCGGGTCATCGCCCAGGGGACGCCGGACGAGCTCAAGTCGCGCGTCGGCGCCGACATGGTCGAGCTGCACACGGCCGACGTGGCCACGATGGAGCGGGCAGCCGAGGTGCTCTCGATGCTCGGGGTGGCGGAGCCGTCGACCGACCCGGCGACCCGGCGCTGCTCGATCGCCGCTCCGGGCGGGGCGAAGTTGCTCCCCGTCGTCGTGCGGGCGCTCGACGACGCCGCGGTTCCGGTGGAGGACATCGCCCTGCGGCGCCCCACCCTCGACGAGGTCTTCCTCGCGCTGACCGGCCATGCCGCCAACCACGACACCGACCCCACGACGCCAGGACCCACGCCGACCACGACTTCGCAGGAGGACGCAGCATGACGACCACCGAGCTCACCCTCGATCCGCCACGCTCGGAGCGGGGCGTGCGGCCGACCAACCACGGCGCGTCCTACGTCGTGGCCTCCAACCAGGTCTTCGGGCGCACCATCAAGAAGTTCGTCCGCACCCCGGCGTTGATCATTGCCGGGACGGCGCAGGGCATCTTGTTCCTGTTGATCTTCCGCTACGTCTTCGGTGGTGCCGTGGCGCACACCGGGTCGTTGTCCTACGTCGACTTCCTGGTCCCGGGATTCGTGGTGACCGGGGTCCTGTTCCAGGGCATGTCGGCGGCGAGCGGCGTGGCGGAGGACCTCCAGGGCGGACTGTTCGACCGGCTGCGCTCGCTGCCGATCCGGCTCCTGTCGATCGTGACCGGACGGGTCGGCGCGGACACGGCCCTGGTGGCCTGGGGGGTGGTGGTGATGACGGCGGTCGGCTTCGCCGTCGGTTTCCGCATCAGCGGTACGACCGTCGACGCGCTGGCCGCGTTCTTCCTGACGATCCTCTACGGCTTCGCCTTCGTGTGGCTCTTCATCGCCCTCGGGCTGTTGGCGGGGAGCCCCCAGGCGGCGCAGGGCCTGTCGTTCCTCGTCTTCCCGCTCAGCTTCGTCTCGTCGGCCTACGTGCCGGTGTCGACCATGCCGGGTTGGCTGCAGGGCTTCGCCAACAACCAGCCGCTGACCCAGATGGTGAACACGGCCCGGCTCCTCACGGGTGGGCCGGCGGCAGAGCAACTGCTGGGACACACGGTTTCCTACTATCTCGTGCCGTCGTTGCTGTGGTCGGCCGGGCTGATCGCCGTGTTCGCGCCGCTGGCGGTGTGGAAGTTGAAGCACTCGTGACGGGCCACCGGACCTCACGGCCGCTCACCCGTGGACCCATGGGGTCGGGCTCCGTTGACCGCTCTGGGTGCGATCGATAGCGTCGCCCGGTGTGGGCCGCGAGGGTGTGGTCCACACCAAGGGGGTGCGGTGCGGCCACATCAGCGGTTGAGCTGGGCACTCGCCGGGGCGGCGTCCCTCGTCGCCTCGGTACTGGTGGCCGTCTCGCTGATCCTGGCGCCAGGCGCCGTTGCGGGTGCGGTCGCAGGCGGGACCAGCTCGAGCGGGACCAGCTCGACCGGGACAAGCGTGGTCGGGTCGGGGAACTCCTCGACCACCCCGATGTCCCCGACCGCCGCATCGGCGGGAACGGACGGCTGGACCCCGACCACGATCCCGCCGGGCCCCAAGGCGAAGAAGAGCAACCCGCAGGAGAATCTCGCTGCCGTCTCGTGCAATTCGTCCGGCCTGTGTGCCGCCGAAGGGTCCTACGACGAGGCGGGAACCGGGACCGTGTTCCAGGTCGGGACCCTCTCGGACGGAACGTGGACACTGGTGGACGCGGCGGCT
This sequence comes from uncultured Acidimicrobiaceae bacterium, assembly GCA_963754445.1. Lineage (GTDB taxonomy): Bacteria > Actinomycetota > Acidimicrobiia > Acidimicrobiales > RAAP-2 > Bog-473. Next base: position 390,302 of record CAVWFT010000002.1, on the reverse strand, counting down.
CCCCAGGCCTGGCCGGCAAGTGTCGTCCAGCTCGGTCCGGTCTCGTGTGACGAGGCAGGACTCTGCGTGATCATCGGCTCGTACGTCGACATCCACCGCAACACCCAGCTCATGGCCGAGACCTATTCGGGCGGTACGTGGACGGCGCACAAGCTCCCCTCCGGTGGGAACGACGTCAGCAACATCGACATGCAGGCGGTGTCGTGTTCGGGTCTGACCACCTGTGTGGCCGTCGGCTCGTGTTGCGGCGGCGGGCACGACCAGTCGGTGGGCTTCGTGGAGACCTACGGGGACGACACGTGGACGGCATCGTTGGCCGTGCTGCCGGCGAATGCGAGCACCGACTCGCTGGTCGACGACTCCGACCTGAGCTCGGTCTCGTGCTTCGGGGACGGGTCGTGTCAGGCGGTCGGTGGTTATACGGATACGGACAATTCCGTCCAGGGTCTGATGGACAGCCTGTCCGGCGGGGTCTGGTCCACCGAGGAGGCACCCTTGCCGAGCGGGGTGACCATCAAGGACGGCGCGCTCGAGTCCGTCTCGTGCCTCGCTTCGGCCTGGTGTGAAGCGGTCGGCTACGACGACGCGCCCGAGCCGGGCCACACGTCGCTCGCCCTGGGCGAGACGCTGGCCGACGGGACGTGGACTCCCGCCACGCTGCCGACCGGAGCCACATCGTCGCTGAAGGAGCGCGCCACGTCGGTGTCCTGTGCCGGGGTGGGAGCCTGCCTGGCGGCCGGACAGCTGAAACACACCGGGTTCGTCGATGTGTTGTCCGGCGCCAAGTGGAAGCTGACGGCGCCGCAGGCCAGTTCGAACGGCTACAGCCCGGTCTCGTGCGGGAGCCCCGGCTCCTGCGTGGTCATCGGGGGCCAGGTGCACGACGGCTACGAGCAGCAGTACATCGACACGTGGTCGGGCGGGACGTGGACGTCGATCGAGATTCCGTTGCCGGCCGGTGCGGCCACCACCATCCCCAACGGGGTCGTCGACTCGCTCTCGTGCGCGTCGTCGGATGCCTGTGTCGGTGTCGGCAGCTACGACACGGCCGAGGGACAGCAGGAGGCCCTCATCGAATCAAATGCCTCGATCTGAACGACGCCCGCATCTGCATCCGATTCTGATCAGGGCCCCAGGGCGACGACGAGCCCGTCGAGATCGCCCACGGTGACGGTCAACGCCGAATGCCCCTGGCGGCGCAGCACCGACGGCACGGGACGCCGGAAATGGACACACACGCCTGCGGTCGTGTTGGTGCCGAAGGTGAGGCCGTCGTCCGCCATGGACATCCGGGGCCCGATCACCTTCCACCAGCGATAGCCGTCGGTGACGTGGGCTCCCTCGACGTTGTCGAGCTCTGTGCGCAGATGCAGCAGCCCGAGGTTGGCCGAGAAGCCACCGTCGTCGTTCAGGGTCACCCCGTCGCGGGATCGACGGAAGCCGAAGGGCAGGAGCAAAGGGAGGAAGCGGCCGTCGACGGCGTAGTCGAAATGACGCTCCACTCGACCACCCTACGGGCAAGGCCAACGACGCCGACCGGACGGGGCGCCGATGCGGCAGACTGCATGCATGGAGTCACGTGCGCCGGCGGTGCCACATTCTGGACGCCGGAACGGGTTCTGAACACCGTGCCCGGGTCTCACGCATCGCTGCGCCAGTTCTTCCGGTTCGCCCGGCCGTGGCAGCGGGCGCTGCTCGGCGTGGTGGTGGCCCTGTTCGGGGTCCTGATCCAGAGCGGCGCGGTGTCGGCCCTCGGCGTCGTGATCGTGGGGCTCGCGATCATCGGAGCGTTCCGAGGGCGGCAGTCGGATCCTGAGGACATGAGTCGCATGGAGAAGCCGGAGGACGCCGGAAAGCCCTAGGGCTCGGTCGAGGGTGCCACCGGCGCACGCCTCGTTCAGGAAGCCTTCCGCTGAGTCTGGCGACCCTTCGACACTCCCGCCCTCCTGGCCGGAGCCTTTTTGGCGGGAGCTTTCTTGGTGCTGGCCTTGGCGGCGCTCTTCTTGGCGACCGTCTTCGCCCTCGACCCCGCCGTGACCGTGGCTGGCGCGTGTCGTTTCGCTCTTCCGTGCCGGGATCGGGCACGGGTCCCGGCCGAGTCGATCGACTCTCGTAGCGCATCGAAGAGATCGACCACATTCGTCGCCTCCGGTGCCTCGTCGATCTGCTGGATCTCGTCCCCCCGACGCTTGGCTTCGATGAGCTCATTGACGCGGTCGGTGTAGGTGTCCCGATAGCGACCGGGCTTCCAGGGTTCGTCCATGGCCCGGATCAGTTGGGTCGCCATGGCGAGCTCACCCTTGCCGAATTTGGTCGCTCCGGGAAGGTTGTCGAGCACCTTCTTCGGATCGCGCACTTCGTCGGCGAAGAACATCGTCTCCAAGACCAAGGTCGTTCCCGAGGCACGGATGGCGGCCAGATGTTGCTTTCCGTGCATGACGAACGTGGCGATACCGGCTCGGTTGGTGTCGGCCATGGCGTCGCGGAGCAATGCGTAGGTCTTCTTGTTCTCCGCGCCGGCCGGTGCGAGGTAGTACGACTTGTTGAAATAGATCGGGTCGATCTGGTCGAGGTCGGCAAAGCTGGAGATCTCCAAGGCGCGGGAGCGGCCAGGGGCGACCCGGTCCAGCTCCTCGTCGGTCACCATGACGTATTTGCGACTCCCGACCTTGACGCCCTTGACGATGTCGCCGTATTCGACCTCGTCGCCCGTACGCTCATTGATCCGCTTGTACCGGATGCGATCGGTTGTGCCGTCGGCGAACTGGTGAAACGAGGGCTCGTGCTCCTCGGTTGCGGTGAACAGACCGACGGGAACGCTGACCAGCCCGAAACTGACAACTCCTGACCACACTGCTCGCGCCATGGTGTACCGACCTTTCTCGTCGTTCAGCGCTTACCCAGGCTGGCCCCCGACAACCACCCTCGGCGGCCCGTGTCACGGGCTCTCGGCAATGCGGCGCTCGGCGCTCGTGACGGCGCGTTCGGCCCGTCGCAAGGCGGTGGCCAGTGCGCGTCGTCGTTGCGTCGCCTCGGACGCTGCTGCCGTGGCCCGAGCGAGCTCGCGACGCAGCTGCTGGACGTTGTCCGCCGCCGCCTCGGCGTCTCGGTCCGCTTCGGCCGAGTGTGTTCGGGCATCGTCCCGGGCCTTGGTCGCCTCTCTGAGCGCACGCCGAGCACTGGACCGGTCACCTTCGACACGGGGAGTGTTCCGTGTCGTGGCCGGTCGCCGTGGTGAGGCCTCTGGCCTCTTTCGCGCCGGCGCGACGGAGTCCGGGCTGATGGTGTCACCGAACCCACTGCGACGAATTGCTTCGGTGAGCCGGCCGGCGAGCAACTGTTGCCCGGCCTGTTCGTCGGACAAGGCCGCATGGAGCGTGTCCTCGAGTCCATGGACCGCGGTCTCGCTGATGGGCTGGCCCGTCGTGCCGGCGAGCTCCTTGGCTTCCTGCACCAAGGCCGACACGATGTCGTGCTGCCGGCGAGACAGCTGACGCAGCTCGTCGCCGGCCAAGCGCTCGGTCGCGTCGCGCAGCTCGGCGCCGAGCGCGACCAACTGGCGCACATCCTGTGGTCGTTCCCGGGCCAGCTGGTTGGCCAGCCACGCAGCTGCGCTCGGTTTGGCCAAGGCGCGGATGTTCGTGGCCAGCTCCCGGTCGTCGGACTGTCGTGCCTGCTTCTCGTGCCGTGCACGGGTGGCGATGAATTCGGCCAACACCGTGCCGTACAGCTCGTCGGTCACCTCGTCGATGCTCGCCGGGGAATCGCCGTCCGAGCGCTTCGCCGCAGGTCTGGCACTCACAGGTCCACGACGATAGGAGTCGCCGGTCCTTCATGTCATGTCTGTCCCGGGAGGCCTCGGTTCGCCGTCACAAAGCCCCGCTCCGCTGGTCCGACCGAAGGGGCCGCCAACGGGCACAGGGGGTTCTTGCCCCATCGGCCGGGTACACCCAAGACGAGATGGCCGGAGGTCCGGCGGGCAACGACGTGAGGGTGGGGCGACGCCATGTGGAGCGGTGATGGCGCCTGGCCGATGACCGGCGGCGGCCAGAGGCGTAGGGCTCAGCGGCGCGTCGACGTCCCGTTGTCGGGTGCGGGTTCGCTGCCCATGGCCGAGTTGATGGCCTCACGCAGACGTTCCTGCGAGGCGATCATCCAGCTGATGTAGGCCTCGTGGTCCTCGACCTTGGTGACGTCGCCCATGGAGTAGTCGGCGATGCGGCAGGCGAAGCGGTCGGGCAGCTTCTCCCACGAGAGCTCGGATCCGTAGACGTTCTCGATGAGGTCGGCCTGCTGGTGCAGTTGCTGGAACTGGGCCAGCGACGCCTCCTGGTTTCCCGTGTCGATGTAGAGCTCCGAGCGGATGCGGCCGCCGGCGGAGAAGCTCAGCCCGTAGTGCGTCCCCTTGATCGGCGAGGGCAGGGTGATCCAGCTCTGGGCGGGCAGTGTCGACATCTGGGTCCAGTGCGCGTGCTCGACGCGGATGCGGTCGAGCCAGCGGGACCAGAACTCCCGGTAGAGGGCGCCCTTGCCGCCGCTGAGCGGGCCGGCCAGCTCGGTCAGGGTCCAGCCCGAGGGGTCGCGCCACCACTGGGTGCCGAAGAAGTCGCGGGAGACACCGGTCGCCAGCTCGACGACGTGCCGGATGAGGCCCGACGGCGTGTAGGAGGCCTTGTCGGCGTCCCAGACCAGCGGGGCGTTGATGCGGTTCTGCCAGTGTGCGGTGCGGCGCACCGGATCGGCGTGCAGCCAGTCGTCGAGCTGGACCCGCAGATCGTGGCTGAGATCGCCCCGGGGATGCAGGGTGAAGATGGTGCCCTCGGCCACGGACTCGGCGCTGACCAGGCGGCGCACCGTGCCGGCGTCCTGCACCCGCTTCTTCTGGTCCTCGAGCTCGCGGGCCAGCTGGCGCTCGGGGCTGATGGTGAATTCCTCCACGTCGCGCAGCGGGTAGAGCTGGCTGACCGAGATCATCGGGACGTTGTCGCTGCCGCCGGGGCCGTAGACGTAGGAGCGGAAGGCGCTGATCTGGACGAGCGAGATGTCGAGCCCCATCTCGGTGAGCCAGACGACGCTGGCGGTGACGACGGGGGAGAAGTTGCGGGCCAGCAACACGATGCGGGGCTTGCGCAGGGTCTCCTGGTTCATGTCGGACGCGTGGGCCTGGAGCTCGGCCAGCGCCTCATCGGCCGTCATGGTCTGGTGCCGGGCACTGTGCATGCGGGCGTACTGCTCGGCCAGCAGCTCGGGGACGACCCGGCTGGCCATGGCGGCGTACTTGATGGCGGTGACGTCGGTGTCGGGCGTCCGGCCGTGCTTGAGCTCGGCGATCACGAGGCGGCCGTCGGTCCCCAGGCCGAGGATGCCGAGCCGGTCCTGGGGCACGCCGGGTGTGGCCCACTGGCGGTCGACGTCGAAGCTGATGATCTTCACCGATGAGCCCAGGATCTCGGGGTTGGCCAGGACCCATTCCTGCAGATCGGCGCGCTCTTCGAGTCCCGCCTCCTCGAGCGAGATCATCTGGGCAGGCATCGCCACCGAGCCCGCGACAGTGAAGAGGAGATCTTCCGCCATTTGGGCGCCCAGGCTACGCCAAACGCCTGTTCTGCCGAATGACAGAAGAGGCTGCAGCGGCAGTGGACCTGCCCCGAAAGCGCCTGGTGACGAAGGTGTTTGCGCTCCTGATGCTATTTCCGGACTCGAGGTAGGTCGCGTCCGACTGCCGATGACCCGGTTCGCCTCCGAGCGACAGGTTGGCATCGCCTGTGAACGCGTCGGGAGAGCCGACGATTCCTTCCGGGTCGGCGCTCGCCGGATCGACGTCCAATGCGCTCGGTATCAAAATGCCTTTCGCGGGCGACACGGCACCCCACGCAGTCGTCGGGTGTCCATGGTCTCTTCGTGCACGCGTCATGACTGTCCGACGCGTCGGATAACTGAGCGCATCCCTGTGTCTCCGATCGCCAAATCCGCCTCAGGGTGTTGCTGCGGACCTTATCCCTCGAAGATTTCCAGGTCACTTTCCTTAAGCGTCTTTGTGCGGGATTTGTGGATCAGTTGACGACGTTGTTTTTTGCCGGCGCGCCGGTACGGATCCACCCGTCCAAGAGTGGCTTCACGCGCAATGAAACGTTCACGTCTGTCGTCGGCTCTCCACGTGTCGCGGGGGCGGTGACGCGTGCCGTGCTCGTGGCGCAGTTGCCTCTGGGCCGCAGTTGCCTCTTGGGGGGTCGACGAGCGTGTGGCGTTCAGAGAGGGGCGCCCGGAGCCACCAAAGGCCAGGGCCGTTCGAGCTCGACGACATGGGCCAACTCGAGGAGCAGCTGTTCGGCATGGCGCCGACCGATGATCTGCATCGACACGGGCAGTCCCTCGACCGTGCCGATCGGGACGGCGACCGCCGGGTGCCCGGTGGTGTTGGCCGGGATGGTCAGGGCGCCGTTGTTGCCGAGCGCCGCCTCGAAGCCCAGCTCGGCCACGAGGTCCACGCCGTCGACCACGGTCGGCATGGGACCCTGGGCCCCGAAGGCGACGTCGGGATTGGTGGCGCAGATGATGAAGTCCGCCTCTTCGAAGATCTCCGCCATCCGCACGATCATGGAGCGGCGAAAGGCCTCGATGTTCTTCGCCGTGTCGATGGTGAAGTGGTTGGTGGCGATGTTGGTGGCCAGCATGATCTCGGGTGTGAAGTCCGCCTCGCAGTCCGGGTAGCGGTCACCGAGTCCGACCAACAGGCTCGACGTCCCGGCGATGGCCCACTCGAGACCGCCCCGGAGCAGTGAGATCGGCACATCGACCCGCTCGAGCTCGGCATCCTTGATCAGGGCATGGGCGGCGCTCTCGACCTTCTCCCGGACAGCCGAGGAGACGAAGGCGGCGCCCAGGTCGGCGCTGACGACCGCCTTCATGGCTCTGACGTCCTGACGACCGAGCCCGGCCTCCCAGCCCTGGACCCGGGGGAGCGAGAACGGGTCGAATTCGTCCGCCCCGTTGCAGGCGTCGAACCAGCGGGCGGTGTCGCGGACCGAGCGGGAGACGCAACCGAACACGGTGGTCAGCGGCTCGATCTCCGTGCGTGGACCCTTGGGGATGCGCCCGAACGTCGCCTTGAGGCCGAACAGGCCGGTGAAGCCAGCCGGGATGCGGATCGACCCGCCGCCGTCACCACCGCTGCAGATCGGCAGCAGGCCGCCGGCGACCGCCGCCGCCGAACCCCCCGACGAGCCACCGGGAGTCCGCTCCAGGTCGTAGGGGTTCGCGGTGGTGCCGTGCAGGCGCGTGTTGGTGCAGTTGATGCCGCCGAACTCCGACGCCGTGGTCTGGGCCACCAGCACGGCGCCGGCCTCCCGGAGGCGTGCCGTCATGGTGCCGTCGTACTCGGCCACCCGGTCCTTGAAGACGAGGGAGGCCTCGGTCTGCGGCCACCCCACGACGGGATCGAGCTCCTTGATGCCGATGGGCACACCGCCGAAGGGGCGTCGCACGTCGGCCTCCGCTGCGGCTTGGCGCGCCTTCTCCTCGTCGACATAGCTCACCGCGTTCAACGACGAGCTCCCGATCGCGGCCAGTGACCCCTCGAGCGCTTCCGTCGGGGAGAGCTCCCCGTACCGGAAGGCATCGACCAGCGAACAGGCGTCGCCCAGCCACGGAGTACCCGTCACGGCATGGAGGCTACCGGCGCCGTCGAGACGGTTTCGGGCTGATCGCTGTGCTCGGGCTGATGGATGGTGCATAGATCGCCGCGTCGCGGCGGATACGACGCATGCTGGACCCGGATAGCCGCCCGAGGTGCAGGGCTAGTGTTCTGAGTGCGGTGCTCGCGCACATTTCCTGCTCGGTGAAATGGGTTCGGACAGACAGCGTCGGGCCCTGGTCGAATGGGCGAAGACCAGGGCAGGCCGAGGCGAAAGGCGGCAGAACATGGGTGGATTGGTCATCCGGGGCCGGAGAGGCCGAGGGCGGCCGCGAGCGAGCATGCTCGCCTCGGTCGTCGCCGGAACGGCGCTCTTCCTGACCCCGCTCGTGGGTCAAGCGGCCGCAGGAGCGTCTGCTCCGTCGTGGCACGGCAGCGGCGGCCAGCTGCAGCGGGCCCTCGACGCGTTCGTGACGCGCCCCGACGGTCCCCCCGGAGTCATCGTGGTGGTGCAGCAAGGCGGCTGGGAGCAGACCTATACCGCCGGCACCTCGACGGTCGGTCAGGCGACGCCGATCGGACTCGGTGATCATCTCCGCATCGCCAGCATGTCGAAGGCCTACAGCGGCGCAGCCGCGTTGTCGCTCGTGTCGGACCACGTGCTGTCGTTGAGCGACACCGTCGGCAAGTGGCTGCCGACGATGCCGAAGAAGTGGCTTCCGGTCACCCTGGCCCAACTTTTGCAGCACACGAGCGGTATCCAGGATTTCAGTGATTCGCCGAAATTCATCGACGCGCTCCTGGCCGACCCCCAGAACCCCCCGCCACCGACCACGCTGCTCTCCTACGCCAAGCGCAGGCTCCTGTTCGACGCCGGAACGGCCTACCACTATTCGAACTCGGACAACATCCTCGTGGCGCTGATGATCGAGGCGGCGACGGGTCAGAGCTACGAGAGCGAGTTGGCGTCGCGGGTGTTCGGACCGTTGGGTCTGTCCCAGACCAGCCTTCCGGAGGGTTCTGCGTTGCAGACGCCCTACGTGCACGGCTACGGCCTCGACCCGCCCGACGCACCGTCGGACGTCAGCGAGTTCTTCGCGGCCGGATGGAGCTGGGCCTCGGGCGGCATCGTGGCCACGCCGGGCGATTCCAACACCTTCTTCCGGGCCTACGCCCGCGGCGCCACGACGAGCCCGTGGGTGCACCAGGCGCAGTTCACTTTCGTGCCCGGGAACTCGGAGCCCCCCGGTCCCGGGACCAACAGCGCCGGACTCGGCATCTTCCGCTACCAGACCAAGTGCGGCACCGTGTACGGCCACACCGGCAACACCCTCGGCTACACCAACTTCGCCGCGGCCACGGCGGACGGCAGCCGATCGGTCGTGGTGCAGATCAACGCGCAGATCACCCAGAAGATCAACAAAGCGGCCTTCCCCGATCTGCGGGAGATCGACGAGTTGGGGGTGTGCGCCGCGCTGGGGCACTGATGCTCGGCGGGTGAATCCGCCGAGCGGCGGCGGCCCCCGCCCGTGCGCAGACGCGAAACCGGGCCCTCACCAACGAGTGGCAAGGGCCCGGTCCCACACATGCGGCGCTTAGCCGAGGGCCATCCCGACGATCGGCTTGACCAGGTGCAGGCTCCCGGCGGAACCCTGGAAGTGCGCACCCGTGCCGAAGGCGAAGATGCCGCCGTCCGAGGCCACCAGGTAGTACCCGTCACCGGTCGGCGCGGCGGCCATGCCCACGATCGGGGCATTCAGCTTCTGCCCTCCCATGGAGCCGAGGAACGGCGCATTGAACGAGAAGATGCCGCCGTCCTTGGCCACGAGCCAGTAGCCACCGGTCGAGGGATCGATGGCCATACCCACGACCGGCTGGTTCAGGGGCTTGCCGCCCATGGAGCCGTAGAACGCGGCACCCGGGCCGTAGGTGAAGACACCACCGTCCGAGGCGACCATGTCATAGCCGTCGTTGTTCGGCGTCGCGGCGATGCCGACGACCGGCTTCACCAGTGGCAGCGATCCGGCCGAACCGTAGAACCCGGCGTTCGAACCGAGGGCGAACACACCGCCGTCGGAGGCGGCCAGCCAACAACCGTTCCCTCCGGGGGCCGCGGCGAGGCCGACGATCGGCTTGTTGAGCTTCGCCGTCAGTCCCAAGCAGTCACTGGCATGTTGACCTTCGGCGAAGGTCGTCCCGCTGGATTCAGCGATGTTGTAGCTCTGACCGCCCGGCACGGCGGCCATCCCCACGACTGGTTGGGTGGCCTGCCCGGCCGCCGACCCGAAGAACGGAACGCCGTAGCTGAAGATGCCACCGTCCGCGGCGGCCAACCAGTAACCCTGCGGTGTCGTGGACGGGACGCTGATCGGTGCCGGGGTGCCCGACGGAGCGGGGTTGGGCTGGGTCACGGAGAAGGCGCACTCCCCCGTGGCAAAGCCACCGACCACGTTGGGCGACCCTTCGGAATCGCCGTACTCGACGACCGGCGAGTTGTTCGAGCACAGCAGGTTGCCCGAGATGGTGTTGGTCAGGTTCTCCGAGGCATCCGGATCGCCGAACGTGCCGTTGGCAAAGGTGGCGCTCCCGCCGACCGTATTGCGCAGGGCACCGAACCAGCACGACGTCACCCCGGTGACCCGCAGGTTGCCCCCCATGCTGTTGTCCTCGTAGTCGCTGTAGACCGGCGACTGGAACACGGCGAAGATCCCGCTCGGGGTGCAGCTTGTTCCGCCACCGCCACCGGTCTGGATCACGTCGGCCCCGATCGTCGAGTCGTGCATCACGACGCCCAGGGCGTTGGTGGCCACGACACTGCCGGTCACCGCGTCGGGTGAGTTGAGCGTGGGTGCGTTCTGGTTGGGGTCGTCGATGCACGGGAAGGCCGATGCTTCGCAGCCCAAGAGGAGGGTGGCGCCGCTGCCGACATCGATATTGCCTCCGACTGTGATGCCGGACGTGCCGGAGCCGCCAGAGTTGTTGGCGAAGGCCGCGATCAGGGCCCCGCCGGTGTCGACGGTGACGTCACCCGTCACGACGACCTGCCCGGCGTTCACCTCGCACACCCCGGAGACGGTGACGGTGGAATACGTGCCGCCGGCCAAGCTGCCCGGCGAACCGGAGGTACCGGTACACGTGGTCGGAGTTCCCGTATCGGCGGAGGCGACCGAGGCCTGTCCGGCCACGCCGAGCGGGACGACGAGGATCGCCGCGCCGGCCGCCAGGGCCATGAAGCGCCGTCTGGACCGATCGCTCCTTCGATGAAGGACACTTACTGGGTTGCCAAAGCGCATCCGAAAACCGCCTTTCGAGCTGGATGGTTGTGTGGTCGACAACGACCCGCGGCGGAGTATAGAGAGCACACTTCCCGGGTGCACGGGTTCCTCCTCGCCAATGGTCCGTCGCATCTCGGCACGCGTGCTCGCCATCGCCTCCTCGACCGCATGGGCGGGTGAAATTACGCGGGTACAGAGCGAAGCCCTCGCTGCGTCGTCCGTTCCACTGCTCGCCACCCGTCTCGTCGGACCGTGGCGACCGGCGCCATGTTGTGATCCGCTTCACAAGCGTCGCGCCGATTCGGGCGCCGACGGACGTCGAATCCTGCGATTTCCACGTCGCGAAAATCGTGCCTCTGTCGCGATCGAATTGTCGAGATCGCCCGATGCCGTTCGTATGACGGCTGAGAACCGGAGTCCGGAGGCCTCCCGACCCACGGGGCACCAAGGGTTGGACGCCAGAGAGAGGATGAGCATGGGAAAGGTAGTGGTGACGAACTCCGTCACGCTCGACGGCGTGATGCAGGGACCGGGGCGACCGGACGAGGACACCCGCGGTGGCTTCGAGGCCGGCGGATGGGCTGTGCCATACAGCGACGAGGCGATGGTCACCAAGATGGGTGAACGGATGGGCCCGGACCAGGTCTTCCTGTTCGGGCGGCGCACGTACGACCAGCTGCTCACGTCCTGGAATGCCCAGGGTGGCCCGTTCATGGATGCGCTGAACGGCACCCAGAAGTACGTCGCCTCGAGCAATCCGGCGGCGGCGCTCGACTGGCCCAACTCGACCCTCCTCCACGGTGACGTCCCGGCCGCCGTGAGGGAGTTGAAGCGGAAATCCGTCACGAACTTGGTGATCATGGGGAGCGGCGTGCTGATCGCCTCGCTGATGGCGGCGGACCTCATCGACGAGTACCTGCTGATGATCCACCCGCTGGTGCTCGGCGCCGGGCGCCGGCTGTTCGGCGACGGGGGAGCGCCGGCTGCGCTGCGGCTGGTCGACTCCTCGGTCACGGGCACGGGTGTCGTGCTGGCGACCTACGAGTCCGCGGGCAAGGTGTAGACGACGGTGCGCATCGCGGGACAGGATCGAGGCCGACACGGCGGCACGTGGCGGGACGACGCCGCCAAGGAGAGGAACGGCAGATGAAGCAGTACCTGCTCAGCATCTACCAGCCCGACGGTGACCTCCCGGCGGCCGACGTGCTGGCACAGATCGACCGCGACCTCCAGGACCTCACCGAGGAGCTCCGCTCGGCCGGCGCCTGGGTGTTCTCGGGCGGACTGGACGCCCCCGGCCTGGCCAAGGTCGTGCATCCCCGTCGCCACAAGATGCCGATGACCGACGGGCCCTACGTGGAGAGCAAGGAACACATCGGCGGCTTCAACGTCATCAGGGCGGCCGGCGACGACGAGGCGCTCGAGTGGGGCCGCAAGCTTGCCGCAGCAACCACGCTGCCGGTCGAGGTGCGGCCGTTCCGAGGCGAGACAGAGGATCCGCCCGAGCGGCGCCCGTGACAGCGGCCACGCAACGCGGACGTCACAGCTGACCAGGGGACCGGGCCGGGATCCCGGCCCCTGGTCAACCGATCTTCACGCGGCGACGGCCGCCGGCGACAAGGCGCCGACGACCGAGGCCGGGGGGACCAAAGATGCAGTCGAATCAGTCGGTGCAGCGCTTGTTGAAGAACCACGAGGCCAACGGCACCGCCACGGCCAGGATCACCACCGACCAGATGAGCGACGCCTCGACCGGGTGCTGCATCGGCCAGGCGTCGATCAGGTGCGACGGGTTCGGGTTGCCCCACAGGTCCCGGGCTGCCGCGCAGACCGCAGAGACGGGGTTCCAGTCGGCGATCGCCTGCAGCCAGCCCGGCATGTGCGCCGTCGGCACCATGGCGTTGGACACGAAGGCGAGCGGGAACAGCACGATGAAGCCGAACGACGCCGCCGACTCCGGGCTCTTGGCGTTCAAGCCCACGCACTGGGCGATCCACGTCAGCGAGTAGGCGAAGAACAGCACCACCATGAACCCGGCGATGACCCCGAGGAAGGAGGCATCGGTGCGCCACCCCACCACCAACCCGGTCAGCCCCACAATGAGTGCGCACAGGCACTGCGTCATGAAGTCCGCCACCGAGCGACCGAAGAGCACGGCCGGGCGCCACATGGGTAGGGCCCGGAAGCGGTCGATCATCCCCTCGTGCAGGTCGGTGGCCAACCCGACGCCCGTCCCCATGGTCGAGGTGACCAGGTTCAAGCGCCAGCAGCCCGGCCAGCAGGTAGTCCTTGTAACTGCCGCCTCCGGGGATCGGGATCGCCCCGCCGAAGATGAAGACGAACAGGAAGGTGAAGAGCACCGGCTGGATCGTCACGTCGGAGAGCTGCATGGGCTCCCGCGAGATGTGCACCAGGTTGCGCCGGGTCATGGCCCAGATGTCGGCCAACGGCCCCAGCACCCGGTTCGATCGTGGGCTCGCCACGCCGACCGACGTCGGCGCCAACGTTGTCGTTGTCATCAGACGTTCGCTCCTTCCAACTCGGAAGCCTCACGGCCGGCGCCAGAGCCGGCACCGGCGCCAGACCCAGACCCGGACGAGTCGCCCGGCCCAGAACCCCCACCGTCGTCACCACTCGACGAGCCACCCGACACGTCGTCGTCCTTGTCCACGTGCGCCCCCGTCAACGAGAAGAACACGTCGTCCAAAGACGGCTGGCGCACCTCGATGTTGTCCACCAGCACCCCGGCCGCATCGAGCGCCCGGACCACGGCCGTGGCCAACCCGGCCGACGTGTCGACACCGGCCGACAGCTGGCGCCCGTCCTCGCTCACCGTCACCTCGCCGGCCACCAGCGGCGCCAGCGTCCGCACCGCGTCGACATGGGCGGCGGCCAAGGTCACCTCCAGCCGGGCACTCCGCGACGCCTCCTTCAGCTCCTGGGGCGTCCCGTCGGCGATCACCAGCCCGTGGTCGACGACCACGATCTTCTCGGCCAGCTCGTCCGCCTCCTCGAGATACTGGGTCGTCAACAACACGGTCACTCCCTCGCCCAGCAGCTCACGGATGGCTTCCCACACCCGCTGGCGCGACGTCGGGTCGAGACCCGTCGTCGGCTCGTCGAGGAAGAGCACCGGGGGACGGGTCATCATCGAGGCCGCCAGGTCCAGCCGGCGCCGCATGCCGCCCGAGTAGCCCTTGAGCACCCGGTCGGCGGCGAACGTCAGCTCGAAGCGCTCGAGCAGTTCCTCGGCCCGGCGCCTGGAGGCGGCCCGGCCCATGTCGCTCAGCTCGCCGACCAGCTGCAGGTTCTGGCGCCCGGTCAAGAGGCCGTCCAAGCGTGGCGTCCTGGGCGGCCACGCCGATGTGGCGCCGCACGTCGTTGGGATGGCGCACCACGTCGATCCCGGCCACCGTGGCCGTCCCGGCGTCGGGTGTGGCCAGGGTGGTCAGCACCCGCACCGCCGTCGTCTTGCCGGCGCCGTTCGGCCCCAGCAGACCCAGGATCGTCCCCGCCGGCACGTCGAAGGAGACCCCGGCCAGAGCCTGGGTCTCGCCGTAGCGCTTCTGCAATCCTTGGGCCTGAATCATCAATTCAGGAGTAGCCATAGACTTCCTTACCGGTCGTTAAGTAAGATACTTACTAACCGCATGGTAAGGAACCGACTTACCTGTCGTCAAGTAGGCCAGCCGAAGAAGCCGAAGAAATTACCCACATGACACAGACAGCCGACCCAGAGGCAACCAGCCCCGAGCCCACAAGCGCCGACCCCTCAAACACAGCCCCCGGCCCCAGCGCCGCCGACGGACCCGAGCCGACGGCCACGTCCGCCCAGGCCACGAAGCCGAAGCGCCCCGTCCCGGCCGGCGATGCCGCCTCGACCCGCGAGCGCATCCTCGATGCTGCCCTCGACCTCTTCTTGGAGCAGGGCTACGACGGCACCAGCCTGCGGGAGATCGCCGAGCAGCTGGGCGTCACCAAGGCCGCCCTCTACTACCACTTCGAGAGCAAGGAGGACATCCTCCTCGCCCTGCACATGCGCATGCACGAGTTCGGCAAGGGCGCCCTCATGGCGATGGGGGACGAGCCGATCACGCTGGCCCAGTGGGGTGAGCTGCTCGACCAGATCGTCGACCAGATGCTCTCGCAGCGGAAGCTCTTCCTCATGCACGAGCGCAACCAGGCCGTGCTCGAGAAGCTGCACAACGCCCAGCACGAGGCCGAGCACGAGGACATCCAGAACCAGTTCCGCAAGATCATCCTCGACGAGCGGGTGCCCGAACGCGACCGGGTGCGCATGGCCGCCGGTTTCGGTGCCGCCTTCGCCGGCCTGTTCCTGACCAGTGACGCCTTCCCGGACGCCAAGCTGTTGGGTGACCAGCTCCGCGCCTGCGTCCACGACGTCCTCAACGGATGACCGGATCGGTCCGCCGGACCTCGTTTGCCCTGTTCCTGACTACAGTCGTGGCGTGATCGACAGCGCCCAGGCGGACACCGGAGCCGAGGACACCGCGGCCGACGCGGCTCCTTCGGAATCGCACGACCACCCCTTCACGCTCGCCATCGACATCGGCGGCACCGGCCTCAAGGCCAACGTCCTCGACGCCACCGGCGGCGTGGTGGCCGACCGGGTCAAGATCCCGACCACCTACCCGCTCCCGCCCGAGCTCCTGGTGGAGAAGCTGACCGGGCTCTCCAACAAGCTGCCCGAGGTCGACCGCATTTCCGCCGGCTTCCCCGGCATGGTGCGCAACGGCCACGTGCTCAGCGCCCCCCACTTCGTGACCAAGAAGGGACCGGGTTCGGACGTGGTGCCCGACCTGGTCAAGGCCTGGTCCGACTTCGACCTGGCCAGTGCCCTGGCCAAGGCCATCGGCAAGCCGGCCCGGGTGGCCAACGACGCCGACGTGCAGGGGGCGGCCGTCGTGCAGGGCAAAGGCTTCGAGGCCGTCATCACCCTCGGGACCGGCTTCGGCACCGCCTTCTTCATGGACGGCGCCCTCCTGCCCCACATGGAGTTCGCCCACCGCGAATTCCGCAAGGGCGAGACCTTCAACGAGCAGCTGGGCGAGCCGGCCCGCAAGAGCATCGGCGACAAGCGCTGGAACAAGCGGGTGCAGAAGGCCATCGCCTGGCTCGACGCCCTGACCTTCTTCGATCACCTCTTCATCGGGGGCGGCAACGGACAGCGGGTCAACCGCGACGACCTCGGTGCCATTCTCGAGCGCATCACCGTCGTCCCCAACACCGCCGGCATCCTCGGCGGCATCAAGCTTTGGGACGACAAGCACCTCTCCGTCTGACTACGTCTCGATAGCACAGCCCCCGACAGCCCACCCCCCGGCAGCACAGCCAGAAAGGACTCCGGCGATGACCGCAGTCGACACCGAACCTCTCGCCTGGGACCCCCTCAACGAGAAGTACAAGGGCGACCCCCACGCCATCTGGAAGCGCCTGCGCGACGAGCAACCGCTCTATTACAACGAGCAGTTCGACTTCTACGCCGTGAGCCGGTTCGCCGAGGTCGACGCCTTCAGCCGTGACCCCAAGACCTTCCTCTCCGGGCACGGCACCGTGATGGAGATGATCACGGCCGATCCGGTGGAGATGGAGATCATGATCTTCATGGACCCGCCCGAGCACACCCGCTACCGCCGGCTGGTCTCCAAGGCCTTCACCCCGCGCCGCATGATGCTCCTCGAAGAGGACATCCGGGCCCTGTGCATCCGCCTGCTCGACGAGCTCGTCGGCCGGAGCTCGTTCGACTACGTGCAGGACTTCGCCGCCCGCGTCCCGGCCTACGTCATCGCCTCGCTGCTCGGGGTGGACCCGGCCGACCGCGACATGTTCCGCGGCTGGATCGACGAGTCCTTCCACCTCGACCCCGAGACGGGCATGTCCAACGACATCTCGGCCGAGGCCATGGGCAAAATGCTGGGCTACGTGGCCGAGGTCCTGACCGAGCGCAAGAAGAACCCGCGCGACGACATGTTCACCGACCTGCTGGCCATGGAGATCACCGAGGACGACGGCGAGGTGCGCAAGCTCACCCTGGACCAGGCGGTCAACTTCGCGCTGCTCATCGGCAGCGCCGGCACCGAGACGGTCGCCCGCCTCCTCGGCTGGGCCTGCCTGACCCTCGACCACAACCCCGACCAGCGGGCCGAGCTGGCCGCCGACCCTTCGCTCCTGCCCAACGCCATCGAGGAGCTGCTCCGCTACGAGGCACCGTCACCGGTGCAGAGCCGCTGGTGCACTGCCGACACCGAGGTCTACGGCCAGACCATCCCGGCCAACTCCAAGGTCGTGATGATCACCGGCTCGGCCGGTCGCGACGAGCGGGCCTTCCCCGACGCCGACCGCTTCGACATCCACCGGAAGATCGACCACCACCTCTCCTTCGGCTACGGCATCCACTTCTGTCTCGGCGCCGCCCTGGCCCGGACCGAGAGCCGCATCGCCCTCGAGGAGACGTTCAAGCGCTTCCCGACCTGGTCGGTCGACGAGGCCAACGCCGTACCGCTCATGACCAGTACCGTCCGCGGCTACACCAAGATTCCGATCACCGTCTGAGGAGTCCTCGCCCTCCGAACGAACGACCGTTGACGTTCGGAGCCTCTTCATCTTCCCGTCACCAAACACCGTGACAATGAGCACGACCCGCACGCTGCGAGGTCGGATCGCATCGACAGGGGAGCATCTGGTCGCTCAGCGACCGGTGAGGGGAGCGAAATGCATCGAGTGCGTCGGACCACGTCTGCGCTGATTGCGGCGACAGCCGGAATCTCCTCGGCGTTGTTGGTCGTCGGACCAACGTCTCCCGCCGGTGCGTCCACCACCTACACGTTCACCGTGACCACGAAGGCCGATTCGACCGACGCCCATCCGGGGAATGGCGTGTGCGCCGACTCTTCCGGGCGTTGCTCGTTGCGCGCCGCCATCCAGGAGGCCGACGCCGAGCCGGCGGGCTCGACCATCGACGTGACCGTGCCGGCGGGCACGTACACCTTGAGCCTCGGGCCCCTGTCGTTCACGGCCAACACGATCGACGTGACCGGCGCCGGTTCGACGGCGACGGTCGTCAAGCAGACCAAGTCCTCGGCCCATCAGTTGGTGAACGTCGCAGCCAGTGCGACCGTGACCCTCAGCGCGCTCGAGCTGACCAAGGGTGCGCCGGTCGGTAAGACGGGGGGCGCGCTCGTCAACTCTGGCACGACGACTCTGGATCAGGTCCTCGTCACGAAGAACGTCTCCGCCACCGGGGGCGGCCTGACCAACAACGCGCGGGCGAGCCTCACCCTGACCGACTCGACGGTGACCCACAACTCCATCCTGTTTCCCGCTGACAACAAGCAGGGCGGTCCGGCCGGCGGGATCCTCAACGCCGGCACGTTGACCGTGTCGGGGAGCACCATCAGCAACAACGACGCCGGTTCGGGCGGCTACGGCAGCACCGACCCCGGCGGCACCGGTGGTTCGGGCGGCGGCATCGACAACTCGGGCACCGTGGTGGTGGATACCAGCACCATCACTGGCAACGTCGCCGGCTCCGGTGGTCTCGGTCTCGAATCGAACGAGCCCTCGGGGCCGGGTGGCAACGGCGGAGGGATCTACTCCTCGAAGGGATCGGTCACCGTGACCGACTCGGTGATCTCGAACAACACCTCGGGCAACTCCGGGCCGGCTGGCGAGATTCCATTGCCGAACGCCGGTGACGGCGGCGGCATCTGGAACGCCGGAACCTTGAACGTGACAGGGTCGACGTTCTCATCGAACGACGGTGCCACACGTACCGCGGTGGGCGGGAACGGCGGTGCCCTCTTCAACAGCGGCTCGGCGACCGTCGAGACGTCGAGCTTCGAGAACAACGCCGCCGGGTCGGGATCTGGGGGCGCGGGCGGTGTCGGTGGGGCCATCGACAACATCGGGACGCTGGTGCTCACCTCGTCGACGGTGGCCGGCAACAGCGCCGGCCAAGGTGGCGGGAGTTCCCCCGGCGGCAACGGTGGCGGATTGTCGTCGACCGGCGGGACGGCAACGCTGACCGCAGACACCTTCAGCGCCGACGTCAGCGGCAACGGCGGCAACGCCATCTTTGTCGACCCGGGCTGCACGCCGGCCGGCGCGGGCGGCGACGGCGGTGCCATCTACTCGACGGCCGGGTTGAGCCTGCTCAACTCGACCATCAGCGGTGACAGCACCGGCGTCGGCGGATTCCTGCAGAACCCCTGCGCGGGACAGGCACCCGATGGCGTCGGGGGCGGCATCGCCCTCGGTGGCGGCACGTCCACCGCGAGCTTCTCGACGGTGGCGGACAACTCCGATGGCATCACGGTGCTCGGTGGAACCATCACCCTGGGCGACAGCATCGTGGCCGACAACACCTCGGCGAACTGCACCGGCACAGTGGCGGAGAGTGGGTACAACCTCGACAGCGGAACGACGTGTGGCTTCAGCGCTCCGACCGACCTGACCGGCGTCGAGCCGCAGCTCGGATCACTCGCCGCCAATGGCGGACCCACCCAGACGCATGCGTTGGCCGCATCGAGCCCCGCCGTCGACGCCGGCGGCACGACCTGCCCGGCGACGGACCAGCGAGGCTTCGCCCGTCCTGACGAGGCGGCTGATGCCGGGGCCTGCGACATCGGGTCCTACGAATACCAGTCCGTTTCCGCCTCCTAGCTTGGGCGGCTCCGGCCAAAGCTGGAGCGTGTAGGTCCGGTCTGTCCGACGCCCAGACAGCAAATGAAGCGAGGACCAGCTGTTTTGCCCGCTCGGAG
Source organism: uncultured Acidimicrobiaceae bacterium (assembly GCA_963754445.1). Classification (GTDB taxonomy): domain Bacteria; phylum Actinomycetota; class Acidimicrobiia; order Acidimicrobiales; family RAAP-2; genus Bog-473. Next base: position 370,614 of record CAVWFT010000002.1, on the reverse strand, counting down.
CAGCTCGCTGCGGTCCGTTAGACTAACTCTTTCACCCAGCGCTCGTAGCTCAACGGACTAGAGCATCTGACTACGGATCAGAAGGTTGGGGGTTCGAATCCCTCCGAGCGCGCCACATAAGACCAGTTCAGGAGGCATATTCTGCTCGGGCTGTTGATCTGTATTCCGCCTGATGAGAACATTCTGAGAACACACCGTGGAGGTTGTTCTCATGCCCAAGAAGTCACCGGGTGTCTACTCGGCCGGTTCCGGCCGTTGGTACATCAAGTACGACGTCGGATGTGATCCCGTCACGGGTCGGCGGCAACAGGCAACTAAGCGAGGATTCAGTAGTGCGGCCGACGCGGCGAAGGCCCGCCGGGAGCTCGTGGGCAAGGTCGACCGCGGTGAACTCCTCCCCGGAGGAAGAGGGACGACGGTCAACCAGCTCCTCGATCTCTATCTTGATGGCTTAGACGCAGATGAGGCCCTGGCAGTCAAGACGCGCTGGGACTATCGGCGCTACGCGCAGGACTACGTTCGGCCTCATCTCGGCGAACGACTGGTGCGGGATGTCACGCCCGACGTGATCCTGGCGTGGCAGCGCAAGCTCACGGAGGAGGGCGGAACTAAGCGCACACAGGGCAAGGATGGCAAGTTGCTGCCCGGTAAGGCGCTTTCCCCCAACACGATTCGTCTTGCGCGGGCCCCATTGGCCGGAGCGTTCAAGTTGGCAACGGCGAACGGACTCGTCTCCTCCAATCCGATGCTTCTGACTCCACGTCCTAGGCCACGACGCTCGATCCCCAAGTACTGGTCTCCTGAGCAAGCGCGCGAGTTTCTTGCTCTAACGGAAGGCGACCGCACCTGGACAGTGTGGGCCTTTCTCATGGGTTCTGGTCTGCGCATCGGAGAGCTGGTCTCGTTGCGCTGGTCGAGCATCGACCTTGAGCGTCGACACGTACGGATTGTGGACTTCGTCTCAACACTTGGGTACGACCTGCTGCCATCTGTCGGAAAGAGCAAGACTGCTGTTCGTACGGTCGAACTCGACGACTGGCTTGTCGAAGTTTTGCGCAAACAGAAGAAGGTGCAGACCACTGAACGGTTGGCAGCGCCGCGATGGACGGAATCCGACCTTGTCTTCACCAGGCCGGACGGTGGCCAGTACCATCCGATGAACCTCTCTCGCCTGCTGGCCGTCTATAGCTCCGAGCTTGGGTTGCCTCGGATCACCGCGCACGGCCTCCGCCACACCAGTGCCACGCTGATGCTCGCCAGTGGCATTCCGCCAAAGGTGGCGGCTGAGCGACTCGGCCACTCAGATCCGTCGCTATTCATGAACCTTTACAGCCATGTGACTCCCACCATGCAGCGCGAGGCCGCGGAAAAGATTGGGGAGGCTCTTTTCGGGAAACACAGCGACCAGCCAGCTTCGTGACGGAACGAAAACCCCGTAGCCACAAGAATTACCTGTCAAACGCGGACCATATCTGAAACACCGTGGGGTCGTCGCTGGGCGCCCCGAGCGCTATTGCGGCCCATCGACCTAGGTTACGTAGCCAGTTGTAACGATCTGCTGAAGAATCGAAGCTGCAGCTCGAACAAACGGCCGACGATGTCACCAGGAGACCAAAGATGGATACTCAGGTCCGAACTCCGCAGCTCATCTTCATGCAGCCGCAACGGCTGATCGTCCCATTGTTTCAGCGGCCGTACATTTGGAACAGGGAACAGCAATGGGAGCCGCTTTGGAATGATGTTACGAGAGTCGCTGGCCGCCTATTGGATGCAGAGTCCCTACATCAGCCCCACTTTCTCGGTGCGGTTGTTTTGCAACAGGTCCAAAACAAGATCGGCTCACTCCAAGAGCGCGTGATCATTGATGGACAGCAGCGGTTAACGACACTGCAGCTACTTCTTGACGCCCTTCACGCAGAATTCGTATCTGTCGGCGCCGCACAAGCCGCTTCTCGGCTCGAGACATTGATTGTGAACCAAGAACCCTTCTGGGAGAAGCCGGAGGATCGCTTCAAGGTTTGGCCAACCAATCGAGACCGTCCCGCATTCAATGCGGTCATGCGCGCCGAACCTCCCGTTGACTATTCGGATCTTCCTGATCCGGATGCTCGCCTAGTGCAGGCTCATTGTTACTTTGCCGAGGCGGCTCGATCGTGGCTGGTCGAAAACGGAACAGAGGATGCCACGACGAGAGCTGAAGTGCTCGAAAAGACCGTTCGCGAGTTGATCCAGCTCGTAATAATCGAACTCGCGGCCGAGGAGAACGCGCAAGAAATCTTCGAGACTCTCAACGCGCGGGGAGCTCAGCTCACTGCGGCCGATCTCATCAAAAACTTCATCTTCCAGAGATTGGTCGAAAGCGCCGTCGATGTTGAGGAGGTGTACGAGAGTCAGTGGAAAGACTTTGAGACCGGGTTCTGGGAAACAGAGATTCAAGCCGGCCGGATTCGGTACTCACGCTCCGCTGTTTTCCTCAATCAATGGCTGATTGCCAAGACGGGCGAGGAGATTGTTGCCCGAGAGGTCTTCTCGCGGTTCAAGTCCTACGCAGACTTTGATTCCGGAATTGGGATGCTGGAACTTGTAAACCAAGTGCACCGAGCCGCCGTTCTCTACCGCACCATTATTGAGCGCGCCGCGTCTGCAACTGAGGGACTCACTCGCACGGAACTATTCGTCTATCGGACCAGTGTGCTCGAAAGCGAAGTCGTCAAACCGTTTCTGCTTTGCCTCCTAGATCCAGACGAGCCTGCAATCGCGGTTGATCAGCTCGACAAGGCTCTATCCGTCGTGGAGAGCTGGATGGTTCGCCGCATGCTGGTGCGGGCGACGACAAAGTCGTATACACAAGTGATCGCCGAGCTCATCGTTCAGATACGAAAGGGCGACAGGGATCGCTCCGGAGACGTGGTCGAAAACTTTCTAGCAAATCAATCAGGAGACGCCCGGTACTGGCCCGACGACGGCGAGATCCGAAGAGAAACAGAATCCCTGCTTGCCTATCGTCGGCTGCGCGGCGGTCGAGTGCGGATGGTGCTTGAAGCGGTCGAGGACTTCAAGCGAGGATGGATAGGGAATGCGACGTCCTTTGGCGGTGAGCGAGTGCCTCGAGGCAAACTCGCAGTCGAACATGTCATGCCGCGCAAGTGGTCGCAAAACTGGCCTGGCGCATCAGGTTCCGTCGAGGCCGAAGAGCGTGATCGGCTTATCCATACCTTCGGCAACTTGACGCTGCTCACAGGGAAGCTCAACTCCAAGGTCTCTAATGGACCCTGGATTGGTCCGAACTCAAAGCTCGAAGGCCTGCAAAAGCACGATGTGCTCCATCTGAATCGAGAGCTCTTGGATCTGGCTCAGGACGATTGGTCGGAGACAAAAATCGCTGCCCGCACCGAGCAACTCACCGAGACGATAATCACAATCTGGCCCGCACCCGAAGGGCATCGGTCTGGATCCGCTCAGGCTGCCCGGATTAAGCGACAAGTCGATCTGGCGGATCTCATGAATGCGGGGTTCCTGGAGGCTGGCCAGAAGCTTTACCCAAGATCTCGGAATCCGCTCGAACTCGTCGCCACCGTGCTCTCAGATGGCAGCCTCGATGTCGCAGGAGCTATCTACGATTCTCCTTCTGCTGCTGCCGTTGCCATCACCCATAGCCCCACAAACGGGTGGTGGTACTTCCTCGTCGAGGACAAAGCGCCATCGTCTTCGCTACGACAGCTGAGGGGCATTTACGCCGAAGGAATGGCTGAAGAGGTCGAGGGCATCGAGGATGACGATCCGGATGACGATCAATCGCTCTGACGCAAGCGCAGTTAGCGTTTGCCGTGTTGAGGATCGATCGCCGCAATGGTTAAGCGCCGCTAGCCGATGCAAATATGGAAAACTAGTTGGGGTGGAGCAGGGTGCCATGATGCAGGATCAGAGCTGGTCAGGGAACGATCTCCTGAAAGAGTTAAGGACGTTCGAGGCGGAATTACGAGCCGCCGGATTGAGCGAAAACACCGTTAACACGTACGTTGGTCGATCGGACACCTTTGTCCGGTGGCTTCGTGGTGAGTACAGCCCCATCGGACCGAACTCAGCGTCGACAAAGTCCATCGTCGACACAAAGATGTCTGGCAAGACTCTTCTCAATGAGCTGGCTCGAGATCTTGACGCTGACCAGATCGTTCGTACTCTTGCGGACTACGCCGCCGTCACCTCGTACGACGCAGCGCTGAACCGCCTCTTCTCGGCGACCGGGGGCCAGGCCCTTGATTTGTCCATCGACGCCCACAGAGTCGCCGTGATCGAGTGGCTTCGGGGGTGGGGCTGCCGACATCTTCGGAGGTCAGACACGGCCAAAACATCCAATGAGCTGAGTCGGTGGTGGGCGAAATGGAGATCGGCACTTCCAGGGGAATCGGTGATGAGCACCCACTTGAGTATGAAAGAGCTCAGCACCATCGAGTTGGCGTATGAGGATCTCCGCATGTGCAAGGCAGCGGCGCGGTCCCTACGCAACCGGGAGGTGGACGTTCTCTTTGGACCCACAGCAGCTGCAAAAACCCTCTTCGTGATACGGCCACAGGCATGCCTTCCATGGGATGAACCCATCCGATTGGCTTTCGGTTTTACCGAAGGTGATGGGTCGGCATATGCCGACTTCGTCGCTTGGACTTCGGACGCACTTGGTGCGTTGGCGTCGCGGTTAGGGGTAGAAGTCGAGCAGTTGCCCGACAGGTTGAAGCGTCCGAATTCCACCCCAGCCAAGATCATCGATGAGTTCCTTTGGGTGAAGATCACCAGGGGACTTTGACGTCTCGGGCGACCGTTAGAGCAGCTGCCCTTGGTTGGGGTTCGTGTCGAAATTGAAAGCGATACTCGAGCGGTACATCTGAATAGCGGTTTCCGCACTGGCCAGGACAGTGTCGCGCACAAGGGCGATTTGCATATCGATAACCTTCATGTGTCCGTCGACCTCGGCCAGTGCCTCGATGCGATGAAAAAATTCCCCGTAAGTCGCAGCGAAGCTTGCGAGGGCCTTCAATTTGATCTCTGCGTCATCCAGGTGATGCCCATGTGGGTCCACAAGCGACGCCACGACCTCGCCTTCGACCTCGTGGAAGAACACGAAGTCGGGATGCATGGAGTGCCAATTGCCATTGTCGTCGCGGTAAGCAATACCGAGCGAGTCGACAGCAGGGCGAGAGGGGTTTCGGTACCAACCGCGAATGTTGGGACGCGCGACCTCCGCCCTGGCGATTATCTGCTCCCAGCTGTTCAGCGAAGAGAGCGGGAAGTTTCCTTCCCCATCTGACATCAGATGCCATTGGGAGACCGGTGCTGGGACGATCTCATCACCTTCCTCAATGGAGAACCCTTCTATGCGAGTGCGTGGGCGGCGCAAAGTGCCCATCTGCGGGACGATTGCCATAGCTCGGATATCGTCGAAGGCTTGTTGGCGGATGTCGGGCAGATCCTTGATCGCGACCCGGTGTTCGGCAAACAGATTGTCGGTGAGCTCGACGGCCTCTCGATCAATCTTCTCTCGAACGACCTTGATCGCGGCCAACGCAGAGGCCCGGACGTAGGCCTCCCTGAGATCGTCATCGTCATCGTTGATCGCGACGTGATTGACATATGACTGAGCAATGTCGGCTCCGAAAGCCTTCTTAGCAACCTCGAAGCCAGCACGGATAGCGCGGTCGTCCGCTCGTTCGACGAACTCTCTGTAGGAGAGCCCACTCCCACCGAAGCGCCCGGTAATTTCCTTGATATGTACGTCCCAGACGTCTTGAACTGCAGCCTCGAGCTCAGTCTCGTAGATCGTCGCGAACCCATCAAGGCGTCGGTGCATGTAATCCTCGACCTCTTTCAACGCTCCCGGTCGCACCGCGTCCGCCGATAACGCCTGAGCGAGCGCAACGAGGCGCTTGATGGGTCGAGCGCCTCGTTGGGGCCACGTTTGACTAGGAAGTCCCTCCCACAGATTCCATACCTCGTCGGAAATGCTTGGGTTTGGAACGAGCTCTTTGGCGTCGAGTACGACTTTTTTGGCCGCCCCCGGAATTTCATCGGTTTCGCCTGTGAGAAATCTGACTATCTTCACCGCAGTCGTGCGGTCGAAGAAAGGAAGGATGCAGTCGACTGCATTCAGTCTTTCGTCACCCGGAATGCGGCGCGCCAGCGGGCTGCGGACCATACGGCCGAGGAGTTGGGTGATATGAGTGTTATCCCTTGCTGGACGAAAGGAAACCAACACTTCTGCACGCGGGCAGTCCCAGCCGGTAGAAATCGCATCCTTTGCCACAAGAATGCGTACATTGCTCTCTTCCTGGACACGCTGTGGCTCGATCCAGGGAACTTGCCAAGCTCCGAACTTCTGAACCGCGTGATCGCCGAGAACGTGCCGGACTTGATCAGCACGCAGATCGGGATATTCGTCGAATATCGCATCGAGGGCGACGCCTACGTCGTCCGGATCCGGCGTGTTTGGAGTTTGGAGAATGAGTAGTGGTTGGACGCTCTCAAGGAGTCCCTGAGATTCCGTGTACGTGCTCCAGCGCTCAGTCGAGTCCTTGAGTTTCCGTGCGGCGCGTCGCACAAGTACTGAGTCGAAAGTGCCGGCCTCGTTGGGGATGTCGAGGATGAGAGCGTCTTTGACCAGACCCGACTCTTGGACCAGCCAGGGATGGACCAGCACGGACGGGAGCGCGCGTCGGTTACGCGTTGCCTCCGCCTCCTGCATCGCGATCTCGAAGTGTTCGATGGTCGCTGAGATACCCAGTACGACTGGAATAGGGGGCCTCGCTGGAGTGCCGTTCACGAGGCGACGCACGATCGTTGGTCTGTCCGACGTCGCCTTGGTGTTGAATCCGCGATGCGCCTCGTCCAACACAAGGTACAGGGTCAGATCTTCAGCGTTAATTGTGTTTGCGATTGTTTGCCAGATTGTCCATCCCTGCATGTCCGGCGTGGAGAACGTTGTCTGACCGGCGCGTTCTGCATCACTTTCTACGTGACCACGCACGAGCAGCGACTTTGCGCTCAGTTTCTGTGTGTTGAGGAAGTACACCTTTCCCGGGTCGAGGCGCGGCTTCGCAAACGGTGGTTCAATGCGGACAAGGTTGGCGTACGTGAAATTCTCGGACGCCTGCATCAGACGTGTGCGGGTCTGCTCATTCAGGTTGGGGTCGTCGGAGAACCAGAGCACGACGGCTCCAGGATCAGGTTTGAAGTCGAAAGACTCGTTTCCCCAGAAGAGCGCTTCGATCACGGCGGCCGCCATGACGGTCTTTCCGGCGCCGGTCGTAGCGGTCAGCGAAAAAGACGAGATCTCATGCTTTTCGTGATTCTTGTAATTCTCTCGAGCCCGTTTGAGGTTGACGAGAACATCATCGACTCCTTGGGCCTGATACGGCAGAAGGGTGAACTTCACGAAGCACCTCGGCCGGACTCGATCTCAAAGTTACGTAAGTACGCCTCATAGAGACGGACAGGCTCGACGTAGCTAGGTAGCTCTCGTGAGACGGACTCGAACAGGCGATCTTCGTCAGTTACTACATAGGCAATCTCCACCGTGTCATTGGCAGCGATGGCTTTCAGGTAGTCCTCAGTGTGGTCCAGATCGGCGAGCACACCATAGGTGTCTGCCACGTCCCAGCCAGCAGAGATATCGTCGATACGGCGACCGCGTGATCCACCGCGGATCCAGAGCAGAGGGGCGATCATTCCAAACTCGCGGTTGCTTGCCACTCGGAGCGGAGCCTCGTATGTGAGGGTGAAGAACTCAACGTTTTCCTTAAAGCCTTCACTCATCGGGAACTCGTCCGTGAACTTGTAGTCACCCTTGATCGGATCACCATCCGGAGTGCTTCCCGTCGCGGCGCTCTCGATGCGTGGCTTGGTGATGTATTCGCAAATGCCCCACTTTTCCCAGTCTGGATCACCGACACGAAGACCGTTCGCCCGAAGCGCTTTCTGCTGGTCCGCAGCCACCTCATTGTTAGTAATGACGATTGATTGCCGATTCCCATCGTCCTGGCTATTCAGCCGCATCATCGCATGGGCTGTAGTTCCCGAGCCGGCGAAGAAGTCGACCACAATGGCGTCGGTCTTGGCTCCAACAACGAGTCGCAGAATGTCTTCAACGGCGTAGAGAGACTTGGCATAGGGAAACCTACGCCCGGGAATAAGTGCGCTAAGTAAGCCGGTGCCGTTGCTTTGGGCGTTATGCGACTCTTTATCCCATTGGGTTGTTGGAAGGGAAGCTTTCCCGGTGGCGAATTCAACGACGACTGAGCCGTCTGCATCTTGACCAACAACGAGCAAGTCGCCACTCTCAACTTCGGCGATCTGACCGCTCGTCAAGTAATACAAGGTTGGCAAATTTCGGCCCCGTCCGGGAGCGACCTTCACGAAGCCCTCAGCTAGTCGTTTTCGTACCGTTGCGACGGTAAGGCCCCAGGTCATCTCCATGCCGTCGGGCTTAAGCGGCCAAATCGTCTGACAGCCGGGACGGTCGAGCACGCTGGAACGATCCACGTCGATCGCAAGCGGATCGCCTATTTCCTCAATGCGACCTGTATCGACCCCCACAAATATTGGATAGAACTGATCGGGACCTGGCTGCGGTCCACCGCGTCGAGATGGTTCCTCAAACCGCCGAAGGCTCGCCCAACGAACCTTCTTTTGGGATTGCTGTCGCTCGGGCACCAGAGCTGGCGTGCCGACTTGCACAACGTAGATGAACTCGTTGGTGCGTGTTAGTTCGTTGGTTCGAACTACACCTTTCCGATTAATCACCGATGAAATCATTTGAATCTTGGCTTCCGGAAAAGTTTGTTCCAGAAGCAGACCCAGACGCAGATATTCGCGCTCATCTATCGTCACGATCAGTGCAGAAGCTTGCGGGTTCAGCAGATCCTTAGCAAGCCGAAGACGACGCTCCATGAAAGCCAACCACTTGGAGTGCCGATAGAGGTCGTCGTCCTCAACGTAGTCGTTGTTGTACTTCCAGTCCTTGGCGCCCGTGTTATAGGGGGGATCTATGTAGATGCAGTCCACCTTGCCGCGATGAGTGAATAGCAACACCTCAAGTGCGTGGAAGTTCTCAGCGTTTATGACGGTATGAAATGGCTTATCGCCTCCCCGCGCGATCTTGGCAGTGGAGGCGAGGCCCGGGTAGATCGCGTCGCGGAATTCTGCGACGACGACCAGATCGTTAACGGCTGCCTCGGCGACTTCGAGATCGACTTCTATGTCCTCGGACGCGGTGATGTCCAGGAGCCCCAACAACCCGGTACCGGTAGAGCTGTCGACCTTAAGCACCTTCCAGAGCGCGGCGTTGGATACGCCAGCTGCTTCTCCACGTGGCGGCAGAATTCGGACTTTGTCTCCCTTGCGGACCCTGCGCCCCGGAAGTTCGACGGCTTCAGGAACGTGGCGTTCAAAGTTCAGCCCGAAGGATCGACGGTCAGCGAGGACCTCGAACTCTCGCTCGAGGTCCCGGGCTAGCTCAGGCTCGTTCTTCCTGAGCTGATACAGAAGGTCGTTGAGTCGAGACATGATCCGTCCTTCATTGGCAGCGGGCACAGCCTGCCACAGCGCGGGAACCTATTCGGTATCTATGAACCGGTTCCTCGCCGGAATGTTTCCGAATTCCGTGCAGCCGGTCTCTACCCTTGACAGGATGAGAGAGTGACTTCTTATACGGCCGCCCAAGCTGAGGCCATAGGGTGCCTCGACGAGCCGCTGCAGATCATCGCTTGCGCGGGCTCCGGCAAGACTCAAGTCATCTCGCAGCGCATCGCTTCGATCTTGGCGCAATCTGATGTGGAGCCGCGCAACATCATCGCCTTTACGTTCACAGATCGGGCGGCGGCCGAGCTCAAGGAGCGGATCCTGTCGCTCGTCGCACGTGAACTTGGCGAGATCAACGGGCTAGCAGAAATGTACGTCGGGACCATGCACGGCTACGCCCTCGACCTACTTCAGCGGCTGGTACCGGAGAAGTTTAAGTTTTCCGTTCTGACTGACATTACGGCTCAGTTACTGGTCGACCGCTACAGCGCGCAGTCGGGACTTACGTCTTGCCCAACTACGGCGAGACAGGGCGTCCTAAGGCGGTATCTCAACTCAAAGCTATTCCTTCAGATCGTTAGTGTGTTGCGCGAGGACACGATCGACTTCGAACACGTCCCGACGGGCGTGATCGAATCATCCGAGAAGTACATGACTCTCATCGATGAGAAGTCGATGTTCGACTACACGCAGATCATTCTTAGCGCCGTGGATCACATCGAAGGCGATCCATACGAAGACGAGGACTACGTGCGAGTACAAGATCACATCAGGACCGATATCAAGTACGTTGTCGTTGACGAATACCAGGATGTCAATCCTCTCCAAGAGCGGCTAGTGCGTGGGCTGGTGCGGTTTGGGGCGAATCTTTGCGTAGTCGGTGACGACGACCAAACGATCTACCAGTGGCGCGGCAGCCAGGTATCAAACATCATCACGTTCGACAGGCGATACGCGGGCGTCCGGAAGGTGACCCTCGATGACAATTTCCGATCCAGCAGAGGTGTGGTTGAAGTCGGGCGGTCTGTCGCCGAGAGGATACCCATCGGAGAACGATTGCCCAAGGCGATGGTGGCTGCCGGGAACCAGACATGGGAACGCGGGGATCTACTCGCACTGACGTTTGGCGATCCCGGCGCAGAGGCGAAGTGGATTGTCGACCGCATAGAGCATTTACAGGGCGTAGCGTTCCACGACGCTCCGGGTGCTGAGCCGCGGGGACTTTCTTGGTCCGACTGCGCAGTTCTCTTCCGATCTGTGGCCAGCGATTCCGGGCCTGTCGTTGAGGAGCTGCGCCGTCGAGGCATTCCATTCATTGTCAAGGGTTTGAACAAGCTTTTCGACAGTCCTGAAGTCCAGGCGGTCGTCGGCATCTTCAGGTTTGTCGTCAGGGAGATCGACGCTGACGAGTTAAAAGCCTTGTGGGAGCAGGCTCTCTTGCTCCCAGCCGACGCCGACTGGGCAACAGCTCTGAGGGTGCTTGAGCTCGGCCGCGACTTCGGGGGCGGGAGGCGGCATTCGGTCTACAACATCCAGCGCCTTTACCTGGATTTCCTGGAGGCTCTGGGCATTCGCGAGGACACCCTGCCTGGCGACGCAACACGAGGCGAACTCGTCTACTACCAGTTAGGCAAGTTCAGTCAAGTTATTTCGGACTACGAGCAGATCCACTTCACAACCGAACCAAAGGCCAAATACGAGAGCTTCGCCAAGTGGCTACAACATCAAGCGCATGGTTACTACGCAGACGCCGACGCCGACGTCGGCTACGCCACTCCGAACGCTGTCACGATTGCGACTGTGCACCAAGCGAAAGGATTGCAGTGGCCCGGGGTATTCCTGCCAGCGTTGCGCAGGAACCGGTTCCCATCGCGAGTCATGGGCGGCGTCACTCTTCGACACGTTATTCCCGACGAAGCGATCGACGACCCGGCTCGCTACCGCGGTACCCTCGAGGACGAGACCAGATTGCTCTATGTCGCTGTGACGCGAGCCCAGAAGTACCTCTACGCCACGTTCGCTCCAATTGCGGATAATCAGCAGCAGCGGACTCGCTCGGAATTCTTTGATCACATCGCGTCGCAGCAATGGGTTTCCACCACGCCGAGTTTTGTCAGCGGCGATCGACTGTCGCCACACCCGATTCAGGAGACGCCACAGGTCACCTTGTCTTTTTCGGAGCTGAAGTATCTCTTCGAATGCTCCTACCAGTTCAAGCTGCGATTCCTCTATGGCTTCAATGCGCCGATTCACGAAGCGCTGGGTTACGGAAAAGGTCTTCACGACGCGCTTTCGGAAATCCATAAGCGAGCGCTAGAGGGAGACATGGTCACGAGGGATTCGGCGCCAGCGCTCATCGACCGACACTTGAATGCACCCTTTGCGTACCCTGCGTTGAAGGAACAGCTGAGGTCGGCCGGTATCAAAGCGCTCGAGCGGTACTTTGACACGCACGGAAACGAAATCGCCAATACGGAATTCTCCGAAAAACAGATCCAAGTACATGTGGCACCGGGTATCACGGTCGATGGTCGTATCGATCTAATACGACGCCTTGACACTGGCGAAGTGGCGATCGTTGACTTCAAGTCCTCGGAACGCGCGCAAGCAGAAGACGTCACCCGTGATCAGCTGCACGTCTACGCCGTGGGCTACCAGGAACTGACTGGTACGTCGGCGGATGTGATCGAAGTGCTTAACCTCGATGAGAAGGGCAAGACCACGCGGGAAGCAGTGACCGATCCACTTCTCGTTGCAGTCCGTGACAAAGTCCGAGATGCGGGAGAGGCGCTACGCGCCAACATTCTCCCCAAACTCACGGTATGGGACACGGACGCTTGCGGGGCTTGCGACCTCGTCGGACTGTGCCGCGACGACCCCTCGAAATGAGAGAGTTCTCCCGCGTCCGGCGAGGTGAGATGAGATGAGATGACGCAGCACGAGCGGGATGGTCATTCAGAAGAGATACCCCCGCTACAGATTGCTATTAGGCGTCAGGTACGTTCACGTCGGCTGGTGTGTGCGCATCCATTTGGCAATGGCTACCGCTAAGGGTCCATGACCCGCCTCAAGTCGAGAGCGACTCCGTCCCCTTGCCGTTGCAGCTATTGAAAGTCCCCCCTGCAGGTGGAGGTTCCAGAAATCGGAGAAGGGATCCATAGACGGCTGATTGGAAAGACGTACCCGTGAAATCCCAATGCCTTCGATGGCAAGTTCAGAGCGGAGTTCGATCAACAGGCGACCGAGACTGCTTGCTGACTTCTTGTCGGATTTGCCCAGGATCGAGGGATTCGGAGTCGCTGGTGCTCGCTGGTGCTCGCCGTTACGTTTTTCATCGTCTTCCTCGGGATCCATGTAGCTCAAGTCGACTGAGTGATTGCTCGCAATCCAGGTCTCAACGACGCTGCCACCACACAATTCGGCAATGTTTCGGTTGCCACTCCATATATCTAAGGCAGAAAACCCCCAATTACGGCGCTGCCATATCTCTTCATCTGGCATGTAATCAGTATCGTGATCTGGGTAAAGGCGTGATGCACCCAGGTTCACCAGTCCAACCCCGTTCTCACCCAGGTCGTTCAACAGGCGGACCTTGAGTTCACTTGAGAGCTTGCCCGGACGCGCCGACTCAGTCCAGATCACTATTAGTTCAGAAATTCCCAACGTCTTGCCAACAGCCGAAGTAAGCGGCGCCCAACGACGATTCGAGTAGACAGGTTGCAAACCCCACTCAGTCCCCAAGGGGTAATGAACGTCACCGGCTACTAACGCATGCCCAACAACGTCGATCGCGATGCTCGCTAGAAGTTCGGCCTCAAAAGGAAGAGTTTGTCGTTCTAGCGCGTATCGATTGAGTGTAAGCCCGAGAATGTGCTTTGCGTCGTACACCACAATGCTGGGCCGAATAACGGTGCTGGCGCTTACTTCGTCAGTCCACTTATAGCGGGTGCGATCCAAGAAGTCCTCGTCGGGCTTAGCTATCAACATCCCGTTGTGCACGACCCATTGTTCATAAGATCCAGAACCGATTCTTTCATCCCATTCGGCCTCCCTTGCGGTCCAGTACACGGCGTCAATTCCACCGCCGCTGATCCTTCGCCATTCGTCGCCGGATCGCTTTCCTAAAGACGGGACGTCTCTCGCGCCTCTACTGGACCACAATTCCTCACCGGAGTCTGATGAGAGCCTGTACTGAACGCTGGGATCCTTGAGCCGATAGAACTTTGCGATATCCGCGATTAAGTCTTCGAGCTGATCTTCGTCTCGAGACACGAATCTGTTGTCTGCAATAGGCAGTGCTGATTTACGAAACGGGATTTCGATCCGAGTTCCCACCGGACAGTCATCAACCCACAACAATTCGATTAGATCGTCATCGAGACTCGCCTTAAAGCGAATTCCCCTCGGCTGGCCCGGAGAGCGCGTCACCACATTCATCGAACGGCCGAGTAGAAACGCGGCAAAAGCGCCGATTCCAAACCATCCCACCTGAAAGTCGGCAGGGTTCGCCGGGCTCTCGCTCCGGCCAGTAGCCCTCCTTAGCGTCGCGCCTGCCTTCAGAAAGTACTCAACGACCTCATTGGGCGTCATCCCGATGCCATGGTCAGTTATGCGAAAGAGGCCGTCATCAGTACCGACGTGAAGAATCTCGATGAGTACATCAACGGGCTGGTCGTATCCTGCGTCGAGCGTTAAGTCGTGATCTCGCTCATAGGCGCGCCGCCTTCGAACGGCATCCACCGCATTTTGGATTAGCTCCCGACCTGCCACTGACGGTTCATCTCCGTAGAGACTAGAAATCACCAGACGAAACAGATCAGGACCGCTAAGTAGGGAGGCTGCTTCCGGTACGAAATTCAATTCGTCCAGCAAGCTCTTCGCGTCGAGATTGTGGATGATTCGAACCCGACTCAGTCGCAGCGGTGTATCCCCCTGCGTCGCGTACGTCTCTCGTATGACCGCGGTTGACGCGTCCATCTCACGCTGAAGATCCGCGAAGAGCTCGCGTAGGAGTAAGTGGATCCTCAGAGTGTGGTCACTTGAGACGGTGATATAGATAGCGGCGGGGTCGTCGTTTTCCCACGAGATGTGGGTTATTGCAGCATGTTTTGCCCACTCCTCCTGACTCGTTCTGCTCTCCGCAGTTCTCAACTTCAGCAACACGAGAGGGGCCCGGCGGCTCTCGATCTGGAGATAGTCGGCAACGCGCAGCACGGCCATGACATAGATGGCAAGCACGCCTTCAGGACGAAGATTGCCGGGACTCAGGTAATTGGTATAACTCCGCATAATCCGAAGCGACTCGTTGTGGGAGCGCGCACATACGCCTGCGACTCGGGCCATCGAACTGTCCTGCTGGGCGAGAACCGGGAACGAGGACTCAGCACCAGGCATTCCGTACATTGCGATTTCATGCGCCAACCGAGCATGGTGCCGCCGAAGAAATTCCCCAACGATAAGCCGATCATGCTCTGTCCATGTGGTTGGAGAAAGTGGAGATTCGTAGCCTACGGACGGAACGCCCGCATGATTCGGTCCGAGAATACGATTGAGGTCGGACTCGGAGAAATGCTGTGCCTCGTACTGGAAGTCTCGCCAGAGGTCCGGCCACGGGATGTCGCGCGGTCGACCCTCCTGGTCTTTTGAGAACCACCCCAACGGCTTCCATTTGGTGGTGTCGCTAACCAGCTCGACAAAGCCAGTTTCGCGGATGTGCATCGCGAAGTCATGAAGAACACACGAGTAGATCAACGCAGCAGCGTCGCTGTCCTGAAGCGCTTCGTCAAAAGCCGACTCGGGGATGAGTCGCTCAGCCACGGCCAGAACGCCCGATATGTGTTCGATGCCGTGATCCGTGAAGGCCGGAAAGAACGGAAGTTTGTTGTCTTGCAGCACATGCGATGAGATGTTTAGGAAGTCCAGAAGTGCAGCTTCATAATCACTCCCATGGACCAGGCTCTCGAGATGAGGCGGTAGCTCGATCCGCACGTGAATCAGAATACTGAAGGAGCGACATAGTCCGAAGACATGCCGCTAGGCCTAAAACGCGCTCGCACTATGAAACGTGCCCCGCAGGAGGCTTAACTCTCTGAAACAGCCGCTCCCGAGACGAGCAGATCGTGTCCGCGATTTTTCGCAGCTCACTGTCCAGCCAGAGGCACGCAGGAGTCCCCTCGCTGAAGTCGGCAGGGGCGATGCTGTCGACGCGGGCGTCGTCCTCGAGCTGCTTCACACCTTCGTAATTGCTTGGAGCCTCTTTCTGGTAGACGCCCAGACGTCGGCCGCCGTTGACGCCAACGACGGAACATACGGGAACGTCGCTGGGCCCGTCACAGATGTAAATCATATTGCGAATGGGGATCCGACGGTCTTCTTCTGCGATCCGGGCATTCACGTCAACCTCGGGACCCTTGTTGATTTCGAAGATGGCGCGAGTCTTCGAAGTGTTGTCGATCATGTATCCGACTTGCGCGATCTCACCTTCTTCCTCTGAGAAGGTGTGACCCTCTCGGATATAGCCCGAGGGGGGTGTTTGGTC
The DNA here is from genome assembly GCA_963754445.1 of uncultured Acidimicrobiaceae bacterium. Lineage (GTDB taxonomy): Bacteria > Actinomycetota > Acidimicrobiia > Acidimicrobiales > RAAP-2 > Bog-473. The sequence continues at coordinate 354,509 of CAVWFT010000002.1, read as the reverse complement.
GATGAACTCATTGGCCCAGACTTGTTTAACAAGTTCACCGACTGGACTTCCTTCTATGAGTTGGCGAATGCCCGTCGAGATCACGTAGTGCTCGACTGTTATCTCATTTTTGACGAACCGCTCGTCTCCCGCGACAACGCCGTGCGCGTGGTCCAAATACTCAGGGATACCCGGACACATCGGTATACGCGATCCAAGCTCGCGCAGTTTTCCATTTGTGAGACCAGCCAGCTTTCCTTCTCGAACATAGGTCAGCATGTGAAGCAGGTATGCCGTATCTTGAGCGACCTTCAGATTCCGCTCGGCGTAGAGGGCCGTTAGCTGATTTACCTCGTCCCAAAACTGCCCCGGATCGATGCCGTACTCACCGAAGATCGGCTCCTGGGAGTAGCCACGAATCAGGGTGCGGTCGAAATCCCATACCATCGCGATGATGGTTTGCGTGTAGATAGCCTGGGCCATGCTGACCTCTTTAAAGGTGCCGTGGGCGAAGCACCTAAAGGTACGACAGGCAGCGTGAAAGTTAGGGGATCTCTGGGCTGGTAAATGCGAATTGTTGGTCCCGTTCCCACCAGCCTTGGACGTAGTCAGCTTCAGATCGGAAGGCATCGTGAGCACCTGCCAACCTCGCCAGTGGTACGAGGGCCCACACGTCCCATCCGGCCTCGCTGAATTCGTGGATCCGAACCGACGCCTCAGTAAGGTCCGAATTGGCGTCGAGAACGCATTCGATTCGGTTTAAGCCCTTTGGGATCACCGCCCAACCATCACAGCGACCGCCTGTCTCGCTAGGGCCGGGCATCGGTTCGATTTGAGCGTCGATGCCTCCGACCTCATAGGCGAAGACAGCCCAACGGGCGGCTGCCTCGCATTGGCACATGCCAGGCGTAGCGGTTAGCTCACTCGTCACGACGATCCTCTTTCCCACGGCCTACGAACATACGTTCGATACTCTCGCAGTGATGTGACAGTCGGCCCTGGGACTCACGCCACCTATGCGCTTCATAGTTCCATGCGGGGCTGGCTGTCGACAACCTGTACTGGAGCAACAATATGAAAGTTCATATCCTGTAAGGGTGGATCCTGTTCCCGACGGTCCTCGAAGGATCGGCGAGCGAAATCAAGTGACTCTCCCCGGTGACGTTCTCGCCGCACTCGGTCTGGTTGCCGGCGATCCGGTCTGGATTTGCGCCAACCCGGATCGGCCCGGGACCTTGTTGGTCTTGCCGGGTGAGGTGATGTCTGAGATCTTTCGAAAAGGTTGGACCGCCATCTGATCGATCACAGGCCGTTAAACGGCCGTCCTGCCCGTTCGGTGCCGGCGCTTACGAGTTCAGCCACGAGCCTCTCAGGCGAAAGGGCGAAAGGCGCCCCGATCCGGGGCTGAACTCTCGAGAAACGCAACTGGGAGTGGCCTGAGGGCGCCCCTAGGGCAGTCGGCCAGCGTCGGTTGCGGGCAGTCGGCTACTCCGAGGAGCCCCCTCCGGTTGCGTACCCACGCCGGTGGCTCGCCCACATCATCGCCATTCGCGGACGTTGATTATTCCGATAATGTATAGTTATCGGAAGTCAGATCGGAGATTTGCCCTGCCTGAGAAGCCCGTTGTAATGCCGATACGTGAGTCCCTGACCCTCTCGGGTGCGGCAGCCACCTATGCGGCTGGAGCCGCCGCTGACAACACAAAGCGGGCGTATTCAGCAGATTGGGCGCTTTTTACCGCTTGGTGTCGGGTTGCGGGACGGCAGGAGCTTCCGGCAGAACCAGCCACGTTGGCGAACTACATCGCCGAAATGGCGGAAGCGGGATACAAGCCCTCGACCATCAATCGTCGGTGCTCGGCAATCGCCAGAGCTCACAGGCTGGCTGGATTCTCCACGCCTCTCGCCGGCGTTGCCAGGGAGACGATGGCTGGAATTCGCCGCCAGCTGAGCGTGGCGCCTCGTCAGGTATCACCGGTGACCGTCGCTGACCTTCGAATGATGTGCGGCATCCAGGGCGAAGACCTGCAAGGGATCAGGGACCGCGCACTTCTGTTGGTTGGGTTTGCAGGCGCGCTGCGTCGCAGCGAGTTGGTTGGGCTGGACGTAGCAGACGTGATTCCGGCTGATGGAGGGACGATCCTCACCCTGAGGCGCTCCAAGACGGACCAGGAGGGCGCTGGCCGACAGGTCGGGATTCCGTACGGATCGCATCGAGAGACGTGTCCAGTTCGGTCCCTGCATCGCTGGCTGGAAATCGCTGAGCTCGAAGAAGGGCCGATCTTTAGACCGATTGACCGAAGTGGGAGCGTTGGGGCCACTCGGCTGTCTGACCGGTCGGTCGCACTGATTGTCCAGCGAGCAGCAAAGAAGGCGGGACTTGATCCGGGTTTGTATGCCGGCCATTCCTTGCGAGCCGGACTTGCGACGGCAGCGGCGGCGGCAGGAGTCAGCGAGCACGACATTGCTCGAACCACGGGTCACAAGTCTGTCGGAGTGCTGCGGCGATACGTCCGAACTGCCACCGTGTTCGAGAGAAATGCTGCGGCGTCAGTTGGACTCTGAGGCCACGCCGCCGCTAGCTGGGTCGGTCCGGGATTGGCAGGACCGCTTTGACTGGTGGATTCCATCGGGCGTCATCGTCGTGCGGGACACCGGTGACCTAGACAATGACCCGGTGTATCGCTGCCCACAGATCACGGTGCTGGATGTGAAGAACGGGATGCCTCGTATCTTCTTCGCTCCTGGCGACTGGTCTGGAAAGTCGTTCATCGTCCAGCTCGTCAGTTGGAAGCAGGTCCACGAGGATCCAACCGTTTGTGCAGCTGCCGACGGCACTGGCCAGCTGTGGTGTTTTAGCAATGGCTTGAGCGAGGAGCTGGCGTCACAGCTCAAGCCGCTCAGAGGTAGTCCTTACCAGTCACGCGGGTTCCTGCTGCCACAGCTGTGAACGATCTCGTACAAGACTCGGACCAGAAGCTATAGACGGCTCCTGTCCTCTCAGACCTAGATATCGGCACTCCAGGATCAAGGTACAGGCGTGGCTAGTTCGGCTTCGATCACTCGTAGTCGGGCTGCGATTCGATTTCGAACCGTGTGGTGTCCGCGCAGCTCTTCAAGAACGGCGCCGACGATGGCAGCAAGGTCGCTGGTCGTGAGAGGCCGACTGGGAACCTTTGAAATCTCCGCGTCGGCCGCAGGTCGATCCGTCGGTAGTAAGGATTCCGGAACATCTCTCAAGATTAATGCTGCTGCGTCATCTAGACCTAGGTCACAGAGGCCACCCGCGATCGTCAAAGCCAGGTGATGCCAACGTCCGAGAACATCGCTCAAAAGCTGGCACACAACGGCCCACCTCGCAGAGTCCAATCCGCCACGGTTGCTGAGGCTGACGCCAGGATCACGCTCAGTCGGGTCCACGGACGAGGCTGCGACCTTCATCCGAGCGAGCAGCTCTATGCAACCCCGGACCTCCTTGACGCCCATAAGCGCCAACCGGGCATCCCCATGTTCGCTTGCTTGTTGAAGGATCACTTCGGAACCATTCAGGAGATCCTCTGCCCTGGAAAAGAGATCTCCAGTTTGATGCGCACCGGCGGAACGCTGCTCATTTGGGAAGTTGTGCAGTTCTACCGCTTGAGTTGCCGGACGGAGGTGCTCAGTCTTATGCCGCCCCAGAGCAGTTTTGGACAAGCACCACTGTCGCGCCATGTCCCGCAAGGTCTGTCCCGATAGCAACTGTTCGTCTATTAGTGATTGATCAGGGTGTTTACAGACAGTGCAGTGCCGTGCCATCAGCTCTGTCCCGGAATCCGACCCGATTCACGGTCTCCTGCCGTGGAGTCCGCGTCGTTCCTGGTGGCGAACAGTCTGGAGAATGGCCCCAGTTCGATCAGAACCAGACTGTCCTCAAACCTCGCACCGCTCTGATGAAGCACGGCTATTGCAATCTGATCTGGGGACTTACTCGCAGCATTGGCCTGGTCCATTGCGTCAAGTAGCCACGCGGGAAGGGTCTTCCTATGCTTAACCTCGATCGACAGGTGGTCGTGCATGACGTCCGGGGTATCCCCACGCTGTCGTCCGGTGACAGGCACCCGGCGACCTCCCAGATGGCGCGCCACCTCGCGTTCCGTTCGCTTCCAGGCTTTGTCTGCCACTAACACCCTTCCAGGAGTGCATCCAGGTCGAATTGCTCGAACGTGCGATTGTTTTCGCCATCCGGGAATGACACCGAACCGCTTTCGTCCTTGGACTCAGGCCGCCTTTTGTCCGGTACTTCCGGTACAAGTGGTACGACCCAGGTCATAGCCTCAACAGGAGATACTGCTGATTCAGATGTACCGGCACTCACTCCGCTTTGAGGCGCGAATCGGGATGGCCTGACGTGCTCCGTACCGGCCGTACCGGCCGTACCGCCTGTCGCGCTCTCTTCGATGGCAATCGTTGCAAGGTAACGGGAGAAAGCGTCTCCGAGCCCTCCACCGTCGCCGTCGCTGCCGTTTATCGAGTAGCCACGGATCTTGATTTCTCGAGCTTCGCCGGTCCGGAACTGGTGGGGCCTGACTCCATACTTATGCAATCGACTGGCCAGACCGCGGGCATTCAACGGCTTGCCACGGAGATCGGCCCACGGTGATTCGTCGAGCTTGTTGAGGCTGTCCAAAAGGTCGCTCGAAGACATTCGTTCGGCGTCGGCCTTCGCGAACACCTGTCGAATGTCGGAGAGCAGCTTTATTCCAAGGCTCGATTCACGGCTTTCGACCACCTTGACCAAGACGGTACATGCGGTACGGGCCGTTTCGGGCCAGTGACCTCCAGCCAAGTCGGCGATGGCGAGGAGTGGTTCCCAGACGTCCGCCGCTCTGTCAGTGACTCCATCTGGCATCTCAGGCCAGGCCTCGTAGAGAGCCTCGCTGACTTGGTCGCACCAGCTGGCCAGCCGGTCACGTAGGACGATGCCGACCGGGAGCTCGAGTCTGCGACGAAACGGCTCGACGCTCTCGCTCGCAAGGCGTCTTCGCATCCGAATAGGGATCGAACGGGACATCACTGTGTCGGGAAGATCGCCAAGTCCAGCTAGCGCCACCGCAGCGAAGACCGGGAAATCGGCGACCGCGTGCATAGGGCCCACGCATCGAGGAATTGTCGCCCCCCTTCGATGCCCGGCGTTCAGTAACGCCCTGAGCTCCTCGCTCCCATCGTCCTTGCGGTTCGTGCCGAAGATTGTGTCGACCTCGTCAAACAACAGTGTCCGCTGGCCGTTTGCGAGCGAGCGAAAAATTGCCGCTGGCGACGCTGAGACGGAGGGCATCGGAGCGGGCACGAGCAGCTCTAGAACTTCAAGAGTTCTGGTCTTTCCGCTTGCGGGTTCGGGCGATAACAAAGCCAGTCGGGGAGAGTTCTCCCCAACGCCAACCAAATGTGCGTGGGCGGCCCATAGCGTCACAGCGTCGAGCTCTGCCGGAGATGGGAAAGTTACGAAACGACCCAGGAACTTGCGGACAGCGTCGAGAATGTGAGCGCCAGCGGGTACCGACGGGGCTGGGATCAGTTTTTGGAGATCGGCGAAACTCACGAAGCGACCCTTCTGGGATTGTGGATGCCGGCTTTCATCCCGCTCCTGATCGTGGCTATGGCTTCAGCGTTGCTGAGCCCAATATGGAGCGCAACGCAAAGCAGGGCGTTCCCGATCTCTTCGGCATTGAGCACTCCTGTACCGACTAGCTTCCCCAGCGCGAAAGCAGATCGGTTGAGCTGATCGTTCCGTGTCCCGTTCGGCGCCCTAACCAACCGATCGAGTTCGCGCTCCAGCGCTCCAGGCCCATGCGCTGCTCGCTCGCCGCCGACGGCAGGGCCAGCCGGTTGAGCTGAAAAGTGCACTCGCTGATCGAACAGATTCAGGATCCATCCAGGCGCCGGCATGACCGGAACATCCGACCCGCGGTTCTCGACCCAGGCCCAAGTCCCGCCGTCCACGCTTACGGAAGGGGGCGCCACGACATAGCCTCCTTCTCCGCGCCAATCGAGGCCAGGTATTCCGCCAAGTCTGACGGTGCTCCTGAAACCGGTCGGCGCAACGTAGTAGTGCAATCCCCTTCGCGTCGTGACCATTGGACCGTTGATGTCGGAATCGCTGGGCGACCTAACCGCTGCCAGGGTTTCGAACGCCGAGACATTATCGATGTCGAGCACGTCGAATTTCACGCCCGTTGGAAGACCGATGTTTGCATAGGGCTCTGCCAGCCACCATCGACGGATCTGATTGGGGTTGGATGTTGCGTCCCTAAAACCATGCGGGGCGAATTTGCCGAGCGGGACCTTGCTCCCGGGAGTACAGGGAAACACCCGCCACCCACGATCGGCATGTTCGAGAGCGGCCGTAAGGAGGGTGTCCTCCGGTTCACCGTTGTCGGTAGGACCTCTTGACGTCATGACGAACTCCTGTCACGCCTGCGCCGGCACGCGAGGACCAGTTCGTGCTTGACGACGTGCAGTACATCGCTCACATGCATTCCGGCCATCGCGCCGGCATCCATAAATTCCGATTGCATCTCCAGTCGATCGAGCACTCCATTTAGGACGAAGCTTGCGGCCCTGCGCGCCCCATAAACCAAGGCAACTCGGGCAACAGCTGGATTGTCGGCCAACCGAACTCGCCGTGTGTCGTCATCGAGAGTCCTCCGTGCGTCGCTCTCCGTTGGCCTGCCGAAACTTGAAAACTCCTTCTCGCTCATTGGTCTGCCTCCACCCGGCCCGAGGCGATGAACGCGTCGAGGTCCGTACGGCTGAAACGCACCAGCCCCCCGACCCTGTAGAAGGCAATCCGGCGGTCGGCGCACAGGCGCCGAAGGTGACGTTCGGAAGTGCCAAGGCGTGCGGCCGCTGGACGGATCCCGATTAGGGGTGCCCAGGGTGGCGGTTCGAAGTTGTCCGCTACGCCGTTGATGAGGGAATCCTCGGGCTTGGCGGAATGCTGAGGGTGCTGCGGGTTACTTTTGAGCATCTGTGGATAGTGGACGCACTAGGCGGGTACCGTCTAGGGGTGAGTTCGATTCCACAGTCCCCCCCTAGCCAAGAGCCCTCGATCGACTCCAGGCCGGTTGAGGGCGTCACGTGTGTTATGTCGATGGCCGATCTGGGGGAGGGGTGGGTTCTGCTCCTACGGTTTCAATCTTTCGATGGTGTTGTGCATCTGGTCGACGTCGCGGTCAGCTGTACGGGCGAAAGGAAGGGCGATGACCTGGCGGCGTGGCTCGTCGCAAGGAACTCAATCCCTCCATCGGCCCAACCGGCAACGCCATTTCGATACAGATGGATGCGAGACATCCAGCAGCAGTATGAGCGGGACGCTCGTCGTCTTCTTGCTACTTCGTTCCGGAATTCGAAGGAAACGCTGGCCGAGTTTCTGGCGGGGCCTGGGTGGGACAAACGGCGGCCGCGTACCCGCGGGTATGGAGACGACGACTACGCGGTTGTCGCAAGCATGGTCATCGAGATTCAAGACAGGGGGGGAAATATCGTTAAGGAGCTTTGCAGGGAGCAAAAGGTGTCCTACTGGACTGCGAAGGAATGGATTACGCGGGCGACGAAGCTCGGCTTGCTCACTAGTCCGGGAAAGGGCAAGCGTAATTATCGTCAGCTAACGCCAAAGGCAATAAGCCTCCTCGATGACCTGCACGCCAAGGAGCGTCATGCGCACGACAAAAGTGGCGACCGCGACTGAGTTCAAGCTCCTCGCATAGCTTTGCGCTCCATGATCAACCTCAGCTGATTCGTACGCGTGTTCTCAACTTTTGCTGAGAACATTTTGAGAACAAAAGCTCCGACAAAATCGGTTTGTACCGGTTATCGATGGTCAGCCGCGGTCGGTGGGATTCACCATCCGAACCAGGTCAGGGACCAAAAGGGTCACTAGTGGTCGAAGGTGGTCTCTATTGGATAACGGTCCCGCTTGAACTACGGATCAGAAGGTTGGGGGTTCGAATCCCTCCGAGCGCGCTTTGGATTCCAGGTCAGAGGAACAATCGAAGCAGAGCGGCCCACGACCTCCAAGCTTGTAAGCCATTTGTCATCGAGCCTTGGCGAACTCTATGAACTTGGCAACGTGGTCCGCTGTGGCCTGATCGACCTCCGGCCGAATCGTGGTTGTAGCCGTTGGCCGTGACTGCAATCGTCGAGTGCCCTAAACACGTACCAATGACCTTCATTGGTACGTCTTCCTCCTGTGCAGCAGTTGCGTAGTCATGGTGGAGGCCGTGGAACAGATGCCGGGCAGACAAGCGGCTCGCACCGCGTCCATGAACATCTTGGGCAATCAGCCTTCGAACGACTTGGCACTCGCAGAGCGGAAACTCGAAGAGCGTCTGGCTCGGACGGATACTCGACCCGGCGATCACTGAACAGATTGGTTTGTGACGTACTGCGGAGCACAAACTCGAAGTCAAATAGCGATGAGCTGGATGCCCAGTCCGTCCTGACGGCCATTAGAAGACACGGTCAGTCGCTTCCGTTTGTAAGGTCTCAAGCAGGCGGATTGTGATTGGGACTGAAACGGTGATCGACCGTCGCATTTCTGATCTTGTGGAGCTCAACACGCTATTTCGGCTCAGCCATCAAGATTTACACTCTGGTCGAAGATCGTCTCACCAACGGAAGAAAGAGTCCAAAGTCCCTAAGCCAGCAGACTTACTCCTGGGACACTCTGAAGAGAGAGTATGACTCGGGAGGCGGGACTTATGGGGCGACGTATTGGGCATTTGGCACGAGCCGGAGTGCTGGGTTCGGGATTGGCCCTGCCCTTGGTCGCGGTTCTTGGTTTGGCACCAGAGCCCGCTGGGGCCGACACCGGGGGCTATCCATGGGCAACTGCCACGTGCCAGAGCGCGACGCAGGAGCACAGCGGTGTCGCCTACTGCCCAAATGACAACTGGGTGTACAACGGTGGCCTCTTCGACACGTGGGGCTACAACTATCGAAACTGCACCAGCTGGGTGGCGTGGCGGCTTTCGACCAATAACGATTACACGATGCCCCACGCCATCGGCGATGCCAGCGCCTGGGGAACGTATTTCGCCAACCACGGGGACGCTCCGAACACCACACCTGCCGTTGGTGCGATCGCCTGGGAGTCAGGCGGCGATCACGTCGCTTATGTCGAGGGCGTCAGCGGCGCAAACGTCACAATCTCCGAATACAACGAGCTCTATTACCCGGGCAATACGACAGAGGGCGACGGGCTCTACGACACCCGTACCGTTCCAGCGAGCGACTTCGAGTACATCCACGTCAAAGACCTCAGTGGAGGCGCTAATGCACCCCCGCCGGTTCTGGTCGCGCTCGAACATGGCGGTACCGTGGCGGCTAAAGAAGGATCTCTCGGAGCAACATGGATAACAGAGACAGGTCCAAAAGTCGAGCAAATCGCCGCCGCCAGCGATGCGACCAATGGCTCTCTCCTTGCTGTGCTCGAATCAAGTGGAACGCTTGTAGCGAAAGAGGGTGACCTGGGCGCAGCTTGGGTGTCTGAATCGGGTTCCGGATTGAAACAAATTGCTGCCGCAAGTGACGCGACCAATGGGCCCCTGCTCGCCGCGGTCGAGTCAAACGGAACGGTCATAGCAAAGGAAGGCAGTCTCGGTGCGACGTGGGTTTCTGAAACGGGAGGAAACGTCAAAGAGGTTGCAGTGGCCAGCGACCCGACCAACGGACCTCTCATTGCGGTGCTCGAATCGAACGGGACCGTCGTGGCCAAGGAGGGCAGCCTCGGGGCGACATGGGTGACGGAGACCGGTCCAAATGTGAAGCAGATCGCTGTGGCCAGTGATTCAGCGAATGGCCCAATGCTCGCTGCGCTGGAGTCAAATGGGACCGTGGTCGTCAAGGAGGGGAGTCTCGGCGCCACTTGGGTCTCCGAAACCGGAGAAAACATCAAACAGGTTGCTGTGGCGAGCGACTCAATCAACGGACCCTTGATCACGGCACTGGAAGCGAATGGAACGGCGATCGCAAAAGAGGGAAGTCTCGGAGCGACTTGGGTGTCGGAGACAGGAGCCAACATCAAGCAAGTAACGGCTGCCAGTGACGGGACAAATGGACCCTTGCTTGCGGTGCTGGACGATACCGGCGTCATGTACGCCAAGGAGGGAGGCCTCGGGGCAGCGTGGGTCTCTGAAACCGGCACCAGAGTTAAGAAGATTGCTCTAGCGCCGAATTAGTTGCTCGCTAACACATGGTGCTGGCCTATGTCATGCGGTTTGCTCCTCTGAACTTGGAGGAGTCGCCGGATAGCGGTTTGAAGATCACTGGGCCGACCAAGTTTCGCAGCCGAAGTTCGATAAGCAGAGCAAGCCCGATACCAAAAAGTTCGAACTTATTCAGTAGGGAGGATTCAGCATCGTTGTCAGGACTCTCAACGAAAGCGGCTCCGATTCGTGGCTCGTTGGCGGGCGAACACGCATCTAGCTGTCGCCCGAGCGTGAATCAGCACCGAGCAGTTCGAGCAGCCCGTCGATGGCCTCCACGGCCGGAGCAAGCGTGCGTGCATCCGCGATTGATCGTTCCCACTCGTGCAGCGCGTCATTGACCGTGATAGCCCGCCGCTGACCTGCAGGCGTGAGTCGCAGCAGCACCCGCCGCCGATCGGAGCCATCGGGTTCACGAGTCAGCCAACCTGCAGCCTGTAAACGGTCGAGCGTGAGTGTCATACCGCCCGAGGCTCGTCTCAGCACATCGCAGACCAATGATGGCGCGCACGCACCACCGGGGGAGCGGCGTATCACGGCCAGAACCAGGTAGTCGCCTAGTGCGATGCCGTGGTCGCTCGTCACGGACTCGAGCTGCGCGCCCGCCACGAGCTGGAGCGCTACGAGGCGGGCCATCAGCCCCGACTCGCCAGCCCTCGTCCACGTATCGGGCCGCATATCCATCGCGGCCGGCGCCGTTCGTATCGCGGCCGGGGTGGGGTGAGCTGCTCTGGTCAATGGATTAATCGCTTCAGCGGGTGATGCCGAAACGCTGCAGGCCGTACACGTCGATGGCGTTGCCGCGCAACAGCCGGTAGACCTCCTGCACGTCGAGACCGGCCTTGGACGAGAGCTCCCAGGCCCGGTGGCGCGAATCGGGGAACGAGCCGTTCGGGTGCGGGAAGTCGCACTCGAAGAGGATGTGCTCCATGCCCACCTCCTCTCGGCTGCGCAGTCCGTGCAGGTCGTCGAAGATGCAGCCGAACACCCGGCCCCGCACGTAGCTCGACGGAGGTTCGGGCAGATCCACCCCGCCCACCGACTCGTGCCAGACCCCGTCCATGCGCTCGTACTGGAAGGGCATCCAGCCGACCTGGCTCTCGGCGTAGGCGAGCTTGAGGTCGGGGAACCGCTCCAAGGTGCGCGAGAAGACCCAGTCGCACACCGAACCCTGCGCGTTCTGCGCGTTCAGGGACATGGAGACGGCCAGGGGAGCGTCCGCACAAGTGGTGGGCATGGATGACGACGAGCCGATATGCATGGAGATGGTGGTATCCGTCTCCTGGCACGCGTGCCAGAGGACGTCCCAAGCACCCGTGTAGAGCGAGGAGTAGCCGAGCTTGGCCGGATTCTCGCTGAACGCGATGGCGTAGGAGCCCTTGGCGGCACAGCGGCGCACCTCGGCTGCCGCCGCTTCCGGGTCCCACAAGGGGATCAGTGTGAGCGGCACCAGACGACCCCGGCCGGCGCCCCCGCACCAGTCCTCGATCATCCAGTCGTTGTAAATCTGCAGACAGGTCAGGGCCAGGTCCTTGTCCGACCGCTCGGCGAAGCCCTGGCCGGCAAAGCGAGGAAAGGTGTTCGGATAGTTGATTCCGACCTCCTGGTGGTTGGAATCCATGTCGGCGAGGCGAGCGGCCTGGTCATAGGCGCCCGGTCGGAAGTCCTCGTAGACCGCGGGCAGGTTCTGGTGCCACTCCAGGGGCATGCCGCCGGCCGCATGGAGCCGGTTGGTCCCGACGACCAGGTCGTCGAAGAGCCAGACGTCCGTCCACTCGCCCTCCTCCACGTCGCGCTCCATGGTGAGGACGCCGCCCTTGAACGTGCTCCTGGTCTTCTCCCGCACGCAGCGGGGACCGCGGTCGCGCAGGGTGGCCGGGAGCTCGTCCTGCCACAAGTGGCGCGGCTCGAGGATGTGGTCGTCGACGGAGATGATGAGGGGGAACTCCTCCTCGGGCGGCGTGGTCGGCATGCCGGCACCTCCTGGTCCTGGCGGGTCGATGTCGCGAAGTAGCTTTGTGCAAAGATACTTTGCCCAGCGTAAAGTGGCAACCGTGGCCGACCCCACCCCGCCGTCGCCCAAGCGCGAGGGGCTCGAACCGACCTTCCGCCACCTCGACGATCCCGACGTGCCCTGGCAGGCGGTCAAGGCGCAGCGCAACGCCGACGGCACCGAGGCCAGGGTCTGGGAGAAGTGGCTGGCCTTCTCTCCGGACCCGCAATACCTGACCATCTACGCCCGCTACGACCCCGGGATGGTGGTGCGGCGGCACGGGCACTTCTCGCCCCACGTCGTCTTCGTGCTCGAGGGCGAGGTCAGTTTCGGCGGGAGGACGTGTGGGGCGGGCACGCACATCGAGCTGCCGTTGGGGGCAGCCTTCGGCCCGGTGGTTGCCGGACCGGAGGGGGCCGTGATGTTCGAGGTCATGATGGGCGATCCGCGCAGCTGGGGCGACGAGCCGGAGGCCTTCGAGGCCGCACTGGCGGCGCAGGGCGCCGAGGCGTTGCCCGATCCGCCGTTGGAGTTCCCGGCCTGGTTGGCGGACCTGCGCTCGCACTGGGCCGGTGGCTCGGGGGACACTGCCGAATGAACGCTCCGGGCGAGCGGGTCGGGGCTTCCTTGGAATAGAAAGGCGTGCTGGGCCTCGAGTGGCTCCAGCGGGGGAGGATGCCGTCCGTGGTGAGGAACCGTTTCGCCGGAGAGCCGTTCGACGACGACGACGAGGCGATCGCCCGGGTATTGGAGGACGTGAGCATCCCGGCGCTGATGGCCTCTCTCGTGCACATGACCGGCGACCTGTCCTGGATACAGGGGGACATCCAACCGAACGTTGGCATCTCGCTCGACATCCAGGGTGCGATGTCGGAGGAGGACATGGCGGAGGTGCGCCGTCGTGCCCTGCCGGTGATCGCCGCCTACCGCGACGGAGGATGCGTCCCGGTCGATCTCTCCGCGGACGTTCTGGCGGAGATGATGGGCTTCCTCGGCCGCCGTCCGGTGGAGGGTCGCCTGGCCGGACTCCTGCTCGACGATCTGCAGTTCGCGGGTGGAGACAGCGGGCAGGTCGACTGGGACGACCAGGTGTCCGAGGCGCAGAAGGCGGCGACGCCGGTCGTCGTCATGGGTTGCGGCATGGGCGGGATCCTCGCCGGCATCCGCCTCAAGCAGGCCGGGCTGCCCTTCGTGATCATCGACAAGAATCCCAGCCCGGGCGGTACCTGGTGGGAGAACCGCTACCCCGGGGCGCGGGTGGACGTCGGCAGCCACCAGTACTGCTTCTCGTTCGAGCCGGCGGAGCTGTGGAGCGAGTACTACTGCCGCCAACCCGAGCTGCGGGCGTACTTCGAGACCGTGGTCGACAAGTACGACCTGTTGCCGCACTGCCGGTTCGACACCAGCGTCACCGACCTGGTCTGGCGCGAAGAGGATGCGCGGTGGCAGGTGACGACGCGCCACAACGACGGCACCGAGGAGGCGCTCGAGGCGCGCTTCGTCATCAGCGCGGTGGGCTCGCTCAACCTGCCCCGGTTGCCCGAGTTCCCGGGGATGGACAGCTTCGCCGGACGGTCGTTCCACTCGGCGCGCTGGCCCGAGGACCTCGACATCGCCGGTACGAAGTTCGCGCTGATCGGCGCCGGTGCGAGCGGCTTCCAGATCGGCCCCGCCATTGCCCCGGAAGTGGAGGAGCTCACCATCTTCCAGCGCACGGCCCAGTGGATCCTGCCCAACCGGCTCTACCACACGGCCGTGCCGGCGGGCGATGCGTGGGCGCTGCGCCACCTCCCCTTCTACGGGCGCTGGTACCGGTTCGTCATGACCTTTGCCGGTATCGCCGCCGGCATGGACACCTACCGCATCGATCCCGACTACGAGGACCCGACCCACCAGTCGGTCAACCCACTCAACGCGCGTCGGGCCGCTCTGTTGCTGGACTGGATCCGCGCCATCGTCGGCGACGACCCCGAGCTACTCGAGAAGGTCGTGCCCGACTACCCGGCCACGGGGAAGCGCATCCTGCAGGACGACGGGACATGGTTGCGCTGCCTGCAACAGCCCAACGTGGAGCTGGTGCGGACGGGCATCGAGCGGATCGTCCCCGACGGTGTGGTGACAGAGGATGGACAGCACTACCCGGCCGACATCATCTGCTACGCCACCGGGTTCCGGCACAACGAGTTCCTGGGCTCCATGCGCGTCGTCGGTCGCCACGGCGTCTCGTTGCGCGAGCAGTGGGGCGAGGAGCCGACGGCCTACCTCGGCATCACCATGCCGAACTTCCCCAACCTCTTCTGCATCTACGGGCCGGGGACCAACCTGGCCTTCGGGGCCAGCATCTTCTACCACGCCGAGTTCCAGGTGCACTACGCGATGGAGGCCATCCGCGAGACCCTGGCCTCCGGAGCGCAGTGGGCCGAGGTGCGGCCCGAGGCGCACGACGACTACGCCGAGCGCTACCAGGACGAGATCGGCCAGCTGGTGTGGTCGCACCCGTCCATCGCCCACAGCCACTACAAGAACAGCAACGGGAAGGTCTTCACCCTGTCGCCCTGGCCGCTCGACCAGTACTGGGAGTGGACCCGCAGCGTGGATCGCTCCCACTACGAATTCGGCGGCGCCCGCGTCGAAGCCGCCGTCGAATGACCCGATCGACGGTCGTCGTGGCCGTGGTTGTCCCGGCAAATTTTCCCATCCGAAATGGGTCCGCTTAGGCTGGCCGACGTGAGCGAGAACACCACTTTTCAGGACGTGCTGGATGCCAATCGTGGCTATGCATCGACCTTCAAATACGCCGAGCTCGAGGCCAAGGCGGCCAAGGGACTGGCCATCCTGACCTGCATGGACTCGAGGATCGATCCCCTCGAGATGCTGGGCCTGGTGCCCGGCGACGCCAAAATCTTGCGGAATGCCGGTGCCCGGGTGACCGAAGACACGCTGCGCACGCTTGTTCTGGCCGCCTATCTCCTGGGCGTGACGCGGGTCATGGTCGTCGCCCACACCGGGTGTCGCATGACCGTGAACAGCGAGGCGCTGGTCCACAAAGCCATCGGAGACGCCGGGGGACCGGACACGCGCAGCCTGTCGTTCCAGACCACACCGGATGCGACGCTCTCGGTCAAAGAGGACGTCCAGAAGATCCGCTCGTTCCCCTATCTCCAGAACCTGACGGTCGGGGGGTTTCTCTACGACCTCGAGACGGGGTCCATCGGGGAGATCTGCTGACGGGGGTCTACGGCGACGACGGCTTGTTCGAGAAGGACAGGGCGTTCTTGGCCGAGTTGTAGGTCACGATATACACCGGACCGATGGCGTACGGCTTGTTGGCTGCGAAGGACACGGGTGCCGCTGTTCCCGGGATGGCCGCATTCCGGAGCTTGTACCCCGCTTTGGCGAAGGTGGACCGGGTGAGGTCCTTGCCGGCCGCCTTGGCGATGGCGCTGAACAGGGCCACGTTCGTGCAGGCCGACTCCACCGCGTACGAGGTCTGATCCGATCCGCTCTGCAGGTCACTCGGTGGTGTGACTTTGTCGGCCGGATAGGCCTTGTGGATGATGTGGTAGCACTGCTGGATTGCCGGGGTCTTCCAGGCCTGGGCCTTCGAGGGGGTCGGGCTGGTGGTCAGGAGATTCTTGAGGTACTTCGGGGCGATCGACGAGCCCGATTGGGCCGCGGCGAGCGAGCCCTCGTTGGTGGCCACCCAGGCCGGGTCATAGGCGATCTGGTCGTTCTCCAGTGATTCGGGCCAGATCGTCCCCCCGGTGCCCACGGCGATCACGTCGTTCACCCCAGCGGACTGGAACTTCTGGGCGATGATACCGACGTCCTGATTGGAGGCCGTCTCGTCCCCCGGGGGCGCCGCATCGACCGCGCTCTGGAGCACGGAAACCTTGAGTGACTTCAGCGCCGCCTGGACGATGTGCATCTCGGTCTCGTCCGTGGCTGATCCGGCAAAGACGCCCACCTTCTTTCCCTTGAACGCCCCATGGTGGGCCAGGACGGCGAGCTGGAGCGGGTCGTAGACGGCCACGGGGGGCTGGAGGTTGAAGTTCGGCGCCCCACTTGTGGCCTGGGCGTTCTGGAAGTTCCCGCCGACGGCCGGGATGTCGTATTGCGCCGTGTAGCAGTCCGGCCGTTGGGGGGCGAGGGCCACGAGGACCTGGTCGTCCTGGGCCAGCTGGGTACAGGCGGTGGCGGACGGTGCCGTGCCCACGGGATTCACGGCGACGATGTAGGGCACGACCTGCCTCCCGTTGATGCCGCCGTGCGCGTTCAGATTCGCGATGAGTGCGTTGTAGGCGTCGGGAAAGTTCCCCTGGTCCAAGGTCACGCCGAACTGGCGCACCGCAGCGAGGTCGACGTAGGGGATGCCCACCCGGATCGTCTTGGCCGTCACGCCCTGATCCCCGGGGCTGGTGGCCGACGCGGCCTCGCCGGTCCCGCCGATCGCGGTCAGACCGGTGACGAACAGTGCGCACATGGCGAGTGAGGCAAAGGTCCTGCGGATCATGAATCTCCTCTGGGTGTGTGCCGCTGTGGTGAACGGCGTCGACGGATGTGTCCGGTCGCAGCGGTGCCGACCTGGGACGGGTGCGACATGGCCCTCGTCTTCGTCGTCATGGCGTGCCGTGTCGGGCCAACAGGGGTGCGACCCATTGGCCGCGTCCGGTCGCTTCGAGGCGCTGCAGGTACTCGGGCAGATGGCCGCGCACGTGGTACGGCCCCCCTTCTTGGATCACGATGTCCAGGGGGTCGCGTTTGGGGTCGAGCGCCCGGTCGAGCTGCGTGGTGGTCCACTCGGAGAGGATCTCCCTGCCGCGGGTGCACGCGTCGGGCTGGTCGGCGGCGAGGTCGTGCTGTTCATGGGGATCAGCCGCCACGTCGAAGAGCATCTCCTCGGGCCAGTCGGCGTGGAAGCCGTCGTGGAAGGTGCGCAGGTACAGATGGTCACCGAAGCGCACGCCCCGCTGGCATGTCCAGGCGCCCTGACTCAGCACAAGATGCTCGCGACCCGTGATCTCGTCTCCACCATCGAGACCGGTGCGTCGCGAGTGTCCGTCCCAGTGCCGGGGCACATGGGCCCCGGCCAGGTCGGCGACGGTGGCCGCGATGTCGAGGTGGTAGTGCAGTCCTCCCACGGTGCGAGCGGAATAGCCGGGCCAGGCCAGGACGGCCGGGACGTGGGCCGTCACCTCGTCGGCCGCCTGGTGGTCGGCGTAGACCCCGAGCTCGCCGAAGGCCTCGCCGTGGTCGCTCCCGACCCAGATGGCGGTGTCGTCGAGCACACCCAGGTCGTCCAGGGCTGAGACCACGGTGCCGACGGCGTCGTCGGCGTAGCGCACGCCCACGTCGTAACCGTCGAAGACCTGCGTGACCTGCTCCATGGAGGTCAGGTTCCAGGGCTGGCGTGGCGGAGGCTGGCCCCATTCGTCCGGCTTGAAGCCCCAGGGCTCCTGGGCCGAGTGCGGTCCGGGCAGTTCCCAGTTGCGTTGGCGGACTTCCTCGGTGTGCCAGGCCGGGATGGGATCGTCGGCGAACGGGTTGCCGTACTCGTCGGGCACGTTGTAGGGCGTGTGGGGATCCCAGAGGTGGACGTGCAGGAACCACGAGTCCGATTGGCCCCGCCGCTGAAGCCAGTCGAGCACGCCCGGCAGGACTTCGTCTGCCCGTTCCCCGCCGAACCCCCGGACGAGATTCATCGACTCCAGGAACCCCGACGTCCACCAGGGTGCGCTGTGGCGGAGGGGGAAGCTCGAGAACGAGGCCGTGTGAAAGCCGGCCCCCATGAGGACACCGGCGAAGGACTGGACGCTGAGCGGCGAGAAGAAGTCGCGGCGCGGTCCCCAGGATCGGAGATCAGCCGCCACGCCGCCGTGGTTGTTCACGCCGTTGCGGATGCCGAACATGCCCGAAATCAAGGCGGTGCGGCTCGGAAGGCACGGGACGTCCGAGGCGTAGACGTCGGTGAAGCGCATGCCGCGAGCGGCCAGGGCGTCGATGTTGGGGCTGGTGGCGCGGTGATAGCCGTAGCAGCCCAGGTGGTCGGGGCGCAGGGTGTCGATGTCGAAGTAGAGGATTCTCATCAGCGTTCTCTCTGGCGGCGGAAGTGCAGTCGAACGAACGCCGACGCGTGTGAGTGGTCAGACCTTCTTCACGAGAGGGATGTCGTAAAGGTCGGCCCAGTTGGTGCTGACGATGCGTGCCTTGCTGTCCTCGCCAAGCGGCAGCTTGTCGAAGGCGCTCACCGCATGGGGGAACTTCGAGTCGCCATGCGGGTAGTCGGTCGAGAAGATGATGCGCTCGTCGCCGAAGGTCTCGACGAAGTGGGGCACCGTCACCTCGTCGGCCTCGACGGAGATCCAGCAGTTGCGCTTGAAGTACTCCGACGGGGGCATCGTGAGCTCCGGCGCCTCGTACCAGCCCGTCCATTCCCAGTGCTCGTCCAGCCGGTAGAGGAACCACGGTGCCCACGAGCAGTTCCCTTCCAGCAATGCGACCTTCAGATTCGGGAAGCGTTCGAGCACGCCGCCGCCACAGAGGCAGGCCGTGACGAACTGGATGCCGAGGGGCTGGCTGAAGGTGTGCCAGAGCATCAGCTTGTCCAGCACCTCGAGCCCGAAGTCCGGCGTGAGGTAGGTCTGCCCGCCGCCGTGGAAGGCGAGCGGCACACCGAGCCGCTCGATCTCGGCCCACAGAGGGTCGTAGGCGGGATGGTGCCAGGGCCGCCGGTTCACCGCCGCGGGCGGCAGGAAGATGGCCTTGAATCCGAGTTCCTCGACGCAGCGTCGCGCCTCGTCGACGGCGCCGGGCACGTCGTGGGCTGCCACCATGCCGGCGCCGAACATCCGGTCGGGCGCATGGTCGCAGAAGTCCTTCATCCAGTCGTTGTAGGCCCGGGCGATCGCCGTGGCGAACTCGGGTTCGAGCCCGTCGCCGCCGATCTGCTCGGAGGAATCGAGGCCGAGGACGAAGAGGCCGCGTGACGGGTACAGCACGGCGAGATCGAGTCCCTCGGTGTCCATGGCGTCGATCTGGGACTGGGGATCCCAGCCCCGCGCCTCGGGCGCGGCGTAGACGTCGTCGTGTTCCTTCTGCCATCCCGTCTTGCGCCCGTCGACCCGGAAGGGACGGGTGGCGCCGAGGCGGAGCATCACGTGGTTCTTGACCCGGACCCGCATGTCGCGGGGGATCTCGGAGAGGCCACGCGGCGCCGCGTGGGCATAGGCCGGATCGATGTAGCGCTCCCACAGATCGGGTGGCTCCATCACGTGCAGATCGCTGTCGCAGATGACGTGGTCCCGCAGCCCCATGCCCTGACCCCCCGGATCTCTGACACTCGAGTCAGCTTTCACTATACGCTCTCGGGGGCCGAGCGATTTGAGGCTCTGCCAGGGACTTTGGAGCACGGGGAGGGTCGATGACCATCGGGGTGATCGGGTTGGGCAACATCGGTGGGGCGATCGCCAAGAACCTCGTGGCGGACGGCAACGACGTCGCGGTCTACGACGTGGACGGCTCGGCGATGGAGGCGGTCGCCGGCGCCGAGGCGGCGGCCGACGTGGCGGCGCTGGCGGCGCGGGCCGAGGTCACGTTGCTGTCCCTGCCCACACCCGAGGTGGTGCACGCGGTCGCCGGTGCCTGGGCGGCCACAGCCACGAAGGGTTCGATCCTGGTCGACCTCTCCACCAACAGCCCCGAGGCCGTCCGTACCCTCGGCGCGCGGCTGGCCGGATCCGGCCATCACCTGGTGGAGGCGCCACTGACCGGCGGGGCGATCGGGGCGGAGCGCCGGATGCTCGTCTTCATGCTCGGAGGCGACGACGAACCGGTGGCGCGGGTGACGTCGGTGCTCGAACCGCTGGGCCGGGCCACGTTCCACGTCGGCGCGCTCGGCCTGGGGAACACCATGAAGCTGCTGAACAGCCTCATCGCCTTCACCACCACCTGGGTGAGCCTGGAGGGACTGTCCTTCGCCACCAAGGCCGGGATCGAGGTGCGTGACGCCGTGGAGATCCTGCGCACGGCCGGCGCCTCCAACTTCTTCATCGACCGTCAGGTCGAGACCATCGACGGCCGCAACCGGCCGACCCAGTTCGCCCTCGAGCTGGCGGCCAAGGACGCCAAGCTCATCGTCGAGAACGGCGTCACCCTGGGCGTGCCCACACCGGTGGCCGCAGCGGTGCGGGGCGTGCTCGATCACGCGGTCGACGAGGGACTGGGGGGCGCCGACTGGAGCGAGCTGGTCACGTTCGCCGAGCAACAGGGACACGTGGCGCTCCATTGGGATCCATCCGGGGGCGAGCAGTAAGCGCTCTCCACTTGTGGCGTGGGCAATCGACGCGCTTATCGGTTGCTGTTCTGGACCGTCCGCATCGGACTGGCCGGCTCTTCACTGAACCATTGGTCGGCCAGGAGGGAGTAGGACCGGATCCGATCGGCGTGACTGTGGGTGATCGTGGTCACGATGATCTCGTGGGCCCCGGTCGACTCCTGCAGGCGCGCCAGCTGATCGGCCACCGTCTGGGGTGAACCGACGAACTGGGTCTCGACGCGGTCGCGCACGAGGAGGCGGTCCTCGTCCGTCCAGACGTGGCGGCTGGCTTCGTCGGGGCCGGGGAACGGGATGGCGCCCTCTCCCTTTCGGATGCTGCGCACCCACAGCCCGTAGCCGGCGGCCAGCCGCCGGGCGCTCTCGTCGTCGGGGCCGACCACGACATCGGCGGAGACGGCGACGTACGGTCGCTCCAGGTGGGCGGAGGGCACAAACGCCTCGCGGTAGGCCACTGCGGCCTCGAGGGCGGAGGCCGGACTGATGTGGTAGCTGGCGGCGAACCGGATGCCGAGGCGTCCGGCGACCTCTGCGCTCTCGCCGGCGCTGCTGCCGAGGATCCAGGGTTCCACCTGCGCGCCCGTTCCGGGAACCGGGTGGGGGTCGAGGTCCTCGCTCGAACGGTACGTGCCGTCGATGAGGCCCAGGATGTGCTCGATGAGATCGCCGTAGTCGGCGGACTCTGCGTTCTCCTGTTGGAGCATCTGGGCCGTCAGGACGATGCGCGGCGCCTTGGCCAGGCCGCGCAGCGAAGGGGGAGCCGGGATGAGGATGCCGTTGTCCGTGTGCCGGTCTTCGGGAGGAGGACGATCAGCGCCGACGTCGGCCGACTTGGCCAACCGGTCACGGAAGAAGTTCCGACCGCCCGAACGACCGACGCCCAGATCGATGCGTCCCGGGTACATGGCATCGAGAAGGCCGAACTCCTCGACCACGGAGAGGGCGGTCCGATGGCCGCTCTGCACTCCCCCGGAACCAAGGCGGATGTGATCGGTGGCCGCCGCCGCCATGGCGATGAGGAGCGCGGGGGTGGAGCCGGCGACGCCGGGGTTCAGGTGGTGTTCGGCGAACCAGTAGCGGCGGTAGCCGAGGCGTTCGGCCGTCTGGGCGAGGTCGATGGAGTTGCGCAGGGCCCGGGCCGGTGTCGATCCCGAACTGACCGGCACCAGATCGAGGATGCCGAGGGGCACGCGGGGTCCGGTCATACCGCGTGGGCTCCGACTGCAGTTCCGATGCGACGCGACGAGCGGGCCGGGGGCAGGCCCAGATGGTCCCGCAACGTCGGGCCCTCGTAATCGGAACGGAAGCGATCTCGCTCCTGCAGAATCGGCACCACGGTGTCCGCGAACTCGTCTAGCCCGCCCGGGGTGACGTGCGGCACCACGATGAAACCGTCGGCCGCATGCAACGAGACTGACTTCTCGATCTGACTGGCCACCTGCTGCGGCGTCCCCACGAACGAGGCATGGCTGGTGACCTCGATCATCAGCTCCCGGATGGACAGGGACTTGGCCTCGGCCATCTGGCGCCACCTGGTCGCCGTCTCCATCGGATCGGAGAAGGCGGTCACCCTGCCCTGCACGATGCTCGGGCTGCCGACGTCGGGCTCGATGTCCGGGAGGGGCCCGTCGGGATCGTAGGCGGAGAGATCGCGGTTCCAGACCTGCTCGAGGAAGAGGATGGCCGTGGGACCGCTGACCTGCTGGCGGCGGATCACGTCGGAACGCTCGCGGGCCTCGGCTTCGGTGTCGCCCAGGACGAAGGTGGCGGCGGGAAGGATCTTGAGATCGTCCGGCGATCGCCCGTACCGGGCCAGGCGTCCTTTCACGTCCTTATAGAAGCGCTGCCCGGCCTCGATGCTCCCGTGTCGGGTGAAGATGCAGTCGGCATCGGCGGCGGCGAATTCGCGCCCGGTATCGGAGTCACCGGCCTGGAAGATGACCGGATGGCCCTGGGGCGAACGGGGCACACTGAAGCGGCCCGCAATGTCGAACTGGTTTCCGCGATGAGTGAAGTCTCCCTGCCTCGGATCGACGAGGAATCGCCCGGACTCCTTGTCGGCCACGATCGCACCGTCGTCCCACGAGTCCCAGAGTTCCCGTGCCGTGTCGAGGAACTCCTTGGCCCGGTCGTAGCGGTCCTCTCGAGCCAGGAAGCCACCGCGCCGGAAGTTCTCACCGGTGAAGGCGTCCCAGGAGGTGACGACGTTCCAGGCGGCCCGCCCCTCCGAGAGGTGGTCGAGCGAGGCGAACTGGCGGGCCACCTCGTAGGGCTCGTTGAAGGTGGAGTTGATTGTGCCCGAGAGCCCGATGCGCTCGGTCACCGCGGCGAGGCCGGCGAGCACGGTGAAGGTGTCGGGACGGCCGACCACGTCGAGGTCGTGGATGGCACCGCGCTGCTCGCGGAGTCGGAGACCCTCGGCCAGGAAGAAGAAGTCGAACTTGGCCCGCTCGGCCGTCTGGGCCAGTTTCACGAAGGACGAGAAGTCGATGTGGCTGCCGGCCTCGGGGTCGCTCCACACCGTCGTGTTGTTCACGCCGGGAAGGTGGGCGGCAAGGTGTACTTGGCGCGGGCGCTCTGTCATATCGCATTGCTCGTCTGTGTTAGCGGTCATAGCTCGCGTGCTCCTCAGAAAATGGCGTAACGGTTCAGCGGTCGGGAAAGACCGAGGCGCTCGCGCAGGATGGCGCCTTCGTAGTGCTGGCGGAAGGCGTGTCGGTCCTGAAGCGCTCCCACCAACTCGTGGGTGATGGCCTCGAGGTCGTGGGGGATGGCACCCGGCCGAAGGCGGAAGCCCTCGATGCCGAGCGCCTGCCACTCGGCCATCAGGTCGACCAGGTCGGAGGGCGTGCCGACGAAGACCAGGGCGTCGGAGATCAGTGGCCGCCCCAGGCGCTCGTCGAGCTGCTCCTTGCGGCGCACGGCCTTCTCGGTGGTCTCGTCGAGGAAGACGACGAGATCGGCCAGGATCCTGAGCGGGGCACCCGTGCGCTGGACCTCATGCTCATGGTCTCGGATCGTCGCCACGAGGGACTGGGCCGAGGTGTCATCCGATGGTGTGGCGAACACGACGTCGGCGCCGCGGGCGGCCAGTCGGAAGGCCAACGGTACGTGGGCCAGGACCGAGACCAGGGGCTGTCCCTGGGGTGGCCTCGGCGTGATCGATGGTCCCTTCACCGAGAACCACCGACCCTCGAAGTCGATGTAGTGCACCTTGTCGCGGTCGAGGAACCGACCGGTGGGCACATCGCGAATTTCGGCGTCGTCCTCCCAGCTGTCCCAGAGCCGGCGTGAGACATCGACGAAGTCCGCCGCCTCGTCGAACAGGTCGGCGATCGAATCCACCTCCGGCGAGTCGGCGTCGTCCGAGGTATTCGGGTCGGCGATCACGCGTCGTCCGAAGAGCCGGGCCTCGAGGCCAGAGGGCGAGACGCGCACCTGCATGCCCGCCCGCCCCTCACTGATGTAGTCCAAGGTGGCAATCGATTTGGAGACGTGGAACGGCTCCGTGTGCGTGGTCGTGACGACGGGGACGATCCCGATGGCCGACGTGGTCGGCGCCACCCGCGCGGCCACCAGAGCGGCGTCGAGGCGCCCGCGGACCCGGTCGGTCCTGTCGTCGAGCTCATCGCGCCGCGTGCTCTGGATACCGATGGAATCCTCGATCGTCACGAAATCCAGCAGGCCCCACTCGGACTCCCGGACGAGATCGGCCCAGTAGCGGGGCGACAGCAGATCTTGGGGTCGAGCATCGGGCTCACGCCAGGCCTCGGGGTGCCAGCCGGCTCCGTCGAGGGCAACCGCCAAGGTGAGATGGGTGGGAGTGGAAGGGATCACGGCGTCATCACCGTGTGGGGGAGGGTTCCAGCCTCGGGTCAGGAGCGATGACGTCGTCAGGCCGCGGTGCGGTCCGGGCCACGTCGGGCGCGGCACCCTTCAACTTCGGAAGCACCCCTTCGCCCACGGCGTAGGCCTCCTCGAGGTGGGGATGACCCGACAGGATGAACTCGTCGAGCCCTAGGTCATGATATTCGAGCAGCCGCTCGGCCACCTGCTCGTGGCTCCCGACCAGAGCGGTGCCTGCGCCGGGGCGGACCAAGCCGATACCGGCCCAGAGGTTCGGGCTCACCTCGAGGTTCTCGCGGCTGCCGTCGTGCAGCGAGAGCATCCGCTGTTGGCCGACCGACTCGCTCTTCTTGAGGAGCTGCTGCGCCGCATCGATGAGCGCGGGATCCATGGACTCGATCAGGCGATCGGCTTCGGCCCACGCCTCGCGTTCGGTGTCCCGGGTGATGACGTGGAGGCGCATGCCGAAACGGATCGACCGGCCTTCCTGCTCGGCCTTCGCCCGCACCCACTCGATACGTTCTCGGGCCATCTTGGGTGGTTCGCCCCACAGGAGGTAGACGTCGACGTTGCGCGCCGCTACGTCCTCGGCGACGCTCGAGGCCCCGCCGAAGAAGACCTCAGGGATCGGGTCGGGCGCGGCCATCGTCGTGGCGCCCCGGATCCGATAGTGCCAGCCCTCGAAGTCGAAAGGCTGGCCGCTCCAGGTGCCCCGCAGGACCTTCATGAACTCGTCGGTCCGGGCGTAGCGCTCGTCGTGGGAGAGCCAGTCGCCGAAGCGCCGCTGCTCGAAGGAGTCGCCACCGGTGACGATGTTGATCAGCAGGCGACCCTCGGTGAGCCGCTGGAACGTCGCCGCTTGTTGGGCGGCCAAGGTGGGATTGGTGATGCCGGGGCGAAAGGCGACCAGGAACCGCAGGCGGGTGGTGTGCTGGCTGAGGGCGGCGGTAACGAGCCAAGCGTCCTCACACGTTGTCCCGGTCGGGGTGAGCACGGCGTCGAAGCCCAGCTGGTCGGCGGCCCGGGCAATCTGGGCCAGGTAGTCGATGGAGGCTGGACGAACGTGCCCGCCCAATCCGGGCACGACGTTCCGGCTGTCACCTGAGGTCGGTAAGAACCAGTGCAGGGTGATTGGCATGACCCTTGTCCACCTTCTTCACGCTTGCGAGGAGCAGTCGGTCTGCCGTTCAGTGACCTCCTGGTGAACGATATCCTAGCAATCCGATCGGATTTAACGTAATTGGGTCGAGGGCGGCGCCTGACGAGGCGATCCAGGTGTCGTGGGCTGGGTCTGAAGCGAAAGGGAAGCCGAAGATCCCGGCCCGTCCCGCCTGAGGATCAGTCGGTGCCGAGCACGTCGGCGGCCACCCGCATGGCGGCGCCTGCGGCCGGGACGCCTGCGTAGATCGAGATGTGCATCAGCACCTCGACGAGCTCCTCGCGATCGAGGCCGACGTTGAGCGCCCCGCCGAGGTGGGCCCGCAGCTCCTCGGTCTGGCCGAGTGAGGCGAGGACGGCGACGGTGATCATGGAACGGTCACGCACCGACAGCCCGGGCCGGGTCCAGATGTCGCCGAAGGCGCTCTGGAGAACGTGGTCGTAATAGTCCGGGGCCAACTTGGCCGCCGGGAACTGACCGGTCGGCCCGGTCCGGGTGGCCGGCCAGAGCTGGCCCTGGATCTCACGTCCGGCTTCGCGCCGCTCGTCACTCGTTGTCATGTTGCACTCCTGTCGACGCCCAATAGGTTGACCGTGGCGATGCTGCCGCCCCCGACCAGGTGGGCCAGGGCGACCCGCGCTCCCTCGACCTGGCGGCCCGCCGCTTCGCCGCGCAGTTGGAGCACCGCTTCGTGCAGTTGGGCCACGCCGGTGGGGCCGCCCGGGTGCCCACGGGCGATGAGCCCGCCGTCGGTGTTGAACGGGATGCGGCCCCCGGGCCCCGTCTGGCCATCGGCGACGAGCTTGTCGCCCTCACCGTCGGCGCAGAAGCCGAGGAGCTCGTAGTACTCGAGCTCCTCGTTGATGAAGGCGTCGTGGCAGTAGGCCACGCTGACGTCTTCTGGACCCAGACCGGCCGCCTCGTAACAGAGTGTGGCCGTGTTCTTCGTCATGACGGAAGGGCCGACCACGGGTCCGACGAAGGTGTGGCCCGGTGTGTAGGTCTCCGAGGTGAGCGCCGAGGCCAGGGCGCGGACGAGGGGTCGGCCCGGCTGGCGCTGACGCACCAGGTCCTCGCGGGCCACGATGATGCAGGCGGCCCCGTCGTCGGGCGGGCAGCACATCATGGTGGTGAGCGGCTCGGCCACCAACCGGGCCGCCAGCACCTCTTCGGCTGTCACGACGTGGTCGGACTGGCGGTGGGCGAAGGGACAGGCGGCGCCGTAGTTCCAGTTCTTGGCCGCTATGGCGGCGAAGGTCTCGGGAGTGGTGCCCCGGTCGTGCATCCGCCGCTGGGCCCAGAGGGCGAAGTAGGCGGCGGGCAGGATGGGAGCGTCGATCTGGTCGCGCCCGGCGCCGCGCCCGCCGGTGCCGGTCATGTCGGTGAACTTGTCGAAGCAGAGCGCCATCGCCACGTCGGCCCGCCCGGACGAGACGGCCCACGCCGCCTCCCGGAAGGAAACGAGTCCGGTGGCCGAGGCGTTCTCGATGTGGGTGACCGGCAGCCCGGTGAGGCCGAACTCCTTCATGGCCTTGATGCCCAGCATGGAGGCGGGCTGGATGTAGCCCACATAGGCCTCGTCGATGTCGGCCAGGGTCATGCCGGCATCGTGCAGGGCGAGCAGGCCGGCGTCGCGGGCCAGGTGGGCGCCGGGGATGTCGCGGAACATGCCGAAGCGGACCATGCCGATGCCGGCCACGGCCACGCCCTCGAACGTGAGGCCCTGCTTCACGAACCGACCTCGACGTTCCGGGCATCATCGACCGGTCGAAAACGGTAGATCACGACGTCGTCCCCGTCGGAGTTCTGGCGCAGCGTCTCGAGGTCGATCTGCACCGGCATGCCGATGGTGAAGTCGTCGTGCTCACCGAAGAGGATCGACTGCACGCGTGGTCCTTCGGGCAGGTCCACCTGAGCCACCCCGTAGCCGGCCACGTCGGCGTCCTTCTTGCCGAAGAGCGGGACATGGCAATAGGTCCACGTGTGGATGACACCGTGCGTCGAGAGTTCCATGTCCTCTGTTCCCTCGTGGAGACACTTGGCACACACGAGGCGGCGGGGAAAGAACACCTCCCCACAGGCCGGGCAGCGACTGCCGAGCAGGTGAGGCTGTTCAGCGGTGTCCTCGGGTATCCGGAAGAACCCTTCTTCGATGGGGACTCGGGCCATCTGTTCCTCGCTCCCTTCCTTCGGTACGGTCCGACGGGTGGCCGACGAGCCGACGGGCTGATTCGACGCGATGTCGGTGCTCCGGGAGTCTGTCATACGTCCCTCGTTGTAGGTCCGTTCGCGCCCTCTGTATTCGGGTGCCTTGGTCGACTGCTGGTCGATCTACACAGCACCATCGCAGTCGACGAGTGAACGGGTACGGAGTACGGAAGGCGGAAGGCGATCAGCGGGGCAGGCCGAGCACGTGCTCGCCGATGATGTTCTTGTTGATCTCCGTCGTGCCGCCGGCGATCGAGGCCTGACGCACGGCCAGCAGGTTCTCTCCCCAACGGTCGGAACCGCCCAATGCGTCCAGGCCGATGAGGTCGACGGCCAGGGCGGCCAGTTCCTGATCGCAGTGGGCCCAGGACAGCTTGGCCAGGCTCCCGCCAGCTCCGGCGGCCGACGTATCGGCCAACGACCGCTCCGTCAGATAGCGCATGCAGCGGATGGCGGCGAAGACCCGGGCGAAGCGCTGGCGCAGGACGGGGTCGCGCAGGCCCTCGTGCACCCGCGGATCGGCGAGCAATTCGTCGAGCCGGTTGGAGAGTGACAGATGCAGCCTGGCCACGCCGGCCCGTTCGTAACTCAGCGTCGTCATGGCCACCGACCATCCCTCGTGAAGCGGGCCGAGCAAAGCGGAGCGGGGGACCCGGGCCTCGTGGAAGAAGAGCTCGGCGAAGACCTCGCCGCCGGTCATCGTCTTGAGCGGCCGGGCCTCGACGCCTGCCGTGCGCAGGTCGACCAGCAGGCACGAGATGCCGCGGTGCTTGCGCGCCGTGGGATCGGTGCGGACGTAGAGCTGGCACCAGTCGGCGAAGTGGCCCATGGAGTTCCACGTCTTCTGCCCGTTGATGACGAAGTCGTCGCCGTCCTCGACCGCACTGGTGCGCAGCGAGGCCAGGTCCGAACCGGCGTCGGGCTCGGACATGCCCTGGGACCAGATCACGTCGCCCCGCAGCATCGGTTGGAGGAAGCGTTCCTTCTGCTCGGGTGTCCCGAACTGCATGATGGCCGGGGCGATGTTGGAGACGCCGATGACGTTGACCGGCCCCGGGGCCCGGGCGTCGTTCATCTCCTCGAGGTAGGCCAGCTGCTCGGCCACGCCGGCTCCTCGACCGCCGTGTTCGAGGGGCCAGGACGGGGCGGCCCAGCCGCCGTCGGCCAGGGTGCGGTTCCAGCTGCGCAGCATGTCGAGGTTCGGTCCCTCGACCGAGTGCTTGCCCGCCTCCACCACGTCGGGGGTCAGGTGGTCGGCCAGCCAGGAGCGCAGCTCCGAACGGAATTGGTCCACCTCGGAATCGGTTGTCGTGGCGCTCATGGATGTCGCGGCGTCGGGTCGAGACGGCCGGGGACTGCTCGGCTCACAGTCCGTACACCCGCTCGGCCGTTCCGGCGAAGATCTGCTCGCGGGCCACGCTGTCGAGTCCGGAGGTCACCTCGTTGAAGGCGGAGTAGAGATCGTCGAAGGTGCCCGCCATGGCGTCGACCGGGAAGTTGCTGGCGAACAGGCAGCGGCCGGGCCCGAAGACCTCGAGCGCGTGCTCGATCCAGGGGGCGAACGCGGCGGCTTCCATGGAGCCCAACGGCATGGCCAGGCCCGACAGCTTGCAGACGACGTTGTCGCCCAGGTCGGCCAGGGCATCGATGCCCTCCCGCCAGAGCGCGAACTCGTCGTCGTCGCCCGACCGGGGCCAGCCGGTGTGTTCGACGACGATCGACAGTTCGGGGAACCCGGTCAGGGCGGCGGCGGCGCTCAGTAACAGGTCGGGATGGGTCATGAGCTCGAAGACGAGTCGCCGCTCCTGGAGGGCCGCCAGCACGGCGGGATCGGGGACGGGCTTGCTGAGCGGTCCCATCGGCCGCACGCCGCGAAAGCGCGGCGCGGTCATCTGGCGCTCGAGGAGGGCCACGGCGTCGTCCACCGTCTCGGTCGGGGGCAGGCCGCCCACGATGGCGTCGGGCCCCCCGTTCGCCTCGGCCGTGCGATCGAGCTCGAGCGTCTCCTCGACCGAGTTGGGCCCGGTGGCCGCGGCGACGTTGACGAACTTCTCCACGTTCCACCCGGCCGACTCGGACCGGTAGGTCTCGACGTCGAAGCGCCGGTTCATCCTCGCCGCGTCACCGGTCCCGCCGTGCGAGGGCGCCATGGAGAGGTACGGGTACCAGGTCGTATTGGCGGGATCCCAGAGGTGGACGTGGGCGTCGACGATGCGAGCTGGCTTGTCGGTCATGACGTTCCGTTCAGCTGGCCGGGCCCGTGGCGGCGACGATCTCGCGCAAGCTGTCGTCGAGCCAGTCCGGGATGGCCGGCCCACCATAAGCCACGGTGCCGATGGGCTGGGGGTGGCGCCGGAGCCCGATCCAGCGGTCGTGCACCACCAGCCCGGCCCCGGCCAGCGGCGCCGTGTCGGGATGGCTGAGCAGATGCGCCGCCAGCTCACCGGCGGCTTCGGTCGCGGCCGGCGCTCCGGACTCGAGGCCGGCCGTGAAGACGGTCAGCCGACCCTTCGTGCCCGCGGCGGCGACCCGGGCGATCTGCGATGCGGCCTGGGCCCGGCTGCGTCCGGCCGGCGTCGTGGCCTCGGTCAGGACCACCATGCGGACCGGGCGATCGGCGGCGGCGGTGTAGTCGGCTGCGGCCCGCACCCACGAAGCGTCGTCGTGCAACGGCTGGAGGAGGCCGCGATGGTCGGCCAGCACGTGCTCCCACCCGTCGAGCACGGTCGACGTGCGCGGGTGCCCTTCGAGGGCGACGACCACGGCGTCGAGCGGTCCGGCCGCGTCGACGACCTCGTGCAACGACTTGGCCGTCCCGTCGAATCCGTGGGCGACATCGACCCGATGACACGCGGTGCCGCGTCGCTCGAGCGCGGCCTGGAGGGCGGTGGCCACCTCGGGGCGGTCGCTCACCAGCGCGCAGGTCCGGACTTCGCCCGCGGTCGTCTCGGCCGGCGCGGGCGCGTCGAAGATGCCGGCGAAGCGCGGATTGCTGCCCCCGTCGCTGGTCTGCTTGGCCTCGGCGGCGACGAACCCACGGGGCACGACGGTGTCGAGCACGGCAGCCAGCGAGGCGACGTTGTCGGTCCGGACCACCTCGACGAGTCGGGGCTGGTCGACCACGGCCACCTCGGGTCCGCCGGCGAAGAGCACCTGGCCGCTGCACCACCCGAAGCTGTCACCCACGGCGTGGGCGCCGAGTGGACCGACGTCCTCGGGCCCCGGCATGGAGTCAAGCGTCAGTCCGCCCCCGCCCCCGGTGTGCCCGGCCTTCTGAGCCCGCTCGAAGGCGGCCCTGACCATGCGGGTGTTGGCGATGGGCGACAGTGCGTTGATGGTGACGCCGGGGGGCGCCAGGCGTCCGAGCTGCCAGGTCAGGGCGGCCACCACGCGCTTGGCCGCGCTGTAGCCACCGGCGTCGGCCGCACGCCAACCCGAGCCCGATGTGATGCCGAGGATGCGGCCGTGGCCGGCCGCCGCCATCAGGGGCAGCGCGGCCTCGAGCACGTTGAGGTAGCCGCTCAGGTGCACGTCGAGCAGGGCCAGCCAGTCCTCTTCTGTGCCCCGGGCGACGTAGCTCTGGCGGGTGATGCCGGCCACGTTGACCACGGCGTCGAGCCCGCCGTGCTCGTCGGCCAACTCCCCGAAGAGCGTGCGCAGCGCCGGTCCGTCGGTGACCGAGGCCGAGGAGGCCTTGGCGGAACCGCCGGCCGCCACGATGCGGTCGGCCGTGGTCTCGCCGACGTCGGCCAGCTGCCCCGTGCCTTCCAACGTGACGAGCGGATCGACGGTGACGACGAACCAGCCGCTGCGGCCGAGCTCCTCGGCGATCGCCCCGCCGATACCGCCCCCGCCGCCGGTGACGGCGACCACGCGCTGGCGCGGGCTCACGACGCGCTCGAGGCGACTTCGATCTCCAACCCCTCGAAGTCACCCGCGGCCACCCAGGATTCGAGGAGGTCGCGGTAGCCGAACCAGTCGCCGAATCCGCCGCCGTAGTTGCCGTCACGCGGATTGATGCTCTCGGGATGGCCCTCGTTGTTGATGCGCGACGGGGTGCAGGCGGCCATGACGGAGGTGCCGGCCACGTAGGACTTCACGACCTTTTGCGTCCAGTCCGCCTCGGCCTGCGCGCTGACGTCGAAGACCTCGACGCCCTTGTCGTCCATCAGCTTGATGGCGCCGGCCACGAACTCGGCTCCGGCCACGGCGAGCTGGGTGTAGTTGACCGTCACCACCGCCTGCTGGGTGGGGGCCGGCATGACGAAGAGGTTGGGGAAGCCGCGGCTCATCATGCCGAAGAGGCTGGCCGCGCCGCCGGCCCACTTCTCGGCCAGGGTGATGCCGTCACGCCCGACGACCTCGTGCCCGGCCCGTCGGGCCAGCGGCGTGCGCTCGGGCTCGAAGCCGGTGCCGTAGATGATGAGGTCCACCTCGTATTCGACCCCGTCCACGACGGGACCATGTTCGGTGATGCGGTCGAAACCGGCGGGGCAGTCGATGAGGCTGACATTGGGATTGTTGTAGGCCGAGAGGTACTCGTCGTGGAAGCAGGGCCGCTTGCAGATGTAGCGGTAATAGGGTTTGAGAATCTCGGCCGTCTCGGGATCCTCCACCAAGTGCTCGACGCGGCGCCGGTGCTCGTCCATGATCCGGTAGTCGATGGCTTCGGCGTTCTCGATGTACTCGGTCAGGCTCATGCCCTTTTCCCGGGGCGGGTTGTTGACCACCGCGTAGTGATGGGTCCAGCCGTCGTCGATCTTGTCGTCCTCGACCGAGCGCCCGATCATGATGGCCTGGAAGTTGTCCATGCGGGCCCTCTGCCAGCCGGGCTCGAGCGTGTCGCCGAAATCGTCGAGGGTGGGCCGGTTGCCCCGCTCGCCGATGGCCGAGGGGGTGCGCTGGAAGACGTAGACGTGCTTGGCCGACTCGGATAGTGGGGGCAGGACCTGTATGCCCGATGCCCCGGTGCCGATGAGGGCGACCACCTTGTCCTTCAGGTTCGTGAGGGGCTGCGAGGGGCCGCCGCCGGTGTAGTCGTAGTCCCAGCGCGCCGTGTGGAAGGAGTGGCCGGCGAAGTCCTCCATGCCTTCGATCGCCGGCAGCTTGATGAGGTTAAGGATGCCGACGGCCATGACATACCAGCGGCAGGTGATCTGGTCGCCCCGGTCGGTCTGGATGTGCCAGCGCGAATCGTCTTCGTGCCACTCGGCCCGGGTGATCCCCGTGTGGAACAGCGCGTCGTCGACCAGATCGAAGTGTCTCGCCAGTGCATCGAGATGGAGGCGGATCTCCTCACCGAAGGCGTAGCGCTGGGTCGGGACGTAGCCGAGCTCCTCGAGCATGGGCAGATAGATGTAGGACTCGACGTCGCACATGACGCCCGGGTAGCGGTTCCAGTACCAGGTCCCGCCGATGCCCCCGGCCTGGTCGATGATGCGGATGCGTTCGATGCCGGCCCGGCGCAGGTGGGCGCCGGCCGTCACGCCGGCGATGCCACCACCGACGATGACGACGTCAACCTCGTCGCGCCGCGGCTCCCGGTCGGAGACCGGGATGAAGGGATCGTCGCGGAAGCGGGCGAAGTACTCGTCGTGGCTCAGGTCGCGGATGTCGGCTCGCCCCGCGACGAGACGCCGGTCGCGCTCGGCGAGATATTTGGCCCGGACGGCCTCGGGGTCGTAGCTCTGTGTCGGGAGTGGCGTGGGTGTCATGGAGTGGTTGGGGGGACCAGTCGGAACACGGGCTCCGTCATTGTGGCATGGGAAGCGCGTTCCCTGACACTTGTGTCAGCATTGTCATGCTTTCGCAATAATTGGGTGAAACGGGAACCGGTTCCACCCGCTGAGCAGGGAGAGGCGGAGCAGGACGCGAGCGTTCGGCAGGGCTGATCGCGCCCTGGTGCGAAGCGGGCCGGCCGGCGAGTCGGCAGCCCGGGACGCGGCTCAGATGACCAGGTGCTCCTTGGTCTCGGGGTTGGCCATGTTGGCCTTGATCCGCGCCGCCTCCTCCTCGGGCGACTCGTTCGTCCGGAGCAAGAAGGGGGAGAGCACGAGCCCGAGGATCACACAGCCGGCGGCGATCAGCAGGGCCAGCTGGTAGCCCTTGACGAGGGCGTCGATGGCGGTGTGGCCGGCGGCGAGCAACGTCTTGGACCGGTCGGCCGCGATCGTGCTCAACGCGGCCAGGCCGATGGCCCCGGCCATCTGCTGGGAGACGTTCACGACACCCGAACCGAGACCGGCGTCCTCGTTGGGGATCTCCGACATGCCGATCTGGAGCAGCGGCATGAACGACGCGCCGGCACCCACACCCATGAGGAGGAAGGCGACGAAGATCGTCGGGAAGTAGCTGGTGTCCGTTCCCGCCGACGCGAACAGCAACAGCCCGAGGGCAGCCGCCACCATGGCCGGGTACATCACCGGCTTGGCCCCGAACCGGTTGAGCAGCCGAGCGGTGATCCCGGCCGACATGATGGCCATGGTCACGGCCTGGGGCAGGAAGGCGAGACCCGTCTTGATCGGGCTGTAGCCGAGGACGTGCTCGAAGTACAGGGCGCCGATGAAGAAGGTCGAGAACATCCCGATGATGATCAGGCCCCGGATGACGCTGGTGCCGGTGAGTGTGCGCAGCTTGAGGATGCGCAGCGGCATGATCGGATTGGCCAGCTTGGACTCGAGGACCAGGAAGCCGATCATCATCACGATGGCGATGCCGGCGAACAGATAGGTGTGGCTCGACTCCCAGCCGTAGCTCGAAGCGGTGACGATGGCGTAGATCAGGATCATCACCGACACGGTGATGAGGATGGAGCCCACCCAGTCGACGCCCTGCCTGATGCCGAGACCGACGTTGTCGACCAGGAGGAAGAAGCCGAGGATCAAGGTGGCGATGCCGACAGGCACGTTCACGAAGAAGATCCAGTGCCAGTCCAGGGCCTGGGTCAGCACGCCGCCGGCCAGGAGGCCGATCGAGCCACCGCCCACGGCCACGAAGACGTAGGCGCTCATGGCCTTGGCCCGCTCGTACTCGCTGGCGAACTCGGTGACGATGATGGCGACGATGACCGAGGAGGACAGGGCGCCCCCGATGCCCTGCACGAAGCGGGCGATGACGAGCATGGACTGGCTCTGGGCGGCGCCGCAGGCGATGGAGGCCAGCGTGAAGAGGAGGACGCCCGCCAGGAACACCTTCTTGCGGCCGATGAGATCGCCCAGGCGCCCGGCCATGAGGAGGAAGCTGCCGAAGGAGATGAGGTAGGCGTCGACGACCCAGGTCAGGCCCGACTGGGTGAAGTGGAGGCTGTGCTGGATGTCTGGCAGCGCCACGTTGACGATGGAGCCGTCGAGCGCGTTCATGAACATGGCCAGGCAGACGACGACGAGGGCGACCCAGCGCCGGCGGTCGGCGTGGGCGCTCTCGAGGTCCGTGATGGTCATGTCCTGCTGGATAGTCATGATTTCGGGATTATCATAGGGGTATGATCCTCCTGGCCGTGCGCGCGGGCATGGAATGCTCGAGAACCGAGCACGCCGGAATCGGGGAGGCACAGAGGCCATGAGCGCCCGGGGGGGCACCACCAGGACAGGCACGGCTGGGACGATCGTGCTGCTCAACCGCCTGGCCCGCGCCGTCTACCTGCGATCCTCGGTCGAGCTGGTCGGGATGAACCTGCGCAACATGGTCGTGTTGGCCTACCTGCGGGACCACCCGTCGGTCTCGCAGCAGCACATGACCGAGCAGCTCTCGATGGACTCGAACACCGGGGTCCTCGTGCTGAACGACCTCGAGGACCTCGAGTTCGTGGAGCGCCGGCGCGACCCGGCGGACCGGCGGCGCCACATCGTCGACATCACGGACGCCGGCCTCGAGGCGCTCGAGCTGGCCGAAGTGGCGCAGGGCAGCATCGAGGACGAGATCCTGGGCGGGTTGAGCCCTATTGAGCGCGGCGAGCTGCGCCGGCTGCTGGTCAAGGCGTTGGAGGATCACCAGCCCTGAGTCGAGGGTGGCCGCCCGTCGGGTAGGAGGCGACGGGAGGCTGGTCGGTGGGCTACCGGCAGAGTTGCTCGACAAACCATCAACGGCGCTGTTGAGGGATTCTCGACGAACTCGTTCGCGTCATGGGTGAAATGGCCGGCGATCCGGCCGGGTGGTCGCAACCCGTGTTGACAGCATGCTTACACTCGCAGTGGTGCAACCGCTCCGATAGTCCGAGCCGGTCTCGTGCTGCCGAAGGTAGAGGTGACGAAGTGCGACACAGCCGTCGGCCCACTCGGACCGTGTTGGCCTCGGGTCTGGCGAGCTGCCTGGTGCTGCTCGGCCTACTCGGTGGCGGCATCGTGGACGTGCAACAGGCGGCGGCCGCACCGGCCCAGTGGGTCACCACCGCAAGCCCGAATCACGGGGGCAACCAGGGTGATTTCCTGTCGGGGGTCTCGTGCGTCAGCTCGAACGATTGCGTCGCCGTCGGTGAGCACAGCAGCCTGCACAACCGGAGAGCCAAGCCTCTCATCGAGAGCTGGAACGGGCGCGCCTGGTCCATCACGCCGAGCCCGTACCCGACCGCTGTCACCAACATTCTCCAAGGCGTGTCCTGTTCGAGCGCGACGGCGTGCACGGCCGTCGGCTACGACGAGAGCACCACCGTCGACGAGCCTCTGATCGAGAGCTGGAACGGAAGCGTTTGGTCGGTGAGCCCGAGTCCGAGTCCGGGCAACATCCAGAACGAACTGCGGAGCGTGTCGTGTGTCACGGCGAACTTCTGTATGGCGGTCGGCTTCTACGAGACCCAAGGTTCGGGCTCGAACCAACCGCAGACCCTGACTGAGGTCTGGGACGGGACGACCTGGTCGATCGTGCCGAGCCCCGACGGGAGCACTGGGTACAACCTCCTCTCGAGCATCTCGTGCACCGGCGTGAACAGCTGTATCGCAACCGGCTACGACGACAACAGCGTGGCGTTCCAGACCTTGATCGAGTCCTGGGACGGATCGAGCTGGTCGATCGTGCCGAGCCCCGACCAGAGCAACGGGGGCGCCACCGCCAACAACTTCCTCGAAGGTGTGTCGTGCACCGGCGCGTCGAGCTGCATGGCGGCCGGGTTCTACTACATGAACCAGTACCAGGACGGGCGCTCTCTCATGGAGTCGTGGGACGGCACGTCGTGGACCATCGATCCGAGTCCCAACCAGGGCACCGGCTACAACGATGTCGGTGCCGTGTCCTGCACCGGCTCGAGCAATTGCGTGGCGGTCGGTTCCTCCAACGACACGCCGTCGGGGACTCCCTCGGCCAACGAGACACTCATCGAGTCCTGGGACGGCACCAGTTGGACGCTGACTCCGAGCCCGAGCCTCCACAGCACGGACAACGGCTTGGCCGCGGTCTCGTGCTCGGGCCCGAGCACGTGCTCGGCCGTGGGTACCCACACCAACGCGGCGGGCCTTTTCCGAACACTGGTGTTCAGCGGCACATAGATCCTCTGTCGAGGATTCCTTCGGGTTTCCCCGGCGCCGTGTCTCGGCGCTCCCGTATCCTCGGCGCGTGATCGAGCGCATGAGGCGGAAGTGAAGATCACCGACGGCGCCGTCCGGCTGGCGGCGACCGATCTGTCGAACTTCCTGGCCTGCCGATCCCTGACCCGGCTCGACTCGCTGTCGGCGCGCGGTGTCGTGAAGCCGACCATGCAGTTCGACATCGGGTTCCAGAAGCTCATAGAGCGGGGCGAGGTCCACGAACGGCGGGTTCTGGATGGGTTCCGCCAGGCGGGGTTCTCCGTGGTCGAGCTCGCCGAGGACAGCGCTGCCGCCGATGCGGTGGCGGCGACCCGGGCGGCGATCGCCGGCGGTGCCGACGTCATCCCTCAAGCGGTGCTGCTGCTGCACGGATCCGGCGGATCGTCGCTGCTCGGTCGACCGGACTTCCTGGTCCGCCCGGAGGTGCTGGGTCGTGCGGCACCGGCCGCAGGTTGCTCGCCCTACGAGGTCGTCGACGCCAAGCTGGCCCGGACGGCCAAGGCAAGGGCGGTGCTGCAGTGCGCGTTCTACAGCCATCTGCTGGCCGAGCTCACCGGCGCCGGGCCGGCGCACATGCATCTGGCCCTGGGCGACGGGCAGACGGCGTCGTACCGGGTGGCGGATTTCGCCGCCTACGAACGAAGGATCCGTCGGTATCTCGAAGAGTTCGTGGCGGAGGACGTTCCGGTGACGTCCGACGTCGAGCCGTACCCCGAACCGGTCGAGCACTGTGCCGTCTGCCGCTGGAGAGTGAACTGCTCGTCGCGACGACGGGCGGACGACGATCTTTCGTTGGTGGCCGGATTGCCGACGACGCAGCGAGTGGCCCTCAAGCAGGTAGGTATTCGGACTCGCACCGGGTTGGCGACGTGCGCCGAACTGCCGGAGCTGTCCGGAGTGACGACGGCCTCGCTGGTGCGGGCGCAGGCGCAGGCCCGCCTGCAGGTACAGAGTGATGGCGCCGCTGCGATCGCCTACGAGCTCCTCGATCCCGAACGGGACGACGCCGGTCATCTGGTACTCAACCGTGGCCTGCTGGCGTTGCCCGAGCCGAGTGCGGGCGACCTCTTCTTCGACATCGAGGGCGCTCGTT
This sequence comes from uncultured Acidimicrobiaceae bacterium, assembly GCA_963754445.1. Lineage (GTDB taxonomy): Bacteria > Actinomycetota > Acidimicrobiia > Acidimicrobiales > RAAP-2 > Bog-473. Next base: position 316,140 of record CAVWFT010000002.1, on the reverse strand, counting down.
ACTACTCGGAAGACGGGAAGGAGTTCGGGCTGCAGTACCTGTTCGGCATCGTCGACACCGCAGATCTCGATGACGACGGCAACCCGCGCTACGTGCAGATCTGGGCCTTCGACCGGTTGGGGGAGCGGCGGGCGTTCGAGGAGCTGATCGACTTCATCACTGCGAAACGAACAGCGCATCCGGACCTGCACGTGTACCACTACAACCACTACGAACCGACGTCGATCGACCATCTGACCGAGTTGCACGGAACCCGCGAGGAGGCGGTCGGTCGGTTGATGGGACGCTTCGCCAGCCATGAAGAGGAGGTCGACGACCTCCTGCGACGCCAGGTCTTCGTCGACCTGTATCGCATCGTGCGTCAGAGCCTGCAAGCCGGCGTGGAGAGCTACTCCATCAAGAGCCTCGAACCCCTGGTCGGCTACGAGCGCTCGGTCGCGCTCGCCGATGCCACCGAGGGTCTCGTGGCCTTCGAGGTCGCCCTCGAGGAGGGCGGCGTTGCGCCCGATGCGAAAATGCGCGACGTCGTCGCGGGGTACAACGAGGACGATTGCCGGGCCACCGTGGCCCTGCGAGAGTGGCTCGAGTGTCGGCGGTCCGAGTTGGCCCAGCGCATCGGATCGGACATATCGGATCTGCCGCGGCCGGTCGCGCCCGATCCGGGCGAATCGAAGGTCGACCCCGACCTGGCGAGGCTCAAAGCAGCACTGTGGGAAGACGTGCCCGAAGAACCCTCGGCCAGAACGCACGACCAGAACGCCCGGGTGCTTGTGGCCGACCTGCTCGAGTGGCACAAGCGGGAAGCGAAGCCGGGCTGGTGGCGCTACTTCCGGCTGCGAGAGATGTCCAGCCTCGAATTGCTGGCCGAACCCGATGCACTCGGCGAACTGAGCGGCGGCGAGGTCGTCGGCAAAGAGAAGCGCTCGATCGTGCGCCGGTTCTCGTTTCCGGCCCAGGAGCACAAATTCGGGCCGGGTTCCGGCCTGGAGGATCCGGTGTCGCGGGTTACGTGGACAGTGTGCGCAGTCGACGAAGCAAACGGCACGATCGACGTGAAGAACGCCAAACCGGATGCCGCCGATCCGTCGTGCCTGGTCGACAATGACGGTCCGCCGTCGACCCCGAACCTCGAAGCACGCCTCAAGGGCCTGGCGCAGCGGCTGCTGGAGGAGGGTTTCACCGACACTGCGGGTGATGGGTTACTGCTGCGCCACCGACCGGTCGTCGCCGGTCGTGACGACGCGCTCTCCTCACAGGCCGATGACGATGCGAGCACCTTCGCACAAGGCGTGGTCTCCGGGCTGGCGCACTCCTGCCTGCCGATCCAGGGGCCGCCCGGTACGGGAAAGACCTACACCGCGGCGGGTGCCATCCTCGATCTTCTCGCTCATTCCCGAAGTGGTGGCGCCACCCGTCGGACGGTGGGGATCGCGGCACCGTCCCATGCGGTGATCTGCAACCTGCTCGACGCGGTGGTCGACCGCGCGAAGACGTCGGGCCTGCAACTGAGAATGGGTCAGGTCACTGGAACGGAAGAGCGCTACGCCCATCCGGGGGCCCAGCTCCTGAACCACCGCGCACTGCTCGACGGATTGCAATCGGGGCAAATCGACATCGTCGGCGGAACGGCCTGGTTATGGGCGCGGGCCGAATTCGAAAACAGCGTCGACACGCTGTTCATCGACGAGGCGGGGCAGTTCTCGTTGGCCAACGCGATCGCCATTGCACCCGCGGCGACGAACCTCGTCCTGCTCGGTGATCCGCAACAGCTCTCCCAACCGAGCCAGGCTGCCCAGCCTCCGGGGGCCGAAGCCTCAGCGCTCGGCCACGTCCTCGACGGCAGCGACACCATGCCGACCGATCTCGGCGTATTCCTGGACCGGACGTATCGGATGCACCCGGTTCTGTGCGGCTACACCTCGGAGGCCTTCTACGACGACCGGCTTTCGGGCGTCGGCGGGCTGGAGCGGCAACAGGTTCTCACCGCGGCGGCGGGGTTGCCGGTGGCGGGGCTCCATTTCGTCGAAGTCGACCACTCCGGTAACGCGAGCGCATCGACGGAGGAAGCCATCGTCGTGGCCTCGTTGGTGGGCCAACTCCTCGCTGGTCGCACGACCGATCGTTTCGGTGTGGAGCGGGCCATGGTGCCCAACGACGTCCTTGTCGTCACGCCCTTCAATGCACAGGTGCGGGCGATCGACCGGGCACTGCGGGCGGCAGGCATTGCTGACGTTCAGGTGGGCACGGTCGACAAATTCCAAGGTCGAGAGGCGCCGGCAGTCATCTACTCCATGGCGTCGTCGTCAGCCGTGGACGCTCCACGAGGTCTGGAGTTTCTCTTCGACACCCACCGGTTGAACGTGGCGACGTCTCGGGCCCAGGCGCTCGCCATCCTGGTCGCCAGTCCGGATCTGCTCCGCGTCTTCTGCAGCACGCCGGCACAGATGGTGCTGGCAAACGCGCTGTGCCGGGCACGCGAGTGCGCCCGGGAGTTCAACGCCTGAAGGGGTTCGGTCGCCCGGGGCGGACGATGGCCAGGTCGGCCAGACGTTGCTGATGGGCAGCCGAGAGACCGAAGTGCGCAGAACCGTTGAGGATGATCTCGAGGTAGCCGGGCCGCGGTGTGCCGATGTCGCTCTCGGCCGCGATGTACGTCATGGCGTCAACCGTCTCATCGGCCCGAGCGACGTCGACCTGGGCCCGATGATAGAGACCGCGGGCCACGCCCTCGTAGTGATCGAGCGCGGTCAGGCACGCCGGAGTGAGCGACCACAGGACTCCCTCGATGCGAGCATTGTCGCGGCGGACGATGGTAGCCACGCCCCGTACATTGATGATGACGTCCCATCCGGCCACCGTGACGGGACCGATGGGGGATGCCGCCGGACAGCGTTTTTTCATCTGATCGGGATCCATGTTGGACCCGTAGGCGAAATAGGGCTGGCGTGGCGTGTCGGCCGTCACACCACGCCAGGGTACGCGTTCGTTCGTCGCTGGCAGGCGCCGACGCGAGCAAGGTTTCGGCGGTCTCTCGCTATCTTGGCTGTCGGAGTCGTCAATGGAGCCGATGGAGCCGATGGCAGCAGACAATGGCGTCGTGATCCGACCTCTCGGCCAGCCGGGGGACCTGGGTTGGGTCGTGCTGGCCCACGGGGAGACCTACGCCGAGGAATTCGGCTGGGACGCCACGTTCGAGGCCCTCGTCGCCCGCATCGTCGCCGACTTCGCCGACAACGCCCAGGATCCTCGGTGCCGGGCTTGGATCGTCGAGGTGGCGGGCCGACGTGCCGGTTGCGTCTTCTGCGTGGGAAAGGACGAGCGGACGGCCCAGCTCCGCTTGCTCCTGGTCGATTCCCAGGGGCGGGGCCTGGGCGTCGGTCGGCTCCTCGTGCGCACCTGCGTCGAGTTCGCCCGGAGCGCCGGCTACGCGCGCATGGTGTTGTGGACGAACGACCCACTCGTGGATGCCGCCCGCCTGTACCTGGCAGCAGGATTCACTCTGGTCAACGAGGAGCCCCATCACAGTTTCGGGGTCGCCCTCGTCGGGCAGACGTACGAACTCGATCTCGGAGGTACCGGGTAGGGCGAACCCCGACTACTTCTTCGTGTCCTTGTCGTACTGCTTCACGATCAACTTGCCGATGATGTCGTAGCCCTTGGTCTTGGCATGGATGTCACCCTTGAGGCAGTACCACGTGAGGTTGCAGACCCGGTTGACCGCGACCGGGATCGTGCCGTAGGTCTTGGACTTCGTCGTCTTGGTCAATGGCTTGTAGGCGCTCGTCGCCTTGGTGACGTCGACCAGGGTGCCCTTTGCGCTGGCATAGGACTTCGAGAGGGCCGGATTGATGAGTGATTTGAAGGCGACCACGGATTCCTTGGCCAGGGTGACCGACTGCACCGAGGGGGGAACGGTCGGACGGACGTAGGAACCGAGGATCACGTCCGGGTAGGTGGAGCCGATGATCGGGACATTCGAGCCGGCGGCGCTGCGCAGGTCCTTGGCCAGCGTCGTCACGTTGGTCTTGATGTCCTTGACCGCCGTGGCGACACAGGTGATCGGGTTGCTCTGGGTCGCGCAACTGGTGACGTCGTTGCCACCGATGGAGACTGTGATGAGACCGATGTGGCCCTTGTGCGCAGCGATGAAGGCGTCGGCGGCGGCGATCTGCGTCGTCGTCGGGTAGGTCACCACGCCGGCGGTGTGGGGCAGGACGTCGGGACAACCGATGTCGTCGAGGATCGACGTGGTCGTGGCACCCCCGCAGCCGAAGTTCTTGAGCGTGAGATGGGTCTTGGCGGTCACGTAGCCCGCGTAGCCCGTCGTGGCGCCGAGGCCGGGCTGGTAGCCGACCGAGTAGGAATCGCCGAGCGAGACGTAGTACGTCGGCGACGACGAGGTCGCCCGGGCCACACCTGGCAGCGTGAGAAGCAGGAGCGACGCAAGCGCGGCGGAGGCGAGGAGGGTTTTTCGCATCGGCCCATGATGTCGCACTTGGGGGCCCTCCACCGGTCACTTCACAGATGTGCCCCGGTTCTTCGTCAGTCGGAGAGGTGCGAGCTCTGCAGAGCATCGGTCGCCGGGCCGGAGAGCCCGAGCAACCTGCCGGCGGCGTGGGCATCGACCGGCCGCCCCAGGTGGTAGCCCTGGGCCAGCCTGCACCCGAGGGCCCGGAGGCGCTCCTCCTGGGCCGGGGTCTCCACACCCTCGGCGATCGTCTCGTAGCCCAACGTGCGCGCCAGCTGCAGGAGCGCCGCGGCGAGACCGCGGTCGTCGTCGGGGCCGCCGAGGGTCTGGACGAACGACTTGTCGATCTTGACGATGTCGACCTGGAGATGGTCGAGGTGGGAGAACGAGGAGAACCCGGTGCCGAAGTCGTCCAGCGCGATGCGGATCCCGAGCTGGCGGAACCTGGCCAAGGTGCGCATGGTGGCCTCGTTGTCGGCGAGCATGGCGCTCTCCGTGATCTCGAGGACGAGCGAGGCAGGATCGAAGCCGCACTGTTCGATCTGGGCGGCGATCCGATCCGACAGCTCGGGATCGACGAGCTCACCGGCCGAGAGATTGATGCTCATGGTGAGCGGGAGGCCGGCGCGGGCGTCGGACCACGCACGGGCCTGCCGGCATGCCGCGTCGAGAACGAAGCTGTCGATGCCGCCCACGATCCCCAGTTCCTCGGCCAGGGGCACGAAGAACCCCGGCTCGACCAGTCGGCCGCTCGGATGGCACCAGCGCACGAGCGCCTCGAAACCCATGACCTGGTGCGTCTGCAGATCGATGATCGGTTGGTAATGGACGACCAGGTCGCCGGTGGTGATCGCCTTGCGCAGATCCTGTTCGAACTCCATACGGGCCAGCACCGACTGGTGCATCTCTTCGCGGTACACCTCGAAGCGGTCCTTGCCCAGGCTCTTGGCCTTGTACATGGCGATGTCGGCGTTGCGCAGCAGCTGCTCGCTCGTGATCCCCGGCACGTCGAAGGCGATGCCGATGGAGCCGGCGGAGGCGACCGTCTTGCCGCCGAGCCGGACGGGTGGCCGCAGGGAGTCGATGATGCGATGGGCCACGTCGGTCACGGACTCGCGGGAGTGCACGTCCTCGATGAGGATGGCGAACTCGTCACCACCCAGACGGGCTGCGGTATCCGAGGGTCGCAGGCAACCGGTAAAGGTGCGGGCCACCTGTTTGAGGAGCCTGTCACCCTCGCCGTGGCCGAGGCTGTCGTTGACCGTCTTGAAGTCGTCGAGGTCGAGGAACAGCACCGCCAGGTGCGCACCGGTCCTCTCGTGCCGGGCCAGCGCATGGTCGAGCCGGTCCTGGAAGAGCGCCTTGTTCGCCAGTCCGGTCAACGAGTCGTGGAAGGCCCGATAGGCCAGCTCGTCCTCGAGGTGCTTGCGGTCGGTCACGTCCCGATAGCTGAAGACCCGGCCGACCACGTGCCCGTTGACGCGCTGCGGCCTCGACGACCGCTCCACTACCCGGCCGTCCTTGAATTCCAAGATGTCGAAACACTCGGCCTCGGGAGTCGTGGCCAGCTCGGTGTCGTAGGACAGGAACGACTCGGTTTCGACCAGGCGGTCGTAGGCGAAGGCGAGGGACGAGGCGTTCTGTTGCTCGGCCACGAATTCCTCCGGGATGCACCAGGTCTCGGCGAAGCGGCGGTTGAAACTGGTGATCTTGCCGTCCATGTCGACGACGAGAATGCCGTCTGCGGTCGAGTCGAGCGTCGCCGAGAGGAGGGAGAACGAGTCCGACGCCTCCTTCTCCGCCTGGACCTGGGCCGTGGCGTCGACCGCGGAGACGACGAAACCCTCCACCGTGGGGTCATCGAGCAGGTTGACGATGCTCAACTCGAAAGGGACGACCCCGGCGCCGCCGTGGCGCCGGAGCCCGACCCTCATCGTGACGGGGTGGACGGAGGTTGCTCCCTGGCCGGCCCGCTCGAGTGCGGCGAGCGCCGCGGCCCGGTCGTCTTCGGCCACGAGGTCGAGGAAGGGCATCTGCTCCAACAGCTCGGGGTCGTGTCCGAGCAGGCGGGTGATGGCACCGGAGGCTGATTGGAGGATGCCGCCCGCCGAGACGAGCATGAGGACCGGCCAGCGCGTTCTGCACGAGGGAGCGGAAGCGGGCCTCCTGGTCGTGGGCCAGTTCGTAGCGCCGGCGTTCGGTCAGGTCGCGCAGGCAGAGCAGCACGGTGTCGTGGCCGAACCACTGGATCGTCGTGCCGACCAGCTCCACGAGGCGCCAGCCCGACGCAGCCTTGATGCGGAGCTCGATGGGCGTTCCGACTTCGCGGCCGTAGATCGTCGTGAGCGACCGGAGGACCATTTCGTGATCGTCGGGATGGACCAGTTCGAAACCGGAGCGGCCCACCCATTCGTCGGCCGACTGCTCGAACATGCGCTCGGCCGACCGGTTGGCCCAGACGATCGTCCCCGAACCGTCGACCAGGACGACACCGTCGGGCAGGTGCAGGAACGCCTCGACCACGGCGCCGGGCGTGTCGATGGGCACGCAGTACGCGGGCGCAGACGCGGGCGCAGACGTCCCGTTCCCCGGGGTCCCCCGGCTCGTCCTCGATCGACGACCTTCCCGCCCGATCAGCTCCAGCAACGGTTCGATCCACCTCCGCCCTCGCTCACCCCTCGTTATCGGTCGATCGCTGACCGTCGTTGAGGCAGCTTCTCTTGAGGAACGGTGCGACCTGGTCCGAACTTCGCCCGTGACACGGGGGCTTTCACCGATTGTTGTCGACCGGTTGATCTTCCCGCTCGGGCTCACCCGGATCGAGTCGTCGTGGCTCATGGGCGTCCGGACGGATCGGTCTTTTGTCAGCCGTGGATGAGAACGCCCATCGACTTCCAAACCCGGTCGCACACGGCGTTCCATGGGATCTGCGGCTCGGGTTCGGGGACGACCAGCAGGCACCGGCTGGCCATGGCCACGGTCGAAGCCACGCTGCTCATGATCAGGTCCTCGACCATCGTGTCACCCCGGCAGCGCCAAAGGGCCTGGCCCGTGGCCCAGGCACCGTCGCGGGCGGAGGTGATGCTCCAGTTGTCGACCAGGTCCAGCACGGTCTGGACGGATCGGTCGGCCTTGAGGATCTCGCCGCCCTCGAAGGAATGGCGCACCGACTGCTCGGCGGCGTCGAGGAGCTCGTCCACCTTCTGGTAGTCGGCGTGGTTGGACCCGGCGTCGGGCGACGTGCCGAGCTCGCTGCAGGCGCGCACGAGGGCGATCGGCAGGTCGTGGTTGATGTGGGCGTTCATGCCGGCCAATGCGAATTGGATGGAGTAGATGCCGGGATTCGATCGGGACCGGGCGAGTGGCCTCCAGGCCGTCGGGACGGCATGCGGCGTCCGGAGGATGGCATTGACCGCACCGAAGTAGACGTTGGCGAACACCACGTCGAGCGTGCTCATGAAGGCGGGGTTCGCAAAGAACCCGATGTCGATCCGGCTCTGCACCTGTTGTGTGATCTCGAGGTACATCCGGTTGAAGCAGGCGAGCCCGTCCCGTTTCGGCAGGGTGGCGTCGATGCGTTGCATGCCATCGATCGCCTCGTCTACGGAAGTGACCGGGGGTACGGTCGGGGGAAACGAAGCCGCCATGCGGGTCAGGCTATTGCGTCATGTCCCGCGGGGAAATGGTGATTGCACTGTCGGGTTCATTGCCGGGCTTCGCGCCCGTCGTCGATGGCCTGTCGTCGAGCCGGGTACGCCCGTCGTGTCGAAGTCGAAGCGATCGGACGGCATCAATCGGATGGTCTGAATGACAACGCTCGAACAACGTCCTCGTGCTGTATCCGCCTCGCCTGTCCACGTGAGCGAACGGGTCTCGAGGCCAGGAGCGACCAGCGGAGAGCAGGTGCAGGTCCGAAGAGCAGGTTTGCGATGCTCCGGCTCCGGGCTTCGCCTCTCAGTCGTCGGGCGGGAGCCACCGCTTCATGAACTGGTCGAAGAGCGGGACGGTGAAGTCGATCTGGCCCCGCTGGGGGACGTAGCAGAGCGCCCGCTTCAACAGGGTCTCGCGGACCGGGCTGAAGGCGGCCGGGAGTTTCCCGAGCCGACGCGCCACGTCGGCCGTCTTCACGGGTCCGGGTCCGAGCTCCGCCATGGCGCGCATGTAGGCGCGCTCGCCCGAGGTCGAGCCCTCGGCGCGCACCAGGAAGAAGCTGTCGTCGAGCTTGGCGACGGCGAGGGGGACCGAGCGGTCGAAGTCGTCGAGGGTGATCGTGTCCGGGCCGTCGGCGATGTCCCAGGCGTGCTTGCCGAACTCCTGGAGGAAGTAGGGGTAACAGGTGGTCAGCCCGAGAGCCCGGGAGATGGCGTCGTCGTCCCAGGTGACCCCCTCCGACTGGGCCGGGGTGCGCAACGCCTCGATCGCGTGCGCGTCGGTCAGGGTGCCGATCTTGGACATCACGAACATGCGCTCGGCATACGTCTTGGCGTCTCCGGTGAGCGCGGCCAGGGTGGGGAGCCCGGCACCGGAGATGGTGATGGGGAGGCGCTCCTGTGAGGCCCGGTGGAGGCCGACGATCAGCGCAGTCAGCGTGTTCTGGTCGACGTAGTGCAGCTCGTCGATGGCCAGCAGGATGCCGGTGCCGTGCGCCCGGGCGACCTCGCCCACCTCGACGAAGAGCCCGGCCAGGTCTGCCCCGAGCTCGCCCGAATCGGCCGGTCCGAAGACGGCATCGACATCGATGCTCAACTCGGGACCGTCGGGGATCCGGAGCGTGAAGGCCTTCAGGACACCGAGGGCCCGGCGGACGGCATCGCCGATGCGCCGCTTGGCTTCCATCGAGAGCAGCACCCGCCGTAGCGCCGCCGCGATCGCGGGAGCGAGAAGACCCTGCTCGTTCACTTCGATGTACTCGTGGAAGTAGCCACGTCCCTCGGCCAGGTCCTCGAACTCGTTCAGGAGGACCGTCTTGCCGGTGCCGCGCAGCCCCGTCAGGAGCTGGCTCTGCGAGCTCGACCCGCGGAGCAGGCGCTGGAGGGTCACGTCCATGGCCTCGATCTGGGCATCGCGCCCGACCAGGGCCGAGGGCCGGGTCCCGGCGCCTGGGTTGTACGGGTTAAGGACGGGATCCATCGCGGGCCTTCCGGTGTCTGGGGAATTCTAAGAAAATCTAGCTCAATCTAAAGAAATTCCTAGATTTGTCCGGATCGGCACCGCAATCTAAGCAATTCGTTAGATCACCTTAGATTTAGCAAGACTCCACTGACGAAACGGGGAAGGCGGTCCGCTCAGCCGGATTTCCCCTGGTCAGGCCTTTCCGTCGGGCTTCGTCGAAGGGTTCCGCAGCTGGTGGTGCAACGACCGGGTTCCGATGGGTGCTGCATCCTTCCATTCGGGCGCGCTCTTCGGGAGCTTGTCGGCCAGAGCGCCGTACCAGGAGGCCAGCGGGGACGCACTGATGCCATGGAGCAACACGCTGAGGGCGATGGTGAGCGTGACCGCCCCGAGGAGGACCTTGGATTGCGCGGCCTCGAGTTGGTCGACCGCGACGAGGGCGAAGACGACCGACGCCAGACCCCGCGGACCGAACCAGCCCACCAGGCCGATGGTGTTGCGGTCCAGGCCCGTCCCGGCGAGGGACAGGGCAACGGGGACCATGCGCAGGACGGTGAGGGCCAAGAGGGCGAAAAGGATGTCGCGCCAGTCGCAGTCCTGGAGGCCGGGGACCAGCATGACGGCACCGAAGACGAACCAAACCAGGAGGGACATCAGAGTGCCTGCCTCTTCGGTGAAGCGCAGGACCGCTTCGTCGTTGTGGTGGTCGACGGTTCCGAATGCCATGCCGGCGATAAAGGCGGCGATGAAGCCGTTCGTACCGGCGACGACCGCTGTGGAGTAGGCGAACAGCGCCAGCGCCAGAATGGCCATCGGACGAAAGTTGTCGGCGCTCCATCCGTGCCGTCTGGCCAGAGCCAGCAGGACGGCGCCGACGAAGCCGATGGCCAGGCCGAGTCCCGCTCCGCCGAGCAGGTCGACGACGGCCCCGCCCAGATGGGTGCCGCTGACGTCCTCCGCCGTGATCGCTCCGGCGATGCACAGGTTGATGAACGGAGTGGCGATGCCATCGTTCAGACCGCTCTCGACATTGATGAGGCGGCGCACGGCCGACGGGACTCGTTCGTCCGCGATGAGGGGGGCGCCGAGTGAGGCGTCGGTCGGAGCGACGATGGCCCCGATGGCGGCGGCCACCCACAGGCCTTCGCGCCCGAAGAGCACGGCGGCGGCAATCGCTCCGAAGGCGATGGTCAGGGGCAGCCCGATCCCCAACAGCCGGATCGGCAGGACGGCGTCGGTGCGCAGGGCGCGCACGTTTACCCTCGAGGCATCGGCGAAGAGCACGAGGGCCAGGGTGACTTCGGCCAGGGTCTCGATGGTCGACGAGTGCAGGTTGAAGTGGATGACGGCTATCGGGCCATGGGTGACCCCCACCCCGAGGACGACGAAGGCGACGGGCGCGGAGATCTGCCAGCGGGCCAGCCGGGCTGACACCAGACCCCAGAGAACGACACAGGCCGAGACGACGGCGAGGGCTGAGATATTGATGGAGTGGTCCATGAGGGAGTCGCCATTCTGGGCAGGCCTATCGTGCCTGGTCAGGACGAGAAGTCACGACATGGTCCCGTGACCGCGGTCCCGACCGCCTGTGGATCGGTGCGCAGCGTCGCATGGGCACCGCGCAAACCACCATTTCACCGACCGAGCGCACTAGACATTGCAGTGCCGAATTTCGGCCCAGCCACGCCATATGAGGAGTTCAACGATGCTTGCTTCCAGTTACCCCATTCTCGACGCCTTCCTGACGATGCTCTACTTCTTCTTGTTCGTCATCTGGATATGGCTGCTGATCATGGTCTTCATGGACGTCTTCCGCAGCCACGACATGGGTGGAGTCGCGAAGGCGCTGTGGTGCATCTTCATCATCATTCTCCCGTTCCTCGGCGTGTTCGTGTACCTGATCGCCCGGGGCGGCAAGATGCACGAACGGGCGGCCGAGCAGGCGGCCCAGCAGCAAAAGGCCTTCGACCAGTACGTGCGACAGGCCGCCGGGACCTCGGGCGACGACACCGCCTCGCAGCTCGCGAAGCTGGCCGACCTCAAGAGCCAGGGTGTCCTGACCGACGCCGAGTTCGAGGCGCAGAAGGCCAAGATCCTGGCCTGATCCTCTCGCCGTTCCGGAGATCTCGGGTAGGCGTGGACCCGTGACCGAACCGGACCGGAACGAAGCGGGTGGAGTCGGCGACGGCAGCGACGAGCTGTCGCAGCGGCTCGCCTCGCAGATCGAGAAGGAGGTCGCGTCGCCACCACCGTGGCGGTCCCTGGTCAAGGGGACCATTGCGGTGGTGGTGGCCGGCGTCACCATCTACCTGCTCTTTCCCACCCTGGCGGCGGTCTTCGATTCCTTCCCCAAGCTGCGCCAGCTGAGTCCGCTCTGGTTCGCCATCGCCCTGGTGGCCCAGGTGGCCCACTTCTCGTGCACCATCGCCCTCCAGCGCATCGCACTGCGCACCAAGGCCTGGTACTCGGTGGCCACCTCGCAGTTGACGGGTAACGCCATCTCCCTCGTGGTGCCGGGCGGTGCCGCGGTCGGTGCCGCCACCCAGTTCCGCATGCTGGCGGCCTCGGGGAACGACGCCGCCACCGCGGTCGGAGGGTTGACGGCCTTCTCGTTGCTCGGCATCGGCGGGCTGTTGGCGCTGCCCATCTTCGTGCTCCCGGCGATCATCGCCGGGACCCCGATCGATCGCAGCCTGGAGCATGCGGCGTTGCTCGGTATCGGAGGATTCGTCCTCTTCGCCGGTTTCGGTGCCTTGGTCCTGATGCTGGACGAGCCGATGTGCTGGGCGGGCCGGATCTTCCAGACGGTGCGGAACAAGCTCTTTCGCAAGCGGGCGCCGATAACCGGCCTGCCCGACCGCCTGGTCTACGAGCGTGACCGCATTCGTGAGGTCCTGGGCAACCAGTGGAAGGCCGCCCTTCTCCTGTCGAGCGGGCGGTTGGCCTTCGACTTCTTCACCCTCGTGGCCTGCATCCGGGCCACCGGCGTCAAGCCCGATCCGTCGCTGGTTCTCCTGGCCTACGCCGTGGGAGGCCTCCTCGGGCTGATCCCCATCACTCCGGGTGGCCTCGGGATCGTCGAGGCGGGACTGAGCGGCATGCTCATCCTGGCCGGCATCCCCGCCGGGGCCGCCGTCCTGTCCGTGCTGGCGTATCGCATCCTGTCCTATTGGCTCCCGGCGCTGGCCGGACCGGTGGCCTACGTGCTCTTCCGCATCCGTTATGGACCGCCGGGCCACGACGATGCTTCGGGGGGCGGACCCGGTCCCGCGCTCGCACCCGGCTAGAACTGCATCTGCTGATGGTGCGCATCCTGGTTGCCCTCGCCGGCTTCTTCGGTCTCCTGCTGCTCCCCAGCGCCGCGACCGCGGCGTCGGCTGCGACCGCTCCCATCACCTGGACGCCCTGTCCCAAGTCGTCGGGCTACCTGTGCGGGTCGCTCGAAGTGCCGCTCGACTACCAACACCCGGCGCGCGGATCGGTGCGCCTGGCGGTCATCGAGCACCCCGTGGCCCACAGCAGCGGCGTGGTCGTCGTCAATCCCGGTGGTCCGGGGGAAAGCGGCGTGCTCATACTCCCGATCCTGACCTCACTGATGCCGGCTGCGGTGACCCAACACGAGACGATCGTCAGTTTCGACGAGCGCGGAACCGGGGCCAGCGACCCGTTGCTGTGCGGACCGTCCCCGGCCGATGCCGGAAGCGCAGTCGCCGGGACGGCCGCTGCCGCGAGGACCTTCGCCGGGCTGGAGCGCTCCTGCCGGGCGGAAAACCCGTCCTTGTTCCCGACCGTGACGACGATGACGTCCGTGCGGGACATGGACCGACTCAGGGTGGCGCTGGGTGTGCCGAACATCGACTACTACGGCGTGTCCTACGGAACGGTCCTCGGATCCGAATACGCGCAGATGTTCCCGACCCACGTGCGCTCCTTCGTACTCGACGGCGCCGTCGACGCCAACCTCAGCCTCATCACGGCGGCTTCCGAGGAGGCCCCGGCCATTCAGACGGCAATCGAGCACGAGCTGACCGTCTGCGGCTCAATGGGGACGTGCCCCCTGGGGAGCGATCCCGTCGCCGCCTACAAAGCGCTCGCAACACGACTCGCACGCGCACCACTGCCCGCCCCGGGCGACGGCGACGCGACCCCGGTCGGCAAGGGGGACCTCGACACGGCGACGCTGCTCTATTTGTCCGCGCCCGACTTCACGCCCTCCTATCTGCCCGCCCTGAAGGCCGCTGTGGCCGGGAACGGTGCACCCCTGCGCTCGGTCGCCATGGGCCTCGAAACCGATCTCAACGGGCAGTCCCTGGTCGGACCTCTCTGGAGCATCACCTGCAACGACGCGGCGGACCATCCCGACGCGAAGACGACCGCCACGCTCGCCCGCTCCCTCGAGTCGCGCTATCCCCTCGGCGGTGAAGAGGCGGTCGCCAACAACCTCATCGCCTGTCCCGGCTGGTCCGGCGCGGGAGGGACGCTGGCCCACCTCCGTCCGGGCCACGGGCCCACCGCCCTCGTGCTCGGGAACGTCTACGACCCGAACACGCCCTACGCCGTGGCGCGACAGCTGGCCGCCGCCATCGACGGCCGCCTCGTCACCTACGTCGGCTATGGGCATTCGTGGCTGCTGAACGGGTCCAAGAACGTCTGCATGCAGAACGTGGTCGGCAACTACCTCCTCCACGGCGTCCTGCCGGCGCACGGCACTCGTTGTTCCGCCACCTCTTGAACGGTGGTCCCGGTGCTCCTCCGCCGGGCGAGCGGTGGGCGACCGGGCCGTGAGAGGCTGCCCGCGCCATGTATGAGGGCACGTGGGATTCGGTGCGCACGCACTCGGCGCCCGACTGGTACGACGACGCCAAGCTGGGGGTCTTCGTGCACTGGGGGCTGTACTCCGTGCCGGCGTGGGCGCCCCGGGTCCCCGACATCCAGCGACTGCTCGTCGAGCGGGGGCCGAAGCGGATGCTGCACGAGAATCCCTATGCCGAGTGGTATCGCAACACCATGCAACTCCGGGGTAGCTCGACGCAGCGGCACCATCGCGAGGTCTACGGCGAGAGCTTCCCCTACGACAATTTCGTGAAGCCGTTCGACGACGCCTCGAGCCAGGCCGACCTCGACGAGTTGGCGGAACTGTGCGTGACGGCCGGCGCCCGCTACGTGGTGCTCACCACCAAGCATCACGATGGGTTCGCGCTGTGGCCCTCCGCGGTGCCGCACCCCGTCAAGGGGCCCTACCATGCTCGCCGCGACCTCGTCGGCGACCTGAGCACCGCCGTGCGCGCTCGGCGCATGCGCATGGGCCTCTACTACTCGGGCGGCTACGACTGGCCCTACAACGACGCCGTCCTGGCCCGCGCGGCAGATGCCGTACTGGCCGCGCCGCAGGATCGCCGGTACCGCGAGTACGTCACGGCCCACGTCCGTGAGCTCGTCGACCGTTACGCGCCCTCGGTGCTGTGGAACGACATTTCGTGGCCGGCGGGCGGCAACCTGGCCGAGCTGTTCGCGTACTACTACAACTCGGTCGAAGACGGCGTCGTCAACGATCGCTGGCTCGAGCCCTCGCTGCCGAGGAACAGGATCACCGACGCGCTGCTCACCGGCGTCGGCGGGCTCGTCCAGTGGTCATGGCGCTTCATCCCCGAACAACGCAAGCATCTGACCTTCGCGTCACCGCGTCACTACGACTTCCGCACACCCGAGTACGAGACGGCGCACGGCCACTCGGAGCGCAAGTGGGAGATGGCCCGCGGCGTGGGCCACTCGTTCGGCGCCAACCACCACGAACCTCCCGAAGACATCATCACGGCGAGCGATCTCATCCAGTTGCTGTGCGACGTGGTGGCCAACAACGGCAACCTGCTCATCGGCGTGGGGCCGCGTCCCGACGGCACCGTTCCCGAAGCGCAGCAGGCGCCGTTGCGCGAGTTGGGTGCCTGGCTGTCTCTCAACGGCGAAGCGATCTACGGGAGCAGGCCCTGGGTGGTCGCCGCGTCCGAAACGACCGACGGCACGCCCCTGCGCTTCACGTCGGGATCGAGTGTTTATGCGCTCGTCTTGGGCAGACCACCGGGTCGGCAGATCGCTCTGCCCCCGATCGACGGCACCGGGGTGCGCCAGGTTCGTATGGTCGGCACCGGTGAGCGTGTCGATTGGTCTGTCGACGAGGGCACACTCACGGTGTCCCTCCCCGATCGCCTGCCGCTCCCCGCGGTCACGGTGCTCGACCTCGGCGAAGGCGTGCGGGCCCGAGCCGGGCGATAGTTCCGGCGCGCCGGCCCAGATTTCAGAAGCTCGTGAAACAAGACGGACGACCACACCGTGCCGCGTGGCGTGACGAGTTTCAGCGGTCGCTGAAAACAATGGATTCACAAAATGTTTGGCCTCAAGGGCTAGCGCTCGCTAGGCCACGCGGTGCACTATGTCGATCACACGACGGCTTTGCCGGGAGAGCACACTCTGATCGACAAGGGATCGGGCAGTGCCGAGGTGATGACGATCATCCAACTGGTCGGCATCGATACCCCCTCCTCCGGCAAGGTACGTCTGGTTGAGCGGCGGGGCCGGACCGGGGGGCCACGGCCCCGCCCGCTCATCCTCCTTCCACGGTCGGTTCGTCGCGCGCGCAGGTGCGGACGAGGGCCAGGACACGGCAAGTCGCAACAAGCGGTCCCCGTCGTCGTCGAGCTCGGCGTCGTCGACCGCGAGTGCCCAGCCGATACGGAGCGGTGTCGTGGCGCTTCTGCTCGGCCACGCACGCCCCGCACGATGTCGGTCCGGTGGCGCGGCCGCGGGGTCTTCTCGAGGCGCCTGATGGTTGCGCCGACAGTGCCAATAGGGCACGACTCCCTGCGTTTCCCGTGTTGCCCGGTGCCCGTGCGTGCCTGGTCCCGCAGCGGGGGTTTCAACGTCGCTGACGGACGGCGACGCGGACGGATCGGTCGGGTGGAGCCCGCACAACGGGGCGCGGAGGGTGACCAATGGCCCTATCCCGCTGCGGGCAGCGCCGCCATGATCCTTTCAATGGACGACGGCCGCCGGTGTTATGTCGCTCGGCTCTCAGATCCGGCACGAACCCGAAGAGGGAAGCGTCGTTTCGTGGTCGAACAGGATGCTCCTCCTGCCGGCGGCCGATCGTCCAGCTGTCAGTGATTCCACCCACGTCGTTTCCGAGCCGTATCCCGCCCGGAGCGCAGCGCCGATCGCCGGTGGGCTCGGGCCGGTAGGTTCTGGGCGGTCAAATGGAGATCCACGGCAAGAGCTGCATCGTCACCGGCGCCTCCTCGGGGATCGGCGCGGCCACGGCCCGCCACCTCTACGGGCTCGGCGCCAAGGTCACCCTGGCGGCACGGCGCAAGGATCGCCTCGAGGCGCTGGCCTCCGAGCTTCCCGGCGTGCGGGTGGTGGTCACCGACATGACCAATCCCACCCAGGTGCGGCGACTCGTGACCGAGACGCTGGCCACCTTCGGTGCTGTCGACGTCCTGGTGAACAACGCCGGTCAGGGTTTGCACGTGCCGCTCCTCCAGCTGGACCCCATCGACCTGCGCGCCGTGTTCGAGCTCAACGTCGTGGCGCCGCTCGTCGCCACCCAGAGCGCCCTGCCCGCTCTCGTGGCCGCCCGGGGCACGGTGGTCAACGTGAGCTCGGCCGCCACCCTGCACGCCATCGCCGAGATGGGTGGCTACACGGCCACCAAGGCGGCGCTCAACATGCTCTCGGAGGTGGCACGGGTGGAGCTGGCCGACAAGGGCGTCACGGTGTCGGTGGTGTATCCCACGCTCACCGACACGGAATTCCACAGCGTCCTGCGGGCCGGTCGGATGTCCGAGCGGGCCCAGGCGATGGCCAAGGACTCGCCCGAGCTCGTGGCTCGAGCCATTGCCTTTGCCATCGTGTCCGGGGCGGCCCACGTCCTGGTGGACAGTCCCCCGCAGACAATCGACCCCGACTACCACGGGCCGCTGCACGTGCCCGGCGAGGCCGTGGAGGTGCCGCAGGGCGCGGAGCCGACGGTGCAAATGGAGGCGAGCCAGGCCGTGGAGTCGGGACCGGCGCGGAAGGCGGCCATCGAGGCGACGACATGATCCTCGTGACCGCGGCGAGTGGGCTGACGGGCCGCGCCGTCGTGCGCGAGCTGGTCGGGGCGGGCCGTGAGGTGCGCGCTCTCGACCTGTCGCCGGACGTGAAGAACCTTGAAGGATTGCCTGGCGTCACGGCGGTGGTGGGCGACCTTTCTGACCAGTCCCAGGTGCGGGCGGCCATGACGGGCGTGCGCACCGTTGTCTACATCGGCCCCACCTTGCACCCGCGCGAGGACGACATCGGTCACACGGCGGTGTCCGAAGCCCGGCGGGCCGACGTGGAGCACTTCGTGTTGTTCTCGGTGGCCCATCCCCAGCTGCCGCGTCTCCCGAACCACACGGCCAAGCTCGAGGTGGAACGGCACGTCTTGATGTCGCGCTTGCCCTACACCATCCTCCAACCCTCGTACTACATGCAGAACGTCGATGTGATCGAAGCCATGAAGACAGGCGTGCTGACCCAACCCTTTGCCGTCGACTGCAAGGTCGCACACGTCGATCTCGAGAACGTCGCCACGATCGTCGGACAGGTCGTCGGCAAACCGTCTTCACACGCTTTCGCCACCTATGAGCTCTGTGGTGGTGACCTGCGTTCGAATCTCGAACGTGCCGCGGTCATCGAGGCCGAGTCGGGAAGGCCGGTGCGGGCGGAGAAGTGGGAGATGTCCGTCGGGACCGATGCCGGCCCGGGTGCCACCGAATTCGAGGACTACCGGGCCGATGCGGTGATCCGCCTCCTCGACCACTACGAGCGCTATGGCCTGGCTGGGAATGCAAACGTCTTGACATGGTTGCTCGGACGGCGGCCGACCAGTTTTCCCGAATACGTTCGGAGGTGCCTGGCCGACCCGTCGTCCACGCATGCTGCTTGATCTCTTTCTCCTCGGGCTCGTCATCAACCTCGAGCCCATTCCCGTCACTGCGCTGATCGTTCTGCTGGCCGCTGAGCGCGGTGTCGTGAAGGGAGCCGGATTCGTCGTCGGGTGGATGCTGACCCTGGTGGTCATCGTGGCGTTGACAGTCGCCGTGACGGGGGGACAGCCCCTGATCGCGCACAGTTCACCCTCGACGGTCGCCCTCGCCCTGAAGCTGACCTGTGGCGTCGTGCTCGTCGTCGTCGCCTACCGGCGCCGGGATCGCTGGCGGCCGAGCACCGTCGCGGTGGCGGCCAGACAGCCGAAATGGATGGCGCACGTCGACCGGGTGAATCCGCTCGCGGCGGCCGGTGTGGCCTTCGTCGTGCAGCCCTGGGTGTTGGTGACCGCCGGCGTGGCCACGGTGACCCAGCTCCAGTTGAACAACGCGCTCGAGTACGTGGCCGTGTTCGGCTTCTGCCTCTGGAGCACGGCCAGCTACCTGGCCATGGAGATCTATGCGGTCGTGCGGCCCGACACCGTCAAGGCGAGGTTGGGAGCCCTCCTCGAGTGGATCAACCAGCACCGAGATCAGGCCGTCGTCGTGCTCTCGCTGACCCTCGGGTTGTACCTCATGGGGACGAGCATCTTCGGACTCGTCTCGAACAGCTGAGCTCCGAGCCGGGTCCATCCACCGAAATGCCGGTGGTGACGGCTACCTTCCGGAGCCAGCCGGACCGCACGGAGGTGCACCGATGCTCGCCTACAGCTGGCCGCTCCTGAATCTGCTCTGGACGTTCCTGGAATTCGCGGCGGTGTTCCTGGTTGTCTTCTTCATCCTCTGGTGCTTCGTGGACAACTTTCGCCGTCGCGACCACCACGGCGGGGTGAAGGCGCTGTGGACCGTCGTCATCCTCTTCATCCCGGTGATCGGCGCCATCGTCTACATCGCCCTGCGTCCCGCCGACGCGCAACTTTCCTGATCCGGGAGTCTTAATTGCAGTTCAGGTGAAATAACACGGGGAAGGTGTCAATGCCCGTTTCGCCACGGTCGGAGCGCCGGTGCGGCGAGATTCCCAGGTCACGAGAACGACTTTCCCGCCTGGGGGGCCAGTGGATATCGTGAGCGCCGCCGGGGGGGTCGCGGCAGGAGACACGACAGTGCAGAACCATCAACCGAGGATCACTCAGCGTGCAGATCACTCGTGGGTCGTCGACTGTGCCCAATGCCGCAATGACACGCACTCGGAGCTCCCAATCGGGATCGGGATGCCGCTGCGTGACCGGGAGACGGCCGAGCGCCTCCGGGACAACCACGCCGGGCGGGCCCCTCGTCTCGCCGCCTCGTAGGGCAGGCCTCGAGGATGGCACCGAGCCCGGACGGCGGTGCGATCACCAGATCGAGCCCACGCTCGGTCGCCGACACCGTGACCCGCTTGCGTGAGCTGCTCGATTCCAAGGGGATGACGGTGTTCGCGGTCATCGATCAGCGAGCGGCGGCCCGTCAGGCCGGCCTCGACCTGCGAGAGACCGTGCTGGTGCTCTTCGGGAACCCGGCCGGGGGGACGCCGGTCATGGACGCCGTACCACTGGCCGCGCTCGACCTGCCGCTCAGGCTCCTGATCTGGGACGACGGAGCGCGGGGTTGCCAGGTCAGCTACATCGACCCAGCGGTGCTGGCCAGCCGCTACGGCCTCAGCGAGGAGCTGGCTCGGCCGTTGTCGGGAGTCGCCGGGCTGGCCGAGGCCCTGGTGGCGCCGTGACGCAGCCCCTGGACCAGGAGAAATGGCACCTGCCCTGCTTTGCTTCGCGCCAAGACGTGTGACACCATGGGTGACGCCGTGTCACCCCCTGTGGGTAGAGGCCGGCCGTATCGCCCCCTTTCTCCGATCGAGGACTCATCCGTGTCTCGCAACACCCTCTTCCCCTATTCCGCCGCGGACCTGGACCGCTTCCGCCAGATTCAACGACTCGGCTACGACATCGCGCTCGACGTCGAAGCGCAGCTCGAGATCGGGATGACCGAACGAGATGTGGTCGACCTCCTCTCGCGGGCCCAGGGGGAGCACGGTGTCACCCAGGTCTTCCACGAGCCCTTCGCCTGGTTCGGTCGGCGGACGTTGCTGGGCGCCGAGTGGTCGTACGACATCACGCGGGCCAGGCGCATGGCGGCGACCGGGGTCGGTCCCGAAACCGACTTCTTCCCGACGGACATCCCGCTCTCCTACGGCATGGCCTTGATCCTCGACGTCGCACCGGCGCTCGAGGGCACGACGGCGGACGTCGGGTATTCGTGCACCATCGGGCCGAACGTCGTCTTCGACGAACTCGATGCCGGGTTGGCCTTGATCCGCCCCTTCCTGCTCAACGGTGTCCGTGCCGGCGAGTCGATGGCCACGTTGTACCGCACGCTCGACGGGATCCTCGAGCGCCGTGGTTGGGACAACTGCCACCAGCACTACCCGGATCGGGCGCTGGCGCACCTGGTCTTCCCCCTCGAGCCCGAGCCCGACCGTCCCTCACCCATGCCCGGCTTCGGGACCGCCGCCGCCGAGGGGTTGCTGGCGGCCAATCTGCGTGCCCTCGAGGAGGGGACCGGCTACCCGGTGTGGAACGACAGCGTCTTTGCCGACACGCCGGCGACACCCGGGCTCTGGGCCGTCGAGGCGCACATCGGGCGCGACGGTGTGGGGGTCAAGTTCGAAGAAGTGCTCGTCGTCACCGACGACGATGCGTTCTTTCTCGACGACCATCTGCCGCACACCCAACGGTGGGCCGCCGCCGGCTATCACGTCGAGGCAAACGGTCAGACGTGACGCCCGGCCGCACCCAGGTGCGCACGGCGGCGCAGCACCGGCGTGCCACCACCGAGCGCGCCATCCTCGAGGCGGCCCAAACGCTCCTCGAAACGCGGTCGTTCCGGGACATCGGCGTCGAGGAGGTCATGGCCACGGCCGGGCTGGGCCGGACCGCCTTCTACCGCTACTTTCCTGACCTCGAAAGTGTGATGACCCGCCTGATGCACGGGTTGTTGGCTGAACTGCGCGAGGCGTCGCAACAGTGGGTGAGCTCGGACCAGCCGGAGGAACAGCTGTACGCGTCGCTCCTGCACTTCGCCGGTGTCTACCGCGACCACGGGCGCCTGATGCAGGCCTTCTCCGAGGCCACGGGCTCCGACCCGGACCTGCGCCAGCAGTGGGGCCTCACGCTCAGCGAGCTGGTGGGTCCGATCGAACGCCACGTGCTCGCGCTGACCGATGCCGGGCAGGTCGATGTGGAACACCCGGTCGAGACGGTGCGGGCGCTGTCCGTCCTGACCGATCGCTACCTGCTCGATGTGTATTGGGCCCGGAGCGACGTGCCGATAGAACAACCTGCCTCGGTGCTGATGCAGATCTGGACGCGGACGCTCCGGCTCTCGTGAGGGGGGGCCGGTAGCAGACGTTCCGGCGACACAGCCGGTGCGCCTCGCCCCGCACCAGATTGCGGGTGACGGTGTTGTGCGGGCGTTGTGTTCCGCGTTTGCATCGCCGGGTCGAGGGGTACCGAAGCACCCAGTGATTCCGGGCCGAAACCGGAGAGGTCTGAGCTTCGTCCTGGTCGTCTTCGCCGTGACGGCCACAGGAGGCGTGGGCACCGTGACGGCGCGTTCGTCGTCGTTTGCGACTGCTGCCGCGTCGGCGGCGACCCTCCCGTCGCAACAGTCACCCTCGGGCCGGGCCGAGCCGTCCGCCGTTGCCGGCTCTATTGGGGCCTCGCCCCTCGGCGTCGCCCCTCCCTTCTGGCTCGCCGACAACTGCTCGCAGGACGTCTCGGCCGGAATGCAGGCCTGGTTGAACGCGCTGCCCCAGGGCTCCGTGGTCCGGGCGCCGGCCCACAGCTGCTACCTGATCGATGGCGGGCTCCGCCTGGTCGGACTCCAAGACGTCACCATCCGGGGCGGCGACTGGCAGGACCGCACGGTGCCCGTGCCGGGGGCCAACGTGAACGACATGGATCCGGCCTTCTGGTTCGTCGGTGGATCGGGGATCACGGTCGAGGACATGGAGATCTCCGGTGTCAACCCCGGCGGCTACCACGAGTCGGGCGCGTTCGGGGCCGGCATCCGTTCGGACGGCGTGGTTGGCATGGTCGTCGCCAACGTCCTCGTCGCCCACGTCTATGGCGACGGCCTTTCCCTGAATCCGTTGCGCGCCTCGGGTGACGCGTCATCGACCATCGTGCGCCCGAGCGAGGACATCATCGTCCACAACATTTGGATCGACGGCGCGGGCCGCCAGGGTGTGACGCTCTCTGACGTGACCGACGCCGCACTGTCGGGCCTCGATCTGGCCCACGTCGCGCTGGACGTGTTCGACCTGGAGGCGGACCAATGGAACGAGGGCGTCCAGAACGTGACCATCGACGGCTGCACCGTCGGCGGTGACGTCGGCGGCCTCTTCTTCGCCAATGCGGGGGAGGGGAGCGGCGGCCCATGGACGTCCGATGTCAGCGTGAACGGATGCACCATGAATGCTCCGCTGGCCGGCGACGCGATCCTGGTGGAGGCGGCGGACGCTTCCGGCGCTCCGCGCGGCCCCATCACCTTCGACGGTGACGTGCTCCGTTGCGGAGCGAGCGACTACGTGGCCTGTGTCGAGGTGACCGACGGCAACGTGACAGTGGCGAACTCCCTCCTGGTGTGCCCGCCCGGCACGGTGCACGAATCGGTCTACGACGCCGACGCGAACAGCACGGTCAACTTCTACGACGACACCGTCACCGGCTACGGCGCCGCCGGTTCCGCCTCCCCGAACAGTTCGGCCACCGTGCTGGGTGGCCAGTGGACTTCGGCCAACGGGACCTCTCCCGGCCCGGTCCCGTTGGAGACGAGTGGGGGAGGTGGACCTCGCGAGGGCGCCGCAAGCGGCCCGGCGCCCTCGGCGCCCGTGACGACGCCGGCAGCGCCCGCCTCCGGTGCCGGATCGCCACCGGAGCCGAGCACGCAGAGCAGGTCGCCGGGGGCGCCCACGTCGGCGCCCACGACGACAACGACGACTCAGCCCTCGCTGCTCGGGCTGCTCGGACTGGGCTCCTCCGGCTGAAGGCGAGCGTCATCGGCTGCGACGGTCGCCGTCCGGGACCGCTCCGT
Organism: uncultured Acidimicrobiaceae bacterium; assembly: GCA_963754445.1. Classification (GTDB taxonomy): domain Bacteria; phylum Actinomycetota; class Acidimicrobiia; order Acidimicrobiales; family RAAP-2; genus Bog-473. Next base: position 292,485 of record CAVWFT010000002.1, on the reverse strand, counting down.
CAGGTGAAGAGCGTCCTCGGGGTGGCGTACTCCAAAGTGAAGTAGCCGGTCGGGGTGCCCGCGGTGGCCAGCGCGTCAGCGGCGGCACCGAGGTCGACCCAGGGCAGCCCCGGAAAGAGGGGATCGTGGTGAGCGAAGGCGACCCGCCCCGGCCGCAACCGCTGCACCTGTTCGAGCATGTACTGCGCGCTCGAACCCTGGAAAGGCTCCCCGTCGACGTTGGGCCGGCCGCCGATGGCGAGCAGCGCGATGTCGGGCCGCAGCCCGTCGAAGATCCCCGTCCAGTAGCCCGCGCTCGAACTGATGAGGGCCGAGCCTTCGCCGGTGCGCAACACGTAGGAGAGCTGGCCACCGTCGTGGGCGGAACAGGCGCCGTTCATGGTTCGCAGGGCCTCGGCCTCGGGACCGGTCAACTCCTCGATCATGGAGAAGAAGGCATCGCGGGCGGCGATGCGCTCTTGCGCGCTCACGCCGAGGTCGCCCAGGCAGGGGACGGCGCTGTCACTCTCGCCGTGGGCGAACAGACACGAGTGCAACGCCGGGAGCGCCTGCACCCCGATACCCCCACCGCAGTCGACCGTCTCGCCACCGGTCACGAGCAGCAGCTGCTCCTCGGGCACCCCGCTGGCCCGTAGGCAGCGGGCCGACTCGGGCGAGCCCACGACCACCGCTCCGGTGCGCCGCGCGATGGCATCGGCCCCGTAGAGATGGTCGAAGTGGGCGTGGCTCACGAAGACGAAGTCGGCCTCGTCCACCTCGGCCGTCGAGAGACCGACTGGATCGAGCCCGGGGATCCGATCGAGGTAGGCGTCGAAGAACAGCGTCCGGCCACCGGTGCGGATGCGGAAGGTGGTCGTCCCGAACCATTCGAACATCGCGGACACGCCGGCCCTCCCGTCGTTCTCGGGCCGCTCGCCCTGGCCGTGATGCTACGGAGCTGGGGCGCAGCGCGCCCAGCGGGACTATCGGCTTTCGGCCGGTGATCCGCTCGGTGCAGCGGCCGCCCTGGGATCGTTGGCGGACGCGCCCGTGGCCGCGTCCGGGTGGGCGACCAATTTGGCCGAGAACTTCACCGCCTTGACCGCGCTGGTCACCCCGGTCTGCAGGGTGGCGCCGAACACAATGAGCAGTACCCCGGGCCAGAAGAGGTAGCGCCATCCGAGCATGAGGATGCCGAGGCGCCCGATGACGTAGGGCGGCGAGCAGACGACTGCGCCGACCGCTCCGCCGACTGCGCTGGTGGCCAGGGAGTCACGGCGTGACTTGATCTTGGTGACGCCCACCATGCGGGCCGGCACCGCGAGGTAGCTCAGCATCATGACGCCGACGACGATCCCCTGGGCCAACGCGAAGGACCAGTCGCCCCAGCGGGCCGAGATGAGCGAGGAGTAGGCCAGAGCGAGACCGATCCCACAGCCCCACGACAGGATCGTCCCGAGGTGGCCGTTGGCCCGGGTGAAGGCGGGGCGGATCTGGGGTGGGCCGCCGCTCTCCGCGATGGCGAAGGCAAAGACCCCATTGAGGTAGAAGCTCCCGGCGGTCAGGGCGACGATGGCCAGGGCGAGGGGGATGAGGATGGGACCACGGATGACGTGGAACTGGCGTCCGTGCAGGACGTGGAGCTTGATGTCGAGCATGGCCAGCCAGATCCACATGGCCGGGAGGATCTGGACCAGGGTCAGGCGCCAGTTGGTGACCAGCAGCTTGAGGCCACGGAAGAGGAGGATGAAGCCGCTGATCACCAGGGCCAGCGGGGCCAGCCAGCGCCGGGTGGAGCTCAACTGCAAGATCGCCTGCTCCACCGCGGCCTCGTCGCTGCCCCGGATGAGGTTGACCAGGCGGACGATGGTCGAGCCGATGCGCTCGGTCCGGCGGGGCGAACGGCCGTCGCCGGTGGGATCCGGCGCCTCGGCCGAGGGCCCGACGGGCGTCACGGAGTCGGCGCTCTCCGTCGTCGCGTCGTCGCCGCGCACCGTCACTCCATCGCCCTTCCACGCGTCGGACCCTCCGCGGACCGGCGTCCGCACCATCGGCACACTCCGATGCCGCCATTGTGACCGCCTCCGGGCCCCCGGGAAAGGCGGCCAGCCGGTCCGCGCGGCGGCGATCGTGAGCCGCTGATGACGAGAAGACCCAGGTGGGCATAGCCTCGAGCCGGAACGGGGGCGCCGGGGCGCACCAGGGAGGAGGCCGACGTGGCGGTGACCGAGGCGCGCCGAGACGACACCGGTGCCGTGCCGCGGGTGGTCAACCACCTCGACGAGGCCCAGAGCAGGGCGAAGGGCAAGAAGGCACGTGAGGTCGCCCCGCGGGACAGTCACGCTGTGTTCGAGGCCCGAGCGGACCGGTTCGACCCGGTGGCCCTTCTCGAGGGGCAGGCGGAGTCCCGGGTGCCCGAGCTCGTGCCGATCCGCTACGGCCGCATGTTGGTCTCTCCCTTCACCTTCTTCCGTGGGGCGGCGCTCGTCATGGCCTCGGACCTCTCGGGCACGCCCCGGTGTGGTCTGTCCGCGCAGATCTGTGGCGACGCCCATCTCTCGAATTTCGGGATCTTCGGATCACCCGAGCGCCGGCTGGTCTTCGACTGCAACGACTTCGACGAGACCTTGCCCGGACCCTGGGAGTGGGACGTCAAGCGCCTGGCGGCCAGCATGGTGGTGGCGGCCCGCGGCAACGGCTTTTCGAAGAGCGTGCGTTCCGAGGCCATCCTCGGCCTTGGCCTGGCGTACCGGCAGAGCATGCATCAGATGGCGTCGATGACGAATCTCGAGGTCTGGTACTCGCAGGTCGAGGTCGAGTCCGGACTGGCGGTTCTGAAGGAGGAGGCGGTCAAGTCCAAATCCAAGGACGTGCGACACATGGCCGACACCGTCGACCGGGCGATCGCCAAGGCGCACACCAAGGACAATATGAGGGCCCTCGACAAACTGACCTATCTCGTCGACGGCGAGCGCCGCATCGTGAGTGACCCCCCACTCATCGTGCCCATCGAGGAGCTCTTCCCCGGGGTGGAGAGCGACCTGATGATCGAGAAGTTCCACGAGATCCTGCGCAAGTATCGAGCCTCGCTCCCGACGGATCGCCGGCACCTGCTCGAGAAATTCCAGGTGACGAGGGTGGCCCGGAAGGTGGTGGGAGTGGGCAGCGTGGGCACGCGCTGCTGGGTGGTCATGCTCGAGGGCGCCCGCGAGGGCGACGTCCTGTTCCTCCAGGCCAAGGAGGCCGAGGCGTCGGTGCTCGAGCGCTTCACCAAGAAGAGCACGTACGGCAATCATGCGGCGCGGGTGGTGGCCGGCCAGCGGCTCATGCAGGCCAGCAGCGACATCTTCTTGGGCTGGCAGCGGAGCGACGGCATCGATGGCAAGCCGCGGGACTACTACGTCCGTCAACTCCAGGACTGGAAAGGTTCAATAGATATTGAAAACGCCATTCCGGCCGGGATGAGCGCCTACGGGGCCATCTGCGCCAACGCACTGGCTCGAGCGCATGCTCGCTCGGGGGACAGGTTCGCCATCGCCGCCTACCTCGGTAACAACCCCAGCTTCGAGAAAGCGCTGGTCCGCTTCGCCGAAACCTACGCGGACCAGAACGAACGGGACTACGAGACGTTCGCCGCGGCGTGCAAATCGGGGCGATTGCACGCCGAAGAGGGACTCTGACGCCCGCTGGGCTTCGGCTGGGCAAAGCCGTGTGGGAGGCAACTGAGCGGCGCGCGAATCGGGCGCCGATGTTCCCGAGGGGGGACGAAAGTAATCGCGGAAGATGACTCCGGGCACTTTGTCGTGCGTTTTTCCGCTGTGATGGTTAGGGTGCTGCCGACGGTGCCAGGTGCCGGCACCCTCACGACCAATCAAGGAGCCTTTGATGCTTGCCTCGAGCTATCCCGTCCTCGACGCGTTTTTGACGATGCTGTACTTCTTCTTGTTCTTCATCTGGATCTACCTGTTGATCATGGTGTTCGTCGACGTCTTCCGCAGCCACGATCTCGGCGGACTGGCCAAGGCGCTCTGGGTGATCTTCATCATCGTCCTCCCGTTCCTCGGCGTCTTCGTGTACCTCATCGCCCGGGGCGGCAAGATGCACGAGCGGGCCGCGCAGCAAGCGGCCCAGCAGCAGAAGGCGTTCGACCAGTACGTGCGCCAGGCCGCGGGCACGTCAGGCGCCGACACGGCCTCACAGCTCTCGAAGCTGGCCGACCTCAAGAGCCAGGGTGTCCTGACCGACGCCGAGTTCGCGGACCAGAAGGCAAAGATTCTTGCCAGCTGAGCCCCGCTAGCCTCACGACAGCCGTCCACCGTTCGAGTACTCGCAACCAGGAGAGTGGGAGAGACCACCATGCCAATGGGACCAGTCAGCTACACAGTGATCGCCTTTCCCGGCAATCAGTTCAACGGCAACATCGCCCCCGAAGTGGCCCGGCTCGTCAGCAATGGCACCGTGCGCATTCTCGACCTGGTGTTCGTCGGCAAGGACGACGAGGGCAACACCATCAGCCTCGAGTTCGACCAGATGGACGAGCTGGCCGGCTTCAACGACTGCGACGGCGAGGTCGGTGGGCTGGTCGGACCTGAGGACCTCGACCACGTGGCGGCCGGCCTGCCTGAAGGCAACTCGGCGCTGGTCATCGTGTGGGAGGACGCCTGGGCCCGCACCTTCGTCGAGGCGGTGGAGGCCTCCGGCGGGATCGTCATCGAGAGCGCCCGAGTTCCCCGTGACCTGGTCGAATCCGCCATGGCCGAGCTGGCTGAGGCCTTGACCTCTTAACAAGTCCGAAAGAGAAGGAGCAGAACCATGCCCATGATGCGACGACGTCCAGTGATGCGGACCGTGGGACGCACGGCACTCATCGCCGGCACGGCCACCGCAGTGGCCGGTGGCGTGAACCGTCACCAGCAGCAGAAGTACGCCCAGCAGGAAGCCGCGCAGGCCGCACCGGCTCAGGCGGCCCCTGCCCCTGCCCCGGCGCCTGCGGCCGCCTCCTCAGACGAGCTCATCGACAAGCTCAAGGAGCTGGCCCAGCTGAAGGATCAGGGGATCCTCACCGAGGCGGAGTTCGAGGATCAGAAGGGCAAGATCCTGGCCCAGATGTAACGCCCCCGGTGGCTCAGTGCCTCCTCGTCTCGGGCGAGACCGAGACGAGGACGTCGGCACCGGGTCGCACCAGCCGCTGCCAGTCGCTCGGGATGTCGTGCGAACGGTTGGGCGCCATGCGGCGCAACTGGTAGGAACCGAGGAGCCGACCGTCCTGGGTGACGCTGAGCCGGGAGCGATCAAGGAATATTCGAGGCCGGACGAGGGTGGACTCGTGACCCTCTCGGTTCGGGACGACCAGGTTGGGAACGATCCATCGCAGCGGATCGGCCACCCGCACACGCACCCCGAGCGGCGCTGCGGCGGCGCCGTCATTACCTTCGCGTCGAAGCCACGCCGCCGCGGCCCGACCCACGGCGCGGGCTCGTTTCGCCGCCACGTCCGCCGTCTCGGCCGGATGGACCACGTTGCCCGCAGCGAAGATGCCGGCCGCCGTGGTCCGGCCCACACCATCACTGGCGGGACCACCGGTGCCCGGGTCGGCCGCCAAGCCGGCGAGCCGGCTCAACTCGTGGTCGGCCACGAAGTCACCGGTGAACACGATCGTGTCGACGGCGACGGCGCGCTCGTCGCCCTGCGGTCCACGCACCAGCACCCGCTCGACGCGCCGTCGTCCAACGATGCCGGTCACCGCGGTGCCGGTCCAGACCGGGACGCGCAGGCCCAATCTGGTCACGGCGGCGAAGGCCGGGAACGTCTGCGGGCGGGGCAACTCCGTGACGAGGGCGACGGTGCGTACTCCCGCCTCTCGGAGGGTCAGCACCGCCGAGTACGAGACGTGCTCGGCGCCCACGACCAGGGCCCGCGTGCCGACCGGAAGATGCTGGCGGTGGACCCACTGCTGGAGCTGGCCGGTCGTGAAGACACCGGGCGGTCGTGTCCCGGGAACCAGGCGCGCCGCCCGGGGTCGTTCCCGGGCTCCGGTGGCCAGGACGACGACGCCGGCATCGACTTCGAGGAGGCCGCCCGGTCCCGTCACCAGCGCTCGGCGCGGTCCTGCCCACCCCGTCACCATGGTGCCGGTGCGCACGTCCACGCCGACGCCGTAGGCCCGCCGGACCAGCCGGCGGGCGTAGGTCGGACCGCTCAGGACGCGATGGAGATCGCGCACCCCGAAACCGGTGTGCGTGCAGAGCCGGGGCGTCCCGCCCGGCTCGTCCTCGCGGTCGAGCACGACAACCGTTCGAGCACCGTTCCGCTTGAGCATGGTGGCCGCCGTGAGGCCGGCCGGCCCGGCGCCGACCACCAGGGCGTCGACGGAGAGAACGGTGCGACCCATCGCGTCAGTGCGACGGCATCCGGGCCGCCAGGGCGGCAGCGCAGAAGAACCCTTGGCAGCGTCCGTTGGTGGCCCGGGTCCGCCGGCGCACGCCGCTCAGGTCCACTGCGGGCACCGGGCCGTCGAGGGCGTCCCTGATCTCCCCCTCGGTGACCCGCTCGCAGAAGCACACGATGTGCCCGTACGCGGGATCGGTGTGAACCATGTCCTCGTCTGCGAAGGCCCGCAGCCCGCGCTCGCCCAGCTCGGGCATGTGGGGGATCACCGGTTCGCTCTCGGTCTCCGGGAGCGGCAGCCCGGCGGCACCCATCTCCTCGACCACGTACTCGGCAATGGCGAGTGACGCCGTCAAGCCGGTCGAGCGGATCCCGCCGACGCAGGCGTAGCGCTCCCGGTCGTGGATCGCGATCTGGTAGTCGCGGTGTTCGGTCGCCGCCCGCACGCCGGCATAGGTGGCGGTGACGTCCTCCTCGACCAGTCGGGGCACAATGCGCCGACCCGCGCCGAGCAACGAATCGAGACCCTCGGCGGTCGTCGCGGTGTCGCTCCCGTCGGCGATGTCCTCGGCGGTCGGACCCAAGAGCACGTTGCCGTAGACGGTGGGCGCCACGAGCACGCCCTTGGTGCGTTCGGTCGGCACCGGCAGCACGATCGACGACACCAGCGATCGCGCCAACTTGTCGAAGACGATCAACTGGCCGCGTCGAGGCCTGATGGTGAACTGGCCGAAACCGAATTGACGGTCGATGCGATCGGAGGCGAGGCCGGCCGCGTTGACGACCCAGCGGGCCCGCACCCCGCCCTTCGCGGTCTCCAGCAGCCAGTGCTGGTCGTCACCTTCCCCCTCGCGGGCCACCCGGATGACGTCGACACCGAGTCGGAGCTCGACTCCGGCCCCGACGGCTTCGGTGGCGTAAGCGATGCTCGGGCTCCAGGGACAGATGATCCACTCGTCAGGGATGGTGACGGCGCCGGTGGGTCCGGCACCGAGGTTCGGCTCGCGCCGCGCCAGCTCCTCGAGCGTGATCCTGCTGGCCCGGTCGTAGCCATTGGCCCGGGCCTTAGCGACGACGGCGTCGAGGCGGCCCGCCTGCTCGTCGTCCCAGGCCACGAGGACGGCTCCCGTGCGTTCGAGCGCGATGCCGGCCTGCCCGGCGTAGGCGCCGAGCAGCTGGTGCCCGCGCCGGACCAGGGCCGACTCGAGGGTGCCCGGCTCGGTGTCGAAACCCGTATGCAGGATCGCCGTGTTCGCCTTCGACGTCCCGGTGCCGACGTCGGTGGCCCGCTCGAGCAGGACCGTCCGCAGGCGGTAGCGCGCCAACTGGCGCCCGAGTGCGGTGCCCACGACACCGGCGCCGATGACGGCAACGTCGTAGGGCGCTTCGTCGGTCACGACGCCTCGTCGCGTGCCGCATCGGTACGGAGTTCCACCGCTCGTTCGAACCGGGCCAGTCGCTCCGCCGCCTCATCGCCGCCCATGATCGGCTCGAAGCGGGTGTGTACCTCGGGGGGTCCGATGACCTCCGCCAGGGATCGCGCCGGCCCGGCGCCCAATCGGGCCAGCGCCCCCACGCCGGCGGCGGTGGCGTGGGGCGATGTGGCCACTTCGACCGGGACCTGCAGCAGGTCGGCCTGGGCCTGCATGAGCAGGCGCGAGCGGGTCAGCCCGCCGTCGACCCGCAAGCGGGTCAGTGGCCGCCCGAGGTCGAGCGCCGCGGCCCGGGCCAAGAGCGCCACCTGCGCGGCCAGGCCCTCGACCGTGGCCCGGACCACGTGGGCCGGTTGCGTCCCCGGGCTGATCCCCTCCATTGCGCCGAGCGCGTCGGGTTGCCACCACGGAGCACCCAGTCCGGTGAACGAGGGCACCACGACGAGGCCGCCGCTGTCGGGTACCGAGGCGGCCACGGTGTCGAGGTCCTCGGCCCGCGGGACGAATCCCCAGCGCTCCAACCAGCCGACGGCGGCTCCGGCGGCATAGACCTGGCCGTCGATGCAGTAGGCCGCTTCCCCGCCGACTTGCCACGCCACCGAGACCGACAGTCCGGCTGACGAAGTGAACGGTCGTTCGCCGGCGTTGGCAAGGAGGAACGCCCCGGTTCCGTACGTGCATTTTGATTCTCCGTGCTCCAGGCAGTGCTCGCCGATCAGCGCCGCCTGCTGGTCCACGCTCAGACCCGCCACCGGGAGAGGCGGGCCGAACGCGTCAGTCACCCCGATCTCCTCTGCGCACCCGACGACGACGGGGAGTGCGGCGGCGTCGAGGCCGAAGGCAGCACAGGCCTCCTCGGACCATCTCCGCTCGACCAGGTCGAGGAGCAGCGTCCTCGACGCCGTCGTCACATCGGTGACATAGGACCCGGTGAGGCGATGCAGCAACCAGGCGTCGCTGGTCGTGACGACGCCCTCGGTGGTCATCTCACGGCGCAGCCACCGCATCTTCGGCGCGGCGAAATAGGGATCGAGTGGGAGCCCGGTGATGCGCGTCAACGCCTCGGCCTGCCCCGCCATCTCGGTGCAGACGGCGGCGGCGCGTCGATCCTGCCAGGAGACCGCCGGGCTCAGCGGGCGACCGCTGTCACGGTCCCACGCCAAGACGGTCTCTCCCTGATTGGCGAAGCCGACGGCCGCAACGCCCCCACCCGAACGATCGATGGCCTCGCGACCCGCCTGGCGGACCGAGTCCCACAGCTGCTCGGGGTCCTGTTCGACACCGCCACCCGGTACGGCATGCGGCGTGACCGCCGCCTCGACGGAGCAGACGATGTCGCCGTCGTCGAAGACGACCGCCTTGGTCGCGGAGGTCCCCTGGTCGAGTGCGAGGACGCGCATGCCTGCATTGTGACAGGCACGCTCCGTGCTGGATCGTCCGTGCCGCGCCTGGGCCGGTTTCAGTTCACGACTAATTCCGCAAACGCGGGCCACATCGAAACACGGATCTTGCGTTCGCCGTCCGGCCCCTTACCTTCCCGTCATGCGCGGGCGGACCTTGCTATCGTGCCCCGCAACCTACGCAACACCCACTGCGGACTCTTGTCCCGGGGCCGCCGATCAAAAGGGGATGCCCGTGCCTGAAGGTACCGTCGACGAGGTCTCCGACGCCCCGTCATTGACCCAGGACGAGCAGACGCTCGCCAGACTCGGTTACAAGCAGGAGCTGAACCGGAGTTGGTCCGGGTTCTCCAACTTCGCCATCAGCTTCTCCATCATCTCCATCCTGGCCGGTTGCTTCACCACCTTCTACGCCGGCTGGAACGGCGGCGGTCCGGCTGCCATCGCGTGGGGTTGGCCGATCCTCGCCGCGCTCGTGCTCTGCATCGGACTCTGCCTGTCGGAACTGGTGTCTGCGTACCCGACCTCGGGCGGCATCTACTGGTGGGCCTCGAAGCTCGGAGGTGTCAAGGCCGGGTACTACACGGGTTGGTTGAACCTGATCGGTCTTCTGGCCATCGTCGCCTCGGTGGCTTACGGATGCGCCACGTTCTTCGACCTCACGCTCGGTTTTCTCTTCCCCGGGCATTACACGTCGGGCAATCTCGACAGGATCTTCCTCTACTTCCTGGTGATCCTCGTCCTGGCCGCACTGGCCAACATCTTCTCGAGTCACCTGTTGTCGATCTTCAACAACATCTCGGTGTACTGGCACGTGATCGGTGCTGCGGCGATCGTGCTGATCTTGATCTTCCTTCCGCACCATCACGCGAGTGCAAAAATGGTCTTCACCTCGACCGTCAACAACACCGGCTTCTTCAACGGGGCAACCCACGGTTGGGGCTTCGTCTTCATCATCCTGCCCATCGGGGCCCTGCTGACGCAGTACACCATCACGGGCTACGACGCCTCGGCCCACCTTTCCGAGGAGACGCACTCGGCGGCCGACTCGGCGGCCAAGGGGATCTGGCGTTCCATCTTCTATTCGGCGATCGGCGGCTGGATCCTTCTGCTCGCATTCCTCTTCGCCGTGCAGAACGAGGGTGCCGTCACTAAGGGCGGAGGTGGTGTGGCACTGATCTTCTCCCAGGCCCTCACCTCGAAGTGGGGGGGCACCGTCCTCCTCATCTGCGTCCGTCGGCCAGTTCTTCTGCACCATGGCGTGCATGACGAGCTGCACTCGAATGCTCTTTGCATTCAGCCGGGACGGCGCGGTCCCGGGAGCTCAGTTGTGGTCGCGACTCAATTCGCGCCGGGTTCCGGTGTTCGGGGTGATCCTGGTCGCCGTGATCTCCCTCATCCTCACGTCGCCCGCGTTGATCTCGGTCGACGAAGGTGGCGTTGCCGTGCCGGTCGCGTTCAACGCTGTCGTCTCGATCGGCGTGATCGGCCTCTACTGGTGCTTCGCCATTCCGATCTGGCATCGCTGGCGAATGAAGGACAGGTTCGAACCCGGAAGTTGGACCCTCGGGGCAAAGTACAAGTGGATCGCCGTCATCGCTCTGATCGATATCGTGCTGGTGACCTTCATGGCTTTCATGCCGCAGATCAACGTGGGTGTGCCATGGGTGACCGGATTCTCGTGGAAGTACGTGAACTACACCATCCTCGTGTTCCCGGCCGCACTCATCTTCTTGTGGATCTACTGGCACGTGTCGGTCAAGAACTGGTTCACCGGTCCGAAGCAGACGGTCGAGCTGGAGACGATCGAGCTTCTCGGGCCGGACACACCCGCCTCGTCGTTGCCCTGACGGGCCGGGCCGTCCACACGCGGTGAGTGCCGGCGAGGAGGCCGGCCTCACCCCGGAGCTCCTCGGGCGGATCGACGCCCTCCGAGATCGTCCGTGCACGGTCGAGCCGCTCCCGGGAGGCCTGACCAACCGCAACTACAAGGTGACGACGCCCGACGGCGTCTTCGTCCTGCGCCTCTCGAGCCAGTCCGTTTCGGCCGAGCTGGCCGTCGACCGGCGGGCCGAGTACGAGAACAGCGTCCGGGCGGCCACGGCCGGCGTCGGGGCGCCGGTGATCGACTTCCTGCCCGACGACAACGTGCTCCTCATCGGCTTCGTGGATGGTGAGACGCTGCGCGACGAGCGCTTCGGGGACCCCGGGATCCTGCGCCGGGTGGCGGACGCCTGCCGGCGGCTCCACGCCGCCCCACCCTTTGTCAACCGCTTCGACATGTTCGCGCTGCAGGCCGAATACCTCGGGCGGGTGCAGCGAAGGGGCTTCCGGCTCCCGCCCCGGTACCTCGAGCACGCCGAAGCGGTCGGACGGATAAGGGCGGCCCTTTCCGTTCGGCCCGTGAGGCCCGTGTCGTGCCACAACGATCTGCTGGCGGCGAACTTCATCGACAACGGTCGGGCCGTGTCCATCATCGACTACGAGTACTCGGGGAACAACGATCCCTATTTCGAGCTGGGCAACATCTGGAGCGAGTGCCACCTCGACCTCGGCCAGCTGGAGGAGTTGGTCCGTGCCTACGACGGCGCGTTGACCCGGAGCCACGTGGCCCGCGCGCGCCTCTGGGGTCTGATGTCGCAGTACGGCTGGACCCTGTGGGCCTCCATCCAGGACGCGACGAGCCCGATCGACTTCGACTTCTGGGGTTGGGGGATGGAGAAGTACGAGCGGGCCGAGGCGACCTTCGCCGGTCCCGATCTCGAACACCTCCTGACCGACGTGGCGCGGGCAGACTGAGCCGCATCGGCGAGCAGGGAGGAACCGTGGAGAACGAACCGTCGCCCGCGCCGTCGGGCCGCGACCTGCCCGGCCGGGCACGTGTCGTGGTGATCGGTGGCGGCATCATCGGCTCCTCGACCGCCTACCACCTCGCTCGGCTCGGCTGGACCGACGTCCTCCTCCTCGAACAGGGACAGCTCTCCTCCGGCACGACCTGGCACGCTGCGGGTCTCTTGGGTCAGCTCCGCGCGACGGAGTCGGGAACCCGGCTCGTGCAGTACTCGGCCCGTCTCTACGCCGAGCTCGAGGCGGAGACCGGCCTGGCCACCGGCCTGAAGCACTGCGGCGGCGTGACCGTGGCCCGCACGCCCGATCGGATGGTGCAGCTCCGTCGCACGGCGGCGACGGCCGACGCCTACGACCTCGAATGCGAGCTCCTCACCCCGGCCCAGGCGCTGGAGCGCTATCCGATCCTCGAGACCGGCGACCTGCTCGGTGCCATCTGGCTGCCCGGTGACGCCACGGTGAACCCGGTCGACGTCACCGCCTCGCTGGCCCGGGGCGCCCGCCAGCGCGGGGTGCGGATCGAGGAGCGGACACGGGTCACCGGCATCAGCACCCATGACGGTCGCGTGACCGGTGTCCGGACCGACCGGGGCGACGTCGAGGCCGAGGTCGTGGTGAACTGCGCCGGCCAGTGGGCCAAGGCGGTCGGGCTGCTCTGCGGGGTCGACGTCCCGCTGCATTCGGCCGAGCACTTCTACGTCGTGACCGAGGCCATCGACGGAGTCCATCCGCTCCTGCCGATCCTGCGCGATCCCGACGGGTACACCTACGTCAAGGAGGAGGTCGGCGGCCTCGTCGTCGGCGGTTTCGAACCGACGGCCAAGCCCTGGGTCGCTCCCGACGCGCTGCCGTATCCGTTCGAGTTCCAGCTACTCGAGGAGGACTGGGACCACTTCAGCGTGCTCATGGAGTCGGCCCTGCACCGCATCCCGGCCTTGCAGCGCACCGGGCTCAAGAAGCTGTTCAACGGACCCGAGAGCTTCACGCCCGACAACCAGTTCGTCCTCGGCGAGGCGCCGAGCCTGCGCGGCTTCTTCGTCGGGGCGGGGTTCAATTCCGTCGGCATCGCCTCTGGCGGCGGCGCGGGGCGGGCCTTGGCCGAGTGGATCGTTGAGGGTGAGCCGACCAGCGACCTGGTGGCCGTCGACATCCGCCGCTTCGCCTCCTTCAATGCCAACAACCTCTGGCTGCGCGACCGGGTGGGCGAGGTGCTCGGCCTCCATTACGCCGTGCCCTGGCCCAACCGCGAGCTCGAGTCCGCCCGGCCTTTCCGTCGCTCGCCGCTCCATCACCTGCTGGTCGACAAAGGGGCCGTCTTCGGATCGAAGATGGGATGGGAACGGCCGAACGTCTTCGCCCCGCCCGGGGTGCCGGCCGGGCTCGACTACACCTGGGGGCGCCCAGGCTGGTTGGCGTGGTCCGCCGCCGAACAGACGGCCACCCGGGAACGGGTTGCCGTCTTCGACGAGACCTCGTTCGGCAAGCTGCTCGTGGTGGGCCGTGACGCCGAGACGGTGCTCCAGCGGGCGTGCACGGCCGACGTCGCCGTCGAGCCGGGCCGCACGGTCTACACAGGGATGCTCAACGAGCACGCCGGGTACGAAGCCGATGTGACGATCACCCGCCTGGCCGGGGACCGCTTCTTGGCGATCACGAGCTCGGCCTCGCCGGTGCGCGACGCGGCGTGGCTCGAACGGCACGTCCGGACGGGCGAACACGCCAGCGTCGTCGACGTCTCCTCCGCCTATGCCGTGCTCGGCGTGATGGGGCCCGCCTCGCGCACGCTCCTCGGCCGCCTCGGGTCGGCCGACCTGTCCGATGCTGCGTTCGGGTTCGCGACGAGCCGGGAGATCGCCGTCGGCTACGCCACGGTTCGGGCCACCCGGATCACGTACGTGGGCGAGCTCGGCTGGGAGCTCTACGTGCCGACGGAATTCGCGGTCGGCGTCTACGAGGATCTGGTGGCGGCCGGGTCCGACCTCGGTCTCGTCGACGCCGGCTACTACGCCATCAACAGCCTGCGGCTCGACAAGGGATACCGGGCCTTCGGCTCCGACCTCACCCCGGATCGGACCCCGCTCGAAGCGGGCCTGCGCTTCACCTGCAAGTTGGGGACTTCGATCGACTTCGTCGGTCGGTCGGCGCTCGAAGCGGCTATTGCGGTGGGACCACGCAGGCGGCTCGTGTCGCTGGGGGTGGGCGACCCCGCGCTCATGCTCTGGGGCGGTGAGCTCGTGCTCCACGACGGTGCGCCGGCCGGCCAGGTCAGCTCGGCGGCGTGGTCGGTGACCGCCGCCGCCGCCGTCGGACTGGCCTATGTCTGGCGCACGGACGGCGCCCCGATCGGACCGGAAGATCTCGCCACCGGGAGCTGGGAGGTGGTGGCGGGCGATGTCGTGGCGCCCCTCGAAATCCGGACCGGGGCTTTCTACGACCCGAAGTCGGCCCGGGTGCGCGGCTGAGCCGGGGTTGCATAATCCCTAGGTAAGGAGGTCCAGGCGACCCGGTCCGGCGAGACTGCGCCAGTAACCTTGGCCCGATGCGGCCCTGGGACACCGTGATCGTCGCTGCTCTGCCGGCGCCCCGACCGCATGGCTGGGACGCGTGACAGATCTGCACGAATCCGAGCCCGACGCGTTGAACCTGCTTCAGCCTCCGCCGCCACCGGCCGCCGCGACGGCGCCACCGCCACCGCCACCAGGGCCCGGCTTTCGGGCCGGTCCCGCGGAGGCACCGACCGGCGCCGTGCTGCTCGACCCGCCCGGCCCTCCGTCCGATCGACAGTCCCTCTGGTGGCTCCCCGGTGCCATCACGATCCTGACCATCGCCTCGGTGATCGCCGTCACCTTGTGGCAGCTCCATCCGAGCTTGCTCTTCACCAACACCACGACGACGGGCGGCGACACGGGCGCGCACATCGCCATGCCCAAGTACCTCGAGACCCTGTTGAGCCACGGGCACATCACCGGATGGGATCCGGGCTGGTACGACGGCTTTCCCCTCTACACCTTCTACTTCACCATTCCCGACGTGTTCATCGCCGTGGGCGGCAAGATCATCCCGTACGACATCGCGTTCAAAATGGGCACGATCCTCGGCTCGGTCATCCTGCCGATCTGCGCCTGGGCGAGCGGGAGGTTCTTCCGCCTGCGCGCCCCGATCCCGACGATCATGGCTGCGGTCACGCTGCCGTTCCTCTTCGACTACACGTTCACCATCTACGGCGGCAACCTCTTCTCCACCCTGGCCGGGGAGTACGCCTACTCCTTCAGCCTGTCGATCGCCATCCTCTTCATCGGGCTCTTCGCCTGCGCCGTGCGGGAGGGCCGCCATCGGGGCTGGGCTGCGGTGGTCCTCGCCGTCTGCGTTCTCTCCCATATGGTCGGCGGCCTCTATGCGCTGGGCGGCGCCGCCGTGATCACGGTGGTCGAGCTCCTGCCCAACCGCTGGGGCATCGGCGACAGCGGGGTGCTCCGGATCGGGGGCAGCGGGCCGATCACGCCCCAGGTGCCCCGGCGCCACACCCTGTGGTGGGCGGCGTCGACGGTCGGTATCGGGCTGCTCCTCACCGGTTTTTGGCTGGGCCCGTTCGGGCTCGAGCATGCGTACTCCATCTCGATGGGCTACACCAACGTCGAAGGCTGGGGTCAGTACTTCCACGAGGCGGACACCTGGGCCCTGGTACTGGCCGGCCTCGGCACCATCGCCGCGTTCGTGGTGCGGAGCCGGTTCGGAATCTGCGTCAGCCTGCTCGGGATCGCGTCGGGCATCGCCACCGCGGTCGATCCGCAGGGGAGCCTCTACAACGTCCGCCTCCTGCCGCTCTGGTACATCTCGGTGTATCTGATGGCCGCCTGGGCCTTCGGCACCGGGTGCATCGCCGTCGCCATGGCCTGGCGCCGTCTCCGTGCGCGCCG
The DNA here is from genome assembly GCA_963754445.1 of uncultured Acidimicrobiaceae bacterium. Lineage (GTDB taxonomy): Bacteria > Actinomycetota > Acidimicrobiia > Acidimicrobiales > RAAP-2 > Bog-473. The sequence continues at coordinate 276,522 of CAVWFT010000002.1, read as the reverse complement.
TTGGGAACAGGCCACCGCGCCGCCACCGCCGCCCGTCGCCGAGCCCGGGGAGCACTGGCCCTGGGACGCCGACTCGGTGTCGACCGGCGAGGTGGCGGCGGTGCCGGGCACCCAGACGGCGCCCACCGCCCCACCCCCACCGTCCGAGCCCTACGTCGATCTCCTGACCCCGCGGCGCGCCCCCGCACCGCGTTGGCTCCCCGCCGCAGTGAGCGGTGCCATCCTCGGCCTGCTCGGTGCGTTGCTCGTGGTGGTGCCACCATTCGTGTCGTGGTCCCGCGACAACCTGCAGAGCGTCGTGCACACCGGACCCAATGAGGTCACGAATTGGTCGAGCTACAACTACGTCGGCTACGAGGGCCAGGCGTCGTACCCCGAGTACCACTCCATCATGGAGACGATGGACGCCGTGTCGAAGAAGTACGGCTGTGGCCGTGACATGTGGGAGTACAGCGACAGCGAGAACCGATTCGGCACCCCCGAAGCGCTGATGCTCCTGCCCTACTGGACCAACGGCTGCGTCGACTCGATGGAAGGCCTGCTCTTCGAGTCCTCGGCCACCACCCCGTACCACTTCCTCAATCAGGCCGAGCTCTCGGCGGGACCGTCGGAACCCGAGGTCGGCCTGCCCTACGGTCCCGTCGACGTCCCGCTCGGGGTCCAACACCTGCAGCTGCTCGGTGTGAAGTACTTCATGGCCGAGACCTCCACCATCGAGGCGCAGGCGGCGGCCGACCCCGCCCTCACCCTGGTGGCCAAGACCGGCCCGTGGACCTACAACTACAACGGCGTGGTGAGCCACACGACGTGGGACATCTACATGGTCAAGGACTCGGCCCTGGTGACGCCGCTCCACACCGACCCGGTCGTCCTCTCGGGCGTGAAGCCGGGGCCGGCCAGCTGGCTGAAGCCCTCGGTGGCCTGGTACGACCACCCGGCCCGCTGGGACACCCTGCTGGCCCAGGGCGGCCCGGCCTCGTGGCCCCATACCGCGGTCTCGGACATCAAACAGACGGCGAAGCCGGCGGCGACGACCACTGTCACGAACATCGCCACCACGGATTCGTCCATCTCCTTCCACGTGTCGAAGGTGGGAACGCCGGTCCTGGTGAAGGTGTCCTACTTCCCGAATTGGCACGCCAGCGGGGCCAACGGACCCTGGCGGGTCACCCCGAACCTGATGGTCGTGGTCCCGACCAGCCATGACGTCACGCTGACCTACGGCGCCAGCTCCGCCAACTACCTGGGTATCGCCTGCACCGTGGTGGGCATCCTCGGCCTGGTCGGGCTGGCCGTCGGGGCCCACCGACGTCGGCGCGCCGTGGCCACCTGGCCGCCCCCGACCACCTCCTGATCCTCCCGTCGTGCCTGGTCCGGGCCCATCGCGCTCCTGGAATGAGACAGATAGCACACGAAGTGTCTAATATGTCTCCGTGGCGGTGACCCTGGTCGGGCGGACCGATGTCGGAGCGGCCACACCGCGGCGCGAGTTCAACCCGACCGAGGAACGGATACTGGTCGCCGCCCTGGCGCTCATCGGTCGGCGCGGCGTGCGACGGCTCGGCATGCTCGAGATCGCCGAGACGGCCGGGATCTCCCGGGGCACCCTCTACCGCTACTTCCCGAGCAAGGACCACGTGATCGTGGCGGCGGCCGACTACGACGAGCGGCGCTTCAGCGACGGCCTCGACGTCGTGCTGGCAGCGGCCGCCACCGCGGAGGCCCGCATCAGCGGCTTCATGGTCTACGCCTTCGACTTCATCCGCAGCCACCCGGCCCGACCACTCTTCGAATCCGAGCCCGGCTTCGTCATGAGCTTCCTCCTCGACCACCTGCCGTCCCTGCGCGACGAACTCGTCCAGCGCCTGGGCGACGCCCTCGACGCCGTGCCCGCCGTGGCCTCGGGGGAGCTCGAGCGGGAGCAGTTGGTCGACGTGATCGTCCGCCTCTTCGCCAGCAGCTGGATCATCCCCGAGACGGATGACTCCTCGTTGGTGCACGCACTCAATCGCATCTTGCAACTCGAACCGGAGGGAACAGATGGACACTGATACCGAGACGACGACGGAGGCCGGCGGCGGCTACGGGGCAGATCCGCTGGCTGCGATGGGGGGCGACATGGCCCGTGATCCCCAGCCCGTCTTCAAAATGATGCGCGAGGACCCGGTGATGTCGGTCGACCTCCCCTCGGGCAAGGGTGTGCTGCTCTCGCGCAAGGCGGAGATCGACGAGGCCCTGCGCCATCCCGAGATCTTCTCCTCCAACATGGACGCCGTCGACCTGAAGAACAGGCGGCCGATGATCCCGCTGCAGATCGACCCACCCGACCAGAAGAAGTACCGCAAACTCCTCGACCCCATCTTCGCCCCGCGGAAGATGGCGGCCATGGACGACGAGGTCTCGAAGCTGGTCAACCACCTGATCGATCAGTTCATCGAGCGCGGCGAGGTGGACTTCGCCAAGGAGTTCTCCGTTCCCTTTCCCTCGCAAGTGTTCCTGACCCTTCTCGGACTGCCGCTCGACGAGGTCGACACCTTCATCACCATGAAGGACGGCATCATCCGTCCCGACCACGTGACGGGACGGCCCTTCGGGTCCAAGGCCGCCAACGACTACCAGCAGAAGGTCGCCGACTCGGTGTACGACTACTTCGACGGGGTCCTCGACGAGCGCGAGAAGGAGCGCCGGGACGACCTGGTCTCGCACTTTCTCGACGCCGAGGTCGAGGGCGACCGCCTGACCCGCGACGACATCCAGGACATCTGCTTCCTGTTCCTCATCGCCGGTCTCGACACGGTCACGGCCACCCTCGACTGCATGTTCGCCTTCCTGGCCCAGCATCCCGACCGGCGCCAGCAGTTGGTCGACGATCCGTCGCTCATCCCGAACGCCATCGAGGAGCTGCTGCGCTGGGAGACGCCCGTCATGGGGGTGGCCCGGGTCGCCGTCCAGGACACCGAGCTCAACGGCTGCCCGGTGCACGCAGGCGACCAGGTCATGATCATGATCGGTTCGGCGAACACGGACGAAGCCGAGTTCCCCGATGCCGACGAGGTGCGCTTCGACCGCGAGGTGAACCGGCACCTGGCCTTCGGCGGGGGGATCCACCGTTGCCTCGGTTCCCACCTGGCCCGGATGGAGCTGCGTGTCGCGCTGCGCGAGTGGCACCGGCGCATCCCCGAGTACGAGATCGAGCCGGGGACCGTGCTCGAGTACACCGGGGGGATCCGTTCGATCGACTACTTCCCGATGCGCTTCACGAAGGCGTCGTCGTAGGGGACTCGGTCGACCGGCGCCCGCCGTTGGCCACGTGACCGGTCCACAGGCCGTCGTGCCAGTAGCGCTGTTCGTGACGACCCGACGGGTCGGGATACCAACCTGAGGGGACCGCCTCGTCGCGCCCGCTCGTGGCCATCGCCGGACGCACCGGTCGTCGTTCCTCCCGGGCCCGCCGGCCGAGCTCGGTCAGTTCCTCCACCAGGGCGTCCGCCTCTCCGACGGCCCGGTCGCGGAACTGGGCCCGGGTGCGCTTGCCGGCGACGTCGACGTGCACGGTGGCCAGGCCGAGCGGTCGCTGGAGCGGACCCTGGACCCGACGGACGCTCTGCGACTTCTCGAAGGGGACCCACGTGGTGGCCTTGTTGATGCGCCCGGTCACACACACGGCGTGGGTCTCGTCGTAGCCGGCGGCCAGGAAGTGGAAGCTGAGCGGTGCCTTGAATTTGGCCCGCTTGGGCGGTGGGGTGCGGGCGGGGTCGGGGCCGCCGAGCAAACGCGCGATCAGGTGCCATGTGTCCTGCTGGGAACCGACGGGCAGCAATGCCTTGCGCACCACGGCCGTCCCCTCGCTGCGTTGGTTGCGCGCCGTGGCGCCGGCGATGTCGACCTCGAGGCGGCACCAGCCGAACGGTCGCCACAGCAGGGGTTCGACCTGTCGCACCGCTTGGATGCGGTTGTAGGGAATCGTCTCGGAGATGGTCTGGAGCAGTCCCCGCGTGATGTGCACGCCCTCGGGCATCTCGACCGCGGTGAAGTTGTACTGCCCCGACAACCGGCGCCAGATGATGCTGGCGAAGCTCAAGAGGTACACGGCGAGAACCCCCGCCAGCACAGCGGCAGTCTTCGGATCGAATTGGTCCAAGACGACCAGGGCGATGATCGTGCCGATCAGGATGATCGAGATGAGCGAGAGCACGACGGAACCCACGAGACGGATCGGATCCACCGCGGCCATGGGGAGCCCGGTGTTGCTCGAGGATGCGTTCTCCATGTCGTGATGGCCGGCCAACAGGGCTTCGCGCAGTGTGGCCGCCTCCGTCGCGCCCAGATAGGCCAGCTTGCCGTCGGTCGAACCCGAGCCGGCCAGCCGGACGCGCACCTCCGAGACGCCGAGGAGGCGACCGAGGAACGGTCGGACGATGTCGACCGCTTGGATGCGGGCGAGCGGGAGGCGTTTGGAATCCTTGCGGATCAGCCCGGTCTCGATCCGCAGGGTGTCCCTTCGAACCGCCAACGGGTGACCATCCAGTGGATGTAGCCCCAGATGATGCTGATCGCCGCGAAGGCGATGAGGTAGTCGGTCTCCACCGTCCGGTTCTCGGCCGCCGAGTGCACGTTGGTGATCACGAGCAGAAGGAAGAAGGCGGGGACGAGCCGCCCGAGGCGGACCACCGGGGTGGTCGGATGCAACCGTTGCCACCCCTCGCTGGCCGGGAGATCCTTCACATGCCCGCCGCCATCGCTTCGCCCAGTTCCGTCAACCGATCGCGCAGGCGAGCGGCTTCTTCTCTCGACAGGCCGGGGATGCGGGCGTCGCTGGCCGCGGCGGCCGTGTGCAGCTTGACGGTGGAGAGCTCGAAGAGGCGCTCGACCGGCCCTGCGGTGACCTCCACGAACTGCATGCGCCCGTACGGCACCACCGAGAGACGTTGGAACATCACACCGCGGGCGACGAGAAGGTCTTCGTGGCGCTCCTGATAACGCCAGGCCCGGACGCGCCGGTGCACGAACCAGGCCATCAGCGCGCCGACCGCTGCCACCACGACGACACTGACGAGCCCGGGTGCGAGGCCGCCGGCGGCACCGAAGACGAGACCCCAGAAGGCAGCTGCGACCACGGTGCCGACGAGGACCTCGGTGCGACGCATGCGCCACAGGTCCTGTGATGGCTGCAGCCACGGCATTTCCCCCGGACTCATGGCTCAAAGGCTAAAGGGGGAGACCGGCGCGTAGGGTGGCAATTGTGGCGACGTTGGGTCGACAGACGAGGCAGCTGGCCCTGGCTCTCGAGCCGGTGGCCGGTCAGGTCTATTTTTCTCCCGAAGCCCATCAGGCCTACGAGGCCTACGGATTCTCGCCCAGTCCCGGCGCGTCACGTGGAGTGGCTCTACCCGACGGGACGGCCTACTTCACCAGCCGGGGGTCGCTGCTCGGCCAGGTATCCGGGGAGGTGGTGGCCGCCGCCTTCGGGGTGTTCAATCCGGCCGTCGTGGTGCCCGCGGTGACCCGGGGCTGGCAGATGGTCGACGCCCCGTCGATCTGCGACGCCCGGACGGGCGGGGCGGTGGACCAGCTGACGCGCGTGCTCGGGCCCGCGCCGGCCGGTGTGGTCCGGGCCACGGACCTGCTCACCCGCGCCGTCGAACCGCTGCGACCCGAAGGCAAGCCTCTCTTCGCCGGCCTCCGCAGCCTCGGCCTGCCGGGCCACCCTGTCGGCGACATGTGGCGCCTGGCGGACATGCTCAGGGAGTACCGAGGCGATGCCCACATCGCGGCCTGGACATCGGCCGGCCTCGACGCCACCGAAGTCGGGCTGCTCACCGAGCTCTACTGGCGCATGCCCTTGCGCACCTACATCCGCACCCGGGCCTGGACCGACGGTGATCTCGACGCCGCCGAGGGTCGACTGGTCGAACGCGGTCTGCTGGCCGACGGTGCGCTCACCGACGACGGACGCATTGTGCGCGAGCGCATCGAGGAGGTCACCGACGGCCAATGCGAGGTCATCGTCAACACGCTCGGGGACGGTTTCGACGAGCTGTTGGACATCCTCGGTCCCTGGGGGTTGGTCCTGCGCGACGCCGCGGCCTATCCGGCTCAGGGTCCGCACGACCTGGCGCCCGTGCGCTGAGCGCCGGCGTTCTGAAGCGGAGCCGCCGGCCTCGTGCGATCATCGGGGCCGAACCCGGGCATCGACGGGACTACAGCCGTCGCAGGCGGGCGTCGAAAAACGAAAAGACGCCGAACGACAGAAGGCCGATGGCGAGAGCGCCGAGCGCGACCGCACCGAAGGGGTGATGGACGAGAGCTCGCAGGGCGGCATCGACGCTTCGTGCGTGGGCCGCATCGTCGGTCACCGCAGCCTGGATCAGGTAGACCCCGACGAGGCCGATGACCACGCCTCTCGCGCCGTCCCCGAGCGCACCCAGGACCTTGACCACGGCTCGCCATCGAGGGGAGAGGCGCTCCAGGGCCAGATTCTTCTCGTAGCGATGGAGCACGCCCCAGACGGCAAGCGCGAGCCCTGCCCCCAGGACGGCCGCGCCGGCGAGTCCGACGATCAGCGTCCCATCCGACCAGCCCATGGCCTTGGCGACCCACGGCTCGGGATTGCTGCCCGTACCCGTCGCGGCGTGGCCCGCCAGGAGCTGCACGGCCCGGACGCAGAGCACGGCGTAGATCACTCCGACAGCCAACGATGCCGCTCGCTTGGCCGCCCCGCCGGAACCGGTGACGGCGTCGAAGAAGCGCCAGAGGGCGTAGCAGCCGAGGCCGATGCCCAGGACGATCAGCAGCAACGCGCCACCGCTTCGTGCCTCGAGTTCCTCGAGTGCACCGCTGCTACTGGTCTGTACGGGAGCGCTCCCGTGCCTCGCGATGTCGAAGGCCAGGTAGGCCAGGACGATATAGATGACGCCACGGGAAGCGATACCGATTCTCCCGGCGGCGTTCACCCACGTCCGCCCCTCCCGCGCTGTGCGTGTGGCGGGGGTCGCGGCATCGCTCGGGACACCGACGTTCATGGCTGGTGCGGTTCTCACGGCATGCTCTCTGTTCGCTCGATCCGCGTCGGATATCGAAGCGGTGGTCGCATCTCGCCCCATGACGATGGCCGACCACGTCGGTCGACAGCGTCATTGCCTTGGATCAGATGCCCGATGTGGTGCGCGCGCCATCCTCGTACGAGACGGTGCGGGCGACCGGGGCCGGCGTTTGGGCCAGCACCGCCGGGACTACGTCGTCTTCCACCACCTGGCGCTCGGACCTGACGTAGTGGCGCGAGTAATAGACGGGGGAGACGGCCCCCGCGAGAAGCAGCACGGCACCCGCGATGATGTAGAAGACGCCGTTGGCGGTGCCGTAGCCCCACATGGTGGCGAACGGTTGCGGGCTGATGGCCACGATGAGGCCGAAGGCGATCAGGAGCACGCCGAAGAACCACATCGTGGCCTTCGCGGCATCGGGATCGATCGCGCCGAGCAGCATGATCACGCCCGCCACGAGCGTGATGAGGGCCGACATGTTCGTAAACCAGAGTCCGGCGATTTCGGTCCGTGACAGAGGAACGGCGTCGAAGTGCACACCCGCACGGGCCAGTGCGGCACCGCCGATGACGATGAAGATGAGGCCGACGACGGCGACGACGATCTGCGCCGGGCTCCACGGAGCCCGATTGGAGACCCGGTAACTCGCGCCTTCGCTGGCGGCAACCTGACGGGATCGAAGCATGGTTTCTCCTCCTGAGACGTCGCACTGGGGGATCGACTTCCCCGTCACGGACGAACGTGTCCGTGGCCGACTAAGGGCGGAATACCCGTTGGGTCCGGCGGCAAACGAAGCGTGCGGCGCAACGCGGATTTGGGTGGCTTGGCTTCGCCTGGGCCTGGCCGAATGGTGCACAGCGCCACAGAAGACCCAGCCCAGCGCCACAGAAGACCCAGCCCAACGCCACGAAGACGGCAAAGGACTGTCAGCTGAGGTACACCCGGAGCGACTTCCTCACCCCACGTGGCGATCCACGACGTCAGCGGGGCCGTACCTCGGTCCCGCGACCCGGCGTGATGAACAGTGCGGTCCCCGGCTCGTGGACCACCGCGGTGTGCCAGATCCCGGTCGGGTTCACCACGGCCTGACCCGGCCGCAGCGCCACCAGGCGCTCGGCCCCGTCGATCTCCTGGATCAGGTCGACCCGTCCCGAGAGCAGGACGACCACCTCCTCGCCGGCCGGGTGGCGCTCCCACGTGCGCCAGCTGGCCTCCTGGGCCAGGAGGCACACCAGGCGGCCTTCGTCACCGTCAGAGGCGAAGCGTTCGTCGTAGGCGGCCATGGCGTCGGGCGACCAGTCGAAGTCCTCCATGGGCACCGCGCGCGCCCCGAGGCCGAGGTGGACGAACGTCTCGCTCAGGTCGAAGACGCCGTCGGGTGGCGTGCTGCGCTCAGCCACGGCGCCCGCCCTCAGCTCAGCGGTGACCACGCCGCGCTGCGCAGCAACCGGCTCTCCCACTCGTCGCGCACCTCGAGGGCGTCGTGCATCCAGGTTCCCGGTTGGGTGGCTTCGGGCGGCAGGTCGCGACCGAGCATGTAGAGCAGCGCCTGGTGGTTCACCACCCGCTGCCACAGGATCACCTCGGTCGTCTTGTGGGTGCCGAACACCGGTTGGAAGGCCGCTTCCAGCTCGATGATCCCGGTCCCTTCCTTCTTCTGGGTGGCTAGGGTGTTGTCGTAGAGCGTCCCCGCCTTGGCCAGGTACGCCCGGAGTCCGCCCGGGAAGGGCCAGGCCGTGTCCTCCATGAACAGCTCGGTCCGATGGGTCCGCCCGTCGGTCGGGACCGACGCCAGGTCGTACTCCTTGGTGGGCGACCACGACACCGGGGTCACGATCTTGGCCGCATGCGCGTGCCGCATCGCGTCCACGTCGGCCGACCAGTCCGCCAGGTCGCCGTCGCGCATGCGGTCGGCCAGCTCCGACCACGCCTGTGCGTCGGCGCACCCCGTGATGGTGATCACCGTGTAGGCCCGGCCGCTGCCGTGGGCGAGCCGGAGGAAGAAGAGCAGCCGGCTGCCCTCCGTCGTCTTGCCCAGTGTCGGCATTAGTTCGTCGCGATAGAGCGCGTCGAACGCCTCCTCCTGCTTGCCCGCCACCGTGTGCACCTCGTGCAGCAACAACATGGCCCAACCCCCTTTGTCTGTCAGCGTGTGGTGGCGATGCCACCGTCGACCGGGATGACGGCGCCCGTGAGATACGCGCCCGCCCTCGAGGAGAGATAGATGGCCGCGCCCGCCATGTCGTCGGGCCGGCCGATGCGCCGGAGCGGCGCGTTCTTGGCGATCTGTTCGCCGAAGGCCTCCAATGTGGCCGCCATCATTTTCGATTCGAACGGCCCCGGTGCAATGGCGTTGACCGTGATCTCTGGAGCCAGCGTCTTGGCCAGGTGACGCGTCAGCTGGTGCACCGCCGCCTTCGAGGCCGAGTAGGAGAAGGTGTCGAGGGCCGGGACCTGGATGCCGTCGATGGAGCCGATGTTGATGACGCGGGCGGGCTCGTCCACCGTCCCGACCGCCCGCAGGAGCGGGGTCAGGAACTTGGTCACGTGGAAGACGCCCTTGACGTTGAGCGAGAGCACCCGCTCGAAGGCCGCCTCGTCGAAGTCCTCGAGCGGGGCGCCCCAGGTGGCCCCCGCGTTGTTGACCAGGATGTCCAGGGAGTGGACGTGGGTCGACATCTCCTCGGCCAGGCGCCGGCACTCGTCCTCGCGCGAGAGGTCGGCCGGGATGCCGATGCAGGTTCCCTTTTTCGAGAGCCTCGTGGCCACTTCGTGGACGACGTCCGCCTTGCGGGAGGAGATGTAGACCGTGGCCCCGGCGTCGACGAATCCCTCGGCGATCATCAGGCCGATGCCGCGGCTGCCCCCGGTGACGAGGGCGGTCTTGCCGGCGATCGAGAACAGGTCCGAGGCGCTCATCGCCCCATCATGGTCGGGACCCTCAGGGTGAGGCCAGCGCGACTGCGCTGCGGGCCAGGACACCGGCGCCCACCCGGAGCGACTCGTCCTCGACCAGGAAGGTCGGGCTGTGATGGACCCCGCTCGAGCCGTCCGCCGCACCGCCGCCGACGAAGAAATAGCAGCCGGGCAGGTGACGGAGGAACTCGCTCACGTCGTCGCTCGGGGACACCGGTGGCATGCGGAAGACCTGGTCGGGACCGGCCACGACGCTCGCCTCGGCCTCGACGACCGCCGTCACCTCGGCGTCGTTCACCACGGCACGCGTGTGCGCCGGCAGCTCCAGCTCGACATGGACGCCCTGGTCGTCGCCCACTCGGTCGCACAACGCCTGCAGGCGGACCAGGGCCTCCTCGTGCTGGGCCTCGGTAAAGGTGCGCAGGGTGCCCGTGACCCGGGCCGAGGTCGGCACGACGTTGACGGCCGTGCCGGCGTGGATCGTCCCCGCGCTGCACACGCAGTCGGTCTCCTCGTAGCGGAGACCGCTGGCCACGTCTCTCAGCCGGCTCACCAGTTCGGCGGTGGCCCGGATTACGTCACCCTGCGCCAGGGGCATGGCCCCGTGGCCGCCCGGCCCGCTCAGCGTGATGCGCAGCGAGTGCGCCTCGGACATCGCGATCCCGCTGCGCAGGGCCACGAAGCCCGACGGAAGCTGCGAGGTGACGTGGAAGCCGACCAGGCGCGCATCCTCCATGACCGTGAGCGCGCCGCCTTCGAGCATGCGCCGGGCGCCGTCCAGGGCCTCTTCGGCTGGCTGGAACATGAACACGTAGCGGCCGGGGAGGTCGTCGCGCCGTGCCGCCAGGAGGGAGGCCGCGCCCAGCATGGCGGCAACGTGCACGTCGTGCCCGCAGGCGTGCATGACCCCGTCGATCTCCGAGTGCACCTGGCGGGCCTCGTCCTCGTGCACCGGGAGGCCGTCGATGTCTCCGCGCAGGACGACGGTGCGTCCCGGCCGCCCGCCTTCCATCGTGAACAGCCCGCCCGTCTCGGTGACCCGGAGCGACTCCCCGATACCCAGCGCCTCCATGTGGTCACGGATCAACGCCGTCGTCTCGTGTTCGGCGAACGCCAGCTCGGGTCGGCGGTGCAGGGTCCGCCGGCGGTCGACCATCTCGTCGAAGACGCCGTCGGCCGGTGTCGGCCCGAGCAGGTCCGCCATCAGGCGCGGGAGAGAAGGTCGCGGGCGATGTGCGTCACCTGGATCTCGTCGGTGCCGGCGTAGATCTGGAAGACCTTGGCGTCCCGGGCCAGCTGCTCGACCCGGAACTCGGACATGTAGCCGTTGCCGCCGAAGAGCTGCACCGCCTCCATGGCCACGTCCGATGCCGCCTGGGCGGAGTAGAGCTTCATGGCCGACGCCTCGGCCAGGGTCAGGCTCTTGCCGGCCGCGGACATCTCGATGTGCCGGAACACCAGGTTCTCGACGTTGAGACGGGCCACCTCCATGCGGGCCAGCTTCAGCTGGATCAGCTGGAACTCCGAGATCGGCCGCTCCCAGAGCAGGCGGTCCTTGGCGTACTGCACCGACAGCTTGATGCACTCCTCGATCAGCCCGAGCGACATGGCGGCCACGCCGGCCCGCTCGGTGGTGAAGTTCCCCTTGGCGCTCTCGCGGCCCTCGTTCCCGCCCGGCGATCCCTCGGTCTCGCCGAGCAGGCGGTCCTTGCCCACCCGCACGTCGGTCAGGAACAGCTCGCCCGTGGGCGACGAGTGCAGTCCCATCTTCCGGAACGGCTTGGACTGGGTGAAGCCGGGCAGGCCCGAGTCCAGGATGAAGGTGAGCACGGGCCGCTGGCGCAGCGGCGTGTCGCTGCCGTCGTCGAGCTTGGCGTAGAAGACGACCGTGTCGGCGTAGGGACCGTTGGTGATGAAGGTCTTGTTGCCGTTCAGCACGTACTCGTCCCCGTCGCGCACCGCGGTCGACTTCATGCCGCCGAGCGCGTCCGAGCCCGAGTCGGGCTCGGTGATGGCCCAGGCCCCCACCTTGTCGAGCGTCATGAGATCGGTGCCCCAGCGCTCCATCTGGGCCGGCGTGCCGCCCTTCATGATGGTGCCCCCGGCCAGGCCGGTGCTCACGCCGAGCGCGGTCACGATGCCCGGGCAGTAGTGGCACAGCTCGATGATCGGGATCATCGTCATGGCTGCGTTGCCGCCGCCCTCTGCACGTTCTGGGGCCGCACCGCCGCTCGCCTTGCGCTCAATTGCCCTCTTGGCCGACTCGCGGCCCATCACGTCGAGGCCGAACGTCTTGTAGAGCTTGCGGATGATGTCGTAGGGCGGCGTGTCGCCGTGCTCGAGCTCGTCGACGTTGGGCTTGATCTCTTCCTCGACGAAGCGGCGTACCGCGTCGCGGATCGCCTGCTGCTCTTCCGACCACTCGTACATGGGGTGCCTCCCTGGTCCTTCCCGCCGGGTGACGGGAAGGCGGCGCGTTACGCGTCGCCGATGCGGCGCAGCGTGTTCTGGTCCGTGTGGACGACGTGGTCGGGCATCTTGGCGTGCTGGATCACCGTCGTCTCGGTGTAGGTGAACTCGTCCTCCACGCTGGTGTCGATCGTGACCTCGTAGGACACCGAGCGGGCGTTCTTGTCGAGCCAGTTGTTGGCCAGGATGCCGTAGGTCTGGCTCCCGGCGCTGGCCTTGAGGGTGAAGGTGGTGTCGTCGGCCTTGACCAGGCCGCCGGCGACGACGGCCGAGCCGCGGGGGATGAGGAAGCAGCGGACGACTTCGCCGTCCCGGGCGTCCCACAACCAGTAGCCGACCTCGGTGTGGAACGGGTTCTCCTCCTCGCCCCGCCAGGCGGCCATCCGGTAGTCGAGGCCGTAGAGGACCTGGCTCCCGTTCTCCACCGGTCCGAAGGGTTTGAAGTCGATGTGCTCGCGGTAAGGGGTGAGGCCGACTTTGCCGGACTCGTTGGCGTAGGCGACGTCCTCGCCCTTCTCGCCCTCCCAGATGCCCGCCAGCCGGGCCAGGGGCCCCCACTCAGATCCTGCGCTCACCATGCCTCCAAATCCGTTCGGTCGGTCCGTGTTCGCCGCAACCTTAGGTGGTGCGCCGCGGGGGCCGGATTCCGGTGGTCAGGGCAGGGGCATGTTCTCGGCCGCGCCCGGGATGGCCGCCACCGACGCTCCGGGACCCGGCTTGGTCCGCCCCCGGCCGAGGAGATTGCGCTGGGTCGTGCCCCGCGCGCTCTCCGAGTGGCGCTGGGTGCGGGACACGATGATCCGGCTGGTCACGAGGAGCAGCAGCACGATCACGACGAGGATGAGCGCGGCGTCGTAGGCCAGGTAGTGCTTCTGCACCGAGGGGTCGTTGTAGAAGGTGAACACGACGTAGGTCAGGTAGGGGAACTGCGACCCCGTCGCTGCGTGCGGCAGCGTGTTCGAGAAGCCGGCGGTGTAGAGCAGGGGAGCCGTCTCACCGCAGGCGATGGCCAGGGCGAGGAGGAGCCCGGTCACGATGCCGGGCAGTGCGCTCTTGAGCACGACCTTGCGCAAGGTGTACCCGCCGGACATGCCCAGGGCTTCGGCACCCTCTCGGTAGCCGGTCGGCACCTGACGCAACGAGTTCTCCGTCGTCTTGGCGATGTAGGGGATGACCATGATGGACAGGATGATCACCGCCGGCAGGAGCGAGAGCTTCCAGCCCAGTCCGACCACCAGGGCCGTGTAGCCGACGTAGCCGAGCACGATGGACGGGAAGCCCGAGAGGACGTCGGAGGCCGTGCGCAGCGGTCCGCTCACCCGACCGCTGAACTTGCCGGCCCGGGCGAACTCCGAGAGGTGGATGCCGGCCATGACGCCGATCGTCCCCGCCACGACGAACACGCAAAGCATCAGGATCAGGGTGCCGAGAATCTGGTCGCGCAGTCCTCCCCCGGTCGGGGTCAACGTCGTCCAGAGCACGCTCCAGCGCCAATGGGACCAGGCGCGGGCCACCACGCCGATCAGCAGCCAGGCTGCCGGAGCCATGATGAACACGAGCGCGACGTAGGTGAGGCCGCGCCAGGCCTGGGTCGCCGTGCGGCGCCGCCGCGTGGCCGGAGCGGCGGCCAGCGAGTGCATCAGGCCCCGCCCACCGGCGCGCCGATGCGTCCCGTCCGGTTGACGATCAGCCGGGCCACCAGGTTGACCGCCACCGAGATCACGGCCAGCACGAGCGCCAGCTCGGCCAGCGTGGCCACGTAGAAGCCGGTGCCGTCGGTCTGCGCCCCGTCGAGCTGGGTCAGGATCGTCGCCGCCACCGTGGTCATCGGTTGGTAGATCGTGCGGGGGATCTGGAGGATGGCGCCACCGATCATCACCACGGCGATCGTCTCGCCGAGCGCCCGCCCGAGGCCGAGCACGGTGGCGCCGATGATGCCCGAACGCACCCAGGGCACCGTGACCCGGTTGGCCACTTCCCAGTCGGTCATGCCGAGGGCCGAGGCGCCTTCCTTGGGGAGCGGGGGCACCTGGGTGAACAGGTCGCGCGTGGTCGAGGTGATGATCGGGATGATCATCAAGGCCAGCACGATGCCGGCGGTGAGGAGCCCCTCGCCGCCGCCGCTCGGGTTGCCGAAGTAACGGAGAATCGGCACGTCGGGCATGTTGTTCGCGATGTGGGGATAGACGTGGTCGGCCAGCCAGGGCCCGAAGGTGAGGATGCCCCAGAGACCGATGACCACACTCGGGATGCCGGCCAGGATCTCGACGGTCAGCCCGAGCGGGCGCGAGATCCAGGTGGGCATGCGCTCGGTGAGGGCGAAGGCCGCCCCGATGGAGAGTGGAATGGCGATCACGATGGCGATCAAAGACGAGGCCAGCGTGCCCCAGATGATGGCCCAGGCGCCGAACTTGGCTCCCTGGATGTGCTTGACCCCGTCGGTGGTGACGGTGGCGGCGTAGGCCCCGCTGCCGTCCGTCCACGTGCGTCCGTAGAGGAAGTACCAGCCGTTGACCCTGATCGCCGGGAAGGCCTTGAGCCACAGCACGGTGACCGCGAAGACGAGCGCGGCGAGGGGGAGGAGGACCGCCACCCAGGCCACGGTGCGCCAGCCGGCCTCCTCGTTGCGGCGGATGCTGTCAGCGGCACGCCGGTGCCAGGGTGGCTTGCGCAGCGCCGCCGCTTGCGGCGTGACGGGAACGCTCCCCGCCACGCCGCCGACGGTGGTCATCTACTTGATGCCCAGGATCTGCTTGATCGACTGCGCCTCGACCTTGGCCGGAAGCGCCTGGAAGTCGACCTGGGACAGGTAGGACGAGGCCGAACCCTGCTTGGCGTTGATGGCCCACTCGAGCACCGAGCGGATGTTCTTGGCCGTCGTCGACGACGACTGGTCGTTCGAGACGATGGCGTACTCGTAGTTGATGATCGGGTAGCCACCCTTGGCGGCGCCGTAGATCATCGAGATGGTGCCGCTGGCCGGCGTCTTCTTCACGTAGTACGCCGCTTCGGCTGCGATGGACGGTGCGGTGGGCAGCACGTACTGGCCCTTGGCGTTGCCCAGGGCGGCGTAGTTGAGGCCCGACTGGAGCGCCTGGGTCTGGTAGCTGATGCCGATGTAGGCGATGCAGCCGACGGTGGCCTTGCAGCCCGACACCATGCCCGAGTTGCCCGACTCACCGAGTGCGCCCGGCGCGTTCGGCCAGGGGACCGTCGTGTTGTAGGCGATCTTGGCGCCCCAGCCCGACGGGTCGGTCTTCGACAGGAACGACGTGAAGAGGAACGTGTCGCCGCTGCTGTCCGAGCGGTGCAGGGTCACGATAGGCGTGGCGGGCAGCGTGACGCCGGGGTTGAGGCTGGCGATCTGCGACGCGTTCCACTTGGTGATCTGGCCCTGGTAGATACCGGAGAGCACCTTGCCGCTGAGCTTGATGTGCGCCGTCACGCCGGGCACGTTGTAGGCCACCAGCTGGGCCGAGATGGCCAGCGGGATGTTCTTCAGGTGCGGATCGGACTGCAGCACGCTCGGCGCCAGGTAGGCGTCCGAGGCGCCGATGTCGATGGTGCCGCTCTGGGCCTCGGAGATCCCGGTTCCCGAACCCGTTCCCGCCGTCTGGATCGACGTCTTGGGGTACTTCTCGTTGTAGCCGCTCGCCCACAGGTTGAAGAGTGGGTAGAGGAGCGTGCTGCCCGTCTCGGTCACGGTTCCACTCGACGGCGTCTCGACTTTGCTGGCCGGCAGCTTGATGGTCGCCGCTCCGGCGGAGCTGAGGACGACCGAGCTCAGGGCGAGCCCCGCTACCGCAGCGGATATGACACCCCGCTTCAGTCGCGTCGTACTCATGGATTTCGACACAGGTTTTCTCCTTGTGATGGTGGTTGTTGGTGTTGCTGTGTTGCTCCGGTCGATCAGCTCGATGACTGACGTCACGCCGGCCGCTCCCACCGCGGTGTCCCTAGCCCATCCGTCCCGTGACGTAGCGCTCGGTGTCGGGGTGCTGCGGTCGATTGAACAGATCGTCGGTCGAGCCGTGCTCGACCAGCGCCCCCTGATAGAAGAACATCGTTTGATCCGAAATGCGCGTCGCCTGCCCCAGGTTGTGCGTCACGACGATGAGGGTGAGCGCAGGCGTCAGCGTCTTGATCAAGTCCTCGATCATCTCGGTCGTGATCGGGTCCAGTGCGGACGTGGGCTCGTCGAGGAGCAGGACCTCGGGGCCGACCGCCAGGGCGCGGGCCAGGCAGAGCAGCTGCTGCTGGCCGCCGGAGAGCCGGAACGGCGAGTCGTTGAGGCGATCCTTGACCGCGTCCCAGAGGCCGACCTCGGTCAGCCGTCGTTCGCACACGATGTCGAGCTGCTTGCCCTTGGCGATGCGGTGCGCCTTGACACCGGCCACGACGTTGTCCTTGATCGACATCGGGAACGGGTTCGGGCGCTGGAAGAGCATGCCGATGCGGCGGCGCAGGGTCAGCAGGTCGACGTTGGCCCCCCACAGGCTCGTCTCGTCGTAGGTCACGTCGCCGTCGCGGGTGAAGCCGGGGACGCGGTCGTTCATCCGGTTCAGTGTGCGCAGGAAGGTCGACTTGCCCGAACCGGTGGGGCCGATGAGCGCGGTGATCGAACCGCGGCGCAGCGACACGTTCACGTCGCCCAGGACGATCCGGCCGGAGAATCCGAGCGACAGCTTCTTCGACTCCATCACGAACTCGGGCCGTGACCCGTCGGGGTCGAGGGAGCGCAACGCCTCTTCTATCTCGGGCGGGGCGTGCGTTGTCGTAACGGGTTCGTTACGTGTCTGGATCGGGTCTCCATCGGCCACTAGCTGGACCGTAATCAGACCAGGTGAATTGCTGGCAACAGACGTGCAATCGGGAGGTGAACAGTACGTAGTGTTTTGGGGTCGCTCGGAACAGGCTCGGGCCCTGTCCCGGCGCCCTCAGAGCGAGAAAGCCTCGGCTTTGTGCGTCTGGGCCAGCGCGTCGCCGTGTGCGGCCGCGATCCCCGTCACGATTCCGGGCGCCCACGCGACGACGGCGAGACAGGCCAGCGCGGCGGGCACCGTCAGCACGAACGCCGCCCCGCTCGAGAAGAGCGACGCGATCCAGGCACCCAGCGTGAGCCAGCCGGCACAGAGGAGCGCGATCCACCAGTGCAGGACCCGCGCCCGGCGTGGGTCCGTGGGTGGCAGGCAGTCACGGATGGCCAGGTAGGGAACCCACAGATTGGCGATGGGGACGAACCACGCCCCCACGCCCCACCCCGGCGACTGGTGCGACGGGATGCCGAGCGACCGCCCCGCCGATGCTGCCCGGTGCTGCCAGATACAGGCCATCACGATGGCGCCGACCGTCGCCAGCATGAGGAAGAGGACCAGGGGACTGCTCCCGAACGAGACCGGGTGGGCCTGCGGCGGCGCCACGCCGTTCTGGGCGTCGTCCCAGTCGATGCGCAATTGATGGCCCGAATAGAGGAGCTGGCTCGCGTTGATGCGATTCGAGATCAGCGTGACGAGGAAGTAGATCGGCGGGATCAGCAGTGCGATGCGGGCGATCGGTGCCGTCCGCTGTTCCTCGTTGACCAGCGTCGCCGTGTTGTGGACGGCCAGCCGCTGTGAGGCCTCGGCCCAGGGGGCGATCTCCGACGGCGGACCCTGTGGTGGTCCGGCCCCGGCCCACGGCGGCGGTGGCGGCCGATGGGGCAGGACGGTCGATTCGGTCCAGGCGTAGCCGTCCCACCAGCGCTGTCCCGGTCCCCCGGCAGGGTCGGGGTACCAGCCCGGCGGGGCGCCCGGGTAGCCGCTCTGGTCGGTCACCCCTTCATCCTGCCAAAGCGCAGGCGCGAGTCAGCATGCACACCTCTCAGTGTCGGCGCCGCCGGGTCCCCGATTGAGCGTGGCAATCGTCTGTGCCCCTTCGCTCCCGCTGGAACCCTTCGGACGGCGGGTCGAATCGTTTCCCGGCGGGACCCCTGCAACCGCCGTGTCAGTTCCTGAACGCGGCCGACCGGCCGCTGCGCACGAGCCAGGCGGGCGGCCCTATGGGATCACGGCTGTCGGACGACCACGATGGTTCTCGGTGAGTTGTCTCGGATGGCCGTCAGCTGTATGTGTACCGGTCGGCGGCGATCACGGCCGAGGTGCCTCCCGGGCGGGTTGTCGTGATGTCCACGGTTCCCGCTGGACCGGCGGGTGCAGTAACGGTGATCTTTGTGCCGCCCTTTGTCACCTTGATCCCTGTGGCCAGGCTGGTACCGAACTCGACCTCTGTCACGCCGAGCAGATTCGTCCCGGTGATCGTGACCTTGCTGCCGCCACCGACGGGACCGGTGGACGGTGAGACCTTGGTGATAGACGGTGGCATTGAGAAGTTCTTGTATTTGAAGATGTCCTTGGCTGCGACCTTGGAAGTCCCTTTGGGGCTGATGGCCTGCACCGAGACGGTGCCGGCGACGACGCTGGCGGGAACCGTCGCCTCCACCTCTGTCGCCGAGACGTCACTGACATCGGTAGTGGCCTGACCCCCGATGAGGATCTGGCTGACTCCCGCCAGTCTTTTGCCCTCGAGCGTGACCACGGTGCCTCCCGACATCGGCCCCAGATGGGGCGAGACGTTCGTGATCGAGGGAACGCCACCGCCGGACGACGGAGGAACGTAAACGTATCGATCGGCCGACGACGTGGCGCTGGTTCCGCCTGGCGTCGTGACGGTCACGTCGACGGTCGACGACCCGGTCGGCGCGATAGCGGCCACCGCATCGTCGGAAAGGACGGTGACGCCTTTGGCGGCCAGGTTCCCGAAATGAACGGCCGTGGCACCGGTCAGTCCGGTGCCGTCGATCTCCACCGCCTCGCCGCCGCCACTGCTGCCGTCCTGCGACGACAGAGCCGTCACGGTGGGCGTCGTAGCCGCGCTGCCCGGGCAGTCGAGGGTCAGTGTGAGGCCGACGGCGGGCGGCGGAAGGGTGAAGGCGGGTGTGGTCGCAGCGGCATCGGAAGGATGTCCAGGTTCATAACAGCCTGACGCCGACGCCTCCGTCTCGTAGGTCCCGGCGAGCGCGTCCCAGTCGAAGGTGCCCGCCGCGCCGGTCGTCTCCGGATTGGTGGCCGGCTCGATATCTCCGCTCGCGGGGTCAACCGCAGAGAAGGGTCCGGTGGGTGGCGCCTGCTGTTCGAGGATCGTGACACTTGCCCCATTGACCGGGCTGCCGCTCGTGCTGACCACCGTGCCGCTGGGGTCGATATAGCCGCAGTTCCCGCCGTCGTTCCCCTTGTGGTTCTTGTGCTCGTACTGCCAGATCTCCCAGCCGGTGACAAAAACGGGTAGGAGCACGATCACGGCTGGGGGATCGGCGCCCAGGAGCAGGGCGGCGATCGCGCCGTCGCCCGAGGCGACCGCACCCTCGAGGAACCCGACTGGATCGAAGTCCCCGAGCAATGTTTGCTCTCCGTTCTGCAACCCGCCGAGACCGAGCGGTACGCAGTTTGTGTCCGCCCCGCTGCCCCAGCCGCCGGCTTCTCCGCTTGCCGCGTACGACGCAATTTCGTTGGCATACAAGAGGATGGCGTTCTGACCTGTCCCCTCCACGAGCGAGCTTGAACCGGGTGGGCCTCCGGTGCACTGGAACTGGCCGCTCGTCACAGGGTCGGTCGTGCCGAAGCTATTGGTGACCTGCACGTCGACTGTGCCGAGGCAGTCAGGTGCCGTGGCCGTGATCTTGGTCGGGCTGACGACGGTGAAGGAGGGCGCCGGCAACAGGCCGAACATCACTCCCTGCACGTTGGTGAATCCGGAGCCAGTGATGGTGACCACGGTGCCCCCGGTGGCGGGGCCGCTCGTCGGCGAAATCGCAGTCAGGTCGTCGTAGGAGAACTGACCGACCGTCGTGGGCGAGTTTCCCACGGTCACCTCGACCGGGACAGTCCCTGTTCCGGCAGGGGTGGTGGCGATGATGTAGCCGTCGGCGACCACCGTGAACGACTGGGCGGCTGTACCCCCGAAAGCCACCGAGCTCGCTCCAGTGAACCCGCTTCCACCGATGATGACCTGGGTGCCGCCGGCGGAGGTTCCGCTGTCCGGCAGCATCGACGTGTGACCGGGACAGGCAATCGTGTACTCAATCGACATGGAACCGTGCAGCGGGGCGAGCGGTGGAATCTGGGCTGCATAGTTCCCCGACCCGGCAGGCGACTCTGCCAACGGATAGTTGTTGGTCTGCTGTATCCCCGAACTCGTGTTGACGGCGGTCACGCTGAGCTCCCCGTACCCGCCGTCACATCCGCTCACGTTGTAGGTGATGGGATTGCCCCAGTTCACCACGGGCACCGTGCCCTCTTGGGTGGTACCCCCGCTGGTCAACGACGTGCCGGTGGGCATGACAACTGTGGCCACCAATTCGAGGCGGACGCCCGTCACCACCCCTGGGACGGTGGTGGACACGCTGACCGGGCCACTCTGCGTTCCGCTGGCCTGCGCTGGCGGATAGGCGATCACGGTATAGGTGCCGGTGCCCATTCCGGTCACCGTGTAAGCGCCCCCCGCGCTTGAATGCCCGAGCTGGCATGGTCCTCCGTTCGTTGGGCAAGCCTGTATGGGTGCCCCGTCTACGGGATTACTGGCCGAGTCGACAACCGTTCCGGAGATCGACGCGGACTGTTCGATGGCGAAGGCGCCCTGGGCGGCCTTCGTGTCCGAGGAAGTGGTGACCTGGAGCGTCTGGCTTCCGGTGGTCGGAGTATTGCTGATGTCGTCGGCGTCGACTTGGAGCGTGTCGCCCGCCGCGATCTTGACCCCGCCGTAGAAGGTGCCGCACAGCACGTCGGTCCCACACGTCCCGATGCCGCCCACCACGGTGTCGGTGGTCGTGTCGGTGACCGTGCCGCTGCTGTTCACACCAGTGCCCGAGGGGAAGGTGGCGTACCACTCCGAATTGTCCGAGCTCCACAAAGCGCCGGTCGAGGAGGTCTTGAACGTCACCGAGTACGTCGTTCCGTTTGCGCTGGCGTCGTGGTCGCTCAGTGCCACCGTCACGTTGGACACTCCGTGGGCCGCCACCACGGCGAAGCTGTTCGACGACGTGGTCGGCGTGGTGTCCGAGGTGGTGTGGACCGAGATGGTGTAGCCACTGCCCGTCGCCGGCAGGGTCTGGGCGGTGGCGTCGACCGACAGCGTGTCGCCCGCCGCGATCTTGACCCCGCCGTAGAAGGTGCCGCACAGCACGTCGGTCCCACACGTCCCGATGCCGCCCACCACGGTGTCGGTGGTCGTGTCGGTGACCGTGCCGCTGCTGTTCACACCAGTGCCCGAGGGGAAGGTGGCGTACCACTCCGAATTGTCCGAGCTCCACAAAGCGCCGGTCGAGGAGGTCTTGAAGGCGAAGGTGAACTCGGAGAGCGCGCCGGTGGCGTCGCTCGGGCCGGTGACCGCCACCGTCACGTTGGACACTCCGTGCCCCGCCACCACGGCGAAGCTGTTCGACGACGTGGTCGGCGTGGTGTCCGAGGTGGTGTGGACCGAGATGGTGTAGCCACTGCCCGTCGCCGGCAGACTCTGGGCGGTGGCGTCGACTTGGAGCGTGTCGCCCGCCGCGATCTTGACCCCGCCGTAGAAGGTGCCGCACAGCACGTCGGTCCCACACGTCCCGATGCCGCCCACCACGGTGTCGGTGGTCGTGTCGGTGACCGTGCCGCTGCTGTTCACACCAGTGCCCGAGGGGAAGGTGGCGTACCACTCCGAATTGTCCGAGCTCCACAAAGCGCCGGTCGAGGAGGTCTTGAAGGCGAAGGTGAACTCGGACAATGCGCCGGTGGCGTCGCTCGGTCCCGTTTCGGCCACCGTCACGTTGGACACTCCGTGGGCCGCCACCACGGCGAAGCTGTTCGACGACGTGGTCGGCGTGGTGTCCGAGGTGGTGTGGACCGAGATGGTGTAGCCACTGCCCGTCGCCGGCAGGGTCTGGGCGGTGGCGTCGACCGACAGCGTGTCGCCCGCCGCGATCTTGACCCCGCCGTAGAAGGTGCCGCACAGCACGTCGGTCCCACACGTCCCGATGCCGCCCACCACGGTGTCGGTGGTCGTGTCGGTGACCGTGCCGCTGCTGTTCACACCAGTGCCCGAGGGGAAGGTGGCGTACCACTCCGAATTGTCCGAGCTCCACAAAGCGCCGGTCGAGGAGGTCTTGAAGGCGAAGGTGAACTCGGACAATGCGCCGGTGGCGTCGCTCGGTCCCGTTTCGGCCACCGTCACGTTGGACACTCCGTGGGCCGCCACCACGGCGAAGCTGTTCGACGACGTGGTCGGCGTGGTGTCCGAGGTGGTGTGGACCGAGATGGTGTAGCCACTGCCCGTCGCCGGCAGGGTCTGGGCGGTGGCGTCGACCGACAGCGTGTCGCCCGCCGCGATCTTGACCCCGCCGTAGAAGGTGCCGCACAGCACGTCGGTCCCACACGTCCCGATGCCGCCCACCACGGTGTCGGTGGTCGTGTCGGTGACCGTGCCGCTGCTGTTCACACCAGTGCCCGAGGGGAAGGTGGCGTACCACTCCGAATTGTCCGCGGCCGACATGGCGCCTGATGGCGACGTGGTGAAGTTGAAGGTGAATTCGGAGAGCGCGCCGGTGGCGTCGCTCGGGCCGGTGACCGCCACCGACACGTTGGAGACGGACGTGGGATTGGCCGCCGACGCAACGGGGACGAGCACTGCACTCACCAGGAGGATGGCGGTGGCGGTGACGACGGTGATCACCCCGACGTGGCGCCGTCGCCGCAAAATCATCCCAGGATCCCGCAGAACTTCAGTGATCGTGGATCGGGCCATGGGCCACACTTCCTTCCCCGCCGAGTCAGGGCGGACTCCGTCTTCAGTCGCCTCGCACATCCGCCGGTGGGGCTGCCGTCCAAACCCAATGGTTGTGAGGAGCAGTGAGACACTGTCGAACAGCTGATCTCTCGACCATCTTCACGGAAGGATCTTTGGCGTAACAGAGGAGAAATGCCCGGATCGCGCTGCGCGTTTCGACCTGAACGCGTGGGTATTTCTACGTAGTCACCCGGGAGGCCGGCATGGTCGTGCCGGGCGAAGTCCCATACGTGAACGCGTTCACGTCGGACCCATCGCATCCCTCGAGGACGGTAAGGCGGCACTTCCGTAGACCTGGCCCCTGGTCACGAAAAAGTCCCCTGGACTCAGCTTTCCCGGGCGTCCTGTCGCGGGTCGGGGGATTCTCGAGGGACGAGGTGCTCGACGAGGTCGAAGATGGCACGCCACGTTTCTGGGGGCGGTCGGGAGTGCACCGTGATCACGACGGACGAAGCCGTGCAGCTCACGTCGACGCCCGTGCTGGGGTCGCCGCCGGAACCACTCCGGAGTGTGAGATCGCGGTCTCGGGCATCTTTCGCTTCCGAAAGGCCCACCAACGCGGCTACCCTCCGCAAACCGGCGAGAATGACAGGATTCTCAGCCTCGATGGCGGCTCGGACGGGCGGCGGCGATCCATGCACTGCAACCAAGACTTACGGATGCCATGACTCCCGACGAGGGTAGTTCTACCCAATTCGGAGACTTCGAGACGACCGAGCGGTTATCGGCCGAGCGAGGCATCGCCATCGGACTCATGACAGTTCGGACCATCCACATCGCCCAGGGAGTGATCGCCCTGTCGTCGGGATGGAAGGCGTATCGACGGCCCAAAGTGGCGCTGGCCTTGCTCGCCGTGTCGATCGTGGAGACCGCCTGGATCGCCCGCCGGGCCTGGAGCCGCCGGTCGTATACCGATCCGCAACTGGCCTGGATTGACACCGCGTTCGGTGTTGGTGGCCTGATCGTCATGGCTTCGACCACCACGCTGGACGACAGGACGGACTGGCTGAACTGGATGTGCCCGTTCACGTTTGGAACGACCATCGGCGGCGCCGCGGCGATCGAAGGTCATCGGTCCAAACTCATCCCTGCGGTATTGGCCGGCACCTACGTCGTGACGGTCCACCGCAACATTCGATCGGGTGGGAGCCAGCTGGCCACTGCACTCGCCAACACCACGAGTTACATCGGATCGTACGCCGCAGCACGCAGCTTCGGCGGGCGCCTCCGGGAAGACTCGGACAAGCTGGCCACGGCACGACAGGAGACGTTGCGAGAACGGGAGCGGTTTGCTGCCGAACGACAGCGCAACTACGAACACCGCCTGCTTCACGACTCGGCCCTCCAGACGCTCGAGCTCATCGCTCATGGGAGCGCCCTGCCCGAAGAAGAGCTCCGGGCCCAGGCCCGCCGCGAAGCCGACGTACTGCGCCGAGCCATCTCCCGCGACGACGGCACCCGCACCAGTCTCGTCGTGGCCGTCCAAGCCGTTGCCGACGAACCGGCCCTGAAGGCTCTGCGGGTCGACCTGGCCGTGATCGATCCGAACGTGGCGGCCGACGACGAAGCGTCGGACGCTCTTCTCGGAGCACTGCGGGAGGCGCTGACCAACGTCGCCAAGCACGCGGGAGTGGACCGCGTGGTCGTCAGTCTCAGCCGGGACCAGTCGGGCATCCGTCTTGTTGTCCGAGATCGGGGCACGGGCTTCGACGGATCACGGCAGACGGAAGGGTTTGGCATCAAGCAGTCGATCGTCGGACGCCTCGAAGATGTCGGGGGAACCGCCATCGTCACTTCGAATCCGGGCAGCGGGACGAGGGTCGAGCTGTGGATACCCAATTGATCGGCATCGCCGTCATCGAGGACCATCCTCTGTACCGTCAGGGCCTGACCCAGATCGTCGACGCCGCCGACGGGTTCGAAGTGGTCGCCGCCGTCGGGACCCTCAAGCAGATGGAAGCTGCCGGCTTCGCCGGCGTCGACGTCGTCTTGCTCGATCTGCACCTTCCCGACGGCAGCGGAGCCGGGGCGGTCACCCGGGTGCGATCCTTCGGACCGATCGTCCTCGTGGTCTCGGCCTCGGACGATCGCCAGAGTGTTGTCGACGCCATCGCGGCGGGAGCCCGCGGCTATCTGCCCAAGTCATCCGCCCCCGATGAGATCGCGTTTGCCATCAGCTCCGTGGCCGGCGGAGGGATGTACGTGTCCCCGGTCCTCGCCGCCTTCCTTCTCCGTGACGAACAGGAACGACGGTCTGATCATCCCCTCACCGGCCGCGAGCGTGAGATCCTTTCGCTGGTCGCTGAAGGCGAGACGGACGCCGAGATCGCCGATCGCTTGTTCATCAGCATTCGGACCGTCCACTCGCATCTGGATCGAATCCGCGACAAGACGGGTCGGCGGCGGCGGGCGGACCTCACCCGATTCGCCCTCGAACAGCGGGACTGAGGTCGACTGGACCTCACGGCAAGGCGCGCCCGCAAGTTCGAGCCCATCAGGTTGCTCTGGTCAGCCTGGGGAGGGCCATGGCCATTCCCCGAGAAGTGGCTCAGAGCAGCGCCGCTGCGATCTCCGTGATTGCGCCGATGTGGGCGTCGGTATCGGGCAGACCGGCGTGCATCGTGTTCACCGCCAGGTGGGTGGCGCCCGCCGCCTTCCACCGCGCCGCGTGGTCGACCATCTTGTCGACGTCGCGGCTCTGGTACTCGAGCCGCCCCTCGAACTCGAAGCCCGACATGTCGCGCCCCGCTTCGGCCGCCGCGGCGTGGATGATCTCGAGCGCCTCCTCGAGCCCGCCGCGGGGGCGGGCCATCGGGAACCAGCCGTCGGCCAGTCGCCCCACCCGGCGCAGCGCCGGCGGCTCGAAGGCGCCGATCCAGATCGGGATGGGCTGTTGCACCGGCAGCGGTGCGATGCCCGCCGCCTCGATCCGATGGAACCTTCCCTCGAAGCGTCACGCTGCGCTGCGTCCACAACAGGCGCATGAGCGCGATCTGCTCCTCGAGGAGCTTGCCCCGCTGCGCGAACGGCATGCCGAGGACGTCGTACTCGACCTTGTTCCAGCCCACACCGAGACCGAGCCGGAACTTGCCGCCGCAGAGGAGGTCGAGCTCGGCCGCCTGCTTGGCCAGCAGGGCGGTCTGCCGTTGGGGACCGATCAGGATCGAGGTGGTGAAGGCCAGGTCGGTCAGCCCGGCCAGGTAGGCGAACATCATCAGGGGCTCGCGGAAGGGGTCGTCGATCGTGTAAGGCCCGCCGATGTCGCCGTGCACCGCGATGTCCGCCCCCAGCACGTGGTCGTACGCCGCCAAGTGGGCGAAGCCCAACTCGGCGACCGCCTGGCCCACCGCGCGCACGGCGCCCGGGTCGTGACCCACTTCGGTCTGGGGGAAGATCACACCGATGTCCATGGCATCGAGTCTGCCCGGCCGGGCAGCCTGCCGCCGGCCACCTGCCGCCGGTCACCCTGCCGCCGGTCGATCGCCGCCGGCCTCCGGCTACCTTGGGTCCGATGAAGCTCCGCATCTTCGTCGAGCCCCAGCAGGGCGCCTCCTACGACACCCTCGTGACCGTGGCCCAGCGGGCCGAGGCGGGCGGCTTCGACGCCTTCTTCCGCTCCGACCACTTCCTCACCATGGGCGGCGACGGCCTGCCCGGTCCCACCGACGCCTGGCTCACCCTCGGCGCCATCGCCCGCGAGACCGAGCGCATCCGCCTCGGCACCCTGGTCACCAGCGCCACCTTCCGGCCCCCGGGGCTCCTGGCCATCGAGGTGGCCCAGGTCGACGACATGAGCGGCGG
This sequence comes from uncultured Acidimicrobiaceae bacterium, assembly GCA_963754445.1. Taxonomy (GTDB): domain Bacteria; phylum Actinomycetota; class Acidimicrobiia; order Acidimicrobiales; family RAAP-2; genus Bog-473. The sequence goes on along the minus strand of CAVWFT010000002.1, from coordinate 249,439 downwards.
CCGGGTCGAGCTCGGTCTCGGCGCCGGTTGGTACGACGGCGAGCACACCGCCTACGGCTTCGAGTTCCCCCGCTCGCCGAGCGCTTCGAGCGCCTCGAGGAGACCTTCGCCATCCTGACCGGGCTCTGGGGCACGCCCGTAGGCGAGACCTTCTCCTACGACGGCCGGCACTTCCACCTCAAGGACAGCCCGGCCCTGCCCAAGCCGCGCCAGCGGCCCCACCCGCCTCTCATCGTCGGGGGCGGTGGCGCCAAGCGGACGCCCCGCCTCGCCGCCACCTACGCCAACGAGTTCAACCTGCCCTTCTCGTCGCTGGCCGACACCGAGGCCCAGTTCGGCCGGGTCCGGGCCGCCTGCCACGAGCGCGGACGTGATCCCACCACGCTCCACCTCTCCGCCGCCCAGGTCGTGTGCTGTGGCACCGACGAGGCGCAGATCGAGCGACGGGCGGCCAGCATCGGGCGCAAGGCCGACGAGCTGCGGGCCAACGGCGCCGCCGGCACACCCGACGAGGTCGCCGCCCGCATCAAGGCCTTCGGGGCCATCGGGGCGGAGACCGTCTATCTGCAGGTGCTCGATCTCGCCGATCTCGAGCACATCGACCTGTTGGCCACAGAGGTCCTGCCGCAGGTCACCTGAAGCGGACGCACGCAGGGCCAGGGGAGGGCACCAAGACATGACCAGCACCATCCGGGGCGCCGTGGCTGCGGCCGCGCCCGCCGATCCGTTGCAGGCCGACGTCCTCGACGACGCCGTCCACCACGTCGCCACCCACGCCGCCGAATGGGCCCGGACCGGCCCCGGCCTCCGGGCCGACCTCCTCGACCCGCGTCATCACCGACACGCTGGCCGCCCAGGACCAGTGGCTGGCCGCCGCCTGCCGGGCCAAGGGCCTGACCCCAGGTTCGACCGAGGCCGGTGAGGAGCTCTTCGCCGGCCTCGGCACCTTCATCCGCATGGCCCGCCTCTACCGCGACGCCCTGCGCGACATCGAGCGCGACGGCAAGCCCTCCTTCGCCGGACCGGTCCGCGAAGCGGCCGACGGGCGGCTGCGGGTCCAGGTCTTCCCGGCCAACACCTTCGACCGGGTCACGTTCCCCCAGACGACGGCCGAGGTCTGGATGCTTCCCGGCGTCACCCGGGCCACCCTCGCCGCCACGCAGGCGTCCGCCTACGCCGCACCCGAGGCACACGCCGGCACGACGCTGGTGCTGGCCGCCGGCAACGTCGCCTCCCTCGGCCCGCGCGACGTCCTGACCAAGCTCTTCGTCGAGGGCCACGTCGTCGTGATGAAGGCCAACCCGGTCAACGACTACCTCGTGCCGCACTGGTCGCGTGCCCTCGCCGCGCTCATCGACGCCGGCGTCCTCGTCATCGTCGACGGCGGCGCGGCGGCCGGTCGCTACCTGACGGCGCATCCCGAGATCGACGCCGTGCACATCACCGGTTCGGACAAGACCTACGACGCCGTCGTGTTCGGACCCGGGCCCGAGGGGGCGCAGCGCAAGGCGGCCGACGAGCCCGTGCTCGCCAAGCCGGTGACGGCCGAGCTCGGCAACGTGTCACCGATCATCGTGGTGCCGGGACGCTGGTCGTCGGCCGAGCTGCGCTACCAGGCCGAGCACGTCGCCACCATGCTGGTGAACAACGCCGGCTTCAACTGCATCGCCGCCCGCGTCGTCGTGACCCACGCCGCCTGGCCCCAGCGCGAGGCGTTCCTCGGTGCGCTGACCCAGGCGCTGAGCGAGATCACCACCCGCCGGGCCTACTACCCCGGCGCGGCCGACCGCCGCGACGCCTTCCTGCTCGCCCATCCCGAGGCCGAGGAGCTCGGCACCGGACCCGCCGACGCGCTCCCGTGGACGTTCATCCGCAACGTGGCCCCGGGCCGCACCGGCGACATCTGCTTCAACGTGGAGTCGTTCTTCGGTGAGGTGGCCGAGACGGCGCTGACCGCCCCGGATCCGGCGGCCTTCGTCGACGCCGCCGTGACCTTCTGCAACGACGTCGTGTGGGGCACGCTCGGCTGCACCGTCCTGGTGAGTCCGGCCTCCATGAAGGACCAGGCCACCGCCGACGCCGTCGAGCGGGCCCTGGCCGACCTGCGCTACGGCTCCATCGGGCTCAACATCTGGCATGGCGTCGCCTTCGCCCTCGGCTGCACGACCTGGGGGGCCTACCCCGGGCACCCCCGTACGGACATCCAGTCCGGCACCGGGGTGGTGGCCAATGCATCGATGTTCGATCGGGCGCAGAAGTCGGTCGTGCGGGCACCGTTCCGCTCGCGGCCCAAGCCGCCCTGGTTCGCCACCGCCGCGGACTCCTACGAGGTGATGCGGCGCTTCGTGGCCTTCGAGGCGGATCCGTCGGCGGCCAAGATCCCGGGGTTGCTGCTCTCGGCCGTTCGTCACTGAGCCCGACCGCGCCCGCTCGGCGGACCGCGGAGCGGCACGCCGCGGCGAGGGCTGCTCAGCCCATCGTCTTGGCCCGCAGCTGGGGCACCACGTACGGAGCCGCCGCCACCAGGGAGGCCAGCAGGCCGAGGATGGCACCGAAGCCCCAACCGATGCTGACGCCGCCGTAGGGGCCGAACGAAAGGCCACCGGGCTTGTCGATGAACGCGATGAACACCAGCGCGAAGTTGACGATGGTGGCGACGAGCATGACGGTCAGGTGGGGCAGGCTCATGCCGCTGATCGGCAGTTCGTCCCACCCGGCCTTGGCCACGAGGTACGTGATGATGGCGATGCAGAGGATCAGCGTGAGATACAGCCACGCGTGCCACAGGCCGTTGACCGAGTCCGACGCGCTGATGCCTCCGAGGCCCTTGTAGGTCGCCGTGAACCACGGCAGGAACAGCGAGATGAACAAGACGAAGGTCGCAATCGCCGCGATGCGGTCGGCCAACGACAGCCGGGCGAGGTCGAAGTTGTACGACCCCAGCGCCGCTCCCGCTGCCCGTGCGGCCTGTCCCCCCGCCGTGGGTGCGGGTGGCGGCACCCCGGGTGACCCGGGTGGCGCCTGGCCGGCGGCATCGACGGGTTGGCCCTGGGGCGCCGGCGCGCCCGGCTGCAGGGGTGCCCCGCAGGAGCCGCAATTGTTGGCGTCGTCGGGTGCCTGGCTCTGACACTGCGGGCAGGTCTTGGGCATCACGGTCCTCCATGCTCTGGCTGCCGGAGTCTGACGGCCCCGGCCGCTCGTTCGCTGCGGCGGGTGCGGCGGGACGATCTGCGTGGTGCGTGACCTGTCGTTCCTGGGAGCCCCCGCCTGGGTCGTCCCACCATCGGTGCAGCTCACGGCTCCTTTCCGTGGCTACGCAGGCACGCTAGCCCTAGGAGGATCCTGACGCTGGGACGGTGCCCTTGGCGTGCGTGGCCCGCGGTGGGGTGAGCAGCGTGATGCGGGCCAGGGTGTCGCCGCCCGCCGCCACGCACATCTTCGAGCTCGCACACGCAATGGAGGTCAGGGTGACCGGCGCGTAGGCGGTCGAGGAAGCGGTGAAGGTGCTGCCGCCGTCGCGGCTCTGGGCCACCGCGCCGGAGGCCACGGCGGGGTGGCCGGACCAGTTGGTGCCGACCATGGCGCAGAGCAGGTCGGTGGGACAGGCCAATCCGTACGCATCGTCGACGGGAGGAGCCGTCGTGGTCGTCCAGGTGTGGCCGCCGTCGACGCTCTTGAGGAGCTGCCCCGTGCCGGGTGCGACATCGCTGACGGTCGTCGACGACGTGCCGCCCGCCAGGCAGACCGTGGCCGTCGGGCAGTCGGTGGTCTGCACCAGGCCGATGCCGGTGGGGACCGCGGCCAGCGTCCACGTCTGTCCACCGTCGACGCTGATCGAGATGGCGCCGACACCGTGACCCGAGGTGGTGGGCACGTAGCCGGGCACGAGGCAGGTCCCGCCGCTGGTGCACGAGATGGCACCGTCGATGGTGAAGAACGTGGGCAGGTCGCCCATCCGGGTCCAGGTCTGGCCGAGGTCGGCCGTGCGGGCCGACCAGACCACGATGCCGTCGCTCACCATCGCCGTGCACTGCGACGGTCCCTGGCACTCGACGCTGTCGACCGCGATGGACCCCGGCGGTGTCGTGGCCGACACCCAGTGGGCGCCACCGTCCTGGGTGGACACGACGACCCCGCTGGACGAGCCGTTCGAGCCCACCGCGATGCAGTCGGACGTCGTCGCGCAGGCGACGCCGCTCAGCTCGGGGGTGTAATTGCCCGCCACCGTCTGCGGTGTCCAGACCAGACCGCCGTCGGTGGTGGCGACGATCACGGTGGCACCACCCGTCGGCAAGGTGTCGTTGGGCCCCGGCACACCCACGGCCCAGCAGTGAGTGGCACTGGCACAGGTGATCGCTCCGAGTTGACCGATCTGGCCGGGGGCGGGCTGGCCGGTCACCAGGGGGACCCCTTCGGGCTCGCCGAGCACGGCGGCCTGGGTGGGCGCGATCTTCTGGGGGGTGCAGGCGGACGTCGTCAGTGCCACGACGCCGAGAAACAGGACGAATCCGGCGATGCGCGGCCGGACACGCCGCGGTCTGGACACGGAGCGTGGGGGCACAGCGCAACGACAATAGCGGCGGGGGCCCTAAATCCGCCTACGCGGTTCGCTACCCTCGCAGGAGTGGACTGGGTGGACATTCTGATCGTCGGCTTGCTTCTCCTGGCCGCAGTCCACGGGCTCCGGCTGGGTGCCCTGGTGCAGATCCTGACCTTCGGAGGGTTCTGGCTCGGGTTCCTCCTGGGCACCGTGGTCTGGATCCCACTGCTCCACACCTCCCACGACTCGGTCACCCGCTCGGTCGTCATCGTCGGCCTCATCATGATGACGGCCACCGGCCTGGGCTACGTCGGTCGGGTTCTCGGGACCTATTCGAACATCAGCCTGCGCCGGCATCACTTAGGTCATGTCGACGCCGCGCTCGGCGTGGGGGTGGCCGTCGTGGCCGTCCTCCTGTCGGTCTGGCTGGTGGCGGCCGTCATCTCGTCGCCCAACAGCCGCCTGACCTCGCTCGATGCCGCCGTGGCCCGCTCGGACATCCTGCACTCGATCGACAACATCCTGCCCCAGGCCCCGTCGGTCTTCGGCGACCTGCAGACCTTTCTCAACGACCAGGGTTTCCCCCAGGTCTTCAGCACCCTGACCCCGCCCTCGACGCCCGATGTCACCACCCCGAACAGTGCCGAGACACTTGCCCTGGCCAATCCGGCTGCCTTCTCGACGGTGAAGATCCTCGGCACGGCCTGCAACAACGAGCAGGAGGGATCGGGATTCGTGGTGGGGAAGGGCCTGGTGGCCACCAATGCCCACGTTGTGGCCGGCGAGTCCAACGGCAACACCCAGGTGGTCGAGGGTGGCAATGCGTACAGCGCCTCCACCGTCCTGTTCGATCCCGAGTTCGATCTGGCCATCTTGCGCACGGCCGCCCCGCTGGGTCCGGTCCTGCCCATCAGTCCCGACGTCGTCGGTCGGGGGACGCAGGGCGCCATCCTCGGCTACCCCGAGGACGGTGGGTTGACCAAGGGGCCGGCGGGGGTCACCGAGGAGATCACCGCGATCGGCAAGGACATCTACAACGAGAAGACGGTCACCCGTGGTGTCTACGCCTTGGACGCCAGCGTGCTCCCGGGCAACTCGGGCGGCCCGCTCATGGGGCCCAACGGGCAGGTCATCGGGGTCGTGTTCTCCCGCTCCACCGTCTACGACAACGTCGGCTACGCCCTCACCTCGCCGGGAGTCCTGTCCCGGGTGCAACAGGCGGAGGCCCGTCAGTCGAGCGTGGGTACCGGGGCTTGCATCGCTGGCTGAGGTAGGAATGAGCGCATGAGCCAGCGCATCGAGGACTACGCCGTCCTGGGAGACCTGCACACCGCCGCACTCGTGGGTCTCGACGGATCCGTCGACTGGCTCTGCCTCCCGCACTTCGATTCGCCCTCCTGCTTCTCGCGCCTGCTGGGCGACGAAGAGCACGGGTACTGGAGGATCGCCCCGGCCGGCGGACCCGACGTCGTGGTGGCCACCCGTCGTTGGTACCGCACCGACACCCTGGTCCTCGAGACCGAGTTCGACACCCCGACCGGCACCGTCCGCATCACCGACTGCATGCCGGTGCGTGACGAGCACCCGCACCTGGTGCGCTCGGTCGAGGGGGTGAGCGGCACGGTCGACATGCACATGGACCTCGTCGTGCGCTTCGACTACGGCGAGGTCGTGCCGTGGGTCACCACGACGGACGGCCTGACCCGCATGACCGCGGGTCCGGACTCGCTGGCTCTGTGGCACCGCGTCGATGTGCAGGGCAAGGACCTGAGCTCGGTGGCCGACTTCACCGTGACCGAGGGACAGCGCTTCCCCTTCACGCTCGTGTGGTACCCCTCGCACGAGGAACCACCACCGCCGCTCGACAGCTACTACGCCGTGCACCTGACCGAGGCCTACTGGACCGAGTGGGCGCAACTGTGCTGCTACCAGGGACCGTTCAAAGAGGCGGTCGTCCGCTCGCTCATCACCCTCAAGGCTCTGACCTACGAGCCGACCGGCGGCATCGTGGCCGCCGCCACGACCTCGCTGCCCGAGGCGCTGGGCGGCAATCGCAACTGGGACTACCGCTTCTGCTGGCTGCGCGATGCCACCCTCACCCTCGAATCGCTCATGCGCGGCGGCTACTTCACCGAGGCGATGGCCTGGCGCGACTGGCTGATGCGCGCCGTGGCCGGCGACGTCACCAAGTTGCAGATCATGTACGGCGCCGCCGGCGAGCGCCGGCTCGACGAGTGGGAGGCCGACTGGCTTCCGGGCTACGAGAACTCGGTGCCCGTCCGCATCGGCAACGCCGCCTCGGAGCAGTACCAGCTCGACGTCTACGGCGAGGTCATGTCGGCCCTCTACTCCTCGGCCCACGCCGAGGGTGTGCACAGCAGGTCGGCCTGGGAACTGCAGAAGCAGCTGATCACGTTCCTCGAGAAGGGATGGAAAGAGCCCGACGACGGCATCTGGGAGGTGCGCGGGCCGCGGCGACACTTCACGCACTCGAAGGTCATGGCCTGGGTGGCCGTCGACCGGGCGGTGCGCACGATGGAGGAGTGGCCCCTGCTCGAGGGGCCACTCGAGCGCTGGCGCGCCCTGCGCGACGAGATCCACGCCGAGGTCTGCGACAAGGGGTACAACGAGAAGGTCGGCTCGTTCACCCAGTACTACGGCTGCGACCTCCTCGACGCCAGCGTGCTCATGATCCCTCTGGTCGGTTTCCTCCCGCCCACCGACCCCCGGGTGATCGGCACCGTCGAGGCCGTCCAGCGCGAGCTCATGGACCACGGCTTCGTGCTCCGCTACCGCACGAGCGACGACGGATCGGTCGACGGCCTGACCGGTCGGGAGGGGGCCTTCCTCGCCTGTTCGTTCTGGCTCGTCGACTGCCTGCACATGATCGGGCGCACCGAGGAGGCGGCCGACCTCTTCGAGCGGCTGCTGGTCCTGCGCAACGATCTGGGCCTGCTGGCCGAGGAGTACGACCCCTATGCCGGGCGCATGGTGGGGAACTTCCCGCAGGCCTTCTCCCATGTGTCGCTGATCAACTCGGCCTTCCGCCTGAGCGGGGCCGACCCCCTCATCCCCGCCGCCGAGGCCGAGCGGACGCTCGACAGCCGCTCGGTCACCGCGCCGGTGATCCAGCGCATGAAGAAGCAGAGCCGGCTGCGGGTGAAGCGGCGGGCGGGCGACGCCCGATGAGTGGCAGCCATGCCCACGGCGGGCACACGCACCGCCACGGCGAGGCCGGATCGCACGTCCACGACCCCGAGAGCGGCGACGCCGTCTCCGTGCCGACGCCCCGGCCCATCGCGCCCGGAGTGCTCGAGATCGACACGCTGCTCGGGGGGTGGGAGCGGGTCACCGCCGGCTACCTGATCGAGGGATCGGCGCCCGTGCTCGTCGAGACCGGGAGCCAGTCCTCGGTCCCGGTCCTCCTGGCCGCGCTGGACCAGATCGGGGTGGGTCCGGCGGAGCTGGCCGGGGTGGCCGTCACGCACATCCATCTCGATCACGCCGGTGGGGTGGGCGACGTGGCGCGGGCCTTCCCGGGGGCGACGGTCTACGTGCACGAGAAGGGGGCGCGCCACCTGGCCGATCCGACCCGGCTCGTCGACTCGGCCGCCCGGGTCTACGGGCCGCTGCTCGACTCGCTCTACGGACGGCTCGATCCCACGCCGGCCGAGCGGCTCCACGTGCTGGCCGACGGCGAGGAGATCGATGTCGGCTCGGGGCGCACGTTGACCGCGGTGGACTCGCCCGGGCACGCCAAGCACCACCTGGGCCTGCACGACTCGCTGAGCGGGGTCCTCTTCGCCGGCGACGCCGTCGGCGTCAAGCTGCCCGACGGCGGGGTGTTGCGCCCGGCCACCCCGCCCCCCGACTTCGACCTGGACCAGGCGCTCGCCTCGCTGCACGCGTTCGCCGCCCGGCGCCCCCGCGCCATCGCCCTGGCCCACTACGGGCTGCTCGAACAGCCCGAGGAGTTGTTGGCCGAGGCCGAGGAGACGTTGACGTTGTGGGCGGAGACGGCGGAGGCCGCCTACCGGGCCGGCAACGACATCGCGGCGGCGTTGGCCGCCCGCTTCGACCCCATGCTCGGCGAGATCGACCCCGCCCACAAGGAGAAGCTCGACACGTTGAACGGCGTCCACTCGAACGCCGCCGGCTTCCGCCGCTGGCTGGAAGGGCGCGACAGCTCAGGCCAACCCTGAACTCGGGCTGATCAGATCCTCCCGGAAAGCAGGCGCCGAGGGGCGCTCAGACGACGAGCTTGGCTCGCAGCTCTTCCTGGCGGAGTTCGAAATCGTCGAGAGAGATGCGACCTTCGGCCAGGTCCTCGTGCAGTGCCGCGAACTCCTCGAGCAGGCGGGTCTGATCGACGTCGTCCGCCGTCAGGGTGCCGGTCGGCGAGTCGTCGGCCGACGCCTTGTCCTCCTTGCGGGCCAGCCGATCGTCCATCTTCGCCTTGGCCCGATCCTTCTTGGCCTGGTCGCGCTGCAATTTTCCAAATGTCGAACGTGCGCGTGCCACTGTGCACTCCTTTCCGGTCGCGGGGACGACCAGACGCTGCTGCAGGCAAGGCCCACGGCCCTGCCACTGTCATCGCATTTCGCCTGCATGCGAGGGCCTTCCGGGCCCAGAGCGGAGGAGGTGGGATTTGAACCCACGGTGCCCATGGGGCACAACGGTTTTCGAGACCGTCCGATTCGGCCGCTCTCGCACTCCTCCGGAGGAGAGACTACTCGGTCTCGCCTGACGCAGCGGTTGCGGGAGCCCGGCCCGGACCGCGCTTTTGCGCGAAGAACGAGGTCAGAAGCTCGCCGCACGCGGCGGCCCCCACGCCGGTGGTCACCGGCAGCTCATGGTTGAGGCGGGGGTCGGCGCAGAGGTTGTAGAGGGTTCCACAGGCCCCCGCCCGGGGATCGACCGCCCCGTAGACCAGGCGTCCGACCCGGGCGGCCACCAGGGCACCGGCGCACATCGGGCAGGGCTCGAGGGTGACGACGAGGGTCACCTCGGCCATCCGCCAGTCCCCGAGTGCGACGGCCGTGTCGCGCAACGCCAGCACCTCGGCGTGGGCCGTCGGGTCACCCGAGGCCTCCCGTTCGTTGTGCCGGGCCGCCACCACCACTCCGTCGACCAGGGTCACGGCTCCGACCGGGACCTCGCCCGCCGCGGCCGCGGCGCGCGCCTGCTCGAGGGCCAACGCCATGGCGGCGTCGTCGGTCAAGGCGGGGGTGGGGTCATCGGCGGCGATGCCCCAGTATGGAGGCCGGAGGAGCCGGCTGGCGCGACGGCTGCGTCAGTGCGAGCCGGCGTCGCGCAGCGAGTGGGCGAACTGACTCATGGCGGTCTGCAGCGTGGCGGAACGGGCGAACAAGGTGGTGATGAACGCGCCGAGGTTTTCCGACTTGACCGAGTCCGCCGTCCCGAAGGTGGCGATGTCGTCGTGGAGCTGCGTCTTGAGCGCGTGCAGTGACGCCGCCGCCGTGGCGGGAGCCGGTGTGCCGGCCAGCATCGTCTCGTAGAGCTGCAACGTGTCGACGTAGGGACCGGTCAGATGGGCCACCTCTGTCGTCGTCGGCGTGCCGCTGATGGTGGAGAACACGTCGTGCAGGCCGGCCGTGGCCGTCATGGCGTCGGTCGTCGCGTCCTGCAGGCGGTTCACCTCGGCCGGCGTGGCCGCCGCCGTGGCGTGGGTGGCCGCGGTGCTGGCGGGAGCAGGCGTCACGGGTGTCAGATGGACGTGGCGCGCCACGACTCCGGAGAGCACGAGCACGAGGAAGATCACACCGAGGCCCCCGACCGCTCGCCAGAGCTTGCGCCGCTCGGCGCCGCCCGCCCCCAAGAGGGGTGCGGCGAGGGGTTTGGCGTGGGCCGGCCCGCGGGTGGGCGCTGCGGTCCGGACGGTCACGGACCGCTGGGCGTCGGCCACGTCGCTCGGGAGCGCGACCGGAGTCCGCACGGTCTTGCCCAGTCCGCCGAAGCGCGGAGCCGTGGTCGGTTCGGAACGGGTGAACAGGCCGGTCGTCATGACGCCGTGAACTCGAAGTCGGCGGTCGTGCAGTCCCCCGGGGTGGTGGCCCGCAGGAGGAACTCGCCGGGTGCTCCCGGGACGGCCCACACGTACAGCGGTCCCGTGTTCATGAGACACGTGACGGCGGGGTTGGCCGCAGCGAATTGGGTGAGTTGGCCGGCGGCCGGTCCGGAGACCGTGGGCGCGCTGGCAAGCGTGATCTCGTGCAATTGCACTGCCTTTCCGTTCCACACCCCGGTGGCCAGGACCTGTGTCGTCGTGGTCGTGGTGGGCGGTGGTGTGGTCGTGGTCGTCGTGGTGGTGGGGGGCGGACTGGTGGTGGTCGTCGTCGGCGCCACGGGGGCGACGGTCGTCGGGGTGGGGTTGGGCGCGGCCGGGGCGGCGGGTGCGCCCGGCGTCGGGGACTGCGAGGTCACCGCGGGGCCGGCCGGGCCGGTCTTGGTGGCCGGCGCGAAGCCGCTCAACGCGGCCAGGTCGGCCGATTGGTCGGCGTCCATGCCGAGGGCCCAGATGCCGACGCCGGCCAGGTTGTGGGCCTGGGCCAACTGCGCTGCCGCGTAGAGCGACGCCGGGTCCTCGAAGAAGGTCTCGTGCCACTGGCTGCCCACTTGGTAGGAGGTCCAGGCGCTCTGGGTGACCGGATCCCAGTAGACGGGGTGACCGCTCGACTGGATCGTGCCCAGCGACACGTCCGTCGCCGGCCCGGTGGCCGTCGCGGTCAGCGTGCCATCGCTCGTGGGCCAGTCGATGCCGAAGTAGGGCAGGCCCAGGATCACCTTGGACGGCGGGAGCATGGCGGTGTACTCCTCGATCGTGGTCAGGTCGGAGAAGAGCCCGCTCGTCAGGGGCGAGGTGGCGGACGGATTCCCGGCCAGGTTCGGGCTGTACTCCATGATGAAGAAGGCATCGACGTAGGGCGAGAGCGCCGGGAGGTCGTACCAACCGGTCGTGCCGGCGGCCGAGCTGGCGTAGGTGTCCATGGTCACCTGGTAGTGCGGGTTGGCGGCCTTGAGCGCGGTCGACACCACGGCGACCAGGTGGACGAGGCCGGCCTCGTCGGCGCTGCCCTGACCTTCGAAGTCCAGATTCACGCCGTCGAGGTTCTTGGCCGACACGGCGGCCACGAGCGCCGCGGCCAAGGTGGCGGGCGCCGTGGCCGAGTGGGTCAGCTGGTCGAGCTGGCTCTCGCTGAAGTTGTTGACGGTGAGGACCACCTTGTCGCCCGCCTGATGGCCCCGGGTGACGAGGTTGGACAGGGCCTGGGACTCGTAGCCGTTCCAGCCCGGACCCGACTGGTTGAGCGAGCCGTCGGGATTCACCGCGATGCTGAAGTAGGCCAGCGTCGAAATGCCCTGCACGTCGAACGACCCGCTCTGGCCGAGTGTCCAGTACGGAGCGAAGCCGAACACCTCGTGCGGCTTGAGCGGAGGCTGGTTGGCCAGGCTGGGCGGCGCGGCCTCGGGGGCCGAGGTCGCCTTGGGCAGCTTGGATCCCAGGGCGTAGAGGGCGTCGACGTTGCCCGTGTAGCCGAGGGCGGTGCTGAAGAGACCGGCGGTGGCGGCCAGGGAAGCGAGGTTCGCCGTCGCGTGGCGATGGTGGCCGGTGCGGTCGTTCGAGGCTGTGGCCGCGGCGGCCGCGGTGATGGCCGAGCTGGGGCCGCCCCTGGCCGAGGTCAGCGCGTCCGCACTCCCGGGTCCGGCGGAGACGCCGACGGTGGCGATGAGGGCGACGACGAGCACGGTGCCCGCCATGACGGCGGCCACCCGATGCGAGGCCAGGGCCTCACGGAGGTCGCGACGCAGATGCACGCGCCGCCGGTGGTGGGCCGGCCGCGGGGCAGCATCGTCGACCGAGCGGTCGCGAATTGGGTCCACGTAGCTCCATCGGCCGGGCACGCCGCACGATTGAGCCATCGGAGTGCTTTGTGCGCTGTCGGGCGCGCCCCCGACCCCGTCGAGCCAGCCGACGGTCGGGCGGTCAGGGCCCGTTGTGGCGGAGGCGGTGGGATTTGAACCCACGGTTGGTTGCCCAACACACGATTTCCAATCGTGCCGATTCGGCCGCTCTCGCACGCCTCCCGGTACTGCAGCCTGGTCAGGCTAATAGGCCCGGACACCCTGGATCGGAACGGCGACGACATAGGCGTGCCGGCGGTGATTCCCACCTCTGACCTGGGTCGTCGCTCCGATCAGGGTGGGCGGGTGGTTCACCAATGGGTAACCTTTCTGTCACTGTATGTCGCTTTTCGTTCACCTTCGTGTAACCTTGACCGATACGACCCAGGCGGAGTCGGACGATCGAAGGAGGGTGTGATGGACGAGACGCGGAGCTCGCTGGCGCACACGGAACGTGACGCAGGGAACCAGGATCGAGGGATCGGCGGCGACGGAGCCGGCGGCTTCGGCCACGTGCTGGTGGTGGTGGACGACAGTCCCGACGGCGTGGTCGCGGCGTCGTACGGCGCCGCGGTGGTGCGCCAGTTCGGCGGGATCGCGGCCACGGTCGAGGTGAGCGAGGAGAAGGCGCGGCGCCGGCACGGCTCGCGCACCGGGATCGCCCGGAGCGGCCAACGGGCGACCAGTTGCGCCGTGACCGGCCCGACCGAAGGGTCGCGCAATCGAGCGCTGGCCCAGCAGATCGCCGACGCGGCCGGCGAGTTCGGGGCCGACGTGATCGTGCTCGGGCTGGCCCGGACGCGGCTGGCCCGCCACCGGGTGGCGCCCAGCCTGCGCAGCCTGGTGGCCCAGGCCACCGAGGTCCCGGTCCTCCTGGCCCCACCGGCTCGCGGGGCGGCGCACGCGGCGTCGCTCTCCCATGCGTTCCCTGTGCGCGACCCCCAGGGGGCCGAGGGCACGGGGACGCGCCAGCGCGGGAGGTATGCCGGTGTTTGAGCACGTCGTCGTCGGCGCCACCGACAGCGTCAGCGGGACCCGGGCGGTCCGGCGCGCCCTCGATCTGGTCCAGGCCTCGGGAGGGACGCTGCACCTGGTGACCGCGCTCGCAGCCAAGGAGGAACCGGCGCCTTACCTGCCCGAGGAGTTCCGCTACACCGAGGCCGGGGCAGGTCCGGCCGACTGGGCGCTCAGCCAGGCCAAGAAGCGGGCGGAACACGCCCGGGTGCAGGTGACCACCCATCCGGTCCTGGGTCGCCCGGCCGAGGCCATGGCCAAGGTCGCCCGCGAGGAGGAGGCCGATCTCATCGTGGTCGGCTGTGGTCACGACGGCGACGCCCGGAGGCTCTCCGCCGTCGATCAGGCCGTCATGGACCAGGCGGCCTGCGCCGTCCTCGTCGTCTGACGTCGGCGGCGCCGCGCCGCCCTCGTCGACTGACGTCGGTGGCGTTCCTTGGCGGGGGCGGGCGGGTCGTGCGCCCGCCGGGACCAGGCCCGGAGGATCCCGCCCGGCGGTACCCGGTAACCTGAGCAATTCAGACAGCGTTCCGATGTTGGGTGCGGTGGCCGGGTCCTGCGCAACGGCCGCTCGTGAATCGAGTCAGGGTCGGAAGGCAGCAGCTCTCAGCGGGTCTGGTCGGGTGCCGTAGTCAACCTGGCCGCCGTACCGAGCACCGGGACGTCCTGTCTGAGCCCATGGGTAGGCTCGGCCGTCATGGCCGACGCCCCCTTCGTCTCGCTCTACCGGCGCTACCGGCCAGGCCGCTTCGGCGAGCTGCGCGGCCAGGACCACGTCGTGCGGGCCCTGCAGAGCGCGGTGCGCGACGACCGGGTATCGCACGCCTACCTGTTCAGCGGGCCGCGCGGGACCGGCAAGACGTCGTCGGCGCGGATCTTGGCGAAGGCGCTCAACTGTGCGGCGCCGGTCGACGGTGAGCCCTGCGGTGTCTGCGCCTCCTGCGTCGACATCACGGCCGGAACGTCCCTCGACGTCCACGAGCTCGACGCGGCTTCCAACAACGGGGTCGACGCCATGCGCGACCTGGTGGCGCACGCGGGGCTGGGCACCCCCGGCCGCTGGAAGATCTACATCGTCGACGAGGTTCACATGCTCTCGACGGCGGCGGCCAACGCGCTGTTGAAGACGCTGGAGGAGCCGCCGTCCCACGTCGTCTTCGTCCTGGCCACGACCGACCCCCAGAAGGTGCCGCCGACCATCCGGAGCCGGACCCAGCACCTCGAATTCCGTCTGCTGGGTGCCGAGACCCTGACCGGCCTGCTCGAGGCGGTGAACACCTCGGCCTCGCTCGGGCTCGACGACGTGGCCGTGTCGGCCGCCGTGCGGCGCGGACGTGGGTCGGCCCGCGATGCCCTCTCCGCGCTCGACCAGGTGATGGCGGCCGGCTCGGCCGAGGCGGCCCGCCCCGACCTGGCGGCGATCGTCGAACCGCTGGCGGCGGGTTCGGCGCCCGAGGTGCTGGTGGCCGTGTCGACCCTGCTGTCGGGAGGTTGGGGCGCCCAGCCCCTGGCGACCGAGCTCATCGACGACCTGCGCCAGGTCTTCCTGGCCGCGCTGGCCCCCGACCTGTGCGCCGTGTCGGGCACCGAGCGGGACCGCTACACGGGGCTGGCCGAGAGCATGGGTCTGCCCCGGGTCGTACGCAGCATCGAGATCCTGGGCCAGGCCCTGATCGACATGCGCGAGGCCCCCGATGCCCAGGTGGTCCTCGAGATCGCGCTGGTGCGGGCGGTGCGGCCCGATCTGGACTCGGGAATGGAGGCCCTGTCCGAGCGGGTCGCCGTCCTGGAGCGGGCCCAGGCCGGGGCGCCGGCCTTCCCCCGACCTGGGCGCGAGGTGACGTCACCGGCCCAGGCTTCGCCGGCTGCGGCACCGGTTCCTGCGGCTGCGGCTGCGGCTGCGGCTGCGGAGCCGGCGGTCGACGTGGGCGCCCGACCATCTCTGGGCGCCTTGCGACGGAGCAAGCAGGCGGCGGCTCAGGCGGCGCCCTCGGAGGCGCCCACCCCGGCTGCGGCGCCCCCGCCCGCTCCAGCGGCGGATCCCGCTCCCTCAGCTGCGCCGGCCGGGTCGGTTCCGGCACCGGTCGCACCCGATCCATCGACTGCGGCACCCGACGCACCGGCCGCGGCGACCGCGCGCACCGTCGACCGCGACAGCCTGACCGAGGCGTGGGGTGACGGGATCCTCGCCGCGTTGCCGGCCCGGGCCAAGGCCCGCTTCGCCAGTGGTCGTTTCGTGTCCGTCGACGCGCAGGGTGCGCATTTCGCGCTGCCCAACGACGCCCATCGCTCGCAATGCGTCGACCAGCAGTCGGTGGTCGAGAAGGCCTTGAGCGCGCACTTCGGGACTGCGGTGACGCTCGTGCTCGAGGTGGACGACGACGCGTCGTCGGCGCCCCCTCGCAGCGACGGGGGCAACGACCGCAGCGCTCCGGTAACCCCGGCGCGCGACAGCGACACGGAACCTCGGCCCGAGGACGACGAGTTCGACACGTCGATGTTCGCCGCCGAGACGCCACCCGATCCGGGGGATCAAGTCAAAGAGGCGGAGGCGAAGTTGCTCCAAGCGTTCCCCGGTGCCAGCGAGGTCGGGAGCTAGTCGAGTTTGCTCGCCGGTGCGTCGGTGCGTCGGTGCGTCGGTGCGTCGGTCGGCAGTGGGCAAAGTCGGATTTCTGAGCCAGCGCTGAGAATCACGACGCGTCAACGCGCCTTGCTCGCTCCGGGAGTGCCGAATCGTCGCATTTGACCATTGATGATGCAGACGCGCAGCGGTAGCGTCCTTCGCATTGCGGCGGACGGTCGCAGTGGGCTCGCCGGAGTTTCATCGGAACCCGGCGTGGAGGGGGAGTCTGCATGAAGAAGCTCTACATGAAGAAGCAGTGGGCCGGTCTGGTTCTCGTGGGCGCCATGATCGTTGGACCATTGGCTGCGTCCGCCTCGGCGGCCTCAGACCCGGTGGTGCAGGTGCAGACGAGCGCCGCGGTCGACCTGAGCAATACCGGCGGCGTCCAGACACAGGTCGAGTCGGTGGCTCTCAGCAAGGGCTCTTGGACGATCACTTCCAACCTGAGCGCGATCAACTTCGGTGCCGGAGACTTCGTGCGCTGTCATCTCCAGTCGGACGCAACATTGATCGATGGCGGCGCCACGGTCTTTCTGGCCAACCGGGTGGCGAACGTCGTCAACTCGGGCACTGTGGTCACCACGAAGAAATCGACCATCGCGCTGTTCTGCGAGCACGACAAGAACGCAGCGACGACGAACCAGTTCTACATCGATCCCGGTGCCACCATCACGGCCGTCGAGGGTGGGCCCATCGAGGCCCCGGGTGTCACCGCCTCACAACCGACGGTGGTCGAGGGCCGCAGCACGGCCAACACCCCGCTGGCCGAGAACACGTTCACTCCGGTAACGACGGTCACGCTGCCCAAGGGCAAGTGGGCGC
This sequence comes from uncultured Acidimicrobiaceae bacterium, assembly GCA_963754445.1. GTDB lineage: Bacteria > Actinomycetota > Acidimicrobiia > Acidimicrobiales > RAAP-2 > Bog-473. Next base: position 232,517 of record CAVWFT010000002.1, on the reverse strand, counting down.
TCCATGCCAACGGCTCGGGGGTCAACTTCAGTGACTTCGACTGGGCGTTTTGCGTCGTGGACTCCTCGGCCGGGTCCGTCTCCGACAACTACAGCGAGGCGGGCACCGAGGGCACCGATGCGGCAGCGGCCGAGATCGACCTCGAAGCCAAGGTCACCGTGCCGACGGGCGGGGCAACTGTCACCTTGAACTGCGAGTCGGACTTCTCCACCACCCCGTATATCGATGCCGGGGCCACGCTGATCGCCACGAAGACGGCCGCAACCGTCGTCGCCGTCCCCCAAGTGGAGATCGCCGACACGGGCGGCACGCTGACCACCCTGGCGACCAAGACGATGCCGGCCGGTTCGTGGCGGGTCACCGGCGAGGTCGGGATCGAATACCGGAATCCCAACAACTCGGTGGGCGGCGCCCGCGACTTCGTGCGCTGTGAGCTGCAGGCCAACGGTCACATCATCGGCAGTTCGCAGACGCAGGAGATAACCGAAGTGGGCAACATCCAAGACATCGTGGACAGCGCCACCAACACCGCATCGAAGTCGTGGACGCTCGGCATCGCGTGCTCGCACGATGCCACCAACACGGGGACGGGGCACTGGGCGGTCGACCAGGGTGACCTGGCTGCGGTGAACAAGGGTCCCATCGGCTGACCGGACGTCTCGATCTGTCCTGCCCGTGGGCATGAATCCGCAGGTGCCGATGCCCGTTCATGCGGGTCGACGCTCCTTCATAACGGGTCTCGAGCCGTAGCGTCCGACCGGAAGCGGGGTCGGTCCTCGTACAATCCGCACGGTGTACACCGGCTCGCTGCGTTCCCTCATCGACGAGTTGGGCCGTCTTCCCGGCATCGGGCCCAAGTCGGCCCAGCGCATCGCCTTCCACATCCTGAAGGTCCAGAGCGAGGACGCCCGCCGGCTGGCCGACGCCATCATTGCGGTCAAGGAGCGCACGACGCTCTGCTCCATCTGCTTCAACGTGTCGGAATCGGGCGAGATCTGTGCGGTGTGCAACGACGACACGCGCGATCCGGAAGTCCTCTGCGTCGTGGAGGACCCTCGCGACATCGTGGCCGTCGAACGCACCGGCTTCAAGGGCCGCTACCACGTGCTCGGGGGTGCGCTGAGCCCCCTCGACGGGATCGGCCGTGAGCAGCTCCGGCTCAAGGAGCTGATGGAACGGATCGACCTGGGTGTGATCCGCGAGGCGATCATCTGTACCAACCCGACCATCGAGGGTGAGGCCACGGCGATGCTGGTGGCCCGGGAGCTGGCCCCCAAGGGAGTGATCGCCTCACGTCTGGCCAGCGGTCTTCCCGTCGGCGGCGACCTCGAGTACGCCGACGAACTCACCCTGGGCCGGGCCCTCGAAGGTCGGCGCCCCCTGGAGGTCTGAGCCCCTCGCACGGGGCCCGCCCGAGCTGGTTTCCGATCTCCTGACACAGCGGGTCTCCGATCTCCTGACACACCCCAACCGCGCTCTCACCAGCCCGTTCGCGTAACGTCGGCAGGGATGGCCACCATCATCGGCGTCGCCCGCTGCCCGTCGCCCCCCGTCGAGGGCAGCATCCGTCTGCCCGACGGACGCCGCCTGGGCTATGCCGAGTACGGCGATCCGACCGGACCACTGGTGCTCTGGTTCCACGGCACGCCCGGGGCCAGACGCCAACTCCCGCTCGTCGGACGGAAGGCGGCCACCCAGTTGGGCCTCCGCGTCGTCTGCGTGGAACGCCCGGGTGTGGGCGACTCCACCGATCACCTCTTCGCCTCGGTGCGGGACTGGAGCGACGACATCGCACTCGTGGCCGACTGCCTCGGCCGGGATCGTTTCATGGTGGCCGGGCTCTCGGGCGGCGGTCCTTACGCCTTCGCGTGTGCTCACGACCTCCCCGCCCGCGTGGTTGCCGTGGGCGTGCTCGGTTCGGTCATCCCGACCGTGGACGACGAAGAGCTGGCCGAGGGACTGGTCGCTCTGGCCCGGGACTGGAACAACACCATCCGCCTCGTCCGTTATCCCGTCGGTCTCGGTCTCACCGCGCTCGTCCGCCTGGCCACGCCGGCGGCCCGCCTCGCCGTCGAGGGGTTCGCCCGCCTGCTGCCGGCAGGCGACCGACGGGTGCTGACCCAACCCGACATCCAGTCGATGTTCGTCGACGACATCGTGCACGGCACGGCGCGCCAGTGCCGGGCCGCCCTCAACGACCTGATCCTGTTCGGCCGCCCCTGGGGCTTTCACCTGGCCGACGTGCGGGTCCCGGTCTACTGGTGGCACGGCGACGCCGACCCCTTCGTGCCCGTCGATCAGGCCTATCGAGCCGCCTCGCTCCTCTCGGACATCTCGTTCACGGTGCGTCCGGGCGAGAGCCACCTCGGCGAGTTCGCCGCCGTCGACCAGGTGCTGACGACGCTCGCCGCCGCGTGGCCGACCGGGGAGGGCAATGGCAGCGGGGCGGTGCGCACCGCCACCCACGTGATCGACGCCACCGCCGTCCCCACCGCCACCGCGATCGCCGGGACCAGCATGGCCGAGCTGACCATCTACCCTCCCGAGCGCCACCGGGCCCGGCATGCACCAAAGTCCGACGCCGGGAGTGACCGCGAGGCACCCATCGTCGCCCTCTTCGAACCCGACGAGACCGCGGAATCAGGACCGGCCGGCATCTCGTAGAATTCGGCGATGCGTATCGCCATCGTGGGAGCCACCGGACAGGTCGGCGTCGTCCTCCGCTCGATCCTGGCCGAGCGCGACTTCCCCGTCACCTCCATGCGCTACCTCGCCTCGGCCCGCTCTGCCGGATCGACGCTGCCCTGGGGCGACGAGGATGTCGTCGTGGAGGATGCGGCGGTGGCCGATCTCCGCGGCATCGACTTCGCCCTGTGCTCCGCCCCCGCATCGATCAGCCGTGAGCTGGCGCCCCGCCTGGCCGCTGCCGGTGCCATCGTCATCGACAACTCGTCCGCCTGGCGTATGGATCCCGACGTGCCGCTCGTGGTGCCCGAAGCCAATGCCGACGCGTTGCGCACGATCCCCAAGGGGATCGTGGCCAACCCGAACTGCACGACGATGGTCGCCATTCCGGTGTTCAAGGCCCTGCACGACGAGGCGGGGCTCACGCGCCTCGTCGTCTCGTCGTACCAGGCGGTGAGCGGCGGTGGCATCGATGCGGTGCGCGAGCTCGCCGAGCAGCTGGCCAAGACGGTGGACCGTGCCGCCGATCTCACCTTCGACGGCTCCGCGGTCGACTTCCCCCCGTCGCACGTGTACCCGGTCCCGATCGCGTACAACGTCATCCCGTTGCAATTCACGATCGTCGACGACGGTTCACTCGAGACGGACGAGGAACAGAAGTACTGCAACGAGTCCCGCAAGATCCTGGGCCTGCCCGATCTCGCTGTCACGGCGACGTGCGTGCGCGTGCCGGTGTTCACGGGCCACTCGGCCTCGGTGGTGGCCGAGTTCGAGCGCCCGCTCTCACCCGAGCGGGCCAGCGCGGTGCTCGCCGACGCCCCGGGCGTCGAGCTGACCGAGATCCCGACGCCGTTGATGGCTGCGGGCAGCGACGTGTCGTATGTGGGCCGCATCCGGCGGGCCCAGGGTGGTACCAACGGGTTGGCCTTCTTCGTGGCGGGCGACAACTTGCGCAAGGGCGCCGCGCTCAACGTGGTCCAGATCGCCGAAGAGCTCCTCGCCCTGCGCCCCTGAACCCCCGAGCCGCTGCGCGCTGGCGGGCGGGGAGGAGCCCGAGGCCTCCCGGTCCCGACCGGGGTCAGTCGGGGCCGGGTGACACCGGCTCGGGACCGCCGGTCACCAACGAGGCCATGCGGCGGGCCAGGTTCACGGCGTGGTCTCCGAAGCGCTCGTAGAAGCGGGCCACCATGGCCAGCTCGATGGCCACCGGGAGCGACATGGTCCCGGCCACCAGCTCGGCCGTGAGGGTGACATGGAGGTCGTCGAGCTCGTCATCGAGATCGTCGATCGACGTCGCCGCGTGCGGTGCGCGCTCGGCGAAGGCATCGGCTGTCTCGCGCCAGATGTTCGTCGCCACCTCACCCATGCGCTCGACCAGGCCGCGACTGCGCGGCGACATCTCGGCCCCCAGACCGCGGGCGGCCCGACGGGCGATGTGCTCGGCCAGGTCCCCGTTGCGCTCGAGATCGGGCAGCATGCGCAGGATGGCCACGTACTCGCGCCGCTCGTCGGGCGTGGTGACCCCCTCGACCAGCTGGTGCTGCACCGTGGACAGGATCTCGGCAATGAGGTCGTCTACCAGCTCGTCGCGCTGGACCAGCACCTTGGCCGCGTCCCGGTCGCCGGTGAGGAGCGCGTGCGTGGCCCCGGCGATGCCCTCGCCCACCAGGGCGAAGACCTGGGCGAAGAGGCGGTCGATCTCGTGCGGCTCGGGGACGGTGCGCGGCCACAGCTGCTGCTCCATGGTCAGCGGGCCGATCAACGCAGGCGGCGACGATTCGGCCTCGAGAACCTGGGTTTCGATCTTGGCCGCTTTCGTGCTGCCACCGAGCCTGAACGCCATCCCAATCACGCTACCGGCTCGGGTTCGGGACGAACGACTCGGATCCGGAAGGGTCGGACACCCCGCGTGAGCAGGTGGAAGACCATCCACGACCCTGTCACAGCCCCTCGTTACCTTGGCTTTCATGGTCATCGGTCTCGTTGTCGGATTGGTTGTCGGGCTCGCCGTGGGACTTGCTATCGCCGTTGCGTGGGCATCGGCGAGGAGCGCGCGCCTCTCCGGCGAGGCGCGGGTCACGGAGAGCCGGTTGCGCGACGCGGAGCGCCGCCTGGCCGAGGTGCAGGCTGCGGCGGCCGAGCGGGAGGAACGGTTGGTCGCGTCGACGGCGGCCGCCCACCAGGCGGAGACCGCCCGGGCGGTATTGGAGAACGAGCTGTACGTCATGCGCCAGGTCGAGGACGAGGCTGCGTCGAAGGCGGAGGAGGAGCGGCGCCGCCTCGAGGGGACGTTCGCCCGCCTCTCGGCCGACGCGCTGGCCAAGAGCACCGAGCAGTTCCTCCAGCTCGCCGACACCCGTCTCGGCGAGGCACGCACGGCGGCGCGGAGCGACCTGCTGCAACGCCAGGAGGCGATCGAGCAGTTGCTGAACCCGTTGAGCGAGACGCTGGCGCGCTACGAACGGGGCGTCCAGGACATGGAGCGCGAACGCCAGAGCGCCTACGCCGGATTGACCGAGCGGGTCAGCGCGCTGCACGTGGGCCACGAGCAACTCCAGAAGGAGACCCGCAACCTGGTGACCGCGCTGCGATCCCCACAGACCCGCGGGCGCTGGGGTGAGATGACGTTGCGCCGCTCCGTCGAGGCCGCCGGGATGCTCGCGCACGTCGACTTCGACGAGCAGCAGTCGACCCGGACCGAGGACGGGCTGCTGCGGCCCGACATGGTGGTGCACATGCCCGGCGGCGGCGAGGTCGTGATCGACTCGAAGGTGCCCCTCGACGCCTTCTTGCATTTCACCGAGGCCGACACCGAGGAAGAGCGCACCGCTTTCCTGGTCAAGCACGCCCGCCAGCTGCGCACGCACGTCGATCAGCTGGCGAAGAAGGAGTACTGGAAGCAGCTCGACGGGTCGCCCGAGTTCGTCGTGGCCTTCATCCCGGGCGAGCCGCTGCTGGCCGCCGCCTGCGAGGCCGACCCCACGCTGCAGGACTATGCCCTCAACAAGCGCGTCGTCCTGGCCACCCCCAACACGTTGGTGGCCGCGCTGCGCACCATCGCGCTGGCCTGGCGCCAGGAGACGATGGCCGAGAACGCCCGCGAGGTGAAGATCCTGGGAGCGGAGCTCTACGAGCGCCTGCGGATCTGGACCGGACACATGCAGTCGCTCCAGAAGAGCCTCGCCTCGAGCGTGGACGCCTACAACCGAGCGGTCGGTTCGCTCGAGTCGAGGGTCCTGGTCACGGCGCGCAAGCTCCCGGCTCTGGGTGTCATCGACGGGGCGTCGGCGGAAATCCAGGAGCTGACGCCGATCGAGTCGTCGCCCCGCCGCTTGCAGGCGGTCGAGATGGCCGACGACGAGGACGAGCTGTTCGGCGGTGACACGCTCTTCGGAGGAGACGGGTTCTCGCCCGCCGCACCGACGATCATGGCCCTGCCCGACAGCGAGGCCAGCACCGGCACGGCCTGATCTCCGGGCCCCGCGGGTGCCCGACCTGGGCCCCGGTCGGGGAGGGACACCCGCGACGTACTCTGCCCGGCATGTTGCACGTCCACCGCTCCGATCGCGCCGACGTCTTGGTGTCGATGCTGGCGGAGCTGGTCGCCGTACCCCTCGACGATCCGATGACACCCGAAATCGTCTCCGTTCCGACCCGGGGGATCGAGCGCTGGCTGACCCAGCGGCTCGCGGGCACGCTCGGGGCGAGTCCGGGCGGGCACGACGGCGTGTGCGCCAACGTCGACTTCCCCTTCCCCGGCACCCTCGTCTCGAGCGCGCTCGCCCTGGCATCGGGAACCGAGCCCAAGGCGGACCCCTGGCTCCCCGAACGGGCGGTGTGGCCGCTCATCGAGGTGGTCGAGGAGCACTTCGACGACCCGTGGCTGGCGCCGCTGGCTCAGCACATCACGAACTCCGAGACGGTGGCGGCGTCCAAGCGCTTCGCCAGCATCCGCCATGTGGCCGACCTGTTCGACCGCTATGCGGTGCATCGTCCGGCCATGTTGCAGGCCTGGGCGGAGTCGACATCGGCGCCGTCACCCGACTCCGCGGCGAGTGGGGGCGGGGCCGACGACCTCGGGCCGGAGGGAACGGCCGCCGTCGGTGCGCCGTGGCAGGCAGCCCTCTGGCGACTGCTGCGGGAGCGCATCGGGCAGCCGAGCCCGGCCGAGCGGCTGCTCGAGGCCTGCGCCCGGCTGCGGACCGAGCCCGAGCTGCTCGACCTGCCCCCCCGCCTGTCGCTCTTCGGCCTGACCCGGCTCCCGGCCAGCTATCTCGACGTGCTCGAGGCGGTGGCCGAGGCGCGCCACGTCCACCTGTTCCTCCTCCATCCCTCTCCGGTGCTGTGGGAGCGTGTGGCCCCGGCGGTCGGACCGTCCTCGCGCTTCCTCCTGCGCAGCCAGGACCCGACCGCCACGACCTCCCGCAATCCACTGCTGGCGTCGTGGGGTCGTGACGCCCGTGAGATGCAGCTCGTCCTGGGCTCCGCCGTGGCCCATGGTGCCCCGGTCGTCGAGGCGGCCGACGCCGATGACGCCGCCGCGGCGCCCCTCACCGTCTTGCAACGACTCCAGGACGACATTCGATTCGATCGGGCCCCGGCGGGCGCGATCGGCAGTGCGGAGGCCGGTGACGACGACCCCCGACCGCTCCTGGCGGACGGGGACGACAGCATCCGGGTGCATTCGTGTCATGGACGCGGACGTCAGGTCGAGGTGCTGCGCGACGCGATCCTCCACCTGCTCGAGGCCGATCCGACTCTCGAGCCGCGCGACGTCATCGTCATGTGCCCGGACATCGAGAACTTCGCGCCGCTGATCCAGGCCACTTTCGGTGGCCACGACCTGAGCGAGGACGGGACGCACGCCGACCCCTCCCGCGCGCTGGAAATTCGCCTGGCCGACCGGTCCCTGCGCCAGACGAATCCGGTGATGGGGGTGCTGTCCGAGGTGCTCGAGCTGGCCTCGGCGCGCATCACGGCGACCGAGGTGCTCGACCTGGCCGGCCGGGACCCGGTGCGCCGCCGCTTCCGTTTCAGTGACGAGGACCTCTTCCGGCTGGAGGAGTGGGTCGAGGGTGCGTTCGTGCGCTGGGGCTTCGACGCCGAGCATCGGGCCTCGTTCGCTCTCTCCGATCTGGGGGCGAACACGTGGCAGGTCGGACTCGACCGGGTGCTGCTGGGGGTGACCATGGCCGAGGAGCGCCAACGCCTCTTCGGCGGCGTCCTTCCACTCGACGACGTGGACAGCGGCGACATCGAGCTGGCCGGGCGGGTGGCCGAGTTCCTCTCGCGCCTGCAGGCCGCCCTCGACGAGTTCGCCGACGTCAGATCGATGGAGGACTGGGCCAAGCTGCTCACCCGCGTCTCCGATTCGCTCACGACCGCCGCACCGCGCGACGCCTGGCAACGGGCGCAGCTGACGACGCTGCTCGACGACCTCGTGCAGGAGTCCACGGCGAACGAGATCGTGAGCACGGTCCCGTTGAGCTGTGACGACGTGCGCTCGGTGTTGGCCGACCGCCTCCGGGGCAAGCCGACGCGGGCGAACTTCTGCACCGGGCACCTGACCGTCTGCACGCTCGTCCCGATGCGGTCCATCCCGCACCGGGTGGTGTGTCTGCTCGGCCTGGACGACGGCAGCTTTCCCCGTCACATCGAGCGCGACGGCGACGACCTCACCGCACGCGTGCCGCGGGTGGGCGACCGCGACGTGCGGAGCGAGGATCGCCAGCTCCTGCTCGACGCCGTGCTGGCCGCGCGTGACCACCTCGTCATCACGTACTCGGGACGTGACGAGCGTTCCAACCTGCCCCGACCCCCGGCCGTACCCGTGGGCGAGTTGCTCGACGTGATCGACCACACGGTGCGGGGAGTCCGAAAGGAGGGCCGGGCCCGCGATCGGATCGTCATCGCGCATCCGCTCCAACCCTTCGATCCGCGGAACTTCGAGCGCGGTGCGCTGTTGCCCGACCGCCCCTGGAGTTTCGACACCCTGCATCTGGCCGGCGCCGCGGCGGCGCTCTCGCCGCGCCTGCGGCGGCCGCCGTTCCTCGAGCAGCCCCTCCCTCCTTTCGAGAGCGACGCCATCGGCCTGGACCAGCTGGAGCGCTTCCTCCGCCATCCGGTGCGGGCCTTCCTGCGCGAGCGGCTCAACGTGTCGCTGCGCAGCCGGACCCGGGACTTCGAAGACGCCATCCCCATCGAGCTCGACGCCCTGGAGCGCTGGCAGGTGGCCGACCGTGTCCTCCAGGCCCAGCTCGACGGGGCCAGCCAGGCGTCGTGCCTGGACGCCGAGGTGGCCCGCGGCGGTCTCCCGCCCGGTCGCCTGGCCGACTCGCTCCTCGACGAGATCACCGACTCGTTGGACGAGCTGGTCGTGGCCGGCCACAGTCCGCTCCTGGCCACGTCGCTCGACGTCCAGGTCGACCTGCCCGGGGGCCGGCGCCTCGTCGGGACCGTGGCCGGGCTGCGGGGCGACGTCGTGCACACCGTGACGTACTCCAAGCTCGGTCCCGCGCCGCGGCTCATCGCCTGGGCCCGCCTGCTGGCGCTCACCGCGACCTATCCCGAGCGAGCCTTCGAAGCCTGCACCATCGGGCGCGGCCGCAAGCGGGGCGGCACCATCTCGGTGGCGAGGATCGGCGCCCTGGGCGCCGACGCCGAGAGCCGGCGTGCCGCGGCGGCGTTGCATCTCGGGACGCTGGTCGACCTCTTCGGGCGCGGGATGACCGAGCCGCTGCCGCTGTCGTGCCGGGCCTCGGCCGCCTGGGCGGGCGCCGTGGCCGAGGGCCGGGACCCGCTGTGGGCGGCCGGGGACTGCTGGGCCTCGGGCTTCAATCTCGACAAGGAGGACAAGGAGCCCGAACATCTGCTCGTCTTCGGCGACGCTCTCTCGCTCGAGGACCTCCTGGCCCGGTCCGGGACACCGCGACCGGACGAGTCCGGGTGGGAGCCGGCCGAAGCGACCCGTTTCGGGGCCTACGCCCGCCGGCTCTGGGACGGTCTCCTCGCCTGCGAGCAGGTGGTGGACCGATGACCGGGCGCGAGGGCGACGCCGGGGCGACGGCGGGTCCGTCGGCGCAGCCCTTCGACGTCTGCGGTGACCTGCCCGAGGGCATGACCTTGTTGCAGGCCAGCGCGGGCACCGGCAAGACCTTCACCATCGCCGCGCTGACGACCCGGTACGTGGCCGAGGGCATCCTGCCCGTCGATCGCCTGCTGGTCATCACCTTCACCCGCATGGCCACCGGTGAGTTGCGGGAGCGGGTGCGCGATCGCCTCGTGCGCGCCTACGACGGCCTGGTCGACTTCGTCGAAGGCGCGGGGGGTCACGAGGACGACGAGATCGTGCAGTTGCTCGCCCGCGGTCCGCTCGACGAGGTGGAGGTGCGGCGCGACCGCCTGGGCAAGGCGATCGCCGACTTCGACGCCGCCACGATCGAGACCACCCACGGGTTCTGCCTGCAGGTGCTCTACGGCCTCGGCACCGCCGGCGACGTCGATCGGGAGGTGACCCTGGTCGAGGACGTGAGCGATCTCATGGAAGAGGTCGTCGACGACCTGTACCTGCGCAAATTCGCCCGCCGCCCGAATCCGCTCCAGTTCTCTCGGGCGCAGGCGATGGAGATCGCCCGTTTCGTGCTGAACCATCCCGACGCCGAGGTCGTGCCGGCCCTGTCGGACAACCAGGACCTGCCGTCGATCCGCCGTCGCTTCGCCGAAGCGGTCCGCGAGGAGATGGAGACGCGCAAGCGGGCGCTGAAGATCATGACCTACGACGACGTGCTGCTCCGCCTGCGCCGTACCCTGGCCGACGAGCGGCGCGGTCCCATCGCCTGTGCCCGCCTCCGTGAGCGCTACGACGTCGTCCTGGTCGACGAGTTCCAGGACACCGATCCGGTGCAGTGGGAGATCATGCACCGGGCGTTCGGCATGGGCGGGGCGACGCTGGTCCTCATCGGCGATCCCAAGCAGGCGATCTACGCCTTCCGGGGCGCGGACGTGCACGCCTACCTCGACGCCAACAAGGTCGTGACGTCGGAGTGGACGCTCGACGTCAACTGGCGGAGCGACCAGGGCCTGCTCGAGGCCTACGACGCGTTGTTCGCCGATGCCCAGCTCGGCTACGCCGACATCACCTACCGCCCGATCCGTGCCGCGGAGGCGCACCTGGACTCGCGCCTCGTCGCGGCGCCCGAGCCCGCTCCGCTCCGGGTGCGGCTGCTGCACGGGAGCGACGGCCTGGTCCCCCTGACGGCCAAGCGCGGGCAGCCCAAGGCGCCCGACTCCCGGACCCTGATCGCCCGCGACGTGGCCTCGGACGTGGTCGGACTCCTGAGTGCGCACCCCGAGATCGTGTCGCGACGACGCGACGGCACCGAGGCGGTGTCCACCACGCTCCACCCCGGTCACATCGCCGTCCTCGTCCGGACGAACGCGCAGGCCACCCAGGTGCGTGACGCCCTGCACGACGTGGGGGTGCCCGCGGTCATCGGTGGCAGCGGCTCCGTCTTCGCCACCGCGCCGGCCCAGGAATGGCTGCAGCTGCTCGAAGCGCTCGAACGCCCCACGGCGCGCGACCGGGCCTCGTTGGTGGCCTTGAGCTGCTTCGTCGGCTGGTCGGCGGCCGACGTGGCCTCGGCGAGCGAGGACGCCTGGGAGGACCTGCACTGGTCGCTCCACCAGTGGGCCGCTCTGCTCCGCGACCAGGGGGTGGCGTCGCTCTTCGAGACGGTGAGCAGCGCCCGCGGCGTGCCCGGGCGCGTCCTGGAGCGCCCGTCGGGCGAGCGCTTCATGACCGACCTGCGCCACATCGCCCAGCTGCTGCACGAGGCCGGCGTCTCGGAGGGCCTGGGCCCGACCGCCATGGCCACCTGGTTGGGGCGGAGGATCCACGACGCCGCCCGCGACGGCGAGAACGAGGAGCGAGCCCGCCGCCTCGAGTCCGACGCCGAGGCGGTCCAGGTCATCACGATCCACCGCAGCAAAGGGCTCGAATTCCCGGTCGTGTACTGCCCGGCCACCTGGGAGGGCCGGGCCTCCAAGTCAGAAGTGCCCGTGTTCCACGATCCCGACGAGGACAACCGGCGCACCATCGACGTGGCCCACGAGGGGGTGGCGTTCGCCCGGCACCAGAAGATGGAGTCCGAAGAGGGCCGCGGGGAGGACCTGCGCCTGCTCTACGTCGCCCTGACCCGGGCCCGCCACCAGGCGGTGATCTGGTGGGCCGGGGCCCAGGACAGCGAGCACTCACCACTGGCCCGGCTCCTCTTCGACCGCCAGCCCGACGGTTCGATCCCGCCCTACGGCGCCGCGCTGCGCAGCGACGACGATGTCGCGGCGGCGGCGCACGCCCTCGGATCCCGGGTGTCCGTCGAGCGCGTCGGGCCGCCGTCCGGTCTGCGCTGGGATGTCGACACCGGCGCCGACCCCGTGCTCGAGGCGGCGCGCTTCGACCGGACGCTCGACACCGGATGGCGCCGGGCGTCGTACTCGAGCATCACCCAGGCGGCCCACGAGCAGCCGGCGATCGGCAGCGAACCCGAGAACCCGTTGACCTCGGACGAGGACGTCCTGGCCCTTCCCGTCTTCGACGACCCGGCACCGACGCTGCTGGCCGAAGGGGCCCGGAGCGTCGCGCTGGGTCTGGCCGAGATGCCCGGCGGCGCGCCGGTCGGCACGGTGGTGCACAGCGTCTTCGAACGTCTCGACTTCGCGGCGCCCGACCTGGGGGCGGCGGTCGCCGAGGCGCTCGATCGCGAGGCCGCCTGGCGCAACGTCGACGTGGGAGACCCGGGTGCCGCGGCGTCCGGCCTGTGCGCGGCCCTGGCCGCCCCGCTCGGCCCGCTGGCCGACGACCTGGCGCTGCGGGACCTCGCCCGCCGGGACCGACTGGACGAAATGAGCTTCGAGATCCCCTTGGTGGGGGGTGAGGGCGCGCCGTCCGATTCGTCCCTGCACGTGCGGGCCATCGCCGACCTGCTCGAGACACACCTGCGCGCCGACGATCCGGTGGCGCGCTACGCCCCGCGCTTGCGTGACCCGTCGCTCGCCGGACTGCTCCGCGGCTACCTGACCGGCAGCCTCGATCTGGTGTTCCGCCTGCCCGGTGACCGCTACCTCCTGGCCGATTACAAGACGAACAAGCTCGGTGCTCCCGGCGAGCAGCTCACGGCCTGGCACTACCGCCCCGAGGCCCTCCAGGCCGAGATGGTGGCGGCGCACTATCCGCTCCAGGCGGTCCTCTACTCGGTCGCCCTCCACCGTTACCTGCGCTGGCGCCTGCCCGGCTACGACCCGACGCAGCACCTGGCCGGCGTGCTGTACCTGTTCGTGCGGGGCATGAGCGCCGTGGCGCCGACGCTGATCGAGGGCGAGCCGTGCGGGGTGTGGTCCTGGCGACCTCCCGCTGCGCTGGTGGAGGCGCTGAGCGACCTCTTCGACCGGGGACCGCGATGACGGTCGTCGACGGCATCGACGCCTTCGACGCCGCCCTGGCACTGGGGGCCACTGGCCTGCTGGCCGAGTTCAACCGCGCCGGCGTCCTCACCACGTCGGACGTCCACGTCGCCCTGCGGCTGGCCCGGCTCGGTGCGGCGGCGCCCGACGAGGGGGTCGACCTGGCCGTCGCCCTGGCGGCGCGTGCCCCGAGGCTCGGGCACGTGTGCGTGGATCTCGCCACCATCCGTGCCACCGCGAGCGCGGAGGGTGAAGGCGACGGATCCGCGCCGGTGGCCGACGTCGATCGGCTGTCGTGGCCCGAGACCGAGGCCTGGCTCGGCGCCGTGGCGACCAGCCCCCTGGTGGGCGACGACCGGCCCCTCCAGCTCGTGGGGACGTCGCTCTACCTCGACCGTCTGTTCAACGACGAGCGTCAGGTGGCCGCCGACCTCATGGCCCGAGCCGCGGCGCCCGCCGCCGCCGTCGACCGCACCGCATTGTCCGAGGGCCTGGCGCGGCTCTTCGACGGCGCGGAAATGCCCGACCTGCAGCGCATGGCCGCCGCCGTGGCCGTGCTGCGCTCCGTGTCGGTCGTCGCCGGAGGGCCTGGTACCGGCAAGACCACCACCGTGGCCCGCGTCCTCGCCCTCCTCGAGGCGCAGGCCGTCGCCGGGGGCCGGCGCCCGCCGCTGATCGCCCTGGCCGCACCGACCGGGAAGGCGGCCGCCCGGCTCGAGGAGTCCGTGCGCGCCGGCGCGCTCGCCATGCCGGTCGCGGCCGAGGTGCGGGACCGGCTCTCCGCTCTGACCGGCGTGACGCTCCATCGACTGCTCGGGTTCAATCCCGGCAATCGGACCCGGTTCCGGCACAACCGGCTGAACCGGCTCCCCTATGACGTGGTCGTGGTCGACGAGACCTCGATGGTTTCGCTCTCCCTCATGGCCCGCCTGGTCGAGGCGGTCAGAACGGACGCCCGGCTCATCCTGGTGGGTGATCCCGAGCAGCTGGCCTCGGTCGAGGCCGGTGCCGTGCTGGGCGACATCGTGGGACCGGCGTCCCGGGGGATCCGCATGAGTCCTGCGGCGCGGGCCGAGCTGGGCGAGGTCACCGGTCAACCGGTGCCCCAAGAGGACGACGGTCCACGCCCCGCCGCTGTCGGTGACGGCATCGTGGTGTTGCGTCGGGTGCACCGCTACGGGGGCGCCATCGCCGAACTGGCCGACGCGATCCAGCGCGGCGACGCCGACGGCACGGTCTCGGTGCTGGCCCGGGGCGGTGATGCCAACGTGGAATGGATCCCCGTCGACGCCGCCCAACCCGGCGCGCTCGACGCGCTGCGCGGGGTGCGTCGCCTGGCCGTCGACGAAGGGCGGACGGTGATCGACGCCGCCCGGGCCGGCGACGCCGGGACCGCCATCGACGCCCTCGGACGTTTCCGGTTGCTCTGCGCGCACCGACGCGGGCCCGACGGCGTCACCGCCTGGATGCAGCATGTCGAGAACTGGCTCCGGGCCGAGGTCGACGGCTTTGCCAGCGGCTCGGACTGGTACGTCGGACGGCCGCTCATCGTCACCGAGAACGACTACGGGCTGCAGCTCTTCAACGGCGACACCGGGGTCGTCGTGGCGACCCGAAGCGATCGCCTGGTGGCCGCCTTCGAGCGGGGCGGGGTCATCGCCCAGGTCAGTCCGACCCGGCTGGCGGCGGTCGACACCGTCTACGCCATGACCGTGCACAAGAGCCAAGGGTCGCAATTCCAGACGGTCGCCTTCCTCGTGCCGAGTGCCGGCTCGCGCCTCCTCACCCGCGAGCTCCTCTACACGGCGGTGACCCGGGCCCAGGAGCGGCTCATCGTGGTCGGGACCGAGGGGTCGATCCGGGCGGCGGTCGAGCGACCGATCTCCCGGGCGTCGGGACTGCGGCGGACGCTCTGGGGGGAGGCCGACGGCCCTCCCGGATAACGCGGACTTCGGTGGATTCTCCCCCTCAGCACGCACCAAATACGGGGTCCTTTGCTTTCCTGGGCGTATGCCTGCAGAATTTTCCCTGGTCTCACGCAATTTTCAGTGCCATCACAGCTTAAATTCAGGATTCTGAAGGAAGATTGGGCTGAAATATCTCCGTAACAAAAGCGGAGCACGAGCGAAAACAAAGGGTGACGGATGAAGATTCTGGTTCTCGGAGGAGACGGCTACCTGGGTTGGCCGACCGCCCTGCACCTGTCCGCCCGTGATCACGAAGTCACCGTCGTGGACAACATGGTGCGGCGTGAGTACGACCGCGAAATGGGTGTGGACAGCCTGGTGCCCATCTTCTCGCTCGAGGACCGGGTGGCCATGTGGGAGCAGCGCTCCGGCCGCAAGGTCAACGTCCGTGTGGGGAACCTGACCGACGCCGCCTTCACCTATGGCGTCGTGGCCGACACCAAGCCCGATGTGATCGTGCACTTCGGAGAGCAGCGCTCCGCCCCCTACTCCATGATCGACCGCGAGCACGCGGTCTACACACAGGTCAACAACGTCGTCGGCAACCTGAACGTGATGTACGCCATTCAGGAGATCGACCCCGACATCCATCTCGTCAAGCTCGGGACGATGGGGGAGTACGGCTATCCCAACATCGACATCGAAGAGGGCTTCATCGAGATCACCCACAAGGGTCGCACCGACGTGCTGCCCTATCCCAAGCAGCCGGGTTCCTTCTACCACCTGTCCAAGGTGCACGACAGCCACAACATCATGTTCGGCTGTCGCATCTGGGGCCTGCGGGCGACCGATCTCAACCAGGGCATCGTCTACGGGCAGTCCACCGACGAGACCGACCTCGACCCGGTGCTGGCGACGCGCTTCGACTACGACGGCGTCTTCGGCACCGTCCTGAACCGCTTCTGCGTGCAGGCCGTCACCGGCCACCCCCTCACCGTCTACGGCGCCGGGGGGCAGACCCGCGGCATGCTCAACATCCGCGACACCCTGGCCTGCGTGACCCTGGCCATCGAGAACCCGGCCGAGCGCGGCGAGTTCCGCGTCTTCAACCAGTTCACCGAATCCTTCTCGGTGCGCGACATGGCCGAGCTGGTCAAGCGGGTCTGTCCGGGCCGGGTCGACATCGCCGAGGGGCTCTCCAACCCGCGGGTCGAGAACGAGGAGCACTACTTCCACGCCGCCAACACGAAGCTGCTCGACCTCGGCCTCGAGCCGCACCTGCTGACCGACGAGGTGGTCTCGAGCATGCTCAAGCTGGTGGAGCACTACCGGGACCGGGTCGACGTGCGGGCCATCGCGCCCACCGTCCAGTGGCGCTCGCCCACCAGCACGCTGACCACGGCCGACAGCACATCGGACTCTTCGTTCCTCGCGGTGTAAGCGGGCGCGCCGGGCAGTAGCTTTGCGTGGCGATGTCGCCACGCAGGGCACACCGCCGTGCGCGCCGCCGATCGTCAGCCCGACCAGTCGTCCTGATCGTCGCGGCCGCGGTCGTCCTCGCGCTGATCATCGGAGGACTGACACAGGTCTCGCGTCAGTCCCAGCGTTATGACGCGGGCGCCAACCGGACGCTGGCCGCCCAGGGCGCCATCGTGGCCGACGAGTCGAACGCCACGGCGCGCGACGTGCGCACGTTCGTCGCCGACCTTCCGAGCCAGAGCCGCCAGGTCCTCCAGGCCGACCTCGACAGCGCGGTCGACCAGACGGCGGACCAGTCGTCGAGCGCGTCGGTCACCCACGTGGACAGCGCACCCTCGACGCTGACGACCGAATTCGCCGACGTGTTCACGGAGCGGGCCCGGGCTGTGGTCGCCCTGCGCGCCGCCGTCGACGGGATGCTCGGGCTCCGGCCGGTCCCGGCCGCCGGGGGCGCCGCGGCCTCGAGCGTGCCCGTCACCTCGTCGACCCCGACGCTGAGCGCGACCCAGGCGAGCAATCGGATCGCCGCCGCGGGGGCACTGCTCACCCGCTCCGACGCGCTCTACCGCTCGGTGCGTCGCGCCCTCGCCGCCGCCGACGGTCACGGCCGCCTTCCGACCTCGGTGTGGGTGAGCGATCCCCAGGACTGGCAGGCGGGCACCGTGGCCGCCAACGTGGACCTGATCGCCACGTCGAGTTCGCTCCTCGCCACGCACTACCTCGTCATCCGGACCATTCGCTACGACCCGGCGCCGCTGCCCACGCCGCCGGGGACGGCGGCCAACGTCGCCGTCATCAGCCCGGTCTCGCACTTCGGGGTGAGCGTGGTGCTGGCCAACGAGGGCACCGTGGCCGAGCCGCAGGCCACGGTGCACGTCTCCCTGGTCGACCAGAAGACCACGGCGACCCAGACCCGCAGCGTCCGCTCCGGCCTGGCCTTGGGAAGCTCGGTGGCGCTGCCCGAAGTGCACTTCGCCGTCAAACCGGGGAACACCTACGTCCTCGACGTGGCCGTGGTCCTGCCACCGGGGCAGACCAATACGATCGGGACGGCCACCCAGCAGACGCTCGAGATTGCACCCGCCACCTGACCAAGAGCGGCGTTTCCGCTCCGCGTGTTGGCCGCACTCACATGACGGCCATAGGATCGGGAGGCATCTAGGACCAGGGATTGGAGGGCCTCTCACGTGGCCGAGAGCATCACGATCACGGACAATCGCAACGGCGAGTCCATGGAGATCCCGCTCGTCAACGGCGGAGTAGCGGCGGAGGAGTGGGCCAAGCTCCTCCCAGGGGTCTGGTTCTTCGATCCCGGTTTCATGTCCACTGCAGCTTGTGAGAGCTCCATCACCTACCTCGACGGGGAGGCCGGGATCCTGCGCTACCGGGGCTATCCGATCGAGCAGCTGGCCGAGCAGTCGAACTATCTGGAAGTGGCCTACCTGCTGCTCAACGGCGAACTGCCCGACGAGGCCCAGTTCGACCAGTGGAAGCACGACGTGACGTACCACACGTTCATCCACGAGAACGTGCGCAAGCGCTTCCTCGAGGGCTTCCACTACGACGCCCATCCGATGGGGATGCTGGTCTCGGCCGTGGCCGCCCTGTCCACCTTCTACCTGGACGCCAAGGACATCTTCGACCTCGAGTCGCGCAACAAGCAGATCATCCGGCTCATCGCCAAGATGCCCACCCTGGCCGCCGCCGCCCACCGCTTCAGCGTGGGCATGCCCTTCGTCTACCCGGACAACTCGCTCGAGTTCGCCCCCAACTTCTTGTCCATGCTCTGGAAGGTGGCCGAGCCCCGCTTCGAGGCCGACCCCGTCCTGGCCCGGGCCCTCGACGTCCTCTTCATCCTCCATGCCGACCACGAGCAGAACTGCTCGACCACGGCCATGCGGGTGGTCGGGTCCTCGCACTCGGACCCCTATTCGGCCACGGCCGCCGCCGCGGCCGCCCTCTACGGCCCCCGCCACGGTGGGGCCAACGAGGCCGTCATCCGCATGCTCACCGACATCGGCAGCATCGAGAACGTGCCCGACTTCATCGCCTCGGTGAAGTCGGGGTCGGGCGGGCGCCTGCAGGGCTTCGGTCACCGCGTCTACAAGAGCTACGACCCCCGGGCCAAGATCATCAAGAAGACGGCCGACGAGGTCTTCGAGGTCACCGGCAAGAACCCGCTGCTCGACATCGCCCTCAAGCTCGAGGAGATCGCCCTCAACGACGAGTACTTCACCTCGCGCAAGCTCTACCCCAACGTCGACTTCTACTCGGGCCTCATCTACCAGGCCATGGGGTTCCCGATGGAGATGTTCCCGGTGCTCTTCGCCATCCCCCGCACGGCGGGCTGGCTGGCCCACTGGCAGGAGATGCTCGACCAGGACTCCAAGATCGCCCGGCCCCGCCAGCTCTACATCGGGTCCGACACCCGCGACTACGCCCCCATGGGGTCGCGCTGAGCTGATCGGGATCCGGCCGCCGCCCGATCCGGGCGGTCAGCCCCCGCGCCGGATCAGGCGGGCCAGGCCCTCTTGGGCCAGCGACACGCAGAGCTCGCCCTCCCGGTCGAACAGGAAGCCCCGGGCCAGACCGCGCCCACCGGCCGCTGCCGGCGAGTCCATGTCGTAGAGCAGCCAGTGGTCGGCCCGGCACGGCCGGTGGAACCACATGCAGTGGTCGAGGCTGGCCCCCATGAACTCGGGATCGTCCCAGGCGATGTCGTGCGGCATCAGCACGGTGTCGAGCAGGGACATGTCCGACGCGTAGGTGATGACGCAGGCGTGCAGCAGCGGGTCGTCGGGCAGCTCGCCGTCGGCCCGGATCCAGAGGCGGTGGTAGGGCTCGCCCGTCCCCTTGCGATGCCAGGGCAGCTCGCCGATGTGGCGCTGGTCGATCGGGTGCGGCTTCTCGAACCACTCGGCGCGCTCTTCGCGGTAGGGCTGGAGGCGCTCCCACAGCGAGGGAAGTGACTCGGGGTCGGGCACCACCGGCATGTCGAACTGATGGTCGAAGCTGCCCTGCTCGACGTCGTGGAAGGACGCTTCCATGTTGTAGATGGCCCGACCGTGTTGAATCGCCACGACGCGGCGCGTCGTGAAGGACCGCCCGTCGCGGATGCGGTCGACCTCGTAGAGGATCGGCACCGTCGGGTCTCCGGGGCGCAAGAAGTAGGAGTGCAGCGAGTGGATACGCCCGTGCTCGACCGTGCGCCCCGCCGCCATCAGGGCCTGGGCGGCCACCTGTCCGCCGAAGACGCGCTGGCGCTCCTCGTCCAGCTGGGCCCCCCGGAAGATGTTGACCTCGATGGGCTCGAGGTCGAGCAGCTTGACGAGGAACTTCAAGGAGTCGCTCATGGGCCCATCCTCGCAGGCCGCGGTGCGGACCGTGTCGGGCCGGCCGGCCGAGAACCACCGTCGTGGGCGCCGGGCGGGCGCCGCCACTACCCTGCGCCGCCGTGGCCACGAACGACAATGCACTCGTCTTCCCGCCGGACTTCGTGTGGGGTGTCGCCACGGCGGCCCACCAGATCGAAGGCGGCAACGTCAACAACGACTGGTGGGCCTGGGAGCACGATCCCGCCTCGGGCACCGTCGAGCCGAGCGGTGATGCCTGCGACTCCTACAACCGCTGGCGCGAGGACGTGCAGCTGGTGGCGGACATGGGGGTGGGCGCCTATCGCTTCTCGCTCGAGTGGAGCCGTATCGAGCCGGCCGAGGGCGAGTTCTCCGTCGCCGCCCTCGAGCACTACCGGCGCATCTGCGCCGCCCTGCTCGGGCAGGGCATCGCGCCCGTGGTCACCTTCCATCACTTCACGACGCCGCTGTGGCTGAGCGCCCGGGGCGGATGGGAGGCGCCCGATGCCCCGGAATGCTTCGCCCGCTTCGTGGCCCGGGCCACGGCCTACCTCGGTGACCTGATCGGGTGGGCCTGCACCATCAACGAACCCAACGTGGTGTCGGTGATGGGGTACTTCCAAGGTGAGTACCCACCGGGGGTGAAGGATGACTTCGCGCGCTACGGCGTGGTCAACGAGGCCATGATCCGCGCCCACCGCCTCGCCGTCGAGGCGCTGCGCTCGGGGCCGGGCAGCTTCCCGGTCGGGCTGACCGTCTCCATGGCCGAGATCGTCGCCGACGAAGGTGGCGCTGCCCTGCGCGACGCGGCAGAGGAGATGCTCGAGAACGTCTTCCTGCGCGCCACCGAGGGCGACGATTTCGTCGGGGTGCAGTGCTACACCCGCATGCATTTCGGACCCGAGGGCCTCAACCCGAACGACCCGGCGGTGCCGCTCACCCAGATGGGAGACGAGTACTGGCCCCAGTGCGTGGAGTACTGCGTCCGCCGGGCCGCCGCCGTGAGCGGGCGCCCCGTCGTGGTCACCGAGAACGGGATCGCCACGGCCGACGACACCGAGCGCGTCGCCTTCCTCACCGCCGCGCTCCAGAGCGCGCACCGCTGTCTCGACGATGGCATCGACCTGCGGGGATATTTCGTCTGGAGCCTGTTGGACAACTTCGAATGGCACCTCGGCTACGGCCCGAAATTCGGCCTGGTGGCCGTGGCCCCGGGCATCTTCGAGCGCCGGCCCAAGCCGAGCGCCCACTGGTTCGGCGAGCTCGCCCGGACGGGGCGGTTGGTCACAGCGGGCTCCTAGGACGCTGCCAGGGAGCCAATTGCCGCTCGGGCTAGGGTGATCCGGTGCTCGGACAGATGCAGCGCCTCTACGCCTGGCTGCACACCCACGAGGGCAGGAAGATCTTCCGCTACTCCATGGTGTCGGTCATCTCGACGGCGGTGTCGCTCGTCGTCATCGCCCTCGTGTACGGCGTGTTCCACATCTGGACCGAGGTGCCGAGCACCATCTTCGGAAACTTCGTGGCCACGTTCCCCTCCTACTGGCTGAACCGCAAGTGGGCCTGGGGCAAGCAGGGTAAGTCGCACTTCATGAAGGAGGTCGTGCCCTTCTGGGTCATGGCCGCGGCCGGCATCGCCTTCTCCATCATCGGGGCCGCCATCGCCCGCCACATCTCGGTCAAGCACGGGCTGAGCCACTTCGACACGACCGTGCTGGTGCTCGTCGCCAACGTGATGTCCTTCGCCATTTTCTGGGTGCTCAAGCTGGTCGTGTTCAACAAGCTCTTCCACCACCAGATCGAGCTCGAGGAGTTCGACGAGCACCTCACCCATGAGGAGCAGGAAGAGAACGCCCCGTCGGGGCAGCTGTAGGGCGGAGCCGGCCCGGGACGGACCGATCCGGTCAGTCCCGGAAGTTCTCGAACTGCAAGGGGATGCCGAAGTCCTCCGCCTTGCACTTGGCGATGACCTCTTGGAGGTCGTCGCGCTTCTTGCCGGTGACCCGGAGCTGATCGCCCTGGGTCTGTGAGGACACGCCCTTGAGCCCCAGTTCCTTGATGAACTTGTTGAGCTTCTTGGCGTGGTCCGACGAGATGCCGGCCCGGATCGCCACCTTCTGGCGGGCCGTCCCCTTCTGACCCTCCTCGACCTTCTGGTCGTCGAAGGCCTTCAGCGAGACCTGGCGCTTGACCAGCTTCTCGTCGAGGACCTGGTGCAGGGCCCGCAGACGGTCCTCGGTCGAGGAACGCAGGGTCAGCTCGTTGTCCGCCAGATCGATGGCCGAGTCGGTGTTCTTGAAGTCGAAGCGGGTCGCGGCCTCCCGGTTGGCCTGGTCGACTGCATTGCGGACCTCTTGCATGTCGACTTCCGAGACGATGTCAAAGGTGGGCATGGAGGCCAGCGTATCGGCGCCCCTCGGGCAAACCGGGGCCCCCGAGCGGGCTAATCTCGCCGTCCTGCGGGTCGGTGTCCGAGTGGCCAAAGGAAACAGGCTGTAAACCTGTCGGTTAACACCTACGGAGGTTCGAATCCTTCCCGGCCCACGCACGGATGCCCGGGCCCTGCCCGTCGGACGACGGACGCACCGGTCGGACAACGGACTCACCCATGACCCTTGCCGTAGCGGGGTCGCCCGTTACAATGCTGTTTCAGATCGATTGCAGCCTCCTCCCCCCCGGACGTGGCCCGATCCCCAGGCCTGGCCGAGACACCAGGATCGTCACCGCAGCAGCTCGGCGGCCGATCCGGAACGACAACCACACCACCACCGAACGAGAGCCCGACACCCCCGCCGACGTGGACGACAGCCCGACGAACCCCCCGAACTCGAGCAGGAGCACCAGTGCGACGACGGGCCCGAGCCCGGCGCCGGCCGGCGCAGCCTCCGTGCTCGACCGGGCCAGCTCGCGCCTGCGCCGCCTCTCCATGCGGGGCGAGGCCTTCCGGCTCCGCTTCACCTCCGCCCAGCACCTGACCGAGCGGGTCGAGGCCGAGGCCGTCGACCCCGGAGACTGGTCCTGGCTCCGCAAGCCGGCCATCCTCGGTTTCGTCGCCGTGCTCTCCATCTGCCTCGGCGCATCGCTGCCCAGCTCGCCCTTCAAGCTCGAGATGGGGGGCACCTGGTTCTTCGGCGAGAGCAACTACCCCTCCACCGCCCTCCTCCTCCCCGGCGTCGTCGCCGTCTACGGAGGCATGGTCCTCTTCGTCCGGGTCTGGTTCGGCCTCTACCGGAACCTGCGGGCCCACCCCGGCGTGCCGATCAAGAAGCTGGTCTACATGCTGGCCCTCTGGTTGGTGCCGCTGATGATCATCGCCCCGCTGTTCAGCCGCGACGTGTTCTCCTACGCCGCCCAGGGCGAGCTGATGAGCCGGCACATCAACCCGTACCACTACGGTCCGGGCACGCTCGGCTCGGGCCCCTACGTCAACCCGGTCGACGGCCTGTGGCTCAACACCCCTGCCCCCTACGGCCCGCTCTTCCTGATGCTCGCCGGTTGGTCGGCCAGCCTGAGCTTCCACCACGCCCTGCTCACGGTGGTCCTGCTGCGTGTGCAGTCGGTGGCCGGCCTGGCCCTCATCGCCTACTGCATCCCCAAGCTGGCCCGCTCCTTCGGCACCGACGCCGGGCCCGCCTTCGTCCTGGCCGTGCTCAATCCGCTCACCCTGCTGGCCCTGGTCGGAGGGGCGCACAACGACTCGCTCATGGTGGGCCTGCTGCTGGCCGGCATCACCGCCGCCCGCGCGGCCCGGCCCCACCCGGTCTGGGGCGTCGTCCTGTGCGCGCTGGCCGCCTCCATCAAGGTCCCCGCCGCCATCGGCATCGTCTACATCGCCTGGGACTGGGCCGGACCGGGGGCGGACTGGGGCCGGCGCGCCCGCATGGCCGTCCGGGCCGGGCTGGTCACGGTCGCCGTCATGGGATTCCTCTCGCTGGTCTCGGGACTCGGCTGGGGCTGGATCGCCAACTTGGGCACTCCGGGCACCGTCCGCAGCTGGATGGCCCCGGCCACCGGCATCGGCCTCCTCATCAGCGGTGGCGCCCACGTGATCGGTCTCGGGGTGGGCTTGGGCGGTGTGCTCACCATGACCAGGGCCATCGGCCTGCTGGCCGCGGCCGCCATCGCCGTCTACTGCCTCCTCAACCACGAGAAGATGGGCCTGCTCCAGGCGCTCGGCATCACCATGCTGGCCTTCGTGCTGCTGGGCCCGGTCGTCCAGCCCTGGTACCTGACGTGGGGCATCATCATCGTGGCCCCGGTCCTGGCCGGCCGCATGCTCTATTTCGTGCTCGGACTCTCCATGGTCGTGCCCTTCATCGGACTGACCGGCGGGGCCGAGCTCCTGAGCCAGCTCGTCCACACCCAGCCGGCCTCGATGGTCTTCTACGTGATGATCCTCTGGGTCGTCGCCGTGGTGCCGCTCGGTCGTTGGACCACGTCGTGGCGCCTCGACACCTCGCGCCTGCCGGCCCTCCCGGGCCACGCCCACACCGCCCAGGGCCATGCCGGCCAGGGCGCCCTCTTCGACACCTAGGCCGACCCTCCCTCCGGCCCACCGGCTCGTCGCCTCCTCGGGTCACCCGGCCCCCGGGGGGGTGACCAGCCCTCTCGGGTGAAGGCGGCCGTCGATCAACCCGTCCCTCAGAGCAGGCGTTGCAGCTCCACCACGTCGAGCCACTGGCGGTGTTTGCGCCCCACCTCGCGCTCGACGCCCACCAGCTCGAAGCCGGCCGCCTGGTGCAGCCCGATCGAGAGCTCGTTGTGCCCGGCGATCCGGGCGATGACCGAGTGGAAGCCGTGGGCCGAGGCCAGGACCAGGAGCTCGGCCAGCAGCGCGCGCCCGACGCCCCGGCCCCGCACCGTGCGGTCCACGTAGACCGAGTTCTCGGCCGTGGCCGAATACCCGGAGCGCTCCCGGAACGACGAGAGCGATCCGAAGCCGAGGACGATTTCTCCGTTGGCTCCGACCTGCCCGCCCGACCCCGGCCGGGAGCCTCCGGACCCGTCGCCGCTCCCCGGACCCGTCTCCGATCCGGGCTCCTCGACGGCCACGATGGCCGGGTGCACGCCGCTGTGCTCGAGGATCCAGGCCTCCTGCTCGGCCATGGTGCGCGGGACCATGTCGAAGGTATTGGTCGACTCGAGGACCTCGACGTTGTAGATGGCCCTGATCGCCCCGGCGTCCGCCAGTTCGGCCAGTCGGATCCGCATCGGGCGATGGTACTGTTGACGTGGGCAAACCCGGGGAAGCTCAGCCGGCCTGTTGGGCAGTACCTGCCGTCCCCTGGCTATCATTGACCGCTCGCGGAAAGAACCCGCGGCGCCCCCTTAGCTCAGTCGGCAGAGCACAGCCATGGTAAGGCTGGTGTCGTCGGTTCGATTCCGACAGGGGGCTCGCCCCTGGCGGCGTAGCTCAGTTGGTCAGAGCACACGGCTCATAATCGTGTTGTCGCGGGTTCGAGTCCCGCCGCCGCTACCAAGCCCGGGGTCGGGAAACCCGGGCAGCGACTAGGAAGGATTCACAAGATGGCCAAGAACGAGAAGAGGGTCCAGGTCACCCTGGCCTGCGAGGTGTGCAAGCGCCGGAACTACATCACCACCAAGAACAAGCTCAACGACCGCGAGCGGATCGAGATGAAGAAGTTCTGCCGCTGGGACCGCCAGCACACCCTGCACAAGGAGACCCGCTAAGGCGCCGAGCCGTCCCGTCCTCGCCGGTGCTACTCTGGCAGGCCGTTCCCCAGGTCAGGGGGAAGAACGACCTGCCCGACGGCAACGGAAGGCACCCCACCGAGGGCAGTAGCTCAACTGGTAGAGCACCGGTCTCCAAAACCGGCGGTTGGGGGTTCGAGTCCCTCCTGCCCTGCTCCGGACGCACCAGCAGGACGAACGCCGAAACCGAACGCTGAAAAAACCAACACTGACCGAGTGAGGCGACAGCCGTGAACCGCGAGACCAAGCGCATGATGCAGCGCCAAGGGCAGATGGAGGCCGACGGGTCTCCATCGACTCGTCGCGCCGCCGCGGGCACTGCCACGAAGGCGCAGCGCCAGCAGAAGGGCGGCGCCCCCGTCCGCAAGCGGTCCACGCCCGTGCAGTTCGTCCGAGAGGTCCGCGACGAGATGCGCCAGGTCGCCTGGCCCTCCCGGGCCGAGCTCATCAACTACACCTCGGTCGTGCTGACGACGCTGATCATCATGATCAGCCTCATCTTCGTGCTGAACCTCGCCTTCGGGAAGCTGATCACCGATCTCTTCACCAGGTAGTCCGAATCCTCACCGAGCAACGAACCGAGCAGGCGAGCCATGACTGATATGACGCACGAAACCGCAGAAGAAGAGCTGGCCAACGCCAGCGGTGAGGAAGACGTCACCGAGGCCCTGGCGTTCGAAGACGCCGAGAACGACGAGGCACCCGAGGTGGCAGCCATGAATACGGATCTGGAAGAAGAAATCGAAGAGGTCACCGAGGCCGTGGCCGAGGCGATCGGCGAGGAAGCCGCCGAAGAGCTGGTGGAAGAGATCGTGGAGGAAATCGTCGAAGAGGCCGTGGTCGAGGCCATCGTCGAGGAGCTGGCCGAAGAGGTGGCGCAAGAAGTCGCCGACGAGGTCGCGGCGTCCATCTCCACGGACGGCGAGCCCGACCTCGTGGTCGATGCCACCGAGGCCCAGGACGGCGAGTACGAGCTCGGTGGTTGGGGCGCGGACGGCGACGAGGAAGAAGAGATCGTCCCCGTCGAGAGTCCCTACGACCGGCCCGGTCGTTGGTACGTCGTGCACACCTACTCGGGCTACGAGAACAAGGTGAAGGGCAACATGGGCAACGTCGTCGCCTCCCGGGGCCTCGAGGACCGGGTGTTCGAGGTCGTCATCCCGATGGAGGACGTCGTCGAGTTCAAGGGTGGCAAGAAAGTCACCGTCCAGAAGAAGGTCTTTCCGGGCTACCTGCTCGTGCGCTGCGACATGAACGACGACACCTGGGGTGCCATCCGCAACACGCCCGGCGTGACCGGCTTCGTCGGCCCCAACACCAAGCCGACACCCCTCAGCCGGCGTGAGGTCGAGAACATCCTCCAGGTCAAGGTCGAGGGTGCCGAGGCGGGCAGTCCGACCAAGCGCAGCCGTCCGCGTCTCGAGTACGAAGTCGACGAGACGGTGCGGGTCAAGGAAGGTCCGTTCGCGGACTTCTCGGGCCAGATCGCCGAGATCAACGAGGACCAGCTCAAGCTCAAGGTGCTGGTCAACATCTTCGGCCGGGAGACCCCGGTCGAGCTCGAGTTCAGCCAGGTCGCCAAGCTCTAGGCGTCCGCCGTCGCACTCGCCCCCCAAGACACGTTCGCAGCTACGAGAAGATCGAAGTAAGGAGACACCCGATGCCACCGAAGAAGAAAGTGTTGGCCGTCGTCAAAATCCAGCTCGAGGCAGGCGGGGCCACGCCCGCGCCGCCGGTCGGAACGGCGCTCGGGCCACACGGCGTGCAGACGATGGAGTTCTGCAAGCAGTACAACGCCGCCACCGAGAACATGCGTGGCCAGGTCGTCCCCGTCGACATCACGATCTACGAGGACCGCACCTTCAGCTTCGTGCTGAAGACCTCGCCGACCCCGGTCCTGCTCCGTCAGGCCGCCGGCCTGCCCAAGGGCGCCGCCACCACGGGCCGTGAGCAGGTGGGCACGATCACCGACGCCCAGCTGGCCGAGATCGCCAACACGAAGATGAAGGACCTCAACACCAACGACCTCGAGGCGGCCAAGAAGCAGGTGGCCGGCACCGCCCGTTCCATGGGCATCAAGGTCGCGGGCTGACCACCGCATCGCCCCACCGCGTCCGCTCGCACCGAGGAGACGCGCCCCGCATCACCACCGCACCGCGCACGACGACGCAGCAGTAGGAAGAGAGAACGACGATGGCCCAGCACGGGAAGAAGTACAAGGAAAGCCTGAGCAAGGTCGACCGCGAGCAGCTCTACGCGGTCGGCGAGGCCGTCGACATGGTCAAGGACCTGGCCAGCGCCAAGTTCGACGAGACGGTCGAGTTGGCCGTCCGCCTGGGCGTCGACCCCCGCAAGGCCGACCAGATCGTCCGTGGCACCTTGAGCCTGCCCTCGGGCACCGGCACCACGGTGCGGGTGGCCGTGTTCGCCGCCGGTGAGGCGGCCACCGAGGCCCGGGCCGCCGGTGCGGACGAGGTCGGAGCCGACGACCTGGTGGCCAAGATCAACGGCGGCTTCCTCGATTTCGACATCGCCATCGCCACGCCCGACCTGATGGGCCAGGTCGGCACGCTCGGCCGCGTCCTCGGTCCCCGCGGCCTCATGCCGAACCCCAAGACGGGCACCGTGACGACCGACGTGGGCAAGGCAGTCGGCGAGTTCAAGGGCGGCCGGGTGGAGTACCGCACCGACAAGGTGGGCAACGTGCACATCCGCGTCGGCAAGGCCTCGTTCACCCACGAGCAGCTCCTGGCCAACATCCAGGCCGTGATCGACGAGCTGCAGCGGGCCAAGCCGCCGTCGGCCAAGGGCCGTTACTTCCTGTCGGCCACCGTCTCGAGCACCATGGGCCCCGGCATCCACATCGACCCGACCCGGGCCCGCTTCGGCGACGAGGAGCTCGCCGCCACGGCCTGATCCGGTTTCCGCACCCCCCGGGCCGGTCGAAGGACCCCCGGCCGACCAGGTAGTATCTCCCGCACAGCCCTCCGCCCGGACATCCGGTTCGCTCGCGAACCGTCCGGGACCAACGGAACGGGCACTGAATCCGACGCCACAGACCTCCGGTGCACCCTCGGGTGCGGAAGCGGCCGCAAGGCCCGCCTGACGAGGCGACGACATGCCGCACGGCGCAGCCGTGCTGCGCCGTTGCTCACCGGAGATCCTGGCCCGCAGCCGGTTGATCCCGGTGGAGGACAACGATGGCAACGCAGAATGCAGCACGAGCGCACAAGGTCGAGATCGTCGACGAGGTCAAGACGCGCATGGGCGCGGCGACGGCGCAGATCGTCAGCGAGTACCGGGGACTGAGCGTGGCCGAGCTGGCCGAACTCCGCATCGCCCTCGAGGGCGTTGGCGGCGACTACCGGATCTTCAAGAACACCCTGGTCCGCATCGCCATCGACGGTGGCGACTACCAGCCGCTCTCGGAGTACCTGAGCGGCCCGACGGCGCTGACCTTCGTCGACGGCGACATCAGTGCGGTGGCCAAGGCCCTGCGGGACTTCTCCCGGGCCAACCCGCTGCTCGTGATCAAGGGCGGCCTGGCCGACGGCTCGCTCCTCTCGTCGGCCGACCTGGCCGCCCTGGCCGACCTCCCGCCCCGCGAGGTCCTGCTGGCCCGCCTGGCCGGTGCCCTGGCCGCCCCGATGCAGCAGATGGCTGGCCTCCTCCAGGCCCTGCCCCGCAACATGGCCTACGGCTTCAAGGCGCTCATCGAGCAGCGTGAGGCCGGCGGGGAGACGCTCCCGGCCGCCGAAGCTCCGGAAGCCGAGACGGCGCAGGACGAGGCCCCGGCGGCCGAGGCGGAAGCCCCCGAGGTCGCGGCATCAGAGGGCGAGACACCAGAGGCCGAGACATCAGAAGCCGAGACATCAGAAGCCGAGACGGCCACCCCGCCGGAGGAAGCGGCCGAGTAGCGGCCTGCACGAGATCGAGTCACAAAGAGACCGAAGGAAAGAAAGGAAGCCACATGGCAACCCTCACCAAGGAAGAGATTCTCGACGGAATCGCCGAGCTGTCGGTGATCCAGCTGAGCGAGCTGTTGAAGGACTTCGAGGAGCGCTTCGGCGTGACGGCGGCGGCCCCCGTGGCCGTGGCGGCCGCTGGTGCGGCCCCGGCAGCCGGCGACGGCGGCGGTGCCGAAGAGGAGAAGTCGGAGTTCGACGTCATCCTGACCAGCGCCGGCGACAAGAAGATCCAGGTCATCAAGGAAGTGCGGGCCCTCACCAGCCTGGGCCTCAAGGAAGCCAAGGACCTGGTCGAGGCGGCGCCGAAGCCCGTCCTCGAGAAGGCCAACAAGGAAGACGCCGACAAGGCCAAGGAGGCCCTGGAAGGGGCCGGCGCCACCGTCGAGATCCAGTAGTCCCTGTTCAGGGGGCTGGCGGGCCTCGATGCTCGCCGGTCCCCGCAGGGATCCTTGACGGAGGGCGGGGGCACACTCATACTGTCTCGGTCCCCGGGCACTCAGCCCGGCCGTCTTGGCGCGGCCGAGGGGTTGTATTCAGTCACGTCTCACGGTAGGATGCCGGGTTGCCGTGCGTCTTCGTGTCTCCGATTCCGTAATTCCCCGGTGTCGGCGCGCGCCCGCGTAGCCCTGATCCGCCCGCCGACCCCCAGGTCCCGCCCGAGACCTGGACCACCCGTCCCTCTTCACGCAGTCCTTTCAGCTTCACCCTCAGCAGTTCCGCAGTGCTCTCATTCCGCCGTCTTTTCTCTCTGGAGGTGTTGACCGTTGTCCTCACGGTCCCGCAGCCCCGAACGCGTCTCCTTCGCCAACATCAGCGAGGCCCTACCTCTCCCTGACTTGATCGCCATTCAGCGCGACTCGTTTCAGTGGTTCTTGGACAAGGGTCTCGCCGAGGCGTTCAACGACATCAGTCCCATCGAAGACTTCACCGGGCAGCTCAGCCTCGAGCTCGAGTTCGACCCGACCGATGCCGACTTGCGTCCGCCGCCGAAGTTCTCGGTGGAGGAGTGCAAGGAAAAGGACATGACCTACGCCGCGCCCGTCTTCGTGCGCGCCCGGTTCCTCAACGCCACCACCGGCGAGATCAAGGAGCAGACGGTCTTCATGGGGGATTTCCCGATGATGACCGACCGCGGCACCTTCATCGTCAACGGGACCGAGCGGGTCGTCGTCTCCCAGTTGGTCCGTTCACCGGGTGTCATCTTCCAGCCCGGTCGCGACGCCAAGACGGTCTTCACGGGGACCATTCACCCCTACCGCGGTGAGTGGATCGAGCTCGACATCGAGGCCAAGCCGGGGAAGGACGTCACCGCCGGGTGCCGCGTCGCCCGCAAGCGTCGTCTGTCCCTCTTCGTGCTGCTGCGTGCCCTCGGGTACGGAGACGAGGCCTTCTTGGACCGCTTCGTGCGGCACTTCGACTTCCTCGAAGGGCAGTGGGAGAAGGAGCGCAATCTGGCTCCCACCCGCGAAGAGGCCCTGCTCGAGATCTACAAGCGGGCCCGTCCCGGTGAGCCCCTCTCGGCCGAGGCCGCCCGGGTCTACTTCGAGAACGCCTTCTTCAACCCGAAGCGCTACGACCTGACGCGGGTGGGCCGCTACAAGCTCAACCGCAAGCTCGGGCCGGAAATCGATCGGCTGTCGGACCTGTTCGGGATCGAGATCGAGAAGCCGGCGCCGGGGCAGTCCGTCCTGTCGCCGTCGGAGATCCTGGCCTCGGCCACCTACATGCTCCACCTCGCCCTGCACATGGCCGACGGCGAGTCGACCTACCGCATCGACGACCAGGACCACTTCGCCAACCGCCGCATCCGCTCCGTCGGCGAGCTGATCCAGAACCAGGTGCGCGTCGGTCTCTCCCGGATGGAGCGGGTCGTGCGCGAGCGCATGACCACCCAGGACGTCGAGGCCATCACGCCCCAGACGTTGATCAACATCCGTCCCGTGGTCGCTGCGGTCAAGGAGTTCTTCGGGACCTCGCAGCTCTCACAGTTCATGGACCAGAACAACCCGCTGTCGGGGTTGGCCCACAAGCGGCGTCTCTCGGCCCTCGGACCAGGTGGTCTGTCCCGTGAGCGGGCCGGCTTCGAGGTGCGAGACGTCCACACGTCCCACTACGGCCGCATGTGCCCGATCGAGACCCCCGAAGGCCCGAACATCGGCCTGATCGGATCCCTGGCCACGTACGCCCGGGTCAACGAGTACGGCTTCATCGAGACGCCCTACCGGGCCGTCGTCGACGGGCGCGTCACCGACCAGGTGTCGTACCTGGCCGCCGACGAGGAGGAAGAGCACGTCATCGCCCAGGCCAACGCCTCGACGGACGGGGCCGGGAACTTCACCGAGGAGCGCGTCCTCGTGCGCCGTGGCCCGCAAGGGACCGGCGTGCGCATGGGTGCGGCCGCGGGCTCGTACGGAACCACGTCGGAAATCGACTTCGTCCCGCCGTCCGAGGTGGACCTCATGGACGTCTCGCCGAAGCAGATCGTGTCCGTCTCGACGGCGCTGATCCCCTTCGTCGAGCACGACGACGCCAACCGGGCCCTCATGGGGGCCAACATGCAGAAGCAGGCGGTGCCCCTGGTGGTGCCCGAAGCTCCCTACATCGGCACCGGTGTCGAGGCCCGCGCCGCCCGTGACGCCGGCGATGTCCTGCTGGCCGAGGGCAACGGCACGGTGACGGAGATCTCGGGCGACTCGATCACGGTCGAGTACCAGTCGGGACAGAAGGACCGCCTGGGGACGCCGCTGGCCCGCAAGGTCTACCGGCTCTCCAAGTTCCGCCGCTCCAACCAGAACACGTGCATCAACCACCGCACCCTGGTGGTCGAGGGCCAGACGGTGGAGACCGGCGACCTGCTGGCCGACGGTCCGTCCACCCACAACGGCGAGCTGGCGCTGGGCAAGAACCTGCTCGTCGCCTTCATGCCGTGGGAGGGCTACAACTACGAGGACGCCATCATCCTCTCGGAGCGTCTCGTGCGTGACGACGTCTTGACGTCGATCCACATCGAGGAGCACGAGGTCGACGCGCGTGACACCAAGCTGGGCGCCGAGGAGATCACCCGGGACATCCCGAACCTCTCCGAGGAGATCCTGGCCGACCTCGACGACCGGGGGATCATCCGGGTCGGGGCCGAGGTGGAGCCGGGCGACGTCCTGGTCGGCAAGGTCACGCCCAAGGGCGAGACCGAGCAGACCCCCGAGGAGCGGCTCCTGCGAGCCATCTTCGGTGAGAAGGCCCGTGAGGTCCGTGACACCTCGCTCAAGGTGCCCCACGGTGAGTACGGCAAGGTGATCGACGTGCGGGTGTTCTCCCGCGAGGAGTCGCACGAGCTGCCGCCCGGCGTCAACCAGTTGGTCCGGGTCTACGTGGCCCAGAAGCGCAAGATCTCCGAGGGCGACAAGCTCGCCGGACGCCACGGCAACAAGGGCGTCATCTCGAAGATCCTGCCGGTCGAGGACATGCCCTACCTGTCCGACGGCACGCCGGTCGACATCATCTTGAACCCGCTCGGCGTGCCGAGCCGGATGAACGTGGGTCAGGTGCTCGAGTCGCACCTCGGCTACGCCGCCCGGCACGGTTGGCAGGGCGTCACGGTCAACGACGGTGTCGGCACGTCGGCCAAGGGCGACGGGGCCGAGCGCAAGACGCGCCCCCGGACGCAGCCGGCGGCCTGGGTGTCCACCCCGGTCTTCGACGGCGCCCACTGGGACGAGGTCGAGGACGCGGGATCGCACCCGACGATCAAGCAGGTCTTCGGGACCCTCAACTCGGACTCGGCCAATGGCGACGTGCAGATCCACGACGACGGGAAGGCCACGCTCTACAACGGCCGGACCGGCGAGGCCTACGACAACCCGATCTCGGTCGGCTACGTCTACATCCTCAAACTGGCCCACCTGGTCGACGACAAGATCCACGCCCGCTCGACCGGCCCGTACTCCATGATCACCCAGCAGCCGCTGGGTGGGAAGGCCCAGTTCGGTGGCCAGCGCTTCGGTGAGATGGAGGTGTGGGCCCTCGAGGCCTTCGGAGCGGCGTACGCGCTGCAGGAGCTGTTGACCATCAAGTCGGACGACGTCCTGGGCCGGGTCAAGGTCTACGAGGCGATCGTCAAGGGAGAGAACATCCCCGAGCCGGGCATCCCCGAGAGCTTCAAGGTTCTCATCAAGGAGATGCAGTCGCTGTGCCTCGACGTCGAGGTGCTGGCGGTGGACGGCCGGGAAATCGAAATGCACGAGTTGGACGAGGACGTGTTCCGGACCGCTGAGGAGCTGGGCATCGACATCAGCCGCAACGAGCGCGGGTCCGACGAGGAAGACGAGCGGCGCGCCGCAGAGAGGAGCTTCAACTGATGGCACTGGACGTCAACACGTTCGACCAGCTGCGCATCGGCCTGGCCACGGGCGACTCCATCCGGGGTTGGTCCAATGGCGAGGTCAAGAAGCCCGAGACCATCAACTACCGCACCTTGCGGCCGGAGAAGGACGGGCTCTTCTGCGAAAAGATCTTCGGTCCCACCAAGGACTGGGAGTGCTACTGCGGCAAGTACAAGCGGGTGCGCTTCAAGGGCATCATCTGCGAGCGCTGTGGCGTCGAGGTCACCCGCTCCAAGGTGCGCCGCGACCGCATGGGGCATATCGAGCTGGCCGCCCCGGTCGTGCACATCTGGTACCTGCGCGGCACCCGCTCGTGGCTGGCCTACCTCCTCATGGGCACCGAGCCCCGCGAGGAGCTCAAGGCCAAGCAGCTGGAGAAGGTCATCTACTTCGCCGCCAACCTGGTCACCTGGGTCGACGAGGAGAAGCGCCACCAGGACCTGCCGTCGCTCGAGAACGAGATGGCCGAGGAGATCGCCGACATCGAGAAGCGGCGTGACCTCGACATCGACCGTCGCTTCAAGGCGCTCGAGGACGAGCTGAAGGCCCTCGAGGGCGAAGGCGCCCGCGAGGCCGAGATCAAGGCCCGCCAGCGCGCCGTCGAGAAGGAGATCCAGACGGTCCGCGAGCGGTCCCAGGAGGACGCCGAGATCGCCCAGCGCTCCCTCGACGAGTTCCGCAACCTGCACGGACGCAAGATCATCGAAGACGAGATGCTCTGGCGTGAGCTGCGCCTCCGCTACGACGAGTACTTCGAGGGCGGCATGGGTGCCGAGTACATCCTCAAGCTCATCGACCGGATCGATCTCGACGTCGAAGAGGTCAAGCTGCGCGACATGATCGACGCCAAGGACGGTCGCCGCCCTCTGTCGGCCCAGCGCCGCCAGAAGACGATCAAGCGGCTCAAGATCGTCACCGCCTTCAACCGGCGCGACGACCACGGCCGGCGCATCAACGACCCCCGGGCCATGATCCTCGAGGCCGTCCCGGTGATCCCGCCCGACCTGCGCCCCATGGTGCAGCTCGATGGTGGTCGCTTTGCCACCTCGGACCTCAACGACCTCTACCGGCGTGTCATCAACCGGAACAACCGCCTCAAGAGGCTGTTGGACCTCGGCGCGCCCGAGATCATCATCAACAACGAGAAGCGCATGCTCCAAGAGGCCGTCGACGCGCTGTTCGACAACGGCCGCCGCGGGCGTCCGGTGACCGGTCCGGGTAACCGGCCGCTCAAGTCCCTCTCCGACATGCTCAAGGGCAAGCAGGGCCGGTTCCGTCAGAACCTGCTCGGCAAGCGCGTCGACTACTCGGGCCGTTCGGTCATCGTCATCGGCCCGAACCTCAAGCTGCACCAGTGCGGTCTGCCCAAGCTGATGGCGCTGGAGCTCTTCAAGCCCTTCGTCATGAAGCGGCTGGTCGACGCCGAGCTGGCCCAGAACATCAAGTCGGCCAAGCGCATGGTCGAGCGTCGCCGGCCCCAGGTGTGGGACGTGCTCGAGGGCGTCATCCGGGAACACCCGGTGCTGCTGAACCGCGCCCCGACGTTGCACCGCCTGGGCATCCAGGCCTTCGAGCCCGTTCTGGTCGAGGGCAAGGCGATCCAGGTCCACCCGCTCGTCTGCACGGCCTTCAACGCCGACTTCGACGGCGACCAGATGGCCGTCCACCTCCCGTTGTCCGCCGAGGCCCAGGCCGAGGCGCGGGTCTTGATGCTGTCGGCCAACAACATCCTCTCCCCGGCCACCGGGCGTCCCATCACCGTGCCCACCCAGGACATGGTCTTCGGTGCCTACTACCTGACCTTGAAGGTCGACGAAGGTGTCGGCGCCGGTCGGGTGTTCCGTCACCTCTACGAGGTCGAGGCCGCATTCGAAGCAGATGACGTCGGGCTCCAGGTGCCGATCACGCTGCGACCGGCCCCCGGCTCGTCGCTGGCGGGGCGGCTCGAGGCTGCCGGCGTGGTCCCCGGCGAGGACGGCGTGTTGACCTACGACACGACGCCCGGACGGGTGTTCTTCAACGAGGCCCTGCCGGCGGGATTCGCCTTCGTCAACGATGTGGTGGGCAAGCGCAACACGCCCATCGGCGTGATCGTCGAGGAGCTCTCGGCGAGCTACCCCAAGCACGTGGTGGCATCGAGCCTCGACCGGATCAAGGCGTTGGGTTTCCGCTTCGCCGCCCAGTCGGGCCTGACCATCTCCATCAACGACGTGCAGACGCCGCCGGACAAGCAGGCCATCCTCGACCGTTACGAGAAGGAAGCGGAGAAGGCCGAGACGCAGTTCAAGCGGGGCATCATCACCGACGACGAGCGTCGCCAGAAGGAGATCGAGATCTGGACCTCGGCCAACTCCGAGGTCGGACGGGCCATGGAAGCCCAGCTGGCCACGATCGCCTTCAACCCGCTCGACATGATGGTGGACTCCGGTGCCCGAGGGAACTCGCAGCAGATCCGCCAGATCGCCGGCATGAAGGGACTGGTGTCGAACCCGCGGGGTGAGATGATCCCCCGGCCGATCAAGTCCTCGTTCCGTGAAGGCCTGTCCGTGTTGGAGTACTTCATCTCCACCCACGGTGCCCGCAAGGGGCTGGCCGACACCGCCCTGCGCACGGCCGACTCGGGGTACCTGACCCGTCGTCTGGTCGACGTGGCCCAGGAGCTCATCATCCGGATCGACGACTGCGGTTCCATGCGCGGCATCTGGATCGAAGGCGTCGAGCCTGACAGCGCCGGGCACCGGCACTACCTCGAGACGCGGGCCTTCGGCCGGTTGCTCACCGAGGACGTGAAGCTGGCCGACGGAACGGTGTTCCCGGTTGGCACGGTGCTCGACGACGAGAACATCGCCCTCATGCGCGACGACGCCACGGTCACGCGGCTGCGGACGCGCTCGGTCCTCACCTGCGAGTCGCCCCAGGGCGTCTGCGCGGCCTGTTACGGGCTGTCGCTGGCGACCGGTTCGATGATCGAGCTGGGTGAGGCGGTCGGTGTGATCGCCGCCCAGTCCATCGGTGAGCCGGGGACGCAGCTGACCATGCGGACGTTCCACACCGGTGGTGTGGTGGGTGAGGACATCACCCACGGCCTTCCCCGTGTCGTCGAGCTCTTCGAGGCCCGTACCCCCAAGGGTGCGGCCGTGCTGGCCCACCACTCCGGGGTGGTCCGGATCGAGGACGACGAGACGGGACGGCGCATCACCGTGGTGGCCGAGGACGGGACCGAGGACTCCACCTTGGTGGCCGTTCGTGCCCACCTCGAGGTGGTCGACGGCCAGGAGGTCTCGGCCGGCGACGCGCTGGTCGAGGGTCCGAAGGACCCCAAGGAGCTGCTCGAGGTCAAGGGCATCCGGGAGACGCAGCAGTACCTGGTCGAAGAGGTGCAGAAGGTGTACCGGGACCAGGGTGTGTCGATCCACGACAAGCACATCGAGCTGATCGTGCGCCAGATGCTGCGGCGGGTCCTCGTGGCCGAGCCGGGCGACGCACCGTTCCTGCCCGGTGAGCGCGTCGACAACCAGATCTACGCCGAGGTCAACCGGACGCTGGTCGAGGACGGCAAGACACCGGCCGAGGGACGCCCCGAGCTCATGGGTATCACCAAGGCATCCTTGGCCACCGAGAGCTGGCTCTCGGCCGCCTCCTTCCAGGAGACGACCCGGGTGCTGACCGAGGCCGCCATCGAGGGCAAGAGCGACCAGCTCTTCGGGCTCAAGGAGAACATCATCATCGGCAAGCTCATCCCGGCCGGTTCGGGCATGGAGCACTACCGGAACATCCGTCTCGAGATGCCCGACGCCGAGGCGATGCCCTTCTGGGCCGTCGGAACGGGCGAGTCGGACACCGAAGACCTCGCCAACTGGCTGCGTGACATGGGCGAAGGGATCAACGACGACCCCTTCGAATCCGCCATCGACGCCAGCTGGCTGGGTGCGGCCCCCAACGCGGAGGACGCCTTCGGGAACCCGATCATCGACGCCACGCCCGCCCCGGCACCGCTGGAGGAGTCCTCCGCCGCCGAGACCGGTGCGGCGGAGGCCGGCGCCTAGGACGCGAGACGGACGGGCCGGACCGACTCGGTGTCAACCGGGTCCGGCCCGGCCCGTTTGCCGCGTCCGGGGATCGGTTCGTCGGATCCGTTCCCCGTGGTGTGGTCCGTTCGAGTTGCTCCCTCGGCCTCTGACCGTCGCAGGCGATCGAGATGCCACAATGTCCCGATTCGACCGACCCGACTGACCCGACCGACTTCGTGCCCGGCGTGAACAGCGAGCTGGAACGGCGCCGCCTCGAGGTGCTCGACACGCACTTTCGCGCCGAGGTCGAGCACGACTGGGAGGCCTGCCTGGCCACGTTCGGTGGCCATGCCCGCTACGAGATCGTGGCCACCGGCCAGGTCCATGACGGCGACGCCGAGGTGCTGGCGTACCACCGCAGCCAGCGCACCGCCTTCCCGGACCAGCGTCACGAGAACGTGCGCTTCCACGTCGCCCGGGACGACACGGTCATCGCCGAGTTCGATCTCCTCGGGACCAATACCGGCGAGTTCTACGGCCTGGCACCCACCGGCAGGTCCTTCGCCGTCGCCGTCATCGCGGTGTTCTTCTTCGAGGGCGACCGCATCGTCAACGAGCGGGTCTACCTCGACGGGGCCAGCCTGATCAGGCAGATCGGCCAGCTCGATCTCCTGGCCCTCGCCGGCACGGAGGCGCTGCTGCATCTCCGTTGACGGGGCCGCTACTCCTGGACGAGCTCGATCAACGTCCCGAAGGACGTCTTCGGGTGCACGAAGGCCACCGTGGTACCCCGAGATCCGGGGCGCGGCGCCTCGTCGATGACCCGCCCCCCGGCGTCCTTGACCGCCTGGAGGGCCACGGCGCAGTCGTCGACCCGGTAGCCGATGTGGTGCAGGCCCTCGCCCTTGTTGGCCAGGTACTTCGCCACCGGTGAGGAGTCGCTGATCGGGGTGAGCAGCTGGACGTAGGAGTCGGCCACCTTCAGCAGGGCCTCCTCGACCCCGTCGGACTCGACCTTCTCCCGGTGGTCCACCGTGGCCCCGAAGACCTCGGCGTACCAGGCCACGGCGGCGTCGAGATCGTTGACGGCAATGGCCACGTGGTCGATCTCGGTCAAGAGCAGTTCGGTCGTCATGCGCCGTGCCTCCGGAAGAGCGTGATGCGGTCCTCGCCCACCTTGGCACGGAAGGCGGGGTCGTCGATCCCCAACCCCTCGGAGGGGGCCAGGCAGAGCACGCCGATCTTGCCCTCGTGCAGGTTGTGGTGGACCTGGTAGGCCGCCTCGCCCACCTGCTCGAGCGGGTACACCGCCGAGAGGGGTGGCATGACCTTGCCGTCGCAGATCAGCTGGTTGGCGTCCCAGGCCTCCCGGTAGTTGGCGAAGTGCGAGCCCTTGATGGTCTTGAGCTTCATCCACAGGTGCCGGTTGTCGTACTCGATCATGTAGCCCGAGGTGGCGGCGCACGTCACGATCGTCCCGGCCCGCTTGCAGGCGAACACCGACGCGCCCATGGTCTGGCGACCCGGGTGCTCGAAGACGATGTCGGGCTCGCTCCCGATCAGTCCGCGGATGTCCTTGCCGAAGCGCCGCCACTCCGACTCGTCCTGGGTGTGCTCGTCGGCCCAGAAGCGGTAGTTGGCCGCCTTGCGGTCGATGACCGCCTCGACACCGAGGTCGTTGAGCAGCTTCACCTTCTCGGGCGACGACACGACGCCCACCGGGGTCCCGCCGCCGTTGAGCACGTGCTGCACGGCGTAGCTCCCGAGGCCGCCGCTCGCCCCCCAGACCAGCACCGAGTCGCCTTGCGTCATGCGAGCACCGTTGGGGGAGACCAGCATGCGGTAGGAGGTCGAGTTGCACAACGCGTTGATCGCCGCCTCCTCCCAGCTCAGGTGGGCCGCCTTCGGCATGAGCTGGTTGGCCTTGACCACGGCGATGTCGGCCAGCCCGCCGAAGTTCGACTCGAAGCCCCAGATGCGCTGGTTCGCTGCCAGCATCGAGTCGTCGTGGGCCGAGGGGTCCTGGTCGTCGACGTAGTTGCAGTGGACGGTGACCTTGTCGCCCGTCTTCCAGTTCCGCACGGCGGAGCCGGTCCGCAGCACGACGCCGGCGGCGTCGGAGCCGACCACGTGGTAGTCCAGCGCATGACGGGCCGCCCACGGACCCTCCTTGGCCAGGCGGTCGAGGAACCCGAACGTGGGCAGCGGCTCGAAGATCGACGTCCACACCGTGTTGAAGTTGATCGACGAGGCCATGACGGCGACGTAGGCCTCGTCGGGGGCGAGCTCGGGTAGGGCCACCTCCTCCACGTGCAACGACCGCCGAGGGTCCTTCTCCGACGATTCGAGACCGTCGAACATGTCCACCTCGCTGCGGCGGACCAGGGCGGCCCGGTAGGAGGTCGGCAAAGGGAGTTTGGCCAGCTCATCGGCGGATGCGCCCGCCACCACTGCACTGAGGATGTCGCTCATGTGCCTCGACGATAGTTGGCCGGTACGATGGAGTTTCCGGCCGGTAACAAATGACCGGCACCCAACCCGGAACCCGGAGGTACAGGGAATGGCTGAGGCCGTCATCGTCGCAGGGGCTCGCACCCCGATCGGGAAGTTGTCCGGAGCGCTCGCCGGGTTCTCCGCCATGGACCTCGGTGGCTTCGCCATCGCCGAGGCCCTCGACCGGGCCGGCATCAGCCCGGACCAGGTCGACCACGTCCTCATGGGCCAGGTCATCCTGGCCGGCCAGGGTCAGATCACGGCCCGCCAGGCTGCGGTCAAGGGTGGCATCCCCATGTCGGTTCCGGCCAACACCATCAACAAGGTCTGCCTCTCGGGCCTCAACACCATCTACCTGGCCGACCAGATGATCAAGGCGGGCGACGCCGACATCGTGGTGGCCGGCGGCATGGAGTCCATGACCCAGGCCCCGTACCTGCTCCCCGGAGCCCGCGCCGGCTATCGGCTGGGCGACGGCCAGCTCATCGACTCCATGATGTACGACGGCCTCACCGACTCGTTCGACCACATCGCCATGGGTCTCTCCACCGAGCAGCACAACGCCAAGATCGGCATCAGCCGGGAGCGCCAGGACGCCTTCTCGGCGGCGAGCCACGAGAAGGCCGCCGCCGCCATCAAGGACGGCCGCCTGGCCGAGGAGATCGTCACCGTGCAGGTGCCCCAGCGCAAGGGCGATCCGCTCCTGGTCGACACCGACGAGGGCGTGCGCCCCGGTACGACCGCCGAGTCCCTCGGCGCGCTGCGGCCGGCGTTCGACAAGAACGGCACCATCACGGCCGGGAACGCGTCCGCAGATCTCCGATGGCGGCTGCGCCGTCGTCGTCATGTCGGCCGCCAAGGCCAAGGAGCTCGCCATCGCCCCTCTGGGCCAGGTGGTCGGGTACGGCATGGTCGCCGGTCCCGACAACTCGCTCATGACCCAGCCCTCACGGGCCATCGTCAAGGCCGCCGCCAAGGCCGGCGTCGACGTCAACGCGATCGACCTCTTCGAAATCAACGAGGCCTTCGCCGCCGTGGGCCTGGCC
The DNA here is from genome assembly GCA_963754445.1 of uncultured Acidimicrobiaceae bacterium. Taxonomy (GTDB): domain Bacteria; phylum Actinomycetota; class Acidimicrobiia; order Acidimicrobiales; family RAAP-2; genus Bog-473. The sequence goes on along the minus strand of CAVWFT010000002.1, from coordinate 191,027 downwards.
TCCGTCGACGATCTCGGCATCAGCGAGGACAAGGTCAACGTGAACGGCGGCGCCATCGCCCTCGGTCACCCGGTCGGCATGTCGGGGGCCCGGGTGGCCCTCACCGCCCTCCTCGAGCTGCGTCGCCGTGGTGCGTCGACGGCTGCGGTCGCCCTGTGTGGCGGTGGCGGCCAGGGTGACGCCGCCATCCTGCGCGCCCTGTAGGGCCTCAGGGAAGCGGCTTCCCGCCGCTCACTCCTCGCCGAAGGGCGGGGTCAAGAGCTCCACCAGTTTGGCGGCGTGCGCCTCCACCTCGGACCACCCCGCCACCTTGAACGAGTACACCCCGAGGGCGCAGGTCGGGAAGCCGGACTTCACCGCCAGTGCCAGGCCCTTCTTGTCGCTCGCCCGGATGAGGCCCTGCGAGAGCGCGTGCATGGTCGGGTTGTGTCCCACGACCATGACGGCCGTCACGTCGTCGGCCAGGTCCCGCAGGGCGTCGATCACCTCGTTGGGGCCCGCCTGGTAGAGGTCCTTCTCGAGCCGGCGTTCCGGTGGGTCGCCCATCGTGCCCGCGACGAGCTCCGCCGTGGCCGCGGTCCGGGCGGCCGGGGACACCAGCGCCACCTGCGGGCGGGCGATGCGGGCCAGGGAGGCGGGAAGCCGCTCACCGGCGCCGGCGAAGAGCCCGCCCAGGGCCTGGGCGTCGCGCCGACCCCGCGGTGCCAGTACCCGGTCGAAATCCGATCCCCCCGGTGGCGGATCGGCCACCGTCTTGGCGTGCCTGAGCAGCCAGAGCACTCGAGCCGGTGCAGCCTTGGGTGCCATCACCCCATCAAAGCATCAACTCGTCACCCGAGGCCGAATGCGCGGTGCAGGCTGCGCACGGCCCGCTCGACGTCGCTCTTCGCCACGATGCACGACGTCCGGATGGTCGAGGTCGAGATCATGTCGATGTTGATCCCCTCGTCGGCCAGCGTCTCGAACATGGTGGCCGCGATGCCGGGATTCGACTTCATCCCGACGCCGACCAGCGACACCCGGGCCACGTCGGCGTCGGCCGTGACCCCGGTGGCGCCGAGCTCGTCGGCGTGGGACTGCGAGGTCTCCACCGCGATGGGCAGGTCGTCGCCGGGGACGGTGAAGGAGATGTCCGTCGTGCCGTGGACCGAGGTGTTCTGCACGATCATGTCCACGTTGATCGACTTGTCGGCCAGCGCCCGGAAGAGCCGGGCCGCCACGCCCGGATGGTCGGGCAACCCGCTCACCGTGACCTTGGCCTCGGACGTGTCGTGGGTCACCGCGGTGACGACTGCTTCTTCCATGTCTGCATCCTCCTCGACCACCCAGGTACCCGGTTCCCAGGTGAAGCTGCTGCGCACGTGCAGCGGAACGTTGTGGTTACGGGCGAACTCGACGGCACGCAGCATCAGGACCCGGCCGCCGGTCGCCGCCATCTCGAGCATCTCGTTGAAGGTGATGCGGTTGATCCGGTGGGCCTCGGGCACGATCCGGGGATCGGCGGTGAAGACCCCGGTGACGTCGGTGTAGATCTCGCAGACGTCGGCGTCGAGGACGGCGGCCAGGGCGACGGCGGTGGCATCGGAACCGCCCCGCCCGAGCGTCGTGATCTCACGCTCCTCCGACATGCCCTGAAAGCCTGCGACCACCGGCACCTTGCCCGCCGCCAGGGCGTCGCGCAGGCGGTCGCCCTTGACCTCGAGGATCTTGGCCCGGGTGTGGTCGTTGTCCGTGATGATGCCGACCTGGCTCCCGGTGAAGGACTGTCCCTCAATCCCGAGATCGGCCAGCGCCATGACCAGCAGGGACATCGAGATCCGCTCCCCGGTGCTGACGAGCATGTCGTACTCGCGGGGTGGCTGGGTCCGGCTGACCGTATTGGCCAGGTGGATCAGGTCGTCGGTGGTCTTGCCCATGGCGCTCACGACTGCGACGACCTGGCTGCCCTGGCGGCAGGTGCGTGCGATGTGATCGGCGACGGCCCGGATGCGGTCGGCGTCACCGACCGAGGTACCCCCGAATTTCTGGACGACCAGCGGCATCCGGACGAGGCTACCGACTGCGACAGGAGTGGAGTGCCCCCCGACCACGGCTCCGGAACGGTCGTTGGGGGGCGATCCGAGGTCACCCCGCGGATTGGGTAGGGTTTCCCGCCGTGCCCAGCGACAAGAGAGCCCGCCAGCGCGCGGCCCGAGAGGCCAGGATCCAGGCCGAGCAGCAGGCGAAGAAGCGCCGCCAGCTCACCCGCAACGTGATCATCGTGGTCGGGATCGCCGCGGTCGTGGTCCTGGTGGCGTACCTGCTGACGCGGAACGACAACAAGAAGCCCGTCTCGTCCCAGTCCAAGGTGACCACGACGACCACCGCCAAGTCGGCCAAGGCCGCGACGGACGCCAAGCTCCAGGCCCAGGCCAACGCGGTCGCAGTCAAGGCCGGCTGCCCCAAGTCACCCTCCACGCCGACGGCCGCGGCCATGCAGAAGTACACCGCCGCACCGGCGATGAGCATCGACACGTCCAAGACCTACACCGCCACCTTCAAGACCACGACGGGGACGTTCGTGGCGTCGCTCGACGCCAAGGCCGCGCCGGTGACGGTCAACAACTTCGTCTTCCTGGCCAACAAGGGCTACTTCAACTGCGGCGCCTTCTTCCGGGTCATCCCCGGGTTCGTCCTCCAGACGGGCAACCCGGCCCAGAACAACGGCGGGACCGAGCCCGGCTACACCATCCCCGACGAGCTCCCGGCCAAGGCGGCCAACCCGGCCCAGCAATACCCGCTCGGTTCGCTGGTGATGGCCAACCGTGGCTCGGCCAACACGGGCGGCAGCCAGTTCTTCATCGTCTCCGGGGCCCAGGGTGAGGCGCTCGCGCCGAGCTACTCGCTCTTCGGGCAGGTGACGTCGGGCCTGAACGTGGTCAACACCATCAACGACCAGGGGTCGACAGCCGGCGTGCCGCCCGACGTCACCCAGCGCATTGTGTCCGTAACCATCAACGAATCGTAGGGATCTCACACCATGGCAAAGCCCGCCCCACCCAACGTCGACGGCTCGAGCCCGCAGCAGCGGAAGTTCGACGAAGAGCCGGACATGCACATCGATCCCAACAAGCGCTACGTCGCCACCATGGTGACGTCCCACGGCACCATGGTCTTCGCCCTGGACGCGCTGGCCGCACCGAAGACGGTCAACAGCTTCGTCTTCCTGTCCCGCTACCACTACTACGACGGCGTCGTCTTCCACCGCATCATCCCGGGCTTCGTCCTCCAGGGCGGCGACCCGACCGGCAGCGGCTCGGGTGGTCCGGGCTACCGCTTCGACGACGAGCTGCCCGAGGCCGGGAAGTACAGCGTGGGCTCGCTCGCCATGGCGAACGCCGGCCCCAACACGAACGGCAGCCAATTCTTCGTCATCAGCGGGCCCGACGGCGTCCGCCTCCCGCCCCTCTACGCCTACTTCGGCGAGGCGGTCAGCGGCCTGGACGTGGTCGAGAAGATCGACAAGGTGGGAAGCCGCTCGGGGACGCCGAAGGAACAGGTCGTGATCGAGAGCGTCACCATCGAAGAGAAGGACTGACCGCGTCGCCCGTGAGGGTCGAACGCAGTCGGGTCGCCGGTGCGCTAGCCCTTCAGGGCCGAGAGTCCCTCGGTCTGGGCGCCGCCGACGAACACGACCGGCTCACCTGACCCCGCGGAGGACCAGTCGCCCGAGCCGCTGCGCAGCAGCGCCGTGCGGGCGGGGAGCGCCACCACGGGGAGGGAGCCCGGAGCCATGGCGACCGTGCGTTCGAGCTTCTGCCCGTGCGCGTCGTCGTGCTCGTCGCCGAAGTGCGGGACGACGGCGAGGTTGTCCACCAGCCCGAGCCCGAGGGTCAGCGCCCCGCCACGGGGGTCGACCATCGGATCGGTCAGGACCATCGCCCCCGCTCCCGCACCCGCCACGACGGCGCCGTTCGACCAGGCCTCGCGCAGGGCGTCGAAGACGGCCGACTTCTTGAGGACCGCCCGCAGGTGCAGCGGTGAGCCCCCGGCCAGGTAGATGAAGCGGGCGCCCGCCACGGTCGCCGCCATGCCGGCGTCCTCGGCCGACGGCCGGTCCACGACCATCAGACCTTCGACCTGACCGCCCAGGGGTCCGAACCACTCGGCGGCGCGCAGGACCACCCGCTCGGGGTGCTGGTAGGCGGCGGCGGTCGGCAGCACCAGGATGTCGGAACCGCCCGAGGCGGCGAGCAGCGAGGCGTCGAAGGTGCAGCCTTCGGTCCACTCGTCCCCTCCGACCAGGGCCAGCGTGCCGGTTTTGTCCATGGGCGCCACTCTTGCACGCCCGGCTGTTCGTCCGGACCCGATCGCGACCCTGGCGAGGGGCGGTTGCAGCCCCGCTGCAGGCCTCGTCGACGGGCCTGGTTACCGTCCAGTAAACTTCGCCCCCATGTCGATGAACCGGGTGGGAATCGTTGGGTCGGGGATCATGGGCTCGGGCATCGCCGAGGTGGCGGCTGCGAGCGGGCACGAGGTGGTCCTGCGCAGCCGGAGCCAGGCCGGCGCCGACGCCATGGTGGCGGGACTGGCCAAGTCCCTGGCCAAGCAGGTCGAGAAGGGCAAGCGCACCGAGGCCGAGGCGGCCGAGATCTCGGGACGGGTGCGCGGGACGACGCATCTGGGCGAGCTGGTCGACGTCGACCTGGTGATCGAGTCCGTCGTCGAGGACCTGGCCGTGAAGAAAGATCTCTTCGCCGAGCTCGACAGCGTCTGCAAGCCCGACACGATCCTGGCCACCAACACCTCGACGCTGCCCGTGGTCGAGATGGCCATGGCCACCAGCCGTCCCGACCAGGTCTGCGGTGTGCACTTCTTCAACCCGGCACCGGCCATGGCGCTCGTCGAGGTGGTGCGGCCGATCACGGCCAGCGACGCCACGATCGAAGCCGCGCTCGCCTTCGCCGGCGCCTGCGGCAAGGACCCGGTCGAGGTCAAGGACCAGGCCGGGTTCATCGTCAACGCCCTCCTGTTCCCGTACCTCAACAACGCCGTGCGCCTGCTCGAGCAGGGCGTGGCCACCAAGGAGGGCATCGACGCCGCGATGAAGGGGGGCTGCGGGTTCCCGATGGGCCCCTTTGCACTTCTCGACCTGGTCGGATTGGACACCTCCCTCGCCATCCTCGATGCGCTCTACGCCGAGTACCGCGACCCGAACTACGCCGCCGTGCCGCTCCTGCGCCGCCTGGTCACCGCCGGCCAGCTGGGCCGCAAGACCAAACTGGGTTTCTACGACTACAACCGCTGATCGGCATGCGGCCGGCCGGACCCCGGGTCCCGGATGGCGCAGCGAAAGCGGTCCCGGCCCGCTGCCGGGGCGGGGATGCCCCACGCAGTCTCGCGGGCACAATGGTGGGTGCGGAACCCGGTGACGGTCGGTCGGTCGGAGAAAGTCGCCGGCCGGTGAACGCGGTCGGCCCGGGCTCGAGCCCGGAGCCTTCGAGCACGAGGAGGTGTGTGCCGTATGCCTGATGCGCCCTGGGTGATGCGTACCTATTCCGGCCACTCGACGGCGACGGCCTCCAACCAGTTGTTCCGCACCAACATGGCCAAGGGCCAGACCGGCCTGTCCATCGCCTTCGACCTGCCGACCCAGACCGGGTACGACCCAGACGCCCCCGAGGCAGCCGGCGAGGTCGGCAAGGTCGGCGTCCCGGTGGCCCACCTCGGCCACATGCGCCAGCTGCTCGACCAGATCCCGGTCTCGACCATGAACACGTCGATGACCATCAACGCCACCGCGGCCTGGTTGCTCGGTCTCTACGTGGCCAACGCACAGGACCTGGGTGTGCGGCCGGGCGAACTGGCCGGGACGACGCAGAACGACATCGTCAAGGAGTACCTGAGCCGGGGGACCTACATCTTCCCGCCCGAGCCGAGCCTCCGCCTCACCGTCGACACGATCGCCTACACGGTGCGTCAGGTACCCAAGTGGAACCCGATCAACGTGTGCAGCTACCACCTCCAAGAGGCCGGCGCGACCCCCGTCCAGGAGATCGCCTTCGCGCTCGCCACCGCCATCGGCGTGCTCGACGGAGTGCGCCAGTCGGGCAAGGTCAGCGAAGCGGAGATCCCCGCCGTCGTCGGGCGCATCAGCTTCTTCGTGAACTCGAGCGTGCGCTTCGTGGAGGAGACCTGCAAAATGCGGGCCTTCACCCAACTCTGGGACCGCATCTGCCGGGAGCGCTACGGCGTGGAGGATCCCAAGCTCCGCCGTTTCCGCTACGGCGTGCAGGTCAACTCGCTCGGCCTCACCGAACAGCAGCCCGAGAACAACGTCCAGCGCATCGTCCTCGAACAGCTCGGGGTCACGCTGTCGAAGAGCGCCCGGGCCCGCGCCCTGCAGCTCCCGGCGTGGAACGAGGCACTGGGCCTGCCCCGCCCCTGGGACCAGCAGTGGTCCCTGCGCATGCAGCAGGTGCTGGCCTTCGAGTCCGACCTGCTCGAGTACGACGACATCTTCGAGGGCTCGCACGTCATCGAGGCCAAGACGGCCGAACTGGTCGAGACGGCCCAGGCCGAGCTGGACGACGTGCAGGCGATGGGCGGTGCCTTCGCCTCCATCGACGAGCTCAAGCAGCGCCTCGTGCGCAGCCAGGCCGAGCGGGTCCGGCGCATCGAGTCGGGCGACCAGAAGGTGGTCGGGGTCAACTGCTTCACCGAGACGGCGCCGTCGCCGCTCGTCGGCGACGGCAGCATCGGCAACATCTTGAAGGTCGACGCCATGGTCGAGAGCCAGCAGGTCGAGGAGTTGCAGCGGTGGCGGTCCGACCGCGACGACGCCGCGGTGGGCCGTGCCCTCGACGATCTGCGGCGCCTGGCCGAGGACGCCGGCCCGGACGGCAACATCATGGAGGCCACCATCGCCCTGGCCCATGCCGGCGGGACGACGGGCGAGTGGGCGGACGCCCTGCGGGAGGTGTTCGGCGAGTTCCGCGCCCCGACAGGCGTCGGCGGCGGCGTCGGCCACCGGGGCGACGACATGGCCATCGTCGTGCAACGGGTCAAGGCGCTGGCCGAGCGGACGGGCGGCCCGCCGCGCTTCCTCGTGGCCAAGCCCGGCCTCGACGGCCATTCCAACGGGGCGGAGCAGATCGCCGTGGCCGCCCGCGACGCCGGCTTCGAAGTCGTCTACCAGGGGATCCGCCTCACGCCAGACGAGATCGTCGCCGCCGCCCGCGACGAGGATGTCGACATCGTCGGTCTGTCGATCCTCTCGGGCTCCCACCTCGACCTCGTCCCCGAGGTGCTCGACCGTCTCCGGGCCGCCGGCAGCGCAGCGGCCGTGGTCGTCGGGGGCATCATCCCGCCCGACGATGCCGAGATCCTCCGGGGCAAGGGTGTCGCCTCGGTCTACACGCCGAAGGATTTCTCGTTCGAACAGATCATGGAGGACCTGGTCGCCCTGGCGGAGCGTCAACGGGACGCCGCCGGCGCCACTCCCTAGTCAGCCGGGCCATCTCGCGCCACGTCACCGGGACGGCGCCGAGGTCGATGGCCCGCAACCGCAACACCTCGGGCACGTCGTAGTGGTTCAACGCCGCCGACCGCCGGTGCACCTGGTAGCCCCGGCGCGGTATCCCGAGCCGGGCCGCCATGGCATGCAGTTCGTCGGGCGAATCGGCCAGCAGGTGGGACCAGCGGTCCGACCGGTCGCGGATGGTGGCCCGCTGACGCCAGTCGTCGACGTAGACGGTCAGCGACCCGCCCAGGGTCGGTCACGACGCACGGGCACCGGCTTGTGCCACCAGCGACCGCTGAAGCGCCAGGGCTCGTGTACCGGGTCCTGGGCGTCGGCCGTCGCGGGCCGCGGCCACGAAAGCTGCACCGCCGCCGTGATCGCCGCCAACACCGCCGGGTCGGGCGACGGAGACACCGACAAACCCAAGGCGGCGACGCCGTCGTCCGCGTCAGCTCCTGCAGTCGCGCCGGTCACAGCGGCACGTTCCCGTGCTTGCGCCGCGGCAGTTCCTCGCGCTTGGAGGCCAGGATGTCCAAGCTCCGGCAGATGACCCGACGGGTGTCGGCCGGCGAGATCACGTCGTCGATGTAGCCGCGCTCCGCCGCGATGTACGGGTTGGCGTAGCGCTCCGTGTACTCGTCGATCAGCTCGGCCCGCCGACTGACGGGGTCCGCCGCCTCGGCCAGCTCACGCCGGTAGACGATGTCCACCGCGCCGTTCGGTCCCATCACGGCCAACTCCGCCGAGGGCCAGGCGAAGGCCAGGTCGGCCCCGATGGACTTCGAGTTCATGACGACGTACGCACCGCCGTACGCCTTGCGGGTGATGATCTGGATCCGGGGCACCGTCGCCTCGCAGTACGCGTAGAGCAGCTTGGCCCCGTGACGGATGATCCCGCCGTACTCCTGATCGGTCCCGGGCAGGAAACCCGGCACGTCGACGAAGGTGAGCAGAGGGATGTTGAAGGCGTCGCACACGCGCACGAAGCGCGACGCCTTCTCCGACGAGTCGATGTCGAGCACGCCGGCCAACACCGCCGGCTGGTTCCCGACGATGCCGACGACGCGCCCGTCCATACGGGCGTAGCCGCACGTGATCGACATGGCCCAGTGGCTGTGCACCTCGAAGTACTCACCGTCGTCGACCACGGCGGTGATGATCTTCTTCATGTCGTAGGGCTGGTTGGGCGACGTCGGCAGGAAGTCGATGAGCTCGTCCACCGATCGATCGGGTTCGTCTCCGGACAGCTCGACCGGCGGTTCCTCGAGGTTGTTCGACGGCAGGAACGACAGCAGGTGGCGCACATCGTCGAGACAGGCCTTCTCGTCGGGCGAGACGAACGTCGCCACACCCGACTTGGTGGCGTGGCTCATGGCGCCGCCGAGCTCCTCGAGGGTCACGTCCTCGCCCGTCACCGTCTTCACGACGTCGGGGCCGGTGATGAACATGTGCGAGGTCCCCTGCACCATGAAGATGAAGTCGGTCATGGCGGGGGAGTACACGGCGCCGCCCGCACAGGGGCCGAGGATCACGCTGATCTGTGGGATCACACCCGAGGCGGCCACGTTGCGGTGGAAGATGCCGCCGTAGCTGTGCAGCGAGACGACGCCCTCTTGGATGCGGGCCCCCGCCCCGTCGTTGAGTCCGATCATGGGCACCCCGGTCGAGGCGGCCAGGTCCATGACCTTGTGGATCTTCTCGGCGAAGACCTCGCCCAGGGCTCCGCCGAAGACGGTGAAGTCCTGGCTGAAGATGCAGACGCGGCGGCCGTCGATGGTGCCGAAACCCGTCACCACACCGTCGGTGTACGGACGGTTGTCCTCGAGCCCCATTCCGTGGGCCCGGTGCCGGGCCAGCATGTCGAGCTCCTGGAAGGAGCCCTCGTCGAGCAGGTAGTCGATGCGCTCCCGGGCCGTCAGCTTGCCCTTGGCGTGGTGCCGCTCGACGGCGGCCGGGCTGCCGGCGTGGAGGGCCTCTGTCTTGCGTTCTTCCAGCTCGGCGAGCCGTTCGGCCATCGAATGTTCCATGGGGCTGAGGCTAACCCCGAGAAGGCTCTCGCCGAAATTTCGGGCGCTCGACCTCCGGTGGGGCCGCACCAACTGGCGCCCTGCAATGGGGGTTTTACACAAGAGCCCCACACAGGATTTGCAATGGGGGTTGTACACTGCGGCGACCGGCAGATCCACCTGGTCCGGCGCGATTGTGAGGAGCCCAGGTAACCGCTACAATCTTCTTCCTGCCATGTGCGGACTTCTGTCCGGCGCGGATCGCGTTGCGTGGCGTTCACATTTTCAGTATCGAGAGGTAGCGCGTGCCCACAATCGCCCAGCTGGTCCGCAAGGGACGGCAGGCCAAAGTGACGAAGACAAAGACTCCGGCCCTGAAGGGCGCCCCCCAGCGGCGGGGTGTCTGCACGCGCGTCTACACGACCACCCCCAAGAAGCCGAACTCGGCCCTCCGCAAGGTGGCCCGTGTGCGGCTCAGCTCGGGCGTGGAGATCACCGCCTACATCCCCGGCGTCGGCCACAACCTCCAGGAGCACTCGATCGTCCTGGTCCGTGGCGGACGTGTGAAGGACCTCCCCGGTGTCCGCTACAAGGTCGTACGCGGCGCCCTCGACACCTCGGGCGTGCGCGAGCGCAGCCAGGCCCGCAGCCGCTACGGCGCCAAGAAGGAGTCATAGCCGATGCCTCGTAACGGCCCTGCCACTCGCCGTGAGCTCGCTCCGGACCCGGTCTACCGTTCCGTCCTGGTCACCCAGGTCGTCAACAAGATCTTGACCAGGGGCAAGCGCACCCTGGCCGAGCGCATCGTCTACACCGCCCTCGAGCAGGTGCAGGAGAAGTCCGGCGGCGACCCCGTGGCCCAGCTCAAGCGGGCCGTCGAGAACACCCGGCCCGAGGTCGAGGTCAAGTCCCGCCGTGTCGGCGGTGCGACCTACCAGGTCCCGATCGAGGTGCGCCCCCGGCGGGCCACCACGCTCGCCATCCGGTGGTTGACCACCTACTCACGCCAGCGGCGGGAGAAGACGATGGCCGAGCGTCTCGCCGGCGAGATCATGGACGCCGCCAACAACGTGGGCGCCTCGGTCAAGCGGCGTGAGGACATGCACAAGATGGCCGAGTCCAACCGGGCCTTCGCTCACTACCGTTGGTAGTGGACACGACCACCGTCCGCAGCGCCGCCCGCAACACCAGCAGCACACATCCAGCAGTCTCACCAACACCCCACCCCGTCACAGGACCACGCCATGGCTGACGCCCTCCCCACACGCGACTTCCCGCTCGCCAAGACCCGGAACATCGGGATCATGGCCCACATCGACGCGGGCAAAACCACGACCACCGAGCGCATCCTCTATTACACCGGCCGCAACTACAAGATCGGCGAGGTGCACGAGGGTGCCGCCACCATGGACTGGATGGTCCAGGAGCAGGAACGCGGCATCACGATCACGTCGGCCGCCACCACGTGTAGCTGGCGCGACAACTGGATCAACATCATCGACACCCCGGGCCACGTCGACTTCACCGTCGAGGTGGAGCGGTCCCTGCGCGTGCTCGACGGCGCCGTCGCCGTGTTCGACGCCGTCGCCGGTGTCGAGCCCCAGACCGAGACGGTCTGGCGGCAGGCCAACAAGTACAACGTCCCCCGCATCTGCTTCGTCAACAAGATGGACCGCATCGGCGCCGACTTCGAGCGCACGGTGCAGATGATCCGCGACCGCCTCGATGCCCTGCCGGCCGTCATCCAGCTGCCCATTGGCGCCGAGTCCGAATTCAAGGGTGTCATCGACCTCCTGGCCGAGAAGGCCCTGGTCTGGTCCTCGGACATGGGCGAGGAGTGGGAGACCCTCGACATCCCGGCCGACATGGCCGCCGACGCCGAGGACGCCCGCCACCAGCTCATCGACGTCGTCTCCAACTTCGACGACGTCATCATGGAGAAGTACCTGGCCGAGGAGCCGATCACGGCCGACGACCTGAGCCGCGCCCTGCGCACGGCCACCCTCGCCGCGGCCGTCGTGCCGGTGCTGTGCGGTTCGGCCTTCAAGAACAAGGGCGTCCAGCCCATGCTCGACGCCGTCGTCGACTTCCTCCCGAGCCCGCTCGACCTGCCCCCGACGCAGGGCAACAAGCCGAACAAGCCCGAGGAGCTCGAGGAGCGCAAGGCGGACGACTCCGACGCCTTCTCCGCCCTGGCCTTCAAGATCATGACCGACCCCTTCGTCGGCAAGCTCACGTACATCCGGGTCTATTCGGGCACCATCACCAAGGGTGCCTCGATCCTCAATTCGACCAAGGACAAGAAGGAGCGGGTGGGCCGCATCCTCCAGATGCACGCCAACCACCGCGAGGACAAGGACGCCATCTTCGCCGGCGACATCATGGCCGTCGTCGGCATGAAGAACACCACGACCGGCGACACGTTGTGCGACCCCAGCCGGCCCGTCGTGCTCGAGGCGCTCGAGTTCCCCGAGCCCGTGATCCACGTCGCTGTCGAGCCCAAGACCAAGGCCGACCAGGACAAGCTGTCCCGTGCCCTCTACTCGCTCAGCGAGGAGGACCCGACCTTCCGCGTCCGTTCGGACGACGAGACCGGCCAGACCGTGATCAGCGGTATGGGCGAGCTGCACCTCGAGGTGCTCGTCGACCGCATGCTGCGAGAGTTCAACGTCGACGCCAACGTGGGCAAGCCCCAGGTGGCCTACCGCGAGACGATCCGCAAGCCGGTCGAGAAGATCGAGGAGAAGTACGTCCGCCAGACCGGTGGCCGTGGCCAGTACGGCCACGTGGTCATCAGCCTGGAGCCGACCGGCCCCGGCGGCGGCTACGAGTTCGTCGACAAAATCAGCGGCGGCGTCATCCCCAAGGAGTACATCCCCTCGGTCGACGCCGGCATCCAAGAGGCCCTCACGGCGGGCATCCTCGCCGGCTACCCGACCGTCGACGTCCGGGTCACCCTGACCTTCGGGTCGTACCACGACGTGGACTCCTCGGAAATGGCCTTCAAGATCGCCGGGTCGATGGCGGTCAAGAAGGCGATCCGGGCCGCCAGTCCCACGCTGCTCGAACCGGTCATGGAGGTGACCGTCACGGTGCCCGACGATTTCCTCGGTGCCGTGACCGGCGACCTCTCGTCCCGGCGAGGGCGCATGGAGGGCATGGATCAGCAGGGGACGAGCCACGTCGTACGGGCCCTTGTCCCGCTGGCCGATATGTTCGGCTACTCTACTGACCTGCGTTCGCGCACTCAGGGCCGTGCCACGTACACGATGCAGTTCCATTCGTACAACCAGGTTCCCGAGTCGATCTCCAAGGAGATCATCGCCCGGGCGCACGGGGAGTAGCGGGGACAGGACCACCCCGGACGGCCGCCGCTGCCGGCGGCTCCGGAGCATCCACAACCGCAGACCACACATTCTTTCGGAAAACCAAATCAACCTTGGGGCCACCGTGGCCCCGTCCAGAAACAGGGAGTAGCGAGGCGATGGCCAAGCAGAAGTTCGAGCGCACGAAGCCCCACGTGAACGTCGGGACCATGGGTCACATCGACCATGGCAAGACGACGCTCACGGCTGCCATCACGAAGGTGCTGTCGGAGAAGAACCCGAACACCTCGTTCACCAAGTTCGAGGACATCGACAAGGCGCCCGAAGAGAAGCAGCGCGGCATCACGATCACGATCGCGCACGTCGAGTACGAGACCGAGAAGCGCCATTACGCGCACGTCGACATGCCCGGCCACGCCGACTACATCAAGAACATGATCACCGGTGCCGCCCAGGTGGACGGCGCCATCCTCGTGGTCTCGGCCGCCGACGGCCCGATGCCCCAGACCCGTGAGCACGTGCTGCTGGCCCGCCAGGTCGGTGTGCCCTACATCGTGGTCGCCCTGAACAAGGCCGACATGGTCGACGACGAGGAGCTGCTCGAGCTGGTCGAGCTCGAGGTCCGTGAGCTCCTCAACCAGTACGAGTTCCCCGGCGACGACACGCCGATCGTCCGGGTCAGCGCCCTCAAGGCCCTCGAAGGCGACCCCGAGTGGGCCGAGAAGATCGTCGAGCTCATGGACGCGGTGGACGACTTCATCCCCGAGCCCGAGCGCGACATCGACAAGCCCTTCCTGATGCCGGTCGAGGACGTCATGTCCATCACCGGCCGTGGGACCGTCGTGACCGGCAAGGTCGAGCAGGGCCAGGTCAAGGTGGGTGAGGAAGTCGAGATCGTCGGCCTCATGGACACCCAGAAGACCACGGTCACCGGCGTCGAGATGTTCCGCAAGCTGCTCGACGAGGGTCGGGCCGGCGACAACATCGGCGCCCTGCTGCGTGGCACCAAGAAGGAAGAGGTCGAGCGGGGCCAGGTCCTGGCAAAGCCCGGTTCCATCACGCCGCACACCCAGTTCGAGGGCACGGTCTACGTCCTGGGCAAGGACGAGGGCGGCCGTCACAAGCCGTTCTTCACCAACTACCGGCCGCAGTTCTACTTCCGGACCACCGACGTGACCGGCACCATCTCGCTCCCCGAGGGCACCGAGATGGTCATGCCCGGTGACAACACCGACATGACGGTCGAGCTGGGCAAGCCGATCGCCATGGAGGAAGGTCTGCGCTTCGCCATCCGCGAGGGTGGCCGCACCGTGGCCTCGGGCCGGGTCACGAAGATCCTCAAGTAGTACCGAGCAAGAGAGCGACGGAACAAGACCATGGCCGACGGCCCGAAGCAGAAGATCCGCATCAGGCTGAAGGCCTACGACCACGAGATCCTCGACGAGTCGACCAAGAAGATCGTGCAGACGGTGCAGCGGACCCAGGCCAAGGTCCTGGGCCCGGTCCCGTTGCCGACGGACAAGCACCGCTACACGGTCATCCGCTCGCCCCACAAGTACAAGGACTCGCGCGAGCACTTCGAGATGCGGGTGCACAAGCGCCTGGTCGACATCGTGGACCACACGCCCAAGACGGTCGACTCGCTCCAGCGCCTCGACCTCCCGGCGGGCGTCGACATCGAGATCAAGATCCAGACGGCCTAGGCCGTCGGTCCGCCTGACGGCGGGCCACCCCGTCCCGCCGCCGGACGCCTGGCAGGGGGGCGGGCCCATGGTGTAACCTGGCAAGCCGCCGAATACAGAAGTGTTCTGGCAGCTCAAAGACGTTTTTTGCGGCACCTCGTGCTGCGACCGACAACAGACGTGCGTGAACGCCGGCTTCGGCCGGTACCTCACGCCGAACCATTCGAGCGCTCCGCTCGGGATTCCCGGGCGGAGCGTTGGCGTGCGCAGACGAATCTGCCGCACGGGCAGCACGACAGCGAGCACAGAAAGAGGACACGTGGCTACCAAGGCCATCGTCGGCGAGAAGGTCGGCATGACCCAGGTCTGGGACGACCAGAACCGCGCCATACCGGTGACGGTGCTCAAGGTCGCGCCCGTGCGCGTGGTGCAGGTGAAGACGCTCGAGAGCGACGGCTACGCCGCCCTCCAGGTGACCTGGGGCTTCCGGCGTAACTCCACCCTGACCAAGCCCCAGATCGGGCACTACGCCAAGGCGGGGGTGAACCCCGGCCGCAAGCTGGTGGAGCTCCGCCTCGACGACGTGAGCGAGTACGCCGTCGGCCAGGAGATCTCGGCCGACCTGTGGGCGGCCGGTGAGCGGGTCGACGCCATCGCGGTCAGCAAGGGCAAGGGTTTCGCCGGCGGCATGAAGCGCCACAACTTCAAGGGCCAGGGCGGCTCGCACGGGAACCACGGCCACCACCGTGCCCCGGGTTCCATCGGTGCCTGCGCCACTCCCTCCCGTGTCTTCAAGGGTACGAAGATGGCCGGCCAGCTCGGTGGCAACCAGGTGACCGCGCTGAACCTCGAAGTGGTCTCGGCCGATCCCGAGCGTGAGGTCGTCCTCGTCAAGGGCGCCGTTCCCGGCGCCCGGGGCAGCGTGGTCGTCCTGCGTGACTCGGTGAAGGCGCCGACGAAGGCAGGCAAGCGATGACGACCGCCGCCAATCCCGAGACCGCCTACGGCCGCAGCGGCACGGTCCTGCGCAACGCCGTCAAGAAGGAACGTCCGGCCCCGGTCAGCCGGACCGCTCCGCGCCGCAACGCGGCGGGCCACGACCTGGGCACCGTCGACCTCGAGCCGAGCGTCTTCGGCCACGTGGTGAACCAGGCCGTGTTGCACCAGGTCGTCACGGCCCAGCTGGCCGGCGCCCGCTCGGGCACCCAGTCGACCAAGACCCGGTCCGAAGTGCGCGGCGGTGGCGCCAAGCCCTTCCGCCAGAAGGGGACAGGGCGGGCCCGCCAGGGTTCGAGCCGATCGCCCTCCATGATCGGTGGTGGCGTGGCCCTCGGGCCCAAGCCCCGCAGCTACATGCAGCGCACGCCCAAGAAGATGATTCGCCTGGCCCTCCTCTCCGCGCTGAGCGACCGGGCCGAGGTGGGGCGCATCGTCGTCATCGACGACTGGAAGATCGACGCACCCAAGACCAAGGACGCCGCCACCATCGTGCGCAAGCTGCGCCTCGACGGCACGGTCCTCCTGGTCCTCGACGCCGAGGAGTTGGCCGTCGACCGTTCCTTCGCCAACCTGCCCAACGTCCGGACGACGTCGTTCGCCGGGCTGGCCGCCCACGAGGTCATCCGGGCCGACTGGCTCGTCTTCTCCGATCGCACCCTGCCCAAGGCGCCTTCCGACTTCTCGGGTACCCACGGCTCGGCCGAGGACGATGACGACGCCTCCACCGAGACGTCCGCACCGGCACCTGCAGCCGAGACGACCGCCACCAAGAAGGCGAAGGCCGCGGCGGCCGATGCCGAGGCTGCACTCGAGGCGGTCGAAGCCGAGGCCGAGATCGAGCTGCCCGCAGCCGACGAGACCGCCGACACCGAGGAGGCCGACACCGATGCGTGACGCCATGTCCGTCCTGATCAGGCCGGTCGTCTCCGAGAAGAGCTACGGCCTCATGGACCGCAGCGTCTACACCTTCATCGTGGACCCACGGGCCACGAAGATCGAGGTGCGCCACGCCGTGGAGCAGGCCTTCGGCGTGCGGGTGACCGCCGTCAACACCCTCAACCGCAAGGGGAAGTCGACCCGCAATCGCCGCACCAACGTGCGCGGCAAGCGGCCCGACACCAAGCGCGCCATCGTGACGCTGCACCCCGACGACTCCATCGACCTCTTCGATCGCTGATCAGGGACGACACGCCATGCCACTTCGCTCACGCAAACCCACCAGCCCCGGTCGCCGGTTCCAGACCGTCTCGGACTTCTCCGAGATCACCCGGAGCCGGCCCGAGAAGTCACTGCTCGCGCCCAACCCCTCCAGCGGTGGACGCAACAGCTACGGACGCAAGACGGCCCGCCACCGCGGGGGCGGCCACAAGCAGCAGTACCGCCTGATCGACTTCAAGCGCACCAAGGACGGGATTCCGGCCAAGGTCGCCGCGATCGAGTACGACCCCAACCGCAACGCCCGCATCGCGTTGCTGCACTACGCGGATGGCGAGAAGCGCTACATCCTCGCCCCGGCCGGCGTGAAGGTGGGCGACGTCCTCCAGAGCGGCCAGGGCGCCGACATCCGCCCCGGCAACGCGTTGCCGCTGCGCTACATCCCAGTCGGTTCGACCGTCCACAACGTCGAGTTGCGCCCGGGCGGCGGCGGCAAGATGGCCCGCGGCGCCGGCATGAGCATCCAACTGGTGGCCAAGGAGGGCGTCTACGCCACCTTGCGTCTGCCCTCCACCGAGATGCGCCGCGTCTCGATCGACTGCCGGGGCACCCTGGGCACGGTGGGGAACTCCGAGGCCGAGCTGATCAAGATCGGCAAGGCCGGCCGGAACCGCTGGAAGGGCAAGCGCCCGCAGACCCGTGGTGTGGCCATGAACCCGGTGGACCACCCGCTGGGTGGAGGAGAAGGCAAGTCGTCGGGTGGTCGCCACCCGGTCTCGCCGTGGGGCAAGCCCGAGGGCCGAACCCGAGCTCGCAACAAGAAGTCCAATTCGATGATCGTCCGCCGGCGCCGCACACGCGGCGCGCGGCGATAGGGCGGGGGTTGAGGAGTTATGCCGCGTAGCCTGAAGAAGGGACCCTTCGTCGACGACCACCTGCTGAAGAAGGTGGACGTGCTGAACTCGAGCGGGGACAAGAAGGTCATCAAGACCTGGTCCCGTCGCTCGACCATCATCCCGGACATGGTCGGCCACACCATCGCCGTCCACGACGGGCGGCGCCATGTGCCCGTGTACGTGACCGAGTCGATGGTCGGGCACAAGCTCGGCGAGTTCGCGCCGACCCGGACCTTCCGCTATCACGCCGGTCAGGAGCGGGGAGCTCGCCGATGACGGCAACCAAGACGAACGAGCGCCCCGGCACCAAGGCCGTCCACCGCTACTGCGGCATGTCGGCCTCCAAGGCGCGCCAGGTCCTCGACCTCATCCGGGGTCAAGAGGTCCAGAGGGCGGCCGAGATCCTCTCGGGCGTCGAGCGCGAGGCGGCCGAGGTCATCGGCAAGGTCCTCACGTCGGCCGTGGCCAACGCGGCCCACAACGACCAGCAGAACCCCGAGGACCTCTACGTGTCGGCCTGTTTCGCCGACGAGGGCGCCACCATGAAGCGCTGGCGGCCACGGGCCCGAGGCCGGGCCACCCGGATCCGCAAGCGGACCTGCCACATCACCGTCATCGTGAGCCGGCTCCCGGCCGACAAGCTCGAGTTGCGTCGCAAGCGCATGGAGGCGGTCAGCGCCAACCGGACGCAGCGTGTCGCGGCCTCGCGTCGGCGGGCCGATCAGGGCGGTCGTCTGTCTCGCCGCCGGGCCAAGGCCGAAGCGGAGACCGCGGCGGCGGAGGAAGCGGCTGCCGCCGGGGCGGAGGCCGACGAGGCCTCCGAGCTGGTCGGGGCCGACACCGACGTGCACGACGTCGAGGTCGAGGCGACCGAGACGGACAGCGCCGAGGGCGCGGTCGACGAAAACGAAAACGTGGAGGACGCGAGCACCGATGCCGAGAGCGACGACGACAAGAGTGAGGGCGAGTAGATGGGCCAGAAGGTAAATCCATACGGCTTCCGTCTCGGCATCACGACCGACTGGAAGTCACGCTGGTTCGAAGAGCGTCACTACAAGGAATTCGTCGTCGAGGACTGGAGGATCCGCGACTACCTCATGAAGCAGCTCGAGGCGGCCGCCGTGAGCCGTATCGAGGTCGAGCGCACCCGGGACCGTTTGCGGGTCGACATCCACACGGCGCGCCCGGGCATCGTCATCGGTCGCCGCGGGGCCGAGGCGGACCGCCTCAAGAAGAAGCTCGAGGAGATCACCGGCCTCCAGAACCGGATCCAGCTCAACATCCAAGAGATCAAGCAGCCCGAGCTCGACGCCGCGCTGATCGCCCAGGGCATCTGCGACCAGCTGGTGCGCCGGGTCGCGTTCCGTCGGGCGATGAAGCGGGCCATCCAGACCGTGCAGAAGGCCGGCGCACAGGGCATCAAGGTGCAGTGCTCGGGCCGGCTCGGTGGTTCCGAAATGTCGCGCAAGGAGCAGTACCGCGAGGGCCGGGTGCCCTTGCACACGCTGCGGGCCGACATCGACTACGGCTTCCGCGAGGCGCGCACGACCTCGGGCCGGGTCGGCGTGAAGGTGTGGATCTACAAGGGCGACATCCTGCCCTACAAGGTGTCGATCGACGAGAAGATCACCCGTGAGGCCGCCATGGCCGTCGGCGAGACGTCCGGCCAGAGTGGTCCCCGCCGTCTCATCACCGCCGGTGGTGGCCGTCGTCGGGCGGCGGACGCGTCCGCCGATGGCGAGGGTGGCGGTCCCGACGAGGAGATCCTCGACGAGCTGTTGCAAGACGGTGGCGCGCCGGCCGAAGTGGCCGAAGCAGCACCCGCGGCACCGGTGGCCGAGCCCGAGGTGGCGCCCGCACCCGCGGCGGAAACGACCGACGTGGTCGAGGAGACCGAGGACACCGAGGCACCCGTGGCTGACCTGTTGCCCGCACCCGCAGCCGACGACGACCTGGAGCGCCAGCTGACCCGGGACGAGGAGATGGAGCGCCAGCACCACGATCACCACGAGGCGCCGCACTTCCGCAGGGAGTCCGACTGACATGTTGATGCCCAAGAAGGTCAAGCACCGCAAGACCCAGCGCGGCCGCCTCACCGGCGCCGCCCGGGGTGGCGCCACCGTCTCCTTCGGTGACTTCGGCATCCAGGCGTTGGAACCGGGATGGCTGACTGCCCGTCAGATCGAAGCCGCTCGTATCGCGATGACCCGCCACGTCAAGCGTGGTGGGAAGGTGTGGATCCGGGTCTTCCCGGACAAGCCGATCACCCAGAAGCCGGCCGAGACCCGCATGGGTTCGGGCAAGGGCAACCCCGAGTTGTGGGTGGCCGTCGTGCACCCGGGCCGCGTGCTGTTCGAGCTGGCCGGCGTGGACGAGCCCCTGGCCAAGGCGGCCATGGAGCGCGCCATCCAGAAGCTGCCCTTCAAGGCTCGCTTCGTGGTCCGTCCCGGTACCCACGGTCACCCCGAGGTGGCGGTCTGATGCCCACCGCACACGATCTCTCGATGCTCGACGGCGACGAGCTCACCGGCCGGCTCGGTGAGTCCCGTCGCGAGCTGTTCAACCTGCGCTTCCAGCTGGCCACCGGTCAGCTGGACAACCCCTCGCGTATCGGGCAGGTCCGCCGCGACGTGGCCCGCATGCTGACCGTGCTGCGTGAGCGCGAGATCCTCGAAGCCGAGGGCGCCTACGTCGCGCCCAGCGCGGCCGACCACGAGGCGGCTCGGGCCAAGCTGGCCGCCGAGGACGCCGACCGTGAGGCCAAGGCCGAGGCCCGCAAGGCCGCACTCGAGGCGGAAGAGGCCGCGGCCGAGGGCCTCGATGACCACGATCACGACCACGATCACGAAGAGGATGAGGCCTGATGGCCGACGAGACCACTGAGAACGAAGAGACCGCCGCCCCGGTGACGGCCGAGGCCCCGGGAACGGCCGAGGCCGCCCCCGAGACACCGGCACCCGCCGCCGCGGCACCGACCGCGGCTCCGGCAGCCAAGGCCGCCGAGCCCGAGGACGACGGAGCGCGGCCGAACCGCCGCAAGGTCCGCGAGGGCATCGTGGTGTCCGACGCCATGAACGCCACCGTCGTCGTGGCCGTGGTCGAGCGTGTCCGTCACCCCAAGTACGGCAAGACGGTGCAGCGGACCAAGAAGCTCTACGTCCACGACGCCGAGGACAGCGCCAAGGTCGGCGACCGGGTCCGGGTGCAAGAGACCCGCCCGCTCTCGAAGCTCAAGCGCTGGCGCCTGACCGAGGTTCTGGAGCGCGCTCGATGATCCAGCAGGAATCCCGACTCCGGGTGGCCGACAATTCCGGAGCGCGCGAGGTGCTCTGCATCCGCGTGCTCGGTGGGTCCCGCCGCCGTTACGCCAGCATCGGTGACGTGTTCGTGGCCACGGTCAAGGACGCCATCCCCGGCGCCGCCGTCAAGAAGGGCGATGTCGTCAAGTGCGTCGTCGTGCGGACGAAGAAG
Source organism: uncultured Acidimicrobiaceae bacterium (assembly GCA_963754445.1). GTDB lineage: Bacteria > Actinomycetota > Acidimicrobiia > Acidimicrobiales > RAAP-2 > Bog-473. The sequence continues at coordinate 169,991 of CAVWFT010000002.1, read as the reverse complement.
GAGAAGCGCCGTCCCGACGGCAGCTACATCCGCTTCGACGAGAACGCCGCCGTCCTCATCAACGACCAGCAGCAGCCCCGCGGCACCCGCATCTTCGGCCCCGTCGGCCGTGAGCTGCGGGACAAGCGGTTCATGCGCATCGTCTCGCTGGCGCCGGAGGTGCTCTAACGATGAAGATCCATAAAGGCGACACCGTGGTCGTGCTCCAGGGCAAGGACCGGGGCAAGAAGGCCGAAGTCATCCGGGCCATCCCCGAGCGCGATCGCCTCATCATCGAGGGCGTGAACGTGGCCAAGCGCCACGCCAAGCCCACCCGGGCCACCCAGCAGGGCGGGGTCATCGACAAGTTCATGCCGGTGCACATCTCGACCGTCGCCCTGGTCTGCAAGGCCTGTGACGGCCCGACCCGGGTGGGTTACAAGTTCGAAGACGACGGCGAGAAGGTCCGAGTCTGCAAGAAGTGTGGGATGGTCCTATGAGCACCACCAACGCGCCGGCACGTCCCCGGCTCAAGGAGCGCTACCTCACCGAGGTGCGCGGCACGCTGCAGAGCGAGCTCGGCCTGGGCAACGTGATGGAGGTTCCCCGGCTGGAGAAGATCGTCATCAACATGGGCGTCGGCCGGGCCACCCAGCAGGCCTCGCTCATCGAGGGGGCCCAGCGCGACCTCGAGACGATCACGGGTCAGAAGCCGATCGTGACCCGGGCCAAGAAGTCCATCGCAGGGTTCAAGCTCCGCGAGGGACAGAGCATCGGGGTCAAGGCCACCCTGCGCGGTGACCGCGCCTGGGAGTTCTTCGACCGCATGCTCAGCCTGGCCATCCCCCGCATCCGCGACTTCCGTGGCCTCTCGCCGCGTTCGTTCGACGGGCACGGCAACTACACATTCGGGCTGACCGAGCAGCTGGTCTTTCCCGAGATCGATTACGACAAGATCGACACGACCCGCGGCATGGACATCACGATCGTGACCACCGCACGCACCAACGAGGAAGGACGGGCGTTCCTGGCAGCGTTCGGCTTTCCCTTCCGACAGGAGAACCGCTAACACCATGGCGAAGAAGGCTTTGATCGAGAAGCAGCAGCGCACCCCCAAGTTCAAGGTGCGCGGGTACACACGTTGCCAGCGGTGTGGTCGGCCGAAAGCCGTCTACCGCAAGTTCGGCCTGTGCCGTATCTGCCTGCGCGTCATGGTGCACGCAGGCGAGGTGCCTGGCGTCACGAAGGCAAGCTGGTAGGCCGCCATGACAATGACTGATCCCATCGCGGACATGCTCACGCGGATCCGCAACGCCAACTCGGCCATGTTCGACACCGTCAGCATGCCCGGCTCCAAGCTGAAGACGTCGCTGGCCGACATCCTCGAGCGCGAGGGCTTCATCGCCGGCTACAAGGTCGAGCCCAACGCGGACCGGCCCGGCAGCACCCTCGAGATCACCTTGAAGTACTCGGGTGACCGCACCCGCACCATTGCCGGCATCAAGCGCGTCTCCAAGCCGGGCCTGCGTATCTACGCCCGGGCCGACGGCATGCCGCGCGTGCTCGGTGGCATGGGCGTGGCCGTGGTCTCGACCAGCCAGGGTCTCTTGACCGACCGCGAGGCGCGCAAGAAGCACCTGGGCGGAGAGGTGCTGTGCCATGTCTGGTAGCGCCACGTTGACCCGCAACAGAGGAGGAGAGGCCTGATGTCGCGCGTCGGACGCAGTCCCATCGCAGTGCCCTCCAACGTGACCATCACCCTCGACGGCCCGACCGTGAGCGTGAAAGGCCCCCAGGGCACCCTCGAGCGCACACTGCCCGAGGGCATCACCATCGCCCAGGACGGCGACACCCTCGTGGTGAGCCGACCCGACGACGAGCGTCGCCACCGTGCGCTGCACGGCCTGTCGCGCTCGCTCGTGGCCAACATGGTCTCGGGCGTGACCGACGGCTTCACCAAGGAGCTCGAGATCGTCGGCGTGGGCTACCGGGCCACGGCCAAGGGCCCGAACGCACTCGAACTGGCGCTCGGGTTCAGTCACTCGGTCGAGGTGGCCGCACCCGAGGGCATCAGCTTCGAGGTGCCGGTCCCGACCCGCATCATCGTCAAGGGGATCGACAAGGAGAAGGTGGGCCAGGTGGCCGCCGACATCCGCAAGCTGCGCAAGCCCGAGCCCTACAAGGGCAAGGGTGTGCGCTACGCGGGCGAACGAGTCCTCCGCAAGGCTGGAAAGGCGGCGAAGTAATGGCACGCACGAGCGACCGCACCCGGCTGCGCATCCGTCGTCACGACCGGGTCCGCTCCAAGGTGACGGGCACGGCCGAGCGGCCCCGCCTGGCCGTGCACCGGTCCAACCGGCACATCTCGGCCCAGCTCATCGACGACACGACCGGGCGCACCCTGGCTGCCGCCTCGAGCGTCGAGCCCGAACAGCGCGCGCAGTTGGGGCAGGGCGGCGGCGGTAACGTCGCGGGCGCCGAATCGGTCGGTCGGCTCCTCGGCTCGAGGGCCAAGGCGGCAGGTATCACCCAGGTGGTCTTCGACCGCGGGGGTTTCGTCTATCACGGGCGTGTCGCTGCCATGGCTGACGCCGCGCGGGCCGAAGGACTGGAGTTCTAAGCAATGGTCGACACACAGTACGAAGAGCGCACCATCAAGGTGAACCGGGTGGCCAAGGTCGTGAAGGGTGGCCGCCGCTTCTCCTTTGCCGCCCTCATGGTCGTCGGCGACGGCAACGGCAAGGTCGGCCTCGGCTACGGCAAGGCCAAGGAAGCCGGTCTGGCCGTGCAGAAGGGCATCGAAGAGGCTCGCAAGAACCTTTTCGAGGTGCCCCTGGCCGGGAGCACCATCGTCCACCCCGTCATCGGGGAGTCGGGCGCCGGCCGGGTGCTGCTCAAGCCCGCCGCACCCGGAACGGGCGTCATCGCCGGCGGTGCCGCCCGGCACATCCTCGAGATGGCCGGCATCCGCGACATCCTGGCCAAGTCTCTCGGCTCGTCCAACGGCATCAACGTGGCCCACGCCACCATCGCGGGACTCAAGCAGCTGCGCCGTCCCGACGACGTCGCCGCCCTGCGGGGCAAGTCGGCCGACGAAGTCACGCCCGGTGGCGTGCTGCGGGCCTACCGGGAGCGCAAGCGCGAGACCGAGCTGTACGCGCAGGAGGCGAAGTAAGCCGTGGCTCCCAAGCCAATCCACACCAAAGCAGAGATCACCGGACCGGCCCTGGTCGTCACCCAGACCAGGTCCGAGATCGGATCCAAGCCCAAGCACCGGGGCACCTTGCGTGCTCTCGGGTTGCGCCGCATCGGACAGTCCAACCGGCTGCCCGACCGCCCCGAGATCCGGGGCATGATCGCCCGGGTCCCGCACCTGGTCAGCGTCGAAGAGGTGGCGAAGTGACGAAGCTGCACGAACTGGCGCCCCCCAAGGGCGCCACCAAGGCCAAGCGCCGCGTCGGACGCGGCACCGGCGGCAAGGGCCACAAGACGGCCGGCCGCGGGACCAAGGGCCAGAAGGCCCGCAACACCATGCCGGCCGGCTTCGAGGGTGGCCAGCTGCCCCTGATGCAGCGCATCCCCAAGCTCAAGGGCTTCAAGAACCCGTTCCGGATCGAGTACTCGCCGGTCAACCTGGCCGCCCTCGAGGCCCTGGCCACGTCGGCGTCGGGCTCCGGCCCCCTCGAGGTGAATCCCGCCTCCCTGGCCGAAGCCGGGTTGGTGCGGCGTCACGCCCTGGTCAAGGTCCTGGGCCAGGGCACCCTGACCCGTCCCGTGAAGATCTCGGCCCACGCCTTCTCGAAGGCGGCCGAAGAGGCCATCACCTCCGCCGGCGGTAGCGTGGAGACCGTGCCGCTGCCCTACGGACACGGGCGACCCCCGGCATCTGGCAACGCGTTGATGAACCGCTAGGCCTGCAGGCCTAGGCACCCACCGAGATCGACCGACTAGAAGAGGAAGGGCATGCTCTCCCGGCTCGCCAACATCTTCAGGGTCCCCGACCTTCGCAACAAGGTCGTCTTCACGCTCGCCATCATCGCCCTGTACCAGATCGGGGCCAACATCCCCGTGCCCGGCGTGAACTGGGCCCGGCTGCAGAGCCTCGAATCGCAGGCTTCGGCCTCGGGCGTGCTCGGCTTCCTCAACCTCTTCAGCGGAGGGGCGCTGGTCCGGCTGGCCGTCTTCGGCCTGGGCGTCATGCCGTACATCACCAGCTCGATCATCATCCAGCTCTTGTCGACGGTCATCCCCAAGCTCGAGGAGTGGCGCGACCAGGGCGCCGTCGGGCAGAAGAAGATCACCCAGACCACCCGGTACCTGACCGTGGGTCTGGCCATCATGCAGTCGGCCGGCCTCGTCTACGCCTTCCACGGCCACGACCAGGCTCTCCTGGGCGTGAGTGTCGACCTCATCCCGACGTTCAGCTGGCCGCTGGCCCTCTTCATGGTGCTGATCCTCACGGCCGGGACCGCCATGGTGATGTGGCTGGCCGAGCTCATCACCCAGCGCGGCATCGGCCAGGGCATGTCGATCCTGATCTTCGCCAACGTGGTGGCCGCCATCCCGACCGGGTTCAAGGCCATCTACGAGGAGGGGGGCAAGGCGAAATTCGGGATAATCATCATCGTCTCGCTGGTGCTTCTCGTGGTGATCGTCTTCATGGACCAGGGGCAGCGGCGCATCCCGGTCACCTTCGCCCGCCGGGTCGTGGGCCGACGCATGTACGGCGGCAGCTCCACCTACATCCCGCTGAAGGTGAACCAGTCGGGTGTGATCCCGATCATCTTCGCCAGCTCGGTGCTCTACATCCCGGTCCTGCTGTCCAACATCCTGCCCTGGGCCTGGTTCCAGAACTTCGTGCGCAACAGCCTGACCCCGACGAGCTTCTTCTACATCGCCGCCTACTTCCTCCTCATCGTGATGTTCACCTTCTTCTACGTCTACGTCGCCTTCGACCCCCACCAGCAGGCCGACCTCATCCGCAAGCAGGGCGGCTTCGTCCCGGGCATCCGGCCCGGGCCGCCGACCGAGCGGTACTTCGCCCACATCTTGAGCCGGATCACCGTCGTGGGGGCCATCTTCCTGGGTTCGGTGGCCGTCGTCCCGTCACTGCTCATGGCGGTGTGGGACCTGAACCGATTCCCCTTCTACGGGACGACCCTCCTGATCTCGGTGGGCGTCGCTCTCGAGACCATGCGCCAGATCGACAGCCAGTTGATGATGCGCAACTACGAAGGCTTCCTCAAGTAGTCGGGTCGTGATCCCGGGGGTCAGACTCGTAGTCCTCGGCAAGCAGGGGGCCGGGAAGGGGACGCAGTGTGTGCGCTTGTCGCACCACTACGTGGTCCCGCACGTCTCCACGGGGGACATGCTGCGCAGCGAGGTCAAGTCGCGCACAGACCTGGGGCAGCGGGCCAAGGAGCTCATGGACAAAGGTGAGCTCATCCCCGACGACATGGTCATGGAGATGGTGGGCGGCCGCCTGTCCGAGCGTGACACCCGAGGACGCGGCTTCGTCCTCGACGGCTGCCCCCGCACCACGTACCAGGCCGAGCAGCTCGACCTCCTGGTCAAGCCGACCGGGCTCGACCTGGTGGTCGACCTCCAGGTCCCGACCAGCCTGGTCATGAAGCGCCTGGCCAGCCGGCGGGTATGCGTCGACTGCGGGGCCAACTACTCGACGGCGGCGCCGCCCCTCGTCAACTGGACCTGTGACGTCTGCGGTGGTGAGGTCGTGCAACGCCAGGACGACACCGAGGAGGCCATTGAGCGCAGGCTCAACCTCTACGAGATCGAAACGGCTCCGCTGCTGGACTGGTACAAACAGAAGGAGCTCCTCGTCGAGGTGAACGGGACGGGGTCGCCCGACGCCGTCACCCGACGGGTGGTGGGCGCCATCGACGCCATCCGCCGCAAGATGCGGGAGGACGGCGAGGGATCTGGATCAGGAGGCGCGTCGTGAGGCGCAACGACGACGAATTGAACAAGATGCGCAAGGCCGGCAAGGTCGTGGCGGAGATGCACGAGAAGACCCGGGCCGCCGCCAAGCCCGGCCTCACCACGCTCGACCTGGACAAGGTCGCCCGCGAGGTCCTGGAACGACGCGGGGCCACCTCGAACTTCCTGGGCTACCACGGGTTCCCGGCCGTGATCTGCACCTCGCCCAACAACATGATCGTGCACGGGATCCCCGGGGGCTACGTGCTCGAGGAGGGTGACATCCTCTCCATCGACTGCGGGGCCATCATCGAGGGCTATCACGGCGACGCCGCCTTCACCATGGGTATCGGGACGGTCTCGAAGGAGGCCCAGAAGCTCATCGAGGTGACCGAGCGCTCCCTGTGGGCGGGCATCGACCAGATGGTCAAGGGCAACGGGCTGCACGAGATCGGCCGGGCCGTCCAGAAGGTGGCCGAGGACGCCGGCTATTCCGTGGTCCGTGAGTACGTCGGCCACGCCATCGGGACGGCCATGCACGAACAGCCCCAGGTGCCCAACTACTGGCCCGGTTCGCGCGGCCCGACCATGAAGACGGGCAACGTCTTCGCCGTCGAACCGATGGTCAACGTGGGCTCGCCCGAGACCCTCACCCTCGAGGACAACTGGAGCGTGGTCACGGCGGACGGATCACTCTCGGCCCACTTCGAGCACACGATCGCCGTCACGCCGAACGGGCCCGAGGTCTTCACCGTCGCCTGAGGTCGAGACGAGGCCGGGGCCGGCCCGGACGGATGCCGGGAGAGTGAAGGGAGGACAGCGCATGCTCACCAACGGCTTCAACCACGTGGCCGTGCTCACGTCGGACACGGAGCGCTTCGTCTCCTTCTACTCGGACGTCTTCGGGGCCGAGGTCCTCGGCTTCCAGGACATGGACGGCCACGGGACCCTCACCTTCGTCAAGGTCGGCGAGCACGCCGAGTTCAACGTCTTCGAGGTCGGCGGCAACACCGAGTCCGAGCGACAGACCCCGATGCTGGGCCGGGGCCGCCTCGACCACCTGGCCCTCCAGGCCGCCTCGCTCGAGGACTTCGAGGAAGCCCGGCGGCGGCTCATGGACCGGGGGGCGGCCGACGACTTCGTGACCGACTTCGGACCCGTGCTGTCGATGTTCTTCCGGGATCCCGACGGGCTCGAGTGCGAGGTGTGCATCGAGAATCCCGACTTCACGCCCGGGGTCTTCAATCCACCGGGGACGAGGGTCGCCCGGTACCGCTGACGGCCGGCTCCGTGCGGGCCGGGGCCAAACTGTATCTTTTCTGTAGAAAATGTGATGTTTCGGGTCGAACCACCCCTATCTCAGGCTATTCTCAGCTACGTGCACGAGGCCTCGTTCGAGAAGATGCGTGCCGTCCGCAACACCTACGTCACTTCGGCCATGGCGAGGCCGGTCCGGGTGCTCGATATCGGGTCCGGGTCGGGCGAGGGTTCGCTCACGTACCGGGACCTCTTCCCGGAGCCGGACTTCACGTATGCCGGGCTGGACATCGTCCAGGGCCCGAACGTGGACATCGTGCCCGCGGACACGTTCGCCTGGACCGAGCTGGCCAGCGAGAGCTTCGACCTCGTGATCTCGGGCCAGACCTTCGAGCACAACCCGTACTTCTGGATCACGGCGGCCGAGATCGCCCGGGTCCTGACACCGGGCGGCCTGGCGGTGATCATCGCCCCGTCGAGCGGCAAGGTGCACCGGCACCCCTACGACTGCTGGCGGTTCTATCCCGACAGCGGGGCCGCCATCTGCGCCTACGTGGGTCTCGACCTGGCCGAGAGCCTGATCGAGCACCCGTCGCGCCAGCGGCCCATCGGGGGAGACCGGCAGTGGCACGACGCCCTGATCGTGGCGCACAAGCCCACGTTCCCCGCGGCGGTGGAGAGGGAGTCCTTCTACGCCCGCATCGACGCCATCGTGGCCACGCGGACGTCGTCGCCTCCGACGGCTGAGCCCGAGGCCGGACCGGCCGCGTCGGCCTATCTGGCCGCCTTCACCCTGGATCGGCCGGCGTCGACCCGGGCCCGCCGGTTCTTCGTCCGTCACGCCCCGCCCTGGATGGGCAGGCTGCGCAACCAGGTCAGGGGCGGAATCCGGAGCGAAACCCACGCCCGGGGCGCCGCCGCGTTTCCCTGGCCTCCCGAAGGGGTTCTGGCCCAGAGTCCCGAGGTGTCCGTCTAGGCCGACGGCCCGAGAGACCTCGGGGTGGATTTCTCCCCAGGATGCGGTAAACTTTTGGGCTGCTCCGGGCCGGGGGGTTTCCCTGTGCACGGTAGCGACGTCCGATTTCGCCCCGGTCAGGCCTCGCGCCACCGGTGCGTCCGGACCCGAGGACCACAACGAACTTCAGGAGAGAGTCACCTGCCCAAGCCCAAGGAAGACGCCATCGTGCTCGAAGGCACGGTGGTCGAGCCACTGCCGAATGCCATGTTCCGGGTCGAACTCGAGAACGGGCACAAGGTATTGGCGCACAGCTCCGGGAAGATGCGCATGCACCGCATCCGGATCCTCCCGGGCGACAAGGTGCAGGTGGAGCTCACCCCCTACGACCTCACCCGAGGCCGGATCACCTACCGGTACAAGTAGGTCGCCATGACGATCGCCAAGAGAAGCACAAGGACAATGAGGACAGGAAGCCAGTGAAGGTTCGCCCGAGCGTGAAGCCGATCTGTGAGAAGTGCAAGGTCATCCGACGCCGCGGCGTCGTCCGGGTGATCTGTGACAACCCGCGCCACAAGCAGCGCCAGGGCTAGGAGAGGACGACACATGGCCCGTATTTCAGGGGTGGACATCCCGCGCGAGAAGCGACTCGAGATCTCGCTGACCTATATCTACGGCATCGGCCCGACGCTCTCGAAGCAGATCACCGACGCCACCGGCATCAACCCGTCCACCCGGGTCCGTGACCTGACGGACGAGGAGGTGGCCCAGCTCCGCACCTACATCGACACCAGCTTCCGGGTCGAGGGTGACCTGCGCCGTGACGTCTCTCAGGACATCAAGCGCAAGATGGAGATCAACTGTTACCAGGGCGTGCGTCACCGCAAGGGCCTCCCCGTGCACGGCCAGCGCACCCACACCAATGCCCGCACCCGTAAGGGCCCCAAGAAGACGGTGGCCGGGAAGAAGAAGGTGAAGAAGTAGTGGCCAAGCCAGCCAAGCCCGGGCAGCGGCGACCCCGCCGCAAGGAGCGCAAGAACATCGCCTACGGCGTTGCCCACATCAAGAGCTCGTTCAACAACACCATCGTCTCCATCGCCGACCCCGAGGGCAACGTCCTCGCCTGGGCCTCGGCCGGCAACGTCGGCTTCAAGGGCTCGCGCAAGTCGACCCCCTTCGCCGCCCAGCTGGCCGCCGAGGCCTGCGCCAAGCGGGCCATGGAGCACGGCGTGCGCAAGGTCGACGTCCTCGTGCGCGGTCCGGGCTCGGGCCGCGAAACCGCCATCCGTTCGCTCGCTGCGGTGGGCATCGAGGTGGTCGGCATCAAGGACGTCACTCCCATCCCCCACAACGGTTGCCGCCCCAAGAAGCGGCGACGCGTTTAGGTCTCGAAGAAGGAATCTGTATGGCTCGATACACGGGTCCCGTCTGCCGGCTGTGCCGGCGCGAACGGACCAAGCTGTTCTTGAAGGGTGAGCGTTGCTATTCGCTCAAGTGCCCGGTCTCCGAAGCGGTGACCGACCGGCACAGCCGCGCCTACCCGCCGGGTGAGCACGGACGCGACCGCATGCGCCAGGGTTCCGAGTACCTGGCCCAGCTGCGTGAGAAGCAGAAGGCGCGCCGGATCTACGGGATCTTGGAGAAGCAGTTCCGCAACATGTACGAGGAGGCCAACCGGCAGCCCGGCATCACCGGCGAGAACCTGCTCCGCAACCTCGAGCTGCGCCTCGACAACGTGGTCTTCCGGGCCGGGTGGGGTGCCAGCCGGCGCCAGGCCCGCCAGTTCGTGCGTCACGGCCATGTCACGGTCAACGGCAAGCGGGTCACCATCCCGAGCTACCGCGTCCGTACGGGTGAGAAGGTCGAGCTGCGCGAGGCGACGCGGGGCAACTTCCTGGTCCGTCGCAACATGGACACGCTCGAGCGCCAGACCCCGGCCTGGCTCGAGCCCGGCGATGCCGGCTTCTCGGTCGCCGTCCTCAACCCACCGCAGCGTGAGCACATCGACGAGCCCGTCCAAGAGCAGCTCATCGTCGAGCTCTACTCCAAGTAGTCCGCCCCCACCCCCGCAACAGGAGCACCCACCATGCTGATCATCCAACGGCCGACCGTCGAGATCGTCGACGAAGAGTCGGACAACCGCCAGCGCTTCGCCATCAGCCCGCTCGACCCGGGCTTCGGCACCACGCTGGGCAACTCGCTGCGCCGCACGCTGCTGTCGTCGATCCCCGGCGGGGCCGTCACCCAGCTGCGCTTCGACGAGGCCCTGCACGAGTTCACGACGCTGCCGGGCGTCAAAGAGGATGTGACCGACATCATCTTGAACCTCAAGGACCTGCTGGTGCGGGTGCACACCGACGAGCCGGTGACCCTGCGCCTGGACGTGCGCGGTCCGGCCGACGCCACCGCGGCGGACCTCCAGCTGACACCCGACGTCGAGATCCTCAACCCCGATCTGCACATCGCCTCGATCAACGCCAAGGGCCGCCTGGCCGTCGACGTGACCGTCGAGCGCGGGCGCGGCTACGCCTCGGCCGACAAGAACAAGCGGTCCTCGACCATCGGCGTCATCCCGATCGACTCGATCTTCTCGCCCGTGCACCGGGTGACCTTCGACATCGAGCCGGTCCGGGTGGAGCAGTCGACCAACTTCGACCGCCTCGTCCTCGACATCGAGACCGACGGCACCATCACGCCCCAAGAGGCTCTGGCCTCGGCCGGTGACACCCTGCGCAACCTGGTCTCGCTGGTGGCCGAGCTCGAAGAGACCCCCCAGGGCCTCGAGCTCGGAGACCCGAGCACGGTGCACCACGGGTCACCCGACCTGGACCTGCGCATCGAGGAGCTCGACCTCTCCGAGCGTCCGCGCAACTGCCTGAAGCGGGCCCAGATCAACACCATCGGCGAGCTGGTCGAGCGCACGATGGAGGACCTGCTGGCCATCACCAACTTCGGTCAGAAGTCGGCCGACGAGGTGGTCCAGCGCCTGGACGAGCGCGGGCTGTCGCTCCGCACGAGGGACTAAGGACACACCATGCAGGCAACCCCCAAGCGCGGCCGCCGGATGGGCGGCTCGGCGGCACACCAGAAGGCCATGCTGGGCAACCTGGTGGCGTCGTTGATCGCCGCCGAATCACTCGTCACCACCGAGGCCAGGGCCAAGGCCCTCCGCCCGGTGGCCGAGAAGTGCGTGACCGCCGCCCGCAAGGGCGGTGTGGCCAACCACCGCAACGTGGTGGCCCTCATCCGTGACAAGGACATGACGCACAAGCTGTTCGAGGAGATCGGCCCTCGTTACAGCGATCGTCCGGGTGGCTACACCCGCATCCTCAAGCTCGGACCGCGTCCGGGGGACAACGCGCCGATGGCGCGCATCGAGTTCGTCTAGGACGTGGAGCAACCCGCCGGCGCTGCGCTGCAGCGCTGGAGGCTCCTGCTCGCCTACGACGGGGCGGCCTTCCGGGGCTTCGCCCTCCAACCCGAGGTCCCCACGGTGGCCGGTGCGCTGCGCCTCGCCCTCACGCGCACAGCCCGGCTGGCCGAGCCTCCCGTGATCACGTGCGCGGGCCGGACCGACGCCGGGGTGCACGCCCGGGGCCAGGTGGTCCATGTCGACCTGCCCGCCGTGGCCTTCGACGGCATCGGGCTGGCCCGGGCCCTCAACCGGCAGCTGGCCCCGTCCGTCGTGGTGCTGGCGGCAGAACCGGTGGCGACCTCCTTCGACGCCCGGCGCTCGGCCACCGGTCGGGCCTACCGCTACCTGGTCTGGAACGCGGTCGTGCCCGACCCCCTGCTGGCGCCGATCTCGTGGCACGTGCGCGACCGGCTCGACCTGGGCTCGATGCGGACGGCGACCGACGTGCTGCTGGGGACGCACGACTTCCGATCCTTCTGCCGGCGCCCGCCCGGACGCGATCCCGACACTCCCATCGTGCGCCGGGTCACCCGGGCCCAGTGGTCGGTCGACCCGGGGCCCGAGGCGACCGACGCCGCCGGGGACAGGGACGGACGGTTGCTGCGCTTCGAGATCGAGGCGGGTTCGTTCTGCCACCAGATGGTGCGCTCGCTGGTGGGGTCCCTGGTGCAGGTGGGCCGGGGGCGCATGCACGCGGCCGGCCTCTACGAGCGCCTGCGGGCGGCGGACCGCCACCTGATGCCCGATCCGGCGCCGGCCCAGGGCCTGTGCCTGGTGGCCGTGGCCTACGACTGAGGACGCCGGGCGCAGACGTCATGGGTGCCCGGCGACGCGGTGCCTCGGTCAGACGCCCGGGTCGTCGAGGATGATCCCGCCGATCCCGCTCTCGCCCTGCCCGACCGCCGTGCACGCCGTGACCGAGGCGCAGTTGACGGAGGCGATCGTGCTGACGCCGCCCGGGACGGCGTCGGGCGTCCAGGTCGTCCCGCCGTTCTGGGTGCTGAAGACGGCACCGGTCGACACCGGATACTGGTAGCTGTCGCCCGACACGGCACAGATCCGTGACGCCGGACAGCTGATGGAGGCGAGCGCGACCTGCTGCCCGCTGACCGTGGGCGCGCTCTGGGCATTCCAGACCGCTGCGGCGTCGGTCGTGCCGATGATGGTGTCGCTCCCGATGGCAGCGCAGCTCGCGGCGGAGCCGCAGGACGCGGCGACCAAGGCCGGGGTCTTGGAGGGAACGGTGGTGAGGGACCATCCGACCCCACCGTTGGTGCTGCGCAGCGCGACGGCCGGTGTCGTCGCCGTGGTCTGGGCCTTGCCGACCGCCACGCAGAGCTGACTGCTGGCGCAGGCCACACCGCTGAGCGACAGCACCGAACCGGGGACCGGCTCGACCGTCCACGACGATCCGCCATCGGTGGTGAGCGCGAGCAGTCCGTGCAGCTTGCCCGACGCGTTGGCCTCGTGCTGACCGACGACGATGCAGTCGTTGGCGCTCCAGCAGGCGATCGCGCTCAGGGTCAGGACGCCGGACGGAACGGGCTCGCTGATCCAGGACGAGCCACCATCGGACGTCTCGGCGATCTGCGGGCTCCCCGGCGCCTCCTGGATCGCCAGGCACGTCTTCTTGGAGGGACAGGCGACGGCGCTCAGGGAGTACGTCGAGGAGGGGGGAGCCTGGAGGGACCACGAGGCGTCGCTGTCCGTCGTGTGCAAGACGAAGGTCCCCCCGACCGCCGTGCAGGTCGTGGCGGTCGCGCAGGCGACACCCGAGAGCGGTCCCACACCGACGGGTGGGGACTGGGCGGTCCAGGTGGCACCGCCGTCGGTCGACGCGAAGATCTCGCCTTGGATCTCGGTGTTCTGGTCGTCGTTGGCGAAGGAGGCGACGGCGGCGCAGTCACCGGTCGTGGGGGCACACGAGACGCTGCGGAACGTGCCGTTGCCGACCGTCACCGCGCCGGCATTCCACGTGCTCCCGCCATCGGTGGTGTACGAGATCGTCGCGCTCGAGGCGACGACACAGCTCTGGGCCGAACTGCACGAGACGGCACCGGCCCCGGCCGCGGGCTGGGCCTTCCACTTGGCACCGCCGTTCTTCGTGGCGATGATGCCGGAGCTCCCCGAGACGAAACAGCTGGACGCGGAGGGGCACGAGACGCTCGACAGGTCGTCGTCGCCGGCCGGGATGGTCTGACTGGTCCAGCTCTGGCCCAGATCCGCCGTGGCGTAGACCACCCCGCTCAACGGGCCACCGTCGTAGGAATAGCCCACGCCGACGCAGGCCGTCGCCGCGCCGCAGCTCACGTAACCCAGGCTGACCGTGCTGCCGGGCGAGGGGTCGTACGTCCAGTCGAGGCCACCGTCGGTCGACTGGAGGGAGCCCTTGTCACCGGTGGCGATGCAGTCGGTCGTGCCCGAAGGACACGACACCGAGGTCAGGTTGTAGGCGACGTTGTTCGACGGCAGTGGGACGTTGGTCCACGAGGCCCCGCCGGTCGTCGTGTCGAGGACCAGCGGTGCGTTGCAGCAGTAGGGGATCGTTGCCGACCCGACGGCGACACAGTCCTGGGTGTTCGAGCAGGAGATCGCGCTGATGTCGAGGGTTCCGGACGCTTCCTTCTGGTAGGACCAGTTCGACCCGCCGTCGGAGGTGGCGATGATGCCGTTGCCGCCGATGATGCAGAGGTCCTGGGCGGAGCAGGCGACCGCCGAAGGCACGATGGGGGTGAAGTAGGCCTCGCTCTGGCTCCAGCCCGGGGTGGCGGCGCCGGCGCTCGTCTGGGCGACGGGCAGCGCAGCGACGATTGACAGCGCCGTCATGGAGACGACGGAGGCCAGGGTCAGCAGCAGCCGTCGTCCTGATCTGCGATACGGCGGTGATCCTGATCCGAACCTGTGCCCCATGTGCTGTGCCCCCGATCGTCCTCGCTGCTGCGGATGGTAACAAGGGATCTGCAACCGGGGTGAGCCTGTCTCGTCTTCCGTCCGGGTGCGAAGCGGTCCGCCGCGCCCTCCGGCTGCGCCTCAGGGCGAGCGAAGCGCTTCTGCCGGGCTGAGCCGCGTGGCCCGCCAAGCGGGGTAGAGCCCGCCGAGCGCGCCCAGGCAGAGGGCGAGCGCCACGGCACCGGCCAACACGTCCGGGGCCAACATCGTGTTCCAGTGCCGGGTGGACGAGTAGACGGTCACGGCCAGGGCCCCCAGTACGGCGCCTCCGAACCCGCCGCACACCGAGGTCACCGCCGCTTCGCTCACGAACTGATATCCGATATGGGTCCGGCGAGCGCCCATGGCCCGCCGCAACCCGATCTCGCCGCGGCGCTCCAGCACGGAGATCACCATGACGTTGGCGATGCCAATTGCTCCGACCAGTAGGGCGACTGCTCCGAGGGCGAAGAAGAGCGAATCGAACGCGGCGGAAGCATCACCGCGGGCCACGAGCGCGTCGACCGGGTCTGCCACCGTTACGTCCTGGGGTGCGGCCGGGTCCGCCGTCGCTCCGAGGACGCCGGCGACGGCGTCCACTTCGGAGGGGGCGGTGCGCACGTACACTGTGGTCGGAGGAGCTTCCCGATGCAAAATGGCATGGGCGGCCGGGAAGCCGATCAGGGCACTGCGGTCGAGTTCGGGCGCCAGGGTCACCGGGTCCAGGATGCCGATCACGTCGAAGCCGCGGTCCCCCAGCCAGACAGTGACCTGTCCGTCGGCCCGATCGACCCCAAGCGCGGCCGCCGCGTCGTGGCCCAGCACCACTGCGGGGAGGGTATCGGTGGCGGCGGTCAGGAAGCGGCCCGCCCAGAGGTGTGCCTGCACCGTGGCGGGCAGACCGGTGCCGGCGGCGGCCACGGTGATGGCCTGTCCGTTCACCACCGGGATACGGGGGTTCCGGTAGACCTCCTCGTTCAGTTGGGCCAGAGCGGCATCGGATGTGACGGGGCCGATGCGGGCGATCATCCCAGGCGCGGTGCTGGGAAAGGCGGTGGACTGGCCGGACGCCGCCGACCCCGGCGTGACGGTGAGGAGATTCGTGCCCAGCGCATCGATCTGCGCCAACAGTTGGGACTGGCTGGACGAGGCCAGACCGAGGACCGCGACCAGTGTCGCCACACCAATGGCCACTCCAGTCGCCGAGAGGGCAGCGCGCAGGGGGCGTCCTCGCATTCCGACCACCGCGAGCGAAGCCAGGTCGCCGGGGCGCAGGCGCGATCTCGAGGTCAAGACGGGCCCGCGCTCTCTTCGACGGAACCGTCACGCAGGAAGAGGGCGCGTGGTGCGCGCTGGGCCAGCTCGTCGTTGTGGGTCACGAGGAGGATGGTGGTCCCCGCCGCGTGCAGTTCCTCGAGCAGTGAGAAGATCTCGTGACCGGTGGCTGTGTCGAGGTTTCCCGTCGGCTCATCAGCGAGCAGCAGCGCCGGACGGCCCACCACGGCCCGGGCGATCGCCGTACGTTGGGCTTCACCACCCGACAGTTGGCCCGGGCGATGGTGACGACGCTCTTGTAGGCCGACCGCGGCGACGACTTCTTCGGCTCGCTCGAAACGACTGCGCGCCGGCACGCCGCGGTAGAGCAAGCCGTCGGCGACGTTCTCGAGCACGGTCCTGCGGGGGAGCAGATGGAACTGCTGGAAGACGAAGCCCACCGAGTTCGCGCGCAGGGCGGATAGCTCGTTGTCTCCCATCCCTTCCACCTGTTGACCGGCCACGCACACCGTGCCTCGACTCGGTCGTTCGAGGGTGCCGGCAACCGCGAGCAGGGTCGACTTTCCAGATCCCGAAGGTCCGGTCACGGCAACCAGCTCCCCTTGCTCTATGCGCAGCGAGACATCTCGCAACGCGGTGACGGGGACCGCCGTGCGATGTTCCTTGGTCACCCCCTCGAGCTGCAAGGCCGGAACCGCCATCACTGGGCGACCACGACGCGTTGACCCGGTTTGAGCCCGGGTCCGCTGACCTGCACGCGGCCACCGGCAAAGACCCCGACGTGGACACCGATCAGCTGATGGTTGGCCAGCTCGAGGCCGTAGCCGCCTCCGGCCAGGGCGACCAAGGCGGCGATCGGCACCGCCAGCACGTGGTGCACGCTCTGCACGGTCAGCGAGACCTCGACCGTGACCTGGTCCCCCGCACCTGTCGCGCCAGGGTCATCGGGGGTGATCGTCAACTGCTCGGTGGCACCAGACGTGGCGGCCGGTGCCGGCTCGACGGCGATGACGTGGCCGGGTGTCGTCGCATTCGAGGGCAGCGCGATCGAAACGGACTGCCCGACCGAGACGGTCGGATCGTTCGGGGTGAGAGGCACCGAGACGGTCCGGCCGGAGGTCGTGACGTGAAATGGTTCGTCGCCCGGCGCTGCGGGCTGCCCGAGGGATGCCGTCACCGCACCCACGCGGGTGGTTCCGGGGAGGAATGCGACCGTACCCAGAGCGATCCCGCCGGTGGGTACCAGCCCGGCACCTTGCTGCCATCGCTCGACTGCGGCTGCGGTCGCGGTGGAGAAATGTGCTCCGGGTGTCGTGAAGAGGCCGACCGCGTCCCCGAAGGCCAGCAAGTTCGCCTCGAGCTCCTCGATGTCGGGACCGTCGGTCATGCCCGGGCCGAAAGGTCGCCAGGCGGGAATGCCCCCCTGGAAGAGCACGACGGGTTGTTCGTCGACCCGGTAGAGCGCTTGTCCCGGTTGCACCACGTCACCAGCGGCCGGGAGGCTGGTGTACGTGCCGGCCAACTGGTTGATCACCGGTGGGCTCGAGGCATATCCCAGGGTGCCCTGCGCGAGGACGGTCGACGACAGGTCGGTGCGCACGATCGCCGACGTGCTCAGCGCCGGTGGGCTCGGTGCCGCCGGGGCCGGCGTTCCTCGTACGGCAACGGTGACAATGCCGCCGCAGACGGCGGCGACGACCAGCGCCAGCCAGAACTTCGCCTGGCGGTTCACGGCCCGGTCCCGTCGTCGTGCACGCCGGCCGGAAGCAGATGGCGGCAGGCGGTATCGGCTGACCGGAACTGGGGCGAGTACCGTCCCGCCTCACCGGTGATCCCCGGGACGTTCCCGAGATTCAACTGTCCTTGGGGACCGGGGTCGAGCATGGCGATGTCGTGCGAGCGCATGCAGCTTGCGTAGCGCACCAGTGCGGGCAGCGCCGCCGCCACGGCTTGGCTGGTGCCGGCCTGTTTCGCCTCGAGCGCCTTGGCGATCAGATGTTCGCAGGCGCCGAGCGCGGCCCGGTTCTGGGCTGTGGCCGCCGGCACGGCGAACTCGAGGCCGGCATGCCCGGGACGACTGACCGGATCGGGTACGTCCAACCCGTGGGCCCGCAAGCAGCGGGTGAAAGCCACGATGCTCCGATCGCTTCCTGGAAGGGTCGCCGCGGCGGCATTGCCGCCGCGGGCATTCGAGGAGGTGCTGTGCCCGGGCAGACTGGCCACGCCGGGACCCTGTCCGCCGGCACCGCAGCCGGAGAAGAACGCACCGAGGGCCAGAGCCGTCAAGGTGCCGAGACACGCCCGCGTCCGTAATCGTCCTCGTTGCACTTGCACGTCGCCTCCGTGAAGGGGATGGGGTCGCCCTAGTCGTAGGCCCGGCAGGGTCACACGAAGGTCACACGAGGGAGAGGGGTTCCCGGCGGCTCCGGTTCCGGCGCCCCCTCGGGTGGCGCCCCTGCGCTCCGGTCTGTGATGTCGTTGTGATGGGGAGTGGTGCAGGATGTTCTGGTGAGGGTCTTGGTCGTCGAGGACCAGGTGGAGCTGGCCGACGACATCGGCGAGGGCCTGCGGGACTGCGGATTCGGCGCAGACGTGGCGTACGACGGCGCGGCGGGCATGGAGAAGGCGCTGTTGTATGCCTACGACGTCGTCGTGCTCGACCGCGACCTGCCCAAGATCCACGGCGACGCCGTCTGTGCCGCACTCATCAGCGCGCAGAGTGGCACGCGAATCCTCATGCTCACCGCCGCCACCCTGGTCGACGACCGAGTGCACGGGCTCAATCTCGGTGCCGATGACTACCTCACCAAGCCGTTCGCATTCGACGAGCTGGTGGCTCGTGTCCGCGCCCTGGCTCGTCGTGCGCCGTCCACTCCGCCGGTGGTGCAGCGCGGCGACCTCGTGGTGGACCGGGCTCGTCGGCGCGTCAGCAGAGCCGGGCGCCCGATCTCGCTGACCCGCAAGGAACTCGGTCTCCTCGAAGAGCTACTTGCCGCGGACGGAGCTGTTGTGAGCGCAGAGCAGTTGCTCGAACGGGTGTGGGACGAGCATGCGGATCCCTTCACCCGCGCGGTGACGGTGACCGTGGCGCGCTTGCGGAGCAAACTCGGAGCGCCTGACCTGATCGAGACCGTGGTCGGATACGGCTACCGGGTGCAATGACCGACACTCCGGCCGAGCGCACAGCGGACAGTCGTCCCCGACGATGGCATGTACCGGGCGGCGTCAGAGTGCGGCTCACGCTGATCTACACGGCGGTGTTCTTCGCCGGAGGCCTCCTGCTCCTCGCGCTGACCTTTGCCCTCGTCGCGAACAGCCTCGGTTCGTCGACCGGATCGACGAAGCCCGTTTCGCTGAGTGCGGCCGTCCTGCGCCAGTGCAAGGCGGACGCCTATGGGCCGCTCGGTCCGAACGGCAAAGCCGTGAAACGGCCGAACGTCAGTCTGCAGTGTCAGAAGGCCTTTGCCGCCGGCGCGTCGGCCGAGCGAAGTGCCCAGCGCGCGCACACCATGCACGAGCTCGAGGTGTGGTCGGTTCTGGGCTTGTTCGCACTCACATGCACCTCGGCGGGCCTCGGATGGATCCTGTCCGGGCAGGTCCTGCGCCCGGTGCGCGAGATCACCGAGGCCGCCCGCCGGGCGTCGGAGCGCCACCTGGGGGAGCGCATCACCCTTGGGGGTCCGGACGACGAGTTGAAGGAGTTGGCCGACACCTTCGATGCCATGCTCGACCGGCTCGATCTGGCCTTCGCAGTCCAGCGCCAGTTCGTGGCCAACGCGTCGCATGAGCTGCGCACGCCGCTCACGACGATGCGCACGGCGATCGACGTGGTGCTGGCGAAACCGGATCGCACGAGCGAGCAGCTCGAAATGACCGTCGAGAAAGTGCGGCGATGGATCGAACGTTCCGAGCTCATCATCGACGCTCTCTTGACCCTCGCAGTGAGCAATCAGCGGCTCGAGGAATCGGAGCTGGTGGACCTCGGCACTGCCGCCGAGGACGCGCTCGACGCGACGAGAAACGAGTC
The DNA here is from genome assembly GCA_963754445.1 of uncultured Acidimicrobiaceae bacterium. Lineage (GTDB taxonomy): Bacteria > Actinomycetota > Acidimicrobiia > Acidimicrobiales > RAAP-2 > Bog-473. Next base: position 150,218 of record CAVWFT010000002.1, on the reverse strand, counting down.
GAAGATGCTCGGGCTCCATGTCGAGACGGCGCTCGGGCCGGCTCCGGTTTCGGGTAGTCGGGTGCTCATCGAACGGATGGTGACCAATCTGGTGCGGAACGCGGTCGACCACAACGAGGCTGGGGGTTGGGTGCGCGTCCTCACCACATCGTCGGGTGGTCACGCCGTCCTCGAGGTAGCCAACAGCGGACCGATCGTGGAGCCAGGCCAGGTGGCCGGACTGTTCGAGCCATTCCGGCGTGCGGCGGCCAGGACGGGAACCTCAGGGGTCGGCTTGGGCCTCTCGATCGTCCAAGCCGTGGCCGAGGCCCACGCGGCGACCATCGAAGCTCGGGCCGGGGCGGCCGGCGGGCTCCAGATCAGCGTGACCATGCCGGCATCGCCCCGGTGGGGCGGGTCACCGACACACCCCGTCGGGGCGGTCGGGGGCACCGAGGGATCCGGGGCCGGCGGGTCAGGGGCGCCTGGAGCCCAGGGGACCGCACCGTCAAGGGCGGGCGCCGGCGGGTCGCACTGAGCCCGGTTCCGGGTCGCAAAAAGGGCGGCCGGGGCGACCCCGCCGGCGGGACGTGGGCAGAGAGGCCCGGTGGGCCCTCCAAAAGAGCCGGAATCGGCGGCTTGCTGGGCCAGGTCGGAGGCCCTATCCTGGTACGTCGGCTCTCGGCACCCCCGTGAGCCTCGGATCAGCCCTCCGGGGGCGCTCCCCGGAGCGAGCGATCCGCCCACCGCAGATGCGAAAGATCGGTCTTGTGCGCACATTTTCACCGAAGGTCAGCGAGATCCAGAGGACCTGGTACGTCGTCGACGCCGACGGCCTGGTGCTCGGGCGCCTGGCGTCGTCCGTGGCGGCCATCCTGCGCGGCAAGCACCGCCCGTACTTCGCCCCGCACGTCGACACGGGCGACCACGTGATCGTGGTCAACGCCGACAAGGTCGTGCTGACATCGAGCAAGGCCGAGGCCAAGATGGCCTACCGCCACAGCGGCTACCCGGGCGGCCTGCGTTCGACCTCCTACGCCGACCTGCTCGAGAACAAGCCGGCCGAACTGGTGCGGCGCTCCGTGCGCGGCATGTTGCCCAAGAACACCCTCGGCCGCCAGCAGCTGTCCAAGCTGCAGGTCTACGCCGGACCAGATCACCCGCACGCCGCGCAGAAGCCCGAGACGCTCGAGCTGCCCGAGGCCCGACGGGCCGGCTGACGGATTCAGGAAGGACTACACCTCTCATGCCCGTACCAATGACCCAGACCACCGGTCGCCGCAAGCAAGCGGTGGCCCGGGTGCGCTTCCGCTCCGGCGGCGGCACCATCACGATCAACAAGCAGCCCTTCGAGCGCTACTTCACCTCGGCCACCCACCGGATGCTCATCACCGAGCCGCTCCGGCTCACCAACACGGCGGAGTCCTACGACATCGACGCCACCATCGACGGCGGCGGCATCTCGGGCCAGGCCGGGGCCATGCGCCTGGGCATCGCCCGCAGCCTGTGCGAGCTCGACCCCGAGCACCGGCCCTCGCTGAAGCGCTCCGGCCTCCTGACGCGTGACGCCAGGGAGAAGGAGTCGAAGAAGTACGGCCTGAAGAAGGCACGCAAGGCGCCGCAGTACTCCAAGCGGTAGCAAGCCGAACTTCGGTGGCCTCGGCTCGCTTCGGCACCGACGGCGTGCGCGGAGTCGCCAACGAGGAGCTCACGGCCGAACTGGCCCTGGCCCTCGGACGCGCTTCTGCCCGCACGCTCCCTGCGCCGGCCTACGTGGTCGGGCGCGACACCCGGCGCTCCGGTCCCCTGCTCCAGGCCGCCTTCTCGGCCGGCCTGGCCACCGAGGGGGCCGACGTGGTCGATCTCGGCGTGCTGCCGACCCCGGGCGTCGCCGCGGTGGCGGCGGCCCGCGGGGTGCCCGGGGCCATGATCTCGGCCTCGCACAACCCCTTCGGCGACAACGGCATCAAGCTCTTCAGCCTCCTCGGGACCAAGCTGGCGGTGGAGGTCGAGGCGGCGGTCGAGCGTGAGCTCGAGTCGCTGCTGGGCGATCCCGACCGGGCACCGGCCCGACCGACCGGGCGCGGGGTGGGGCGCATCAGCGTCGACCCCACGGCGACCGACCTGTACCGGGCCCACCTGGTCTCGGCCATCGAGGGCCGCCGGCTCGACGGGCTGCGCATCGTGGTCGACTGCGCCAACGGCGCGGCCAGCGACGTGGCGCCCTGGGTCCTCTCCGAGCTCGGGGCGCGGGTCACCGCGCTGGCCGATGCGCCTGACGGGGCCAACATCAACGACCGCTGCGGCTCGACCGACCCCGCCGCGCTGGCCCTGTCGGTGGTCGAGCACCAGGCCGACCTGGGGCTGGCCCTCGACGGCGACGCCGACCGGGTGATCGCGGTCGACCACACCGGCACCGTGGTCGACGGCGACGTCCTGCTGGCCCTGTTCGCGTTGGACCTGGCCGAGCGGGGACGCCTGAGCGGCAACTCGGTGGCCGTGACGGTGATGACCAACCTGGGCTTCCGCCTGGCCATGGAGGCCCGGGGGATCGAGGTGCGCGAGACCGACGTGGGCGACCGCCACGTCCTGGCCGCCCTCGACGCCGACGGCCTCTCCCTCGGTGGCGAGCAGTCGGGGCACATCATCTTCCGGTCGCTGTCGACCACGGGCGACGGGGTCTTGACCGGGATCGCCCTGGCCGACCTGCTGCTGCGCTCGGGCCGGGGCCTGGCCGACCTGTCGGCCGGCCTGGTCGAGCGGGTGCCCCAGCGCCTCGTCAACGTGCCCATCGCCCAGCCCGAGCGGCTGGCCGGCGCCACCGCCGTGTGGGAGGCCGTGGTCCAGGCCGAGGTCGAGCTCGGGCACGAGGGCCGGGTCCTGCTCCGGCCGAGTGGGACCGAGCCGATCGTGCGGGTCATGGTCGAGGCCCGCCACGAGGCCCAGGCCGATGCGGTGGCCGCCCAGCTGGCGGCGGTCGTCGAGGCCACCCTGGGCTGAATCGGTCGCGATCCGTCGGCCCTGGCCAGGCGGGGGCCGCAGGTAGCCTGGGCCCCATGTGCGGCATCATCGGCGTCACCGGCGAGGCCGACGCGGTCTCCATCATCCTCGGTGCCCTGCACCAGCTCGAGTACCGCGGCTATGACTCGGCCGGCATGGCCATCGTGGCCGACGGGGAGATCTGGCGGGCTCGGGCGGCCGGCGGCACCAACTCGGTGGCCAAGCTGGGCGAGCTGGCGGCGTCGGCCCCGCCGTCGCACGCGGCGGCCATCGGCCACACCCGCTGGGCCACCCACGGCAGCCCCACCCCGGAGAACGCGCACCCCCACGTCGACTGCACGGGCCGGATCGCCATCGTGCACAACGGCATCATCGAGAACCACGCCGAGCTGTCGGCCCGCCTGGTGGCCGACGGGCACCGCATCGTCTCGGAGACCGACACCGAGGTGATGGCGCACCTGATCGAGCACCACATGGCCGGCGGCGCCTCGCTCGTCCAGGCCATCCGCTCCACCCTGCACGAGGTGCGCGGCGCCTTCACCATCGCGGTCGTCTCGGCCGACGACCCCGACACCATCGTGGCGGCCAAGCGCTCGACACCACTCGTGCTCGGCCTGCACGACGGCATGGCCCTGCTGGCCTCGGACATCCCGGCCCTGATCGGGCACACCCGCAAGGTCTTCGCCCTGTCCGACGACGAGCTGGCCGTGCTCACACCCGGTGCGCTCGAGGTGACGTCGTTGGACGGCACGCCCGTGCTGCCCGAGGAGATCCCCATCACCTGGGACCTCGAGGCGGCCCAGAAGGGCGGCTACGAGGACTTCATGTCCAAGGAGATCCACGAGCAGCCCCAGGCCGTGGCCGACACGCTGCTCGACCGGCGCGGCCCGGGCGGCGAGCTGATCCTCGATCAGATGCGCCTCAGCGCGGACGACCTGCGCGGCGTCGACAAGGTGTTCATCGTCGCCTGTGGATCGAGCTACCACGCCGCCCTGGTGGCCAAGTACGCCATCGAACGCTGGGTCAAGCTGCCGACCGAGGTCGACATCGCCAGCGAGTTCCGCTACCGCGACCCCGTGCTCAGCGAGCGCACGCTGTGCGTCGGGGTCTCGCAGTCGGGCGAGACACTCGACACCTCCGAGGCCATGCGCGAGGCCAAGCGCCTCGGGGCCAAGGTGCTGGTGGTCTCCAACGTGGTCGACTCGTCCATGGCCCGGGCGGCCGACGGCGTGCTCTACACCCGGGCCGGCCCCGAAATCGGCGTGGCCTCGACCAAGTGCCACCTGGCCCAGATCGTGGCGCTCGAGGTGCTGGGGCTCTACCTGGCCCAGATCCTGGGCACCATGCCCCAGGACGAGATCAACGGGATCCTCAACGCCATGGAGGACCTCCCGGGCCTGGTCGACAACGCGCTCGAGCGGGCGAGCGACATCGACGAGGTGGCCGCCAAGCTGACCGACGCCCGTGACTTCTTCTTCCTCGGGCGCCACGTGGGCCACCCCGTCGCCCTGGAGGGCGCGCTCAAGCTCAAGGAGATCGCCTACCTGCGGGCCGAGGGCTACCCGGCGGGCGAGCTCAAGCACGGGCCGATCGCGTTGATCGAGCCGGGGGCGGTCGTGGTGGGGATCGCCACCCGCAATCCGCTGTGGGAGAAGATGCTCTCGAACATCGCCGAGGTGCGAAGCCGCGGCGCCACCGTCGTGCTGGTGGCCGACGACGGCGACGAGGAGTCGGCCAAGGTGGCGGACTTCGTGCTCTGGGTGCCGCCGACGAACCCCCTGCTCTCACCGGTGGTCGGCGTCGTGCCCCTGCAGCTGCTCGCCTACCGCCTGGCCCGCCTGCACGGGCACGACCCGGACCGGCCGCGCAACCTGGCCAAGACGGTGACCGTCGAGTGAGCCCCGTCGTCGGCGTCGGGGTGGACGCGGTCGACGTGGCCCGATTCCGTCGCGTGCTCGACCGGCGCCCCCGCCTGGCCGCCCGATGCTTCACGCCGGCCGAGCAGTCCGACGCCTCGGGGTCGTCCGACGCCGTGCCGTCGCTGGCGGCGCGCTTCGCGGCTAAGGAAGCGGTGATGAAGGCCCTCGGCAGCGGGCTGGGCTCCTTCGCCTGGACCGATGTCGAGGTGCGGCGCACGCGTGGACGGGGGGCGACCCGCAACGCGCCCTATCTCGTCCTGCATGGCGCCGCCTCGACCCTGGCCGGGCGGCGCGGCGCGGGCACACTCCATCTCTCGTTGACCCACACCGACGGCGTCGCCATCGCCTTCGTCGTCGCCGAGCAGTCCTCGACGGCTCCCGCGTGCGCGCCGTCCTGACCCGGGCCGAGATGCGGGCGGCCGATGCCGCCGCGCTGTCCTCGGTGTCGCACGAGACGCTGGTGGGCCGGGCCGGCCACGCGGTGGCCGCCGCCGCGCTGGGCCTGCTCGGCGGTGCCTACGGGCGCCGGATCGTGGTGGTGGCCGGCAAGGGGTCGAACGGGGCCGACGGCCGCGTGGCCGCGGCGGCCCTGGCCCGGCGCGGGGCCGTGGTCGCCGTGCTCGACGCCGAGGCGGCGCCGACGCGGTTGCCGCCGTGCGACCTGGTGATCGACGGGGCCTACGGGACCGGGTTCCGCGGGAGCTACGACGCGCCGGCCGTGCCGGCCGGTGCGTCCGTCCTGGCCATCGACATCCCCTCCGGCGTCGACGCCGACAGCGGGGCGGCCGGGGACGGCGCCGTGCGGGCCGACCGCACGGTGACCTTCGCCGCCCTGAAGCCCGGCCTGCTGCAGGGCGCCGGCCCGTCGGCCTGCGGGTCGATCCACGTGGCCGACATCGGCATCGGCTTCCCGACGCCCGGGGCCATGGTCATGGAGGACGCCGACGTGGCCCGGTTGCTCCCCCGGCGCGGTCGCGACGGCAACAAGTGGGTCCACGCGGTGGGTATCGCCGCCGGCTCACCCGGGATGGAGGGGGCGGCGGTGCTCTCGACGCGCGGTGCCATGGCGGCCGGGGCCGGGATGATCCGGCTGGGCTCGCCCGGCGATCCCTCGGCGGCCTGGCCGACCGAGGCCGTCCGCATGCACCTGCCCGAGACGGGGTGGTCGACGCCGTTCCTGGCGGCGACGGCCAAGTGCAAGGCGGCGGTCGTGGGACCGGGACTGGGCACCGGAGCAGAGCGGGCCGACGAGATCCGCGCCGTGATCGCGGCGCTGGGCGTCGCCGTGGTCATCGACGCCGACGCGCTCGGCGCCCTGGGCGACGCCGCCTCGGCCCGCGCCCTGCTCGAAGGGCGCAGCGCGCCGAGCATATTGACCCCCCACGACGGCGAGTACGCCCGCATCGCCGGCGAGGCGCCGGGTCCGGACCGGCTCGAGGCGGCCCGCCACCTGGCCCGGGCGACCGGGGCGATCGTGCTGTTGAAGGGACCGCTGACCGCGGTGGCGTCGCCCGGAGGGGGCCCGCCCGACGTCCTGCTCTCGGCGGCCGGGGTGCCGGCGCTGGCCACGGCCGGCAGCGGGGACGTGCTCTCGGGCATCATCGGCGCCTTCTGCGCCCGGGGACTCGACCCGCACGAGGCGGCGGCGCTGGCCGCCCACGTGCACGGGCGGGCGGCGGCGCGCGGCCACGTCGAAGGACTGGTGGCGGGCGACCTGCCCGGCCTGGTGGCCGACGAGCTGTCGCGGGCGGAGGCGCACGGTGGCTGACGGCGCGCCGCTGCGGCTGATGGTGCCCCACGAGGACGAGGTGGCGATGGCCCAGGGCCGCTCGCGCCCGGCCTGGGCCGAGATCGACCTGGCCGCGGTGACCCACAACGCCGGCCTCCTGGCCGCGCTGGCCGCGCCGGCCGCGCTCTGCGCCGTGGTCAAGGCGCACGGCTACGGACACGGCGGCCCGGCCGTGGCCAAGGCGGCCCTGGCCGGCGGGGCGAGCCGCCTGGCCGTGGCCCTGGTCGACGAGGGTGTCGAGCTGCGCCAGCACGGGGTCGAGGCGCCGATCCTGCTGCTGAGCGAGTGCGGGCTCGATGCGGTGGAGACCGCGCTGGACTCCGGGCTGACCCCGACGCTCTACTCGGCGGCGTCGATCGAAGCCTGCGCGGCGGCGGCCCGGTCGGCCGGGCGCCGGGTCGCCGTCCACGTGAAGGTGGACACCGGCATGCACCGTGTCGGGGCGAACCCCGAGGACCTGGTGGCCCTGGCGGCCGCGGTGGTGGCCGAGCCGATGCTCGAGCTCGAGGGCGTATGGACGCACCTGCCGGTGGCCGACGGGGAGGGCGACGACGACCGCCGGTTCACGACGGCCCAGCTCGACCGCTTCGACCAGCTGGTGGCCGAGCTGGCCCGGCGCGGCATCGCGCCGCCGCTCCTGCACGCGGCGAACACGGCGGGCACCATCGCCTTCCCGGCCGCCCGCCACGACATGGTGCGCTGCGGCCTCGGCCTCTACGGCTACCTGCCCGGCCCGAGCGTCGCCGCCGCCTTCGCGGCCCAGGCGGGCGGCGCCTCGCTGCGCCCGGCCATGTCACTCAAGGCCCAGGTGGTGGCCGTGCGCACCCTCGATGCCGGGGAGCGGCCCTCCTACGGGCGGCTGCGCCCGCTGCCGACACGTTCCGTGGTGGCCACGGTGCCGATCGGCTACGCCGACGGGGTGCCCCGGGCCCTCTTCACCGGCGGCTTCCACGTCCTGATCGGGGGCCGGCGGCGCCCGCTGGCCGGCATGGTCACGATGGACCAGATCGTCGTGGACTGCGGGGACGACGCGTCGGTGCGACCGGGCGACGAGGTGGTGCTGCTCGGCCGGCAGGGCGACGAGACGATCACGGCCGACGACTGGGCCGACCTGCTGGGCACCATCAGCTACGAGGTGGTGTGCGGGGTCGGCCCGCGCATGCCGCGCGTGGCGCGGCACCGTCCCGACGACGCGCCCGGTGTCTGACCCCGTCGCGCTCGAGCAGCTGCGGGTCGACAGCGCCACCTGCACCAGGTGCCCCCTGGCCGAGGGACGGACGCAGGTCGTCTTCGGCGTCGGCAACCCCTCGGCCGAGCTGCTCTTCGTGGGCGAAGGGCCGGGGCGGGAGGAGGACCTGGCCGGCGAGCCCTTCGTGGGCCGTTCGGGCAAGCTGCTCGACCGGCTGATGGAGGAGGAGATCGGGCTGACCCGGGCCGAGTGCTACATCGCCAACGTGGTGAAGTGCCGGCCGCCCAACAACCGCGACCCGGCGCCCCAGGAGATCGCGGCCTGCCGGCCCTACCTGGCCGAGCAGATCGAGCTGATCGATCCCGCCGTGATCGTCACGCTGGGCAACTTCTCCACCAAGCTGCTCCTCGAGAGCACGGCCGGTATCCGCTCGCTGCGGGGCCAGGTCTTCGAGCGGGGCCGGGCCCGCGTCGTGCCGACCTACCACCCGGCCTATGTCCTGCGGGCCGGGGGCGAGGCCATGGCCGAGATGCGGGCCGACCTCGTCCGGGCCAAGCGCCTGATGGCGGGGGCGCCGTGAGCTGGTCGCTGCACACCGACACGGCGGACGTGGACGAGACCAAGGCGCTGGCCGCCCGGCTGGCCGTGGTGTGCCGGGCCGGCGACGTGGTGCTGCTCGTGGGCGACCTGGGCGCCGGCAAGACCGCCTTCGCCCAGGGCTTCGCCGCCGCCCTGGGGGTGGAGGGACCGGTGACCAGCCCGACCTTCGCCCTGGTGCGCCACTACCGCTGCGGCCCGTCCAGCGCGGTGCGTGGCCTCATCCACGCCGACATCTACCGCACCGAGTCCCTGGCCGAGGTGGACGACCTGGCCCTGGCCGAACTGGTCGAGGAGGACGCCGTGGCCCTCGTGGAGTGGGGGGACCTGGCCGCACCCGCGTTCGGGGACAGCGCGCTGGTCGTCCGCCTGGTGGCGCCCGATCCCCTCGGCTCGCCCGACCTGCGCGAGGTGGCGGTCGCGGGCCAAGGCGACGCCTGGTCGAGCCGGGCCGCCGCCGTGGCCGAGGCGCTCGAGGCGCTCGAGGTGCCCGCCGATCGGGGAGCCGCGCAGTGAAGGATCTTGTTCCCGTTCCGGCGTGCAACATCGTGGCCTTCGAGACGGCGACCGAGACGGTCGGGGTGGCGGTGCGCACCGCGGGCGGTGTCGAGGCCGGGCTGACGTTGACGGGCCGGCGGCGCCACGTCGAGACGCTGACGCCCGCGCTCGAGCACCTGCTGCACCAGGTCGGCCTGGTGCCGGGCCAGCTCGACGTCGTGGCCGTCGACCTCGGACCCGGGCTCTTCACCGGCCTGCGGGTGGGGGTGGCGGCCGCCAAGGGCCTGGCCCAGGCGCTCGGGATCGGGATCGTCGGGGCGACCAGCCTGGAGATCCTCGTGGCGGCGGCGCAGGGAAGCGGGCACCGCGGCCTGGTGCTGGCCTGCGTCGACGCCCGCCGGGGCGAGGTGTTCGCCTCCGTGCACGAGGTGGGCGGGGCCGGCGAGGGTGACGGGGCCGAGCGCATGGCGGCCGGCCTCTTCACGCCGGGGGCGCTGGGCGAGGCCCTGCACGTGTTCGAGGGCGCCCCGGTGCTCGCGGTGGGCGACGGTGCGGCGCGCTACGCGGACGCCCTCGAGCCGGTGGCCGGCGTCCGGGTGGCCGCGCCGGGACTGGCCTTCCCACCGCCCGAGACGTTGGTGGCCTTGGCGTTGTCCCGCATGGCCGGGGAGCGACCGCCAGAGGACCCCGGGTCGGTCGTTCCCCTCTACATGCGTGAGGCGGACGCGACGAGCAACTTCGCCCGCGCCGCGGGTCCGGCCTGAGTGGTCGTGCCGGGCAACCCGCTGCGCATCGACAAGCTGCGACGGCGCGACCTGCGCGCCCTGCTGCCCATCGAAGCCCGGGTCTTCCCCGAGCCGTGGTCGGTCGCCGTCTTCAACTCCGAGCTGGCCCTGCGCAAGGGCCGGCTCTACCGGGCGGCCTGGGACGGCAACGAGCTGGCCGGCTACATCGGGTTCATGATCGTCGACGACGAGGCGCACATGACGACGATCGCCACCGCACCGTCCCATCAGCGCGCCGGCGTGGCCACGACGCTGATCATCGACGCCATCGGCACGCTGCTGGCCGGCGGCGTGAAGCATCTCTCGCTCGAGGTGGCGGCCAACAACGATCCGGCGCAGACGCTCTACCGCCGCTTCGGCTTCGCGCCCGTCGGCGTGCGCAAGAACTACTACCCGGTGACCGGGCAGGACGCCATCGTCATGTGGGCCTACGACATCGACTCGGACGACTACGCCCGCCGCCTCGAGAGCCTGGCGCCCGGCCGGCGGTCCGACACGAGCAACCCGGCTTAGGAGCACCCGGTCCGCCTTACCCGGCTGCTCCTACGTCGGATGGCTCGTGCCCCCTTCGAGGGACGACGGTCGTTGTGGTGGCAACGTGCGCGACCAGGGGTGTCATGCGGCCGGCCCCACGCATCCGAGGGGCCGGCGGCCACCCCGTCGGGGGCTACCGCGGTTGCCCAATCGGCGTGTCCAGGCACCAGGGCGGACGGTCGGCCGCCGGCGCTGGGTAGAACAACAGGGGAACAACTCGACCCGCCGGACCCGCGTCGGCGTGCCCCGAAGAGGAGAGAACCGCCATGGCAGACCTCGAGCTCGTCACGCGTCTGGCCGGAGCCGACGCCAACCTGGCCGTGTTCACCACCTCGGGTCTCGACGGCACCGTCCACGCGTCGGTCGTGAGCGCCGGCGTCATGGCCGACCCGGTCGACGCCATCGGCGGTGTGGCCGCCGTCGTCGACGGCCGCTCACGCAAGCTGCGCCTGCTCCGCCAGTCGGGCACGGCCACGGTCGTGTTCAAGAGCGGCTACGAGTGGGCCTCGGTCACCGGGCCGATCCGCCTGATCGGGCCGGACGACGGCGTCGACTTCGGCCTCGACGTGCCGGCGCTCCTGCGCGAGGTCTTCCGGGCCGCCGGCGGGAGCCACGACGACTGGGACGAGTACGACCGCGTCATGGCGGCGGAGCGCCGCTGCGCGGTGTTCGTCGGTGCCACCACCATCGTCTCGAACGCCGGTACCTGAACGACCGGACGTCTGGACGACCCCTGGACGGCACCACCGGGAGGACGCCCGAGGTCCGGTCGCTCGGGGAGGCACGTCCGTCGCACGCCGCCTCCCCATAGGGTGAACGTCCGACCGCAGGCATCCCCGTCACGACGGCAACGAACGGAGCATTCATCATGGAAACGATCGCACTCGGCAGCCAGGGACTCGTGGTGTCACGCCAGGGCCTCGGCTGCATGGGGATGTCCGACTTCTACGGGCAGACCGACGACACCGAGTCCATCGCCACCATCCACCGGGCCCTCGAGCTCGGGGTCGACTTCTTCGACACCTCGGACATGTACGGGCCGTTCACCAACGAGGTCCTCGTCGGCCAGGCCCTGGCCGGCCGTCGCGACGAGGCGGTCATCGCCACGAAGTTCGGCATCGTGCGCGACCCCGACGACCCGACGAAGCGGGCCATCAACGGGCGGCCCGAGTACGTCCGCCAGTCCTGCGACGCCTCGCTGGGCCGGCTCGGCGTCGACCATATCGACCTCTACTACCAGCATCGGGTCGACCCCGACACGCCCATCGAGGAGACGGTCGGCGCCATGGCCGAGCTCGTCACCGCGGGCAAGGTGCGCTTCCTCGGGCTGTCCGAGGCGGCGCCGGCCACCATCAGGCGGGCCCACGCCGTGCACCCGATCTCGGCCCTCCAGACTGAGTACTCGGTCTGGTCGCGTGATCCCGAGGCCGAGATCCTGCCGACCCTGCCGCGAGCTGGGCATCGGCTTCGTGCCCTACAGCCCGCTCGGGCGGGGCTTTCTCACCGGGACCCTGCGCTCGCTCGACGACCTCGACGAGGCCGACTTCCGCCGCTACCAGCCGCGCTTCCAGGGTGACAACCTGGCCGACAACATCGCCATCGTCGAAGCGGTCGACCGGCTGGCCGGCGCCAAGGGTTGCACGCCCGGCCAGATCGCCCTGGCCTTCGTGCACGCGGCGGGTCGCGACGTCGCCCCGATCCCGGGGACCAAGCGCCGGACCTACCTCGAGGAGAACGCCGCCGCGCTCGACGTCGCGTTCACGGACGAGGACCGGGCCGCGCTCGATGCCGTCGCCCCGGCCAAGGGCGACCGCTACGCCGACATGACGCCGGTCAACCGCTGAGCGGTGCCGCCCGGCCGGCACAGAGCTCGGCCAACGCTGCCGTGATGGCGTGCAGCGGGTCGCTCGCCGCCATGTCGGCCTTCAGCGCCTGGGCGGCGTCGAAGTAGGAGCGCCGGCGCAGCACCCGGTGCACGGCCCAGGCCACCATGGCCGGCGACGGTCTGCCCGTCTTGAGGTTCACCCCGGCGCCGGACCACTGCACCCGCGCCGCCACCTCGGGCTTGTCCTCGCTGTCGCCCGCCACCACGAGGGGGACGCCGTGGGCCAGCGCTTGCTGCACGCCGCCGTAGCCGCCGTTGGTCACCATGGCGTCGACGTGGGGGAGCAACTGGTCGTGGGGGACGAAGCGCTCGAGCCGTGCGTTGGCCGGCAGCCGCCCGCGCAGCGGTGCGGGGTCGGGGCCGCCCGTGGTCCCGACGACGAGCACGTCGTCGCGGGCCAGGGCGTCGATCGTGCGCAGCACCAGCCGGTCCAGGTCGGCGTTGTCGAGCGTGCCCTGGGTCACGTGCACGACCGGGCGGTTGTCGGCCAGCTCGTGCCACCACGACGGGCGCTCCGCCGGCGGCGTGGGTGGGGCGACGATGGGCCCGACGAAGCGGACCGTCGGGGCGAGGTCGTGGCGGGGGTACTCGAAGCCGGCCACGGTGCCCTGGAAGAACACGTCGACCAGCGCCGGCGGCAGGTCGAGCAGGTAGCCCTCGAAGCCGGGGGCCGGCGCCCCCGCCTCGATCATCCGCTGCCGGGCGAAGCGCCCGATGTCGGACATGACGAGCCGGGCCGTGGCCCAGTTCATGAGCCGGTTGCGGGCCCGGCTGAGAGGGGAGCGCCCGGGTGCCAGGCCGATGCCGAAGGGGGCCGTGTCCGCGCTGCGGGCGACGTAGGGCATGACGCCGACACAGGCCAGCGCCGGCCGCGCCGCGGGTGCGGTGCGCAGGGCGAGCGGGAGCACCCCGAAGAACATGGTGTCGAAGACGATGCAGTCGGCGGCGAAGACCGAGAGGATCTCGTCGAGGTCCCGGGCCTGACCGGGCACCGGACCGAGGAAGATGCGCCGGAGGTCGTCCTTGACCCCGCCCACGCCCCGCCGGGCCGAGGACTCACGGCCCGGGTCGACCACCATCAGGTCGTGGGCGTCGTAGGCGGCGTCGAAGGGGACGAACTCGGCCCCGGTCGCCTCCACCCGTTCCCTGTAGTGGGCCGTGGTGAAGAACACCACCTCGTCCCCCTGGCCCACGAGCCGCTGGGCCAGGGCCAGCAGCGGTGCGGTGTGACCCTGGGCCGGGGTGCTGCAGAGCAGGTAGCGCCGGCGCCCGGTGCCGACGCCGGATGCCCTGCCGGAACCCGCCGCGGTCATGCCACCACGACGGCACCACTCCACGCAGGCAGCGCGAGTGCGCCCTCGACCGGGCGGCCGTCGAGGGCGGCGTCCGTCGCCACCGACACCGTCCCCGCCACACCGTCGAAGGTCACCGGCGCCTCCGACATGTTCAGGACCACCGTGGTGCCCTCGCCCCGGCGGAAGACCCAGGTCCCCTCGGCCGAGGGGAGCGAGGTGTAGGACCCGACGGCCAGCTCCTCGGACGCCGTGCGGGCCGCGATGAAGCGCCGGCAGCACTCGAGGACCGAGGTCGGGTCGCCGACCTGGTCGGCCACGTTGCAGCCCTCGGGGTTCGTCATGGGGAGCCAGGTCCGCACGCCGGGTGCGCTGAAGCCGCCACCGGGACCGCCGCTCCACGGCATCGGCGTCCGTTCGGGGTCGCGCCCGGCGTAGGGGTAGAAGCGGACGCCCACCGGATCGCGCAGGTCGTCCTTCTCCACCTCGCCATCGGGCAGGCCGATCTCGTCGCCCGCGTAGAGGAACGGCGTGCCCCGCAGCGTCATGAGGAGGAGCAGGGCCAGCTTGACCTTGGCGATGTCGCCGCCGGCCCAACGCGAGGTCAGGCGCGACACGTCGTGATTGGACCCCGTCCAGATGGGCCAGGCCCCGGGGGGCAACAACGACTCGACCTCCTCGACCGTGGCCCGCATGGCCGCGGCCTCGAGGGGCCCGTAGATGAAGGTGAAGTTGAAGGCGCCGTGCAGCTCGTCGCGTCCCGATCCGTAGAACTGCGCCATCCGGCTCAGCTTCTCGACGTTGGTCTCGCCGATCATCAGGCGCTCGGTGTCGTACTCCTTGGCGATGGTGCGCCAGTGCTTCAAGATGTCGTGCGCCTCGGGACGGTCGGCGTTGTAGACCGACTTGACCCCGAAGAACTGCTGATCGAGCGGGTCGTCCTCGGTCGCCGGCGGGTTGTCGCGCAGGGCGCGGTCCTTGATCATCATGTTGCAGACGTCGATGCGGAACCCGGCCACACCCCGGTCCCACCAGAAGCGCACGATCTCGTCGAACTCGCGGCGCACGTCGTCGCTCCACCAGTTGAGGTCCGGCTGTTCGGCCACGAAGTTGTGCAGGTAGTACTGGCCGCTCGCCTCGTCGAACTCCCACGCCTTGCCCCCGAAGATGCTCATCCAGTTGTTGGGCAGGCTGCCGTCGGGCTTGGCGTCGGCCCAGACGTAGTAGTCGCGAAAGGCCGAGTCCTTGCCGCGGCGGGAGTCCACGAACCAGGCGTGCTGGTCGCTGGTGTGGTTGGGCACGATGTCCATCAGGATCCGGATGCCCCGGGCCCCTGCTTCGCGCACCAGCGTGTCGAGATCGTCGAGCGTCCCGTAGGAGGGGTCGATGTCCCGGTAGTCCGACACGTCGTAGCCCCAGTCGAAGTTGGGCGAGCACGTGACCGGCGAGAGCCAGACGCCGGTGATCCCGAGCGCGGCCAGGTGGTCCAGCTTCGAGATGATGCCGGGCAGGTCACCGATGCCGTCGCCGTTCGAGTCGGCGTACGAGCGCGGATAGATCTGGTAGAAGACGCCGCCATGCCACCAGCGTTCTGGGTCCTGCACGTCCCCGGCCATCAGACCGCACCCACGGCCGTCATGCCGCCGTCGACGACGACGCTGGTGCCGGTGACGTAGGCCGCGTCGTCGGAGAGCAAGAAACGCACTACCGAGGCCACGTCCTCGGGCCGGGCCAGCCGGCCCAGCGGGGTATGGGTCTCGATGTTGTCGCGGGCGCCGGGCATGGTCAGCAGCGGGGCCAGCAGCGGCGTGTCCACCGCCCCCGGGCAGACCGCGTTGATGCGGATGCCGTCGGGCCCCAACTGGGCGCAGGCGGCCCGGGTCAGCCCGAGCAGCCCGGCCTTCGAGGCGCAGTAGGCCGGGATGAACGCATTGCCCACCGAGGCCTCGATGGAGGAGATGTAGACCACTGCCGAGCCCGGGTTGGCCTCGATCAGGCAGTCGTGCAGGGCCCGGACCAGCATGGCCCCGGCCCGGAGGTTGACATCGAGTACCTCGTCCCAGCTCTCGTCGTCGAGCATCGTGACCGGCCTGGGGCCCCCGATGCCGGCCGAGTGGACGAGCCCGCCGAGCGGGCCCACCTCGGTCCGCGCCCGTTTCACCGCGGCGCGCAACGACGCCGTCTTGGTCACGTCGACCTTCATGCCGACGGCCCGCACGCCGTGCTCGTCGACCAGGTGCCGGGCCACCCGCCGGGCCGCCGTGCCGTCGCGGTCCCAGACGGCCACGCCCCGTCCGGCCGCGGCCAAGGCCAGTGCCGTGGCCTCGCCGATGCCCGAACCGCCGCCGGTGACGACGACACCCGAGCCAGGCGAGGAGGCGCCGTCGGCGTGGGTGCGCCGCCGCACCGGGCGGGGCGCCCGCCGGGCCGCACCGGACGCCGTCGGGGTACCGGTGCGTGTGCGCGGCGACGTGCGGGGTCGCCGGGTCGCACCGGGAGCCCTCGGGCTCGGCTTCTTCGGACTCACAGGCGCCATCGACGGGGCCATCCCTTCACTCGTCCAGAGCGCAACGGACGCCGGTCGGAATCGGCCGGCGCCCCGCAGCACTGTGGTGCAGCCGATCGGGAGCGTACCGACCCGGGCGCCCCGACAGCGAGATTGCCGCAGCCGGCCGGCGCCTCCGCGCCCGGCCCGGTGGTCTCAGGCGGGCCCGGTGACCAGTTGGAGGAGGTGCGCCTGCTCCGCCGCGTCGAAGGACTTCCCGTTGCCGTTGAAGGTGAGCTGTTGGAGGACCCGGCCGTGGCGCGTGTCGATCTGCGTGCTCGTGATCGTCAGCGCCCGGCCCTCGGACGTCAGCGGGATGTGGACCGTGAAACCGGTCTGGCCCGACGACCTGACCGTCCCGGCGGGCAGCGCGCTGATGGTGATCGTCCCCACCGTGGCCTCCGAACCCGCCTCCTGCTGGATGCTGGTCCGCAGGGCCGCCGCGCCCAGGCGCGCCATGCAGCCGGGTGCCTTCGGGCTCGCCATGGCCCTGTAGGCGGCCGCCGCCTCGGACCCGGTGGCGTAGACCGACGCGCTGTCCTCGACCGCCTCGGTCCGGTCCGCACTGGAGTAGTCCGGGCTGCTCACCTTGATCGGTTTGACGGTGGCCACCTTCGACGGGACCTCGATGCAGGCGGCCAGACGCGTGGAGAGCGGTGCCGTCGCCGTGGGCCGACCCGCCTTGGTCGTGGGGACCCAGCCGGCCGGCATGTCGGCCAGGGTCAACAGGTCGGCCTGGCCCACCTGGGTCGGCGTCTTGTGCTCGCTCCGGTGCGTGGCCTGGTGCGGTGCCGCGGTCTTCGGGTGGTCCTGACTCGCCCCGGCCGGAAGCCATGCCGTCCCGACCAGCACGCTCAGACCGGCGAGGCCGCCGAGGCCGACGAGCCCGGTCAGGGCGCCCCGGCCCACGCCCCGGCCACCGCCCCGGCCGCTCGGCCGGCAGTGCTCCGGTTCACGACGACGCATCCCAGAGGTATCGGCCGGTCCCCGGCCACCCTGAAGCGCTCGGCCCGGGAGGCCCTGCCCAGAGCCGTCGAATCAGCACTCGCCCGTCGCGGTTGCCAACCAAGGCAAGTCCCGCTACTCTGGCACTCACAACCCGAGAGTGCTAACGACAGTGCCAAGGAGGCCCTTTCTGATGAAGCTGCACCCGCTCGATGACCGGATCGTCGTCCGTCCCGGCGAGTCCGAGGAGACCACGGCGTCTGGCCTGGTCATCCCCGACACCGCCAAGGAGAAGCCCCAGCAGGGTGAGGTTCTGGCCGTGGGCCCGGGGCGCCGCTCCGATGACTCCGGCGAACTCATCCCGATGGACGTGAAGGCCGGTGACACCGTCGTCTACTCCAAGTACGGCGGCACCGAGATCACCGTCGAGGGCGAGGACCTCTTGATCCTCTCCGCCCGCGACGTGCTGGCCAAGCTCGCCTGAGCGACGCCTTTTGCAGACGCCTCGCCGCGTCTGCCCGCTGAGGTCAGCCCGCCGCCCCGGTTCGCCCCGGTCCGGCGCGGCGGCCTCCGTCGATTTCCCCCTACATCACCCCCCCTCGCCTGTTGGGGGATCCGAGAGGAGTTTCATTCGCTATGCCCAAGATCCTGAAGTTCGACGAGTCGGCCCGCCGCGGGCTCGAAGCCGGCGTCAACAAGCTGGCCGACACGGTCAAGGTCACCCTCGGCCCGAAAGGCCGCAACGTCGTCATCGAGAAGAAGTTCGGTGCCCCGACGATCACCAACGACGGTGTCTCCATCGCCCGTGAGGTCGAGCTGGACGATCCGTTCGAGAACATGGGTGCCCAGCTGGTGAAGGAAGTGGCCACCAAGACCAACGACGTGGCCGGTGACGGCACCACGACGGCGACGGTCCTGGCCCAGTCGCTCATCACTGAGGGCCTGCGCAACGTGGCCGCCGGTGCGGCGCCGACCGGGCTCAAGAAGGGCATGGAAAAGGGTGTCGCGGCTGCGGTCGAGAACATCAAGAAGCAGGCCAAGGACGTCGGGGGCAAGACGGAGATCGCGCAGGTCGCCTCCATCTCCGCCGCCGACAACGCCATCGGCGACGTGCTGGCCGACGCCATCGACAAGGTGGGCAAGGACGGCACGGTGACGGTCGAGGAGTCGAACACGTTCGGCATCGAGCTCGAGCTCACCGAGGGCATGCAGTTCGACAAGGGCTTCCTCTCGCCCTACTTCGTGACCGACGCCGAGCGCCAGGAAGCCGTGCTCGACGACCCGCTCATCCTGTTCTTCAACTCCAAGGTCTCGGCCGTGCACGACCTCGTGCCCGTGCTCGAGAAGGTCATGCAGACCGGCAAGCCGCTGCTGATCATCGCCGAGGACGTCGACGGCGAGGCCCTGGCCACGCTGGTCGTGAACAAGATCCGTGGCACCTTCACCTCGGTGGCCGTCAAGGCGCCCGGCTTCGGTGAGCGCCGCAAGGAGATGCTCCAGGACATGGCCGTCCTCACGGGCGCCCAGGTCATCAGCGAGGAGATCGGTCTCAAGCTCGAGAGCGCGACGATCGACCTGCTGGGCAGCGCCCGTCGGGTCATCGTGACGAAGGACGACACCACGATCGTCGAGGGCGCCGGCACCAAGGAAGACGTCAAGGGCCGGGTGGCGCAGATCAAGCGCGCCATCGAGGACACCGACTCGGACTGGGACCGCGAGAAGCTGCAGGAGCGCCTGGCCAAGCTGGCCGGCGGTGTGGCCGTGGTCAAGGTCGGGGCCGCCACCGAGGTGGAGCTCAAGGAGAAGAAGCACCGGATCGAGGATGCGCTGTCCGCCACCCGGGCGGCGGTCGAAGAGGGCATCGTGGCCGGTGGGGGCACGGCGCTCATCCGGGCCCGCAAGTCGGTCACCGAGCTGGCGGCGACGCTGGAGGGCGACGAGGCCACCGGTGCGCGCATCGTGGCGCACGCGCTCGAGGCGCCCCTGCGCTGGATCGCCTTCAACGCCGGGCTCGAGGGTGCGGTGCTCGTCTCGCAGGTCGAGGCGGCCAAGGGCAACAACGGCCTGAACGCGGCCACCGGCGAGATCGAGGACCTGGTCAAGGCGGGCATCATCGACCCGGCCAAGGTCACCCGCTCGGCCCTGCAGAACGCGGCGTCCATCGCCGGTCTGCTGCTGACCACCGAGGCCCTCGTGGCGGACAAGCCCGAGAAGGTCGACGCCGCTGCCGCGGCCGCCGCCATGGCCGGCGGCATGGGCGGTATGGGTGGCATGGGCGGGATGATGTAACTCCGCCCTCGGGGGCGCTCCGCGCAGCGTTTTGTTGTGCGTTCGTTGTGCGGGGTTCGTGATTTGATGGTCCGGCGACCGGGAGACGTACATCCCGGAGACGGATCGTGTCGGGTGCAACTGCCGGGTCTTCGGGCCCGGCAGTTGCGCGTCCGGGTCGGGCCAGCGGCCTGTCGGGCGGGCGCCGGACCGCCCTGCGGTGCGGCTGTGCTGTACTAACGAGGTGCCGGTGGCGTCGGAGAAGCTCGTCTATCTGGAGCTGCAGAAGTCCGCTTCGACACTCATCGGGAGCATCCTGATGAATCTCTTCGACGCCAAGAAGATCCTGCCGACGCACGGTCTGTTGCCCGACGACTGCCGTTCGAAATTCGTGGTGGGGTCGGTGCGCAATCCGTGGGCCTACTACGTCTCCTTGTGGTCGTTCGGCTGCGAGGGCAACGGGGGCATGCGCCGGCGGTCCACCCAGCGTGAGCTGAAAGCGGCAGCACGGCGGCTCCCCTCGGTCGGCCCGCTCCTGCACGAGATCAGGAAGCCTGCACCGGCCTGGCGGGCCGTGTACGCCGAACCACACACGCCCGAGCAGTTCCGGCGGTGGCTCGCCCAGGTGCACGACCCGGACCGCACGGCGGAGTTCGAACCCTCCATCGGGTCGAGCCGCTTCCGCCACGTCGCCGGATTCGCCACCTACCGCTACTGCCGCCTGTACGCGGACGACTTCGAGGGCATCCTGGCCGCGCCGACCACGGCTCGGATCGAGCGAACGCTCGAGGCCAGCTACCTGCCCCAGGCCATGATCCGGACCGAGCACGTGGGCGACGACCTGCTGGCGGCGGTGCGCGCCGCCGGCTACGACGTCGACGACGTGCTCGAGAAGGAGGTGCGCGGACGCACGGCCAAGCCGGTGAACCGCTCCGAGCACCTCCCCTACACGGCGTACTACGACGAGGCTTCGATTGAGCTGGTGGCCGAACGCGACGCCATCGTCATCGCCCGGCACGGCTACACCTTCGAGGGCTGACCCGGCCAGGTCGGTTCCGGACCGACGGGCAGATGTGCCAAAGTGACGCCGTGACGGCGCCACGACCGCGTGCGCGCCGCACCGTCACCCTCGCCTGCGGGCTGCTCGCCGCCGTCGTCTGCGTCGGTGCCTGCGGCCGCAGCGATCCCACCGGATCGGCCGGCGCGACGACCTCCACCTCGTCGGCGCCGTCGGCATCGACGCCGGGGAGCACGTCGCCGGGGAGCACGTCGGCGGGAGCGCTGCGCGCTCCCAAGACATCCGTCGCGCAGGACCGGACGTATTTCGACGAGATCACCGAGGCGGACCCGGCCCTGGTCGCGTACGAGCAGAAGGAGGGCAACGTGGCCCTGCGGGCCCTCCTCACCGACGGTTCGGCCTTCTGCGCCTTGATCAGGCACGACCGAGGGATCGACCAGGCCCTGGTGGACGAAGCCGACGGCGTGCGCAGCACCGAGTCGCAGACGAGCCTTCCCCTGTCGGTGACCACCTTCAACACAATCGAATCGGTCGGGTTGCTCGCCCTGTGTCCGTCCGAACTCGAGCTGGTGCCGGCCGAGGTCAGGTCCAAGATCCGCCGGCTCGGGACCTCGCTCACCCAACGGTCCGGCTGAGCGCGGACGCGCCCAGCGCGTTTGCATGTTGATCACACGACGGTTGGTTCGCGAACCGGTCACACAGAAATAAGACACCCGTAGCGCAACGTCACCGAGGGCGTAACTCTCCGCTCCTAGGTTGCCGTCAGCCCTTGTGCGGACTCTCAGAAAACCCTAGGAGGACCTTGTGCGGATTCCACTGTTGAGGCGACGTCGCGCGCGCACCAGCGCGATGGTCGCGGCAGCGATCGGAACGTGTGCGCTCTCCGGTGTGACGCTTTCGACGGCCCTCGGCTCGTCTCCGGCGGCTGCCGTCAAGTCGACGACGTGCCCGGCCGGCGCGTCGTTGCAGATACCGAACGGCGGATCGAACAAGCAAGCACAGTGCATCATCACCTCCACGGGTACGCCCGTCGGTGGGATCAAGCACGTCTGGCTGATCATCGAAGAGAACAAGTCCTACGACGAGACGTTCACCGGGCTCAACCAGAACAGCTACCTCTGGCAGACGCTTCCCCAGCAGGGAGCGCTCTTGACGAACTACTACGGCACCGGACACTTCAGCATGGACAACTACATCTCGCTGGTGTCCGGACAATCGCCGTCGTACGCAACGCAGGACGACTGCTCGACCTCGGCCAACATGACGAACAACAACAGCGGCATCATCACGAGCGGCACCGTGGGAACGAGCACCGACACCGACCACACGGCGGACGGCGCGGGCACGAACACCGTGGCGCCCAACGCGACGTCGAGCAACAACGGCAACTACGGCCAACTGCTCACTCACGGGGGGATCGACGCCTCGCTCAGCCAGAACGGCTGCGTGTACCCGACCGACGTGACCACGTTGTTCAACCAGTACAACGCGGCCGGCGTGTCCTGGAAGGCCTACGCCCAGGACCTCGGTGGCGCCCAGCCCACCGTCTCGACGACGTATGTGACCGGCTCGACCCCAGGAGTCACCGACACGGTGCCCGGTCGTGACGACGGACTCTGCGGCTACCCCGGTCAGTCGTCCAACGACCCCGTCACCGACCCGACCAACCTGGTGGCTCCGAGCGGCGACGTCTCGAGCTTCACCGGCGCCCAGCCGGCCAACGCCAACAGCAACGGGGACCCGGCCGACCAGTACGTGGCCAAGCACTTCCCGACGGGGTGGTTCGCCTCCCTGACCGGCGAGTCCTCGGGCACCCAGAGCGGGGTCGACTACACGGCGCAGCCGGCGCTGAACCAGCCGACCACGCCCGAGTACGACGGACCGGGCGCCCCGACGGACGGCTCCACCGACGCCAACTGCGATGCCAACCACGTCGCCAACCTGGACGACCCCACCTACGGCCTGGCCCACGACCTGAGCCTCCCGGCCAGTGAGGTCCCGGCGTTCAACTGGATCACGCCCAACAACTGCAGCGACGCCCACGATGCCACCTGCCAGGGCAACAACCTCTCGGGAGCGTTCCACGCCAACGGCACGCCGAACTACACCCCGGCGGGCCTCCCGGCCGACGACCCCGAGGCGACCACGCCGACCAACTTCACCGGCGGGCTCTACGCGTCCGACTTGTTCCTGCGCTACTACATCCCGATGATCGAGCAGTCGGCGGCCTTCGCCGATGGCGGCATGATCGACGTCACGTTCGATGAAGCCAATCCTCCCTTCACCACGGGGAACAGCTTCAACAACGTCCCGGCTCCGGGTGATTCGACCACATACTCGGCTCCCTCCGACCAGCCCACCTACGGCTCGGCCGGAACACAGTTCCCGGGTGCGAGCTCCCTCTACGGCGCCTACGGCGCATCGGCCGACGCAGCCGGAGAGAACCTGAATGGTCAGAACGTGCCCACCGAGCCGACCGGTCCGAACGACCCTGAGGTGACGAACAGCGCCGGTGACCAGCTGCAGCCCGGCCCTGGCGCATCCGGATTCATCGACCGCCCGACCGGCTTGGCCGGCGAGAGCGCCAACCTGAGCGGATCTCCGGGCACGGCCAGCGAACCGGCGGTGGTGGCTCCCAACTCCAGCCTGGTGACGGACTCGAAGATCAACGCCCAGGACACCGGTCGATTGGTTTCTGGCACGGACGCCAACGGGAACACGATCCCGCCCGACACCTTCGTCGGCGCGGTCAGCGACACCGGTCCGGTCGCCCTGTCGGGCAACGCCAGCACGACCGGGGCGTCGAACAACTACGCCAAGCCGTGGATCGGGACCTTCCAGCTGCTCAACGACAGCGGTCAGCCGGTGACCTTGCCGGCCGGCTTCAACGGCAACGTGACGCTGAGCGCCGAAGGGGCGACGTCGACGGTCGGCAGCAGCAGCTGTCCCAGCGGGAGCGAGGCGGCCACGACGAGCGGCTGTGTCACCGCCGACCAGTTGTTCGACCCGACCGACTTCACGCCGGGCGGTGGTGACACCGGAACCGTGCTGATCAGCCCGCTGATCAAGCCCGGCACCGTGTCGAGCACCTACTACAACCACTACAGCACGCTGCGCACCCTCGAGGACCTGTTCCTGACCGGTGCCTCGTGCACCAACCCGTCGAACGTCGACACCCCGCTGCCCGCCGGCACGGTGTGCGGTGGCCTCGACGGCCAGGGTCACATCGGCTACGCGGCGCAGGCCGGCCTCGGTGACTTCGGCCCGGACGTGTTCACCGCCCAGCACTACACCCCGGTCACGGCCCCGAAGGGTTACCAGACGGTGAGTGGCACCGGCACGAACGCCCAGTACTGCCCGGTGCACGTCAACCTCGGTCTCGGAGCTCGCGACGCCAAACCCGGAAACGGGGGCTTCGGTGGAACCCCGGGCACGGCGGGAGCGCCGGGCTGCGGCTCCAACGCCGGCGCCGGAGGTAACGGTGGCAACGGCACCACGGCAGCGGGGGCCGGCGGCAACGGGGGGAACGGTGGCAACGGTGCCTGCCAGTCCGAGGAGTTCGTCGGTGGTGTGTGGCTCACCTCCACCGGGGCGCCGACCACGCCGACCGACACGCCGCCCTGTAACGGCAGCGGCGGGAACGGCGGCAACGGTGGCAAGGGCGGCAACGGTGTCGGCACGACACCGGGTGGCAACGGTGGCAACGGCACGGACGGCACCCCGGGAGTGCCGGGGCAGAACGGCGCCAAGGGCACCAGGGGTTAGGACGCCGGTTCACGCCCCGATGCGACCCGCCGTACCACGGGTGACGAAGCGCAACCGGGGCCGGGCCAGGAAGGCCGGCCCCGGTTGCCTCGTCGCATCCCTGGCGTTGATGTTCGCTCTCGGGCTCACCGGCATCGGAGGCCTGGCGGGCGCGCAGTTCCCGTCTGCGCTCCCGGGGAAGACGGCGGCGCGTTACCCGTCATTCCTTCCCAAGAAGACGATCGATCCCAGCGTCGACGCCCCGCTGGTCGGCACCGAAGCGAAGCCTGCGCTGCAGGTGGAGGGGCTGCCGATCGAGGCCAAGACCAGGGCCTTCAACGTCCGAGTCGTCGTCAGTGGTCCGATCGTGCCCGGGGAAGGGTTGCCCAATCAGCCCGCCGCCACCACGTGCACCTGGACCGTCACGATGAAGGACGCCACGGCCGATGTGCCCGTCTCCATCGCCGACTTCCACTCGGTGGACCACCTGGGTTCGGTCTTCGTCATGGGCCTCGTCCCCGGGGAGCATGCACTCCCGCACGTCCTCCATCGCGGTCAGGCACTGACGTTCAAGCTGCGGTCCTACGAGCTGGTCGGCGAGGGTCAGATGCAATGGGCGCCCGACCACAGGCACGTCGTCGGATATTGGGACTACACGGTCGAGAACGACTGAGCGACCGGAGGACCACCTCGGGCAGGCCTCCCCTCACGTGTTGGGTGGGAACACCTCGTCGCAGAGTTCGAGGAACGCGTAGTCCTTCGCGTACCAGCGCTGCAGGTTGTGGCGGCCGAGATCGCTGAGCTCTGGTTTGGAACTGGTGGTGCGATTGGCGGCGACGGTGTCTCTGGGCATGGTCAATTCATCGACACCGAGGGCGACGGCCAGCCGCCCCAGCTCGAGGTTCCCGACCCGCCCGATCCACAGGAGGTCGCCGGACCGACTCCGGAAGTAGTCGGGATCGGAGAACCAGTCCCAATAGGACGAGCGGACGTGGCGGATGGAACGCATCGCATCTTCCGCTTCGAGCTGGCGGTCCGACCCGGCGCTGAGTGCAACCGCCAGGTCGTCCGGCGACGCAAACCTGGAGAAGGCTCGTGCCTCCTCCTCCTTCCACGGGAAGTCGAACCGAGGGCGACCCTGGCGCAGGCGGCTCATGAACCCGCTGACATAGCGGTCGATGGGGTCGCGGACGCAGAAGAAGAATTGCTGTCCCTCGGGAATGCCTTTCAGGCGGGCCCCGTGACCGTGAAGCACCAGGCGCGACGAGGTGGACGTGCGGACGTCGCGCAAGGCGAGACGCAGTGCCGTGCCGGCGGTCTTGTCCAGGTGCATGAAGTGGGCCACGGGACGCCGGTCCAGGCGGTTGCGGGTCCGCCTCACCGTCCGCTTCCCCGTCCTCAACAGGATCGCCATTCTGCGTGCCATGCATTCCCTCGCTCTTCGAGCCGGAATCGGCCGCAGTGTAGAAGTCGCTCCTGAGGCTGCTCAGAGCCTGGGCTGGGGGTTTTGCGAGTCTTGGCTGAGGTTCCGCTGAGTCTCCGGTGCGGTGCCGGGCGGCCAGGCCTCGGAGGCCCGGAAGGGCACCGGATATATTCCGCTCCGGCCCAACCGTCGGTTGCGGCCGGCACAGGGAAGTGGAGGATCATCGTGATCGCCTTGTCTGGGTCCGCGTGGACCCGATCGTGACTCCGTCGGCGGGTTCACCCACCTCCACCGGGTCGCAGACCACGTGCGTCGTCGTGGTCGGGGCAAATCGCAGCGGGACGTCGGCCACGGCCGGAATGTTGGTCGCCCTCGGCCTCACGCCGCCCGGTGAAGACGACATCGTTCCCGCCAACAGTTCGAACGAGCGTGGCCACTGGGAGAGCAGGACCGTCATCGGGTGCAACACGAGGCTCCTCCAGGGAGTCGGGAGCAGTCCGTACGCACCGCCCGAGCCGATCCTTCGCTGGGACCTGGTGCCGGGGTTCGACGCCACGCGGGCCAAGGCCGCACGCTGGTACGAGTCGACCTTCAACGGAAACGCGCTCGTCGTCAAAGACCCCCGGATGTGCATGACGCTGGCCTTCTGGCGCGATGTGGTCCCGGCGAGAATGGCCGCAGTGTTCGTGCTGCGTGATCCGCTCCGGGTCGCTCGTTCCCTCGAATCGCGAGACGGTCTTCCGATGTCCCTGGGGCTGGCCAGCTGGGACCGGTACATGCGGTCGGCCGCGGTCGGCCTGGAGGGACTGCCGACCCTGGTCGTCGAGTACGACGCGATGCTCGAGGATCCGGAGCGGGCCAGCACCGAGATCACGGGATTTCTCCGTGACGTCGGCATCGAGGCCGCCCCAGATGCAGCGGCTGCGGGATCGAGCTGGCTCGACCCGTCGCTCCGCCACCAGCAGGCCGCGGTCGACCAGTACGCCGACCAAGCGAGTGTGCAGCGCGAGATCTTCGCCGAGCTCTGCTCCCGGGTCGGGTACCACGAGTCCTGGCACGCGCCTTCGTCATTTCCTCCGGCGCAGCTGTGGGTCGATGACGTCATTGCGTTACGTCAGGCTCACGGCAACGTGCGACGCGAGCTGCGCGTCCTGCGCTCGACACCCCTGAACCGGATGGCCTCCGGTGTCCGGCGCCTCACCCGCCGGCCGCTTCCCACCGAAGTCACCGAGGGCTGACCCCGGACTTGACCGCGGGCGCCGCTCCGCTGACCCGATGGCTCAGTGGGTGAAGGCGTGAACCACGGCGCGATAGTTCTGACTCGGTGCCGAGGGCGCCGGCGTGCTGGCGCCGGCCGCCCGCCGCACCGCCTTTTGGATGGTCGAGGTGCCGGCATCGGCCGGCGGCGGCGGCGGTCCCACGATCGTCTCGATCCGCGCGAACCCGGCCGCCCGGCAGAGGTTGTGCAAGGCGGCGATGGTGGGGACGTACCAGTTCCCGAAGTCAGTGCGCAGCGAACTCCCGGCGTGGAACTGCAGCAGCACTTCGTTGTCGAGGTGCTGCAGGTGCACCGCCTCGGTCTCGATGACCGCGACGTCGTTGGTGACGGCCCGGAGCCGCTCCAGGCAGGTCAGCGGCTCCTTCATGTGGTAGAGCACGCCGAGATAGAGCACGACGTCGAAGGTGCCGAGCTCGCTGAGATCGACCTTTTGGAAGTCGCCCACGATCGGCTCGACCTTCGAATCCAACGTGGCCTTGGCGAAGTCGAACCCCCGGCGACCCGGAAGGTCGGGGCGCCAGAAATCGGTCTCGTCCCGAGACTGGTCGGGCAGGGTGCCGTTGTGGATGCACTCCTCCCAATAGGCGCCCCGGGCCACGAAATCGACTCCCCAGGCGTAGTGGTCGAGGGCGACGACGCGGGACGCCCCCGCCTTCTCGGCCGCGAAGGAGAACTTGCCGTCCCAGGCGCCGATGTCGAGGACGCTGCGACCGGCCACGTCGGGGATGACGCCGGCGGATGTCTCCTGGACGCTGATGCCCTTGGTCACGACACCGCCGCCCAGGTCGATCGTGTGGTACCACCCGAACGCGTCGGCCTGTGCTTGGAGCTCTTCGGGAGTCGTCACGGGGCGACAGCGTAGTGGGGGTCACCGGGGCTGCTCCGTGTGCGTCCCGTGGTGTGTCGGGCGGGCGCCGGTAGCGTGGAGAAATGCCCCGGCCGGTTCCTCCTCAGGTGATCCCGCGGCCGGCGGACTGGCGCCCCGGCGCGCCACCTTCCTGGGCGGAAGTGCCGACCGACCAGCGCCGGGAGATCACCGTTCCCCGGGTGCGCGAGGCGCTGGCGGCAGCGGGTCTCATCGGCCCTCCGCCGGCTGAGCTGGGCACTGACCCGATGTTCGGGCCGAGCGTGACCCTGGCCGAGGGCACCGTGCTCGACGTGCGGCGGGTCAGCGCAGCCGTGCTGGCCGTCCTGTTCGAAGAGGCGGGTGAAGCCCGGCTGATCCTCACCCGGCGGTCCACCTCGTTGCGGACCCATCGAGGAGAGGTGAGCTTTCCGGGTGGCCGGCTCGACGAGGACGAGGATGCCGTCGCCGCGGCGCTGCGAGAGGCGAACGAGGAGGTGCAGCTCGATCCGTCCCAGGCGGAGATCGTGGGTTGGCTCCATCCGGTGATGACCATGGTCTCGGCCTCGCTCATCTTGCCCGTGCTGGCCACGCTGTCGACCCGCCCTTCCTTGACGGCGAGTCCCGCAGAGGTCGAGCGGGTCTTCGACGTCTCCCTGGCCGAGCTGGCTCGGCCCGATGTCTTCCACGAAGAGCGGTGGAGCATTCCGGGCCGCGAGATCCCCGGGTCGGACGACAATTCCTTTCCGGTCTGGTTCTTCGAGGTGGCCGGCGAGATGGTCTGGGGTGCGACGGCGCGCATGCTCTACGAGCTGCTCGACGTCGTCCTCGTCGGTTCGATCTGAGCCCGCGGGTAGGGGTGGGGTCCCGGCTCCGGCTCCCCGACGCCGGGGAGGCGAAGGCGGTGCCGTTCAGGCGAAGGTCACCGAGAGGGAGCCCAATGGGCCGAAAGTGACCGCCAGGTGATCACCTGGCGCCACGAAGACGGGTGGGGCGAGCGAGCCGGCGATGATGCGCTGCCCGTCGAGGAGCTCGGCCCCATGGGTGGAGAGGAACGTCCCGACGAAGGTGGCCGTGGCGGCAGGATCCTCGAGCACGGAGCCTTCGCCTGCAGGTTCGTCGTTCTTCGCGATGGCGACCGAGACGGCGAACGGGTCGACGTCGACGACCTCGCCGCCGAACACGACACCGCGTTGGCAGATGTTGGCGGCCAGCACCGGTTCGATGTGGTCGAACGGGATCCCGAGATCCACGAGCTCGAGCGCAGGCGCTAGGCCGGTCACCACCACGGCACCGCCGCCGACGCCGACCCGCACCGCCACCTCGACCTCGACGGCCGGCCTTTCCCATCCCGCCAGCGAGATGGTGGCGCCGTCGGCCACGACGCCCGTGTCCATCAGATAGCCGACGACGGCGTGGGTCAGCCCGAAGTGCTCCTGGATCGCCGGTGCGTTGAAGCCGATCTTCCAACCGACCTGGTGGGCGCCACCTGCCGTTTCGGCATCGCGCCGGGCCAGCTGGGACCGCATGCCGCGCTCCACGGCGTCCATCGTGCCCTGGTCAGACATGCGGGCAGTCTCGCGCCCCGCAGGAGACCCGATGTCAGCTCACCCGCCCGGCGCGGCGGACGACGAAACTCCGGGTGACCGAGATCCCCGAATTCGGTCCCGAGGGGAGCCTGAGGACGCGGCCGACCAGAGTAGGATGGAGGATCGTCGGCGTGTCGGCCCGGCGTTCGAAATCAGTCGTTGAGACGTGCCGGTGTGGTGGGTGAGCCGTGCCGGCCCCACGAATGCCGGAGGCGCAAGTGGCAGAAATCGAGATCGGGATCTTCAAGTCGGGTCGGCAGGCCTACGGATTCGACGACATCGCAATCGTCCCGAGTCGTCGCACCCGAGATCCCGAGGACGTCGACGTCTCGTGGGAGATCGACGCCTACAGATTCGAGTTGCCGGTCCTGGGCGCGGCCATGGACGGCGTGATGAGTCCCTCCACGGCGATAGAGCTGGGACGGCTCGGTGGCCTGGGCGTCCTCAACCTCGAAGGCCTCTGGACCCGCTACGAGGATCCGACCGCCCTCTTCGACGAGATCCGTGAGCTGGACGACGAGAAGGCCACGGCCCGGATGCAGCAGATGTACCAGGAACCGATCATCCCCGAGCTGGTCACGGCCCGCATCAAGCAGATGAAGGACGCCGGGATCACGACGGCCGCCTCGGTGACACCCCAGCGCACCGAATCGCTGGCCAAAGCCTGCCTGGCGGCCGAACTCGACATCCTCGTCATCCAGGGCACCGTCGTCTCGGCCGAGCACGTCTCGAAGACCTCGGAGCCGCTCAACCTGAAGCGCTTCATCCGGGAGTTCGACATCCCCGTGATCGTGGGTGGCTGTGCCTCCTATCAGGCCGGCCTCCACCTGATGCGCACGGGCGCTGTCGGCGTCCTGGTCGGCGTGGGCCCGGGCAACGCCTGCACGACCCGCGGTGTCCTCGGCTTGGGCGTGCCTCAGGCGACGGCCATCGCGGATGTGGCCGGTGCCCGCATGCGGCACCTCGACGAGACGGGCGTCTACGTCCACGTCATCGCAGACGGAGGCATGTCCAAGGGCGGCGACATCGCCAAGGCCATCGCCTGCGGTGCCGATGCCGTGATGCTCGGTTCACCACTGTCCTCGGCCTTCGAGGCGCCGGCCCGCGGTTTCCACTGGGGCATGGCGACGTTCCACCCGACCTTGCCGCGTGGGGCCCGGGTACGTACCTCGGTGCGGGGCAGTCTGCGCGAGATCCTCCTCGGCCCGGCCCACGAGAACGACGGTCGCATGAACCTCTTCGGTGCGTTGAAGACGGCGATGGCGACCTGCGGGTACGAAACGGTGAAGGAGTTCCAAAAGGCCGAGGTCATGGTGGCACCTTCCCTGCAGACCGAAGGCAAGTTCTTCCAGCGCTCACAGGGCGTCGGGATGGGTCACTGAGCCTGGTGGGCTCAGGTTCGACCCGATGAGCGCCGTCGACACCGACACCGTCCTCGTCGTCGACTTCGGGGCTCAGTACGCCCGCTTGATCGCGCGCCGCGTGCGGGAAGCCCACGTGTACTCGGAGATCGTCTCGTCCACGATCTCCATCGAGGAGGTCGTGGCCCGCGCACCCAAGGGAATCATCTTCAGCGGCGGACCCAAGTCCGTCTACGAATCACCCGCGCCGTCCATCGACCCCGCCATCTACGACCTGGGTATCCCGATCCTCGGACTCTGCTACGGCGCGCAGCTGATGGCGCTCCAACTCGGCGGCACGGTTTCGCGCACGGGTCAGGGCGAGTACGGACGGACCGAGCTCACGCAGACGAACAGCTCACCACTCTGTCCCGACTGGCCGGGGACGTCGACGGTGTGGATGAGTCACGGCGACGCCATCACCGAGGTGCCCGCGGGCTTCGTGCCGACGGCGACGTCGGCGGGCGCGCCCGTGGCGGCCATGCACGATGCCGAGCGGCGGCTCTTCGGTCTCCAGTTCCATCCCGAGGTGGTGCATACGGACCGGGGGAGCGAGGTATTCGATCACTTCCTGATCGACGTCTGCGGTTGCCTGCCGGGATGGACGCACGTGTCGATCATCGAGCAGCAGGTGGCGGCCGTGCAGGCCCAGGTCGGGTCCGACCGGGTGCTGTGCGCTCTTTCGGGTGGGGTCGACTCCGCCGTCGCCGCGGCGCTGGTGCACAAGGCCGTGGGTGACCAGCTCACGTGCGTCTTCGTGGACACCGGCCTGATGCGGGCGGGCGAGGCGGACCAGGTCGAGGACACGTTCCGTCGACAGTTCAAGGTGGACCTGGTCCACGTGAAGGCGGCCGATCGGTACTTCGCCGCCCTGGCCGGCGTGACCGATCCCGAGCGCAAGCGCAAGATCATCGGCGAGCTCTTCATCCGGATCTTCGAAGAAGTAGCCCGGGACCTGGGTGCCGGGGGAGACCAATCACCGACTCCCGGCCCGGCGAGCAGCTCGGGCCACGGCGATGGCCCCCGATTCCTGGTGCAGGGGACGCTCTATCCCGACGTCATCGAATCGGGGAGCGACACCGCCGCCAACATCAAGTCGCACCACAACGTGGGCGGGCTGCCCGACGACCTCAGTTTCGACCTTGTCGAGCCGCTCCGCCTTCTCTTCAAAGACGAGGTGCGGGCCGTGGGAGAAGAGCTCGGACTGCCCCACGAGATCGTCTGGCGCCAGCCCTTCCCGGGTCCTGGCCTGGGCGTGCGCATCATCGGCGAGGTCACGCCCGAGCGGGCCGAGATACTGCGCAATGCCGACGCCGTCGTTGTGGAAGAGATCCGTCGGGCGGGGTTGTACCGGGAGCTGTGGCAGAGCTTTGCCGTCCTCCCGGCCGTGCGCACCGTCGGGGTCATGGGGGACGGCCGCACCTACGCCTACCCGGTGGTGATCCGTGCCGTCACGAGTGACGACGCCATGACGGCGGACTGGGCCCGTCTGCCCCACGACCTGGTCGAGCGCATCGCCTCACGCATCATCAACGAGGTCGAAGGGGTGAACCGGGTGGCCCTCGACGTCACGTCGAAGCCGCCGGGCACGATCGAGTGGGAGTGAGGGCGGCGTCCAGGTCGCAGTCAGACGGTGGCGGGACCCGGCAATTGTTCGACACGTCGGACGAGGGATTCGGGGCCGCCGCGGCGGCCGAAGTCCTCGCCGAGAGCGACGCAGTCCCCGAGGAGCTCATCGCGCACGACCCGCTGCCCGTCGACGGCGCCGATGACGGTCGCCGCCGTCGCGGGCGTTCGGCCACCAAGCGAGGGGCATTCGCCGGCAATCCGGCTTCGTTGGTCGACGACCTGACCCTGCCCCAGCGGGCGGCGGTCGAACACCGCGGCGGGCCGCTCCTGATCGTGGCGGGTGCAGGTTCGGGCAAGACGAGGGTGCTGACCCGACGCATCGCCCACCTCATGGCGACAGGCGATGCCCCGCCCTGGGGGATCCTGGCCATCACCTTCACCAACAAGGCGGCCGACGAGATGCGCCGCCGGGTGGCCGAGCTGGTCGGCGAGGCCGCCGACAAAATGTGGGTGTCGACCTTCCACTCGGCCTGCCTGCGGATCCTGCGCACCCACGCCGACCGGCTCGGATACCGCAGCGCATTCACGGTCTACGACGACACGGACTCACGCCGCCTCATCGAGATGATCACCGCGGAACTGGGCTACGACCAGAAGCGCCTGCCGTCCCGAGCCGTGCAGGGCACCATCAGCCAGGCGAAATCGGAACTGATCGACTTCGAGACCTTCCGCCAGGACGCGCTCGCCGGACCCGACCCGTTCCGCAAGCGGATCGCCGAGATCTACGCCCAGTACCAACAGCGCCTGCACGGCGCCAACGCACTCGATTTCGACGACCTCCTCATGATCACGGCCAACCTGCTCCAGGCGTTCGAGGACGTGCGTGCCGCCTACCAGGAGCGGTTCCGCCATGTCCTGGTGGACGAATTTCAGGACACCAACCACGCGCAGAACGAGATCGTCAAACTCCTGGCGGAGGCACACGGCAATGTCTGCGTCGTCGGGGACTCGGACCAGTCGGTCTATCGCTGGCGCGGCGCCGACATCCGCAACATCCTCGAGTTCGAGCGTGCCTTTCCCAACGTGACCACCATTTTGTTGGAGCAGAACTTCCGTTCCACCCAGACGATCCTCGACGCGGCGAATGCAGTGATCGCGAACAACATCGGTCGCCAGCCCAAAGAGCTGTTCACCGTGGGCGACACGGGGAGTCCGATCAAGCGTTACCGGGCCGAGGACGAGCGCGACGAAGCGTCATGGGTCTCGGGCGAGATTCTGCGCCTCCACGCGTCGGGCGGGCTCTCTTGGGGTGACGTCGCCGTGTTCTACCGGACCAATGCGCAGTCGCTCCCGCTCGAGACGTCGATGAAGTTCTCCGGCATTCCCTACAAGGTGGTGGGTGGGGCCAAGTTCTACGACCGCAAGGAGATCAAGGACATCCTGGCCTACGTGCGGGTTCTGGCCAACCCGGACGACGAGGTGTCGGCTCGTCGCATCGTCAACGTGCCCAAGCGCGGGATCGGCGACACCTCGGTGGCCCGCATGGCGGCGTGGGCCCAGACGGAGGGCCTGACCTTCAGCGCGGCCATCGACCGAGCCGAAGAGGTCGGACTGAGCGGCAAGGCGCTCAAGGGAGCCCAGCTGCTGGCCAAGACGTTGGGCGAACTGCGGCCGCTGGTGCAGACGGTGAACCCGGCCGATTTCGTCCAGCTCGTGGCCGATCGGACCGGCTATCTGGCCGAGCTGGTGTCCGAGCACACCCACGAGGCGGATGGCCGGATCGAGAACCTGGCCGAGCTGGCCACCCAGGCCGGAGATTTCGACGACGTCAGCGGATTTCTCGAGACGGTCGCACTCGTGGCCGACTCGGACGAGATCGATTCCGACGGCACCCGTGTCTCGCTGATGACGTTGCACACGGCCAAGGGGCTCGAGTACCCGGCGGTCTTCGTGGTCGGCCTCGAGGAGGGGATCTTCCCCCACTTCCGCTCGCTCTCCGAGCCGAGCGAACTCGAAGAAGAGCGCCGCCTGTTCTACGTGGGCATCACCCGGGCCCGGCAACATCTGGCCATCTCGCACGCCTGGTCGCGGACGACCTGGGGTCGCACCCAACCCGCCATGCCGAGCCGGTTCGTGACCGAGGTGCCCGGGCATCTGGTCGAAGACGTCGGCCTGGGTTCGCCACGTCGTGGAACCGGCTACGACGACGACCGCCTCGAGGGCGCCACCTTCAGCCCCGCCATCCCGCTGGCGGATCGCAAGCGGGTCGCGGCCGACACGGGCGGCCCCACGGGTCGCCCGAGCGGTCCACGTGGGAGCACCGGTGCCGAGGAGCTCGGGCTCAACCCGGGGGACGAGGTGGTCCATGACCACTGGGGTCGCGGCGTGGTCGTGGCCACCAAGGGCGACGGGGCCCGGGCCCAGGCCACGGTCAACTTCGACACCGTGGGCCGGAAGAACCTCTTGCTCTCCGCCACGCCACTCCGCCGAACCTGAGGCGCCCGGGAGTCCGCAACCCGGCGAGTGTCCTATTCCCCGCTGGAGGGGTCGATGACGGCGGTCACCTCACTGATCCGGTCGGCGGGGAAGCCGCCACAGCGAGCGTGCTCCTCGATGATGTCCTTGTCCGGAGCGATGTAGACGCAGTACATCTTCTCGTCGGTCACGTAGCTCTGCTGCCACACGATCTGGGGTCCAAGCTGACAGAGGACCTCGTTGGATTTCTTGCTCGCAGCGGCAAGGTCCGCTCCGGACATGTCTCCCAAACCGGCGATCTCCCGCTCGATCACGTATTTCGGCATGTTATGGCCTCATTCCATACTCAGAGTATCGATTGTTCGATACCCTTAGTACGGTAGTATCCATACCGTGAGTACGGATGTCAAGGACGAAGGTGCATCGGTCGTCACCGGTCTGCAGCGGAGGGCGGCGCGCGGGGCCGCGACCAGGGCTGCGTTGCTCGAAGCGGCGCGACAGCTCTTCGGTGCCGAAGGGTTCGCCGAGACCTCGCTCGACGACGTGGTGGCTCGGGCGGAGGTAACGAAGGGGGCGCTCTACCATCACTTCGCAGGCAAGGAGGGCCTCTTTGCCGCCGTCTACGAGCAGGTGCAGCGTGAGGTCTCCGATCGTGTGGTCGAGGAGTTCCTCCTTCCCGACCCCTGGCAGGCACTCCTGGTCGGCTGCGATCTCTGGGTCGACGCCCACGTCGATCCGGCCGTGCAGCGCATCGTGCTCCGCGACGCCCGAGCCGTCCTCGGGTGGCAGGCGGTGCGGGAGGTCGAGAACCGTTTCGGGGTGGTCCCGGTGAGGGCCGTTCTCCGCCGGGCGCTCCGGGCCGGCCTCATCGCCCCTGCCCCCCTGCGGCCGTTGGCCCTCATCATCATGGGCGGCCTCACCGAGGCGTGCCTGTACGTCGCCGACGCCGACGACCCGTCGGCAGCGCGCGAAGAGGTCCGGATCCTGATCGAGACCCTGCTCCGCGGCATCGCCGTGGCCGCTCCCGAGGAGTCGGATCGGGCACCCTCCTGAGCGGTCGGTCGAGTCTGGTCTGGCGTCCGGACCAGGCCATCCGTATCCTTGAGCACGTCATGAAACGTCCCTACAGGGTGGTCGTGGCCAAGCCCGGGCTCGATGGTCACGATCGAGGGGCCAAGGTCATCGCTCGTGCACTGCGCGACAGCGGGTTCGAGGTCGTCTACACAGGCCTCCACCAGACTCCGGAACAGGTGGTCCAGGCCGTCGTGCAAGAAGATGCCGACGCGGTCGGGCTCTCCCTCCTTTCGGGCGCTCACCTGACATTGGTGCCCAAGGTCATCAAGCTCTTGGGCGACGCCGATCGCCAGGACGTCGTCGTGATCGTGGGCGGCATCATCCCCGAGGCAGACATCCCGGTACTCGAGGAGCAGGGCGTGGCCGCAGTCTTCACGCCAGGTGCCCCCCTGGACTCCATCGGCTCGTGGTTGGCCGGTGCACTCGACGCGCGCGAGGAGTCCCTCGAAGTCTGAGCCAGACACGGCGTGGCGGAATGTCCGCCCACCCGACACGACGAGCGACTCCACGATCGACCGACACACGCCAGATCGTCACATCGAACACCGCCAACAAAGGAGACAGCACCCAAGTGGACCTCTACGAGTACCAGGGCAAGCAGTACTTCGCCCGCTTCGGCATTCCGGTGTCACCGGGCGGCGTGGCCGACACGGTCGACGAGGCGGTCGAGCAGGCCGACGCGGCCGGCTACCCGGTGGTGGTCAAGGCGCAGGTCAAGGTCGGAGGCCGAGGCAAGGCCGGCGGGGTGAAGCTCGCCGCCGATGCGGACGAGGTGCGGCTGCATGCCGGGAACATCCTGGGTCTCGACATCAAGGGTCACGTCGTCAAGAGGATCTGGGTCGAGCACGCATCCGACATTTCGAAGGAGTACTACGCCAGCTTCACGCTCGATCGTCCGGCCAAGCTGCACCTCGGCATGTTGAGCGCCGAGGGCGGGGTCGAGATCGAGGAGGTCGCCGAGACAAATCCTGACGCAATCGCCCGTATCCACGTCGACCCCGTCGTAGGGCTCACCGAGGAGGCAGCACGTGAATGGGTCGATCGGGCCGAGCTCGATCCCGAAGCACGCGAGCAGGCCGCGACGCTGCTCGTCCGCCTCTATCACTGCTATGTCGAGGGTGACTGCGATCTGGCCGAGATCAACCCCCTCATCCTGACGCCCGAAGGAAAGGTGCACGCGCTCGACGCCAAGGTCACCCTCGACGAGAACGCGACCTTCCGCCACCCCGAGTGGGAGGAATACGAGGACGACTCGGGTATGGACCCCCGCGAGAAGATGGCCAAGGAGAAGGGCCTCAATTACATCGGACTGACGGGCAGCGTCGGCATCATCGCCAACGGAGCAGGACTGGCCATGTCGACGCTCGACGTCGTCAACCAGGTCGGCGGGGAGGCCGCCAACTTCCTCGACATCGGTGGTGGGGCCAATGCCGACGTGATGGCAGCTGCGCTCGAGGTGATCAACGCCGATCCCGCGGTCAAGGCGATCTTCGTCAACATCTTCGGAGGGATCACCCGGGTCGACGAGGTGGCCAAGGGCATCATCGAGGCCATGGCCCGCGTGAGCCTGAACTCACCGGTGGTCATGCGCCTCGACGGTACGAACGCAGAGCAAGGTCGGGCCCTTCTGGCTGATCACCTTTCCGCCACGCTGATCGCCGAGCCCACCATGCTCGAAGCCGCCCGCCGGGCTGTCACCCTGGCTCAGGCCTGAACCCACCGAACACTTCGAGAGGACAGAGACAACGTGAGCATCTTCGTCGACGAGACGACCAAAGTCGTGATCCAGGGCATCAGCCCGACCAGCCAGGGGCTGTACCACGGGCTGCGCAACAAGGCCTACGGCACGCAGATCGTGGGCGGTACCAACCCCAAGCGCGGCGGGGAGGAGATCGAGGGCATCCCCGTCTTCGGTTCCGTGGCCGAGGCGGTGAAGGAAACCGGTGCCACCGCGTCCTTCATCTCCGTGCCCCCTCGCGGGGCCGCCGACGCCATCCTCGAAGCGGCGGAAGCCGGCATCACCTTCATCGTGTGCATCACCGAAGGAATTCCGGCCCAGGATGAGGCAGTGGCCTACAACCGCTTGGTCGAGGAGTTCCCGAACACCCGCCTGCTCGGTCCGAACTGTCCCGGCATCATCAGTCCCGGGAAGTGCAACATCGGCATCACCTCCGGTGACATCGCACTGCCCGGGGGGCCGGTCGGCATCGTTTCGAGGTCCGGCACGCTCACCTACCAGGCGCTGCACGAGCTCTCACAGCAGGGAGTGGGCCAGACGACCTGTGTGGGCATCGGCGGTGACCCCGTTCCGGGCACCAACTTCATCGACTGCCTCCGCGCCTTCCAGGACGACCCGGACACCAAGGCGATCATGATGATCGGCGAGATCGGTGGGTCCGAAGAGGAGCGAGCAGCCGAGTTCATCAAGGAGAGCGTCACCAAGCCGGTGGCCGCGTACATCGCCGGGGTCACCGCGCCGCCGGGGCGCAAGATGGGCCACGCGGGCGCCATCATCTCGGGCTCGTCCGGCACGGCGCAGGCCAAGATGGACGCGCTGTCTGCTGCGGGCGTGCACGTGACGCAGAACCCGACCGAGTGCGGCGAGAAGATGGTGGCTCTCGTTCGGGACCTCGGCTAGGTCACGACCGAACCGGGCGTTCCGATACCGGGACCCCACGCGGGAGCGCGCCGTCCGGGACGCGCCGCGCCGGCCTTTCCGGGTTCCCTCTCCGGTCAGCCCTGTGCCATAGTCCAAGCGTGCGCTGGATCGACATAGCCAAGCTCGAAGGGCAGGCGGGGGACACCTTGGCGGCACAGTTCCGGGTCGCAGACCCCTTCCCGCACGTGGTCGTCGAGAACCTCGTCGTCGGACAGCCGGACCAGGTGGCGGCGGCCTTCCCTGATCGCTCGTGGGAAGGCTGGGCCAACAGGGCGTCGGACTTCCAACCGGGTAAGTGGAGCTGCCGCGACATCGACGTGATGCCACCGGTGATGCAAGAGGTCATCGGGGAGCTCTCGGGGCCTCGTGCCCTGCGCGCCATGTCCACCATCACCGGCATCGATTCCCTCCTCCCGGATCCTTTCCTGGAGGGTGGCGGGCTGCACTACACGGAGCCAGGCGGCAAGCTCCTCCCTCACACCGATTTTCATGACCACCCCCGACTGCAGCTCTTCCGGCGGGTCAATGCGCTGCTTTACTTGAATCCCGATTGGAAGCCGGGCGACGGCGGTGAGGTCGCGCTGTTCAACCTCGGGAGTGATGAACCGGTGGTGGTTGTTCCGCCGAAGTTCGGGACCTGCGTGATCTTTGCCACCGATCACCGGTCGGTCCACGGCGTCATGCCGTTGTCCGAGGCGGGGCGGCAGCGCAAGTCGATCGCGTTGTACTACTACACGGTCGAAGGTGCCGAGGTGTTCAGCGGTGATCGACGGACCTACTGGTACGACCCGGACAAACCGCGGGTGACCGGCACCACGGCCAAGGTCCGTCTCGGTGCCATGAAGGCGGCCCTCGGCGCGTCGAAGCTGTTGACCAAGGCCGCTTACCGGGTGGATCCGCAGCGCCCCGACCTCGTCTGAGTCGCGCCTCGACCGCGCCCTGCGAGGTTCGGCTCCATCCCGATGAGGGGCGTCCCCAGTCGTTAGCGTTCCTTCCATGCCCGAAGACGGAACCCCCGAAGCCGGGAAGGACGGTCGCCTGAGCGCTTTCACGGCCCGTCGGCGCCGGCCCCCTTCGAGCGCCATCCGTCTCGCCGACCTGGACACCGACCAGCGTCGTCGGGCTGTTGCCGTCTGCGCCCTGACGGTGGCGTTCTCCTGGATCTTGATCTTCGGCGCCTACTTCGCTTTGCCGATCGGTCCAGAGTCGAGCGTGCGCGCGTTTCTCCGGTTGGGCGTCGACATCGCGCTCGTGGGGGCGATC
This sequence comes from uncultured Acidimicrobiaceae bacterium, assembly GCA_963754445.1. GTDB lineage: Bacteria > Actinomycetota > Acidimicrobiia > Acidimicrobiales > RAAP-2 > Bog-473. The sequence continues at coordinate 110,656 of CAVWFT010000002.1, read as the reverse complement.
CTTCTTTGGCAGGTCCGCCGGATCGCCAGAGCGATGCTGCCCGAACTCCGAGCCATCGAGGCGCTCGGCGTCATCATCGCCGTGTTCCTCGTCGCCTTCTCGGCCATCTATCTCGCCATGTCGCACGAAGCGGCGACGACCCTGACGCAGCCCTTCACTCAGGACCTCGATCACGTGCGCGCCCTGTACTTCACCGTCACCGTCTTCTCCACCGTCGGTTTCGGTGACATCACGCCGCGCACCGACCCGGCCCGTCTGGTCGTCGCGGCGCAGATGCTGCTCGATCTGGTCGTCATCGGAGCCGTCGTCCGGCTGATTCTCAACGCGGCCCGCAGCCGCGTCGCATCGACGTAAACCGCTCACGCAACCCCGGATCACTCGCCGGAAGAACGCCGCGAGCGCGCCGTCGACGCGTCAACTCGGATCGATTACATCGGATTTGCGCGATATCCCTCAGGCTGAACTCAGGTGCCGCCGTCGATATCGTCTGTCGTGTGACAGCCGAGCCAACCAAGCCGTGCGTGGCGGTCATCGGCATGCACCGGAGCGGCACGTCCGCCACGGCCGGAGTGCTCGTCAACCTCGGACTCGCCGGCCCGCGCCCGGACGACCTCGTTCCCGGGACGAAGAACAACGAGCGGGGTCACTGGGAGAGCCGCGAAGTCATCGGCATCAACGCGCACTTGCTTCGCTTGGTCAACTGCAATGGTTACGGGCCGCCCGAGGCCGTCGAGCGCTGGGGCGATGTCGCCGGCGTCGATATCGTGCGCGAGCGGGGGCACCGTTGGTACGAGGCGACGTACTCCGGGCGTTCGCTGGTGGTGAAGGATCCCCGGATCTGCCTCACCTTGCCGTTCTGGCGCGACACGTTGCCCACACCGATGGTGTCGGTCCTGGTCTTGCGTGATCCGATGAAAGTGGCCCGCTCGCTCAGCGCGCGTGACGGCGTCCCGATGTCTCTGGGTCTCGCACTCTGGGACCGCTACCTGCGAACGGCCGTCGAGGTGGGTCTGAAGGGAATGCCGACCCTGGTGGTCGAGTATGACCGCATGCTGGCGGACCCGGCGGGGAACGTGGCGGAGATGGTCGCGTTTCTCGCGCAATCGGGCATCGACATTCCATCGGACGTCGCGGACCGCGCCGCGCAGAGTCTCGACGCCTCGCTACGCCATCACAAGGACGAGGCCGACGACTACGACGACCTGGGAGAGGTGCAGCGGGCCATCTTCTCCGAACTGTCCACCATGGCGGGGCCCCATCAGGCCTGGGAGCCGCCACGATCTCTGCCCCAGGCTCCGTTGTGGGTGGAAGATGTCATCAGGCTACGGCGCGACTACGGGGCCATGCGACGTGAACTGCGACTGGCCCACAAGTCGGTGGCCTTCCGCACCGCAGCTGCGTTCGGCCGCGTCTCCGGTGTCCTGCGGCGATCCGGTGGCAGTGTCGCAGGGGTTCCCGAGAACGAACCCTCGGGTGTCTGATCTGCCCCGGCTCAATTGAGGCTCCTGTGCCGGCCGCAAGGGCTCACGGAGCCGATTCCGGCCGTGCAACGTCGGATTGAACCTGCCGCGTTCTCGTCTCCCCGGCCGTGGTGGGTCGGCCGGCCTGCGTTCTCGAGGACGGCGCCGGTCGCTCCCGTGAACCCGGGACAAGCCCGATGACGGCCGGGGCGCACGCGGGACCGGTCGGAAGGACGGATCCTTGCATCGCCGTGCTCGGCACCGGCCGTAGCGGGACGTCGGCCACTGCGGGGCTGCTGGTCAAGCTCGGACTGACGGGACCGCCTCCCGACGACCTCATCGAGGCGTCGAGCTCGAACGAGCTGGGTCACTGGGAGAGCAAGACAGTGCACTGGTGCAATGCGCAGCTGCTGCGTGCCGTCGGCTGCACGACCTTCGCCCCACCGCCGGTGACCCGACGCTGGAGTGCGGTGCCCAACTACGCAGACGTGCGCGCCAGGGCCCTGCAATGGTTCGAGAAGACGCACACCGATGCACCGGTGATGGTCAAGGATCCTCGCCTGTGCCTCACCCTGCCGTTCTGGCGCGACGTCATTCCGGCACCCATGGCCTCGATCCTCGTGATCCGCGATCCAGTCAAGGTCGCCCGATCGCTCCAGGCTCGGGACGACATACCGGTCAGCTTGGGACTCGCACTCTGCGACCGCTATCTGCGATCCGCTTCGGTCGGAATGGAGGGGATGCCGGCACTGGTGCTCGAGTACGACAGCCTGTTGCAGGATCCCGTGGAGTCCACCGAGCGCATCTGCGAGTTCCTCGAGAGGTCGGGTGTCGTTGTCGGGCAACCGGCGAGGGAGCGTGCGGCCGGCCATCTCGACGCCCGCCTCCGGCATCACGTGGCGAAGCCGGACGAATACGACGGGATGGCTCAGGTGCAACGCGATGTCTTCGAGATCCTCGTCTCGCAGGGTGGGACCCACGACGCGTGGAGCTCGCCCGAAATGCCTCCTCCGCCCGACTGGGTCGAGGACGTCTTGCGGTTACGGCGAGCGTTCGCCGCCAGGAATCGGGAGCTGAACTGGCTCAAGTCCCAGAGCGGCTACCGCGTCGAAGCGGCCATCAGGCGGCTGCTGGGTCGACCGGCGGAATTCTCCGACCTGCTCGATGTCACTCCGGCCGGCCGCCCTCTTCCCTCCGAGTGACGGCGCATCCGTCGGGCGGGTGCGACACCTTTCGTGACCTGCGTCCCCCGCCGCGCTCCGGGACTCGCTATGGGCGTTGCCGGTCCCACCCCGGCGCCCGGCGGCTGTAGCGTCCAGCGGCATGGCCCCTCTTCCACGCCGCGCTGCCTCGGTTGCCACGCTGCTTGCTCTTGCCGTGACGGCGGCGGCCTGCAGCAACAGCCCCTCCGTGAAGGCACAGAGCACGACCACAACCAAGGCCACCGCGACCACCACGACCCCCACCTCGGTCCCGGCCAACATCCCCGACGACACCACGGCCGGCCCACTCGGACCGCTCCAGGGGGGAGCGCTTCCGGTGCCCGCTCCGACGGGGACGACCGTGACACCTCCCTCGACCATCACGGCCAATTGCTCAGTGGACGTCAGCGGCCCGCTCAAGAAGTGGTTCAACAAGCTGCCCGCCAACACGACCGTTCTCCTCACGTCCCAGGATTGCTACCGGGTGGACAAGGGCCTCAAGCTGAAGAAGCCCCAGGGCCTCACGATCTACGGTGGAACCTTCAGCAGCGATGCAACAACCCCGGGGAAGAAGAAGAAGTCCAAGGGCAATGCGGTGTTCACCCTGGTCGGGGGCGCCGACGTCACGCTGGAGTCGCTGAAGATCACCGGTCAGAACCCCGGGGGCTACAACGCCAAAATGGCGTTTGCGGGTGGTATCGAAGTGCAGGGGACCGACGGCATGACCATCAAGGGCGTGACCATCACGAACACCTTCGGTGACGGCATCACCCTGGCCCCGCTGCGGGGAGGAGCCAACAACAATTCGGGGACGATCGTGGCACCCCCCAAGAACGTCGTCATCAACGGTGTCTCCATCAGCGGAGACGGTCGGCAGGCCGTGACCCTGGCCTCCGTCTCGGGCGCCCAGATCACCGACCTCGTGGTCGCGAACTCCGGAATAAACACGTTCGACGTCGAGGCCGATCAACCCAACGAGGGAGCGGTCAATGTGACGATCGACGGCTGTACCTCCAGCGGCGGAGCGGGCATCTTCTTCGCCAACGGTGGGGAGTCGTCGGCCAAGAACACGCAGAACTTCACCATTGCCCACTGCGCCATGTCCAAGCTGACCGCGGGCTCGGCCATTTTGAGCCAGAACAAGAAGACCAGGAAGAACCAACGGGGTCCATTCGACTTCGTCGCCGACATCTTCTATTGCGGCGCCAGTGACACCGCCGCCTGCGTGGAGCTGTCGGGTGCCAAGGTGACGATCGAGAACTCCGTGCTGCACTTCCCCAACGGGACTGTGCACGAGGCGGTGTACCACCTCGTGAAGGGATCCGGCGCCGAGTTCACCAACGACCGCATCAGTGGCTACGGTCGAACCGGGACGGTCTCAGCGAACTCCACCGTGAAGGTCAGCGGAGGCCAATGGGAGAAGGCGGCCGCCGCGGGCTGACCACCGCTGGCTGGGCGGCGTCAGTCGGCGAACGTGTAGCCGGCCAGCACGGGTCGGGCCGCGATGAGCGTCTCGACCTGCTCCCGTTCCGACGGCGTCCAGTCAAAGCGGGTTCTGCCCCGACGTCCACCCGGGTCGGCCAGCGCCGCGCACGAGGCCACGTATTCCGGAGAAACCTCGACCCCCGCAAAATGGCAGATGCCCGTCAACCACGTCGCTGGTTCTGCGGTGAAGGCTTCATAGCGCACCTCGAAGACCTCCTCGGGCCGGAGGCGCCCCACGACGTCGTCGACCGCCACCGCCAGACGACGGTAGATGTCGATCGCCCTCGCCAAGGGCAGGCTCCGATTGTGGGCGATCGACGCGATGTTGTCGTAGGGGTTGCGCACAATATGGAGGGATCGGATGGGAACGCCCACAACCTGGCGAAAGCGATCGAGCAGCCTCGGGTCTTCGTGCAGCCGACGGGCCGCCCGCCCAGCATGCTTGTCACCGATGACCCGCAGGTACTCGAACTGACCCTGGTCCTCGTTGACGGCGTAGTCGAAGCCGTTCCACTGGCGTTCAACGGCGGCAAACTCCTGGTCCCGCCGCAGCAGGATCGCGAACAGCTGATTGCGGCTGACCCCGCGTCGCACGTAGCGGAAGAGATCGCTCTCGTGAGCGATGACCATCTCGGGGTGCGCGTTCAACATGGATCCGATGAGAGTGCTCCCGCTGCGCGGGTAGCCGACGAGGAAGAAGACGTGCTCGACGTGGGCAAAGTCCGACTGGTGCCGCTTCCCGTCGATCAGCGCCCGTCCCATGAACGACGCCAACTCCAGCCGGGACATGGGTTTGGACAGCGTGTCGTTGCCCGGCTCCCCACCGGGCCTATCGCCTGCATTCGAAGAGGGAACGTCCGAGGGATCTGTCATCGTCCGAAATAGCGTGGCCGCTGATCCGGATTCCTACTGCCTGGCCTCCCGGGGGGTCAACCCGCTGCCGTGATCGTCGGCTGCCGCTCCGTCCCGCCGGGCCGTGGCCTCATGGAGCACGGAGTGGGGTTCGCCGGCTTCACTAGATTGGTACCGTGCGCCTCGCCGTTCTCGTCTCGGGCTCCGGGACGATCCTGCGCGCCATGTTCGAGGCGGAACTGCCGATCGCCTTGGTGCTGTCCGATCGCCCCTGCGACGCCCTCCAGATGGCGCGGGAGCATGGTGTTGCGGCCGAGCTCGTCGACCGCGCACCGTATGGCGGTTTCGGTCCGGGATTTGATCGAGACGGCTTCACCGCCACCGTCGCAGGCACCCTCGTGGCCCATCAGGTCGACCTGGTGGCCATGGCCGGGTTCGGCACTGTCCTGAACGAGGCGGTGCATCAGGCCTTCCCCGGGCGGGTACTCAATACTCACCCGGCGTTGCTGCCCGCATTCCCGGGTTGGCACGGCGTGCGCGATGCCTTGGCCGCCGGAGTGGCCGAGAGCGGATGCACCGTCCACCTGGCCACCATCGACATGGACGCCGGGCCGATCCTGGCCCAGCAGGCGGTTCCGGTCCTCCCCGACGACACCGAGGAGATGCTCCACGAGCGGATCAAGGTGGTCGAGCGCTCCCTGTACCCTGCCACGGTGGCCTGGGCATTGCGCGAGCTCCGGGAAGGTCGTGAGATCGACGCGCGGCGCGCAACGGTGGCAGCCCGGCTCGCCGAACGATGAGCGACACTGTGTCAGGCCCGGTTGCTCCCGTGGCGAGGCGGCCGGCGAAGGCGACCCAACGCTGGCGCATGGCCACGGCAGATCTCCGTCCCCTACCGGGCATCGTCATCATCGGCGCCCAGCGGAGTGGGACGACCTCGCTCCACTCCTGGCTCTGTAGTCATCCGAAGGTGGCGCCGTTCCTGTCCAAGGAGGTGCACTACTTCGACGGGGCGTACGAGAGGGGCGAGCGCTGGTATCGGTCTCGGTTTCCGATCAGCCTCGGCGCCAGGGTCCACGTGGACGCTTCGCCGTACATGCTCTTCCATCCCCTGGCCGCCGGACGGGCCGGTCGCGATCTCCCGGAGAGCACGCGCTTCGTCGCCCTCCTCCGGGAACCGGCGGAGCGGGCGCTCTCGCATCACCATCTCGAGATCAGGAAGGGTCACGAGACAGAGTCGTTCTCGCGCGCCCTCGAACTCGAGGAGAGCCGCCTCGAAGGACAGGAGGACAAAGTCCGGCGAGGTGAAGGAAGCAGCGCGCATCGCTGGTTCTCCTATCGCGCCCGGGGTCGCTATGCGGAGCAGCTGCGTCGTTGGTTCGATGCCGTGGGGCGTGACCGGATCATCGTGGTCGACAGCCAACGACTGTTCGACGAACCGGAAGTTGCCGGCCGCCTCTTGCACCAGCTCGATCTGCCCCCGGTCACCGCTCCGTTTCCCGCGCTCAACGCCACCGCAGAGCCCACCCCTGATGACGCCGCGGCGCGTGACCGCCTGCGTGCCTCGTTCGCCGCGGACAACGAAGCGCTCTTCGATCTCTTGGGTCACCGGCTTTGGTCGGAGCAGAGCGGCTGAGCACCACACCGCGTCTCGGGCAGGCCGCCGGGTGCGCCGGATGCACACAGAGGTCGCACTGGGGCTCACTACAATGCCCGGGTGCGCCTGGCCGTCCTCGTCTCGGGCTCGGGGACGATCCTGGGGGCCATGTTCGCCGCGGACCTTCCGATCGGCATCGTCCTGGCCGACCGTCCGTGTGACGCGCTGGAGATCGGCCGTGCGCACGGCGCCGCCACCATTCTGATCGATCGCTCGGAGTACGGGGGTTTTACCGCCCAATTCGACCGCGAAGCCTTCACCGGCGCGGTGACCGACGCGATGAGAGAGCACGACGTCGACCTCGTGGCCATGGCCGGATTCGGCACCGTCCTGGGTGACACGGTGCATCGCGCATACCCGGCCCGTATCCTCAACACGCACCCCTCGCTCCTCCCGGCCTTTCCCGGGTGGCATGCCGTGCGCGATGCCCTGGCCGCCGGCGTCACCGAGACCGGCTGCACCGTGCATCTGGCCACCGCAGAAATGGACGCGGGACCGATCCTGGCCCAGCAGGCAGTGCGCGTGGTCGCAGGCGACACCGAGGAGTCGCTCCACGAGGCGATCAAGGTGGTCGAGCGCTCCCTCTACCCCGAAATGGTGACCTGGGCCATCGGTGAGCTCGAGGCGGGACGCACCATCACGGCGCGACACGATCCGGTGCGACCGCCGACCGAGCGGGGCGTGCGCCGCAAGCCACCCCGGGGGAACCGGGCTCGTCGTGGCCGTCCCGGCCGCGAGCACGCCTGGCGCATGGCCACCGCCGACCTGCGGCGGCTCCCCGACATCGTGATCATCGGTGCCCAGCGCGGCGGCACCACGTCGTTGCGTCGGTGGTTGCGCGATCACCCACAGGCGCCGTTCGAAGTGGGCGAGGTCCACTTTCTCGATCACAACTATGACCGGGGGCGACGCTGGTACCGATCGCAGTTCCCGACCTTCTTGGAGCGACGTCGGCGAGTCGAGTCGACGCCCTACCTGTTGTTCCATCCGCTCGCTCCCGAGCGCGCTGCGGCCACGTTGCCCCAGAGCACCCGTTTCGTGGCGCTGCTGCGCGAACCGGCCCAGCGGGCCATGTCGCATTACCGGTTGGAGCGCTCGCTCGGCCGTGAGAGCAAGACCTTTGCCGACGCACTCGCGGCCGAGGAGGAGAGGTTGCGCGGCGAAACGGCGAAGGTCATGCAGGGTGAGCGCAGTCGGTCGCACCAGTGGTTCTCGTACCAGGCGAGGGGCCGCTACGCCGAGCAGCTGACCCGCTGGTTCGATGCCGTCGGGCCCGAACGGATCACCGTCGTGGAGAGCGAGCGCCTCTACGTCGACGCCGCCGTCGGCACCGACCTGTTGGCCTGGCTCGGCCTCGATGCCCCGGTCGTGCCCTTCCCGGCCACGAACGCGTCCCCTGGGGCCACGCCCGATGACCGGAGCGTCCTCGGCACGCTGCGGGCTCAATTCGCCGAGGACAACGAGGCCCTCTTCGAGCTCCTGGGCCGCCGTTTCTGGTCGGACTGACGTCGGCCCGGGTCCGATCACCGGGCCGGACAGCCACTAGATTGGGGTCAAGCGGCAACCTCGACCCGGGTCAGGGTGAGGTCAGCCCCAGCGAGGCGTAGTCGGGCGTTGCGGCTGGGCGCCGGTCGATCGCCGAAGCCAAAAGGAGCTGACGAGGACATGGTGTTGTGAGGGCGCTGCTATCGGTCTACGACAAAGAGGGGCTGGTCGAGCTGGCCCAGGGTCTGTCCGATCTGGGCTGGGAGCTCGTGGCCAGCGGCAATACATCGGCCAAGCTCGGTGAAGCCGGTATCGCCCACCGCGAGGTGGCGGAGGTCACGGGCTCACCCGAGATGCTGGGAGGCCGGGTCAAGACCCTTCACCCCAAGATCCATGGCGGCATCCTGGCCGACCGGGCGAAAGCGGATCATCTGTCCGACCTCGAGGCGAACGACATCGACGCCATCGACCTCGTGGTCGTGAACCTGTACCCGTTCTCCTCTGATCCGTCGATCGAGCTGATCGACGTCGGCGGTCCCACCATGGTGCGAGCGGCCGCGAAGAACCACGAGCACGTGGGTGTGGTGACATCGCCCGACGACTATCCGGTCGTCCTCGAGGAGTTGCGCCGCTCGGCCTCCCTGAGTGCCGCGACGAGGCGCCGGTTGGCCCGGGCCGCATTTGCCCACACCGCCGCCTACGACGCCGCCATCGTGGCCTGGCTCGACGGTGGGGGACCGACCCCACCCGACGGACTCGAGGGCGCGACCGAGGGCGACCGCGACGAGGCGGCGCTGGCGGAGGTGCTGCCCAAGACATTGCACCTCACCCTCGAGCGAACCGAGGTCCTGCGCTACGGGGAGAATCCCCACCAGCGGGGCTCGCGCTATCGCGCCGTCGGCTCCGCCAGCTGGTGGGATGCCATGGAACAGCACGGGGGTACTCCGCTCTCCTACCTGAACCTCTTCGACGGGGACGCCGCCTGGAGGCTGGTGCACGAGCTGGCCGAGGACTCGGGCGAGCGCGCCGTCGCCATCATCAAACACGCCAATCCCTGTGGCGCGGCAGTCGCGGGTGACCTCGTCGTCGCCTACGAGCGGGCACTCGAGTGCGATCCGCTCTCCGCGTTCGGTGGTGTGGTCGCCATCGGTGGGCCCGTCACGGCCAATGAGGCCGAGGCCATCGCCGCCGGCCCGCAGGCCGACGTCATCATCGCTTCTTCTTACACGCCCGAGGCGCTCGAGACGCTCATCGCCCGGCGCAGGGCCACCCGTCTCCTCTCCGGCCCGCCCCCGGAGCGGGCCGTCCGTCAGCTGCGCAGCCTCGGCACCAGCGTGCTCGTGCAGGACGTGGACAGCTTCGTATCGCCACGGGAGCAGTGGCAGGTCGTGACCGAGCGCCAGCCGACCGACGACGAGTGGCGCGACCTGATCCTGGCCTGGCGCGTGTGCGGCCGGACGACGTCGAACGCCATCGCCGTCGTGACCAACGGCCAGGCCGTGGGCGTCGGGGCCGGCCAGCAGTCGCGGGTCGTTGCGGCGGAGATCGCGGTACAGAAAGCGGGCGAGCGGGCGAAGGGCGGCGCTGGCGCGAGTGACGCCTTCTTCCCCTTCCCCGACGGCTTGCTCGTGCTGGCCGATGCCGGAGTGACGGCGGTCGTGCAGCCGGGGGGGTCCGTGAAGGACGGCGAGGTCATCGCCGCAGCGGACGAGGCCGGTCTCGCCATGGTCACCACAGGCGAGAGGCACTTCAAGCACTGATGGGCGCGATCCTCCTGGACGGCGAATCCGTCGCGGCCCGCATGCGGGGAGAGGTGGCCGATCGGGTGGCCCGGCTCGCTGCCGAGGGCCTGCCGGTGGGGTTGGGCACGGTGCTCGTCGGCGATGACGGCCCGAGTGCGCGGTACGTGGCAATGAAGCACGAGGACTGTGCGAGCGTCGGCATGTACTCCGCCGGTGAACATCTGCCCGCCCGTGCGACCCAGGTCGAAGTCCTCGAGGCCATCGCCGCCATGAACGCAGACCCGAAGGTGAGCGCGTTCCTGGTCCAGCTGCCCCTGCCCGATGGTCTCGACGAAGAGCAGGCCCTGCTGGCCGTCGACCCGGCCAAGGACGTCGACGGCCTCCACCCGCTGAACCTCGGTCGCCTGGTCCTCGGCGCCCCCGGACCCATGCCGTGCACCCCTGCCGGCATCGTCGAGCTTCTCCATGCCTACGACGTACCGGTGGAGGGTCGCCACGTCGTGATCATCGGGCGTGGTGTCACCATCGGCCGGCCGCTGGCCAACATGCTCACGCTGAAGCGCCCGGGGTGCAACGCGGCAGTGACCGTGGTCCACACGGGAGTCGACCGGGACGACATGGCGACCATCACCCGCACGGCCGACATCGTCGTTGCCGCTGCCGGGCGGCCGCACCTGCTGACCCCCGACATGGTGAAGCGCGGAGCGGCCGTGGTCTCGGCCGGCACGACCTTCGAAGGGAAGAAGCTGATTCCCGACGCGCATCCCGACGTCGCCGAGGTCGCCGGGTGGATCACGCCGCGTCTGGGCGGGGTCGGGCCGATGACGCGTGCGATGCTGTTGCGCAACGCGCTGCGGGCGGCCGAGTTGTCGGCGCAATGACGAACTGGCTCGACACAGCCGGAGAAAGCAGGTGGCGGTGACGGACAGGGAGTACTCGGAACGGCCGTGGGGCAACTACACCGTGCTCGACGACGCCGAGTCCGATCACAAGGTCAAGCGGCTCGTGGTCCATCCTGGCAAGCGACTCAGCTACCAGCTCCATCACAAGCGGGCGGAGCACTGGTTCATCGTGTCCGGTACGGCGACGGTGACGCTCGACGGCACCCAGCATGTACTCGAGGCCGGTCAGTCGATCGACATTCCCCTGGAAGGCGCCCACCGGATCGCCAACGAGGGGGCGTCCGACGTCGTGTTCATCGAAGTGCAACACGGGTCGTATTTCGGCGAGGACGACATTGTCCGCTTCGAGGACGACTACGGGAGGGTGTGAGCCGGTGACTCGCATCGCCGAGTTGTTGGCTGCCGGGCCGACCTACTCGTTCGAATTCTTCCCACCGAAGAACGACAAGGAGCTCACGACGCTGGCCCGCACCATCAGCGAGCTCCAGCCGCTCGAACCCTCCTTCGTCTCGGTCACCTATCGAGGCGGCGCGGAGTCGCGCCAGCGCACGTTCGACCTGGTGTCGGGCATGCTCCATACGACGAGGCTGAATCCCATGGCTCACCTCATTTGTGTGGCCCATACGCGGCTCGAGCTGGCCGACATCCTGGTGTCGCTCCGCAAGGCAGGCGTCGAGAATCTCATGGCCCTCGGAGGCGACCCGCCCGAAGACCCCGCAGCGGGGCCCGGCGAGTTGGCGTATGCGAATGAACTGGTCGAGTTGGCTCACGCCGTCGGCGGCTTCTCGGTCGGAGTCGCTGCGCACCCGGCCGGTCATCCGCGCTCGTCCGACCTGCCCGGCGACCGCGATCACCTGGCGGCGAAACTCGAGCTGGCGGACTTCGGCGTCACCCAGTTCTTTTTCGAGTGCGAGGAGTACGAAGGCCTTGTCCAGGCGCTGCACGAGCGGGGCGTCGACAAGCCGGTGTTGCCGGGCATTCTGCCGGTAACGTCCCTGGCCACGATGGGCCGGCTCGGGGCCATGGGTGCAGCCGCTCCGGATTGGATGGTGGGTCGGTTGGTCGCGGCCGACGAGCGCGGCGGGCCCGAGGCAGTACGCAAGGAAGGCGTGGAGCTGGCAACCGAGTTGTGCGCGCGGCTGTTGGCGTCTGGTGTTCCGGGACTGCACTTTTACACCTTCAATGCATCGAGTGCGACGCGGGAGATCTACGCCTCGCTGGGCCTCGGGCCAGCGACCAGCTGAATGCGCCTTTCACCGGTTCCTTGCTGAAGGGCCGGGTTGGCGTCGGGGTCGTAACTCAACGATCACACGATGGTGTCCTGTAGGCAAAAACGACGCGACGGGGGGCTGAACCGTGGCCCCGAAGGCCCTCCAGGCATGGTCCGTGTCGGGCCGTTGTACTAGAACCCGTCTGAGTATTGGCGAGTGGACCCCTGCTGGAGCGGGGTTGCAAGGACACCACGGTGCTGTGCGGCACCACGACTGGAGGGACACGAACGTGAAGTTTCATGGAAGAGTCAAGGCGCGCCATGCCGGCGCCATTGGCATGCTGGGCGTGCTTGCCGGAGGTCTTTGCCTCGTGACGCCGGGTGTGGCCAACGCCACCCCGGGCGGCACCCTTCTCGTCTCGACGACCGGCACCGACCATGGATCGTGTCGAGTGAACGCATGCCAGACGATCGGCTACGCCCTGTCCCAGGCAACATCCGGGTCGACGATCAGCGTCGCCGCCGGGACCTATCCCGAGCAGCTCGTCATCAACAACGAGAACGTGACGATCAAGGGCTCGGGCGGCACAGTGAGCATCGACCCGACATCGCTCCCGGTGTCGGACACGAACCCAGACAGCAGCCTGCCGGAGTACCCGATCATCGATGTCAACGGTGGGACGGTCAATCTCAAGAAGATCACCATCGACGGAACCAGCGCCTCGCACCAGTTCACGGACTGCAGCGCCGACTTCGTCGGTGTCTACTACCACAACGCCACCGGCACGGTGACCAGTAGCACGGTGCAGAACGTCTACCTGCCCCTCAGCCCGAATAACCTGTTCGGCTGCCAGGACGGAAACGACGTGCTCGTCCACTCGGACGCAGCGCAGACCTCGAACGTCACGGTCACGAGCTCGACGTTGAAGACCTACCAGAAGAACGGCATCTTCTGCGAGGATCAGGGAACCAGCTGCTCGGTCACGGACAGCACCATCACCGGCGTCGGTCCGAACCAGTACCAGGCGGGCAACGGCTTCTCGGCCTACGACGTGGCATCGATCACGGCGACCGGGAATGCCGTTTCGAATGACTCCTACGCCGGTGCCGGGGGCGACGGCAACCAATCCGAGGCTCTCTACATGGGCGACGTCGGCACGCTGAGCGTGACGAACAACGTGGTTTCGCAGAGCGACATCGGCATCTACCTCACCAACGACGGCAGTGGTCCCACGCCGGGAACATGGTCCGTCAGCGGGAACACGGTGAGCGATGCGACGGACAACATTGCCGGTGGCGAGTTCGCCTATGGCGACGGCATCCAGGTCGACGGCGTGACGAACCCGGTCACGATCTCGGGCAACACCGTCACCGCCAGCGCTGAGAACGGCATCTCGTTGCTCAGCTCGAGCAATGTGACGCTCAGCGGCAACCAGTCCAACAAGAACGACGAGAACGGCATCTACGTCGGTGCTCCTGGCGTGACCGCGACCGGCCCAAGCACGGGCAACACCATCACCGGGAACACGGTGAAGAAGAACACCAACGACGGTGTCCTGGCCGACGCGAGCTCGTCGTCGAACGTCTTCACCAGCAACCACGGCACCACGAACGTCAATGGCTTCGACTTCCAGGACCTTGGGACCGGAAACACGTGGACGGGGAACACCTGCACGCCGGCGCACGACTCTTCGCCGTCGGGCCTCTGCTAACCGTTCGCCACGATCGAGGGTACGTCCTCAGGGCCTCGGCCTTGGTGCGGGCCCTGGCGGTGCGCGCCGATCGCACCGCCGGGGCCCTCCCTTTCCTGCCCACGGCGGCCCAGGCCGGCCGTGAAGTAGCACCGACATTCCCACAGAGGCGCAAGAGCTCGGGCGTATCGGGTTGGCCCCCAACGGGAGGATCGGTGCCCCAGCCCTCCTGGTGAGAAGCCCTGGTCGGGACGATTAGGGTTCGCCTCGTGTCGGGCGGGACCGGAGCCATACTCGACGAGCTGGGTGTCACCGCCGTCGTCTTGACCCACCGTCGGCCACGTCTGGCCGGTGATGTCGTTCGATCGTTGATCAGGGACGAGGGATTCCCACCCCATCGGGTTGTCGTGGTCGTCAATGGCGAAGGCGGCCTCGATGACGAACAGCTCGAAGCGGCCGTCCAGATGGTCTGGCTCGAGGAGAACTTCGGCCCCGCCGCAGGATTCGGGGCCGGCTTGCTGCACGCGTTCGCCGATCCCAAAACGCGCTGGGCCTACCTCTGCGAAGACGACGTCGGCTTGTTCGGCCTCCCCACCCCGAGAGTGGTGGACCTCGTCGTTCGCCTCCAGCGAGAGCCCGAGCTGGCTGAGACGGGAGCGGTGGTCGCGTACGGCCGGCGTTTTGTCGGCCGAGGACATTCCGAGAACGTCGTACCCGGGCCAGATGAGCCGGACCTGGTGCCCGTCGACGTTGCCGCCTGGGGGGCCACGCTGATCGATCGGCGGGTCGTCGATCGCGGTGTGTTGCCTGACCCCGACTGGTACTTCGGTTACGAGGACTTCGATTTCTTCTGCCGCGTCCGCGCCTCGGGCTTGCAGGTCATGGTCGACGCCGCGTCGGCTCGGGTAGCCGCCGAGGTGCAAACGTCAGAAGGGCGGGACGAAGCCATGGCCGGCTTGCGTCCCAACGACGCGGACGAGCCTTGGCGCGCCTATTACGTGGCCCGGAACTTCGTACACCTGGCGCGAGCCCATGGCACGGCAAGTTGGACCGGTTGGCACTTCGCGTACTCGGCGCGGCGCATGCAGCTGGCATCGAGCAATGCCGAGCGGGTCGCCACGGCGCACGGGCTCGTGGACGGTATGCGGCGTCGATTGGGCGCCCACCCGCGCTATCTGCGGAACAAAGGGGAGTACGAGCCACCGCCTTCGTGACCCACCGGACTCGCCGCCACCGACCTTCGCGGAGGCGTCGGATCAGGGCCGCTCGTCGACCCTCAGCGCCCGTCTTTCGTGAGGTTCTCCTTCGTCATGTTGGTCATGACCAAACCGAGGACGGGAGGGCGTCGCTGCGTCAAGAGGCGTTGCGTGCGAGCCCCGTCGTGGACCGTGGTGTGCCAGGCCTCGCAGACGACCACCACGAGATCGACCACCGGGAGCAATGCGGCGCCATCCTGAGTCGCCAGGAGGGGTGCTTCGATCAGGAGGACATCGACAACGTCGCGAGCCGCCTCGATGAGGCTGCCCGCCTTGAGCGCCAGCTGCGCAGGGTTCGAATAGACGGCTCCGAGCGCCAGACTCGAGACGCCTGGGATCTGCGACGGCCGGGCGTTGGCCACCAGCTCGGAGGCGTCGGTGTCGGGAATCTCCCCCTCCCAGCCGCGGAAACCCTTCGTCTCTCCCTCGAATTCCGTCCGCATGCCACCGGTGGTTGCGACGAGGACGCGGTCTCCGGCCTCCGCAAAGACGGTCGCCAGGTTCACGACGGCGAGCGAGCGGGACGGCTCGTCGTTCGGGGACGTGATCAGGATCGAGAAGCGCGGCCTTCTCGGGGCCACGAGCTCGGTCGAGCGAAGGGCAACCGGGTAGCGGCCGGGGTCATCGATTCCGGCCGGCTGAGCGGCCATGGTGCCCGACGCCTGGGCCGGCACGAGCGGCCGCGGCGCGACGAGTTCGGCCGGTTGGTCCCATCCGTTGGCGGCCACGCCACCGCGCTTCACCCAGGTCACAGCCGGCGCGGTCAGGATGGCCACGTACAGCTTGCGGTACGCCTCCGAGATGGGCGAGTAGGGATCGACCACGATGTCCACGACCGGGACGGCTGAGAGCGACTTCGACTCCGGCGCCGGGATCTCCGAGATGACGGGCAGGCGGAAGACCTCTTCGGCCCTCTTCGTGGTCCGGATCCGACGGTCGAGTCCGTCCAGAATCCAGGTGGCGATGATGCCCAGGATCAAACCCACCAGGAGGCCGAGCAGAAGGCGGATCCATGCGTTCGAGAGCAGGGGATCCTTCGGGCTCAACAGCTGAGCGTTCTGGGACCGGGCCGGCGCGATCACCTTGATGTCGGTCTTCTGCGGCCCGACTGCCTGCAGCTTCTGCTCAGTCACGATCGCGTGGGCCAACTCGTTCTCCAGCACGGCGCGCTCGGCCTTGATGACCTTGTTCTGGTAGCCGTTGGCGCCGCCCGGAGCAGTGGTCGCCGTGGTGCCGGCTCCCGCCGGCGGAGCCACGCTGGTCACGGGCCCGCCGAGAGTCAAGGGAAGGGTCGTCGTCGCCCCGGGGATGCCGCCGGGTACGGCGAGGACGGACGAGGGGGTCGACGTCTGTACGTTCGGCTGTGCGGGGGTGCTGGCGGACGTGCGGTAGGCCGTGAGCTGCGACCAGGCGGGTGTCGCCTGCAACGAGCTGGCTTTGGTCGTTGACGTCGTCGTGGGGGCCGCCGTCGTGGTCGTCGCCGGCTTGTGCGTGTGGGTGTGGTGGTGCGTGTGGGTGTGGACCACGACATGGGCCGTCGTCGTGGTCACCTTGGGGGGCTTGACCGGCTTCACCTTCTTCGGGAGCGCATTGATCTGGTTCTGCAGGTTGGCGATGTAGAGCGCCTCCACGTTGGCGGCGTTCTTGTATTGGTCGGCGAACTGAAGCTGGGCATAGCTACCGAGGGCGGCCACGAAGGCGTTGGTCATCTTCACGGCCTTGGGCTTGCTCTGCTGGAGGACTGCCACCTGCAAGATGTTGGGCGGAGTGCTGCCCTTCCCGCCTCCGCTACTGCTGCTCTTGGCGGCCGCCTGCGCCTGCTTGCTCGCCTTGGCCTTGTTCACGACGATCTCGTTCTGCAGCTTCTTCGTGTCGGGAACGCCGACGGCGGACGCCGCCGTGGCCAGGACGACCGGAACGTGCGCGTAGAACTCCAGTTGCTTCAGTCCGAGCTTCGATCCGAGCTTGTTGGCCTTGAACGCCGGATTGAGTCCCACCTGCGCTGACGCCTGCCAGGTGTTGGGGGGGAACACCGAAGAGGTCGTCACCGGGATCAGCAACCCCACGAGCATCGCGACCAGCACGAAGGGTATGAGGACCGGCCACCGACGGATCGGCGCTCGCAGATAGGAAATCGGCTCCATCGGTCAGCCTCCGAGGACGGGGTGGGGGAAGTGCCCTGAAACTTCACGACCTCCCACCACGCAGGTGGAAGGCACGGCAGCGGATAATAATCGCACGATTTACCTGGGGAAATTCGCGAAGAGCCACTACGCGACGGGAGTAGTGTCAATGTGGCTGCCACATGAACCGGCGGTTAACGGCAGCGTAAACGGGTAGTGGTGTTGGAGCGACTGTCCCGAGCGTGCTCTCGTGTCGGTCGCAGCCCCCCTCGAGCCAGGTGACTTTTCGGTGATTCCGGTGAAATCTGCATGCTTCTTTGGAGATCAGCAGGGTCTTGTTGTGCGAACCGGCCGCGAACTCCCCGGAACCGCAAAGTTAAACTTTGATGTCGCGCTGATTTCTCCTGCATACCAAGGGCAAAGACACTTGACCGTCTCTGCTTTTTCAATGCAATGTGAAACTGCGTGCGGACCATGATGGAGGGGTGGAGGTGGTTCGGGTGAAGTCGGAAGCACCCAACGGTGATCGTCTCGGCACAGGTCGAGTGGGCAACCCTATGTCTCACCAGGCATTTTGATGGCAGCGGAGAACCGTTCAGCGTCGTCGGGCAGCGTGCGGATCAGCCTGCTCGCCACCAAGGTCCGTTCGCGCATGGTGTTCCTGTTCATGGATGCCGCCGTCGTCGTCGCCGCGTTCGGGCTCGCTGAGGTCGCTTCGCTCCGCGATCGCGCCCCAGCTGATTACTGGCCAAAGTTCCTTCTCTTCCTTTTTATTACACTTTTGGTGCAGCTAAGTGCCAATCGAGTGTTTGGGTTGTACGGCCGCATCTGGCGTCATGCCGGTATCGAGGAGGCCCGCAACATCGCGATGGCGTGCCTGGTCACCTTCGTCGTCCTCCTCTTGCTCTATCCCGTCGGACGAGTCACGCACGCCACGCACGTCCCGCTGCAGGTGATCCCCCTGGGTTGCGTGCTCACGCTTCTCGGTATCGGGCTCTTGCGGTTCCACTCCCGGCTGCTCGGCTGGCAGCGAGCCAACCGGGGCATGGGCATACGGGTTGCCGTGGTCGGCAGCAAGGACGCGGGCGCAGCAGTGATCCGGGGCATGTTGCGCAATCCCGGAGCCGGCATGTTCCCTGTCGCTGTGGTCGACGACGACGAGCGGACCCATGGGCTCTCGCTACTCGGCGTGCCTGTGGTCGGGTCGATCGACGACCTCCCGGCCGCGATCGAGAAGTTGCAGATCCAACAGGTCCTTCTCGCCATCCCGAATCCGTCGACATCGATCGTCGAACGGTGCGTCCGGGCGAGCGAGGACGCGGAGATCGTGATGAAGATCGTCCCCGACCTGACGGACATCGTCGGTTCGATCTCGGAAGCCTCCGTGTCCGTCCGGTCCGCACGCGAGCCGAGGATCGAGGACCTGCTCGGCCGGCGGGAGATCGTGACCGATCTGGCCGCCGTGCGAAATGCCCTTGCCGGTCGGCGCGTCCTGGTGACGGGTGCCGGAGGATCGATCGGCTCCGAGATCTGCCGGCAGGTGTCGGGTTTCGAGCCCGAGGTGCTCGTCATGCTCGATCACGACGAGACCCACCTGTACGAGGCATCGGCGACCACCTCGAAGAGCTGCAAGGTCGAACAGCTCTTGGCGGACATCTCGAGACGGGATGCCGTGATGGACGCGTTTGCTCGCTGGCAACCCGACGTCGTCTTCCATGCAGCGGCACACAAGCACGTGCCGATCCTCGAGACCCATGTCGTCGAGGCGGTGAACACGAACGTCCTCGGCACCATGAATGTGCTCGACGCGGCCACGGAGGTGGGAACCAAGCGGTTCGTCCTGATCTCGACGGACAAGGCCGTCCGCCCCTCGAGCGTCATGGGGGCGACGAAGCGAGTGGGTGAACGTCTCCTGCTCGACCGGGCCCCGGATGGCGCCGCGTTCTGTGCCGTCCGGTTCGGCAACGTCCTCGGGAGCCGAGGGAGCGTGATCCCGACCTTCCAGCGCCAGATCGCGGCGGGTGGTCCGGTCACCGTGACCGATCCGCACATGACCCGATACTTCATGAGCGTCGAGGAAGCCGTTCAGCTCGTGCTGCAATCCTCCGTGTTGGCCGAGCGGGGCGACATCTACATGCTCGAGATGGGTCAGCCCGTCTCCATCCTCGACCTGGCGCACCGGATGATCCGGTTGTCCGGGCTGCAGCCCGGACTGGACATCCGGATCAGGATCACCGGTCCCCGGGTCGGTGAAAAGCTGCACGAGCAGCTGCACAGCACGAGCGAGAACCTTTCCCCCACCCTGCACCCGTCCATCCTCCGACTGCTCTCAGCAGACCTCGACGGGGCCCAGCTCAACCTCGGGGTGGCGGAACTCAGCCAGGCGGCAGCCGATCGCAACGAGGTGCGGGCCCGTCGCATCCTCTTTGACATGATCGTCGAATCGGAGGCACAGGAGAGCGCAGAGGTGAAGAGTGTCAGGGCGCGGGAGCCAGTCGTCTTCGCGGTAGACAATGAAATCTCGGCGTGACGCTGACGGAGATTCTGATCGGGATCGCGGGCCACGGCCTCAACCCGTCTCTACGCCCACTCCTCGAACAACCGCTCGCCCCTGACTCCTGGGAGCCCTTCTTAGCGAAGCTCGATCAACTGATGCTCTCCACGTTCGCGTTGGCAGCCTGCGAGCAAGAGACCTTGGCGGTGACCGAATCACAGTTCGAAGACCTCCGGAATCAGGCCAATCGAGCGACCCTGCGCTGCAAGATGGCATCGGAGAGCCTGGAGGAGATCGTGACTACCCTCCTCGGCCACGGTCTCGATGCCTGCGTGCTCCACGGAGCAGCGACCTCTGCCCTGGACTACCCCCAGACCCACCTGCGGCTCTACGAGTCGGTGCACATCCTGGTCGATCACAGCCGGCATGACGAGGCCATCGACGTCCTGCAACGGGAGGCGGTGATTCGTCCGCCTGGCCTGCACTCGCGGAACCGTCGTCGCAGGGACGTCTGGCACCGCACGGCAAATGGCGTCGACGTCGGCATCTACCGGGCGGTGACGCCGGGCCGCTTCGGGGGTTCCATCGAACCGAAGGAACTCTTCGCCAATCGCGTCTGGTTCACGCCGAGGACCTCTTCCGACGGAGCTGCCCTCAGTGCCCCGGGCACCGAGGAACGGATGATCACGACATGCATCCATGCCCGCTTCGACCGTTCGATCTCCAATCTTCTCGTCCAACGTGATGTGGTCCAGCTCGTCCTGCGTGACGATCTGTCGATGCGGAGGGTCGAACGCCTGCGGAACGACTGGGGCGTGGAGGCAGTGCTCGCCGATGCCGTCCGCCGGGCGTGGGAAACCTTTTCGGTGCCCGATGTCGTCCCGATCTCTGCCTGGAGCGGCTTCTACAGCCCTTACCGTCGGGACCAGCGCAAGCTGGAGGCGCACCCGCTCCCGGCCACCCACCGCCGGGAGGCCAACATCGACCACGGCCCGGCCGAAGCGACGCCGCAGCGGCGTCAGCCCTGAGCGACCGAGGACCGTGATGCCGAACCATCCGACGCCGGATCATCGTCACCGAAAGCTGGCTGTCCTCGGACAGGGCTATGTCGGCTTGCCGTTGGCGATGCGCGCCGTCGCGGTCGGCTACGAGGTCGTGGGGTTCGATCCCGACGAGTCCCGGGTCAAGGCCCTGGCGGACGGCAAGTCGTTCGTCACCGATGTCTCCGACGCCGACGTGTCCGCCGCGCTGGGTACGGGTCGCTACAGGGCCACCAGCGACGAGAGCCAGCTCCATGGTTTCGATGTTGCGGTGATCGACGTGCCGACGCCATTGCGCGAAGGGGTGCCCGATCTCGCCCATGTCGAGGACGCCACGAGAATGCTCGGGAGCCACCTGAGTGTCGGCTCAGTCGTCGTTCTGGAATCGACGACCTATCCGGGCACCACCGAGGAGCTGGTGGCACCGTTGCTCGAAGAACGGTCGGGCCTGGTCGCCGGCATCGACTTTCACCTTGGCTACAGCCCCGAGCGGATCGACCCAGGCAACGAGAGCTGGACCTTCGTGAACACGCCCAAGGTCGTTTCCGGTGTCAACGAAGCATCGCTGGCCGCGGTGCGTGAGTTTTTCGACACCCTGGTGACGACGACCGTCCCAGTTGCCGGGACGCGAGAGGCGGAACTGACGAAACTGCTCGAGAACACCTTCCGGCACGTCAACATCGCCTTGATGAACGAGTTGGCGGTATTCGCGAGCGATCTCGGTATCGATGTCTGGGCTGCGGTGGACGCGGCCGCCACAAAGCCGTTCGGTTTCCTGTCTTTCAAGCCGGGCCCCGGCGTCGGTGGCCATTGCCTGCCGATCGATCCCAGCTACCTCTCGTGGCGGGTACGACGGTCGCTCGGGCAGACGTTCCGGTTCGTCGAATTGGCCAACGACGTCAACGACCACATGCCGAATTACGTGGTCAAGAGGCTGGCCGAAGGCCTCAATCGCCAGCGAAAGCCGCTGAACGGGAGTCGCGTGCTCGTCCTGGGTTTCGCCTACAAGCGGAACACCGGGGATGCGCGAGAGAGTCCCGGTAGGACCATCGTGCAGCTTCTCCGCCGAACCGGTGCGGTCGTGACCGTGGCCGACCCGCATGTGGGGACGCTCGGCGCCCTCGAGGATGCATTGAGCGAGGGACCGCCCGCGAGCCTGGTCCCGCTGAGCGACACGGAGATCGAGGCCGCCGATGCGGTCGTCCTCGTGACCGACCACGACGAGTTCGATCTCGAACGGATCGTTTCCCTGTCGTCGTACGTGCTCGACACGCGGGGACGACTGGTCGGACCCAACGTGGAGCGACTCTAAGTGGACGTCTTGGTCACCGGTGGTGCCGGCTTCATCGGATCACACGTCTGCCGTTCGTTACGACGAACCGGGCAGGCGGAGAGGATCTTCGTGCTCGACGATCTCTCGACGGGGATGGAATCCAACCTCGGTGACGTCGAGGGCATCGACTTCAACCTGGGCAGCGTGCTCGACGACCAGCTGGTGTCGAAGTTGATGGGCGAGGTCGACGGCGTCGTGCACCTCGCGGCCATCCCGGCGGTGGCTCGTTCATTGCGGAATCCGAGAGCGAGCCATGACGCCAACGCCACCGGGACCCTGCAGATCCTCGAGTCGGCTCGGGAACACGCTCGCTACGTGATCGTGGCCTCCTCGTCCTCGGTCTACGGGCGGAATGCGACGCTTCCGACGCCGGAGGACCACGCGACCCGTCCGGCCAGTCCCTACGCGGCAAGCAAGCTGGCCGCTGAGTCCTACACGCTCTCGTATGCGCGCTCCTTCGGGATGGACGTGCTCGCCCTGCGGTTCTTCAATGTCTACGGGCCGCTCCAGAGAGCGGATCACGCCTATGCGGCGGTGATTCCAGCCTTTATCTCCGCTGCCCTCGAGGGACGGCCGCTCTCGGTCCACGGCGACGGGACCCAGACGCGGGACTTCACCTATGTCGGCGATGTGACGAGAGTCATCGGGGAAGCGCTGACCCGACGAGTCACGACGGACTCGCCCGTCAACCTCGCCTTCAGTTCGAACACCTCGCTGTTGGCGCTGATCGCCGAGCTCGAGGGATTGCTCGGACGCGCGGTCGCGCGTGAGCATGGACCCTCGCGTGGAGGCGATGTCCACGATTCTCAGGCCAATTCG
Source organism: uncultured Acidimicrobiaceae bacterium (assembly GCA_963754445.1). Lineage (GTDB taxonomy): Bacteria > Actinomycetota > Acidimicrobiia > Acidimicrobiales > RAAP-2 > Bog-473. The sequence goes on along the minus strand of CAVWFT010000002.1, from coordinate 87,905 downwards.
TCCTTGTTGCAAAGCCTGTTCCCGACGATTGCGGCGACGCCGCTCCAGGAAGGCCTCGGTGAGACCCTGGCCTGGTTCCAGGAAGTCGAGGTCGCCCCGAGCACCTCCGCTGCCACCTCGTAAGCGCCCCCGGCCTTCGTTCTCGTCGATGATCTACGTCGCCACCGTTCATTGGGTCGATCCGAAGTGGATTGACCCACAGCGTCAGGCGCTCTCGTCACGACTGAGGGAGCCCTTCCGGGTGTTCGCCAACCTCCAAGGCATCGAGGCCGGCTACGACCAGCAATTCGATTTCGTGACCAGGGTCGACGGTACGCACCCCGACAAGCTCAACGATCTGGCCGCCGCCATAAGCAGGGACGCTGCGCCCGATGACCTGATCATCTTCCTGGACGGGGACGCGTTTCCCGTCCGCAGCCTCGACGACTGGTTGGACGAGCTGTTGGCAGACCACCCACTCGCTGCGGTACGGCGGGACGAGAACGCCGGGGACGTGCAGCCTCACCCCTGCTTCTGCGTCACCACGGTGGGATTCTGGAACGAGATCGGGGGGGACTGGCGGCAGGGATCGTGGACGACGTCCGAAGGTGAGACGGCGAGCGACGTTGGTGGCACGCTGCTGGCGACCTTGAATTCCCGCTCCATTGCCTGGCGACCGATCTTGCGCTCCAATTCCGTCAACTACCACCCTGTTTTCTATGGCCTCTACGAGGGTCACGTTTATCATCACGGGTCCGGGTTTCGCCCACCGATCGCCAGAGCCGACGAGTCCAACGTCCCGGTCGCCGAGAACGAGAAGTACCTCTACATGAAGACGAAGGCCCACGGGAAGTCCCTGCGCGAACTGCGGCCGCGCCACGCCGGCCAAGTCGTTCGATTGGCCCGCGACAGCGTGAAGGCGCGCAAGCTCAACGCGTACATCCGCAAGGAGGGTCGTCGGTCGAACGATATCTACGACGAGATTTGCTCGGATCCCGAGTTCTTTCGCCAGTTCGAGACTGCCGACTCGGAACCGGGCACACCCTCCTGAGCTGAAACGGAGCTACGCCGCGCCGTCGACGGCAAACCCGAGCTCCCGGACCTTGGCCAGGCGCTCGTCCCCGAATTCCTCTCGCATTTCCTCGATCGAGAGATCCAATCGCTTCGGTGGATTCGGGAGAGCCACGAGTTCTTCGAGCATGTCTGGCGGAACGTCGATGCCGAGAAACTCGACGAAACGGGTCACTTCTCGGCGAGGTGATGCACAGAGGTCGTCATGATTGACGACCAGGAATGTTCCCGATGGCATGGTTCGTCCCCGCTCGATCGCCAGTTCGTTCGACGCGATCCAATAGTCGAGCGAACGTACCGGCGTGGTGGGAAATCCACCCTCGATCCCGAACAGCGGACCCCAACGTTGCGCCTGTGCCTGATTGCTGCTGTGCGCCATGTAGATGCCATGGCGGATCACGTGGACGTAACGGAGCCGTCCGGCAAAGTGCTTTCGCAGATGGGGGAGGAACAGGTGGCTGTTCGGCTCCTTCCATCCCCACCGTGGTGCGTCAGAGGGCACGTGCTCACGCGACTCGCTCAAGGTGCCGGCCACGTGGTTGAGCCAGGCATCCGTGCGGTCGTCCCGGAGGTCGTGCTGCTCCCGGAAAGCAGCACAGCGAGCCACGATGGCTGCGATCGCCCGGCGATCGGCCCGGTCCGGTTCGAGGGTTCCGTTCATGGCCTTTTCCATGAGATCGAGAGATCGATGGATCAGCGCGTTGTCGGGGCTCTTCTCGTCGAGATCCCACCGGGGCAGCTTGAGCAGCAGGGAGAACCACTTGTTGTCACCCGCCCGATTGAGATTCCAGCCCGTATAGACGCGGAGACGACGCATGATCTCCACGACGACGCGCGTGCCGCTCCCGCCAACCCCGCCGATGACGATCGGACCCTCGTCGGGCTCGAACGCGGCGACGAGAGGCTGCCTTTGCCGGAATGGCGTCATGGTGCCGGCTGGTTGCGCCGTAGGCCCGCATCCGTCACGGAGGCGGCGTGGCGCGCCTCGTGCACGGACGCTTCTGGATACCAACGGCGAAGCGTTGACTGGCCGGACCAGGGTGCGGGATGGGCGCTCGCCCCGGCGACCCGGTTCGGTGGCGTGTCGACCTCGGCCCAGCGCTGGTCGTACACCGCGTCGAGAGAGCGCCTCCGTCGGTCGAAGCTGCTCCAGCCGGCCGACTCGTGGAGGCCGTCACGGTGCGACTCATGGACCAAATCGAGCTTGGCGCGGGTGAAGGCCTCGTTTCGGTACTGGAAGTGATGCACGAGCACACCCGCTGAGGGTTCGATCACCCGTTCGGATGCGAACGCGGTATGCGCCCCCTCGTTGCTCAGGAGGAATTGTCCGTGTCGGTCGAATCTCTGGAGGAGGTGCTTCCAGTGGCCCAACGAGCAGGGTGGGTTGTTCAACGGCTCAAAGGGATAGCACAGGGGTTGAAAATCGGCCGGGTGAAATCCCTCCACGTTTGCGGGCGTGGTGTCGGGGAGATGATTCAGGAACCTCGCACCGACGAGACGGAATCTTCGGTCCAGTCCGGCCAGGTATTCGCGTATCGTCCGGCCGCCAGGCCCCTCCGGGAATTCGTCGCTGTCGAGAAGCATCCACCAGATGTGGTCGGACCCGTCCCGCAGCGACTCCCGGGCCACCACGGCGTTGACGAGCGGCTGGACGAGCCTCCCGTCGAATGCCTCAGTCTCGTAGACCTCGGCCACGGTCGCTCCGGCCTCGACGGCCCGTGCGACGGTGCTGTCCGTGCTGGCGTTGTCGACCAGGAAGACGGTATCGGCACCTTGTGCGAATGCATTACGCACCGTCGCCTCGATGATGTCCTCGTCCATCCATGACTTGATCACCGCAAAGATGGGGAAATCCTCGAGAACCACGGGATGATCCGGATTGTCCTCGTGCCCAACCTGTCCCGGCCGCGTCGCGGGTCCCTTTCGAGCCGAGACCGCCCGTCGTGCGGTCTGCGACCACGAAGACAGACGGGTCAGGGTCGGTGTGGGTGTGGAGGCCGCCGGGGCGACCTCGCCGCTCGGTGCATCCTCGGAGAGCGTCGGACCACTGGCGGTGACCCGCCAGATCGTCCGGGTGGCACCGAAGAGTCGTGATCGCTTGATCCACTTCAGCTCGTCCTGGGCGGCCTGCCGTTCGAAGTCTGTGATCTCTCCGAAGGTCGCCATCTGGAGGATGTCGTGAACCCATGAGGGTTCATCTGGACCCGGCGGGAGCGACCAATGTTCGTGGCCACCCCGGCGTGTACGCAGGGCATCGAAGAACTCCCGCTGCTCCGAGACCAGGATGGGGACCGCTTCGGGCATTCCGCCAGGGTCGGCCCGATGGTGACGCAGTTCGGGGGCAAACGCTTCCACCGCGTCATCGATATGGGTATCGACCGCTGTTGTGATGCCGTGCGTGCCCAGGAACGTCGTGAGTTCGTCGAGTTCAGTCCGCGGGTCGTCGAGGAGACGTTGATACTCCGCCACGAAGACCGGCAGACCGTCGACGGCGGTCAAGGACTGCTGGACATAGCGACGCCACAAGGCCAGGGAGTACGAGATGGGGAATTGATTGCGGTGTTCGAGCGAGCGAGCCACTTCGAGCGGGTCGCGCAGCACGAGAACGGCGACCGGCGCCTGATCGAAGACCTGGCGCCAGAGGGGCAGCGTGATGCACAGCCTCGGGTCCTTGAGCACCATGTGCCTCTCGGTGAACTCACGGAGGGAGAAGTCTCGTGCGCCGCTTCGCAGCTCGACGACCTCCGCGTCCATGGACTGCTCCCATCCGGCCGCCGGCTTCGGTGGCGCGGACCAGGTGCCGTGGAGATAGCGCAGGATACGATCGCTGTAGGTGACGAATCGTCGGCTCTCCCAATAGCCCCGTTCGTTGTAAGGGCCCGGAGTGATCAGATCGGTTTCGTCGGGAAGTGCGAGACCGAGCCGGGCGATTGCGTCGGCGACGGCCGAGGTACCGCTCCGGTGCATCCCAACGACGATGACGTGGCGCTGTTCGGTCGGCTTCATAAGGAGTGGTCCTCTTGGGGGATCGTCGAGTCGGTGAGGGCCGTCGGACTGCCTCCGGTGAACCGCCACAGCGACGAGACCATGCGGTACGCCCGCGACGCCTTGACCCAGTGCAATTCCCGAGCTGCACCTGCGTAGTCGCGTCGCAAACGCAGAACGTCGTCCACCCAGGCCGGGGGTTCCGGCAGTTCCGGCGGCTGCCAGGCCTCATGGGCGCCGAGATGTCCCACCAGGGTTGACAGGACGGCTCGCTGATGGGCGACCAATTCGTCGTACTCATCGCGCCGCTGACCTTGGTGACGCAGCCGCGGATCGAGCCGTTCGGCGGCGTCGACGGACTTCTCGGCTGCGGCCCGAATGCCGAGTTGACCCAGGAATGCGGCGACGGACCTCGATGATCCCTTCGGGTCCGCGAGCATCGAGTCGTACTCGACGACCAAGGTGGGGAGGCCCCGGAGGCCGGCACTCGCCGATCGTATGTAGCGATCCCACATGGCGAGTCCCAGGAGCACGGGTACGTCATCGCGTGTCTGCAACGAACGTGCGACGTCCATGGGGTCGCGTAGGACGAGAACGGCTCCCATGGGTGCCGGGATCACCGAGCGCCAGAATGGCATCGTGAGGCAGAGTCGCGGGTCCTTGATGACGAGCGGCCGGCCCGAGTAGGTCGCGCTGAACCACTGTCTCGCCTCCGCGCGCGCCGAGTCGTAACCGGGGATGTCCTCCCAGTTCTCGATGACCTGCGGCGGTGCATAGGTCGTCGCCCCGCGGGCAGCGAGAAGGTGGGCGTTGCACAGCTGCACCTCGTGGCTCTCCCAATGTCCCCGCTCGTTGGAGCTGTCTCCGGGCACGAGGTCGCCTGCTCGAGGTCCGGCGAGACCGAAGCCTATGAGCAGGCCTGCGGTGGCGGACGTTCCGCTCCGATGCATACCAACCACGGCGACACAGGGCTCGAGGGCACCATTGTTCCCGGTACTCATCGTCACGCTCCTGGTTCCTGTGCCCCCGTACCGGCAGCGCGTTGCCGGTCGACCTCGATGTCGATCGATTGGATGACCTGAGGACGCGTGGCCGGATCGACCTTCCGGGCGAAGGCAGCGCCGGAAGCCCAGACGGTCGGAAGGTCTGCCTCGTCGAGAACCATCCATCGATTGGCCGTAGGCCGTTCGGGGCCTTCTGGCACGTACGTCACAACCTGGCTCTTCACGTTGAGTGCGGGCGTGTTGTAGAGCACGCTGTGAAAATAGGTCTCGTCGGGGATGTGCCCATGCGTGAACCACTCGGTCACCCGTGGATCAGCTCCCAGAATCGTTTCGGCCGAGCGCCGATTGACGCCGATCCACTGGGTGCCCTTGTAGAAGGTCATTCCCGCCGGCCGGCCACGCCGACGGGGCGACCCGATGAACCACGCCTCACGACGATGCGAATACTCGACGGCGTAGACGGGAAGCACATACCTGGAGACTCTCCACAGAGCACCAAGCGCCTTCTGCCCGACCATGTGGCCGGGTTGCTCGACGGTGACCCAGCGGAGGAGACAGCGAGCGAGAAAGCGATTGGCGTCTTCGTTGGAACGACCGAACCGGAGTGACGAGGGAAGCGGCTCGGCTTCGACGAATGCGTCTACCGACGAATGTGCGGTGGCGTGCTCCCATTGACGGAGATCGACGACAGGTCGGTGCTCGCCCGAGAGCATCACGAACCAATCGGCTGCGAGCTCGTCGTGGGCGAACTGCATCATTCTCAGCGACGCCGCGACAATGGACCAGTCACCCCACAGCACGCGGCCGCGCTCCACGAAGTGCACCCGCTCCGGCGGCTTTCCGTTCCACGGGAGAGGGTCCGAAGCGAGATCGTGATGCACGACGACGTGTCCCGCCGGGCTCAGGTCCAGTATTCGTCCCGTCAGCTCCTCGACGTGCTCGGGATCCTTGTGCGTCAACAGCATGTAGGCGAACCTGGGTTCGCCGCCGTGCCCCGGTGTCTGGTCGGTCGTCATGGGTTTGCCGGTGGTTGGTCGGCAGTCATGTTGACCAAGCCCGACGTCACGTTGCCGGTCGAACGGGGTTGTGCCTCGGCGTCGACACGAATGTCGATAGCCCGGATGACGTCGGGATTTCGAGCGGCGTCCACCTTGCGGGCGAAGGCCACCCCGGAGGTCATGACGGTGTCGAGGTCTTCGGCCTTCAGGAGCATCCATCCGGGCGTTGCCCGGTTGGGTTCTGGGGGCACCCACGTGACCTCGTGCTCACTGATCCGGAGGTCCGCTGAACGACGGAGCACCGTCTGCACATAGGACTCGTCGGGAATGTGGCTCTTCTTGAACCAGGCCACCACGACGGGCGCGACGTCCAGGAGCGCGTCGACCGCTTTGGCATTGCAGGCGAGCCACTCGGAGCCCTTGTAAAAGGTCCAGCCCTTCAGTGGACCCCGCGGCCGGGGGAGTCCGAGGAACCAGGCCCCGCTCCGCAGGGAGAATTCGAGTTTGAAGAGTGGGTGCGTGCGCAGGCTGATCTTCGAGAGTCCCGCCAGCCCGCGATGGGCCAGATCGGATGTGGGCCGGCGTACCTTGAACCAACGGTGGAGGCAGCGAGCCAGGAAGCGATTGCCGTCCACGTTGCGGGTGCCGAAGCGGAGTCGACCGGGGAGTTGCTGCGCCGGCAGGAACGCGTCGAATGGACAGGCAGGAAGTGTTTGCTCCCACGCCGCAAGATTCACCACCGGCCAGTGCTCGCCCGAGACGACGACGAACCAGGACGCCTGCAGCTTCTCCGCAGCGAACCGGAACATCCGGAGCGTGGCCTCGACGATGGACCAATCACCCCACTCGACCTTCACCGGGTCGACGAACGAGACGCGATCTGGCGGAGCGCCGCCCCAGGGCGTCCCGTCGGCCTTCAGGTCGTGATGGACCACGATCTGTGCGTCAGGGGACAGCGCCAGGATTCTCGAAGCGAGGGCTTCGACCTGTTCTGGGTCCTTGTGGGTCAAAAGGAGGTAGGCGACAGTGCCCAGCCTCGTCGGTCCCCCTCGCTCCGCCCCGACGGACGTGCCTGTCTGCACCCGATCCCTCTCGACTCGCATGTCCCCAGGCGAGCAACGTGTGTGCGCCGTGAATTCGCGCATCCCTGCCGTTGCGGCGCCGCAGGTCCCGACCGAGTGTAGACGGCCCAAAAATGAGAGGAAACTCGGCGGCCCTCTGGAACCGAGGTCCTACGAGGCTCCGGAATCCTGCTCCTCGAGCCGACGTCGATCGACGACCCCGTCGATCGACTGGGCCACCTCGGGTCGGGTCGAGGGATCCACCTTGCGGGCGAACGGGGTTGCCGCTTCCCAGACGGCCGGCAGGTCGTCGAGAGTCAATCTCATCCACCCTGTTGTCGGCTGCTCTGGAGTGTCCAGCACGAAGGTGGTGGGTGTGTCACTGGCGGACAATCCAGCATGACGGAGCACGGTGTGGAAGTAACTCTCGTCTGGTATCCAGCTGCGCTTGAACCAGGCCGTCAGGTCCGGATCTACCGTCAAGGCTTCGACTGCGCCGCGACGGTTCAATGCGATCCACTGCGACCCCCTGAAGAAGTCCACGTTGGCGACGGGTTGCGTTCGCCGCCGGACACCGACGACCCACGCATCGCGTCGATGCACGAATTCCACCGCAACGAGGGGCTGCAGGTATTCGCTGAGCTTCATGATCCCTCCGATGGCCCGATGAAGAATCGCCGAGCGCGGCCGGGGAACCATCCTCCAGCGATGGACAGCGCGCGTGAGGTAGAGATTTTCCTCGACGTGGCCACGACCGAATCGGATACCCCCCGTGAGGCGCTCGGACGGGAGATACGCGTCGAGGCCAGAGCGCGCCACCGTGTTCTCCCATCGCTCCAACGGCGTCGTGGGCCGATGTTCTCCTGAAAGGAGGACGAACCAATCGCTGGCCAAGTTCTCCACCGCGTATCTGAGCAACCGGTCTGTCGCTTCGATCATTGACCAGTCACCCCAACGGACGCGACCTCTCGGGACGAGATGTAGCGGTGGATCCGGACGACCTCCCCATGGGACGTCGGGTGAGGAGAGGTCGTGGTGGACGACCACGTCGGCGTGAGGACTGAGGGCCAGGATCCGCGCAGCCAGTTCCTCGACCTGGGCTGCTCGGCCGTGGGTCAGGAGAAGGTAGGCGAACCGTGCCGACGTGGAACCTTGGGGCTGTGCGGCTGGTTCTGCTGGAGACATCAACTCACTCGGGTGGGTGTCTGCAGCACTCTTTCGATGATTCTCTCCTGGTCCGACTCTGATAGTTGTGAGCCGCTCGGCAGGCACAACCCCTGGGCGAACACGTCTTCGGCTACCGATCCACCGACGTAGGTTGCGCCCTTGTAGAGCGGCTGGAGATGGAGCGGTTTCCAGATCGGGCGAGACTCGATGTCCAACTCCTCGAGCGCCAGGCGCACGTCTTCGGGTGCTGCCCCGAATCGGGCTGGATCGATGCGGATGCAGGTGAGCCAGTAGTTCGGCACCACATCCTCGGCAAAAGGCATCATGTCGATTCCCTCGACGGACTGGAAGGCGGAACGATAGCGAGCGTGAATCTCCCGTCGACTGGTGATCCGTCGTTCAAGACCCCGAAGCTGTCCCCGGCCGAGTGCGGCCAGCAGGTTGCTCAAGCGGTAGTTGTAGCCGAGCTCCACGTGTTCGTAGTGCGGCACTGGTTCACGCGCCTGGGTGGAGAGGTAGCGCGCCCGGCGAATCAGGTCTTCCGAGTCGGAGGCGAGCATGCCGCCGCCACTCGTCGTGATGATCTTGTTGCCATTGAAGGAGAATGTCGCGCATTGGCCGAACGAACCGGCGGGTTGTCCACGGTACGTGGAACCCAACGCCTCCGCGGCGTCCTCGACCATTGGAATCTCGAGTTCCCGACAGGTCTCGGTGAGGATCCCGTAGTCGGGGCAGCCGCCGAGTAGATCGACCGTGATCACGGCTCCGGGCCGTCGTCCCCGATGGACACGGTCGTGGAGGTCAGACGCCACCAGGTTTGCATCTACGTTCCAGTGCGCCGGATCCGAGTCGACGAATATCGGTTCGGCGCCGACATACCGGACGGCGTTGGCGGTGGCGACGAAGGTAAGGGTCGGCACGACGACCTGGTCCCCGGGCTGGACCCCGACGAGGAGCAAGGCCAGGTGGAGCGCCGCAGTGCCGCTCGAGAGAGCGGCCGCATGCGTGGTGCCGGCCCATTCGGCCAGCTCTCGCTCGAAGGCGTCCACATGAGGGCCCAGCGGTGCGATCCAGTTGGAGTCGAACGCGTCGAGGAGTAGGTCCCGCTCCTCCGGTGTGGTGTCGGGGGGCGACATGTAGATGCGACTCACCGCGAGGCCATGCCTTCGTCGGTTGAACTGGCATTCGGCGACATGAATCCAGCGCTTGCTCCGAGCAGGATGAGTAGCAATGCAGAGGCTCCCGTCATGGCGATGGCCCAGGAGGTGCTGAGCGTGCTGGCGATCAGTGCGACACCAAGGAGTATGACCCCGACCGAGACGTACGAAAGTACCGTGCGCTCCTTGCTCCACCCTCTTCGGACCAGCTGGTCGTAAGGGTGATCACGATCGCCCACCAGGAGTGAGGCGCCAGACCGGACTCGACGGACGATGGCGAAGCCGAGCTCGGCGACCGGGAGGAACACGAGGGGAAGCGCCGCCACGCCCGTATGGAGTGGCTCGGCCCGCCCCCACGACAAGGCGAGGAGGGCGGCCACGGCCGTCCCGATGAGGTATGCGCCTCCGTCACCGAGATAGATGCGAGCAGGTGGGCGGTTGAAGACGACGAAGGCGGCAGTTGCGCCCGCGAGGGCTACGGCCACATATGCGCCGTGGCCGGACACGATCAAGGCAAAGCCGACCGCGGAGACGAACGTCACCGCTCCGCACAGGGCGTCGAGTCCGTCGATCAGATTGAAACCGTTGATGAGGACGACGGTGGCAATGGCCACCAGGACGAATCCGAAGGGGCTCGAAATACGGGTGGTGATCAGAAGGGCGAGGACGACCCCCGCCAGTACCTCGGCAATGAGCCGAACCATCGGAGGAAGCGGCCGGGCATCGTCGGCCGTCCCGACACCCAACGCGACGGCCAGCGGGAGGAGGGTGAGCGGGCGATAAGCGGCGGCGCCCACGGCGACGCCCAAGGCCACGGCTGCACCCCCGAGATACGGAGTGGCCTGCGACTGGGGCTTGAGCGGACCCGGGTGATCAACCAATTGCAGGCGCTTGGCCGTTCGTGCCGCCAACGGCGTGGCCACCAGCGTGACCAGACATGCGCCAGCTCCTATTGCGAGCTCCGTCTCCGCAGTCACCGTGGGCTCACGTCCGCCAGATCGGCCCGCAGGAGCAACGAGGTCGTTCCTTCGTGCACCTCGAAGCGCTCCGCTTCAGCGAACCCAGCGCCCTCGTAGAGCCTGATGGCTGTCTCGTTCGTCGCGCCCACGACAACCCGAGCCGTTGTCGAGCCTCCGCCGGCCGCCGCAGTGAAGAAGGCCTTGACCAGGGCGGCCCCGGCCCCGCGCTTCCTGGCCGACCCGGCGACCGCCAGGGAGAGCAGTTCGGCCTCTCCGCCCCCGGAGGCCCGAACGGAATCGTCCTTGGTCCCGTACCGCAAAGTCTCGATGACTCGAGGAATGGACCGGATCAGGTGGGGCAGCGACGTCGCCACAGCCAGGGCCCCGTCCCGCAGGAGGAATTCGCGATAGAGCCCGCCCACCGAGCTCGCACCGGCTACGAATCCGATCACTCCGCCCCCGTCGCCCGTCGCGACGATGAGAAAACCATGGGACGACACACTGATCCGGGCGTAGAGCCGGCGGAGGAACCCGGATCCGAGCGAGGCCAGGAACCCCTCGCTGATGGCCAGGACGTGCAGATCGGCGACGGCGAGAGCGTCATCGACGGTGGCAACACGGAGCGCAACACCCCCCGGAGGCACTCCGTTGCCATCGAACATTGACCTCGACCCCGAAGAGATTGCGGACGAGGTCACGATAGCGTCGATCGTCGGGGTGCGGCACCGGGACAGAAATGGCACTTGAACTGGTCTTTGTGGAGTGGCGGGTTCGTTGGGCCCGGGTCACGCACGCCGATCAGCTGGGCGCCCGGCTCGGCGTGATCGCCCGGGGATCGTTGGAGCATCATGAGCCAACGACCGAACATAATGTGAACAAAAAGTGAACTATTGCTTAAATGTTGGTGATTCGGTCACAAACTGCCGATAGCCCCTATGCAGCGCTGCCGAAGGCGACCCATAGTTGCAGGAAGGCGGACAAGAGGTCACTCAATTCTGCCTCGGCGATTAGGCATTTCAGCAACGGCGAAGAAGCAAAAAACCAGTACATCAGGGAAACGCGGCACAACGCGTGTCGAATTCCGGACCACGGAGGCAACGAGAACATGGCGAGAAGGTTTGGGGCGATACCTCTGCGGTTGGCGGTCGGATCGGTGTTAGCCCTTGCGGGCCTTGCACTGGTGGCGGCACCAGCTTCAGCAACGGGTCCAAATACGACGACGACGGTCACTGCGTCGCCGGGGGCGGTGAACGGTGGCCCGGTCACCTTCACGGCCACCGTCACTCACGCAAACGCCGTGCCAACCGGGACGGTGACCTTCACGGTCACCGGCGCCGATTCGACTCCTTTCACCTGCGACGCGGGGAACGTGGCGAGCTTGTCCACCAACCCGAGCGGTCCCGGGGCGGTCGCGACGTGCAGCTTCGCCGGGGGCCTCGCTGCCAGTGACAGTAATTACACAGTCAATGCGGTGTACTCGGGCGACGGGACGTTCGCCACGAGCATGGGGACGCTTTCCGCCAAGATCAAGCGGGGCGGCACGTCGACGCAGCTCGTCTCGTCCTCGAACCCGACCGTGACCGGGCAGACCGTGACCTTCACGGCCACGGTGGGAGTCACGAGCCCGGCAACCGGAACCCCGACAGGTTCGTACACGTTCAGCATCTCGGGCACCGGTGGTGGGAATGTCGCTTGCGACACGACCGGAGACACGGTTCCGTTGAGCGGCAACAGTGCGGACTGCACCATTTCGGCGGGGCTTCTGGCTCAGTACAGCCCGTATGCGGTGACGGCGACCTACTCGGGTGACTCGGACTTCGCGCCGAGCACGGCCAATCTCTCGCAGACGGTCTCGAAGGCTGCGGTCACGCTCGGGCTGGTCAGCTCGGCGCCCGACGTCGAGACCGGTCAGCCGGTCAGCTTCACGGCCAGCATCACGTCGGTGACGCCACCTGGCTCTGGCACCCCGAACGGCACCATCACCTTCTCGGTCGTCGGATCCAACGGCACCGTGGCCAACTGCGACGGCGGCAACACCCAGACGCTCTCGGGTGGCAGCGCAACCTGCAGCTTCGCCAAGGGCCTGTCTTCGAACCCGATCAGCTACACGGTGACCGCAACGTTGAAGGATGCGAACTTCAAGGCTTCGTCGAGCGCCTCGTTGGTGCTGCAGACGCAAAAGGCCACGACGACCACCACTGTCTCGGGTTTGCCCGGATCCCTGGTGGCCTCCCAGGGCTTCACCTTCACCGTCACCATCCAGACGAATGCTCCCGGTACCGGCGTGCCGACCGGGGACTTGGAGTGGTCCGTGTGCCCCCACAGTGCGTCGACTTGCTCGGGTCTGCCCGGTGGCACCTATGTGCTGCCCACGCCCACCAAGAGCGACATCAAGAACAACGAGCAGAAGATCACGTACTCGGTGCCCGGAGGCATGCCGCCCGGCTTCTACGACGTGAACGCCAACTTCTCGGGTGACTCGAACTACCAGAACAGCGCCACCTCCCCCAGCACGGAGGGGCACATCCTGGTCAGCAAGGTGCCGACGAGCCTGAACCTCAAGCTCCAGCGCAACCCGATGGTCCAGGGGAACGACATGGTCATCCGGGCCAGCGTCATCGCCAACTCGCGGGCCAGTGGCAGCCTCGGCGCCCCTCAGGGCACCGTGACCTTCCAGATCGAGGGTGCCGGCGGCGACTTCCAGACCTGCGACACGGGCTCGAACGTCGTCACCATCAGCACCAACGAGGCGAACCAGGGCTACGCGGTCTGCACGGTTCCTGCGGCGGACATCACGGCGGCCGACGGTCCCTACGAGGTGCAGGCGCAGTACTCGGGTGACAGCAACTACGACACCGTGTCTGCCAGCCAGCAGGTGAACGTAGAAGCTCCGTAGTCGAAAGTGGCTGGAGCAGCGGCCGGAGGCGAAAGCCTTCGTTGGCTCCAGGACACTCAAAGCACAGAAACTGCAGAAGCCTCCAGGTCTTCCTGGAGGCTTCTGCAATTCAAGCGGTTCACTAGGTTTTATAGGGAGGTGTAACCCTCCGTTCACTGCGACGCCAGTCTCCGGTAATGTGCGACCGTTACCTTTAGCGGGTGCACCAGGCGATTAAGGCCGGCGAGCGGCCGTGACCACCGACACGCTGGTTCGACCCAACACAAACGCGCCAGGTGTGCCGCGCCCGATCACGATCCCGAACGATCGTTCGAGAGAGGATCGGATCTTCCGGGCCGTGGCCCGAACGGCCGGGTTCACGGCCTTCGTCATCCTGTTCCTGATCGGGTTCTTCCTCCTGTGGCGGGGCCTTCCGGCCCTACGGGCGATGGGGCCGAAGTACTTCACGACCTCGGGGTTCAGCACCCTGCACAAGCCGTATCACTTCGGTGCGGCGGCGCAGATGTACGGGACCATCGTCATTTCGGTCATCGCCGTCATCGTCGGCGTTCCCATCGCCATCGGGACGGCGCTCTTCCTCACCGACTACGCACCCCTGAAGGCGCGGCGGGCGTTGATCGCCATGGTCGACCTCGGGGCGGCCGTGCCGAGCATCATCTTCGGGCTCTGGGCCCTCCACCAGTTCCAGCCTGAGATCACGGGGACCACGACGTGGATGGTGCACCACCTGTCGTTCATCCCCTTCTTCGCGGCGTCCAACCCGCCGTTCAACGGCTCCTTCTTCATCGCCGGTCTGATCGTGGGCCTGATGATCGTCCCGATCGTCGCCTCGGTCACCCGTGAAGTGTTCAGCCTCGCCCCACCGGGCGAGCGCGAAGGCGCGTTGGCGCTGGGTGCCACCAAGTCGCAGATGATCCGGACGGTCGTCCTCCCCTTCGGGAAGGCCGGGATGATCGGCGCGTCGATGCTCGGCCTGGGCCGGGCGCTCGGTGAGACCATCGCCGTCTATGTCATCTTGAATTTCAGCTACACGATCTCTCCGCACATACTGGCGAGCGGGGGGACCTCGGTGGCCTCGTTCATCGCGGCCGAATTCGGTGCCGGCGGAACGATGGGGACGAACGACCTTCTGATGCTCGGGTTCGTGCTCTTCGTGTTCACCCTCGTGGTGAATCTGCTGGCCTCCCTCATCGTCAACCGCTCCCGGAGTGGGAAGGGAGTGGAGATGTGATGGCAACTCCCAACGGTCGCAGCGACCGCTCGATGACCGACATCGTCCTGGCCGGCGAGATGCAACGGATCGAGCTCGGACCACCTCGGAAGACGCGGGACTTCGGAATGCAAGGCGTCGGACTGCTCCTGGCCTCAGCGGTCTCGTCGTTCGCCATCATCTGGATCTTCTTCTATCAACTCACACTCCTCTCCGGCGTGCTGGGGTTCCTGATCTGTTGGTACGCCTGCTTCCTCGTGATGTACTGGATTGCGACGAACCTGACTGTCGATCGCGCCGCCGCGACCGACCGGGTGGTGACGACCCTCGTTGCCTCGTGCGCCGGGCTCGTCATCGGCGTCCTGATGTTCATCGTCGGCTGGGTCGTCGTCCACGGCATCAGCCACTTCTCGCTCGGCTTCCTGACGAAAACAATGGCCTACTACCAGCCGGCGGACCCTCATCTCTTCCATGACATCGGCGTGGCGCAGGCCATCGTGGGGACGTTGGAGCAGGTTTTCCTGGCCGCCCTGATGGCAGTTCCCCTGGCCTTCTTGACCGCTATCTTCCTCAATGAGGTCGGCGGATGGGGTACTCGCTTCGTGCGCACGATCGTCACCGCCATGAGTGGCGTTCCCTCGGTCGTGGCCGGCGTCTTCATCTACGCCGTGTTCATCGTGCCGCACATCTTCCACTACTCGGGCTTCGCTGCGTCCATCGCGCTCTTCGTGCTCATGCTTCCCTCGATCACCAGGACGACGGAAGAGGTCCTGCGGGTCGTGCCCGGAGGGCTCCGAGAAGCCTCCCTCGCCCTCGGCGCCTCCGAATGGCGCACGGTGAGCCGTGTCGTCCTCCCCACGGCCCGCTCGGGTCTCATCACCGCCGTGGTGCTGGGAATCGCCATCGCGGCTGGCGAGACGGCGCCCCTCATCTTCACGTCCTTCGGCAACAGCAACATGAATCTCAATGCCTTCAGCGGACCCCAAGCCGCCCTGCCCCTCGTGCTCTACGAGAACATCTTCCAGGCCCAGAAGGCAGTGGTGCAGGTGGCCTTCACGGCAGCATTCGTCCTGCTGGCCATGGTCCTCATCCTCTTCGTCGTCGCCCGTCTCTTCGGCCGGCGGTCCACTCGCAAAGGCCGGATCCGCGGCGCCCTCACGGCGCCGGTGCGCTGGGTCAGGAGTAACTAATGGGAATGTTCACCCGGGTCCGCGTGTCCCAGCACGACATGCCGCCCACGCTCACCGTCCCCACCTCGGTCTCGGCGGAGCTGCAGGCGCACGGGGTATGCGCCTGGTTCAGCGGCCGCCTCGTGCTCGAGTCGGTGACCCTGACGATGGCGCGGGCCGAGGTGACGGCGCTCATCGGGCCGTCCGGTTGCGGCAAGTCCACCTTCCTCCGCATCCTCAATCGGATGCACGAGCTGGTCCCGGGTGCGCAGCTCGCGGGTCGCGTCGAGCTCGACGGTTCCGACATCTACGGCGGTGGGCTCAGGGCAACGGAAGCTCGCAAGGACATCGGCATGGTGTTCCAGAAGCCGAATCCCTTCCCGGCCATGACGATCGAGGAAAACGTTCTCGCCGGATTGAAATTCTCGAACACGAAACTCTCGCCCGAGGCCAAGCGGTCGATCGTCGAGGAGATGCTGACCAAGGCAGGGTTGTGGAACGAGGTGAAGGACCGACTCGGTGAGCTCGGCGGCGGCCTGTCGGGCGGCCAGCAGCAACGACTGTGCATCGCCCGCGCCTTGGCCGTGCGCCCGCGAGTCCTCTTGATGGACGAACCCTGTTCCGCGCTGGACCCGACGTCCACCAACAGGATCGAGGAGACGATCCGCGAGATCGCCCACGAGGTGACGATCGTCATCGTGACCCACAACATGCAGCAGGCCCAGCGGGTCTCCAACACGTGTGCCTTCTTCCTGGCCGAGGAGGGCCAGCCCGGCCGGGTCATCGAATTCGGGACGACGGAGAAGATGTTCGGTGATCCGAACGACCCCCGTACGAGCGATTACGTCAACGGGAGGTTCGGGTGAGGCTGTTCCGCAACCTGATGTGCCTCCTGGCCACGCTTCTCGTGGGCACGTCGGCGAGCCTCTTCGGCATGGCCAGTCTCGGTGCCGGACCCGCTGGAGCGGCCGATCCGCAGCTGACGTCCACCGGCTCGAGCTTCGCCGGTGTGGCGATCACCCAATGGCAGGGACAGTTCAACGAACTGGACGGCGGGAACATCAACTTCACCGTGTCGAGCTCTGTGCTCGGACTCGACGGCTTCTGCAACCAGACGGTGAACGTCGGCGCCACGGACATCTCCTACAGCACCAACCAGGCCAACTGCACGACCAACCAGGTGCCGTACCCCTTCCAGTACATGCCGACCGTGGCGGGTGGGCTGGCGTTCGAGTACAACCTCACGGCGCAGAACGGCCAGCAGGTGACGAACCTGATTCTCGATGCGTCCACGTTGGAAGGCATCTTCACCGGCTCCATCAACAACTGGGACAACGCGCAGATCGCCGCCCTCAACCCGAGCATCCGGCTGCCCGATCAGGCCATCACGGCCTACTACCGGAGCGACCCGTCCGGTGAGAACTACCTGCTGTCCGACTACATGCTGCATACGGATGCTCCTGGGATCACCGCATTCCAGGGGCTGGCGCAGGACCCGTTGCCTCCGGGGCAGCCCCAGGCCACCTGGGCTGCGTTCCCGAGTGGTACGCCCTCGAACCTCGACGGGCTCAAGGGCGTGAACGGCGCCGACGCCGCATCGCAGGGACCGGCCCACACGTCGGGAGGCATCGCCTACGTCGAGACGGCCTACGCCAAGAACGTCGGACTGCCGGTGGCGTCCGTGATCAACACGGCGGGCGTCCCGGTGCAGCCCAACTCCTACAACGTGGCCGTCGCGCTCACGGCGGCCATTCTGTATTCCGACCTGACGCAGAATCTCGGCGGCGTCTACGTGAACCCGGCTCCGGCCGCCTACCCGATCTCCGCCTACAGCTACTTCACCGCTCAATGCGTCCCGGCCCAGGCCGCAGCGCAGAATTTCCAGTGCGACAGCCAGGGCAACATCACGATGCCCGCCGCCCAGGGACAGGAGATGGCGAGCTTCATCGAGTTCGTGGCGTGCCTCGGTCAGGCCAGGATGGCCGACCTGGGTTATTCACCCATTCCGGCAAACCTGGTCGAGGACGACTTCCAGGCCGCTGGTCGATTGCCCGGGGGGACGACTCCCGCGCCACCGACCGCCCAGAACTGCCAGAACCCCTACATCACCGGCGCGCTCACGTCGCCCGGCGGTCCTCAGACGACCGGCGGAACCAATCCGGGCGGCCCTGATGTCGGGTCCAGCGCCAGCGCCGCTCAGGCGGCGGCCGCCGCCGCGGCCGCCGGAGCGGCGGCCCGGGCGAGCAGCAGCGCGAGTGCCAACCAGAACGTGTCTGGTCCGGGCTCGACGGCCAGTGCCGCCGCCGGCGGCCCGACAGCGGCGGCGGCCACGACCACCACGAATCCGCTCGACAATTCGCAGTTGGCCTACAGCCGACAGGATGCACTGGCTCGGGCCGCGGGCAAGGGTCTCAGGGGTTGGTCGCCGGCCGAAGTGGCCCTGTGGTGCGTGATCTTCGCCTTGATCCTCCTGGCTATCCCGCTCGGGGTGTGGTTCCGCCAGAGGCGACGCAGACCTCAGGGGGCATGAGGTGAGAGCGATGTCCCTACGCGTCCTCGTGCGACTGGTCGGCGTCCTCGCGCTCGGCGCACTCGCTCTGCTGGCCTTCGCTCCCGGAAGCTCCGGGGCGGCCTCATCCGCTTCGCGTGTCGCCAGTTCGAGCACGCACGCACACGACGGTTCGACGACCTGCCCGTCCGAGGCCAACTCGTGCGTGCCCGTGTCGCTGAACTGGACGAGCTGTACGACCAGCTGTTCGCTGACGGCCGGACCGGTGAGCCAGGTCGGCCAGAACCAGGCTTCGTATGTCGACATCAGCGGACTGCCGAGCGGGGAAGAGGTGGGTTTGGCGATGTGCTCGCTGACCACCGGCTCGCAACCGGTCTCGCAGCCCGTGTGCGCGTCCTACCTGCCGCCGTCCCAGTCGTGCACGGACAGCTGCAACCCCACCCCGAGTCCTTCCGAGTGGCAATACGCCACGGCGTCGGGGGGCGACACCGTGCTCTCGATCGGGACGCAGTTCGACCCCGAAGGCAACGGCGACACCCCGATCACCTCCCAGACGCCGACGCAGTACGACAACCCGGGGCCCAACGGGCCGACCTTCGGTTCGTTCTACTGCGACAATTCGTCCAATCCCTGCGGCATCGAGGTGATGGATCTCGGCAACAACCAGCAGTACGTGGTTGCCGACGGCTATCCACCCAAGGACCTCGTCGACGGTGAAACGGGCTTCGTCTCGAGCTCGTCGAACACCGTGATCATCCCGCTGAACTTCGCCTCCTCGGGGTCGGGCTGCGGCGGCGCCCCCATCATGCAGGTGGACGCCTCCTACAGCGTGGCCCAGTTCCTCCCCGCCGCCGGTGCTGCGACGTGCACCAAGACTGGAGGTGTCGTCGTCCTCCCGACCGACATGCCCTCGGTCGACGACTCGACCTGTGCGGCCACGGGGGCGACGCACTGTCCCGTCACCGACGTGATCAACGGGGCCGTGCCGGCCACGTTTTCCGACGATCCGAACGACCCCGCAACGGTGGCGGCACTGAAGACGGCCGGCGGCAAATTCGCCTGGATCCCCATCGCGGTGTCGTCGACCGAGATCGCCTTCGAGGGCCAGGCGGGCATCACCGGCGGCAACGCGGCCACGTACCCGCTGAGCTCCTACAACCTGACACCGGCCCAGACCGCCGGCATCATGACCCAGTACTGGACCGATCCAGTCGCGACGGAGTTCTTGCCGCAAGACGACCTGTGTGCCCAACTCAGCGGGACCGCGAAGTGCACCGAGACCGAGTCGTCGTCCCCGCAGACCCCCACCATCTACGAAGTCAACGGGCAATATGCGAACTACATCGTTGACAACGAGACCGGGGGCACGCCGGTCCAGAAGCAATTCGATTTCACCGGCTGGGACGGGACCTTCGACGGGGTGTCCTACAAGGATCAGGCGAAGAATTACTCGGCCGACACGGGCTATGCCCTGCTCAATCCGTGGCCGTTCAGCACGGGAGTCAACGCAGCCACCGAGTCGAACCTCGAGGCAATGTTCCCCTCGACGGCCAGTGGATCGTCGTACGAATCGACCGGTTGGATCTGCAGCGCAGCGGCCAACACCCCGTACAAGGTGAATCTGCCAGCCGGTGGATCGGCCACGTTGAGTGACATCTTGAGCGGTCCACAGATCCTGGCCGATGCGGAGCTGGGTCCGATCCAGATGACGCAGAGCGGCTCGACGTACACGCTCGACCCGACGGTCACGCAGAACATCACGTCGGACCCGAAGGGCTGTCAGGCGCTCTCGAGCCTGCCGACGGACCTGGCGTCCACGGTGGCCTCGGACGGCTATTACGCGCCCTACGCGCCGTCGAGTCAACCGCTCACCGCAGCGCACGTGATCCAGGGTGTGATCAGCAAGGGCCTGCTCGGGTTCGCCTTCAGCGCGATGGACAGTTCGGAAGCCGACTTCTTCGGCCTGCTGCCGGCGAACCTGCAAAACGCGTCGGGAGCGTTCGTCGCACCGTCGACGGCCGCCGTCACGGCCGCCCTGAACGACATGCAGCCCAGTCCGAACCAGAACGGCACCTTGGTTCCGGACTACACGACGACCGACGCCAGTGCGTACCCGATGCCCATGATCACCTACGCGCTCATCTCGACCAGTCCCCAGCCGAGTCAGGCGACGGCTGACCAGCTCACCAACATGCTCACCAACCTGGTCAACTACTCCTCGACCAGTGGAGCGGGGACAAGTGAGCCACTTCCCCCTGGGTACGTCGCACTGCCTCAGAACCTCCAGACGGCGGCACTGGCCGACATCGCCAAGGACGTGATCGCTCCGGACGGACAGCCGGTCGGTGGCGAGGGACCGCAAACGACGGGTTCGGGTGGCACCGGGCCGGGCTCGACGACTGGTTCGACCGGAGGCCCGGGCGGAACCGGGGGCTCGTCCTACCACGGTGGGAACGGAACGCAGTCGGCGTACCACTCGAGTCAGAACCCCTCGTCCAACGGGTCGGGAACCTCTGGTGGGAGCTCGGGCGGCGGGTTGCTGGGACCGGCCAACTTCGTCGGCCGTCTGCTCACCGTGACGCTCGGCGACAACCGATTTCTGGTGCCCGGGCTACTCCTCCTGGGCCTGCTCTGCGTGGTTCTCGGCCCGCTCTTGTACCTGTCGCCCAATCTCAAGAGACCGGTGACCGCGTCAGCCGGGGACGATGCCGGACCTGACGGCGGCGGTGCTGGCCCCCCACCGCCGGGTGACGGCTGATGGACATGGACACGGTGACGTCCCTCGAGGACACCCGCGCGGTGCCGTCCGCGCCACGACATGCCGCTCCCGATCCAGAACCCGTCGCCGCCGAGCAGGAGCCGAGGGCACCACGGGAGCACGGGTTCAGGGTCTCGCACGTGCTCGGGCACCCGGACCCCGAGGACGTGCCGGACAAGCCCAGCCTGCTCAGCCGGGCACTGGGTCCGCTCAAGCGGGCCTGGGCCGTGTTGTCCCAGCCGAAGGTGGCCGGTGTGTTGATCGGTGGACTGGGAGTGCTCATTCTGCTGCTCCTGGGTTACGTGTACGTCTTCACGCCTCTCAGCGCGGCGCGCGCCCAGCACACCCTCCTGGCCGAGATCACGTCCCAACCGATCAAGACCTACCAGCTGGCGGAAGGGAAGCTCCCGGCCGAGGGCAGCCCGATGGCCATCCTCGAGATCCCTGCCTTGCATCTCGACCAAGCGGTCGTCCAGGGGACGACGGCCCAGGACCTGCGCCAAGGGCCAGGCCACATGCCGACGTCCTCGCTGCCCGGTCAACGCGGCAACGCGGTGATCGCGGCGCGCCGGGCCACGTTCGGTGCCCCCTTCGGTTCCATCGGGTCGATGAAGAAGGGCCAGACGATCACCGTCGTCGACGGTCTGGGGAAATTCGAATACCGGGTGGTCGGCGTCGTCTCGGCGCAGGGCGGCAAGCACGACGTCGTGACCCAGACCAAGGCCAATCAGCTCACGCTGGTCACGGCGGGGTCCGGGTTCTGGCCCCAGGGCAGGTTGGCGGTAGTCGCCACGCTGGTGGGGAAGCCGTTCGGTGTCTTGCCCCAGACGCACTTCCACGCCACCACGGCTGAGCTCGGCCTGGCCGGCGATCCCGTCTCGGGGTTGCTGTTCGTTCTGTGGAGCCTCGGCTTCTTTGCCATCCTCAGCCTGGCGGCCTGGCTCCTGCGGAACTGGGACCAGCCCGTGGTCGTCCTCATGCTCTCGGTGCCCGTGCTTTTGATCGTTGCCCTCTTCGTGTGCGAGAGCCTTGTGGGCGCGCTCCCTGCGACTGTCTGACATCGGAGAGGCCCGACGTGTCATACCGCCGTTCCTTCAGCATCGCCCTCGCCTTCGTCGCCCTCGCGCTGGGCGCTGCCGCCTGTAGTTCCTCGCCGAGCGCGACGGCAAACCGGAGGAGTGGGCAAGGGGCTGGCAGCACATCGACAACCAGTGCCGGCAGGGCGCAATCGGCGGCGGATGCTCCGATCAAGGTGACCTACGGGACCGGCTCGATCGGCCAACCCGATCCGACCACGACCATCCCGAACGAGCGGGGGAACGTCATCCAACCCGTCCTCGCACCCGGACAAAACATCATCCTGAGTGCAAAAGGTTGCATGCCCCAGACTCTCGAGGCAAACGTCTCGGCACCGGTCGTCTGGACCAACCTGACCAAGAAGCCGCAGCGCGTGATCTTCGAGGACTTCGGTGTCGACTCGGGGACGATCCCGGCCGGCGGCACGTTCACGTGGTCGACGGACCAGGCGGTCGCCATGTCGTACAGGGTCGTCGGATTTCCCAAGTTGTGCACGCTGTTGATGAATCCCGAACAGCCCTGATCATTCGCGTTCGTTCGCGCCGTGTTTACCGGCACTTCATCTTTCGTCCATGCAGTTTGAGTAACCGACACGCAATGCCGACAATCGATCGCGTGCCAGTTGCGAACCGCCCGAGTTGCCGCTGACGCGACGTCTTAACTGCACATTTGTTGCCCCTGAGCACGTCCGAGGGGGAAGACAAGTGCTCACGAACATTTCTTTCCAGCGGTGTCGGGATTTCGCGAAACGTTTACGTAGCGTGCCTAACGTGCTCCGCGGCGATGGGTCTCGGATGCCTCCGCAGCATGCGGGTGCAACACCGAAATCCTTGTTCCCCGGGACCTCGCGCCGGCAGCCGGTGCGTCTGGCCGGTACGGAGATGAACCAACCAAAAGGAGATCCAAGAACATGCTGAAAAAGCTGATGGGGCGCAATCGCGCTCTGAGGCTAGGCGCAGGGTTGCTGGGGGCGTCCGCCTTGGCCGTGGGCTTTGCCAGCCCCGCCTTCGCGACCTCGTCCACCGGTGGCGATGGCGTCCAGTCCTCGCAGAACTACAACATCTACCAGGGTGGCTCGAACACGACCTACCTGATGATGCAGGCGCTCGCCGACGTGTTCAACCAGGCACCCGGCTGCGACCTCGCGGCGTCCTCGAACACGGCCCAGGAACTCGACTACGGCTGCCCCGGACTCAACGGCAACCCCGGCACGACGCTGTCGACGCCGCAGTCGGTCTCGGTGAGCGGTTCGACGCTGAACTCGAGCACCACGATCACGGTGTCGAACAGCGCGGGCTTCTTCATCAATGACGCCGTCTCGGACTCGGCTGGCGCCGTCCCGAATCACACGATCATCACGAGCGTGCCCAACGGAACGTCGATCGTCGTCAACAAGGCGGCGACGAGCACCCAGAGCTCGGACACGATCTCGGTCGTGACGACTCCGGCTGTCGGAGAGAACGGCTTCACCGCCTGGGGCAACGAGAACCCCTTCAACGACCTCCTGATCGAGGAGCCGGCAATCGGCTCCGGCAACGGAATCTTGGAGCTCGAGGATCAGGGTGCCCACGCCTCGGGTGCGACGTCGCACGGCAGCGCAATCGGCGTGTCCCCGCTCGACGTCGCTCGCTCGTCGCGTGCGCCGAGCCTGACGTCGGGCAGCAGCGCCGGTGACGACAAGGGCCTCAACTTCGTGGCCTACGCCATGGACGCGGTCACCTGGATCCACTGGACCATTGCTCCGCCCGAAGGCACGACGGGTACCCCCGTCGCCACCCCGTCGGCGGCCGTGACGAACCTGACCACCGCCCAGCTCACCTCGATCTACGAGAATCAGGGCTGCACCGGTGCGCACGGGACGTACACGACCCCGAACTGGGACTGCTACGGCGGCAAGGTCGCTCCGATCGTCGTCTACATGGCGCAGAACGGTTCGGGCACGGAGTCCACGTGGGTCTCGCTGCTCGGCCTGACGGGCACCTTCCCCTTCGGTGGTGAAGACCCCAACCACGTCATCTTCGAGAACCAGACGGCGTCCATCCTGGCCAACCAGGACGAGGCGAACGCCATCTTCTTCTTCTCGGACGGCAAGTACAGCGCGATCTGCGCGCCGAACCCGACCCTGTGCTCGGGCAACGCCAAGAGCAAGATCGCCCTGGGCGAGATCAACTCGATCGCCGTCTCGGGCAAGACGATCCAGGCGCAGCTGCCGGGTTCGGGCAAGAAGGTGTTCCCGGGCGACCGCCTCCTCTTCAACGTCTACTCGGACGGCTCCAACGCCAGCATCCCCGAGTCGTCGGCGGCGTCGCTGAACGCAGTGAGCGAGGACGGCTTCCTCTGCAAGCCGGCCACGGCCACCGACGTCGACCCCAACACGGGTTCGACCTACCGGACCGAGATCAACGCCATCATCAAGGCACAGGGCTTCACGCCGATGCCGCTGATGGTTGAGAACGGTGAGGGCATCTCCGGTGGCGGATACGGCACCACCGCCAGCGGCATCCCGGCTCCGGCCTGGAGCGCCTCCGGCCTGTCGGGCTCGGCCTACAACGCGGCCAACGAGTCCGGTTCGCCCTGGAACTTCCCGACGGACAACCAGGACACCGACAACGCCGGCGTGAGCGGCTCGTTCACCGGCGTCTACGACGCCGGCAACAAGAACGCCACGGTCACGGCGTCGGCCAAGAACCCGGTCGGGTACTGCCTCGTCGAGACGACGGACGGCAACTCCACCAACTAGCAGTTCCCACAGCAGGGCACTGAAGGACCGGTCACCCGATCGGCGGGGTTTGCCCCGCAGATCGGAGCCGGCTCCTCCAGAGCTGACGATCAGCAGCAAATCTCAGCAGCAAACGAGGGAGCCCGGTCGAGAGACCGGGCTCCCTGCGTCCCAGGGGCGAGAGCCCCGGCGCGGTGCTCGTCGGAGGGCGCCGACACCGGGGTCCTGCGAACGAGGTGGCGACCGACTCGGCAGTTTGTTGCTGATGCGTGGTGTCGGATCGCGGCACCGGGGAGGTACAGTCAGCCAGGTGGCCAGGCACGCCAAGCGCCGCCGCAAGCCGATCGGCCCGGGTGACAGTCCCTGGAGCGACGATGATCGCTTTGAGGGGCCGAATCCCTACGCGGTCGAGCCGCTGCCCGAGGCGCCAGAGGTCGAACCTGACTGGTTCGCACCCTCGGAGCCGGGCGAGGACGCCTACGCCGCCCGCCAGGAGGTGCCGCTGGCGGCGATGCTCATGCTGGGCGAACACTCCTGGCAACGGATCGACGGCATGGGCATGGCCCGCCAGGCGCTCGAGGCCGAGGAGACGGGCGATCCCCGCCTCGACCTGAGTGCGGACGAGCGTTTCTTGCTGGCCAACGGGCGGGCCTGGAGCCTGCTCGTCCATCTCGACCTGGCGCACGGGGGACGGCGCGACGACCTCTTCGTCCTGGCCGATGCCCAACGGCACATCGAGCAGGCGCAGGGGGTGGCCGCCCGGGCGACGCAGCAGGCGCAATTGCTGACGACCCAGGCCATGCTCGTCTTCCGCCAGGACGGACCGGTCGCCGCCCTGCCGTGGGCCCGGGCGGCCGTGGACGCCTTCGCCGCCCTCCCGGACCATGAACGCACCGGTCAGAGCCAGGGGGCTGGGAGCCTCGCCGTCCTCGCCTTGGCCCTGGTCACCGGGGCAATCGGGGACACCGAGGCCGCGGCCGACGTCGCCCGCTCAGCGATGGCCCTGCGGCCGCCTCTCGACGTCGATCAGTCGGCCTTCGGTGCCCTCATGAACGAGCTGGCCGAGCACGTCTGGGCTCCCCGGGCGGGGGGCGCCGTTCCAGACGCCCGACCAGGGGATCTATAGTTCATTCTTCTGTTACGCCGCTGTTGCACCTCGTTCATCTGCTGCACCTAGCCTCAGCGGCTGAGATGTCGTCGCCCACTTCGACACGGCGACGGCCAGTCGGGGTCCGTGCACCCCGGACCGCTCGGCGAACGACGTTGTCGTTGCGAAGCGGAGCCGGGCGGAGGGCAGTTGCACCATGAGAAGACAGCGAGACACTGGACGACGCTGGCCGTTCTCGTGGTCGCGTGAACAACGCACTCCCGAGGCGTCGGTGTCGATGATCGACACCATGCAGCTCACGGCGATCATGACCGATCCCACGCCGCGGACGGTGCCGCCCGAGCACGGTGGGGCCAACGAGCTCCTCGGCGTCGTCCAGACCGACGGCGCCTTCACCCAGCGGGTGGGCTGGCTCGGGAAACCCGGGCGTTTCGACTGGGTGCGCGATCGCCTGCCCGACAGAGAGTCGATCTCGGTGCGCAAAGTCGGACTCGCCGCCAGCAGCCTGGTGTTCGTGACCGGCGGGCTGGTGGCGGGCGCCATGATCGCCTCGACCAGCGCCACACCGCCCCCGAGCCCGCACAGCGGCCTCGGTGCCGTGGCTCACCGCCTGGTCATCAGTCCGAGCGACTTCGACCTGCCGCAGGCCAACACCATCCCCCTGCCGGCCAAGCCGCTGGTCGCGTTGGACAATCCCACGAAGCCACACGAGGTCTTCGGTTACGCGCCTTACTGGTCCTTGCCGAACTGGCAGAGCTTCCCGGTGAAGGACTTCTCCACCATCGCCTACTTCAGTGTCAACGTGAACCCGAACGGCTCGATCCAGCAGTCGGGCCCCGGGTGGAACGGCTACGAGAGCGAAGACTTCGTCAACCTGATCAACGCCGCTCATGCGGCCGGCGACAAGGTCGTCCTGACGGCCAATGATTTCTCCGAGGACTCGCTCTACACCCTGACCCACGATCCCAACGCAGGAGTGGTCCTCGGAACGCAACTGCTCGAGTTGGTGCAGACGAAGAACCTCGACGGCGTCAACCTGGATCTCGAGGGAACAGGGAGCGCCGATCAGTCAGGGCTCGACCGCCTGGTGAGCCAGGTCGACTACATGCTCCACGCCGCCAACTCGCACTACCAGTTGACCATGGCCACCTACGCCTCCTCGGCCGGTGATCCCAGCGGTTTCTACGACATCGCCGGCCTGTCCAAGTGGGTCGACGCGTTCTTCGTCATGGCCTACGACGTGAGCGAGGGACCAACCGGGAAGAAGGACGGCAACGGCGGTGAGGACGACGCCACCTATGTCCAGCAGTACGTGGCCGCCGTGGGGCCGTCGAAGGTGATCCTCGGGGTGCCCCTGTTCGGCTACGACGAACCGACCAGCGGTCCGGCGCTGGGGGACCAGGCGACCGGTGCGGCCGTGCCGGTGCCCTACTCGCAAGCCGTCGCCTCGGGCCCGACCTATTGGGACGCGGCCACGGACACGGCCTGGACGTCGTATCAACAAGGGAGCCAGTGGCACCAGGTCTTCTTCGACAACCCCAACACGCTGCAGGACAAGGTGCAGCTGGTCTCCGATTCGGGCCTGCTCGGCATCGGCGTCTGGGCCCTGGGCATGGAGGGCAACGACAACTCCATCCTGAACCTCCTCAGCGGGTCGTCCGGCCCGCTGAGGACGCCGCCCATCGGGCCCACCACGCCGGCGGCGGCCACCGTGATCAGCAGAGCCGTGAAGCAGAAGCACGCCGCGGGAACCGGTGGGGGCACTGGCAGCGGGAACACCGTCGGCGGAGGGACCACCACGACGACGTCCACCTCGACGGCCGGGACCGGGGGCGGGGGCAAACACAAGGGGACGACGGGTTCCACATCGACGACGACCACGACGTCGCTCCCTGCATCGACGACCACGACCACGACGACCTTGGGGACCACGACGACCACGACGCCGGCGACGACGACGACCACGGTGCCGGCGACGACGACGACCACGACCACAACTCCGACCACGACAACCACCACGGTCACGACGACGACCACGACGGGCGATACGGGCGATACGGGCAACACCGGCGGCGGCGGCGCCACCACCACGACCACCACTGTGACCCCGCAGTGATCCCGCAGCTCCGGCTCCATGATGGATCGAACGCGCCCCGACGCCGACGGGTCTCGCTTGCCTGCGCGGCCCTGACGGCCACGCTGGCCGTGACCGCGGCGGCCTGTGGGAGCAGCGGCCCGTCGGACGGCGCGCTGGCGGGCAAGTCCGCCACCGCCGTCCTCACGACCTCCATCAAGGCCTACCACCGACAGGCATCGGTCGGCTTCGTGACCAAGACGGTGGCCGGCAAGGTCAGCACCATCGAGATCGGGGCAACCAGCGACACGGAAGCCAGCGAGTCGGTTCGGACGAACACGCAGCCGCTGCTCCAGGCCGTGCTGACCGGCGGTACGGCCTACCTGCGGGCGGGGACCCAGTTCCTCGAGGAGCAGCTGAGCCTCTCCGATCAGCAGGCGGCGGCGTACGCGGGGAAGTGGATCTCCTTCCAGAAGGGCAATCCCGGCTACTCGAGCATCGTGCAGTCCCTGTCGCGTGGCGAGGCGATCCTCCAGTTCGTGCCGGAGCAGCCGAACCTGCGGGTGGCCGGCGACACCAGCTTCGGCGGCCACTCGGTCGTCGCCGTCACGGGCAGCCCGTCCTCGGCCGCCGCGGCCGGCACGACGGCGAAAGTGACGCTCTTCGTCTCGACGACCGCGCCGTACCTGCCGCTGGGGGCGACCGTCGAGGTGGACAACACTGGCGGGGGGAACGTGGAGCGGGTGGCCACGGTGTTCGGCAAGTACAACGCCAAGGTCGATCCGAAGGCCCCGACCGGCGCCACGCCGATCACGTCGCTCACTTCCTGAATCAGGCGCGGCCGTCGGCCTCGCTGGAAGGATCAGGCGGCCATCCGCTCGGTCCGGACCCGGTCGTTGACCTCGCCCATGGACAGCGAGTGCATCCCCTCGACCGAACGCAGTCGATCCAGCTCGTCGAGCACGCGCTCGAGCAGGTGCAGGTTGGCCTCGGGATCCGTCACGAAATTCTGGGGGTGCCACCACAGGTGGAGGATGCGCCCGCGCCGCGCCGCATGACGCATCCCGGCCAGGATCCGTTTGTACTGGAGCGGCTCGAGGGAGCGAGTGCGCCGGTCGAGTGGGCGCAGGAAGGTGCTGGCCGGGACGTTGCTCAGGCCCGAGGGCGAGAGGATCTGGTCCCAGCCGAACGTCTGCAGCGGAGGACCGGCGTACGTCGTGGCCAGGCGAGCGGCGCGCACGCCGAGTCCGGTCTCTTCGCCGGGCCGGGAGCGGTTGGCCCATCCGGGCTGCGGACCGCGGATGCACTCGAACCCAGTCTCGAGGACGACCGGGGCGTAGTCCTCCCGCCACTGGTTGCGGGGCAGCACGAGCGACTTCAATCGCAGGCCGCGGGAGGCGGCGGCGGCCTGCGCGGCCGCCAGGTCGGCCCGGAACGCATCGGCATCCTGGCCGCGTTCCATGCAGTAGTAGTGCGAAAAGGTGTGCGACGCGATCTCCTGACCCTCCAGGAGGCGCAGACGCTCGACCAGGCTCCCGGCCAGGTGGAGGGGATCTCCCGCCTCGTCAGGGCCGATGGGTTCGCCGTAGGGGTCGAGTTCGGGACGGGTATAGGCCGGGCGCCGGGCGGGCATGAGCGCTGCCGCCTCGTCGGCGCTCGTGGCGAAGAGAAGCCCGACCGTGGCCCAGGTGGCCCGGACGTCACGCTGGACGAACAGCTCGGCCAGGGTTGTTACCGTGTCCCGGCTGGCCACGAGCGCCGCTGCCACTCCCGCCTCCGGCGCCGAGTGGTCGCGGACACCCCAGTGCAGTTCGAAGTCCAGAGAGATCACGAGCGCACCGGGCTGCGCAGACATGAAGGAGAGGCTAGCAATTGAGTTCGCCGGCCAGACAACCGCAGACCAACGCCGCGGACGCCCTCGCGGTCGCGCCCGAGTCCCTGGCGATCGTGCTCGGCGTCATGCGCTGCCCCGAGTGCGGGGCGGAGATGGCTGCCGGTCCGGCCCCGCCGGCCTGCGTCAAGGGCCATGCCCTCGTCGTGACCGAGGGGTACGTCGATGCATCGGGCGAACAGCCGGCGGTGGACGAGGCCACGGCCAAGACCTTCGAGAGCTTCGGCTATGAGTGGACCACCTTCTCGTCCGTCATGGAAGAGGACGAGCTCTACGCCGAGCACTACCTGCGCGATCTCGACACGGGGGCGCTGGCGGGTCGGCTCGGTCTCGACGCCGGGTGCGGCCGCGGACGGTATTCACGGTTCTTGGCGCCGTATCTGGGGCAACTGGTCGCCCTCGACGGATCCGATGCCGTGCGCTCCGCTGCGCACAACATGGAGGATCTGAAGAACACCGTGGTCGTGCGCTCCGATCTGCGCCGGGCTCCGTTCGCCGACGAGAGCTTCGGCTTCATCGCATCCTTCGGGGTCCTGCATCACCTGCCCGACCCGCGCGCCGGCTTCGACCGGCTGGTGCAGTTGCTCGCACCGGGCGGGGTGCTGTCCCTCTATCTCTACAGCCGGCCCGACCGCCGAGGTCCCCGGGGCACGGGCCTGGCCGCGGCGGCTTGGCTCCGTCAGTTCACCGTGCGCATGCCCCACCCGGCGCTGCGGGCGCTGTGCTACCCGTTGGCCGCGCTCCTCTGGCTCGGTGTCGTGCTGCCGGGCAAGATCGGTGACGCGGCGCACGTGGGGAAGCTGTCCGCCCTCCCGATGGCCACCTACCGGGACAAGCCGCTCCGCAGCCTGGTGCTCGACACCTTCGACCGCCTGAGCGCGCCTGTCGAGTACCGCTACGTCTGGCCCGACCTGGCGCCGTGGTTCGCCGAATCGGGACTCGTGGTCGACTCCCACCGGGACGACTCGGGCTGGTTCATCGTGGCGCACCGTCCCGCAGCTTGACGCCGACGTTCGCACAGTCGGCGTCGCGTCGCCGTCAGCGCACGCCCCGCTGACGGCGCGCCGCCAGGTAGCCCCAGGCGGTCGGATGCCAGCGGAGCTCGGATTCCTCGGCGCCTTCCATCGGCGGACGGATCACCGGGTCGTCGCCCGCCAGGAGCGAGGCGGCCACCTCGACGAGCACCGGCAGCCCGCAAGCCAGGTGGAGGTAGGGAT
The DNA here is from genome assembly GCA_963754445.1 of uncultured Acidimicrobiaceae bacterium. GTDB lineage: Bacteria > Actinomycetota > Acidimicrobiia > Acidimicrobiales > RAAP-2 > Bog-473. Next base: position 56,896 of record CAVWFT010000002.1, on the reverse strand, counting down.
AGGTGGCGATGCTGTCCTCGGGCCCGCGGGCGAACGTCGCCTGACCCAAGATGCCCCCGGTGTCGATACCGGCGTCGACGAGGTGGATGGTGGTGCCCGCCAGTTCCGGACGGCCGTCGGCGTAGGCCCAGTAGCCGCCGTGCACGCCGCGGTAGTGCGGCGTGATCCCGGCGTGCATGTTGACGACCGGGACACGGATTTCGCGCAGGACGCGCTCGGCAATGATGCGCGTGCCGTGCACCACGACCAGGTCGGGGTCGGTCTCGTGCAGCAGCTCGAGCGTCCGGGCGCCGTTGACCGAGTCGACGTGGGCCCCCCGCCCGATGGGCCCGAAGTCGAAGTCGTGTTCGGCGGCGATCTGGTCGAGCCGGGCCCGACCCTGTCGACGCAGGAGCGGCATGACGGCACCCATGAAGGCCACGTGGCCCGCCACGGTCGGCCAGCCGAGGCGGCGGGCCCGCCTCCGGGCCAGGGTGAGGCGCGACGGCGACGACTCGAGCAGTGCGGTCACCGTCACGTCGTCGCCGAGGCCGCGGTCCAGCACGTGGTACACCGCTCGGGTCGGCGCGCCGCGGTCGCCCAGCAGGACGACTGATCGCCGACGGGTCTCGCTCACCGCCGGGCTTCCGTCACGGCATCGAGCATGGCCCGCTCGATCAGGTCGACCTCGTCGCCGAGCGACAGGCGTTCTTCCGCCGCCCGGCGGCAACGCGGACCGAGATCGGGATCGTCGCTGCGCCAGGTGAGCACCGTGCGCAGCCGCTCCGCCAGGGCGTCCGCATCGTGGGGCGGGACCAGGAAGTCGGCCATGGTCCCGGTGAGGACCTCGGGGGAGCCGCCCACCGCGGTGGCGACGACGGGAAGCCCGCAGGCGAGGCCCTCCATGATGGAGCGTGCGAGGGGCTCGGGCCACACGCTGGGCACGGTGGCGACGTCCGCCGCCTGGAGCAGTGGGACGACGTCGGGCCGCCGGGGCAGCCAGGTCACGGGGAGACCCTCGGCGCGGCGATGGAGCTCCGCCTCGTAACGCCGACCGGCCTCGGGGTCGCTGCCAGCGCTGGGAGAGCCCAGCACGACGAGCCGTGCGTCACCCATGGTGTCTGCGAGCCGGGCCATGGCGTCGATCAGGACATCGACTCCCTTCTCGGGAGCAAGACGACCGCCGAAGAAGATCACCCGATCGTCGGCCCCGAGGCCGAGTTCGCGTCGGGTGGCGGTGCGCCCGGCGGGTGTTCCGGGGCAGTACACGTCGAGGTCGACCGAGGTCAGCGCGACGACGGAGCGATCCGTGCGCAACCCCGTGTCGCGCCAGAGTCCGAGCGTGTGCGCCGAGACCGAGACGGTCACGTCGACCCGGGCGAGCACGGCCCGCAGCCACCGGGGGACGTGGGCCGGTGGTGGCAGGCAGAGGTGGTACACCACGGCCGTGGGTCGTCCGGCGGCCACGGCGACCGCGAAGGGGAGGTCCCAGTAGCGATAGGCATAGACGACATCGGGTTCGAGACGCCGCGCCGCGCGGACGGCCTCGGTGACGGTACGCGTCGATGCGAGCGGATGGCCGCGTCGGGGCAGCGTGGTCGGCACCTGCATCATGGTGACGGTGATGCCGTCCCAGGCCTGCGCGAACGCGCCTCCCTCGACGTAGACGAGATCGAGACGGTGACCGCGCCGGGCCAGCCCGCGAGCGTTGGTCAGGTGGGTGCGCTCCAGGCCACCCGCGGAGTCGAGGTGGTTCGCAGTGGTCAGGATCCGCACGGATGAACGCTCTTCGTTGGTGGACGACGGCGGCTTCGACCGCGCCTCACTCTAGAGCGCGGGACGCACGTCCCGGACCTTCGGCCGGTCCGCTCAGCCGGCGACGGCCTCGGCCACGACATTGTGACTCGTGCTCGAGATCATGGTGACACCGCTCAGCACCTTCTGGGGGGTGTCGGAGACGGTCGTCGACTCGACCCCGTTGCCGAGCTCGCCGTTGCGATCGCTCCCACAGGCGTACAGGTTGCCGCTGCCGTCCACGGCGTAGCTGTCCGTGCCGCCGCTCGTGACGCTCGTCCAGGTGTAGGGCAGCGTCTCGGGAGTTTCGACGGCGTTGGTCACCTGACCGTCGCAGAGCTGGCCGTCGGCGTCGTTCCCCCAGGCAACCACCTTGCCGTTGCCGAGCACGGCCAGGGTCTGGCCGTCGGCGAAGTTGTTGCCACCGAGGAAGATGCTCGTCGGCTTGGCCGGCAACGACACCGCGACCGGGACGTCGCTGTTGGCCAGGACCCCATCGCCGAGTTGACCGGTCGCGTTGTCGCCCCAGTCGTAGTAGCTGCCGTTGGCCAGCAGGGCACCGCTCGTGGCGTAGTCGGCGAAGAGGGCAACGGGAGCAGACGGTAGACCGACCACGCTGACCGGCGTCTCGTATTGCTTCTTGCCGAACTTTCCGTTCCCCAGCTCTCCGAAGCTGTCCCGACCACAGGCGTACGTCTTGCCGTTCGCCACGTAGATCGCGTGGACGCCGCCGCCGCTGGCCGCCGTCACGTCCGTGAAGGGGAGCTCGGTCGGGGCGGCCAGATGGTCGAGGTTGCCCAGGCAGAGGCTTCCGGCCGAGTCGTCACCCCAACCCCAGATGTGTCCGGTGCTGTCGATCGCCATGGCGGTGGCGTAGGGCATCGGGGCCGGAAGGCTGGTGATCGTGACCCCGGCGGGGAACGCGACCTGGACGGGCGTGGAGAAGCTGTTGGTGCTGGCCCCGTTGCCGAGCTCGCCGAGCGTGCCCGCGCCCCAGGCCCAGACCTGCCCGTCGGCGGTGAGTGCGTAGGTCGCTGCATTGGTGGCCACGACCTGGGTGACGGTGCCGGGGACGCCGCTCACGGGTGTCGGGGTCGACACGGACGGGTTCTGCGGTCCGTGCTGACCGAAGTCACCCCACCCGTACGTGGTGTCCTTCGGGGCGGCGCCCGAGCTGGCCGGGGCCGCCAGGGCTCCGGCCAGGACGACCAGAAAGGCCGTTGCGCCCAGGTACCTCGACGTCCGCTGTCGCACGGAGTGCCTCCTCGGCCCTCGGTCGGTTCGCATGCTGTCGTGCCCCCCTGCTCGTACGTCCGCGCTGTGGGTGCGGGACCGACGAAACCAACTGTTCGAGCGATCCGGGTCCCCGCAGCCGGGTCGACAACGTACCACTGCAACGCCTATAGCACTCAGCGTGCACACAGTTTGTTCACCGCGTCGCCACGCCCCGTTCAGGCAGGGTCGACGTCCGCCGCCGATCGGTTACCGTGCGAAGAGCGGAGGCAAAGGAGAAACCCGATGGCGTCCCACGAAGAGGAAGAGGGTTGGTTCACCGACCCGTTCGGGAGGCACGAGGCCCGGTGGTTGTCGTTCGGCACGCCCACCAAGTTGGTGCGAGACGACGGCGTCGAGTCCTACGACGACCCACCAGAGGAGGAGCCGACCGTGACGCCGACGCGGATCGAGAGCGACGTCCCGGCCAATGGGGGCGCGGACCTCATCCGGGCCGGTGACGCGTCGGGCGGGGGCGACGACCTGGCCACGTTGAACGAGCGGATGGACGGGGCGGCGCTCGAGGGTGCGGCCCATCCCGAGGTCAAGATCTGAACCTCGTCGGCCGCTCGGTCAGCGCGCGGACCAGCGCTCCATCCAGGCGTGCAGCATCAAGACGTCCCACAGCTCCGCGCTGAGGTCTCGTCGCTTGGCCAGGTGAAGGCGCCAGGCCTCACGTACAGGCTCGGGTCGCAGCAGTCCGTAGCGGCGCACGGCTGAGTCGGACAACAGGTCCTCGGCCCACGGCCGCAACGGCCCACGGAGCCAGTCGCCGACGGGAACGCCGAAACCCATCTTGGGCCGATCGACCAGCGCCGGGGGAACGTAGCGGTAGAGGATCTGGCGCAGCATCCATTTGGCCACGCCGTCGCGCCGCTTCGACGTGGTCGGCAGTCTCCAGGCCGCCTCGAGGACGCCGCGGTCGAGGAAGGGGGTGCGCGTTTCGAGGGAGATCGCCATGGAGGCCCGATCGACCTTGGTGAGGATGTCGTCGGGGAGATAGGTGGTGAGATCGGAGCGCAGCAGCTGGTCCATGACGCCGTAGGCGCCTGGGGAGGCCGCGTGGCCATTGCCGCCCAGCGCGGTCGCCGAGGCACCGATCACGACGCTGGCCGGGTCCTCCCAGTGCGAGACGAGCGCCCGGTAGGCGCCGTCGACGTCCGGCGATTCGAGGACACGCCCGAGTTTGGCCACCTTGTTCGAAGGCAGCCGGACCTGCCAGCGCTCCGGGACGCGTGCGGCCGCGGCGTCGATGGGGCCCGGGGGGATCCGGCGCAACGTCCGGCCCGCGGCACGGCGGAGCGATGGGGGCACCGGGCCCGCCGCTCGCCAGACTCGGTCGAGCCAGGCGTGGCGGTTGTAGCCGGCAAAGAGCTCGTCGCCCCCGTCGCCGGAGAGGGCCACGGTCACGGCGCGCCGGGCCACCGCGGAGACGAGGTGGGTCGGGAGTTGCGAGCTGTCGGCGAAGGGCTCGTCCCAGATATCGGGTAGCTGCGGCACGATGTCGAACACGTCGCGAGCCGTCATGTCGACGGTCGTGTGCTCGGTGCCCAGATGCGCGGCCACGCCGGAGGCTGCGACCGATTCGTCGAACGCATCCTCCTTGAACGCGACGGTGAAGGTGCGCACCGGATGTCCGGTGTGCTGCTGCATGAGCGCCACGGTCAAACTGGAGTCGATTCCCCCGGAGAGCAGTGCCCCCACCGGCACCTCGGCCACCATGCCGCGCCGCCACGGATCCGGAGAGCGCAGCCTCCACCACCTCGATCGCCTGACGGTCGTCGTCCAGCGGGCTCAGCCGGCAGGCGGCGTCGATGGCGTCGGCGGCCGACCAGTACGGCACCTGCACGGGCAGGCGACCCGGTGTCGCCCCGGCCTCGATGGTGACGCAGGCGCCGGGCCGAAGTTTGGCCAGTCCTCGGTAGATGCAGGCCGGCGCCGGCACGCAACTGAGCTGGAGGTACCGGGCCACCGCGTCGCGGTCCACCACGGCCTCGAACGAAGACAGGGCGTGGAACGCCTTGAGCTCGGAGGCGAAGGCGAAAGTGCGACCGGCCCACCCGAAGTAGAGCGGTTTCTCGCCGAAGCGGTCACGGGCCAGATGGAGGCGCCGCGCCCGGGCCTCCCAGGCTGCGAAGGCGAACATCCCTTCACTGCGTTCGAGGGTCTCGGCCAGGCCCCAGTGCTCGAGGCCGGCCACGAGCACCTCCGTGTCCGAGGTGCCCTGGAAGCGCAGCCCTGTGCCCTCCAGGTCCCGGCGGAGCACGTCGGTGTTGTAGAGCTCGCCGTTGTAGCAGAGCACCCAGTCGCCGCCCGGCGATCGCATCGGTTGCCGGCCCTGGACACCCCGCCCGACCACTTCGAGTCGCCGGTGGCCCAAGGCGAGGCCGGCGGCGGCATCGACCCAGCTGCCGGCATCGTCGGGCCCCCGATGGGCCATCGTCGTGGCCATGGCCGTCGCCAGGGTGCCGAGCGCGTCCGCGCTGGCGCCGCGGTCGGCGTCGAGAAGCCCGGCGATGCCGCACATCAGGGCACCTGCAGCGGTTCGAGCGCGGCGCGACGGGGGAGGTGCATCTCACGGGCCGAGGCCATCAGTGTGAAGAGCGTGGCCCAGCGATCGGCCACGACGGGCAGGGCGAAGCGCGCCGTGCAGCGCCGGCGTGCCGCCTCGCCCATGGCCCTCCGGCGCTGCGCATCGCGGACCAGTCCGGCCACGGCATCGCCGAGCGCGCCGGCGTCGTCGACGTCGACCAGCAGGCCGGTCTGCCCCTCCTCGATGACCGTCGACACGCCGGCGACGCGTGTGGCCACGACGGGGAGACCACAGAGGCCGGCCTCGATGAGCACCCCGGGCATGCCCTCGCCATCGGGAGCGCTCGGGAAGACGAACAGATCGGCTGCTTGCAGGTACGGCACCACGTCGGGGCAGAAGCCGACCAGATCGACCCCGGCGTGGGCCGCGTCGGGCTCGAGGGCCGCCCGCAGGGGACCCTCGCCGACAATGGTGGCCCGGACGGCGTAACCGTCCGCGCGCAGCTGCCGCACGAGGGCGATGAAGCGGTCTGGTCGCTTTCCTTCGTTCAGGGCGCCCACGAACAGCAGGGACACCGGGCCGTCGCGCCCACCGGCAGAGGACGGCGACGGCTGGTAGCGCTCGGCGTCGCGCCCGTTGGCGATGACCACGACCCGATCGTCGGGAACCCTCAACACCTGCCGGAGGTCGGTGGCCACGTCGTCGGACACGGCGGCCGACACCCAGGCCCGGTGGATGAGCCCTCGCCACAGCGCGGCCTGGGGACTCCGGCGGGCGGCGACCGGCCAGGTCCCGATGACGCAGTAGGCGATGGGGGCGGAGGTGGCGAGGGCGCAATACTTGAAAGCGTCGCCGCCATGGGCCAGCACCAGGTCGGGGCGGTCCTGGCGCAGGAGTCGGGCCAGTCGGGCCACCGCCCTCGGGTGCAGGCCCGATGCGGCGGGGATCCCGCCGGGAAGGGCGAACGACCGATCGACCCGGACGCCGTGCTCGCCTTCGAACAGGCTGACGAGCGTATGGCCGGCCTCGAGGCCGCCGAGCTCGTCGGCCAGGGCCCGGGCGAAGACCTGGGCGCCACGGCCCACGGCGCTCGGAATGACGTGGAGGACTCGGGTCCCGACCACTCCGGTCGGGGTGGTCGGCGACGGTGACGAAGACCCCATGACGAAGGGCATTCTGCAGCGCTCTGGGTCAAAATGGCCAGCGAACTCGGAATTCATCTATTTTTTGTGGAGATGTCGCCGATCCGTCGGGCGCCGTTCACCGACCTCGAGGGAGGCTTGAAGGGTGGCAGCAAGCAGTCCCGTGACGAACCTGGCGAGCAAGGTCCGGGCCACCGCAGTCCAGGGGTTCTCCAAGCTCCCGCCTGCGGTCCGGCTGGCCGTCCTGCACGCACGGGGCCGCTACGCGCCCTGGGAAGCGGGGTTCGACTTCACGCCTCCGGCGCTCGAGGACGGGGAGGTCTGCGGTCCTCCCGAGTTCGTGGGCATCGGTGTCCAAAAGGCCGGCACGACGTGGTGGCACGAGCTGATCGCGGCGCACCCGCAGGTGTCGGCGCGGGCCGGCGTGCACAAGGAACGCCACTTCTTCGACCGCTTCGGGCTGCGGCCGTTCGGTCCGGCCGACGTCGACGACTACCACGGGTGGTTCCCGAGGCGGCCGGGCACTCTGGCCGGCGAGTGGACACCCGACTACCTGCACCTGCCCTGGGTGGCACCCTTGCTGGCCGCGGCGGCGCCCGACGCCCGGCTCCTCGTCCTGCTGCGCGACCCGGTGGAGCGCATGCGCTCCGGACTCGCGCATCACAAAGCCCAGCGGGGAGCGGTGACGGCGGACGTCTGGGCGGATGCCGTCGCCCGCGGCTTCTACGACCAGGAGCTCGCCGGTTGGATGCCGTGGTTCTCTCCCGGTCAGTTGCTGGTGCTGCAGTACGAGCGCTGCGTGGCTGACCCGGCCGGTCAGCTCGCCCGCACCTATCGGTTCTTGGGGCTCGATCCGCACCTACCCGACGGCATCGCCCACCGGGTCAGCCCCAGCAGGGACGTCCTCCCCTTGCCGGACGACGTGCGCCGCCGGCTCGTCGAGCTCTACGCGTCCGACGTGACCGCACTGTCGAAGAACTACCCCGAGCTCGATCTCGATCTGTGGCCCGAGTTCCGTGACGTGGTGACCCCGTGATCGCAGTGCTCGCCGCCTCGACGGCCGCCAGCAACGCCGCCTCGGCCTCCAACGGGTCCAACGCACTGGGGACGGACTACCCGGTGGCCATCCTGACCGCCGCCCTCCTGGGCTATTTCGGTTTCCTGATCATCAATCGGGTCACCCGGGGAGACTCCTACGTCAAGCTCCGCAACGTGATGCTGGCCAGCCTCCTCCTGCACCTGCTCTGCGCCCCGCTGCAGATCCTCGTCGTCGACCACTTCTACCACGGCGTCGCGGACTGGCTCCGTTACGACCACCAGGGTGCGCTGCTGGCCGACAACTGGCGTGCCGGGCAGTTCACCCTGTCGGGCACCGGGATCACTCGCATCGTGGGGGACGGTTCGGTGTCGATCTACGGCGGCGTGATCATGACCATCACCGGCCCCAACCACCTGGCTGCGTTCTTCGTCGCCGCCTTCTTGGCCTTCGTCGGGACCGTGTTCTTCTATCTCGCCTTCCGGGTCACTTTCCCCGACGCCGATCGTGCTCGCTATGCCGTGCTGGTGTTCTTGTTCCCGTCGATCCTCTTCTGGACGGCCGACGTGGGCAAGGAGTCGGTCATGTTGATCGCTCTCGGCCTCATTGCCTACGGCATGGCGTTGGTGCTCAAGGGCCGGCCGCTGGGCTATCCGCCCGCCCTGGCCGGTGGGGCTCTGGCCCTGGTCGTGCGACCCGACGAGCTCATCATCATCGTGGTTGCCTTCGCCATGGCCATGGCCATTCGCGGCCTCTTCCGCCAAGGCCGGAAGATCCGTCCGTTCCGGGTGATCGCCGTGGTGATCTTCGTCGGCGCGCTCGTGGTGCTCACGGGCACAGCGGCGTCGCACTTCCTGGGCACCGCGTCGGGCGGCAAGGGGCTGACGGGCACCTTGAACTCCGTGTCCTCGAACAACCAGGGGACGGGGGCTGGCTTCGGCAGTAGCCAGGTGCCCTATTCGACCAACCCGCTCTACTACCCGCGCGACGTCTACACCGTCCTGTTCGACCCGCTGCCCTTCCAGGCCCGCAGCGTGACCCAGCTGGTTGCCGCGTTGGAGAACACCCTGATCCTGGTGGTGATCCTGATGTCGTTCCGCCAGCTGCGCTGCCTCTTCCGGATCATCTTCCTGCGCCCCTACGTCCTCGTCGCGCTCCTCTACAGCCTGGTGTTCATGTACGCCTTCGCTGCCCTGGGAAACCTCGGGCTGATCACCCGCGAGCGGACCCTCCTGCTGCCGCTGCTGTTCGTCCTCCTGGCCATCCCCGTCGCCCGGGAGGGGGAGGATCCGTACCCCTGGCAGCTCCCACGGCGCCTGCGCCGGCCCGTCGCCGAGTCGGACACCGCCTTCTCCGTGCGCCCTCAGGAGCAGGAGAGCGGCTGGTACGCCGAGGACGGTACAGGCATGGCCCAGGAATGGATCGCCGACCCCGTCGAGGAGACCCAGGCGGCGGACTGGTCCCCGGCTGATTGGGGTGCCGAGCCCTGACCAGGGTCCTGGGCGACGGCATTACCCCACCGCGTCGTGCGGCCGTTGTAACTCCACCTGCACAACGCCGCATCTAGAGCGCATCAACTCGGACAATCGAACAACTCGATCAACGAATGAGCGAGTTGTTGCGACCGCGGGCCGGCGCTTTGCACAACTCCGTCAACTGACAACTCCCTCAATTGTCAACTTGCCCAACTGATCAACTCCGTCAACGAGTCGAGGTGCACGAACGCGTGCGCGTCGACAACACGCGCACACGTGTCGCGTCATCGTCGTGCTCCGAACCATGCCACCCGTCACTCCGACATCGCAACAAGGGGTCACCCCGAGGCGCGTGGCGCGTGCCGCGCCCGACAACGCCGACCGTGTAAATGGCCAATTGGTCCCATACGACCTTGCGCCGGCGACGCCGATGGATCGCTTGTGCGGAAACTACTCAGCGGTCTCATCCTGTTCTTGACCATCGGCTTCTTCGCCACACAGCCCGTGGGAGCAACGACGACGTCGACGGTCTCGCCACCGTCGACCATCGCGGCCAACTGTTCGAAGAACGTCGCCTACGCCATGCAGCACTGGCTCATGTCGCTGCCGGCGAACACCACGGTGGTGGCTCCGGCGGGCGCGTGCTACCTGATCAACACCGGCATCACCCTGTCGGCCGTCCAGGGCCTCACCATTGCGGGTGGAACGTGGGAGGACATGACAGCTCCCGTGAGCGGAGCCAGTCCGGTCGACATGGACGCGGTCATCTGGCTGCAAGGCGGATCGAACCTCACGTTCGAGAACATGACCATCGAAGGATCGAACCCGGGCGGCTACAACCCCGCCGGTGCCTTCGGGGCCGGGATCCGCTCCGATGGCGTGATCGGCCTGCACGTGACGAACGTGAACATCACCAACGTCTGGGGTGACGGACTCGAGCTGGCCCCGTTGCGGGGTCCCGGCGCGGACATGGGGAGCACCATCGTCAATCCCAGCGAGAACGTCTTCGTCTACGGCCTGACCATCAACGGCGCAGGACGCCAGGGCATCACGCTGGCCAGCGTCACCAATGCGACCTTGACCGGGTTGACGCTCAAGCACATCGGTCTCGATTTCTTCGACGCCGAGGCGGACCAGTGGAACGAGGGCGCACAGAACGTCACCATCAACGGCTGCGAGACCGGGGGCGTCGGCGGGCTCTTCTTCGCCAACGCCGGACTCAGTGCGGGCAGCAACTACACCGGGAACATCACGGTCGAGAACTGCACCATGGACCAGGCGACCGCCGGAGAGGCGATCCTCGTCGAGACCCCGACGCTCGAAACGCACCCACGGGGACCTATCACGTTCGTGCACGACACCATCCTGTGTGGATCGAGTGTCTACGTCTCCTGCGTCCAGTCGACCGACGCCAACATCACCGTGGCCAGTTCGAACGTGGTCGTCCCCGCGGGCACCATCCACGAGCCGGTGTACCGGGCCATCCAGAGCACCGGGCTCACCTTCAGCGGTGACACCGTCTCGGGTTACGGGTCGGCGGGAACGACCGACACCAGCAGCCACGTGAGCATCCTCGGTGGTGTGTGGGCACCCTATGCCCCGCCGCCGGTGCGCACGCCGACGACGACAACGACGACGACGAAGCCCAAGGTCACCACCCCGACGACCACCAAGCCGGGCAGCAGCCTGTCGCACGCCTCCGCTCTCGGCGCCGTGTCGGCCTCCGGGTCGAGTGGTCCCGGCGATCCGAACGGGCCCGGCGCGTCGGGTGGACCGGGCGGACCGACTACGGCCACCGTCCTGTCGTCGGAGAGGGCCAACCCGCTGGCATCGGCCGGGGTGCACACGGTCATCGCGCTGGATCTCGTCGGCGGCTTCGTGGCCTACGGCGTCCTCCTCCTGCGGCGTCGCCGTCGCCAGCTGCTGGTTCCGGCCATGGCCTCGGTCGAGGACCTCCTCGGACCGTCGGGGCACGGCGGGGCCTTCTGAGTCGCCCTACCCTGAGCCGGTTCGCCGGCGCACGGCCCGCGGCCCGGCGAGGAGGCGTGCGTAGACGCCGAGCGTGATCTGAATGACCTTGCGGTCGTCGAACTCCGCCCGGGCCCGTGCCACCGCGGCGACGGACATGGCGTGGCGTCGCCCCGGGTCCCGACCCAGGCTGTCGATGGCCCGCGCCAGTGCCGGAGCGTCTCGGACGGGCACCAGCAGGCCGGTGACGCCGTGGTCGACGACTTGACGGCACCCCCGGATGTCGGTGGCCACCACGGGGACCCCGCAGGCACTCGCCTCCATGGCGGAGCGCGGGAAGCCCTCCCGGTAGGAGGGCAGCACGAACAGGTCCATCCCCGGGTAGAGGTCCTCGACGTCGCTGCGCCCGCCCAGGAACCTCACGTTCCCGATCGCTTCCGCCGCCGCCACGTCCGACGCGCTCGAGCGCGTTGCTCTTGGCGGGATCGGAGGGTCCGATGACCACGATGACGAGGTCGGGGTTCGCCAGGCGCAGCCGCCTCGCCGCGTCGAACAGCTCGGCGAAGCCCTTCTCCCAGACCAGACGCCCCACGACCCCGACGACGACGCGTCCGTCGTCGACCCCCATGGCGTGGCGTGCCGTCGCGGCGGCGTCCGCCGTGCCGGGCGTGAAGCGCGCCAGGTCGATGCCGTTCCCCAGAAGGACGAGCTTTCGGGCCGGCACCCGCAGGGATCGCAACGTGTCGACGTCCTCGACGTTCTGGATCAGTTCGGCCTGGGAGCAGGTCGAGACCGTGCGCTCGATCCCATAGACGGCGGCACGACGCAGGAACGAGTCGTCCGGCGTCGCGTAGAGCCCGTGGACCGTGTTGACGACGACGGGGACCCCGGCCAAGCGGGCGGCCAGGCGTCCGTAGGCCCCGGGCTTCGGGTTGTGCGTGTGCACGATGTCGGGCCGCAGTCGGCGGAACATCCGCACGAGCTCGAGCAGCGCCTGGGCGTCCTCGCCGATCGCGTTCGACCGCGTCGCATGTTCCACGCGTTCGTGCCTGATCCCCCGGCTCTCGAGCTCGTGGACGTACCCGGTCGACGCCGACGCACCGATCACGTCGAGCCCGGCGTCGGCGAACGCCTGCAACTGGGGCCCCAGCAGCAGGGCCAGGGTCATGTCGGTCGTGGTCAGGTGGATCAGCCGGCGCCCGGCCAGGACCGACGGGGCCACGCTGTCAGTCATCGCGTGTCGCGCCCCGGCCCACGGGGACCAGCTCGTCGTAGATCGTCTCGACCTCACGCACGCAGCGGGTGACGTCGAAGAGGCCGGCCCGCTCGAGCGACCCGGCGGCCAGCCGCGCCCGGAGTTCCGCATCCTGGCCGACGCTGGCGACGGCATCGGCCAGCGCGCCGGGTGACTCGGGCGGCACGATCACCGCGTCGACCCCGTTGGTCCAGAGGTTCGACATCTCGCCCACGTCCGTCACCACGATGGCCGCGCCCATGGCCGTCGCTTCCATCATGACCACCGGCAGCCCCTCGTGACGCGAAGGCAGGACGAACATGTCCGCTCCCGCCAGGAGGCGGAGCACGTCGTCACGCTCGCCCACGAAGCGGAGGGAGTCACCCAGGCCCAGCGCAGCCCGGTGGGACTCGAGTTCCCCGGCCAGCGGCCCGCGACCCGCCACCACGAAGCGGACGGGCAGCCCACGGGCGCGGACGCCGTGTGCCGCCCGCAACAGAACGTCCAGGCCCTTCTCGACTCTGAGATTGGCGATGGTCAAGGCCAACAGCTCCCCGTCGACCAGTCCGAATTCGGCGCGCACCGAGCGTCGGAGATCCTCCCGTTCGGCCAGCGCGTCGTGGACCGGTTCCATTTCGATCCCGTGGATGACCACGGTGGCCCGCCGTTGCAGCGATGGGGGCAGCGAGTCCCTGGCCGCCTGGGACACCACGAGCACCCGGTCGTCGAGTCCGATCGTCGCCCGGTTCAAGATCCTGAGGGCGACCGCCAGCCGGTTCCAGGTGGAGTGTTGGGTGGAGACGAGCGCTGGCCGCCGCCTCGGGCCGAGGCTGGCCGCCGCCAGCCGACCGAGGGTGGCCGCGTGGGGGAGGTGCGAGTGCATGATGTCGAAGTTGCCCTCGCGCAGCAGCGTGCGTAGCCGCACCGTCCAACCCAGGTCGCGGTTCGATCGCGCGCCGAGTGAGTGCACCGGCACGCCGGCCTCGGTCAGGTCCGGCACCAGCGCATTCTCGTTCTCGAGGACGTAGGCCACCTCGTAGTCGAACCTGCTCTGGTCACGGTGGCGGACCATGTACACCAGCAAGCGTTCGGCTCCGCCGTAACCCAAACACTTGATCAGGAGCAGGACGCGGCGCCGGGTCCCCTCGGGCCCGTCGCCCGAGGGGCTTTCGCCGTCACGGTTGTTGTCATCTCGGTGCAAACTCGTCGTCCTCCGCGGTGCCCGTGGACAGTACGTCATGGCCTGCCCCGTTCCGGACGGGACGGCGGTTGCACGTGTAGTGAACCCTTGGCGGTGGCCCCGCCCGGACGGGTCCGAGCTTCGCTGCTCGTGGCCGGCCCCGATCTGCGGGCCGGAACGTGACGGGGGGGTGACGCAATTCGCCCTTCCGCCCCACCTCACGCGCATCCGTCCCCGAGCAGGGTATTTTGGCTCCAGGAGCGCTCTCCCTGATGCCCTGAGGAGTTTCGTAGGGTGAGGCGGAGCGTGGCCCCGTACGCGTGGTCCGGGTCATCACCCGGAACGCGGGCATGCGGTGTCGTCCAGGGAGAGGAAAAAGTAGTGCCCGATTCACAGCAACCAGCCTTGTCGTCGACACGGAATCAGTGAAACACCGTCGACGTTCAGCGAAGGGGGCCACGAGCGAGCCCTTCTCGGCGAGCAATTTGCTCGTCGAGACGGAGCCGGTGGAGACCGGCGGAGGTGCACCGCGGCGTACCCCTCGTCGGTCTCGGGGGCTCGATCCGATGAAGAGAAACCGGTACAGCACCGGGGAGGCCCCTGCCGTCTCCGTGTTCGAGGTCTTCCGGAAGCTCAACCTGAGCTCTCTGCGGCTCAAGATCGCGCTGTTCACCTTCCTCTCCCTGGTCGGCTCCCTGAGCCAGGCGGTCCTGCTGCTGGTCATCTCGGAGGTCGCCCTGGCCGACGTGGAGGGCAAGCGATCGTTTCACGGTCTCGGTCCCGCCTTGACCACGCACACGGCGATCGTCGTCCTCTGCGTGGCGTTCCCGCTCTTCTTCATCTGCAACATCGCCACCACGCTGGTCAGCACCTCCGTGTCCGAACAGGCGCTGACGAAGACCCGCACACGACTGGTCGACGGGTTCTTCCAGTCCAACTGGGCCCTCCAATCGGGCGATCGGCTGGGCCACCTCCAACACCTCCTCGTCCAGAACAGCTCCGCCACGGCCGGCATCGTCGGGAGCCTCTCGTCGGGACTCCAGTCCCTGATGATGGCCGTGGGACTGCTGGCCGTGGCCCTCGCCGTCGATCCGGCCGCGGCCATCGCCGTCATCGTGGTCGGGTTCCTGCTCCTGCAGATCCTCCGGCCGCTCAACGTGCGCAGCAAGCGGATGAACCGCGAGCTCTCCTTCACGACGAGGGCGATGGCGACCCGGGTCACCGAGTACAGCCGTCTCACCCGGGACTTCCGGCTCTTCGGCGTGGAGAGCAAGATCATGGACACGCTGCGCGGCATGATCGTGGATACCGGGCGCGTGTATCGCCGAGCCTCGATCAACAGCAGCATCGCGCCCACGCTCTACCAGACCTTTGCGCTCGCCATCGTCGTCGTCATCGTCCTCATCGGCTCGGGACACGAGTCGTTCGCCAAGAACGGATTCGTTCTGGTCCTCGTGATGCGATCCATCAGCTACGGAGCAGGAGTCCAGGGTGCGATTCAGGGTTTCCGCGGGAACCAGGGGCTGCTGGAGGATCTGATGTACGACATCAATCGCTTCGATGCCGCGCAGATCAATGCCACCGAGCCGGTCCCCGACACCTTCGAGGTCAATTTCGATTCGGTGGAGTACTCCTACGACGGGGTGACGCCAGCCCTGCGCGGGATCACGATGTGCATCCCGGAAGGGAAGATCGTCGGGATGCTCGGGCCCTCGGGAAGCGGCAAGACGACGATCAGCCAACTCCTCCTGGGCCTACGCGAACCGACAGTGGGACGGGCCACGATCGGCGGAGTCGATGCCGCGAAGATCGCCAAGGGCAGTGCGCACAACTTCATCGCGCTCGTGCCCCAGGAACCGGTGCTCCTGCAGGGGACGGTGATGGACAACATCAAATTCTTCCGCGACGTCGACGACGAGGCGGTCATCGCCGCCGCCAAGGCTGCTCACCTCCACGACGACGTCACACAGATGCCCATGGGATACGACACGTTGGTCGGTGAGAGCGGCGGAGCCGTGTCCGGAGGGCAGAAGCAACGTCTCGCCATCGCGCGCGCCCTGGTCGGTTCTCCGAAGCTCATCCTGCTGGACGAGCCCACGAGTGCGGTGGACGGACGGACCGAGAAGCTGATCCGCCAGACCCTCTCCGAGCTCAGAGGACACGTCACGGTCGTGATCATCTCGCACCGCATCGAGACGACAGCGGAGTGCGACCTGCTCCTCGTGCTGAGCAAGGGGGACATTGCGGATTTCGGCGAGCGCGACGCAGTCCTGGCCGGTTCGGCCTATCAGAGCATCGTGCTGACCCGGAACGACTTCGCCGGGGGCAACGGGTCGACGAACGGGGGATCCGACCCCCTGAGCCCAGCCGGGCCTCTGCACGCCAAGAAAAAAAGCGGTGGTGCCGACAGCGATTTGATCGCCGTGCATCATGCTGGGCTGGAGCCGCCCCGGGTGCCTCGAAAGGGCCTCTGACCACGCCAATTAGGCAGTCCAGCCCCCGCCTCGTAGCATCCCGACCATGGCAGATCTCATCCGCATGGGCGACGACGGCAGCCTCGTCGTCCCCGACGAACCCATCATTCCCTTCATCGAAGGCGACGGCACCGGTGTCGACATCTGGCCGGCCGCCAAACTGGTCCTCGATGCCGCCGCAGCCAAGCACGGCCGCTCGATCGCCTGGAAGGAGGTGCTCGCCGGCCAGAAGGCGTTCGACGAGACCGGCAACTGGCTTCCCGACGAGACGGTCGACACCTTCCGTGAGTACCTGATCGGTATCAAGGGCCCACTCACGACGCCGATCGGCGGGGGAATCCGTTCCCTCAACGTGGCGTTGCGCCAGATCCTGGACCTCTACGTCTGCCTCCGCCCGGTGCGCTGGTTCGCCGGCGTGCCGTCGCCGGTCCTCCATCCCGAGCTGGTGGACATGGTGATCTTCCGGGAGAACACCGAGGACATCTACGCCGGGTACGAGGTCAAGGAGGGCACGCCCGAAGCGGACAAGCTGGCCGCCTTCCTGCGGGCCGAGATGGGGTGGCCCGTCCGGGAGGGCTCGGGTATCGGCATCAAGCCGATCTCGGAAATGGGGTCCAAGCGCCTGATCCGCGCCGCCATCAACTACGCCCTCGAGCGCAAGCGCAAGTCCGTCACCATGGTCCACAAGGGCAACATCCAGAAGTTCACCGAGGGCGCCTTCCGCGAGTGGGGTTACGACCTGGTGCGCGAGGAGTTCGCCGACGTGGCCGTGGGCTGGGACGACTGCGACGGCGAGCCCGGCGACAAGCTCCTCGTCAAGGACGCCATCGCCGACATCACGCTCCAGCAGGTGCTGACCCGACCGTCGGACTTCGACGTCATCGCCACGACCAACCTCAACGGTGACTATCTGTCCGACGCCCTGGCCGCCCAGGTGGGTGGCATCGGCATCGCCCCGGGGGCCAACATCAACTACGTGACCGGCCACGGCATCTTCGAGGCTACCCACGGCACGGCGCCCAAGTACGCCGGCCAGGACAAGGTCAATCCCGGTTCGGTGCTCCTCTCGGGCGTGCTCATGTACGAGCACATCGGCTGGGCCGACGCCGCGGCCGACATCGTCCGGGCTCTCGAGGCCACGATCGCCGACAAGATCGTCACCTACGACTTCGCCCGCCTCATGGACGGAGCCACCGAGGTGAAGACGTCGGAGTTCGCCCAGGCCATCGTCGAGCGGCTCTGACGTCGCCGGACCCACCCCAGTCGCCCACGCCGAGTTCATCCACGAGAAAGGTCTGACTTCCACCATGGCCAAGCCCCCCGTCCACGTCACCGTCACCGGCGCCGCGGGCCAGATCGGTTACTCCCTCCTGTTCCGCATCGCCTCCGGCCAGCTCCTCGGCGAGGACCAGCCGATCGTCCTGCGCCTGCTCGAGATCGAGCCGGCCATGAAGGTGCTCGAGGGCGTGGTCATGGAGATCGACGACTGCGCGTTCCCGCTCGTCCACGACATCGTGCCGACCTCGGATCTCAAGACGGCGTTCGACGGCACCTCATGGGCGCTCCTCGTCGGCTCCATCCCGCGCAAGGCGGGCATGGAGCGGGGCGATCTGCTCAGCGTCAACGGCGGCATCTTCAAGCCGCAGGGCCGGGCCATCGCCGAGAACGCCGCGGCGGACGTGCGCGTCCTGGTCGTGGGGAATCCCTGCAACACCAATTGCCTGATTGCCCGTTCCAACGCCCCCGAGGTCCCGGCCGAGCGCTGGTTCGCCATGACCGCGCCTCGACGAGAACCGGGCCAAGGCTCAGCTGGCGGCCAAGTCGGGCGCCCCGGTGGGCGACGTGACGAACGTGGCCATCTGGGGCAACCACTCGGCGACCCAGTATCCCGACTTCGCCAACGCCAAGATCGGCGGCAAGGCCGCCACCGACGTGATCTCCGACGCCGCCTGGCTCGAGGGTGAGTTCATCACCACAGTCCAGAAGCGGGGCGCTGCCATCATCGACGCCCGGGGCTCGTCCTCGGCCGCCTCGGCGGCGTCCGCCGCCGTCGACACCGTGGTCAGCCTGCGCACGGCGACAGCGGCCGGAGACAGCTTCTCGGTGGCCGTCTGCAGCTCGGGCCAGTACGGAGCGCCCGAAGGCCTCCAGTTCGGCTTCCCGGTGACCGCGGACGGCAAGGGCGGCTGGTCCGTGGTCGAGGGCTTCTCCCACAGCGATTTCGCCCAGGAGCGCATCAAGGTCACCACCGACGAGCTGCTGGCCGAGCGCAACGATGTCAGGGAGCTGGGCCTCGTCGAGTAGCACCCCCGGTACGATGCTGGGCCTGACCAGTCCCGCATCACCTCTCGAGCTGCCTGGCCGTCACCGGCTGTTCGCGGCCAGGAAACCCCTGCGAAACACATGCCTGGCACCCTGAGGCCCGTGGGAGACCTGTTCGAGGACTACGGCGCCGCGGCCAAAGGCCTGACCGTCGCTGCCTTCGACGAGATGATCGGTCGCTCGGGCGAGACCCGTGACACCTACGCGGCAGTGGCGTCCTCGCTGACCCAGATGGGTCCCGAGGACGTGTCGGCCCGAGCCTCCAGGCTCGCCCGGGCCTTCATGGACCAAGGGGTCACGTTCGACCTCGACGGCGAGGAACGCCCGTTTCCCCTCGACGTGGTGCCGCGGATCTTCCCGGCGGCCGAGTGGGCGAAGGTGTCCGAGGGTGTGATCCAACGCGTGCGCGCGCTCGAGGAGTTCCTGGCCGACGTGTACTCGTCGGCCCGCATCGTGAGCGACGGCCTGATCCCCCACGAGGTCATCACGAGCTCGCCGGGTTTCGTGCGCGCCGCCTACGGCTTCTCGCCGCCCAACGGTGTGCGCATCCATGTCGCCGGCATCGACGTCATCCGCGACGAGGACGGCGAGTTCCGGGTGCTCGAGGACAACCTGCGCAGTCCCTCGGGAGTGAGCTACGTCCTGGCCAACCGGGCCGCCATGGCCCGCGTCCTTCCCGAGCTCTTCTGGGGACAACCCATCCAGATGGTGACCGACTACCCGCCCCGGCTGATCAACGCCTTGCGCCGGGCGGCGCCGAACTCGGTGCAGGACCCGACGGTGGTGGTGCTCACGCCCGGGGTGCACAACTCCGCCTTCTACGAACACGCGCTCCTGGCCCGCCTCATGGGGGTCCACCTGGTCGAGGGACGTGACCTCGTGTGCCACGGCACGGACGTCTTCTTGCGCACCACCGAGGGTGAGGTGCCCGTCCACGTCATCTACCGGCGCATCGACGACGACTACCTCGATCCGCTGCAGTTCCGCGGCGACTCGCTCGTCGGCTGCCCGGGCGTCATCAACGCAGCTCGAGCCGGCCGGGTGACGATCGCCAACGGCGTGGGCAACGGCGTGGCCGACGACAAGCTCGTGTACACCTACGTGCCGGCCATGATCCGCTACTACCTGGGCGAGGAGCCGATCCTCCAGAACGTCGAGACCATGCACCTCCAGGACGCCGCCGTGCGCAAGGACGCGCTGGCCCGGCGCGACGAGCTCGTGTTCAAACGCGTCGACGGCTCAGGTGGCAAGGGCCTGCTCATCGGCCCGGCCTCCACCGGGGCCGAGTTGGACGAGTTGGCCCTCGACGTGGAGGCGGACCCCCGCTGTTGGATCGCCCAGCGCGTGGTCGCCCTGTCGACGTCGCCCACCTGGGTCGACCACGCCATGGTGCGGCGCCACGTCGATCTGCGCCCGTTCGCGGTCAACGACGGCGAGGACATCTGGGTTCTGCCCGGTGGTCTGACCCGGGTCGCGCTGCGCGAGGGTGGCCTGGTCGTCAACTCGAGCCAGGGCGGAGGCTCGAAGGACACGTGGGTGGTGGGGGGCGGGTTGTCGATGCCCGTCTTGCCCCCGCGCCAGATCACCCCGCTCGTCGCCGGGCCCCCGATGGATGCCGGGCCCCTGGCCGAATCGGACTTCGGCGTCCAGCAGCAGCAACAGCAACAGCAG
Organism: uncultured Acidimicrobiaceae bacterium; assembly: GCA_963754445.1. Lineage (GTDB taxonomy): Bacteria > Actinomycetota > Acidimicrobiia > Acidimicrobiales > RAAP-2 > Bog-473. The sequence continues at coordinate 36,816 of CAVWFT010000002.1, read as the reverse complement.
GCGGGGAGCCCGTCGGAGGGTCCGGCATGACCACCAGGGCTCTGTTGAGCCGGGTGGCCGAGAGCATCTTCTGGGTCGGTCGCTACGTGGAGCGGGCGGAGGGGACGGCGCGCATCCTCGACGTCTCGGTGTACCAGGCCCTCGAGCAGAGCGACGTCGAAGGTTCGATCGCCGCTCGCCGTCTCCTCGCCGTCATGGGCCTGCCCGACTCGGGCAGCGAGACGTTGTGGCAGGCAACCGAGCGCCTGGCCACGGACCCCTCGAGCAGATCGTCCATCGCCGGCGCGCTGGCGGCGGCCCGGGAGAACACGCGGGCGGTCCGTCACGTGGTCCCGGTCGAGTTCTGGGAGCACATCAACGCCACATGGTCCCAGCTGCCCCAACAGTGGGAGGTCAGCCGCATGGCTGGGCCGGCGTTCTACCTGTCCTTCGTGAAGACGCAGTGTGCGGGGATGATGGGTCTGGCCGACACCATGATGAGCCGCGACCAGACCTGGCTCTTCTTCACCCTCGGCCGCTGCCTGGAGAGGACGGACGTGGTGGCCCGCCAGCTGGCGACGGTGGCATTCGACGAGGTCCACGACAGCGGGCTCGTCATGTTGCTGCGCTCCTGTGGGGGCTACGAGCCCTATCTGCGCCTGTCCCAGGGCGTCGTGGAGCCGGGCCGGGTGCTCGACTTCCTGTTGCGCGATCGGTTGTTCCCGCGTTCCGCCTTCGCCTCGCTCACCCTGGCCGAAGAATGTCTCGACCAGATCAACGCCGGTCGCGACGGGACCTGGGAGGACGCCCGCGGCCTCGTCGGGCTGGCCCGGGCCGAGCTCGAGTACTCGGCGCCGGCCACGCTGGCCCGGGGCCTCGAAACGCGGCTCGAACGCCTGCAGTCGTCCATCTCTGCCGTGTCCGACGCGGTGACGGCGCGTTATTTCGCCCAGGACCTGCCCACCCAGTGGCGACGCGGAGGAGGGGCCGCGTGATGCGGGGCGAAGGGTGGCGTTTGCGCGTCTCGCACGAGACCCGCTTCGACTACGACTCCTCGGCCCGCGCCTCGTACAACGAGGTACGTCTGACCCCGCGTACCGAGCTCCGCCAGACCGCCCTCGAGACGAAGATCGTGACCATGCCGTCGGCCCAGCAGTACTCGTACGTCGACTACTGGGGGACACAGGTCGTGGCGTTCAACGTCGACCGTCGTCACGAGGTGCTCTCGGTCACCGGCAACGCCCTCGTCGACACCCAGGCCGCCGAAATTCCAGAAGACTGTGCCTGGTCCGACGTCGCCGACGCCTCACACACGATGGCGGACCAGCTCACGCACAAGCTGTACACCCAACCCAGCGCCGAACTCCAGGCCATCGCCGCCACCATGCGGGGAGCAACGCCGCTCGAGACCGCCCGTGCCATCTTCGACTACGCCCACGGCGCGCTGCGTTACAGCCGAGGGGTCACCGACGTGCACACGTCGGCCAACGAGGCCTACGCCGACGGGGCCGGTGTCTGCCAGGACTTCGCCCATCTCACATTGGCCCTCACGCGGTCCGTGGGTCTGCCGAGCCGTTACGTGTCCGGATACTTCCACCCGGATCCCGAGGCGACGGTGGGGGAGGAGATCAGCGGGGAGAGTCACGCCTGGGTGGAGGTGTGGACAGGTAAATGGTGGGGCTACGACCCCACCAACGACCTCGAAGTGGGCGAGCGTCATGTCGCCGTGGGGCGCGGTCGTGACTATTCCGACGTGCCCCCGGTCAAGGGGATCTATGCCGGCAACGCAGAGAACACCATGCGTGTCGTGGTCCGCATGACGAGGACGCACTGAGTGTGCTGACCCGGATGCGCATCTGGCTGCCCGACGCGCCGGGCGTGCTCGGTGCGGTGGCTGCGGAAATCGGTGCGGTCAAGGGCAACGTCGTCGGGCTCGAGGTGCTCGAGCGCGAGGCGGGGGTGGCGATCGACGAATTGGTGGTGGAGTTGCCCGACGACGCCACCGCAATCGACGCCGTCTGCCGGGCCGTGCGCAACGTGCCCGGGGTGGGGGTCGAGGAGGTCACGGAGCTCTTCACCGAGGCACGAGACCGCGAAGACACCGTGCTCGAGACGGCCACGGCAATCGTGCAGGCCGCCACCCCGGCGGCGGCGCTGGCCGCGTTGACGGGGCATCTCATGTCGCTCTTCGACCTGACCTGGCTGGCTCTGGCCGACGATGCGCTGGAGCGTTTCGTCGAGGTACACGGGGAGGACCTCCCGACGGTGCGCTGGGTGGCAGCCTTCGCCGAGGGGTCGCGCAGCGGAGCCGACCCGGCCAACGACACGACCCGTTCCGGCGTCTTCATCGAGCCGGCGCCCGAGACCGGGCTGACCGTCTGCGGCGGCCGTCCCGTCGCCATCCGGCGACGGGAGCGCCTCGAGATCGCCATGCTCGTCATGGTCGCCGCACGCTTCGTCGTCGCCCTGGGCGGGGGCGCACCACCCACGAACTGACGGTCCGCCCGCACCCTGCCTAAGGTCAGGACCATGGTGCGGATCGGCTTCGTCGGGACTGGACTGATCGCCTGGGCTCATGGCCTCGGTCTGAAGGCGATGATCGACGGCGGCGTCATCGACGCCTCCATCGTGTCCGCCCACGATCCCAGGGAGCGCCGAGCCCGGCGTTTCCTCGACGCCCTCGGGAGCGAGGGCGCACGCACCGCGATGGGTGCGACCGAGGTGGCGGCGCAGGCCGACCTCGTGTGGGTGTGCACGCCGACGTCGGGCCACCGAGCCGCGGTGGACGCCGCGTTGGCGTCCGGTCGCGCCGTGTTCTGCGAGAAGCCGCTCGACCGCGACCTGTCGGCCGCCCGCGCTCTGGCCGATGCCGCCGTGGCCAGTGGCGTACCCACGCAGTGTGGGTTGGTGCTCCGGAGCGCTCCCGTCTTTCGAGCGCTGCGCGACCTCGTGCGCGGGGGCTCGCTCGGTGCCCCCATGGCGGCGATCTTTCGTGACGACCAGTTCTTCCCGATTCAAGGCCACTACGCGTCGCAGTGGCGAGCCGACGTGGCGCAGGCGGGTGGCGGCTGCCTGATCGAGCACTCGATCCACGACGTGGACATCCTGCGTTTCTGCTTCGGCCCGGTGCGACAGATCTCCGCGCAGACTCGCAACTTCGCCGACCACGAGGGGATCGAGGACCTGGCGTCGGTGTCACTCAGCTTCGCGTCGGGTTGCGAGGCCCAGCTCACGAGCGTCTGGCACGACATCCTGAGCCGGGGGTCGACGCGACGCATCGAAGTCTTCTTCCGGGAAGGCATGGTGTGGCTCGACGACGAATTTCGCGGGCCACTCCACATCCAGACCGGCACGGGTACGGAGGACCGTGACTGCCCGTCACCGGATTGGGTCGACTCGCTGGCGCTCAGCGACGACGAAATCGGATTGGCTGTCCGCGCCTATGTGGAGGCGGACCGCGACTTCGTCGATGCCGTGACCGCAGGGCGATCACCGGAGCCGAGCGTGGCCGACGCGGTGGAGGCCCACCGGTTGGTCGACGCGGCCTATCGGTCTGCCGCTGCCGACGGTGCCCCGATCATCCTGGGCTGAGAGTTCCGGGTCCGCGTCGGATGCAGGGGCGCTTCCCATAGGGTCACCGTTATGGACGTCTCCGCACTGTTGCTCGAGCTCTACGGGCGGGTTCCGCCGATCGTGTCCGATGCCGTCGATGGGCTGGGCACCGATCAACTGACCTGGGAACCGGATCCCGGGTCGAACTCCATCGGCTGGCTGGCTTGGCATCTCACCCGGGTGCAGGACCACCACGTGTCCGAGTTGTTGGAAGCGGACCAGCTCTGGGTCGGTGGACCATGGGCGGCGCAGATAGGGGTCGAGCCCGACCCCTCCAACACCGGCTACGGGCACGAGCCAGAGGACGTGCTGGCCGTTCGCCCGGCCGGACCGGACGTGTTGACGGACTACCTGGCCGCGGTCGAGGCCCGGACGACGTCCTACGTCGAGAGATTGACGCCTTCCGAACTCGAGCGCGTGGTCGACACGCGCTGGAATCCGCCCGTCACACTGGGCGTCCGGCTGGTCAGCATTGCGGACGACTGCCTCCAGCACGCCGGACAGGCCTCGTACGTGCGGGGCCTGCTCGAGCGCAGTCGCTCGGACTGAGGCCGAACCAGGTCCAACGGACACGGCCCAGAAGAGTTCTTGGTCGAACGGCCGAGACGTCCGGTACTGCTTCAGGCTGTGGTGGCGCCCGAGAATGCAGCTTCCACGACATCGACGTCCGCCGTCGGGATGCGCATCTTGTAATGCAGCGAGCCGTCAGAGGTATTGACGAAGCACACAGGCGTCCAGGGTCCTTGACGATCGTCGACGCGCGGCGATCGGACGTTCCACTCGCCCTTGTTCAGCTGCAGGCAGGAGTGGTGACGGCCCCTCCAGGCGACGACGCTCGTCGTCAGGTAGAGGTACCCCTGTGGGATCCAGTGCATCCCTGACCGCGGTTCGTTCGAGATCAGTCTGGCGGAGACGAGCAGTTCGCCCCCTCGGGACAGATAATCGAGGTCCGCCGCCGTCTGTTCCGGCGTCGGAGGATGGAACAGGTGTCGCAGGACACCAAACATGGTCCGGGTGCCGGCGGCGCGGCGAGACCTTGTCGGACTCTCGATCACCTCCGGGACTTTAGATGGGCCGGCGACCCCTGTACGGGCGACTTCCGCTCATCAGAGGTTCTCGGTCAAGAAGTTTCAGAGCTGGTGCAGAAATTGTTGCACAGTTGTGACCGGCACCACGTCGCCGGATGCAACTGCGGTCCTACCTTCCTCGAAGCTCAAGAAGGTGGGGGCACGCTGACCGCCGCCGCTGCACCACCCAGGTCCACGACCCGGCTTGCCCGTTCCATGACCTCGGCGCTGTGCGTCGCCACCACGCAGCACGTCCCTCGGGCCGCCGCCTCGGCCAGGGCGTCGACCACCATCGATAGGCGCTCGGCGTCCTGATGCGCCGTGGGCTCGTCCGCCAGGAGCAGTGCGGGCCCGAGCACGAGGGCGCGGGCGACCGAGCATCGCTGTTGCTCGCCCAGCGACGTCGCCCGGGGCGAGCGATCGGCCAGTGCCGCGAGAGCCAAGCGGTCGAGGAGTTCCTCGACCTGTGGCCCGTACAGCGCGTCGTCCCAGCCCACCCCCTGTCCGATGAGCATGGGCAGCGCGATGTTCTCGCGGACGGTGAGTTCCTCCTGCAGCCCCGGCACCTGGGGCACCGTCGCCACCTGGGACCAGTCCAGCCCCGACGGGTCGCGCGGCGCACCCTCCCAGAGGAGCTGGCCGGCGTCGGCGCGTTCCCATCCCCCGAAGATGTTGAGCAAGGTGGTCTTGCCCGAACCCGACCGGCCGACGACGGCGACGAGCTCGTGCCGCGAGAGCGTCAGGTCCAGGTGGTCGACAGGACGGACGACGACCGGTCCGTTGCGGTAGCTCCGGCACAGGTCACGTGCCTCGAGGAGCGGGGGAGTAGGCACGCTCATGTCACCCGTCCGTGGTGGAGGGTGACCAGACTCGACGCGATGTCCCTCACCGCCAGGTCGTGCGACGCCAGCACGAACGTGGTGTGCGTTTCGTCGGCCAGCCGCGCCACCACCTCGAGGACCTGCCCGGCCGAGGCCGCATCGAGCTCGGCCGTCGGCTCGTCGGCCAGGACCCAGCGTGGACGACCGACGACCGCTGATGCGAATGCGAGGCGCTGCTGTTCTCCGCCCGACAGTTGCGTGGGCGCGTTGTCGGCTCGCTGGTCCAAGCCGACCCGTTCGAGCAGCTCGTCGATCTGGTCGCCGCCGCGGCCCCGGCTCTGCGCCGCCATTGTCAGATGCTGGCGCGCCGTGAGGTACTCGAGCAGGTTGTGGCTGGGCTGTTGGAAGACGACCGAAAGATCGTGGCGCTGGAGCCGTCGGAATCGGCGCTTGGAGACGGAGTCGAGAAACGTGTCTCCCAGGGAGACGTTTCCGCTGTCCGGCTTCTCCATGCCGGCCAGGATGCGCAGCAGCGTGCTCTTGCCGGATCCCGACGGTCCGAACAGTGCGGTGATGGGACCCGATGACTCGAAGTCCACCTCGACGAGTGCAGGAACGACGGTGGAGTCAGCACGATACGACTTGCTGACGCCCCGGCACGAGACGATGTCATGGCGGGGATCAGTCGATGTCATAGCGGAATACTCCTGCCACGGATTTTCGTTCGGTGACGTGCTGGGCCCAGAAGGATGAGGACAGCCAGATCACCACAGCCACCAACACGGTGGTGATGATGTTGGGCCAGGGCACGACGAGCAGGGGCCCCGGCGGGACGTCGGGAAGCGGGTTGAGCAGGCCGTTCACCATGACCGTGGTCAACCATGCGATGGCGATGCCGATGAGGAGCGATGCTCCGAAGAGCAGCCCGATCTCCAGGCCCAGGGAAGCGAGATGGGAGCGGCGACTGACTCCCATACGCAGGCCCAAGGCGTACGCCAGGGCGCGGGCCCGGCTGCGTGCCGTCAAGAACAGGAAGAGCCCTGCGAAGGCCAGGATGCCGATCAGGACACCCAGCGCCTGCAGCGATTCGAAGGTCCAGCGCAGGGGTGCATAGGTGATCTGCCCGAGCTCGGTCTGGGCCGACTCGATGTACTCGAATCCGATTCCCGCGTTGCGCAAGGCGTTTGCGGCCGATTCCGGCGACGCCGTACTCCAGATCTCGTCGTTGGCCCCGGGATCGAGGCGTTGCAGCTCCGGGCGCGTCATCACGAAGATCGGTGTGTCGCCATTCTGTCCGGGGAAGGTCGATGCCCGGGCCACGACGTCCACCCGACGCGGCACGGCCGGTGTGCTGTAGGGGAGAAGAAGACCCTGGCGGAGAGAGATCGAGGGTCCGCCTTCGATGACGGGCAGCAACCCGTGAGACCGTGGGGCCCGGGCCAGCTCGGTCACGAGCTGGCCGAGCGACTGGTCCGAATAGCTCGGGTTCCAGTACGCACCGCGTTCGAAGCTCCGGGGATCGACGCCCAGGACGACGACCGGTGACGTACCGACTGTCCCGTCGTCCTCGGTCAACACCTCGGTCGAGTTGCCGGCCAGAGTCTGGGGGAGGTGCGGGAACCGCAGCACCGCAACCGAGACGTTCGATCCGACCTGGGTGGACGCTTTCGCGTTGAGTGTGTCCCCTTGTGAACTGGCCATCGCGCCCGCGTAGGTGAAGGCACCCACCGCCAGGGACACCGTTCCGATCATCACCATGGCCAGGCCCGGTGCGGCGGCCAGACGCCGGATGGCCAGCCAGCCGGCGAGACGGTCCGGTTTGCGCAGGGCCAGCCGATGGGCCTGACCGAGCGCCATGCTGGCGAGACGGGCGATCAGCACCGACACACTGAGGAGGAGCAGCAGCGGAACGATGAGGAATCCGGCCTGGACGGACGGGGCTGACGTGCCTCCCGCTTCGAGCGAGACGCCGTGCAGTCCGGCCCAGAGCCACAGCGCGAGGCCGATCCCGATCAGTTCGACAGGGATGACAGCGACGGTACGCGCCACCCGGCGCGGCGCCCGTATGTTCCGGCCACTCGGCACGGCCGCCATCGCGGCGAGGAGAAGCAGGGCGATCAGCGACGCGACCAGTGTGGCGGCGAGGCTCCGGACGAGAGCGTGCGATCCGAAGGCCGAACTCGGGCCGATCAGCGCAAGGAGGACGACGCTGCCGACCCAGCCCGCCATGGCGCCGATCGCCATCAACGGGATGGCCTCCAGCGCGGCCTTGATCCCGATGTAGCCCGCCGGCGTCCCGCGGGACACGAGCAAGGTGACCTCCGTACGTCGACGGTAGCCCCAGAAGATGCTGGCCGATGCGAGCAGCAGCAGCCCGACGACGATCCCGGCGATGATCTCGGGTTGGATGCCCTGACTCACCGCCGATTGCACGGCCAGGGCGTGGCTGACGAGGAAGCCGTACTGCACCGCGACCGGATCGAACAAACGGAAGCCGCCGGCGTAGCGATGTTGCGGACCCTGACGCGTGACGTCGTCGCCGACCGAATGGGCGAAATGTGTGATGGCCGTCGACGTGGCTCCCGCGTGCTGAAGGTCGACGCTCGTCGATGGCGGTCGTTCCCATCGGTAGTAGTCGATGGACTGAGCGCCCGCCGCGTGCAACAGGTGCGCGAACAGCGCACTGGTCGTCATGATGACCGGCGGAGGCGGTGCGTCGTCGTCCGGCGTACCGAAAATGCTCGACAGCGAGCACCAGAATGGAGGCAGAACCGTGCCCACGAGGGCGCGGTACGTACCTACGACGCGCACCGACACCGGTCGGGCTGGAGCATCAGGCCCGGCATCGTCGGCCGACAGGCTCATGGTGCCGCCGGGTCTGATGTGCAGGTGTCCGGCCAGATCGTCCGAGATCCACACGCCCGAGCCTCCGACGCGGGCGATCGGGAAGATCTGCTCGAGCCCACCGGTATGGGTCACCAGCTGGGCCACGGCCATCGGTCGGCCGTGGCCCGCTCTGCCGACCGCGATTGGCGCGTCGAGCGTCACCACCGGGTCGGCGAGCGAGTCGCTCTGAGCTCCGGCGGATCGGAGCACCTGTGTCGACAGCGAGTCGAGGGTGGCGGTCGTGCGGGCCACGCTCTGCAGCGGTCCACCACCCGCGGCCGCGGGTCCGAGGTCGGTGAGGCACTGTTGCGACATCTCGAGCGACAGCGCGGCCGAACCGGTGGAGGCGTCGAAGAGCGGTCCGGCTGCGGCGGTCAGACCGATGACGAAGGCCACGCCCATGATGACGAGCGCGACCGCGGGCTCTCGGAAGGCGAGGAGGGGCGCCCGGGTCCACGGCGCCGTACGGAGCAGCGATCGTGGGCCTGATTGCATACGGTGATGCGGTGACTCTACCGACCGGGCTCTGTCATGGTCGTGCTCGTGGGCCGTCCGTCGGCGTTTCGCTCAGGATCTCCGCTGGTGTGGTCGCGTCACGCGCTCAGGCCGGCCGCTTCGGCATCCGTACGTACTCCACGTGGGTGTACACCGTCTCGTAGCCCAGCCTGAGGTACACCGGGGCGCCCATCGGCGAGGCCTGGAGCGAGACCGATGACGCGCCACGGTCGAAGGCCAAGTTGGTGACCGCCACCGTGACCAACGCGCCGAGGCCCGACCCGCGGGCGTCGGGTACCGTGCCCACCCACTGCACGCTGCCGGCGCCGTCGCTCTCGTAGAGGAGCGCCGTGGCCACGGCGACGTCGTCGCGAGTGGCCAGCATCACGTGCGTCGCCGGATCGTCGACCAGGATCGCGGGAAGGTCGAAGAGATCGGCGAAGACCTCGGCCGGCATGCCGTAGGTGCCGTAGGCCGCCGTGTTCACGTCCGTGAAGGCCCGGACGTCGGCTTCATCGCGGAGGTCGCGCAGCACGATGCCCGGTGCCGGAGGCAGATCGGCCAGCCGCGCGGTGCACACCATGTCGGGGATGGACGTCCCGAAGAGTTCGAGGCCGGCCTTCTCGCAGGCACTGCGCAGATCGTTGTCTCCCTTGGTCTCGCGTACCGGAACGGTGAAGCCGCGCCCGATGGCACCGAAGAAGGCGTCCGCCCGTTCCAGCAGGACCTCGGGTCGGACGCTGTCATCGAGACGGGACGCGGTATTGGCGATCATCGGGATCCACGTTCCCCCGGCCGACAGCACCACACCCCCGCCCTCGTCGAGCCTGCCCTTCGAGGCCCACCTGGTCATGGCTCGGCTGAAGGCGACCATGGTGCGGTGGCAGAGTTCGACGTCGGCGGGCGAAGGAGGCATGCGCCATGATGCCGTGCTCCGGGTGCCTCAGCCGATCAGGAAGACCGGGTGTTTCGGAGCGGCCAGAGCCCATTCTTCGTCCGAGGCATCGGGGGTGACGCCGTCGAAGAACTGGCCCGTCTCGAACTTCCATTTCCGCAGGTAGGCCCGGAGGACCGGGACGGCCTCGGCCGGAGCGAGCTCGGTGACCCGGCAGATCTCGCGGCGCCTCCCCAGGATCAGGACCAGGTGTCCGTCTGCGTGGCGGACGTTGCGCACCCACTGGGTGGCGCCACGCGGGGCGACCAGGTAACGGGTTCCGTCGACGGTCAGCAGGTTGACCGGTGTGTGGTGCAGCTCTCCCGTCGTACGGCCGCGGTGCTCGAGGACGCGCGATCCCCACACGCTGACACCCACCCTGGTCAGTCCGGCGACGACCTTGTTGAACACGTGCTCGGTGAACCAGTCCGGCCGCTTGTAGTGGGTCTCCGTCGCGGCGGCAGTGGGGCTGGTGATGGTGCTCATGGTGGCCTCCTCGGTGCTCTTCATGAACAGTGATCTTAAGCGTGAACAATGTTCTTGTCAAGGTCTTGTGTTCTCTATCTGGAACGTCCAGACTGAGGGCCATGTCGACGACTTCCGCATCACGGACGGCTCGAGCGTGGGTTCGGGAGGAGATGACGGGCGAGATCCTGGCGGTGGCCCGAGCGCACGTGGCCCGCGACGGGGCAGCTGCCCTCTCCGTTCGCTCCATCGCGCGAGAGCTGGGCATGGCGCCCTCCGCGCTGTACCGCTACTTCAATGGACGGGACGCCCTCCTCAGCGCCCTGATCCTGGGGGCGTACGAGTCGCTCGCCGATTGGACCGAGCGGGCAGCCGCCGAGGCCGGGGCGGCCGAGGGCGGGTCCGATGCCGAGCGCTGGCGGGGTGTGATCCGGGCCATCCGAGACTGGGCCCTCGAGCGACCGCACGAGTGGGGTCTCATCTTCGGGACTCCGGTCCCGGGCTACGAGGCGCCCTTCGACACCGTGGTGCCCTATGCCCGGATCGCCACTGCCGTGGTCGGCCCCATCGTTGCTGCCAAGGAGGCCGGGCGGCTACGTCGCGATCTGCCGCTTCCGCCGGTCTCCGACGAGCTGGCCGCTGCCATTGCTCCGGTGACCGAGGCGCTCTTTCCCGACATGCCACCCGAGAAAGTGGTCCTGGCCATCGGGGCCTGGACCACCATGGTGGGCGCCATCAGCCTCGAAGTGTTCGGCCACTGGCGCAACACCATCTTGGATCCCGGGCTCTTTTTCGAGCGCACGATCCAGGATGTCGCGGCGTCGGTCGGCCTTACGTAGTCAGGACCCGAGTCAGCTCAGACGGGTGCGCAGGACCGCGGCCCGGTCGGCCAGTGCCTGAAAATGGGACCGGGGCAGGGTGTCCTCCAAGGCATCGAGCAGGTCCGCCACGAGGGTGACCAGATCGGAGATCTCCTGGCTCGGTTCGTGCATCTTGACCTGGGAGAAGGGTAGGGCGACCGTGACCCGGCTCGACGGTGCTGCCATGGGAGGCGCAGCCGCGCGCACGGCCGGAGCGAGCTCGACCTTCGCCTTCTTGGGTTTCTTGGCCGCCTTCACCGAAGTCGGTGGGCCAGGGTCGGCTCAGCCCAGAACGGGCTGGCGCACCTCGATGCCGTTGCTGAGCAGGAAGGCCAGCTTGTGTTCGAGGGCGTGCTGCCAATCGACCATGTCTTTGTCGAACTGCGTGCGGTCGCCGTCCTCGCACGCGTGCTCGAGCTCGTCGAACGCTGCGTCTTCGGCGTCGAGCAGGGCCCGGTACTTCGACAGGAAGTGGTCGTCGATCGGCTGGTGCACGTCGTCCTCCTACTACCGGTCCGACCTCTGCGAGCCGGTGCAGACAAAACTACTCCCGTCGCCTTTTGTTCGCATGGGAGCCCGCTCGAAAGCCCCTCAAATTGGCGGCAATCGTCGGCCAACCGCAACATTCTCATGTTCGTCCCAGCTCAGAAGGCCCCACGCCGGATTCCCTTGGGGTCCTGTGAACTCCCGCAACACGGAGGTGCCCGTCCGTGGGACGCGGAGCGCCACGGGATGCCGCCCGCACCGGAACGGTCGACGTCCCGCGCCGGGATGCGCCGTTTTCAGCCTGGGTCGATCGGGTCGGTCAACGCATCGAGCGCCGGCCCGAGCTGCCCGGCCGCCGCAGCCAGGACCTCCTGGCCTGCCACGAGGGCTGCCAGGTCACCGCGGACCCGCACCCGGCCCTCGGCCAGCGCGTCGGCCGGATCGAGCCGGCCCTGAGCGAGTGCCAGGGCGTCCGCGTAGCCGAGGACGATGGTCGCCGTGCCCCCGTGCTTCCCCTCCGGGTCGAGCGTCATGTGCGCCCGGCCCTCGGCCACGCTGAGGACGACGCGCACGTCGTCGGTCGTGTCGGGGACGCCGGTCACCAGCTGGACCACGCTGAACGCTCCGTCGGCCGCCGCCAGTGACCCCGCTCCGGCCGCCTGTATCGCGTCGTGCAGATCGAGCGAACCGAGCGCGGCGTCGAAGGAGTGAACCCACTCGGGGGAAAGGTAGCGAGCCATGTGAATGACGTGGGCCGTGGCGTCGCACGCGCTGCACCCGGCCGCAGAACGGTCCGGGCGCCCCGCCTCAGCCGGCGGCGGCCTCTTCGGCTGTCTTCTTCTTGCGTCCCGTGATCTTGCGCCCGAGCCACGCCACCGGGTCGTACCGTGCGTCGACCACGCGCTCCTTCATCGGGATGATGCCGTTGTCCGTGATCTTGATGTGCTCGGGGCACACCTCGGTACAGCACTTCGTGATGTTGCACATGCCCAGACCTCTGTCGTGGGCCAGCTCGCGGCGGTCGTTCACGTCCAGCGGATGCATCTCGAGTTCGGCGAAGCGGATGAAGAAGCGGGGCCCGGCGTACTTGGGCTTGTTCTCCTCGTGGTCGCGGATCACGTGGCAGACGTCCTGGCACATGAAGCACTCGATGCACTTGCGGAACTCCTGCCCCCGCTCGACGTCGACCTGCATCATCCGGTAGCCACCCTCGGGCTCGGGCCCCGGTTTGAAGGCCGGCACGGTCTTGGCCACCTCGTAGTTGAAGGAGACGTCGGTCACCAGGTCCCGGATGATCGGGAACGCCTTCATCGGAGCGATGGTCACCGGCTCCCCCGGGGGCAGGGTGTCCATCCGCGTCATGCACATCAGGCGGGGCAGCCCGTTGATCTCAGCCGAGCAGGAGCCACACTTGCCGGCCTTGCAGTTCCAGCGACAGGCCAGGTCGGGCGCGTCCGACGCCTGGATGCGATGGATGACGTCGAGCACCACTTCGCCGTCAACCTCCGGCAGCACGTAGTCCGTGAACTCGCCACCCTCGTCGTCACCCCGCCAGACCCGCATCGTCACCGTGTCGGCCATCAGTGTCCCTCCTCGAACAACGTCTTGAGCTCGTCCGGCATCACCGGCAGGGGCTCGGGTGCGATGGCGATGGGGGCCAGGTAGCCGTACTCGCCGCTCTGGTGCTGCACGAAGTTGACCTTGCCCATTTCGGGGTCCGGACCAGGATGGTCCTCCCGGGTGTGGCCGCCTCTCGACTCCTTGCGGTTGAGCGCCCCCTGGGTGACTGCGATCGACGTGGTGATCATCGACGGCAGGTCGGTGGCCAGGTTCCAGCCGGGGTTGTAGGCCCGGCCGCCCTTCACCGAGAGTTTGGCCGTCTTCTGCTTGAGGTCCTCGAGCTTGGTCAGCGCCTCTTCGAGCTCGGGCCCGGTCCGGATGATGCCGACCAGCGCCTGCATCGTCTCTTGCAGCTCGTGCTGGACGTCGTAGGGGCTGAGGCCGCCCTCGCGCCCGAACGGGGCGAAAGCCTCGTCGATCACGCCGTCGATGACCCCCGCATCGACCTTGGGCTCGCCGCCGCGCCCTTCGGCGAAGTCGGAGGCCCCGATGCCGGCGCGCCGGCCGAACACGATGAGGTCCGACAGCGAGTTACCGCCGAGGCGGTTGGCCCCGTGCATGCCACCCGACACTTCACCGATGGCGAAGAGCCCGGGCACGGTGGCCGCCTGTGTCTCGGCGTCGACCCGCACCCCACCCATCATGTAGTGGCAGGTCGGGCCCACCTCCATGGGCACGGCGGTGATGTCGACGCCGGCCAGCTCCATGAACTGGTGGTACATGGAGGGCAGGCGACGACGGATGTACTCGGCCGAGCGCCGGGTGGCGATGTCGAGGAACACGCCGCCGTGCGGGCTGCCCCGGCCGGCCTTGACCTCGGAGTTGATGGCACGGGCCACCTCGTCGCGCGGCAACAGATCGGGAGTGCGCCGGTTGTTGATGTGGTCGTCGTACCAGCGGTCCGCTTCCTCCTCGGTGTCCGCCGTCTCGGCCCGGAACATGTCGGCCACATAGTTGAACATGAAGCGGGTGCCCTCGGAGTTGCGCAGCACCCCGCCGTCGCCGCGGACGCCCTCGGTCACGAGGATGCCGCGCACGGAGAGGGGCCACACCATGCCGGTCGGGTGGAACTGCACACACTCCATGTCGATCACGTCGGCCCCGGTCCATATGGCCATGGCGTGGCCGTCGCCGACCGACTCCCACGAGTTGGAGGTGTACTTCCACGACTTGCCGATCGAACCCGTGGCCAGGATCACGGCCTTGGCCGTGAAAGCGACCATCTCACCGGTCGCGCGCTGGTACCCCACGGCGCCCGACACCCGGCCCTCGGTGTCGGCCAGGAGGCGCAGGATCTTCGTCTCCATGAAGACGTCGGTGTCCATGGAGACGACCTTCTGCTGCAGGGTCCTGATCAGCTCCAGGCCGGTGCGGTCGCCGACGTGGGCCAGGCGTGCGTAGCGGTGGCCGCCGAAGTCACGCTGCGAGATGCGCCCGTCCTTGGTGCGGTCGAACAGTGCACCCCAACGTTCGAGTTCGTAGACCCGGTCCGGCGCTTCCATGGCGTGGATCTGAGCCATGCGCCAGTTGTTGAGCATCTTGCCACCGCGCATGGTGTCGCGGAAGTGGACCTGCCAGTTGTCCTCTTTCCAGACATTGCCCATGGCTGCCGCCATGCCGCCCTCGGCCATCACGGTGTGCGCCTTGCCCAGGAGGGACTTGCAGACGACCGCGGTGCGCAGGCCGCGTTCCTTGCACTCGATGGCGGCGCGCAGCCCGGAGCCGCCGGCGCCGATGATGATGACGTCGTAGTCGTGAGTTTCGTAGTCGGCCATACGTCGCCCCTTAGAAGTGGAAGCCGGGGTCGTGGATCGTCCCGCTGGCCACGAGCCGGACGTAGAGGTCGCAGAGCGCGACGCCGAAGAGGCTGATCCAGGCGAAGCGCATGTGGCGCGCGTTGAGCGGCGTCACGAACTTCCACAGCTTGTGGCGGGTCGGGTGCTTGGCGAAGGACTTCACCTGGCCGCCGCAGAAGTGGCGACAGGCGTGGCACGACAGGGAGTAGAGCCACAGGAAGACGGCGTTGGCGCACAGGACGGCCGTGCCCACACTGATGCCGATGTGGGTGTGCTCGACGCCATTGACCAGGTAGGGCTGGCGGAAGGCCAGGATGGCGTCGTAGGTCAGAATGCAGTTGAAGACCAGCAGGATCCAGAAGAAGTACCGGTGGATGTTCTGCAGGATGAGCGGGAAGCGCGACTCACCGCTGTAGCTACCGTGGGCGTCGGCCACTGCGCAGGCCGGCGGTGACCACCAGAACGAGCGGTAGTACGCCTTGCGGTAGTAGTAGCAGGTCAGTCGGAAGCCCAGCGGGAAGATGAGGATCAACAGCGCGGGGGAGTAGTTCCAGAACGGCAGAGTCCCGAAGGTGTGACTCCCGGCCACGCAGCTGTTCGCGATGCACGGCGAGTAGAACGGCGAGATGAGGTCCCGGTTGAGGCTGATACCGGCGTAGTAGTTCTTGCCGACGAACGCGGCCCAGGTCGAGTAGATGACGAAGCTGGTGAGCACCGCCACCGTGACCACGGGCTCGACCCACCAGTTGTCTTCCCGCAGCGTGGGCTTGTCGGGCCCTCCTCTGGGCCCCCCGATCGCAACCGGAGTCGCGGTTGCACTGTCCACCGTCGCCGTCACTCCGACCTCCTCGGGCCCGGCTCCGGTGCCGCGGCCGCCAAATCATTCCAGACCATGGTTGCGCAGGTGCAAGACATGAGAACGCTGTGAATGTACGGCCAGACTGGAGAAACGTCAAAGACATAATAAGCATCAAAATAAGAGGCATAGGCTCTGATTAATGCAACTGCACCAGCTGGCCTACGCCCTCGCCGTGGCCGAGGAACAGAGCTTCACCCGGGCCGCCACACGCCTGCACCTGGCCCAGCCGTCGCTCTCGCGACAGGTGCGCCAGCTCGAGCAGGAACTGGGCGTCGTGTTGTTCAATCGCAGCCCCGGCCAAGGCCGGGTCACGCTCACGCCCGACGGCAGCGCCCTGCTCCCCTTCGTGCAGCGGGTGCTGGCGGACGTCGAGGCCACCAGCGCCGAGGCCCGCGCTCTTTCGGGCATGGCTCGCGGACGACTGGCCATCGGGGCCACCCCGAGCCTGATCACCAGCGTCTTGGCCCCCGCTCTGGTCGCCTTCCACCAGAGCCATCCCGGCATCGACCTCTCCGTGGTTGAGGCTGGATCGCACCAGCTGGTGCCCCAAGTGGCCTCGGGCGAGGTCGACCTCGCCCTGGTCGTGCTGCCGGTCACCGACCCGCTCGTGGCGTCGACGCCGCTGTTCGACGACCCGCTCGTGCTGGCCCTGGCCCCCGAGCACCCCCTTGCCGGTCGCCGCCGGGTCCAGGTGCGCGACCTGGACCGCCTCGACCTCGTCATGTTCCGCGAGGGCTACGACCTGCGCGAAGTGACCCTGGCCGCCTGCCTGGCCGCCGGGGTCGAGCCCCACCTGGTCAGCGAGGGCGGCGAGATGGCCGGCGTCCTGTCCTTCGTCGCCGCCGGCCTCGGCGCGGCCGTGGTTCCCGCCATCGCCCTGGCCGGTGACGGCGCACTGGTCGCGGTGCCCTTCACCGCCCCCACGCTCAGTCGCACGATCGCCCTGGCCCAACGGGTCGACCGCGCCCTGGCCCGCCCCGCCCGCGCCCTGGCCGATCAGCTCCTGGTCGACCTGAGCCCCTGATCATCGGGCTGCCCACTCAACCCGGTGCCGAAGGCGGCGGCACCTGGGCGATCGTGTGGGTGAGGGCCGCCAACCATCGGAAGGGGTCCCGTCGTCCCGCTTCCTCTTCGGCTGCCAGCAGCTCGGGAAAGTCGTCGCCCGGATCGACGTCGCCCCAATGGTCGGTGAAGAGCCGCACCCCGTACCAGGCAACGGTCGTGGCGCCGGCGACGGCCAGCGCCGTCTGGACCTCGCCCGGTTCGTCGGCCCGCACTGCCTCGATGCCCACCCGGTTGTCGTAGAACCGGGCGTCGAACCCGGCGAGTGCCGCAGCCCATTCGCCCCGCATCCCCGCCCGCATGGCGATCCCGGCCCGGTTCCTCGTGAGCACCGAGACGAGGCCACCGGGCCGACACGCGCCCACCAGGGCTTCGACCGTCTCGCCCAGCGCCGGGAGGTACATGGCGACCCCGTGGCAGCAGACCACGTCGTAACGCCCGGCGTGGTGGGTCCCGAGCTCCAGCACATCGCCGGCGACGAAGTCGAGCCGTTGGCGGATCTCGGCGCCCTCTCGCGCCGCGGCGGCGCGGGCGGTGTCGAGCAGTGCGTCGGAGACGTCGAGGCCGACCACGTGGTGACCGCGGCGGGCGAGGGCGATCGCCTGCGTCCCCTGACCGCAGCCCGCGTCGAGCACGTGGAGCGCTCCCGCCGTCACCGGCAGATGGCCGGCGAGTTGGCGGCGGACGAGCTCCTGGCGGACGCCGTCGCGCACGAGACCCAGACTCGAGAGCCAGCTCTCGAGGGCGGGCTCGAACCGCGTCAGGTCGGATTTCATGGCGCCACCGCGGAGTCCTCCGCGGTCCCGTGTCGCATCACACCAGTATCGACCGGCCCCCGTCCCGGCACGTCGAACTCCTCGTGGCCCGACGGCTCCGCGCGCATCGGCTCGGCAGTTTCCTCAGTCGGGACCGAGAACGTCCAGGCCAGCGGCATCGGGCCCTCGTCCGTGGCCCGTCCGCTCCGGTCCCGGGGGCCGTATCGGTGCCCAGGCGCGAAGCGTAGGCTCGGTCCATGAGCGGCCCCACTGAGCATTTCGACCCGTCGTCGACCCCCGACCCCGGTGGTCTCACGCCCCCGGCCGACCTTCCCCGGTCGCTGGCCGACCTCCGGACCAGCGGGTGGGAGTCGGTCACCGTGGCCGAGGAGATGCGGCGCAACACGGCGAAGCTCATCGCGGCCGGCCAGACACTCGTACCCGGCGTGCTCGGTTTCGAGGAGACGGTCGTCCCCCAGCTGGAGAACGCCATCCTGGCCGGTCACGACATCATCCTCCTGGGCGAGCGCGGCCAAGCCAAGACCCGGGTCATCCGTTCACTCGTCGGCCTGCTCGACGAGTGGATGCCGATCATCGCCGGCTCGGAGATCAACGACGACCCCTATCACCCGGTCTCACGCTACGCCCTCGACCGGGTGGCCGAGCTCGGGGAGGCCACACCGGTCGATTGGGCCCACCGCTCCCAGCGCTACGGCGAGAAGCTGGCCACGCCCGACACCTCCATCGCCGACCTCATCGGCGAGGTCGACCCGATCAAGATCGCCGAGGGCCGCTACCTCAGTGACGAGCTGGCGCTGCACTACGGCCTCATACCTCGGGTCAACCGGGGCATCTTCGCCATCAACGAGTTGCCCGACCTCTCCGAGCGCATCCAAGTCGGGCTGCTCAACATCCTCGAAGAGCGCGACGTGCAGATCCGGGGTCATCGCATCCGCCTCCCCCTCGACATCATGCTGGTGGCAACGGCCAACCCCGAGGACTACACGAACCGCGGCCGCATCATCACGCCGCTCAAGGACCGGTTCGGGGCGCAAATCCGCACCCACTACCCGTACGAGACCATGACCGAGGTCCGGATCATGGAGCACGAGGCCGACTTCCCCTCGACCGGTGTGCCGGTCAGCGTGCCTCCCTTCATGAAGGAGGTGGTGGCCGAGGTCAGCCAGCTGGCCCGGCGCAGCACGCACCTCAACCAGCGCAGTGGCGTCTCGGTCCGCCTTTCCATCGCCAACTACGAGACCCTCATCGCCTCGGCCGTGCGCCGGGCCTTGCGCACCGGCGAGCCCGTCGCCGTGCCCCGGATCAGCGACCTGGCGTCGCTCGTCCCCTCGACCCAGGGGAAGATCGAGGTCGAGGCCATGGAGGAAGGCCACGAGGACGAGTTGGTGGCCCAGCTGGTGGCCGCCGCCACCCTGTCGGTCTTCCGGCGCCGGGTAACCCTCGACGATCCCCAGGCCATCGTTGGTGCCTTCCACGAGCAGGTCGTGGTGCACGTGGGCGACGACCTGCCCAGCTCGGCCTACCTCGCCGTCCTGGCCGACGTACCCGAGCTCGAGCCCCCGACCCGCAAGCTGGCGGGTCCCGAGGCGGCCGACGCCGAGTCGCCCGCCCTCATGGCCTCCGCCATGGAGTTCCTCCTCGAGGGCCTCCACCTGACCAAGCGACTCAACAAGGACGCGTCGGGCGCCCGGGCCCTCTACCGAGGCCGCAAGTAAGACAATCCACACCGGCGCCCCGGCCGCGGCCGGGGCGATCGCCACAACGACAGCAGCACGAAGGGCACGCACATGAGCGTCGGCTACGACTACTCGGAATGGGACGGCACCCAGCAGTTCGCCGACCTCGACCCCGACGACCTCCTGGCCGGCCTGACCGACGACCTGTTGGCCGGCGGTGACCTCGACGATGCCCTGCGCCGTCTCCTGCGCAGCGGCTTCAAGACGGCGGACGGCGAGCAGGTGCCCGGACTGCGCGATCTGCTCGACCAGCTCCGGCGGCGCCGGGCGGAGATGCTGGCCGAGGGCGACCCCGACGGTCGTCTGGCCGAGATCAACCGCGCCCTCGACGAGATCGAGCAGGACGAGCGGGCCGCGATCGACGACCTCGTCGAGGACGCCAAGGCCAGCGGTGACGAACGCCGGGAGCAGGTCACCGACGACGTGGCGACCGAGCGCCGCATGGCCCTCGACCTCCAGCCCGACGACCCGGCCGGTCGGGTCAACTCCATGCAGCACTACGACTTCGTGAGCTCAGAAGCGCGCGAGAAGTTCGAGGAGCTGCTCGAGGAGTTGCGCAAGGAGATGGCCGAGACCTTCTTCGAGGGGGCTTCCGAGGCCATGTCCAACATGAGCCCCGAGGAGATGGCGCGCATGCGCGACGCCTACGACGCCCTGAACAAAATGCTCGAACAGCGCGAATCGGGCGAAGAGCTCGACCCTTCGTTCGAGGATTTCATGGCCCAGTACGGCGACATGTTCCCCGGCGACCCCCAGAGCCTCGACGAGCTGCTCGAGCAATTGGCCGAGCGCATGGCGGCGGCCCAGGCCGTGTGGAACTCGCTCAGTCCGGAACAACAGTCCCAGTTGCGCGCCCTGGCCGACTCGCTGCTCGAGGACATGGACCTGCGTTGGCAGGTGGAGCGGCTCAGCCGCAACCTGCAGCGGGCGGTGCCCGACGCCGGTTGGGATCGCTCCTACGGCTTCAACGGAGAGGGTCCCATGGGGATGGGCCGGGCCACCGACCTGGCCACCCAGCTGGGCCAGCTCGAGCGCATGGAAGAAGTCATCCAGTCCGCCTCCAGCCCGGCTGCATTGGGTGAGATCGACCTCGAACAGGTGAAGCAGCACATGGGTGAGGACGCCGCCCGCGCCCTCGATCGCCTGGCCAACCTGACCAAGTCACTGGCCGATGCCGGTCTCATCGAGCAGTCGGGGGGCACGACCGAGCTCACTCCGCGCGGCGTACGCCGTCTGGGCCAGAAGGCGCTGGCCGACCTGTTCGGCCAGATCAACAAGGACCGCATCGGCGACCACTCGGCCCTGCGCACCGGGACCGGGCACGACCGCGAGGAGACGACGAAGGCCTACGAGTACGGCGACCCCCTGAACCTGCACCTCTCGACGACGGTGCACAACGCGGTGCGTCGGGGCGGCAGCGGCGTACCCGTGCGTCTCACGCCCGAGGACTTCGAGGTGGTCGAGGTCGAGGCCCTTTCGCGCAGCGCCACCGTGCTCTGCGTCGACCTCTCCATGTCGATGCCGATGCGGGACAACTTCGTGCCGGCCAAGCGTATGGCCATGGCCCTGCAGACCCTCATCTCGTCGAAGTTCCCGCGCGACTACCTCGGCATCATCGGCTTCTCCGAGGTCGCCCGCGAGATCCGGCCCGACGAGATCCCGGCCGCCATGTGGGACTACGTCTACGGGACCAACCTGCAGCACGCGCTCGCCCTGTCGCGACGCCTGTTGGCCCACGAGCACGGCACCAAGCAGATCATCGTGGTCACCGACGGCGAGCCGACCGCCCACATCGACGACTACGGCGAGGTGTTCTTCAACTACCCGCCCATCCCCGAGACCTTGCGTCGCACCATGGCCGAAGTCATTCGCTGCACCCGGGCCGGCATCGTCATCAACACGTTCGCCCTCGACCTCCAGCGCACCCACTACCCATTCGTGGAGCAGATCGCCCGGGTCAACGGCGGCCGCACCTTCTACACGACCCCCGATGCGCTCGGCGGCTACGTGCTGGTCGACTTCCTCCAGCACCGCCGGGTCCTGCGCCCCGCCGGGTAGGAATCGAGCCGGAGGACCCGGACCGGCCGGGCAGCGGGCCCCCTCTGCTGCCCTCCGCACGGCCGGAGCCCGCCGGAAGCACCCTTTTGGCGCCTGAGCAGGCACGCGACGCAGGAAAAATCGCGTCTCTGCCATCCGGCGCAGGAGAACTGGAGTTGATCTGCATTTTCGTGCACTTATCCACACCGACTCCAGCGTCAGCAACTCATGTTTTTTGCCCAGAAACGGATATTGGGTCTTGCACACCCTCGCTGCCAGCGTGAATGATGATGACTACATCGTTGTAGTTACATCAATGCCACCTAGGCATACCAATGCCCTGAGGCGAAAAGAAGGGGGGCGAATCGAATGGCGGTGGACATCGTGACCACGCTCTACGGTCGCCAAGAACGAAGCTGGCAGCTGCAGGCAAACTGCATGGGAGTCGACCCGGATCTGTTCTTTCCGGAGCGCGGCGCCTCGACCCGCGAGGCCAAGGAGGTCTGCCGCGGCTGCGTGGTCCGCGAGGACTGCCTCGAGTACGCATTGGCCAATGGCGAGAAGTTCGGTATCTGGGGCGGCATGAGCGAGCGCGAACGCCGACGCCTGCGCCGGGCCCGGGCCATGGCGCGCCGGGGCGACATCGTCAGCGCCTGACCGGGCGACGACGCGTCGATCGGCCGGCCTCGTCCAGATGCCGGCCGGCACGATGTGCGCCCATGCCTGAGCGCGGTCCCCAGGACCAGCCTGCTCCGACACCCCTCGACTATCTGGCCACCAACGTGGCCGATTGGACCAGCCAAGCCGAGGACCAACGCAGTGCCGGTCGACGCAACTGGAGCAAGGCGGAGCCGACATGGGGGATCTTCGGCATTCCCGATGCCGAGGTCGGGCTGCTGCCCGCCGACGTCTCAGGCATGCGCAGCCTCGAGCTCGGATGCGGGACGGGCTACATCTCGGCCTGGCTGGCCGGCCGTGGCGCGATCCCCGTCGCCTTCGATCCCACGCCCAGCCAGCTCACGATCGCCGGAGAGCTCCAGGACGAGTTCTCGTTGCGGTTCCCGATCGTCCGCGCCGCAGCCGAGCACCTGCCCTTCGCGGCGGACACCTTCGACTTCGCCATCAGCGAGTACGGGGCGGCCATCTGGGCCGATCCGTATCTGTGGTTGCCCGAAGCGGCACGGGTCATGCGGTCGGGGGCCGAACTCGTCTTCCTCGGCAACAGCGTGCTCGCCATGCTCTGTGCGCCCGATGTGGACGGCCAGCCGGTGGTCGAGCATCTGCTGCGCCCGCAGTTCGGCATGCACCGCTTCGATTGGACCGAGCCCGACTGCACCGAGTTCCATCTCGGCCACGGCGACATGATCCGCCTGCTGCGGCGCAGCGGCTTCGAGGTGCTCGACCTCATCGAACTGCGGCCCCCCGAAGGAGCGAGCACCCGCTACTCCTTCATGACCGGAGCATGGGCCCACCAGTGGCCGTGCGAAGAGGTGTGGCGGGTACGCCTGGCTGCCTAGGGCGACGAATGCCGCTGAGGAAAGGCGATTGCTGCCCCTACGTGGCCGTGGCCAGGAGCCGGCTCTCGACGGTGGCGTCCGGGGAGAGACCGAGCTCTTCGTAGCGTCCCGGGGGGACCTTGGCCAACACCGCGGTGGGGATGAGTCCGACCAGCTCCGCCCCCTCCACCCGACCCGAGACGTCGGCCACGAGGGCGGCAACGGCGTCGTAGAGGCGGGCCGGCCCGAAGAGTCCGGGGTCGACCAGGTTGCACGAGACCTGCGCCCGCTCCCCGACGGCCAGGGCGAGGGCGCGCACGGTGGTGCTCCGCACCTTGGGCGCCACGGCCTTGGCCACCTCGAACGACGACACCCAGACGTTGTAGGCCAGCAGCACGGTGCGGGCCCCCACCGCGGTGGCGCCGGCCGTCGGGTGCGGTCGGTCGGGACCGTGGTCGGGCCGCAGACCGCCCACGTCGGCGGGACCGAAGCCCAGGCGGCGGATGTCCGGCAGGTCCCGGGTTTCCCCGCCGTCCAGAGGTCCGTAGACGAAGGTCGGCACGTCCAGCTCGGTAGCGAGCCAGTGGGCGAACTTGTCCCGCAGCTCGGCCGCCTCCGTCAGATCGTGCGGTGGGAGCCCGCCGAACTCGTAGGGCACGAAGGGCACCACGTCGAGGACGCCCATCCGGGGGTGGGCGCCTTCGTGTGTCCTCAGGTCGAGCTTGGCCACGGTGGCCCGGGCCAGCGAACGGGCAGCTTCGCTCACGGCGTCGGGACGCCCAGCCAGCGTCATGACGGAGCGGTTGTGGTCGGGATCGCGATGCAGGTCGAGCAGCGCAGGGGCGGCGGAGTCGGCCAGGTCGGCCAGGACGGCGTCGTCACGTCCCTCCGAGATGTTGATCACACACTCCATCAACTCCACGGGCACCCTCCCAGAGTGCCAGACAGGAAGGCCGCGGGCCTCGGGGTCCCCGGTCGGAGCCCCGAGGCCCGGGGAACCTGCCTCACTCAGGGCCCGGGGGGCCACTGGTCCTGAGTGTGTCGGGGCGTGCCGGCACCCGAGGAGTAAGGGGAAGGGCGGGTGCCGGCCCGGGCCGAGAATCGGGGCCCGGAGGTATACGAATCAGCGGGCGGAACTCACCGCGTGGGAGAGGCGCCGGCGGCGCAGGATCCGTCGGCGCTCACGCTCCGAGGCTCCACCCCACACGCCGTGATCGATGTGGTGTTCGAGCGCGTACTCGAGGCACGCCTCCGAGACCGGGCACTCGGCGCAGATGCGCTGGGCCACCAGGACGCCCATCCCGTCATTGGGGAAGAAGACGTCAGGTGCAACTTCCTTGCACTTTCCTACGGCCATCCAATCGCTTGTCATCACCGACTCCCTTTCTGTGCACCATTTTACGCCCTCTACCTGCGATTTTGGTTAGGAAGATCATAAGAATCCTTACCAAGACAAGTCCCTGACCTGGGACAATCCGCGGCCGGCGTTCAGGGGTACGCTGGCCGCGGCGCCAATGGGGCGCGTGGTCGTCACGCGTTCGCAACATCGGCGATCAGTTCGAGCGAGCCCGTGGGGCGAGCGGATCCAAGCAGGCCACCAGGCCGACCAGGAGGTGCCATGTCCCCCGAGACCGAGGAAGTCACTGAACCGGAAGCCGAGGTCGTCGAGCCCATCGGGCACGTGCGGGTGGTGTATCTCGGACCGGTCGCCCCGCACTGGGAAGTCCAGTCCGATTACGGCCCGCCCGAGGTCATCGACCAATTCCGCGAGCGAGTGCTGGCCCGCCTGGTGCTGCTGCCACCGCACGATCCCCAGTTCCGCCGCAACTCCGAGCGAGTGGTGCGCGACGCCGAGCGCGAGCAGCTGGCCCTCGAGTGGGTCCTCGACTACGGCGAGGAACCCACAGCCTGACTCGCAGTCCCTACGGCGTTGACCTGGTACTTTGTGTCCGGTCGCCGGCGAATCCTCGCTTCGTAGCCGCCGTCGGCCCCTTCATCACGGGTTGCACAACATTTGCACCCAAACTGCATCCGTCGTGCCACGGAGAAGAGACTCCCCCTCAGTAGAAAAGGCGGCGTGGAGCAGGGACCGGTGCGGCTGCGGAGCCGCAACAAGGGGGAGTACACCGTGGGACAGACGTACACGATGAATGACGCATCGATCGTCCGGGAGATTCGGGACCAGGTCGGCGGACTGAGCCAGGACGAGGCGGCGCTCGTGCGCATGCTGACCCCGCGGGGCCTCGTGCCGCCGGCCCAGGCCGAGCACACACTCGAAATGGTCGACCTGATCGAGACCATCCGTGCCGACGAGGCGACCGCTGACTACGTGTTCGCCATCGCCCCGGACTGGGACGGCACCATCGAGACGCTGTTGCTCGGGGCCAAGGTGACGACGCTCTTCGCCAACCAGCAGATCGACTTCCCACCGCTCCTGCCTGCAGCCTGAAATGTTCAGGCTCGGCCCCTCGTCCTTCGGCTTCAGCCTCGGTGTGCGCCGTGCCGCGACCCGGCCGGGCAGCGGGGCCCGGGGACGCGCTGCGCTCAGTCGAGTAACCCGATTCGCGCGAGCCACAGGCCCGGCGCGTCGACTTCAGCGGGCGTAGGCAGGTCGATCTCGTCGGACCAGAGCCGGGTCAACGCGTTCTCGCCGACCCGCTCGATCACCCCGGACACGAAGGTGCGGCCACGGTCCACCTCGTCCTGGCCCACGTCGAGACCGAAGAGGCCGGCGAACGCCATTTCGCCCTTTCCCTCCTCGATGCGATAGCGATACCAGGCCTCGCCGAGCGCGGCCGGTGACGAGGTCAGGCTCTCCGCGATGGAGGCCGTCACGTGATCGACGTAGGCCCCGAGCGCGGTCGTCTGGGCCGTGAGGGTGCTCGAGATGTTGCGCTGCTCCGGGCTGATGAGGTCGGCCAGCAAGGCTTCGGGGTCACCCAGGGCTTCTTCGATGGAAGTGGCGTCACCCATGCCCTCGCCCAGCCGCTCGACGATGGAGCGCTGTGCGGCGGCAGCGTGGGTGGAGGCGTCCGTGAGCAGAGTCGAGAGCGAGGACCGGACGCCCGGCCGGGTCATGACGGCGTGCATCGTCAACTCGCGCAGGCAGATCCACAGCTGGGCCTCTTGGAGCGGCAGGCTCCAGTCCTCGGCGAAACGAGCCACGTTGCCGGGTACGAGCAGGAGGGCTCCGCTCTCGGGAGGCCAGGGGAGCGGCAGGGCGTACTGGCCGAAGGCGCGCCGGGCCAGATGGCCGGCGGCCGAGCCGAACTGCATGCCCAAGAAGACCGGACCGAGGGTCAGGGCGAACTGGCTGAGGAGACCCTGGAGACCCGCCCCGCTGTCGGGATCGAACTCGCTCACGTCCATGGTCGGGACGGCCGAGGCCGCCTGCTGCTGGGAGTCGACCATCGACTTGAGGACGGGCCGATAGGCCTCGAGTAGGCGGAAGGACCACTGTCCGGGACCGACGGCTTCGAAGGACACCCCGGCGCCTCCGGTCGAGGCGGCGGTGATGCCGGTGGCCTCGGCAACGTGCAGCTCGGCCACCCGTGAAAGTTCTTCGAACGAGATGCGGACGAGCGGGTCCGGGGTCTCGTCCTGACCGTTGTCGGTGGCGACGCCGAAGGCGAGGGTGCGGGCCGCCTCGAACCAGCTGTCACCAGCTCCGGTCCCCGAGCCGATGACCTTCATGAGGTCACCGAGCAGCCCGCCCATGGGGTTGTCGGGGTCGATGGAACCGAACATGCTCACCGAGCCAGCCTACGAGGCGTGGCCGAGCGTCACGTCAACGGTCTTCGTGCCCGAGGTGCCCGGGACGCCGAGGACCGAGAGGGCGACGCTGGTGCCCGGGGCCAGGACGTAGAGCCGGGCCCGCAGCTCGGCCATGGTGCGCACCGGCTGGTTGTCGATGGAGACGATGACCTCACCCGGGGCCAGATGGCTGGCGGCCGGGCCCGCGCCGTCGACCGCTTCGACCTTGGCCCCGGTGCCGCCGGTCTGGTTGGTCCCGGCCACTCCCAGCCACCCGTGCGCCACATCGGTGCCCGAGCGCAGGTCGTCGGCCACACCGACGACGAGCTGGGTGGGCAGGTAGGCAGCGGCCGTGAGGGGGGGACGGTCGTGCTCGTGGTCGTCGAGGTCGAGGTCGAGGACGAGGACGAGGAGGAGGCGTCGGTTGCCGTCGTGGCTGCGCCGGCCGAGGGATCGTAGAGAATGCCCACGATCTGGCCCGACCCGTTGAGCAGCGGCTCGCCGGGTTCGGGCGCGATGGCCCGGGCCGAGGCGGTCGACGGAGTCACGGCCGAGGTGATGGTGGGCATGCCGTCGGCCGGCCCTTCGGTGATGGCGGCGCCGACGCCGGTCACCGCTCCGGGGGTGGACTCGAGCACCAGGTCGGTCCCGCTCGGTCGAAGCATCAAGGTGGCGTCCGCGCTGCCGCTGGCGAGCGTGTTGTCGTCGACGAACGGTGCCACGGGCACGTCCTCGGGTACCTCGACCAGTGCGATGTCCGACGTGGCGTCCTTGCCCACGACCGAGGCCGACTCCACGCTGCCGCGGGGACCCACGAGGTCGATGTGCTCGAGGCCCCCGAGCGCATCGGCGGTGGTCACGACGAGACCGCCCTCGGCCACGGCGATGCCGATGAGGGCGACGACGCCGTGGGTCGTGGTGGCTCGGAGCTGCACCATCGAACGCCCCGCCGCCAGTGCCGCAGCGGGGACGGCGTTGGCCAGCCCGGGCAAGGTGGTCAGCGGCGGGTTCGCGATGGTGTCACCCGTCGTCGTGGTGGGGTGGTCCGACGCCGGTGAGAGCAGGATCACCACGAAGAGCGCCACGGCCACGAGGGCGGCTGCGCTGACCAGCGCCATCATGACGTTGCGGTAGCGATTCTTGTTCGGAGGAAGGATGACCAGCGGGATCTCGCCGGACGCCGGGACCGCCGGAACCTGCTCGCTCGGGTGGCGCCAGAGGCGATCGTCGGGGTCGATCCAGCCTCGGAGGGGGACGTCGCCCTCGTCGGCGCCGTGCCCCTCACCAGGACCCGGATCGCCGTCCACCGGCTCCTCGGGCGTGTCGTCCACCCGATTGAGGCTACTGAGATCGACCCTGGTTGTGCCGTCGCGCGCGGGCCGGGTCCTACCATGTGGCCCCTATGTCGCGCGACCTGGCCATCGACCTCGGGACGGCCAACACGCTCGTGTACGCCAAGGGAAAGGGGCTCGTCTTGAACGAGCCGACCGTGGTGGCGCTCGACTCACGCAGTCGCGAGGTACTGGCGATCGGGACCGACGCCTGGCAGATGATCGGGCGCACGCCCGGGTACATCGTGGCGGAACGACCGCTGCGCGGCGGGGCCATCACCGACTTCGAGGTGACCGAGCGCATGCTCTCCGTCCTCCTGCGGCGGGTCGGGGTGGGCAAGCTCAACCGGCCCAAGGTGCTGATCTGCGTGCCCTCGGCCATCACGGCGGTGGAGCGGCGTGCCGTCAAGGAAGCCGCACGGCGAGCCGGGGCGTCGTCGTCCTTCCTCATCGAGCAGCCCATGGCCGCGGCCATCGGGGCCGGTCTGCCCATCCACGAGCCCGTCGGCAACATGGTGGTCGACATCGGGGGTGGCACGGCGGAGATGGCGGTGATCTCTCTGGGCGGCGTCGTGGCCGTCGAAGCGCTGCGTTGCGGCGGATTCGACTTCGACGCCTCGATCCAGAACTACGTGCGGGCCGAGTACGGCATCGCCATCGGCGAGCGGACCGCGGAGGCGGTGAAGATGGCGATCGGCTCGGGACACCACTACGACGGGGAGCAGCAGGCCGAGATCCGCGGCCGCGAAGTGGCGACCGGGCGACCCAAGACCGTGGTGCTCTCGCCCTCCGAGATCCGCGGCGCGCTGGAGGACAACGTGGCGTCGGTCATGGAAGCGGCAGCCAACTGCCTCTCCGAAGCCCCGCCCGAACTGGCCCAGGACATCATGTTCCAGGGTGTCCACCTGACCGGGGGCGGCGCACTGCTGCGCGGGATGACCCAACGTCTCGCCGATGCCACCGCAGTGCCCGTGCATCTCGTCGACACCCCGCTCGAGTGCGTGGTGCAGGGCGCGGGCATCTGCCTCGAGTCCTTCGACAAGTTGCGCCGCCTCTTCTCCCAGGACGACTAGTCCGGCGGGCCGCCCCCGTCTTCGTCGCGGAGCTCGTCGGCCGCCTGACGCACCTGCCAATCGCGATCGGCGGCGGCGCGGGAGAGCGCCGGTTCGACCCGGGGATCGTCGAAGCCGGCCAGGGCCACGGTGGCCCGGCGGCGCACGGTGGGCTTGTCGTCGAGCGCGGCGAGCACAGCCGGCAGGCCGAGCGGGTCGCCGATGGCGCCCAGCGCGGCGACCGACGCCTCGCGACAGCGGGCGTCGGCATGGGTCGTCGCCACGGCGGCCAGGGCCTCGACGGCGGGGCGGTGCCTGCGCTCGCCCAGATACCAGGCCGCCCCGACCACGACCAACGGGTCGGGATCTTCGAGGGCGGCGGACACGGCCCGGGGCAGGACCGAGCGCGAGCCCGGACCGACGACCGCCGGTGCGGCATCGATGGCGCGCCGGCGCACCGGGGCGCTGCCCTCGGCCAGGGAATGCACGACGTCGGCGGCCGACAGCCGGCCCAGCCGTTGGAGCGCGCCGATCGCCGCCGCCTGCACGTCGGGATCCGGATCACCGACACCACGGCGAGCGGCCGTCTCGTCGCCCCGATGGCCGGCCAGGATCACCTGGCGCCGCCGCCGCAGGGCGCCGCGATCGCGGGCCTGATCCGTGGCAGGATCGTCGTTCACCTTGTGAGTATGTCCGACCCTCCCGCGAGCGCCGACGGGGCGGAGGCGCAGCCCCCGACCACGGAGACCGACCCCGCCGGGGTCGGGACCTCGGCCATCCCGGCGCGGCGGCGCGGCTCGCGACGGCGCAACGTGGTCTCGTGGATCGTCCTGGGCATCCTCGTCGTGCTGGCGGCGGCGATCTTCATCGCCAACCGCACGTCGGTCGACTACTACGTGATCACGCCGGGCGAGTCCACGCCGGTCTCGCAGTACATCAAGGTCCCGCCCGCCTACAGCCACCCGCTGACGGGCAAGATCCTGCTGACCGACGTCTTCGTGACCCAGCTCAACGCGTTCAGCTACCTGCAGTACCGCTTCTTCGACGACAACAGCGAGATCTACCCCGGTGCGGAGCTGCTCGGCGGGGCGCCCACCGAGGGTCAGTTCCTCAACCAGGGCTACCTGCAGATGGCACAGGCCCAGAACTTCGCCACCGCCGCCGCGCTGACCCATCTCGGGTACAAGGTGAGCTCCGCCAACTCGGGCGCGCTGGTCTACGGCATCCCGTCGCATTCGCCCGCCTCGGGCAAGCTCGAGGTGGCCCAGGTGATCGAGGCGGTGGACGGCAAGCTGACACCGACCGTGTGCGCGCTCACCTCGGCCCTCCACGGCTACACGCCGGGAACCTCTGTCACGTTGCGCGTCGAGCAGTCGACCATCAACGACGAGGGCGCTTTCGTCCCGGGCAAGACGGTCGACACGCCGGTCACGTTGGGCACGCCACCCAAGGGCGACAACGACCCCTCCTGCGGTGGGCCGCCGACCGCCTTCCTCGGTGTCCTGGCCGAGACGCAACAGCGCTGGCACTTCCCGGTGAACGTCACCATCAACACGCCCCAGATCGGCGGCCCCTCGGCCGGCCTGGCCATGACGCTCGGCATCATCGACCGGATGAGCAGCGGTCGCCTGACCGGCGACCACGTCATCGCCGCCACGGGGACGATGGATCAGAACGGGGTGGTCGGCGACGTGGGCGGCGTGGCGGAGAAGACGATCGCCGTCGAGCGGGCGGGGGCCACGGTCTTCTTCGTGCCGAGCGTGGAGTACAAGACGGCCGAGTCCAAGGCGACCCCGCAGCTGAAGGTCTTCGGCGTGCACACCCTGGACCAGGTGCTCCGTGACCTCAAGTCCCTGGGGGGAAACGTGCCGGGCAAGATCGTGTCCGCCCAGGCCGCGCCGTAGGCTCTTCCCATGGCAGAAGGCCGCGCCCCCATCTCATCGTCCCGCATCGCCGCCGGGGACATCGCCCGGCACTCGTTCGCCATCGTCCGGCGGGGCTTCGACACCGACGAGGTACGGTCCTACCTCCAGACGGTCTCGCGGGCCCTCGAGGCCATGGAGGAGCAGGAACAAGAGATCCGCCAGGCCATGGCGGAGGCGGAGGAGCGGGCCGCCCACCCGGTCGTCGACGAGGCCACCCTGACCTCCTCGCTGGGCCAGCACAGCGCGCAGATCCTGCGCCATGCCCACGAAGAGGCGGCCCGGATCGTGGGCGACGCCCAGGAGTCGGCCACCACCTTGCTGCGCGAGACCCAGCACCAGGCCGAGGAGCTCCAGATGCGGACCGAGGCCGCCTCGGCGGAGCGGGTCATCGAGGTCGAGCGCCTGGTGGCCAGTGCCGAGCAGGAGGCCCGGACCGAGCAGGAGCGGATCCTGGCCGAGGCCACGGCCGAGCAGAACCGGATGCTCTCGGAAGCCACGGCGCGCAGCGAGGAGCTGGTGACGCGGGCCAAGGAGGAGGGGCGGGCCCTGCTCGAGCAGGTGCAAGAAGCCCGACGCCGCGTCCTGGCCGACCTGCAGAGCCGCCGGCGTTCGCTGGGCACGCAGATCGAGCAGCTGCGGGCCGCCCGCGACGAGATGACGGCGTCGGTGCACGGGGTGCGCGACAAGGTCGACGGCATCTTGTCCCAGCTCGATCGGACGGAGGAGGACGCCCGGGCCGCAGCGCTGACCGTGGGGGACCAGATCAGGCTGCACGGACACGACGACACGAACGAGGGCCCGCACGACCAGGACCTGGTGGGCTCGCCCGGCGTGGTTCCCGGGGACACGGCGACCGACGCGTCCACCGATCCCGGCTCCCCCGCCAACGCACCCTCGGTGGACGAGCTCTTCGCCCGCATCAGGGCCGGCTCCGACGAGCCCGGCGGCGACGCGGCCGCGACCACGGTGGTCCCCGCTGTCCAGCCTGCCCCGGCAGGGGAGGTGGCCGACGCCACCCAGCAGGTGGAGGCGGTCCCCGAAACCCCCGCACCGACGGCATCGGAGACGCCGGAGGCCGAGCTGGGGGAATCGACACCCGAGCCCAGCGGTCCCGACGCCGAGATCATCGGCCGGCGCGACGCCCTGCTCGCCCCGGTGACGGCCAAGTTGAACCGGACGGTCAAGCGGACCCTGGGCGACGACCAGAACCGGATGCTCGACCTGCTGCGGTCCATGCCCACCATCGGCCCCGACGAGCTCCTGGGTCCAGAAGACGAGCACCTGGCCAAGTTCGTCGAGGCCGTGCAGGGCCAGCTCGGTGAGGCGTTCGCCGCCGGAGCGGTGTTCGCCGGGGCCAAGGCGGCGGACCACCCCGGGGGCGAGGCCGTGGATCACGCATCGAGCGGGCTGTCGCGCACGGTCGTGTCCATGCTGCGCCGCCGGATCTCCGACGGCAGCGAGGAGCCGGGGGCCCGGGTGGGGGCCGCTTTCCGGGAATGGCGGGGGCAGCGGGTCGAACGGCTGGCGGGAGACGCCGCCACCATGGCCTTCTCGGCCGGAGCGGCGGCGGGCGCACACGGGGCCGACGCCAAGGTTCGCTGGGTCGTGACCTCGACGGGCGGATGCTCGGACTGCGAGGACAACGCGCTGGCGGGCGCGCTGGCCCCCAACGAGGTGTTCCCGACCGGGCACGCCTACCCCCCGG
This sequence comes from uncultured Acidimicrobiaceae bacterium, assembly GCA_963754445.1. GTDB lineage: Bacteria > Actinomycetota > Acidimicrobiia > Acidimicrobiales > RAAP-2 > Bog-473. The sequence goes on along the minus strand of CAVWFT010000002.1, from coordinate 4,063 downwards.
CCCACTCGGGCTGCCGCTGCCTGGTGGCACCGGCAGCGGACTGACCAGGATCTCTCGACGACGATCCCGAGCCCTGGCCGTTCTGGCCAGGGGGGTGGACGTTAGGCTCCCCCCGTGCGCGTCCCCCGTGACCTGACTGTCGACCCTTCGGCGCGCCCGTGCCGGCGTGCCCGCTGGTGGCTCCTGGGTGCCGTCGTCGTCATCATCATCCTCTTGGTCTCGCTGCGTTCGCTGGCCAACATCTACACCGACAGCCTCTGGTTCGACTCGGTCAACTTCCACAACGTCTTCTCCACGCTGCTCATCATCAAGCTCGGGCTCTTCGGGGTCTTCGGCGCCATCTTCTTCGCGGTGCTCTGGATCAACCTGGTCGTGTGCGACCGGATCGCCGGGCGCGACCTCGTGCTGGCCCAGGACGACGAATTGGTGCGGCGCTACCAGCAGTACGTGCGGCCCTACGCCGGTCGCATCTACGTGGCGCTCGCTTTCGTCCTCGGCCTGATCGGCGCGTCGGGAACGATCGGGCAGTGGAACAACTGGATCCTCTTCCGGCACGGCGGCAACTTCGGGATCGAGGATCCGCAGTTCCACAAGGACATCGGTTTCTACGTCTTCAAGCTGCCCTTCTTGACCTTCGTGGTCGACTGGACGCTGGCCATCCTGATCGTGACCCTGGTGGTCGCCGTCGTCTTCCACTACCTCAACGGGGGGATCCAGCCCCAGCGGGGGCTGCCGCGGGTGCGACCGCCGGTGAAGGCGCACGTGTCGGTGCTCCTGGCGCTGATCGCGCTGGTCAAGGCGGCCGGTTACATCCTCCAGCGCTGGTCATTGGTCAACTCGCAGGACGGCTACGTGAACGGCGCCGGCTACACCGACGTGCACGCCCGGCTGCCGGCCGAGACGCTGCTCATCTGGGTCTCGGTCTTCGCGGCGGGCATCCTGCTCTTCAACATCCGTCGCAAGGGATGGACGCTGCCGGTGCTGGCCGTGGGCATCTGGGCTTTCGTCGCCCTCGTGGTCGGGATCATCTACCCGGCGCTGCTGCAGGCGTTGAAGGTGACCCCGGCCCAGAGCTCGCTCGAGGCGCCGTACATCCAGCGCAACATCACGGCCACCAGGGACGCCTACAACCTGAACAACGTCAAGGTCAGCTCGTTCCCGGCCAGCACCACCATCACCGCGAACCAGGCCCTGAGCGCGACGTCCACCCTGGAGAACATCCGGCAGTGGGACCCGGACCCGTCCATCACGCTGCAGGCGTTCCAGCGCGAGCAGGCGATCTTCTCGTACTACACGTTCCCATCGCTCGGGGTGGACCGCTACGACGTCGACGGCCAGATCACGCCGGCCCTGGTCGGGGTGCGCCAGATCAGCCCGGGCAACCTGCCCTCGCAGTCCTGGGTCAACACGCACCTGCAGTACACCCACGGCAACGGCGCCGTGATCGCCCTGGCCAACCAGACCTCGGCCAACAACCCGGTCTACGCCATTCAGAACGTGCCGCCGCAATCGTCGCAGGGGCTGCCCAAGATCACCCAGTCCGGGGTCTATTTCGGTCTCGGTCAGACCGGTTACGTGGTGGCCAACTCCAAGCAGCTCGAGGTGGACTACCAGAGGTCGGACAGCACGAGCGTCGAGAGCCACTACACGGGTACGGGCGGCGTCCAGCTGTCGTCGCTCTTCAAGCGGGCCGCCTTCGCCCTGCGCCTCGGAGACTTCAACCTGCTGATCTCGAGCCAGATCACCGACCAGTCACGCATCATGTTCGTGCGTGACCCGGTGGCCATCGCGGAGAAGGCGGCCCCCTTCCTGAGCTTCGACTCGAACCCCTACGCCGTGGTGAACAAGGGCCACATCGACTGGGTGGTGGACGGCTACACCACGACGGCCAACTACGCCTACTCGCAGAACGCCGGGAGCCAGCAGGTGGCGGTCGGGAGCACGCTGCCCTCGAACTACAACTACGTCCGCAACTCGGTGAAGGTGATCATCGACGCCTACTCGGGGAAGACCACGTTCTACGTGACCGACAAGAGCGACCCGATCATCCAGGCCTACGAGGCGGCCTTCCCGAACATGTTCACCCCGCTGTCCAAGATGCCGGCATCGCTGCAGGCCCACCTGCGCTACCCGCCGAACATCTTCTCCATCCAGTCGGCCATCTACGGGCGCTACCACCTGACCAGCCCGGCCGCCTTCTATGCGGCGAGCAACGCGTGGCAGCTGTCGCCGACGGCGGGCGCGGGACCCAAGTCCCAGGCGCTGCTGGCCGAGAACACGTACAACGCGCAGGGCCAGCTGCTCTCCACGAACCCGGCCCGCATGGCGCCCCAGTACCAGGTATACGCGCTGCCCCATTCGACCCAGCAGACCTTCACGGTGTCCGACGGCTTCGTCCCCGCCTCGCAGGGGAACGTCTCCAACTCGAGCCAGAACTACAACCTGACGGCGTGGATGGTGGCGCAGTCTGATCCCGATCACTACGGACAGCTTGAGGTGTACGAGACACCGCGCGGCACCTTGGGTCCTGCCAACGCGGACGCTGAGATCTCGGCCAACTCGACCGTGTCGAAGGACATCTCGCTCCTGGACCAGGGGGGCTCGTCGGTGCTGTTGGGCGAGACGCTCATGGTGCCCATCGCCGACTCGATGGTCTACCTGCGCCCGCTCTATGTGGCCTCGTCCAGCAACCCGCAGCCGAACCTGCAGTACGTGGTGGCCGTGCTGGGCAAGAACGTGGAAATCGACACGTCCCTCTCGAATGTCTTGATGGACGTGCTCGGGACCGCGGTGCAGCTGCCGTCGACCGGGGGTTCGCAGTCCTCCTCGACGCCGGGGACCAAGACGGTCCCGGCGGCCGTCACGGGATATCTGGCGGCAGCACAGACGGACTTCCAGAACGCGCAAGCGGCGTTGAAAGCCGGCAACCTGGCCGGCTACCAATCCGACATCGCGGCCATGGTGCAGGAGATCACCTCGGCCCAGCAGGCGCTGGGGCAGACGCCGGGAGGCACGTCGGGTTCGGGAAGCACCACGACCCCGACCACGGCGGCGGGCTCCAAGAAGGTCAAGTCGTCGAAGTCCGGTAGCACCGGTTCGACGACGAGCACGACGGCCACGGCGGGCCTGTCCGGCTCGGGTATCTCGTCGGGCAATAGCGGGAACTCCGGCGCCTCGGTCACGGGGGCCGGAACGTCGGGCAGCCCGACGACTGTGCCCGCGAGCACCGGGCCGGTGGGCGGGCCCACGACGACGAGCACCACGGCGCCGCTGGTGTCGGCGGTGCGGCGGACGGGCGGCTAGCTCGAGCCTGCGTTGGGGTCTCGCGTGCGGTCCCCGCCACGTGCCCCGCAGGTTGGCGGTTGCACGTCGCTGGTTCAGAGTCCCATGATTGAGGCGACAGCGGGGGCCGAGGAAAGGACAGGAGCCATGGGACTGCTCGACAAGGTCAAGGACGCGGCGCAGAACGCGACGGTGGCCGCCAAGGACGCGGCAGCCAAAGGCCAGGCCAAGCTCGACGGGGCGCAAGCGAAGCGGGCGGCCGACGGCATCCTGCGCGACCTGGGCGCGGCGTACTACGCCACCAGGACGGGCCGGGCCACGACGACCACGGACGCCGACATCGACCGCCTGATCGCGGCGCTGCAGGCACACGAGGCGGAACACGGCCAGGTGACCCTCGCTCCCGAGTCGACCGCGGCCGCGCCGACCGCCGTCCCAGCCGACGGTTCGGCCCCACCGCCCCCGCCGACGGCGGCGGACCCCTCGTCGCCGCCCCCGCCGCCGCCGGCCCCGGTGGCGGCCGACCCGTCGTCACCTCCGCCGCCGCCACCCACGGCCCAGACCCTGTAGTCAGGCCCGGGTCCGGCTTTCGGGACCGGGGCACCGCTGCGCCTCCTCTTGGGACGGTCGTCGGGTCCCGGCAGGACAGGCTGGTCACGGGCGGCCCGTGGTGGCACCGCTGCTCGTACGTGTAACATGACGTTTCCGCCGCGGGGTGGAGCAGTCTGGTAGCTCGTCGGGCTCATAACCCGAAGGTCGGAGGTTCAAATCCTCCCCCCGC